>NZ_SWFM01000002.1 GCF_005144865.1 Guptibacillus hwajinpoensis
CAAAAGTAAAGCGGAAGCGCCCCGTTTAAACCCGGCAGGCACTGGAAGCTTTCAAAATGAACACGGTCTATGTGTTCAGATTGAAAGGTGAAGTGACCGAGGGTTTGGGGTGCAGTAGCTGGAACAAAAGTAAAGCGGAAGCGCCCCGTTTAAACCCGGCAGGCACTGGAAGCTTTCAAAATGAACACGGTCTATGTGTTCAGATTGAAAGGTGAAGTGACCGAGGGTTTGGGGTGCAGTAGCTGGAACAAGTAAAGCGAATGCGCCTGTTCACCCCGACAAGCGCTGGAGCCTTTCAATCTGAACAACAAAAAAAGACAGTCCGTGTTGGGCTGTCTTTGTGATGCATTCATTAATGTTTAATGGCTTCTTTCAGAATAACCGTAGCTTGATCTAACTCAACATCTTTCGTTAGAACAATTTCACTTATGAGAAACTGCTGGGCATTCTCCAGTAGTTTTTTATCGTCTGTACCTAGAGGTCGTTTCTTGTTTAGGGCAACGAGCTCACGGATTACTTCCACATGATTGTGAATGTCTCCGGTTTTAAGCTTGTTCATATTATCCCGATAACGCTGGTTTCTATTTGCACTTGGCTCTTCTACTTCCACTTCTTCATTGAACGAAGTAAGAACTTGGTCCATCGTGCTTGCATCCGATACTTCACGGATTTTCAAGTTTTCCGTCTTACCCTTAGGAATCATAACTTGAATATCACGAAAAGGCATATTAAGAATATAATAGAGCTGTGTTTCGCCCAGTATTTCCTTTTCCTCGATTGCTTCAACTATACCTGCACCGTACATGGGATAAAATATTTTATCGCCTACTTCAAACAAGCGCCCACCCCCAAATTTATAAATTATAGCACATCTCCTATTATAACATAAACCTTTAATTTGTACGAATTAAACATTTTTTTCATTCGGTTCATATGTTTGATTGCTTCATATAATCTCTATTACAATAATAGGAAAATAGTGTTGAGGACAGCATTGGAGGCGGTTACAAAATGAATATCGGAATGATTAGTTTTTGGCATGTTCATGCAAAAGATTATGCGAAAGAAGCAGAGTTGCATCCTGATACGTCGATCAAAGGAATCTGGGATGAAGATGAGGAGCGTGGTAGGAAAGAGGCGGAACTTCGTCAGGTTGATTACATAAACAAGCTTGATGACCTTTTAGGAATGAAAGAAATCGATGCGGTCGTTGTTGGGTCACCAACAAACACCCATAAAGAAATTATGATGAAAGCTGCAAGGGCAGGTAAACATATCTTTACTGAAAAAGTGCTTGCTGCAACAGAGGAAAAAGCACTTGAAATTCTAGAAGCTGTTAAAGAATCAGGTGTTAAATTATTTGTTTCCCTACCTCGTGTTTATGATGGTTACACTGAAGCAATTCAGGAGCTGATTAAGTCAGGGGAGCTTGGGGATATTACACAAACGCGAATCCGTCTTGCTCATAATGGGGCTACAGCCGATTGGCTTCCACAACATTTCTATAATAAAGAGGAGTGTCAGGGTGGGGCGCTTATTGATCTCGGATGTCATCCAGTCTACTTAACACGGTTGTTTCAAGGGATGCCAAATCGTGTCACAACTCAATTCGGTTACGTAACGAAAAAAGCTGTTGAAGATCAGGCTGTTGTCACGTTCGGTTACAATAACGGTTCTTATGGTATTGCAGAGACAGGGTTTGTAACAGCACATTCTCCATTTTCGATAGAGGTACATGGAACAAAGGGTACAGCTCTTTACGGAGTTCCAGATAAAAGGCTTCTCAAAAAAATAGGTAGTGAGTGGGAAGAAGTTGCTATTCCATCAGATCGTCCTTCGCCATTTTCACAGTGGGTCGATCATGTTCAAAGAGATCATGGAACGGATGAAAATAATGCACTTGCGCTCGATTTAACGGTTCTTATGGAGGCCGCTTACCTGGCTGAAAAACATAAACGTGAAGTGGAAATAGGCGGGCGATAAGCTATTCTACATGTCAGTTGCGGTAATGTGTTACACTAACTTCGACTAATGATAATGAGGTGTCTTATGAATACATTCTTACAATATAATCCAACACGTCTTTATTTTGGGAAAGAACAAGTATCCCAAATAACTAGCGAAATTAAACAGGAAGCAAAAGTTCTTGTTGTTTATGGAGGAGGGAGCATTAAACGAAACGGCGTTTATGATGCCGTGATGGGTGAGCTTGAGAAAGTGAATGCAGAAGTTTACGAGCTTTCTGGTGTAGAACCAAATCCTCGACTTACGACTGTTGAAAAAGGATCTGCAATTTGCAAGAAAGAAAGTATTGATTTTCTATTAGCTGTTGGCGGAGGAAGTGTTATTGACTGTACAAAAGCTATTGCAGCTGGTGCACATTACGAAGGTTCAGCATGGGATTTGATTACACAAAAAGAGCCGATTGAATCTGCACTTCCTTTTGGAACAGTCCTTACACTTGCGGCAACTGGCTCAGAAATGAATTCCGTCTCTGTTATTACAAACTGGGAA
Organism: Guptibacillus hwajinpoensis; assembly: GCF_005144865.1. Lineage (GTDB taxonomy): Bacteria > Bacillota > Bacilli > Bacillales > Guptibacillaceae > Guptibacillus > Guptibacillus hwajinpoensis_A. The sequence goes on from NZ_SWFM01000002.1 coordinate 2,515, forward strand.
ACGAAAGAAAAGCTCGGCTGGGGATCACCACATGTGTTTCCAACGTTTTCTGTATTAGACCCAACGTATACATTCTCTGTACCAGAAAACCACACCGTTTATGGCATTGTAGACAGCATGTCTCATGCACTTGAACACTATTTCCATCGTACACCAAATACACCAATGATCGATGGATTTATTGAATCGTTACTTCGTACTTCTATTCAAACCGGACCCAAGTTACTAGCTAACCTTGAATCTTATGAAAACCGTGAAACGATGATGTACATTAGTACTACGGCATTCAACGGTACGTTAAGTAACGGAACAGATGGGGGAGATTGGGCGACACACCGCATTGAACACGCTGTATCAGCCGTTTATGACATTCCCCACGGTGGTGGCTTAGCGATTCTGTTCCCGAATTGGCTTGAACACGTGTTGGAAGAAGACCCTTCCCGTGTGAAACAGCTTGCTATCAATGTTCTAGGTATATCTGCTGAAGGTAAAAGTGATTATGACATTGCAGTAGAAGGAGCTAAAGCTCTTCGCCAGTTCTGGAATTCCCTTGGTGCACCGTCTCGCCTTGCTGATTATGACATCGATGAATCTGAATTTGATAGTATGATTGAGAAAACGTTTATCAAGCCTGGCGTTGGAACTTATAAAGAGCTAGACCGAGAGAGTGTAAGAGACATTCTGAAACGTTCTCTTTAATTAGAAAGCAGCATGGCGTAGTCGCCATGCTGCTTTTTTTACATCAGATTATTCAGTGATGGATATATGTCGAAATGCCTTCACATCGAAGAGTCCGAGATCTGTTAATTTAAGATCAGGAATAACAGGGAGACTTAAAAAAGAGAGCGTTAAAAACGGGTTGAAATGAGATGGAGCTTCAATCAACGCGAGAGCTTTATCAAGATTTTCTAGGTCTTTATCTAAAGAGCGATATTCTTTATCGGATAATAGGCCTGCGATCGGTAGCGGGATCTCTCCGATTACTTTCTCATCTTGAATGACAACCAATCCACCTTGCATATCTTGGATAACCTTGGCTGCTTTGATCATATCAAGGTCATTTGTGCCTGCAATAATGAGATTATGCGAATCATGCCCAACAGTGGAAGCGATGGCGCCTCTTTTAAATTTAAGTCCTTTTACAATACCGAGTCCGATATTCCCAGTATGATGATGGCGCTCAATGACAGCGAGCTTCATGAGATCGTTTTTTGCTGATGGCATAAAAGCATTGTCATTGTCCCGATCCACATCAATCTTGAGTTTGTTCGTCACAAGTTGATTAGGAATAATCTCAATTACATTAGCTTTTCCTTCATCTACAGAAAGTCTCAGGTTATCTTGGGTTAGTTCAGGGATATGAACCGAGTTCAAGATAGCTTCAGCTGGCATTTTCTTAGTACCCACTTCTGTTGAACCATTTTCAGCTACAAGTTTACCCCCTCGATATACGTGTTCAATGGAGAAAGATTCAAGGTTGTCAAGTAGCAGAAAATCAGCATCATGACCTGGTGCAAGAGCTCCTTTTGTTTTTAGTCCATAACATTCAGCTGCATTTAGTGTTGCCATCTGTATTGCGAGAAGTGGATTCATACCATGCTTGATCGCCAGTCTAATATTATGATCGACGCTACCTTCTTTAAGAAGATCATTCAGGTGCTTATCGTCCGTACAGAACATAAACCGCCTGGCGTTTCGCTCTGTTACTGCTGGAAGAAGCTGTTTAAGGTTCTTCGCAACCGATCCTTCACGAATCAATACATACATTCCTCTGCTGATTCTCTCTAATGCTTCATCAGCTGTTATACATTCATGGTCTGTATCAATTCCTGCCGATTTGTAAATGTTTAAGGCACGTGAGTCGAGTCCTGCAGCATGACCATCAATCTTTTTCTTATTCAAATGAGCATCATGGAGTTTTTGCATCATGGAATCTGACGTTTCGGCAACAGAAGGATAGTCCATCACTTCTGCAAGCCCAAGAACGCGTTCGTGTTGATAGAAAGGTTTAAGGTCTTTAGCTGTAAGTGTGGCTCCTGCATTCTCGAACGAAGTAGAAGGAACGCTTGAAGGGAGCATGAAGAAGATATCCATTGGCACAGATTCAGAGTCATCAAGCATAAAAGATAGGCCTTCTGATCCACAAACATTCGCAATCTCGTGGGGATCCGTTACGACTGCTGTCACACCATGAGGAAGCACTGCTTTTGCAAATTCAGTTGGTGTAACCATGGCAGATTCTATATGAACATGTGCGTCGATAAGAGAGGGGACAACGTATTTTCCCTCTGCATCGATTATTTCGGCACCATCGAACTTTCCGATTCCCGCAATAACGCCATCCACAATTGCCACGTCTGTTTTAATTAGTTCAAGGTTATAGCTATCAAGTACGTAACCATTTTTGATAACTGTATCAGCAGGGCGTTTACCTGCTGCTGTTTGAATTCGTTTCCTTAATTTATCCATTATCTTTCTCCTCTCAATCTAGACGATTACGCCTGACAGAGGATGACAGATTCGTTTACTTATCCCAGAATTGTCACCGTAGTCAAACCATTTGTGGTAGTTTGGTAGAAACTTTTGGACCATATCTCCAAAGATATACGAAACCTGGTGCGTTTTAGCGTATTTTATAGCCCTCTTTCCTTTACGTCAATAGCATGGGCGTCTGAAGTTCCCAAAATACTTTAATAAGGTTATTGATAAAAAGGTTAAATACAAGTAAACTACAAGTAGGAATAATTTCATAGGTAAAAAGAAAGCGCTTTTTTTATCGGTAATTGAGCAAACGTTTGCACTTGGCTAGCTCACTTTAACTAATAGATGAGGGTGTAGTGAAATGAAAAAAATTTGGTGGAAAGAAGCCGTTGGTTATCAAATATATCCCCGGAGTTTTCAGGACTCCAATGGAGACGGCGTTGGTGATCTACAAGGAATCATTCAAAGACTTGATTATATCAAGGACCTTGGGGTTGATGTAATTTGGATTTGCCCAATGTACAAATCTCCAAACGATGATAATGGTTATGATATTTCAGATTATCAGGACATTATGGAAGACTTTGGTACGATGAAGGACTTTGATGCGCTACTTCAAGAAGTTCATAAGCGTGATATGAAGTTAATTATAGACCTTGTTTTAAATCATACAAGTGATGAACATGAATGGTTTATTGAATCTCGATCATCTAAAGAAGATCCTAAACGCGACTGGTATATTTGGCGTGATGGCAAAGATGGGAAAGAGCCAAATAACTGGGAAAGCATTTTTGGTGGATCAGCATGGGAATATGATAAGAAAACAGATCAATACTATCTTCATGTTTTCTCTACGAAACAACCGGATGTAAACTGGGAAAACCCTGACGTTCGCGTTGCTTTGTATGACACAGTTAACTGGTGGCTGGATAAAGGAATTGATGGTTTCCGAATTGATGCAATCAGCCATATTAAAAAACGCCCTGGTCTCCCTGATATGCCTAACCCGGCTAACAAGGACTATGTGTCCTCTTTTGATATGCATATGAATCAAAACGGCATTCAAGAATTCTTACAAGAATTCAAAGATGAAACGTATTCAAATTATGATGTGATGACAGTTGGGGAAGCCAACGGTGTAAGCATCGATGAAGCGGATCAGTGGGTAGATGAAAAAAACGGTAAGATGGATATGATTTTTCAATTTGAGCATCTCGGATTGTGGGATGCTGAAGAAAAGCCTGATCTTGATATTGTTTCATTGAAGAAGGTTCTAACTCGCTGGCAAAAGGGACTCGAAAACAAAGGTTGGAATGCACTTTTCGTTGAGAATCACGATAAGCCACGAGTTGTTTCAACGTGGGGCAACGATAAAGAGTATTGGAGAGAAAGCGCAACTTCAATGGGAGCGATGTACTTCCTAATGCAAGGAACTCCTTTTATCTATCAGGGCCAAGAAATTGGAATGACGAATGTTCAGTTTCCTTCCATCGAGGATTACGACGATGTTGCTGATAAGAATCGCTATCGTATTCAGCGCGCTGCAGGCGTCTCGCACGATGAAATTATGAGAGTAATTTGGGCATCATCGCGTGATAACAGCAGAACGCCGATGCAATGGAATAGTGATTCTAATGCAGGCTTCACTACTGGAGATCCGTGGATGAAAGTGAATCCGAACTATGTCGACATTAACGTGAAGAAGCAGGAACGGGACGAAGAGTCGATTCTATCATTCTATAAGAGAATGATTGAACTCAAGAAAAATAACTTAGTGTTCACTTATGGAAGTTATGACTTACTGCTTGAAGAAGATAAGCAAATCTACGCTTACACAAGAACAACGAAAGACGACAGAATGCTAGTTGTAACAAATTTATCAACCGAGCCAGCTGTATTTAAATCGGAGTTCATTATCGATGAAGATCAGCTTCTATTAAACAATTACGAAGTAAATCACGCATCAAACGAATCGATTGTTTTAAAACCATATGAAGCGAGAGTTTATCGACTAAATCGTGCATAGTGAGAAGCAGCCGGCATTCCGGCTGCTTCTTTCACATTTGAAAGAATAAGTCCACGAAGAATACAAATTTTGTAGAAAAACAGTGGGAAAAGAATAGATTTATTGAAAAATTTACCGTATAGTGTTGATTGGTGGGAGAAATGACCTGATTACATTTCCTCACTACATACTAGAATGATAGGGGGATATAAGATGAAAAAGTTGATTGTAGCATTATTTTCAGTAATGGCTCTATTCATGTTCATGGGCACAGGCGCGTTCGCAGCAGAAAGCACTAACGATGAAATCCTACATAAAATTGACGAAACAAACGTTAAGATTGAAGAAGAAATCCAATCCGCTCAAGAAGAAGGTGATGACCTTCTTGCTAAGCTTTCTCATGAAACAGCAAAGCTTGATGCTAAGGTAGAAGAAGCTCGTCAGGATGGCGAATCTGAAGAGGAACTTGCAGAGCTAGAGAACGAAGTGAAAACTAAAAAAGCTGAGCTTACTTCTAAATACAATGAAGAGCTTGATAAATTAATTGGTGATCTCATCGAGAGAACAAACAAAATGACGGCTGACATGATTGAAGAAGCAGCTGAAGAGGGCATTGAAGCTGAATGTTCATGGGTTTATGTTCAGATTGCAGATCGATGGGTTTGGGTTGATCCGATTAAGATTATTGGACCATGATCATAAAGGTACATCTTATTTTTAAAAGATGTACCTTTTTTTATATGATAGAAGTACTATATAATAAATGTATATGGAATAATGTTTCTCTAGGAGGGTAGGTTGTGAAAGGATTTTTTGTTGGTAGGAAGAATACGTCTCTTGAAAGTGTAGAACAGGAATCAGCCTCGCTCAGTCTATTAGCTAGGGGATCAGGTGTTGAATTTATGAAGCACACAATCAATAAAGATACAGCATTTTATATATATCCAGGCAATAGCCCAGATGTACTTGAATTTTTTTATATCCTTGAAGGTGAGATTAAATGTGAGGATCAAGACTTATTACTCGGATCTGGAGACTATTTTTCGGTTAAAAACCTAACTGAATTAGTATTTTTTGAAGCAATAAAACAAACTGACTTGTTATGGGTTGTTAATGAACCTACATTCGGACTGATTAGTGAGAATGTTTTCAAGTTAATAGAGATAGTAAAAAGCGTTGGAGAAAAAGATCTATACACGAAAGAACATAGTGATCGTGTCCAAAGTATGAGCATTAAAATTGGAAAGAAACTAAATTTATCGGCTGATGATATCGATAATTTGATCGTTGCCTCCATTCTACATGACGTTGGTAAAATCAATGTACCTGAAGAAATATTGAACAAACCCGGAAGTCTTACAGACGAAGAGTATGATTTAATGAAAAAACATCCGGTTGATGGAGCAGAGATGGTTAAAGATACATATTACGCTGATATAAGCACCATTATCCATCAGCATCATGAGCGCGTAAACGGTTCCGGTTATCCTGAAGGCCTTAAGGATGAGGAAATAACCATCGGCGCGAAAATTATAGGGGTAAGTGATTCCTACGATGCTATGACAGATGATCGCTCTTATCGAAAAGCGTACACACCTGAATATGCGATGAATGATATAAAGCGCCTTTCAGGCATTTTATACGATCCCAAGGTTGTAAATGCTCTTGAACAGGTGTTAATTGAAGATGGAGTTCTTAATAAGAAGCAGTAAAAAGAGGAAGATGAAATGACATCTTCTTTTTTGTTTGCATTGTTTCACGTGCAACATGGAAACTGGTATGATTGAACAAACTAATGAAACGTAAATGAGGAGAATGGTAACGTGGGTAAACAGTTAATTCTTGCGGAAAAACCTTCGGTGGGACGAGATATAGCGAGGGTCTTAAATTGTACAAAAGGTGGAAATGGATTTCTTGAAGGTGACAAGTATATCGTAACATGGGCGCTTGGACACCTTGTTACACTTGCTGATCCAGAGGTTTATGATACAGCTTATAAAACTTGGGACTTAGAAGCGTTGCCGATGCTTCCGTCACCACTAAAGCTTGTAGTCATTAAAAGGAGCGGAAAGCAATTTAGTGTTGTCAAAACGCAAATGAATCGCCAGGACGTGAGCGAAATTATTATTGCAACAGATGCGGGACGAGAAGGAGAACTTGTAGCGCGTTGGATTATTGAAAAGGCTCGTGCGAACAAACCGTTAAAACGTCTTTGGATTTCATCTGTGACAGATAAAGCGATACGGGAAGGATTTAAACAATTAAAAGATGCAGCACAGTATAAGAATTTATACTATGCTGCGGCAGCACGTTCAGAAGCAGATTGGTATGTTGGACTTAATGCTACTCGAGCGTTAACAACGAAATACAATGCACAGCTTTCAAGTGGAAGGGTTCAAACACCAACGCTCGCGATGATTGCAAAAAAAGAAGAAGAAATTAAATCGTTCAAGCCTGAGCGCTATTATGGTTTAGCTGCTGTTGTGGATGGTTTTACCCTGACATGGCGAGATGGTAAAACCAATGAATCACGTCTATTTAATAAAGAAAAGATAGATTCCTATTTGAAAAGCCTATCCGCGAAGTCTGCTCGAATTGAAGAAGTGAAAAAAACGAAAAAGAAAACCTTTGCGCCAGGATTATATGATTTAACAGAGCTTCAGAGGGATGCACATAAGCGGTTTGGCTTTTCTGCTAAGGAAACCCTTTCTGCGACACAGCGACTTTACGAGCAGCATAAGCTAGTGACTTATCCAAGAACAGATTCTCGTTTCCTTTCTTCTGATATGAAAGATACATTGAAGGAACGCCTTGAGGCAATCGCTCCTTATGAAAAAATGGCGAGAAAAGTTCTCGGGAAGCCAATTCAAACTGGCAAGCATATTATCGATGATGGGAAAGTATCTGATCATCATGCGATTATTCCAACAGAACAAACGCCGGTCATTCGCGAGTTAAGTGATAAAGATCGTAAAGTGTATGATTTGATTGTAAAGCGTTTTGTAGCAGCTCTTTATGCTCCATTTGAATATGAGCAGGTAACAGTTACGGCTACAATTGGTGATGAGCGGTTTGATGCAAAAGGCAAGCGTGTTTTAGCTGCCGGGTGGAAAGAAGTATACCAAACAGATGAGGCAGATGAGATACTCCCTGAACTCACAAAAGGACAGGAGCTTCGCGTCATATCATTAACAAGAACAGAAGGTACAACGAATCCACCTTCACGCTTTAATGAGGGAACACTCTTAACTGCTATGGAGAAGCCAGCTCAATTCCTCGGTAACCAGGATAAAAGGCTTGCTAAAACGCTAGGCGAAACAGGTGGTCTTGGTACCGTGGCAACACGTGCTGATATTATTGAGAAGCTTTTCAACAGCTTTTTAATCGAAAAAAATGGGAAGGATTTGTCTATTACTTCAAAAGGCAAGCAGCTACTAGAACTTGTACCTGAGGAACTTCAATCTCCTGCCCTCACTGCTGAGTGGGAGCAAAAGCTTGAAGCAATAGGCAAAGGGAAACTTTCGAAGCAGGCGTTCATTGAAGAAATGAAAGCATATGCGGATGAAACAGTGAAAAAAATCAAATCGAGCACGAAGAAATATAAGCATGATAACCTAACAGGAACGAAATGTCCTGATTGTGGAAACCTAATGTTAGAAGTGAAGAACAAAAAAGGTAAAATGCTCGTTTGTCAGGATCGCGAATGTGGCCATCGTAAAGGGAAAAGCAAAGTAACGAATGCCCGTTGTCCGAAATGTAAAAAGAAACTTGAGCTTCATGGTCAAGGAGACGCCCAAACATTTATTTGCAAATGTGGCCATAAAGAAAAGCTTTCATCGTTTAACGAGCGACGAAAAAAGGAAAAGAATAACAAAGCATCGAAGAGAGACGTATCAAGCTATATGAAAAAACAGGGCAATGATGAACCGGTAAACACCGCCTTAGCTGATGCACTTGCTAAATTAAAACTAGATCAGGACAAGTAACAGGGAGCAGGGAAGCCTGCTCCCTTCATTCTTATATAGCCCTTCATGGAGAGAGCCTAAAGTTGCCGTTTAGGTATCCAACCATGTAAAATAAAGCGGATTGTGTTCCATTGAGTTAGGAGCCTATTATACTAATATCAGAAGTCATGAGCATATTTTCAACCATTTCTGTTCGTTTCGCTTATAGTGAAGTAATACTTAGAATACTGAAAAAGAAACATGAGAAACGATGATTCGTTTCAAATAAGGAGGCTGTCCATGGTCGATTCAATCTTATTCAATATTATGCTTGTTGGTGTTCTTGGCATCTTTTCGCAGTGGATTGCCTGGCGTTTCCATTTGCCCGCCATTGTCGTTATGTCGATAATTGGCCTATTAGTGGGACCGATTTTTGGGTTTCTTCATCCAGAAGATGTGTTTGGAGGATTATTTGATCCATTTGTATCAATTGCAGTAGCAATCATTCTTTTTGAAGGAAGTTTAAATCTTGATTTTCGAGAGATCAAAGGGCTTGGGCGACCAGTCGGAAGAATTGTAACTGCAGGAGCTTTTCTAGCATGGCTCCTTGGTTCCCTATCAGCTCATTATGTAGCAGGTCTTTCCTGGGGTGTAGCGTTTGTTATTGGTGGATTATTTATCGTAACTGGACCAACGGTTATTCTCCCACTGTTAAGACAGGCTAAGCTAAAACCAAGGCCAGCTAAAATATTGAAATGGGAAGGGATCATAGTTGATCCGTTAGGTGCACTTCTTGCTGTATTTGCTTTTGAAATCATTAAATTCTTAAAAGTAGAGGAAGCAACCGCAACCGCGCTACTAATTTTCTTCCTTGGTTCACTCTTTGCAACACTTTTTGGATTCCTATGTGGACGAGGAATTGGTTGGATGTTCGAGAAGGGCTACGTACCAGAATTTTTAAAGTCCCCTGTTGTTTTTGCTGTCGTAATTATGTGTTTCTCGGTAGCAGATGAAATCACTCATGAAACAGGACTGTTAGCTGTTACTGCCATGGGTATTACGCTTGCAAACATGCACATTTCATCTATTGACGATATGAGGCATTTTAAAGAGAATATCTCGGTTCTTCTCATCTCAACTATCTTTATTATGTTAACAGCATCGCTTTCTGTTGATACATTGCTTGAAATTTTCCACTGGCAAATTCTCGCTTTTGTACTACTTATGCTATTTGTAGTAAGGCCACTATCGATTTGGCTATCTACGATTGGAACAGATCTTTCCTGGCAGGAAAAAACACTTGTAGGATGGATTGCTCCTCGAGGAATCGTTGCGTTGACTGTCGCAAGTTATTTTGCGAGCGTGTTACTTGAGGCAGGATTTGAAGATGCGAAGATTTTGATGTCACTCACTTTTGCGCTCGTATTCGCAACGGTAGTAGTCCATGGTTTCTCGATTCGCTGGACGGCTGAGAAGCTAGGGCTTGCAAGCGATGGACAACCCGGCGTTGTTATTGTAGGAGGTAGTACCTTCTCAACGGCCCTTTCTAAAACACTTACTGAGTTGAAAATTCCAGTTCTAGTGACAGATTCATCCTGGCAAAGGTTAATAACGACGAGAAAAGCAGGTGTTCCTTTTTATAGAGGGGAAATTCTATCTGAACAAACGGAATACCGACTAGATCTAACACCATACGAATATATGCTTGCAGCAACTGAATTGGACTCATATAATGCTCTCGTATGTACTACGTTTGTTCCTGAAATAGGTCGAAATAATCTCTTCCAATTGAGCCTTAGAAACGATCGGGGAGACGATTTAGAAGAGCTTGTCCATACAATAGGTGGACGTGTCGCATTTAAAGAAGGAGCGACATGGGAGAGTCTCAATCGTAAAGTTGAGAGCGGGTATGTCTTCCGTAAAACGAACATTACGCAACAATACTCTTATGATAAATACCTTGATGAAACTGATGATGAAACAATCATGCTCTTTCTTAAGAAGCCGTCTGGAAGTCTTGAATTCTTTGCGCATGATTCTCAGACACAAGCTGAAGCAGGAGACGTTATCGTTAGCCTCATGCCACCAAGTAAAGAGTTTAATCGAATTAGAGAAAAGTTAGATAAGCAGCGAAATGGCGATAAGAATGAAAAAGAGAAACAAGAATAGAACTAAGGGAATCAGGTACGTACCTGATCCCCTTAGTTTTTTTATGTTAAACGAGTTAATTCTTCTTGCAAATATGCTCTCCGATCACGAATGTAGGTAAGAATGAACTCTGGCTCTGAGTCAAAATACCCTAATTTAGTTTTTTGAAAGCTGTCTTCCATTACATATGGTCTTAGCGTTTGATGGTGTTTACGAATTTCAGGTTCTAGGGCTTGTTCTGTAAAAATTGTTTCTAGAATATAGTCCATTCTTTCTCGATACTGTTCCTTCAAAGAAGGGCAGTCCAAGATTCGTGCAGTCAATGTATTATAACCAGTAATAGGAATGTAGTCGTATTCCATTAATCGTCCGTTTATATCTCTACCCCACGTTGCATCATAATCCCACGGTATGACTTCAAATCGACCGGTCGCTCGATTCCTATAAAGGGCATAATTCTGGATAAAGGCGTCAAAATTCTGAGTACAAACTACTCCGCAAAGCCAGTTAATATATTTCTCTACATCGATAAGGTTGTTGGCTTCTCTAACAAAATCTTCTCTTTTTAACGTATTTATCTTATATATAAGTACTTGTAAAGCAACATCATCTTCATCTGAACCAAATTTTCTTTTATAACCATCCATTAGTGATCTCTTGGGTTTATAGTCGTCTGGACGAATTAGAGAAAAGTTTGCATCATCATTCTGGGCATAGAAAATACCACCTTCTGGTAGGGAGTTATTAATCAGGTAGTATTCATCAATTGAATCTAATTTCAAGTAGATACTTTTGTATAAATCGTTAAGTGTTAAAATAATGTGCTCCGACTTTGGGGTAAGAACCTGAAGTTTACTAAATAAATCAAATGAAAGTTTGCTTCTAAGAAGCGAATAATCATTATACTCAGCATTCAGGTGTATGGTTTTTTGATCATGAAACGCTTCAGGCTTGTCGAATTCAACTTCGAACGATTTTTTCTTTAATTTTCGCGTATGAGCACCACGGTATCCAGTATTTACGGAGTAATCACGATCGCCAACTTTTAGAGTAGCTGGGACAAGCCGGTCGTTCCACTTCTCTTTATTAAGTTTCTTCAATCCTTTCGCGTCAATCAATAGTTTATATTCAGGTATTTTCATTTGTAGAAAGGCCTCTCTTTCGTAAACGTCTGCTAATAAAGTATGAACAGGAAAACGGTGTTGCTACATATAAGGGAAAAAGTGGAGTTTTAATAGAGTGTAGAACAAGCTCTTTTATTCTACATATGATGTAGTAATGCTAGCGCAGATGTAATTGAAAGGAGAAGAAATGATTGGAGAATAACTTAATGAATATCGAGGATTTAGTACAGCAGGCTCAAGAAGCTGGACTTGCGAGTTTTATGATTCAAAACCCAGTTGAAGCAAGAGGTGGGAAGCGGAAACGTGGAAAAAAACGTTCAAGCGGTGGCAGAAGCAGAGGTCGCCGTTCGAGTAGACGAAGAAGTAGTGGCTTTTGTTCCAGCGGACGAAGAGGTACTGGCCGTCGTTCAGGCAGACGAAGAGGTACTGGTCGCCGTAGCAGTGGAAAACGTTCAAGCAGTTGTTTTAAAAATGGATCGTTGTTCGATTAATACTAAAGGTACAAGCCCTTATTTAAGTAACTTTTTATAAGGTGCTATTTCAGTTACATCATAGATTGAAAGACTGATGGTTCGCTCCATCAGTCTTTTTTGAGGCTGCTTTCTAAAAGGTTGTTGTTTTTGAAAGAGGTTTTGTATTAAAAAACCACACTTAGCTGAAGCGGAATTCAAATCTTTATAGCAACTAAGTCTACGAAATTATCCGTTTATATGTGATATGCTAATCAAAAAGAGTAGTGGGGGCTTCCTTATGTATGATGTCGCAATCATTGGGGCTGGAGTAAGTGGGATCTTTATGGCTTACAAACTAACGCTTGAGCATCCGGAGTACAACATTATTATGATTGATAAAGGGAAGCAGCTTTCTGAGAGAACGTGTAAAGCTGAGTCCAAAAGTAGTTGCAAATGTGAGGTTTGTGATCAATACATAGGATTTGGTGGACTTGGTAAGTCTGAAGGAAAATTTAATTACACGAATGACTTTGGTGGAAGTCTTGGTAGGAAAATAGGTAATCAAAAAGCTGAGGCGCTTATGTCTGAAGTAGATGATGTCATTTGCTCTTTTGGAGGTAATGAAACAGAGCTTTATCATACTCATAGCCCAAACTTACAACAACGAGCAGAGATTCATGGATTAAAAGTATTAACTACTTCTGTAAGACATCTTGGAACAGCTCTTTCTACTGCCGTTTTTCAGAAACTATATAACTATCTTTCAAAGCGGATCGATATGTGGTTCGAGACGGATGTTTCTTCAATAAACAAAGACGGTTCATTCGTTCTCGAAACAAACCATGGCACTGTCATTACAGAAAAAGTTGTGATTTCTACTGGCAATAGCGGTGGCCAATGGATGTACAAGCATTGTGAGAAATTGGGACTCAAACCTGGCCCTTCTCGCATTGATTTAGGTTTGCGTGTTGAAATGCGTGGTAACCAGCTTGATCAAATTTTGAAAGAAGCATTTGAGACAAAGCTCCATATTGCAGGGGAAGGGTATGAAGGTACGACCTATTGTATGAATCCAAATGGAAGGATTATTCGAAAGTATCAGCATGGTCTAGTCATGCCGGATGGGCAGAATAAGCGTGAAGAAAAGACGCCAGGAAGTAATTTAAACTTTACGTTATTTGTTCCTTCATTCTTTGATACCAAGAAAGAGGCCGATCAATTTGCTGAGAAAGTTATTGGAGGCATTAATCAGAAGAGGGCACGAATTGTAGTACAACGTGTTCAGGATTTGAAGAATGGCAGACCTACTAACGATTCCGTGATCGCTCAGAATACAATTCAGCCCTCTTTAGAAGCTGAGGGTGGGAGCTTAGTAGATGAAGTACCTCAGAAATTTGTGAGAGCTCTTCTAGAATTTCTAGATGCTCTTCAAAATCTGCTAGGAGAGCCAATAGATGATGATACAGTAGTTTACGGAATGGACGCTAAATTCTATGAACCAAAGATTAGAACGAATGAGCAATTCGAAACGGAAGTACCTGGACTTTATTTAATTGGTGATTGTTCTGGAGAAACACATTCTTTATCTCAAGCTGCTGCAAGCGGTTTGTGTGCAGCAGAAAGCATATGAAAAAAGATCGGCTCATGGCCGATCTTTTGTTTGCGAACTAAGGTTTTATGAAACCGGTGACTCAGATAGTGATTTTTCCCTTTTTGAAAAAAACTTAAGTGTGAAAATGGACAACGCGATAATAGCAATAAGAGATAACCCAATATAGAGGTTACTATAAATAAGGTTATCGCCCGTTCTTGATAGGGGGTTCATGGTAAGTTCCACATTTTTCATATCAAGAAGACGTCCAAAAATAGCTGAGCTAAAAGCGCCTGCCATGAAGTTCAATAAATTAAATATACCCATTCCGACGCCATTCTGATTATCTGGAAGGATGGTCGAAAGCAAGTCTGCCGTAGAACTTTGGATAAGAGGGAAGCCAAGGTAGGCAATTAATAGACAAGGGGCAATGACCCATGCATTATAGCCCGAAAAGGTTGATATAAAGAATGTTCCACTCGCAATGAGGATAAGAGCGAGTTTAACAACAACCGTGGCGCCTTTTTGCTCGATAATTTTTCCGCCAACTTGACCAATCAAGCCAGCTGCCATTGCGCCAGGAAAGAGTACAAGCCCAATGTTTAACGTAGACAATCCATTCAAATCCCGGAGCATAATCGGAATAACAAAGATTAGTCCAAATAAAGCGGATGTTCCTAGGAAACTAGTAAGAACGGTGATGGTGTATTTTGTGTTCTTTAGTATAACTGGATCTATAAAAGGATTTTTGATTGTGAATGTTCTCCATAGGAAGACAATGAAGAAGACGATAAAAGTTACGAGTAAATACCAATTCAACATCGTAATGTAAAACAATAGGGATGCAACGGAAATTGCCATGAGAGCTGCTCCTGGTAAATCGATGGATCCTTCACGTTTTTCTTCATCTGGAAGCCACTTTCGGAACAGCGGTATAGCAAGTGCCGTTGCCACTGAGAATAGAAAGAGGAAGCGCCAGTTCAATGTACCGCCGACAACGCCACCAATAATTGGCCCAATTCCAGATGCGAAAGCAACGGTAGAAGAAATCAATCCGAAGACCCGTCCTTTTTCTTTGGGGAGAAAACGAATTGGAACGATGAAAGCAAGTGCTGGGATGGTAGCTCCTCCTACTGCCTGAAGAATACGTGCTGCGAGAAGAGTTGGATAGTTCGGTGAAAGGAATCCAATAAAAGCACCTAGCGAGAAGATACTAATTCCAATTGTAAACAGTGTTTTAATTGGATAGATGTCAGCAAGCTTTCCGTACATCAATGAGCCAATTGCAAATACTAGAATATAAGCCGTTAAAACCCAGCTTACTTCTGAAGGGCTAAGGTTAAATGATGCCGCGATATCAGGAATAGCTACATTAAACATCGTTCCGTTCATAACGGCGAAAGCAAGAATTGTACAAACAAGGATAATAAGCCTCTTTTTTGCAGATGCATCTAACGTTGCATGTTGGTATTCATTTGGTTGAGTCATAGTTACCCTTCTTTCCATTTATACCGCCATTTATGATGGCGGGTGAGGTTTATTTACCTCAAATGTCTTTCAATTTATTTAGTGACACGAAATAATGCATAGACCTTTTTATCATAGAGGCTAATGAAATGAATGTAAAACATGTTGCCTTACGCATTTTAATAAGGCTACATGTTTTTCCAGTTATAGACAACCATTTGCATTTCGATTATGATGAGATTGGAGAATCTGCTCAAGTGGAGGAACGGTTATGCCAACTATTAAAGATGTTGCGAAGCGCGCTGGTGTTTCACGAACAACTGTATCAAGAGTTCTTAACGACAATGGCTACGTCAGCCATGAAGCTAGACAGCGTGTAGTAGAAGCGGTTAAAGAGATGGGATATATTCCTAGCGCTCATGCTAAGACGATGCGAACGAAGCGATCGGGCGTTATTGGTGTCATTCTACCTAGAATTAGCACTGAAACAGCTAGTAGAGTTGTAAATGGAATTGAAGAAGAATTGGCAGCTAATGGCTATCAAATTCTATTAACAAACACCCAATTGAAACCTGAGAAGGAAATTGAAAATATTAAACTATTGAAAAGTCGTCAGGTAGACGGCATTATTTTACTTGCTACAAATCGAAATCAAGATTTGCTTGAAACGATTGCTGACTTATCGATTCCTTTTGTTGCACTTGGCCAGGAACTTACGGGTGTCACATCCGTTGTGTATGATGATTACAATTCAGCATTTGACGTAACAGAGTCCTTCATTTCTAAAGGACATCAAGATATTGCTTTTATCGGAGTACCTGAAACAGATCATGCTGTTGGGGTCGTTCGTAAGCAAGGTTATCTAGATGCAATGGCAAAGCATCATCTTCCTGTTAAAGAAGAGTGGATTCAGCATGGAAACTTCAGCTTTGAATCGGGCTATCAAGCAGCGAAACAGTTAATGGAAGATACACATTTTAAGCCAACAGCCCTTTTTGCAGTAACTGATCGAATGGCCATTGGTGCACTTGGTTATTTGAAAGAAAAGCAAATTGACGTTCCGGGTGAAGTAGCGTTATTTGGTATAGGAGCATCGGATTTATCACTGCATGTAACACCACCGTTATCGACCGTAGACTATTTCAACGAAGATGCTGGCCAAAAGACTGCTCAGCTTATCTTGGAGCAGTTAACAGGAAAAGTGGGTGAAAAAGAAAAAATAAAACTTAACTATAGACTTATAAAAAGAGATAGTGTATAGTAGCTTTTGAAAGCGATGTCACTTCTTTTTTCAACGATGTGGAATCGTTCACACATGTAATGAAATGTCTTTTACAAGAAACACTGGGAATAGAATCAAGAAAATGTAAACGCTCGCATTCATTTTCTAAGCAATATGGAATCGATACCACATTAAGTGAACATATCGGAGGGGGATATTAATATGGCGACAAATCGTGAAATTGCGCAGGAAGTTATTGAAGCAATTGGTGGACAGGAGAATATTCAATCAGTTGCGCACTGTGCAACAAGACTTCGCATCATGGTTCATGATAAAGAGAAAATTGATCAAGAAAGAGTAGAAGGGGTTGAGAAAGTAAAAGGTGCTTTCTATAACTCTGGGCAGTATCAAGTGATTTTTGGAACAGGAACGGTTAACCGCATTTATGATGAGGTAACAGCACTAGGTGCAACAGGTTCAACGAAAGCAGATCAAAAAGAAGAGTCCGCTAAACAAGGCAATGCCTTCCAACGTGCGGTTCGTTCATTTGGCGACGTATTTGTTCCAATTATACCGGCATTAGTTGCAACAGGACTATTTATGGGATTACGTGGTCTCGTTCTTCAAGAACAGATCCTTGCGCTTTTCGGATTAACACCAGCGGACATTTCGGATAACTTCATCTTATTTACACAAGTATTAACGGATACAGCCTTTATCTTCTTACCTGCACTTGTAGCCTGGTCAACGTTCCGTGTATTCGGAGGAAATCCAACGATTGGGTTAGTGCTTGGTTTAATGCTTGTAACACCTGCGCTTCCTAATGCGTGGGAAGTTGCAGCAGGTAATGCAGAACCGCTTAAGTTTCTAGGGTTCATTCCAGTTGTAGGTTATCAGGGTTCCGTTATTCCAGCTTTCGTTGCTGGTTTACTAGGTGCCAAGCTTGAGAAGCGAATTCGTAAAATGGTTCCAGAATCATTGGACTTAATTCTAACTCCGTTTCTTGTTCTGTTAATTATGATTACACTGTCGCTATTTGCGATCGGACCTATTTTCCATACCGTTGAAGAGTATATTATGGCAGGAACAATCTATATTCTTGATCTTCCATTTGGTTTAAGTGGATTGATTATTGGGTTCTTCCACCAGATTATCGTTATTACTGGTGTGCACCATATCTTTAATTTCCTTGAGATTCAACTTTTTGAAAACCTTGGCTTTAACCCGTTTAATCCAATTATCTCTGCTGCAATCGCAGCACAAGGTGGAGCTGCACTTGCAGTTGGTTTAAAAACGAAGTCGAAAAAGCTAAAGGCCCTTGCGCTTCCGTCTTCACTTTCTGCATTCCTTGGAATTACGGAGCCAGCAATCTTTGGTGTTAACCTTCGCTACATGAAGCCGTTTGTTATGGGACTTATCGGAGGTGCTGTCGGAGGATTTCTTGCTTCCCTATTTAAATTGAAAGCAACGGGTCTAGCCGTAACGGTAATTCCAGGTACACTGCTTTTCTTAAACAGCCAAATTTTCTTGTACCTTCTCGTTAACATCATTTCAATCGGTATCGCTTTTGGTTTAACATGGGCGTTCGGTTACAAAGACGGAATGCTTGATAAATAGAAATAACGAAGGGGTCCTCATAGAGTGGCCCCTTTTCAAAATATTAAAGATATAGGTGATAAATATGCTTGAGCGAAATGAAGAATTAAAAGAATTAGCGCTTAAAGAAATGGAAGCACACCGTGAAACAGTGGAGGGTGACCATCACCGTTCTCGTTTTCACCTCATGCCACCAGTAGGTCTATTAAATGACCCAAATGGATTTATTCAGTGGAATGGTGTCTATCATGTGTTCTTCCAATGGATGCCATTCAGTACTGATCATGGTGCCAAGTTCTGGGGACATTATACGTCAACTGATTTAGTTAATTGGAAGCTTGCTCCAACCGCTTTGGCTCCAGGGGATTGGTACGATAAAAACGGCTGTTATTCTGGTAGTGCAATCAGTCATGAAGATAAGATGCTGCTATTCTATACGGGTAATGTGAAAGATGAAGCCGGCAATCGTGAAACGTATCAGTGTCTGGCTGAATCAACGGATGGTATCCATTTTGATAAGAAGGGCGTTGTTCTAAATCTTCCAGAAGGGTATACCGCCCATTTCCGGGATCCGAAAGTATGGCAGCATTTAGATAAGTGGTATATGGTCATCGGAACGCAGAATCTAGACGAAGAAGGTAGAGTAGTACTATTCGAGTCTAGCGATCTAAAGAACTGGGATTTAAAAGGGGATGTAACAGCTTCAGGTCATCAAGAACTTGGCTCGTTCGGTTACATGTGGGAGTGTCCTGACTTATTTGAATTAGATGGAACAGACGTCTTGCTATTTTCTCCTCAGGGACTAGAGGCTGAGGGTGACTTATATCAAAATGTGTATCAAACAGGATACCTAACTGGCAAACTTGATTATGAAGAAGGAAAATTATTTCATGGCTCGTTTAATGAACTTGATCGTGGCTTTGAATTCTATGCTCCTCAAACGACACTTGATGAGAATGGACGACGCCTGTTAATCGGTTGGATGGGTGTTCCTGAACAGGGGGAAGAACATCATCCAACAAGAGAGCATAAATGGATTCATATGCTAACCATTCCACGTGAGCTGAACTATGTGAATGGCAAATTAATTCAACGCCCTGTGCCAGAACTAGAAGCATTGCGTCACCAAAAAGTAGAGAAAACGGCGAATCTTTCAAATGAAAAAATAGAATGGAGAGAAATGAACGGTACTGTTTATGAATTACTTCTACAACTTAGAAAAGTAGATGGTTCTTTCTCTATTCATTTCCGAAACCACGCTTCGATGATTTTTGATTCAGAAGAACAGAAACTTACATTTAAGCGAGAGAGCTTTATCGATGGCAAAGAGGAATCTCGTAGTTGTTCAATTGCAGAAGTAAGGGAGCTTCGATTCTTTGTAGATGCATCCTCAATCGAAGTGTTTGTAAATGGTGGAGAAGAAGTCTTCACGTCAAGAATTTTCCCAAGAGAAAATGAGGAAAGTCTTGTTTTCAAGGGCGTTGGTGAAGTTCATTTTGAAGCAACAAAATGGGGAATCAATTAATCTATTACAAAGTAAAGCCCCGGCATTCATTGCCGGGGCTTTTGATATTTAATTATATGGCTCTTTTCTAAAAGATTGTTGCTTTTGAAATAATTATTGAATAAAAAAACAACACGTAATTAATTGGAGCATCCTGGAGCGGAAATTAACTCACTCTTATAGTAACAATGTATGCGTAAAGAGCCATTTAAATAGAGCGAATAATTCCGCCTTCTACACGCTGAGCAGATCCATTAATTGCTGACGATAGTGGAGACGCGAGGAAAGCGACTGTGTTAGAAACTTCCTCAACCGTAGCAAATCGTTGAATAAGAGATGTAGGTTCATTGTCTTTAAAGTAATCTTGCGTGAACTTTTCTAGATCCTTATTCTCCTCTGCCGCAGCGCCTTTCATATATCCTGCAACGCCCTCAGTCCAAGTTGGGCCTGGGAGAACAGAGTTAACTGTTACATTCGTGCCCTTCGTCATTTCAGCGAGTCCGCGCGATAAGCTGATAAGCGAGCTCTTTGTGACAGAGTATGGAATCATCTGAGCAAGTGGCTTAACGCCAGCTTCACTTGCAATGTTAAGGACACGACCTGTGTCACGAGAAAGCATGTCTGGAAGAAATTGACGCGAAAGACGAACCGCACTAATGACATTTGTTTGGAAATAAGTCATCCATTCTTCATCTGTTACTTCTTCAAATGCTTTTACTTCGAAAAAGCCCATGTTGTTAACGAGAATATCTAACTTTCCTAGTCTATTTACTTCGTCTACAAGTTTCTGACTTTCTTCAGCTTTGGAAAGATCGGCAGCAATACCATGAACCTTCCCGAAAGAGGAAAGTTCCTCGACCAAATTGTTAACTCGTTCCTCTGTGCGTCCATTGACAATAACTTCTGCACCTTCTTTTAGTAGTGTTTCAGCGATCCCTTTCCCAATCCCAGAGGTAGAACCAGTAACAAGCGCTAGTTTATTTGATAGTTGTAAGTCCATAAAAACTCTCCTTTCGACATTTTAAGCATATCCAAACTGTAGCAAACCGAAGAATAGTATTACAATTAACCTGTCTTAAAATAAGAAAGAGCTTATAGGCAAGCGCTTTTTTATCCATTAAGGTTAAAAGATTCCATAAATATGAACAAAGTATGGATGAATTGTGTCGAAAAAGTGATAGAAACATGAGCAACTTTTGACACTTTGTGACATATGTCACATTCGAAGTAAGAACCTGCTACAATAACCAGTGTTAACGGGTGTTTACTGTCATTTTTATGTTTAAAATCTAGTTATCTAATATATAGAAAGAAAGGAAGGTGGCCTGGCGGTGAAGCGAATGAAGTCGATGCTAGCACTTAGTATGTTTTTTGCGGTTATGGTACTGAGTGGCTGTAGTAACTTAACAGTGCTTGATCCAAAAGGACCTGTAGCGGAGCAACAAGCAAATCTAATTCTATTCTCGATTGGATTTATGCTCTTTATTGTTGTTGTCGTATTTGTTCTATTTACTCTAATTCTAGTAAAATATCGCGAGCGTAAAAGCGGTCCTGAATACGAGCCTCCACATATTGAAGGTAACGTATTCCTTGAAATCGTATGGACTGTTATTCCGATTATAATTCTAGTTGTTCTAGCAATTCCAACTGTTCAAACGATCTTTGCTCTAGAGGAAGCTCCTGAAGCAACTTCACATAAAGATCCGATCGTCATTCATGCGACATCAGTCGATTGGAAATGGGTATTTAGTTATCCTGAAGAAAATATTGAGACGGTTAACTATCTCCATATTCCAGAAGATCACCCTATTCTATTCAAACTGGCTTCTGCAGACTCAATGGGTTCATTCTGGATACCATCACTAGGCGGGCAGGAATATACAATGTCCGGTATGATGAATGAACTCTACTTACAAGCAGATGTACCTGGTGAATATAGAGGTCGTAACGCGAACTTTACGGGTGAAGGATTTACCGAGCAGACGTTCACTGTAACGGCTGAATCAGAAGAAGATTACGAAGAGTGGGTAGCTGAGGCACAAGATGCGCCTGAACTTACTCAAGAAAAATACAATGAACTCATGTTGAAAGGTCATGTGGAAGAGATGACATTCTCAGAAACACACCTTCAATGGGTAGATCATGGAATGGATGCTGAGTACGCAACTAAAGTGCGAAACGGCGAATTAAATGAAGAAGAAAATCTTAAACAAGATGATGATTCTCATGATTCCCACTCAGATATGAACCATGATGATAAAAAAGACTCTGAGGAACACTCGCATTAAGAGAGGAGGAAGACACCATGAAACTGGATGAATTTTTTGTTACCGGTGATCCACTGATATATGGCGCCGACGTTTCGATTGCGCTAACGTTGATCGGAGCAATCTTCGCCTTAACCTATTTCAAGAAATGGAAATGGCTGTGGACTGAATGGTTAACAACAGTTGACCATAAGAAACTCGGTATTATGTATATCATCGCAGCAGTTCTTATGCTATTCCGCGGTGGTGTAGATGCCATGCTAATGAGAGCGCAGTTAACGGTTCCAGATGCAGGCTTCTTGGATGCGAATCACTATAACGAGATATTTACAACTCACGGAACGATCATGATTATTTTCATGGCGATGCCGTTCTTAATTGGTTTAATTAACGTTGTCGTTCCACTACAAATTGGTGCACGAGACGTTGCATATCCGTTCTTAAACGCAGTAAGTTTCTGGACGTTCTTCATGGGAGCTATGCTCTTTAACATTTCATTTGTTATTGGTGGATCTCCATCTGCTGGTTGGACAAGTTATGTTCCACTAGCTGGACTCGAACTGAGCCCTGGAGTAGGGCAGAACTACTACTTACTCGGCTTACAGATTGCCGGGATCGGTACATTGCTAACGGGTATTAACTTCCTCGTTACAATTTTGAAAATGAGAGTACCATCAATGAAGCTTATGCAAATGCCGATCTTTACATGGTCTTCATTAATTACAATGGTTATTATCATCTTTGCATTCCCGGTTCTTACCGTGGCACTTGCACTTATGACGTTTGACCGTCTGTTTGGAAGTCACTTCTTTACAATGATGGATGGCGGTATGCCAATGCTTTGGGCAAACCTATTCTGGATATGGGGTCACCCTGAAGTATATATTGTTATTCTTCCAGCGTTCGGTATGTTCTCAGAAATTATTAGTACATTCGCACGTAAAACACTATTCGGTTACAAAGCAATGGTTTATTCCATGGTCGTTATTGCCGGATTAAGCTTCCTTGTGTGGGTTCACCACTTCTTTACGATGGGAGCAGGTGGAGCAGTTAACTCATTCTTCTCCATCACAACGATGTTAATCGCCGTTCCGACAGGTGTGAAGATCTTCAACTGGCTGTTCACCCTGTACAAGGGACGAATACGGTTTACAACAGCCATGCTGTGGTCGCTAGCCTTTATCCCGAACTTCGTTATCGGTGGGGTAACAGGTGTTATGCTTGCGATGGCAGCAGCTGACTATCAGTACCACAATACGTATTTCCTTGTAGCTCACTTCCACTACGTGCTTATCTCTGGTACGGTATATGCTTGTTTTGCAGGCTTACACTTCTGGTACCCGAAGATGTTCAATCATCGTTTGAACGAACGTTTAGGAAAATGGACTTTCTGGATTTTCGTAGCAGGTTTCAACCTCTGTTTCTTCCCGATGTATTTCCTTGGTCTTGCAGGAATGCCTCGTCGTGTTTACACGTATGGAATCGGAGACGGCTGGATGAGCTTGAACGTACTTGCGACAATGGGTGGCGTATTAATGGGGATCGGATTCTTGATTCTTGTTTATAACATTTATTACAGCTTCCGCTACTCTCCACGTGAAACAACTGGAGATCCGTGGGATGGAAGAACGCTTGAATGGTCAACACCAGCTCCAGTACCGCATTACAACTTCGCCCATCTTCCTGAAGTGAAGGGTCATGATGCATTCTGGATTATGAAAGAAGAGATTAAACAAGGTAAGAAACCAGAAAAGAAACCATATAAACCAATTCATATGCCAAGCTATTCAGGAGTGCCGGTTGTGATGAGTGTGTTCTTCTTCATCGCAGGATTCGGAATGGTCTTCTCATGGAATTGGATGTCAATTCTCGGATTAATTGGTGTTCTTGCAACAATGGTTATTCGTTCATTTGATTACGACAAAGGATTCTACGTTAGCGTAGAAGAGATAGAAGAACATGAAAAGACTACCTAATAAAGGAGGCGTGAAGCATGGAAGCAGTCGAACATTCTCCTAACACGCCTTTAGAATATCAGACGGAAACAGGCCGTCTGAATATTCTAGGGTTCTGGATTTTCCTCGGTGCAGAGATCGCGCTCTTTTCAACACTGTTTGCGACCTACTTAGTATTAGTAGGGCGTACTGCAGACGGTCCTGGCCCAGCAGAACTTTTTGAAATCTCAGGTGTGTTAATTGAAACATTCTTGCTTTTAACAAGTAGTTTTACTTGTGGTCTAGCGATTCATTATATGAGAAACCATTCGCTTAAAGGCGTGTTTCTCTGGATTGGGATTACACTAGCACTTGGACTAGGATTCCTAGGATTTGAAATATATGAGTTCGTGCATTATATCCACGAAGGTGCTGCACTAACAACAAGTGCGTACTGGTCAGCATTCTTTGTTCTTGTTGGAACTCACGGTGCCCACGTGACATTGGGAATTGGATGGATTATCTTGATTCTCATTCAATTAAAACAGCGTGGATTAACACCAGATACATCAAGAAAGGTCTTTATTTCAAGTCTTTATTGGCACTTTCTTGACGTTGTGTGGATCTTCATCTTCACGGCAGTCTACTTGTATGGGATGGTGATGTAAGATGGCCTCTAACAACGAGCAGACAAACAGTCATAGCCACTTTCCATGGAGCCACGTAGTAGGCTTCGGCCTATCGATCGTATTAACGTTATTAGCTCTCTGGATTGGTTTCTACTCAGGTTTTAGCCTCACAACAATCATGGTGATCGTCGTAGGACTTGCACTAGTACAAGCAACGATTCAACTCTTAATGTTTATGCACATTACTGAGAGTGAAGATAGTAGTGTTCAAGTTGGTACGATTCTATACGCCGTCTTTATTGCTGTAGCTGTTGTGGCAGGCACAATCTGGGTTATGTCATTCGGTATGCATTATATGTAGATAAAATAGCTTTATTCAAAAGATATGCTGCTTAATAGCAGTTGATTTCCGCTCCAGGATCCTCGCTTTCCGCGGGGCGGGCGGTGAGCCTCCTCGGCGCGTAAGGCGCGCCTGTGGGGTCTCACCTGTCCCGCTAATCCCGCAGGAGTCGAGCATCCTTTCGCTCCAATCAGCTAAGTGTTGTTTTTAATACATCTATTAAAAACAACAAACTCTTAGAAGAAGCCAAATAAATAAAGCTGTTCACCTGGAAATGGTGACAGCTTTTTTGAATTATTCTTTAGTTGGTGACATCTTCTTTGCAAGTGAACGTTCTTTAAGGAATGGACGTGCAAAGATGAGATATGCTGCAAGGTGTGCGAAAAGAACATTAATGACAAATAGTGTGATAAAGAGTGTATGTGCTGCCGTAGTCATACCTCCGCCGATATAGAATATAAGAAGAGCCCAAATCGCTACAATAAATGGTGTGTGAGCAAGTGCAAGTTTCCGATAATCCTGCCAGAGGAACAGCGGCGTAGCTGTAATGACGAAAAGATAAACCATATAGACATCCATAAGTGAACAACTCCTTTAATTGATACCGCTTACAAACTATTTATGTGTCGAAACTAAGAATAATTTGTGAATGTTTTGTTACAATTAGTATACCACAATTGTTTGAAAATTGTACACATATTTGAGATTTATTCGCCCGAACTTTATGCTTTAAGAAGAGTTGATAGAAAGTGGGACGAAGAATGAAACGAATGATACTACTTATTGTATGGCTTGGATTTATTTTCTATTCAATGTATCTAGCCCCAGATGGGAATGGTGGTTATTTGTCTGATTTGATGACAATGAACGATCCGGATCCCGGGTTACTCGCAATGTTTTCGTTGCTTGGTGTTTGGCCGGCCGTTTTTGCTATATTGCTCCTTCGATCGGATCGAGGTTCAGTACCAGCATGGCCTTTCGTTCTTGGTTCATTTGCTTTAGGAGCATTTAGCTTATTGCCTTATTTTATTCTGAACAGGAAAGTGGAGCGAGCAAATCGAATACCTGTTAAGTTACAGCGTTTCCTTTCATCCAATGTTCTTGCGTTGATTCTTATACTATTAACTGTTTTTCTAATGGTATATGGAGTTCTGTCAAGAGAGCCTGGTGTGTATGAGACGGCATTTCTTGAATCCAATTTCGTCCATGTTATGACGATTGATTTTGTTGTGTTAACTTCTCTTTCAATCCTTGCCTTACGTGACCGTGATCAGGTTACTGGACTTGCCGGCGTCATTCCCATCATCGGACCACTTATTGTCACATTGAAAAAATAACAAACGTCACAGGAGGACAACGATGCGTAAACTTGAAAACTATGAAG
The DNA here is from genome assembly GCF_005144865.1 of Guptibacillus hwajinpoensis. Lineage (GTDB taxonomy): Bacteria > Bacillota > Bacilli > Bacillales > Guptibacillaceae > Guptibacillus > Guptibacillus hwajinpoensis_A. The sequence goes on from NZ_SWFM01000002.1 coordinate 28,603, forward strand.
TGATGGAGGCAATTCGCCTTTCCGAATATGCTTTTCAATATCAAATTCCTGAAGAAGAACTAGAAAAACGAAAAGCTGGCTATCTTCAGCATGAAATATGGGGAGATTTTGAAGGGGAAGATCTTGCTGCCAAACTTCACTTAATTGATTTTGAGACCTGGTTGGCAGGAAAGACATATGCTATGGGTGGCATTGCTTCCGTTGCTACATATCCCGAATATCGAAGGGGCGGTCGCGTCGCACAGCTCCTTCGTCATGCTCTATCAGAAATGAAAAATAAAGGACAAACGATCTCCTTTCTACACCCATTTGAAATTTCGTTTTACCGTAAATTTGGCTTTGAAGTTCTGAGTAGTTGGAAGAAGCTTAAATTGAAAAAAGAAGATTTTCAGCCATTACCTCGCGTAAATGGAAAAGTACGACGAATTTCACTAGAGCATGTGTACGAGACACTTAATCCAGTATATGAAACGTTCGCTAAGCGCTTTAACGGGATGCTCGTTCGTACAGAACAGTGGTGGAAAGAACGAGTCTATTCAGAAGGCTTCTTATTTGCAAGCTATACAAATGAGGATGGAGAAATAACAGGATACGCTTATTATCAAGTGAAAGATCGTGCACTTGAGGTAGAAGAGTTTGTGTGTCTGGACGGTGAAGCAAGACGAGGCCTATGGAATTATCTTTGTCACCATGACTCGATGATTGATGGCGGTACGCTCCTAACCCATGAGGGAGATCCATTCACGTTTCTCCTTTCGAATCCTAAAGTAAAGACGAAAGTAGAAGCCTATTTCATGGCACGAATTGTAGATGTGGAATCTTTTCTAACAGATTATCCCTTTGAGATGACAGATGCGGAGTCACTATTTCTACATATTCAGGATGAGCATGCAGAGTGGAATAACGGGAGCTTTCACATTAAGAGTAATGCAATAGATGTATACCGTGGTGATAAAGCGAATGCATCATGTGAGCATCCACCCAAGCGAGGTCTTCGCTGTTCGATTAATACACTTACGGCGATCTTAACCGGGTATCAAACACCTGAATTTCTATATCAAGCTGGGTTGCTCGAGGGCTCTGAGAAAGATTTGGAGGTTTTGAAGAGGATTGTTCCTCAGAAGGAAACAAATTTTATGGATTTCTTCTAGAGTGAGAGCGTACTTCTGTAGGTTAGTTTTGTTCTTCTATTTAGTAGAAATATCTAGAACATCATAACTGATGGGAAACCTTAGTACCTCATTGCTTTTTCGATTAATAGGGTGAGGTTATTTACTAAGGTATAACGGATGTATCTTAGCGTAAGAAAGAATTTAGGAGTTGAAAAGATTGCCTTTACTATTTTTGCTATTGGCTATATTAACATTGCTTTCATATGCATTTATGATTTCTCCTATCATGTTCCTAGTGGCTTTAGCAAGTTCCATTTATTATTCTAAAAAAGGGAGATATATTTTCGGTTCGGTTGTAACCTTTATGATTAGCGCATTCATTTTAATTACAATGGTAGTTATGGCACTCATTTTTATTTCTGGTTAATCGTAAAAGTTATAACGTGCCCTTTTTCATCACTATTATAATTACTTTAAAAATGAAATTAAAAAAAGCACATTTCTGTTTAAAGATATGTGCTTTTTGAATCCTAACCTTAACTGAGACCTTGGGTATTCCTACTTTATTGAGATTATGTTTCACTTTCTATCGCGGCTTTTTCCAATGATAAAGCTCACAATCAACACTAAGAGGATCGAGCCTATGATAGCTGGGATAATGCTAAATCCACCGATATCCGGTCCCCAATTACCTAATATTAGCGTACCTAACCACGCACCAACAAATCCTGCAATAATATTTCCAATAATACCTCCAGGAACATCGCGGCCCGTTACAACACCAGCAAGCCAACCAATAATACCACCAATGATTAAACTCCATATAAATCCTATTGAAAACACCTCCAAATTCTCATTACCCTTACTGTATTGTTCTATGCTTAAAGAATAAAACACGAGGGTTTCTGTATATATTTTGCTAAATGCGTAATTCTATTCAATTGTACTTTGTACGAATGAATTAGTGTTAGTATGCTACTCGTTCATAGTACAGTTATTTATTAAAGAGTAAAACCTACTCATCCATCGTTTTCTTTTGTAAGTGTTAGAGAACATTCTAATGTTTTGACCTAAGTAAATTCGGTTAAACCCACCTCTATAATACAAGGAGGGTAACAATGGATATGAAAAAAGTGAAACTCGGAAAAAGTGATGTAGTAGCAACAAGAATTGCTCTCGGTACGTGGGCGATCGGTGGCTCCGGCTGGGGTGGAACGGATGAAGATCAATCAATTGAGACGATTCATGCAGCTATCGATAAAGGAGTAACAATGATCGACACAGCACCTGCTTATGGTCAGGGTCTATCTGAGGAATTAGTAGGTAAAGCGATTGCTAGCTCCAATGTGAAGCGCGAGGATCTTGTTCTTGCAACGAAAGCTGGTATTGGATTTACTGATGATGGAAACTATCGTGATACAAGACCAGAACGTTTGGAGCAAGAACTTCAAGAAAGTCTTGATCGCCTCCAGACAGAATATATTGATGTGTACCAGATTCACTGGCCAGACACTGACGTATCCATAGAAGAGACCGCGAAGAAAATGAAGGAATTCTATGATCAAGGTAAGATTCGAGCGATTGGTGTTAGTAACTTTAGTCCTGAGCAAATGAATGAGTGGCAAAAGTATGCGCCGATTCATACGTCTCAGATGCATCTAAACATGCTGCAGCGCTATCTTATTGATTGGTTTGAGTATTGCAAGCAAAATGATATCGCAACGCTATCGTGGGGTTCACTTGCTCACGGTATGCTGACAGGAAAGTATTCGAAAGACGCAAGCTTCTCTGATGACGATCTTCGCAGTAAAATTGACTTGTTCCAGGGTGATCGCTTCCCAAGTATGATTGATGCTGTTGGAGAGTTAAAGGATCTTGCAAATAAGAAAGATCGTAACTTAATCCAGCTTTCTATTCGCTGGCTTCTTGATCATCAGCCAGGAACCGATGTTGCGCTTTGGGGTGCACGTAAGCCATCACAAATGGACGGTGTTGAAGGCGCGGACGATTTTGAACTATCGAACGATGACCTCCAGTTGATAGATGAGATACTGTATAAGCATGTTGATGATTTAGAGAACGGTAGTTTGAAGGAATATGGACCACCGTTGCGATCACAATTGCAAGAGAACTAATGGGTAGATAGCACGCTCAATTGTGAGCGTGCTTTTTTTGTTATGAGTATAAGAAGTGATTGAGTTTACAACATGATTTTGAAATAATTGGTAGTGTGTTTATGATGATAAAGAAAGAAGGCATGACTCATGTTCAATCACTTGAAAAAAGGTGATAAAATTGGCGTTTTCACTCCATCTTCACCTGCTACTGTAACAGCACGTCCGCGTTTTGAACGTGCTAAGATATTTTTAGAAGAGAAAGGATTTGTCATTGTAGAAGGTAAATTAACAGGTGAAACTGATACCTATCGTTCCGGAACACCTGAGGCTCGAGCGGAAGAATTCAATGAGCTAATCAGAAACCCAGAAATGAAAATGGTGATGTCAACAATCGGTGGAACGAATTCAAACAGTATGCTTCCCTACATAGATTACGTAGCTTTTAGACAAAATCCAAAGCTCTTTGTAGGGTATTCAGATGCCACAGCTTTACTACTTGCGCTCTATGCGAAGACTGGAATCACAACCTATTATGGACCTGCCCTTATTCCTTCATTTGGCGAGTTTGAGCCACTTGTGAATGACACCTATCGTTACTTTGAAAACTATTTTATGAATGCAAGTTCACTTCCATATGAAGTCCCAATGCCTCTTCTGTGGTCAGATGAACCAGTAAATTGGTTAGAAAAAACAACCGAGAAAAAACTTTATGAGAACGAGTGGATATCAGTGAATGAAGGCGTGGCAGAGGGGCGATTGATTGGTGGAAACGTGAATGCCATGTATGGATTCATAGGCTCAGAGTATTTTCCTGAAGTGAAGCAAGGAGATATTTTATTACTAGAAGATTGTTCGAAAAATGCAGCGGTTGTTGAAAAGAATTTGGCTATGCTAAAACTGAGGGATTTTTTGATAAAGTATCAGGCATCATCTTAGGGAAACACGAGTTGTATGATGATTTAGGAACTGGTAAGAAACCGCTAGATTTACTAATAGAGCAGCTAGATTGTCGCAAGATTCCTATTTTAGCAGATATTGATACATGTCATACTCACCCAATGCATCCTTTAGCAATCGGTAAGAAAGTGAAGATAGATACTAGGAATAAGAAATTGTATTGTACTGAAAATTGGATTTGAATTTTGGTCAATAAACAGGGGAACTTCTGCGTGAAGTTCCCCTGTTTTGATTGATATGAAATTAAAACGGGTTTGTCGCCCATTGTAGCGATTGTTTAATGAAAATCCGCGGATGCAACTTCAGCTGTCCGACCATGTATTCAGCAAGATCCTCAGGCTGCATGTATTTCTCTTTATCCTGTTCGGAAAGCTTGTCACCAAATGCGAGCTCTGTTGCGACAAGACTTGGATTGAGTGTGAAGACACGAATGTTATTTCGTCGCACTTCTTGCATAAGTGCTTCTGTCATTCCCTGGATTGCGAATTTCGAAGCACTATAAGCCGTTGAACCAGAAGTTCCTTTAAGACCGCTACTTGAAGAGATATTAATGATATCTCCACTATCTTTCTCTATCATTTGTGGTAGAACTGCACGAGTAACGTGATAGGTACCATATACATTCACTTCAAATGTGTGCTTAAAGTCTTTGGGATCAAGTTCTAGAAATGGCCCATATAATCCTATGCCAGCGTTATTAATCAGGATGTCAGCTGGCCCCAGATTCTTTTCTAGACTAGCAACAGCTTGATTCACTTCCTCAATTTCTGCAATGTCAGCGGTAGCATAGATAGCTTTTACCCCAAGTGCTTCTGCTTCACTTGCAACTTCCTTCAGCTTGCTTTCTGTTCTTGCGATTAAGCCTACGTTTACACCTTCTCTAGCAAGTTCTAGAGCCGTAGCACGTCCGATGCCGCTACTTGCGCCTGTGATATAAGCAATTTTCCCTTTGATTGCTTGTGCCATTTCGAATCATCCTTTCTAGTATCCTTTTCCCTTTCAGTGTACGGTTTGGAGTAATAAGTTTCAAAGATAAAGAAACGGATTGCAAATACTCATATGTTTAGTCGAAACAAATAACGGTAACAGTCATTAGGAGAACAAATACAAGAAAATGGTAAATGACAGGCAAAAAATCTGAAACACAAAAGGAGTTTTTTACAACATGCGTAATCACTTAAAACATTTCATTAACGGTGAATGGGTTGAATCAACTGGTTCAGAAACACATGAAGTAATTAATCCAGCGACAGAAGAAGTGATCGGAAAAATCAGTTTAGGAACGAAAGAAGATCTAGATAAGGCGGTAGCGGCAGCTCGTGCGGCATTCCCTTCCTTCTCTCAAACAAGCAGAGAAGAACGTGTTGAAATGCTTGAGAATATTGCAAAAGAGTATGCAAATCGCAAAGAGGAAATTATTGACGTGATTACAGAAGAGCTAGGTTCTCCACGTTCCATTTCAGAGAAAGTTCATTACAATATGGGATATAACCACTTTTCTGAAGCAGCAAAGGCATTGAAAGAGTTCTCTTTCTCAGAAGATCGTGGTGATCATACAGTTGTGAAAGAATCGATTGGTGTTAGTGGACTTATCACACCTTGGAACTTCCCAACGAATCAATCATCAACGAAAATCGCAAGTGCATTTGCGGCAGGTAGCCCAGTCGTTCTGAAACCTGCAGAAATCACACCTTTTGCGGCAATTATTTTAACTGAGATCTTTGAAAAAGTAGGCGTTCCAAAAGGGGTGTTTAACCTAGTGAACGGTACAGGCGAGACAATCGGTGACGGCATTAGCTCACATCCTGATATCGATTTTGTCTCATTTACAGGCTCAGCTGGTGTTGGTGAAAAAGTTATGAAAAATGCGTCTGAAACGATTAAAAACGTAGCGCTCGAACTTGGCGGTAAATCGCCATTCGTTATGCTAGAAGATGCCGATGTACAAAAAGCTGCAAAAGCAGCCGTGAGTCATATTGCAACGAATTCTGGTCAGGTTTGCTCTGCCGGAACAAGGATGATCATACCTTCTTCTAAGAAAGAAGCATTCGAAGAGGCTGTGAAAAACGTACTTCCTGAATTTCCTGTTGGTGATCCGCAAGGTAAGAACTATGTAGGACCACTTGTCTCTAAGAAACAGTGGGATACTGTTCAATCGTATATCGAAAAAGGAATTGAGGAAGGCGCGACACTCATCGCTGGCGGAACTGGTAAGCCAGAGGGAATCGAAAAAGGGTATTTCGTAAAACCAACCATCTTTACTGATGTGAAGAATGACATGGTCATTGCGCAAGAAGAAATCTTTGGACCAGTCATGTCCATTATCACGTACGAAACGATTGATGAAGCGATTGAAATCGCAAATGATACAGTGTACGGCTTGGCTGGCTATGTGTTCGGTGAAGATAAAGAAGCGCTTCGCAAAGTAGCAACAAGCATCCGCGCTGGTCGTATTAAAGTGAACAATGCTGAACTCGACTTTTCTGCACCATTTGGTGGCTATAAGCAATCAGGAATCGGCAGAGAGTGGGGCGACTTCGGAATTGAAGAGTACCTTGAAAAGAAAGCGATTCTTGGGTATCCAGCATAAGATGATGATATAGGAAAACATGATTAAGAGCAGCTGTCGAATGGCAGCTGCTCTTTTTGTAGGCTCTATTCGTAGCCATTGTTGCTATAAATGTAGTGGTAGATTTCCGCTTCAGGATGCTCGCTTTCCGTAGGGCGGGCGCTGAGCCTCCTCGGCGGGCGCATAAAAACATTGCGCCTGTGGGGTCTCACCTGTCCCGCTCATCCCGCAGGAGTCGAGCATCCTTCCGCTTCAATCAGCTAAGTGTTTCCTTTTTACAAAAAACCTATTAAAAGCAACAATCTCTTAGGAAAGAGCCTTTTATTATTTCAATAGATCATAAAGAGTTAACCTCAACAATTACAAGAAAATGGTACAGTAATGGTAGCATAAGTAAGGAGGTGCGACATGTTTCTCTTTTTTCTTATAATAGTAAGCGGCGTTGTAGGATTAATATTAATAGGTTTACAAGAGGTTGGACTGATTATTGGATTCGCAATCATAGTAGGTTGTTTAATTCGAGGACTCTATTTGCTTCATGAAATCAATCGCAAGCTAGATCGAGAACAGGTTGAGTAGTTTGTAAGTTATTTAGATATAATATTGAAGTAATCCTGGGGTGAAGTGGACGAATCAGTTTATTTATATGGTGACTGCAGAATTCAATATATAATAGCATTAACAGAGACTTCTTTTGCTTGGAGTCTCTTTTTTGTTCGTTATTTCTTGTATCAATCTACTGGTTAACAGATTCCTTTTTAATATTTTTTTAAAGAATGAAACCGTTCGGACGTTCATTAAGTCTATAGAGGGCAAGGTGGAAGGAGGTAATAAATTGAAAGAAAAAGATGAACTTATTTATGAAGATGATAATTGGAATAAATCAGTCTCTGAAGACGAAGTTGATGAGTTAATTAGAAATCACTCTAAGCAAGTATTCATATTAGCTTTTTCGTACGTTAAAGATCACTCTCTAGCAGAGGATATAGCCCAAGAAGTGTTTTATAAGTGCTATACAAACTTACATAAGTTTAGAAACGATTCTTCGATAAAAACCTGGATATCTCGTATAACGGTAAACACTTCAAAAGATTTTTTAAGAAAAAGGAAATTTAATTTGCTTCAATCCCCATCGGATATTTTAGAGAGGTTTTTAAAATCGAAAAGCACAGAAGAAGAATTCTTAGAAAAAGAAAACAACCAGAGTGTAATGGAGAAAGTATTAGATCTTCGTCCTAAATATCGAGAAATTATTATACTTTATTACTTTCAAGATTTTAGTGTTGGAGAAATAGGCCAAACGTTAAAAATGAACCCAAACACGGTAAAAACAAGATTATCGCGGGGAAGACAGTTGTTGAAAGAAACAATGGTGGAATGGGAAGGAGGAAATTATGAAGCGGGAGATTGAAAAAGGAAAAGTAGAGTTTGATCAGCAATATTCGATAGAGCAAGAAGAGAGCATTAGAAGAAGAGTAAAAGATAGACTTAGACAACCTCAACGAACGATTAATATTAAACGCAAACTTGTATATTTTTCAGCTGTGGCAACGCTAGTTCTTGGTTTAATAGTAAGCTTATCATTTGTTTCGCCATCAATGGCATCAGTTATCTCTAAAATACCGTTTCTAAATGATTTGATGGATAAAGAAGACTCGATCGGAGTAGATTCCATTGGAGATCTTTTAATTCATGAATTAAAAGAAAGAGATTATAAAGTTAGTAATGGAACAAATATTGATTTTAGAGAAAAAACGATTTCTTTTGGAGTAACTGGCTCAGAGGAATATTTTCAAAATAATAAAGAAGATATTATTGAATATAGTCATGCTATTTTAGAAGCGCATGAACTTGAAGCCTATAAAGTAGAAGTGGGGTTCCCTAAAGACGAGAAACCTTATGACGATGGTGTTTCGGCAGAAATGAAACGGAAGTATGATGAATACGAAAAGAGAAGTTTAAAATTAAGCGAAGAGATTTCGTCAAGCCTTAACGAACGTCATTACAAATTTAAATCAGCTGATGTTTGGATTAATGATCAAGTGAAAAATATTTCACTCGAAATACCTGTATCAGAATCAAGAATAGAAGAAATAAAAGAAGTAGTTAGGAAGGTCGTAGAAGAAAAGGAGTCTGGAGAATTCACTATAAAAGTATATCGGTATGATCCAGTTAGAGAGGAAGCAGAAAGAAGATGGAGTCCAGTTATAGATACACTTGTAGAAGGATTAATTGGTAAGGACGATCTTCAAGTAGAATTAGTTGGATTCACCTTCTACTCTGATCCATACAAATTATCAGTAGATACTGCAATTAAAGAATCAGATCCTAATGCTCTGATAAAAGCTGAAAATATAGAAGAAGAGATCCATACATTTATTAACTCAGAGAAGATACAAGAGATTGTAGAGGGAGATGATTATCAAGTTGTAATATATAGTAAAGAAAATAAGGAGATAAACTAAGTTTGCAACCTGCTCTACTCTCCGAGTCTAAATAAAAATCCCACTAAATAAACAGGCCTCCTAACCATAGAGGCCTGTTTATAACTACATTGCTTCTTGCTTTCCTTCTTGATCATTTTGTCCTGAAGAACGCTTGATCATTGAAGCTACTACGAAAATAGCAGCTAATACGATCGCAACGATAACAAGGAACAGAATGTTAGAAGATAGTACTTCCATCAAGCCTCCTAGTAGGAGTCCAACTACGGCGAAATCTGAATCTCCGAAGGTTGTCCCTTCAAAGCCTAATGAACCTAGTACTGGTAGAAGTAGTGCCGGTAGGAAACTAATAAGAAGTCCATTTGCCATAGAGCCAAAAATAGCGCCTCTTCGACCTCCGGTTGCGTTTCCAAATACACCTGCCGCTGCCCCAGTGAAGAAGTGTGGCACGAGGCCAGGGACAATGACTTTTAGTCCCATAAGTGGTAGAAGGAACATGCTAATAAGTCCTGCTACGAAACTAAAGAAGAAACCAATTATGACGGCATTGTTTGCAAATGGGAAGACTGCTGGACAATCGAGTGCAGGGGTTGCATTAGGAACGATCTTATCTGCAATTCCTTTAAATGCTGGAACGATTTCAGAAAGAAGCATTCTTACACCAGCAAGAATGATGTAAACGCCTGCTGCAAAGGTAAGTGCCTGCATAAACGAGAAGACTAGAAAATTCGTGCCACCGCTTAGCTCTGATTCAATGAACGCTGGTCCAGTGAAGAGCGCAACGACGAAGAAGAGAATGGCCATTGTAAGCGAGACTGACACAGATGTATCGCGTAGGAAGTTAAGCGATTTTGGAACTTTAATTTCCTCAGTTGATTTAGAATTTTTACCTACTGCTTTCCCAACAACAGCTGCGATTAAATAACCGAACGTCCCAAAGTGGCCAACTGCAAAATCATCACTACCTGTAATTTTTCTTGTGTAAGGTTGCAAAAGAGCAGGTAAGAGGACCATAAGAGCTCCGAGAATAATAGATCCCGTGATAATCATAGTAGCACCTGTAAAGCCACCAGTTGAAAGAATAACAGCAATGAGGCATGCCATGAACATTGTGTGGTGACCTGTTAAGAAGATGTATCTAAAAGGAGTAATACGTGCAAGGATAATGTTCACAACCATACCGAATAGCATGATCATTGCTGTTTCTGCACCAAATGCATCCTGTGCTAATGCAACAATTGCTTCATTATTCGGGATAATTCCTTGGATTTCGAAAGCATGATCAAACATGCTACTGAAGTTATTAAGGGAGGCGACAAGCACGCCAGCGCCTGCCCCCAAGATCACGAATCCCATGATTGTTTTTAATGTACCTGAAATGACGTTTGCTATATCTTTCTTTTGAAGGAGAAGACCGATAAGGGCAAATAACCCTACAAGTATCGCCGGTGTCCCTAGGATATCTCTCATTATAAGATCGACCATGGTTTATGCCCCTTTCAAATTTGCTTCAATCGCCGTCCTTAGCTCTTTCTTATCCATAAGATTGTTAAGTTTAATGACATTTCGATTGCCATCTTCAAGGTTTTCAACAATTTCTGTAGATCCTAAGTAGAAATCTGCTGTTTCAGATTTACTTGTTGTGAGATCAGTATGATCCACTTCAGCTTCAATACCTAGATCGTTTAAGATCGTTTTGACGTTCATTTCTACGATAAAGCTGCTTCCAAGTCCATTACCACATACAACAAGAATTTTTTTCATTTTCATTCTCTCCTTTTAATTTGAGTATTTTGATACGAGTTTGATAATATCTTCTTTTTCTGTAGCGCCATAAATCATTTCTAGGTTTTCTTCTTCAGATAATAGGTCTGAAAGTTGAGCGAGGGCTTTAAGGTGAGTTTCGTTATCCACCGCAGCTAGCACGATTAACAATTTCACCTGATGCTTGTCTTTAGATGAAAAGGATACTGATTCATCTAATCGAAGTAAGCTCATCCCGACTGTATTAACACCCTCTTCAGGGCGAGCGTGAGGAATTGCAATACCTGGTGCAATTACAACATAAGGCCCAAGATCTTCAACATTTTTGATCATGGCATCAATATAAGATGAATTGATTTGCTCTTTCGTTAGAAGCGGCAATGCAGCTGTTTTAATCGCTTCTCTCCAATTTTCGGTGTGTGATGCAAATTGAATCGTTTCTTCGTGAAGTAAGTCATTTAACATAGGTCTGTCAAACCTTTCTATTGATAGAGTAGCTGGTGATGGAGCGAACAATTGATTTAATTCGTTCTTTAACTCTTTTTCGTTCGTAATGGTGCCGTATTTTTTCATTATTTCAATGATATCGTCTGTTGTAGGTGCTGTATGATCGTTCGGTGTTGATTGCACTTCTTGCATCCAATGAAGAATTTTCTCTTTGTCCTGCTGGGTCAAAATTGGACTGACAGTTAGGACTGGCAACGTTTCATGTTGAAGTGGTGAAGTAGAGAAGATGTAATCCACATCGTAGTGGTTGTTCAAGAATTGTCTTCTTGAAACCGTTCCGATTACTTCAACGTTTGTCAGAAGCTTTTCTAGTTGGCCTCTTAAAATGTTCGAAGTTCCAATCCCCTTTTCACAAACAATAATGGCTTTACCAAACGTTACACCTGAGATCTCTTCCTTCTGCATCCAGGCACCAAAGTGCATAGCGAGATAGGCTAATTCGTCATCTGGTAGTTTATGAGATAGCATCAATTCAATCGGCCAGACGGCACGCTTCGTAATAGAGAAAACCTCTGGATATTCTTCTTGAACAGATGCTGTCAATTCGTTGTTAGTAGGAACATTATACTTTAAGCGATAATACGTCGGTTTAAGGTGAAGAAAGAGAGCTTCTTCTAGTTCTTCTCGTTGTTCGAAAAGAACACAAGCATATACCTGGAATTCGTGAATTATTTCACTAACTACTTTTCTGAGCTTCTCAATCTCAAGGTTTCCTATCGCACTTACTTCTGAATAATTCACCCTTGATCCAAGTAGTTGCATCGTGATGAAACAAATCTCGTCAATAGATAGGGAGAGTTTAAATTGATATTCTAACTCCAAAGCGATGCTCTTAGCTGCTTCGAACTCTCTCGTTGAGGAGACGGCTTGTTTTTCATCTGGATCAAGCTGAATACGGTGCTCACCTTTTAACCGCTGAAGAAGGACAACGAGCTGAATGGCTAGAACTTGGATCGTTTCATCTGTTAACTCTGCCTTTAAGACTGGCTCTACATTCATAATGATTTGCTTCATTTGAAATAGATTCGAGTAGGTGTTTTCTTCACCGTTATTTAGCATTGGATACAGAAAATTCGTCATTTCCGTTAGCTGCTCATTCGTTAGAACCTCTGTCATAAACCGACTCAAAATTCTGCGCTTATTCTCCTCTTTTCCTTCGACTGTGTAACCTTCGGATCGTTCAAAGTGTAATGTTAAATCTTCTTCTTTTAATAGTTTCTTAACTAGTTTTAAGTCCTTTGAGACTGTCCCTCGACTAACCTGTGTGCGTTTGATGAAGTCTTGCATAAACACAGGTTGGTTTTTGGTTAAAAGTTCTACCCCAATTAACGTTACACGTTCCATTTGAGAGTAATGGTATTGCCATTCATTGAGTTCCTTCATCAATGTAGGAACGGTTTGTTTCGTTTCCTCTGAGAGGTAATAGCCTAGTCCCTGCTTTGTTTGGGTAATGGGAAGCTTATTTTCTTCTAACCAATCATTAATCTTCTGCAAGTCATAATGTACAGTTCGTTTTGAAATTCCTAGCTGTTCAATTATATGATCGACAGTGACTAATTCAGTTGCGTGAACAAGTTTTGTTAATAGAAATGTGCTTCTTTCATCAAGTGGCATGGAGATCTCCAACTCCCTTACAATTGCAAAATGATACGGATGAAACAAATCATGATCTGATAGTGCTAAGTATATCGCTTACATCATAAACATGAAAGGGTTTGCAATGTTCAGTTTTTGTGATTGGGACATTTGCAAAACTGAACAGATGTGTAAAATTGAATAGTTTTAAGTATACTTTATTGCTATAAAGAGGTTGATTTCCGTTCCAGGATGCTCGCTTTCCGCGGGGCGGGCGGTGAGCCTCCTCGTCGCTAACGCTCCTGTGGGGTCTCACCTGTCCCGCTAGTCCCGCAGGAGTCGAGCATCCTTCCACTCCAATCAGCGAAGTGTGGCTTTTTATACGAAAAACCCTTTAAATACAACAATAAACAATCTTTTTGAAATAGCCTTTATAAAAAATGTACTTGAATTATTCTGGAACTGAAATTAACCGCACACAACATTACCCTCTCATACCTTTTCATTTCTCTATCTTCAGCCAAAAAACAAGAAAAAGTCCTGCTCCCTGGCAGGACTTTCTAGCTATACGATAAAGTTGAGGAAGAGTGCAGGCGTGGTGTGATTTCCTTTACTAGCTCATCACCTTTACCTTCTGCATAAAAATCGAGCAAGTTCTCAGCGATTTTTTGCTCAACTTCATAGGTGAGGCCAGTATGATAGTCGATGAGGAAATACATCTTACCGTCCTCATAGATTCCTGACAGCAGCTCATACTTGTCATACTCGAAGTGTACTTCTGTGCCATACTGAGTCATTTCAAGATAGGTTTCGAAAGGGGTAATGGGAAAAGCTTTTACTTTGTTCATGTTAATCCTCCTGGTCATATATTCGTTTTCAATAGAAAGTCTAACCAATTGGTAATCTATTTATACTTATTAATAGATTAAAAGAGTAAAAGTATTTTAAGAGCAAGATTGTACTGGAAGAAGCTTCTTCAAGCTATTACTTTGACATCTTCTTACTTCTGCTGTATCTTAATTCCTAGTTATTATATACGAATTATTTAGATTGGCTGTATAAGGAGGGTAACCAATGAAGAAAATTTGGTCGAGTTATATAAATGCTTCGTTAATTTTGAAAATATCCGTAGCCCTCATATTGGGGATTGCGGTTGGGGTAGTTTTTGGTGAGGATGCAGCTGTTTTAGCACCATTAGGAGATTTATTAATCAAGTTGCTATCATTTCTTATTATTCCACTTGTTCTCTTTACGTTAATTGTTGGGGTTAATCAAACGAAACTATCAAACCTTGGCAGTATGGGTGGAAAGGTATTCCTTTATTATGCACTAACATCTGCATTTGCCATTATTGTTGGGTTAACGGTTGCGAGTTTGTTTGATCCGGGTACTGGATTATCACTTAATCCTGATCAATCGTTTGATGTTCCTGAAAATCCAGGTATCATCAGTGTTTTATTAAGCATCGTACCATCAAACATTGTGACAGCGTTTAGTGAAATGAATTTACTTGGCATCATCTTCACCGCATTCGCTTTCGGTATAGCCATTTCTGCATTACGAACTTCAGCAGAGCACGCTGAATTAGGAGAACACCTCTACAAAGTTGTAGAAGGGTTGAATGAGGCAACTTTTAAAATTATGAACGTTGTTCTTCAGTACGTTCCAATCGGTATCTTTGCGATTATCGCTAAGACAATTGGAAACCAGGGATTAGATACGATCCTTTCTCTAGGAAACATGATTGCTGTGCTTTATATTGCGTTACTCGTACAGGTTGCCATTTATGTGATCTTCCTAGTCTTTTTCAAAGTTAGTCCGAAAGAGTTCTTCTCTAAAGCACGTACACCGATGATTACGGCTTTTGCTACACAAAGTAGTTCCGGTACGTTGCCGTTAACTTTGAATGCAGCAAATGGCTTGGGTCTACCAAAAAGCTTGTATGGATTTAGCTTACCGCTTGGTGCAACAATCAATATGGATGGGGCAGCCATTCGAATTGCGATCTCAGCGGTATTTGCGGCTAACGTCGTGGGTGCACCGTTAAGCTTTACTGACATGCTCATGATTGTGATTGTTGGTACATTAGCAACGATCGGTACAGCAGGTGTTCCTGGTGCTGGTATTGTAATGATTGCTACTGTTTTTGCTCAGGTTGGATTGCCGATGGAAACTGTTGCATTGTTAACAGCCGTTGATGCCTTAGTCGGAATGGGCGCTACGGCATTGAACGTAACAGGAGATCTCGTTGGGGCAACAATCATTGGACGGAAAGAAAAATCGAAGTAGTAGATAGGATGAGAGACCAGGCAATTGGCCTGGTCTTTTTTAATTTCTATGTAAAAACCCACAAATGCTAGCACTTATTTCTTAAGTTTACCTATCTGCCCTTTAAATAATCTAAATTTTATAATAATATTGTCTTTAGAGCTTTTATGTGTAAAAGGGAATGGGGGATATGGGTGGCAGATCAATTAAAAGGAATATGGAAAGATTGGCGTTTGCATATGCTTGTTTTTGCTATTGTTGCGTTAACTGAGTGGATTGGAGTATTTTCGTTTACGGTAGGGCCAGGTGTGGTTTTACTGTTGCCGATGCTATACGCGATGTTAATCGGATTAGGATTGTTTTTCACACCTGTTGTAAAAAAGAAGCAGGCACTGAATGCTGAACCACTAATTGTTCTTGGTGTAACACTATTAATTGCCAAAATCGGTGTAATTATAGGACCATCTTTACCAAAGTTAATTGAAGCAGGACCAGCACTATTGCTTCAGGAGTTTGGTAATCTAGGTACTATTTTTCTTGCACTACCAATCGCTGTCATGCTCGGCCTAAAAAGAGAGAGTATTGGTATGACGCATTCTGTTGCAAGGGAGCCGAATGTTGGATTAATCGTTGATAAATATGGATTCAATTCGCCAGAAGGAAGAGGCGTTATGGCAATTTATATTTTCGGAACGGTGTTTGGTGCTGTTTTCATGGGAGTGATTTCAGGGTTCCTCGCGACTATTACTCCAATTCATCCGCTGTCTTTCGCAATGGCATCTGGCATAGGGAGTGGAAGCATGATGGCTGCTGCTAGTGGCTCGCTCGTTGCGGCTTTTCCAGCGTTTTCTGATGACATTATTGCTTTTGCAGGAGCAAGTAATTTGCTATCGCTCTCTACTGGTCTTTATATGAGTATTCTCATTGGATTACCTCTTACGGAGAAAATGTATACCGTACTAACAAGAAAGAAACAGCGTAATGCAGAGATTGGGAAGGGGGCGTAAGGATGTTATTGAAAAATATACAAGAATGGACATTGTTGTTGCTCATTTTCGGAGTGATTGCCGCGGTCGGAAATTGGGTTGGATATAGTGTTTTCCCGGTTTCCGCATTACCTGGTATGGTTGTATTAATCCTTATTTGCCTTGCTGGACTTATTCTGCAGCACGTTCTACCTGTTAATATACCGAGCGTTGCTTATATAGGAATCATTGGTATTATCGTATCTATGCCTGTTATGCCGGGATCAGAGTATGTAGTGAAGTGGACGCAGGATATTAATATCCTAGCGCTTGCGACACCGATACTCGCATATGCAGGAATTGCGATTGGACGATCTTGGACGGATTTTGTGAAGCTAGGTTGGAGAAGCATTGTTGTCGCAATGTTTGTGATGGTCGGTACGTTTCTTGGATCAGCGCTTATCGCTGAAATGGTACTTCGCATGCAAGGTTTGATTTAATAGACTCCCATTCGGGGGTCTTTTTCATTTGAGAAATGTAGGCAGTTTTTCGAGAAGAGCAATTGTTGAACAGTGGGTTTTCTCGATGTTTCCAGATAAGTCAGCTGCAGGGAGATGAAAAAGGTTGATTGATTTTGAAGAGGTGAACCAATCTTTTCGGTGTGGGGCTGTATGCGTAACATCGTTCCAAACTGAAAGTGGAGGGCTATAGATTCTTGGTCCTTTTATAATAGTGCAGTTCTTCAGCTCCCGTCTTGCGTTAGGCTCGCCATCTTTCACAGTGTTGTATAAATGTGGCCAGTAGTCTTTTCTTGAGCCTGTGTGTGGATGTGATTCTGCCCATTCAAGCACACTACGCACGAGCTGTTCACTAGAAAAAAGCTGGGCATATAGCCTTTTACCAAGGTTGATCCTTTCCTTTACATATAAAAAGTGATGCGCTGTTTCTCCCATTAAATGAACTGCATTACCATTTTGCTTAGGAAAAAGCAGCGTATTTGTATTTAATATTTCTTGTAGTTGAAAAGCAAGCGTATGAAAAACGGTTTGCTGGTAATCTTTCATTTGAATTACACGTGATTCAATGTAATGCTGCTCATTTATAATAAGGGCGATTGTTAGAAGATCTGATTTTCTTTTTGTTAAGAAATCATTCCAACATATCTTCATAAAGGAAGAGACATGGAATGCAGGTAAAAGGTGAAAAAGAGACTGTGCTTTTTTCATGCTTTCATGATAAAGAAGCAGTTGCGGATAAGCATCTTGGAAAATAAGCCAGTTCCCACGTTCTAAGAATGAGAAAAAAGCTTCTTGTTGCTTACGTGTAAGAAGACGAGGAAGGTATTCGCCTTTTAGATCTGTCATCGTCCAACCTGCGTTACGTGATACAAGGTGGGCAAGCATGGACCAGTGAATCTCAGGGTGTTGCTGAAAGAAATCAAGATAAGCTTTCGTTCGTGTGACGTTGTTTCGATTATATGTAGCTGTTTTCTTTTGAATGGTGTTGATGAGCTGTAACTCGTTTTGTTTAAAGTGCGGGGTTGGTAGTTGCTTGTTATGCTGTAGCTCTTTTAATAGCAAAGTTGAAGGGGAGTTACTGAGTGACGATTGAAACAGTGATTTAAGAAACGCCATTAGCAAACACCCCCGCTCTTCTTTCTATATATCTATGATGCTCTTAGTTAGAAAGAAGAGTGGAG
Source organism: Guptibacillus hwajinpoensis (assembly GCF_005144865.1). GTDB lineage: Bacteria > Bacillota > Bacilli > Bacillales > Guptibacillaceae > Guptibacillus > Guptibacillus hwajinpoensis_A. Next base: position 46,580 of record NZ_SWFM01000002.1, read on the forward strand.
TTCATCTTTTGTCTTCCTCTATCTATTAGAGAGGATCGTAAGCGTGTATGATAGAAGTATTCATAAGCATTAGTAATTATTTTATTATTACGTAATTATGTGCGCATCATTATTTTGGAATAGAGTACTTTGAGGGGAGGCCTAACAGACTGATGTCTAATGGCCGGTTTAAAGAGAAGCTTGAATCTGATGAGCTTCTCGAAATCATTTTTGACTATGCTGCCGAAATCACATTGGAACATAATCTGGACCGACTATTAATACTCATGGCTAATATGGGACGTGATATGACAGTCGCCGAGCGTTGTATACTCTGGCTTTATGATGAACGGACAGATGAACTATGGGCAAAAGTCGCTCATAGTATGGACGAAGTTCGTATTCCTTCAAAAGCTGGACTTGCAGGCTATGTTTTTCAAACAACAAAACCTCTCGTGATTGAAGATGCCTATGAGGACGAACGGTTTCGTTCAGATGTTGATGTGAAAACAGGCTATCGAACGAAATCGGTTATGGTAATTCCTTTAATAAATAAGCAGAATAAAATACTTGGAGTCTATCAAGTGATTAATAAATTAACGGAAGAAGAAGTGTTTACAGAGCAGGATGTGAAGTACTTAAGTCTTGCTTCTTCTTATACAGCACAAGCTCTTGAAGCAGTCCTAATGAACATTGAAATGGAAGAAGCTCAGAAGGAAATCATATTCAAGATGGGCGAAATCGGTGAAGTGCGATCAAAAGAAACGGGCAATCATGTTAAACGTGTAGCCGAATATGCAAAGTTACTAGCGATTAAAGCCGGGTTAAGTGAGGAAGAAGCAGATCTCATTAGAGTCGCTTCCCCAATGCATGACATTGGAAAAGTAGCGATTCCAGATGCTATTTTGAATAAACCCGGTAGATTATCAAAAGAAGAATACACAGCTATTCAGGCTCACTCAAATATCGGCTATGATCTACTAAAGAATTCGAATCGGAGTATTTTGCAGGGGGCAGCTGTGATTGCGAAACAACATCATGAGCGGTGGGATGGCCGCGGGTACCCAGATGGTCTTAGCGGTGAAGACATTCACTTATACGGAAGAATTGTCTCAGTTGTAGACGTATTTGATGCGCTCGCATCAGATCGTCCATACAAAAAAGCGTGGAGCATTAATCGTATTATTACTCACTTTACTAAAGAAAAAGGTAAGCAATTTGATCCAGTTTTAATTGATCTCTTTCTCAAGCATCTAGACGGTTTTCTAGCAATTAAAGAACAATATGATGACCATTAGAAACGAAAAAGAGCGCAAATCGTAACGGTCGGCTTCTGTTTTGAAGTACAAACCCATAATTGCACGAGAAAATGGTATTCGAATTTGAAACTTAAACATCAAAAAAATCGTACAAAAAAAGGTCAGTGGCTAATGCCTCTGACCGTATATTTCTTAATAGTTATGCTTCATTAAAGCTCCCTATAGATGAAAATCTATTTACAAACCTAAACTATGGTGGAACTGATTACATAGGAGATAAACGCTTTGATAGTAGTCTAAAAGTTGCGTTCTTATCCATTTTAAGCTAAGAAGTCACAAAAGAGATTTCAAGCACCTACTTCGGCAAGGTCCGGAGGGGGATGGCGAGACTCCTGCGGGATGAGCATGACATGTGAGACCCCGGAAGGCGAAGCCTGAGGAGGCTCAGCGCATGCCCCGCGGAAAGCGAGTCATCCCCCGGAGGACCTTATCCCCACACAATTATCTCGAATTTAATTTTTGTATTAAACTGGCCATTAATAAATTGGAGCAGCAAATCGCATAGATTTGGCGCTCTTTTTTCCATTCATGTAAAGGAATGAAGCTCAGAAAGTTCTCGATCAAGAGTCTGCGCGATCGCTTCCATACCGGAAATACCTGCTTTACTTTCTGCATCAGCATTGTAATTCGTATTTGTGTTCACATCATACGTAAAGAGATCACCGCGCTCATTCTGAATGCACTCGATTCCTGCAAACGCAATACCATTCGCTTTTAAGAAAGCTTCATAATTTGCGAGAACAGGGTGATCAAAGTTCTCGATAATTTCGAATTTCGGTCTAGGCTGTTCCGTTGTCGGGCAGAATGAGTCGCCTACCTGACACGCATCTGCTGGACAAAGCTCAAAACCTTCAGATGTATCAACGCGGACAGCGTAGAGAAACTTTCCGCCTACGAATTCGCAACGCGTAATGGAAGAGTCTGGTGATTGAATGTATTGCTGAAGCAATGTAATGCCATCGATTGACTCATCGAACGCTTCACTTTCAACATAAGATTTTAGGGATTCAGGATGTTGGAAAAGTTGAACACCGAGTCCTTTTCCAGCTCGATTATGCTTTGTAATGAACGGCTCGCTGAAGGAATCTGCTGCTTTCTTAAGGTGATCTTTCCCAACCGCTGCAATGGTCTTTGGTGTGACGATGCCATGTTGTCTCAGCGCATTATACTGAGCGACTTTGCTCACTTCTAGTGCTAGAGCGCGACTATCGTTCAGTACTTTACGTCCATGACTTTCAAGCCATGAAAGCACGGCGGCTGTATATTCAGGTGCATAGCGATGTCCCCTCGTATGAGAAGATGCGCTCATGCGATTATAATAAATCCCTTCAGGTGGAACGTCTGATAAATCGAGAGTCCCTTCGCTTAAAAACCAATCTTCGTATGGCACATTAAGTGTCTCTAACTCATGCTTAAGTGGCTTCGTCCACTCGTCATTTTCGTGAATGATGTATACTTTTGCACTCATGTTATGGCCTCCTTCACAAATAGCCGTTAAAACCCATCAATTTACTCAAGTATAAAACACCTTCGCTTAAATTCCCAGTGAAAACGTTTAAGTCAAATAAAAAGGCTCTTTTCGTAGACATTGTTGCTATAGGAGGTTGATTTCCGCTCCAGGATGCTCGCTTTCCGCGGGGCGGGCGGTGAGCCTCCTCGTCGCTAACGCTCCTGTGGGGTCTCACCTGTCCCGCTAGTCCCGCAGGAGTCGAGCATCCTTCCGCTCCAATCAGCGAATTGTAGTGTTTAGTTCAACAATAGTTCAAAAGCAACAATCTTTTATAAAAGAGCGAATAAAAAACAGAGCCATTTAGGCTCTACTGAATGAACTAGATTGACCAGTTCCCATCTCGGAAAATCGGTTCACTTGATCCATCTTCTTTAATGCCATCGATATCCATCTCCTGGGATCCAATCATAAAGTCAACATGCGTTACACTTTCGTTGGCTCCTGCTGCTTCTAGCTCTTCTTTCGACATGTTCTTTCCGCCTTCAAGACAGAAGGAATACGCATTTCCAATCGCAAGATGATTGGAAGCGTTTTCGTCAAACAACGTGTTGAAGAAGATAATTTCAGCATTTGATATAGGAGAGTCATGAGGGACAAGTGCCACTTCGCCAAGGTAATGGGAACCTTCATCCGTTTCAATGAGGTGTTGAAGCGTTTCATTCCCGTGTTTCGCTTCCGCTTTAATGATTCGACCATCTTCAAATGTTAGAGAGAAGTCTTCAATAACTGTTCCACCATAGCTAAGTGGCTTAGTTGAAGCGACAACTCCATTGATTCCATTTTTATGAGGGATGGTGAAAACTTCCTCAGTCGGCATATTTGCAACAAAGTAATCGCCTTTCACATTCTCGCTCACACCGCCCACCCATAGATGTGCGTCAGGTAACTCGATCGTTAAATCGGTACCAGGTGCTTTGTAATGAAGTTTCTTGTAGTGTTTTTTATTTAAATAATCAACTTTTTGCTCAAGGTTTGCACTATGCTCTTTCCAAGACTGAACAGGGTCACCTGTTGAGACGCGAGTTGCTTGGAAAATGGCATCCCAAAGTTTTGCTTCCTGTTCTTCTTCAGGTGCGTCAGGAAAGACTTTCGCTGCCCATGCTTTAGAAGGAACAGCTACAACAGACCAGCTATTATGGTCAGACATGATGTAATTACGGTACCCTTCCATCGCTTTTCCAGCTGTTTTACTCGCATTGGATATCCGTTCAGGATCTACGCCTTTCAGAAGATCTGGATTTGAAGAGGTAATCGAAAGGAATGCTGCACCGTTCTCTGCCAGTTCTTCGAAGCCTTTTGCTTTCCATGTTGGGAATTCTTTGAATGCTTCGTCTGGAGCTTTATCAAACTTGATGCGCGTTAAATCTTCATCGTTCCATTCAACATGAACATTTTTTGCTCCAGATTCATACGCGCTTTCTGCAATGTTACGAACGAATTCAGCTGATGTTAGTGGAGCATTCACTACAAGGGTTTGTCCCTTTTGAATGTTAACGCCAACTCTAACCGCTAAATCTGCGTATTTCTGTAAATTTTCATGAAAGGTAGCCATAGCTCATGATCTCCTTTATCTCGAGTAGTCATACAACTCAAGTGTATCAGATTTCTTTCTTTTTAGTAATTTATTCCTCTATTGCAGTTCGGCAAAGCAAGTTTCTGGCAATAAACCCTCCATTCGGGATATGTTATAAGTAAATCTTCTATATTGGAGTGGTAGAGAATGAGTACGAATTATGAGCTTGCAACATTTGCCGGTGGCTGTTTCTGGTGTATGGTTGAGCCCTTTGAAGAAATGCCCGGCATTCAAAGCATTGTTTCTGGATATACAGGCGGAGAAAAGCCTTATCCAACTTACGAAGAAGTGATTTCAAAAGCAACCGGCCACGTTGAGGCCGTTCAAATTACATTTGATTCATCTGTTTTTCCATATAGTAAACTTCTCGACCTGTTCTGGCGTCAAATTGATCCGACAGATGCAGGCGGACAGTTCTTTGATCGAGGCGATACGTATATTACCGCGATCTATTATCATAATGACGAGCAGGAAAAGCTTGCTGAGGAATCGCGTAAAGAATTAGAAGCAAGCGGCCGATTCCAGAAACAAATCGTAACAAAGATCTTACCTGCAAAACCGTTCTATCCAGCCGAGGATTATCACCAGGATTATCATAAGAAAAACCCGGCTCATTATAATCGTTATAAGAAAGGCTCTGGACGCGCAGATTTCATTGAAAAGAATTGGGCATACCAAAAGGATGATGCTGAACTTCGCGAGCGTTTAACAGATGTTCAATATGAAGTGACCCAAAAGAATGGTACAGAGCGCCCATTTCAAAACGAATATTATAACAACGAAAAAGTAGGCATTTACGTTGATATCGTTTCAGGTGAGCCGCTTTTTAGTTCAACTGATCAATATGACGCAGGATGCGGTTGGCCAAGTTTTACGCAACCAATTCATAATCATCGCGTGAAAGAGAAGAAAGACCTAAGCCACTTTATGATTCGAACAGAAGTACGAAGTAAGGAAGCCGATTCTCATCTTGGGCATGTCTTTAATGATGGACCTGGAGAAAATGGTCTACGCTATTGTATTAATTCAGCAGCGATGAAATTTATTCCTGTGGAATGTCTCGAGGAAGAAGGTTACGGAGAATATCGAGTGCTTTTTGAATGAGAGAAGTTGACGTAGCCATTGTAGGTGGTGGCATTGCTGGCATTGTTGCTGCCACTAAGCTGATTGAAAGTGGAAAAGAAGTTCTTGTTCTTGATAAAAGTAAAAGCGTCGGCGGGCGTCTTGCAACAAGACGAATCAACGGTGGTAAAGCAGATCACGGTGCTCAATTTTTTACAGTGAGAACAGAACAATTCCAGCAGTTAGTCGATCGCTGGGAGCAGAATGGCTGGGTGTCTAAATGGTTTGGTGAAAATCATGCAAGATACAAGTCGACGGATGGGATGAATCAATTGGTAAAGCACCTCGCGAGCGAGGTGCCAGTCCAGTTGTCTTTTAAAGTCGATCGGATTGAGCGAGATGGAAATTCCTACGTGCTGGTTCCTGAAGAAGGAGACGATGTTAAAGCGCACACTGTTCTTTTAACACCACCTGCACCACAGTCACTTCAGCTTCTTCAAGCAAGCGATAGTCAGCTATCAAATTATGCCCATCACTCACTGAACCGTATTGTGTTTGATCCGGCGCTTGTTGGCTTGGTTTCCTTGAAAGAAGGGGCGTCTACAAAACTTCCGAATTCGGGTCATCAAGACTCGGATCTGCCTGAAGGCATTGAACGGATTGTTGATAGCTCTTCAAAGGGAATCTCAACTGAACGAATTATTAGTATTTATGCGACTTCAGAGCTTTCAAAATTTCTTTACTCAGAAGAGGATGAACTCATTCTAAGGGAGCTAATTTCAAGAGTATCCCACATTATTCATTCTGAGCATGTATCATCTTCTCAGCTTAAGAGATGGCGTTATGCTCAGGCTGAGCAGGTTCATTCTTCTCCTACACTCTGGGTGTCAGAACATGAATCAATTGTTGTCGCTGGAGACGCTTTTTTACGAAGTGATGATCAATCTGGTAGAACTAGAATCGAAAGTGCGGTCTTATCAGGATTAACTGCTGCAAATGAAATTAATGATGGAATGGAGAGAAAGGCTTCGTTGTGAAGCCTTTCTTTTTTATTTCATTTCCTTTTAGAAAGTTTCGAAAATAGAGCGATGTTTCGTGATTATTCAGTTATAATATATTAATGGTAAATTTTACATAGTTATTAATCGATATAACCAAACCAACTTAAAACAGGGTGTATGTGAATGAATCTATTAACGAAAAACGATCATATCATCGAGATAATCTTATCGTTGTTTCGATGGGTATTCTTACTCATTGCCGGTAGCTATTACTACTTCTACCTAGATGGAAGTAGCTTCGGATTTTTAATTCTTTTTCTCTTTGGATTAGTTTACATGGCAGTTTCAGAATTTGCTCTTCATAAGACCGAAATCAACTCCAGTTTGTATCTTTTTATGACTAAAGTAAGTGTGGTCTTTGACTATGTAGCGTTTCTCTGGCTCGTTTCGTTAACAGGTGGAGAAGGAAGTCCATTCTTCCCAATCGGATACTTACTTATTTTACATGTTGCGGTCTATTGGAAATTTAGTGGAGGGATAATCGCATCAATTCTTCTAGGAGCAGGGTATACAGGCATCCTTTTATTAAATGGATACCCTTTTCAGGGGGAGCAGTTAATCGCTTATTTGTTTGATTGTATGTTTCTCTTATTTATGGGTGTTCTAGGAGGAATCATTGTTTCAAGAGAGCGGAAGATGAGATCCAAGAATACGAAGCTTGAGGATATTGCACGCAAGGATTTTCTAACGGATCTTTACAATCATCGCGCATTCCAAGAAGATCTACATATTTGTTCGAAAAATGATCAGCCACTCTTGCTTGTCCTTGCTGATATCGATTACTTTAAATCTGTTAATGACAGATTCGGGCACTTGGTGGGTGATGATGTTTTAAAGCAGATCGGGATGGTAGTGAAAAAGGAGCTCCAAGATGACGTGAGAGCCTATCGCTATGGTGGTGAAGAGTTCGCTTTTATTCTAAATGCGACAAATCGTGAAGAAGCAAAAGAGTGCTTATTGCGTATTCAATTCGTGATAAGGAAGTTGCGTTTCACAGCTGATGCTGAACAGTTTTCTGTTACGATGAGCTACGGAACCGCTCTTTTTCCACAGGAAAGCAGTATTGATCAGAGCTTGCGCATTGCGGATGAGCGTTTGTATGAGGCGAAAAGATTGGGGAGAAATCGCATATGTTGGTATGACCAACAGGTAGAGGAGGGTCACGCGCGTTAGCGAGATCCTCCTTTGTCTATGATTGAGGTGACAATATGTTTTGAGGAATTTTCAAATAGTGAGAAGTAGTTAAGAATATGTTTGGTTGGGAAAAGTTCTTTTTGAATTGCTGACGCTGGTTTTCCATCATTGTATTTTTGGAGCACTTGGTCTTGAACAGAACGAAGGTAATGGAGCTTCTCTTCTAATCGTCTCCTACCGTTTGGAAGAACGCCTGCATGGGAGCATAAGACAGTATCGAAATCGTAAGTTAACACCTTTTCAAGAGACGTAATAACGTCAGGGATCGATTCGAACGCAAAGATGCTTTTTGGATGGCTCATGACGTAAAGGTCACCTGTAAACAACCAGCCCTGTTCTTTCTCAAGCAGCGCAAGATGATCTGGAGCATGGCCAGGTGTGTGAATCAATTCAAATGTGTGGTGCTTCGTTTGTAATGGATGCTGAATTGGTTCGGGTGTGAATGGTTTTCTTGAGCCCCAGAAGACGCGCCGGTAGAAAGGTAAATGCGGTTTCTGCTCGCAGAGATGGATTCCTGCAGGATGAATATAGGTTGGAACATTTGTATTTAGAACAGATGCGTTACCTGTATGGTCTTCATGATGATGCGTGAAAATGATTTGATTGTAGGTTTCCTTTGATAGGTAATCTATAACTTCTTTTTGCAGGCGTTTCGGACCGCTATCGATCAAAAGCCCATCAATAAGGTAAAGATAGACGTTCATTCTAACGCCGCCAAGCTTAAATGTACCTTTAATCGCTTTAATGCTCTCAAATTCTGACACAGTGAGCAAAATTAATCACACCTTCCACTAGTCTAGTTTTAGTATAGCTAGTTTTCTTTAGAAAAAAAGCATGATTGGGTGCTTGAGTTGCGGTTTATTGTCCGAAAATGAGATATATTAGCCGAAATCGAGATTTATTGTCCAAAATTGGATTTTATTAGCCAAAATCAAAATATATTAACCAAATGACAAAATAGAGCCGCCGGATTGGCAGCCCCCTCTCATTTCAACACTTACTTCGCGATTGCTACTAACTCAACTTCCATATTGCCGCGAGTCGCTCTAGAATAAGGGCAAGTCTGGTGTGCAGCTTCCACTAATTCTTCTGCAGTTGCTTGATCAACGCCAGGAATTGTTACTTGTAGCTTTGCGCTAAGTCCGAATGCGCCGTCTTCTTCTTTCCCAATCGATACGTGAGCTTCCACTGAAGTGTCTTTGATCTTAATACGCTTCATGCGTGCAACCATATTTAGTGCGCTATCGAAGCATGCGGCATAGCCTGCTGCAAATAGTTGTTCAGGGTTAGTTGCTTCTCCACCTTGACCACCAAGCTCCTTAGGCATACGAAGATCCATGTTGATGACACCGTCTGATGACTCTACTTTACCTTGACGACCGCCGTTTGCTACTGCTTTTGCTGTGTATAAAGCTTCCATTATAAGTTCCTCCTATTATTTAAGTTGTGCACAATTAAATTTTACAAAATTAAATATACAAGAGCTCTATTATTTTGTCAACGAAACAACTCAAGTTGACATCTTTCTCTAATCAGGATAAATTGATTGTGCACAACTTATTACAAAAGAAGGTGTTAGAAATCGAACATAATGATCAATTGAAATTAGAAAACCAGCTCTGTTTTTCGGTTTATGCATGTTCAAGGGAAATCACGAAAATGTATCGCCCTTATTTAGATAAATTAGGAATTACGTATCCTCAATACCTTGTTTTGCTTGTTCTATGGGAACAACATGAAACCACGGTTAAAGCACTTGGAGCTGAACTCTATTTAGATTCTGGAACGCTTACCCCATTGCTTAAGCGAATGGAGGAGTCTGGGCTTGTTAGAAGAGAACGTTCAAAAGAAGATGAACGAAGAGTGATGGTTCGTTTAACGACTAAAGGGGAAGAGTTAAAGGACGATGCTTCCATTATTCCTGATGCTATGGCGACTAACAGTGGTCTCTCAAAAGAGGAATTCACAAAAGCGTTAACTAGCTTCCAACAGTTGTTGGATCATATTCATTCTGTAAATGATAAAAAATGAAGCATTGACAGATTGAGCTGAACAAAAGTATAATTGTCTCGAATTCAAGATATTAGGAGCTAAGGGTGAGTGCCATGAGTGAAATGGATCGTGAACTGTCATTAAAACTTTTTATTGTGCTTGCAAGGGCTAGTCGATCTGTAACAGATGAAATTAAAACGGATATTCAGAGCTATGGATTAAATCCTACAGAATTCGCTGTACTTGAATTGCTTTATCACAAAGGGAGCCAGCCGTTGCAGCAAATTGGAGAGAAAATCCTACTCGCAAGTGGAAGCATCACGTATGTTGTCGACAAGCTTGAAGGTAAGGGATATTTAACGCGAAATCCTTGTCCGAATGACCGTCGGATTACACATGCGGTGATTACAGATGTAGGGAAAAGCTTAATGGATCGAATCTTCCCAGATCATGAGAAACAGGTTCAATCGATTTTTGCAGGATTGGATGTAAGCGAAAAGGAAACGGCTATTGACTTACTGAAGAAACTTGGTCACTACGCAGAGAAGCTTTAAGAGCTTCTTTTCTACCTAATATCTCGAATTGAAGATACTTGAAATAAAGACAATTGGAATGTTTACTTAAATCTCATGCGGGTAAAATCTCGAAGTAGAGATAATTGAGATCGAACTAAATTAGATCAGCCGGCAGTGGCTTTTCTATAGATTACAATTCAAAAAGGAGTGGCATTATGAGTACAAAAATTTTAATTCCGTATTACAGTGCATATGGGCACATTTATCAAATGGTGCAGGCGGTAGCAGAAGGCGCGAAAGGCGCTGGCGACGTTGAAGTGAAGATTGTAAAAGTTCCAGAATTTGATGTTGTAAAACAGGCGATGTCCGCACAACCGCCTTACGTAGAAGCGCAGGAAGCACAGGATAATGTTCCTGAAGCAACGCATGATGACCTTCGTTGGGCTGACGGCATTGTTTGGGGAGTCCCGACTCGTTACGGCTCAATGCCAGCACAAATGAAGCAGTATCTTGATTCAGCTGGTTCACTCTGGATGAATGGTGAATTAGAAGGCAAAGCCACTGCAGTCGTCACTAGTACAGGTTCGATCCACGGTGGACAAGAAACAACGGCTCTTACAACGTTTGTCCCACTCATGCACTTTGGAATGATCTACGTGGGCTTACCTTATGGTGAAAACCCAGAGCAGCTTACAACTGACGGCATTGGTGGTTCACCATACGGTGCAACGACGATTGCTGGTGGTGATGGATCACGTACACCAGTAGAAGCTGAACTAACAATGGCATCTCGCCTTGGAGCACGCGTAGCGAAAGTTGCCGGTGCATTAAAAACGATATAACAAAAATAAATCCAGCTTCTCACATTGAGAGGCTGGATTTTTGTATGGGCGTGCTTGTTTCATTTAATGCGGTCACACCGAGTAATCCAAAAAGGGAAAACCCAAATGTGTTTACAAAACCATGAAAGAAGATCATTAAGGGTATACCAAGGATAACCGTCTCATTCACATGCGCAAAACCATAAATCATCGCTGAGCTCATGGAAAAGAGAAGGGAAACAAATGAAATGGATAACAGCATTTTCACTGCGTAATCCAAAGTTGGTATTAAATAAACGAGACAAAGAATTGAAAAAACGACGAGCGGCGTGACAAATTCTACTACTGAAGCAAATTCTAGGACAGGCATTGTGTCTCCGAACGTAATTCCTGCTGCAATAAATGGTGGTCCAATCAACACGAGGAAAGCAACTAACTTGAACCACGGCTTCAAAACGGGTGCTGTTCTAACAAGCATTCTTCCAATGAACGCCATTGAAATCGGTGTAATGAACGCGGCGTAGTGGAAATGAATAGATGTTAGCAGCACGATAACATCGCTAAAGTTAAGGATCTCTATTCCTGATCGATGGAGAACGAGCCACACACCACCGATACTGATATACATCAACCCAAGCTGTATTAGTACATTGAAAATCGTACTTTTTTTCCATTCTTGTAATAAGCGTGTGAAGCCGTATAGGGCAATGAAAATGGTTGTGATCAGCCATGGAACTGCAAAAAGAACTGCGATGAGTCCCTGGTCAAAAAAGAAGGATATGCCTGCACATATTGCAGCAAAGGGCTGAAGTCGTGTTGCGTAACGATAAAAAGTGTTCTTTTGCGGTACAAGGTTCAGCGTTAAAGGAACGAGAACCAGATAAGCGAATAGTAATAACATCATGACATATTGGAGTGTATCGATTGGCGTGGTAACTAGTTTCGCTACCACAAATAGTACCCAGAGAAATAGACCAGCAAAGCTACTTGTTTTCATCATGATTTCACCTCTCCTTTAGTGTACGATGAAGAGAAGTGAGAGAAAAGGAAATTTTTGAAAGAGAGGCGACTGAAATGGAAATGTCTACAAAGCCTGTACTAGGATTTATCGGTATAGGAGTAATGGGAGAAAGCATGGTACGTAATTTAATCAATGCAGGCTACCGAACCCTGATCTATTCAAGAACGAAAGAGAAGGCAGAGGCTCTTGTTAATGAGGGAGCTGAATGGCAGGGGTCTGTAAGAGATCTTGCATCTAATGCAGATGTGATCATGACGATGGTTGGCTATCCGAAAGATGTAGAAGAAGTATACATAGGAGAGAACGGATTACTTGAGAATGCTCGTGCTCATTCTATTTTGATTGATATGACCACATCAAGCCCAGCACTTGCGGAGGAAATCTATCAGCATGCTTTGTCAAAACAGCTCTATGCACTTGATGCTCCTGTTTCAGGAGGAGATGTTGGCGCGAGAGAAGGAAAGTTATCGATTATGGTTGGGGGTGAACTAGAAATCTTTGAGCAAGTTAAGCCTATCCTTGAAGTGATGGGACAAAACATTGTGCTGCAAGGTTCTGCAGGTGCTGGACAGCACACAAAAATGTGCAACCAGATTGCCATCGCAAGCAACATGGTCGGCGTTTGTGAAGCAATTGTCTACGCAGAAAAAGCTGGATTAAACCCTTCTACTGTTCTAGAAAGTATTGGATCAGGAGCGGCAGGTAGCTGGTCGTTAAGTAACCTTGCACCAAGAATGATTTCAAATCGCCTTGAGCCAGGTTTCTATGTGAAGCATTTCATTAAGGATATGACGATTGCACTGGAGTCTGCAAAGCATATGGGGATGCTCACACCAGGACTTGAGCTTTCAAAGCAATTGTACGAAGACCTCGCTGAACGAGGGGAAGAAGATAGCGGTACCCAAGCATTAGTAAAGTTATTTCGTGAAAATTAAATGCCAACAAAGAGACCCGCAGCACATGCTGCGGGTCTCTTTGTTCTACGTAAAAAGGGAAGTTTCCTGTGGTTGCCGAATAAACTGGTAAAGCGATTATTTCTCTTCTTTTTGACGCTTTTCGATTTCTTCAGAAACGACAAAAGCAAGGTCGTCATTTCCGAATAGCGAAAGTACTCCGATAACCGTTTGGTCAGGAATGTGTTCTGATTCTTCTTTTGGAACAACAAGCTCGATGCTTTGCTTGAGAGAAGGATTGTTGATCTGATCAGGGTAAGCTTTCTCATAAAGTGTTTCTGGATTAAGATCGTTGTTCACGCACCACTGAGCAAAGACAAGAATCATCATGTTTTCATCACGTTTATAGTTTTCAATAACTTGTTCTTGAATCTCTTTTTGGTCCATAATGGCCCTCCGTTTCACTATTCTACCGTTAGTGTACTCTCAGGAAGAAAGTGTGGCAAGTGTCCATGTTATAAAGGATGAAATTTTTTGGGGAAGACAAATCGTTCCATCAGCTATACTTAATATAATTGAACTTCATGGGGGAAACGAGATGAGAAAAAGAGAGATTCGAAGTTGGATGATGTACGATTTTGCCAACTCTGCGTTTGCGACGACAATGATGGCAGCTGTTCTGCCTGTCTTCTATTATGACGTAGCTGCAAAAAATATTGATCGCAGTCTTGCAACGTCTTACTGGGGCTATTCTCAGTCACTTGCGGTTCTAATTGTTGCCCTTCTAGCACCGGTTCTTGGGGCAATAGCGGATTACTCCAGTTCTAAGAAAAAATTCCTGCGGTTCTTTGCTTATATGGGGATAGTCGCAAGTATCTTGATGGCGTTTGTAGGGGAAGGGGGCTACCTTCTAGCTTCGATTCTATTAATATTCGGTACGATCGGTTTCTCAGGTAGTAACGTTTTCTACGACGCCTTTTTGCCTGAAATTGCGAAAGGCGAAGAGATCGACCGGATTTCAGCAAGAGGATACGCGTATGGCTATATAGGTGGAGGGATCTTGCTCCTTATTAACCTGCTTATGATTATGAATCCATCCTGGTTCCTTCTCCCGAACGCCCTTGTTGCGACACAGCTCTCGTTTGCAAGCGTTGGTGTCTGGTGGTTTATTTTCTCACTTCCCATGTTCAAACATGTTAAAGAGCAGCGGCACAGTCAGCCCTCAATAAGTGGCTCATATATGACAATTGGCTTTAAACGCTTGCGAATGACATTTAAGGAATTGAACCACTATAAACAGCTATTAATCTTTCTAATTGCATTCTGGCTATTTAATGATGGCATTTCTACTATTATCAAAATGGCAACCATTTATGGACGGGATATAGGAATTGGGGCAAATGATCTAATTGCTGCCCTACTCATTACGCAATTTGTAGGCATACCTTTTGCCTTTTTCTTCGGCTACCTTGCAAAGAAAATTAGTGCAAAGAGAGCGCTAATGATTGCGCTTTGGATCTATGTTGGCATTGTACTGCTTGGCTACTTTATGACAACGGCTACCCATTTCTATCTTCTTGCGATGATGGTTGGATTTGTTCAGGGGGGAGCCCAGGCGTTAAGTCGCTCAATTTTCGGCAGTATGGTACCCGAACATCGTCACGCTGAATTTTACGGTTTCTTTGGCATTTCTGCTAAATTCTCAGCGATCTTTGGTCCGTTTCTATTCGCTTTCGTTGGACAGATTACAGGCTCAAGTCGCTTCGGTATCGTCTCACTTGTCGTTTTCTTCCTAGCTGGCATCTATTTGCTTAGCAAAGTAAATATCGATAAAGGCAAAGAACAGGCAAAGATTGTGATGGTGAATGAGGGTGTTGACGTGTGATGGTGCTTCAGGTGGGGTTTCGCGGATATAATCTCAAATTCGCGGATATATTTTATTTATCGCGGATAAAACAGGATTTTCGCGGATATATCGAAAATATCGCGGATAAAACATGTATTCGTTACATGAGAAATGCTCAGAGTCTGCTCTGAGCATTTTTTGTTTCCGCTTACACGATTGGGTCAAAGTGCTTCAACTCCAACGAAAGGCTGCAGTCTTTCCCAGTATCGTACGAGCGATCTCCAATCTGGTTTTTTAATTCGGTAAGGCAATTTTCTTCATTATGCCAGTAGTCGAGAATAAGGGGAAGTATACTCGTTGCTTCTTCTTTAGCCTGTTCGAGCAGCTCTTCAAAAGTAGCGGTGGACTCTTCCTGCTTAATAGCTGGATGAATCCAGGTTGTTCCTTCTCGATTTAAATAATCTTCATCTCCAATCTGTTTTCGGTAAGAAAAGGAGGAGACTTGCTTCTTTAGAATTTGATTTTTCCAACCGAGCGGGTCGAATAGTATTTTAAGTGCAAGCACCATATCTCGATACGAATGATTGATGTAATCATTCGGCATGCGATCAGCCGTTTCGGGATAATGCGTTTGAATTAGTTCATAGAGCATGGTTTCGATAGGTTTATAGAGAGACTTTCCAATGTGGATTTCTTGATAAACAGGTGTTTTCCACGTTTCGATATCTTTGTATTCCTTCATTAAAATCGTATCGATAATAATTTCTAACTGCTGGTGGCGATTGCCTTCGAGTCCTGAGCGATAGTGGATGTAGGGATGTGCATTACGGTCGAGAATGTGATGGGTAACGAACCCTAATATATATGCAAGAAGCTTTGGGTCATTTTGCTTTCCGTATTCAATCATGTCCATTAGAAACGGACCACAATTCATCTGGTGGAGCACAGAACCTGTTTCCTGGACAGGTTTATTCTTTTTCCAGGGCCAGAAATTATGGTAGAAAAAGGGATCAGGACCCTGTGCACCGAGTCGAAAGAAAGGAAGGTCTTCCTTGATCGTATTCCATATGCCGGCCTCCATAGCAGCTTCTTCCCCGAATAATATATGTGTCCAGACATTTGGCATCGATATGTCCCCCCTCTATATATGTGTTACTCTATTATACCTGACAAGAACCTGTCTTCTTGCCACATTTATTATTTCTTTCCCTTATTTTCTGATAAACAAGCATGAAAAAAGCCCGGCATCAGCCGGACTTTGTCCTATTTACTTAGAAAAACGTCTTCAATATCATCTAGCATCTTATTTGCAGAGATAACTCCGCCAGAAGTGTTCCAAATCGCATCGCTTACTTCGTGAACGTTGTCTTCTTTAACAACTTCAAGGTTGTTCCAGAGAGGATCGTTTGTCCATTCTTTTGCAGTAGAATTGGCATCGCCATCTCCAGCATCATAGGTAAAGTAGAATAGTACGTCGCCATCCATTTCAGGGATGCGCTCTTTCGTTACTTCTTCAGCAAAGTCATTTTTTTGCTGCGATTCAGGGCGATCGAAGCCAAGCTGTTCGAGAATAACGCCTGAGAATGAGTCTTTGTAATACATTCTCGTTTGTCCTGCAAGGAAACGAACAACGGATACCTCTTTATCAAGCTGATCACCAAGGTCCTTACTCATGGAATCGATGCGGTCACTATAAGCGCTCATTACTTCGTCGCCCTTGTCTTTCATGTTCATCGCATTTGCATAGAACGTAAAGTTTTCCTGCCAATCGCCTTTCAATGTTTCTGAGTATACAGTCGGTGCAATTGCACTAAGCTGATCGTAGATGTCTTCCTGACGAAGTTTGTTTCCGATAATTAAGTCTGGCTTAAGCGCTGCAACTGCTTCAAGGTTAACTTCGCTTTCTGTTCCAACGACTTCAACGCCTTTCATTTTATCGGAAATGTGCTCATACCATGGATCACCTAGCCATGATTGAACTGCACCAACAGGTGTAACATCCATTGCAAGAAGAGCTTCTGTCCCCTCGTTTGTTAAAATAACAACCTTCTCAGGATTTTCTGGAACTTCTGTTTCGCCCATTGCGTGACTAACGGTGCGAGTTGCTTGTTCTTCTTTTTGATCTCCTGAATTATCCTCGCTTGCATTGTTCCCACTTGTTCCACATGCAGCAAGAATCATAATCATAGCAAGAGTAATAATCATCCAACCTTTTTTGTGCATTGTTGTAGCCTCCTATGTAAAGTGATAATCGTTTTCATTTACGATGTAATGATACTCAATTGTCACAAAAGAGTCAACTCGTAATTGAGATTGATTCTCAAAATCATTGACACGGTTTCGTTCTTTTTTTACACTTAAAGTGGATGATAAAGAAAGGGATTAAACCTTTATGACTCATATATTACAAACGAACAACAGGAAATGGCTTGGAATCGCGCTTGGCTTCCTCATTGTGGTTGCACTTATGGCTTCAAGTGTTGTTTATGGTCTTACAAGTATAACCTGGTCAACAGCACTTCAAGCATTCACGGAGTTTGACGGAAGCAATGAACACATTATTATTATTGAAAATCGGGTTCCTCGCGCTTTAATCGGTGCAGCAGTTGGAGCCAGCCTCGCTGTGGCGGGAGCATTGATGCAGGCGATTACACGTAATCCGCTCGCATCACCTTCTATTCTTGGTGTTAATGCAGGAGCTAGTTTTGCAATTGTTGTAGCTGTTACGTTCTTCTCTGTTACATCGCTTGCAGCATTCAGTTGGCTTGCTTTTCTCGGAGCGGCATTAGCATCCGTGATTGTTTACGTGCTTGGAACGCTTGGTAGAGAAGGACTAACTCCAATGAAGCTAACGCTTGCGGGTGCTGCTATTGCGGCGATGTTCTCTTCATTAACGCAAGGCATGCTCGTGTTAAACGAAAAAGCTCTTGAGGATGTGCTGTTCTGGCTTGCGGGTTCTATTGAAGGTCGTAGCTTAGACATGCTTGGTGCTGTCATTCCATATATCGTAATTGGATTAGTTGGTGCCGTTTTCATTAGTAAAAAAATTAACACGCTTGTCATGGGTGAGGATGTCGCAAAAGGACTTGGCCAGCGTACGCTCCTTGTGAAAGCAGGTGCTGCATTATTGATTGTTCTTCTTGCGGGAGGTTCCGTTGCGGTTGCAGGACCGATTGCACTCGTTGGAATTGTTGTCCCACATCTTGCACGATTTTTGACAGGCTCTGATTACCGCTGGATTATTCCTTACAGTGCTATAATAGGCGCAATCCTTTTACTAGCGGCCGACATTGCTGCGCGCTACGTGATTATGCCGCTTGAAGCGCCTGTTGGGGTTCTAACGGCTGTGATTGGAACACCATTTTTCATTTACATTGCTCGAAGGGAGTTTAAGCAGCTATGACGAAATATACTTCCTTTCGAATGAGGACGCTCTCTTTTCTCCTTGATCGACGAGCGATCTGGATTATTGCAACTCTCGCTATTGCCGTTATTCTGACAGCTCTTGTTAGCATTGGCATAGGAGAAATCTTTATGACACCTGATGCTGTCGTAAAAGCGCTGTTTGGTTATGGAACAGATATGAATGAGCTTGTTGTGAAGCAGTTTCGCTTTCCAAGAATAGCGATGGCGATCCTTGCTGGTGCAGCTTTAGCTGTTTCCGGTGCGATCCTGCAGGGTATGATTCGTAATCCACTCGCTTCTCCTGATATTCTCGGGATTACCTGGGGTGGGGCGCTTGCTACGATTGGCTTTCTAACAGTGTTTAGTGACAAAGCGAATGCGCTAACTGTAAGTATTCAATGGCAACCGCTTGCTTCTTTTATTGGAGCGGTTCTAGCAGGTTTTCTCGTATTTATTTTATCTTGGAAAAATGGCATTTCCCCAATCCGTCTTGTGCTGATTGGGATTGGCCTTACAGCTGTGTTACAAGCCTTAACGACTCTACTCATGATTATCGGGCCCATTTATAGAGCTTCAGAGGCGAATATATGGATTACAGGTAGCGTGCATGGGACAAACGGTCAAGATGTACTCACACTGCTTCCATGGGTAGCGGTTCTTCTCGTTCTCCTTATGGTGTATTCCAGAAGGGTGAATCTTCAAGAGCTTGGTGATGATGTGGCAAAAGGTGCAGGTGCCATGCTTTTACGTGACCGAATTATTTTGCTCTTTATCAGCACAGGACTCGCAGGAGGTGCAGTCGCTTTCGCTGGAGGCGTTGGCTTTGTAGGGCTAATGGCTCCTCACATTGCGCGGAAGCTGGTAGGTTCCTCATTTGGGGTGCTTGTCCCTGTGTCAGCGCTAGTTGGAAGCATGCTTGTTATGATTGCCGATTTAATTGGACGGACATTATTTTCTCCCCTTGAAGTTCCTGCCGGTGTTTTCACAGCAGCGATTGGGGCGCCGTATTTTATTTATTTATTGTATCGATCAAGAAACAAATAATGAGGAGGTGGGCGAAGTGTACGCTTTACAAACGGAAGATCTAACGCTTGGATACGGTGAGCATACCGTTATCGATGAGCTCAATTTACTTATTCCTAAAGGTGAAATGAGTGTGTTAATTGGAGGAAATGGATGTGGCAAGTCGACGCTGTTACGAAGCCTAGCGCGCCTCCTTAAGCCCCATTCTGGAGGAATTGTTCTTGATGGAGAGGCGATATCGAACAAACCGACGAAAGAGATTGCTCGTAAAATGGCTATTCTTCCGCAGTCCCCCATGGCTCCTGAAGGACTAACTGTTCTGCAACTTGTTAAGCAGGGACGGTATCCGTATCAAACGTGGTTAAGTCAGTGGTCAGAGGCTGACGAACAAGCCGTACAAAAGGCATTACGAGCAACACACATGGAAGAATTTGCAGAGCGGAATGTGGATTCGCTTTCCGGTGGACAGCGTCAACGAGCGTGGATTGCACTAACACTCGCTCAAGATACAGACATTATTCTACTTGATGAACCAACGACGTATCTAGATCTAGCTCACCAGGTAGAAGTACTTGATTTGCTTTTCGAACTCAATAAAGAGGATAATCGTACGATTCTAATGGTGCTGCATGACCTTAACCTTGCGTGCCGTTATGCTGATCATATTATTGCAGTGAAAGACAAAGGAATTTACGATCAGGGACGACCAGAGGATATTGTGAACGAACAGCTTGTACAGCAGGTGTTTGGACTTCGAAGTGACATTATCAAGGATCCAATATTCGGCACACCTCTTTGTGTTCCACACGGAAAGGGGAGGATGGTCCATGTCCGCGAACCAGCAGACATTTAGCATAGAAGAGAAGGCAAGACTTGAGAAGGTTCGTCTTCACCTTGGAAATGATGGAGCTAACTATCCAAATGTAGAGCAACTTCTTGATGAAGAGAAGTTGAATGCGATACTCGACCGCCTTGTAGATGAAGGGCATTTCCCTAACTCTATCGTTGCTGGATCACAGTTTATGAAGCGCTATGGATTAATGACGCTCGTATCAAGTCTATATGCATTTACGATGTGGAATAAGCCGATCGTTGCAGCTCCAGATCAACTTGCTTATCGACTGGATACAGATGCCGACTCTTGGATGATGAATCTTGTTATACGTGATGAATGGAGAAATAATTGGACAGACCGAACCAAGGAAAGAGCAAAGCTTGCGAACGAGTTAATCAATGAGAACCTCGCACCGATTATCGAAGCAATGGTGAAAGCTACGAAACTATCCGCTACGATTCTCTGGGAAAACGCAGCGATCTATTTATTCTGGCTCTATGAAACGGTCATTCCCACTGAAGGGGATTTAGAGCAAAAACGTAGAGGTGAAGAGGACTTTCATTATTTCCTTCGAGAGTTCAACTGCACAAGCTTCACGTGCGGTGCTAACCCTTTCCTACCTTATTATTCTGAGAAAACAGAACGAGAGGAAGGGCTCCTTCGCATCCGCAAAACATGCTGTTTGAAAGATCAAATTTCTTCAGAAAGCCCATGCTGCAAGACATGTCCAAAAGCCCGCGGGTGACAGGCACCACCCGATTTAGCTCGAATGATGTCGAATGAAAAAGCGTACCCTAGAGGGCACGCTTTTTATTTATGTTCGCTGGTTTGCGACGGTAGCTTCGAATGAAGAGATATAACCCTACTAAGATGATGCCTCCTCCAATCCACTGCATCCTATGGAGTGTCTCTCCAAGAATGAAATAGGCAAGGAGACTTGCTCCGATTGGCTCAAAAAGGATGCTCATCGAAATAACGTTCACGCTTACCCATTTCACTGCCCAGTTTAAGAGCGAATGGCCTAGAAGAGTAGGGAAGAGTGCCAGTAGGATGAAATACATCCAGTCAGTAGCAGGATATGAAACAAAAGGATAGCGCAAGATCAGATTATAGAGTACGAGTGTCACAGCAGCAATTCCATAGACGATGAACGTGTATGGAATCAGGTCTAGCCTCTTTCGGATATTCTGACCGAATAAGAGATAGCCGGTTACCGTCGCACATGCTGTTAGAGCGAGAAGGTCACCCAACAGTGCTATCCCGTTTAATTGAAAATCCCCCCAGCTAATCACGATTGATCCCGCAACAGCCGTTACCCCTCCTGCAATCGCGGGAAGGGTGAGTTTTTCTTTGAAAAAGAAATACGTACCGACAAATGCAAAGAGCGGCTGTAGGGTAACAAGAACGACTGAACTAGCGACAGAAGTGTAATTCAGTGATTCGAACCAGAGAATGAAATGAAATGCGAGGCTCACGCCTGCGAGACTTCCATATCCCCAGTCTGTTCCTTTAATGGCTTTAAATGATTTTCTATACTTAATGAAAACAATTGGTAGCATAATCAAAATCGCGATCAGAAGACGATACATAGCAATGATCGAAGCAGGTGCAGAAGCTAGCTTCACGAAAACGGCTGATGTTGATACGAAAAGAACAGCGATGATAATGGCTACGTATGGTTTCGTGTTTTGTTCAGTAGACAACTCTTATTCATTCCTCCATTGTGACTCGTTAAACCAATTCAGGCTCAGCTTGTTCCTGGGCTTCATCGTGTGTAGTACAGCGGTTATACCCGCCAACGCGTTTCTCAAGCTGCTCACCGAATTGAAAGAGAGCTTCCTCATTGCCGACACGACTGACAAGCTGCACACCGATCGGTAGCCCCTCTTTACTCGTTCCAACAGGAACAACAAGGGAGGGAAGTCCCCATACATTGGCATACGCTACATTTGGCATGTAATGCAGAAACGTTTTCCGTATCGAAAAAAGCTCTTGATAGAGTTGACCGTGAACTGGAGCTGGCGAATGGTAGACAGGCATAATTAATATGCGATCGTCTAGATAGTCTTCTAGAATATCATCTCCACGCTTTAGAGCAGCATGGATCTGGTTAATTTGCTTTTGCGTTGGTTTAAAAAGTCTAGCCCCAATTAATGCCCATGAAAGATAAGGGTGGACATCAGAGTTTCGGAAGAACTTCTCTTTCATGAACTCCCCAAATGGACTCGCCTTGTCATTGTCTAACATAAGCTTTGCCATATCGGCTCCACCATCGATGGACATCATTTGCTGCCACATTAAGGCAGCTTCATTAAAAAATGGTGGGTTCGCTTGTTCTTCAGCGAGTTCCCCATCAAATGTATCTCTTATCCTCGTAATCAATTGATACGTCTCACGGTTAATCGGAAAACGATGGTGTGGAAGGGGATAGACAATCTTAAAATCTGAAAGGGTTCGATCAGGTGGCGTTTCATGAGCAATAATCTCGTTGATCAGCCTAGCATCTTGAACGGATTTGCTCATAGCTCCAATGCCAAGCATGCGCTCCTGCTCTGGTTTATCGACATATGGAAAATTCCCTTCCTGCGATACCTGGCGATTTCCTGATTTAAATCCGACTACGCCGTTAAAATGTGCGGGGAAGCGAATTGAACCACCAATATCTGCTCCGATTCCAACGGCGGCACCGCCTGCTGCAATCAGCGAGCCTTCTCCGCCACTTGAGCCGCCGGCTGTTCTCGTAATATCCCACGGGTTATTCGTTCTCCCGTAATGTTTATTATCTGTTTCCTGACAGAAACAAAGTGCAGGAGTATTCGTTTTACCGAGTATGATCGCTCCTTCTGCTCGAAGACGTCTGATCACTTCTGCATCTTTTTTCTCACGCGAGCCTGCGCGGTAGCTAAGCCCACCCGTTGTGGTCATATTCTCAACATGAAAACACTCTTTTACACTGATTGGAACACCAAACAAGCGACCTTTAGCTTCTTGGGTTGTAAGGGTATAATCAGCTTTTCTTGCTTCTTCTAAGGCAGCTTCAAAGCGGTTCTCAACAAGACAGTTTAGGACAGGATTAATCGTGTTAAGGTGTTCAATATACGTTTTAACAGCATGGTACGATGAAATTTCTCGATTGGAAATCTTCTTCGACAGGGACAGGGCATCCATTTCTACTAGTGTCATGCTATCCCTCCATATTTTGTCGGCCTATCCTCCGACATCGGTTAGTTAATCTATTCGGCCTTAAGCATCAGAATCCTTTATAGGAAGAAAGAGAAAAGGCACTTCGTGATAAACGAAATGCCTCATTTCCTTACAGGACAACCGAAGATTCTGAAGGAAGCGGGCCGTAGAATACTTCACGCTCATCTGTTTTCGGATGATAGTAAACAAGTAAAATATTTTTTTGATTAGGTTCTTCAGCGCTTGGTAGAACATCAATGACAGTGTGCTTATGGAGATCGCGTTCTGATAGGTTTAGCGCTTGATAAGCTTCGCCAAGCAGGAGCGGATTTTCGCTAATCAGTTTTAACAAAGGGATTTCTTCCTCTTTCGGAAGACGGTCGCTCCACCAAACAGTACGCGGCTTCTTTTTCGATTTAGAAAGATAATCAATTTTCATCAATGTTGTGACGTGATTCAAATGGTCAGGCGCATGCAGGCTAATAAAAGCAGCAAGGCGACGGAAAAGGTCTTCGAGCTGGTGTCCGATCCGTGACCAGCCTTTTCCTTCCCAGTAGCTTCCGAACTCCTGGAAAAAGTCAAAAGGAGATGGAAAGACTGTTGTTACTAAATATTCAATCGTTGTATCCATTCGATGGTCGTTCCAGTATTTCTCAAGCACATCTTCTACCTGTTTAATGCGAATAACGTCATCAAACGATAGAACGTTATTTCCGAGGATTTCATATGGGGCGTTATCCATATAAAGGTAGCCATGCTTTTCAGCGCTTAGACGGACACCTGTACCACGAAGCATTTTAAGAAATCCAAGCTGTAGCTCTTCTGGTCGGAAAGAGAAGACATCGTTGAACGTTTTACGGAACGAATTGTAATCTTCTTCAGGAAGACCTGCAATTAAATCAAGATGCTGGTCAATCTTTCCGCCTTCTTTCACCATTGTGACAGTACGTGCGAGTTTCTCGAAGTTCTGCTTTCGCATCACAAGCTCGTTCGTCTCATCATTTGTGGATTGAATCCCAATCTCGAATCGGAAAAGTCCTGTTGGTGCTTCACGGTTAAGAAATTCGAGTACTTCTGGACGCATTATGTCAGCTGTAATTTCAAATTGAAATACGCATCCTGGTCGATGCTCATCAATTAAGAATTGAAACATATCAATCGCATAGTTTCTTCGAATATTGAATGTTCGATCGACGAACTTGATTGTTTTGGCTCCATTATCCATTAAATACCGAAGTTCTTCCTTCATGCGTTCGGCTGGGAAATACCTGACACCCACTTCAATAGAGGAAAGGCAGAATTGACAGGAATAAGGACAGCCGCGACTTGTTTCAACATAGGTAACACGACGCCCGAGATCGGAAAGATCTTCTTCAAATCGGAAAGGAGAAGGAATCTCACTTAAGCTGAGCTTTGGCGCTGGTGGATTAATATGATTGACGCCTTCTTTACGGTAAGCAATGCCTTTTACATGTTCGGTATCTCCTGCTTCAATAGACTGAAGCAGATGTTTGAACGTTTCTTCGCCTTCACCCATTACAATATAGTCGGCCTGTGGAATGCGGTCGAGCCACTCATACACATCATATGAAACTTCTGGCCCACCGAGTACAATGGTTAATGACGGATTTACTTTCTTCAGCATTTCAATAACCGGAATCGTCTCTTCAATATTCCAGATGTAGCAGCTAAATCCAATCACATCTGCTTTCATGCTATGAAGATCACTTACAATATTCATAAGAGGATCTTTAATCGTATATTCTGCCATCTTGACGTCATACTCAGGGGCAGCGGATGCTTTTAAGTAACGCAACGCGAGACACGTGTGGATAAACTTCGCATTTAGCGTACTAACAACAATCTTCATTCTTTTCCAACTCCTGCATCGTTAATTCCTTCATTATATCATCTTCAGGAAAATTTAATCAGTTACAGAATAAGGAACTTACAATCTGATTATTCGGAAAATATTTGAAATGAAAACGCTTACGTGAGAGAATAGATGAAAAAAGCAGGGAGTGACTCAAGTGGAACTTGCTTCAATAACGCCGGAACATCCTTTTTCAGAACAGGACTTCGAGTATACTGCACTTTTGCCAAGTTATCGGGTTGATCTACGAAATGCAAGAAACGAACAGTTGGATCGATTTCTGAACGCCAACGTCGTGAGTGACTGGTCGCAGCTGTCATGGAAAGAGATTGGTAGGCCGTTTGAAGTAAAGAAGCTTGCGAAGGAAAGGAAAGATTGGGAAAGAGAGCATGAGCAGGACATGCCTGTTAAAACATCCTGGGAGTATTTCAATCGTTCTTTTCATAATCTATTTATGCAGGACGTACCTGCCGAGCAGCAGCGCTTGAAGTCATCGATAAAAGATAGTTTCAAAGGTTTTCATCTTCGTGATATTAAGCAAGGACTTGGAGAAATGGCGCGACTATCACTCTGGAACTACGTTCACCGTATTGAAGATGGCATTTGGGATCCGCGTGGAAAACGAGCCCTTTTTGATGGACTGGACGTGAAAAATCCTCGTATTCTTTTTCTCGGTGCGGCTGAAGGATATGAAGCTATGCAATTACACGCTATGTATCCTGGTGGAGAAGTTGTCATGGTTGATTATGATGCTTTTTGTAAGACGGATCGTTTTGCGCATTTTCCGAACACATATCCATTCCTTGGCACGAATCCCCAAACGGGCGCTCCAAAGGTATGGTACAAAGATCAAATGAACATTACGTATCTTGTAAAAGATATCCGCGATCTCGATTTTCATAAAGAGTTTGATATTGTGTTGAGCGTAGGCTTACTTGAACATGTGCCTGATGAGCACAAGCCAGCCATACTAGAGTGGCATCGAAAATTCGTGAAGGATGATGGTTATGTAATTATGACCACACCACGGAATCAAATGAAATCGAGAATCTATTATTACGTGATGGCCGATATGATGAACCATACGTATCGTGAATTAATGGATATCCGGCAGATGGGTCTATATGCCTATGAGAACGGTTTGGATATTGTCAGGCATGGGTTTATTAAAGTGCACAATGGCATTATCGCAAGAGCGCGTTAGTAGCCTTCCGATTCTAACTATGGTAAAAGTGGGGTGAAGTGATCAATAGGAGGGATTTGATGAGTGTCCATTCATTTACTGCAGAAACGCTTCAAGGAAAAGAGGTTCCGTTATCTGAATACAGTGGGAAGGTTCTTCTCATTGTGAATACGGCTAGTAAATGTGGTTTAACGCCACAGTATGAGGGGCTCCAAGAATTATATACGTCTTTTGAAGATAAGCCTTTTGAAATTCTTGGATTCCCTTGTAATCAGTTCGGTGCTCAAGAACCTGGATCAGAGGAAGAAATTGAAGAGTTTTGTTCGATTAATTATGGTGTAAGCTTTCCAATGTTCGCGAAAGTGGACGTGAATGGAGAAGACGCACATCCTTTGTACAAGTACTTAACGAACGAAGCACCTAACGTGCCACATGAAGATATTCCATGGAACTTTACGAAGTTTTTGATTGATCAAAATGGTCAAGTCATCAAGCGCTTTGAGCCGAAAACAGAACCATCGTCTATTAAAAAAGAGATTGAAGGAATGCTCTAAAAAAGGTTCGAATGTTGTCGAAACGGGGTATATCATTTTTGAGGTGATCTCGAAATGAAATGGTGGATTCCGTTTTGCTATATGATTGGCACGTTTCTAGGAGCGATGTTCAGTGGCTGGAACATGGACCGGGAATGGGATGTGTTTCCTTCATTTGCAATGGCAATCACAGCATTTTTTATAAGTCTACTATACATCGTCGTTCGCGGCATCGTTCCAAAAGTCTTAGATCAAAAAACCCTGCGCAGCTAGTGCACAGGGTCTTTTTTCTATGGTGTTTTCTGTGGTGAATTTCCGCTTCAATTAGCTATGATTTGAGGTTTTCTATAGAAAAATCTTTTAAAAGAATTTTTCGTATGAGAGGTTACACTTAGCTGATTGGAGCGGAAGGATGCTCGACTCCTGCGGGACTAGCGGGACAGGTGAGACCCCACAGGCACGCCCAAGCGTGCCGAGGAGGCTCAGCGCCCGCCCCGCGGAAAGCGAGCATCCTGGAGCGGAAATTAACCCACTCATATAGCGACAATTTTTGAGAAAAGAACCTTTCAACAACTAACTGGAAATGGGTGAAAAGGAGGCTCGGCAGGATAGAGAAATTCAGATTTGTCTTGTTTCCATTTCCATGCGGCATAAGCAGCGAGACAGGCATCGAAGGAGTGGGACGATTGAAGCACATCAGTTGGTATGTCTTTAACACCGTCTTTTTCGAGAAACGCTTTAAGGTTGTGACGAGGATCAATTTCTAATTTATAGGTTAAGACAGAAGATAGGTCCGGCGAACGTAAACCAACTGCAGCTCCTGGATGAACTTCAACAATGCTAGCAGAGGTTGTGGTTGATAAGCCTCTTGAAAGCGTAATTCCTCGTAGCGTTAAGTAAACCATTCGCGTCATGGTAGGGGTCATTATCGATCCGCTTTTCATTCCTTTTGCGATAATTTCTTTCCTTAGAGCACGATCGGCTTTCCGATCTCCTCCGCCAGGTTGATAGGAGAGCGGCGCATCAATGCCGATGACGACTGAGTCTGTTTGCTCTTGTAACAGCTCATAAATCTCCTCATCTGTTACACCATTAACGATTTGCTGGAACGTAAGGTGGGAGTCATCTCCTTTAAATAAGGCGATAGACGTTTCTTTTGTATTGGACGGGCCGGATAGGTCAATACCTACATATATGGTCATACAGATTTCTCCTTCAGAGTTTTTTTGAGTACACATTAAGTTGAAAACGGGTTCATGTAAACCCGATACGTACGTTATAATGAAAGAATAGAAACGGACTGATAACTATGGTGGAACTGAAACAGAAAGTATTTAAATTTGTAGGCGGAAGAATTCTGAAGACAGGTCTGGCAGCTTTTTTGACGGCCTGGATTTGTGATGCGCTTGGGCTACCTGTTCTATTTGCGGTCATTACGGCCATTGTAACAGTTGAGCCAACGGCATCAGATTCCATCAAAAAAGGAATCGTACGTTTTCCAGCCGCCGCAATCGGTGCCGGGTTTGCCATGTTGTTTGAATCCTTTCTTCATCAATCTCCTTTCACATACGCGCTAGCCGCGACCTTCACACTTATTGCTTGCCACAAGCTTGGTTTTGATGACGGTATGCTTGTTGCAACGCTTACTGCAGTAGCGATGATCCCGGATACATCGGGAGATTACATGTCTTCATTTGTCTTTCGTCTCAGCACAACGTTAATCGGAATTGTTGTCTCAACGGCTGTAAACTATTTCGTGATGCCCCCCAAATTTCATACGATGATTAACGAGAGTGTCGAGCGACTTTACCACAATGCAGGTGATTTACTTGAGCAAATTATTGCAGATTTACCGCATGCTAGAAAACAGACGCTTGTATATCAACGTTTAAGTCGAGATCTTGAACGGACGTATAAATTAATCTCCTACCAGCGAGAGGAATGGAAGTACCGGAGACACAGCATGCATGACGTTCGTAGCTTTTCCGTCGTCCTAAAGAAGCTCGAATACTTGCAGAAAATCCTTTATCACCTGGGCAATATGTTGTTTACAGATACAAGAAAAGGCATGGATGAAGAAGACCATCGCATTATTTGTGAGGCGGGTCATTCGATTTCAAGAGCATTTCATAAACCGTCCAACCAACTTACACAAAAGCATTTAGAGAGTATCGAGAAGTTGGACGAGTTGTTTCATCGACTCGATAATGAGCGAACAGAAGTGGATGAGCCACGGCATCATTTTACTGGAAAAATGATTATTATTTTTGAACTTCTCTCTTTAAATGATGTGATTGATGACCTCTACACGTTGGAAGAGAAAGAAGATCGATACAGCAAAAGGGAGAGATAGCGTTGACCTTATTATTTGAGGAGAAATGGGACAAGACAATTGCTCCAAGTGATCGGAAAATGTTCCAATCCGTTTACGAACAGAATCCTATACAAGAAGGGAGATTAGAGTTTATTCCGGTTAGGGCTGCATTCAACCATCAAGGATGCGTACTTGCATCTGTTTGCATTCTAAATGGGAAGGACGACTGGCGATTACAAAATCGCTTGCTATATTACAAGGAACAGGAAGATTTAGTGGCTGAGGGTCGTTTCACACATGATCTCCTTGTTCCTTCTCACACAGCTGTTCCGTGGACGTTTATTTTTCACCCTAACTCGTTTATTCGGCCTCCATCTCTTCAGCATTGGGAAATTTCACTACAAAACGATCATAAGTAAAAAACATCTGCATTCAACTGATTTTCTCTTTTGTTCGACAGTATTCCACACCGTTGGGTTAGTCGAATTAAAACGAAAGGAGTAGAAATGTGGGTGTTTTTTGTTTTATAACAGATACTAGCAATTCTTTCTGTTCCAACGGCTTGTACCATTTATAGGAGCAATATGGTATAGTGAATTTGAAATTTTCTAATTATTGAGGTGGGGAGTTGGCATGGGAAAGAAAAGACTACTTAGATTATTCGTAGCTGTACTATCACTAGTGATGGTAATTGGAGCTTGTGGGGGATCAGACGAAGAAGCAGATGGATCACCTTCAGAGCTCAGTTTACTAACAGGTGGAACAGGTGGAACATATTTCCCACTCGGTGGTGAGCTTGCTACTATTATCCAAGATGAAACAGACATCGAGAATGCGAATGCCGAGTCTACTGGCGCGTCTGTTGAAAACATGCAAATTCTCCAAGATGGAGAAGGTGATATTGCTTTTACCCAAACAGATATCGCAGCATATGCCACAAAAGGTGAATTAATGTTTGAAGATGGCAAAATGGATAACATTCAGGCGATTGGAACGCTTTACCCTGAAACCATTCAAATCGTCACACTCATGGAAAGTGGCATTTCCTCAGTAGCTGATCTAAAAGGTAAGAAAGTATCAGTTGGTGCTCCTAGTAGTGGAACATATGCGAACGCAGAACAAGTGCTAGAAATTCATGGTATTGCAATGGAAGGCATAGATGCCCAACACCTTGCATTTGATGAATTAACTGAAGGTATTCAAGAAGGTACGATTGATGCTGCCTTTATTACATCTGGAACGCCAACAGGTGCACTAGAAGGACTATCAGCTATTAAGCCTGTAAAGATCCTTCCAATTGAAGATAATAAAATCTCTGAGCTAGTTGAAAAATATCCTTACTATGCTGAAGAGACAATTAAGAGTGGGACATATGGCCTCGAAAGTGATGTTAAAACAGTTGCAGTTCTCGCAATGCTAGTAGCACGCTCAAATCTAGATGAGGATTATGTGTATCAAATGACGAAGGCGATTTTTGATAACTCAAATAAAATTACGCATGCAAAGGGTGAATTTATCACAGCTGACACCGCTCTAGAAGGTGTTGGGATTGATCTTCATCCAGGAGCGAAAAAGTACTTTGATGAAAAAGGGATCGAGTAACGCATCAAGAATCTCTTAGAAAAGGATGTGATGGACGCAGGTGAAAATCCCGCGTCTTCTTACTATGAACTCTTCTAATTCCACAAAACAATTTTTCTTTCAGATCAGTGTAGCACTTGTGCTCATTCTAATTATCTTTATGTACCCTTTCTTTCCAGTCATGGCTGTTGAAAATGGAGAATCGGGGAAGGTTATTGCTTATATGCCATTCGAAGATGACCCTTCTAGTTTTGATATTCGCTACACCCATTCCGTTCATAAAACACCTGTGCAGGAGTCGTATTATATTGCTCAGTCAGGGGAAATCGTGCAGTATGAACTAGCCTATGAAACGTTTGGTGTCGGAATGCCTTCAAATGCAGGGGAAGGTGAGCGATTTGTACAAGATGAGGAGGGTTATAAGATTAAAGATATGAATCGACAATTTCCCTCCATTGATCTTAGAACAGGTAAGGTTGTCGCAAACCATATTCTTCTTGTGCAGGGTAAAGAAATTGAACTAAGTACGTTTATTAAACCTGGCTCAAGGGTGCATCTAGAGTCAGCATCGATTAGCTTATGGCAGTGGATGAAAGGAGTTAATGTTCTTGAACAATAACCGTCTTTCAGTTGTATATAGCGATTTTTGGAGTATTTAAAGTTCAGGAAATGGTGGCGAGAGGAAAGAACTAGCTAATGTTTAAGACTCGAGTTGCTCACAATAGTGGGTGGCTTTTTCTATGAGAAAAAACGATGCTGCATGCGGATTCCAGGTCGAAGAAGAGTGTGATATGATGTAAGCGTCGTCATTAATAGAAATTATTTTAAGATAAAGGACTTCACTGCTTTTTATCGAAGTGGAACCTGTTAGCTTATACTTTGAAGGAGGATCACAATGGATTATCGTATTGAACGAGACACAATTGGAGAAATCAAAGTACCAGCAGATAAAATGTGGGGTGCTCAAACGCAGCGTAGTAAACAGAATTTCAAGATCGGTAACGAACAAATGCCGCTTGAGGTTGTGAAAGCATTTGCG
The DNA here is from genome assembly GCF_005144865.1 of Guptibacillus hwajinpoensis. Taxonomy (GTDB): domain Bacteria; phylum Bacillota; class Bacilli; order Bacillales; family Guptibacillaceae; genus Guptibacillus; species Guptibacillus hwajinpoensis_A. Next base: position 78,335 of record NZ_SWFM01000002.1, read on the forward strand.
ATGCTGAAGAAGGGCGCAGCACTTGCGAACCAACGTCTTGGAAAGCTTGAAGATGTGAAAGCAGACGCCATTGTGAAAGCAGCGGATGAAGTAATTAACGGCGAGCATAATGAGCATTTTCCGCTCGTAGTATGGCAAACCGGAAGCGGTACGCAGTCTAACATGAATATGAACGAAGTAATCGCTTATCGAGCGAATGAACTTCTACAAGAACAAGGAAGCGAAGCGCGCATTCATCCGAACGATGATGTGAATAAATCTCAGTCTTCTAACGATACGTTCCCAACAGCCCTGCACGTTGCTGCAGTCCTATCTGTTGAAGACCATCTCTATCCAGCACTTATTGAATTGAAAGAAACGCTTTATCAAAAAATGCAGGATTATGATCATATTATTAAAATTGGCCGTACGCATCTTCAAGATGCAACGCCACTTACGCTCGGTCAGGAAATCAGCGGCTGGCACCGTATGCTTGTGAAGTGCGAAAGCATGCTACTAGAAAGTGTGAAATACATGAAGGAGCTTGCAATCGGTGGTACAGCAGTTGGTACTGGACTGAACGCACATCCGAAATTCGGTGACATGGTTGCTGAAGAAATTAGCAAAATGACAGACAAGACATTTGCATCAGCGGAGAATAAATTCCATGCACTTACAAGTCACGATGAAGTGGTTCATGTTCATGGTGTTCTTAAAGCGTTGGCAGCAGATCTAATGAAAATTGCTAACGATGTACGCTGGCTTGCAAGTGGACCACGCTGTGGTATTGGCGAATTGAACATTCCTGCTAACGAACCAGGAAGCTCCATTATGCCAGGGAAAGTGAACCCAACACAGAGTGAGGCGCTAACAATGGTTGTCGCACAGGTGATGGGGAATGATGCTACAATCGGTTTCTCAGCAAGTCAGGGGAACTTTGAATTGAACGTATTTAAACCAGTTATCATTTATAACTTCTTGCAGTCTTCTCGTTTACTTGCAGACGGTATGAAGTCATTTAACGATAACTGTGCAGTTGGCATTGAGCCAAACGAAGAAGTCATTCAAGGTTACTTGAAGAATTCATTAATGCTTGTAACAGCACTTAACCCGCACATTGGTTATGAAAATGCGGCGAAAATCGCGAAGAAAGCGCACGAGGACGGCACAACGCTTCGCGAATCGGCTCTTGAGAGCGGCTTATTAACGGCGGAGCAGTTCGATGAAATCGTTCGTCCGGAAGACATGATTGCACCAAAAGAATAATGCAAAAAGCGGGATCGCTGCGATCCCGCTTTTTCTGTCCAGCTGCAGCGGTCCAAATCCTGCGGATTTAAACGGACCGCTTACGCTTTTCGTGTCTAGCTGCAGTAGCCCAAATCCTCCGGCTGTTTCATCCTTTTGATTGAGACAAAGAACGTCTCATTCAAAAGGATTCCAACATCCTGCGGATTTAAACGGGCTACTTACGCTTTTCGTGTCTAGCTGCAGTAGCCCAAATCCTCCGGCTGTTTCACTCTATAGATTGAGACAAAAAGCGTCTCATTCTATAGAGCTCCAACACCCTACGGATCTTAACGGGCTACTTACGCTTTTCTTTCAGGAGTGGAAAGCGCTTACGCTTTCCGAGGTAAAATAGCCATGACGCCTTTGTAGATCAAGACAAGTGCAAATAATAGCGCTGCTACAAAGCCAACAACTTCGAAGACTGGATTGAGACTAGACAGGAACGAATCAGCCTCAGACAGACGAACCAAAGCAAAACCAGCAATCATAGCGGCTACGAAAAGCAATGTTCGATCCAACATATCAGCACTCCCTTTGAAAGAAAAATTTTTATTGCCCTACGAATATATGCAGTAAAAAGAGTGGGAAGACCCCTATCTGTCCTCTTTTTTGTATTTATTTTTAAATGAATGGAAAAGGGGGGCAGGCTCGCGCCTGACCCCCGTTGCTCATTCCTTATTGCTGCAATTGATTACTTCCATTCTGCTACTTTATCCGTATCTGTTACGAATAAGAATATTTTTCCTTTGTCCATTTCTTCTTCATAGCGCTCTGATTCGTCTTCTGAGAAGCCGATTTCCTGCATTTTTTCGCGCAGTTCATCGCCTTTTTTACTGAATACATTCTTAAGGCTGCTGAGTCCCATTTCCTCTTTGCCGATTGTATTCGCATCAACGCCTTCTGCGACGCGTTTAGTGCGATCATCGTCATGGGATAGCACGTAAATATCGTCTTTTGATACTCCGATGTTGCCTAGTTCCTCAATGTCACTTTTCAGCTTTTCGTCGTTTTGGTATTCGCGTACTACTGGTCTACTCATTGTATGGCCTCCTTAAAAAATTTGCTTTTTGTTATCTCACATGTACTATACACGCTGAGAAAACGTTCTAAACGAGAAATTAATACTTCGATGTGCTGTTGATTTCACAAAAGTAAGCCATAATATGTTCAAGACCTAACATGAAAGGGTATAACGTAAGAAGAGCAATTATTTCAGGAGGCGATTGAAATGAGTTCAGAACAACTAGGTGTTAAACAGGGAAAACTAGCTCCCTGTCCAGATAAACCGAACTGTGTATTAAGCCAGAGTACGGATGAGAAGCATAAGATGGAACCAATTCCGTATACAGGCACTGCAGAAGAGGCGCTAACTAAATTAAAAAGCATCCTAACCAATCGAGAGCGTACGAAGATTGTAGAAGCTGATACGCACTACATACGGGCGGAGGAACAGTCAAAGTTTTTTAAATTTGTAGATGACATCGAATTTTACATTGATACAGCAGGCGAGCACATTCATTTCCGCTCCGCCTCTCGTAAAGGTTATTCTGACTTTGGCGTTAATAAAAAGCGTATGGAAGAAATTAAGGAAGCTTTCCAGAAATAAAGAACAGGTGCCGCTCCGGCACCTGTTCTATTGCTTTTAGAACTCATCTGCTTCATCGTCTTCTTCTTCAAGCGTATCTTCATTTTCATCTTCCCGTTCGTCTTCGTCTCGTTCAGATGAAAGAAACCAGCCTCCAAGAGCAATGGCAACGAGTACACCCCAGAAGGTGATTTTCCAGACAGGCTCTTTAGGAAAGTCCTCTGCAAGAATACCGAGACTGGGGTGAGCAAGGGTATAGATGGCAAGCTTTACACCAACCCAACCAACGATAACGAAAGCTGCTGTTTCCAAACCTGGTTTACGATGAAGAAGCTTAACAAAATAATTGGCGGCAAAACGCATGATGATGAGACCGATAATCCCACCTGTAAGGATTACACCAAACTGACCACCGTCCATCCCACCGATTTTAGGGAGGTTTGTAGTCGGAAGTGTGAGTGCTAATGCCACTGCAGCTAGAATGGAGTCGACAGCAAACGCTATATCAGCAAGCTCAACTTTTAATACAGTTGTCCAAAATCCTGCACCTTCATTTGGCTTTTTCTTCTGCTTATCTTTTTTACGGTCACTAAGAACAAATTTTTTAACGATATGATTTAAGCTGAGGAACAAGAGATAGATTGCCCCGATCGCTTGTACCTGCCAAATATCGACAAGAAATGAAATGATAAAGAGGGAGCCAAAACGAAATACAAATGCCCCGCCCAATCCGTAGAATAGCGCTTTTTTACGCTTTGCTGGATCGAGATGCTTTACCATAATCGCCATTACGAGAGCATTGTCTGCAGCAAGCACACCCTCAAGACCAATGAGAACGAGGAGCACCCAGCCGTACTCCAGTATAAGACCAACATCCATGTGTATCTCTCCTTTAATTACTATGTAGTATCCCCAATTGAAATGTCCTTACTAGAAGAGAGTGGGGGAGCTAAATCCCTTGTCAGTACAGGATTTAAATGCTTTTTACGCTATTCTGTAGCAAATGGAATAGGTACCAATTTCTTACCCATAAAACAAAATAAGAAACGCATACGTTTTGAAATCACGACAAAATGGTATATCGTAGAACATGGAGGTGGTAACATGCGTTTATCCAATAAAAAAGTAATTAGTCTTGTTCATCATGAATATGAAGACCTTGAACTCACATACCCTTATTACCGCTTGATTGAAGAAGGAGCAACCGTTCACTACGTTGGTGAAAAAGCTGGCGAGAAGTATATCGGTAAATACGGTGTGCCTGTCGTAGCTGACTATGCGTATGACGACATTGATCCAGCTGATTATGACGCCATTCTTGTACCAGGAGGCTGGGCGCCTGATAAGATTCGCCGTTTCCCGTCTGTTCTTAAAATGGTGCAGCATATGGAAGAAAACAAAAAGCCAATCGGTCAAATTTGCCATGCAGGTTGGGTACTGATTTCTGCAAAAGTACTTGAAGGTAAGAAAGTCACAAGCACGCCAGGCATCCGAGACGATATGGAAAATGCCGGTGCAACGTGGATTGATGAGCCAGTCGTTGTAGACGGTCACCTCGTATCTGCTCGTCGCCCACCAGATCTTCCGCAATACGGAAAAGCGTTCGCTGACGTTTTGGCGAAGTAATAAGTTTTAAAAAGCTCACTCCTGCGAAAGGAGTGAGCTTTGTTTATTCTGTCACTCGCTCTAATTTCCCAGTAGCAGGGTCAATAACAAGTCCGTGAACAGGTGTATTTTTTGGAAGTAGTGGGTGGTTTTGAATCACTGATACGCTATCACTCACGCCGTCATACACGGTTTTAAAACCTTCAAGCCATGAGTGAAGATCGATGCCAACGTGTTCTAAGGATGCTACCGCTTCTTCAGTGACGCGCTCCTCCATTTTATGGATCAATTTGTCAGGATCTACTTTCCCATTGCCACAATCATGGTGTCCGATGACCCATACTTCTTCGGCTTGAAGTTCATAAACCGCAATAAGAAGGCTTCGCATAATGCTATCAAATGGGTGGCTAACGACTGCACCGGCATTCTTTACGATTTTCACATCACCATTTTTTAAATTCATGGCACGTGGAAGTAATTCAACGAGACGTGTATCCATACAAGATAGAATCACAACTTTTTTATCAGGAAGACCTGTGGTTTCGAAAGGTTCGTACTCTTTGTTCGCAACAAACTGTTCGTTAAACTTTAGTACTTCGTTAAGTGTATCCATTGTTTAATCTCCTACCTTTTATAATTTTGTTCATTTACGCTTTGATTTGGTACACTTGTGATAAAGAGCCTTCAATTAAAGGAGTTTACCGACATGAAAGATATACCAATTGATCAGCTGGTTCATCAAATGAATTCTCGCATGAAACAGCTAACGTATAATGTTGAAGAAAATGATGCAGATGTGGATGGGATTCGCGAAGAGCTGATTGCAATCAAAACATATTGTGACATGTTGCTACAGGCATCGGAATCAAAGCCCAAGCGACAGATTCAACCCCTCGCACAGCAGGCACGTCCCGCACAGGCGCCAGTTCAACAGCAATCTCTTTCCTCGAAACCGATGAAAGAAGATGATGCAAACGAGGACTCCATCTTTGACTTCTAACGTGAAGCCGCTAATGAAGCGGCTTTTTTCGTGTCAAGAATCTACACGCCGAAAGCAGAAGGGTAGACAACTTCTCCACTCACATCTTTCAAGGACTCTTTCTTAAGTTCTCTTACCATGAATGAATCTCCTGCATTGAACGGTCCTGTGATGTTCTCTTCGGAAGCAGGAACAAAACCGAATTTCGGATAATAATCCTTATGACCAAGTACAACGACATGTCGGTAGCCAAGAGATGTTGCCCTCATCATGCCATCCTTTATAAGCAGACTGCCAACACCTTCATTTTGCAACTCAGGTACTACAGCAACTGGCGCAAGCGCTAGGGAAGGGATTGATCCTTTTTCTGTATGTATTTCAATTATGCTAAAAAGGATATATCCGACGGGTTCACTGCGGTTATGCAGTGCAACAAGCGCAAGTTCAGGAATGAAGCCTTCTGATTCCCTAATTCCATTCACAAGCTGAACTTCATCCTCTCCGTTAAAGGCTTCCCTTAAAATCGTCGAAATCGCCTCATGGTCAGCTACGTTTTCCTCACGAATTTCAATCATGCACGTCCCACCCCATTTCACTTCTTATTTTTTCAAAAATGAAAATAAAAAGCAACAAAAGTGATAATAGCATAAGAAAAGCCCTCGCAGAACGAGGGCGTTAATGCTTATTGTTAGGATATTTTCGATACAGTTGAAAATAGAGGTTTTGTATAAAAACCACACTAAGCTGATTGGAGCGTAAGATGCTCGACTCCTGCGGGACTAGCGGGACAGGTGAGACCCCACAGGCGCGTTTTTAAGCGCCGAGGAGGCTCAGCGCCCGCCCCACGGAAAGCGAGCATCTGGAGCGGAAATCAACCACTACTTATAATGGCTGAATGCTCATTGGAAAAACGGATATTGACGGCGTTCCTGCTGAACAGAAATCCATTTCACAGTTGTGAATTTATCAAGAGCCCATTCTCCGCCAAATCGACCGAGACCGGATTCCTTTTCTCCACCGAATGCCATGTGTGCTTCATCGTTAACCGGTTGGTCGTTAATGTGAACCATGCCTGTTTCAATTTGATGAGCAATCTGAACACCGCAGTTTAAATCGCGAGAGTGAACAGAACCACTAAGACCATATTGAGAAGCATTCGCCATTTCAATCGCTTCTTCATCTGTACTGAATTTAAGAATTGGTGCAACGGCACCGAAGATTTCGTCTTTCGCAATTGGCATGTCATTCGTAACGTTTGTGAGAATAACAGGGTGCATCACGTTGCCTTCAACTTCGCCACCATAAATTTTTTCTGCGCCTTGTTCAAGAGACTTGTTAAGCGAATCTTGGATACGCTCAACAGCGTCTTTGTTAATAAGTGGGCCGACTGCTGTTTTCGCGTCAGCTGGATCACCAACTTGAAGCGAAGCGACTTTTTCTTTAAACGCTTCGACGAAGTCATCATGAATGCTTTCATGCACGATAATGCGGTTAATTGCCATGCAAATTTGTCCCTGATGCAGGAATTTACCGAATGCTGCAGATTCAGCGGCCTGATCAATATCAGCATCGTCCATCACGATAAACACGTTGTTACCACCTAGCTCAAGAGCTGTTTCTTTAATGTTTTTACCTGCAAGCTCGCCGATATGCTGACCAACTTCAGTTGAACCTGTGAAGGAGATCAACTTCGGAATTGGATGTGTCACAAACGCATCGCCAATTTCAGATCCGCGTCCTGCTACAACGTTCAGCACGCCTTTTGGTAAACCAGCTTCTTCAAATAACTCAGCAATTAGGAAACCAGCTGTTACAGGTGTCTCTGATGCAGGTTTCAACACAACTGAGTTGCCTGTTGCAATCGCTGGTGCAACCGAACGCATGGAAAGGTGAAGCGGGAAGTTCCATGGTCCAATAACACCGATAACGCCTTTAGCACTTTTGTAAATGCGGTTTTCTTTACCAGGCGTATCAGAAGGTGCAATTTGACCTTTCATGCGATATGGGAATGATGCAGACTCTTTTACGACGCGAGCCGCTGCAGCCCATTCGACATTTGCTTTGATCTTCGTACTACCGGACTCTTTTACAAGCCAGTCAATGATTTCTTCTTTGCGTTCTGTCATAAGCGCTGCAACTTTATCAAGAATTTGCTGACGTTTGCCAGGTGTTGTCTCAGCCCAAGATTTTTGAGCTTCTTTCGCGATTTTATATGCGTGATCAAGATCTTCTTCAGATGCTGATTGTAGTGTAAATAATTCCTCGCCGGAAAATGGATTATAATTTGTTACAGTTTTCTTACTCGAGCCCGTAACCCATTCGCCGTCAATATATTGCTTTGTATATGTGTTAGCCATGAATAATCCTCCTTTGATGTATGTTAAAGAAGGTTCCCGGATCATTAGAGGAATAAACATAACGGTCTGCAGAATGATTTTCCAACATACAAAAAGGTCGGAAAGGACAAATTGATAGTAATCCCTAAGAAAGGAGGGAGACAGAATGCCGGAACAATTCCCGATTTTTTATCCAGCGGAAGCTGATTCCATAAAAAATGCACATGATACCTATAACGTTTATGTTAACGATGATTATGTGGGCAATAAAATTTTGTTCTCTCATTGTGAAAAAATCGAAGATCTAAGCGACTATCTTAATAATAAAGGCTTCTATAATTTCCAGGCGGAGGTCGAAGGAGACCATTACCGCCTACAAATGACCGAGCAGGATCAGGGAGAGCTTGTGAAGGATGAGCTTCACAGCTACCTGCACCTTCGTTAAGTCATGCGACTCCATATTCGAAGCTTTCGTTCGAGCTGAATGGCTGCTTCTTGAGCTTCTTCAACGCTAACTTCCTTAAAGCGAATTGTTCCACCAGGAGGAAGCTGTGCGATCAAAGGTAAATCAGGGCCGATCACAGTCCCGATTCGTGTATAACCGCCCGTCGTTTGGCGATCAGCCAGAAGAATAATCGGCTGGCCGTTTCCTGGAAGTTGAATTCCACCAATCGGCACAGCATCAGATATCACATCGCCATCATGATTTGTTTCAAGCTCAGAACTGAGGCGATAGCCCATCCGATTCGATTGTGGAGACACTTCGTGTGTGGAGGAGAAAAAGGCTTCCACTACGCTATCCGAAATCTGTTCGTGGTGTGGTCCTTTCACAACACGTACTTCAATATCACGATCATACTCAGGAATCTCGGTGTAAAATAACCCGGTTCCTGTTTTTGGTTGCTTTGGATTCCCAAAAAGTTCATCCCGAGCCTGAAGCCTGCGTCCAAGTCCAGCGGGTTCATAAACAGATGTGCTCCCCATATATTCTTTAGCCTCAAAGCCTCCAGAAATCGTAATATACGCTCGAACCCCTTGTCGCGGCTTCCCGAATTCAAGCACCTGTCCTTTTTTCACAAGAACCGATTTCCAGAGCGGAATCCGCTTGCCGTTAATCATCGGCGATAAATCTCCACCTGTCACAGCCATCACGAATGTTTCCCGGGCAATGAGCTCAGGTCCCTGCATCGTGACTTCAAGTCCTGTCGCACCTCTCTCATTGCCAACAAGGATATTGCCAACTTCAAGAGCGAAGCGGTCGAGGGCACCGGAGGTTGGCACCCCGAACTTCATAAATCCTATTCGTCCTAAATCTTGATACGTCGTATACAATCCTGGTTTTTCAACTGAAAATAGCTTCACAGGTTTCCGATCCTTTCCATGAGGATGTTTTCTTCTAAAAATCTTTTTCGTAGCGCCTTAATAAACGCAAGTGCAGAAGGCTCATCACCATGCACGCAAACCGTATCTGCTTCAATATCAATGATCGATCCATCAACAGCAGTTACTTTACCTTGCTTCACCATCGAAATCACCTGATCGATCGCCGTTTGTTCATCACGAATCATCGCATTCTTTTCAACTCGTGGCGTTAGCGTGCCATCTGGCTGATACGTGCGATCCGCAAATACTTCTGAAGCATATGGGAGCGCAGCGTCCTGTGCAGCACGAATTAGTTCAGAATTCGCAAGTCCAAAAAGAATTAACTCTGGATCAAAATCCTTTACTGCCTGTGCGATCGCATTAGCGAGCTCTGGATCTTTCGAAGCCATATTGTAAAGCGCACCATGAGGCTTAACGTGCTGAAGGCGCACATCATGCGCACTGCAGAATCCGTGCAGTGCTCCGATTTGATAAAGAACGAGCGTGTACGCATCTTCAGGTGTGACGTTAAGATTCCTGCGCCCAAACCCCATTAAGTCAGGAAAACCAGGGTGTGCGCCAACCCCAACGTGATGTTCCTTCGCCCATTTGACTGTCTTGTTCATAATATGAGGATCCCCAGCATGAAAACCACAAGCCACATTAGCCGATGAAACAAGCTCAAGGACATGCTCATCTTGGCCGATCACATACGTTCCAAAACTTTCGCCAAGATCGCTGTTTAAATCAATATGAAACGTCATTTCGTTTCCTCCTTACGTTCAAGCTTGTAAGTACCTTCGTCTATTTCTCGTTTTATTTGTTCGAATTCTTCTTTCGTAATCGACTTAAACTGTAAATAGTCACCTTGCTCAAGAAGGAAAGGATTTTCATTTTCAAGATCATAAAGACGAAGCGGCGTACGCCCAATCAAATTCCAACCACCAGGTGATTCAAGTGGATATATCCCTGTCTGGCTCCCAGCAATGCCGACGGATCCTGCTGGAACAGCTTGCCTAGGCTCCTCAAGACGTGCCATTGATATTTTTTCGTCAAGACCGCTTAGATAAGGGAAGCCTGGTAGAAACCCAATCATGTTCACAAGGTAGTCGGCGTCTGTATGTATGGAAATAACGTCTTCGGTTTTAAGCTTTTTTGTCTCGGCGAGTTCTTCGAGATCAGGACCGTATTCTCCTCCATAAAGAGTAGGTATCGTGACGATGGTTTTCGAGTTGCTTGGCTTTTGTTCCGTTTTAAGCGCGATTTCATTAAGAAGCTCCGTCATCTGTTGATACGTAAAGATCCAAGGGTCATAGTAAACGGTGACAGAGTCATAAGCAGGTACCCATTCTATTATCCCTCGATCTTTTAATGAAATGTTCGTACAGAATGCTTTAATTATATTGTTCAGAGATGGAGAAACGGCTTGATGAAAAGATACCTTTACGGCAGCTTCTCCGAGCGGATGAAAGGTGATTGACATGAATAATACTCCTTTCAATTAAATAGAACAGTACGTTAATATTAGCGTGCATTTTTAAATTGCTTTTTTAAAAAAATTTGTTGAAAGATTTTTCGTTATAGAACCTTATTCAGCTGATTGGAACGGAAGGATGCTCGACTCCTGCGGGACTAGCGGGACAGGTGAGACCCCACAGGAGCGTAAGCGACGAGGAGGCTCACCGCCCGCCCCGCGGAAAGCGAGCATCCTGGAGTGGAAATCAATTACTACTTTTATAACAATAATGTTTAACAAAACAGCCTTTTAAATCGACTTGATCACTTCCTTCATTTTACCGAAATTTCAAAATTACAACAAATTATTCATGGAAAATGGAGCTAAAACCCTTATAATGAAGGTAGAATGTGATCAACAAAGGAGATCGTTATGAAAATAGACACTGCACGCTTTGGAGAAATCGATGTTAACGAAGAACGTCTCATGACGTTAGCAAACGGCATCCCCGGCCTCGAGCACTTTACAACATATTTTCTTTTACCCGCCGACGACAAAGATGAGTCTCCTTTTTACTTTCTGCAATCAGCAGAAGAAAGTGGGCTTTGCTTCTTTCTCGCAGATCCGTTTTCCTTCTATCCTAATTATGAAGTAAACCTGGACGACAGCACGCTCGATCAGCTCGACATCAAAGATCCAGAGCATGCCCTTGTTCTCTCCATCCTCACTGTTCAGGGATCATTACAAGAAGCAACGATGAACTTAAAAGCACCGCTTGTGTTTAATACAGTTGCTAGAACCGGAAAGCAGATGGTACTGAAACAGGAGTACGGTATAAAAGAACCTTTGCTGAAGCAAGTTGTTGCGCAGGAGGGTGAGTAAATGCTAGTACTTGGACGGAAAAAAGGCGAATCAATCGTCATTAACGATGAAATTGAGCTGAAGATTATTAGCATTGATGGCGACACGGTAAAGATCGGTGTTGAAGCGCCTAAAAATATTGCGATTCACCGTAAAGAGGTCTATGAAGCGATTCAGTCAGAGAATAAACTTGCGGCGATGCAGGAGTTTAGTTTGGATGATTTGAAGGCGTTTCGGAAAAAGACAAGTTCGTAGTGATTGAAAATATTCATGAGAATTAAATAATTAATTAAGAAAGGAACCTTTATCACGAACGATAAGGTTCTTTTTATTTATTTTTCAAAAAACTATTAAACGTTTAAAATCACCTGCCGATAATAGGAGTGTTAGGAAGTCCAAACGGATGTGGGCTTTCTTGATAAAACATTACACGGAGGTAGATTAAGAATGATTATTAACCACAATATTTCAGCAATGAACACGTATCGTCAGATGGGTACTAACCAGGCTGCGGCAAGCAACTCCATGGAGAAATTGTCTTCAGGACTTCGAATTAACAAAGCAGCTGATGATGCAGCGGGCTTATCAATTTCAGAAAAAATGCGTGGACAAATTCGTGGCTTGGATCAAGCGAGTCGAAATGCTCAAGATGGTATTTCTTTAATTCAAACTGCTGAAGGTGCTTTAAGTGAAACTCAAAGCATGCTCCAGCGTATGCGTGAATTGTCTGTTCAAGGCGCGAATGACACCCTAACATCAAGTGATCGCGAGCAGATACAACAGGAAGTTAATCAGTTAACTGAAGAAATAAGCCGTGTTGCTGATACTACAGAGTTTAACACCAAAAAACTATTAACAGGTGATATTGGATCTTCAGTTAGTAAAGGTGGAGTAGTAAGCAACGTTCAACAAACAGCAGAAACAAAGGCTGGTTCCTACACTACTAATATTTCAGCTTTGGCAACAGTTGCTGATTCAGGTGATATTCTGAATGCTGATGAATCTTCTACAACTGCAGCAGGGTCATTTGATATCACGGTAAATGGTCAAACTTCTACTATTTCATGGGAAGCAAATGAAAGTTACAAGGATCTTGCATCAAGAATTAATTCTAATGTAAGTGGTGTAAAAGCAACATTCACTGATAATGGTACTGGAAGTCCAAATAACTTTACTATTGAGACAGTTGATGCAGGGAAAAGTCAATCTGTTTCTGTTCAAGCAAATGCAGATGCTGCGTTTTCATCTACTGATGCTTTGAATACGACTGCTGCAACGGATACTGGAAGTGATGTGGTAGCTACAGCAACAGATGCTGGAGGTAATGCACTTACTGTTAGTACAAAAGGTGATAAGATTATTTTATCTGGTAATGGGTCTGATGGTTTGTCAATGACTGCGAAATCAGTTGACAGCACAACAGTTACTGTTGGTGGGTCAATGAGTTTCCATATTGGTGCAAATGAAGATCAAACAATGAATATTTCTATTAACGCTATGGATACTCAAAGTCTAGGAGTTAGCAACATAGATTTAACTTCTACTACTGGAGCAGAAAAGGCAATTACTTCACTAGATAATGCTATCAATACAGTATCATTAACACGTTCAAATTTAGGTTCATTCCAAAACCGTCTAGAACATACAATCAATAACCTAAACACTTCTTCCGAAAACCTAACAGCTGCGGAATCTCGTATCCGTGACGTTGATATGGCGAAAGAAATGATGAACATGACGAAGGAAAACATCAAGGCTCAGGCAGCACAAGCTATGCTTGCACAAGCAAACCAACAGCCTCAGCAAGTACTTCAACTTCTTCGTTAATCTAGTTAATACTTTGAAAGACCTTAGATCTTCTTCTAAGGTCTTTCTTTATAATTGGCTCTTTTCTAAAAGATTTTCCAGTAAAGAACCACACTTAGCTGATTGGAGCGGAAGGATGCTCGACTCCTGCGGGACTAGCGGGACAGGTGAGACCCCACAGGAGCGTAAGCGACGAGGAGGCTCACCGCCCGCCCCGCGGAAAGCGAGCATCCTGGAGCGGAAATCAACCGCTCCTCTTATCGCAACAAAGTTTACGAAAAGAGCCTTATAATTAGAGCTTTCCTATAAAGGAGTGAGATGTGTTTTGGATATTGCAGCACTTTCAATGGTGTTAAACCAAGCGAAGGTTCAGCAGCAGGTAAATATATCGCTAACCAAAACAGCAATGAATCAAGCACAGGATAACTCAAATCAATTTGTAAAAATGTTGGAGCAATCGGTTCAGCCTCATCTAGGGAGTAATATTAATATCAAAGGATAGAACCCATTGTACTCCGTTGACAAGGAGCGAAAGCGATGGAACTTTCTAACGTTTCACAAGTGGCTTCTGGCACTCTACCAAAAGCACAGCAAGCGGATAACCAAATCAATCAACAACCAGAACCTAACTTAGAAAGACAACTGCATGAAGAGGAATTTTCTAAAGAAGCGGTCGTCAATAAAGTAAACGAACTAAACGACTTCATCCAGCCAACGAACACGAGCATCAAGTTTCAGCTTCACGACAAACTGAATGAGTTCTATGTTCAAATCATTGACACAAATACAGAAGAAGTGGTGAAGGAGATTCCTTCGAAGAAATTTCTTGATCGGTATGCGGCAACGGCTGAGCTGCTTGGTTTTATGGTGGATCGTAAAGTATGATTTTCCTGAACTCTCATCCTGAGAGTTCTTTTTTTAGGTCTTTTTACACCTTAAACTCTTTCGCTACCTTGCCGATAGTATGTATAAGAGGAATGAACGGAGGAGATGTTCATGAGAATTTCCGGGTTAGCGACGGGAATGGATATTGATCAGATGGTAAAAGATCTCATGAAAGCGGAGCGAATTCCGCTCGATAAATTGTCTCAACAGAAGCAAGTGGTTGAATGGCAGAAGGAATCCTATCGCGAGCTGAACTCGATGATGTCAGAGATGCGTACAGCAGCGTCGTCCATGCGACTGCAGTCAGGCTACAACGCCTACAAAGCAGTTTCCTCAAATGCTAGCGCAGTTAAGGCTACGTCAACGTCTTCTTCTGTACCTGGTTCATATGCGGTTACTGTGAACGAGCTTGCACAAAGTGCGAAGTACGTTTCTGGAGCAGCGATTCAGAATGAAGCAGGCACAAATGCGAAAGCAACAGATAAAGTCCTTTTTGCAAAAGATAAAGACACAACCTTTGAGCTCACAAATGCAAAAGGGCAGAAGGCAACCATTACGATAACGGCTTCCGATACATTCAAAAGTCTCGCAGAGAAAATCGCCGGCGCAACAGATGAAGCGACGGGTGAAACGCTTGGGATGAGAGCGAACTTCGACAACACCACTTCACGATTTTTCATTTCAACGAAAGCCATGGGTGGAGACGAATCGTTTACGCTATCATCTTTTAGCGACAACGGAGTTGCAAAGAGGCTGCTTGACGGAGCAAACAAAGCCACTGCAACGGGTACGTATGGTTCGGTTACATTTGACGGAATCGTAGTTGATAATCTTAAAACAAATGCTACAACAATTAATAACTTGAAAATCGATCTTGTTCAAAAAGGAACGTCTACCGTATCTGTCCAGGGTGACACACAGGCACCATTCGATATGGTGAAATCATTTGTTGAGAAATACAATGCGTTTGTTGAGAAAACGCAAGGGTTACTAACAGAGAAACGAAATCGTGATTTCCCGCCATTAACAGATGCACAGAGAGAAGATTTAACTGAGAAGGAAATCGAGCTCTGGGAGGAAAAGGCGAGAAGCGGTTTGTTGCAAAGTGACTCGACTGTTAGAGGAATTGCGAGCAGTTTGCGAAATGCCTGGATGTCTCCTGTTGAAGGCATTCCAGCTGGGGAACTGTCGATGCTTTCGCAAATTGGCATTAATACAGGGAATTATCAGGATGGCGGCAAGCTTTTCATTGATGAAGCGAAGCTGAAAAGCGCGCTTGAAGAGAAGCCTGATGAAGTGATGAATCTTTTTACGAGTGGTAGTAATGGGATTGGTGACCGTTTATACGATAACGTGAACAAAGGCATTGATCAGCTTGGCAAAAAAGCGGGTACGCCTGGGTCACTTATTGATAGCAGTTTTCTTTCAACACGATTAAAAAACTTGGATGAGCAAATGAGAACGTGGGAAGGCAAGCTGGAAACGGTGGAAAATCGCTACTGGAAACAGTTTGGCGCACTTGAGACGGCAATGGACAGAATGAACCAACAGAGCTTATGGGTACAACAAAACTTACTTGGTGGGATGTAAAGATGAAAAGAATCGATGCGCTGCATCAAATGCATGTAATTACGAATCAAATTGCAAAGTCGCTTGAGGCGTTAAAGCCTTCAATGGATGACAATGAGCAGAGTGACCTTGATGGGATTAACAACATTATTAATCGTCGTGAAGAGACGATTAAGCTTCTAGATGAGGCGTTAAAAGCAGAAGGAAACGACTGGTCAACAGATGAGCGGCATTTGCTTGAGCAATTGAGTGGACTCGAGGAGACGATTCAACCAAAGCTTTCTGAACTATATGCAGCCTTTTCGGATCAGATGAGACGTCTTCAACAAGGGAAATCAGTTGCAGGCAAGTATAAAGCACAATCGTACACAGACGGCGCATTCTTCGATCAGCGAAAATAGGAGGCACGCACTAATGGCAATGAAAAATCCTTTCCAAACGTACCAGCAGAATGCAGTCACAACATCATCGCCACAGGAATTGACATTGATGCTTTATAACGGATGCATTAAATTTATCCGACTTTCTGCGATGGCGATGGAGAAGAAGAACATCGAAGCGAAGAATACGAACATCATTAAAGCACAAAACATTCTTCAGGAGCTTCGTGGATCTTTGAATATGGAAATTGAACTGTCAGAGTCGATGGACTCACTATATGAATACATGATTTCACAGTTAGTTTCAGCGAATATCAATAATGATGCAAGCAAGCTGAAAGAAGTAGAAGAGTTAGCTGAGGAATTCCGCAATACGTGGAAAACAGCAATGGAACAAATGAAATAAAGGGAAACAAAGAGGGTGAATGCAATGGAAAAAACATCTCTGCTTGGCGTACTGCTTGGCTTCTTCGTCCTCATTGGCGGACTAATTCTTAAAGGGGCGAACCCAGCAGCACTACTCAATCCCGCTGCCCTCGTTATCATTTTCGTTGGAACAGCAGCGGCGCTATTAATTGCATTTCCGTTCAATGAAATTAAGAAATTTCCAGTATTACTGAAAATTCTTTTCACGAATCAAAAGCTTCTCACTGAGAAAGAATTGATTCCATTGTTCCGTGAATGGGCAACTGTCGCTCGTCGTGAAGGTTTGCTTTCGCTTGAGAACAGCCTTGAGAAGATCGATGATCCCTTTCTCAAAGGGGGGTTTCAAATGGTGATTGACGGCCATTCTCACGAGGTGATTGAAGAAATTCTCGTCGAGGATATCGAAGCAATGAAAGATCGCCATAAAGCAGGTGCCGGAATCTTTACGCAGGCTGGTACGTATGCGCCAACGCTTGGTGTACTTGGGGCAGTAGTTGGCCTTGTTGCGGCACTAAGTCATCTTGGCGATATGGAACTGCTAGGAAAATCAATTGCCGCTGCTTTTATTGCAACGCTTTTTGGGATTTTCACAGGATACGTTCTCTGGCATCCGTTTGCGAATAAGCTGAAGCGGAAATCGAGTGCTGAAGCGCGCATTAAGATGATTATGCTTGAAGGTCTTCTTGCTGTGCAGTCTGGTGCATCGCCAAGAATGGTTGAAGACAAGCTACTCGTCTATCTGCCAAGTAAAGAGCGTAATCTTGATGAAGTAGACTCGAATCAGACGGTTGGCGAAGGGGTAGGGGCTGATGCGTAAGAAGAGGCACGAGGAGCATGAAGAGCACGTTGATGAAAGCTGGCTCATTCCTTATGCGGATATGCTTACGCTTCTTCTCGCATTGTTCATCGTACTTTTTGCAGCGAGTACCGTCGATGTGAAAAAGTACGAAGCGATTACGAAATCGTTTGAGGAAGTATTGAATGGCGGCACAGGTATACTTGAAAGCGAGCCTTCTACAATGCAGCCTCAAGACGGATCATTTGTTGGACTAGCTGACGATCCTGAAGAGACAAAGGAAGAAGAAGAGAAAGATGTTGCGGTGGAAGAGGAAGAGTCCGAGGAAGAGCTAGAGGAAGATCTGAATAAGCTTGAGAAGCTGAAAGAACGAATTGATTCGTATATTTCAGAGCAGAATCTAGATGCGTTTTTACAAACGAAATTAACAGAAGAAGGTCTTCTAATCACCATTAAAGAAGCGGCGCTGTTCAATAGTGGGAAAGCGAATTTAACAGGTGACGCGAAGGAGCTTGCGAAAGAAATATCTTCGCTTCTTGTTACGGATCCCCCACGTCGCATCACAGTAACGGGTCATACAGACAATCGACCGATTAAGACGTCTCAATATCAATCAAACTGGCATTTAAGCTCAGAGCGCGCGCTGAATTTCATGACAGAACTTTTGAAGAACAAGAACTTAAAGCCTCAGCTGTTTAGCTTTACGGGTTATGGTGAATATCGACCGGTTGACACGAATAAGACCGATTCAGGCAGAGCGAAGAACCGTCGGGTAGAAGTGCTGATCCTCCCGTACAACGTTGAGAATTAAAATGATGAGGTGGAAACAATGAAACAAATTTTGATTATCCTTCTGGCTGCAATTGGGATTGTTGGAGTTTGCGGGGTGGCGGCCGTATTCTTTCTCGATATCAATTTAAAAGAAGTGATTGCACAGGAAGAGAAAGAACCGACGGCAGAAGAACTAGCTGCAAGAAGCTATAGCATGGAGTCGCTTACGACAAATTTATCGTCTGAACATTATGCTGTCGTTCAACTAAATTTACTTGCGGACAGTGAGGAGAGCTATAAAGAACTTGAAGTTAGAACGCCTGAACTGAAAGCAATTATTATCTCGACACTTGCAGGGTTATCTAGGGACGATTTGAAGGGATCAGAGGGGCTAAAGAGGTTTACTGAAACCATTCAAGCGGAAGCAAACAATGTTTTGCACGAAGGGAAAGTAGAACGGGTCCTCATTACAGACTTTAAAATCCAGTAATCGGTTAACTTTTCCAAAAAATATTCCGATAATAACGGTAGAATGCTCAAATTCGGGTACGAATAATAGAATAGGAGTAGATTTATAATTTATCGGAGAGAGGTGACCGGCTATGAACGTGAACAAACCGTCAGCACCGCCAATTGTAAACCCTTACCAGAAGCATAACCCTGTTACGAAAGTAGAGCAGGCCAAAAAAGCTCCTCGTGAAGATGAGCTCCAAATCTCTAGCAAAGCGAGAGAATTATACGACATGAAGACTGAGCAGGAACGCGAAGCCAAAGTGACAGCTATTAAGAAGCAGATTGAAGAGGGTACGTATCGTGTCGATAGTCAGAAAACAGCCGAGAAGCTGTTTGAAAAGTGGTTCTAACAGGAGGCGGCACGATGGGACAGCAGTTATTGAGCGTTATGAGCGATATGATTCGCCTACACGAGAAATTAATCGTGGTGTCAGAGCAAAAGCATACAGCGCTTGTTGAGCGGGATATGGAAAGTTTAACGGAAGTGATGAAAAGCGAGAAGGATCTTCTACAGGAGCTGCGTGCAAAGGAAGAGACGCGTCAGGAGCTGACCGGTGAGCTTTCTGGTGATAAAGTGCAAACATTAAAAGGTGTGCTTGGTTTACTCAGTCCTCCGGTAAGACGAATGGTCGAAAGCCGTGCGACTGAGTTAAAGAAGCAAGCTGAAACGCTTAAAGTACTTAACGAACAAAATGAAGAGTTGTTGAAAGATGCGATGGCGTTTATCCATCATATGATTGGTCATCTAACAGCTCCTCGGGATCAATCGATCACTTACGGCAGGCCCAATCAAAAGCCGTCTACAGGTGCAACAAGAGGATATTTTGATACGAAGGCCTGATGCAGTCAGGTAAGGAAAGGGACGTGACGAAATGACATCTACATTTCATGGATTAGAGGTCGGAAAGAGAAGTCTATACACCCAGCAGGCAGCACTCACAACAACAGGGCACAATATTGCAAATGCAAACACGCCTGGGTACTCAAGGCAACGCGTGAACATGCAGGCAACTTCTCCGATCACGTACCCTTACCAAACGGGAAGTACATCCTCACAGCTTGGAACTGGTGTAAGTGTCCAATCGATTGAACGAATTCGTTCAGAATATCTGGACGGTCAATACCGAGAACGCAATTCGATGCTAGGTTCAGAATCTACGAAGCTTGAAACAATGCAGCAAATCGAATCATTATCTGGCGAACCAGGTGAAAATGGTATCAGCGCCTCGTTAGATCGCTTCTGGTCAGCTTGGGAAGACCTTGCGTCAAATCCTGATAGCACCGCTGCAAGATCAGTTGTTGTAGGACGAGCAGAAGAGCTCTTAGATCAGGCGAAATCGTTTAATAAGGGACTTGCGAGTTTAGCAGATAGTTTAGGTAAGCAGGAAGCGGCTGTTCGGAACCAAATCAGCTCACTCTCATCCCAAATCGAAAGTTTGAATCAACAAATCTCCAAAAATGGTAATGCTAACGATTTAATGGATCGTCGAGATCTCTTGAAAGACCAGTTATCTGGTCTCGCTAGATATACAAAAGAAGGAGAATTAGTGGGCGGTAAGCTTATGGGAATTCAAGATTCGATTAAGGTAACGGAGAATATGAAAAGTGACCTTAACGAAATGTTTGAGACGTTAATTTCAGGTAAGGAAGCAACTGCTACGGAAGGGAAAGTAAAAGGTTTGAACGAGCTGATGGAGTCTGGCTATTCTCTTATCAGAAACGCCGATGGAACGATGCAGGAGGGCAAGCCGCTTTTCGCTTCAGATGGAAATGGAGCTTTTCTTGAAGGAACGACTATCAACCAAGAAGTGAAAGCAAATCCTTCAACAATCGGAGCTTCTTCAAAAAATGACACGATCAGCAATGGTGAAATTGCCTCAAGCATTAGCGATTTGAGAAATAAAACGTTCACTTTTAAGCTAGCAGGTTCGGACGATTCAATTACAACGAACGTGAATGATTATTACAGCACGCTTGTAACGCGACTTGCTTCAAGTGCTCAGTCTTCGGAACGGACGGTGTCGAATCATGAGTCTGTTCTCCAATCAATTGATAACAACCGCATGTCAGTTAGCGGAGTTTCGCTAGATGAAGAGATGGCAAACCTTGTCCAATTTCAACATGCGTACAATGCAGCAGCGCGCTACATAAGTACAACGGATGAAATTCTCGATGTGATTATTAACCGTATGGGTGTATAGGGAGGAGTAGGGGAATGAGAATTACGCAGCAAATGCTAACAAGTAATATGACAACTCAAATGAACCGAAATCTCTCCAACCTAGAAAATGCAAACCAACAGGTGTCCTCAGGGAAACGAATTAACAAACCATCAGATGATCCGATGGGAACTGAGAAATCGTTGAAGCTGTCATCCCAACTAGCAAGAAATGAACAATATGAGCGAAATACAAATTACGCGATGTCTTGGATGGATATGACGGAAAAGACGTTATCTAGCGTATTGAATGTGTTTCAACGAGCAAGCGAGCTTGGTGTTCAAGCTTCAAGTGGAACAAATTCACAAGATGAATTAGAAACAATGGCGAAAGAATTTAAGCAGCTTCGTCAAGAGCTTGAAGGTCTAGCGAACACAAAGCTTGATGGTAAATACATCTTCAATGGCCAGAAAACAGATCAGCCGATCGTCATTGAAGCAAACGGTGATCTTACATTTGATAACGGAACAATGAAGCAACGGATTTCACCGTTTAGTGAAGTGAAAATAAACGTAAGCGCGGATGAAGTTTTTGATGGAAATGTGAATTTGTTTAAAGCGCTCGATTCCTTTTCACAAGCCTTAACGAACGGTAACACAGAAGAAATGAACGCGGCGCTCGGAGAAATTGAAAAAGGTTCAGATCAAGTCCTTACGAGCTGGACTGGCATGGGTGCCCGTCAATCGAGAGTCGAAAGCATGAACCAGCGTTTGAAAGATGAAAACATTTCAGTTCAATCGTTTCTTTCGAAGAATGAAGATATTGATCTTGCAGAAGCGATCATGAAACTGAAATCAGAAGAAAGCGTCTATCAGGCGACGCTCGCATCAAGCGCAAAAATCATCCAGCCTTCTCTATTAGATTTTCTAAGATAACAAAAACACCTCGCGCCGCGAGGTGTTTTTGTTTGGATCTATCGTTTAATTGTATTCGCAAGCCCCATCATCTCATCTGCCATCTTGATGGCCTGGCTTTGGAATTGAAGCAAGCGCTGTGTTGAAATCATATCAGTCGTTTCTTTTGTAAGATCGACGTTCGACATTTCAAGAAAACCCTGCCTCATTTTAAACTCTTCAGTATTTGGCTCTACTACTGCGGTTGCGTCAGCTACATTCAGAGAAAATTCATTACCACCTTCATTGACTAGCGACTGTGGTCGGTTGATTTTCACCACGCTTAGTTGAAACGTTTCGCCGTTCTCAGCCTGAATTCCACCTTCATCAGAAATCGTCAGTTTTCCAGGATTATTTGCAAAGGTGATTTCATTTCCATTCACATCTAGAACTGGATTGCCACTACTCGTAACGAGCGTCAGTGCACCGTTTTCATTTTGAAATTCGAATGATCCGTCTCTCGTATAGTGAACCTCTTCACCGTTTTGGACACGAAAATAAACATTGTCTCCTTCAAGCATCACATCAAGCTCCCGACCAGTTTCCTGTGCAGAGCCTTGTTCGAAACGAAGTGTTGTTAATCCAACTTTTGAACCGAACCCAACCCTTAAGTTCTCGGGTGTTTGCCTGCCTGGTTCATTTGCTTCACCGGTTTGGTTCTCATACTCACGTGTTAATAGGTTTTGAAAAGATGCTTCTCGACTTTTGTAACCTGCCGTGTTCACGTTCGCAATGTTATTCGCGATCGTATCCATTTTCTTTTGCGTCTGACTTAGTGAAGAGGACGCTGTTGCCATCTGGATATTCACTCGTATCCCTCCTAGTAAACTCGACCAATATCGTTAACCGCTTTATCGATGCTTTGATCATACGTTTGAAGAACTTTTTGATTGGCTTCATATAAGCGATACGTATTGAGCATATCCGTCATCGTTGTCGTCATATCCACATTCGATCCTTCAATAAATCCTTGCTTAACAGCGTATTGGTTGAATTCGGTTGCTTGTACACTTTGCGGCGCGGCATTTTCATTACCAGCCCATGCAAAAACGCCGTTTCCTTGCTGTGTTAACTGTTCCGGATCACCTGTATAACCGACCCACAAGTTCTGTTCATTTCCATTCTCTTCAATAATTGTTCCATCTTCTATTGTGAAAGATTCACTCGTGAGTTGGATCGGTTGTAGCTGTTCGTTTACAACACGATAACCTTCACTAGTTGTTAGAAAGCCAGCCTCATCAACGGAAAAATTTCCATTTCTCGTGTAGCGAATCGAGTTATCGTCAAGCTGAACCCCGAATAAAAGCAGTCCTTTTTTACCCGTTTCCTCATCTATTGGGAGTCCTTCATCAACAAGTGCAATATCCGTTAACTTCCCTGTTTCCTTTAAAGAGCCACTCGTAAAGCTCGGAATACCTTCCTGTGTATACACACCAGTTTGTAGCGTGCCGACCGATGAGTTTGCCTGAGATGCGTTTGTATTGCGCTCCTTCAATAAGTATTCAGGAAATGAACGCAATGTTGCGACATCTTGCTTAAAGCCTGGTGTTTCTGCGTTGGATAGGTTGTTTGTGAGGTATTGTTGCTTTCGTTCACTTGCCATCATGCCGGAAGTAGCGGTATACAACCCTTTAAACATGGACTCGCTCCTAACGTAGTACTATGGAACGTACTAAAAGTTTATTACTCCCATTATAACGTTGAATATTGGAAAAAATAAGTGAAAAAAGTAGTTTATTAGGTTAAAACTCTCATTTACTATTATTTTTGACAATGCTATGCTATCAATAACGAAAATATTGTCGAAAGAGTATGTATTTACCCTTAAATCCATTTTTTTGAATAGATTACATTTTTTTCGAGGAGTGTGAAAAGCTTCGTGAACGTTTTTAAATCGATTAAACCGCTTGAACAAGCATTGAACGCTTCGATGGTGCAACAGCGTACCATTACATCTAACATATCGAATGTCGACACCCCTAATTACAAACGTCAAACCGTTTCATTTCAAGATAACCTACAGGAAGCAATGAATAGAAACTTCCAAAGCTACAAATCAAACCCCAAACATGTGCCTTTTAGTAACGAGACGAACGCAACGAAACCGGTTGTGAGAACAGATAACAATACATTGAACAATTCGAATGGCAATAACGTTGACATGGATGTTGAGATGGCAGAACTCGCCAAAAACCAGCTATTGTATAACGCAATGATTGAGAAAACAAACAGCCAGTTCCGTGACTTGCAAACGGCTATTAGAGGGAGCTAATTGAAATGAATTTATTTAATGGATTCAATACAAGTGCTTCAGCGCTAACGGCAAATCGCCTTAGGATGGACGTTGTATCATCTAATATTGCCAATGCAGAAACAACTCGTTCTGAATTAGTGGACGGGGAATGGCAGCCTTACAAAAGGAAAGTCGTGGAGCTTCAAAAGCATTCATTTGAAAGTCAGTTACAGTCAGCTATGGGGAAGGGTAATGCAGCTTCTTCAGGCGTGAAAGTAGCGACGATTAAAGAAGATCAAGCCCCAACTAAACTTGTCTATAATCCAACGCACCCTGATGCGAATGAAGATGGGTATGTTGAAATGCCGAATGTGGATATGGTGAAGGAAATGGTTGATATGATGTCAGCTTCACGTTCATATGAAGCAAACGTTACGGCACTTAACGCGACAAAAAGTATGTATATGAAAGCGTTAGAATTAGGGAAGTAGTTAGAGCTTAGGAGGGTAATATGAACTCGATTAGTGCACTGCAGCAACTACCGGCTCTGCAGCAACAAAAACCAGCTGTTTCTTCTGGTGAAGCGACGTCTGATTTTGGTCAGATGCTTCAAGATGCGATTAAACAGGTGAATACGAATCAAGTACAGTCTGAACAAATGACGAATAAACTCGTCACCGGTGAAGTTCAGGATGTTCACGAAGTGATGCTTGCAGCACAAAAAGCTTCACTCTCCCTTAACTTAACTGTAGAAGTAAGGAATAAAGTGATTGAGTCATATCAAGAAATCATGCGTATGCAAATGTAGTATGTCAGGGATGGATAATGGATGAACCAACAACTACTTAATTTCAAAAGTCGCTGGGTAGAAACCTGGGGCAGCTACTCAAAGAAATCGAAGTGGCTCATTGGAGGGACATTTCTCTTTACACTTCTTTTGCTTCTATTCCTTGTTTTTTGGATGTCTAAACCAAATTTAACACCAATATATTCGAATTTGACGCCAACTGAAGCTGGTGAAATTAAGGGTGCAATTGAACAAAAGGGCATCCCTGTAGAAGTATCATCTGATGGGACAACGATTAGTGTACCTAAAGACCAGGCATCTGATTTGAAAGTAAGTCTTGCAGCTGAAGGCATTCCGAAGAGCGGTAATGTTAATTACAGCATTTTTAGCGAGAACATGGGGATGGGAATGACGGATCGCCAGTTCGATGTTGTTGAACGCGATGCGATGCAAAATGAGCTTAGTTATTTAATAGAGCAAATCGCTGGAATTAATGAATCGAAAGTGATGATTACTCTCCCGGCTGAAAGTGTCTGGTTAGATGAAGAAGGCGACGTTGCGTCGGCTTCTGTTGTCGTAACAAGAGATCCTGGGGCTCAGCTTGATCAGGGACAAATAACGGGACTCTATCATCTCATTAGCAAAAGTGTACCTAATCTACCAGTCGAAAACATTGTCATTATGGACCAAAACGGTACTGCGTTTGACTATGGAGAGAATCAAGTTGATACAACGCTATCTGCTTATCAACAGCAACAGGATATTCGTAAGGGCATTGAAAAAGATCTGCAACAGGAACTGCAGCAAATGCTTGGAATGATCCTTGGTCAAGACAAAGTTGTTGTGTCTGTTGTCTCAAGTGTTGATTTCACAAAAGAGAAACGAACGGAAGATTTAGTTGAACCCGTAGATGAAGAGACGGGAGAAGGAATCGATATCAGCGTTGAAAAGATAAGAGAATCGTATTCAGGAGATCCAAATGCCGCCGAAAGCGGAACAGGAACAGATGAAGGCGAAATACCAAATTATAACGCAGATGATCCAAATGCACAGGGTGACGGTTCTTATGAGAAAGTAGAAGACCGTATCAATCGTGAAGTGAACAGGATCCATAAAGAGATTGAAGAAAGTCCATATGTAATTGATGACATTACGATTAATGTTGGTGTAGAGCCACCTGTGGCTGACGATGCCACAACTTTAACAGCAGCATCTATAGAAGATATTCGCACTGTGTTAAAGAATGTTGTCCGTACGTCACTAGGTGGAAGTGATGTGCCACTTGATGACCCAGCACTAGAAGAGCGGATTTCTGTATTTGCGAATGAATTTAAGGGGCGTCCAGGTTATGTGGAACCTCAAGCTGGATTCTTCCAAACGATGACGGACTCAGTCCCAGTATGGGTGTTGTATGCAGTTGGTGGCGGTGTTGGAATACTCCTTATCGGCGGTATGATGATGCTGTTCCGTAGACGTGGAAGAAAAGAAGAGGAAGACGATTTTATGGAGTTCGAGCAATCCTACAGCGCACCCGCTCCTACTGCAACACCTGAAGACCACTACTTACCGCGGGAAGAACGTGAAGTGGATATGACGCCTGAGTTGCTAATTGGGAAAGAAGAAATTGAGAGTCTAGCAAAAAATGATCCAGAAGAATTTGTGAAACTACTACGACTATGGATGAACGAAGAATAGGAGGAGTTGGATTGTGTCTAATGTAGAAGAATTATCAGGTACACAAAAAGCTGCGATCCTTCTTACTTCTCTTGGACCAGATCTGTCAGTGCAGACTTTCAAGCATTTAAGCGAAAAGGAAATTGATCAGCTTGCGCTTGGTATTTCTGAGCTTCGACGAGTAGAGCCTGAAGAGCGCGAAGCCGTTGTGGATGAATTCATTCAAATGGTAAAGGCAAAAGACTACATCGCGGTTGGGGGAATTGAATACGCCCGCCAGATTCTTGAGAAAGCGCTTGGTCCGAAGAAAGCGGAAGAAATCATTAATCGACTTAAAGCAAATCTGAAAGTGAAGCCATTTTCGTTTGCGAGGAAAGCAGATCCAGATCAGATTCTAAATGTCTTACAGCAAGAGCATCCTCAAACGATTGCCCTTGTTCTCTCTTATCTAGATGCCAAGCAATCTTCTAAAATATTATCCTCATTGCCGCAAGAAAGTCAGGCAGATGTAGCGAGGCGAATTGCCTTAATGGATAGTACTTCACCAGAAGTGATCAGTCAGCTCGAGAACATTATTGAAAGCAAGTTGAACGCTACGGGTGCTCAGGATTACACCTTTACTGGTGGCGTGGAAGCGATCGTCCAAGTGCTTAGTGGTGTTGATCGAAGCACCGAAAGAACAATTCTTAGCACGCTTGAAAAAGATGATCCAAATCTAGCAGAAGAAATCAAGAAGCGCATGTTTGTATTTGAAGATATCGTTACGCTTGATGATCGCTCCATTCGTCTTGTGATCAGTGAAGTGAAGGACGAAGATCTGTCTATTTCACTAAAAGTAGCAAGCGAAGAAGTGAAGAATACGATTTACCGCAATATGTCTAACCGACGTGTAGATACAGTAAAAGAGGAAATCGAATTGATGGGCCCTCTTCGTCTCAGAGAAGTGGAAGAAGCGCAGTCGCGCATCGTCTCCGTTATCCGTTATCTTGAAGAAACAGGTGACGTGATGATTGCGCGAGGCGGGGGAGATGATCTGATTGTCTAACATCATTCGGAATACATCTGGAGCTAAAAGAGCTGTTCCAAAAGTACTTGAGCAAAGAACAGTTGCCGATACGAAAAAACAGCGAATTCTGCCGACTCGTACAACAACGATTGATGAGAAAAAGTCGCAGCTTCTTGAAATGATGATTCGACTCGAAGACATGTACCACACCATTCGAACAAAGCTTGGTGAAGAAGAAGCGAACGTACACCATCAGCTTGAGCAAAAGCAGAAGCAAAAAGAGCTTGAATGGCAGGAAATTACGAAACAAACGTACCGCGAAGCGGAGGAGCAGGGTTATGCCTCTGGTTATGAAGCGGGAATGCAGCAGGTTCATTTTGAACTAAGCAATCAAAAGCAAGAAATGGAAGCGATGGTAAAGGGTGCTTATAACAAAAAGGAAGAATTAATTCAAAGCGCTGAACCGTTTCTTCTTTCACTAAGCACAGCCATTGCAAAGAAAATAATGCTGAATGAAATGGAACAGAATCCCGAAACGATGCTTTCAATGGTGAAGGATACGCTTAAGAAAGTTCAGGATCGCGGAGAGGTTGTTTTTCAAGTGTCGGCTGAAGACTATCAGCATATGGTGCCGATGGTCGATGAACTTGAGAAACAGCTTGATGTGAATGCAAGCCTTAAACTTATACCAATGAGTGATTTGGAAGTAGGCTCAGGTCTGGTACATACACCGAGTGGCTCCTATGATATCTCGATAAATAGTCAGCTTTCTGAAATTAAGAAACAGCTGCTTTCGATGTTTGAGGAGAGAAAAACAGATGAGCATTAATGTCGATCCTTATCTCTCGCTACTTGAATCTATGGAAACCGTCCAGAAATATGGGAAAGTCACACAGGTGATTGGATTAACGATTGAATCACTCGGTCCAGAGGTGAAAATCGGTGAGCTATGCTACTTGTATCCAGGACCTTCGCGGACGCCAATTGAAGCTGAAGTAGTTGGGTTTCGTGAAAACAGAGTCTTACTTATGCCAATGCATGATTTATCTGAGATCGGGCCAGGTTGCCTTGTTGTTGCAACAGGTCAACCCCTTGAAGTGAAAGTAGGCTATTCTCTTTTAGGTGCGATTTTGGATGGAAGGGGTATGCCGCTCGATTACTCGGAACTACCAGGCGGATTGAAAGCTGTTTCTACAAATCGTAAGCCACCAAATCCAATGACAAGACCACGAATTACGAGTCCATTTCAGCTCGGTGTGAGAGCGATTGATGGTCTTCTAACAGTTGGTCAAGGACAGCGGATTGGTATTTTTGCAGGTAGTGGTGTTGGTAAAAGTACGTTAATGGGAATGGCTGCCCGTAACTCTGAAGCAGATGTGAACGTCATTGCGCTGATCGGTGAACGAGGACGAGAAGTAAGAGATTTCATTGAGCGTGACCTTGGCGAAGAAGGGTTAAAGAAATCCGTTGTCGTTGTAGCAACATCCGATCAACCGCCATTACAGCGAATTAAAGGTGCTCTCACTGCAACATCAATAGCTGAATTTTTCCGAGATCAAGGGAAGAGCGTCATGCTCATGATGGATTCTGTCACACGATTTGCGATGGCGCAGCGGGAAGTCGGATTAGCAATCGGAGAACCACCAACAAGTAAAGGGTATACTCCAAGTGTTTTCGCTCTCTTGCCAAAGCTGTTAGAACGATCAGGAACGTCTGAAACAGGTTCGATTACAGCGTTTTACACTGTTTTAGTTGATGGTGACGATATGAATGAGCCGATTGCGGACGCAGTACGAGGTATTCTTGATGGTCATATTGTCCTTGACCGTAAGCTTGCACAAAAAGGACAGTATCCTGCGATCAACGTATCGCAAAGCGTAAGCCGTGTTATGAAAGAAATTGTGACATCTAAGCATATGAAGGCAGCGGAAGAGTTCAAGCGTCTTCTAGCTGTTTATGTCTCATCCGAAGATTTGATTAATATCGGTGCGTATAAAGCTGGTACAAACAGCAACATCGACAAAGCAATCTCCAGTCATCCAGAAATTGAGAAGTACATTAAGCAGGGCATCGATGATGAGGCATCTTTTGAAGATAGTCAGGAGTGGCTATTAACACGATTTGGAAAGGATGAATAACCATCGCCGCTTTTCAATTCCCATTTCAACGAATTCTTGATGTAAAAGAAAACGAGAAGGCACAGGCTCAGCTTGAGATGGCCGAGGTGCTTAAGGTACAAGTGGACTTAGAACGTGCGATCTCTTCTCTCGAACAGGAAATCTACTCGATGCGTGGACGGCTTGAGCAACGACAGCTGGACGGGCTTTCGATAACAGAGCTTTTAAGAGGAGAAGAGCACATTGCTTACTTAGAGAGACAGATTCAGGAACAAAAGAACCAACTGAAACTGATCAACATTCAGTTAAGCAGCCAGCAAGACGCCTTAGCAGCTAAAGTAAAAGAAGAGAAAACATGGCAATCCATTAAAGAAACACGGAAAGAAGAATTTCACCGCGATCTTCAAATACTTGAGCAAAACGAGCTGGATGATTTAAATACAGTACGTGCTTACATGCTTGCGAGAAACGGATAGTCTAATTATGAAGCTGTTAAACAACGAGAGCTAAGGGCGTGAGACAAGTGCGAAAGAGACAGAAGAGTTCATGGAAAGAACGAATCATACACGGCTTTCTCCTCCCCCTTGCTTTTATGGCGACGGTACTTGCGGTGGTCTTGCCTTTTCTAGGATATGACCTTATTGGAATGGCCACGTCGATTAGCGAGAAACCAATTGCGTATGTAGGTGATGCTATTTCTGCTGAAGCATCGGATGACAAAGAGAATGAACTTGCAGAACTTCAGCAAGAACTTGCTAATAAAGATAGTGAAATCACGAGTATGAAGAAACAGCTTGATGAGCAAGAGATTGAAATCGAACAAAAGCAAGCAGAGCTAGAGTCATTAACTGAAGAAATGAAGCAAGAGTTAGCGGATAAGGAAGAGCGTAATAAGAAGCTTCAGGAATTAGCAAAAACCTATGAAGGAATGTCCGCTTCAAAATCGGCCTCCATCTTAGAAAAGCTAACGCTCAATGAAGCGGCGTTGTTACTCGATAACATGGGAAGCACGGAGCAGGCAGCAGTTCTCGGCAAGATGAATTCTTCGATAGCTGCAGACCTTACCATTGCTTTACGAGATCTTGATAAAGCAGATGATCCAGAAATATCAGCTCTACAGGAGCGGGTAACGCTTCTTATGAATGCTATTGATCGTAAAGATAGCTCTCTATCAATTGCAGACGTAGCGAAAAATTTATCAGAAATGCCTGACGACGAAGCGGCAGACATTCTTGAGAAAATGGCTACCGATGAGGACAAATCGACAGGTGCTTCGATCCTAGCAAAAATCGATAAAGCGAAACGAACCGCCCTCCTTTCAGAAATGGAGGAATCGGTCTCTTCTATGTATATCGCAGAATTAGCTGATTGAGGGGAGGTGAAAACGTGAAAACAATGATCCAGTCACTTGGAGCGACACCCGCTCAACCAGTAAAGGCAAAAGCCGATGGTGATGCAACTGGATTTGCGCAGTTATTAACCAATGTTAAGCAGGCTATTGAGAAAAAGCAGCCGGATCAGCCTATTAAAGAAACTGATTTGTCGGAGAAGCAGGTGAAAGAAGAACCCACATTGCCATTCATTCCGGTAATGACTCTTGGAAATATGACACCAGAAATGTCTAGTAAACCGCTACCTTCATCAAAGAATGCGAGTGACGAGCTCAGCGCTTTTCTTTCTCAAGTGAATGATGATAAAGGGAAGCCTAGTGAGATTAAACTTCCTGGCTTCATAAAAGGTGAGTTGCTGAAAGTCGGTCTGGAAGGTGAACAGGTAGTGAAGCTTGTCGAGACTAAGACCGTATCTACTGAAGAAGTAAAAGCAGCGATTGCTAAAGTAATCGTAGAAAACAATGAGACGTTAACAAAAAAGGAACAAAGCGATCTTTTAGCTACGTTAAAAAGACCTGATGTGGATGGGGTAACGAGAATGAAAGATTCACTTACTTCTCTTATTCAGAGGACAGATGAGACCACTGAAGCAAAGCAGCCTGCTGAAATTACTGAGATGGATGCTGCGGAAAACCTTGAACCAGCAAAAACTCAAGTTGACGAACAACCTGAGAGCCTCCCTCACATGAAAACTAGCGAGGCGCCATCACAGTCGCTTGTTAAGGAATCAAATACACCTATACCCGTACGTCAATTAAATACGAGTTTAAGTGACATGATTACGGAGCGAATGCAGGTTATGAAAAATGGTGATGAATCTCATATTCGTATCAAGCTTTCTCCTGAGAATTTAGGACAGTTGGATATTCGATTAACAACATCGGATGGGAAAGTAACTGCTTTTATTGCAACAGCAACATCAGCGGCTAAAGAAATGATTGAGTCTCAGCTCCATCAGCTACGCCAAACGCTCGTTCAGCAGGGAGTTCAGCTCGATAAGGTAGAAGTAATTCAGCAACCTTCTTCCCCTTCACAAAGCTCTATGTTGCAGGATGGTCGCTCACAGCAGGGGCAGCAATTTGAACAGGGTAAGCAAGGGGCGGAACGCAAGGGAGAATATGAAGTAGACGATAATCCGCTAATCACACAAGACATTGAAGAGCGGGTTGAAGGCGGAATTAATTACGCTGTATAGGAGGGATAAACCATGAATACCGGCTCTGTCGCATCTTTATCTTCATCAACAGCCCAAAAGCAGAAGGTAACGCAGTCACCAGAAATACTTGGTAAAGACGATTTCTTGAAAATTCTTGTTGCACAGCTTTCGAATCAAGATCCAATGAAGCCCATGCAGGATACGGAATTTATTGGCCAGATGGCACAGTTTAGCTCACTTGAGCAAATAACGAACATGAACAGTTCGATGAACAAGTTTTTCGATCGGCAGCTGCAAAGCTCAATGACTGATCATGCGCATCTAATTGGAAAAAGCGTTGAGTGGTCAGAAAACAATGAAGTCGCATCTGGTAACGTACAGGCTGTTGTGTACAAGGAAGGCAAAGTCCTAGCTGAACTTGATAACGGTAAACAGATTGATATCTCCCTACTAGAGCGCATCGAAACGGAGAAATAGCATGGCAAACATTCAAGTTAATCAGGTGTATCACCCAAAGCAACCGTTAAGAACAGTACAAAAACAAGAACCATCCAAAACATCTTTTGCGGATCAACTCAAACAAACGCTACAGTCCGAAGTATCATTTAGTCATCACGCAAAAGTTCGATTAGAACAGCATGGTATCTCACTTTCTGACAGCCAGCTTCAAAAGCTGAATGACGGAGTAACAACAGCAAGAGAAAAAGGATCAAAAGAATCACTCATGTTGATGAAAGACCTCGCATTTGTCGTAAGCGTGAAGAATAACAAAGTCATTACCGCGATGAAACAGGAGGGCATGGAAAACCAGATCGTAACAAACATTGACTCAGCACTAATTCTATAAAGGCTGGACCGAGCAGGAGGCCTATCGCTGTGGACCGATTGAAGCAGCGACATAATCGAGAGGGGAATTTTAAATGTTAAAATCCATGTACTCAGGCGTTTCAGGAATGAGAGGCTTTCAAACGAAGCTAGATGTAATTGGTAATAATATTGCAAACGTTAATACTGTTGGTTTCAAGAAAAGCACAGTGATGTTTAAAGACTTACTCAGTCAAAATATGGGTGGAGATTCAGTGAATACAACTCAAGTAGGTCTTGGGTCTTCATTGTCATCTATTAATACGATTCACACTTCGGGTTCTCCGATTACAACTGGAAATCAGACAGATTTGAGTTTCCAGGGTGAAGGTTATTTTGTAGTTGGCAGCGGAGATAATGAATATCTCACACGATCTGCCTCATTTCAGGTTCAAGTTGAGGAAAACGAAGGTGGAGAATCTTCTGGGAAACTTGTAACGACACAAGGTCAGGAAGTACTTGCCATACCTGAAGGTGGAACAATAGACACCCCAGGAGTTCCTATCGATGATATTTCTAGAATAATCAACGTAGATGGTAATGGTGTTTTGACTTACGTTAGTAGCGAAACTAATGAAGTTGCTACAGCTACGTTAAAAACAGGAACAGTACAAAATGCAGCTGGTTTAGAAAAAATCGGTGGTTCTCTTTATCGGTTAACAGGGAAGTCTGGAGGGTTACAAGATATTCCGGAAGCATCTCGTATCATCTCAGGACAACTCGAAATGTCGAACGTTGATCTAACAGAAGAATTCACCGAGATGATTTTGGCACAGCGTGGTTTCCAGGCGAACTCACGCGTGATTACTACTTCAGATGAAATGCTTCAAGAAATCGTGAATTTAAAACGATAGGGGGTAAGGGCTGAGCTTCTCAGCCCGCTCTATACATATGATTACGTTAACGAAATTAAATCGGGAATCGATGATGTTGAATGCTATCTACATTGAAACGGTTGAATCAACACCGGATACAATGATTTTACTTACGAATGGAAAGCGGTATGTTGTCACTGAATCAGCTGAAGAAGTGAAGCAGTTAATTACTAACTTTTATCGAGATATTAACGTGTTAGCCAAGAATAAACAGTAGAACGAACGGGGGTGACGATATTGTCTGACATGCTATCACCAGCAACGGTGGATGCGCTTCTGGCTGCAATTGACCAAAAAGGTCAGAAGCCGATGAGTGAACGAAAAGTCCAAACATATGATTTCAAAAGAGCGCTTCGCTTTTCACAGGATCATATTCGTATTCTTACAAGAATTCACGAGAACTGTGCACGGCTGATGACAACCTATTCTTCAGCTCAGCTTCGGACGATTATTCAAGCCTCCGTTCATTCTGTTCAGCAAATGCCATTTGAGGAATTCGTTAAATCAATTACCGATAATTCAATTCTTAGCCTTTTTGTCGCTTCGCCACTTCAAGGCCAAATGGTGCTTGATGTAGCACCGGAACTCGCTTATGCCATGCTTGACCGGATGCTCGGTGGGCAGGGAGGGCAGCCGGATAAGCTTACGCATTTAACTGAAATTGAAACAATGGTTATTGAACGTATTTTCAGTAAGATTCTTGAAAGTTTTCAGGATGCCTGGACGTCGGTATTGAAGCTGAAAACAGAGTTGAAAGAGCTTGAGGTTAACCCGCATTTCCTGCAAATTGTTTCTCCGAATGAAACGGTTGTTACCGTCACGTTAAATGTGACAGTTGGGGAAGTGAGCGGAGATATTCGTCTCTGTCTTCCTCATGTTGTTCTTGAGCCGATTATGCCAAGGCTTTCTGCACATCACTGGCTTTCCAATCAAAAGAAAGATCGAGAGCCTCAGGAAAGTAAGGAGCTCGAAAAGCGGTTGAAGAAAACGAACCTAGGGATTATCGCTGAGCTTGGTCATTCAGAAATCACGATTGAAGAGTTTTTAAATCTTGAAGATGGTGATGTGATTCGGCTAGATCAGACGGTAACCGATCCGTTAGTTGTTAAGGTCGACAACCGCGTGAAGTTTCATGGACAGCCAGGAACGTCGAAAGGTCGTATGGCCGTACAAATTACGGAAGTGAAGGAAGAAGAGGAGGACAAAGGTCATGACGGATGATCGCCTGTCAGAGGGAGAACTTAA
Source organism: Guptibacillus hwajinpoensis (assembly GCF_005144865.1). Taxonomy (GTDB): domain Bacteria; phylum Bacillota; class Bacilli; order Bacillales; family Guptibacillaceae; genus Guptibacillus; species Guptibacillus hwajinpoensis_A. The sequence goes on from NZ_SWFM01000002.1 coordinate 113,391, forward strand.
TGCGCTGTTTCAAGAGACTGCAGCAGGAAAGGAGGAGTATGACGTGAATTTTCATTCGATTGAGAAGGAAGCACTGAGTGAACTGTTTAGTGTTTCGATGGGAAGTCTGACAACAACGTTATCTTCTGTTTTCATGCAAGAAGTTATCGTATCCAATGTGACAATGAACGTGTTAGAGAATGAGGCATTTCAAAATGGATTAGCTCTTCCTTACGTAGAAGCGTCTTTTCGTTATGAAGGAGCAGCCTCTGGTGAAGCGATTTTCATGTTGAATCCTCCTGATGCTCAGGATATGGCTGATATCTGGCTTGTTGCAAAGGGAGATGAGGAAGAAGCAAGCGTTGATAAAAGCCTCACTTCTGTTGTGATAGGCATGATGGAAAGTGTACATAAAGGCTTGAGTATGGCATCAGGCTCTTCATTTGCTGGCACATTCACCAATTTACAAGTTGTTTCTGAACCAAGTAACTCTGTGCTAATTGAAGGGTCCGAAGAGGCTGCTTTTATCGATGTATCGTTTGAACTTTCCATTGGATCCATTGTGCAAACCGTCGTGCATCATGTGATGCCTGCCTCGGTAGCGAAGCAGATGAGCGAACTGCTTGTGAGTGAAGAAGAACTTCGTGCAGCTGAATCAAAGGAAAGCGAAAGAGAATCGCAGAAGGAGCAGAAACCCGATTTGCAACAAAAACCATATCAAGATCAACAAGAAGAACAACCAGAATCGGCTGAGAGGGAAAAGCCATTCGCATCTAGAGTAAGTGAGCCTGAGCCGAACATTCAGAACGTTCAATTCACAAATTTCAGTCAAGCCGATCATCCATATGGTGAACAACGAAACCTCAATATGCTCCTAGATATCCCGCTTCAAGTGACGGTAGAACTTGGGCGTACAAAGCGGATTGTGAAAGACATTCTTGAATTATCACATGGATCGATTCTTGAACTCGACAAGCTTGCTGGTGAACCTGTTGATATTCTAATCAACAATAAGCTTATCGCGAAAGGTGAAGTTGTCGTCATTGATGAGAACTTTGGTGTAAGGGTAACAGATATTCTTAGTGCAGCGGAACGGTTATCTAAGCTGCGGTAGATCAAGGAGTGTGTAAGAGTGAGACAGCTTATTTTAGGCATCATGACACTCCTGCTGCTCAGCTTTTTGCTAGCTGCGCCAGAGGAAATAGGGGCAGCCACTGATGGAGATGGAAGTGTTAAAGACTGGCTGACGGAAGACGGAGATGCACCTAGCCAGGAAGAAAAGCCAGCAGAAGTGGAAAGTGCGAATACGAATATTTTCTTTCTTCTGATCAAGTTAGTATTCTATACGATTGTTGTTGTTGGGCTGATTTATTTGCTTATTCGATTTCTATCGAAGCGACAGCATAAGCTACAGCACCATTCGGTTTTCACGCCAATTGGAGGGACCCCTCTTGGTAATAACAAGTCTGTCCAAATGGTGAAGGTTGGTAACTCTCTTTATATGATTGGCGTTGGTGATACGGTTAATCTTCTAAAAGAAATTCATGATGAAGAAGAAGTGAAAAACATACTGGACACTGCTGAAGATCAGAAAACGAGCTTTTCGTTTATGAATAACAAGCAGACCGGTATTCAGGATATGGTGCAAGCAAGCTTGAAGCGACAGAGAAGCAAGCGGACGAGATATTGGGATGACAACGAGGGAAGGGACGATAAGTGATGGATATGCTCATAAACTTAACGATCCCTGGACTAGATTTTGGCTCTAATGCGACAGAAGATGTTTCGGTTACCGTTCAGCTTGTTCTTCTTCTAACAGTACTGTCACTTGCCCCTGCTATTCTTGTTCTCATGACCTGTTTTACGAGAATAGTTGTTGTCCTATCATTCGTCAGATCGGCACTAGCAACCCAATCTATGCCACCAAATCAGGTTTTAGTAGGGTTGGCGCTTTTTCTTACCTTTTTTGTTATGTCGCCCGTTCTTTCTGAGATTAATAGTGAAGCGCTTCAGCCTTACTTGAATGAAGAAATTGGGCAGGAGGAAGCGTTAGATGCCGCAGAACTGCCTATTAAGGAATTTATGGCAGGGCATACGAGAGAGAAAGACCTTGCCCTATTCTATAAATACGCGGAGCTTGAAAAGCCAGAGTCTGTAGAAGAGATCAGGCTAACTGCGCTCGTACCAGCGTTTGCAATTTCGGAATTGAAAACAGCGTTTCAAATTGGATTTATTATTTTTATTCCGTTTCTTATTATCGATATGGTAGTAGCGTCTACGCTCATGGCGATGGGTATGATGATGCTTCCACCAGTTATGATTTCACTTCCGTTTAAAATTCTACTATTTGTGCTTGTCGATGGCTGGTATCTAGTTGTCGAATCACTTCTACTAAGCTTCTAAGGAGGCCGACGATGACGCCAGATATGGTCATTTCACTCGCAGAAGATGCGGTTTATATTGTTATTATAGTATCAGCTCCGCTCCTACTGATTGCGCTTGGAGTTGGCTTAATCGTTAGTGTGTTTCAAGCGATGACGCAGATTCAAGAGCAGACGCTCGCGTTTATTCCAAAAATTATTGCCGTTCTCTTAACAATCATTCTGTTTGGACCTTGGATGTTAACAACGTTAATCGATTACACGACGAATTTGTATCAGAATCTGTACAGGTTTATCGGATAACGATGGAAAGTGTTATTAACGCTCTACCGTTATTTTTGCTCGTGTTTATGAGGGCGACGTCTTTTTTCATTACAGCACCAGTGTTCTCGACAAGAAGTGTTCCAAACCGCTTCAAAGTGGGGCTAGGTTTTTTCTTCGCACTGATCGTTACAGCTGGATTAGGAGGAGAAACGGACCTCGCACTTGATCTAGCATTTGTGATCTACATCCTGAAAGAATTGTTTATTGGACTTTCACTTGGTTTTATCGCGTCCCTTATTCTTTATACCGTTCAGGTTGCAGGTGCTTTTATAGATTTCCAGATGGGGTTTGTGATGGCAAACGTTATTGATCCACAGACGCGAGCCCAGGTTCCGATCATCGGTAACTTTAAGTATATGCTAGCATTACTGTTTCTCGTTTCGGTTGATGGTCATCATATGATGCTAGATGGTCTTGTTAGAAGTTATGAACTTCTTCCTGCATATGCCCTACTAACGCAGGCTGATAGTCAGTCACTTACAAGATTCATAGCAGAAGTTTTCTCAGGCATGTTTTTCTCGGCATTTCAACTTGCATTACCGATTGTTGCATCACTGTTTCTAGTAGATGTTGCGTTAGGTCTTCTCGCAAGAGCTGTGCCACAGGTTAATATTTTTGTCGTTGGACTGCCACTGAAAATCTTTGTCGGCTTTGTTCTGATTCTCGTTACGATTCCAACGTTCTTCTTTCTATTAAGAGGCGTTTTCCGCGAAATGATCGATACAATGGGTCAGCTTATACAAATATTGGGTGGGTAGCACGATGCGTACATATCGTTTGAAAATGAACCTTCAGTTTTTTTCGCAGGAAAAGACGGAGAAAGCAACACCACAGAAAAGACAGGATTCTCGCAAAAAAGGGCAGGTAGCAAGAAGTGCTGAAATCCCATCTGCATTTATGATGATCGGCGTCTTCCTCTTTATGTCTTTTCTAGGAGGGTGGATCATTGAGGGCCTTCAAACGATGATTCGTAGCAATTTTGTCTACATTACCAATTGGACATTAACAGAGCAGAATGTTGATCTTATGATGAAAGAAAATGTTTGGCAGGCAGCCGTGATTGCCGCTCCGTTAATGGGCATATCACTCGTTATGGGTGTTGTCGCAAACTATATGCAAGTTGGTTTTCTTTTTTCAACAGATCCATTACATGCAAAGCTTGAACGAATTAACCCGCTTAAAGGGGCAAAACGCATTTTCTCGGCAAGAACGCTTGTTGAGCTTCTAAAATCATTAATTAAAATCACGTTTATCTCAGCCGTCACCTTCACAGTCCTCTGGAACAAACGTGAAGAAGTGATGCTAATTTCTCAGAAGTCGATAGGAGACGCCATATCACTCGTTGGCTCACTAATCGTACAAACGGGGTTATCCGTTGGGATTCTTCTTCTATTCCTGGCGCTACTTGACTATGTTTATCAGAAATATGACTTTGAAAAAAACATCCGCATGTCAAAACAGGACATTAAGGATGAATATAAAAAGAGCGAGGGTGACCCGCTCATTAAATCGAAAATTAAAGAGAAGCAGCGTGCGCTTGGAATGAACAGGATGATCGCTGAAATTCCAAGTGCTGATGTTGTGATCACAAACCCGACGCACTTTGCAGTTGCACTCAAGTATGACCCAAATGAAATGGACAAGCCGACTGTCGTTGCAAAAGGAATGGATTACGTTGCTCTTAAAATTAAGGAAAAAGCGAAAGAGCATGACATTATTACAACTGAAAATGTCCAGTTAGCAAGAGCGCTCTATCACCAGGTTGAAATTGGTGACGGTGTTCCTGAGGATTTGTTCAAAGCAGTTGCTGAAATTCTTGCTTACGTCTACAGCATTAAAGGCTACCCGGGAGGAGGGAACTAACCATGAAAATCAAAGATTACGCCGTACTTGTCTCAGTCATCATGATTGTTATTATGATGGTTATTCCTTTTCCTCCGCTTCTACTCGACTTCCTCATCATGATGAACATTAGTCTTGCTCTAACGATAATTCTCGTCGCGATGAATACGAAAGAAGCGCTACAATTCTCGATTTTTCCGTCGCTTTTGTTATTAACAACGCTATTCAGACTAGGTTTGAACGTATCAACAACAAGATCCATTCTTACGAACAAAACGGGTGGACAGGTGATTGAAACGTTTGGCTCATTCGTAGTTGGCGGAAGTGTTGTTATCGGACTCCTTGTTTTCCTTATTCTTGTTATTATTCAATTTATCGTCATTACAAAAGGATCCGAACGGGTAGCGGAAGTTGCAGCCCGCTTTACACTTGATGCTATGCCAGGGAAGCAGATGAGTATTGATGCTGACTTAAATGCTGGAATGATTTCAGACCTGGATGCAAAAGAACGAAGGCAGAAAATCGAGCGAGAAGCTGACTTTTACGGTGCGATGGATGGGGCAAGTAAGTTCGTCAAAGGGGATGCCATCGCAGGGATCGTGATTACAATTATCAACATTATCGGTGGGTTAATCATCGGAATGGTTGTGCACGGCATGCCTGTTGGCGACGCAGCAACGACGTTTACGTTACTCTCGATCGGTGATGGTCTTGTCAGTCAAATTCCTGCACTGCTTATTTCAACCGCAACAGGTATTGTTGTAACTCGCGCCGCGTCGGACGGAAATCTTGGTTCAGATATTACGGCACAAATATTTGCTTATCCGAAGCTTCTATACGTTGTTGGAGCTGTTATTGGACTTCTTGGTGTCGCAACACCAATCAACCCACTGCTCACGTTCCCGATCGCTGGTTTACTCGTTTATGCCGGTTGGACGATGCAGAAAAACCTTACTCAAGCAGAAGAAGCTGAAACGGCAGCTGGCGATGAAGAGGTAGAGGAAATGAAGAAGCCTGAGAGCGTGACAACCCTTCTCCAGGTTGATCCGATCGAGTTCGAGTTCGGTTATGGATTAATTCCACTCGCTGATCAGAAGCAGGGTGGGGATCTTCTTGATCGAGTCATTATGATTCGAAGACAAATTGCGCTTGAATTTGGGATTGTCGTACCTGTTATTCGTATTCGAGACAACATTCAGCTCGAACCGAATGAATACGTCATTAAAATTAAGGGAAACCGTGTAGCAGGTGGTGAGGTCCTTTTAGATCAGTACCTTGCGATGAGTAGCGGTCTTGAAGATGAATCTGTTTCAGGTATTGAGACAGTCGAACCTGCTTTCGGGTTGCCAGCTCTTTGGGTAACAGAGGAAATGAAGGATCGCGCCGAATTATCAGGTTATACGATAGTTGATCCGCCATCTGTTGTTTCAACACATCTAACTGAAGTCATTAAACGACATGCGCATGAATTATTAAGCCGTCAAGAAGTGAAGCATTTGCTTGATAACGTTCGAGAGTCTTCTCCAGCTGTATTAGAAGAACTTATTCCGAATATCCTTACCATCGGCGATGTTCAAAAAGTGCTGATGAGACTGTTAAAAGAAAAGGTATCAATCAGGTCGCTTGATATGATTCTCGAATCACTCGCAGATAACGGAGTTCGCACGAAGGATACAGACGTGCTTGCTGAATACGTGCGCCAGTCGCTATCAAGACAGATAACTTCACAGGTTGCAGTACCAGGAGAGCCAGTTAAAGTGTTAACTGCAGGGGCGCGGCTTGAAAAGAGATTTGCAGAATCCGTTCAGCAGTCTGATCAAGGAAGCTATCTTGCACTAGATCCTGAAACATCACAAACCATTTATCAGGAAGTTCTACAACAGGTGAGCCGTCTGCAGCAGTCTGGCATCCAGCCTATTCTATTAACGTCACCTGCGATTCGAATGTATCTACGTCAGTTTCTTGAACGCTACATGCCAGAACTGATGATTCTTTCATACAGTGAGCTAGAACCTGAAGTAGAAGTCCAGAGTGTAGGAGTGATTAATCTACCATGAAGATTAAACGCTATGTTGTGACCCACCTGCGAGAAGCGATGCCATTGATTCGTAAAGAGCTTGGGCAGGATGCTGTTATTTTAAATACCAAAAAAGTAAAAGTTGGCGGATTCTTTGGTTTTTTTCAGAAGCAAAGACTTGAAGTGCTTGCTGCCCTCGATGAAAAGAAAGTAGCAAAAGAGGAAACAGAGGAGTTCGCAACACTTCTTCAGTCTGAGAAAAAGCGGCGTGAGGAAACACCGAAAGTCGTTCAAGTGGAACAGGAGCAAAAATACCAAGAGCCTAAAGTGCTGACTCCACCAATGCAATATGAGCAGGAGGAAGTCGATGTAATTGGCGAGCTCAGATCTATGAAGGAAATCATGATGCAAATGATGGAGAATGAGCGGCTGCCAAAGTTCTTAAAGCCGGTTAATTCCTATCTTGAAGAACATGAATATACGAATTCGATTAGATCTAGTGTCATGGCAGAGCTATTGATTAAGGCGAAGTCGATGCCAGGATACACGAAAGAAGATACATTTGACTGGATGAGACAGGAATTCTCAAAACGAATGAAGAATTATCCTAATATAGGAAATACAAACAAAAGAATTAGATGCTTTGTAGGACCTACAGGTGTAGGTAAAACAACTACAATTGCAAAGCTTGCTGGCGATATTCTATTAAAAGAGCGTAAGTCAGTTGGCTTAATTACATCTGACACGTATCGAATCGCTGCAGTCGATCAACTTAGAACATATGCGGACATTCTAGGAATTCCACTAGAAGTCGTTCAATCACCAGAGGAGCTAGATCAGGCGCTTTCAAACCTTGCATCGTGCGATATTATTCTGATGGATACAGCTGGGCGTAACTACCAGCAATACAAGTTTATTAGTCAGCTAGAGCATCTTCTAGTAGATAAAGAGATTTCAATTAATCTTATTCTAAGTCTCACCCATCGTTATGCAGATATGAAATCGATTACTGATAATTTCCAACCCCTTGGGATTACAGAGGTCATGATGACGAAGATGGATGAAACAACTGTGAGAGGACCGATTTTCAACTTAATGGAAGATTACAAGTTGCCAGTTACCGTTGTGACGACAGGACAAAACGTACCTGATGATATGGTCAAAACAACACCGGAATTCCTTCTCGACCTGGTTGCGGGGGAAAAAGTGTATGTCTGATCAAGCGAATCGACTCCGACAAGAGGTAATGAAACGAATTCAGCCAGAAGATAAGTTAAGACGCACGAGAGTGATCGCTGTTACAAGTGGTAAAGGTGGGGTTGGCAAATCGAATGTTTCATTGAATTTTGCCCTAAGCCTTGCTGCACTCGATAAGAAAGTAATGATTTTTGATTTGGACGTTGGTATGGCGAATATTGATGTTTTAATGGGCGTTACACCGAAAGAAACGCTTGTATCAATGCTTGAGAAAAACTTAACGCTTGATGCAATTATTCAAAAAGGTGTAAACGGCCTTCAATATATTTCGGGTGGGAACGGAATTGGCAAAGTGTTTTCATTAGATGGCGAACAGCTAAATCACTTTTTTAATGAATTCAATGTTCTTCAGGGGATGGTTGATTATATTATTTTAGACACTGGAGCTGGATTAACTCAAGAAGGAATGAGGTTCCTCCAAGCAGCTGATGATGTGTTTCTCGTCATTAACCCAGAACCACCATCCATTACAGATGCTTATGGTGTTCTGAAAGCACTTCATGCAAGAGATCCAAAGCTACCTGTTAAGTTGATTATTAATCGAGCGATTAGTGATCAGGAAGCGGGACGAACAGCGCATAATTTTCAGCAAGCTTCTGAGAAATTCTTAAATAAAACGATTGATATACTCGGCTGGATTCCAGATGATGTGATGGTTCGAAAAGCTGTTATGGCTCAATCACCATACTTACTAGAATATCCAAACGCCAAAGCTTCAGAAGCCATCACTCAATTAGTCCATACGTATCTAGATCTCCCTTCAACTTATAAGCTTGGTGTAAAGGGATTCCTTACAAAAATGCTGTTTCACAAATAAAACGGGAAAATGTTCAGGTGGTGAATCCCATGAAATCCAAAATGACGAAAGAAACAATTGAATACTGGAGGGCATGGAAAGAGGAGAAAGATGAAGAGGCGGGCAATCAACTAATCTCTCTCTATCGCCCACTCGTAGATTTTGCCGTGCAACGATATGCAGCTGCCCTTCCATCTTCTGTTCAGCGTGACGACCTTAGTAGCTTCGCGTATCAGGGACTTCTTGATGCGTTAGGTAAGTTTGAACCTGAACGTGATTTGAAGTTCGAAACGTATGCGAGCTGGCGAATTAAAGGAGCGATTATTGATGGACTGAGACAAAACGATTGGGTTCCAAGATCGGTTCGTGATAAAGCTCGCAAAATTGAAGAAGCTTATGCGGCTCTTGAACAGAAAAATCAAACTTCCTCTAGTGATCAGGATGTGGCAAACTACCTTGATATGACGGTAGGTGAAGTTCAGCAGGTTATACAGGACGCCTCTCTTTCAACAATGATATCGGTTGATGAACCCGTTCACGATGATGATCAACAGCAGATCGAACGGTATAGTGTGATCGAGAACGAACGAGCAGACCTTCCAGAGAAGCATTTACATCAGCGCTTCATTAAAGAACTATTGGCTGAGACAATTGACCGTCTACCTGAGAAAGAGAAGCTAGTCGTATCGCTCGTGTATTTCGAGGAGTTAACCCTTACAGAAATAGCGAGAATTCTCAATTTATCAACAAGTAGAATCTCACAGCTTCACTCAAGAGCGCTTCTTCGCATGAAGGGTGTACTGCGAGCAAACAAAGAACATGTCCAATCCATGTAATCGGAGTGATTTAGGATGTATCCATTCATATTTATAAGTATCGCCCTTCATCTCGTTAGTTTTCTATGTATCGTTCTGCTTTACTTAAAGCAGTCCAAAAGCTCTGAAGTGAGAGAAGAAGTTGCATCAAGTATGGAGGAATATATTGAACAGCTCGAGCATGAAAATGACCGGCTGATGACTCAGGTAAAAACATTTGTGGAGAAGCGGGAGAATCAGCTCGACATTCGTCTTCGTGTACTTGAGCAGAACGGAAAGCCTGTTCAGCAACCCCGGCAGGAACCACAGTACACGCAGTCGCAGTCACAGCCACGCGAGCCACTTCAATACGAGCAGCAACCAATTCCACCACAGCAAACAGAACCAAGAAGTCCGATCATTATTCAGCATCCGTCCGCTAAAAACGAACGCAACCAAAAAGCCATTCAGTTGTATCAACAGGGATTTGCAGCAACTGATATCGCAAGGCTTCTTAATTGTGGAACAGGTGAAATTGAGCTTATTGTAAACATGCATGGAAGGTCTCTGCAGCGATGAAAATTCAACAGAGTCAATCAACGGTAGATCCTTTTAAGAAAGATATGCCAAAGGGTAATGTACAAAAGGGCTTTCAATCTGTTATGAGTGAAGCATCGAAAGAGTTAAAAGGCATGGCATTAGAGCGCCTTCTCAATCAGATTGATGAACAAGGTAAAGTTCTAAGCAGGGAACGAACCTTTCAGAACCTAACAGCTTATAAGCGGATGGTAAAGCAGTTTCTTGAAGAAGCGGTCAATCAGGGTTTAACGCTATCTGAGAGAAACTCAACAGATCGCTTTGGTAGAAGTCGAACGTTTAAGCTTGTTGAAACCGTGGAGAGTAAGCTTGTTGAATTGCAGGAAGAAATCCTTGAAAAAGAGAAGGCTGGCGTCAATTTGCTATCATTAATCGGCGAAATCAAAGGGATGCTCGTTGACCTTTCACTCTAGTACGATTGACCTAATAAAAAAAGGAAGTATTGACTCATGTTAAAAAGCATGAGTTTTTTCTATAATAGAAATAAGAACATATGTTCGAATTAAGGGTTGTGATTTTTGCTATCCAGGATACTTTCTATCCTACATACAGAGAAGGGAGAGGTGAGGATGATGAAGAAGTGTCCATTTATAACAACGAAAGCGTATGAGGAACTGAAGGAAAACCTCCTTTTTAAATCGTTCGTTCAAGAAGACGTGCATTGGACAAGTTTTAGGGAGGCTCTTCTGAACCCTAGTCAGAAGACGCTGATGAATTTAAATACACTGTTCCACATGTATTATGTTGAAATTCGTTTTATTGCTTATCTTACGAAATTAATTCGCTATACAGCCATTAATTTCGATCGTAAGCGGAGGCTTGAGCATCTTCGTTATCCACTAACGCTTGATCAGTCTGTAGGAGAGTCAGGAAGTACGTGGATCGATCTTGTCGGCAGTGAGGATACTCAAATAGACGGTCGGTTTGAAGAACAGCTAACGTCTAAATCTCTTTATTCTGCTTATAAAAGACTGACAGGAAAGCAGAGAGAAGTATTAGAGAATTCATATAGGCTTGAGGCGACAGATACGGAAATCGCCGAAGCTTCAGGCATATCTCAGCAGGCTGTCAGTAGAAGAAGAAAGCGAGCACTTGAGAAATTAAGAGAAGGACGAAAGGAGAGCATACGATGACCGTAACGAATGTAATTAACGCCATGATAGGTGATTTAGGGTTCCCAATCGTTGTTTCACTGTATTTGCTTTTTCGACTAGAGAGGAAAATCGATGACCTAACAAATGCTGTTTCTGAGCAGGAGATGAATAAAAAAAGATGACGAACGCGAGGTTATATAAGCTTTTACAACAAGCGAAACAAAGTGATGAGGAAGCGCTAGAGCTGATTTTCAGTCAATTTGAGAAGAAGATTGAAGCGGAGCTCAGGCAGACGCCTTTTGAATATCGTGATGATTTAAGGCAGGAGCTTTACGTGAAAATTCTAGAAGCAGTAGAGAAGTACAACATGGAGGAAGTGCCGAACTTCGAGCAATTTATAGGGGGGAAGAAAGGGAAAGGGTAGGAAACCTTTTCCTTTTTGGTTTCGTAGTAAAGGTAGAGGTGACGATCAATGCTGAATGTTGAAATAGAAGAAGCAGGTTACGAAAAGAACAGTAAAACAATTAGAGATCTATCATTTAAGGTGAAAAGTGGCGAGCTTCTTGGTCTATTAGGTTCGAACGGAGCGGGTAAAAGTACTACTATTAAAACGATTTTAGGATTAGTAAAAGAGTGGAAAGGAAGCGTAACACTTGAAGGTAATGCTCGTTATGCTTATATCCCTGAGCAGCCCGTTTTCTATGACAGTTTAACGCTCTGGGAGCATTTGGAGCTTGCGGCAGCGGCGGTGTCGTTCCAAGACGGTGAATGGGAAGGCCGAGCAAAAGATCTCATTCGCTATTTCAAGCTGGATCATGTTGAACATGACCTTCCATCTAGCTACTCAAAAGGAATGAGACAGAAGGTGATACTCATCACGGCTTTTATGCTTAAGCCTGATTTATATATCATTGATGAACCATTTCTGGGGCTTGATCCAAGAGCAACGAAAGATTTTCTAAAGCTAATCGAAAAAGAAAGAGCACGTGGCGCCGGAGTGCTCATGTCCACGCACGTTTTGGATACAGCAGAACGAATATGCGATCGATTTGTGCTAATTTCAAGTGGCGAAATGGCTGGTGAAGGAACTCTAGGGGAATTAAGAGAGCGATCAGGAGTGGAGAAAGGTTCACTTCTCGATTGCGTTGACAGTCTCCTGGAGCAAAGCATATGACATCTTTCCAGTTGCTACGAAAGCGGGTAAAAGATGATTGGCATTATAAGCTACGGGATATGCGAACTGCAATTGATTGGACTGTTTGGCTTTATATCGTGATTCCAGCACTGGTTATTTCAGTCGCCTATTACCGGTCGTGGTGGTTCATCGCGCCGGTATGGCTAGATTCCATTCCTGAGCAGGCTGTAATAATACCGTTATTTCTGATCGCGACATTATGGTCTCTTAGAGCTTACATGGAAGAAGCAGATCAAGTGTACCTCCTGCAGAATAACAGTCTTGTGAATGGATTGAAAAAGTGGGGGATGGTGTATTCACTTCTTAAAGGGTTGGTGCTTACGTTACTCAGTATCGCGGCCGTTCTTCCATTCCTCGTAACAGGTTGGGGATGGGGAATTGAGCGAGTGATCATAACTGGGATTTTTGTGCTGTTTGTGAGCTGGAATGTAAACGTATGTCGCTATTATATTAGACTTAGTTATCAATCTTTTTGGGTTAAATTGCTTACGAATGGACTATTGAATGTCGTTTCAATTGGAATTCTTCTTGCGAGTCAGGTGGGGTGGAAATCTATATTGTTCGTGTTTGTAGGCGTTGCTTTTCTGCTACTTCTTTTAGTTGTTCAATTAAATTATCGTCTCAAGTTGAAGGGCACGTTTTTCAAAGATGTCATATTGGAACGGGATGATAAACAAGGCATAACGAGATTGCTGATGAGACAGGTTGGTGTTTCATCTGGAAGGACCTTGTTTGTTCGAAAGAAGCCGTTTCTTTTTAAAGAGTCAAAGCGACTAAGAAAGAACGGTAGTCCTGAGACGAGAATCGTTGATCTCTATTTGAAATGGATTCTTCGCTCGCCTGGAAAGGGTCAGTATTATTTGCAGGTAACTGGATGGGGGACAGCTGCTATCTTCATGCTACCATTAGTTGTGAAAGTGATTGTTCTGCTTTTTGCGCTATATGCGTTAATCGGACTTTCCAAAGCGGACTGGCGCGAATTCTCTGAAGGAAGTTATGCTCAGTTATTTCAATGGGATCAACAGCTTAGAGAGTTGTCTTCAAGGCGAGCCATTAAAGTCTTTACGGTGCCATGTTTTATCCTACTTAGTATCATAACGGGGGTAGCGTTTCCTGGGTGGATCGGGATCTTTCTCTTTCCGTTAGGTGGCTGGTTAATGCTGAAGGGAAGTTTTCGAATGGTGCAACATGGTGTCGTTCCTTCATCACCTTCTCAATAATCGAAAGGTGTATGAACAATTGTGGAATTCGTTGCTTCCTGTAAATGCTTTCCGCTATGATGGGAAGTAGATCGAGATGGAGGGATGACGAGATGAAGCTATTTTTAATCATCGGTGCGATTAATGCTGCGCTAGCTGTAGGACTAGGTGCCTTTGGTGCCCACGGTTTAGAAAGTAGATTGTCAGAAAGAATGCTCGCAACGTTTAAAACAGGTGTTCAATACCATATGTACCATGCGCTCGGCTTAATCGGGATTGCCCTTGCTGCCGATAAGCTGCAGTCAGCTGGACTCATTCAATGGGCAGGTTGGCTTATGTTTGCTGGAATTGTACTCTTCTCAGGAAGCTTGTACGTACTAAGCTTGAGCGGCATCAAAATCCTCGGAGCGATTACCCCGCTTGGTGGAGTAGCGTTTATTACAGCGTGGATTCTGCTGATTGTCGCAGCGTTTAAGCTGTAAGTGTTTGTGGCGCGTTCGCGGCTTCGCGAATTCGCGGGTCGCGGGTGACAGGCACCACCCGGTATTTGTCAAACGGTGTCGAGGCTGTTGGTTTATTGGCCGAAATCTCAGGATATTGGCCAAAAATCAATTATATTAGCTAAAATCCTATTTTATTGGCCAAATTCTAAATATATTAGCCAAAATGAAAAGCTGCCGGATATCCGGCAGCTTTTCGGCTATTATCTAGGAGAATATTGCGCCATTTGCTGAAGAGGATAGTTGTATTCAAGCTCTTCATCAAACGTAATGTAATCAAGGTAAATCATGAGAAGAAGGTAGCGTTTGCCTGTTTGAGGATCGGATAGAATAATGTGATCTCTTCCGGCTGCTTCCACAACCCCTTTAAACACTTTCGCATTCCATTTCTCGTTGTTCTCAAATGTCATGTAGACAGTAGCGATTTTTCCAAGGTTTAAGCGTAAGATGTTTTCAATGTATGATTGCTCGACTGGTAGCTGTCCGGGAAATCCTTGGCTTCCTCCTTGCGTCATGGCACCTTGAACTTGCTGACCCTGCTGTCCTTGCCCAGGATAACCTGATGGGTATTGGCCCATCTGTCCACCCTGTCCTTGCTGTGGTGCCATCTGCTGATAGCCGCCTCCTTGATTTTGTGCACCCGGTTTATTCCAGTATTGATTGTTCATCTTAACCCTCCTTAAGCTTTCTCTTAGTAGCTGTTGTACACCTCAGAGCATTCACTTTCGGTAGGCTTGTAGAAACAATGCGATTTGAAACGACCAGCATTCCACTGGTTATACCATTGGGGTGGGCATGGTCCTCCAGGCTTAAAGAACCAAAGGGAGTGACTTGCTGGGTCATACTTCATTCCCTTGATGGCTTTGCGTGCAAGACGTTTGTCTTTTTCACGTGCTCTCTGGTAGAAGTAGCCCTTTTGCGTAGCTTCAAACCCGCCTGGATTCTGATAAACCATGCTGTTCATCGAGTTGATGTTCTTGAAATCAAGACACCGTACCTTAACTCGATTCACGCTGACATTTCCTACCATCAGCATCCCAAGCTCACCTTCGCCTTCTGCCTCCGCTCTCATTAAACGTGCTAGAAGGTTTACGTCATTCTCATTCGTTTTAATAACCGCCATAACTACACCTCTTCTCAGTTGTGACCCTTACCATATGCAAGAAGTATTAAAAATGCCATGGCTCTACGTAACTCATTCTATGTATCGTATGAAGGAATATGACAAGAAGGTGAGACACCAAAAAAGCAATTCATGTTCAAAAAAACGAGAAAAATCCCCTCTGAAATGCTCAGAGGGGATGACCTATTTAAACATATAAAAACTGTGTAAGACGTTCTTTCGGAAGATGAGTTCCAACGTAGAAGCTACCGAATTCACCGAAACGTGCACTCACTTCATCAAAACGCATTTCGTAGACAAGCTTCTTAAATTGAAGGACATCGTCAGAGAATAGCGTAACGCCCCATTCCCAATCGTCGAAGCCAACAGATCCAGTAATGATCTGCTTAACTTTACCAGCATAGCTACGACCGATTAGGCCGTGGCTTCGCATCATGTCGCGACGCTCGTCCATCGGAAGCATGTACCAGTTATCATTTCCTTCACGTTTCTTGTTCATTGGGTAGAAACAAACGTAAGGTGCTTCTGTTAATTCTGGCTTCAGACGAGCCTGAATACGTGGATCGTTATCAGGATCGCTGTCTTTGCCAGCCATGTAGTTGCTGAGTTCCACAACCGATACATATGAGTATGTCGGAATCGTATATTCAGCGAAAGTTGTTTTATTAAAAGCGTTCTCGATTTCATTTAATTCTTCCATAGTCGGGCGCAGGAGCATCAACATAAAGTCTGCTTTCTGACCAACGATGGAATAAAGAGCGTGACTACCTTGCTTATGGCCTGCTGTTACTTCCCATTTCTCAAGGAAAGTAAGAAACTCATTAATCGCTTGTTCACGTTCATCGCTTGAGAGCTGTTTCCATGCCGTCCAGTCCATGCTACGGAAGTCATGAAGGCAATACCAGCCATCAAGAGTTACTGCTGCTTCATTCATATCTGATTCACTCCTTATCATTTATCCCACCCTTAAGTGGCAGTAAACCCCCACCTACGCAGTTTCATTAAGACGTTAAAGTACGGGTCAACTGCCCCTAAAGGTCCGATTGGTTCAACTAACCATAAGAGGGGATAAAGCACTGCCCGCTCTTATGGAAGTTTCACTTTATCCACTACCTACTATACCAATACTTCTTCCTCTTTAAAAGCGATCGAGGATGACGATTCCATGAAACTTGAGGTGGATGAAGTGTTTCTAACTTACTTAATATTGCGGGTTATTTTTTAACGGTATTGTTGCATGGTGGATAGTGCAGGATAAGTTTGAGGCAATTTCGTAATAATCTCTCCATTGAAGAGGCTATAAAAGACTAATTCTTAAATGATTGTTGTTTTTAAAAGAAGTTTTGTAAAAAAGAGCCACACTTAGCTGATTGGAGCGGAAGATGCTCGACTCCTGCGGGACTAGCGGGACAGGTGAGACCCCACAGGCACGACTAAAGCGTGCCGAGGAGGCTCACCGCCCGCCCTGCGGAAAGCGAGCATCTGGAGCGGAAATCAACCACACTACGAAATCAGTAGTCAGAAAAATAGAACTTTTACATGCAAAGGTTTACATTACCGGATTTATTTTTGTTTTAAGGGAAAAAGGAGTATCGTATGGGATGGATATTAAATAAATGAGGTGAATACAATGAGTGATCTATTTACAAACATGAAAGACCAAGTAAAATCTGGTTACCCGACAATCGTTTTTCCTGAAGGGACAGATGAGCGCGTTCTAGCTGCAGCAAATCGTCTCGCAGAAGATGGTATTCTTAAACCAATCGTAATTGGTGGGGAAGAAGCTGTTAAAGATAAGGCATCAAGCTTAAGTCTTGAATTGCACAGTGATCTTGTGATTATGGATCCTGCAACATACGGAGAGATGGACGCACTTGTGGAATCATTTGTTGAACGTCGTAAAGGCAAAGCAACAACTGAACAGGCACAAGAAATCCTTCTTAATGTGAACTACTTTGGCACAATGCTTGTTCACACTGGCAAGGCAGATGGTCTTGTAAGCGGTGCTGTACACTCAACTGGTGATACAGTACGCCCAGCTCTACAAATCATCAAAACAAAAGAAGGCATCAAGAAAACATCAGGTGCATTCGTAATGGTTAAAGGCGATGAGAAGTATGTATTCGCTGATTGTGCGATTAATATTTCTCCTGACAGCAACGACCTAGCTGAAATCGGTCTTAGCAGTGCTGAAACAGCAAAAATGTTTGGCATTGAGCCAAAAGTAGCGATGCTAAGCTTCTCAACAAAAGGATCAGCTAAATCTCCTGAAACTGAAAAAGTAGAAGAAGCAACGCGAATTGCTAAAGAAATGGCTCCTGATCTTGTTATTGATGGCGAATTCCAATTCGACGCTGCCTTCGTACCAGAAGTAGCTCAGAAGAAAGCTCCTGATTCTCCACTTAAAGGAGAAGCAAATGTATTTGTGTTCCCGAGTCTTGAAGCGGGTAACATTGGGTACAAAATGGTTCAACGCCTCGGTGGATACGAAGCGGTTGGCCCGGTTCTTCAGGGTCTGAATAAGCCGGTTAACGATCTATCACGCGGTTGTAGCGAAGAAGATGTGTACAAGCTAGCATTGATTACAGCGATGCAAAGCTTATAAGTAGAAGCAAAACCCCCGAAGGATTTCCTTCGGGGGTTTTCGTTACTAAGCAAGTGCTTTTTCATTGCGGGTGAAAACGCGCTGATAATTATAGTCATAGAGAGATAGTTCTGAGATGGATAGGTGTTCAGTAGTCATTGAATCTGCATACGTTTTTAACGTTTTAAGGGTTTGCATCATCAAATCACTTACAGTAAGTTCTTCCCCGATAAGCTCACTTAATGAGGCCATCGTTTCAGGTACAATTTCTGGATATGTGAATTTTGTTGGCTCTCCGTTAACAGCTCGTTTATAGAACTCCTGAATGACACTCGCTCGTTCAGACCCACTCCCATCAACACATAAGTAGACTTGAACGGCGACGCCACCTCGCAATCTTCTCTGAGATATACCAGCGAATTTACGGCCATTGATGCTAAGGTCATACCTTCCAGGACAGTAAGACCCGACAATTTCTCGATCTTCAATTGTCACGTTATATGGCGCGAGAATGTGCTGGACGAAATCCACCATCGCTTCATAGCCCGTATCGATATCAATTTGCTGCTGTTTCTCGGCAAAGACGAGAGAAAGATTCAAGACACCTGCATCGAGAACGACAGCAAGGCCTCCTGAATTTCGAACAATCACTCGATACCCAAGTTCTTTCAAATAACGAACACCCTCATCAAAAAAAGGAAGGCGCGTATCTTGTATTCCTAGTACAATGGTATTATGGTGAACCCATGAACGCATGATCGGTGGCGAATCGCCACTTCCTGCTGAATTGCAAAGCGTATCGTCCATGGCGAAAGATTGTAGCGCATCAAATGATGGACCAAGTGTCGATTGATCAATGATCCGCCATTTTGGCTGGAATAGTATGGAATCGTTCGTCATAATTTTATCCCTTCTTCTGTAGCTAATCGTTTTCTATTATAGCATGATGAAAAAAACAATCATAAGACATCTTCCGACAGTATTTCCCGGGTGATGACATGAAAAAGTTGGATCTAAAGGGTTTAAAAAGTCATCCTTTTTTCCTATTTAATACAAAAAAGCTTCTATAAAACTTTGGTTTTAAAGGCTATTTTCTAGGTTGCGAAAAAAAGGAAATTGCGAGAATTGTCTAAAATGATATAATGGGAATTACGGTAGTTTCGAGTTAGCTAGTTAGCGGGTATAGTTAGCAAAGAATTGGAAAGGTATGTAAGAGCTTTCATATAAGACTGATAAGATATGAACAATTGCATAGTGTAGGACTTCCATTAATGGTGGTTCAACCAATCTCACTTCTAGAGGTAGTCAATCTTCATCTGTGATGAATGTATGACTGCCACTTCATGGTGGATTAAACGTCGATTGGACGAAAGGGGACGTGTTTATGAAGTTAACGGTTAAAATTATTGCAGGTCTGGTTTTAGGTATCCTAGTTGGTGTCATCTTTAATCTTTTCGCACCGGATGCATTTGCACCTGTCGATAAGTATCTATTTGGTCCTGTGGGACAGATATTTCTTAACTTAATTAAGATGCTAGTTGTACCAATCGTATTCTTCTCTATCGTTGTAGGTACGGCTGGAATAAGCGATCCGAAGAAGCTAGGCCGTATGGGAGGAAAGACAGTAGGCTTTTTCCTTATTACAACTACGATTGCGATTTCAATTGCTATGGCACTTGCTTACTTAATTAAGCCAGGTGTTGAAGGTTCCTTCTCAGGAAACGCTGATTTCGAAGCGCAAGACGCGCCACCTGTTTTGGACACCATTATAAACATCATTCCAACTAATCCTGTTCAAGCACTTGTTGAAGGGAATATGCTTCAAATTATTGCATTTGCTATTTTCATAGGTTTTGCTCTTGCTATTCTAGGAGAGAAAACAAAAGCGTTAAGGGATTTGTTTGAACAAGGTAATGACGTAATGATGTATCTTGTTAAAATTATCATGGAAACAGCTCCCTATGGTGCATTTGCCCTTATCGCATCTGCTGTTGGCGGACAGGGTAAAGAAGCACTTCAATCCATGGGGATGTATTTCCTTGTTGTTCTTGGTGCTTTACTCATTCATTTTCTTTTCACATATGGTAGTGCAATCTATTTCTTATGTAAAGAGAATCCTATTAAATTCTATAAAGCTTTTGCTCCAGCGATGGCTGTTGCATTCAGTACATCATCAAGTAGTGGTACACTTCCTGTATCGATGAAAACCGCACAGGAAAACCTGAAAATCCCTAAGCAAATCAGTAGTTTTGTTCAGCCACTTGGCGCTACAATTAACATGGACGGAACAGCGATCATGCAGGGTGTAGCAACCATTTTTATCGCTCAAATTACCGGTGTAGACTTAACATTTACTCAATTAATCATCGTTGTAATCACAGCAACGCTTGCTAGTATTGGTACAGCAGGTGTACCGGGTGTAGGACTTATTATGCTTGCGATGGTTCTTAAGCAAGTTGGCCTTCCGGTCGAACCAATCGGCCTTATCCTTGCCGTTGACCGTTTGCTTGATATGACTCGTACGGCTGTTAATATCACTGGTGATGCTGCAGCTGCTATGTACATTACAAAATCAGAAGAAAAGCGCGAAGGAAAAGAAGTTAAGTCAGTTCTTTAATGATCATGTAGGCTCATTTTAAACAGAGCTGCATTGAAAGCTAGAACAAAGAATTATTCCATTCTTTCGTAATACCCGACAATCATGAACCTTCTCCCATTTGGTGAAAACCGTAAAGGGGGAAGGTTTTCATTTACCATTACCTGTTATATAATTAAGGGATGAATTTGACGGAAGGAGTCCATCGTAGAAATGCTCGAACGATTAAGCGAAGAAAAAGTATTCAAAGACCCTGTCCACCGCTATATCCATGTCCGGTACCGTTTAATCTGGGAGTTAATTGGTACGAAAGAATTCCAGCGTTTACGTAGAGTAAACCAACTTGGAACAACGTATCTAACATTTCACGGTGCAGAGCATAGTCGCTTCAGCCATTCACTTGGTGTATATGAAATTGTAAGGCGCATTAACGAAATCTTTTCTCAATATGATAGCTGGGACGAAGAAAACAGGTTGCTAAGTATGTGTGCTGCTCTGTTGCACGATGTCGGTCATGGCCCATTTTCACACTCTTTCGAGAAAGTGTTTAATCTAGATCATGAAGATTTTACACGCATGGTTATTCTTGGTGATACGGAAATTAACCAGGTACTGCGAAAGGTAAGTGATAGCTTCCCAGAAGAAGTGGCAGATGTCATTGCCAAGACACATACGAACAAACTTGTGGTTAGTTTAATTTCGAGCCAGATTGATGCGGATCGAATGGACTACCTATTGCGCGATGCTTATTTCACAGGCGTGAGCTATGGGCATTTTGATATTGAGCGGATCTTGCGAGTGATGCGCCCAGGTGGCGATCAAATTGTGATTAAGCAAAGTGGTATGCATGCTGTAGAAGACTATATTATGAGTCGGTATCAGATGTATTGGCAAGTCTATTTCCATCCTGTTACGCGAAGTGCGGAAGTGATTCTAAGCAAGATTCTTCACAGAGCGAAAAAGTTGTATGCTGAAGGGTATGCGTTCAAACAGGAACCCATTCACTTTTATTCTCTGTTTAAGGAAGACATTAGTCTCGAAGATTTCCTTAAGCTTGATGACTCTGTCGTAAAGTTCTATTTCCAGATCTGGCAGGAAGAAGATGATGCGATTCTTCGAGATCTATGTGAACGATTTATGAATCGCCGTCTGTTTAAGTACATTGAATTTAATCCAATGCAAATGAATGCGTGGAGAGAACTCTACGATTCCTTTAAAGAAGCAGGAATCGATCCTGATTATTATCTTGAAGTAGATTCTTCTTCAGATTTGCCATACGATTTCTATCGCCCGGGTGAGGAAGAAGAACGTCTACCAATTCACCTGCTTAAGCCAGGTGGCGACTTGCGTGAGCTCTCACGTGAATCTGAAGTGGTTGAAGCGATTTCTGGAAAGAAACGCACAGATCATAAACTTTATTTTCCTCAAGATTTAATTCTTGAAGGAAAATCTGATGCTACTCGTCGTATTAAGTCATTGCTTAATCTAAATTAGCTGTTCAAAAAGAAGTGCAGCCCCTGGAATGAAGTTCGCTTCCGCTACAGGTTATGCGTTATAGAATAAGAAAGCTTTTTGGACAACCTGTAAAAAGTACATGGGAGGGGTGCAGGTTGCTAGAAGATCACGCGAAAGTGATAGCTGTGTTGAAGGAAGCCGGAGAAGTCATTGGACGTAAGAAATTGCAGAAAGTAGTCTACATCTGCAAAAAACTGCAATTGCCATTTAACGAGAAATATCAATTCCATTTCTATGGGCCGTACTCAGAAGAACTAACACTTCGGGTTGAAGAGCTTTGTAACCTTGGACTTGTAACAGAAGTGAAGGAAAGCAAAGGCGGATATTATCAATATAAGTATACAGTGACAAACGAAGGAAGCGAATTCCTCAGTCATTTTGAGTTCGACATGCCGGAACTTAGTGAATGTATTCCTGAGATTAATAGCCAGAGCTCCCGCTTTCTTGAGCTCGTTTCTACAATTCTATTTTTTGATCGATTAACGAAGACGGAAGTGATTGAGAAGGTTCGTACGATCAAAAGTAAACAGAATTATTCAGATACAGAGATCGATCAAGCTTATTCCTTTATGGAGAAGCTTGGTTGTTAATAGATTGAACCGGAAAAAGGTTACAATAAAGTACCGGGTTCTGGTTTCGAGAGCAAAACTTAAAATTACACATAAAAAAGAGCACCAAATCGCATAGATTTTGGTGCTCTTTTTTTGTCAAAATATCTTATTATCTTCAGTTGGTATATTAAATCGTACTTAAAAAGGGGTTTTACAAAACTGTTCAAATGAGGTCCTCCGGGGGCTGACCGCCTGCACCAGAAAAGTGAGCATCCTTCAGTGGAATTCCCTAACACTTTTAAAGCAACAATGTCTACAAAAGACTCTTTTCTAAAAGGCTATTGCTTTTGTTGTATAAAGAACCTCACTTAGCTAATTGGAGCGGAAGGGTGCTCGACTCCTGCGGGACTAGCGGGACAGGTGAGACCCCACAGGCACGCCCCGCGGAAAGCGAGCACCCTGTAGCGGAAATCAACCACCACTTTTATCGCAACAATGTCTACGATTAGAGACCTTTAGATAGATACCTTTGTCTCACTTTGAGAATTCGTCCTGTTAAACTCCAATTTTGAAAGTACGAGTCCACTAATAGTAAGTAAGGATATCATTAAAAGAGAGAATAAAAGAGTGCTAATATATGGAATGATAAGCTCGCGAACTTCAGGTAAAGAGCCTGCCATCATGAAAACGAGTGAGAAGGAAGCAGTGGTATGGAACGCGATACCTGTCGATAGAGCAACCGTTTCTTTTGATTCAAGCAGGGCAGGAAGCCAAAACGTCGAAAGTAAGTAATAGCCAATTATGACACTTAGCAAACTAATGAAGCCTGCTAATGATGTATGACTATATCCGCCTGCTGTCAGAATGAGTATGTAAATAAGCGAGCCAATGATTCCAAGTACGCTTCCGATCATTCCTGGTTCATAAAGTAATTTCTTCAACATATTTCCACCTTCTTTACAATTGTTTCGAGTTCATTACAATTAATACCCGTTTGAAGAATAGTATAATCGTTCACTAGGATCAGAATTTGCGGAAAAAGGTCGTGGGAATTTGAAGTTTTTGTCGAATGAGAAAAAGGGTTCAAAAGTCATGTGTTTGAGTAGGTTCCTTCTTTAACTGCTAAACAGGTTTTTAATTTTAATACCTGTTAGTGACCCTAATTTGTAAATATACTGCTAACCAGATGACTAGTCCGACAGTAATTACTTTAATAATGGAGGAAGAAAATGAACGCTTATGACTATTCAATATATATCGCTACGACACCTGAAAAGCTTTGGAAAGCTTTAACCAGTGGTGAATGTACTAAAAACTATTTCTTTGGAATGGAAGTTCAATCTTATTGGAAAGAAGGTTCAAAGGTAACCTTTTTAAGGAAGAATGGTGAGGTTGATGGGGAAGGTGAAGTTGTAACGTCTGAGCCTTATGAAAAGCTTACGTTTACGTGGGATCATCCAGACGTTGAACGAGATGAGCCATCCATCGTTACGTTTAAAATGAAGAAGTTAGACGAGGCAGTTAAACTTACGCTCGTTCACGAGAATATTGTTGCGGACGATTTTTGTGATGAAGAGGACACCTTTAGAGGCCTTAACAATGGTTGGCCAGCCATATTGAGTAATCTTAAAAGTTATTTAGAAACAGGAAAGACCTTATCACCAATGAACATATAAAAACAAGTCGCAGCTCGCTTCGAAATGGATTGAGCTGCGACTTGTTTTTATAGTTAGGATTAAGGTCCAAACGTACCAATAACAGAATTAGCCCACCGAACGGCTTCGAAATAATCTTTTTGTAAATCATCCATTGAAATATTGACTTTAAATAGCATGAGATCAACAGATTTCCAGTCACAACGTTCGATCGCTTTTACTAATTTAAGCACATGTGCATAGATTGAGGAGTGATTTTCATCAAGTAACGCATCCTTTATATGATCCTCAATAGGCAAGTCTACTAGAATATTACTGATTGGTCGTTGAAGAATGCATTCGAGAAGCGAGAACATTCCTATGAATGAAGCGTCACTCGGATTGATACGAATTTTCCTAGCAATTCGTTCTGACAATCTTGAGCGAATAAGAGACAGCTGGATAACTTTTGAAGATTCATTTGTTTCTTTCGTAAGCATTAAAATCATGATCCATTTCTTCACTTCAAATAACCCAAGTAACACAATCGCCTGTCTAATGTTGCTTACCTTTACGGGTAGCCCAAGAGAATTAATGAGGCGAAGTAGTTTATAAGAAAGAGCAAGATCTCGCTCAACGAGTTCAGAGACTAAGCTTATATTAGGAACAGGTTGGTTAATTTCCTCAAGCATTTTGACGTACTGTTGAGGCATTGGTTTGATATCTTTTGTTGAGAGAATGACTGGTTTACTAAAAAAGTATCCTTGAAAAAGCACATAACCGAGCTCTTTCGCTTCATCAAACTCTTCGAGCGTTTCTACTTTTTCAGCAAGAAAAGTGATTGGTAAGTGGTTAAATTGCTCCACAATTTCCAGTCGCTTTTGCTTTGAGGTATCCATGAAGTCTACTTTAATAATGTCGATTAAATCGATGATCTTCTCGTAGTTGCTCATGTCAGTCACATCATCGAGCGCAAGTTTATATCCTAATCTTTTAAGCTTATAACATGCAGCAATAACGTTTTCCGTTATGTTAACCGATTCTAGTATTTCTACAATGATTGTTTCAGGCGAAAAGAAGGTAGGCACCTCGTCTAGCAACAGTTTTTCTGTAAAATTAATAAAACAACGCTTTTGATCTGATAAATGATTAAGACCAAAACTTAAATAGGAATTAGAAATAACAGTTGCGGTAGCCTGCGTACCATCAAATCCTTGATACGCGTTTCTGTCGCTTGATCGATGAAGCAATTCATAACCATACAAATCTTTATCGACTGTTAAGATAGGCTGACGTCCTATAAATGCTTCCATATGTACCCTCCAAAGGTCCCGTAGATATTCTATCTATAAGTATAAACAAGATGGCAAAAAATTCAATTTAAATTTTCTTTGTTGGAGGAACCTACTGATCTGCTTTTTAGACACAAAAAAAGTTCTGCTCTTATGAAAGAGCAGAACGTGTTATTACGCATGTGGTAGAAATGCGAGTTGATAGAAGAAAAGAACAGCGAAAAGATAGAGCAGTGGATGAACTTCGCGCCATTTTCCCTTAACAATTTTAAGAATCGGATAAGTAATGAAACCAAGCGCAATACCTGTTGCGATACTAGCTGTAAGTGGCATCGTCAAGATAATTAGGAAAGCAGGAAATGCCTCATCAAATTCGGTCCAGTCGATTTTGCCGACAGCTCCGATCATCAAGCTTCCGACTATAATAAGCGTCGGGGCAGTGATTGCTGCAAGACCTGATAGCGAGCCAACAAGTGGACCGAAAAATGCTGATACGATGAATAAGGCAGCAACAACGACGGATGTTAAGCCTGTTCTACCTCCAGCAGCAACGCCTGATGACGATTCGATGTAGGCGCTTGTTGGGCTAGTTCCAAAGATCGCTCCGATCGTCGTACCAATTGAGTCAGCAAGTAGTGCCTGACGAGCACGCGGCATCTTCTTGCCCTTCATTAAGCCAGCTTGTTCAGCAACACCAACCATTGTTCCAGTGGTATCAAATAATGTAACTAGTAAGAACGAGAACACAACAGCGTAGAGTCCATATTCAATCATATCTTTGATCGCTTGAAGTGGGCTACCAAAGATGAAGAATTCAGGTGCACTTGGCGTGTTCATAAAGCCATCTTTAAATTCAAGCTGTCCTGTGAAAACAGCAATAAGGGCTGTTATAATCATACCGAAGAAAAGCGCTCCAGGCACATTACGTGCCATCAGGATCAGTGTGATGATCAATCCAGATAGTGCAAGAATGACCGCTGGTGAATGCAAATCGCCAAGTCCAACAAGGTTCTCTTTATCCGCAACAATAATACCTGTCATGCGAAGTCCGATAAACGCGATGAAAAGACCGATACCTGCTGTAATTCCGAGCTTTAGATTAGTGGGAATTGCTTCAATCAGCTTTTCACGGAAAGGTGTTAATGAAAGAATGATGAAAAGCAGTCCAGCGATAAAGACGGCTCCAAAAGCTACTTGGTAAGAGACGCCGCTTTGTCCACCAACAACTGAGAAGGCAAAGTAAGCATTCAAGCCCATGCCGGGTGCAATAGCAATTGGATAGTTAGCGAATAATCCCATCCATAGTGTACCTACAACAGCTGCAATGATGGTTGCGATAAATACCGTATCGAACGGTACGCCTGTTGACGAGAGGATAATTGGGTTTACGATGACGATATATACCATTGTCAGGAACGTAGTCAGTCCTGCAAGGAATTCTGTTTTAACGTTAGTTCCATTCTCTTTTAATCTAAAAAAGGAGTTAAACATGATAATACCTCCAATAAATACGAACATTTTTTTGGCACAAATACTATAATATTCGTAAACGACTCTTTTGACAAGAGGGAATTTGTCATGAGCTGCTATATCAGTCACGAAAGCTACTGGATGAATACAATGGATTAATTGTGATAAAATGATAACGGAGATTTGTGATTGAAGGAGGTAGAGAATAATGGCAAACGAAGAAGAGAAAAAGCCGAAAAAGAAGCCTTCAACAGGCTTTAATATTCTAAGCGGTGACTCGACGGATGGGCACGGCGGATATGGCGTTGGTACAATAAACCTTGATAACGTGTCGCCTGTTATTATTGACCCAACAACAGACGAGATATATGTGGACGTTGGTGCACTTCATGCAAGAAGCGCTCTTGAGAAACGGAAGAAGCTTGTGAAGACTCGTGAAGAAGTACCCGATGGACATACGGCATGGATTGTTTGGGTAACGCTGCAAAGAACTGAGGATGGTCCTCACTATTACGGAATTGGAGCATGTGAGTTCTTTCTTAACGCTGAAGCGAAACGCGCTTGGAAAAGCATGCCTGAACACGTAAACAACATGGATAAATCCATGAAAGGTAAAGTTGTGGTTGACCACATGGATGCCAAATCCAAAAAGATGCTACGTGATTATTTAATTGAATTTGATAAAGATGTGTATGAGCGTTCAAGTGATGAAGTAAAACTGGGACTTCAAGACTAACTTTAATTTGTTTTTTGAATATATGATAAAAGGTCTTGAGGTTTTAGAAAACTGAGCGTAAACTTATTTATACGCAACACATATAGCTAGGACCCAAAACGGCCCGAGGAATCTTTCCTCGGGCTGTTCTGGTTATTGAAATAATAACGCTTACAAGCTGAAGAACTGTTTCTATGAGGACGTTGTTTGAAGAGAGGTTGGTTTTGAAAAAGAACCACATTTAGCTGATTGGAGTGGAAGGATGCTCGACTCCTGCGGGACTAGCGGGACAGGTGAGACCCCACAGGAGCGTTAGCTACGAGGAGGCTCACCGCCCGCCCCGCGGAAAGCGAGCATCCTGGAGCGGAAATCAACACTTTATCGAAACAAAGCCCAGAAAAAACACAGAAAGGATGAGTGTGATGTGGAAACAGATTCCTAGAGAGAAAAAGAAAGAGCTAGTCGAGCGAATTCAGTCTTATTTCTATGACGAGCGTGATGAAGAAATCGGTGAGCTTGCTGCAGAGAACTTTCTACATTTTATTATGTCAGACATAGGCCCAACACTTTACAATGCTGGTATCTCAGATGCGATCTCGATGACAGAACAAAAATGGATGAGCATTGAACAGGATCTAGAAGCCCTTAAGAAATCTGAGGTAGGAAGATAATAACGGACGCCATTTGGCGTCCGTTATGACTATCTAATCCAATGGAAAAATCGATCGAGAAGTCCTTTGTGGGTTTTTCTATCTTCTTCAGTAGCTCCTCCTGGATGATCTGCGCAGTGCTCGTGTGGTTCGGTTCCTTCTATATAATAAGTTAGACGTTTGGTTGGGCAATTTTCACTTGCGAGTAAACCAGTTTGCGGGTCAATATCCACAGCAATGACATTTTTGGGAGGCTCGAAATCAAGAACTTCTTCCCCCTCTAGTGCATCCTCTATGAAATTTGCCCAAATCTTCTTAGCATATAATCCGTCGTTACGATAATTTAACTTCTCACCTTTATCATATCCAACCCATACAGCAGTGGTAAGTTGCGGTGTGAATCCAACCATCCAGCTATCGGTTGATGTCGTACCTGTTTTGGCTGCTGCTGGACGTGTTAGCAAATGGTCTATTCCTGAACCTGTTACACGTGTGTAGTCGTTCAATGATTCATCGAAAATTCCTTTCATCATATCCGTTGTGACGAAGGCAACTGCTGGATCTAGAATGAGTTCAGATTGGGACTCATGCTGATAAATCACTTTCCCATCTCGGTCCGTTACTTTCTCGATATAGTGCGGTGTAACACTATTCCCGCCGTTCGCAAGCATACTGTAGGCGTCAGCCATTTCCAACATACCGACTGGCTTTGTTCCAAGTGCAAGAGATGGAATAGGAGAGAGCTTACTTTTAATTCCAAAATCTTCTGCTGTCTTCACGAGCGTTTTTTCTTCGAGAAACATGTGTGTCTTCACTGCCACAATATTGTCTGAGAGCGCTAATGCTTGAGCAAGGGTGATCTCATCGTTTGCATACGCATCTCCGTAATTGTGCGGTGAGTATGTTTCTTTATCATTATCATAGTAGAACGTTGTTGGTTCACTTCGAACGAGAGTAGATGGTGTAAACCCATTTTTGATAGCCGCATAATAAAGAAGCGGTTTAAAAGTCGAACCAGGCGTACGCTTTGCCATTGTTGCGCGATTAAACTTACTTTCTTCGTAATCCCGCCCACCAATTAGTGCTTTTACTGCACCGGTTGTTGGCTCCATCGCTACAAGCGCCGCTTGAATGTTACTATCCTTGTCAATGCTTGAAGCAACCCATCGATCCGCCTTTTTTTGCATATCAGTATCAAGCGTCGTATAAACGTGAAGGCCACCTTGTTCAATTACCCGCTCATCAAGCGCTAGCTTTGATTTAAGTTCCTTTTTCACCTCTGCTGCAAAATAAGGAGCGATTTCTGGCTCGGTATCTTCATTAAATGCCTGCAAGGCCATGTTTTCTTGCAGAGCTTGCTGTGCTTCATCTTGATTTAATGAATGATTCGCTACCATTGCGTCAAGCACCGTTTCTTGACGATTCTTTGCGCGTTCCGCATTAGCATAAGGTGAGTAATAACCAGGGCCTTTTGGAACTCCCGCAAGCATCGCGGCTTCTGCAAGTGTAAGATCTTGAGCTGATTTACCGAAATATGTTCTTGCTGCCGATTCAATACCATATGATCCGTGACCATAATAGATTGTATTTAAATAACCTTCAAGAATATCTTTTTTGGAGTAATGAACCTCAAGTCGATAAGCATAGAAAGCTTCTACAGCTTTTCGTTTCCACGTCTTATCGTGCTCGAGAAAGAGATTACGCGCGTATTGCTGTGTAATCGTGCTTGCCCCTTGTACTTTTGCCATCGCTTTTAGATCAGCTAGGATCGCACCGCCAATTCGTTTGAAATCAAAACCAGAGTGAGTATAGAAATTCCGATCTTCAATTGCAATTGTCGCGTCAATCAAATTAGGTGAGATATCATCAAGTTTAACCCAATAACGATTTTGTCCTTCTTTATTGCTCTCATCTATAACGTTTTTATCATGATCATAATAAATCGTTGTTTGTGGCACCTGAATTTCTGGAGCGCCCATGATAACAGCTAGCAAATAAAGAGACCCGAATGAAACCCCAAGCAACACAATACCGATGATCATAAGTCTACCAAGAAGCATTCCCCAGCGTCTCCAATACTGGAATCGCTCTTCCTTAAGCCATTTCATGTGGTTCACCCCACATTCGTCGTTTTAAATCTAGTATGTGACAATCGCGAAACTCTTAAACGCTTAAATAGATAAACTTCTAACCAGTAGAGAAATATATTTGTCCAATTTGTGAATAGGATGAAGTAAGAGAGAACGTAAGCTTACTTTTATTTTGTTAGTAGGATTCTTATTGCCTAAAGAATGTGGGATACTTATTATTATTTTGCGCTAGGGGAGAGACGATAATGGAAATGATCATTGCGATTATTCTAGGTATTGTTGAAGGGTTAACAGAATTTCTACCCGTATCATCAACAGGTCATCTTATTTTGACTGGGTACTGGTTGGATTTCACAGGTGAAAGAGCTAAAACGTTTGAGATTGTCATTCAACTTGGGTCGATTCTTGCTGTTGTTGTCATGTATCGAAAGAGGTTTATTGATCTGCTTTCGCCAGGTAAAAAACAAGGTGGTTTGTCACTCGTTCACCTTATACTCGGAATGATTCCCGCTGTAGCGGCTGGATTTCTCCTCCACGGTTTTATTAAAACCTATTTATTCTCGCCTTACACAGTTGTCATTGGGTTAGTAGTAGGCGGTGTGTTAATGATTGTAGCTGATCTCAGGAAGCGTCCACCAATTAGCGCTAGTCTTGACGACCTCACGTTGCGCCAAGCTTTCTCGATTGGCCTGTTCCAATGCCTTGCTCTTTGGCCAGGGTTCTCTCGTTCAGGTGCCACCATCTCCGGTGGGGTATTACTTGGCACAAACCACAAAACAGCTGCAGAGTTTTCCTTTATTCTGGCTGTACCAATGATGGTTGCAGCAAGCGGATATGATTTATTGAAAAGTTATCAGTACTTAGCATTGTCTGATATACCTATATTCGCGACAGGGTTCTTTACAGCTTTTTTTGTGGCACTTTTTGCTATTGTAACATTTATCAAATTTATCGAACGCGTCCGCCTAATCCCATTTGCAATCTATCGATTCGTGCTTGCTCTTTTTGTATGGATGGTTCTTTTCTAAGGGGTATCCACGATATTTGAAGAAAATCTATTTTCGTTTCTAAAAGATTTTAGTTATTGAAGGCCTTTTGTTTAAAAAACCACTCAATATAGCTGATTGAAGCGGAAGGATGCTCGACTCCTGCGGGATTAGCGGGACAGGTGAGACCCCACAGGAGCGTTAGCGACGAGGAGGCTCACCGCCCACCCCGCGGAAAGCGAGCATCCTGGAGCGGAAATCCCCCATTTTTAATGAAAATATAAAATTCTCTTGCTTTTTATCGCGAGTCGACTATACTTTTCTTGTGCTTTGTTTAGATAGATTCTTTTGCAATATACTAATCCTGTTTGGACGAATGTGATTCGGGAACGGAGAAGTATAGCAGATTGAAATAGAGGAGTGGTTTAAATGGAATTATGGTATACAGAAAAACAAACAGAACGCTTCGGTATTACAGCTAAAATTAAACAAACGCTGCATACAGAGCAAACTGATTTTCAGCGTCTTGATATGATTGAAACAGAAGAATTCGGAAACATGCTCGTTCTTGATGGCATGGTAATGACAACTGAGAAAGATGAATTTGTCTATCACGAAATGGTTGCACACGTACCTCTTTTCACACACCCTAATCCAAAACATGTGCTTGTTGTTGGTGGCGGTGACGGAGGCGTTATTCGCGAAGTATTAAAGCATCCATCTGTTGAAAAAGCAACGCTTGTTGAGATTGATGGCAAAGTCATTGAATACTCTAAGAAATACCTTCCTTCGATTGCAGGAGCTCTTGAAGATGAGCGCGTTGAAGTGCTTGTTGACGATGGCTTTATGCACATTGCAAAGAGCGAAGGGGAGTATGATGTAATCATGGTCGATTCAACTGAACCAGTTGGACCTGCTGCTAAGCTTTTTGAGCGCGGATTCTATGAAGGCATCTCAAAAGCACTAAAAGAAGACGGTATTTTCGTTGCACAAACGGACAACCCTTGGTTTAAAGCCGATTTGATTTCTCAAGTATCAAGAGATGTAAGAGAAATTTTCCCGATTACTCGCGTTTATACAGCGAACATCCCAACTTATCCGAGTGGTCTATGGACGTTTACAATCGGTTCGAAACAGAATGATCCGCTTGAAGTCCCTGAAAGTCGCTTCCACGACATTGATACAAAGTATTATACAAAAGAGCTTCACACAGCATGCTTCGCGCTTCCTAAATTCGTACAGGATCTAGTGAAATAAGATGAGCATGAAATTCGATGAAGCTTATTCAGGTAATGTTTTTATTCTAAGCAATCCTTCTTTCGAGGATAGTAACGTGGTCATATACGGCATGCCAATGGACTGGACAGTAAGCTTCCGTCCTGGCTCTCGTTTCGGTCCGGGACGTATTCGTGAAGCTTCACTTGGACTTGAGGAATACAGTCCTTATGCAGATCGTCATCTTGAAGAGATTCGCTATTTCGATGCGGGCGATATTCCACTTCCATTCGGCAACCCAAAGCGGAGCATTGATATGATTGAAGAGTATATCGATTCATTGCTTGAAGCTGGTAAGTTTCCACTTGGAATGGGTGGCGAGCACCTTGTTACGTGGCCGATTCTTAAAGCTTTCCATAAGAAGTATGACGATCTTGCAGTCATTCATATTGATGCACATGCGGATCTTCGTGAGGAATATGAAGGGGAGCCGCTTTCTCACTCCACACCAGTTCGTAAAATTTGTGGGTTGATTGGTGCTGAGAATGTTTACTCGTTCGGCATCCGCTCTGGTATGCGTGAAGAATTCCAGTTCGCAAAAGAGTCCGGTATGCATATGCACAAATTCGAAGTGGCAGAGCCTCTTAAAAAGGTTCTTCCATCGCTTGAAGGACGCAATGTGTATGTGACGATCGACATTGATGTCCTTGATCCAGCGCATGCACCTGGGACAGGCACTGCAGAAGCTGGAGGCATTACGTCTAAAGAGCTTCTTGAGGCCATTTCAGCTATTTCCAACTCAGGTTTGAACGTGGTTGGTGCTGACTTAGTAGAGGTTGCACCTGCTTATGATCCATCTGAACAAACCCCAATCGCGGCAAGCAAATTTATGCGTGAGATGCTACTAGGCTGGACAGACAAGAAATAAAATTGTTCCGAGGCTGTATTCATTTTGAATACAGTCTCTTTTTTATTGGAAGAGTAGGGATATATTTCATTTAAGTCTAGCCCAAGCAATTGCCTTAAGCTTGTCGGGGGTGGACAAGCCACCTTCGCTTTTCTTATAATAAGAAAGTTAAAGCTTTAGTTAGGACGTGAAAGAATGAGTAGTGAGTTTGAATTAAAGATCGATTCCCGAATTGAGTCAGGGAATCAGAAAGATTCATCGAAACAAACAGTGAACGGAAGCATTGTTGAAAAGGGAGAGGCGCTTTATATACGCTATGAAGAGGACCTTGAAATTGGTAAGGTTTCAACGACTGTTAAAATAGATCAAGAACAAGTGACTGTCATTCGAAGGGGAGCTCTCTCGATGCGCCAACAGTTTGCACCTGGCCATGTATCAGAGTCTCTTTATAAAACGCCTTTTGGTTCTATGCCTATGCAGATTCGTACAGAACGTATTGAACAGCTAGTGGATCGTGAGAAGAACAAAGGACGTCTGACGCTTCGCTATTTACTATACCTTGAAGAAGATGAAACACAGCGGCATGAACTGACGCTAACCTGGAAAGGAGCAAGTCAATGAATAGTGTTGAACAAAAGAAAGAGCAGTTAAAAGAAGAAATTAAGCAGGCCGTCCTGAAGGCGAATCTTGCATCAGAAAGTGAGATTCCAGAAGTTATTCTAGAATCACCAAAAGATAAGGCACACGGTGACTATGCGACAAATATGGCGATGCAGCTAGCGCGAATTGCGAAGAAAGCGCCACGTGCGATTGCTGAGGATTTGAAAGCGAATCTTGATATGCAAAAAGCAGGCATTAAGCAAATTGATATTGCTGGACCTGGCTTTATTAACTTTTTCATGGATACAGCATATCTAACAGAACTCATTCCAACGATTCTTGATCATGGCAATGCGTACGGACGATCAGCAAATCGTAATGAGAAGATCCAGGTGGAGTTTGTATCAGCGAATCCAACAGGTAGCTTGCATTTAGGACATGCACGTGGAGCTGCTGTCGGAGATACGCTATGTAATATTCTTGATCGCGCAGGATATGATGTATCACGTGAATACTACATTAACGATGCGGGTAACCAGATTCATAACCTAACTGTTTCTTTAGAAGCACGTTACATGCAGGCGCTAGGAAAAGAAAAGGACATGCCTGAAGACGGCTACCAAGGTCAGGATATTGTTCAATTCGGTAAAGATCTTGTTGAAAAGGAAGGCGATCGCTTACTTCAGCTTGATGATAAGGAGCGCTATGCTTATTTCCGCGAATATGGTCTTGAGCGTGAGCTTGAGAAGCTCAAAAAAGATTTGAAGGAATTTGGCGTTGAATTCGACGTTTGGTTCTCTGAAACATCCCTTTACGCGTCGAGTAAAATTGATGATGTACTTGCGAAATTAAAAGACCGTGGTGAGACGTTTGAACAGGACGGCGCAACGTGGTTCCGATCAACAACTTACGGCGATGATAAAGACCGCGTACTAATCAAAGGCGATGGTTCATATACGTATCTAACACCAGATATCGCTTATCATCAGGATAAGCTTTCTCGTGGATTCGATAAGCTGATCAACATCTGGGGCGCTGACCATCACGGGTATATTCCAAGAATGAAAGCGGCTATTGAAGCGCTCGGTTACAAGCGTGAGCAGCTTGAAGTTGAAATCATTCAAATGGTTAACCTGTTTAAAGATGGCGAAAAAATGAAGATGAGTAAGAGAACAGGGAAAGCTGTTACCCTTCGTGAATTGATGGACGAAGTTGGCATTGACGCAATGCGCTATTTCTTCTCAATGAGAAGTTCAGACTCCCATCTTGATTTTGATATGGACCTTGCCGTATCACGTTCAAATGAAAACCCTGTTTATTACGTACAGTACGCACACGCTCGCGTATGCAGCATCCTTCGTCAGGGTGAAGAAATGGGCTTAACAGAAGACGCTGATCTTTCTCTTATTACATCTGAGAAAGAAATGGATCTCCTGAAGAAGCTTGGAGAGCTTCCTGAAGCAATCTCTGATGCGGCGGATAAGCGTATGACGCACCGCATTACAAACTATGCATTCGAACTTGCTGCAGCACTGCACAGTTTCTACAACGCCGAACGCGTGCTTGATTCTGAGGATCTTGCAAAAAGTGCAGCACGTTTCAAACTTATGAAAGCCGTGCGCCAAACGATTCAAAACACACTAGAAATTATTGGCGTAACAGCACCAGAAAAAATGTAACCAAAATCCCCTGTTGCAAGAGCAACAGGGGATTTTATTCGGTCACTTCCGGTTTTCAGATCTAGCTGCAGTGACCAGGTTCTCGATCGCTTTTCTTTATAAAAGATTGATGTTTTGTGAGGTGTTAGAAAAGCACACACTTAGCCGATTGAAGCGGAAGGAGCTCGACTCCTGCGGGACTAGCGGGACGAGTCCCACTGGAGCGGAAATCACTCCCAACTACTATAACGTAATTATGAAAAGCTTTTTATAGTCATTTCCTAATTCGGTCATACTTTAAGAAAGGAGCGATATAATGAAAACGATTTTGATTGCAACGTTAACTGGATTTATTGTTGGCTTGGTTTTTGCATTCTTAAAGCTACCGATTCCAGCTCCTCCGGCGTTTGCAGGAATTGCTGGGATTATGGGGATTTACCTTGGATTCAAAGCTTATGCCTGGCTCTCTGGATATTTATCACTTTAAGGAGAGCACTTATTTCCAAAGAAGCGACCCTCCACTAAGACGCTTGACGCCACGGACTGTTGACAGATCTTCAACAAGTTGAAGTGCCGCAAGGTCTTTTTTCTTTGCTTCAATCATGATATCTGCGTCTTCGCCATACTCTTTCAACATTTTGATGAAAGGGAGGGCAAACTCCTGATCTACGTAATCTGAGTGGCTGCGATAAGCATTTTCCGACTTAGGTGATGAGAGATGGAATTTTGGTCGTATGTTATGTGATTTCCAAGTCTTGTGCACACGCTCCAAAAAATCTTCTGGAAGCCCGTCACCGGGATTGGCCATATGATGATGGTAATCAAATATGAACGGGACTCCTATTCGCTCACACGTCTCAAGTGTTTCTAAGGCATTGTATGTTTTATCATCGTTTTCAAGTGTAACGTGCGATCGAATGGGTTCTGGAATGGTTTCGAAATTTTTGTAGAAGCGCTTGAGTGTTTCTTCTTTATCTCCGTACGCTCCACCTATATGAATGTTTGTAATCGCGCGCTTATCGAGTCCCATTGCTTGCAGCATGGCAACATGATAATCAAGGTCACCAATCGCATTATCTGTTACGTGTTGCTTCGGGCTTGTAAATAACGTGAATTGATTGGGATGAAAGCTAACGCGGAGTTTATGCTTTTTAACAAGGTCACCTATTTCCTTAAATTTATCACGAAAAGGTGTTATGTAATCCCACGTTGCTTCTGGATGAGTAGCAAGGGGAACGATGGAAGAAGACATGCGATATAATTCGATTTCATGAGCAATATTATAATGAAGCGCTCTAAGTGTACTTGTGAGATTTGTATCTGTAATCGAGTGAAGCTTCGTTTCCCTCTCCTCTTTTGAGAGCTTTGACCAACTTGCAAACGTCATCGTTCTAGCAGGTGACGCTTCATAGAGGGCAAGAGCATTAGAAACATAGCCGAAACGCAGTTGCATAGCATGGCATTCCTTTCTCTGTTGTGTCTCATGTTTTATTCCCTCCAGCACTGAAATCAAACGGCTCATGGCACATCCTTTCTACAGGAACGGGCTGAAGAGTTGAGCAAATGGACTAATTAACCTGTTGCTTATTGTCCGCTTTTTAAGACGCGCTAGATCAAGACGTTCTGATTGGATGAAGTCACGATTAATTACTTCCATAATCTGAGCAAGAACCTCCGGACTTTCAAATATACAATTGATTTCTCCATTAATATGAAAACTTCGCTGATCAAAATTAGCTGTCCCAATATCGCAAATTTTATCATCAATAATCATCACCTTTGCGTGATAAAACCCGTTCATATATTGATAAACCTCGCCGCCTTCTTCAATTAGCTCGACTAAATATCGGTAAGAAGCTTCCTTAACCAGGGGGTGATCGGCTCTCATTGGAAGAATCAGTTTAACTGACACACCTCGCTGGATCGCATCAACAAGGCTTTTTTGTACCATCTCACCAGGAATAAAGTAGGGCGAACCAATGATGATGGAGGTAGTAGCCTGATCAATATAGCTTGCAAACGATTCTTTTACTTCGCTCCCGTTGGTAATATGAAACTGAATGGTTGTTTTGCCCTGTGGTAAGGATGGATAGAAAGAGTCATCTTCAAATAGAGGTGGATTGTCTTTTTCCCAATCAATTAGAAATTGCTGTTGAAGTGCGTTCACTGCTTCACCAGTAATACAAAGATGATAGTCTCTCCAATAACCAAATTTCGGTTTCTTCCCAGCGTATTCATCACCTACGTTAAATCCCCCAACGTATCCAATGCTTCCATCAATAACAGTGATTTTACGATGGTTTCGTTCGTTTAATGTTGAAAATATGGAAGGGAAATAGATTTTCCGAGAATAAGAAAAATGAATACCGCATGAAGTCATCTGTTCTATTGTCGATTTTTTAAGGCCATGACTTCCAACGTAATCAGCGAGAACGTAGACACTTACCCCTGAAGTCGCCTTCTGACAGAGTTGTTGAATGAACTCCATCCCGGTTTCATCGTCTCTAAAAATATAAAACATCATATGAATATGTTGTTTTGCGCCTTTAATATCATCAAGGAGCATTTGAAAAAAGTCCTCACCGTCAGCCACAAATTCGATATTTCCGTTCATTTTTAACTGAGAGGAAGAGGGCGTCTCTCGACGTTTTTTTGATCCTAGAATGAGATCAAACGTAACCCAAATCAAAGCAGCTAGTACGATTGTAAGTATCAATCCCATTCTTTAACCCTCCGATCGATCTTTTTAGTTGTCTTAGTTTGTCCTAAATTAGAAAAAAGTAAAAATATTTCTCTGACTGAATGCTCATTCAGTTTGTTTTGTGTTATACTGTAGTCAGAAAATTACTTTCATTCTGACTTAAAGCGTTTTCATAAATGATCTGTTCATCCGACGCCGATCAGATATCGTAAAGCGTGCTAACAAGAAGGAATGACATGAAAGGAGAGGTTTGCCAACATGGATGCTTTATTGATCGCCAACTGGATTGCTTTCATTCTTGTAACCGCTTACGCGTTCTCTTTGTTTGGTTATGTTGTGAAAACAAGGTATGAATACATTAAGCTAGGAAAGAAAGCAGAATTTGATCATTCCATGAAAGAACGACTAGAAGCGATTCTGGTCAAAGTATTCGGGCAAAAGAAATTACTAAAAGATAAGAAGAGTGGAACGATCCATGTGATGATGTTCTACGGTTTCCTTCTTGTTCAATTCGGTGCGATTGACATGGTTATTAAAGGTCTATCGCCGGGATCACATCTTCCTCTTGGACCTTTATATCCAGCGTTTACGTTCTTTCAAGAACTCGTAACGCTTATGATTCTGACAGCCGTTGTTTGGGCATTTTATCGCCGTTATATCGAAGCGATTGCAAGGTTGAAAAAAGGATTCAAAGCAGGACTCGTGCTTTTATTTATCGGACTATTAATGATTTCAGTACTATTTGGAAATGGAATGGAAATACTCTGGCATGACCTTGAATATTCATGGAGTGCACCTGTCGCTTCAGGAATTGCATTTCTCTTTTCCTGGATTAATGAGACAGCTGCAATTGCACTGTTTTTCTTCTTCTGGTGGATTCACCTCCTTGTACTCCTAACGTTCATGGTATACGTACCGCAGTCTAAGCACGCACACTTAATTGCTGGACCTGTTAACGTATTTCTTGGTCGTACGAACAAAGTCGGTCAGCTTGCATCGATCGATTTCGAAGATGAGAGTCAAGAAGAGTACGGTGTGAATAAGATTGAAGACTTTAATCAGAAGCAGCTTGTTGATCTATACGCTTGTGTTGAATGTGGCAGATGTACAAACATGTGTCCAGCAACTGCAACAGGTAAAATTCTTTCACCAATGGATTTAATCGTTAAGCTTCGTGATCATTTAACTGAAAAAGGTGCAGCTGTTACATCAAGAACGCCTTGGGTACCTGCTTATGCTTTTTCAAATACAGCAGGAAACCAGATTGCTTATCAATCGCGTGGCCAGCAAGAGACGGCAGCAGCAGCTGAAGGACTTGTCAGTGATGAGTTAATTGGTAACGTTATCACTGAAGAAGAGATCTGGGCTTGTACGACTTGCCGTAACTGTGAAGATCAGTGTCCAGTTGAGAACGAACACGTTGATAAGATCATTGATATGCGTCGTCACCTTGTCCTAATGGAAGGGAAGATGGATAGCGATGTACAGCGTGCAATTACAAATATCGAACGCCAAGGCAATCCGTGGGGCATTAGCCGTAAAGAGCGTGAGAACTGGCGCGATATGCGTGATGATATCGTTGTACCTACTGTGAAAGAGAAAGAAAAAGCTGGTGAAGAGTTTGAGTACCTCTTCTGGGTTGGCTCAATGGGATCTTATGATAACCGTAGCCAGAAGATTGCAGCTTCCTTCGCTAAAATCATGAACGAAGCAGGCATTTCATTCGCAATTCTTGGTAATAAGGAGAAGAACTCAGGCGATACGCCAAGACGTGTTGGGAACGAGTTCCTATTCCAGGATCTTGCACAAAAGAATATTGAAACTTTCCAGAAACATAACATCACAAAGATTGTTACGATCGATCCTCATGCTTATAACTCATTGAAAAACGAGTATCCGGAATTTGGACTTGAAGCAGAGGTATATCACCATACAGAGTTATTGTACGACTGGATTAAAGAAGGAAAACTGAAGCCGAAGCACGAAGTAAACGAGAGAATTACGTATCATGATTCTTGTTACCTCGGCCGATACAATGAAGTTTATGATCCACCACGCGAAATTCTACGTAGCATTCCTGGTGTAGAAGTAATCGAGATGGATCGTAACCGTGAAAACGGTATGTGCTGTGGAGCTGGTGGCGGATTGATGTGGACAGAGGAAGACACTGGTTCTCGCATCAACGTAACTCGAACTGAGCAGGCACTTAGTGTAAAACCTTCTGTAATCGGAAGCGCGTGTCCATATTGCTTAACGATGATGAGCGATGGAACGAAAGCGAAAGAAGTAGAAGAAGAAGTAGCGACACTTGATATTGTAGAAATTCTAGAACGTTCAATTGTTCAAAAAGAAGCAGTTGTTCAATAAGTTGATAGAAAGAAGTTTCTTCAAAGGGTTAGCTTATGCAGGTTTTTTACAACCTGTATGAGCTCTTTCCTTTGTCGCTTTGTAGATAAGCTGAGCGAGCGTTCAGTCGTGTTTTAACCTATTATGATAGCGTTTACAATAACCGGAGGAGGTTTTTCGAATGGGAAAAACAGTCATTGTCAGTGGAGTAAGAACGCCATTTGGTAAGTTTGGTGGGGCATTGAAGTCAATCGAAGCATCACAGCTCGGTGGAACAGCGATTAAAGAAGCGTTGAAGCGTGCAGGTGTTGATCCTGCTTCTGTTGGTGAAGTGATTATGGGTTCTGTACTTCAAGGAGGTCAGGGGCAAATCCCTTCTCGTCAAGCTGCTAGACACGCAGGTATTCCATGGGAAGTGAAAACGGAAACGATTAATAAGGTGTGTGCATCAGGACTGCGCAGTGTGACGCTCGGTGATCAAATCATCCGTTCAGGGGATGAAGAAGTGATTGTGGCCGGTGGTATGGAATCTATGAGCAATGCCCCTTACATCATGAAAGATGCACGCTGGGGCATGCGAATGGGAGATAAGCAGATTGTTGACTTGATGGTTCATGATGGGCTTACTTGTTCGTTTGATGGCTGTCATATGGGTGTATACGGAAATACAACTGCAGAAGAGTATGAAGTCTCAAGAGAAGAACAGGATCGCTGGGCATCTAGAAGTCAGGAGCGTGCGGTGAAAGCAATGGAAGAAGGCATTTTCGCTGAGGAAATCGTTCCGGTTGAAGTACCACAGCGTAAAGGTGATCCACTTGTTGTTGAACACGATGAAGCACCGCGAAAAGGCACAACGCCTGAACAATTAAGCAAGCTGAAGCCTGTCTTTGGTGCAGATGGAACGATTACAGCAGGAAATGCACCTGGCGTAAACGACGGAGCTGGGGCGCTTGTCCTCATGTCTGAAGATCGTGCTGTTAAGGAAGGCAAAGAAGTGATGGCAACCATTCTAGCTCATACAGCAATCGCCGTGGAAGCAAAAGATTTCCCGAAAACGCCTGGTCTCGTCATCAATGAACTTTTGAAGAAAACAGGCAAGACGCTTGAAGAGATTGACCTTTTCGAAATCAACGAAGCTTTTGCAGCAGTTGCATTAACGAGTGGCAAAATCGCTTCCCTTGATGAAGAAAAAGTGAATGTGCACGGCGGTGCAGTCGCACTCGGGCATCCCATTGGTGCAAGTGGAGCGAGAATTCTAATTACACTTATCCATGAATTAAAAAGACGTGGCGGTGGGATCGGCATTGCAGCAATTTGCAGCGGTGGCGGCCAGGGTGACGCAATTATGGTTCAAGTATAGGAGGCGGAATGATGATGGAAATCAAAACAATTATGGTGATCGGTGCAGGACAAATGGGTGCAGGGATTGCACAAGTATGCGCAGCATCCGGATACATGGTCTATTTAAACGATCTAAAGCAAGAGTATATCGATAAAGGACTTGAAAGAATTGAGAAAAACCTTTCAAAACAAGTTTCTAAAGAGCGAATCACACAGGACGACCTAAACGGAACGATGGAAAGACTGAAGGCAACAACAGATATTCACGATGCGAAGCACGTAGATATTGTTATTGAAGCAGCAGTTGAAAACATGGAAGTGAAAGGAAACCTCTTCGCGCGCCTTGATGAAATCGCACCAGAGCATACGATACTTGCAACGAATACATCATCACTTCCAATCACGGAAATCGCTGCAGCTACTAAACGCCCTGAGAAAGTAATCGGGATGCATTTCATGAATCCGGTTCCTGTTATGAAACTCGTTGAAATCATTCGTGGCCTAGCGACGACAGATGAAAGCTATCAGGCAGTTGAGAAATTAGCGGTGGACCTCGGGAAAACAGCAGTTGAAGTAAATGACTTCCCTGGTTTTGTATCCAATCGGATCTTGATGCCAATGATTAACGAAGCTATTTATACAGTGTATGAAGGTGTTTCGTCTCCTGAGGATATCGATAGCGTGATGAAGCTAGGAATGAATCATCCAATGGGGCCGCTAACGCTCGCTGATTTTATCGGTCTAGATACTTGTCTTTATATTATGGAAACGCTCCAAGAAGGATTTGGCGACGATAAATACCGCCCATGCCCGCTTCTTCGTAAGTATGTGAAAGCCGGCTGGCTCGGACGTAAGACAGGAAGAGGCTTCTACCAATACCAGGATTAACACCAAGAGGGGGAACGAGCATGGAGCTTGTATTTACGGAAGAGCAAAAGATGATGCAGAAGATGGTCCGTGATTTTGCTGAGAAAGAAATTGCGCCAATCGTTGAGGAAATGGAAGAGACGGATCGATTCCCACGCGAACTGATCAAGCGAATGGGTGAGCTTGGATTAATGGGTATCCCTATTCCAGAAGCCTATGATGGCGCTGAGATGGATTATACCTCTTATATCATCGCAATTCATGAACTATCCAAAGTGAGTGCAACGGTTGGGGTAATTCTTTCCGTTCATACATCTGTTGGCACATTGCCGATCCTTTCATTTGGAACGGAAGAGCAGAAACAGAAATACGTTCCAAAACTTGCGACAGGCGAATATCTCGGAGCATTTGCTCTAACAGAACCGAGTTCAGGTTCAGATGCGAGTAGTATGAAAACACGTGCAGTTCGTGATGGTGATCACTATATTTTGAACGGTTCGAAAATTTTCATTACAAACGGTGGCGAAGCTGATACGTATGTTACTTTCGCACGCACGAATCCAGATGAAAAAGGAAGTAAAGGTGTAACAGCTTTTATTATCGAACGTGATATGCCTGGATTTAGCGTAGGCAAAAAGGAAAAGAAGATGGGACTAAACGGATCAAACACTGTAGAAATCATTTTCGAAGACTGCCGTGTTCCAGTTGAGAATCGTCTTGGTGAAGAAGGTCAGGGCTTCAAAATTGCGATGGCGAACCTTGAAAGCGGCAGAATCGGGATCGCTGCACAATCCCTTGGAATTGCAGAAGCGGCATTGGAATATGCAACAGCCTACGCCAAAGAACGCGAGCAGTTTGGTAAGCCAATCGGTCAGAACCAGGGGCTTGGCTTCAAACTCGCTGATATGGCAACGGATGTAGAAGCTGCGAAACTACTAACCTATCGTGCAGCAGATCTAAAGAACCACGGCACCCCGTGCATGCAGGAAGTATCGATGGCGAAGCTCTTCGCATCCAAAGCAGCTGTCAAAGCATCAATCGAAGCCGTCCAAGTCTACGGCGGATATGGTTACACAAAAGATTACCCAGTCGAGCGCCTCTTTAGAGACGCAAAAGTATGCGAAATCTACGAAGGCACAAGTGAAATACAGAAAATCGTGATAAGTAGGAACCTGATGAAGTAAAGCGGAGACGAGCGTTCAGAAACGGAGATATTGGAACTCTTGAATGGTAACACGCTTTTTGTGTTCCTGTGAAAGAGTGAAATATCGGAGTTTCTGCGAGTCGCAGCTGGATTTAAAGAAAAGCGGAGGTGGCCGTTTAGGGTCGACAAGCGCTGGAGCCTCACAAATTGAACACGCCTTTTGTGTTCGAGTTGTGAGGTGAAGCGATCGAGACCCTGGTCACTGCAGCTGGATCAGCATAGCCGGAAAAACCCGTTTTATTGTCCAAAAATCAGATATATTAGCCAAATTTCATTTTTATTAGCCAAATTCGAGATATATTGTCCAAAATCTCATTTTATTGTCCAAACCACCAAAAGGAGAGAAATCATATGAATTTCCAACTATC
This sequence comes from Guptibacillus hwajinpoensis, assembly GCF_005144865.1. GTDB lineage: Bacteria > Bacillota > Bacilli > Bacillales > Guptibacillaceae > Guptibacillus > Guptibacillus hwajinpoensis_A. The sequence goes on from NZ_SWFM01000002.1 coordinate 157,779, forward strand.
AGAAGAACATGAAATGCTACGTAAAATGGTGCGCGACTTTGCGAGAAAGGAAGTTGAACCAACAGCTGCAGAACGTGATGAAGAAGAGCGTTTCGACCGCAACCTGTTTGAACAAATGGCTGAGCTTGGTTTAACGGGCATCCCGTGGTCTGAAGAGTATGGTGGCATTGGGTCTGACTATTTAAGTTATGTGATTGCAGTTGAAGAGCTATCTCGCGTATGTGCGTCTACAGGAGTTACGCTTTCTGCTCACACGTCTCTTGCTGGCTGGCCTGTGAATGCATTTGGAACGGAAGAGCAGAAGCAGAAATTCCTTCGTCCGATGGCAGAAGGAAAGCTAATGGGAGCATATGGCCTAACTGAACCCGGATCAGGATCGGATGCAGGTGGCATGAAGACGACGGCTAAACTTGATGGCGATGATTACATTTTGAACGGATCGAAAATCTTTATCACAAACGGTGGCGAAGCTGATATTTATATTGTGTTTGCTCAAACAGATAAAGAAAAGCGTCATAAGGGGATTACGGCATTTATTGTTGAAAAAGATACGCCAGGATTCTCAATGGGTAAAAAGGAGAAAAAGCTTGGCATTCGTTCATCTCCAACACTAGAAATTATTTTCGAAGATTGCCGTGTGCCAGTTGAAAATCGTCTTGGCGATGAAGGACAGGGCTTCAAGATTGCGATGAAAACACTCGATGGTGGTCGTAACGGAATTGCAGCTCAGGCAGTGGGAATTGCACAGGGTGCACTTGATGCAGCAACGGCATATGCGAAAGAGCGTAAGCAGTTCGGTAAACCAATCGGTGAGAACCAGGGAATTGGTTTCAAGCTTGCTGATATGGCAACGAAAATCGAAGCTGCAAGACTATTAACTTATCAAGCAGCATGGAAGGAAAGTCAGGGACTTCCATACGGCAAAGAATCAGCGATGTCTAAATTGTATGCTGGCGATATCTCAATGGAAGTTACAACAGAAGCTGTCCAAGTGTTTGGTGGCTATGGTTATACGAAGGACTATCCCGTTGAGCGTTATATGAGAGATGCAAAGATTACGCAAATTTACGAAGGAACGAATGAAATTCAGCGTCTTGTTATTTCAAGAATGTTGATGGCTGATTAAGAAGGGTGAAAGCAATGCATCCACTCGCAGAACGAATTTCAAATCAGGATGAACGTGCGCTTGCGAAAGCGATTAGCACTGTTGAGAATGATTCGGAAGAAAAGCTAGAGCTGCTGAAGGATATCCATCCAATGACAGGACGCGCTCATTATATTGGGATGACGGGATCGCCGGGTGCTGGTAAAAGCTCGCTCGTTAACAGGCTTATTACTTACCTTAGGAAACAGGGGTTAACCGTTGGTGTAGTAGCGGTCGACCCAACGAGCCCATTTAGCGGCGGTGCTCTTCTCGGAGATCGGGTGCGGATGGCGGAGCATTTTACTGATCCTGGCGTTTTCATCCGTAGCATGGGAACGAGAGGAAGTCTTGGTGGCTTATCACGTACAACGAAAGAAACGGTTCGACTGATGGATGCGTTTGGATTCGACGTCATTTTAATTGAAACCGTTGGAGTTGGCCAATCAGAACTCGATATTATGAAAATTGCTGATACGATTGCGGTCGTGTTGAATCCTGGTAGTGGCGATGTCGTTCAAGTGTTCAAAGCCGGTATTATGGAAATTGCGGATCTTTTTGTTGTGAATAAGGCGGATTTGTCAGGGGTGCCGAAGTTACTAGCCGAGCTTGAAAGCATGCTTGATATTGTGAAACATGATGCGCCGTGGCGTCCGCCAATTGTCAAAACCGTTTCTGTAAGAAGTGAAGGTCTTGAGGAACTCTGGGAGAAGATTCAGGAACACTTTGCATACAGCAAGCAGTCAGGTGAGCGAGAGGCGAGACGAAAGACGTCGCTTGAACGTGAAGTCATTGAAGTTGTTCATGCGGAAATGATGAAAAAGCTCGTTGAACAAGAAGAATCTCGCGATAAAAGCTGGATCGAAGAAGTGACAAGTGGTTCAGTTGACCCTTACTCAGCGGCGGTTCGGCTGCTTGAGGATTATGTTGGTCGACAAACGCTAAGAGGAAGGGGATGGGAAGGTGAAAAAGAACGTTCCTTCGATGGTGAAGGATGAAAAGCTCATCCAGAAAAGACGTGAACAAATGATTAAGGCAGCGGTGTCCCTTTTTAAAGAAAAGGGATTTCACCGTACAACAACGAGAGAAATCGCACGTGCGGCTGGATTCAGCATCGGAACGCTGTATGAATACATTCGCAAAAAAGAAGATGTGCTGTATCTCGTTTGTGACAGCATTTACGATGAAGTTCGCGAACGTCTAGAAGAGCAATTGAAGCCGAATATTACTGGAATTGACCGGTTAAGGCAGGCCCTTCATGCGTTTTATCATGTGATGGATGATATGCAGGATGAAGTGCTTGTCATGTATCAGGAAGCAAAGTCCCTTCCACGTGAAACCCTTCCATATGTGTTGAAGAAAGAACTTGGGATGGCCGAAATTTTCGAGAAGCTGATTGAAGAGTGCGTGGCAGAAGGAAAGCTTAATCTCTCAGATGATGAAATTTACGGAGCTGCTCACAATATTCTCGTCCAAGGACAGATGTGGGTGTTCAGGCGCTGGGCGCTACGGTCTCATTATTCAATAGATGAATACGCAAAGATGCAGGAAGCTTTTCTCATTCAAGCACTGAATCCTGTAGAAGCAAATAACGTTTAGGGGAGGAATAGCAGTGAGTGTAATGGAAACGTATAAGCCGGTTCATCACGTTCGTTTTGTAACCGCTTCAAGTTTATTTGATGGTCATGATGCGTCTATTAATATTATGCGACGAATTTTACAGTCTAGTGGAGCAGAGGTTGTTCACCTTGGACATAATCGTTCTGTAGAAGAAGTTGTTAACGCAGCAATTCAGGAGGATGCGCAGGGAATTGCCATCTCTTCCTACCAGGGCGGTCATATGGAGTACTTTAAGTACATGTATGATCTTCTAAAAGAAAAAGGCGCGTCACACGTTAAGATTTATGGTGGCGGTGGCGGAGTTATTATACCGAAAGAAATTAAGGAGCTACATGAATACGGTATTTCTCGTATTTTCTCACCTGACGATGGAAGTGATCTTGGTCTTCAGGGAATGATCGACCTGATGATAAAAGAATGCGATTTTCCGACATTTAAACAAATCGATAACCAGATTGATCGTCTACACGAACGCGATCCTCAAGCAGTCTCAAGTCTTATTACGCTTGCAGAAAGCTTTGGAGCTGAAGGATCAGAAGAGACGGCAGCTACAGCTGAGAAGGTATTCGATAAACTGAAATCAATGGCAACGGAAACACCGGTAATCGGTATTACAGGTACAGGTGGAGCAGGGAAAAGCTCCTTAACAGATGAACTTGTTCGTCGTTTCATTAATGAATTCAGTGAGAAAACTGTTGCGATTCTATCAATTGATCCGACGAAGCAAAAGACTGGTGGAGCTCTTCTAGGTGACCGTATCCGTATGAATGCCATTCATAACGATCGCGTCTTTATGAGAAGTCTTGCAACGCGTAAATCCAAAACCGAACTATCGCTTTCGATTCGCGAAGCGTTAACGGTTGTGAAAGCGGCCGGATATGACTTGATCATCATTGAAACAAGCGGTATTGGCCAGGGGGATGCCGAGATCGTTGAAATTGCCGATGTTTCTATGTATGTGATGACAAGTGAATTCGGTGCGCCTTCACAGCTAGAGAAAATTGATATGATCGATTTTGCTGATTTAATTGTTATTAATAAATACGAGCGAAAAGGCTCTGAAGATGCGCTTCGGGATGTGAAAAAACAGTACCAGCGCAGTCATATGCTATTTGAGCAAAGTCTTGATAAGATGCCTGTCTATGGCACGATCGCAAGTCAGTTTAATGACCCAGGAACAAATACGCTATTTAAAGCACTCGTTGATACGATTCATCGCAAATGCCGCAATGATTGGGCAACAGATATCGAAACAAGCGATATCGTTGAGAAATTAAACTTAATCATTCCACCACAGCGTCAGCAATATTTGCAGGATATTTCAGGCTCTGTTCGTCGCTACCATGAATATGTGGAGAAGCAAGTGCAGCTTGCTCGGAAAGCATTCCAGCTTCAAGGAACAATTGAAATGTTAGAGAGCACAGAAGGAAATGACGAGACGATTTCGATGTTGTCAGGGATGAAAGATCAAAATATGGATGACATGCATGCTGAAACGAGAAAAATCATTGAGAACTGGCCAGAGTTGAAAGAGAAATATAGCGGCAAGGAATTTGTGACGGTTATTCGAGATAAAGAAATCGTTACTGAATTAACGACGAAAAGTCTTGCCGGACTTGATATACCGAAAGTATCCCTTCCAAAGTACGAAGACTGGGGAGAAATTGTACGCTGGGTATTGAAAGAAAATGTACCAGGCTCCTTCCCATATACAGGCGGTGTATTTCCGTTTAAGCGAAAAGGAGAGGATCCTAAGCGTCAATTCGCAGGAGAAGGAACGCCAGAGCGAACGAATCGTCGCTTCCATTACCTTTCTGAGAATGAAGATGCTAAGCGTCTAAGTACAGCTTTTGATTCGGTAACCCTTTATGGAGAAGATCCAGACTATCGCCCTGATATTTACGGTAAAGTTGGCGAGAGTGGGGTTAGCATTTGTACCCTCGATGATATGAAGAAGCTTTATGCAGGATTCGATCTTTGTGCACCTTCAACATCTGTTTCGATGACGATCAATGGACCTGCACCGATCATTCTTGCGATGTTCATGAATACAGCAATTGAGCAGCAAATCAATCGTTTTGAAGAGAAAGAAGGACGTAAAGCAACCGAGCAGGAGCTTGCAGATATTAAGGCAAGCACGCTTAGTACGGTTCGTGGTACCGTTCAAGCTGATATTCTAAAAGAAGACCAAGGTCAGAACACGTGCATCTTCTCAACGGAGTTCGCCCTTCGTATGATGGGTGACATTCAAGAATATTTCATTAATGAAAACGTTCGAAATTATTATTCCGTCTCCATTTCTGGATATCATATTGCAGAAGCGGGAGCGAATCCAATTTCTCAGCTTGCGTTTACGCTCGCGAACGGTTTCACGTATGTGGAATATTACTTGAGCCGCGGTATGGATATTGATAAGTTCGCGCCGAATTTATCGTTCTTCTTCAGTAACGGGTTAGATCCTGAATACACTGTTATTGGTAGAGTTGCTCGTAGAATCTGGGCTACTGTCATGAGGGAGAAGTACGGTGCAAATGCACGAAGTCAGAAACTGAAATACCATGTACAAACGTCCGGTCGCTCACTCCATGCACAGGAGATGGATTTCAACGATATTCGTACAACGTTGCAGGGCTTGATGGCGATTCATGACAACTGTAACTCGCTTCACACGAATGCTTATGATGAAGCTGTTACAACTCCGACAGAAGAATCCGTTCGCCGTGCCATGGCGATTCAAATGATTATTACGAAAGAACATGGATTGACGAAGAACGAAAATCCACTTCAGGGCTCCTTTATCATTGAAGAGCTAACAGATCTTGTAGAAGAAGCCGTTCTATCTGAATTTGAACGGATTAACGCACGTGGAGGCGTTCTTGGCGCCATGGAGACGCAATATCAGCGTGGTAAGATTCAAGAGGAATCGATGCATTATGAAATGCTTAAGCATAGTGGAGAGCTTCCAATTGTTGGCGTAAATACGTACAAAAATCCGAATCCACCTGCAGAAGAAGAGTGGAACATGGAGCTTGCGCGAGCGAGTAAAGAAGAGAAAGAACAGCAAATCACGAACTTAAAACAGTTTCAAGAAGAGCATACTGACAAGACAAATGACGCCCTTAATCGCTTAAAGCGCGCTGCCCTTACAAAAGGAAATATTTTCGAAGAATTAATGGAAACAGTAAAGGTTGCAAGTCTTGGGCAAATCACCACAGCACTCTATGAAGTTGGCGGGAAATATCGTCGAAATATGTAGACGGTTAACAACTTGTCAAATGCAAGCGTTCATATTATTGTAGGAGGAAGGGAAGCCTTCCTCCTTTTCGTTCTGCTGACTTAAGGAAATAGTGGGAGTTCGAAGGCGAAATCCTTCTATTACAATGGCTTTGATTTAAAAGATTATTGTTTTGCGCTTGATTTTGTATAAAAACTCCACACTTCGAAGTGATTGTAGCGGAAGGTGCTCGACTCCTGCGGGACTAGCGGGACAGGTGAGACCCCACAGGCGCGCCTTAAGCGCGCCGAGGAGGCTCACCGCCCGCACCAAGGAAAGCGAGCACCTGGAGCGGAAATCACCACTGCTGATATGACAACAATGTTTCTGAAAACAGCCATTTCAATAGATTTGTTCAAAAATCGTAGCATAGATTGCTGAAATTTGTTTATAATGAATGGTATGTTTTGTATTAGGATCTACAGGTTAGATGTAATAATAGCTATGAATGAATGATAAGCTAGTTTCTCAACTTGTTCTTTTACTAGAGAGCGACCAGCTGAAGCACGCGAGTCATTTATTAGAAGTAGCGTAGGATAATGGAAAGGGAGTGCCGATATCGTGAGTAGCTTAAAGCAGCTATCTGCTGAAGACATTCAAGAAACATCGATGATTGATATTATGTATTACATTTTGCAAGATGAGAAGAAACCAGTTTCTTTCTATACACTAATGGAGCGAATTGGGAAGATGAAAGGGCTTAGCTCTACTCAGCTTCAAGAAATGCTTGCAGAAGTATACACAAACTTAAATACAGACGGCCGTTTTGTTACGCTTGGAGACAACCAGTGGGGATTAAAAGGCTGGTATCCTGTTGAGCAAACACAGGAAGAGCTAGCAACAACAATCAAGCCGAAGAAACGCAAGAAGTCTAGCGATGATGACGAGCTAGGTTTTGATGAAGATGCTGAAGATGATCTTGAAGACCTAGAAGTTGATGATCTTGATGACTTTGACGACGATGATTTCGATGATGATACAGAAGATTTAGATGATGAAGACATTGATGAAGACGACGATGACGACGTAGAAGACGATTCAGAAGAAGACAAGAAATAATTTCTGTCGCTTCTTGACTTTCAGTAACGAAATCGGTAGAATCATTTTTGGGCTTCACCAATAAACTAATATACTTATAGATACGATATAAAAACAAAAGTGCCCCCTCATTTATGGGACAGGTGCCACTTTTGTTTTTTTGTTTTTGTCTCATTACTAAAAGGGTTATCAAAACAGGTTTTGTGAAAGGCTCTGTTCTAAAAAATTGTTGCTTTTGAAACCAATGTTGAATAAAACACAACACTTCGCTCATTGGAGCGGAAGGATGCTCGACTCCTGCGGGATTAGCGGGACAGGTGAGACCCCACAGGAGCGTTAGCGACGAGGAGGCTCACCGCCCGCCCCGCGGAAAGCGAGCATCCTGGAGCGGAAATTAACCACTTATCTAAAAGCAACAATGTCTGCGAACCTTGCTTACGAAAACAAATTTATTTTTAATATAAGCAGTGTGACTCTAATGAGCGACTAAAACCCAGTAAGTGAACCTTCCAATAAATTTATTTCATTTTAACCATCTGCATTGATTTTATTTAAAAAAATCTAAAATCAACCGTTTCGGATGAATCCTCTTCCTTTCAAGAAGGGCAGAATACAAACCATGAGGGGGCATAAATATGACAGCAGGCAAACAGAAGAAGTATATTTTTGTAACAGGCGGCGTTGTATCATCGCTAGGAAAAGGGATCACAGCAGCATCACTAGGACGTCTTCTAAAGAACCGTGGCGTGAGCGTAACGATTCAGAAGTTCGATCCATACATTAACGTCGATCCAGGAACAATGAGTCCGTATCAGCACGGTGAGGTATTTGTAACGGATGATGGCGCAGAGACGGATCTTGACCTTGGGCACTATGAGCGTTTTATTGATATTAACCTTTCTAAGAATTCAAACGTAACAACAGGTAAAGTCTATTCCACTGTACTTCGCAAAGAACGCCGTGGCGACTACCTTGGTGGAACTGTTCAGGTAATTCCTCATATTACGAATGAAATCAAAGAGCGCATCTTCCGCGCTGGCAACGAAACGAACGCAGATGTTGTTATTACAGAAATCGGCGGAACGGTTGGAGATATCGAAAGTCTTCCTTTCCTTGAAGCGATTCGTCAGATCAAGAGTGATATCGGTAAAGAGAACGTGATGTACATTCACTGTACGCTTCTTCCTTATTTGAGAGCTGCCGGTGAGATGAAAACAAAGCCAACACAGCATAGCGTTAAAGAGCTTCGTAGCCTTGGTATTCAACCGAACGTAATCGTTGTTCGTGCAGAGCAGCCAGTTCCACAGGAAATGAAAGATAAAATTGCATTGTTCTGTGACATTGATGAGCATGCTGTTATCGAAGCACTAGATGCTGACACGCTTTATAAAGTTCCACTAGCCCTTCAAGAGCAGAAGCTTGATGAAATCACTTGCCGTCACTTGAAATTGAACTGTCAAGAAGCGGACATGGAAGAGTGGAATGCCCTTGTTAATAAGGTGCAGAACCTTTCAGGCAAGACGAAGATCGCTCTTGTTGGTAAATACGTTGCTCTTCAAGATGCTTATATTTCGGTCGTTGAATCGTTGAAACACGCTGGATATGCATTTGATGCGGATATCGATATCAAATGGGTAAACTCTGAGACAGTTACACAGGAAAATGTGCATGAGCTTCTCTCAGACGTTGATGGTATTCTTGTACCTGGTGGTTTCGGAGATCGCGGTATTGAAGGGAAAATCACGGCTATTCAATATGCGCGTGAAAACAAGGTTCCTTTCCTTGGAATCTGTCTTGGTATGCAGCTTGCTTCAGTTGAATTTGCGCGCAATGTATTGAACCTTGAAGGTGCTCATTCTGCTGAAATTAAGCCAACTACAAAATACCCTGTCATTGACCTTCTTCCTGAGCAAAAGGATGTTGAAGATCTCGGTGGTACACTACGTCTAGGCCTATATCCTTGTAAACTTATTGAAGGTACAAAAGCGTACGAAGCTTATAATGACGAGGTTGTTTACGAGCGTCACCGCCATCGCTATGAGTTCAGTAATCAATACCGTGCTCAAATGGAAGAGGCAGGATTTATTTTCTCAGGAACTAGCCCTGATGGACGCCTTGTTGAAGTTGTTGAAGTGCAAGACCACCCATGGTTTGTTGCATCACAATTCCACCCAGAATTCACTTCTCGCCCAACACGTCCACAGCCGTTGTTTAAAGAATTTATCGGCGCAACAATCGCTAACAATAGATAATAATCATAAAACATCCACTTCAACGTTGAAGTGGATGTTTTTTTGCAAATGGACCTTTTCTAAAAGACTATAGTTTTTGTAACAGGTTTAATAAAACCACATATCAAAGTTGATTGTAGCGGAAGGTGCTCGACTCCTGCGGGACTAGCGGGACAGGTGAGACCCCACAGGCGCGCCTAAAGCGCGCCGAGGATGCTCACCGCCCGCACCAAGGAAAGCGAGCATCCTGGAGCGGAAATCAACTACTACTCTTACGGCAACAATGTCAACGAAATTACATTAAAATTCGTAACCATGTTCTTCCAGTATTTCCCTCGTTGTTAAATAAAGGGCATGGTACACATAAAGAGAAGTGAGTAGAGACGGATAACCAACACGCTCCCCATCATCATTTGGAACAAGTCCATCCGTCAGTCCCGTGTTTATATGGAAATGCACATTTTCCTCAAGAGCGTGTGACGCATCTTTTCGCGTTGCTGAAACACCTACAACAGCTGCCCCTGTTTCTTTAAACCTACTCACTCGATCTGCGGCGCCTTGATCATCATTGAATCGAGTAAATAAAATAACGCAATCTTTTTCCGTTAAAGCAGATGGATCATGTAGAATAGAACAAGAAGGCAACTTTTCAGCACCATAAACAGCTTCTAGTGCCGCACCTTGAAGCTCATGCTCACCATAAAAATAAACCGTCCCTCCACCATTAATCGTCTGAGCAAACAAACGCGAAATATCTTCAATCACCATCTCATGATTATCTTGTATCAATTTAAACTTACCCATCAACTGCGTAGTAAATATCTTCATCATCATGCCCACAACCTTTCTATCTCTAATTTCTTACTTGAAATTTTTTATTTGATTTGTATTTGTAATTATGATGTCATTACTATGGATAAAGAACTCATTAAAAGAACCCGCTCGATTTTTGGTTTACATTATTTCTAGAAGATTAAAGTATTGAATGTTTTTAAAACCACAATACAAAGTTGATTGGAGCAGAAGGTGCTCGACTCCTGCGGGATGAGCGGGACAGGTGAGACCCCACAGGCACGCCCAAGCGTGCCGAGGAGGCTCACCGCCCGCCCCGCGGAAAGCGAGCACCTGGAGCGTAAATCAACTACTACTCTTATCGCAATATCGGCAATCATCTTAACACAAAAAATTCATAAACAGCGTTCTCCATTATAACGCGTACAACGTTTCCTTGCGAATTCCTGCTTGAAAATCATAATCAGGAAGGGATTTAATCACTTTAAGCGAATTAAATCACTAAGACTAACTGAAAAGTAGAGGTGGCTCACACATGGAGAAAATATTAATAGTAGATGACCAATATGGCATTCGTATCCTTCTTAACGAAATTTTTCAAAAAGAAGGCTATCAAACATTTCAGGCAGCAAACGGTGTACAAGCCCTTTCGATCGTTAAAAGTGAGGACCCCGATTTAGTTATTTTAGATATGAAAATCCCTGGTATGGATGGACTAGAAATTTTGAAACGAATAAAGAAAATGGAAGCAAGAGCACTTGTTATCATTATGACAGCTTACGGTGAACTGGACATGATTCACGAAGCAATGGATTTAGGTGCAATTACTCACTTTGCTAAACCATTTGACATTGATGAAATCAAAGCATCAGTTAAAAAAGAATTAGCAGCGCTCTCTTAACAAAGAGGTAGCGCTTACATAAACAAATCCCATTAAATCAAGCTTTTTCCCCTTCTTTTATAGAATTCATATGCTATAATAGAACCGTGTTTTTGAAGAATTTGTAGAGGTAATGGATTCAGATTAGCAGAAAATTCTTGGAACGGGACATACATAAAAACACGATGTTTGTGCCATCTTGAAGAAGACAGTTTTTTCTGGATGCATCTGCATGCTTCAACGGCAGGTATTGGTTATTAAGATGGTCCAGGTCAGAACCTGGCAATTCTAAATTATATTGAGGAGGATTTATTATGCCTTTAGTTTCTATGAAAGAAATGCTCGAAAAAGGTAAAGCAGAAGGCTATGCAATTGGCCAATTTAACCTTAACAACCTTGAGTTTACTCAAGCGATCCTACAAGCTGCACAAGAAGAGAAGTCACCAGTTATTCTTGGTGTTTCTGAAGGTGCTGCTCGTTACATGGGCGGATTCAAAACAATTGTTACAATTGTAGAAGCGCTTATGGAAGAGTACAAGGTTACAGTACCAGTTGCAATTCACCTTGACCACGGTTCTAGCTTCGAGAAGTGTATGCAAGCGATCAACGCTGGATTCACTTCTGTTATGATCGATGGTTCTCACTACCCTCTAGACGAAAACATCGCACTTACTTCTAAAGTAGTGGAAGCTGCACATGCAGTTGGTGTTTCTGTTGAAGCTGAGCTTGGACGTATTGGCGGACAAGAAGACGATCTTGTTGTTGAAGACGCTGATGCTGCTTACGCGATCCCTGAAGAGTGTGAGCGCCTTATCAACGAAACTGGTGTAGACTGCTTCGCACCTGCACTTGGTTCTGTACACGGCCCTTACAAAGGTGAGCCTAACCTTGGATTCGACCGCATGGAAACAATCAGCAAAATGACTGGTGTTCCTCTAGTACTTCACGGTGGTACTGGTATCCCAACAGCTGACGTGAAAAAAGCGATCAAGTTTGGACATGCTAAAATCAACGTGAACACTGAGAGCCAAATTTCTTCTGCTAGAGCAGTTCGTTCTGTTCTTGAAGAAAAGCCAGATCTTTATGATCCTCGTAAATACATGGGACCAGCACGCGATGCGATTAAAGAAACAGTAATCGGCAAAATGCGTGAGTTCGGTTCTTCTAACAAAGCATAAACTTCTTAAATCGGATCATCAAAACCGCTCGACTTCGAGCGGTTTCTGATTTCCGTTTTAACCCCTCATCTACTACCTTGCGACTATTTTTCATTTATTTACCTTCAAATCGTCTAACTTAAAACAAAATATGTTAAAATTTTTCTCGTAAACGCTTTCTAAATTGAAGGAGGACATACGTAATGAAAATTTTCATAGATTCTGCAAACTTGAATGATATTAAAGAAGCACATGACATGGGTGTTGTTTCTGGTGTAACAACAAATCCTTCTTTAGTGATGAAAGAAAAAGTGAATTTTCATGACCGTCTTAGAGAAATTACTAGCCTTGTATCTGGATCTGTTAGTGCAGAAGTTGTTTCGACGACAGCAGAGGAAATGATTGAAGAAGGAAAGCAACTAGCTGATATTGCGCCAAATATTACAGTGAAGGTGCCAATGAATCGTGAAGGGATGAAAGCTGTTAAAGCATTCTCTGAAGCTGGTATCAAGACAAATGTCACGCTTGTTTTTTCGGCGAATCAGGCATTGCTAGCTGCCCGCGCAGGGGCTTCTTACGTTTCACCATTCCTTGGACGACTTGATGATATCGGACACAACGGTCTTGATCTCATCTCTGAAATTTCTGATCTATTTGCTGTACATGGTATCGAAACAGAAATTATTGCTGCATCCATTCGTCATCCTCTACATGTAACAGAAGCCGCTCTTCGCGGTGCTGACATTGGAACAATGCCGCTTAAGGTCGTTCTACAAATGCTTGAACACCCACTTACAGATAAAGGGATAGATCAATTCCTTGCTGATTGGGAAGAAGCAAAAAAAGAGATGGAATAACAAGAACAAATTGGCATGAACTTCCTGTTTTTGCCCATACTATTCTTAAGAAGTATCAAATTTCGACATTGTTAGAGGAATGAGATGCGGACGAAGAAGGGAGACCATTATGGAAAAGTTGATGATCGCCGGAGGTCACCGTTTAAGTGGGACCGTTCAAGTGAGCGGTGCCAAAAATAGCGCGGTTGCTTTAATCCCGGCGGCTATTTTAGCAGATTCCACTGTCACAATTGATCATTTACCGAATATTTCTGACGTGGGAATTCTCCGTGATCTTCTTGAAGAGATCGGCGGACAAGCTGAATTGAATGGAAATACATTAACTGTGAACCCACAGGATATGATTGCTATGCCTTTGCCGAATGGGAAAGTGAAGAAGCTACGTGCTTCTTACTACTTAATGGGCGCGATGTTAGGGCGTTTTAAAAAAGCCGTAATCGGGCTTCCTGGCGGATGTAACCTTGGACCACGTCCAATTGATCAGCATATCAAGGGATTCGAGGCCTTAGGAGCAAAGGTAACGAATGAGCAAGGCGCAATCTATCTCCGTGCTGATGAGTTAAAAGGTGCGCGCATTTACCTTGATGTGGTTAGTGTCGGAGCTACAATTAACATTATGCTTGCTGCTGTTCGTGCAAAAGGGCGCACCGTTATCGAAAACGCTGCAAAAGAGCCTGAAATTATTGATGTGGCAACACTACTATCAAGCATGGGTGCAAAGATTAAAGGAGCTGGAACGGACGTCATCCGAATCGATGGAGTAGACGAGCTTAGCGGCTGTTACCATTCCATCATTCCTGACCGAATTGAGGCAGGAACTTACATGATTATGGCGGCTGCGATGGGAGACGAGGTTGTCATTGATAATGTCATCTCCCAACACCTTGAATCGCTCATTTCGAAACTGCGTGAGATGGGTGTGAAAGTAGAAACAAATGAAGATCAAGTGTATATAAAGTCTCCACGTGAAGGTTGGACAAGTGTAGACTTGAAAACGCTCGTTTATCCTGGGTTTCCAACAGATCTTCAACAGCCGTTCACATCGTTGCTCACTAACGCTGAAGGTAGCAGCATTGTGACGGATACGATTTATGGAGCTAGGTTCAAGCACATTGACGAGCTTCGCAGAATGGGAGCAAACGTTAAGGTGGAAGGCCGATCTGCCATTATTAATGGCGCTGTTAAGCTCCAGGGAGCCAAGGTGCGTGCAACAGATTTACGTGCTGGGGCCGCACTTGTTGTTGCTGGACTGATGGCTGAAGGAGTAACTGAAATATCAGGACTTGAGCACATTGATCGAGGATATGAGCGACTAGTAGAAAAGCTAAACAATCTTGGTGCACGAGTTTGGCGAGAAAAGCTCGACCAGGAAGAGTTGAAAGAAGTAGAAAGCTCTTAAAGTAGTATGCAACAGAAGCGGCGGTGCAAACCGCCTTTCTGTAATCTTTTCGTGTAAGCGTTTTAAATCTAGAGATCGTGTTAATTCGGGGAGGAGAGCATGATGGAAAGAAGTTTATCGATGGAACTAGTAAGGGTAACAGAAGCAGCTGCCCTTGCTTCAGCTCGTTGGATGGGTCGAGGTAAGAAGGAAGAGGCTGATGATGCGGCAACAACTGCGATGCGTGACGTATTTGACACTGTACCAATGAAAGGAACAGTTGTTATTGGGGAAGGTGAGATGGACGAAGCACCAATGCTATACATAGGGGAAAAGCTTGGAACAGGCTATGGACCTCGCGTAGACGTTGCGGTCGATCCACTTGAGGGTACGAACATTGTAGCTGCAGGAACATGGAACGCACTTGCCGTACTTGCTGTTGCTGACCACGGAAACCTTTTGCATGCGCCTGATATGTATATGGACAAAATTGCAGTAGGACCAGAAGCTGTAGGGAAAATCGATATTAATGCTTCCGTGCTTGATAACCTGAAAGCAGTAGCTGAAGCGAAGGGTAAAGAAATTGAAGATTGTGTGGCGGTCATATTAGACCGTAAGCGCCACGAAAAGATTATAGAAGAAGTTCGTTCTGCAGGTGCTAGAATCAAGTTGATTACAGACGGAGACGTGGCAGCTGCCATTAACACTGCGTTTGAGGATACTGGAGTTGATATTCTCTTTGGATCAGGTGGTGCTCCTGAAGGCGTTCTTGCTGCTGTTGCCCTGAAATGTTTGGGTGGCGAAATTCAAGGGAAACTTCTCCCGCAGAATGATGAAGAGTTAGCTAGATGTAAGCATATGGGGATTGAGGATGTATCCCGTGTTCTTTACATGGAAGATCTCGTAAAAGGTGATGACGCCATTTTTGCTGCTACAGGAGTGACAGATGGCGAATTACTAAAAGGTGTAAGGTTCAAGGGAACTTCTGGAACAACACAGTCCGTTGTTATGCGTGCTAAATCAGGAACAGTCCGCTTTATTGACGGCAAACACAGCTTGAAAAAGAAGCCTGATCTGGTCATTAGAGCTTAGAGAATAGAAAAGAGTGGTGCTGTGATAAACAGCATCGCTCATTTCATGTTGAATATTCTTGTGGAATCTGGTAAAACTATAAGGTGCTGTATAATTAACGTGTAAGTTATCAAAGTAGTTAAACAACCTAGTTCATTTCGGATTCAATACCATCCGAAAACCTTCAATGCTATTGGACCAATTAAACTAAGAGTAACGATTGTTAAGCAACACCTTCGTTGTGTTCTTCCTCTACTCTCACTTAAGAGATGCCTGAATGGATAGCCTCTCACAGGATCTCAACAAACTCTTTTCTCTCTTTCTTTATTTTCGAAGATCGATTTAGTTTATTTCTCTCAGCAGAATCCTATTGTTTTCAAACAGCTTTTGGACTTCAAAAACGTTTTATTGATTTAAAGGAATGTTGCATTAGATCTCAAGGGTTTCGCTTATTTGTGGCAACCCACTGTGACCTAATTGTCATTTCGTGCTTCAATTTTTGGGATAAAACCTATCATTATATAAAAAGTGTGGTGTCAACATGGCAGTAAATTTATCAGAATTAGAACAAATGACGTTAAAAGACCTGTATGAGCAGGCAAGATTGTATAAAGTCTCGTATTATAGCAAGTTAAACAAAAGAGAGCTTGTCTTTGCCATATTAAAAGCACAGGCAGAGCAGTCTGGACTTCTTTTCATGGAAGGGATACTTGAAATCATTTCTTCTGAAGGATTCGGATTTCTTCGACCGATTAATTACTCTTCAAGTGCAGAAGATATTTACATCTCGGCATCGCAAATTCGTAGATTCGATTTGCGTAATGGTGACCGTGTGTCTGGAAAAGTCCGTCCTCCAAAGGAAAATGAGCGTTACTACGGACTGTTGCATGTAGCGGCAGTAAATGGTGAAGACCCTGACTCATCCAAAGAACGTGTCCATTTCCCTGCGCTTACACCTCTCTACCCTGAGAAACGCATGAACTTTGAAAATCAGTCGGGTAGTCTTTCAACACGTATTATTGACATGATTGCGCCCGTTGGATTTGGACAGCGTGGATTAATCGTGGCACCTCCAAAAGCAGGTAAAACGATGCTATTGAAAGAAATTGCAAACAGCATTACAACAAATCATCCAGAAACAGAACTTATTGTTCTTCTAATCGATGAACGTCCAGAGGAAGTAACGGATATAGAACGTTCTGTTGATGGCGATGTTGTGCATTCAACTTTTGATGAAACTCCAGACAATCATATTAAAGTGGCAGAACTTGTTCTTGAACGTGCCATGCGTCTTGTTGAGCATAAGAAAGACGTAGTTATTCTACTCGATAGTATTACACGTCTAGCGCGTGCTTATAACCTTGTTATTCCTCCGAGTGGACGTACGCTTTCAGGTGGTATTGATCCTGCTGCGTTTCACCGTCCTAAGCGTTTCTTTGGTGCTGCGAGAAACATTGAAGAAGGCGGTAGCCTGACGATTCTTGCGACAGCCCTTGTTGAAACAGGTTCTCGTATGGATGACGTCATTTATGAGGAATTTAAAGGTACAGGAAACATGGAACTCCATCTTGATCGTAAACTTGCAGAACGTCGCGTGTTCCCTGCGATTGATATTCGTCGCTCTGGTACGCGTAAGGAAGAACTTCTTCTTCCGAAAGAACAGCTTGAAATGCTTTGGACAATTCGTAAGAGCATGGATGATTCATTTGAATTTGTGGATAACTTCTTAAAACGCCTTAAGAAAACGAAAGCAAACCGTGAGTTTTTCGATCTATTTGAGAAAGAAAAAAGCGGTTCTTCACGTTAAAGATTGAACTGATTTAAGATTGGAATGACCAATTGCATTGTAGGTATCTCCCTGCTATAATACTTCTATGTGTGCAGAAGCTAGAAGGCATTGCCTTCTAGCTTCAGATAACTCTGGTTCCTCAGGGATCAGGGCGGAAGGAGATGAAATTCATGAAACAAGCAATTCATCCAGGTTATGAAAAAATCACTGTTAGGTGTGCTTGCGGTAACGAATTCGAAACTGGTTCTACAAAACAGGACGGCGTCAGCGTAGAGGTTTGCTCTGAGTGTCATCCGTTCTATACTGGACGTCAGAAGTTTAATGACGCTGGTGGACGCGTAGATAAGTTTAGAAAAAAATACAACCGTTAAGGTTAATAATAGAAAACAGGCAAGTATTTACTTCTTGCCTGTTTTTTTAACACTATAAGTAATAATGAAACACAATAGCGTTGGTTGTGTTATTTTATGGGGATGATTTTTGGCTCATTTCCGCCGTTTTGGTAAGAAACGGTTCGAGCAAATGAATTTGCTCACTCGTTTCTTACCAAAACGGCGACCTTTCAGCTTAGCTGAAAGGCGAGTGAAACTAAGGTTTCACTCGAATGAGCCAAAAATCGTAGGAGCATCTAGTGCTCCTCTATCCCCTTGTGTCTTTTAATTAATGGCTCTTTTCTATGAGATTGTTGATTTTAAAAGATTTTTCTATAGAGAACACCACTTAGTTGATTGGAGCGGAAGGATGCTCGACTCCTGCGGGATTAGCGGGACAGGTGAGACCCCACAGGAGCGTAAGCGACGAGGAGGCTCAAGTGTCCCGCACCAAGGAAAGCGAGCATCCTGGAGCGGAAATCAACCGCTCTCTATAGCAACAAAGTTTACGAAAAAAGCCTAATTAATATAAATCAAAATAAATGAAAGTATAAGCAGTAAACAATGATCAGGCTGTTGCCATAGATTTGGCTTAGCCGATTTTTTAATGCCTATGCTGGAGAAAGGAGAAGCGGTTGCATGCATGTCATGAAACACAGCGGCTGGATTGAGGTTATTTGTGGGAGTATGTTCTCAGGAAAGTCAGAAGAGTTGATTCGTCGAGTCAGAAGAGCGACTTATGCAAAGCAAAAGGTTCAGGTGTTTAAACCAAAAGTTGATAATAGATATAGTGAAGAATCTGTTGTGTCTCATAATGGGATGTCAGTTATTGCTGTTCCAGTTGATCACTCACAGGCCATTCTAAGTCGCGTCTCAGAAGATACAGATATGGTTGCGATTGATGAGGTTCAATTCTTCGATAATGGCATTGTAGAAGTTGCTCAGCAACTTGCTGATGAAGGCGTGCGTGTCATTGTAGCAGGTCTTGACCAGGATTTTCGTGGGAAAGCATTTGGACAGGTACCTGAGCTTCTTACAGTAGCAGAATCGGTTACAAAGCTCCAAGCCATCTGCGTTGTGTGTGGTTCTCCAGCAAGTAGAACGCAACGCTTGATCGATGGTAAGCCCGCTCATTATGATGATCCAATTATTCTTGTAGGAGCTTCAGAATCATATGAACCGCGCTGCCGTCACTGCCATAAAGTACCCGGTAAACCAACAGCAAGAGATCCAAAGCAACAAGAAGTATCTAAATAAGCCCGGAATCCCGGGCTTTTTTTGTTGTGTAAACTGGCATTTCCGCTTTTCGTGATCTAGCTGCAGTGGCCAGGTCCTCGAGTCGCTTCAGCAATTCATCCGAACACAAAGACCGTGTTCAAATGAATTGCCTCCAGCGCTTGTCGGACCTAACCGGCCACTTCCGCTTTTCGGTATTACTCGACTCCTGCGGGATGAGCGGGACAGGTGAGACCCCACAGGAGCGTTAGCGACGAGGAGGCTCACCGCCCGCCCTGCGGAAAGCGAGTACCTGGAGCGCAAATCCACTGCAACAAACATCAATCCTTACAGAAGGATCCTTTTCATTTACATTTTTTAACTGATCTATCTCCTGATTCATTGGGCACTTTAAGAACAGGAGGTGTCAGACGCATGAGAATTTTTACTTTTTTGATGGTACTAACTATTCTAGTTGCTTCTGCTTGTTCGCCACTAAAACCACCTACTTCTGATGGACAGGCCGGAGAAGGGCAGCAGCTGAATACAGATATTAACTTAAACCCGCAGTCTTATCGTAATATGAGTGTTAATAAATCAACCATTAGCGATGATCAGAACAAGATTAGAGAAGTTGTGGAAGCAGAAGGCTATAACGCAGGAGCTATTTCAATTACAGGAAATCATGCCTGGGTTAATGTGAATTTTGGCAATGCGAAAGAAGATGTTAATCAGCTGAAGAACCAACTTGCAGCAAAGATCTACAAAACAGTACCGAGATATAAAATTCACGTTAGAGTCAAATAACCCTCTCGAGCGAGAGGGTTATTTGTTACATATTTTAATGTTGGGCTCTTCTTGCTGCTTGTTGCAACGGATCCCATACGCTGTTGTATGGTGGTGCATAGGAAAGATCAAGGTCTTCAATATCGTGAAGCGACATGTTGTGGTATAGAGCTGTTGCAAGGACATCTACGCGTTTATCAACGCCGTACTTTCCGATGAATTGACCACCGAGAATGCGTTCATTGTCATCTCTGTACACAATTTTCACACGAAGCTCTCTCGCTTCTGGGTAGTATCCTGCAATGTCCGTTGCCTCTGTAGAACAATTTGCATATGGAAGGTTGAGCTCTTCTGCTTCCTTCGTAGATAAACCAGTTCGGCCGAGTGTTAGTTCAAAGAATTTAATAACAGATGATCCGACAATGCCTTTAAACGTATTCGGCTGTCCGATTATGTTCAGTCCAGCAATTCGTCCCTGTTTATTTGCTGTAGTGCCGAGGGGTACAAAGTCATCTCGCTCTTTTACACGGTGGAAATGGGTTGCACAGTCACCAGCGGCATAAATATTCTCCATACTTGTTTCCATATAACGATTTACTTGGATAGCACCATTTTCAGTCATGTGAATGCCACAATCATTTAAGAATCCAGTGTTAGGCTTTACGCCAACAGAAACGAGAACGAGATCAGCATCGTATTCTCCTTTATCTGTAACCACTTTTTTCACGCGCTTATCGCCTTTAAATGATTGAACTCCTTCGTTTGTGTGGACAGAAACGTTGTTACGTTCAGCTTCTTCATGAATAAATTCTGCCATATCTTTATCGAAGATACTGGCGAGTTGAGGACCTAGTTCAATGATTCGGACCTCTTTGCCAAGCTCTCTAAACGCCTCTGCCATTTCAAGACCAATGTATCCTCCGCCAATCACTGTGACTTTCTTAATGGAATCATCTAAGTCTTTCATGACTTTCTCTGCATCTGGGATCGTTTTAAGTGTATGTATACCTTCTAAGTCAATGCCATCCCATCCTGGTTTAACTGGACTTACCCCCGTCGCGATAAGAAGTTTATCAAAGTTTTCCGTGAAAGCTTCACCTGTCTTTAGATTCGTTCCTTTCACTACCTTGTTTTCAGTATCAACTTCGGTTACCTCGTGGAAAACCCTCGCGTCAATTCCATACTTTTCACGGAATGTATCGACTGTTCTAGCAATCAACTTCTCGGATGATTCAATTTTTCCGCTTATGACATATGGAAGTCCACACTGGCCA
This sequence comes from Guptibacillus hwajinpoensis, assembly GCF_005144865.1. Lineage (GTDB taxonomy): Bacteria > Bacillota > Bacilli > Bacillales > Guptibacillaceae > Guptibacillus > Guptibacillus hwajinpoensis_A. The sequence continues at coordinate 178,653 of NZ_SWFM01000002.1, forward strand.
TAAGAGTAAATATTTCCTTTTTCGAGCGTTACAACTTCTGCATTTTCGTCGTTCCGAACAATTTGCATTGCTGCGCTCATGCCAGCAGCGTCTCCACCAATAATAACAACTTTCATAACCCATCACCTTTCTTTTAGCGGTCTCTTCTTTTCAGTTTACCCTGTTTAAAAGAAATTCAAGCTGATTTTGCTTTTGACGGGTGAAATGTCCTATACTATAATTAGAATGTTATGCAACGAAAACGAGGTGAAAGATCTTGTTAGACCGTTTAGAAATAGTAGAAGAACGTTATGATAAGTTAAATCAGTTGTTAAGTGATCCTGAAGTCATTAATGACACAACGAAACTCCGCGAATATTCCAAAGAGCAGTCAAGCCTTGAGGAAACCGTGCAAGTTTATCGTGAATATAAGGAAGTCCTTGAAGGCATTAAAGATGCGAAAGCAATGCTTGAAGAAGAGAAAGACGCAGAGATGCGTGAAATGGTGAAAGCTGAGTTATCAGAACTTACACCACAAGCAGAAGAGTATGCTGAGCGTCTAAGAATTCTTCTTCTTCCTAAAGATCCAAACGACGATAAGAACGTTATTATCGAAGTTCGTGGCGCTGCGGGTGGAGATGAAGCGGCTTTATTTGCTGGTGACTTGTACAAAATGTACAGTCGATTTGCTGAAATGCAGGGCTGGAAATCTGAAGTAATCGAGTACAGTTCTACAGAGCTCGGTGGCTTTAAAGAAATGATTTTCATGATTAACGGTGAAGGTGCTTATTCCAAGATGAAGTATGAGAATGGCGCACACCGCGTTCAGCGTGTTCCTTCAACAGAATCAGGTGGTCGTATTCATACATCAACTGCAACTGTAGCCGTTCTTCCTGAAGCGGAAGAAGTGGAAGTAGAGATTCACGACAAGGATGTTCGTGTGGATACATTTACATCCAGTGGACCTGGTGGACAGAGTGTTAATACAACAATGTCAGCCGTTCGTCTAACGCATACACCAACAGGCGTGGTTGTATCGTGTCAGGATGAGAAGTCTCAGATCAAGAACAAAGAAAAAGCGATGAAAGTACTTCGTGCTCGTGTTTATGATAAGTTCCAGCAAGAAGCACAGAAAGAGTATGATGACAATCGTAAATCAGCAGTAGGTACTGGGGACCGTTCAGAGCGAATCCGTACGTATAATTTCCCGCAGAATCGTGTAACAGATCACCGTATTAACCTCACGATTCAAAAGCTGGATCAAATTCTTCAAGGAAAACTTGATGAATTTATTGATGCGCTTATTACGGAAGAGCAAACGCGCTTGATGGCAGAAGCTGGAGAGTGACCTTATGACGACTGTATTCGAAGCCCTTAAATGGGCTTCTTCTTTTTTAGAAAAGCATGGTAGAGAAGCAACAGCAGCGGAATGGTTGATGAAACATGAGCTCGGTTTATCTCGAACAGAACTTCTGCTCATGATGAGAGATGAAATGCCGAATTATGCTAGCTTTCAGGATAAAATTCATCAGCATGCAAGTGGTATTCCAGTTCAGCACATTTGTGAGAAAGAAGAATTCTATGGTCGAACGTTTCGTGTGAATCACCATGTTCTTGTGCCTCGTCCTGAGACAGAGGAACTAGTTGAAGGTATTCTATCTCGAGCAAAACGTCTTTTTCCTGATCCAGCCTGTGCGTCGATTGCGGATATTGGAACAGGAAGCGGCGCAATTGCGATTAGTCTTGCTCTTGAATTAACCAATAGCCATGTAACGGCTGTTGATCTTTCTGAAGAAGCGCTTCACGTTGCAGAAGGAAATGCTCGTGATCTTCAAGCTCCTGTTACATTTCTTCATGGAGATCTGCTTGATCCTCTTAAAGAAAGAAAGGTCGATATTGTTGTATCGAATCCACCTTATATTTCGGAAGCTGATTATCAAGAGCTTGATCCGCTTGTACGCGATCATGAGCCGATTCAGGCACTCGTTGGAGGAGAAGATGGTTATGATCTGTATCGTCGTCTCGCAACTGATCTTCCGGGCATTTTGGCAAGCCCAGGCTTAATTGGGTTTGAAGTCGGGGATACACAAGCAAGAACGGTAGCAGATATGTTAGAAGCCTCTTTCGGAGATCGTATACAGGTTGAAGTTATCAAAGACATTAGCGGCAAAGAGCGTATGGTATTTGGTGTTGTAAACTAGCCTCGTCGAATCTACTCACATTCTGGTGAAGAGTTATACGTTTAGAACGTGTAATTCTGGCCAGAATGAGAGCTAGAAGGGACGGGGATACAAGATGATGAATCAAAAAGGACTTATAAATCTATTAATCTCAATTTTTATTCTTGCTTCAAGTCTCCAGGGTTCGGATGTAGCATCAGCAAACCAGGTGATTCCAGACGAAGCGATTCGTCTTCGTATACTAGCAAATAGTAATAGCGATGAAGACCAAACGGTTAAACGCCAAATTCGTGATCAGGTAAATGAATCCATTAACGGCTGGGTTGCAGATTTAACTTCCATTGAAGCTTCACGTAAAGTGATTAAAGGTCATTTAAGTGAAATTGAAGCAATTGTTAAGACAGAGCTTGCAAAAGTCGGGAGCAGTGAATCATTTTCCGTGAAGTTTGAAGAAGTTGCTTTCCCAACGAAGTTGTATGGTGATTTTGTTTATCCTGCAGGAAGTTATGAAGCTGTATTGATTACAATCGGTGAAGGACTTGGGGATAACTGGTGGTGCGTTCTTTTCCCTCCATTATGCTTTCTTGATTTCTCAAATGGCGATGCGGTACAAGCTGCAGGCGATGAGGAAACGGTTCAAGAACCTTCAGATGAAGTGGAAGTAGATTTCTTTCTTGTTAAACTAATTGATGGAGTTGGCGATTGGTTCAAGGGAATATTTAAATAGTTAGTCTATTATCCTCCTTTTACGCATAAGACCATAACAGAACGGTTTTGTGCTCTTTATCAGAAGAATGAAGGAGGATGATTCATTTGTTTCTAGTAAGAAAAGCGACAGCAGAAGACGAATCCGCCGTATGGAACATTGTGAAAGAATCTGGCCTTGAAGTGGACGGGCTTCCTGAAATTGAATCGTTTCTAATTGCCGAAACAGAAACGAAAGAGCTATTCGGAGTTATTGGCCTTGAAACGTTCGGTGCTGCAGGTCTTCTTCGAGCGCTTGTTCTAAACAGCTCGGAATCAACCTCTGAAGGGTTGCTCAAGTTCTTTGATTCAGTCATTCAATATGCGAAGAAAACGAAGTTGGACGAGTTGTACCTCACTTCTAAGGAAGAGTCTTTTTTCTTCCAAGTTTTTGGTTTCTCGACAATTAACGGAGAAAGCCTACCGATTCAAATGCAAAGCAATAGGTTGTTCACAGATCAAGAAAGTAATCGGGTCATTATGAAAAAACGCTTAGTTTAGCTTGTCTCATCAACAATGTTATACACAAAACGAACGTATGTTATCCACACATTGTGGATGAATGATGAAAAAGCAAAAGGAAGCGTTTTTACAAAATGTGTAGAATTCTGTGGAATAACCACTTATTATCCCGAAATAAGCGGGTTTACTAGTCTTTATCAAGTAAGAGGGTGAATAACGTGGAAGGTATCCACACAAATGTTTGGTATGTGGATGAAAATGTGGATAGCAAAAAAGATTATCCACAGATTGTGGAAGCTGCGGAATACTTAAAACAAGATGAAGTGATCGCCTTTCCGACAGAGACCGTCTATGGCCTCGGGGGAAATGCCTTATCAGACAAGGCTGTCGCAAAAATTTTTGAAGCAAAAGGCCGTCCTGCTGATAATCCACTCATCGTGCACGTCGCATCTCGTCCACATGTGGAAAAGTTAGTAACAAATATTCCGAAGCAAGCTGATCAATTAATGAATGCATTTTGGCCAGGACCATTAACAATTGTGTTACCTGGTGGAAAGAGTGTGGCCACGAATGTGACAGCAGGCCTAGATACGGTTGCGGTTAGAATGCCCGATCATCCAGTAGCAATAGCATTATTGAAGGCAGCGAATTTGCCACTGGCAGCTCCAAGTGCGAATTTATCCGGTAAACCGAGTCCAACGACAGCGAAACACGTCATTCATGATCTAGACGGACGAATTGCTGGAGTTGTGGATGGTGGTTCAACTGGAGTTGGGTTGGAATCGACGGTCGTTGATTGCTCTGGCGATGTTTTGACCATTCTAAGACCAGGTGGTGTGACGAAAGAGCAGCTTGAAGAAGTTGTTGGGGAAGTGAAAATTGATCCAGCGCTTAGTGATGATGGTCATCAACCTAAGTCTCCTGGAGTTAAATATAAGCATTATGCACCTACCGCACCGGTTACCCTTGTGGATGGTTCTTATTCGTTTATCCAACAACTTGTGGATAAAAGGAGAGCGGAAGGGCTGAAGATTGGTGTGCTAGCAACAGAGGAGTCAAAAGAATTATTTAAAGCTGACGTTGTTATTCCTTGCGGATCGAAACACGATCTCATTACAGTCGCCAATCGGTTATATGATGTTCTTAGAAAATTTGATGAATCAAATGTGGATGAAATATATAGTGAAATGTTTACACATGCGGGTGTAGGAGCAGCCGTTATGAATCGATTAACGAAAGCTGCGAACAATCGTGTAATCAAAGAATAATAGAAAGACCGGCTCAGTATTCTGAGCCGGTCTTTCTCATTTTTTAGCGTTTCTTCTGACAATACTCCTCAATCATAGCGTTTGTTACATAAGTACGTGTTGGAATGCTTCCTTGTTTGGCAAGTTCATTAATTTGAGAAGATAGTTCGTTGATGCGGTCAGTTGTGTATTCTTCGTTTGCTTCACAATGTGCAACTGCCCGAGCGATAGCTGCTTCTCGTTCTTTATCTAATTGTATAAACAAATTAATCTCGCGGTTTTTTTTGCTAAGTTGATCTGAAATTCCTTTGTGAACGCTCATAGTATTAGTTCCTCCAATTTGGCTCATCCTTAGCTATTTACCCTTAGCGAGCCTTTCTTAATCTATTATTCATTCTTTTCCTTCTATTTTCAAGTGGACACGCATAAAAGTTGAATAGCACGTCCCGGGAGGAGATGGAATGATTTCCACTGCGTTAATTGGAGAGCTTGCAACGCTAAGCATAATGGCATTTGCTCTCGGTATGGATGCTTTTTCAGTGGGCCTTGGAATGGGAATGATCCCGCTCAGGCTTCGCCAAATTGCCAAAATCGGTGCGGTTATTGGCCTGTTTCATATGGGAATGCCACTTGCTGGCATGTTGATCGGACGTTTCTTATCAGAGCATTTCGGAACAATTGCAACAATGGTAGGTGGAGGATTATTGCTCTTGTTAGGGCTTCAAATGGGACTATCCTCGCTTTCTTCAAGTGATAAGCCATTCGTAACGCCACTAGGTTTTGGTTTACTGCTTTTTTCATTAAGTGTTAGCCTTGATAGTTTTTCAGTTGGGCTGAGTCTCGGGATATACGGTGCACGTGTTATTGTGTCGATTATTCTATTTGGAGTCTTTAGTATGATGCTAACTTGGGCTGGGTTAATGATGGGGCGCAAATTCCAACACTATATCGGATCATACAGTGAGCTGCTTGGCGGTTGTATTTTATTTGGGTTTGGGCTTAAATTGCTCATTATATAAAAAGGCTCTTTTCGGAGACATTGTTGCGATAAGAGTAGGGGTTGATTTCCACTCCAGGATGCTCGCTTTCCGCGGGGCGGGCGGTGAGCCTCCTCGTCGCTTACGCTCCTGTGGGGTCTCACCTGTCCCGCTCATCCCGCAGGAGTCGAGCATCCTTCCGCTCCAACCAACCTTGAAGTGTTACCTTTTTTATACCAAACCTCTTAAAAAACAACAATCTTTAAGAAAAAGACTTTTTAAAAAAACCGCTGAGTGTCAGCGGTTAGAAAAGGAACATTAATTTAAGATGATTACGTCATCAATGTTAATTCGCTCACCTGATGTACCAGATACGACAACCTTAAATCTTACTGGTGAGTTAACATTTACAGTGATTGTTTTTTCAGTTAATGTACTACCACTTGTAGAAGCACTAGTCACATCTGTCCAGGTTGTCCCTTGATCTGTGGACTTCTGGAGCTTCCACGTAGCGCCAGAATCTGAACTAAAGTTCGCATGAGTTAGTTTCACAACTGACACAGAGGGTGCGTCGAAATTCATAGAGATGGATCCAGGTGCTTTAATTCTTGCAGATTGTGCTCCGTTTTTCTTATCATTCGAAAGGTCGCCAAGAAGGGCGTTTGCAAATGTCCATGATCCTGTTGAAGTAGTTACATTTCCAGTTGTATAGGATCCCTTTGAACCAGTTTCGAAATCTTCTCCAAGTGTTGCTGTTGATCCATTGTGGCTACCAAGGTAAGAGAACGTATCTGTTGTGTACGAGTTCCATTGGCTTGCTACATACGTTGTTGAGCCGCTTGCAACAGAGGAATCTCGAACAAGAGTAACGTCTGAACCAAAATTGGTGCCGTTTGTACCGATTGTGTCTGTTGTAACGCTGTTGTGCTTTAACGATACGGAATCATCGCCGTTAAATGAGATTGAACTATCCTGAGCGTCTGCTACTGAAAGGATGGATGATGACGCATTAGGATTGGCGATCACAAACACATCTCCGCTTGCTAGAGTGCCTGAAAGTGGAATGCTTGTCGTGATGTTAGATGATTCAATTGAGTAAGATGATAGATCAATAGCCGCTGAAGAGCCATTAAAAATTTCTAGCGCTTTATTATAACCGGAACCCTCTACATATTCAGAGAAGTATACATTCTCTCCGCCGGATGGGTCGCCACCGCCTGAAGAACCTACATAACCGTAAGAACCTGCTTTAAACGTCGAAGGGTCATACCATTTGTAGCCTGGATCCGGTTGAGCCCATGGTTCAGCTTGTGGTTCAGTTGACGATTGTGGATCCTCCATCGCTAGAACAGGCGTGGGTTGATCAAGCTGAAGTCCACTTACTTGAGTGAAATCTGTATAATTTTCTTGAGTTGAAAGCCAATCTACAAGGTTTACTAGAAGAGTAGAGTCGTCTTGTTCAGAAAAACCATCATAAGTTGTCTTAGTGCCACCTGTTTCTTCGCGCTTATATTTTGGAGAAGAGTCTTCAACAGGTGAAGAATCGCCAATGAAAGCGGCTTTTCCTTTACCAACTTTAGAAATTGCAGCAAATGGACCTTCATCGCGACCTCCGCCGTTATAAACGCCTTGATCAACTGCGTAAGACCATTTAGCTGACGTTTGAGGAAGATATACAATTCCTTTTGCTTTATTCGGATCAGTTACAGCGAGAGTTGAGCCTGCGTGCATCGCAACTGTTGAAACGCCGCTCGTAATACCAAAAGCTTGATCAGGAGAAACAATATCATTTGCCGTTACATTTCCAATTGCATTGTAACGGAAGCGAATTCCAAAGTTATTTGATAACCAATCAGAGCTCGTCACTCCTTGCATTGCTTCAGAAGCCGCTTCTTCTGAACCCATACCTTTCGTAGGATTAGACCAGGCACCTCTTCTGTAACCATTGAAGATCTCTGAAGAATCAAAGCGGTTTTTATTTCGATCGGCATTGTAATGATCCGCTACAAAGAAAATACTTCCGCCATTTTGAACGTACTGAAGCATCGCTTCTTGTTCAGATGCTTTATAAGGAATATTCGCTTCTCCAACGATAAAAACTTCATATGTATTCAAATCTGCAAGAGTTAGCGGGGAGTCTTTTCGTAATTCTTTTACATGATGACCTTCATTTGCTAAAGCGTTCCCAAGATCAGAGAAAGCACCATCAATAACCCAATCTGCTGCACCTGCTGTTTGACCATGAGTGTTATCAAACAAAATGTCTTTTCCGCTTGGAGTACCTACAGGTGAGATTTCCGGAGCTGGATCGGCTGGACCTTCCGCATACGCTTCATCAGCTATCGGTGTGAGAACAGTTGAGAGACTTAGAGCGAACACAGTGACAAGATTGAAAATGGACCAATTCTTTTTTTGCACTTACATCATCCTCCTTAGAAGTTAACTGGTACTTCTGTATCCTAACGAAGGAATATTAAAAGAATATTAACAAAATATGTTGAATTTTGTTTAATTGAAATATTTCAAGAATTAAATGGAAAAGGAATAGGTCATTTATCATTGATTTTGAGTATATCTTAATAGGTCTTCCTAATGGTATTTTGAAGCTGACATCTTGGTGTTACTGGAAATAGAAGGATTTAAAGGGATATATAGTTTGAAATAACATTTTCCTACTAAATCGTTACATAATAAAAAGCCGCTGAGAAATCAGCGGCTTTGTCTTTGGCGTTATTCGGTAATTCCTTGTAGCAGTCTTGCGTATGGAGAATCAGCTGGCAACATTATAACCGTTTCGTCATTTAGCGTTGTCTTATAAGATTCAAGCGTTCTGTATAGCTCGTAGAACTCAGGATCCTTACTGAATGCTTTGTTGTAGATCTTCGCAGCTTCAGATTCACCTTCTGCGCGTATTTCCTGTGCATCAGCATCTGCTTTTGCTAGAATCGTATCGACTTCTTTGTCCGTTTCTGCTTTAATTCGGTCTGAATCAGCGTCACCCTGTGATAAGTATTCCTGAGCTTTCGATTCCCGTTCTGAAATCATGCGTTGGAACACCGATTGTTCGTTTGCATCAGGGAGGTCTGTTCGTTTCATACGTACATCCGTTACTTGAATGCCATATGCGTCGCGCTCAAGCAATTTATTCACACGTTCGCGAACGTTGTCATTAAAACTACCTCGATTTGATTTTTCTTCGTTGATGATTTCTTCGTATTCCAATTGCCCTAGCTCTGAACGAATTACCGAGAAAATAAATTCGCCCATTTTGGCTTCGGCGTTTTCAATTGTCCTGGCGTTCGTAATCATATCCTTGGGATCGCTAACAGACCAAACAGCATAATTGTCTACCGTCATTCGTTTTTTATCCCTAGTCGTAATTTCCTCAGGATTTACATCATATAGCATCTTGTATTTAGGTAGGGTCGTGACAGACTGAATAAATGGAATCTTAAATTTCAATCCTGGCTCTGTTTCAATTGTTACAACATCACCAAACTGTCGAATAACTTTATATTCTCCTTCTTTCACGACGAACACTGTGCTGAAAAAGGCGCCGATGATCATAATAAGCAGAACGATGAGCAATACACTTTTGACGATTTTACGTGGATTCATGTTCCGACGATGCTCATCCATATTAAATACGTTTTGATCACTCATTCGTTTCACTTCCCTTCGGCTTTTCAGTCTCAGTCTTTGCCGGCTGAATTGGCAAGTACTTTACCGTGTCTCCGCCTTCATCTGTAATGTAGATTTTCGTATCAGGGAGTACTTCTTCAAGCGTTTCTAGGACAAGACGCTGTCGTGTAATATCAGGATTGCTTTTATATTCGTTGTACAACGCGTTGAACGTTGCAACGTCTCCGCGGGCTTGCTCAATTCGCTGTGCTTTATCACCTTCAGCCCTTGATATACGTGCATCCTTCTGACCTTCCACAACGCTTAGTTCCTGGTTCTTATATTTTCTAGCACCATAAATCGTTGTTTCCTTCTGTTCACGAGCATCTACTACGTTCGTGAAGGCTTTACGTACTTCATCATTCGGAAGTTCAACATCCTGGAGCTTTACATCTAGAATTGAGATTCCAATCTCATATCGATCAATTAATTTCGTTAGAATATCACGCACATTTCCCTCAATTTCCGCTTTTCCTGATGTGAGTGCTTCGTCAATTTCAGAGCTTCCGATGACGCCCCTTAGTGAAGCTGATGTTGCGTTATAAAGAATTTCTTTCGGTTCGTCTGAGTAGTAGAGAAATTGTTTAGGGTTCGTAATTCGCCACTGAACTACGAGATCAGCGAGAACGATGTTTTCATCCCCAGTAACCATTTTCGTTTCTTCTGGATAGTCGACGATCTCACCATCTTCCTCATCATAACCAAACGTTAAGCTGAACGTTTCCCTTGGCAGAATATCTACCTGTTGTATTGGCCATGGCAACTTGAAGTGAAGCCCGGCTTCGCTAATTTCTTCATCTACCTTTCCGAATGTCATAATAACCGCCTGTTCAGATTCATCGACTGTATACCAGCTTGTAACAAGAACTACCCCTAATAAAAGAAACAGAACGATGGACCCTGATAGGATGACGATTTTTCTTTGTGACATATGGTTTCCCCCCCTTAATTTGCTTATAGCAAGTATTACGTACAGGTAACAAAAAGGTTTCATAAGTCCCACAATTTTTCACATTGATTCTAGTTTGATAGAGGGTGGATTTATCCACGGCCATCTCTCATAATAAAGAGAGAAGGGAAGTGGTCATGGTGAGAGTTTTATTCGTATGCACAGGAAACACATGCCGCAGTCCAATGGCGGAAGTCGTTTTGAAGAATAAAGACGTTAATATTGAAGCAAAATCAGCAGGCGTTTTTGCAGCAAATGGCGCTCCAGCTAGTCGACAGGTAGAGATCCTGTTTGAGGAAAAGAATGTTCCGTTCAATCATACGGCTCAAATGCTTGATCGACAGCTTGCAGAGTGGGGAGACATTGTTCTGACGATGACAAGTAGTCACAAAGCACTCGTTCTAAGAGATTTCCCAGAGCTTGCTGAGAACGTCTATACATTGAAAGAATTTGCAGTCGGTGAAGATGAAGAGAAATACAATACGTATCAGCAAAAAGCGGCTGAAGTTGAAATGAAGCGTGCGGCTTTCTTACATGATATTACGAGCTTCGAAGGCGAAGCAGAGCAAACGAAGCGTGAACAATTTGAGGCAGAGCTCAAGAAGGATCTTGAAGAACTACAGTTACTTGAGCAACAGCTTCCTTCATTGGATATTTCCGATCCATTCGGTGGTACGATCGAACAGTATCGGGAAACATATGCTGAAATTGAAGCGGCAATTGAACGAATGATTGAACGAGTAAATCAAGATAACGGTATGGAGGAATAATTATGCGAGTAGCAATTGGAGCAGATCATGCTGGTGTTAATATTAAAGAAGACATTGTTCATGTGATTAAAGAACTTGGGATGGACGTTATAGATCTAGGGTGTGATTGCAATGATTCAGTCGATTACCCGGATTACGCCATTCCCGTTGCTGAAAAAGTGGCTTCTGGTGAAGCGGACCGTGGGATTTTGATCTGTGGCACAGGCATCGGAATGTCGATTGCCGCTAACAAAGTGAGCGGAATTCGCTGCGCACTTGTTCATGATCTTTTCAGTGCGAAAGCAACGAGACTTCACAACGACTCTAACGTGCTTGCCATGGGTGAGCGTATTATCGGACCTGGGCTTGCTTCAGAAATCGCAAAGGTGTGGCTAGAAACCGAGTATGAAGCTGGGCGTCATGCTAAACGTGTTAGTAAAATAACAGAGTATGAAGCAAGAGCATAAGGAGGCGTTACGTATGGAGGAGCAAGTGCGTCATCTCGCGCAACATACGCTTGAAGCACTACAGGATCTTCAAGTGGATGCGCGACTTTCGAATCGTCACTTACTTGTAATAGGAATGAGTTCAAGTGAAGTCATAGGTGAGCGTATTGGAACAGCTGGTACAACTTCTGCTGCAGAGGTCATCTACGAAAGTGTTCACTCCTTTCAGAAGGAAACGGGTGTTCAACTTGCGTTTCAATGCTGTGAGCATTTAAATCGTGCCCTTGTTGTAGAACGTGAGACAGCATACGCGAAAGGCTATGATATTGTAGCGGCTGTTCCAACGATGCGAGCAGGTGGCTCCATGGCGACGCTTGCGTATTCACAAATGAGTGATCCTGTCCTAGTAGAGTTCATTTCTGCTGATGCCGGAATCGATATCGGTGATACGTTTATTGGTATGCACATTAGGCACGTAGCAGTACCTGTAAGGAGCAGACATAAGTCAATTGGACATGCCCATTTAACGATGGCGCGATCAAGGCCAAAGTTAATAGGTGGAGAACGAGCGTCGTATCTTGGGAAAAATGAGCACTGTTTTTAGACTCAAAACCGAACGATAATTTAGTCAATTAATTTAATATACGGTTCCGTACTTCTATGGTACAATGCAAACTAGATTGAATCACTCCTGTTCGTGCAAACGAATGGAAATTTGTGTGGGATGGAAAGGGGATATCAATGCAAAACCTAGCAAAGCAGGATCAAGAACTTTTACAGGCAATGAAAGACGAGCTTGGTAGACAGCGCAGCAAGATTGAACTAATCGCATCAGAGAACTTTGTGTCACAAGCCGTTATGGAGGCTCAAGGGTCAGTTCTAACAAACAAATATGCGGAAGGCTATCCTGGCCGTCGTTATTATGGTGGCTGTGAATATGTCGATGTCGCAGAAAATATTGCAAGAGATCGCGCGAAGCAGTTATTTGGCGCAGATCATGTGAACGTTCAGCCTCACTCAGGTGCACAGGCGAATATGGCTGTTTATTTCACGATCCTTGAGCAGGGAGATACTGTTCTAGGAATGAACCTTTCACACGGCGGACATCTCACACACGGAAGCCCAGTTAACTTCAGTGGCGTCCAGTATAACTTCGTTGAGTATGGCGTAGACAAAGACTCCGAGCGTATTAACTACGATGATGTTCTGGAAAAAGCAAAAACACATCGTCCGAAATTAATTGTAGCTGGAGCTAGCGCCTATCCACGTGAAATCGATTTTAAACGATTCCGTGAAATTGCAGATGAAGTAGATGCTTACTTAATGGTCGATATGGCGCATATTGCAGGTCTAGTAGCAACAGGACATCATCCTAACCCTGTCCCATATGCAGACTTTGTTACAACAACAACACACAAAACGCTCCGTGGCCCTCGTGGAGGAATGATCCTCTGTAAAGAAGAGTATGCGAAGAAAATTGATAAGTCGATCTTCCCTGGTATCCAGGGTGGACCACTCATGCACGTTATCGCTGCTAAAGCAGTAGCATTCGGTGAAGCACTTTCTGATGAGTTTAAAGCTTATTCTGAGGAAGTCATTTCTAACGCAAGAAAGCTAGCTTCAGCTCTTGAAAAAGAAGGCATCAACCTTGTATCAAATGGTACGGATAACCATCTTGTGCTTCTAAATCTACAGAGCCTTGATATTACAGGTAAAGTAGCTGAAAAAGCTCTTGATGATATTGGGATTACAACAAACAAGAATACCATTCCATTTGATCTACAAAGTCCATTTGTCACAAGCGGTCTGAGGATTGGAACAGCAGCCGTGACATCTCGTGGTTTTGGAGAAGCAGAAATGGTAGAAATCGCAAGCATCATCGGCGATGTACTAAAAGACCTCGAAAACGAAGATGTTCTTAAAAAAGCAGAAGAGCGTGTTCAAGCACTGACTGATAAGTTTCCAATGTATGAGGAACTAACTTATTAAATAGATTTTTTCTAGACTGTTTTCAACATTGATGTTATAAAGTGGTTGATTTCCGCTCCAGGATGCTCGCTTTCCGCGGGGCGGGCGGTGAGCCTCCTCGTCGCTAACGCTCCTGTGGGGTCTCACCTGTCCCGCTAGTCCCGCAGGAGTCGAGCATCCTTCCGCTCCAATCAGCTATGTGTGGCTTTTTATACAAAACCTTCAAGAATAACATCATTTTTAGTTAAATAGTTTCTAAAGCCGGAAGAACACAAACTTCCGGCTTTTTTATAGGGCTATTGGAAGCTTTTAAGCAAGGAGCATAATTGTGAATATTTCATCATCTTATAAAACCTTGAACCGAAGCGTATTTTTCTGTAAAATTGCGAAGAAGATTTGTGAACGAAAACAACTTGAAAAGGGGAGTGCATACGATGGGTAAAGTATACGTGTTCGATCATCCATTGATTCAGCATAAGCTTACATACATTCGTGACGAGAAAACAGGAACGAAAGAATTCCGTGAACTTGTTGATGAAGTAGCTGCACTAATGGCTTATGAAATTACAAGAGAGCTTCCAACTGAAGAAGTAATGGTGAAAACACCAGTAACAGAAGCAAAATCGAAAGTACTTTCTGGTAAGAAGCTTGGACTTGTACCAATCCTTAGAGCGGGTCTTGGTATGACAGACGGCATTCTGAAGCTAATCCCAGCTGCAAAAGTAGGGCATGTTGGCCTTTACCGTGATCCTGAAACACTCCAGCCAGTTGAATACTACGTAAAGCTTCCACCTGATATCGAAGAGCGTGAATTCATCGTAATTGATCCAATGCTCGCAACTGGTGGGTCTGCTGTTGAAGCGATCAACTCCCTTAAGAAGCGCGGAGCAAAGAACATTAAGATGATGTGCCTTATTGCGGCACCTGAAGGCGTTGAGCTTCTAAATGAAGCGCACCCTGATGTTGATATTTACATCGCAGGTCTTGATGAGAAACTGAACGAAAAAGGATATATTGTTCCTGGTCTTGGTGATGCCGGTGACCGTCTATATGGAACGAAGTAAAAAATAAAGAATTAAGAGCCTCCCCTATTTCATATTGGTGGAGGCTTTTAGTGTTGATTCATCTCTAATCGGATGTTGTTATTGAAATTTAAAACCACACTTAGCTGATTGGAGCGGAAGGAGGCTCACCGCCCGCACCAAGGAAAGCGAGCATCCTGGAGCGGAAATCAACAGCACTATTATTTTTTTGATAAGAGCTTATTACTTAAAGGAAGAGCGGATTTTGTCGGATGACTGTAAATGTGAAAGAATAGTGACAATATTCGATACGATAAAACAGGGAATCATTCCCTGTTTTTGAATAATAAATCAAGTCAGCTCTTGAAAGCGCTACTATGCCTTGTGATGCTGGGTTTTATGAATTAAATTCTATTTGTGAATTTGATCACACCATTTCCCCCAAACACATTGACATGAACAAGACCCTATTGTAGACTTACAAAGGGTATAGTGATAAGGTTTTCATTTGCTCTACATAACCTTTCAAACGACTTACCTTTTTAGAAAAGGGGCGCTTAATTTGAAGGCGATGGCAATCTATACAACGATCCTTTCTTACTTAGTTGGATCAATTCTTACCGGAGTATTTCTTGGTAAATGGATAGACAGCCTTTTCGACACCTTTCCACTTTTTCTAGTCATTGGGCTTTTACTTGGTCTAGGTGGTGGGATATATGGTTTGGTACGTCTTCTACATAAGTTTACAGGGGAAGATTAGATGACAGAATACACTCAAAGTTTCCGCCGCTACATGCAATTTACCCTGTATTTGCTCGCCATTTTCGTAATGGGTTGGGGAATTACCTCATATAAAGCATTATTCCTCGGGTTAATTCTTGGCACAATTTTCAGCATTTACAACCTATTCAACATGTTCCGAAAGATCAACCGTCTTGGTGAAGCAGCTGCTGAAGGTAAAAAGGCGAAGTCACTCGGTTTTCTAACGAGACTAGCCGTTGCAGGACTAGCAGTCGCAATCGCAACAAGATATCCGGAACACTTCAACTTGCTAGGTGTGGTAATTGGGTTAATGATCACCTACATTATCATTCTCATAGATTCAATATCCAAAATACGCTTTAAGTAGGAAGAGAGGTGAAAAGCTGTTGGAACATCATGCACCTATACATGAATTCCTGGGAATTAGTTTCAATCTTTCCAATGTACTTATGATTACAATTGCTTCTGCTATTGTTTTTATTCTTGCTGTTGTATCAACTCGCACATTAGCGATGCGTCCTACTGGATTGCAGAACTTTATTGAGTGGGTGATGGACTTTGTCAAAGGTCTTATTGGAAGCACGATGGATTGGAAAACTGGTGGACGCTTCCTGTTTCTTGGGATGACGTTACTCATGTACATCTTTGTATCAAATATGCTTGGTCTTCCATTCGCCATTGCAATCGATTCAGAACTATGGTGGAAGTCTCCAACTGCAGATCCGACAATCACGCTAACCTTAGCAACGATGGTCGTGGTTCTTACACACTATTACGGTGTGAAAATGAAAGGACCTAAGGAATATGGAAAAGGATTTTTCAGTCCTCTTAAATTCTTATTCCCGTTTAAGTTAATTGAGGAGTTCTCCAATACATTAACACTTGGTCTACGTCTTTACGGAAACATTTACGCCGGTGAAATTCTGCTTGGACTTCTCGCAGGACTTGGTGGCGCATCATTCGCTGGAGCGCTTGGAGCCTTTCTTCCTATGCTCGCATGGCAAGGATTCAGTATCTTTGTCGGTACAATTCAGGCGTTTATCTTTACAATGCTTACAATGGTTTACATGGCACACAAAGTGGCAGACGACCATTAAAACAAGGTATCAATGAGTTTTCATTATATAAAAAACTATTTTATGAATTATAAGGAGGAAGTTTAGCATGGGTTTAATTGCAGCTGCAATTGCAGTAGGTTTAGCGGCAGTAGGTGCCGGAATTGGTAACGGTCTTATCGTAGGACGTACAGTAGAGGGAATCGCTCGTCAACCAGAACTTCGCGGAACTCTTCAAACAACAATGTTTATCGGTATCGCACTAGTTGAAGCATTGCCGATCATCGGTGTTGTTATTGCCTTCATCGTACTTGGTCAATAATTAAAGAACTTTATAGTAATTTTGGATCGTTTCATGATGGCGAAGAAAGTTTCGAAATGAAACCTTCGCCATTCGTTTTGTATGACCTCTGAAGGGAGTGAACACGGTGTTCAATAGTTTAATTCTAGGAGCAGGATTTGCTGCGGGAGATATCATTTATCAGCTTTTCGCATTTATTGTCCTTCTTGCGCTACTTAAGAAGTTTGCATGGGGACCTTTAATGGGCATTATGAAGGATCGCGAGCAGCATATTGCTAACGAAATCGACTCAGCTGAAAAGAATCGTAAAGAAGCTGAAGCATTCTTGAATGAGCAGCGCGAAGAAATGAAGCGTGTTCGTCAGGAAGCGAAAGCTATGCTTGAGAACCAGAAACAAATGGCTGACCAAAAAGGTCAAGAATTGATCGAAGCGGCTCGCCTTGAATCTGAACGTTTGAAAGAAGCTGCTACAGCTGAAATTAAACGCGAACGTGAAAGTGCAGTTGCATCACTGCGTGAGCAGGTTGCATCATTATCAGTCATGATCGCTTCAAAAGTTGTCGAGAAGGAACTTGATGAGCGTGCTCAAAAGCAGCTTATCGATGAGTACCTTGATCAGGCAGGCGATCAGAAATGAGCAGAGATCTTGAAGTAATCGCAAAACGTTATGCCGGTGCCCTTTTTGACATCGCTCGTGAGAACGATAACGTCGAGCAAGTCAAGAATGAACTGGTCGTTGTGAAAGAAGTTTTTAACCAAACGCCAGACTTAATGAACGTGTTTGAGCATCCAAAATTCACAACAGCACAGAAAAAAGAGCTAATCCAAACAAGCTTTGGAGCAACTCTTTCAACGTCTGTTATGAACACGCTTCTTACACTGATCGAACGAAAGCGTGTTGCAATCGTCTTCGATCTTGTCAGTCAATTTGAAAGGTTCGCTTATGAACAACAGCAAACAGCAGCAGCGAAAGTATTCTCTGTGAAGCCTTTGAGTGAAGAGGAGCAGACGAAGATTTCTGCAGTTTTTGCGAAGCGAGTAGGCAAAACAACGCTTCGGATCGAGAATGTGATCGATCCTACTTTAATCGGTGGGATTAAAGTCCGTATCGGCAATCGCATTTTTGATGGAAGCATTAGCGGTAAACTTAAACGCATGGAACGAGAATTAGTTTCAGCGAAGAGCTAGAAGATAGGGGTGAATATGCATGAGCATCAATGCTGAAGAAATCAGTGCGCTGATAAAGCAGCAAATCGCAAATTATCAAACTGATATTAAAGTTGATGATGTTGGTACCGTTATCCAGATTGGTGATGGTATTGCTCGTGCCCACGGTCTCGATAACGTGATGGCAGGAGAGCTTGTTGAATTTTCAAACGGTGTTATGGGTATGGCTCAGAACCTTGAGGAGAGCAACGTAGGTATCATTATCCTTGGACCATACACTGAAATTCGTGAAGGTGACGAAGTTCGTCGTACTGGTCGTATCATGGAGGTTCCAGTCGGTGAAGAGCTTCTTGGCCGTGTTGTTAACCCTCTTGGACAACCTGTTGATGGACAGGGTCCACTTGGAACAACGAAAACTCGTCCGATCGAAAGCCCAGCACCAGGGGTTATGGATCGTAAATCAGTACATGAGCCACTTCAAACAGGAATCAAAGCAATTGACTCACTTATTCCAATCGGACGTGGACAGCGTGAGCTAATCATCGGTGACCGTCAGACTGGTAAGACTTCAATTGCAATCGATACAATCCTGAACCAAAAAGACGAAGATATGATCTGTATCTACGTTGCAATTGGTCAGAAAGAATCAACGGTACGTGGCGTTGTTGAAACGCTTCGTAAGCAGGGTGCACTTGATTACACAATCGTTGTAACAGCCGGCGCATCTCAGCCTTCTCCACTTCTTTTCCTTGCACCATATGCTGGTGTAACAATGGGTGAAGAATTCATGTATAACGGCAAGCACGTTCTTGTTGTATACGATGATTTAACAAAGCAGGCATCTGCTTACCGTGAACTTTCCCTACTACTTCGTCGTCCTCCAGGTCGTGAAGCATATCCAGGGGATGTATTCTATCTTCACTCACGTCTTCTTGAGCGTGCAGCGAAGCTTAGTGATGCAAAAGGAGCAGGTTCACTAACTGCCCTTCCGTTTATCGAAACACAAGCTGGTGACGTATCAGCTTATATCCCAACTAACGTAATCTCCATCACTGATGGACAGATCTTCCTTCAGTCTGATCTCTTCTTCTCGGGTGTACGTCCAGCGGTTAACGCAGGTCTTTCCGTATCCCGTGTAGGTGGTTCCGCTCAGATTAAAGCGATGAAGAAAGTTGCGGGTACACTACGTCTTGACCTTGCATCATACCGTGAGCTAGAAGCATTTGCTCAGTTCGGATCTGACCTTGATAAAGCAACTCAAGCGAAGCTGAACCGTGGTGCTCGTACGGTTGAAGTTCTTAAGCAAGGACTAAACAAGCCGCTTTCTGTTGAGAAGCAGGTTGCAATTCTTTACGCACTAACTCGTGGATTCCTTGATGATATCCCAGTTGGAGATATTCAGCGTTTTGAATCTGAAATGATGACATGGATCGAACATAATAAGAAAGAAATTTTCAATACAATTCGTGAAACAAAAGCTCTTCCTGACGAAAAAGAATTCAACGGTGCAATCGAAGAATTCAAAAAGAGCTTCGCAGTATCTGAATAAGAGGGATGCGGCGGAAACGCCGCGGCCAGCTTAAAAGGTGGTGAAATGAGTGGCATCTTTACGCGATATTAAGTCGAGAATTACATCGACTAAGAAAACAAAGCAGATTACAAAAGCGATGCAGATGGTATCAGCTGCGAAATTGAACCGTGCTGAAATGAATGCGAAGTCATTCGTTCCATACATGGAGAAAATTCAAGAGGTTGTTGGAAGCATCGCCAATGGATCAAGCGGCGTACGTCATCCGATGCTAGAAAGCCGTGATGTGAAGAAAACGGGCTACGTGGTAATCACGTCTGACCGTGGACTTGCAGGGGCATATAACAGCTCGGTGCTACGTCATGTATACAGAACAATTAATGAACGTCATAACTCAACTGATGAGTACGCGATTATCGTTGCTGGTAAAGTTGGACTTTCCTTCTTTAAGAAGCGCGGAATGCCTGTAGTTGAAAGCATCGTTGGTCTTTCTGATCAGCCTGCCTTCGCAGACATTAAAGACATTGCCTCTCGAACAGTTGGAATGTTTGAAGATGGAGCTTTTGACGAGCTATATCTTTATTACAACCACTACGTAAGTGCCATTCAGCAGGATCTAACGGAGAAGAAGCTTCTTCCGTTAACCGATATTGAGACAGGTGGAAGTAAGTCACTCGCAAGCTACGAGTACGAGCCATCAGAAGAAGAAATTCTTGAAGTTCTCCTTCCTCAATATGCTGAAAGCTTGATCTACGGAGCGCTTCTTGATGCGAAAGCAGCAGAGCACGCATCCCGTATGACAGCGATGAGAAGTGCGACTGACAATGCAGACGACCTTATCGGCAACCTTACACTTTCTTACAACCGTGCACGTCAAGCGGCTATCACTCAAGAGTTAACGGAGATTGTTAGTGGAGCGGCAGCACTAGAATAATAACGAAAAGCGAAGGGGACTGTCTGGTCCCGAAAAGCGCTGGAGGCTTTTCGAATGAATACGTTCTTTGTATTCAATCGAAAAGGTGAAGCGATCGAGGGTCCAGGAGCCGTAGCTAGACACGAAAAGCGGAACGAGCCCGTTTAAATCCGCAGGTTGTTGGAAGCCATGAGAATGAGACGGTTTATGTCTCAATCGAATGGGTGAAACAGCCAGAGGATTTGGCTTGTGTAGCTAGACAATACGACGATAAACCATAAATGCTTTTTGAAAGTTTTACTTTCAAAGGCAGCTTAAAGCAAGTTAGGAGGGAACAGGATGAACAAGGGATACATTACCCAGGTTATGGGTCCGGTTGTAGACGTTAAGTTTGAGAGCGGCAAGCTCCCTGAAATCTACAACGCCCTTAAAGTTAACTATACAGCGCAAACTGGTGCCGAAGAGAGCATCGAGTTGACGCTTGAAGTCGCGCTTCACCTAGGCGATAACTCTGTTCGTACCGTAGCAATGGGTTCAACAGACGGTCTTGTACGTGGAGTTGAAGCTCTTGATGCAGGCGCACCAATCTCCGTTCCAGTTGGGGATATCACACTAGGACGCGTATTCAACGTTCTTGGTGAGAAAATTGACCTTGATGAAGAGCTTGGCGAAGTTCGCCGCGATCCGATTCACCGTCTTGCACCAGTATTTGATGAACTTTCAACAACTACTGAAATTCTTGAAACAGGAATCAAAGTTGTAGATCTTCTTGCACCATACGTTAAAGGTGGTAAGATCGGTCTCTTCGGTGGTGCCGGTGTAGGTAAAACGGTACTTATCCAGGAACTGATCAACAACATCGCACAAGAGCACGGCGGTATTTCTGTATTCGCTGGTGTTGGTGAACGTACGCGTGAAGGTAATGACCTTTACTACGAGATGAAAGATTCTGGCGTTATTACGAAAACAGCAATGGTATTTGGTCAGATGAACGAACCACCAGGCGCACGTATGCGTGTTGCTTTGACTGGTCTTACAATGGCAGAATACTTCCGTGATGAGCAAGGACAAGACGTTCTTCTCTTCATCGATAACATTTACCGCTTTACACAAGCAGGTTCTGAGGTATCAGCATTGCTTGGACGTATGCCATCAGCAGTAGGTTACCAACCTACACTTGCGACAGAGATGGGTCAGCTTCAAGAGCGTATCACTTCAACTAATAAAGGTTCTGTTACTTCAATTCAGGCAATCTATGTACCAGCCGATGACTATACTGACCCGGCTCCGGCTACAACGTTTGCTCACCTTGATGCAACAACGAACCTTGAACGTAAATTATCTGAGCAAGGTATCTACCCTGCGGTGGATCCACTTGCTTCAACTTCCCGTG
Organism: Guptibacillus hwajinpoensis; assembly: GCF_005144865.1. Taxonomy (GTDB): domain Bacteria; phylum Bacillota; class Bacilli; order Bacillales; family Guptibacillaceae; genus Guptibacillus; species Guptibacillus hwajinpoensis_A. The sequence goes on from NZ_SWFM01000002.1 coordinate 200,176, forward strand.
CGCTTTCTCCTGAAATCGTTGGTGAAGAGCATTACAACATTGCGCGTGAAGTGCAACAAACACTTCAGCGTTACAAAGAGCTTCAAGATATCATCGCGATTCTTGGTATGGATGAGCTTTCTGACGAAGATAAGCTAACTGTTTCTCGCGCTCGTCGCATTCAGTTCTTCCTTTCTCAGAACTTCCACGTTGCTGAACAGTTCACTGGTCAGGCTGGATCTTACGTACCAGTTAAAGAAACCATCAAAGGATTCAAAGAAATTCTTGATGGCAAACACGATGACATTCCAGAGGACGCATTCCGTCTTGTTGGAACAATTGAAGAAGTAGTAGAAAAAGCGAAACAAATGGCGTAATAAGGAAAAGCGAAGGCGACCGCCTGGGTCCGACAAGCGCTGGAGCCTTTTCGAATGAACACGTTCTTTGTGTTCAATCGAAAAGGTGAAGCGACTCGAGGACCCGGGAGCCGTAGCTGGACAATGAAAAGCGGAATGGGCCTGATTAAATCCGCAGGATGTTGGAGGCCATGAGAATGAGACGCTTTATGTCTCAATCGAAGGGGTGAAATGAAACAGCCGGAGGATTTGGCCCATGCAGCTAGATCATAGTAGGGCGGAGACCCATTAGGTCTTCTGCTCCCACTTTTGCTATTTGGGCGATAAGCCAACTTTTTCTAATTATGATCACCACACCCAGGGAGGGGTACAATGAATACATTGGATGTCAGTGTAGTCACCCCTGACGGCCCGGTATACGAAGGGGAAGCTGAATTGGTCAGCGTAAAAGCAAAGAGCGGTGAGCTCGGTATTTTACCTGGACACATTCCGCTTGTTGCCCCTCTTACCATCAATGCAGTCCGTTTCAAAAATGGAGCAGACACGCATGTACTGGCCGTTAGCGGTGGGTTTGTTGAAGTAAGACCAAAGCAGGTAACGATCCTTGCTGAGTCTGCTGAGATTCCTTCTGAAATTGACGTGGAACGCGCACGTGCTGCAAAGGAACGAGCAGAACAACGCTTGAATCAAGCGAAGCAGGATAACGTTGATTTCAGACGTGCTGAGCTAGCGCTCAAGCGTGCAATCAACCGCCTGGATTTGGCAGGTAAATAAAAAGCATCAGAGGTGCAAACCTCTGATGCTTTTTTGTTGTTTCATTTCTAAAGATAGGTGTTTTGAGAAAGTTTTTTATAAGGCTCTTTTCGGAGAGATTGTTGATATAAAGCGAATGATTTCCGCTCCAGGAGGCTCACCTGTCCCGCTAATCCCTCAGGAGTCGAGCATCCTTCCGCTCCAATCAGCTAAGTGTAACCTCTCATACGAAAAATTCTTTTAAAAGCAAAAATCTTTTAGAAAAGAGCCTTTTATAAAGAAGCTCACCGTTCACACTGCGGAAAGAGAGCATACCAGAGTGGAAATTAACTACTACTCTTATCGCAACAATGTTTATAAAGATCATTTTGATTTGTCAATGTGCATCATGTCGACATATCAAGTAACTTATTAATTGTTTTCCAATTGCGAACCGTTGCTTTGGAATCGACTTTATTTAGCTTAGTGGTTATCTTAGCATTGCGAATACTGTCATAGAAAAGAAGATATACGTCCCTACCATGTACATGAAAGTCCTCTTTCTCAAAGGTAAAAGACGATAAAGTTTTAATTGCTTCTTCGGAAGGATATTCAGATAAAAGCGCGACATATAAGCTTTCCCCTGCAGAAGAGGCTTCTGCTTTAGAAAGCTGTTCTTTACTGAATGGACAGCAATCTCTTATTTCCTCTACCTCTTTAGCAGTTCTTAAGATAACCGGTACCGTTAAGTCAAATGTCTTTTTGATTTGCTCTTCTATTTGTTGGCTTAAATCCTCTTCTGTTTGATCTGATTCAAACAATAAATTCCCGCTCTGAATATAGGTTTTTACGTTCATAAGGTTCATTTCTTCAAGCATTGCTCTTAAATCAGCCATTTTTATTTTATTCTTACCACCTACATTGATTCCTCTTAAAAATCCAATGTAACTCGTCAACGAGGCATTCCTCCCTTTTCCAAAAGATTATTGTTTTTGAAAGAATTGTTGTATAAAGAACCAAATATAGCTGATTGGAGCGGAAATCTCCCTCACTCTTATAGAAACAATGTTTACGAAAACAGCCTTCTAAAAAACATCATTCGCTCTTATAAGGTGAAGGTCCTTTAACGGTTAGAGATAATCTTCTTCTGTAATAATCTTCATTTGTTTTTGATCATATACTTCATTCCATTTCTCGTTAGGGTGGAGAATACTGCTTTGCTCCAAATAATCAGACGGATACCGATCGAGTAGTTCCACTAAATAAGTTCGAATGGATTGAATGTCTTTTTCTGAAAGGATTTCAGTATCGCTAAGTTCGTTTCGTTTCATGACAAATAAATCTTTTTCTTCAGTTGTTGCCTGTTTTTTAAAATATCCCCACATATGCTCTAGTGTTGTCCGCATACCTTTTCTAGTGTAAGGAAGTTTTAGCGTGTCCTTCAACAGTTCGTAAACACCTAGAAGCTGTTCATTTGTATGTGCATTTTTTAATGCATTGCTAACGTTTTTGTAATGCTCGTACCCTTTTGCCATAACAGCATATTTATTACGAGCCCACAGTTTTTCAGTTAATGTACGGATTCTTTTATCTGACATGAAACCACCTCTGCTCGAAATTTTAAAAAAACTTCCAAAGAAAAGCAAGAATAAGGTAAGAGATGTTGAATTAGTATACAAGACTAGCATATTTAGCAGCACGATGAGAGGAGTGACCTTCATGGGTGAATCGCTTAACGTGTACCAGAATAGTTACCTCTTTGTCATTATGTTTCTTATCCTTGGCCTTCTACTTCCAGCTATTGCTCTAACTGCTGGGAGATTCCTTCGCCCTTCAAAGCCAACCGCAGAAAAACAAACAACCTATGAAAGCGGCATTGAGCCGTTCCACCAAAGCTGGATTCAGTATAATGTCCGATATTATTTATTCGGATTGTTATTTGTCATTTTCGATGTCGAAACCGTTTTCTTGTACCCGTGGGCAGTTGCCTATCAGAAACTCGGTTTCTTTGCATTTATTGAAATGATGCTCTTCATCATCATGCTCTTTATTGGCTTACTATACGCATGGAAGAAGAAGGTGTTGAAATGGATCTAAATTTAGAAAACATTACACCAGAAGAATACGAAGAAATGAAGCAAAATGTCTTCCTAGCAACGCTCGAGAATGTAAAAGCATGGGCGAGGAGTAACTCCCTCTGGCCACTTACTTTTGGACTTGCTTGTTGTGCCATAGAAATGATGGGTTCAGGAGCGTCGCATTATGATTTGGACCGATTCGGAACGTTTTTCCGTACATCCCCAAGGCAGTCTGACGTCATGATTGTATCAGGAACCGTTACGAAGAAAATGGCTCCAGTTCTAAAGCGTCTATACGATCAAATGCCTGAACCAAAGTGGGTCATTGCAATGGGATCCTGTGCAACAGCAGGGGGACCATATATCAATTCATATGCGGTGGTAAAAGGGGTCGATCAAATCGTACCCGTCGATGTTTACATTCCAGGCTGCCCTCCGAATCCAGCTGCCCTTATCTACGGAATAAATAAATTGCAGGAAAAAATTCGCTACGAAGCACGAACTGGAAAGCGGGTGACCAATCGATGACCGATGGAAAGACACCTGAAGAGATAGCTGAAGAAAAACGGAAAGCCGTTGAAGAAGCAAAACAAAAAGCGGCTGAGTTAAGAAAAGAGAGAGAAGCAAAGAAAGCTGCAGAAGCAAACACGGACGGAGATCTTGAGAAAAAGAAGGCTGTTGCAGCGGCAAAAGCAAAAGCGGCTGCGATTCGAGAGAAAAAAGAACTTGAGCAAAACGGTGCGGAAAAAGAAACCTTAGAACCATCTGGAGAAGAGGATCTAGATCTCGCCAAAAAGAAAGCCGTTGCAGCAGCCAAGGCGAAAGCGGCTGCACTTCGAAAGAAAAAAGAGCTCGAGTCTAACTCAGCCACCGAGTTAAAAAAGGAAAGCGAGGAACCTACCGGAGAAGAGGATCTGGATCTCGCTAAAAAGAAAGCCGTTGCAGCGGCCAAGGCAAAAGCGGCTGCGCTCAAGAAAAAGAAGGAATCAGGTGAGGTAGTTTATGATGACAAAGCGAAAGCGGCTGCAGCAGCAAAGGCAAAGGCCGCTGCATTAAAAAAGAAATCAGAAAAAGAGACTGGCGATGACGAAAAATCAAAGGCAATCGCCATTGCGAAGGCAAAAGCAAAAGCGAAAGCAGCTGCAGCTGCTAAGGCGAAAGGGTCTAAGCCCGTAGAACCTGTTATTGAAGAAGAGAAGCCGTCGTCAAACCAGCCAGCTCTAGACAGATATGTTCAGATCATTCGAGAGAACCTGGGTGAAGACCTACTAGAGGATGCGTATATCAATAGACTCTCAAAACATGTTCCAACTCTTGTTGCGAGAAAAGAGACTTATCTAAAGATCGCTCAGTTTCTTAAATACAACGAGCTCCTAGCTTTTGATTATCTTTCTGAAACACACGGAACAGATTTTGAAACGCACATGGAGATCTATAACCATCTTTATTCCTATCAGAATAATCAAAGTGTTGCCTTGAAGGTAAAGCTTGATCGGAACGAACCTGTCATTGATTCGCTAACTTCGCTTTGGGAGGGAGCAAACTGGCCTGAACGAGAAGGCTATGATTTGCTTGGTATTACTTTCCTAGGACACCCGAACTTAACGCGAATCATGATGCCAGATGATTGGGTTGGGCATCCGCTCAGAAAAGACTATGAACCTTATGATGTGGAGGTGTAGCGATGATTCGTACTGAGGAAATGCTTTTGAATGTTGGACCGCAGCATCCCAGTACACACGGCGTGTTTCGCATCGTCCTGAAAATAGACGGAGAGATCATTAAGGAAGCAACGCCTGTCATAGGTTACCTTCACAGGGGAACAGAGAAGATTGCTGAGAATCTTCAATATACGCAAATCATCCCTTATACAGACAGGATGGACTACCTTGCAGCTATGACGAACAACTACATTCTCTGCCATGCCGTTGAGACGATGATGGCGATGGAGATTCCAGAACGGGCCGAATATTTACGTGTGATTGTCATGGAGCTTGGAAGAGTTGCGAGTCACCTTGTCTGGTTTGGAACATACCTGCTTGATATTGGTGCGATGAGTCCGTTTCTTTACGCATTTCGTGAGCGGGAAGCGATTATCAATCTATTAACAGAGATCTCAGGTGGTAGATTGACGTTTAACTATATGCGCGTTGGCGGTGTGAAGTGGGATGCCCCTGAGGGTTGGATTGATAAAGTCAGAGAGTTCGTTCCATATATGAGGGAGCAGCTTGCAGGCTACCATGATCTTGTCACGGGTAATGAAATTTTCATGGCGAGAATTAAAGGGGTTGGAGCGTACTCTAAAGAAAAAGCGCTAACTTACTCCTTAAGTGGGGCTAATCTTCGTTGTACAGGTGTGAAATGGGACCTCAGGAAAAATGAATCATATTCGATTTATGATCGATTTGACTTCGACGTTCCCGTATTCCATGAAGGAGACGCATTGGCGCGCTATAACTGTCGAATGGCTGAAATCGAAGAGGCGTTAAAAATTGTTGAGCAAGCAGTTGAGCAGTTTCCGGAGGAAGGGGCATTCATGGCAAAAGTGCCAAGAATCATTAAGCCACCTCCTGGTGAAACGTACGTCAGGATTGAATCGCCGCGTGGGGAAATTGGCTGTTACATTGCATCGAAAGGGAAGAAAGAGCCTTACCGCTTAAAGTTTCGTCGTCCATCTTTTTATAATCTGCAAATTCTTCCTGAGCTTCTTGAAGGGGAGAATATCTCGAACTTGATTGCCATTCTTGGAGGCATTGATATTGTGCTTGGAGAGGTGGATGGCTGATGATCCAAAACATGCTTGAATCCACACCTAGCTACGTACAAACCGGTGGATTTTTCCTTGTAAGTGCAGCGATGCTGATGGTCGTCCTTGGGTTTGTCACCTATGCGATTCTTGCTGAGCGGAAAGTGCTTGGATTTATGCAACTACGGCATGGACCCAACCGAGTTGGAGGTAGGTTTGGGCTACTGCAAACCGTTGCAGATGTCCTTAAACTACTTCTAAAGGAAGATACGATCCCACGTGATGCGGATCGACCGTTATTTATCATCGCGCCGGTTATCGCTTTTGCACCGGCATTTATCGTTATTGCAGTCCTACCACTAACAGAGCGAATTTCATTTGCGAACATTGGGGTTGGCTTGCTTTACTACATTGCGATATCTGGTATTACTACGATCGGGATACTAGCTGGCGGGTGGGCATCGAACAATAAATACGCACTTCTTGGAAGTATGCGTTCAGCAGCACAAATGATTTCTTATGAAATACCGCTTGTTATGAGCGTGATTGGTATCGTTCTTCTCACAGGCTCCCTTAATTTAAATGACATTATTGCAGAGCAACAAGCAGTTGCATTTCTATTTAAACAGCCGCTTGCATTCTTAATCTTTCTTATTGCGTCGGTAGCCGAATTGAACCGAACGCCATTTGATTTGCCTGAAGCTGAATCGGAGCTTGTTGCGGGATACCATGTAGAGTACTCAGGGTTCCGCTGGGCATTCTTTATGCTTGCCGAGTACGTTTATCTTTTTGCAATGGCATCGCTTACAACGATTCTTTTTCTCGGCGGATGGCAGGCGATTCCATATTTAACGTTTATTCCAGGTGCGATTTGGTTTGGTCTTAAGTTCATATCGATCGTGTTTGTCATGATCTGGATCAGAGCAACGTTTCCAAGACTTCGAGCTGATCAGCTCATGTCATTTGGATGGAAAGTCCTGCTACCACTTGCACTATTAAATATTTTTCTCACGACCATTGTCATCGAACTATTTCGATCATTCTAGATAAGGGAGGAAGCACAACATGCGTGGACTTGCAAAAGGCTTAGCTTACACCCTCAAAAACATGACAAAAGAAAAAGTGACGTATGCATATCCAGATCAACCACTCGAATTGCCTGATCGATTTAGGGGCATTCAGAAGTTCTATCCTGAGAAATGCATTGTTTGTAATCAGTGTGTCGCTATTTGCCCAACTGACTGCATCAGTCTAACGGGAAAGCCTCACCCTGATCCGAATAAAAAGGGGAAAATCATTGAAACGTACGATATTAATTTTGAGATCTGTATACTGTGCGATCTTTGCACAGAGGTGTGTCCGACTGAAGCAATCATCATGACAAACAATTTTGAGCTCGCTGAATTTAGTCGTGATGAACTTTTTAAGAACTTGGAATGGTTAGACGAAAATGATACAAACCTCAGGAAGGAAAATAAAGTATGACCGGTGAGCTGCTAGTCTTTATCATACTTTTTCTTGTGACAATAACCGGTGGACTTCTCATGCTTAACCTTACAAAAGTGATTCATATGGTGATGGCGCTTGTCCTAACGTTTCTGGGTATTGCAGGGCTTTACATTATGCTGTCAGCTGAATTTGTAGCGGTCGTTCAAATCTTAATCTACTCCGGTGCCATCACCATCATTATGCTGTTTGGAATCATGCTCACAAAGCATACAGAAGCAGAGCCGAAGACAGGATGGGCAAAGAAAGGAGTCGTGTTCACAGGTATCGTGCTTTTCTTTCTCATTATGTTTAAAGGTATTCGAACCATCTCGCTTGGTCCACAGGCGGAAACACTTCATGAGAATAACACAGAACAAATAGGCATCATGCTGTTCACGGATTATGTGATTCCTTTTGAACTAGTTTCGGTTGTTCTACTCGTCGCATTAGTTGGAGCGGTTGTGCTTGCTAAGAAAGACGAGGAGGATGAGAAGGAAGGTGAGCAATCATGAGTTCAGTTCCACTTTCTGCTTTTCTCGTAACAGCACTGCTTCTTTTTTGTATGGGACTCTACGGGGCTTTAACAAAGCGCAATGCCGTGATTGTTCTCATCTCAATCGAATTGATGCTAAACGCAGTGAATCTAAACCTTGTCGCATTTGCTAAATACGGTGTTGGGGCATCGATTCGTGGCCAGGTGTTCTCCCTTTTTACCATTACAGTTGCTGCAGCTGAAGCCGCTGTTGGTCTTGCCATTCTAATTGCGCTCTATCGTAACAGGGCAACCGTTAACGTTGATGAAATGAACACACTTAAAAAGTAGCGAAGGGGGCATAAAAGTGGACTACGTCTTTCTCATACCAATGTTGCCACTTCTATCGTTTCTCATCATTCTGTTCACAAGGCCCATTTACAAAAAAGCTGGAATCGTCGGTACCCTGTTTACAGGAGCTGCATTCCTTTGTTCACTTATCGTCCTTTTCAGCCATTTTGCGGAAGGCAATTATATAGTTGAAGCGAATTGGTTCTCTCTTGATACGGTGATCATTACGGTTGGTCTCGAGGTAAATCCGCTTAACGCCCTCATGCTCGTGATCGTCACCCTTGTCAGTTTTCTCGTACATATTTATTCAATGGGCTATATGGCGAATGACGAGCGATATGCAACGTTTTTCAGCTATCTTGGGCTCTTCACTTTCTCTATGACAGGGCTTGTCCTTTCGCCAAATCTTCTACAGTTGTACATGTTTTGGGAGCTAGTAGGAGTTTGCTCATTCCTTTTAGTTGGCTTTTACTTCTATAAACCTGAAGCAAAAGCAGCTGCCAAAAAGGCGTTTATCATGACGCGAATTGGAGATATTGGACTTCTCGTCGCGATTTTTCTATTGTTCTGGCAAACAGGAAGCTTTGAGTTAGACGTCATTTTTGAAGCGGCACAAGCGGGAGATATTGCCCCATCACTCATAACGCTTATCGCTATTCTCATTTTTGTTGGTGCCGTTGGAAAATCGGGGCAATTCCCGCTTCATACATGGCTACCTGACGCGATGGAAGGCCCAACACCCGTATCCGCTCTCATCCATGCAGCAACGATGGTTGCGGCAGGTGTGTACCTCGTCGCCGTTACGTATCCACTTTTCTCAGTTTCGGAAGTAGCGATGACGACAGTCGCTGTAACGGGTGGTTTTACAGCGATCTTTGCAGCGACAATCGCGCTGGTGCAGACGGATATTAAGCGGATTCTTGCATACTCAACCGTCAGCCAGCTTGGTTATATGATGCTAGCACTTGGTGCTGCAGGATACACAGCAGGGGTCTTTCACCTCACAACGCATGCCTTTTTTAAAGCGCTGCTTTTCCTTGCAGCGGGGAGTGTTATTCACGCGGTTCATGAGCAGAATATCTTTAAAATGGGCGGACTAAGTAAGAAATTACCCATAACAGCAACTCTATTCTTAATTGCAAGTCTATCCATTTCTGGTTTTCCTTTACTTGCAGGATTTTTTAGTAAAGACGAAATTCTTGCTACTACCTACGGAGATGGTCGATACGTACTATTTGCGATCGGTCTGATTACCGCTTTTCTAACGGCTTTCTATATGTTCCGTCTCTATTTCCTTGTTTTTTCAGGGAACAGTTCCACGGAAGCGCGTGAATCACCCAGTGTTATGTTGATTCCAATGATGGTTCTAGGGGCCCTTGCCATTGTTGGAGGCTACATCCAAACGAATTGGTTCGGAACCTTCCTCGGTGACTGGCTTGAAACAACGCCTTATTCGATCACATTTGTTCATCACGAAGCGCCATTCTGGCTTCCAATACTAGCGAGTGTCCTTTCAATCGGGGGGATTGCTCTAGCGTGGATGATGTATGTGAGGAAGACGACTTCTATTAAGGAATCCAATGAGCGAACTGGGCTACACGAGCTTCTCTATCGAAAGTATTACGTAGATGAGCTGTATCAAGTGGTCTTTGTAAAAGGTAGCCGAGTGATCGCGTATTTTTGGATGTATGTTGACCGATTCATTATTGAAGGGGGAGCGGCTGTTATTACCGGAGCAGTCAAACGATTTGGGCAAGCGGGAGTGAAGCTGCAGTCCGGTCAGGTGCAGACGTACGGTACGGTTGCTTTCTCAGGTCTAGTCCTTGTTCTCCTTTTAATTGCTGTATTAGGGGGGTATTTCTAATGAATGATTCTTTTCTATTGACGATCCTCATTCTCTCCCCGCTATTAGGGATTGTGCTACTTAGTATAATGCCAGGTGATCATCGGTTTATTAATTATATGGGCGTGCTGGGCACGGTTCTGCCACTTGGACTTACATTGATTGTGTTTTCCCTGTTTGATCGGAGTCTATCAGGTGTGCAGTTTAAGGAGTATCACCAATGGTTTGAGCTCATGACATCCATTAGTCCAAACGAACCTTACACAGTTGCATATGATCTCGGGGTAACGGGACTTTCTGTTTTGTTTCTCATGCTAGCTTCACTCATTACCTTTCTTGCATCCCTTACAGCGCTTCGGATAAAGGAAAGCGCGAAAGGATTTTACATTCTGTTCTTACTTCTTGAGGTTGGAATACTCGGTGTGTTTGCTAGTGAAAACTTGTTTCTCTTTTTCTTGTTTTTTGAAATAACGCTTGTATCGATGTTTCTACTCGTTGGGAAGTGGGGAGGATTTAATCGAGAAAAAGCCGCTTTCTCTTTCCTAATCTACAATGGAATTGGATCCATTCTTCTTCTCATTGTGATTATTGTTCTCTTCGTTGAAATGAGAACGACCAATATCACTGAATTAACAATGCTATTAAAAGATACGGATTCACTCGAATTTTTATCCGGAAGCACAAGAACGTGGCTATTTGTTCTATTGCTTATTGCTTTTGGTATTAAGCTTCCAATTGTTCCTTTTCACACTTGGATGGTGCGTGTCCATGTGGAAGCACCCATTGCAGTTGTCATGATTCACGCGGGCGTCTTATTAAAAATAGGTGCTTATGGTTTAATTCGATTCGGAGTAGGGTTCTTCCCAGAGCAGTTAAAGGAAATGGCTGTTGCTCTAGCGATACTAGGCGTTATAAATCTCCTTTATGGGGCGTTCATTGCGCTAGTTCAAACTGAGCTTAGATCCGTGCTTGCCTATTCCTCGATTTCACATATGGGCATTGTATTACTTGGTGTTGCATCCTTTAATACGGCTGGGCTACAGGGAGCGGTTTTCCAGACGATATCACACGGCTTAATTGCGGCGCTTCTCTTCTTACTTGTCGGTGTGCTTATTAATCGCTTTCAGACAACCAAGCTTGAAGAGCTTGGCGGGGTAGCAAGTCAGACTCCATTATTTGCAGGTTTTCTTCTCGCTGCAGGTCTAGCTTCACTTGGACTTCCCGGAATGAGCGGTTTTATTAGTGAATTTCTAGCCTTTCTAGGATTGTTTGAAGCAATGCCTGTTATTGGTGCTGTCGGGGTTCTGGGACTTATTTTAACGGCAGTCTATATGCTTCGAGCAGTTCTTGCCGTCACGTTTGGTGAGAGACGAACACTCTTCGACAATAATAGAGACTTAACGGCTGTTGAACTTGTCCCATCGGCCATTTTACTTAGTATCATCATTTGGATTGGTGTATATCCTCAAGTGCTATCCAATACACTTCAACTCGCGCGCACACTTGGGATAGGAGGTTAACGGTATGGATATGGATACGTTGCTACAATATCAATGGAACAGCATGATGCCAGAGTTCACAATACTCCTAACAGCTGTCGCGCTTTCTCTCATTGATCTTTTCATGAATAAGAAGAAAGATCGTTCGCTTCTCATATGGCTAGCTCTTGCTGGAATCGCGGCAGCTATTGTTTTTCTTTTCCTTCAGTTTGATGATGGGGTCGTTTCCATCTTAAATGAGACCTATCGCCTGGACTCGTTTGCAAAAGCATTTAAATTTCTTATGCTAATCGGAACTGGGTTTGTGCTTCTTCTAGGTGTCCCTGACGAGTCTACAAGCGTAAGGGGAGAATATATTTATCTCATTCTAACCGCGTTACTAGGTGGAATGATGATGGCCTCAAGTGCCGATTTAATTACGCTTTTTGTAGGGCTAGAGCTATTAAGTCTTTCATCATATGTACTAGTGGGAATTAGGAAAAACAACACTTTAGCGAATGAAGCCGCCTTTAAATATGTTGTAAATGGTGGGATTGCTACTGCCATAACTTTGTTTGGAATGAGCTATCTTTACGGACTAACAGGAGAGACGAACATTTATGAAATTCAAGGACTAATGGGAAGTGACGTTGTAACAGACAACCGCTTTCTAGCGGTATTCGCCTTTCTTATGATTGTCGTTGGCCTTTCCTTCAAAATAACCGCCGCACCTTTTCATATGTGGGCACCTGATGTGTATCAAGGGGCTGAAACGCCTGTTACCGCATTTTTAAGTGTTGTTTCAAAAATTGCCGGGTTTGCAATCATGCTACGACTTCTAATGGTTCCGTTTGTTTTTGCACCTGGAACTAGGGAGGTCATTACACCTGATGGAGTTAATTATGAAACACTACTTGTTTCAGTTCGGCCTTATCTCGTTCTCATTGCGGTTCTAACGATTCTTATTGGGAATGTGATTGCACTAAGGCAGCTGAATGCGAAAAGACTTTTCGCATACTCAAGCATCGCACATGCAGGTTACCTTCTTGTTCCGTTAGCGGCATTATCTGAGCTCGTATTCGATGCTGTCTGGTTTTATCTTACTGCCTATTTATTAATGAACATTGGAGCGTTTGCGGTTATTCACGTCATGTCAGCTGAAGAAGAAGTGACTGTCGCTTCATTTGCTGGTCTTTTCAAACGCTCGCCCTATCTCACAATTGCGATGAGTATTTATCTCCTTTCGCTTGCTGGTATACCACTCACAGCAGGATTTATAGGGAAATTTGAAATCTTTATGAGTGCGTTAGGCACAGAACCGAAGCGGTACCTATTAGTCACTGCTATGTTAATGGGAACAGTGCTCTCGTACGTTTATTATTTTGGATTCTTTGTGCAAATGTATTTCAGACCATCCAAACACCAAACACCTGTCACAATCTCGAATGGTGTAACAGCAGTACTTGCCATTACAGTAGCCGGAACCGTTTTACTTGGTATTTTCCCTTCAGTAGCATTAACCTTTATCCATGATCATTTTCAGTTTCTAGAGATATTTAATCAATAGAACAGCAGGAATCCTGCTGTTTTTCGTTTGTCTCTATACTTAAAAGTTGTTTTTTGAAAAGTTTTTGTATAAAAAGCCACACTTCAAAGTTGATTGGAGCGGAAGGATGCTCGACTCCTGTGGGACTAGCGGGATAGGTGAGACCCCACAGGAGCGTAGCGAAGAGGAGGCTCACCGCCCGCCCCGCGGAAAGCGAGCACCTGGAGCGCAAATCAACCAATACTCTTATCGGTAAAAAGTTTTTTATCCATATTATGTCTGAAATAACTTATATTACACATAAAAAAGTTATATATAGGGGTAAAGTCGGGTATCTATCGTAACGAAATTCTTTTATAATGAGCTATTAGATGGAAAAATGGTATGTTTGTCGAATGGTGCACTTGCAGATGGGAGGTAGATATGATGACAGAAGCATTGGCGCAGCAATCGATCTTTTCGATTGTCATAAACCTGGTTTTCTTATTGATTACTTGGTGGGCGTTGCAAACATTTCGGTTCGATCTTTTCTTTAAAAAACCGGATAGTCCACAGGCAAAAGTCCTTATGATCCTACTGACCCTTAGCATCGGTTCCCTCGCAAGCAACTTCTTCCTTGATTACTACAACTGGTCCATCCGTTTGCAGTATTTTTTCTAGACGCTGTTTCGTTAATTGAAGACACTGTTCCATATACACTACAGAAGCTTCGTACGGAATTTGTCAGTATCTGACTACAACTTCCATGTATGTCCTTCCTCCCCATGGTCACACTGAAAGATAAGAAGACCTGAACGGGGAGAGGGTTAAGATGAAGCTTCTAATCGGAGTACTATCTATCTTGCTTCTGGGAAGTTTTTCAAATGGTACATCGGTCTCATTTGAAGATGAAACGGAAGTAAAAGTTGCCGAAATGGCGAATGTATTATTGACCCACGATTACGCAATTGACAGGTGGTCACTTTACACGAGAGAAAAAGTGAGTTTCATACCACAGCCTTTAGGGAACACAGGTATTATGTCAGAACTTAACAAGAGAGCGCCCGGCTTCAATTGGGGTGCGCTTGAAAAGCATGATGGAAATGTCAAAGTAAGTGGGACAAGAATGGATCCAGAAACGGAAACAACTGAAACACTAACACTCGTTTCTTATCCAGAAAACAATCGCATGAGCTCTTATCTTATTTATCACATGGAAAAGTTTGGTTTTTCTCAGGAGGAATGGCGAACAACGTACGAACGATTTAAGTCACAAAAGACACAATTAGTCACTGAAGAAGCCCCTGTCTTCACTTGTTTTCAGGGGGTAAAAAATGCTACAATGAACATTGTTTTGTACAAAGAAGCAGACGAGCTATTAGGAGCTTTCTCCGCTTCAAAAGTCGAAGAAGTCAATGAAGAGACGTTTGTATCTCTTTCCGCATACCATAAAGAGTGGAAAGAAGATCTTGTAACAAACAACAAGAGAATGAACTTACAAATAGCACTACGCAATACAGGATTAGGCAGCGGAATAACCGCTACAATTGGCACACCAATAATTACGACTGAATATTAATATACAAATAGGACGCGGAGGGGAATACGTTGGAAAAAATCATCGTCCGAGGTGGCAGGAAATTGGCTGGCTCTGTTAAGGTAGAAGGAGCAAAGAATGCAGTCTTGCCCGTCATCACAGCATCTATCTTAGCAGGTGAAGGCACTAGCACGTTAAAAGATGTGCCTGCCCTATCAGATGTACACACGATTAGCGAAGTATTGAGCTATCTGAACGTAGACACGAAAATAGATGGTAATACAATCAAAGTAGATGCAACTAAGCCATTGGAAACAGAGGCACCATTTGAAGCAGTCCGCAAAATGAGGGCTTCGTTCCTTGTAATGGGACCACTTTTGGCCCGTGTGGGTCATGCTCGTATTGCACTTCCTGGAGGTTGTGCGATTGGTTCAAGACCAATCGATCAGCACCTTAAAGGATTCGAAGCAATGGGTGCAGACGTAACAATTGGGAACGGATTTATTGAAGCTTCTATTAAAGGAAGACTTCAAGGTGCAAAGATTTATCTTGATTTCCCAAGTGTAGGAGCAACAGAAAATATTATGATGGCTGCTGTCCTTGCAGAAGGTACAACAGTAATGGAAAACGTCGCTCAGGAACCTGAGATCGTTTGCCTTGCTAACTACTTGAATGCAATGGGTGCAAAAGTGCGTGGCGCTGGAACAGGTACAATTCGTATCGAAGGCGTAGAGAAGCTCGTTGGAGCTGAGCATGCTGTCATTCCAGACCGAATTGAAGCAGGTACATTTATGGTAGCTGCAGCAATTACAGGTGGAAATGTCCTTATTGAGAACGCAGTTTCTGAACACCTTCGCCCACTTATTGCGAAGATGGAAGAAATGGGCGTTGAGATTACAGAAGAAGGTCAAGGCCTTCGTATTGTAGGACCAGAAACGCTTAAGCCAGTTGATTTGAAAACAATGCCACACCCTGGGTTCCCGACAGATATGCAATCTCAAATGATGGCGCTGTTGCTTCAAGCGAAAGGTACAAGTGTAATTACAGAAACTGTATTTGAAAATCGCTTCATGCACGTGGAAGAATTCCGCCGCATGAACGGTAATATTAAGATTGAAGGCCGCGCAGCAATCATTGAAGGACCTTCCACACTACAAGGTGCAGAAGTTTCCGCAACAGATCTACGCGCAGGAGCTGCCCTTATCCTTGCTGGACTTGTCGCAGACGGCTATACTCGTGTCGATGAGCTGAAGCACCTTGATCGTGGTTATGTGAACTTCTCAGAGAAGCTTGCTAGCCTTGGTGCAGATGTTGAACGTGTTACAATCGATGAGAACCAAAAGCCAGCTACAGAAACTTCTGAGCAAGCAGTTAACATGAAGCCTAAATTTGCATAATATATGAGGAAAAAACCGTAGCGTTTGCTACGGTTTTTTTGTGTGCAAAATGACGTCATTGACTGATTAAGATGACATTAGCTATTTTTGGTAACAACTCAGTTTGCTAGCGCTGTTTCTGTTCTAAATGGTTGTCCAACTCCATACGATGGTAGGGGTAAACAAACTAGAAGGAGGCATGCGAATGAAACCGATTCTTGTATCACTTGTTCTATTTGCGGCGATACTAATCCTTCTTCCATCACTTCTCGTTTTACCCTACGGTACAACCTACACAGAGCCGGCACCTGCTAGCGTAGCGAATAAGGAGAAAGAGAAGAAAGAGGAAGCCGTGTCGGTGGCTGTTTATCGTTCAGAGAAATCGGAAACGATGGATATTCCGATCGAAGACTATGTAACAGGAGTCGTAGCCGCTGAAATGCCTTCAGAATTCAATATTGAGGCATTGAAGGCACAAGCGCTAACAGCACGGACGTTTGTCGTTGCAAAACTGACAAATCCACCTGGAAACCTTCCTTCTGAAGCTGTTGTAACAGATACGATTCAGGACCAGGTGTACAAAGATAAAGATCAGCTCCAAAAGACGTGGGGAAAGAATTTCGAAAAGAAATACGCAAAGATTGAAGAAGCCGTTAATTCTACGGCGGGGCAAATCTTAACGTATGATGGTAATCCGATTTATGCTTCGTTTTTCTCAACAAGCAACGGGTATACGGAAAACTCCGAAGATTACTGGGAAAACGCAGCACCTTATTTAAGGAGTGTGGAAAGTCCATGGGATGTAGACTCTCCGAAATATGAGGATAAGATTTCGTTCACAGTTGGTGAGTTTGAACAGAAGTTAGGTGTGACGCTCCCAAGTGACGGTTCTATTGGAACGATTAAGAACTTAACTGAAGGTAAGCGAGTCGCAGAAGCCTCGGTTAACGGCAAAACGTTCTCAGGCAGAGAAATAAGAGACTTGTTAGAACTACGCTCATCAGACTTTACCTGGCAACGAAGTGGCGACAGCATAACCGTAACAACGAAAGGATACGGGCACGGTGTAGGAATGAGTCAGTATGGTGCAAATGGAATGGCAGAAGAAGGGAAGCCGTATTCAGACATTGTGAAATATTACTATAAGGACGTCGCAATTAGCGAGATGGAACGGTATGTTAGCAATTTAACTGCACAAAAATAAAGCAAAAGGCCGCGATTGCGCGGCCTTTTGTTTGTGTTTTTTATTTAAGGTTGAAAAGGCTCTTTTCATTTACTTGTAAGGGTGTCTGTTAATTTCCGCTCCAGGATGCTCGCTTTCCGCGGGGCGGGCGGTGAGCCTCCTCGGCGCGAAAACCATTGCGCCTGTGGGGTCTCACCTGTCCCGCTAATCCCGCAGGAGTCGAGCATCCTTCCGCTCCAATTAGCGAAGTGTGGTTTTTTATACAAAAACTAGGTCAAAACCAACCATCTTTTAGAAAAGACTTTAATTAAAGAAAGGAATTTTAAAGCGTTTTTTCTCTTCTTTTAGAAGACTGGACCAATTCGAGATAAAGGCATCTTCGCGAAATTCCTTATCAACATCAACGTTCTTGAAATCAGCATTCTTCATTTGGATCATCGCTTCGGAAAGCGCCTCAAGATTATTTCTTTCTACGAGTAAACCATTCTTGCCGTGGATGATTAAATCGTTTGGGCCGTACTTCGTGTCATAAGCAACTACTGGACAACCGTTGTTTAAGCTCTCCATAATAACCAGGCCGAATCCTTCATACTGACTTGTTAGGAAAGAAGCTTTAGCAGTTGCGAAGACACCCTCAGGATCGTCGGTTAATCCCTTAAGGAAGACGTTTTCTTCAAGGTTATATTCTTTAATCAACTCTTCTAACTTCTTCTTTGCAGGACCCTCACCGTAGATATCGATCGTAAAGTTTGCTAGCTCATTTCTTGCTAGTTGATACGCTTCGATAATATGATCTGCCTGCTTCACGTCAGTCAGTCGGCCGATAAAGACAAATTTATTCTCTTTCTTCACATTCTTTTGAGATTCTGGTGGAGCAATGGAATGCGGAATAATAGAGATTTTCTCATTGTTAAAGATCAGGTGACTAAGATCCTTCTTTTGTTCATGAGTTAACGCTACGATATGGTCAACGTCTTCAACATGATCAATAATGTACTGATACGATGATTTAATATCGTTACGATCATCACTTGATAGATGAGAATTATGCAGAATCGCAATTTTGGTTAAGTTGTTGCCTTCCATTTCACACATCGGTTTATCAAGAAGGCGAGCGTCATTAATAATAGTTGAATTGTCTTCAATCATTTGTTCGAAACAATAACGGAAGAAATCCTTTTCCGTCTTGAATTCTAAGATGTCATTATCAGTGAATAGGTGCATGCGGATTAAATTGTTTTCACTTGATCCGTCGAACGTACGATTCACATATGCATTCCCGTAATCGTCATATAGAATTTCTTCAAGCTTATTTGTTGTACCTTGTTTGTAATTAATTTTACGATGGCAAATTCCGCGGCTATTAAATTCTTTCCTACAAGCCCGTTTCCGGTTATAAGGATCCATAAAATCAACAAATTTTAGTGAGCCGTCTTCTTTATCATATTTTTTATAAAGAACGTATTCACCATTTTCAAAGAAACGATAAACAGTGTTCTTCTTAATCTCCCGATGAGTAAGTCCCTCTTCTTCAACAGGCTGATCCACCTTTTTACCAGAATAAGAGCGTCCTGATAGAAAGTCATAGATATTAATCAGTTGAACAGAGCGTGGAATTTTATCTTGAGCATAGTATTGTTCATAGATATCCCCATAGTAAGGGTTGTAGTTCGTTGTAATGATCGTATAATCCATGTTAGCTTGTTCAACTAACTTCTTTGTACGATCCAGCAGGGACTTTGTTCTTCCGCCATATTGTTCAGGAAGTGTCGACGTAATAACGTAATTCATATCTAGTTAATCCCCTTTAGTTAGTCATTCCGAATTCCTATAGATAGAATTCGGTGATGTAATTGCATCTGAGGATTATATACCCTAATGCGTAAGTAATCATTCTTGCAAATTTATTACAAATTGTAAACAAGAAACATTTACATAAATTGAATTAGGAAAGAAGTGCTGTTATCACTAGAGAATGACGTATTTTGATCCGAAAACTTAATAAGGAAAATCATTCAATGTATAAAATAAAACCCTTTGTCGAAAAATAAATAGATATTTTTTTGGTTAAATGTATATAAATCTCGCAAACTGACCACAATGTTGCTGAGGTGATGAACAAATGGGAGATGAAAAACAACGATCTCATCCTATTGAAAAAAGCGCTTCTAAATGGCAGAAGCTAGCAAGAAAACGCTGGATCTATCCGGCAGTCTACCTTGGTTTTGCAGCAATCGTTCTTGCAGCAGTTCTCTGGATGCAAGGCGGACAAGAAAATGCAGGGCCGCGTGATTTAGGTGGAGTTAACGAAGAAAGAAGTGCCTTTGACGCGAATGACGAGTCTGTTCCAGTCCTTGGTGATTCAGAAGTCTTTAAAGTACCTGCATCCGAAGATAGTGGAGTATTTGTGCAGAAACAATTCTACGATACAGCAGCAAGCACTGAAGAACAACAAGCAGCTCTTGTTTTCTATAATAATACCTACTACCAAAATGCAGGAATCGATTATGCAAAAGAAGATGGATCAAGTTTTGATGTGAAAGCTGCAATGACTGGTAAAGTTGTTAAAGCAACGGAAGATCAGTTACTTGGTAATGTCGTTCATTTGGAACATGCGAATGGTGTTGTGACTGTCTATGAATCTCTTGATGCCCTTGAAGTGGCAGAAGGTGATAAAGTAGAACAGGGAGACAAGCTTGGTGTAGCGGGAACAAGCACATTTAATACTGACGCTGGCGTACACGTACACTTTGAAGTTCGTAAAGATGGAGCTGCAGTGAATCCACTTGATGTGTTCAATCAGCCTGCTTCAGCCATTGAAGGAAAGCAAAACACAGAAGCTGGGGATGCTGTTTCTAACCCATCAGCCTCAGAAGGTACTGATCAAAAAGGTACTGAATCCGAAATGGATGCTGAGAAGAAAGCCGAAGATGATGCAAAAGGTGCAGACGAGGATAAATCCGACGAGCAAAACAACAATAAGCAAAAATCGGAACAAGAAAAATCAGATACAAAGGATTCTCAATAAGGAAGAACCTCCGAGAAATCGGGGGTTTTTTTGTTGTTTTCAAGTTTTTATTAACGTTTAAATGCAAGGGGAGATAAGGAGGTATTTCATGACAACATTCGAGCTTTCCCGGGAAATAGCATGAAAGTTCCCGATGGAATCGACATAATTATAGATACCTATTCAAAGGAATTCTACGAGAATGAATCAAGATAAGATGCTTTCTCTGGGTCAATTGTCGAGGTTGAATATACAAATACTGGGAAGATAGTCGCATTGACTTCCAGATCTGATAGAAACATAATTAGAAATGTATTTCGGAAAATTCAGAAAAATTAAAGGGGGAGGTTATTTGTTACTAGCATTAGTGGTAGCTGCAGTTGTTAGTCTAGTGATCACACTCAGGAAAAAGAAGAAAAAGTATTTGTTACTACCAATTGGCATGATGGGCGCCTACTTTATAGTAGAGATCGCCAGAGTGCCACTTGGCTTCGTTGAAACTATGGAGCTTATTTTTAACTTAAAATAAATAGGCTTTCCTTAAAGAGTATTGTTTTATGAAGGTTCTTTTCGTAGAGATTGTTGTTATAGGAAGAGGGTTGATTTCCGCTCCAGGATGCTCGCTTTCCGCGGGGCGGGCGCTGAGCCTCCTCGGCGCACTTTGGCGCGCCTGTGGGGTCTCACCTGTCCCGCTCATCCCGCAGGAGTCGAGCATCCTTCCGCTCCAATCAGCTAAGTGTAACTTTCTCATACGAAAAATTCTTTCAAAAGCAACAATGGAACGCAAATCAACTACTACTCTTATAGCGAAACCGTTTATGGAAATATCTAATTTATAAGAAGAGGTGTTAAGAAATGAGGAAGATTGATAAGAAGGTAGCGGATGCTTACTTTCATGCAAGGGTCCGTTTAATAGGCGTTCTTCTAGTTATCTGGTTCATAGTTTCATTTGGAATGGTGATGCTTGCAGAAACACTAGCTCAATACACATTCAACGGTTTTCCACTTCATTACTTTATGGGCGCACAGGGCTCAATCATTGTTTTTATCTTACTATTATTTGTTAACGCTTACATATCGGATCGAATTGATGAGAAATACGATTTAGTAGAACGAAAAGGTAAGGTAACGAAAGGGAAGTCTTTCCAATCATAAGGGGGTAAAGAATGGATAGCCAGTTTCTCGTATCGCTTTTGCTCATTGTTGCATCATTTGGTCTTTATATTGGAATAGCCGTCTATAATCGTGCACGTCAAACATCAGAGTTTTTTGTTGCAGGAAGAGGCGTACCAGCTATCTATAACGGAATGGCGATTGGTGCTGACTGGATGAGTGCAGCTTCATTCATTGGTCTCGCGGGAACAGTTATGGTCCTCGGGTATGATGGCCTTGCATATATTATGGGGTGGACAGGCGGTTATTTGTTATTAACCTTCCTTCTTGCGCCGCAGCTTCGTAAATATGGGCGCTATACAGTTCCAGAATTTATCGGCGATCGTTTTCAAAGTAAAACAGCACTCGTGATTGCTGCAATCGCAACGATTTTAATTAGTTTTACATATTCAATCGGTCAGTTAGCAGGGTCAGGTGTTGTTATTGGGCGTTTATTTGAAGTCGATGCCAAAATCGGCGTCATGATCGGCGTAGTGATTATCGCTATTTATGCAACGTTTGGTGGAATGAAGGGGATTACTTGGACACAGGTTGCTCAGTACGTCATTTTAATTCTCGCTTATCTTATTCCTGTTATCTTCATGTCTCTTCAAATTACAAATAATCCGATACCATGGTTAAGCTATGGAAATGTTGTTTCGGAGCTTGGAGCGCTTGATCGGGAGCTCGGTATCTCTGAATACTTTGCACCGTTCGATACCGCTTCGAAATGGCAGTTCATGGCACTCATGTTTAGTTTAATGGCGGGAACAGCAGGTTTACCACATGTAATTGTGCGCTTTTATACCGTTTCTACTATGAAAGCTGCAAGATGGAGCGGTGCATGGGCTTTACTTTTTATCGGACTTCTCTATTTATCTGCTCCAGCTTATGCTGCATTTTCACGATTCATTTTGATGAAGCAGGTAGCGGGGAGCCCAATCGATGCTTTGCCTGCATGGACTGAAAAGTGGGTCAATACCGGCCTTCTTAAAATGGCTGATACGAGCGGAGATGGCATTCTCCAGTGGAAAGAAATCGCGATTAGTAACGATATCGTTGTGATGGCTACACCTGAAATTGCAAACCTTGGTATATTCGTGATCGGTCTTGTGGCCGCAGGCGCAATGGCAGCTGCTTTATCAACGGCAGGGGGGTTATTAATTGCCATATCATCTTCTTTCTCACACGATATTTACTATCGAATCATTAATCCTAGTGCCACTGAGAAGAAGCGGATGGCAGTTGCTCGTTGGTCGATTTTGATTGCTACAGTTGTAGCAGGAGTTGTTGCCCTTAATCCACCAGGGGTCATTACACAAATCGTTGCATGGGCCTTTGCGCTCGCTTCAGGAACCTTTTTCCCAGCTCTTATTCTAGGAGTCTGGTGGAAGCGCGCGAATGCTCCAGGAG
This sequence comes from Guptibacillus hwajinpoensis, assembly GCF_005144865.1. Lineage (GTDB taxonomy): Bacteria > Bacillota > Bacilli > Bacillales > Guptibacillaceae > Guptibacillus > Guptibacillus hwajinpoensis_A. The sequence continues at coordinate 222,892 of NZ_SWFM01000002.1, forward strand.
TAATAGCAGGAATGATCGTAGGCTTACTCGTAACATTAACGTATATTTTCCTTGCTAAATTCGGCGGCTTCACGATTCTTGGCATCATCGATACAGGAGCAGGTGTGTTTGGTGCAGGCTCTGCGTTTTTAACGAATGTCCTCGTCTCACTAAGTACAAAGCCACCGTCTCAAAAGCTACAAGATGAAGTCATGGATCTCCGCTACCCAGAGCAACTCTCTTATAAAGATGGCGAGGTCTGGAAGGATGATAAAGTGATTTAGAGGCTCTTTTCAAAAAGATTGTTACTTTTAAAAGATTTTTTATAGAGAACACTATTTCATAGTTGATTGGAGCGGAAGGTGCTCGACTCCTGCGGGATGAGCGGGACAGGTGAGACCCCACAGGAGCGTTAGCGACGAGGAGGCTCACCGCCCGCCCCGCGGAAAGCGAGCATCCTGGAGCGCAAATCAACCTCTACTCTTATAGCAACAATGTCTACAAATAAAGCCTACCTGAAAAGTGAAAGAACCTCTGATTTTCAGTAAAATCAGAGGTTCTTTTTTGTATCCTGAAACATACAACATAAGCAATATTACCCATTTGAAAGAAAATTTAAATAAAATCCCTTGTCCCTCTTGACTTTTTGGTATATAACCACCTTTGCCTTAATAAAATGTTACAAAACTTAGTAAATGAGGGGCAGAGGTGAGAAGTTGTGGTAACGCTTCGAAGTATTCTTGCATGCAATACTCCTGACATCATGTAGGTCACCTGATGACTAGAGCTTCGTAGCATGATCACTTTATCAGTCTCATTTCGCATCTCTCACATCCAATTTAGGGAGGCGAGTGGTGTGCACGATTACATCAAAGAGCGAACCATCAAGATTGGAAATTACATCGTGGAGACTAAGAAAACGGTGAGGGTGATCGCCAAAGAATTTGGAGTGTCAAAAAGTACCGTTCACAAGGATTTAACCGAACGGCTTCCCGAAATTAATCCGGACCTCGCCAATGAGGTGAAGGGGATTCTCGAGTATCATAAATCGATACGCCATCTCCGCGGCGGCGAAGCGACGAGAATAAAATATAGAAAGGACACCGAAAAAGAAGAAGCCGTCAAATAACACGTCTAAAAACGACAATTTTTTCTAAATCATTTCTTCCTTGTGATACTTTTGTGGTACAATATACTAATGGATACGTAGTTTATACATACTAGGACTGGAACAATAGATGAGTTATAGTACACAGGGAGGATAAGTCATGTTTTCACGTGATATAGGGATTGATTTAGGTACCGCAAATGTACTGATTTATGTGAAGGGCAGAGGCATTGTTCTTGATGAACCTTCAGTAGTAGCGATTGATACTAATACTGGAAGAGCACTTGCTGTTGGTGAAGAAGCAAGACAGATGGTCGGCCGGACTCCTGGAAACATCGTTGCAACACGTCCGCTAAAAGATGGCGTAATTGCAGACTTCGATATTACAGAAATGATGCTGAGACATTTCTTGAACAAAATTAATGTGAAAAGTTTTCTATCGAAGCCGCGTATTCTTATTTGCACACCAACCAATATTACATCGGTTGAGAAAAAGGCAATTAAAGAAGCAGCGGAAAAAAGCGGTGGAAAGCAAATTTTTCTTGAAGAAGAACCAAAGGTAGCAGCCATTGGCGCAGGTATGGATATTTTTCAGCCAAGCGGTAATATGGTAGTGGACATTGGCGGTGGAACGACGGATATCGCAGTTCTTTCAATGGGCGATATTGTCACCGCCTCTTCCATTAAAATGGCAGGGGACAAGTTCGATTACGAAATTCTCGACTACATCAAGAAAACCTATAAGCTTTTAATCGGAGAACGTACAGCAGAGCAAATTAAAATCAACGTAGCAACGGTATTTCCAGGCGGCCGGAATGAAGAGCTTGATATTCGCGGACGTGACATGGTTTCAGGACTTCCACGCACGATTACAGTGAAATCTGATGAAATACAGCAGGCACTTCAAGAGCCGATCTCACACATGGTAATGGCGGCGAAAAGCGTACTTGAACGAACTCCTCCTGAACTTTCAGCAGATATCATTGACCGCGGTGTCATTATGACAGGCGGAGGCGCATTGCTTCACGGTATCGATCAGCTATTTGCTGAAGAATTAATGGTTCCTGTTCTAGTAGCAGAAGAGCCAATGAGCTGTGTTGCAAAAGGGACAGGCCTTATGCTTGAACATATTGACAAGATTGCTAAGAAAAAATTAATCTAGCTACGTAACGGAAACTATTCGTAAGGGTGTAATCATGATGGCGAACAACCATGAAAAGGTGAACCAGACCTCAGATCGTAAAAACATGACGACGGAAGAGGCCAAACAAACGAATAAGAATACAGAAGAGAAGCAGCGCAGGCCAAGAATTCGGTTAATCCCGATCTGGCTGCGCCTTCTTCTCGTGATGCTATTACTTCTAGCTTCGCTTCTAGCAGGAGCCATGCTCGGTTATGGTGTTATTGGTGATGGAAGCCCTGGCGATGTTTTCAAGAAAGACACGTGGGTGAAAATCACTGATATTGTTAAGAAAGAAAAGTAGTGATTGAAAGGAGAATGAGACATGTTAGATATTCAAGATATTAAATCGATTATCCCGCATCGGTACCCTTTCTTACTTGTTGATCGTATTCTTGAAGTTGAGGAAGAAGTTAGAGCGGTCGGTATAAAGAACGTTACAGCGAATGAAGAATTTTTCAACGGGCACTTCCCAGATTATCCTGTTATGCCAGGTGTCCTAATCGTAGAAGCACTTGCGCAAGTAGGGGCAGTAGCAATGTTGAAAAAAGAAGAAAATCAGGGAAAGCTCGCTTTCTTTACGGGGATCGACAAATGCCGTTTCAAAAGACAAGTGAAACCTGGTGATCAACTTCGCCTTGAAGTCGAAATCATCCGAATCAAAGGACCGATCGGCAAAGGCAAAGCAACGGCTACAGTAGACGGCGAAGTAGCAGCAGAAGCAGAAATCATGTTTGCACTAAAATAATAGTTGAAATAAATCCCTACCGATAGGCATTGAAGAGATTCTTATTGGTGGGGGTTTTTTTATATTGATTTTACTTATGGCTGCTTGCATAGACATTGTTACTTTGCTCACCAAGTCTTCATTTAATGAAAGTCTCTTTTCTAAAAGTATTTAGTCTTTGAAAAGGGGTTTGTATAAACAATAACACTTAGAAGTTGATTGGAGCGGAAGGTGCTCGACTCCTGCGGGACTAGCGGGACAGGTGAGACCCCACACGCGCCTAAAGCGCGCCGAGGAGGCTTCACGCCCGCACCAAGGAAAGCGAGCACCTGGAGCGCAAATCAACCACTACTCTTTAAGCGAAATCATTATGGTTTGTTATTCGTTTATCTACTTTGTAAAACCCTTATAGAGACTATGTAAATATCAACAAATTTCCAATCTGACTTGATATGATGATCTCAACCGCAACGTAGCGGTAAAAACTTACTTGAGTTCAGGGAGGAATTTTGGAAATGAATCAGAGGAAATTCATGCTCAAAATTGCAACTTCGTTTGTAGCTCTCATGTTAATCACGGCTTGTAGCAGTAATGAAGGTAACGACACAGAGAACGGCAACAACTCAATGGACAATGGAAGTAACACAGAAGAACCTGCTTCAAACGAGAACTCCACGAACTCTGCTGAATAAGATGATCGACTCCTGTCCGCTCTAGACAGGAGTTTTTATTTCAAACAAAAATGAAGCAGGGCGGGACCGGCTGCTTCAATCCTCTTTGCTATGCTTTAGTTGCCATTTCTTAAACTCTAAATAATCCGCAAAATCTTCTTTCGTTATACCAGAGCGCATAGCCTCTTCAATCAATTCCTTCCATTCCGTATCAAGTGCAGGTTCTCCTGTATCCTCATCAAGGATAAAAACTTCCATTGGTACCTTTAGCTCTGCCGCTATTTTCTCAAGGAAGTGAATCGATGGGTTAGCCTGTTGATTGCGCTCAATTGAGCTAAGGTAAGACTTGGCCACTCCAGCACGTTTCGCTAACTCTGTTAATGATAACCCCATTCGGTTTCGATAAAGTTTAATTTTTTCCCCTATCATCCCTTTACCTCTACTTTATCATTATTTGGTATATTAATTTTATCAAGAACACATCGTTCTGTAAACAGAACGATTGTCACAATTTAATTATTTTATTTCACTCAGAATTAGATGAAAGTTTAAGAAAAGATGAGGATGTTTAAGTAAAGCAATGATTTATACTAATAAATGACCAAAATCAATGAATTTTCAGTCTTTTTTATCTTCCAAAATAATACTATATTAGATGTACATTCTAAATAAAGAACAAATCGTTCTTTATTAATGTCGGGTGCTGGAGAATTATATAAGGGGGATGGGAATGAGGACGTATACTGACGAAAAATTGGATGAAGAATGGGTGACGCTTATCTCGATCGCAAAGAAACTTGGGTTGTCAAAGGAGGAAGTGAAGCAATTTCTAACCAATTCCTCGAAAAATTGAGGAGGGATGTAAATGATTCGGTTAGGTGAAAATACGTTTGTATCGTATATTCTAGGAAAAAGAATTAAAGTCATCGCAATAAATCAACGGCTGGCTAGACTTTATATTAATGATGAGTACAAGGGAAAATGTGAATTATCTTTGATATTAAAAAAGATAAACTCATTTGAGAAGAAGGAACAGGATATCAGGGGAATGATGCGGGATGAACAAAAACTTTATTCCGACTTAGGTGAAATCATTAAAAATCAGAAGATATCCCCTTATCTAGAATGAAGGATAAGTCGACGTTTCGATTTCTTGTAATTTATGTAGGCTGCTGTAACCTGCTTGATGGCTTTGTAACGTTCTGGGGACTAGAGAACGGATGGATTGAAGAAGTAAATCCTTTCATGAGATCTATGTACGAATTTCATCCTCTTGCATTTCTATCTTATAAAACGGGTATTTCTCTACTCTTACTTAGTTTTTTATTCTTACACAAGCAGATTAGATCTGTTTCCGTAAGAATTCTTTTAAGTGTTGCTTCCATTATTTATACGTTCTTATTATGTCTACATGGCTACTGGCTACTTTTACTTTCCTTTATAAAATAAAAAAAGAGCCATAAAATCAGCTCTTTAATCATTTTTATTGATCGGACCCTTTTTTTGCACGCCATTTGTTAAACTCCAAAAACTCCCTGAACTGATCTTTGCTAACTCCAGACTCCATCGCTTCTTTTACGAGTTTCTTCCAATCTGAGTCTAAATCAGTTTGGTGAATCGAATCATTGCCTTGTAGCAAGACTTCAACGGAGACATCCAGTACGTTTGATATTTTATCAAGGAATTGAATAGAAGGGTTCGATTGAATATTACGTTCGATCGAACTTAAATACGATTTTGCAACATTTGCTCGTTCTGCTAATTCTGAAAGAGACAATCCCTTTCTTAAACGATACTTTTTAACTTCTTCACCAATCACTTGTCGATCCCTCCGATGCCCTTGACAAAATTATCTGTTATTATTAAGTATACCAGTATGTATTCGTTCCGTAAATAGAACAAAAGCGACAAACTTTATTGTCGCTTTTGTTTGTAGCCTTACTTACTTTCTTTATGCAGGAAGGCATACACTTCTTCAATTGTTAATCCAAGCTTTTTTGCCTCCTTGATCAGCTCAACCCAGTCCTGATCAAGCTTTTGTTTTGTATGTACCCCCATTATTATCCCCCTTATAAATTTTCCAGGTAGTACAGCCATCATAGAAGTCTCGACTCCTCCACTTCCTTAGATCTGTATACTTTGCGTCCATTTCTTTTCAGAAAGGTTGCCTTTATGCTGGAGGATGTTTTATCTGTTCAGCCTATTCGCTATACCTATCATAGTTCAAGAAATATGAAAAATGTGTTGGAATTTGTAATAAATAACAGTTTTTTATAGCCTCTTTTGTCATAGTTGGCCTGAAACTCATTAGCTTCTTATAGGAAACAGAATAGATCTACGGGTTTTGGTAAGAATACCACTACAACATACTAGGAGGGAACAAGTATGAAAAAGTGGTTATTGTCATTGTTTACGTTAATGCTTGCAGTTAACATGGTAACAGGCTGTTCTGATGCCGATGAGGAGGAAGGTCCTGTTGAAGATCCAGAAATGCAGGAGGACTCGCAAAAGGATGGAGAGAACGTTAACGAAGACAAAGGAACGATTGATGAAGAAGACGATGATAGTATGAATGAAGATGGATCAAAAGAAGGCGATCAAGACGAAGATGGAAATATGGATGAAGAAAACATGGATAAGAACGACGAACAAAAGAGTGACGAAACGGAAAATCAGTAATAAAGACCTTGCAGAAGGTCTTTTCTTTTTGGAGTAGTCTTAAAAAGAGGGTGAGCGGGTATAGAGAGGAAAAAGGAGGACTTACATATGAAGAAGGTTGCAGTTATTACAGGTGGTGGATCTGGAATAGGGGAAGCTACAGCGAAGCGATTTGCACAAGAAGGCATGCGGGTTTGTTTGCTTGATTTGAAAGAAGATCGTGCAGAGCGCGTTAGGGATGAGATTGTTAGTGATGGCGGGGAAGCCTTTGTACTAGATGTTGATGTGTCAGACGAAGAAAGAGTTACAGAAGCATTGAAAACAGTTAAACAGGAATGGGGACGAATTGATGTTCTTTTCAATAACGCCGGCATCAATGGCACATTAAATTCGATTGAAGAAATGAAAGTTGAGGAGTGGGATCAAACGATTCATACAAATTTGAGGAGCACCTTTCTAATGGTGAAGCACAGCATACCTTATATGAAGGAAAACGGTGGCAGTATTATTATTACGAGCTCAATAAATGGAAATCGAACATTTTCTAATTTCGGAATGTCGGCATACAGTACATCAAAAGCGGGCCAAGTTGCGTTTATGAAAATGGCAGCACTTGAACTTGCGCAATATCATATTCGAGTGAATGCGATCTGTCCAGGTGCAATCGAAACGAATATTGATCAAAGTACGGATAAAAAAAGTAGTGTGAAAGAAATTGAGATTCCTGTTGAATACCCAGAAGGCAGTCACCCACTTGAGCAAAAATCAGGAAGTCCTGAGCAAGTGGCGGATGTTGTTTATTTTCTCGCTTCAGATGCGTCCAGTCATGTGACAGGTACAGCGATGTACGTTGATGGAGCGGAATCTCTACTATAATTGCTCATGCCCCCGACGTATTGTCGGGTTTTTTTATTGACGGATAAGGTAATCGCCAGTATCGTTAAATGAGAGGTGATGGAAATGTTTACTAAAATACACCATGTTGCAATTATCTGCTCAGACTATGAACGCTCAAAGTCCTTTTATGTTGAAACGCTTGGACTACATATAATAGAAGAAACGTATCGCAAGGAGCGAAATTCTTATAAGCTTGATCTTGCTGTAGGTGAGCATACGAGAATTGAATTATTTTCGTTTCCAAATGCCCCTATGAGACCTAGCTATCCAGAGGCACAGGGGTTAAGACACCTTGCTTTTGAAGTTGTTGACCTTGATGAAGCTGTGAATGAGCTTGTAAAGAAGGGTATTGAATCCCTTGAAGACATACGAGTGGATGACTTAACAAATAAGCGTTTTACCTTTTTGGCAGATCCAGATGGTCTTCCGATCGAATTATATGAAAAGTAGCACAATTTAACAAAAATAAGTTGATTCTTTCCAATTCCTATGGCAAAATAGATCGTGAAAGCGTTTGCTTACTCTCGGAAAAGACTCGCTTATTTTTTTATTTTGTTTGTGCAAGCGGTTTCCTTCCTTTTGCGAAAGTGTGCAAACGGTTCCACATTCATGTGTTTAATAAGAGGGGGAAAAGAATGAAACGGCGTAATCGAAGAAAACTTTCACTGTCACTTGTTATCGTCCTTGTTATACAACTTATAGCTGGTGCTATACCAGGTGTTAAAGCGGCGGAACAAAGCCCGGTTATTGATGGATCGAGCGCAACGTTTGTTTATGAAGGAGATGGGAGCGAAAGCAACGTTCTTGTTGCAGGTGATTTTACGGACTGGCAGGACGGAGCTCTTCCACTTGAAAAGGGAGATAACAATGTCTGGCGATTAACAGTTGATGATTTGTCGGATGGTCAGCATGAGTATAAATTTATCGTGGAGGGAGAATGGATGAAAGATCCGCTAAATCCAAATGGAAACGATAATAGTACATTTACAATCGGTGAGACGTCCACTGAAAGAATCGTAACACTTGCTGGCGATTTGCAGGACGAAATGGGTGCAAAGAAAGAATGGGATCCTGCAGCTGAAGAAACCATTATGAAAGCAAAAGGTAATGGATTCTATGAAATAACGGCAGAGCTTCCAAAAGGGAATTACGAGTACAAAATCGCAATTAATAAGTCATGGGGAGAGAGTTACGGTGATGGGGCTAACAATTTTAAACTATCACTCTCAGAAGCTACTAAAGTAACGTTCTACTATCATGATGGAACACATGCGGTGGCTAATTCAACAACATACACACCAATTTCAGATGAAAAGTTGCCTAGATTAGTCGGTTCAATTCAACCTGCTATTGATGCAGGACCTGAATGGAGTCCAGAAAAATCAACAGCGCTTTTAACTGATGACAACTTTGATAACGTTTACAAATTTACTGCAAGTGTCCCTAAGGGGAACTATGCATACAAAATCGCTCTCGGAAATGCATGGGGTGAAGACTACCCTGCAGATAATGCGAAGCTAAATGTGTTGGAGAAGACGGATGTGACGTTTTACTTCAATGCAGAGACTAAAGAAGTAAGCACGGATTACAGTGCAAAAGGTTCTGATGGTGCAGTTACAAAAGCGAGTCTTCTACATAATTCATGGGAAGAAGCTTACCGTGCTCCATTCGGTGCAGTGCAAGTAGGTAAGAAAGTGACGATCCGCCTTGCATCAAAGAGAGATGATTTAACAAGAGCGGATTTGTATATGAAGAATCAAAATACAGGAACAAGTAAACTTGTACCAATGGAAAAGGCAGCAACGGCAGACGGAAAAGATTTTTGGGAAGCTGACGTAACGCCTAATGAGAAGGGTCTATACGGATACAAATTTATTGTTCGTGACGGCTCAGCGAAAGCAGAGTACGGTGAAGATACAAAGCAAGGAGCAGCAGGGAAAGCAGTCGAAGCGAATGCTGAATTGTATCAACTGACAGTATTCGATCCAGGGTTTGAAACGCCTGATTGGATGAAGGAAGCTGTCGTGTATCAAATCTTCCCGGATCGTTTTAATAATGGAAACAAAGATAACGATGATGCGAAGAAAAATGCTAGAGGTCCTGAGCCAATCGAGCATCAGGAATGGGGCGAACTTCCGGACAACCCTAGACTTTCGGATAAGCCAGGTTATGAGGGAGATGGATTCTGGAGCAATGATTTCTTTGGCGGAGATGTGAAAGGAATTCAGGACAAGCTGGATTACATTCAGTCACTTGGTGTAAATACAATTTATTTGAATCCGATCGCTGAAGCGGCATCAAACCATAAGTACGATGCAGCGGATTGGAAATCAATCGACCCGATGTTTGGAACGCCAAAAGAATTTAAAGCGTTTACAGATGAGCTTGAAAAGCGTGATATGCATTTAATTATGGACGGCGTATTCAACCATGTTGGGGATGACTCTATTTATTTTGACCGATATGGCAAATATGATGTTGTTGGGGCATATGAATACTGGTCTCGCATTTATGACTTGATGAATGACAAAGGCCTAAAGGAAGAAGAAGCAAAAACAGAAGCGCGTAAACAGCTCGAAAAGGAAGGTCAAACGTTTAACGACGAGTATGGCTTCCATAACTGGTTCAACATTAAGAATGAGAAAGTAGTCGATGAAAAAGGCAACGAACGCTATGATTACCAGGCTTGGTGGGGCTATGATTCACTCCCTGAAATCAAGAGTGTTGATGGAGAAGCCGTTGACTACGAAAGCGAATTGAACAATAAGAAGTTCTCCGATTACATTATGTATGACAAAGACTCAGCTTCGAAATCATGGTTAACAAACGGTGCATCTGGCTGGCGTCTTGATGTAGCGAACGAAGTGGATATGGAATTCTGGCGTGAGTTTCGTAAAGAACTGAAGTCAGAAGAGATGGCCGGTGCAGGAGCTACGTTGAAAGAAGGAGAAGAGCCGCTTATCCTTGGAGAGATTTGGGATGATGCATCGAAGTACTTCCTAGGTGATCAATATGATTCAGTTATGAACTACCGCTTTGAAGGAGCGATTCTCGACTTTTTGAAAAATGGGAATGCAGCTAGTGCTGATGAGAAATTGATGGCCGTACAGGAAGATTATCCTGAGGAAGCATTCCATGCCCTCATGAACTTAATGGGGTCACACGATACACCACGTGCAGTCTACTTGCTTGGTGGTGGGACAGATAGTTATGAAAGAGCTGAGTTCGATCCGAAATATGATCATGAACTTGGTGTGAAGCGTCTAAAATTAGCCGCTGTCCTTCAAATGGGTTATCCTGGTGCGCCAACGATTTACTATGGCGATGAAGCTGGTGTGACTGGTTCTAAGGATCCCGATGATCGCCGCACATATCCATGGGAAAAGGAAAATGCTGACTTAGTAAAGCATTATCAAAATGCAGGTGCAGTTCGAACGGCAAATGCTGATCTTCTAGCGTATGGTGAGCTAACAACATTGCATGCTGAAGGCGATGTCTATGCATTCGCTCGTACAAATAAAGACGGTGCAGCGGTTATTGCCGTTAACCGTGGAAGTAAGGCACAAACGCTTGAACTCGACGTAAATGATGTTCTTTTGAATAATATCGCATTCACAGATGGACTTGCGAAGGATTATCAAGCAACGGTGAAGGATGGCAAGTTGAATGTAACAATTCCAGCCATGACTGGACGCATGCTCATTGCTGATAACGGCCAAAGTTTTGAACGTCCAAACGCAGTAAGCGAGCTAAAAGCGACTGCAGGAGAAGGAAGCGCAACACTTTCTTGGAAGGGTGATGCAAAGCAGTACAAAGTATATAAATCAACGCTTCAAGGTGCAATGTACGAAGAAGTAACAGTTACGGATCAGAAGTCAATTACGATCGACAATTTGACGAATGGTCAGTCGTACTTCTTTGCAGTAACAGCAGTTGATGGTGATGGAAATGAATCGCTTAAAGTTGAGACTACTGAAGCATCTATTCCTCACATTGAGTGGAAAGAAGGCAAGTACGAGATTACACCTGTCATAGCATTAGAGGATCAAGTACTCGATCTATCAAAAACGTTTGCTATTGAAGGTAGCGTTATGATTGAAGGAGCGACAGAGTCAGATCTTGCAGAAGGCTTGATCGCGAAGCTACAAGTGAAGCGCGGAGACAGTGACTGGTCTGAGAAGCAAGCTATGTATACTGGCCAAGGTGGAGAAAAGGACGCCTATAATGTATTCAAAGCTGACTTCCGTCCAATTGAGAAAGGGACATACACGTATCGTCTTGCTTTCTCGACAGACCGCGGAGCAACATGGAAAACAACGAATACCGAGGAAGTTGTTTTAACTCAGAATGCAGATGATGTGAAAGCACCTGCAGAAGCAGTGAAGCTTGAAGTACCAATGCAAGAGTCTGGTCAGATTACATTAAACTGGACACTTGAAGGAGCGGATAACCCGTATCTTCTTGCAATAGAGCGCAATGGCGAAACGGTTGAGCTTATAGAAGAAGCGGAAGCTGTAAGCTATACGGACTTTGCAGTTGAGAATGGACAAACTTACAAATACAGAGTGGTTGCTTACGATCAGGCTGGAAATCAAACGGCTTCAAACGAAGTGTCGGTTACACCTGATATCGTTATGGTTGATGTGACATTTAAAGTGCACGCCCCAGATTACACACCACTAAGCGCAAAAGTGACAATGCCTGGAGATCAAAACGGGTGGAGCACAAGCGCGTGGGAAATGTCTCGTAATGGTGCAGTATCGCCAGACTGGGAGCTGAAGAAATCATTCCCTGAAGGTACAATTTTAACGTACAAGTATACGAAGGGTGAGTCATGGGACCAAGAAGGTCTTGCTGATCACACTCGTAATGATAAGTCAGATGATGATGTGAGCTACTATGGTTATGGCGCACAGGGAACTGACTTGAAAGTAACTGTAACAAATCAAGGCGGTAACAAAATGGTCGTCCAGGACGAAATTTACCGTTGGATCGATATGCCTCTTGTTGTAAAATCTCCAGAAAACGGAGCAGTCGTTGAAGGCGATAAAGTAACGTTTAAAGGTAATGCCATTAAAGAAGGCGACCTTACAATCAACGGTGAAAAAGTAAAAGTGAACGACGACATGACGTTCACACACGAAGTGACTCTTAAAAATGGTGAGAACGAGATTCCTGTTTCAATCGCACCATCTGAAGATAACAAATCCAAAATCTTTAACAACGATGGCGGCGCTATTGCAAAGAACACGAAAGAGTATACCTGGAAGGTAACATCGAATGCGGGTGAGCCTGAGCCGAAAGAGCCTGTGCGCTTATTCGGAGACGATCGCTATGCAACAGCAGTTGAAATCTCTAAAGAAGGTTGGGACAAAGCGGATACGGTTGTCATTGCTAGAGGAGATAACTTTGCTGATGCATTAGCAGGCGCACCTCTTGCGTACAAACTAGACGCACCAATTCTTCTTACACGTGAAAAAGGGCTTGAGAAGTCTGTAAAAGATGAGATTAAGCGTCTTGGTGCTAAAAAGGCGATCATTCTCGGCGGTACATCAGCTGTACCGAAGTTCATTGCATACCAACTTGAAGGAATGGACTTGAAAGTGCAACGCATTTACGGACAAGACCGATTTGAAACAGCTGCTAACATTCAGGCGAGCCTCGGTGGTAGTCCTGATAAAGCAGTCGTAGCACACGGAATGAACTTCCCAGATGCACTAGCTGCAGCATCATATGCAGCAGAGAACGGGTACCCGATTCTTTTCGCTAAGAAGGATGAAGTTCCAAAAGCTACAAAGCTAGCGCTACGTAGCGTCGATGGAACGATCGTCGCTGGTGGAGAAGCGGTAATCAGTAAGAAAGTGTTTAGTAACTTACCAGATGCGAAGCGCTACGCAGGTGAAAACCGATTTGGAACAGCAGCATCCATTGCGACTGAACTAAATTCTTCGAAGAAAGTATTTATCGCAACAGGCATGGACTTCGCCGATGCACTAACAGGCTCGGTGCTTGCAGCAAAACAGGATGCAGCAATGCTCCTCGTAAAGCCAGACAAGCTGCCAACTGAAACGGCAGATGCCCTTAAGAAGCTTGAAGCCGATACATTTACGATTCTTGGTGGAACGAAAGCGGTAAGTGATGGTGTTGTGGAGAAGTTGAAGTAGTGAGAGTTTAATCTAAGTGGGGTCAGACCCCTGTCTGACCCCACTAAAAGACAAAACAGCGAAAAGTGTCCGCCCCAGACGGACACTTTTCGCTGTTTCAAACGGTATTAAGTGGCGGTGAGCTTATATGTAGCAAGGGGTTTGAGGGGAGAGAGCGTAATGGGGGTCAGGCTCGAGCCTGACCCCCCCCTTACGTCCCCTACTACCACCGCACCCAAATTCCTCCAAATGAAATAAAAAATATTTCTGAATAATTTATCAATTAACTATTCCCAAATTCTTGAAAGGTGGTATACTACAATTATCAGCCCCCGATATGGTAGAAATTCCCCATCTTCCTTACTAAAGGAGCAATTCGAATGGCTCGCAAAAAACGCAATTGGTTTCCTGGTGCGAAGTATCATATTACCTGCCGAGGGAACCGTAGAGCGCCGTTATTTGAAGAACGAATCGATCGACTGAAGTATTTAGTCTTTCTCGAACAAGCTCGTCATGCATTTCCGTTTCGCCTACACGCATACTGTCTCATGACTAACCATGTGCATCTCTCCATCGAAACCTTCAATCATCCCCCTGGTGAAATCATGAAAGTTATTAACTCCAACTATGCAAGATATTTCAACGACAAATATGAGTATACAGGACACGTATTTCAAGGTCGCTATTCCGCTGAACTGCTTGATTCAATGATGTATGAAATTGACGTGAGCAAATACATTCACCTTAATCCAGTTAAAGCCCAGATGGCTGTTAAGCCTGAGGACTATGCCTGGAGCAGTTATCGCGCCTATTTTTCATATAAAAAGGATCCGCATGCTTATCCCGACTACATATTATCTTTGTTTCAAAAACCAGCTCGGGAAGCTTATCAGCGTTATGTGCACAATTCAGATCCATCAGCACCACCTGAACTAAGGAAGCAAGTGCCTATCCTTAGTGGCAAACGCATCTATTTACTAACAAATCTTCCTGATTAATAGGAAAGGTTCCTTTGGAAAATTACAAGCGAAAGAGAAGTGAATGAATGGAGCGCTGGATCTGGCTTAGTTCAATTCCGCATGTCGGCCCGGTAACGCAAAAGAAGTTACTGGCTGTTTTCGGAAGCCCTGAACGAGTCTATCATGCCTCTCCTGCTGAACTTCAAGAAGTAAAAGGAATCTCAAAGCGTGCGCGTGAAGCTATTTTAGCAGCACGGTCACTGGAGAGACCGAAACGCATTCTTGAGCTAGTTTATCAAAAGGAGATCTGGCTGTTACCCCGAGATGACCCGCTTTACCCTTATTACGCAAACGATGTACCTGAATCACCTGTTCTACTGTATTACAAAGGCCTTATCCAGCCTATTTTACCTTCCGTAGCAATTGTCGGTTCTAGAACTTGCTCCAATCACGCAAGGCGTGCTACCGAAGAGTTGTCCCACACGCTCTCACGGATTGGCATACCTGTCATTAGCGGTCTCGCAAAAGGAATCGATCAGCACGCTCACGTAGCCTGCCTCGCGAATCGTGGGCGGCCGATAGCCTTTGTTGCACATGGAGTCGATGACTGTTATCCGAAAGAGCACCGCTCGCTCTTCGAAGCCATCATCGATCAGGGTGCTGTTATCTCCCAGTATCCACCTGGCACAGCGCCCAAACCGAAGCAATTCATCCAGCGAAACGCGCTAATCAGCGCATGGTCAAGTCATGTCGTGATTATGGAAGCTGATGTGAAAAGTGGTGCAATGACGACTGCACACTTTGCGCAGAAGCAAGCAAGACAAGTCTTTGCATTCCAAAACAAAGACGATCGAATTAGACAGGGGACAAACTGTCTGATTGAACAAGGTGTACTTCCATACGTTAGTGTTAGCTCGTTTATAAGTCGATTAGAGTTAACGCCAATAACACGTGAAAAATAAGAGATTGCCATACTCTCAATAAAACCAAATGTTAGCTGTTAAACCTTCCACTTATAAAACCGCGTATTGATCCCTCAAGGATCTTCAAGAACAACTTCCCCGACTAGAGCATGATGGATTCCAACCCATCCGGGAAAGTTGAAACATAGAAGAAGATAAACCTGCCTCTCAACCACCAAATCGAGCCATCGATGAGGTGGTTTTTTTATTGTGTCACAATTTGCTTTTCTGGTTCTTATGACCTATGTGTTGAACACAGATGTAAAGGTGGAAAGATTCACAATCCTATAGTTGTATAATAGTTTAACCAATTATTTACAAATATTATGTAGAATAGAATGCTAATCAGATAATTTAGGTAGTGTCCTCCCAGCGTGGACAAATGGGGCTATTTGTCTTTAAGGGGGGTCAGGCTCGCACCTGACCCCCCTTTAGTAAAACAAATGTCAGCGCCTTCAAAAATTAGACAATTTACGCTATTTTCACACATTTACACCGGAAGATATTGTATACTGACAATTGGTGGCATTGTCACCAAAATTCGACTACATATCCGGGGGGAATAGAATTTGGAACGAAGGTCAACACGTCGTTTAATTAGCTTTGCGCTCATTTTCTCAATGGTCCTTAGCTTTTTCGCATTACCAGTAACGCAGTATGCTTCAGCTGAAGGAACCATTTCAGTAAGTGAAGCGATCGCAAACAATACTGGTTCTGCCACAGTAGAAGGTTATATTGTAGGAACAACTTCAAGTGGACCATCTTATAACTTAGATGATGCCAATAATGTAAAAACAAACATTGCCATCGCAGATTCACCAGATGAGACAAAGGCAGAAAACATCATGCCTGTTCAGTTACCTAACAACAACCTCAGAACAGAACTGAATCTAGTTGATCATCCAGAAAACAAAGGTAAAAAAATTCAGATTACCGGAACCCTCGAAACATATTTCGGTGTACCGGGTCTTAAAAGCCCATCGACTTACACTTTCCCTGACAGCACAACTCCAGACCCAGACCCTATTAAACTCTCAACAATAAATGATGCTAGACAAGAAGCAAAAAACACACAAGTTAAAGTTAAAGGAATCGCAACTGCTGCTTTTGAAGCTGGCGGTCAAACAAACCTTTTTATTCAGGACGAAACGGCTGGAATTATCATTCGCGCAGCGGGTATGACAGCTAAGCCTGGTGATGAAGTAACAGCTCAAGGTTCGATCACGGATTACTATGGTATGCAGCAAATCGAAGCGACAACTGTAGAGAACACCACTCCAGATAAAGGAGTTCCAGCTCCTGAATCTCTTAAGTCAACTGATCTATCAAAAGATAACGGTGAACAGCACGAAGCTGAATTCACTAAGTTTACAAACGTCACAGTTAAATCAGTCGACAGCAAAGGAAACTTTACTGCTGAAGATACTTCTGGTGAATTTGTCATCAAGCCAAATGACAAATCTTTACTGGAAGTCGGCAAAACATACGAAATTATTAAAGGTGTTATCGATTATAACTATAGCGAATACAAACTTGTACCACGTAACGCAACAGACGTTATTGAAAAAGCATTTTCAGTTACTGCAAATCCGAAAGCGGGATCAGTACTAGAAGGTACAAAAGTAACGCTTGCAACAGCTGAAGAAGGCGCAACGATTCATTACACAACAGATGGTAGTGAGCCAACAGCTAGTAGTACAGAGTATACTGCTCCAATCGAATTAACAAAAAACACAACTATTAAATCTATTGCAGCAAAAGATGGCAAAACAAGCGACGTTTCTACTTTTGAATACAGAGTATTAAAATCAGCAGATGGAATCAGCATTCATGACATCCAAGCTGCGGACCACACTTCTCCATACGAAGGTATGGCAGTAACAAAAGTAAAAGGAATTGTTACAGCGAAAAATGGATCAAGCGGCTTCTACATGCAAGAAGAGCAGCCAGATGATAACGTAGCTACTTCAGAAGGGATTTACGTTTATAAAAGCGGCGGCTCAGGCGTTGAAGTTGGCGACAACGTTGAAGTAGATGGTCAAGTAAAAGAGTGGAGAGAAGGCGGTTATAGCGACGCGAAGGATCTTCTCACAACTCAAATTACCGCTTCAGACGTGACAATCGCATCTTCCAGTAACACACTACCAGAAGCAATCGTTATTGGAGACGACCGTACACCTCCAACTGAAAACATTGAAGACGACAATATGAAAACGTTCGATCCCGAAACAGACGGACTTGATTTCTACGAAAGTCTTGAAGGGATGTTAATTGCCATTCCTGATGCGACAATCTCAGGTCCTGTTAAATACGACGAACTTCCTGTTTACGTTAATACAAGTGCAGATCAACTTTTCACACGTGCAAATGGTCTATTGATCTCACCTGAAGATTACAACCCAGAACGTATGCTCATTGATGTAGATGGGATCGATATTGATGTCACAACAGGTGATCGACTCGATGGCTCTGTTACAGGTATCGTTAGCTACGATTATAGCAATTTCAAAATTCGTCCAACTGGTACGTTCCCTTCTGTCATCGAAGGAGATACGAAACGTGAAGTAACGAAAATCGAATCATCTGAAGGCGATTTAACAGTTGCATCTTACAACATTGAGAACTACTACACTGGTGTTGGTGAAAGCAAAACAGCGAAAATCGCTGACTCGATCGTAAACAACATGAAAACACCTGACATCATCGGTTTAATTGAAGTACAGGACAACAATGGTCCGACAGATGATGGCACAACAGATGCTAGTGAATCTTATAACGCAATCATCAAAGGAATTGAAGAAGCGGGAGGTCCAACTTACAAGTTTACTGATATCGCTCCAGCAGACAAAGTAGACGGTGGGCAGCCAGGCGGAAACATTCGCGTAGGTTTTATCTACAATCCTGAACGTGTTAATTTACCAAAGAAAACAGCTGGCGATGCAACAACGTCAGTAGATGTTGATGCAAATGGTTTAACACTTAATCCAGGGCGCATCGATCCAACGAACGATGCATTCGAAAGCTCTCGTAAGCCACTTGCTGCAGAGTTTGAGTTTAATGGTGAAAAAGTCATCGTTGTAGCGAACCATTTTAACTCAAAAGGTGGCGATGGCGCACTATTTGGTGCAGAGCACCCAGTTGTGCTAGGCAGTGAAGTACAGCGCATCAAACAAGCTTCTATCGTAAATGGTTTTGTGAACGATGTTGTTACAAATATGGACGATGCAAATGTAGTCGTTCTTGGTGACTTGAATGACTTCGAATTCTCTAAACCAATCAATACGCTTGAAGGCGATGTGCTAACGAACATGATGGAGAAACTACCATCTGAACAGCGTTACACTTACGTTTATCAAGGAAACTCGCAAGTTCTTGATCATATTCTTGTATCAAACAATCTAGCAAAACGTACAACGATCGACAGCATTAACATCAATGCTGATTTTAGTGAAGCAGATGGGCGTGCAAGCGACCATGATCCAGTTCTAGCGAAGATCCAAATGGAAAACAAAGTCGACCGTACATTTGGAGAAGATCGTTATGCAACTGCTATTGAAATCTCCAAAAAAGGTTGGGAAAGCGCGGATACAATCGTTCTTGCAAGAGGCGACATGTTCCCTGACGCACTTGCAGGCGCACCGCTTGCCTACAAGTACGATGCACCGATTCTTTTAACCGAGAAGTACAAAGTATCTTCTGCTTTGAAGGAAGAAATTGCTCGTCTTGGCGCTGAAAAAGCAATTATCCTTGGAGGAGAACAGGCCATTTCGACGTATGTTGAATACTCATTAAAGAGTCTTGGTCTTAAAGTGGAACGCATTGGAGGAGAGGATCGCTACGAAACGGCAGTAAACATCGCAGCCAAACTTGGCGGATCCCCTGACATAGCGATTCTAGCAAATGCTCGTAACTTCCCAGATGCTCTTTCTGTTGCATCCTATGCGGCGAAAAATGGTTATCCAATCGTGTTAACAGAAACAGACCAATTACCGGCCGTTTCGAACAAAATTTTAACCCAAACAGAAGAACAAATTGTTGTTGGCGGCGAAAATGTCATTAGTGAGAAGGTGTTCGGTCAATTAACGAATGCAGTCCGCTATAGTGGCAAAGACCGCTATGCTACATCAGCTGCTATCGCAACGGTGCTTACACCGAATGCAGATACAGCAATCGTTGCAACAGGTCTTAAGTTCGCCGATGCTCTTGCAGGTTCTGTTCTTGCGGCAAAAGAAGATGCAGCGATTCTACTTGTGAAGCCGGACGAAATTCCTGATCCAATTTCAGATGCAATTAAAGAGAACGACCTCCACAACTTCCACATTCTTGGTGGAACGAATGCAATTAGCGACGATGTTATGAATGAATTAAAAGGTAAGTGAAAGAGGAAATAGGCGGTTCATTCCGCCTTTCCTTTTACTATGAAACTAGTCTTAAAGAATGATTTGTAATTTATCGAATGTTCCAATAAAAGGGACCATTAACCTAGTAAACTGTTATATAATGAAAAAGGATAAATTCCGACAAAAATAGAGTTTTCGAAAGGGAAGGGATTACGTACATGAACATGAAAAAACCTCTTTTCGGTGTCTTATCAACAGCTGCACTCGCAATGGCAATTGCTGCAGCACCTTCAGCTCCTGTAGAAGCGGCAGGTGGCGATTTTGATCTTACAATTATGCATACAAATGACACACACGCTCACCTTGATAATGCACCACGTCGCCTAACAGCAGTTGAAGAAATTCGTGCTGCACGTGCGAACACGATTCTATTAGATGCTGGTGATGTCTTCTCTGGAACGTTATTCTTCAACCAATACAAAGGTCTTGCAGACGTACAATTCATGAATATGATGAAGTACGATGCGATGGTACCTGGAAACCACGAATTCGATGAAGGTCCAAAGACATTCTCTGAATTTGTTAAACAAACGAAATTCCCGATCGTAAGCTCAAATATTGATTATAGTAAAGACCCTGACCTTGGCCCACTTTACAAAAATGAAATGGCAATGACGGGCGATGACGGAACCATCTATCCAGCAGTTATTCTAGACGTAAATGGAGAAGAAGTTGGTGTATTTGGTTTAACGATTGAATCAACAGACGAACTATCCAGCCCTGGGGACACTATCTCTTTCTTGAACCATCAAGAACAAGCTGAGAAAATGGTTAAAATGTTCCAAGACAAAGGGATTAACAAAATTGTAGCCCTTACGCACCTTGGAAAAACAGTCGAAGTTAAGCTTGCTGAAACAGTTAAAGGTATCGACGTTGTCGTTGGTGGACACAGCCACACGAAGCTCGAAGACGCGGTAGTTGTGAATGAGAAAGAAGAGCCAACGCTTGTTGTACAAGCTAATGAATATAGCAAGTACCTCGGTGATCTTCAAGTGACGTTTAATAAAGACGGCGTTCTAACTGAATGGGATGAAAAGCTTCTAGACCTAGGTACTGGAAAAGATGTTAAAAAAGTTTATGAATCTGATCCAGAAGCACAGAAGCTTTTCGATGATCTGAAAAAACCACTTGAAGAAATTGAAAAGAAGGTTGTCGGCGAATCAACTGTTTACTTAGATGGAAAACGTGGATCGGTTCGAAGTGGTGAAACAAATCTTGGTAACCTGATTACAGACGGCATGCTATACAAAGCCCAACAATTCACAGATGCTACGATCGCAATTACGAACGGTGGAGGCATTCGTGAGTCCATTGATGAAGGTCCGATTACTCTAGGTGAAGTTCTTACAACAATGCCATTTGGTAACAACCTTGTTACGCTTGATCTCACTGGTGAAGAAATTATTTCGTCTCTTGAACACGGCGTAAGTGGACTAGAAACTGGTCAAGGACGATTCGCTCACGTATCCGGACTTAAGTATGCGTTTGATAAGGACCTTAAAGTAGGCGAACGTATTCTAGATGTGAACGTAAAAACAGACAAAGGCTATGTTGATATCGATCCGAAAGCGACTTACACTGTTGCCACAAACGCTTATATTGCTGAAGGCGGAGATGGGTATACAGCAATGGGTGTAGCCGCTTCTGAAGGACGTATCGAACAGCTTAACTTCGTTGATTATGAAGTATTCACTGAGTACCTTGAGAAAATTGGAACGGTAAAGCAAACGGATGAAGCACGTATTGTTGAAGCGGATGTTGAACGAGTTCATGGTGATAATCGCTACGAAACATCTGTGAAAATTTCTCAAGAAGGCTGGGAATCAGCTGATACAGTTGTTATCGCACGTGGTGATTCATTCCCAGATGCACTTGCTGGCGCACCTCTTGCTTACAAATATGACGCTCCAATTCTACTAACTGAAACAGGGGCACTCCATTCTCTTGTAAAAGAAGAAATTAAACGCCTCGGTGCTAAAAAAGCTATTATTCTTGGTGGAAACAGCGCAGTAAGTAGCTATGTTGAATTCCAACTTGAAGGAATGAAGCTTGATGTTGACCGTGTATCTGGTGACAATCGTTATGATACAGCAGCGAACATCGCAGCATTGCTTGGTGGTTCACCTGATAAAGCGATCGTTGCGAACGGAAGAAACTTCCCAGATGCTCTTACAATCGCTCCATATGCTGCAAGAATGGGCTACCCAATTCTACTAACAGAAGCTGATGACATTCCAACTGAAACAAACAACGCGCTTATTAGCATTCGAGATGCGATTGTAGTTGGTGGAGAGCAAGCTGTTAATAAAGATTTGGATGATCTTCTCGGTACATCTGCACGCTATGCTGGAGAGAATCGCTTCGGAACAGCGGCTGAAATTGCTACAGAGTTAAACTCATCTGCACGCGTATATATTTCAACTGGAATGAATTTTGCTGATGCTCTTTCTGGATCCGTACTTGCAGCGAAGAAAAACGCAGCAATGCTTCTAGTGAAACCAACAATCCTTCCAGAAGAAACGGCAGCAGCAGCTAAGGAGATCGAAGCTTATGATTTCCGCGTTCTTGGTGGAGAGCAAGCAGTTGGTTCTGATGTAGTTACCAAACTTCAAAATCAGAAATAAATTTTTTAAGAAGCACAGAGGCTTTGTCTCTGTGCTTCTTCGTGTGAAATTACCATAAATAAGAAAATAACAAGAAGGTATCCAGGAAAGAATAGCCAATACTATATACTCAGGCATTCGTAATAACGAATGGAATACGAGGAGGGTTCGGATTGAAGTACATTAAAAATCGTCGATTGTTGATTTCGTTACTTCTGGTCATTGCGATGCTCGTACCTACGCAAGCTTTTGGTGCAACTGGATTGGACGGAGATAAGAAGGTTGTTAATTATGCTGCGTTAGGTGATTCACTTACTGCTGGAGTTATGTTCGATAGTACCCCTGAAAAACCTTCAGTAGGGTTAAGCTTTGCAGACTACATAGCTGAGGATCTACAGAACGTAGAACTGTTAGGTAGTTTTGAAAAGCCTTTTGCTGTGCCTGGTGCTACAACCATCGATTTATTGACCGCGTTATCGAAACCTGAGATGCAGTTTAAGCTCCAATCGACAGATATGATTACAATCTCGATTGGTGCGAATGATTTTCTGCAGGTGCTAAAAACCAATCCTGATCGTTTGAAGGATCCAGTAGAAGTTGGGAAAATCATGAACCAAATCGCTCAAAACTACGGAGCAAGTATGCAGATTATTCGTAAGGTTAATCCGACTGCTCAAGTTTATTTAATGGGCTATTATAATGGATTCTACAAGTACCCTGAAGATCAGCAACAACCAATTATCCAACTTACAAATATGGTTAACGATATCATTAAAGGGATCGCTCTCGCTACAAACAGTCACTATGTTCCAACCTACGATAAGATTGCAGAAAATCCATCAAAGTACTTACCTAATCCAGCGAACGTCCACCCATCACTAGCCGGTTACATGGCGATTGCAGATGAATTCTGGAAGAAAATGAGCAAGAACTTACCGGTTAACACAACCCGGATAGCTGGTGAGAACCGCTATGAAACGGCTATTAAAATTTCACAAGCTGGATGGAAAGAGTCTGCACAGGCTGTCATCCTTGCCCGTGGCGATGATTTTCCAGATGCGCTTTCCGGTGCTCCACTTGCGTATGACTCAGATTCACCTATTTTACTCACTCACTCTGATGCGTTAGATCCAAATGTAAAAGAAGAAATCGCCCGACTAAACCCTCAAGTGGTTTATATCCTTGGCGGTAACGTGGCTGTTTCACCTGAAGTTGAACAGGAAATTATAGACATGGATATTAAAACGCACCGCTTTGATGGTGCGGATCGCTATGAAACATCAGCGAAAATTGGAGCGTTTCTTCCATCATCAGACACGGCGGTTGTTGCTAATGGAACGAAATTTCCAGATGCGCTTGCTGTGGCTTCGTACGCAGCTGAGAACGCGTATCCTATCATTTTAACGAAACAGAATGAGATTCCGAAAGCCTCTGCTAAACTATTAAAGAACTATCCAAAAAGCCTAGCGATCGGCGGAACTGCTGTTATTTCTGAAGATCTTTTTAATAAATTACCAGGCGCTACACGCTACGGAGGAGCGGATCGTTATGAAACTGCTGCCATTATTGCGAGGGATCTCAACCCTTCCTATAAGGCATTTGTTTCAACCGGTCTCGAGTTTGCTGATGCTCTAACTGGTAGCGTATTAGCAGCAAAAACAGACAATAGTTTCTTGCTCGTTCATCCTGAAAAGATGCAGAATGCGGTGCTTAAAGCGAAGGAAGAGCTCGGAATCTATCATTTCACTATCCTTGGTGGGCCAAAAGCAGTTAGCCCTACGATCGAAAAAGAACTTCAAGGCGTAAAGTAAATTGACCATGAGAGGACAGCGTTGGGCTGGCCTCTTTTTCTCCCTAAAATATGCTGAATTATGGAAAAGTTTCACTCGCTAATGGTAGACTATTAAAGTATGAATTCGGAGGGATTACTCTGAATGACCTTAGGGGGAAAACGATGAGAAAAAGCGCATACGGTTTTGGAGTTCTATTATGTAGCCTTTTGATGGTGTTTTTGTTTACGGGGAATGCAAACGCTATGCCAGCAAAAGAAGAAACGAAACAGCTCGTTCAACCATCAGGTGAGACGTTTAAAGCAACGTTGAATGGAAATGAGAACCTGAACTGGTGGACGACAGAGGATGCATCTGTGATCAAAATAGGGAACGATAACTACTGGTATTATGCAAAGATTGTGGATCAGGATCTGCAATTAACCAATGCCAAGTATGCGATTGATGAAAAGCCTTCTGATGCAGCAGACCTTAAGGAAGTTATGAAGCTAGAGCCCGGTAATAAACTGATGGCGAAGCCGAAAGAAATTCCAACTAACGATCAAATTGAACTATTAAGCGCTAGAGAACATTCAACGCTCGTGTTATTAGTTGAATTTAATGATGTGAAAATAAAAAATAAAGATGCTGATTGGAACAAACGCTTTTTCGGTTCAACAGGCAGTACATTGAACAAGTATTATGATGAAGTATCTGAAGGTAAACTTCAGTTTAAAGCGGCAAGTGAAACAAGTGGAGTAGTAAATGATGGTGTTGTTAAAGTCTCCATAAACAAAAATCACCCTCGCCCTGAGGGAGCATATAATCAAAATGAGCGATACTATCAATTATTTAAAGATGCAGTATCGGCTTCCAATGCTAAAGTAAACTACGCACAATTTGATCAGAACAAAGATGGCTACCTATCATCAGAAGAATTACATATTGTGACCATCGTTGCTGGTGGTGAAGCAAGCTATGGTGATGAGGGGAAAGTGGTTTGGGGGCATATGACCAATTTATACGATAGTGAAGCACCTCGTCTTGACGGGGTGAAAATTGGTGCCTATCTAGCAAATGGTGGTTACACGATGTTCGGTGAAAACCATGGCGATCACATGGCAACGGTTGGGATCATAGCTCATGAGTTGGGACATGACCTTGGTCTCCCTGATTTATATGATTACGACAATTCATCTTTTGGAGTTGGCATTCATAGTCTAATGGGCGGTGGCGCCTGGACAACGGCTAACTACAAATATGGTGGAGAGTACCCGACGCATCTCGATCCTTGGTCTAAAATGGTGTTAGGGTTCATTAGACCTGTTGAGGTTCAGGATAATGGCACCTATCAAGTGACGAATTTCTTAGCTAACGACTATTCTGTCCTTAAGCTGAAAACGCCTGACGAGTCAGAATACTTTTTGGTCGAAAATCGACAGTTTAAAGGATTCGATATTGGACTAGCTGAATACGCTGCAGCTCCTGGCATTGCCATTTGGCATATTGATGAAGATCAATTATCTAATGGAATGGTTAATCAGGACGAAACGCACAAAGCGGTGGACCTAGAAGAGGCGAATGAAAGCAGACTTGGCTACCCAGAGTTTGATCAAGATCCAGAACACTATCCTTATATGTACTATGATCATTATTTTAGCGGGAATGGATATGCTCAATTTACCAATACATCAAAGCCGAATAGTAAATTATATTCAGGATCCAATTCGAGCGTCTCTGTAACCGTTCTCGATCCAAGCCGTGATTCCATGGCCGTTTCTGTGAAAGTGCCGAATGGGGAAGATAAAAATCCTCCTGTTTGGCCAAAGAGCGCGAAATTAACGTCATCTGCAATTACCAATAGCTCGATTACGTTAGGCTGGCCAACAGCAACGGATCCATCAGGAATTGCATCTTATATCATTTACAAGAATGGTAGTTTTCTTAAAGAAGTAAACGCATCGACTCGTAGCTTAAAAGTACAAGGTCTAGCAACGAATAAAGAGTATACGTTTAAAGTAGAAGCGGTTGATAAGAAAGGGTATGCAACAACGAATGGCCCGTCTCTTAAGGTTAAGACATCCGCGACGACAATCCTTAGAATCGAAGGGTTAAATCGATTTGCAACAGCCGCGAAAATTAGTAAGGAAACGTTCAGTGCAGCAGAAACCGTCGTTATTGCCAGAGGATATGATTTCCCAGATGCCCTCTCAGGTGCTCCGCTTGCTTATCAATTAAATGCACCGATTCTTTTAACAAAAACAGATAGTCTTCCAAAAGAAACAGCTGACGAAATCAAGCGCCTGAAAGTGACGAAAGCAATCATCCTTGGAGGAAATAACGCCATTTCCCCTTCAACAGCGGATGCAATCAAGGCACTTGGATTAAGTGTCGAACGCATTAGTGGTGAGAACCGTTATGAAACATCAGCCAAAATTGCGAAGCGAATGGGTGGGGACCCTGCATATGCAGTAGTAGCGTATGGTCGTAATTTCCCTGATGCGCTAGCGATCGCTCCTTATGCTGCTAAGATGGGGTACCCAATACTTTTAGTAGAAAGTGATAAGATACCGACTGCAACAAGTAAGGCGCTCGTAGGGATTAACGATACGATCGTTGTTGGTGGAAATCAGGTGATCACAAGCAAGGTATACAACAATCTACCTTCACCAGAGCGGATTAGTGGTGAGAATCGTTTTGGGACGGCTGCAGCGGTGAAAGCAAACTATTACCCTGACGCCAAAACAGCTTATCTCGCAAATGGCTATGGATTTGCTGATGCATTAACAGGATCTGTTCTTGCAGGGAAGCAGAATGCTCCTCTCCTACTCGTTAAATCGAATAGTATTCCACCTGAAACAACAAGTGCGATCAAAACCGTTACAGATTTTAGAATACTAGGTGGAGAAGCAGCCATAAATAAAAGCGTTGAAGACATGCTTTTTCAAAAGTAATAAATAGTAGAATACGAGGGAGATACAGGTAAAATGACCTGTATCTCTTTTTTTTGTGAAAAAATAACAGGATATCACTTAAACTTTGTTGAATAATAGCCGATAGTATATGCAAAGTGTCGATATTTGGGCAGTAACTTAATTGGAATGAGGAGGATCTGGATGCAACCTTCATTGGTCAAGAAAGCAATAACTGGTTCTGCGATTGTAGCTGGAGTAATGTTTGTTCAACCTGATGGTGCAGAAGCAGCGTTTGGGGATCAAGAGCTTAAGAAAGGCATGAACAATCAAGATGTCAAAGAGCTACAAGATGTTTTGAAGGCGAAGGGGTATTTTACATACCACACCTCAACAGGGTACTACGGTCCAATTACGGAAGATGCAGTAGGTAAGTTTCAGCAGGCAGTTGGCTTAAACGTTACTGGCGTCGCGACAACGGACACGCTGAAGGCGCTTGGTGCAAAGTCTGTGAGCAAATCATCTCAGCAGACGTCGTCCACGCTGCAGGTGGGATCAAGAGGACAGCAGGTTACTAATCTGCAGTCGGCGCTTAAAGACAAAGGCTACTATTCTTACAACGTAGACGGCATTTACGGTCAGATTACCAAGAAAGCAGTACAGGATTTCCAGCGAGATAAAGGCCTCTCTGTAACTGGTAAAGCAGACGCTGCAACGATTAATGCACTATCGAAAAGCTCGGCTAACTCAAGCTCAAAACCGTCTAGCTCTTCTTCAGACATTTCAATCGGTATGCGTGGGAGTGCAGTGACCGATTTGCAGTCAAAGCTGAAATCGAAAGGGTACTACAACTACAAGGTAGACGGTATTTTCGGGAAGATCACACAGAAAGCTGTGCAGAACTTCCAGAAATCAGCTGGTTTGTCACAGACGGGCGTTGCTGATAGCAAAACGCTAGCCGCTCTTTCTGAAAAAGAAACGGCAAAGCCTGAGGCAGCGGTTACTGGACTATCCATCGGGTCTCGTGGAAGCTCAGTTACTTCCCTTCAGCAAATGCTTAAGGATCGTGGTTATTACAATGATTCGATCGATGGAATCTTTGGTAATAATACGCAAAAAGCCGTTAAAGAGTTTCAAAGTATCGTAGGGTTACCTGTAACAGGAATTGCTGACGACAAAACGATCGACACGCTAAAATCGAGAAGCAACACGCAAACGGAAACGGTTTTAAAAGTAGGTTCGAAAGGCAATGCAGTTACGGAATTACAGAACAAGCTGAAGAAAGCGGGTACGTTCCATGTTGAGGCGACAGGGTATTTCGGTCCTGTTACTGAGAAAGCGGTCAAGGACTTCCAGAAAGCAAAGAAACTGCAGGTAACAGGGACTGCAACGAAAGAAACCATGGATGCGCTTGACGGCTCGACAGATAAAGTTGTTATAACACCATCAACAGGTGAAGACCAGGGTGACCTCCTAAAGAAGGGATCAACTGGCTCACTCGTGAAAGAACTTCAATCGAAGTTAAAAGCGATTGGACTCTACTCAGGACCACTTGATGGCGACTTTGGGAACGGCACAGATGCAGCTGTACGAGCATTCCAGTCGCGCAACAAGCTAACTGTCGATGGTGTTGTTGGGCCTTCTACTTGGGAAAAGCTCAAGCAATCAACAGGCTACGAAGGAACAGGAAATGGGAATACAGGTAGCGATAACGGAACTTCCAACTCAAGCTTCAGTGTAATGGATCTCATCGCTGATGCATCTGTATACATAGGTGTACCGTACGTATGGGGTGGAAACACCCCAACGCAGGGCTTCGACTGTAGCGGTTTCCTCGTCTATGTGTTTAAAAAGCAGGGCATTTCTCTGCCTAGAACAATGGCGCAAATGTGGAATGTGACAACACCTGTAAGCTCACCATCCGTTGGTGACATCGTGTACTTTACCACATACAAACCAGGCGCTTCACACGGAGGGATCTACATCGGTAACAACAAATTCATACATGCTGGATCTTCAACAGGAGTGACGATTAGCGATATGAACTCAAGCTACTGGGGACCGAGGTATCTAGGCGCGAAGCGGGCGCATTGATTTAGCTTAATAGGGGTCAGGCACGTGCCTGACCCCCTTCAAAGACAAAACCACGTAAATGTCCGTCTCTGACGGACATTTTTTTGTGTTACTTCAGTGTTTTAACGCAGTGGGGGTCAGGTACCTCTCTGACCCCGCTTACAAAAGGGGGACTACATAATGTTCAATCTGTTCTTAATTCTTCACATAACCGCAGGGTTTAGCGCGCTATTCTCGTTCTAGCTGCCGCTTGTCCTAAAGAAAGGTGGCAAGTGGCACATTCGAATCGGATGGTTCTTTGTTGTGATGATGGGAATTGTCAGTATTACGGCAACAGGCATGGCTTTCATACGGATCTTCATTCAACCTGATACATCACCTGAGCGATTCTCCTTTTCGATTTTCTTATTATTTATTGCAGTTCTAAGTTCATCTACAGCGTATTACGGGCTACGTGTTTTACGGTTTAAACGTAAATCCGATCGACACCGACATTTAGGTGACCTTGCTTTCTCAAGTCTATTGTTCCTATCAGGACTTGCCTGTTCAATCTACGGTTTCAGTTCTGGCAATACGCTCATCTCATTCTTTCCTTTTCTAGGAATCTTTCTAGGCCTTGGTCAACTAGCTTACTGGCTCCGTCCAATGCCTGTCAGAAACAGCTGGCTGCTTGAGCATATCCAGGGAATGATTGCGTGCTCGATTTCGACGGTGACTGCATTCACAGTATTTGGTGCACCTCGTTTACTAGGAGGAGGGTTTCGTAGCATTTATCTATGGATTTTACCTACGATTGTACTTGTGCCGTTGATTTTTTATTTTAGTAGGAAGTACCGTAGTTCAAGATAACTATTTATATGATAAAAATTGGAATTCAAACCACCAGATGCTAGAATGAGAGAGGATGAATAAATGGAAAATGGTAGTACATTCTTAAGGGGGAAAATATGGCGAAAAAAATTAGTAGTTTACTAGTAGGGGTTCTTTTTCTAACACTTTTGGTGCCAACGATATCAAACGGGGAAGCAAAGGATCTAGTCACTTACAATGATATCAACAGAATGTTAACTGAAAGTGCGTTAGAATATAATATTCCACCTGAGATTGCAAAAGCGGTCGCATTTCAAGAGAACGGTTGGAAGCAATGGTCAGATGATTCCCAAGCCGATCCGATTATCAATAAGACAGACGGTGGTATTGGATTAATGCAAGTTACAACTGGTGTGTGTGAAGAAGGTGAGACAAAGAATTGTTATGATCCTGAAAGACTTGGAGATGACATTCAATACAATATCAATGCTGGTTTAGAAATTTTAAATGAAAAATGGAATTATGGAGACCGCGGGATTATTCCAACTATTAATACAAATGATCGAGATATTCTAGAACACTGGTACTTTGCAGTGATGGCGTATAACGGAACTGTACCAGTGAATAGTCCTTATTTTCGAGATGCAAAAGATGGGACACGTAATCTAAACACTTATCAAGATGAAGTATTCAAAAACATTGAGCAGCGTAATTATTTCTCTGTTAACATTGAAGCGATTAAGTTCCAGAGGGATGACTTCACTTATGATAAGGAGCAAAAAGAACCAATAACATTTAATAAAATGCATTATGACGTGAACGATGAATTAACACGTTCAAGAACTCTTTTAAAAGAAGGCGACAAGGTTTCTACAGTAGCTGGTAAACTCTTAAAGAAAGAACCAAGCTCAGAAAACGGAGTCAACGTAAAACAGTCTCAAGTTGCTACTGTATTGAGTAGCGAATTTTATATTGATACAACCAAAAACCAGGGTACTATCCCATACGACCATTGGGTTCGTTATCACGTAGAGCTTGAAGACGGAACAAAAGGATATATGGCTTCAGGTAGTTTAATCCCTGTAACCGAACGTCTTTCAGGCGATAACCGCTACAAAACAGCGATCGAAATCTCAAAAGACGGCTGGCAGGACGGCGCTGACACGGTTGTCCTTAGTCGTGGCTATGAATTCCCTGACGCTCTAGCTGGTGCGCCACTTGCTTATCAGTTGGACGCTCCTATTCTACTAACGGATGATAAGACACTCACAAAAGAAACTGCCAATGAAATCAAGCGACTTGGTGCTAAAAAAATTATTATTCTTGGAAGTGATAATGCGGTTTACCCTGCAGTTGAAAAAGAGTTACGCAATATGGGTCTCAAAACCGAGCGAATTGGTGGAGAAGATCGCTTTGAAACAGCTAAGCTGATTGCTGAGAAACTCGATTCTCCTAGCGATAAAGCGGTTGTAGCATACGGATACAACTTCCCAGATGCGTTAGCTGTTGCCCCATATGCAGCGAAGAAAGGTATGCCAATTCTTCTTACGCGAGACAATAAGCTACCTGACTACACGAAAGAAGCGTTAGCTGACACGAAAGTAACAATCGTCGTTGGCGGGGATAATGTCGTGCAAAAGAATGTGTACGATCAATTACCAGGTCACAAACGCTTAGCTGGAGACGATCGCTATGAGACAGCTGCTGAAATCATCGGCTATTTCGATGACGAAGCACACACCGGTTATGTTGCTACTGGCTTGAATTTTGCTGATGCATTAACGGGTGCTGTTCTAGCAGCGAAAAATGATTCACCATTGTTACTAGCGAAAAAAGATCAACTTTCACCATCCATAGAAGCGGCGATCAATGATTTGCAAACAGAACAATTCGTACTTCTTGGTGGCCCTGATGTGGTAAGCGTAGAAGACAGACTTGCAAAGCTTACGATAAAATAAAGAAAACGAACCCTCTGACTTGTTTCAGAGGGTTTTGCTTTAGCATGAAGGGAGCGATGTAGATGCACGTACTAGGTAAACCGCTTGAAAAGTGGATTCAAGACTATCCTCTGATAGAAGATTTGGTAAAACTGAAGGAAGTTGTATGGGAGAATCCCGCTAAAGGTATTCCCACACAAAGCGAGCTTTCTTATGACGATATCCTTGAAGCAGAAGCACGCATGAAACGCTTCGTCCCTTACTTCCAAAAAGTATTCCCAGAGACAAACGGCATCATCGAATCGCCAATATCAGATATTAATTCTATGAAGGCAAAGCTTGAGAAAGAATACGACACACAAATTGACGGCCGGTTGCTCTTGAAACGTGATGATCTTTTACCGATTGCAGGTAGTATTAAAGCGCGTGGCGGAATTTATGAAGTCATCAAGCATGCGGAGAAACTTGCTTTAGGTCATGCATTACTTAAAAAGGATGACGATTACGCGATCTTAGCAGATAAAAAGTTCACCGAGTTATTCTCAGCTTTCTCTATTACAGTTGGTTCGACTGGTAACCTTGGACTGAGCATCGGCATCATGTCAGCAAAGCTTGGTTTTAACGTG
Organism: Guptibacillus hwajinpoensis; assembly: GCF_005144865.1. Classification (GTDB taxonomy): domain Bacteria; phylum Bacillota; class Bacilli; order Bacillales; family Guptibacillaceae; genus Guptibacillus; species Guptibacillus hwajinpoensis_A. The sequence continues at coordinate 255,306 of NZ_SWFM01000002.1, forward strand.
ACGGTTCACATGTCGAGCGACGCGAAACAGTGGAAAAAAGATCTCCTTCGCAAAAAAGGCGTGAAGGTTGTGGAGCATAAAGCAGACTATAGCGTTGCGGTTGAACAAGGACGACAGCAGTGTGAGAAGAGCCTCACGTGTCACTTTATTGATGATGAAAACTCGAAAGACCTTTTTATGGGGTATGCGGTTGCGGCCCTTCGACTTAAAAAGCAGTTAGATGAGATGGAAATCAAGGTCGATGCGGAGAATCCATTGAACGTTTACCTACCTTGTGGGGTGGGCGGTGCGCCTGGTGGAATTGCTTTTGGACTGCATCAAGTGTTTGGCGAATACGTTCATTGCTATTTCGCAGAACCAACGCACTCGCCTTCAATGTTGCTTGGATTAATGACGGGCCAACATGACAAGATCTCAGTCCAAGACTTTGAAATTGATAACATCACTGCTGCAGACGGATTAGCGGTGGGAAGGCCATCTGGATTTGTTGGACGTGAAGTTCAATCAATCATCGACGGCGTCTTCACAGTCGACGACCAGCGACTCTACGACATGCTTCGCTGGCTCTATAACTCTGAGCGCATTAAGCTCGAGCCTTCTGCACTTGCTGGAATGATTGGCCCTGTCGTTACGAAGGATTATGAGAAGAATAAGGGAGGCACCCATCTTGTCTGGGCGACAGGAGGAAAGCTAGTACCTCAGGAAATGTGGATAGAAGATTATTTGAAAGGGAAGTAAAAAAAGGAGAGGGAGGAGAGGAGAGGAGAGGGGGTCAGGCGCGAGCCTGACCCCCCTAAAAGACAAAACCAAAGAAGTGTCCGTCTGGGACGGACACTTCTTTCTTCTATTCAATCCCATCCACAATAATGCTCGCTACACATTACATCCTTTGGCGTATGGACAATAGTTACATCACTCTATTTATTAATGGTTTAACGCTTAGTACCATTAATATAAGTGTTTACAAAAACAGGGAGGTAATATGATGTCGTGGAAACAGGTTCGGTTTAGTGTATTCTTTTTCATCATGTTGAATATGGTGATTGCCCCAGCTCTTGTGCATGCTTCAGCCAATGAAAAAACTAAGAGCAAATCCAAAGCAACCTCAAGTGCAACAACGCAAGCATGGGACGAGGAGGCCTACGATCGTCCAGCAGATTATTCAAGCTATATCACAGAGAAAGATGTTTTTATTACGATGCAAGATGGTGTCGTTCTAGCTGCAGATGTTCATCGACCAGATGGACCAGGTCCATTTCCAGTCATATTAACGCAGACTCCTTACAATAAAAACCAAGATAATAAAGAAAACCACAATGACTATTTTATTAAACGAGGCTATGCCCATGTCGTCGTTGACGTGCGTGGGACAGGCTCCTCTCAAGGGGCCTGGGATTCTTTTGGTATCGCTGAGCAGAGTGATGGAAAAGAAGTAGTTGAATGGGCGGCAAAGCAGCCGTGGAGTAATGGAAAAGTTGGACTGTACGGTTCATCTTATCGAGCAATCAACCAGCTACTCACTGCAGCTAAGCAGCCCAAAGGGTTAGAAGCCATTTTCCCAGTCGTGCCAATGGCTGACGTCTACCGTGACATTATGATGTCGGGTGGCATGGTGAATACAGGATTTATTCCGCTCTGGTTAGGGCTGGTGACGAGTAGCGGTCTCCTTCCACCAACGTATACGATGTCAGAGCCGATTATGGCGAGTAGTGTCCTCATTAACCATGCAGGTCAAACAACAGGGTATCCAACGAGCACGCTTAGTTCAGCCATTACTGGTGGGGACTTTGCCTATGATGGTCCAGCTGCACATTTACGCTCGCCGATTTATGTTGCTGATCAAATCCAAGTACCAACCTTTTTGACTGGTGGTCTACACGACCTATTTCAACGAGGTACGCCACTCCTTTATGAGAAACTAAAAGCGAACGGCGTAACTACGAAACTTTTAATGGGAAACTGGACGCACGGAAACTATGGAAGTGGATTGCCTGCTGATAATATTCCGACGCTAGATCAAATCGCTTTAAAATGGTTCGACACGTACTTAATGGGGATTGATGGCACAGGAATTGAGCAAATTCCTAATGTGACGCAATATGTTCTTGGTGAAGATCAGTTCCAAGTTCAGCCTAGTTGGCCACATTCAGAAGCGACGGCAGAAAGATTCTATCTTCGTTCTGGTAAGATGCTAACAAAGGATACACCTTCATCACTTGAATCTTCTAGAACAATGGTCCAGCAGCCAGCAAACGGTATTTGTTCTGGTAGCACAAATCAATGGACAGCTGGCATTCCAAGTGCGCTACCATGTACAAAAGACAATCGGTTAACCGAAACAACAGAACTCACCTATACCACTGCACCAATGAATAGCGACTTGCATATCTCAGGTCCAATCGCAGCGAAAGTCTATGCAAGTACAACGGCGAAAGAGTTAGTTCTTTCCGTGCGTTTGACTGATGTGGCTCCAGACGGTAGCTCCAGCGAAATAACAGCCGGTTGGCTTGCTGCGTCACACCGAGCGGTTGATGAATCGAAAAGCCGTTTCCTAAATGAAGAAAACATCCAACCATGGCATCCTTTCACTAGAGATGCCGTGAATAAAGTGACACCAAATGAAGTGATGGAATTAAATGTAGAAATCTTCCCTACGAATGTTGTGATTAAAGAAGGACACAAACTGCGTGTCGCAATCGGTCCAAGTGACTTCCCACATGCAATGTCTCCAGCTCCACAACAATTGGACCAACTAGGCGGAATTGCAACAATATTAAATAGAGAAGAATATCCATCCTCTATTGTAGTTCCAGTAGTGAAGTAGATGAGAGAAGTTGAGTTCAAGGGGGGTCAGGTGCGAGCCTGACCCCCCTAAAAGACAAATCACTAAAAATCATGCGAAAAGTCCACAATAGGAGAACATTTCGCATGATTTTTCATTTTATTACCATATGTTTGAAACAAAAGCTCACTTTTAATCGTATTTGAGTTAAGAGCATACGAAAGTTAATAGTTTAGGAGGGTGAGACTAAGTTGGAACTGCTTGTAGAAATCTTCGCTTTTTTTGGTGAGATGTTTTTTGCGTTTGGTGAAGGACCAGATGAAGAGCGAATTGAAGCAAACATAGTGGCACTTATGGCATTTAGCTGGTTTCAAGATCTTACGAAAAACCCTGAGTACAAAGAGTTAATGAAGAAGAATGATTCTGTCCGACACGTAATAGGGAAAATGCGGGTGAAGAAGATGAAGAAATCAGTGATGTATGAAGAACGGAAAGAGCGAAGGTTGATGAAGGATTTACATAAGCAGCTTATAGGCAGCTTATAGGGGGTCAAGCTTATAGGGGGTCAGGCGCGAGCCTTACCCCCTATAAAGACAAAAAAGCTATAAAGTCCGCAATTTGAGGACAATTTGCCTAACGAAGTTAAGCACAAATCTATTAACTACTTTATACTAAAACCATAGGCATTTCGTATAGAGGATGCCAAACGAGTAAGGGGAGATGTGCGTTGATAAAGAAGATCTTATTACACATTAAGGAGAGTATCTGGTTTATTCCTGGAACTTATTCTGTTCTATCTTTTCTACTAGCTATAGCTGTCATACTAATTGATACGGTTTACTATGAGCAGGTTCAGCCCTTTATCCCTTCTTTTTTAACAACGACTGTTGATCTCGCCCAGACGACGCTTGCGTCTCTTTCGGCAGCGCTACTGACGATGACAACGATTACGTTCTCTACGATCATGGTTGTATTAACAACTTATTCCTCACAATTTTCACCAAGAACACTCAAGAACTTTACGACAAACCCGACTACGATGAGGGTACTAGGAATCTTCATGGGAGGCTTTGTTTATTCCATTCTATCCCTATTATTTATGAGAAAAGAATTGATCGATCATGAAGTGATTTCAGCTACAGTAGGCGTAATCACTGCATTTGTATGTCTCGCCTTTTTCGCTTTCTTTTTGCATAGAGTAGCAAGTTCCATTCAAGTAAGTAACTTAATAAAAGAATTAACAGATGAATCTCTAAATATGGTTCGAGAGGCAAAAGCTGCACTTGATGATGATCGAAATAGAGTTTTAGAAGTGAAGCCTCAATTTTCTCCAAGCTATGCATCTGTTGAAGAATTCACCGCAACAAATTATGGATATATTAAATTGATTGATTATGAGGGGCTTTTAACTTTTGCCATCAACAATGACTATATGATTGAAGTGAGTGAACCGATTGGTAGCTTTGTTACACCAGAAAGTAAAATTCTTTCCATTTATCATAAAACTGAAGAAGTTAATGTGAATATCAACCAATTCATTACAGTTGGAGATGAGCGATCCAGCGTTCAAGACATTGATTTCGGGATTCAAAAGATGGTTGAAATTGCATTAAGAGCGATTTCCCCTGGCATAAATGATCCAAATACGGCGATTAGCTGTATTGATTATTTAAGAGTGCCTTTAGTGGAAGCATTTCAACTTGGGGGAGACTTCGTTACGTATTATGAAGAGGACAAACCTCGTGTCATTGGTACGCAAAAAAATGTAGAGGAATTATTGTATTCTACTTTCTATCAGATCAGCTTCTATGGACGAGAAGATATCTCGATTCTTCTTGCTATATTCGATACACTGATCTATATTTCTGAACATAGTAACGACGCAGTGAAGAAGGAAGTTCAAAAGATTAGCGAATACATTATGAATCGATTTGATCAAGAAGCTCTAGACGTTTTGGATCGTAAACATGTCGATGCGAAGCGCGCTAAGTTGGTAGCGATTTAAAGCACTGGGGGTCAGACCCCTGTCTGACCCCTCCATTAAGAAAGGAGCAATACATATGAAATTCTACGTCGCTTCTGGCTTTCAAAACAAAGCCAAAGTGCAACAGTTCAGCGAGCAATTAAAGCAAGAGGGATTTACTCAAACCTATGATTGGACAAAGAACGTAAGAGCATCAACAGAAGAGGAGCTTGAGATTATTGGAGAAGATGAACTGAAAGCTGTAAGAAACGCTGACTTTTTGGTGGTTATTCTCCCAGGTGGAAAGGGGACTCATATCGAAATGGGGATTGCACTCGGTCTTTCTATTCCGGTTTATCTTTATTCTAAGGAATTTCCTGAGCCAACAGAGTCGACCACCTTCTACTACACAAGTGGTGTTACCCGCTGTTCCGGTAGCCTTTCGGATCTTCTCGCTCTTATAAACAAAAAGGACAAAAGCCATGTCCGTTTACAATAAGCTCGTACGTGATCGGATACCTGAGATCATTTCGAACACAGGGAAAACCTATGAAACAAGGATTCTAACAGACGATGAGTACAGATCAGCACTGAGAAAGAAATTGCTAGAAGAAACAAATGAATTTCTCGAATCTGAGTCGGATGAAGAAGCTATAACCGAGCTTGCAGATGTACTTGAGGTCATTCACATGCTAACTAAGAGTCATGGAACTTCCATAGAAGAAGTAGAGAATGTTAGGAAAAGAAAGGCAGACGAGCGAGGGTCATTTAACGGTAAAATTTATCTTCTCTCTGTTGAAGACTAGTTTTTTGAAAAATAGTAAACAAGGACTTTGGAACTAAGTCTTTGCAACTGACAATGCATTTTTCTATTCGTTTTGAGACAAAAGTCATCCCCCTATCTGTGATAAAAGTCGATTGAGATGCACAAATTGCACACGTAGACTTATAAATGCAAACGCTTTCATAAGGTGAAACAGGGGAGGGCTTTTTTGAAAAAGGGAAGAAGACTTTTATCGTTAATCGTTGCAACTGTCATGTTACTACCTATGTTTGTTCCGGGAATGAGTGCTGAGGCTGCTTCGACCAATGGCACGATGATGCAATATTTTGAGTGGTATTTGCCGAATGACGGTGCACACTGGAATCGCCTGAACAGTGACGCACAGCATCTAAAAGATATTGGGGTAACGTCAGTCTGGATTCCACCAGCTTATAAGGGAACTCAGCAAAACGACGTCGGGTATGGCGCTTATGATTTGTATGATTTAGGGCAGTTCAATCAAAAAGGCACAGTCCGGACGAAATATGGGACGAAGAGTCAGCTCCAAAATGCAATAACGTCCCTTCACCAGAAAAACATCCAAGTATACGGTGATGTTGTCATGAACCACAAAGGTGGAGCGGATTACACTGAAAACGTCACAGCGGTTGAAGTGAGCAGTAGCAATCGTAATCAAGTTGTCTCAGGGGAGTACCAAATCGAGGCGTGGACAGGCTTCAATTTTCCCGGAAGAGGAGATACATACTCGAGCTTTGACTGGAAATGGTATCATTTTGACGGAACAGACTGGGATGAATCGCGCGATCTGAAGCGCATCTATCAGTTCAAAGGAACAGGAAAAGCGTGGGATTGGACGGTATCATCTGAAAACGGAAACTACGATTACCTCATGTATGCGGACCTCGACTTCGAGCATCCAGAAGTAGCAAGTGAAATGAAAAAGTGGGGCACATGGTATGCGAATGAGCTCAACCTGGATGGCTTTAGACTCGATGCCGTAAAGCACATCAAGCATTCTTATCTTAGCGATTGGATTACTTCGGTTCGTCAGGATACTGGAAAAGAAATGTTCACAGTAGCTGAATACTGGAAAAATGACCTTGGCGCGATTAACGATTACCTCCAAAAAACGAATTATACACAGTCTGTGTTCGACGTACCGCTTCACTACAATTTTCACCAGGCATCAACGAGTGGTGGGTCGTATGACATGAGAAACCTGCTAAATGGCACAGTGATGGCTTCGAACCCAAGTAAAGCAGTAACGATTGTTGATAACCACGATTCGCAGCCAGGACAAGCACTAGAGTCAACAGTGCAATCATGGTTCAAACCGCTTGCCTATGCGTTTATCTTAACAAGAGGGCAGGGCTACCCGAGCGTATTCTACGGCGATTACTATGGTACAAAAGGGAGCTCGTCTTATGAAATCCCTGCACAGCAGGCGAAGCTCGATCCATTGCTTCAAGCTAGAAAATCCTTCGCCTACGGCACACAGCACGATTACTTAAACCACCAGGACATCATTGGCTGGACGAGAGAAGGTGACGCATCACATGCAAACTCGGGTCTTGCCACACTCATGACAGACGGACCGGGTGGCTCGAAGTGGATGTACGTTGGCGTGCAAAACGCTGGTGAAACATGGAACGACATCACAGGAAACAAATCCAACTCAGTTACGATCAATAATGACGGATGGGGAGAATTCTTTGTGAATGGTGGATCTGTTTCGGTTTATGTGGATTGAGGAAGTGCAGTTAAGTGAGAGGGGTCAGGCTCGGGCCTGACCCCACTAAAAGACAAAACTACCAAAAGTGTCCGCCTCTGGCGGACACTTTTTTCACTTAATAAGGAGCCTTCATACTGATTAAAGCCTTACGCACCAACGGTTTGACGCTATAAATGAAGTAAGGGGGTCAGGCTCGCACCTGACCCCCTTACTCCCCCTTACTCCCCCTTACTCCCCCTATTTCGCATCAGATATCTTCCCAAGAAAGAACCCATCCACCTCACTGATCTTACCTCTCCAAAGAATTTTTCCCTTTGAAGGAGTGGGCTTACTATCACCTAAGTAAACCTTTGTGTTTTTTAAATGGATATAGTTCGTCTCGGCTCCATTGTTGTCTTCCAGTGCTTGGCCTGCATTTGCAAATTCTTCACTTAGCTTTTCTGCAACGTCGTTTCCATCTCCAATGGAGTCGCTTAGCGTATCAAAGTATTCCTTTGCAGAGACGGTTGTTCCTGTAACAATCGCCCCGTTGATATTTAATGTGATATCAAGGGAAAAGTCGTGTTTATTAGATGCTTGTGTGAAGAATTCGAGTATATTGTCTTTATTGTTGTTTGATTCAAAGCTCATTTTCTACTTCTCCTTTCTAACAATCTACTTAAGAAGATGTATCATCGTTGCTGGATAGTGTTGTTACTTTTTCTTTTTCGTCATCAGAGTTTTCTGTTTCATCATCTGAATTGCTGTTTTTCTTAGAAGCATTTTTGCGCGTTGAACGACGCTTTTTCTTGTTTGTATTCTTTTGCTCGCCTTCTTCATCGTCATCTTCGTTCTCATCATTATCATCGCTATCCTGGTAATCTTTCAATTCACTGTCTTGCTCGTTTTCTTCATCGTCTTCTTCATCGTCTTCCTCAGAATCAGCATCTTCCTGATTCTCTTCATTCTTTGGGTCTGTTGATTTCGAACTTTGCTGTTTCTTCTTTGAAGAAGGAGCCTGTTCGTTCTCATCGTCTTCCTCGTCGTTTTCTTCACTTACATTTCTCGTCGATTTTTTCGTCTGTTTTTTACCTCGCTTGGAAGCAGGTTGATCATCCTCATCCTCTTCATCCGCTTCAATTGCTCGCGTCAGGCGATCAAGTTTATCTTCAATTTGCTTAAGACGGTTTTGTAAGTCTTCATTCTCCTGTTTAAGAGAATCGTAGTCTTGCTGTTGATCGTCAACTGAATCTAGAACACTAGTCTCCGAGCTTGCAGCTGTCTCAGCTTCCACTTCATTCTCTTCTTCAGAATACTGCTGCTTGTCCCTTTTAAAAAGGTTCGTCGTTGACGTTTTGATTGAATCAGCTGCTTTTCTTGATCGTTCCTTCGTTGCATTTCCAAAATCTTTTCCTTTGTTTTTAAGCTTCTCCTGATCGATTTTGGAGAAAAGCTTTTTCCCGTTCTCAGGAGTTGCAAGGTAACCAACTGTGGCCCCAAGAATACTTCCTGTAACGGTCCTCGTTAACGGCCTGTTAAAACTAGATTTGTTCTGACCATTGTTTTCGTTCGTCGATCTCTTTCCCTCTGATTGATTCTCTACAGTCGTCGTGTTTTGCTCTGTCATTTTAAATCCCTCCAATTATTATTTTTCTGCCATATTAAGGCAGTTGTTCTCTAAACTTTTCTCAAGTGAATTCAGTCGTTCCTGTAATTTCTTGTTTTCTTGTTCAAGCGCTGCTGTTTTGTTATCTGCAGCTTTCGAGCTAAGGTAAGGGTCATTTTCCCACCAGTCCATCCCGATTTCTTTCGCTTTGTCGACGGAAGCGACAATCAGGCGGATTTTGATGGTGAGAAGTTCAACGTCCGCTATGCCAACTGTAATATCACCAGCGATGACGACGCCTTTATCTAGAACTTTTTCTAAAACATCAACAATAGTATTTGATTGACCCTGATGTTCAACAGCCATCTAAACGCCTCCTCTGGCTCGGCCGAATTAAAGTAAGCTTCCGAGTGGTCCAAGATCAATATTTAAATCCTCGGCATCCAGTCCAAATACATCTTTTAATTCTTCCATTTTTTCTTCTAAATTCATTAAAGCGACACCCAGGTTCTCAACCTGATCGTCTGTTAACGTGCCACCTTCAACGCGTCTCATCGCGTGTCGCTCGACAATTTGTCTTAAAAGTTCTACCACCGTTAAGACAAGCTGTGCTAATCCTTGTTCTGCCTTGTCAGGGTCGAAATTAATTCGACCACTTGTCTGGTTGGCCTGTTGCATCGATTAATGCCTCCCTTTCTTTATCAAATTGATTGGAATGGATCGTATTTCGAGTACCTTGCTTATGTTGGACAAGGGTTTCGACAGACGAAATCAAAACACGTAAATCCAAATAGACGAGATCAACGTCTGCGATGGAGATAATTAAATCTGCTTTAATCGCTACACCTTTATCAAGAATGACATCCAATATATCGATAAGGGCGATATCTTTGTTTTCGATTGACTCTCTAACTGTCATGGACCTCAATCCTCGCTTTATGAAGTAAAACTAGAAAAATGGTAGGGTGGCCATGGACCTGATACTTCAAAATCCCATCCGTTTACCCCGTAAGTTTCTTCATCGAGCTTTATTTCTTCAATAAACTCTTCAACATTGGCGGAAGGGAGGAGGAAAACGCTGTTCCATGCCATTTTTTCTTTTCGTCCCGTAACGTCCTTGCTCCAATTTTTCTTAATGCTTCCAAACAGAGAAATCTTTTGTAACTTTTCATGGATCTCTTCACAAAAGAGGTTTTTCTCATTTTCTAACTCTTGATTGATGAGCTCATCTATTTTCTTTTTCTCAAAAAATTGTCTCCCGGGCGATAGTTGACTAATTTCCTGCCTCTTTGCTTCAATCGAAGTATTGCTTTCACTCACTTGCTTCTTAAGCTCTTCATCATTGCAGTAGATTTTGAGATTCCATTCTTCATTGCCCTCTAACAACTTAAACGTTTCACTAAGCTTTTCATTATTGCTCTCAACTGTCTGCATCAAGCTATCCGGGTTTTTATATAACGTGCAGAACTTTAACGGCACGATCGTATACTGTTGTGCTAGCTGCTGGACCGTTTCGTGATGATGAAATGCTTTTTCCTGAAGCCATTCCATATCGTTGTTGATTTTGTTGCTAATCGTTTCTTCTGAATACTGATCAGCTTCTAGTTCGCAAACAAAGGCTGTGACTTCATTTATTGATAATGGATAAATGATGCCCTCACCATCGAACCCCTTGATAGAAGGAAGGGGAGTAGTAGTAGCCTCATGACTAGGAACCAAACCGTATAAATAGAGGAGATTACTCATGTGTTCACCTTCAATCCTTTTTCGTTAATTCTTCCCATTGTTCTAGCTCGCGCTGTTTCGCGATTTCATAACGGATCAGCAATTCTTCTTCTTTTTCTGTGTACGCTTCTTCAGGGATTTCGCCAAGCTCATACATCATTTGAAGCTGAATTAATTTTTGTTGAATTGTGGGAAGGTCGAACAATTCTTTATCTGCTTCTTCTTTGATTTTCTCACCGACTTTTATGACTAAATCAAAAGGCGCGGTAACCAGTTTGTGAATCATTAGCCTTCCTCGACCTTTAAATGAATGTTCACAAAGTTATAAGCTGGCCATGGGCCGGTGTAGCTGAAATCAACTTTGTCTTTCCATTTATCATGAGCCTCATTCACTAACTCATCGAACTTCTCTTCATTTTCGCGGTCAATGAGAAAGGCTGCATTTAATAACATTTTTTCACCGAGAGGATCATTGGTTTTTGCTGCCTCAGATGTTTCCTCCAGTGGAGCGAAAATTTCTTCTTTAATATCCTTTTGAAGGGAAGCGAAAAATTTCTGTGCCATGCCACCGAGTTGAATTCGTTCATAATAGCCTGCCGCTTGCGATTTTCCTTTTACCGACGCGGCCATTTTCTCGACTTCTGGATTTTCATTCACCATCGTCTCAAGCCATTCTTTCTTTCCAATGACCTTAAGCCCAACTTCAATTTTGCCTTTAATATTAGGGAAAAGCTTCTCGAATTGCGGATAGAGATTCTCGAGAAGAACTTTTACATCATCACGAGATTTGAACGTATTTCCGAAACTGATCGGAATGACGGTATCTTTATGACCCATAACAAACGAGACGGCTTCCTGGTGCGTTAATAGGTTCTTTTTATTAGGGTGATAGATTTTCATCGGAACTTCGGCTGCCACCATCGCTGCATCTTTGTATCGAATCGTGAAAAGTTCTCTTTCCTCATCTTCAAGATCGATTGTTCCAAAATGATCTTCTTCATTTGTTTGGATGGCACAAAAGATATAAATGCCCATTTCTTCGTTTTGACTCATGCGTAGCACTCCTTTATTCCTCAATAACTTCCATGTTTTCACATGCATCTATGATTAATTCTTCTGCTTTGCTAATTGGATTCTCTTCGTCAATGCATTGACTGACGGTATGTGCGATTATATCGAGACATAGACGCTGAAATTCTGGATTTCTGCCGTCTATGGGAATATCTGATTCAATAGCGAGTGTTGCAATCATGAGGGAGGCGCGCAAACTAGGACCGTTGCCATTTGGACAATGCTCACGCATATTTGAGACCAGATTTGTAATGGCTCGCGCTTCACTCATCACAAGGTTTGCTTTCTCAGAAACGATTAGCATTTCTCGCTCACTGTCTTTGTAATCCACGTGGATTGTAATCAAGCGATCTAATAACGCATCCTGCGTTTGGTATACGCCAGCATATTCGGCAGGATTGCTTGTGAAGATGATTGAAAAAGCTGGATGAACCTTGATAAAAGGCTCCGTCAATTTAGAGCCGTAGAGCGGAAGAACACCTTCTTCCAAAATCGAAAGGAAAAGATTATTCGTAGTAGGCTTCGAACGTGTGAATTCATCATAAACAAGCGTATAGCCGTTTTTGACAGCTTCTAACAACCGTCCATCTCGCCACGTTTCAGTAACACTTTCATCTTTTTTGTAAACGGATCGCACATATTGATCGACCACTTTCTTGCTCGTATAGCCCGTGAAATCACCAATTAAATCCTTGTTATTTAATTCATGATTCCCATGCATCAGCATAACGGGACGCTTTCGTTTCTTCGCTAACGCAAGTGCGAGAGAGGTTTTCCCGGCTCCAGAAGGACCAATAAAATGGACAGGATAACCTGATTTCAGGTATTGAAGAGAACGAGAGAGCAGTTCTTTCGTTTCATCGTCCTGTATGAGCTCTCGATTGTTCTTACTTCTGTTCGTTAAAACCGTCACAACACTAACCTCCCGCGCTTCCTACATTTCCTGTCCAATCGCACTTCTGTATCGAATATCTTTTCTTGAGAAGGACGTTACTTCTTTCTCCTTATTTAAAAGAACTTCATACGTCCCGAGCATTTCATCTTTTGCATACTTCTTCATATATTCCTTCTCCTCAATAACCTCTGCAATGACCCGCCAGCCTTCATTTTCATTCACTTCAACTGAGGTAATCTTGTGGAGAGGAGCGATATGATGATTGAAAAAATCAGCTACATTATTCATAATTTCTTTAATTTCCATAGGAACCTCCATCTTAAAGTAGGGGAGATGGCCCTAGAGCCACCCCGCTAACTAGTTTTGTGCTTAAATACTAAACTGAGCATTTCGTTCATTCGTTTGGTTCGCAAGTCCTTCTTCCTGAACTTCATCACGAAGCAATCCAACTGCCTCGGCATAACGTAACCAAGTATCAACACTTGCAATAACGACCCTAGCCTCAATAGTTAGAATTTCAATTCCGACAACAGAGACCCGCGCAAACGCGTCAATGACGATCCCCTTATCAAGAATTCGGTCAATAACCTCTGCAAGACTGGAACTATCTGAACTCTTTTGAATAGCCATGTTCATTCTCCTTTCGATTTAAGAAGTCATGCTCTTAATATCTTTAGATGATTTGATATTTTCTGAACTTTTAATTTCGGTAGAGCTCTTAATGTTCATGGAACTCTTGATATTGGTCGCACTTTTGATGCTTCCGACACCTTTAATCTTCTTTCTACTCTTAGTGGATGAAGACACCTTTTCTTGGAACTCTTCGCCGGCTTCTTTCGCATTGCCTAGTTTTTCACGAACGGACAACAAGACGTCCTGGACTTTTTCTTTTGCGTCTTCCGCTTTCGAGTGAACTTTATCGGCATTCTCATCTTTCGTTGTCTCTAATTTCTCGGCAGCTTCCGTTACTTTTGATTGAATACCTACTTGGACATTGTCTTGAAAATCATCGACGACTTTCTCTTTCACTTTTTCCTTTACCTTATCTTTCACAGGTTCTGGTGCATGCTCCATGACCTTTTTGGCGATTTTCTTACCAGGATTACTCATCCAAAGCCTCCTTTAAGGAAAGCTGAATGCAGATTACTTTGAATCCACAAGGCTCGACAACATGTTCTCAATCCGATCGAGTCGCTCGTTTAAATGCTTATTTTCTTCCTTAATTTCTTCGATTTCTTCGTTTGAATGGGAGGAAGGTTGTTGCGTTTCCTCGCTTGTCTTCCTTGGTGATAAACGACCTTCATACTTGCTCATATAACCTGTAGCCGTTTGCCTTATTGTAAGAAGAGCCTGCTCAGTAATGAATTCTTGAGCTGTTTTCCTGATCTCCTGCCCAGCGTTTCGAACGGCTTCTGACTTACCGATGCTTTCAACAACCTTCTTGCTAGCACCGGGACTCGATAATAAGCCAATACCTGCACCAACCACTCCACCTAGAATGGCGTAATTGACAGAAGGACGTTCGCCGCTATTTCCCTGTGTTTGTGAGTCGCCTTCCGCAGGTTGCGAAAGGATCTTGCTGCTTGTGTTTTTATCTTCGTTTTCAGCCATGATCTACCCTCATCTCTGTTAAAATGTATGACTATCTTTAAATGCTGAATTGTGGTGATCGTTCATTTTCCTGTTTCGATAAACCATTTTCCTCAACCTCATCACGTAGAAGTCCAACAGCTTCTGCATAACGTAACCACGTATCCACACTTGCAATGACCACGCGAGCTTCAATGGTTAGAATCTCGATCCCAACGAGAGAAACTCGGGCAAAGGCGTCAATTACAATCCCTTTATCTAAAATTCGATCAATGACTTCCGCCAAACTTGAGCTATCCGAACTTTTTTGAATACTCATCATCTCACTCCAATCTGTTACTGAATGTGTGTCCTAAGCCTTTTGGCCCGTTTTTTCTCAGTTGCTTGGGCTGTGAATTAAACGGAGTATACCTCGTTCTGAAAAGCCTGAAACTTCCTCAAAAGTGAAATTGGAAGAAAGAAGCATTATTAATCCATCTTTTAAACTTAGATGATCACTTTTGTAATAAAACTTTCCTTATGGGATATAGCTTGAAGCAAAATAGGTGGCTATAAAATGTCAAATATTACGAATTCTTTACAGATGAAAGGAGTTTATTTTAGTAAATAAATAACTTGATTGGATGTAGTAAATAAGCCTCTATGGTGGGGGTGGAAGGCGAAAAAAGAGGGGGGAGAGTGGGAGAGAGAGAGTGGGGTCAGGCGCGAGCCTGACCCCACTAAAAGACAAAACGCAAAAAGTGTCCACCTCAGGCGGACACTTCTTCTCATTCTCATATGTTGTTTATGCTCTTTAAAGCTTTATGTAGCAATGATTTGATGGGTTTCAGCAGTGAGAGGGGGTCAGGCTCGCACCTGACCCCCACCGCTTTAAAATCATTAAACCGTTTCCGCCCGCATCCTTCTCCCACGAATCTCCCGATACACCTTCCAAATGATAAACACGCCAATACCGATCATCACGATGCTCAGCGTATACGTAACCTGCACTGGTTTATCATCTTTCACAAAGATTCCGAAGTATCCCCAAAGGAAGACGAGAGGATAAATTAAATCATCGTTATAAAGACTAAAGTATACGGCGAGACCGCCGCCGATGATGAGCATAATAATCGTCCAGCCAAGTTCATTCATTCCAAATATCAAATCAACCCCGTTTGCATTTGCAACGATAAATGTATCAACAATCGTCGCAATTGAAGTCCAGGCGAGATAGAAAGAGAAGGGAATAATGAAGAAAGAAGAGCGATCAGGATTTCTAGTGATTAACGCGTATAGCACGGAAAGCGTAATTAACGAACCCGCGATTAAAAGTAATGAAGCAGTTGTACCAACGAGCACTGAAGTACCTGAAAGCAACATGCTTAGTGAAAATAAAAATGAGATTTTCTTATACAGTTCCTGATCTCGTTCATCCGCAGTAAATTGCCTAACGAGGGATATCAAAATCAACAGATAGATTAAAAACCAGATGGAGAATGTAAATCCAGCAGGTGCGAAGATGACATCATCGCTTCCGCCCATATCACCAGCGAATACGAGGGATGAGATAAGTAAATAGACGAATGCGCCTATATTCACAAGCTTCATCATCAAGATGAGTTCCTCCTTAAATAGGTCTACTTACAGATAAGTTACCCTTATTGTTTGCATCCTATTAAGAAAGAATAAAGAAGAGGGGGTCAGACAGGGGTCTGACCCCCTTCTAAATACTCCCTCCCAAAGACCTACCCCAAATACCCATTCGCCTTCAAATAACTAACAATCGTCTCCACTGCTTCCTCAACCGTTTGCTTCTCTGTATCCACAACAAGCTCAGGAGTTGCAGGCGCTTCATACGGAGAGTCGACGCCTGTGAATTGACTGATTTCGCCTTTACGGACTTTCTCGTAAAGCCCTTTAGGATCACGCTTTTCACATGCTTCAAGGCTTGCTTTGACGTAAATTTCTACAAATTCTCCAGCAGGGAAAAGGGCTCTCACCATATCCCGATCGTGCTGGAACGGGGAGATAAACGCGGTCAAAGTTACCATTCCTGCATCCACAAATAAGCGTGACACTTCTCCAATTCTCCTGATGTTTTCAATGCGGTCTTTATCGGCAAAACCGAGGTCGCTGTTCAATCCATGCCTTACGTTATCCCCGTCCAGTCGATACGTGTGAACACCTAAACCGTACAATACTTTTTCAAGCTCGACCGAAATGGTTGATTTACCCGATCCAGATAATCCTGTGAACCAGAGCACAGCCCCTTTGTGCTTCTTTAATGCTTCGCGGTCACTCTTCATCACTTTTCCTTCATGCCACGTTAAGTTATTATCCTCCAACAGTTAACACCTCCTACATCTCAATCCTTAGAACCAGAAGAAGCGAACGATTACAACGGTTACGACCATAACGATCAATGTTAGTGGAAATCCAACTTTAATAAAATCCTTGAATCGATACCCACCAGCGCCATACACTATCAGGTTTGTTTGATATCCAATCGGCGTCATAAAGCTTGATGATGCGGCGATTGCCACGATAATTGCGAGCGGTAATAGGTCAATTTGCATCGTTTTAGCGACTTGCACTACAATCGGAAACATGAGAACCGCAGCTGCACTATTTGTCATGATTTCTGTAAAAATGTTCGTTAAAATGTATACGCTCAGTAGCACAGCGAAAAGGCCGAGCGGGCTAGATAATGCCATTAGAAACTGGGCAATCGACGTGGCTACGCCTGAATTCGTTAGCGCCAAACCTATTCCGAATGAGCATGCAATCATCAAAAGAACATGCCATTGAATAAGACTCTTAACCTCACCAGGCGAAACAAATTTGAATAGAAATAGCAGCAACGTTGTGATTGCCATCGCCGTAAACATGGTTAGGACACCGAACGTGACGAGCCCAATCATGATCGCAAGCAGCGCAATCGATAACCAGCCTTTCTTCATTTGCATAGGTGTAATCAACTGCTCTTCAAGTAGCGTAATCGAATAAAAATCAGCAGAACGTTTCTTCTTACTAAATTCGTCTCCCGCAATCATCAGGAGAACGTCACCTGGCTTTAGAACGATATCTCCGATTTTTGCTTTCAATCGATCGTGCTGTCGGTGAACAGCGATAACTGCGGCTTGATGCTGACTTCTGAAATCTGTTTCTTTTATTTTTTTAAATAGAAGCGACGAATGATGCGTTACAACGGCTTCGACAAGTCGGTGATCTTCTGGAAAGTGAGAACCTGAACTGCTTTGGAGTTCTAGTCCTTTCATTCGTTGAAGCTCAGTTATCGTCGAAATGTCTCCAGTAAAAAGGAGAAGGTCATCTTTATGCAAGATGGTTGCGCTTGAGACGGGTGCAATCGTTTCTCCCTCACGTAAAATACTAACGAGATAGACGCCTTTTAAACTTCGAAGTTTCGCTTCCTTCACCGTTCGATTTAGATAAGGAAAATCACGTGTAACGAGAACCTCTCCCGTAAATTCTCTTAATGCCTCTGATTCAATGATTGAGCTAACATTACGATCTGGCAATAACGCCGAGCTAAAGAAAATCAAGTAGCCAAGCCCAAGCAGCGTAATCGGAATCCCGACCGCACTAAGCTGGAAGAAGGAGAATCCTTTATGTCCGTATTCTAATAAAAGTCCGTGAACAACAAGGTTCGTTGATGTACCGATAAGCGTAATCGTACCACCGAGAATAGTGGCGTAAGAGAGTGGAATCAGGAATTTGGACGGAGAAATCCCTTTGTCCTCACACCATTTTTTCACCATTGGCGTAGCTGCCATCACAATCGGAGTATTGTTCACAAAGGCAGAAAGGAGCGATATTGGAGGGAGCAGTTTCGCCATAATATGATGATTGGAAGAGGCTCCTTTTAGTAACTGTTGAAGAGCCCGATCGACAAGACCGCTTTTTTGAATGGTGCCAGCCACGATAAATAGTAGCGCAATCGTCAGCATGCCTTCATTTGAAAATCCTGACATCGCCTCTGTCGGCGTCACGATGCCTGTCACCATGAAAATCATTAGCGTTGAAGCGAGAATCACTTCTGGACGCTCCATTTCAAAAAGCAATCCAACTAACATCAAAATCATTGTAATCGATACAAAATAGAACTCAATCATTGTAGCTTCTTCTCCATCGCCTGCTATTTTTCTTCATCTTTACGATTCATCTCATTCATTAAGACCTCAATAACCTCAGGTCTCGAGAATTCTTTAGGGGGTATTTGTCCATTTTTCAGCATCTCGCGAACCTTTGTGCCACTTAAATGGATATGAAAATTCGTTTCGTGCGGGCAAGTTTTCGCAGTCGCCATACTGGCACAGTTGATGCAATAAAAGGCATGCTCGAACGCAAGTATTTCAATGCCAAGCTCCTCTTTTGAAAACTGCTCGAAAATTTTCTGAGCATCATACGTGCCGTAGTAATCGCCAACACCGGCATGATCTCTTCCGACAATAAAATGCGTGCAGCCAAAATTTTTACGAACAAGGCTATGAAAAACTGCTTCGCGTGGACCAGCATATCGCATCGCAGCTGGAAAGACGGACAGCATCACGCGGTCCTTAGGGTAATAATTTTTCAAAAGAACGTCATAGCTCTTCATACGAATTGGAGCCGGAATGTCATCTTTCTTCGTGTCACCAACGAGCGGATGGATTAAGAGTCCGTCCACCGTTTCTAAAGCCGTTTTCTGAAGGTACTCATGCGCACGATGAATCGGATTTCTTGTTTGGAACGCAACAATCGATTTCCAACCGAGCTGTTGAAATTTCTCTCTTAACTCAGCGGGCGTTTGGAAATTCTCACGCAGCTTTTCAGGATGCTTAAGGAGCGTAATTGGACCTGCAATATTAAAATCTTCCTTTTCCAACGTTTTTTGAACGCCAGGATGATCGGGATCAGCTGTCCCATAAACAAAAAAGGCTTCTGCTTTCTTGCTATATTCATACATTTCTTCAACGTTTAGTAATCCATAAATCTTCCCATCTTCACCCTTTAAGGAGACGGTTTCACCAGGAGATAGCGTTTCTATAATGTTTTTAGAAACAGAAACCGTAACAGGCAGGCTCCAGATTGTCCCATTTTCGAGCCTCATTTCTTTTAGAACGTTGACGTAATCCGCTTGTTTCATAAACCCCGTTAACGGACTGAATGCACCCGTTGCAATTAGGTATAAGTCAGATAAGGTCCAGGAGTTTAATGTGATAGACGGATACCAGGCTGCTTTTTCTAACAGGGATTTTCTTTCAGTATCATCCGCTATGCGGTTAATGAGTTTTCCTCCATGTGGTTCAATCACTGAGTAATTCTCCTTTCTTCATGATGCAATTGTTGCTATTAGCATATGAGGGAAGGAGGAGAGAAGAGCGGGCGATAGGAGAAAATGGGGAGTCCACTATAACGAACGGGGTCAGACCCCTCTCTGACCCCCACCCTCTTCATTCACCAAGACATAGGCATTCATCATACACTGTGCTATCACGTGTTCAGAGGGAGAGAAATCATGCATCCATATTACCGCACGCTTGTAGATGATATTGCCACCGCGATCAATGGAGAATACAGTGCGATTCAGTGTTATAAGAAGCTAGCACAGCTTGCCCCAAATGATACCGAGCGAAATCGCATTAAGGAAATTAGGAAAGATGAGAAAATGCACCTGCAAGCTTTCAAAAATATTTACACGCAACTAACCGGTCAACAACCTTCACCTCAGGTGACAGAGGAGTGTCCGAATGAGTATAGAGAGGGTATTGATTTCGCCTTTAACGACGAACAAGAGACAGTCGATTTTTACCTGGATATTGCAGACCAAGCACAGGATCCCTTCATTAAAGAAACGTTCAAGCGAGCAGCTGCAGATGAGCAAAATCATAGTGTGTGGTTTTTATATTTATTAACGAAGAGAAGATAGTAAAAAGGTTGTGTGGGGTCAGACCCCTGTCTGACCCCGTCACCCCCTTCCCACCACAACCCCCTTAAGGTATAATAAAAACTGCAATTACATATCAACCGATTCAGGTGTCTTCAATAGGAAGACTTAAAAGGGAAGCTGGTGTAAATCCAGCGCGGTCCCGCCACTGTAAATGGTCGTAAGCTGCAATAACCACTGTTCGTCAGCGAATGGGAAGGAGCAGCGCGCGATAACCATGAGCCAGGAGACCTGCCTTGAGTCACTAGCACGAACAACCTACGAGGATAGGGATGTGCGAACGGATTCAGGTGTTGTACCGATCAACAACCTATACTTCCATTCGGCCATCTCCATGCTCGTGCGTGGGGATTTTTTATTTTTATTGAAAAATCTCTTTCGTAGGAGTAAAGCATAAGAAAAACGAAGGCTTTGCCATCTGGCACCAAGTTGAGTTTTTCTAAAAACAGGAGGAGAAACACACATGAAAAAGCTCTATTCTTTACTTGTCTTACTTTTCTTAGTTACAGGAATCATGGCTGGATGTGGAACAAATGAAGCGCAGGAAAACAATACGAACGAAGGAAACACAAATACAGATCAAGCTGAGAAATCAGAGAATAGCGCATTCCCAGTTACAATTACAGACGCTCTGGACAAAGACGTAACAATTGAGAACGATCCTGAGAAAATCGTCACTCTCATTCCAAGTAACACCGAAATTCTTTTTGCCCTAGGTGCAGGTGAAGAAGTCGTTGGCGTAACGGATTTCGATAATTATCCAGAAGAAACAGCTGACATTGAGAAAATCGGGGGAATGGAATTTAACATTGAGAAAATTATCTCTCTGAAACCTGACCTTGTACTTGCTCATGCTTCTAGTGCAAGTACAGCAGAAGCTGGACTGCAGCAGCTTCGCGATGCTGGTATCACTGTTCTTGTCGTGAACGATGACACTAGTTTTGAGGAAGTGTACAAGTCGATGGAGATGATCGGAAAGGCAACCGGTGAAACGGAAGCAGCCGAAACAACGATCGCAGATATGAAGAAGCGCCTTGAGGATATCAAAGCAAAAGCAGAAACAATCAGCGAAGATCAGCAGAAAAACGTCTTTGTCGAAGTATCTCCAGCACCGGAAATATACTCACCAGGTAAAAATACGTTCATGGATGACATGCTAACGCTTATTAACGCAAAGAATGTGACGCACGATCAAGAAGGCTGGAATCAAATCGATCAAGAAGCCATTATCGAAGCAAATCCTGACGTCATCATCACAACGTACGGTTATTATTCTGAAAAACCAGTTGAACAAGTATTGAGCCGAGACGGCTGGCAGGATGTCACGGCTATAACAGACGAGCAGGTTGTTGACGTTCACTCTGACCTTGTCACACGCTCAGGCCCTCGTCTCGTTGAAGGAGTAGAGGAACTTGCAAAAGCGGTTTATCCGGATGTTTTTACGGAATAATCGATTCATCGCTTATGTGATCGCAACAGCATTGCTAATCGGAGCGATGCTGCTAGGCATCTCGGTTGGAACGGTGTCTGTCCCAGTAATCTCAATCCTTCAATTAATAGGAACAGAGGTCTTACAACTTCCATCTATGGGAACTGTCGACCCAATGTACACAACGATTGTAATGGACATCCGCCTGCCGCGCGTGATCCTAGCAGGTCTTGTTGGCGCGTCCCTTGCGATAGCTGGGGCCGCCTTTCAAGGTCTCCTTCGTAATCCATTGGCGGAACCGTATGTGCTCGGCGTGTCATCAGGTGCTTCAGTCGGAGCGGTGCTCGTCCTATTTTTCAATCTAACGCTACCGTTCATCGGTATTTTCACTTTACCTGTCATGAGCATCTCCGCTTCGATCATCACCATTTTTCTCGTGCTGTTCTTTGCACGACAAATCGAACGATCGATGCGCGTTGAAACGATCATTCTAACTGGTATCGTGTTCAGCTCATTCCTTGGATCACTGCTTTCACTCATGATCGCACTGACTGGAGAGGAGTTGCGCCAAATTATCGGTTGGCTACTCGGAAGCGTATCAATGCGAGGTTGGGAGTACATCGCAATCATTCTCCCATTTTTCGTTATTGGATCTGCGATCTTACTTTTCAGCAGCAAGGAACTGAACGCGATGTCGTTTGGTGAAGAGCGTGCTCAGCATATCGGTGTGAACGTCGCACGACGAAAACTATGGATCCTTATCGGAGGCTCGATTTTAACAGGAGCTGCCGTAGCGGTTTCGGGAACGATCGGTTTCGTTGGGCTCGTCATTCCGCACTTAACGCGACTGTTATGGGGACCGGATCATAAACATTTATTGCCGCTCTCGATTCTACTCGGGTCCGCATTTCTCATCGTAGCAGACCTCAT
This sequence comes from Guptibacillus hwajinpoensis, assembly GCF_005144865.1. Taxonomy (GTDB): domain Bacteria; phylum Bacillota; class Bacilli; order Bacillales; family Guptibacillaceae; genus Guptibacillus; species Guptibacillus hwajinpoensis_A. The sequence continues at coordinate 277,721 of NZ_SWFM01000002.1, forward strand.
TTCAAGAACGATCATCTCACCAACAGAGCTCCCGATTGGGGTGATCACGTCCCTCATCGGGGCGCCGGTGTTCGCGATCATTTTAATTCGAAGACGTAAGGAAAGAAGAGGATAAGTATGCTAAGCGTGAATCACGTAACAGGAGGATACCCCGGTCACGACGTCCTCCACGACCTTTCTTTTGAAGTGAAAAAAGGCGAGCTTCTCGGAATTGTGGGGCCAAATGGAAGCGGGAAGACGACCATTTTTAAAATGGTTAGTGGTATTTTAAAGGCGCAATCAGGGGAGATTCTGCTAAAAGAAAAGCCGATCGCTAGCTACTCGGCGAAACAGCTAGCCAAAGTGCTAGCCGTTCTACCGCAGCATGCTGAACAGGCTTTTCCGTATACCGTCAAAGAAACCGTCTCCCTCGGTCGCTATGCGCACCAGACCGGTTGGTTCCAAATGTGGAGTGAGCACGATGAAGCGGTTGTGCAGCAGACGATGGAGCAAACCGGAATCGCTGCGTTTCAAGATCAATACGTGAATGAGCTCTCCGGTGGTGAGCGCCAGCGCGTTTTCCTTGCTCAGGCACTCGCACAGGAGCCTGAGATCCTGTTGCTTGATGAACCGACGAACCATCTTGACCTCTCTTATCAGAAAGAATTGCTTGATTTACTGAAAAAATGGACACGTGAACAAGGGCTCACGGTTATCTCGATTTTTCATGATTTGAACCTTGCTGGGCTTTATTGCGATCGCCTTCTTCTTCTTGAGGATGGAAAAATCAATCTGCACAACAACCCAAATGAAGTGCTGAACGAAGAGCGCATTCAATCCGTTTATCGGACGAATATCGAGAAGCATCCGCATCCAACTGTTCCTAAGCCGCAAATGCTTCTTTTACCTGAAAAGCACGCTGATGATCTAAACGACCTTGTTATAGATGAACGGTACCTCGAGCGGACGGACGAAACGCTTACACTCACAGCACCATTTCCACTCCGTACGATGTCATCAGGCGTGGTCGGATCTGGAACAGGCTGGTATAGCTCATTCGTCAATCGCCATGTTGATAAAAGCTACAACTGTACTAATCACCGTGAGGAAATGAGAGCGTTTCTGCAGGATCACAACATTGATCCAACGGAAACCGTCGGTATGATGACAGCCGTTCAGCTTGAGGACGTTTCCTACCGACTCATCAATCACGAAGAAGTTTCCGTTTTTATCGTCGTGACGGCTGGAGGAGGTAATGCGGTTGACGCTTCACGAAGTAGGGTGCACGACTACAACCCTTTACCTGGCACAATCAACACATGGATTTTTGTTAGCGGCACCCTGACAGATGAAGCGTTTATTCAAAGCATTATGACCGCAACTGAAGCGAAGGCTAAGGTTATGCAGGACCAGGAAATCAAAGACGCTTTAACAGGAACAATCGCAACAGGAACACCAACAGACAGCATCCTCATTGCAGCAACGCAAAGAGGAGCACACCAGCCATACGGCGGCACAATCACGACGCTTGGAAAGCTTGTGAGTGAAGGTGTTTACACATGCACGACCGAAGCACTTAGCAAGCATAAAAGGAGGGGTCAGGCACGTGCCTGACCCCACAAAAGAACAAAAGCATGGAAATGTCCACCTCAGGCGGACACGTCCATGCTTTTTATTTCACTACTTATCTTGGCAATAATTAATTAACAGCAATTTACAACATCGATTAACACAACTATGCTAGTTATATATTCATTAATAAGAGTAATAGGAGGAATGGTATGTGGAATAAAACAGAATTAACACGCATTCTTCAAATCGAGTATCCTATCATTCAAGCACCGATGGCGGGAGGACCAACAACTCCGGAATTAGTTTCAGAAGTCAGTAATGCAGGTGGTCTTGGCATGATTGGGGCTGGCTATTTAAGCGCTGATCAATTAAAAACAACGATCCAAGACGTTAAACAACGAACAAATCTTCCGTTCGGAGTGAACTTGTTTGTTGTAAAAGAAGAGAACATCTCAGAAGTAGAACTACATAAAAGTTTCCAAACATTAGAAACCTTTCGTAAAAAGTTAAATCTATCGAACGAACTACCAGAAGTTAAAACTTCATTAGAGATTGAACGACACATTGAAATGATCATCGAAGAAAATGTCCCAGTTTGTTCCTTTACGTTTGGTATCCCAGATCAATCGATTATTAATCGTCTAAAAGAAAACAAGATCACCGTTATTGGCACAGCAACCACGGTTGAAGAAGCGATAGCTGTGGAGAGAGCTGGCATGGATGCGATAGTGGCTCAGGGAAGTGAAGCTGGAGGTCATCGGGGATCGTTTTTAGGAGGCGGCATAATTGGTACGATGGCCCTTGCCCCTCAAGTCGATGACCATGTGAAGATTCCAGTAATCGCTTCCGGTGGCATTATGGATGGAAGAGGTTTTGCTGCGGCCACAATGTTAGGAGCAGAAGGCGTACAGATGGGTACAGTTTTCCTAACAACAAGAGAGAGCGGGGCACATGATCTTCATAAAAAAGCGATTATGGATGCAACAGAAGAGAATACCGTTCTAACAAAATCCTTCTCCGGAAAAGAAGCTAGAGGAATTGAGAATGAGTTTATTCGACTCATGAATGAGAATGCCTTTATTGCACCTTATCCTATTCAAAATAGCTTAACAAAATCAATTAGAAAAGAAGCAGCTAAACAAGGGAACGCACATTTCATGTCGCTCTGGGCAGGACAAGGAACTCGAATGAACAAAGAGACGACTGTTAAGGAGCTTTTTGAGGAGTTAGTGTTAGAGATTAATGCAAAGTTGAACTGATGAATGGAATAGTGGTGTGGGGATGGGGGTCAAGGGGATGGGGGTCAGGCTCGAGCCTGACCCCCCAAAAAGACAAAAAGGACTCAAAATCCGTCTCAGGCGGATTTTGAGTCCTTCTCTATTTATTATTTCCTTACTGTACTTGTTTACGATTTTCAGTCGAATACATCTTCTCAAGCTCAGTTAATGTGAGCTGATGAAGCTTCGTTAAATCTTTCCGATTGTCTGGTGAATTGAGTAGCTTACGAATTAGGTAGGTTCGTCGATCGGTCATGCCTTTACGGAGCTGTATGCCCATGAACACAACCTCCTTCCGTTATGATCACGTTCGATTCTAGGATACATCCTTTTTACCTTGTTGTGTGTTAAGAATTTGTGAAGATGGTAACAAGGGGTCAGACCCCTCTCTGACCCCCAAAAGTAGCTGACCATCGTAAATAAGAAGGAAAAACGTACGCCGACCTTGAACTTGATAGGCAATATTCATTTTCACACGTTCTTCGCAATTTCTTTTGAGGATCTACCTAAGAAGCGGTCGTACTGGTAGCAGGTCATTCCGAACGGTTTAAGGATTGAACTAGAATAGAACTGAATGTACGAAGGAGGGGCATACAATGCACTTCGTTACAGGTGGTGCCTATAACGGTAAAGCGAAATGGGTAAGAACGTTCTATGGATTAACAGACGATCACTACTGGAAAACGCCAAGCGATAAGCCGAAGATCCCGATTGATGTGAGTCGGTTCTATGGAAACGTAGTCGTTCTTGAAGGAATGGAGGAATGGATAAAAGGACTAACAGCAGATGCAAGTCTCGAGGAATGCAGAGCAATCTGGCGTTCGTTGTTAGGAATCTGGCAGTCGTGGGAAAGTGAGCAGAAGGATCGAACCGTTGTGATCATCGGAACCGATATTACTCAGGGGATTGTCCCATTTGAAAGAGAAGAACGGGACTGGCGTGAACTAACAGGTTGGGCTTATCAAGATCTGACAGATGCGGCAGATCGAGTTGATGTCATTTGGTATGGATTGAATCAGCAGTTGAAATAGAATGTGAGTGAAGGGGTCAGGCTCGGGCCTGACCCCCCTCAAAGACAAAACCTCATCAAAATCCTCAAATTGAGGACACTGATGAGGTTTTTCTTATATTTATTTGAATATTTGGAATTTATTTATAAATAGCGTACCATTATTATCGACTACATTTCATTCAGGGAGGAGCCATACAATGACTGAATTATTCCAGAAGCTTGAAATGCTTTATCCTGACCTTGTGGAGTTGAGAAGAGATTTGCATATGTATCCTGAGGTATCGCTACAAGAAGTAGAGACGCCCGAGAAAATCGCACGTTACCTAGAGAAGCTCGGTATTGAAGTGAGAACTGGTGTTGGTGGAAATGGAGTTGTTGGTACGATTCGAGGAGGGAAGCCTGGGAAAACAACTGCGCTCCGAGCTGATTTTGATGCCCTCCCGATACAGGATCAAAAAGACGTCTCGTATAAGTCCAAAGTTCCTGGAGTGATGCATGCGTGTGGACATGATCTACATACCGCAGCACTACTTGGCGTTGCGAATGTATTGACCCAGGTGAAGGATGAACTCGAGGGAGATGTTGTTTTGATTCATCAGTTTGCCGAGGAAGTCGCCCCTGGTGGAGCGGAAGCGATGATTCGAGATGGTTGCTTGGATGAAGTAGATGAAATCTACGGTGCTCATGTTTGGGCAGATCATCCTATTGGTCATTATTCGTTTCATGAAGGCTACACGATGGCAGCCGCTGATACTTTTGATATCACGATCGCAGGAAGAGGTGGTCATGGCGCGATGCCACACCAAACGGTTGACCCGATTGTTGTAGCAAGTCATGTCATCCTTGGTTTACAGCAAATTGCTAGTCGTATAACGGATCCATTGAAATCTGTTGTCGTAACCATCGGTGCTATTCATAGTGGGGATGCGCACAACGTTATTCCAGACCAGGCTCATATTAAGGGAACCGTAAGGACCTTCGATAAAGGGGTACGTGACAGTGCAGAACAGTTGGTGCAGCAGATAAGTGAGATGACGTGTCGAACGTATGGTGCAACAGCGGAAGTTGCGTATAACCGTGGGCACATGGCTCTTTACAATCATAGAGACCAGACAACTAGAGCTTCTATGTTAGCGAAAACACTTTTTGGCGAAGAAAATGTTTCCGATAAGGATCCGATTATGGGTGCAGAGGATTTCGCGTTTTATCTGAATGAAATTCCAGGTACGTTCTTTTTTGTTGGAGGTCGAAACCCTGATATCAATGCGATATATCCTCATCATCATCCAAAATTTGATGTCGATGAACGAGCTATACTTGGCATTGGAAAGATGTTTCTATCCCTTGTTTTTCCTGAAGGTGCCTTATTAAATTCTACTAAAACAAGTCATTCAACTAATGATTAAAAATTCATGGAGGTGTTTTCTTGAAGCGATTCAATTTACTCTTATTGTCCCTCGTCGTTGGGTTAAGCCTTATTGGGTGTTCCTCTAATGCTGGTACTAGCTCAGACGGTAAGCAAACAACGTTAATTTACGGTAGAGGTGGAGATTCTGTTTCACTAGATCCCGCTGTTGTAACAGACGGTGAATCGTTTAAAGTTGCCGACAACATTTATGATACGCTCGTTCAATTTGGTGATATGGATACAGAGGTTCATCCAGATCTTGCTTCTGATTGGGACGTTTCTGATGATGGCCTTCAGTATACGTTTCATCTACAAGAGGATGTTACCTTTCATGATGGCACAGCTTTTAATGCGAAAGCGGTCGTTTTTAATTTCGAGAGATGGATGAATCCTAAAGAAAACCAGGCCGAGCCATTCGCTTTCTATCGGTCAATGTTTGGAGGTTTTAAAGGCGACGAAGGCCATGTGATTAAAGAAGTGAAAGCAACAGACGAATATACAGTACAAGTGACGTTAAACAGACCTCAAGCGCCATTTCTGAAAAATTTATCGATGACGCCATTCTCCATTGCGAGTCCGAAGGCGTTAGTTGAAAAAGGTGAAAATTATGGACAAAATCCTGTAGGAACGGGACCATTCATCTTCAAAGAATGGAAACGAAACGACAAGATCGTTCTAGAAAAAAATGAAGATTATTGGGTACAGGAATATCCGAAATTAGAGCGTGTCATCTTTAAATCTATTCCTGATAACGCGGCTCGCTTGAATGCTCTTAAAACGGGTGAGATCGATATGATGGATGGCGTGATGCCGAGTGATGTGCCACAAATTGAAGAGAGTACTGAACTCAAAACGTTTACTCGTCCATCAATGAATATTGGTTACCTCGGACTGAATGTGACAAGAGGTCCCCTTGAAAACAAGAAAGTAAGACAGGCACTAAATCATGCGGTCGATAAAGACGCTATCATCGAAGCCTTTTACGAAGGACAGGCAGAACCAGCGAAAAATCCGATTCCTCCTTCGATTCAAGGATATAACGACGAGATCGTTCCATATGAATACGATCTGGAAAAGGCAAAAAGCTTACTGGAGGAAGCGGGTTATACGGACGGGTTTGATATGGAGTTATGGGCGATGCCCGTATCACGTCCCTATATGCCTGATGGCCAAAAAGTAGCGGAAGCGATTCAATCAAGCTTTAAGGAAATAGGCGTTAATGCGACCATCAAAACCTATGAATGGGCAGCGTACGTTGAGAAAGTTATTGGGGGAGAAGCGGATTCTTTCTTATTAGGATGGACTGCACAAAATGGTGACGCTGATAATGTCCTCTATACGCTCCTTGATAAAGAAATGATAGGAAGCAGCAACTCCTCTCGATACGAGAGCAATGAATTGCACAAGCTTCTAGTAGAAGCACAATCAACAGTGGATCAGGAAAAAAGAAATGAGCTCTACAAACAAGCTCTAGAGGTCATTCACGAAGATGCTCCGTGGATTCCACTCGTTCACTCCACCCCAGTCGTTGCTGGAAAGAACAACATCGAAGGGTTTAACCCGCACCCCAATTCAAGTGTAGAATTATTGAAAGTTGAGTTTAACTAAAGTAGTAAGGAAGGGGGTCAGACAGGGGTCTGACCCCCTTCAAAGACAAAAGCACCGGAATGTCCGCCTCAGGCGGACATTCCGGTGCTATCTTTCTTTATCTATCATCTAGTTCACTAATTTGCGATCCTTATCCCTTGCATACTTACGTTCAAGCTCAGTTAAAGTTAACAAATGAAGTTGAGTGAGGTCTTTACGGTTATCAGGTGAGTCTAATAGCTTGCGAATGAGGTAGGTTCTACGATCGGTCAATCCTTTACGAAGCTGTACGCCCATCAACAAACCTCCTTCCTTTACTAGGATTTTCGGTTATCTAGTGCTGTTTTTGTCTCTTCCTAGTGTAAACAATTTGTGAAGACGATCAAATGTGAATAGAGTGTCACAGCGCTTTCATTTACTTACTAATTTCCTCATTGTTACTTATTTGAAACCATCATAAACAGTTTAGAATGTAGTAAAAAAGTAGTGTGGGGTCAGACCCCTGTCTGACCCCCCCACCCCCTATTCCCCACTCTTTAGTGCTATCTCCATCAAATGTCCCATATAATGGTTGAGTGAAATTTCTCAGTATCATTTATAAGGAGGCGTAATGTTATGGGTCACTGCAGTAACTGTGGGGAGAAATTACATAAGAATCAAGAATTTTGTACAGGATGTGGAAGCAAAGTAGATCACCAGCAGGAGAATGCACCTCCTTCTGGGGTTAGTAGAAGCGGCGCTTCAACCAAACGTAAACCTGCTATCTATATCGGTTTAATCCTTGTAATCGGTTTGCTTGTTGGCGGTGCCTTCTATATAGGAGGTAAGTATAGCTCCCAAAAGGCATCGCCTGTATCTAGTGGTCAAGCTCTAAAGAGTGACAAAAAGACGCCTGATGAGAAAAGTAAAGAAATCGCAAGCCAAAACGAAGAAAAGGAAACTTCAAAAGGGAAAGAAGAAAAGAATGAAGAAAGTAAAGAAGAGAAAAAGGAGAAAGTAGCAGGCGCCAAAATCCTAGACATTGAGAGTGCAACAGAAGAGCTTAACAAACTATCAATTCACGCAAATGGTAGAGACATTTCTTTAGGTGAGTGGAGCATTAGAAATATTAATGGGAAACTAATAATTCAAGCAGATGCCATTCCATCGGATAACTTAGACCGTATTTTTACGCTATACGATCAAAACAATCTAACTCCGATTAAGAAATGGTCAGTAGAGGTGCTTCATGTTGTGCACGAATTAGAAAAACAGCTGCAGTTAGATTGGAGCATTAGTGTTGGGAATACCTGTGTTCCACAGTATCCAGTCACCCTCCCTTCAGCTGTTCTAAGCGGGTATTATGGTTCGTGTGGCTATTCGATCCCCATATTAGAAGCTTATGACTGGAATGATATCACTTTATTTGTCGATGAAAACGTCATGTCTGACTATGCTACTCAAGACTTCGAGTACACCGAGCCCTTCAGTTTCTATATCCTCCCGAACAGTGATGTTATTAAACTACACGAAAGTGATCTTTCCTGGTTCAGTGAGGACGAACTGCGATTAGCTAGAAATGAAATCTTTGCTCGTCACGGTTATGTTTTCAAATCAGACGAATTAGAACGTTACTTTTCGGACCAAAGCTGGTATTACCCTGATCCGTATTACGACGGTTCATTAAGTAGTATTGAAGACTATAACGTGAAGTTAATTGAAAAGATGGAGGAACAATATAAGTGAGTTTCAAAAGCAAAGCTGGCATACTCGTTAGCGCGTTATTACTCATTAGTCTTTTCGCCACTTTTTTTATCCTTAAAGAAGCCTATTCTCCAGTAACCAATAAGGTTGTAGATAAGCAAGCAGCAAACCTTACACCGATAAGAGAAAGTGATGGGATAAAGAAGAGCACACGGGAGAAGGATGAGTCTCAAGCGGTCACTCCATCTCCTAAACCATTTTTAATTGTTATTGATCCTGGCCACCAGAAGCACTCCAATCTAGAAAAAGAACCAATTGGTCTAGGAAGAACCGAAACGAAGAGTAAAGTTTCTTCAGGGACTTCTGGTGTAAGTACAAACAAGCCCGAGTATCAACTAACACTCGAAGCCGCTCTCATATTAAAAGAATTATTGGAAGAGCGGGGGATTGACGTTGTTCTGACAAGAGATAAGAACGAAGTGGATATGAGTAATAAAGAAAGAGCAGAACTCGCTAACCACCATCAAGCAGACCTGTTTGTTCGATTGCATGCGGATGGATCAACGGATCAGAATGTGAAAGGGTTTCATATCCTAACTCCTGCTGAAGGTCATCCAATCTTTGAACAGAGCTTACAAGCTTCCAAAGCTATTATCAATACCGTTCAAAATGATAGAAGCATCGACACTAACGGCATTTCATTTCGAAGTGATATAACAGGATTTAATTGGTCTAAGGTTCCGACAACATTAATTGAGATGGGCTTTATGACAAATCCAGAAGATGATGCGAACCTTTCAAACCAGGAGTACCTTCGCAAACTCATGAGGTATATAGCGGATGGAATTGTTGTGTATAGGGGGCAGGCTCATGCCTGACCCTACTTGTACTTAATTCCCATTATTCAGAAAAATTAGAAAAACCTCTTGCGAACTAAATTAACCTGTTTTATACTAAAACAAGTTAAGCGCTTTCTTTCAATTACATAGAAAGGGTAGAGGTGGTTCTATTTAAGTGAAAAGAGTAGAAAAAGCCGGTGATCAACTCCAAAGGAACAACATGGGAACATAATCACAACATCTATGAAAAACAACCAAACGGGCATGCCGTTTTTTATTTCAACCTCAAGGTAAGCGCTTACCTTGAGTGCTGGTGCTAGAAACGCAACAGATAAACAAGTCAAAACAAGTATATTAAACGAATTCTTTCTCAATAATTTTGAAAGCCCTTACAAAAATCAGAGGATGAGAAAAGGAGGATGTACTGAATGATCTGGATTATATTAATAAGCTTTCTTGCGTACACGGCCATTGTTGCATGGGTGTCATGGTACAAAACTCGTAAAACAGATTTAAGTAGTTCTGATGGGTATTTTCTTGGAGGGAGAAGTTTAACAGGCATTGTTATCGCGGGATCTCTAGTCTTAACGAACCTGTCGACTGAGCAGATGGTAGGGCTGAATGGACAAGCCTTTGGAGAGTCGATGGTCGTGATGGCGTGGGAGGTTACGTCGCCGATCGCACTTATCTTTATGGCATTTATCTTTTTGCCGCGGTATTTAAAAGCTGGGATCTCTACCATTCCAGACTTTCTGGAACAGCGATATGATTTACGCACTCGACAAATCGTATCGATCTTATTCCTACTCGGCTATGCAGTAGCCTATCTTCCAACTGTTCTTTACTCAGGTGCACTCGTTCTAGATAGCATCTTCTCGCTATCTAGCATCGGCGGGATCAGCCAGTTCTCGACCGTCATGCTTGTTGCACTTGCGATTGGGATCATTGGGTGTTGTTACGTTATCTTTGGTGGTCTTCGAGCTTGCGCCATCAGTGACACGATTAATGGAATCGGGCTGATCATCGGTGGTTTTATGATTCCTTTCCTTGCGCTTTTTGCTCTCGGTGGTGGGAGTTTAGTAGAGGGAGTGGACAAGCTCCTTCATGCAAATCCAGCAAAGTTGAACGCAATCGGAAACCACGAATCCTCAGTTCCATGGACAGTACTTTTAACCGGTCTACTATTCAATAACCTTTTTTACTGGTGCACAAACCAGGCAATTATTCAGCGTACGTTAGGTGCTAAGAACCTTGCTGAAGGTCAAAAAGGCGTATTGTTCGCTGGTTTCTTCAAAATTTTCGGCGCATTCTTTCTCGTTCTACCAGGAATTATCGCGTATCTCATGTATGATGGCGGACTAAAAAATTCTGATATGGCTTACCCTGCGCTCGTAACGGACGTGCTCCCTTTAGCGCTATCTGGTTTCCTTGCAGCCGTATTATTCGGAGCGATTTTAAGCTCATTTAACGGTGCACTCAACAGCTCGATCACATTATTTACACTTGATATTTATCGTCCAATATTCAAACCAGAAGCGGAGGAACGAGAGCTTGTAAAAGTTGGGCGAATCTTTGCAGGTTTTCTTGCTGCGGTAGCCGTCGTCGTAGCACCATTCATCATTTTTGCACCATCAGGCTTGTACTATTACTTGCAGGAAATGTTCGGGTTCTACAACATTCCAATCATAGCCATGGTAGTCGTTGGATTCTTTAGCAAACATGTCCCGGCAAGTGCACCGAAAATTACGATTCTTGTTCATATCGCGGTGTATGCACTGTCGAAGTTTTTCCTTGGGAACGTGAATTTCCTATATGTACTATCCGTGCTCTTCCCACTAAATGTGTTTGTTATGGTGCTTGTTGGAAAGCTTCGTCCGAGAGCCGTTGCGTATGAATTGTATGACTCTAAGAAAGTAGATCTCAAACCGTGGAAGCACGCAAAAGTATTTTCAGTGTTCATTCTCGTCTTGATGATTGGCGTGTATGCGTTCTTCTCACCAATCGGTGTGGCAAGAGGTAGCGGAGACTATTCCTCCATGTCATTTGTCTTTATGCTCGCAACCCTCATCTTAATCGGAGGAGTATTCTGGTTCTGGAGAAACACAGCAATGAAGCAGAAAAAGTTAGAACAACACAATGAGAAAGCAACCCCATCACTTAAGCAATCCTCGATTTAAAGAAAGGAGTTTTTATCAATGGAAAAAGTTAACGTAGGAATTATTGGGGGAGGAAGAATCGGTCTCCTTCATGCTGCAAATATGCTTCAATCAGCACATTATTCGTTGAAGCGTATCACTGATATCTATACGGAGCACCTTGCTGGCACAGTCTATGAAAAAGAAGCAACGGTCTCAACGAACCCTGATGACATTTTCAATGATCCTAACATTGATGCCATTTTTATCTGCTCTTCAACCGATACACACGTTGATTTTATAAAAAAAGCGGCACGCTCAGGTAAGCACATATTCTGTGAAAAACCGATTAGCTTTGATATCGACGCAACGCGTGAAGCTTTAAAAGTTGTTGCAGAAGAGGGCGTTCACTTTCAAGTAGGTTTTAACCGTCGCTACGACAAGCATTTCAGAAAAGTGTATGATACCGTTCGAGAAGGAAAAATCGGTAAGCCTCATGTAATCAAAATTACGTCACGCGATCCTGAAGCACCACCTGAAGAGTACATTCAGCGCTCTGGCGGGATGTTTATGGATATGACGATTCATGATTTTGATATGGTAAGGTACCTGGCAGGAAGTGAAGTGGTCGATGTGACTGTAAAAGCAGCCAATCTTGTCCATCCGAAATTTGCCCGCCACAATGATGTGGATACCGCCATCATCACGCTAACGTTTGCCGATGGCAGTCTTGCGGTGATCGACAACAGTCGCCAGGCCGTCTATGGATATGACCAGCGCATCGAAGTGTTTGGAGATCTCGGTGCAGTTTCAGCTGAAAACGAAGGAAACACAACTGTTCGAATCAGTACAAAAGATAGCATAGCTGTAGAACATCCGAAGTACTTTTTCCTTGATCGGTACAAAGAAGCGTATATCGAAGAAATTAATGATTTCGCGCTAGCCATTACAGAAGGAAAATCTCTTACATGTAGCGGAGTAGATGGCCTTCATGCCGAAGAACTAGCTTTAGCAGCACGCCGTTCATGGCAGGAAAAAAGAACGATTTCTCTAGCTGAGTTAAAACCCGTTCGCAATTAATTGAATTTTTAAACGATGTGATGTAGACTATTATCTAAATAAGGAAAGCGCTTACTCTGATTCTAGAAAAGGAGTGTTACGATGTCTCAATTGCTAGTTAAGCCTTTAAAGCCAACGAAAGAAGGTAATGTGCTCAGTGTGAGTCCTGAATCAGCAGGATGGGATTACGTTGGCTTTGATGTTTATTCATTAAAAAAAGGTGAATCGATACTGCGTCTAACAGAAGACAAAGAGGTTTGTCTCGTTCTTCTCAGCGGAAAAGCGGACGTGGAGACGAAACACGAAGCCTTTCATAGCATCGGTGACCGTATGAGTGTGTTCGAGAAAGTACCACCTTATTCAGTTTATGTACCTGACAATGACCAGTATCGCGTCACTGCCCTAACGGATCTGAAGCTAGCGGTATGCAGCGCACCCGGGAAAGGAACGTATAGTGCTCGCCTTATTTCTCCAGAAGACGTTGGAGTAGAAGACCGTGGGCATGGGAAGATGGCGAGGAAAATTCATAACATCTTACCAGAACAAAAAGAAGCGGACAGCCTGTTAGTTGTTGAGGTGTTTACACCTGATGGCAATACATCGAGCTATCCACCGCATAAGCATGATCGTGATAATCTACCGAATGAATCATACTTAGAGGAAACGTATTACCATGAAATCAATCCGGATCAAGGCTTTGTGTTCCAGAGAGTGTATAACGATGACCGAAGCCTCAATGAAACGTTGAGCGTAGAAAATGGCAATGTAGTGCTCGTACCAGAAGGATATCACCCCGTTTCTTCTGTTCCTGGGTATGAATCTTACTACTTAAATGTCATGGCTGGTCCAAAGCGTACGTGGAAATTTCATAATGATCCAGACCACGAATGGTTGTTTGAAAATGTAATGAAATAAGTGCGCCGTTAAGGTAAGCGCTTAACCTAACTTGTTGGAGGTGTGATGATGTACAACCTTGATTTTAAGCAAGACCGTCCGATCGACCTTATCGGACTGGGAAGACTCTGCATTGACCTTAATGCAAATGAAATCAATCGCCCGATGGAAGAAACGTCTTCATTTACAAAGTATGTTGGAGGATCGCCAGCAAATATTGCAATCGGAGCTTCACGACTCGGATTGAAAAGTGGTTTTATCGGAAAAGTCTCGAGCGATCAGATGGGGAACTTCACTCTTGATTATCTTGAGCGAAACAAAATTAATACAGAGGGTGTCGTAAAGGATCAAACCGGTGCTGTTACGGGACTTACGTTCACAGAAATCAAAAGTCCAGAAGATTGTAGCATCCTCATGTATCGCGATAATGTCGCAGATTTGAAGCTTGAATCGACGGATGTTTCAGAAGACTACATCAAACAATCGAAATCACTTTTGATTTCAGGAACTGCTCTTTCACAAAGCCCGTCTCGAGAAGCGGTCTTTCTTGCACTCGAATATGCACGTAAGCACGATGTCGTTGTCATTTTCGATCTTGATTATCGTCCATACAGCTGGAATTCAGCGAAAGAAACAGCGGTTTACTACAACCTCGCAGCTGAAAAGTGTGACGTGATTATAGGAACAAGAGAAGAGTTCGACATGATGGAGCAATTTCAGCAGGAGGAAACGAACGATAAGCGAACGGCAGAAAAATGGTTCAGTCACAATGCGGAAGTTGTGGTCATTAAGCACGGTGGAGAAGGGTCGATTGCATACTCGAAAGATGGTAGCTCTCACCGAGGTGGCATTTTCAAAACGAAAGTACTGAAAACGTTCGGAGCAGGTGATTCCTATGCCTCAGCCTTTATTTACGGTCTCCTACATCAATGGGACCTTTCAAAAGCGATGAAATATGGAAGTGCTTCAGCGAGTATCGTGATTTCGAAACATAGCTGTTCAGAAGCGATGCCAACGACAGAAGAAATTGATGAAAAGATAGCAACATCAGAATTTCAACCAGTTTAATTTCAGGAGGGAAAAACGATGACAAAAACAGCTGTTCAAACCGTTAAAAACTTTGTAGATGGCGAATGGATCGATGCGAAGACGAAGGACTACCAGGATGTATTCAACCCAGCAACAGGTGAAGTGATCGCACAGGTTCCAATTTCAACGAGAGAAGATCTTGATCACGCAGTGGCAACAGCAAAAGAAGCATTTCTTTCATGGAGCGAAGTACCGGTACCAAAGCGCGCTCGTATTCTATTCAAGTACCAGCAGCTACTCGTTGAGCACTGGGATGAGCTAGCGGAGCTTATCACGATTGAGAATGGAAAGAATTTTAAAGAAGCGAAGGGCGAAGTGCAGCGTGGAATCGAGTGCGTTGAGTTCGCGACAGGTGCACCGACACTAACGATGGGCTCTCAGCTTCCATCAATTGCGCAGGGTCTAGAATCTGGCGTTTACCGTTATCCGATCGGCGTAGTAGGCGGCATTACACCGTTCAACTTCCCAATGATGGTGCCTTGCTGGATGTTCCCGATGGCGATTGCAACAGGCAACACGTTCGTGATGAAGCCATCTGAACGTACCCCGCTACTTGCAAACCGTCTTGCGGAGCTTCTTGGAGAAGCCGGTCTTCCTGAAGGGGTGTTCAACATCGTCCACGGTGCACATGACGTGGTGAACGGATTGCTTGAACATAAACAGGTAAAAGCGATCTCCTTCGTTGGCTCGCAGCCAGTTGCAGAATATGTGTACAAAAAAGGTACAGAGAACTTGAAGCGCGTGCAGGCGCTAGCTGGCGCGAAAAATCACTCCATCATCTTAAATGATGCGAACCTTGAAAACGCAGCAACTCAAGTATTGAACGCGGCATTCGGTTCAGCGGGTGAGCGTTGCATGGCGTGCTCGGTTGTCGCAGTTGAAGAAAGTGTAGCGGATGAGTTCATCGAAAAACTTGTTCAGAAATCAAATGAAATCAAAATCGGAAATGGCCTCGACGAAGACATTTTCCTCGGTCCCGTTATCCGTGAGCAGCATAAAGAGCGTACGCTTCAATATATCGAATCCGGTGAAAGTGAAGGCGCGAAGCTCATTCGTGACGGACGAAAGGATCAAGATATTCAGCGTGAAGGATACTTCGTTGGACCAACGATCTTTGACAACGTTACGAGTGAAATGAAGATCTGGCAGGATGAAATCTTTGCACCGGTACTCTCCATTTCTCGTGTGAAAAATCTTGAAGAAGCGATTGACCTAACGAACCAATCTCGCTTTGCGAACGGCGCATGCCTCTTTACGAACAATGGCGGTAAGGTAAGAACGTTCCGCGAAACGATCGATGCTGGCATGCTCGGAATCAACATCGGCGTACCAGCACCGATGGCGTTTTTCCCATTCTCAGGGTGGAAGGATTCCTTCTATGGCGATCTACATGCGAATGGAAAAGATGGTGTGGAATTCTACACACGTAAAAAAGTTGTAACAGCTCGCTGGGTGTAACGATCATTGCTGGACGGGCTCACCGTCCAGCTTTTTATTCAACGGAGGTGGCAGAATGAGACTCACAATGGCACAGGCACTTATTAAATTCCTGAATCAACAATACACCGAGGTTGACGGTGAACAGCAAAAGTTTTTCAAAGGCATCTTCACGATTTTCGGCCACGGAAATGTTCTCGGACTTGGTCAGGCACTTGAAGAAGATAGCGGAGATCTCGAGGTGTACCAGGGGCGAAACGAACAGGGCATGGCGCATGCAGCGACAGCATTCGGAAAGCAAAACCATCAAAAGCAGCTCATCGCATGTACGTCGTCGGTTGGACCGGGAGCTGCGAATATGGTGACAGCTGCCGCTACGGCAACGGCGAACAATGTGCCCCTCTTGCTGTTACCAGGTGACACCTTTGCGTCCCGTCAACCAGACCCCGTCCTGCAGCAGGTGGAACAGCCACATGATGCAACGCTTACGACAAACGATGCGTACCGTCCTGTAAGCAAATACTGGGACAGAATTTCACGTCCTGAACAGCTTATGACCGCGATGTTGAACGCAATGCGTGTCTTAACGAACCCTGCAGACACCGGTGCAGTGACACTTGCACTTCCGCAGGACGTCCAGGGGGAAGCATACGATTACCCAGAATCGTTCTTCAAAAAGCGTGTTCACAGGTTGAACAGAAGGCAACCGACGGAAGATGAGTTGCGCGATGCGATGGCATTAATTACATCAAAACGTAAGCCGTTAATCGTTTGTGGTGGAGGCGTTCGGTACTCAGAAGCAGGCGATGCACTTAAATCCTTCGCTGAAATCTATCAAATTCCTATCGCTGAAACGCAGGCTGGGAAAAGCGCTATCCCAAGCACACACCCTTATAATCTTGGAGGCCTTGGTGTAACCGGAACGAAAGCAGCTAATCAGATTGCACGTGATGCTGATCTTATCATCGGAGTTGGTACAAGGTTCTCAGATTTCACCACTTCCTCTAAACAGCTGTTCCAAAACAGTGAGGTCGAGTTCCTAACGATCAACATTTCAGACTATCATGCCAATAAGCTCGATGCGGTAAAAGTTGTTGGAGATGCGAGAACAGCGATTGAATCGCTTGACCGTCTTCTCGTTGATTACAGTGCAGAGCATGGTGATAGCATTCAAAAAGTGAAGGACGAATGGCAGGAAGAGCTTGACCGTTTGTATCGAATTGACTCCAATTCAGAAAACTACCAGCCTGAAATTGCCGGGCACCTTGATCACTGCCTTGAGGAGTACAAGGAAACACTCGGGTCATCGCTTACTCAGACAGCTGTTATCGGTGAAATCAATCGCTCCATTGAAGAGGATGCGATTATCGTTGGGGCAGCTGGGAGCCTTCCAGGTGATCTGCAGCGGATGTGGGTGAGCCGCACGCCGAACACGTATCACATGGAGTACGGCTATTCCTGTATGGGCTATGAAATATCAGGGGCGCTTGGTGTGAAATTGGCTGCACCAGAGCAGGAAGTGTATGCGATGGTTGGTGATGGAAGTTACATGATGCTTCATTCCGAGCTCATCACAAGCATCCAGGAAGGCAAGAAAATTAACGTGCTTTTATTTGATAACGCTGGTTACGGATGTATCAACAATCTTCAGATGGGGAACGGCATGGACAGCATCGGAACGGAATTTCGTAAGCGTGATGAAAACAGTAAGAAGCTGAATGGAAGCATCATGCCGATCGATTTCGCGAAAAGTGCGAGCGGCTATGGTGTGAAAACGTACTCCGTAAGAACGATGGAGGAGCTTCAAACTGCTTTGAAAGAGGCGAAGAACGAAACAGTTTCTACACTGATTGATATTAAAGTTCTCCCAAAAACGATGACGGATGGCTACGATGCGTGGTGGCACGTTGGTGTGGCAGAAGAATCGCAAAAGGAAGCGATCCAGGAGGCATATAGAGACAAAGAACGGCAGCTTGAGAAAGCGCGCCACTACTAGAGGGGGATTTGCATGTTTAGAGAAAATGCCGTCAAGCTTGGGATTGCGCCAATCAATTGGACGAACGACGATATGCCTGAGCTTGGAGGAGATATCACCTTTGAGCAATGTGTGAGTGAAATGGCACTGGCCGGGTTCACTGGTACAGAGGTGGGTAATAAGTATCCGAGAGATCCAATTGCACTTAAAAAAGCTCTTTCTCTTCGAAAAGTGGAGATTGCGAGTGCATGGTTCAGCGCGTTTCTTACAACGGAACCCTTCGAACATACAACAGAAGCCTTTCTTTGGCACCGTGATTTTCTACATGAAATGGGCGCAGAAGTAATCGTCGTTTCCGAACAGGGAAAAAGCATCCAGGGAAAGGATCTTCCACTCTTTAAAGAAAAACCCGTGTTCACAGACGATGAGTGGGAAAAGCTCTCGAGTGGATTGAACATGCTTGGCGAGCTCGCAAACGAAAAAGGAATGAAACTCGTCTTTCACCACCATATGGGTACAGGCGTACAAACAGCAGAAGAAATTGACCGCTTGATGCAAATGACGGACCCAAATCTCGTTCACCTTCTTTATGATACAGGACACCTCTATCTATCTGGTGAGAATCCGATTCCGGTGCTGGAGCGATACCTTCCACGTATTAAACACGTTCACTTGAAGGACGTTCGAATTCCCGTCGCTCAAACGATGCAGGAAGAAGAGACGAGTTTTCTAGACGGGGTAAGAAAAGGTGTGTTCACGGTTCCGGGCAATGGCAATATCGACTTTGAACCGATTCTTCATAAAATCGGTGAATCCGATTATCGTGGGTGGTTGCTTGTTGAAGCCGAACAGGATCCAGCGATTGCGAACCCACTCGAATATGCGCTTATGGCACGACAATACTTAAAAGACACGGCTGGCGTGTAAGGGGGGATGTTATGAAGAAAGTAAAAGTTGGAATCGTCGGGCTTGGTCGTCTTGGCAAGCAACACGCTGAAAACCTCGCCTTTCGGATTCCACATTGCGAATTAACTGCCGTCTGCAGTGTTATTGAGGATGAAGTAAAAGAAGTTCAGGAAAGATGGAATATTCCATATACCTACACAACATATGAAGATATGCTACAAAATAAAGAGTTAAATGCCATTTTCATCGCATCACCTTCAGGATTTCACTGTAAGCAAATTCAACAGGCGCTTGCTGCTGGTTTTCATGTTTTCAGCGAAAAGCCACTCGGTTTGTACCTTGAAGAAGCTGTTGAGGTGCAGGAAGCTGTCGAGGCACATTCTGATAAGGTCTTCATGCTTGGCTTTATGCGCAGGTACGATAAATCATACATGGCAGCGAAAGAAAAAATTGACCGCGGTGATATCGGCAAGCCAATTTTTATTCGCTGTTATGGACTTGATCCGGCAGTAAAGATGGATAGCTTCCTGAAATTCGCTGGCTCGAACTACAGCGGTGGACTATTTCTTGATATGGCAATTCACGATCTTGACCTTGCACGATGGTACCTTGGAACAGAGGGAAAAGAAGTGTGGGCGATCGGTGGGGGATATGAGCGAAAAGAGTTCGATGAGCTTAAGGATGCAGAAACAGGTGCAGCGATGGTTCGTTTTGAGAATAATGCAAGCGGCGTCTTTCTTGCAGGGCGTAACTGTGCGCATGGGTATCATATTGAGACAGAAATTATCGGGACAAAAGGATCAATACGAATCGGCACAGTGCCGGAACGAAATCAAATCGTTCTATTTAATGAAAATGGCGCAATACAGGAATGTGTCGATGGCTTCCTTGAGCGGTTCGAGCAAGCATACAGAAGTGAGGCAGAAGAGTTTATCAACTGTATTCTAGAAGGTCGGAAACCTGCTGTTACCGTGCGAGATGGTGTGGAATCAACGCGGCTTGCTTATTCATGTAAAGAATCATTCGAAAAAGGAGAACTTATACAAAACAGAACGAACTCATTAACGGTTTAAAAAGCAGGCTGCAGATTCAGCCTGCTTTTATATTCAAATAAACCGGGTCATAAGCCAAAAGTCTCTTGAAATGATATGATAAAAGTATACGAAACAGGTGACAGAAATGAGGCAGGAACCATGAAGGCGACGATTTATGACGTAGCGAAGGAAGCGGGCGTGTCGATTGCAACCGTATCCAAGGTTATTAACCAGACAGGTAAAATAAGCGAAGCGACCAGAGTCAAAGTGCTTGAGACGATGAAGGGTCTCAACTATTACCCGAGCGTTGTAGCTTCTGCGCTAACTGGGAAACGAACAGAAACTCTCGGTCTACTCGTACCAGACATCTCAAATCCCTTCTTCTCTGAAATCGCTCGAACGATCGAAGACCGTGCGCACGACCGCGGTATGAGCGTGATCATGTGTAGTACAGACGACAATGCTGAGAAAGAAAAGAAATACATAGAATTACTGCAGCGGAAGCAGGTCGACGGGCTCATCGTTGCATCCGGCTTTCAGGATAAAAAGCTGCTCAATGATTTAAAAAGAAATAACATACCACTCGTCATGCTCTCACTCGATGATCCCTCACTAGATGTTACAACGGTCTCAGTCGATGACTACAAAGGTGGCTTCGAAGCAGCGTCTCACCTCCTATCGCTCGGACACCGAAACATCGCCATCATAGGTGAAGAGGTTCATAGCAGCAGAATGAGAATTCTAGGATTTAGAGATGCGTTTGAAATGTACGGTGAACAGTTCGATGAACGAAATCTTTTGAGAACTACTGCATCATTATCGAATGGATCAGAATCTGTGAAAAAGTTTCTTCAACAGGACAATCCTCCAACAGCTGTGTTTGCCTGCAACGACTTAATCGCGATCGGTGCAATTCAAGGAGCAAGGGAGCTAGCTGTTAGCGTACCAGATGATTTATCCATCATAGGATTTGATAATACGATTCTAGCTACGACTACTGTTCCTGCGCTTACGACAGTCGCGCAACCGATGGGAGACATGGGGAATAAGGTTGTAGATATATTGATTGAGGAGATTCATAGAAGAGTTGTTACAAGAGAGAGGATATTGTTTACGCCGAAGTTGATTGTAAGAGGGACGACGAAAGAGAAATAAGTAAGGGGTCAGGCACTTGCCTGGCCCCTTCTCTTTAGTAAAGCTTCAAATTCAATTATCAATTCAGTTCAAACTAATGGGGGTATCCACACCAAAGGAATTTCATTTCGAAGTGACATCACAGGATTTAATTGGTCCGAAGTTCCGACAACGCTAATTGAAATGGGCTTTATGACAAATCCAGAAGAAGATCGCAACCTCTCAAACCCTCACTACCTCCGCAATCTAATGACTAAACTAGCAGAAGGAATAGTTACTTATAGGGGTCAGGCACGTGCCTGACCCGACTTGGAATTAGCAAACAGGTTCCACAATGTTCTATCCAAATGTCATAGATAGAAAGAAGAGCCTTCCTACTCACAGTAGCTAAAAAATCCTATACCAAGATAATGAGACAGAGTACTACACGCTTCTTGCGGAAAAGAGCAAAAAATTCACTTTGGACCATTAAACGACATAATCTCACACTCATCATGTTCTTAAAAGAGAATGAAACAACGATTTAAACACCCTCCCCAGAATACAAAAATAAATAATCAGATTTTTGAAAAAATTAAGTGGATTTTCGATTAAAAATATTCTAATATTAGTAAAGTAAGTAAAATAAATGGGAAAAGAGGGATTGGTTAGGTGAATCGTTTGAAGTTAGTTCAGTGGTTGGTTATGTTATTAATCGTAGGGGGACTGCTTTTTTCACCACATTCGTACGTTATTGCGAACGAAAACGGTGATCGCATTGCAGGAGAGGATCGTTACGAAACGGCTGCTTTAATTTCAAAAAAAGGGTGGGAAAATGGAAGTAAGGTCGTTGTGATTGCTAGAGGAGATAACTTTGCGGATGCGTTAGCTGGTGCTCCACTAGCAAAAAAAGAAAAAGCGCCAATCCTTCTTTCAAAATCAAATAACGTCCCAGATGTTACAAAAAGTGAGTTGCAACGTTTAAAAACCGAAAAGGTTATCTTGCTTGGGGGAGAAGAAGCACTAACCAAAAGTGTTAAAGGCGACATTGAACGTATGGGGATTTCGGTTGAAAGAATTGGTGGAGAAGATCGATTTGAAACTTCGATAAAGATCGCTAAGCGGATTGGATCAAGTGAAACAGCCGTTATCGCGACTGGCCTTGATTTTGCAGATGCTCTCGCTATTGCTCCATATGCAGCCGAGAAACAATTTCCGATCCTATTAACTAGACCCGAGCGCCTAAACGAATCAGTTGAAGAGTATGTAGACGATTTTACAGACACAATCGTTGTTGGTGGGGTCAATGCCATCTCAACTAAAGTGGAAGAAAAGTTACCTTCTCCACTAAGGCTTGCAGGAGAAACAAGGTATGAAACAGCCGCCGCCATCATCAGTCATTTTTACGAGACGAATGATCATGTTTATGTGAGTACTGGTCGAGAATTTGCAGATGCCTTATCAGGATCATTACTGGCAGCAAACGAAGGTACAGCCGTTATGCTTGTTGCGCCAGACAAAGTTCCTGATCGAGTGAATACATTAGTTGCAGCACAAAAAGTTAGAAGTTTTGAAGTATTTGGTGGACCGCAGGCTGTAGAGGATCAAGTGGTTGAAAGTCTGAAATCATTTATTAGTGAGTATAGTGATACTGAAGGCGCGGCGACTCTATCAGAAGATGCGGTGATCATGACAGAGACCGAAGAGACTCTTCTAGAACAGGCTTTTGAAAACGCAACGATCTTTGATAATGGTACGTTTGAAATTACGGTACCTTCATCATCGAAACTAGGAGCCTATGAAGTTGGTCAGTTATTCGTCATTCCACCTGATGAAGAACACCCTACAGGATTGATGGTTCAAATTGGTGACAAAAAGAATAATGGAGACAAAACCACGCTATTGTTAGGGCAGCCTGCAATAGAGGATATGTTTGAAGAAATTAAGTTCAGTGCTGAGAAAGAGTTAACAGTAGATAACATTATAGGCATGGATCTACATGATGGAGTGACACTTCAGGCACCGGGTGGTGAACAAGTTGCAAGTTATGAGGAATTTCAGAAAGCTATGCTTCAACAAAAGAGTGCTCCTAGTACTCTAAAAGGTGATAAATTCGAATTCGGTTCTATGAAACTAGTTATGGATGCGATCCTTTATGAAAAGGAAACTGCCCATCGTGATATGGAAGTAAAGCTTAATGGCACCATGGAATTAAACGATATGGTAGGATCAACAAAAATCAAGAAATCTCGGTTCTCAGGAAAGATGAAATCGTTTGATATGAAATTTGATGCAGATCAAACCATGAAATCCGAGTTAAGTATCAATTGGGAAGGGGATATTTTCCCAGAAAATAAAAAAGATGATAAAAAGAAAATTCTAGAGGGAGTGGAGCGTAACGATATTGTCACAATAGGATCGGTTACATTCACAGTGGGAAGCATAGTCATAGGCGAAGAAGCAAGAAGTAAGGTTCCACTTGGCTTAACGGTGTTTTTTGTCACGACGCTTGATGGAGAAATAGAGTTAGTAGGTAAATTTTCATTTATTGATGAACAGTCGCATCATATGGATGTGAACTGGAAAAGCAAGAATAATAAATTTGTTGCTGTAGCGAAATCAGAGCAAATAAAGTCCGAAGCTTCTCTTGATGTAGAAGGGAAGATTGAAGCCTCTCAAGCTGCTGGATTTGATGTAGGATTATCGATTTACGGCCTTGTCCCAGCTGTCGTAGAAAACGAGATTAGACAAACGATTTTATTGGAGGGTAATGGTACGGTCGCGTTCGATTTTCTTGATAGCGATTTATCACCAGAAGTAGAAGGGTGTTTCCTAGCTGAATACAATATAGATGTTAATTCAGACTTAAAAGCAAGAATGAAAGCTTCGTTGGGATGGTGGGAATTTGGTTTCGAGTATGAAAAAGAACTCGCCCATTTTAATCTATATGAAACAGGATTCGACATGTGTATGCCTTCAGGAGCTGTTACAGGTTCTGTGAGTGATGCAGTCTCAAAAGAGAAGCTGTCTGGTGTTAAGATTACGGCTTACAAAGACGGTGAATTTTTCCGTACAACATCGTCCAAAGACGACGGATCTTATGAGCTAGATCTACAACCAGGATTCTACAAGTTGGTTTACAAGAAAAATGGATACAAGAATGAAGTTTTTAATAACGCAGAAGTAACGAGAGACGGTTTAACCTACAATCCAGAACTTAAATTAGTGTCTGACCAGCATGAAGGTCCTGGAGAAGTTAGTGGTGAAATTACCAATGCCCTAAATGGAAATCCTGTTAATGGAGCTACAATTACGTTTAGAAAAGGTGTTAATTCTAAAGATGGCGAGGTTGTTCAAACTACCTCAACAGATGAGAATGGTGAGTACAAAATCAAGCTTGATGCAGGATCCTATACAGGAACAATTACGAAAGAAGGTTATGTGGCAGCTACTTTCACCATTACTTCCTTAGGTGGATTACATTCCAAGAACCAAAATGCAACAATCACTCCTCTGTTAGCTGATGAAGAAACGCGTATCATATTATCATGGGGAGAGAACCCGTCTGACCTGGATTCACATTTAGTTGGTTCGTATGATGGGGCGGAGCTTTTTCATATTTACTATGCTGATGACTATTACAAAGATGGTGAACTTGCCGTCACATTAGATCGCGATGATACAACCTCATATGGTCCAGAAACGATCACCCTTAATCAAACTGAAGGTGGAGTTTACGAATATTTTGTTCATGATTATTCGAATCAGGGTGAGTATGGAAGTACCGCATTATCAGAATCTGATGCCAAAGTAGAAATATACAAAGGTAGCTATTTAATCAAAACATTCTATGTCCCAACAAATAAAACAGGTGTCATCTGGAAAGTCTTTAACATTGAGAATGGTCAGATCATACCGATTAACAAGGTGGAAGAAGAATACACCTCTGATAGCTCTAGTATCAACTCCCCTCCATCATTTAAAGATGGAATACAGAATAGCCTTACTCAAACAAAATAGTATATAAAGTTAGAAGCGCTCGCCCATGGTGAGCGCTTCTTTAATGAAAGAAGGGGGTCAGACCCCTCTCTGACCCCTCCCAAAACCTCTCCATTTTCGACAAAATCTCCCTATAGCGCTTACACCCATTTCTCTATATAATCTTCTTAGTGTGAAAAATTGGAAGGGTGATGAAGGAGCAGGGGGACATGCTCGGTAACGGATGTGTACTAGAAAATGAGAATGATAGGGGAAAATGAAAAGAATGAAAAAACCATTCGCTATGTTATCTACAGTAATCCTTGCAGGGACCTTGATGGGTGCTCCTGCTGCTTCAGCCAACACCCAGGACGCGTTTGCCAAAAAAGCGCAAAACATTTCGATGAACGGCTATGATGAGTTTGGATTCTATAATGAAGAGGAACCAAACGATAGTTTTGCTCAGGCGAACAAGCTACAAAATAATGATTTAGCTTCAGGTAAACTAACGAACAATGACAAAGACTATTACAAAATGGTTGTTGAGGCAGATAAAGAGGTGTTCTTGGACCTATCGGCTGGAACCCTTGAAGACATACCATCTCTAAAACTTCAAGTTGATGTTTATAACAGTTCACAGAAAAAGATGACGCCTGACTATACAGATAAAGACGGTGGATTCTACGCTGGGTTTGAAGCACTTGCACCCGGAACCTATTATTTCGTAGTATCTGATACAGCGAATATAAACAAGGGCGTTGAGTACTTCTTCTCAGCATCTGTCTATACTGGTGAACCAGAAATTACTCGTATCGAAGGCGCAGACCGCTA
Organism: Guptibacillus hwajinpoensis; assembly: GCF_005144865.1. Taxonomy (GTDB): domain Bacteria; phylum Bacillota; class Bacilli; order Bacillales; family Guptibacillaceae; genus Guptibacillus; species Guptibacillus hwajinpoensis_A. The sequence continues at coordinate 303,529 of NZ_SWFM01000002.1, forward strand.
CGAAACAGCAGTCGAAATCGCGAAAGAAGGCTTTGAAGAAGGCAATACACCTGAAGTTGTTCTCGCAACAGGACTAGATTTCCCTGACGCCCTTGCAGGAGCACCTCTTGCTTATCAAAAGGATGCACCAATTCTATTAACGAAAACAAAATCAATTCCTGACTCTGTGAAAAAGGCGTTAACTTACTTCGGCGTTGAACATGTAACCATTCTTGGTGGACAAACGGCTGTATCGAAAGACGTTGAAAATCAACTTAAGAAAATGAACATCACATTCGAGCGAATCGCTGGAGCGAATCGCTATGATACAGCAGCAAAAATTGCTGGTGAACTCGATCCTTATTTCAGTGACACAGCCTTCGTCACATACGGTGGCAATTTCCCTGATGCTTTGTCCGTTGCGTCTATTGCTGCTTTCCAAGGTAGCCCAATTCTACTAACAAAAACAAAAGAGCTTCCTGCTGAAACAGCGAAAGCACTTAAGAACTACAACGATACGTATGCAATCGGTGGAACATCCGTTATTAGTGATGCTGTTTACAAGAAACTTCCGAACCGAAAGCGTATTGCAGGATCGGATCGCTATGAAACATCCGTTCAGGTGATTAAGCAGCTTGACGTTCCGGTCGACTTTGCAACGCTTGCGACAGGACAAGGCTTTGCTGACGCCTTAACTGGTTCAGTACTTGCTGCGAATCGCTTTGAGCCAGTCGTATTAACGAAGAAAGACAGCCTGCCTATTCCAGTAGCGAACCTTTTCCAAGATAAAGAAACGATGTTCTACACCATTCTTGGTGGCAAAAGTGCCGTTGGTCAAGGCGTAGAAGACGATATTAAGATGTTATTTGAATAAATAGCTTTGGGGATCAGACGTATGTCTGATCCTTTACTCTATTATACTTAAGGGTCGAGTAGAATGAAAAAACAATTGGGATATTTTCTATAGCATTTTGAAGATCTAAAGCAATACTTATGTAATTGTTGGAACCGTAGTGCCACAAACAAATAATATCGGACTTTTAATAGGAGGAAAATAAAATGAAAAAATGGATTATCTGGGCAGTTATCTTTTACGTACATGCATTATTAATATTTTACAAAGGAATCGATTCAGCTATGTCATATATGGATGACCCATCTTCTTATGTTGACGCTAGTAGATATGCTTTAATGAATATAGACACTAACTACCTCATTGCTTATTGGGTAGTAGGGGCAGCATTTGTTGTTGGCGGTACTATGTTTATAGTTACTGGTGCTATTATAAAAACGATTAAAGAAAACAGAGTAATAGATCAGTCTATTTCAAAAGTAGCATAATACAAAAATTAGGGAATTAAATTAATGAGGATCAGATACGTTAAATCACAAATGTTTTGGCTGTCCCTGCAGGGCAATTTATAGTAGGTAAAGTAAAAACGAAGGCTATCAATATGATCGATGAGACTCTAACGCCAGATTAAAAGCTCAAGTATTTAAGAATGAGCTAAATACTTTCTCTATATTTTGTAAATCGAATGAGTTTGAAGATACACAACCATAAAGGAAAAAGGGATCAGACACGAGTCTGAGCCTTTTTTCCTTTTATTTCCCAATTTCCCTAGAATCCTCCCATCTCTCTTGTTATACTCATTCAGGTGCACCAAACCGAACATACAAAATACCGGGGGGAAAACACACATGAAGAAAGCAATGGGGATTGTCACATCTGTGTTACTAGCGGGGAGCTTACTAGGTAACACAGCTTCTGCAGCAACAGAGACCAACGCACAGGAAAACATGAATGCCGAAGCGCCTGCAGAACTTCAAGGATTTATCGGAGAAGAGGAACCGAACAACGCATTCAATGATGCCAATCAAACTGGGATCGATTACATCGCAGCTGGTACGTTAACGGATAACGATCAAGATGTTTACAAACTAGAAGTAAAAGAAGGCCATCGATTTGATTTTGTAGCTGCAACTGATGAATACGAACCAACACTACAGCTGCAAGTTGACGTCTATAACAGCAGCTTCGAGAAAATCACACCAGATAGCGAAGAAAATATCACAAAATACAAAGGAAGCTTCGATCACCTTGAGGCGGGAACTTACTACTTCGTTGTTTCCGACCTTCTAAATGAAGACAATGGTGAGCCGTATTATTTCGCTACCTTTGGTGAGGGAATGTTTTTCTACGAGCGCCATTTCGGCTTCAATCGCTATGATACAGCCGTTGAAATCGCGAAAGAAACGTTCAGAAAGAATGAAGCGCCACACGTTGTACTCGCTACGGGTACAGATTTCCCGGACGCTCTTGCTGGGGCACCACTTGCTTACGCAAAAGATGCACCGATTCTATTAACGAAAACAAATGAAATTCCTGACGACGTGCTCGATGCATTCAACTACTTCGGTGTAGAAGAAGTCACCATCATCGGCGGAACAAGCGCTGTATCCGAAAGAGTTGAAACGACGTTAGAAAAAGACCTTTCTATCAGCGTCACTCGGATCGCAGGCGATGACCGCTATGAAACAGCCGCAAACATCGCAGCGGAGCTTGGAAACACAGGAAGCAATACAGCTTATGTTACGTATGGCGGCAATTATCCGGATGCCTTATCCGTTGCATCTATTGCCGCGATGGAAGGTAGCCCAATTCTATTAACGCGATCAAACGACATTCCAGAAGAAACTAGCAATGCGTTAAAAAACTATGACAACTCCTACGCAATCGGTGGTCCAGCTGTCATCTCAAACAACGTCGTCTCAGATCTTCCAAACGGAAACCGCATCGCAGGGGATAATCGCTACGAAACGTCTGTTAATGTTGCAAAAGAACTCGGCGTCCGCCTTCAATCTGTTAATCTAGCAACAGGACAAGGCTTCGCTGACGCCCTTGCAGGTTCCGTTCATGCGGCATATAACGAAGAGCCAGTCATCCTAACAAGACCAGACAGACTATCAACGCCTGCAAAGCAGCTGCTAGAAGACAATGGAACAAATACATTTACGATTTTCGGTGGACCGAATGCGGTGGATACGCAAGTAGAAGATGAGATTATTTCTCTGTTTGTTAAATAAGAAAAGAAACGCAATAACGCAATGATCACCTTGTAGAGAAACCTAGTGTTTCTCTACATTTTTTTATATCTAAAATTCTTACGTACATACCGATGGTATTCATCACCTAACGTGTTATCAATAATTCCCTTGGCAGAAGTGACTAAATTATATTAATAAAACATTAAAGCAAAATTCTTTCCAATCCCAAAAACGAACAATTAATTCTTAATGACGAACAAACCAATGCATACAGCTATAATTTGAAAAATATAGAAAATTATTTAACGAAAGTAGTTCCAATTTATTCTATATCTGTATATAATTTATTTGGGATAATATTACTATAGGAGGCGGTTTAGTTTTGAAGGGAACGTACATGACTCCAGAAGAGATTGCCTGGAGAAAACAGAGAAATAGAAGTCTAGGATATTTATTAGTACCAGTATTTGCGATCTTCCTTGGAGCAATTATAAGCATTATTGCAAATTAAACGTACTAAACGAGTTAAGGTTTTTTGTTATTAATATCTACGCTACTTAAAACAAGTATTAGTAACAAATAGAAGACGGACAGCACATACGCTGTCCGTCTTTTCTTTCTATATTAAATCAACTAACCATTCTCATTACCAGTTTAGCCCAACCAAATACTGCAATCCAGAGAGGAATACTTAGTGAGACGCCCCATACCATACCTTTAGCGAAGTTGCCTTCTTCATGGTATTGCATAACCTCAACCCCTTTTAGAAAACCTTAGCTTACCGCCAGTTCTTAGCGAAAGCTTTAGATTTTCTTATACTTTAAACAAACAGAAATGAAATTCTATAACGTACGAAGAAATTCATCCAGTTGAAGCAGGGTGACTTTCCTCTATTATAATTGATAGAGCTATCAAACGCTGTCGTTCTATGGAAAAGAAACCGGCTTGTTTTGCTAATTCTTGAATCTCTTATTCTATGATTGAGTATACCCATAATAGGGTAAGGTTATACCAAATGAGCACATCGATCGGTTGAGGCCATCATAGTCATTCTTATTCTATTAAGCATACTTTACTGATAATTTACAAAATTTTTATGGTAATTATTTGAATAGAGTGATACAATCTCAAAAAATAGTTTACTAGAAATAAAACGGAGGATTCGGAATGAAAGGGCTAGAGAAACAGAACCCTATGTGGGGTGAGCTGCAGGAATTTGTGCAGCAGGTCGAAAGAGAACAGAAGCAGGCGGGCGAAGCGAAACCATACATTGAACAGATTCGAAGCATTTTATCGAAGAACATGGGAATGGCATCCAACCTGAAAACAGACTAAAAAGAAGGGCTTTTCCACTGTGGAAGAGCCCTTCTTTCCGTTCAACTAATCTCGAAATAATTCTTTAACTTCTGCGTATTTGACTGTCTCTCTTAATCAGGCGCGATATAATACCAGAGGTTGACGATCATCTCACAACGCCCCTTAACTTCAAAGGTTTCCATATCTTAATAACCATAAAGTAATATAAGTAGCTTATACAAAGCACATTCAATCAACTCTTTTTGTCAATCTACTATCTTTATAAAACAAATATCCAATATTTGAGATTTCCCCTCCCAAATATTGAAAAATATGTTAGTATAAAATAAAGTGTTGTTCTTTAAATAGAACAAACCCTGTTGTTATCGTGAATAATACATCTTTTAAAGTAGAATATGAACTTACTAGTTAATGTTTCGACAAGACACAAACCATTCAGGAAAGGGGATTTGCACATGATTGATATTCACAGTCATATCCTCCCCGGGATTGACGATGGTGCATCAACGATTGAAGAGAGTATTGAAATGGCAAAGCAGGCAGTGAGCGAGGGGATTACGAAAGTAGTAGCTACTCCGCATCATCGTAATGGAAGCTTTGATAATGAAAAGAAAGTGATCTTGCAGGAAGTAGCCATTCTTAATAAAGAGTTTGAGAGAGAAAAAATAGACCTCAAGGTGATTCCAGGCCAAGAAATTAGAATATATGGTGATATGATTGATGATTATGGACGAGGGAAACTGTTATCAATAAACGAAACAGGAACCTATCTATTGATCGAATTTCCACAAAGTCACGTTCCTGCATATGCAAATAAACTCTTATTTGATCTGCAAATAAGTGGATTAATTCCAATCATTGTTCACCCTGAACGTAACCAAGAATTCATAGAGAACCCAAAACGACTTTACCAAATTGTCAAAGAAGGTTCACTATGTCAGTTAACAGCTTCTGCGGTAACAGGACAGATGGGGAAGAAAGTGAAGCAATTCTCTCATGAGATAATCACACATAACCTCGCTCACTTTATCGCTTCTGATTCGCATAATGTAAAAACACGACCATGTGATCTAAGAAAAGCGCTAGACACAGTGGAAAATAAGTTTGGTTTGTCTATGAGGTATATGATGCAAGAGAACGCAGAATTTCTAATCGAGGGAAAAGTGGTTCAAAAGGAACCACCTCAGAGAATTCATAAAAAGAAGAGATTAGGAATCTTTTAAAAAAAGAGGCAGCTCCAGTTTAACTGGAACTGCCTTAAATAATTAACTTAATTCAAGATGATCTTTCAGCTTTTGCGTAATGTTTTGCTTCTCTTCATCCGAAACAATGTAATACCACAGACCATCAATCATTTCACCATGTCCTTGAACTTCAAATGTTGTCATGTTCTGACGAGCGTCACGATAGTTTTTGAAAATATCATTCATTTCTTCAAATGTCATGTTTGTTTTCACATTGGTTCCAACAGCATTCAGCAAGTCACCAATCTTATTAATGCTACCTACACTTGCACCTTCGTTAATAATTGACTTAATAATTTCACGCTGACGATCATTGCGGCCTAGATCACCCTTAGGATCTTCATAGCGCATTCTAGAGAAAGCGAGTGCTTCTTCAGCGTTCAATTCAATTTCACCTTTAGGAAATGTATATCCACCATATTGAAAAGCAAACGGATTATCGACGGTTACGCCATTAAGAGCTGAGACAACATCTTCGAATGCTTCCATGTTAACTTTGAAATAGTAATCAATGGGAACGTCAAGGAAGTTCTCGACAGTATCCATTGTCATTTCAATCCCGCCATATGCATAAGCGTGATTCATTTTCTCAACCGTTCCACGACCAATAATTTCTGTGCGAGTATCACGTGGAATGTTAAACATGTACATTGAATTGTCCTGTGGATTTAACGTAATCATAATCATTGTATCCGAACGACCCTGGTCATTCTTTCGCTCATCCACACCCATCAGGAGAATAGAAATAGGGTCTTTCTTTTGCATATCTACTTGTTCCGTTCGTTTCTCAGATGTTTCTCTACTAATAGGTTCGTGCATCTCGCCAGCTGTATCCTTCACTGAATCATATAGATAATACGCATAACCGCCACCAGCAACGAGAACAACACCCGCAATTATTCCTACAATCAGTAAAAACTTCTTCATTCTCTCATTCCAGCTTTCTATCAAGAATTGTCTTGCAATTTTTCTATCGAAATTCTAACCTTTATTATAAGTCGAACTATTTTGTAAAGTAAATACCTTCCAGAAAAAGTTTGTGAAAGAGCGTCAATCTCAAGTGCTACTGCCAATTGTTTATGACAAACTAGACAAAAATCACAAAGCTTACAATATCTTAACAATAATATGCTAATCTATTAGAATAATCCAACATAGAAGGAAGGCAAGAAGATGATCGATATACACTCTCATATCCTACCCGGAATCGATGATGGAGCGAAGACAGTAGAAGATAGTCTTGCTATGGCAAGGCAAGCTTATGATCAGGGCATTACGAAGATCGTTGCCACACCACACCATAAAAATGGAACGTTCGAAAATGAACGTCGCATCATACTGGCAGAAGTAGAACGATTAAATGAAAAGCTCAAAGAAGAGAGCATACATATTGAAGTTTTACCTGGTCAGGAAAATCGTATTTATGGTGAGTTAGTAGAAGACTTGAGTGGCGAAGAGTTGCTTACAGTGAATAGAAATGGGAACTACATGCTAATTGAATTTCCATCAAGCCATTTACCGCGCTATGCAAACAAATTATTATTTGATCTTCAAGTGAATGGTATCATTCCGATTATTGTCCACCCTGAACGTAATCGTGAAATCATGGAAAATCCTGAGCGTCTTTATAACCTTGTAAAAGAGGGAGCACTGAGTCAGTTAACAGGCAAAAGTGTAACAGGAGAGATGGGGAAAAAGATTCAAAAATTCTCATTTGACCTTATCCAATCCAACCTTACGCATTTTATTGCTTCTGATGCTCACAACACGACAAATAGGCCTTTTGACCTTGGTGACGCAATGGGGACAGTTGAACGTGAATTCGGCATTTCGACAAGGTATATGCTGCAGGAAAACGCTGAAGATATGATTGTAGGTAAGATGGTTGCAAAAGAAATTCCTGAGAAAATTAGAAGGAAAAAGATACTAGGATTATTTTAAAATAAGGAGGGGGTTACTTCATTACTAAATGCAATTAGAATAAACTTAATAAAAAACATTTCGTCAATAAAAGTAAGAAATTCTACTGTGTAAGCACTTTCTTCTACAATAATCGACAAAATAAAACATGACTTTTATACCATTACTAAAGTCATGTGGATAAACATGAAAAAAAAGGCTAATTTTAACTGATTTTCTGTGTTATAGTGAAATCTGTATTCAGAATAGTTACGTATTAAAAATATTATGAGCTTGTTGGAGGCATTTATGGAAGAAACAATTAGTTTAAAGGAAATTTTCGAAGTACTCAAAAAACGCTTATCTCTTATTCTACTAATTACACTACTCGCTACAGCAACCAGCGGTGTTGTCTCTTATTTCTTACTTACCCCAATTTATGAAACTCAAACCCAAATTCTTGTGAATCAAAAAACAGATAAAGATAGTGCCATTGATTATAACCAGGTAAATAGAGATGTAGCACTTATTAATACCTATAGTGTCATTATTAAAAGTCCTACTATTCTTGATGAAGTAAAAGAAAGTTTATCACTTGATATGACGACTAACACACTAAACAATAAGATATCTGTAAGCAATGCACAAAATTCGCAAGTTGTACTGATTTCAGTAACAGATCCGGATCCAAAGCTTGCTGTGAAGATTGCGAATACAACTGCAACAGTATTTGAGAAAGAGATTAGTAACATTATGAATGTCGATAACGTTAGTATTCTTTCAAAAGCTGGATTTGAAGGAACACCAGCTCCTGTAAATCCTAACCCCGTGCTTAACATGGCTATTGCATTAATTATAGGCTTAATGGTGGGTGTAGGACTTGCTTTCTTACTTGAATACCTTGATAACACGATTAAAGATGAAAACGATATTGAAAAGCTGCTTGGTCTTCCTGTACTAGGAACAATTGCAGTCATTGAGGATAAAGAAGTAGGTTCTTCGAAAGGGAATGCAAAAAAGTCAGTAAGAGGTGAGACGGTTGAGTCGTAAAAATCGAAAGTCTGTACACGTTGATAAAGAAAGAAGTCTATTAACCCACCAAAATCCGAAATCACCAATTGCTGAGCAATACCGAACAATCAGAACTAACATTCAGTTTGCTTCCGTAGAAGAAGAAATCCGCACGATTATGGTGACTTCTTCAGGCCCAATGGAAGGGAAATCTACGACTATTGCGAACCTTGGAGTTGTTCTTGCTCAACAAGGTAAGAGCGTTCTAATTATCGATGCGGATTTACGGAAGCCAACGGTTCATTACACGTTCAGAACGATGAATACTAGAGGGATCACTAATGTCCTCACCCGTCAGGCTGAGTTAGTAGAGGTGACGCAGGAAACGGAAGTGCCGAATCTTAACGTTTTAACAAGTGGTCCAATTCCCCCCAATCCATCTGAACTTCTTGGTTCAAAAGGGATGGATAATTTAATAGAAGAAGCACTAATTCATTATGACATTATATTATTCGACTGTCCTCCAATTCTTGCAGTGGCAGATTCGCAAATTGTTGCGAATAAAGTGCAGGGAACTGTGCTTGTTGTGAGTAGTGGAACGACGGATAAAGAAGCTGCGGTGAAGGCGAAAGAGCGGTTGGAAAGTGTGAATAGTAAGTTACTTGGGGTCGTACTAAATAGGAAGAAGATGAAGGATGGAAGTTATTACTATTACTATGCCCAGAAGTAGATAGAAAAGCATTTCTCTTTTGAAGTGGTTATTTAGAACCAAACCACAATAATAGACACGCGGGAAAAGACGTTTTTATGGGATTGTTATTTAAAGGGGGAGTGGTTATATGAAGGGAACGGATCAGTTACCAAAGTCGATTCGAAAAGCCATTCGATATATTAAGCAAGATGCACCCGATCAGAAACTACTTGAGATACAAGGGCTACTAAACAGATCGATTGAAGAGCGAATGACGAAATCTGAAATGAGGTGCAAGTAAATGTCCTATCATAAGCGGTTATCGTATCTAATCGTGATTGATTCGTGCATTGTCGCTTTTGCGATTTTCATTAGTAGCTTTCTTTTGAACTATGCTGATTTTCTTTCGTCCAAACCGATTATTGCTAGCTCGATTGTTCTTCTATTAGGTCATCATTTCTTTTCTTACTATTACAAGCTATACAAGCGAGCATGGCAATATGCAAGTATCGGGGAACTTGTTGTTATTTTTAAAGTCGTCACATTCTCCGTCATTCTTGCCGCATTAGCACAGTTCATACTGCTTCAGGATATTTACTTCAGAGCACTCTCTATTACGTGGATGATTCATATGTTACTCATCGGAGGATCTCGCTTTGCCTGGCGGATGTTCCGTGATACGTATATGAATACGAAGAATAAAAAGAAACGTGTGCTAGTTGTTGGTGCTGGATCAGCAGGTATGATGATTGTTCGTCAATTAAGGCAGAGTGTCGATTCTGACTTGAATCCAATCGGATTTATTGATGATGACATTCGAAAGCAGAATTTAGAAATCATGGGCGTTCCTGTTCTTGGGCCAACGGAAGACATTGTGGAACAAGTCAAGCAACTCGAAATTGATACCATCGTCATTGCGATTCCATCTCTTTCAAAATCCGAGATGAAGCGAATCTATGAGGAATGTTCTAAGACAAATGCAAAGACGCAAATCATCCCAATGATTGAAGACTTAATGACAGGTAAAGTATCGATTAATAGTTTCCGAGATGTGAAAGTAGAAGATCTACTAGGTCGTGAACCGATTAAATTGGATACAGAAAACATCGCCGAAACGCTCACTGGGAAAACAGTGCTCGTTACAGGTGCTGGAGGCTCCATCGGTTCTGAAATCTGTCGCCAGGTTTCGAAATTCAATCCAGATCAAGTTGTGTTACTCGGTCATGGTGAGAACAGCATTTATACGATTGAAATGGAACTTCGAAATACATACGGAGATACCATTACCTTCATACCAGTCATAGCTGATGTGCAAGATCGTGAACGACTTGGTGAAGTGATGAAACTACATCGTCCAAATGTTGTGTATCATGCAGCAGCGCATAAGCACGTCCCTTTAATGGAAGCAAACCCGCATGAGTCAGTGAAAAATAATGTTATTGGCACCAAAAACGTGGCAGAAGCAGCGAGTGATGCAGATGTTGATACGTTCGTGATGGTATCAACCGATAAAGCCGTTAATCCTACAAGCGTCATGGGCGCAACGAAGCGTCTTGCGGAAATGATTGTCCAACAGATGGACAAGATCAGCGCAACACGATTTGTAGCCGTACGTTTTGGTAACGTACTTGGAAGTCGTGGTAGTGTCATACCACTCTTTAAGAAGCAAATTCAAAAGGGGGGTCCGGTTACGGTAACGCATCCAGATATGGTTCGTTACTTTATGACAATTCCGGAAGCATCGAGACTTGTGATTCAAGCTGGCGCCATGGCAAGAGGCGGAGAAATTTTCGTTCTTGATATGGGTGAGCCGGTTAAGATTGTGGATCTTGCGGAAAACCTCATTAAATTGTCCGGTTACTCCGTTGATGAAATTGGGATTAAGTTTGCTGGTGTGAGACCTGGTGAGAAATTGTATGAAGAGCTTCTTGGTAAGGATGAGGTTCATGATGAGCAGATTTATCCGAAGATTTATGTTGGGAAGTCGGTTATTGCGGATTTGAGTGTTGTGATGGATTTTGTTGGTCGGTTTGAGGATATGGATAAGTTGGGTGTTAGAGAGAGGGCTTTGGATATTGCACATAATCGGATCAACTCTAGTAAAGAGTTGTTGTATGCGAAGTAAACTACTTTTACTGATTTTTAACTAGTTATTATATGTAGGTGTTAAGTACATTCAGATCGTGTACTTAACACTTATAAGAATGAGGAGTTAAGTGTGTAAGTTAAAGATAGAGAAAATAGTGAGGTACTTGGTTAGTTGCTAGTTTAATAGAAAAACTATCTTAGAACTAGCATCTACCCAACTAACTGACTTAGAAGGAGAGTTAATTATGTATATGAAGGTTAAGAGAGTAATGGATATTGTACTTTCTTCACTAGGAATTGTAATATTGTCACCGGTTTTTATCGTTTTAATTATTGCAATTAAGGCAGAATCAAAAGGTCCAGTTCTGTTTAAACAAAAACGCGTAGGTATTCATAAAAAGCATTTCGATATATTGAAGTTTCGTACGATGAGAATTGATACACCCAAGGACACACCTACTCACTTATTAGAAAATCCGGAACAGTACATTACTAAAGTTGGGAAATTTATGAGAAAGACAAGCTTGGATGAACTTCCGCAGATCTTTAATATATTTGCTGGTCAAATGGCAGTAATTGGACCTCGTCCAGCGCTTTGGAATCAGTATGATCTAATTGAAGAACGTGATAAGTATGGCGTTAATGATGTTCCCCCTGGGTTGACTGGATGGGCGCAAATTAATGGGAGAGATGAGCTTCCTATTGAGGTGAAGTCAAGACTGGATGGGGAGTATGTTAAGAAGCTTAGTTTTGGTATGGATGTTAAGTGTTTCTTTGGGACTATTGTAAGTGTTGTAAAGAGTGATGGAGTTATTGAGGGTGGTACGGGGACAGGTGTAAATAAAGAACTAGCTAGTACGAAGGAGAATTCTTCAAAATGAAGACGATACTAATTACTGGAGTTAACAGTTATATAGGAACAAGTTTAGAAAGTTGGCTAGAAAACTATCCTGATCAATATTCAGTGGATTGTATTAGTCTCAGAACGGATGATTGGAAAAAAAGTGATTTTTCAAAGTACGATGTTATATTCCATGTTGCGGGGATAGCACATGTGTCTTCGGACCCTAAAATGGAAGAACTTTACTATAAGGTGAATCGGGATTTAACTATTGCAGTGGCTGAGAAGTCAAAAGCTGAAGGCGTTAAGCAATTTATTTTTATGAGTAGTATTATTGTATATGGTGATGGCAGTATCTCAAAAAAAGTTATTGATAAAAACACCAAACCAATTCCTAGTAATTTTTACGGGAATAGTAAGTTGTTGGCAGAAGAAGGAATAAAAAAATTAGATAACTATGGATTTAAAGTCGTTATTTTGAGACCCCCGATGATATTTGGAAAGGGAGCTAAAGGAAATTATTTAAAACTAGCTAAAGTTGCTAAGATATTTCCTGTATTTCCAGATATTAATAATCAGAGAAGTATGATCCATGTAGATAATCTTTGTGAGTTTGTAAGATTAATGATTGATAATGGGGAAAGTGGTCTCTTTTTTCCTCAGAATAAAGAGTATGTTAAGACTAGTGAAATGGTAAGGTTAATTGCAAAATCACATAATAGAAACATAGTATTAACTAAGTTTTTCAACCCAGTAGTAAAAATAGGCTTAAGAAAGTCAAGTGTAATTAACAAAGTTTTCGGAAACTTGATCTATGATAACAAACTAAGCTTGTATAAAGAGAATTATATAATAAGAGATTTGGAAGATTCAATAAATGTTACGGAAAAATGAAGTGAGAGGGTATGAAAAATGAAAAAAAAATTTAATAAAGTATGTTTAATTTCATCTTCAGGTGGACACTATGAGCAATTAAAAATGTTATCTCCATTAGCAGAGAATAATGATGTATTTTGGATTACAGAGGGCGCAAAATATACTTCTGATGCAGATTATTACTTGTTTCAAACCGGCATGCGAGATAAATTATTCCCATTAAAAATGCTATTAAATATCTTTAAGTCTATAAAAATTTGGTACAAGGAAAGACCAGATTATGTTATTACTACAGGGACTATGATAGTATTGCCAATGGCATTTTTGGCAAAGTTATTTGGAAAAAAACTAATTTATATTGAAACATTTGCGAGAGTAAATGATGGTACTAGAGCAGGAAGGTTAATGTATAAGCACGCAGATTTGTTCATCATTCAGTGGGAACCATTGAAAAAAGTTTATCCTAAAGCGATATATGGAGGCGGGATATATTGATTTTTGTGTGTGTTGGATCAAGGGAATACCAATTTAATCGGCTACTAAAAAAGTTAGATGAGTTAATTGAACAAGGAGAAATAAAAGAGGAAGTTTTTGCGCAAATTGGAAAGTCAACATATATTCCAAAGAACTATAAGTTTGAGCGGTTTATGTCAGTTGTTGAATTTAAAGAATGTCAACGGAAAGCACATCTAGTAATATCTCATGGTGGAACGGGTGCACTCATTGGAGCTTTAAAATTAGAAAAGCAATTGTTAGCCGTTCCGCGTTTGGCAAGATATGGTGAGCATATTGATGACCATCAAACCCAAGTCGCCGAAGTATTAGCAGAAGAAGGTTATCTGTATTGTGTATTAAATATGGATGAATTGCTTAATGGCATTAATAAATTTGAAAGAAATCCAATAAAAAAAAGATACAATAAACCTTCTAAAGTCCTAAGTATAATTCAAGATTTTATGCGATAGGTCATGCAGGATGGAAAGGATAGAATTGATGAATAATATCGTGAAAAATATCATTTTAACCCCAATGAATATACTTTATAAAATGTCACCTGAATTATGTCTGAAAATACTTTTTAAAGCAAAGTTAGGTTATAAATTGAATTTAGAAAATCCTACTACATACAATGAAAAATTACAGTGGATAAAACTATATGATAAAAATGAATTGATGATTAAGTGCTCTGATAAATATACAGTTAGAGAATACGTGAAGTCTCTCGGACATGGAGAAATATTAAATGATTTAATATGGAGTGGTTTTAATCCTGAAAAAATCCCTTTTGAAAGTTTACCGAATCAATTTGTAATCAAAGTAACTCATGGCTCAACCTTTAATATAGTTTGTGAAGATAAGGGAGAAATAAATATAGAGAAAACAATTAACCTATTAAAGAAATGGTTGAAAGCTGACTTTTTACCTTGTTATGGTGAATGGTTTTATGGAGTTGAAAAACCTAGAATAATAATTGAGAAGTATTTGAAGGATACACAAAGTCAAGCGTTATATGATTACAAGTTCTTTTGTTTTAATGGAGAACCCAAATTAGTTTATATAGATACATGGAAAGACAATAAGCATACCATTAACGCATACGATATGAAGTTCAACCTATTGCCCGAAGTTAAATTAGGTTATGAGAATGATTTGACAACTAAAGTTCCCAAACCAAATAATTTTGATGAAATGGTTTATTATGCGAAAGAACTATCAAAAGATTTTTTGCACGTCCGTGTAGATTTTTATAATGTTGATGGTAAGATCATTTTTGGAGAGCTGACCTTCACTAAAAGTGCTGGATTCGGGAAAATTTCGCCTCATTCTTTTGATGTAAAAATGGGTGATTGGATAAAACTACCAAGTTGAAACTGATGTTGAGTAAATATTTTTTGTTTATAAGGAGATATCATTTTGAAAAATTTATGTATTATAACAAATAAATATCCGAACCCAGTAGAACCAAACGTTTTAGTTTTTGTGCAACAACTTGTTTGGTCAATGGCAGATAAAGGAATTAATTGTTCAGTAATTTGTCCAATGCCAGTAAATTTGAATACAAAATATTTAAAATTCCCCTATAAGACTAGCGAAACTACAGAAAATGGAACTACTGTAGATGTATATTTCCCCAAGTATATAGGATATGGTCAAAGTGAAATATTAGGGTTTAATCCAGCTAGAATTACAACTAATAATTTCACAAATGCTGTTAAAAAAGTAATTACCAAAATGATTGATAAACCTGATGCGGTTTACGGACATTTTGTGACACCAGCTGGAATAGCGGCTGCTAGAATTGGTCGATTGTTTAATTTGCCTTCATTTATGGCTCACGGAGAAGCAACTTTTATGACCATTGATCACTTTGGCGCATCTAAAGTTGCTAATGAATTAAAAACTTTAGATGGTGTAGTAGCTGTTTCTACACAAAACAAAGAAATGCTTCTATCTGTAAATGCTGTGAAAGAGAATGTAATTGATGTTTTTCCAAATGGGTATCGTAAAGAGCGATTTTATCCTAGAGAAAAAATTGAAAGCAGAGCAAAGTTCGGGCTTCCAAATGATAAGTTCTTAGTATGTTTCGTCGGTAGTTTTGATTACCGAAAAGGTATTGATAGGCTTATGCAAGCAATTAACAAGATAGATGGTGTTTATGCCATCTGTGCCGGAAAAGGTGAACTAACACCAAGTGGAGAGAGTTGTCTTTATAATCAAGCTGTTGATAATAAAGATTTACCCTACTTTTATAGTGCGGCGGATGTCTTTGTACTCCCAACACTAAATGAGGGCTGCTGTAATGCAATTATTGAAGCGATGGCTTGTGGTTTACCAATAATATCATCTAATTTGTCATTTAACGATGATATATTAGATGATTCATGTTCGATTAGAGTAAATCCTTCCAGCGTTGAAGAAATAAAATTTGCAATTAATCATCTTTACAATAATAAAGAAAAGTTAAAAGACCTAGGTAAAGGTAGTCTTCAAAAGTCACAATCTCTAACGTTAGAAAAGAGAGCAGAGAAAATATTATCTTTTATTGCAACTAACGCTAAATAGTTGGTGATTAATTAATAGTAAATTTTCCGCATAAAGTTAAGTGATAAATTAACATCTTATTTATTACCCAAAGTAGAATAGAGATTGGGAAAAAATCGATGTGAATTTAAGTAGTCAGAAGCTATGGCATGTGGGTGCCTATTATTGCTTCAAATAAAGATATCAATGGGTATAAATTATGAACAAAGAGCTTGGATTATCGTTGAGGGGATTAGAAAGTTGACATGGTACTTTGTCTATTGTTAATAGTCTATATCACAATCACTCACCGATATTTTCATATATGGATAAATATATTAAGTAAAATATCACTAGCACTTAACCTCATTAATAACTAATTTCTAATTTAAAAAATCCTACTCTCAATTACATTTAATAAAAAGGGGGAGGGCATGTTCTCTCATAGCAATTTTGTTATTGGTAAACAATCTAATGTCAACTATTTGCTCCTTATTTCAATAGTTATAGTTTATGCATTTTCTAATATTAAAGGTCTTTCGATAGCTGCTCAGCTTTTAATGGTTTTAATTATGTTATTAAATTTAGTTAAATTCGGTCGAATAAAAGTTACAGTCCATTTATTATGGATGACTGTTTTTATAACTTGGGGTTATTTTGTGTCTTTATTTGCATATGATAGTATAGCCTCAACTTCAGAGGCAATAAATTTAACATTAAAGTTATTTTTTTATACAGCACTAATTTCTTTGATAGATTCCGACTCGAAATTTAATTGGATTTTAAGAGCAATAGTTATAGCAGGATTAATTTTAATTGTTAGAGTAATAATCATGACACCTTTTGATGTCTGGGGGACTGATAGACTGGGTGCTAATCTTGGGTTAAATCCGAATACTATTGGGATTGCATTAACATATTCTAGTATAGCCTCCGTTTATATTGCTAAGAAAAGCAACAAAACTATTTATTATCTTTTTTTAATTCCGTTTATCGTGATTTCACTAATGACCGGATCTAGAAAAGCATTTTTAGCATTGTTAGGAGGAGTTTCATTATTCCTATTTATTTCAATTAGAAGAGTTAAGAATAAATCTCTTGTTAGCATTATTATTGTTTTTTTCATCGTGTTATTATATGAACTCTCTATGAATACATCTTTTTTACATGAAGTATTAGGCCAAAGGTTAGCCGGTGCTAACATATTCTCTAATAGTCAAGTTGATTCATCAACTAGGGACCGTTTAAGGTTATATAATGAGGGATGGTTACTCTTTCAGTCAAATCCAGTATTAGGTTACGGATTAGATAACTTTAGAAGAGTGAGTTTTTTTGGAGGCTACTCCCATAATAATTTCATAGAAGTTCTTACCTCCACTGGAATTATTGGTTTTTTTGTTTATTACAGCCTTCCAATAATAATGTTAATTAATTCTATCAAAAATAGGAAAAAAAATATTGGATATGCTTTGATAGCAACTTTTTTAACAATTATCATATTATTAGATTTGGCCAATGTTTCCTACAGACAAATAATTACACAAGTAGTTATTGCTATATTAGTGGCTAAGTTCGTATTATTGAAACTTGAATATCGGAAAAATGTAATAAAAGAAGAAATGAGATACAGATTTTTTTAAATTGAATTAAAAATAACATTCAACAAATAAAAAAATTGAGAGCACAACTATTTTATTAGCTAATTTAAAGATTAAGAAACTGGTGAACAGATTGAAGAAAACATTTTTATTTATGGCATGTATAACATTATTAATTAAGATTATAGCTTTGTTTAGAGAGGTTGCATTATCATACTTTTTTGGCCTTTCGAATGTTACAGATGCTTATTTTATTTCATTAGTTATCCCAACCATTATTTTTTCTTTTATAGGGGTAGGCATAAAAACGGCGTTTTTGCCAATTTATTCGAGAATATCAAAATATGAAAATAAGAAAGCAGGATTAGTCTATACAAATACGTTAATAAACATATTTGTAATAATAACTTTTTTAATTAATATAATCATATGGTTAAATATCGAAGCTATTGTTAAGGTATTTGCAGTTGGATTTGAAGGTGAAACTTTGAATCTAGCAGTGAAATTAACAAGGATTACCGTAGTAACAATGCTGTTTCTACCAATAATTTATGTTCTTGAAGGTTTTTTGAATAGTAAAAAGTCCTTTTTATTACCGATAATATCAACACTGCCATTGAATATTTGGATGATATTTTCATATTACTTTGCATATAATTACGGATTAACTTATTTAGGATTTGGACAAGTACTTGGAGTTTTCACGCAACTTATTTTGATTATATTTTTGTCGTATAAGTATGGTTACAGGTATAATTTCGATTTGGATTATAAGTCAGAAAATCTTAATAGATCAATGAAATTAATTATACCAGTAATGTTTAGTTCAGCTGTTAATCAAATAAATAAGTTAATAGACAAAACAATCGCTTCTACAATGTCGGATGGTGGGATATCAGCTCTTAATTATGCTAGTAGGATTAATAAATTAGTGGATGATTTATTTATAGTATCATTGGCGACTATTTTTTTTGCTAATATCTCAAAGCTTGCGGCTGCTAATAATATAGCTAAATTAAAAACGAATTTAAATGAAGCGATTAAATTAACTCTATTATTATTGATACCAGCAAGTGTAGGTATGATGTTGTTTTCTAAAGAAATAGTACAACTAATTTATGGTAGAGGAGCCTTTGACAGTAGTGCTGTTGCTATAACAGGGTCTGCATTGTTTTTTTATACAATAGGATTAGCCTTTTTAGGCTTGCGACATATAATAATTAAAGTGTTTTACGCTTTGGAGGATTCAAAAACTCCGGTAATTAATACAATAATAGCTTTGTTGATTAATATTATTTTAAATTTAATACTATCAAAATATATGGGAGTAGCTGGGCTAGCGTTGGCTACGAGTATAGTTGATGGAATTATTGTATTTTCCTTAATTACTGCTCTTCAGAAAAAGATAGGCTCTATTGGGGTTTTAAATATTTTAAAAGGAACTACAAAAATAATTCTTGCCTCTATTATCATGGGAGGATCATCACTGTTACTATTTTATTCAATAGTGAACTTAGTAGACCAGAACCTTGCATTAATTCTATCAATTTTGTGTGGTGCCTTGGTATATTATTCTACATCAATACTAATTAAGATTCCTGAAGCAATACAGTTGAATAATATGATAATAGAACGTTTCAAAAAATGATATTAAAGGTCAAGTTGTCATTATAGTTTCTATGAATTATTAAATAACAGATAACAAACTAAATATTTTACAAGATAATACTAATTAAAAGAATAATTTCAGGAGTAGGGTGTTTTTATGATTGATTTTTTATTTGTATATGAATTGAAGCAACGGGAATTAGAAAGCATAGTATTGGTAGGTAATGAACTTAAAAAAAGAGGCTATTCTGTTGAATATTGTCATTTTCCGTATGAAAATTTAAATAAATTGCGAAAAAAGTATTATGGAAAAGTAAGAACAATCTTAACTCATTCTATGTACGATGAAAAAGTACTTTATAATTTAGTTTATAGGTTAGCAGGACCTGTAAAAAAAATAGTCAATTTACAGTGGGAACAAATAGGGACTTTAAAAACGGAAGGAGACATTAATAGTTATAGGTATCCAAAAGGAATCGCTAAAAAAATATTGCACATTTGCTGGGGAGAGAAACCCAAAGAAAATTTGATTAGAGTAGGTATGCAAGAAGACAAAATCGCTGTCACCGGGCCATTACAAATTGATTTTTTATTGCCTTTTTTCAAAGGGTATTATAAAGACCGTAACGATTTACTAACATCATATGATTTAAATCCAAATTTAAAAACAATATTTTTTATTTCCTCTTTTAGTTATGCAAGTCTTTCAGATAAGGAAATTTTGAAATTAAAGAAAAAAGTAGGCGAAGTTATTGTTGAAGAACGGTACAATTTATCAGTTAAATCGCAAGATGATTTTTTGAGATGGGTCAATATTTTACTAGAAAAGAATTCAGATCTAAACTTTATATATAGACCACACCCAGCAGAATACAATAGTATGAAATTGAAAAATCTTATAGACAAGCATGCTAACTTTAAGGTAATAAGAGACTTTTCTGTAAAACAATGGATTGGAATAAGTGATAAAGTATACACTTGGAAAAGTACGTCAATTGTAGAGTCCTATTTTGCAAAAGTTCCATGTGCAATAGTAAGACCCACTCCAATATTAAGAGAAGACGATGTTTCAATTATGGTAGATGCTGAAAACCTAGATAACTATGAAGATTTTGCTAAGAGTATTAATGAAAATTTTGATCTCCCTATTAAAGGAGAGGATATTAAGCACTATTATGATGTTAATGAAACTAGGCCATCATATCTTCGTTTAGCTAAATTACTTGAGACGGTTTATCAAACTAGTAGTTATGATATTGAATGGGACCCAAAATTAATTAAAAAATTTCAAAAGAAATTCAATAAAGAAATGTGGGTTGCATATGCACGAAATATATACCGTGGTATTCTTTCAATTCTTTCAGCAATAAATTATAAAACCGGAATTAGTTTTGGTGAGAATATTAATAAACATATTAAACGATATCGTAAAATTAGAGCTCAAATACAATTACACACATTGGATAAGGAAGAATTAACTGAAGTTGAAAATGAGATTAAGAAATACATGATTTAACTGTTAAGAAATTAACTGATAGGATTTTTTTGGATAGAAATTAAATGTCTATAAACATATAAAAGCAAAGACTTTAATTGTGCGAAAGATAGGTATATGTGAAAAATTTATTCCTAATAACACTTTAATTAAAATATAAATTATGAGAGGAAATGATCAGATGAATAAGGGCAGTATTAAAATTGGAGAGAGAATGATTGGAGAAAATTATCCACCTTTAGTTATTGCTGAAATGGGAATTAATCATGAAGGTGATCTAAAAGTTGCTTTTGAAATGGTAGATGCAGCGTATAAGGCTGGCGCAGAAGTTATTAAGCATCAAACTCATGTCATCAAAGATGAAATGAGTAAAGAAGCAAAAAATGTAATCCCAGGAAATGTAGATATTTCAATTTATGAGGTTATGGAAAGATGTGCTCTTTCTGAAGTAGAGGAAATCAAACTTAAAGACTATGTTGAATCTAAAGGAATGATTTTCTTAAGTACTCCCTTTTCAAGGGCTGCGGCTGAAAGACTGGAAAGAATGAATGTGAAAGCTTATAAAATTGGCTCTGGTGAGATGAACAACCATCCGTTACTTGATCATATTGCTTCTTTTGGTAAACCAATGATCGTTTCGACAGGAATGAATGATATTGAGAGTGTAAAAAAGGCTGTTGAAATTCTAGAATACAGGAAAGTTCCATATGCACTACTTCATACTACTAATTTATACCCTACTCCCCCTGAACTAGTTAGGTTAGGAGCAATGCAAGAGCTACAAAAGGAATTTCCGAATGTTGTTGTGGGATTATCAGATCACACACTTAATAATAATGCCTGTGTAGCCGCAGTTGCTTTAGGAGCTTCAATATTAGAAAGGCATTTTACTGATCGTAGAGATCGAAAAGGTCCAGATATTATTAATTCTATGACACCATCTGAGCTAACAGAACTTATTATCAGTTCATCTGAAGTTGCAAAAATGCGTGGCGGAAAAAAGGAAGCAACTAAAGAAGAACAAGTTACTATTGACTTTGCTTTTGCTACTGTTGTGACTATAAAGCCTATAAGTAAAGGTGAAATCTTCTCGCATGATAATGTTTGGGTGAAACGACCAGGCACTGGTGAAATTAAAGCTGAAAACTATAATGAAGTTTTAGGAAGAAAATCTATAAGGGATATTTCTAGTGATGAACATATAAATTGGGCAGATGTTTATTAAAGGGTGGTTTGTATGAAGAAAAAAATTGTCTTTCTAACTGGAACTAGAGCAGATTATGGAAAAATAAAATCCTTAATGAAAAAAGTAGATGAACATAAAATGTTTGAACTAAACGTTTTTGTAACAGGAATGCATTTGTTATCTAAATATGGTTCAACATATAGTGAAATTGAAAAAGATGGATTTAATAATATTTATAAATATATTAATCAATCAACTAATTCTAATATGGATATTGCATTAAGTAATACAATTCTTGGACTGAGCAATTTCGTTGCTGAGATACAGCCTGATTTAATTGTAATACATGGTGATAGGTTAGAAGCACTTGCTGGGGCGATAGTTGGAGCATTTAATAACATAAAGGTTGCTCATATTGAAGGTGGCGAGGTATCTGGAACTATTGATGAATCTATAAGGCATGCAATTACTAAGTTTTCACATATTCACTTAGTAGCGAATTCAGAAGCGAAAAACAGGGTTATTCAATTAGGAGAAAAAGAGAATTCTATATATATAATAGGTTCACCGGATATAGATATAATGCACTCTAATAAATTACCAACCATTGAAAAAGCAAGACAAAGATACAATTTATTTTGTGAGGAATATTCTATAGTAATGTACCATCCTGTTACAACTGAAGTTAGTAAATTACGCAGAAATGTAAAAGAACTAGTCGATGCTCTAATAAAATCCGAAAAAAACTTTGTAGTTATCTATCCAAATAATGATGAAGGAACAGATATTATTTTAGATGAGTATAAAAGATTTGAGGATTTTACAAACTTCAAGTTATTTCCTTCGATTAGGTTTGAATATTTTCTAACAATACTAAAACATAGTCAGTCTATTATAGGTAACTCAAGTGCAGGGATAAGAGAAGCAGGAGTGTATGGTATTCCTGCAATAGATATAGGGAATAGACAAGAAGGAAGATATAGTATCACTGATAATCAAAATATTATCCATGTAAATGAAGATATTAATGATATAGAATCCGCAATATATAGAGCGAGTATTATGAATATACCTACGAATTCAATTTATGGGAATGGTAATAGTGACGAAAAATTCATTAAAATACTAGAAAATAATAACTGGGAGAACTCTTTCCAAAAAAAGTTTGTGGATTTAAATACAGTTTTAGGAGTCTAAACTAAAATTTTAAAGGATGAGTATAATATGTATAATAAAAAAACATTCCTGGCTATTATACCTGCACGTGGGGGAAGTAAAGGAATCCCTCATAAAAATATAATTAATATCAACGGAAGGCCTTTAATTGACTATACAATTAGTGCAGCGTCTAAATCCAAATACCTTGATAGGATCGTTGTAAGCACTGATTGTGAAAAAATTTCAGCTATCGCTAAAGAGTGTGGTGCAGACGTTCCTTTTTTGAGATCTAAAGAACTTGCTAAAGATGACAGTAGAACTATAGATTGTGTAATTAATTTAATAGAAAATATAGATCAAAAATATGATTACATAGTTTTATTGCAACCTACTCAACCATTAAGAAAATCTATACATATTGATGAAGCAATTGAGTTAGTAATGAACGAAGAATATGACGAATCATTGGTAAGTGTGAGTAAAGTAGCGGAAAACCCTGTATTGTTACGAACAATAAACGAATTTAACCAAATAAAAAAAATGTTAAATATCAACAGCACAATAAGAAGACAGGACTTCCCGGAATTTTATAAAGTGAATGGATCTATTTATATTAATAGGATTGATGAAAAATTAAATTCGGAGACAAGTTTTAACGATAATACAATACCTTATATTATGGATGAGCAATTCGATCTAGATATTGATGAACCTTTCGATTTAGAAATACTAAAATTAAAACTCAAGTTACTCAGATTAGGTAACTAATATATAGGAGGATTCTATGAAAACTATAAGAGCTTTACATATAGCAAGTTTTAATGGAAATATTGGAGATAATGCGAACCATAATGGCTTTAGAACAAGGTTAAAAGAAACATTGGGATGCCATGTCGAATACGAAGAAATTGAAATGAGAGAGTTTTATAAGTCTTGGGCCATTAGAGATTTTAATAGTGAGGACTTCGTTGATGCATGTAATAGTGTTGATCTGGTGATAATTGGAGGTGGTAACTTTTTTGAACTGAAATGGGACTATTCTTTCACGGGAACTACCATTAATATTAGTGAAGAATCTTTAGATAAAATTAAGACTCCAATTTTGTTCCATGGCGTCGGATGCGATATCGCTAAAGGAGCAAGTGAAAGTACTGTTATAAAGTTTGAATCTTTTCTAAAAAAGATATTAAACAATAAAAAGAATTTAATAAGTGTAAGAAACGATGGCTCATATGAGACCATTAATAAATTATATGATGGGAAATATATTGAGCAAATTTACAAAGTGCCTGATGGGGCTTTTTTCTTTGAATCTAAACAATTTGATTTCCCTGAATTGAATAGTAATTATAGATCAATAGGTATTAATGTTGTTTCTGATATGAAAGACATAAGATTTAATGGAAAATCAGAAAATGGAATAGAATATGAAGAGTTTATAGAAAAATTTGCAGAAGAAATTAATGTCTTCTTATACAATAATATTGAATATCAGATAATATTATTCCCTCATATCTATAGTGATTTACAGGCTATTAATGATTTACTGGAAAAAATAGATGATAGACTTAGAAGAACTAAAATTGTGATAGCTTCGTGTCTAACTGGTTCAGGTTCAGAAGAGTACATTTTTGGTTTGTATAAACAATGTGAATTTATTTTAGGTATGAGATTTCATAGTAATGTTTGTTCTATAGCTCAAGAAATACCGACAATAGGTATGAGTAGTTATAAAAAAATAGTTGATTTATACGATGAAATAAATTTATCTGATAGAGTTGTTGAAGTTAATAAAAGAGGGTTTCAAAATGAACTTAGAGAACAAATTCATTATACAATTAACAATATTGATGAGATAAAACTACGTTACAAAAAAGCTAATCAAAAAATATATATAGAAAGCAAGTATTTTTATGAAGGTGTTAAGGATTGGTACACAAATCTTGATTTAGTTTAATGACATTTGAATGATTTAATGAATCCACTAAATAGTTACGTTATTTTCCAAGTGCTCTGATTGTCGCAATGTTCAAATTTGCTAGGTTTGCAAGAAAAATTTTAAGAGAAGTGTAACTTAAGAAATACAGGAAGGCGGCGTATCTATGTATAAGATAGCAGTAGCAGGAACAGGATATGTAGGGTTAGTAGCAGGTGTATCTTTTGCGGAAATAGGTCATCAAGTAACTTGTGTTGATATTGATGATAAAAAAGTAAAAGTAATGAAATCTGGTGTATCTCCCATTTTTGAAACAGGTTTAGAAGAGTTAATGCAGAAAAATTATGCAGCTGGAAGAATTGATTATACATCAGATTACAAATCAGCATACAAGGATGCAGATGCAATATTTATAGGTGTAGGGACACCAGAACAGCCAGATGGATCAGCTAATCTATCATATATTGCTACTGTTGCTAGACAAATTGCTGAAACAATAGAAAAAGATTGCTTAGTTGTGGTGAAATCTACAGTTCCGGTTGGAACAAATGATAAAGTTGAACAATTCATCCATGATTTTTTAGTTAATGATGTGAAAGTAGAAGTCGCATCAAATCCAGAATTCTTGGCACAGGGGTCTGCAGTTCACGATACACTCTATGCAGAGAGAATCATCATTGGGACAGAGAGCAAATGGGCTGAAGACTTATTAACTAACATTTATCAACCGTTTAACTTACCTATTGTTTCTGTTAATAGAAGATCTGCCGAGATGGTGAAGTATGCTTCTAATGATTTTTTGGCTCTAAAAATCTCATATATGAACGATATTGCAAACCTTTGTGAATTAGTAGGTGCAGATGTTCAAGATGTTGCTAAAGGAATGAGCTATGACGAGCGTATCGGTAGCAAGTTCCTAAATGCTGGGATAGGATTTGGTGGCTCATGTTTCCCTAAAGATACAAAAGCCCTTGAATATCTAGCTAGGCAAAATGGTTACGAGTTAAGAACTGTGAAGTCTGCGATCGATGTGAATACTGATCAAAAGACATTGTTATACAAAAAAGCTAGTAATCGATTAATTACATTTAATGGTCTTAAGGTGGCAGTACTAGGACTAACCTTTAAACCAGGAACAGATGACTTAAGAGAGGCGGCATCGCTTGAAAATGTACCTTTGCTACTTGATCAAGGTGCAGATATCTATGCATTTGATCCTGTTGGTGCAACTAACTTTGCTAATTTGTATCCTGAAGGGTCTAACAGAAAAGGTAGCATTACCTATGTTGATAGCATTGAGGTTGCATTAGAAGGTGCAAATGTTTGCTTTGTCTTTACTGAATGGGGAGAAATTAGAGCAATGACTCCTGAATCATATAAGAGTTTAATGAGAACTCCTCTTGTATATGATGGTAGAAATCTCTATAAAGTTGACGAGATGCAAGAAGCTGGCGTTGAATATCATTCCATCGGAAGAATGCCAGTATACAGAGAAAGTTCAAAGGAGTCTAGTAACAATGAGTTACAAGCTTCTAGATACTAATAAAACATATTTTATTACTGGGGTAGCTGGTTTTATTGGATTCTATCTATCTAAGAAATTATTAGAACAAGGGTGTAAAGTTATTGGTATCGATAACATCAATGACTACTATGATTTGAATTTAAAGTATACACGTCTAGAGGAACTGAAACCTTTTGACCGTTTCTCCTTTGTTCAAGGAGATATTTCTGACAAGAATGTGATAATAAATATCTTTGAGGAGTACAAACCGAATATCGTTGTGAATCTTGCTGCTCAAGCTGGAGTGCGTTATTCAATTGAGAATCCAGATGTCTATATCCAAAGCAACGTAATCGGTTTCTATAATATTCTTGAAGCATGTAGACATCATCCTGTAGATCATCTTGTCTATGCGTCTTCTAGTTCCGTTTATGGCGCAAATAAAAAAGTGCCATTTGAAGAAACTGATTTTGTAGATAATCCAGTTTCGCTATATGCTTCTACGAAGAAGTCCAATGAGTTAATGGCTCACACATATAGCCACCTATACAACGTTCCTGCTACTGGGCTTCGTTTCTTTACTGTCTATGGCCCTATGGGACGACCGGATATGGCTTACTTTGGATTTGCGAATAAGTACTTTGCTGGTGAACCGATTAAAGTCTTTAATAATGGTGATTTTGAGAATGATCTGTATCGTGATTTTACGTTTATCGACGATATTGTTATCGGTATTGAGAGACTACTTAGCAATTCTCCAACTGAAGATGTGCCACATAAGGTTTATAACATTGGTAATAATAGCCCAGAGAAGTTGATGGTATTTATTGAAACGTTGGAGAAGTGTTTGAGTAAGGCAACTGGTAAAAAAGTTGAGTTTAAAAAAGAATTTGAGCCTATCAAACCTGGAGATGTTCCGGCAACATATGCTTCTACGGATGAACTGCAGAAAGCTGTAGGGTTTAAGCCTGAAACTTCTATTGAAAAAGGGCTGCAGAAGTTTGCTGATTGGTATACTGATTATTATAACGTTCAATAATTAATTATTAGGTAGCTAATTAGTAGATAGTTGCATTTATTTTCTAACATTTTAAGTTTGCTCTTTAAAAAACCTATGAGCCCACTCTGTAGACAGTTTATATTGATAGTGATAACTGCTACAAGAGGCGGGTTTTCTTTTGATTTGTTGTGATAATTTTCAGAATAATATTATTAAGTTTGTAAACTACAAATTACATATAATTTATTCTTTAAAAGAAAACAAGGTGATTTACTTATAAAGAATAAAAAAGTAATTATACCTGCTGGGGGACTATATACCAGGTTTTACAAACCACAAAAGCATAACCAAAAGAAATGCTTCCTATCGATGATAAGCCAAAAATTCTGTATATTGTTGAAGAAGCTATAGCTACAGGAATCAATCATATCATCATTGTTAGTGGTTACCCATTAGTTGAACAGTATCCTCCTAATTCAAATGATTTTTTTCTACCGATTCTTTATAGGTTAAAATAATACAATGTTAACTAATTTTTGATTGGAGCTAAAAAATTGATAAATCCTAGTAGTCAACTAAAAGTCAACGAATACCAAAGTTTTGAAGGTATTCGTGGAGTTGCAGCACTAATGGTTTTTTTCTCGCATGCAGTAAGCATGTTTTACACAGGGGAATTGAAGTTTATATTTTGGGATGGAGCCACAGCAGTAAACATATTCTTTATATTAAGTGGATTTTTTCTTTCTCTTAACTACGTCAATGAATCTAACCGTCCAGTAAGATTTAGTTCATACATAATTAAAAGGTTCTTCCGACTTTATCCTGTTTATTTAGCAGGAATGTTTTTTGCAATTATGGTCCAGTACACTGTATTTCAACCTGGGACGATGACTGGATTGAGTGAATGGATAAATTCAAAATGGACCACTTCTCCAACTTCCAGTGATATCTTAGGATATATATTGGTATTTGGAGCATCGACTGATTCCATAAATTCTACAATGTGGGCTATGAGAGTATTCATATATGTTTCATTATTATTCCCTCTAGTTATTGTCCCGTTAAAAAAAATGGATTCTTATTTTGGCTTGTTTGCGCTCTTCATACTGAGTTGTGTTGCCCATATTGCAATACCTTTTCTTAAGTTCCTTCCTATATTTGTTATCGGTGGCATATTAGCTAAATATCATAAGAAGCTTTTTAGTTTAATGGAGATTAAATTGAAAAACAAGTTTTTTTCTGTATCGCTATTTTTGTTCGCTTTGTTTTTAATTAACATAAGATTCTATATGCCACTTTTTTTTAATAAATCTATGCCTGAACATGGTCTGAGTGTTGATCCGATAATGGCGGTGGGATGGGTCATTATCCTCTACTTTTCATATAAAAAAATTAACTCTTTCCAATTTTTAAAAAACAAATATGTTTGTTTTTTAGGGAAAATTTCTTACTCTTTTTACATCGTTCATTTCCCAATATTATTGGGGATAACTTCTGTAATGTATCCTTTGACTAATAATATTTATCTTTGTATATCAATAAGTTTAATAATCGTTTTACTGGTAGCTATTTTATTTTACAAATTTGTTGAGCAACCATCCCACAATTTAGGACGATTATTATCAAAAAAAATTAAAAGCTTTCCGTTAAGAGCCATGGGGACAGGTTCCTCGTCCCACTAAAGAAGAATATGGATCAGACTCACCTCTGTCATCTTTTTGATCTATGTAGGACAAGAAAATGATCTACTCGTGCCATAAGTGAGCCACTATCAAAAAATGATAGTGGCTTTAATCTTCATTTAAGAGCCATGGGGACAGGTTCCTCGTCCCAGCATACAAAAGCGATGGCGGTCTTCTTACTCGATTATAACTTTCGAAATGAACCACCTCTGCCATCTATTTGGAATCACGGGGACGGTTCTCGTGATTCATTTCAACGTATAAAAAATTTAAAGAAGAACCAGGATGCTATCCTAACAAGTGATTAGCTTTCCTGGTTTTTTATGTATACAAGTGAATCAGTAGAACCCGTCCAGTTGATGCTGGTGATAAGTAATTTCCTTTTTAATAAAATCTAAATTATTCTGTGATTATTGTTATTAGTTATGTTAGTATATTATTTGTTGTAAATAAGGAGGTGATAATATGAATAAGAAGTATAGTACAAAAGAAATCGCGAGCATACTACATCAGTCATCAACATCTAACATTCGTCATATTGCGAGACATATGGAAAAGCTAGGTTATGTGATTGAAAGAGATGAATATGATAGAAGGGAGTATAATGAAACCGACAAGAATCTTTTCTCACAAATACAAGAATTAAAAGATAGTGGGGTTAAGCTCAGAGAAGCTATCGATAGTGTATTAAGTAACCAGGAAATTAATGATGAAAAGAGGGCTGTTAAAGAAATAGGTATTTCGGACAACGGATTGAAAACTTTTGCCTTAGTTAATTTCGAAGGTGAAAACACATTAGGAGAAGTTATACATAAGTATTCTGAGTCGGAATGTGAATATTTAGGTATTGAACCCGAATTGAGTGTTGCTTCAGCGATTATTGAAGGAAAAGCAGAGCTAGTTACAGTTAAACACGAGTTTTCGGAAGAAGAAATAAAAAAATTGAGACTTTAATTCTTACACCCTAACCACTTCAGGAGATCGCCCTCTCTTAAAGTGGTTTTATTACTGTAACTAACTCCTGATTTTTATTATCACTAATTTTTCAGTAATTGAGAACAGTCTATGGCGGTTAAGTTAGTAGTTTAGGCGGTTAAATAATGTAGATATGTAGATATGTATTCAAAGTATTACTTTTCGCATAGCGTTATTTATTTACGTGTACCGTTATTTGTGTGGAATGTAAATTTGAGGAATCAGGGGGACAGTTCTCATGATTCACTCTGGAATGGATATCCCACAAATAGTATTCAAAGAAAACCAGTGAACTTAACCCTTATATGATTAGTCCAGCTGGTTTTCTTTTTTAAAAAGTAAGTGTAATAAATAGAACCAGCCACAATGATTTAAATCTATGAAGAGGAAAAAAACGGAAGAATGAAGAATAATATATAAATGAAAATATTAGCGGCAAAACAAGAGATCTTTTTTATTTCAATTGTCGTTCATTAAAAAGAACAAAGGGGGTCTTTTTTGAGAAAATGGGTTGGGTTGTTTGTTACGGGCTGTAGTAGTGGTGCATCAACAACAGAACCAGTTGATAATTTAGTTAAGAAAAAAGAAGTGGAAAATGTCTCAGCTGATGAATTGCTAAATAAAACAGAAATCGCGGTAGAATACAATCAGTTGTTAATAGGAGATAAGCCAGACACCTGGAAAATTCTTGTGAGGGATGACAAAACTATCGCTATTATGAATTTTATTAAAACTCTACCTGGAGGAGATTCTGCCTATAAAGCTTGGATGGGAGAAAGAGCTATGGGGACAGGTTCTTTGTCCCACTATAAAGAAGGACATGGGTTAAGAGGCGTTCTTCTTACTCAATTATAGTCTTCGAAATAAACCACCTCTGCCATCTATTTGAGCCACTTAGGACAAGGAAATGATCCTCTCGTGCCTAAAGTGAGCCATCGCAAATGATATTGGCTATAATACTAATTCTGCAGATAGTGACGTTGGAGAGTTAGATTCTATATCCCAACGATAAACGCTAGAAGAAGGTTTCGAATATCCATCATCTTTCTCCTTTCCACTTTTAACGTAATTTAATTGTGATATTGTAGAAGGATTTTTTTGTATTGTTGTCAAATAAATAAAAGTGCTTCCGTTTCGTTATGATAATGCACATTCCCCTTCCCCTATTTTAGAAATGCCCTCCTTTATGCAACCCCATATTTGCTTTACTCTTATTTTCATTTTCAAAACTCGCATCCAATTCTGTTCTTAATAACAGACGAAAAGAGGTGAGGTTAAACTGCCTAGAAAAGCTAGAAAGAAAAGCAGCACGGGGGTGTACCATGTTGTTCTCAGAGGGATCAACCGTCAGACGATTTTTGAAGATGAGGAAGATAAGAGAAAGTTTTTAGAAGTCCTTGCCCGATACAAAACAAAGAGTGGCATTGAACTATACGCCTATTGCTTAATGGATAACCATGTCCATCTGTTGGTAAAGGAGACAGAGGAGAGTCTTTCAATGTTTATGAAGAGGCTAAGCTCAAGTTATGTGTACTGGTACAATTTGAAATACGGAAGATGTGGTCATCTATTTCAAGAGAGATTTAATAGTGAAAACGTAGAGAGTGATGCCTACTTTGTGACTGTGTTGAGGTATATTCATCAAAATCCCCTTAAGGCAAAGTTGGTCAGAAGTGTATGGGACAGTAAGTGGACAAGTATCCATGAGTATGTACGTATCGTAAAACTTGCTGATATTGACAGGGGGTTACGTTTATTCTCTGAAGATCGAACAGTAGCTCGTCAACGTTTTATCCTTTTTATGCAAGAGACAAATGAAGATCAATGCCTGGATATAAAAGAGATAACAAAGGTTACAGATGACCAGGTCAGGGACTATCTTCGTACAATGGGCATCATTAGCAACAGTATGCTCCAGCAAATGGATCGGGAAGAGCGAAATGTTGTATTGGCAAAGATGAAAAGAATCAAAGGGGTATCCATCCGTCAAATTTCCAGGGTAACTGGAATATCAAAAAGTGTGATTGATCGAATGAAATGAAGGTTGGATATGTGCTTCAAGAGTATTCTTTCATTTTCCAAAATGATAGATCTTCTTTGGTATTCCTATTGATATTCTCATTCAGAGCAATTTTTAAAAATTCATTCTCTATGATATGCATAAGGAGGAATTGGTTTGTCTTCGAACGTTACCAGTATTGGATTAAGAGGATTGGAAGGGTATCGAGTGAGAGTGGAGGGTTCAGGCAGTGGATGGGATGGAAACCATCGTTATTGTGGGGTTGCCCGATGCTTCTGTGAAAGAATCGAAGGAGAGAGTAGCTGCAGCTCTTCACTCTATGAATCACTCACTTACCGACCAAAAAATTATTATTAATCTGTCTCCCGCTGAGCAGAAGAAAAATGGGCCATTGTTTGATCTGCCTATGGCATTAGGTGTACTCCTCAGCATGAAGGAAATACAAGTTAAGCTCTCAGAAGACTTTGCGTTTATTGGCGCCCTTTCGCTAGATGGTGGCATTCGGTCGGTAGAGGGAATGTTGCCTGCCATATTGGCGGCGAAGAAGCTTGGTCTTAAGAGGTTATATCTTCCTTTTGATGAGTCGTTACCCCTACTGGATTTTAAGGGCTTGGATATTATCTATGTTTCTTCAGTAAGTGAAGTAATTCAGCACTTGTCTGGACAAACAATTCTTTCATTTACTCCAACAAAAATTCAGGAAGAATCTATTGTCGCGAGCAGGGTTCATTCTTCTGAAATTGTCGGCCACTCGTACGCGAAGCGAGCACTAGAAATTGCGGCTGCGGGAGAGCATCATGTATTCATGTCAGGTCCACCGGGGTGTGGGAAAAGCATGCTTGCCGAAGCCTTTCCATCGATCCTTCCCCCTTTGACAGAAGAAGCTCGACTTGGAGTCATGAGCTTGTATCAGCTGAATACCTGCAGTCCCACATCATCCAGCGAACCACCCTTCCGAAATCCGCATCATTCTGCATCCGGCGTATCCATTATTGGAGGAGGACAAAATCCAAAGCCAGGTGAAGTTTCACTTGCCCATAAAGGCGTCCTATTTTTAGATGAAATTGCCGAATTCACTAAAAAGACCCTCGACATGTTAAGGCAACCTCTTGAAAGTGGAAAGATCACGATCAGCCGCGCACATTCAACCGTCAGTTACCCCGCTCAATTTATTATGATAGGTGCAATGAATCCGTGTCCCTGCGGCTTCCATCATTCCCTCACCCATTACTGCACCTGTACCCCAAAGCAAATAACAGCCTATCAAAATCGCCTCTCAGGTCCGATCCGTGACCGGTTTGATATTCACCTATCTCTAAAACCAGTAGATTTGCAAGCAGAGCAGGAAAACGAAAAGGAAAGTTCAGATTTCATCCGAAAACGAGTAACAGAAGCAAGACAAAGGCAGTACGATCGCTATGGAGAAGAGATCTGCAATGGCAGAGTCTCATACGACCAATTAACGAAAAGCAATTTACTATCAAACAGCCAGCACCAAATGATTCGCCAGCTGTCCTTAAAGAACCACTTAAGCAACCGAGCACAGATTAAAATTATAAGGCTTGCCCGTACCATTGCAGATCTCCAACAGGTTAAGGCGATTTCTGATGGGCATATTTGGGAGGCGGTGAAGTTACAGAAGAGAGGGGATGAGAATGTACATAGATTAAGAGTAAGGAAAGGGTTGAAATGAAAGAGGGGAGAGAAGAATTGTGCTGTCTCTCCTGAATATACGAAGTTAGGTGATTTGCGGAGATAATATAGGAAAGGTACAGAAATGCTTTAGTAATTGTGGGGAATTTTTGATTATGGATAAAGTGTTGTTTTATTCGATGTTGGCTGGGACAGGGACCTGTCCCTCTGGTCTTTTTGCTGTCTACTTAAGAGGGGGGAAGTACCATAATAAATTATTATTGGGACGAGGTACCTGTCCCTGCGTCCTCCTCTATCATATGCATAAGGAGGAATTGGTTTGTCTTCGAACGTTACTAGTATCGGATTAAGAGGTTTGGAAGGGTATCGAGTGAGAGTGGAGGTTCAGGCAGTGGATGGGATGGAAACCATCGTTATTGTGGGGTTGCCCGATGCTTCTGTGAAAGAATCGAAGGAGAGAGTAGCTGCAGCTCTTCACTCTATGAATCACTCACTTACCGACCAAAAAATTATTATTAATCTGTCTCCCGCTGAGCAGAAGAAAAATGGGCCATTGTTTGATCTGCCTATGGCATTAGGTGTACTCCTCAACATGAAGAAAATACAAGTTAAGCTCTCAGAAGACTTTGCGTTTATTGGTGCCCTTTCGCTAGATGGTGGCATTCACCCGGTAGAGGGAATGTTGCCTGCCATTTTGGCGGCGAAGAAGCTTGGTCTTAAAAGGTTATATCTTCCTTTTGATGAGGCGTTACCCCAACTGGAATTTAAGGACTTGGATATTATCTATGTTTCTTCAGTAAGTGAAGTAATTCAGCACCTGTCCGGCCAAACGATTCTTTCATTTATTCCACCAAAAATTCAGGAAGAATCTATTGTCGCGAGCAGGGTTCATTTTTCTGAAATTGTCGGCCACTCGTACGCGAAGCGAGCACTAGAAATTGCGGCTGCGGGAGAGCATCATGTATTCATGTCAGGTCCACCGGGGTGTGGGAAAAGCATGCTTGCCGAAGCCTTTCCATCGATCCTTCCCCCTTTGACAGAAGAAGCTCGACTTGAAGTAATGAGCTTGTATCAGCTGAATACCAGCAGTTCCACATCATCCCGCGAACCACCCTTCCGAAATCCGCATCATTCTGCATCCGGCGTATCCATTATCGAATCACGGGGACGGTTCTCATGATTCATTTCCGAGTATAAACAAGGTGCCAACAAATAAGGTTCAAAGAAAAACAAGGGTGATTAATCGTTTTATCGATTAGTCCCCTTGTTTTTCTTTGTTGTATTAGTAGGTAAATCAGCATAACCGTCCCCGGGTGATTCTTTTACACTATTATTTAGGTTCGTAGCCAGCAAAATTAACCCCCTGGCTGGTTAGAGAATGCTTTATACTGGATAGTGCATTCTTAATATCACTAAAATGTGATATGCAAAATGGTTCTGATGAAGTTATTTTATTTAAAGAAATCACTCCTTTTACCAAAAAAAAGTTATCGCCTTCAACGTTAATCATTTCATATTGACCTTCAACCTCATCTTTTTTAAAAGATAGAATAATTATCTTCTCAGATTCCATATTGATAGTCATTAATGGGCGGTCTATATAATTATTAATTTGAAATTCATATGAACAGGGTGTACCTTTTTTCCCGTCTATCTCAAATTCTGCAGAGTAGCTATTTTGTGTGTTGTTCCACTCCCTAATAGTGGTTATGTGATAGAGATATTCATAAAGCTTATCTTGATAAATTTCATTTGTTATCCAATGGTGGGCAGATTGTATTGCTTGTTGTAATTTTATATCCAATGTAATCTTGCTATTCTTATAAATAGTATCTTCAATTAAATTACTCCAGTTACTAAAATTTTCTCTATAACAATTTATTTTGTTTATTTTTATATCTTTTATGGATTGTGATTTAATTTTCTTATTGAGATATTCTTCCCAATTAGTATCACTTTTCTCTCTATTACATAATGAACATGCTGGGACAACATTCCCTTTTACATCCAATCCTCCCATCCTTATACTGTCTAAATGCTCTTTTTGTAAAATAATTCTCATATTTTTTTTAGATATTGGATGAGTATACTGATAGCCTTCTTGTACTCCACAATAAAAACATTCGTTATTGAAGTGTCTTTTTTTAACCTCATTCCATCCGGATTTACTTCTCCAACTATTATCAACTATGTATTTATCTTCAAGATATTTTCCTAATACCACTGCAAAATATCTTCTGTTTGCGTCCACTAATTTACCAACAGTTTCTTCAGGATTCATCATAGTTCCCCCTTTATATATTTGAAAACTTAAATTGATAATATGTTCCATTTTACATTGAAACGGGAATCACGGGGACGGTTCTCATGACTCACTCTATAAACGTGAAAAATCTGCTTGAATCTATCTTCTATATCAAAAATCTTAGGAGTGCTTATCATTATTTTGATTAGCACTCCTTTTAATATAAGATAAAAAAATCCTCCCGATGATTTTAGGTTTTGAGCTCTCAAAAACTATATACTGTGTTGGGTATAGTTATACTTCTTCATCTTCAGCTCGTGGGATGTAAGTGTACTTATATTCCTTGGTTATTCTCTTCGCAAGATATTCATACCCTTCACCATAATATTTGTTATTGGATAGTCTTCGCTGTGCTATGTATGGTGTTACTAAGTGGTGAAGGCGAACTATGGATGGTCCTGAAGCGCTTTTGAAAATCCATAGTGGTAAAAACCCTTTTTTACCATAATTCCCCAGAAATGAAAAAAGGAACATATTAGTGTTGCAGATTCAGGGTCAAGATCAACATCCTTTTTTTCACATTCATAAATTTTATGCCTGGCTTTTATCATTTCTGGTGTATCACCCTGTTGGAAATACTCCCTTATGGCTTCGAAGTTAGCCACTCGCTTTGTTGATAGGCTCATCAGAATACCTGAAACGCCAGATGCTATTGCAGCTATTCCCACTAATGTACTCAGTCTCACCTCTTGAGACAACGTAGACACTTCCTCTTGAAAAAACAATAAGCTTAGTAGAACACTTAAGGTTACCAGAGTATAAGCAATAATCCTCTTATTTACATCATTCTCCTTTTAGGTAAAATCTTCTATCTTCTATTTTAATACTTTGATAAATTAAAGTTAATAGAGAATGAGAGGGAATTGAATTTAATGGATAAAATTGAAATATTTGGGTCAGGTGGTCATAGTAAAGTAGTCATTGATATTGTTGAGAAAGAAGCTCGATATAAAATAGTGGGACTCATTGACCTATTTCAACCAATTGGAAAAGAAGTATTGGGATATGAAGTGATAGGTGATTTACAAGATTTAATAGAAATGAATGAAACTGTTCTAGGTGGAATAGTAGCAATGGGGGATAACTGGAAAAGATATAACACCGTAAAGAAAATAAAGAATCACGGGGACGGTTCTCGCGATTCACTGCAAGGTGCATGAACCTAATGGTACATAGAGGAAACATTAGGGATATTGACTGATTTCATAATAAGACTGTATTTTGCAATAGAAAAGTGCAGAGGTTTGTCACCCGTAATACTTCTCTTTATATTCTTTTAGATAATGCATTGTGGTTAAGCGGTAAATCTCTCCTTGATAAGAGAAGATATGGGCATGGTGAATCAGTCGATCCACCAATGCAGCGTTAAATCTAGAGTCTACAAATATTCTGTTCCATTGACTAAACTCTAAATTTGACGTGATGACTAAACTCTTCTGCTCGTAGAATTCAGAGATAAGTTGGAATAGTAGCTCAGAGCCCTCTTTACTAAACGGCAGGTAGCCCATTTCATCCAGGATGATTAAATCTACCTTCTCCAATTTTTCACGAAATGCTGAGAGCTTATTCAACCTTTAGGCTTGCTCCAACTCTTCTACTAAATGAGCTACACGGTAAAAACGGACTTCATAGCCACTTTGAATAACGGGGACGGTTCTCGTGATTCATTTCCCAATATAATTCTTACAAAGCTCATTCAAAAAGAAACCCAGGTAATCTAACTATTTTACGGTTAATTTACCTGGGTTTCTTTTTGTTTAAGGGTGTGAATCAGCAGAGCTGTCCTGGTGATTAACAGGGAGGATCTTAATCTGCCAAGAAAAGCATCAAGTTTTGATAAAAGTGATTGATACTGCTGAGGATGAGGTAGGTAGTTGGATAGAATCAAATTAGAGAAGGGGACATCGTTGTGTTGTGTTTTTTTGTATATAGAGGTGGTGGGTTAGTCAAAATGAAAACTATTGAAAAGACAGATGGCGAGGATATCCAATAGAAAACTATAATTTATGGATGGACTATGAGGATAGTAGTAGTTCATTGGAATTATTAAAAAGGAATATTTTGTTTAAATTATCCATAAATATGATGATTGTAGTATATAATAGATATAGAAATTAATTGCCATTCAAGGGGGAGTATGTGTGGGGTTAAGCTGCTATATGCATGAAGATCAGACATCCGTTGGAACTTGTGTAGGGTGTGGGAAATTTATTTGTCAGGAGTGTAACACAGAAGTAAAGCGGAAGAATTACTGTAAAACTTGTATTGGTGAAATTATGACAGAGAATCAAA
This sequence comes from Guptibacillus hwajinpoensis, assembly GCF_005144865.1. Lineage (GTDB taxonomy): Bacteria > Bacillota > Bacilli > Bacillales > Guptibacillaceae > Guptibacillus > Guptibacillus hwajinpoensis_A. The sequence continues at coordinate 341,956 of NZ_SWFM01000002.1, forward strand.
GCAAGATTGAAAAGTTAGAAGAAAGTAAAAGTAATACAAATCCTATGGTCTTTATGAATGCTGGAGGCGGCGGTGGAGGATCTTCGAGTTCTGCAGCTAGTTCAAGTGGTTCAAATGGAACAGATCTACCAATCTACTCCAAGAATCGAATCGCAGCAGGCGTATTAGCTATCTTACTTGGTTCGTTTGGCGCACATAAGTTTTATCTTGGTAGATGGGGATGGGGAATCATTTATCTATTGTTTGTATGGACGTACATTCCAACAATCATTGGGATAATTGAAGGTGTTCTATACCTCTTTTCTAGTGATGAGTCATTTGCAGCAAAGCATGATCGCAACTTCTTCAGGCGAGCAGCTTAAGGTTAAATAATCCAAAACGCTCCTAATTCTTATAACTCTAATCGTGTACTTAAATAGATAAGTACTGTAGATGGTTATAGTTATCAGTACTCGTACCATTCTGAAAGTACAGATGGACCGATCAAATATATCTCAGTCATCAAAGAAGAAATAAATTAGGATGAAGGGGGATGCTTTGTAATGTCATTATTTATCTTTGCTGTTAGCATGTTAGGAATACTTATTGTAGGTGTTATCACGATTATTGGATTAGTGAAGCGAAATGGAAAAGGAAAAAGAAATGGACTTTCCTTGTTGGCATTGGTTATTGTATTTATCTTTAGTGTAACCGTGCTTGATGCTGGACAATCAGAAACGACTTCATCAGAGCCAGCAAAAGTGGTAGATGCCGAAGAAGAGAAAATTGATGCTGAAGAAGCTGAAGATAAAGAGGAAGAGGAAGCAAAAGAGGTAGAAGAAGCAGCGAAGAAAGCTGAAGAAGAAAAGAAGAAAGCGGAAGAGGAAGCAGAAGCTGCTAAAGCTGCTGAAGAGAAAGCTAAGAAAGAAGAGGAAGAAAAAGCTAAGAAGGAAGCGGAAGAAGCAGCGAAGAAAGAAGCTGAAGAAAAGGCTAAGAAAGAGGCGGAAGACGAAGCTAAAAAGGAAGCTGAACAAGAGGCTAAGAAAAAAGCTGAAAAGAAGCCAGAAAAATCAAGTCCTACATTGGCACAACAGAACGCAATTGGGTCAGCAGAAACATACTTATCCGTTATGGCATTTTCAAAAACTGGCTTGATTGAGCAATTAGAATTCGACGGATACAGCAATGCAGAAGCTTCTTTCGCCGTGGAAAACATTACTGTCGATTGGAACGAACAGGCGGTGAAAGCAGGGCAAACGTATCTTGATGTGATGTCTTTTTCAAGTAGCGGTCTGATTGACCAACTCGTATTTGACGGGTTTACTCAAGAGCAGGCCACTTATGCGGTCAATGAAATTGGGCTTTAAATAGAATCACGAGAATCACGGGGACGGTTCTCGTGATTCACTTCAACGTTTGTTTAAATCTCTTCAATCTTAAAGAACAGGCGAGCTAATCTATAGATTTGCTCACCTGTTCTTCTTTGTATTATGTGTGCAATGAATCAGTAGAACCGTCCCGGTGATTCGTTTACTAATTTCTTACAAATTCAGACTCAGATACAAAATATAACTCATTAATGATTTATGTGACTATAATTCTTAATGAGGCCTTGCTAGATAGATAGCAAAAAGAATGAGAATGATTCCTAGCACTATGAAAGCCTTGTATAAAAAGTTACGTTTCCAACGAGAACCACCAAGAATGGTAAAGAATATACCAAGTATGAATGACATGATCATTATATAGAATCCCATTTTATTCATTCCTTTCGAGAGTAATTATTCGTTCATGACGATTGGCTAAATCTAAATCATGAGTCACTGTAATAACAGTAGTATTAAATTCTTTATTCATATCAAAAAGTAGATTGATAATTTTTTCTTTATTTTCTAAGTCTAAAGACGCTGTTGGTTCATCTGATAAAATTAATTGGGGATTCATAATTACAGCCCTAGCAAATACAGCTCTAGATCGTTGGCCACCAGAACACTCAAGAGGTTTTTTTTTCAAAATGGGCTCAATTCCAATTTTATTAATTATTCGTTTAAAGTGTTCTTGAACAGTTTGGTCTTTTTCAATGTTAGCATACATAAGGGGCAATTTAATATTATCCTCTATGGTCAAAGAATTAATTAGTGCGGACTCCTGAAGAACAAAACCAATTTTTTGATTACGCCACTCAGCTAGTTTATTTTGTGATAAATCTTTAACAGAAGAACCAAAAAGATTATAGCTCCCTTGATATTTTGTATCAAGTAGACCAATAATATTAAGCAAAGAAGTTTTTCCAACTCCAGACTCCCCTATAATAGAAAGTCTTTCCCCACGTTCAACTTCCAACTCAAAATCATTTAAGATCGAAAGACCTTTCTTCTTGAATACTTTTTTCTGTATTTCTAGTTTAATTATACTATTCATTTTAACACCCCCACGGAGATCGGAATACTTTTAATTTTTTTTATCGTAAGTTCAACAATTGTAAACCCAATAATAAAATCTATAAAAAGAACAATAAGTAAAGCAATCCAATCCTTACTAATTAAGCCAAATATTCCGTAAGTCGCAAAAGTTGAGTCTTTTCTTAACCAAAAGCCGTATCTATCGAAAGCGGTTATCACAAATAATATGGCTAGATTAATAGAAAACAATATTCCAAAATAACTATAAAAAATTGCTCTTAGTTTTGAATAACTTAATCCAACTAATAAATTGATTGTAAAGTCTTTTATCATTAATCGAATACTTACTAAAGTATTCCAGGTAGCTAGACACACAATTATTATGAGTAAAATAAAGGTAATAGTACAGATGATTTTTAATGAATTAACATAATAATCTTCAAAGTAATTAAAGTTTTCTTGTTGACTAAAAAAGTTAAATTCTAAACCTAGATTTTCTTGGATATGTTCTTTTAAATTCATTGATTTCTCTTTTGTCGAATCAAGAAGCGCAATGTCCATCAAACTATTAACGTGAAGGTCAAGACCCGCACTTTGAATAAATTTTTCATTCACAGGTATAAAAATTGAAAAATTGAAATAATTCTTTGAATTTGGAGCATAAAAATTAGAACGACGAGTATTCTTTTTCAAGACTCCTTGAACTTTTAAATTGACTAATTGTTGGGTGACAGGATCTGTAATCTCAATATTTGACCCTACAGGATATGTGGTGGCCAGACCTGCACCTACTAAAACGGGTATTTTTTCTTTATTAAAATTATAATTGAAGGTTAATTGGTTTCCTTGAGATAATTTAAATTGATTTAACTTATAAGCCTCTTCATTGATATAATTGAAAGAAACTTCCATATTATGTTTATTATCTAATGGAGTGACAAAACCATCTGCTCGCAGAGCATAAGTATAATTGTTGTTTAAATATTCATATACTTTTTGGGTATCATCTATTTTAAATTTACCAAAATCAGCTTCACTATCTGGGTCTAGATTAGCAATAAAAGTTCCTTCTTGATTCAGAGTTTCCATTTCTTGATAACCTTGGTAAGTTGAAATAATTGAACGAGCAGTAGTAAAAGAAAGATAATTAGCTAAAAAAAGTAATAATATCATCCCCAAAACAAGTATCCATCTTTTCAGAAATATTCTAGTTATAAAAAATTGTAAAATTCTCATTTTCTTTGCACCTGACCTACACTAATTAATATATATATAATAAAAATTAAAACTAAGTAGAGATTGCTTGTTACATTCAGCTCTAAATAGAAGTTTAATGAAAGTGAAAGTAAAAAGCTAAACACTAATATAGATAGACTATTCATGATATATCGAATTATAATATTTACCATTGTATCTCCTACAAGTATTCGGCAGGATATTTCTGTTTTCCTACGGTTTAAAAATTGATAGTGAAATACTATTATAATAAATGTAAGGAAAATATTTATTATGAGTTGATAATCTATAATACTTTTTAAAAAAGACTTTATAATAGAAGAACCTTCTAAATTCAAAGTTTGAACATAAATAATTATTAAGTTTGAAGCAAAACAGATTAGATAGATAGCAAAAGCCTCAAAAACGTCGATAAATCTAAATAAAGAATATTTCATAAACTACTCCTTAAAGATGGCATCTATAAATTATAGTATCACCTTTTAATAAACACCAACTATGTAGCTGTGAAAACAATAAGTTATTATTCATAATTAAAGTAATGCGATACTTTATACAATTTAAAAGTCGATGACATTATACCTATTTAAAATCGGGCCCTGTAGGAAAAATACCTATCAGGCCCGAACAATTTTCCATAATTCAATAATTAAATCTCATAGATACTTCATTAAATTTTGTTCAGCGAATCAATTTCACAATTAAATCCTTTGAAGAAAGACAAACATGCAGAATGTACGTCCCTTATGTAGCCAATCTTGAAGCATTATAAACCTAGGTAACGAGGTCAAAATGGATTTTGGACCGTTTGACCGTGTGATACGAAACATTATTGGTTTGTGTGGTGCTTACTCAATTCGACATTTTGGGGAGGTACTTTTTTGTGTCTTAAAACCCTTGAAGCTCTAAAGGGTAAAGGTTTGAAATTGATTCAAGCAGATATCTTAAAGAATTCAAATGGGAAAAATTATCTTAAAGACCCACGGTTCCAATTAAATTTCGTATTATACTTGTCTCCCCATCGTAAATCGTCATAAACAGAACCTGTCACTTTGGAACTATAGGCTGTTTTACTTAGTAAAGTTCTACCATCTCGTGAATATTTAAACGAAGTCCATTTATATGGTGAACTATAATAATTCCAGGCGGCACCATCATATCTAATTTCATAAGATTCTACAGAAGAGGCTCCACTAGCACTATATCCGAAAGATGCCGCAGACGCTGTACTTCCTATACCCAATCCCATTGCACCAACTACCAACCCCGAGATAATAAACTTTTTCGCTTTCTTTTTCATAGTACATTCCTTCTTTCTATTAGTATTTATTACAGTAAAAATTTAACATAGTATCCATTAAAGTACAACAGGTGGTGTCAAAAATGTTGTGTAAATCTCAATAGGGGGATTCCCTCGAACCTGTTAAGAATCACGGGGACGGTTCTCGTGATTCACTTCAATGTTTGATTAAATCTCTTCAATCTTAAAGAACAGGCGAGCTAATCTATAGATTTGCTCACCTGTTCTTCTTTGTATTATGTGTGCAATGAATCAGTAGAACCGTCCCGGTGATTCACTAACAAAAAATGCATTGCTAATAATAGAAGCTCAAGAATCTACCGATTCTTGAGCTTCTTCAACTTCCTCTATCTATCCCCTGGCACAACATTATGATTATGACAGAACACATTTTTAGGATCATACATGTTCTTAACGTTCACTAGACGTTCGTAATTCCCACGGAACGCAGCTTTGACAACTTTCTCGCTTGGTGTAATGCCATTTAAGTAAGAAGCTTCGTGATGGGCGGATGATAGTAGACTTCCATAAACCGAATCTACCCACTGTTTGCATAGATCAAGTTCCACATCCATCGCCATGATATCAACAAGAAGAACGAAGTTAGCATCTCGGATAGCGTATGGCGTTTCGTTTGTAGCGACACGGTTCATTTTGCCATGAAGCGACCAGAGTTGAACAAGTACACTCGGTGCTGGAGCGTGATCAATTTTAGTTAAGATTGTATCGATCACGTCATCTGTTAGTCCTTTGAAGTAGAGGGAGGTTCCGTGTACGGGAACGTGCTCTGGGACCATGATGTCGAGCTTGCTTTGCAGCTGGGTATACGGCATGATGCCTGTCCCATCAACGATCGGTTCTGCTAGTTCTCTCAAAGGTTTGATGACCTCTTCGCCTATGGAAGGCGTTCCAGCGAACATGCCAGTCAACATGATGACTTTTTTCATATGTAGAAAATCTGGGATGAACGGTGCAGGAGGCAAGGTTGTCATCGTCAGGTTAATCGAGACCTCATCAGGGGCATCGTTCATATAGGTTTGTGCTTTCTTAATAACGTCTTTCGCGTCTTTGTAATCATACATTACATCAAGCGCTAACACTTCAGGACCCACTTCATGGAGCTGGTAGACAAACTCAGTGACGACCCCGAAGTTACCGCCGCCTCCACGGAGTGCCCAGAAGAGGTCAGGATGACTCGTTTCGTTTACTTCGATCAATTCACCTGATGCTGTAACAACTGTTGCTCCAACGAGGTTGTCGCACGTAAGGCCATATTTTCCTCTTAAATAGCCTAGTCCACCGTTCAGTGTTAAGCCAGCAATCCCGGTCTCAGATACGGTTCCAGTCGGTGTGGCAAGTCCGTATTTTTGTGTTTCGTTATCTACATCCTTTAAAGTGGCTCCCCCTTGTACATATGCCACTTTCTTTTCAGTATCTACCGTAACCTTTTTCATGTTAGATAGGTCGATCATCACAGCATGATCACCTACCGCAAGACCTCCCAGGTGATGCCCGCCAGCTTTGACTGAAACGGTAAGGTTGTTCTCATGAGCGAAAGCAACGCCAGCTTTTACGTCCTCTTCGGTTTCACAACGCACAATCAAACCTGGTTTACGATCAATCGCACTGTTCCACACCTTGCGTGCCTCATCAAAATTCTCGTGGTTTGGCAAAATTAATCGATCGCCAACCTGCTTTTCTAATGTTTGAAACATAAAATCCCCCCAATTGGATTAAATAAAACAGACGTTCATTATAACATACGATGGATAATAATGGATCGGTATAATAATAAAAAATAGAAATAAAGGGAAATTTTATAAGTACATAGGAGTAGGAGAAAAAGCCTACTATACAAAAACTTGAAATGTCTATAAGTCTTTTTCAAGAAGAAAAGTAATGTTATTACTTTCGGTGCTAGTACTAATGCACATTGCGGTCATTTTGCTTGGTGGATTTCTTCGAGGTAGTTTGAGGAGTAAGGAGAGAGGTATCGAATAGATTCAATAAGGAGATGGAAGTGATAAAAGAGACTGTGAAAAACAATCGGTGGGAAGCTGTGTTAGGGTTCTTTTATGTTGCTTTAATCGTTGGTTTTATCGTGTTAATGTTCGATTCGAACCCTGATAATAATCTTTTTGCCGCGGGACTTTTCATGACGTACTGCTTTGTTCGAATCCTACGTTATGGAATAAGAGAACGGACAGAGGGTAATAAGAATCATGCTTTATATCATTATGGACTGGCCATTATCGCCGGTATGGTTATCGTTGCAGTAGGGGTGACTTATTTGTTTGGGCTGTAGGTTTTTTTGCACTGCTATTGCTCCACTAATAATTCAAAAAAAGCCATATCAACATGCATGGTGCATGGTGGTATGGCTTTGATAATATTGGTTAAGTTGTACTTATTCAAATCACTCAAACAACGGCTTAAATTAAGACATATTTGATTAATCCTTTTGATTTTCAGTTTTACTTCGAACCAGCAATTTCACCAAATATAATAAAGAAAATGATAGCTAGTACGAATAATAAAATAGCGTATATAATTAGTAAGATTCTAGCTGCAAACCAATTAAACTTACTATAAAGTCTATTAGCTACAAATTCAGTTATGCCAAATATAGGGAATGACAGCACCATTAAAAAATCCAAGTCATGAACTACCCAACGATATAATCCATGACCTGCAGATTTACTTATTAGATATAGAAAAGAAAATAATAGATTAAAGGTTAAAGCCATTCCGATAACGCCGCACGCTATTGCAAGAAACTCCATCAAGTTTATAACATCCTTTATTGTATTAGTTGATTAATTTTATATCCACCCGAATAACTTATCTGTTCATTCATTCAATGTATATTTAATAGAATCACGGGGACGGTTCTCGTGATTCATTTCTGAGTTTAATAGTTTAAAAAATACGGAAGATAAATAGGAGGTTAGCCGTTTTATGGATCAGTTGACCTGGTTTTTGTTTATATAAAAAGTGTGAATCAGTAGAACCATCCCAGTGATGCAGTATCTGGAGCCAATCGTTCTCGTGATTCTGTAGTCCATTCGTGTACTAGTGTTATGTTGCTACTATAATAAGTCAAACAAAATAAAGAACAAGATGGCTAGTATCACCAATAAAATCGAGTAAAGGATTAGAAGAATTCTAGCTTTAAACCAATTGTATTTTTCATATAATGTACTTGCTACGTATTGTGTCAATCCGAATAATGGAGCAGTCACGATGACTAGAATTTCTAAGTCATCATGTGAAGTCCAGCGATAAAACCCTTTCCCTGCCGATTTACTAAGCATATATAACAATGAAAACAACAAATTACTGATTAGAAAGAATCCAATAGCACCACAACACACAGCTAAAATATTCATTTTATGTATCAAATCCTTTTCGCTAATTCGATGGGTGTTACTATCTAGATTCACGGTTACGGTTCTCGTGATTCACTTCAATGTTGGATTAAATCTCTTCAACCTTAAAGAACAGGTGAGCAAATCTATAGATTAACTCACCTGTTCCCTTTTGTATTTTGTGTACAAATGAATCAGCAGAACCGTCCCATGACTACATTCTTACTAATTGTCTTCTATATGACATTTAAGAATTTAATTAACTCATCTGAAGACTGGAATTTAAAAGAATAGCCATAATGAATAAGACTCTTACCAGTATGTTGTCTTTTAGGGAACTGCGTGAAAGAGGTATTATGATTTAAACCGTCTGACTTAGCGAGAAGGTTATGGTTAGCTTCCGAATCACGGGGAAGGTTCTCGTGATTCAAAATAAATGAATTTTCCTCTATTAATACTAAAAAAAGCAGATGAGTTAATCATTATATGATTAACTCATCTGCTTTTCTTCTTTTATGTAAACGAGAGAATCAGAAGAATCGTTCTGGTGACCTTAGCATGGAAGGGTACCATTGATGATGGTAAAATAATTGAAGGTATTTGGGAGTTTTAGTAGTTTATCAAACAATAATTTAGGACTTCAAAAGAGAGGGGAACATGGATATTTTCTTCTTTATAACGTTAATGATTTCGGTTTGTGCATTTATAATAGGAATGATCAATCCACGATTGGTTTTACCATGGATAACGAAAAAAATGAGATCACGGGTAAAGGTTTTTAGAACTTACAGTACTACTTCGATGTTATCGCTTTTTCTTGACGCATTCATTTTCAATCCCGATTTAAGCTACAACGATAAGCTCGTTGAATCACTTATATCTATAGGGTATTACTGTGGCACTATGGCTATACTAGCGCTTATTAATCCGATAATACCATTTAATTTTTCTCGAGGTGAGCCTACAAAAAACAGGATGTTCCTAACTTATTCAGCAGCTATGCTAGTGTTTATCATAAGTAGTAGTTTGTTTATGTCTTGGCTAACCCTATTGGATAAAATCTTAATGCTTACGTTAGTTATTATGATTTATAGCGTTTCAGTTATATTGCTCAGCTTCATTATACGCTTATTTAAGGTGTTAATGGGATGGTTCTCATAATACATTCTAACTTTAATTAGGTTTTTAAGGCTAATAGATAAAGAAACAGGTGGCTAACTATTATTTCAGTTTGTTTAAACTCTGAGTTGAATCACGAGAACCGTCCCCGTGATTCCCAATCCCAAGCCAGGGGAAGTGTCGCTTGCACATAGAGGCGTATTATTTCTAAATGAAATAGGTGAATTCTCAAATTAATATATATAAGTTAAAATTGGAAAGAGAATAATATTGTGATATAATATATCGGTTGTTTATAATTTTAGGAGGGCTTTTTATGAAGAAAATAGTATCATTTTTAATGATAGGTTTAATTAGTGTTCTTACATTCCTACCGATGAACCAAGCAGAAGCAGCCATGTCAAGTTGGCAATCTGTATACGGTATTTCTGGATGTGAAGTAAGAGTATGGACAGATTATTCAGCATATACTTCGAGTGCTACAACAATCGATTGGTATGCAGAAAGCAGAGACTGTCCTAAATTAAATTATGAGGCGAGCGTTGATTCGTATGGTTCAACTTTTGTTGATACTCCTACTCTTAAAGGGTATTTTAGTTATAGAACACCCATTAAGTCATTCTATTTAAGAGACTTGTCAGATCTTTATGGGGATCCTGGTAGTTATGTTGGAGTTGAATTGTATAAAAATGGATCTTTAGTAGATGTCGTAGAATCAAGTACTTTTAATATTTATAACAGATAACTAATATTCATGTGCAACAAGAAAATATTTAGCATCCAGAATTATAATCTCTGGATGTTTTTTTAATAAGTAATAATTAGATTATTAAATTTATATGGTATCTCGGACGGAACCATAGATACTGAACTGTTTTTCTGCAGTAATGGTACTAGCTTTTTCTTATCTATTTTTTGAGATTTCCTGTTTCTTTGCAATGTTTTTATTGGAAATTATACTTCTTCCTTTTGTGTGTATCGTTCGTTATCAGAAAAAATTAATAGATGCCACGCCTTTTCCACAAATTTAGTCGGGGAAATATGAGACTATGGTCTGAATTATATTTTCCAGAAAGGTATTGATAAAGATATGTCTACAGGACAACTTACTTATACAAAAAGAAAAACCAGGACATTAATCAATAGAATGATTAGTCTCCGTTAATCCCTATTAACTTTTTTTAGAACTGAGCCAACAAAAAAGAAAATGTTCGTAACCTATTCAGGAGCAATGCTAGTGGCTATTATAATTGGTAGTTTGTTTTTGCGGGGACTAACCTTACTAGATAGAATAGTAATAGTTTCGTTAGTTATTTTCATTTACAGCATATCGGTTTTAGTGCTCAGCTTCATTGTGCGTATATTAAAGAAACTCAAGGGTAATTCTCTTAATTCTTCTCAAGAATTAAACTAATTGATCCAAATATAAGTAAACGAAAAAACAGGTGGCTAACCGCTCTAGTGATTAGTTCACCTGGTTTTTTTCGTTATATAAGCGAGTTAATCAGTAGATCCGTCCCCGTGAGACGGTTCTCGTGATTCTATACTGAAATAACTGCGTGAGTAAAGGGGTGGAATAAGGGACATGGGGACGGAGGGACATAGGTACCTGTCCCTCCGTCCCTTAACCTATTATTAAAAAGGCGCTTCATCAATGCTCCTTCTTCTCCTTATTTTTAAAGCGATTTCCAAATGCAATAATTAAAAATACAATCACAGCAGAAGAGATGTTGATAATGAGTGGATCTTCTAATATGAGGTTAATAATTACTACTAGCACTAGAGCAATAAGGGAAGCTATCGTTGCACCTTTTGCTTTTTGAGCCAATTAAATCACCTCTCTTTAAGGGGTACTAGCTTCTATTACAACTCCGGGATAAACTGCCGTTACTATGACCGGTTCGGCATATCGATCGACGAATTCATTAATAACAAATTCTGCTAGAGCAAACATAAAAGCAGCTCCAATTCCAGTACCGAAAATATAACCAAGGAAAGTAACACCAGCGGTAACTGTTCCTCTCTCTAGAACGGATACAACATATTCAGATAGGGAAGTCTCGATGCCCCACCAATAAAATTTTATATCGTTCTCTCCGTATTCAACATCATCTGGTGAATAACATTTTTCAGGAGGGCAAGTAGGGTCTTGTTGAGATTCCTCGCTTTGTCCAACAAGAGTTACAACATTCGTTGCAACGGTTGCATCTTTTAAGTCGAATTCCCTCATTGCTTCGTTTGTAACCTCTAATTGATCAACTACCTGTTGAGCTTTTTCTTCACCCAAATCACTCTTTAGCGCTTCTAAGTCCACATCAGAAATTCCAAAGCTATAGTAATACGGGTCTGGTAGATTTTCTTGATCTGGTGTTGTTCCGTCATTTGTAGCAGCATTAGTAGCATTCATTCCGTAAAAAGGATCATCTTTTGTATCTTTGGGAGGGTAAGGTGGGACTTCACCACCTTCAGAAGGCTCTATGTGGTCATCTACACCTCCTTCATCACTTCCACTTTCGGTCGTATCGGTTGGTTCTTCGGGTTCACTTCCGTCGGATGTGCTTGGCGGTTGCGTGTGTGAGCCTACTGCTTTTATGTAAGGATCGGCAGCCTGAATGATCTCATCACTTAATACTTGATTCGTAGCAGCTTCCACTTTATTTTCAGTTAAACTACCGAACGGAGCTAAGATAAAACCTAACAACATGAACACTAAGCTTGATACTAAGACCTTTTTCTTGCGCATTACATTTTCGATTTTGATAACCCCCAAATATATTTTATTTTCCATTCTTTTGGAAACTACCCCTGGGGTTGAGGCTGTAAACGTAAATGTCAAAAAAATAAGAATTTTTTTGCAAATAAATTAGTATAACCGTTCCCGAGATTCTATTTTAAATACAACACAACCGGCTATCTGTTTGAGTTGGAAGGTGTGGAGGGGTTATCGCAAAGTTTGATTTATAGGGCGTGAATTAATGGGGACGGCCTAAGTTAAAGATGAAAGTGATAAGTAAACAATTTACTAGATTTACTGAATTAAAGTTAACTTAATACAAGTGAATAACAGAACCGTCCGCTATTTCATGATCAACGGGGTTCCACCCGCGATATCTCTTCCATTATTAGTTGTTATACTTAAGGTTTCTTCCTTTACATCTGTTTAATTTTCACTCTGTTCTTCCTCCGCCCAAATTCCTAAGCCATTTTCTTTTGCAAACTCTTCAGCTTTCCTTAAACGATTTTCATACTTACTATCTGAGACATCATCGCTAAGAGTTGCCATACCTTGCTTCACCATTTCTTCATTAACTAACATGTCTTCAATCCAGATATACGCTTGCAACACATCATTTTCATTTGTACTTATTACTTCTAACTGAAAGGTTCCTGCTCTTGTAAGTATTCGCTCTAATAATTCTACTGATTCATCATTATCACCAAATTCATCTATCGAGTCGATCATGATTAAGTTAACAAGACCAGTGGTGTTACCATAATATGCTTTAATTGCATTGCCTATTATCATTTCATCTAGACTTGCCTGCATCATCTCTCCCTTCTTTTCTTGGGATGAGTCTTCTACTTGAGCACCATTTTCAACCTCTTCCTTAATAGCGGTTACAGTTTCATCTCTACTTATATCGTCAAATGGTTTTTCTGCATTATTCGTAATAGCAATTGACAACAAAATGGTGGCGATACCCGCTAGAATACTAAATCCCCACCGAGTAGCATTAATATTATTGTAATAGCCATCTAGATTCACCTTTAGTTGAGGAGGTTTATTAACGTGAGTCAATATTATAGGTTGAACACCTTCTATGTGATTTGATTTAATAGAGACATTTTTTAAAGTATCTAAATCTCTAAAATCTTTAAAAGCTTCAATACTTGTTTTATTAGGATATAGATCCAAATAAGATTTGGTTTTACTGAATATATAAAAACAGCGCTGATAAGAATCAAGTAACCTCTCTTCCAAATGAATGTTAGAAAAAAGAGGAGACAATATGTCAATATAGCACATTAAATCTTGTTCAAAAGCCATTACATCATCCAGGAAATCATCTTCTACATCTTTAAATTCTCTTTTCATTCTAAGGTAAGAATCATTCCACTTATGAACTTGTTGATATATTTTCTCTGTTTGTTCGTTATAAAGAGCTTTTTTCTCCTCCTGAAGGAGTGCATCCATTTCTATTGATTTTGATCTTAAACCCTTAATTCTAACCATAAGATTTTTGTGTTTTACAGTAAAATCATCAATTTTCTTTTGATATTTTTCGCTTTCTCTAATTTTAGCTTTCAATGTCTTCGTACCAAATAAAACCGGAAGTTTAAATTCTTCCCACTCTTTTTTGAGTTGTTGGATGTTTGGATAGATCTCTTCTAATTCTTTGTTATAGTACGTTACTTCTTTATTATATAACTCATATTCTGGTAGGAGATCCTCTTTCCAAAACCGAATAGCGTTCGTTTCACCTTTTACATTTTCATATTCCAACACCCACCTATTAACCTTCTTAATAGTATTTATTTTATCAGGTGTAACATTAAAGTGAGCTTGGAGAAATAAAAGTTCTTTGTATGCAGGTTCTACTAATTCACGTTCTTTTAACAATACAAATAACTCATTTTCTATAAAAGTTTTCAGTGAATATCTAAGTGGGAAATTAGTGAATTTTTTGTTTTGAGTTACAATTAATTGATTTATCTTTGTAAGTGAATTGGCTAGTCTTGTGAATAATTTGTTATTTTTCCTTTCGCTTGTCTTTTCGATATGTAAAATTAAAGGCTCAATGACATTCCAATTACTCCATTTCAACAATTCAGAATTAGATTCCAATTTGCCCTCAAGCGCTTCACTTGCAGATATACCTATTAATCCATTAACAAGCCCGTTTACTCTTCTAAACGATGCTTCAAGAAACTCTTCCAAACTTTCTTCTTCATCATTATGTAAATCGATCCGATTTACGACACCATAAGGCACTAAACCAATCTCACGCATTTTCTTCAATTGAGAGAGTTCGGACTGGGTACCTAAATTTTGGTAATTAAAGAGCCATATTACTTCATCCGCTCGCTTCATAAATTCAATTGTTGCAGAAGTATGCGATTCATACCCAGAATTCAAACCAGGAGAATCAACGATTGTTAAATTTTCTAAACGTTTTTCTGGTAACCTTAATTCAATATATGAAACACTGTGAAGAGTACCTTGCCATTTACCCTCGCTCTCCACAGTCAATTGTTCAAGTTCTGAACGATCGAAACGCTCTGAATGACCATCCACATAATGACCAATGACCTCTTCTTCATCGCCATAAGTTAATTTTGTAACAACAGAAGTAGCTGGGATGATATCCGATGTAAGTACCCTCTTACCTAGAAGCGCATTAATAAAAGTAGACTTTCCAGCATTAAACTCACCAGCTATTAACAACATTGGTGGGTCATATATATCCTGTTGTATTGATTTAAGTTCACTTAATATAACTACATGCTTAGCGGGTACCCAATTTTTTAATCGCTCAATAGTTTCATAAAGTCTCATTTTCCAATCCATAACAGCTACCCCTCCTTACAAGTTGAATCGTTAAAGGTTTATTGTCCTATACTTAAATTTCTAGATGGAAATCTGTCTACCTCCAATATATGCCATTGTTATTACTTTAACGGTGTTGTGGAAGTCGGTAAGGGCATATCCCGCTTTCTATATTCTAAGCAAAAATCCTTAATGAATTGGAAGAGTATATAGTGACAGGCTGAAGTAGTTAATCAATGAAACAAGAAAGATTAGCCTATTAGCTAGATCATTCTAATAGATAGTAAAGGAGTGAGGATGAAAATGTTTTTAAAAACATAAAAACACCTATATATTTCCATTGTGAATGCCGATAGTAAGAGTGAAGTTATTAATTTATAGAATCTTTATGAGGGAATATTGATGGTTATTAGTATTTGAACGGTGAGGGGACGAATCATGAATTGGAAAGAGCTGCTGAATGAAACCTTAGAGAATCTAAATAAATGGTTATCTGATGAAAATAAAGGAGATCCAAGTGAAATCATTTCTATTCGTCAGGACATTCATGAGCCTCCCATGCTACTAGTAGCTGGAGAGTTTAATGCAGGTAAATCAACTTTTATTAATGCCCTTCTTGGTGAGAAGGTTCTAACTTCTGACATTATTCCAGCTACAGCAGTGGTAACGAAGCTTACATATGGCGAGAAAGAAGAGGTTATTGGTCATTTTGGTGATGGTACAACAAAGCACTTCAATCATATGTGGCTTGAGGAGTTAACGGCTGAGAGAGCAGGCAAATGGGAGTCTATGCGGCATAAGCTTTCGTATATTGAATTGAAGTTACCGGGAGAAATTCTAAAGGGCTTAACAATAGTAGATTCTCCGGGATTGAATTCAGGGTATGATCATCATACACGATCAACAATAGAATTTATGAAGCGAGCGGATGAAGTGGTCTGGCTCTTTAACTACCAAAACCTTGGAACTCAGTCAGAACTTGACCAATTAAGAAAGATTAAAGAGATTGGTTTACTCCCATATGGTGTAGTGAATCGAATTGATCTTCATGACGATGAAGAAGAGAGTATCGAAGAATTTCTCGAAGGTTCACTTGGGAGAGTAAGCGGATTGGTGAGGGGACTAATCGGCATATCTGCTATAGAAGCACTTGAGGGAAAACTTGAGAAGGACTCTACTAAACTGGAGTGGAGTAATTGGGAAGCAATCGAGTCTATTATTTCAAAGGTAGAGAACGATAAAGATCAGAAAACGATTCGTTTGTTCAACAGATTGTTTGATGCCATGCAGGTTATTAGTCAGAGGTTTACTAGCATAGACAAAGAGCTGAGTTCTGCTATCGGAAGCAAACATAAGTTAAAGTCTTTTATTAATGGGAAGTTATCTCATCTTATCACTGAGATAGATGACTTATCTAAAGAGTATCAACAAACAAAGCGTCTTCAGTCTCACTTCAATAAACTCTCTAGGTTACGTTCTTCTTTCAAAGCGTTTGAAGTATGGATGATCGAATACGAGGAAATTAATGGAGAAACAAATTCGTTAATCTTATGGAAAAACGATGTAGTACCTTTACGGGAATCCTATATTGGTGAGGTAGATCATTACAATCGTTCACTAGAAATGTCTTATGAGAATCATGAGGATTTGCTCAGGGAGTGGGACGAGTTTAAAGTCCCCGTTCTTTTCAGTAAATGGGGTCTTAAATCGAAATTAAAGGAGAACGAAACCTATCACAATACAGTAAAGGAGTTAGAAGAGGAACGTGAAAAGCTGAGTCAAACGAGAGAAGCATTACAGAACAAGTTACAAACGATGTATGCTCTTCTTGCGCAAGAAAAGGAGCTTTTCTATAAGGAACGAATTCCCTCTGTATTTCAAAAGATAACGGAATGGAATCATTCATATCTGAATACTATCAATCAATTTAAGGAGATCCATGATCCTATTCTTGAGGATAGTCAGAAGTTTATTGCTGATTTAAATGAATATATAAGAATTGTGAGCCCATTATTCACTGCACAACATGGTGAGTTATCTACTGTAGAAACTTACCAAAAATGTTTTTATCTTTTCAGAGAAAATCAGTTGATCCCACATTTTTATCCAGAACCCGAAGGAATGTTAGATTTTAAGAATTTCCGTAAGCTTGGCGAAAAGGAGAATACACTGAACAAAAGTGATCCCAAAGAATCTTTTAATCGGATTAAAATAGATAAGTTGAAAAAGCCAATGGCATTAAAGATCAATCTGGAACAATATCATAGGTATATTTCTACAAAACGAACCACTGCTATCGTGATAGTTTCTATCCTTTCAATCTTTGCATTTGTATTCACATATGAAGGGGAGCCCACGGAAGAAGTAAGTAATGAAGAAGTAGCCGTTTATGCTAGTGATTCAACTTCTGATTACGAGGATGACATCGTTGATGAATCAGATGTTTCTAATAATGATGAACCACTAATGGAAGAAAGTTGGACGCAAGATCAAGTAGAAGAATTTTACGAAGACATGATGAACGATTTAGATGATCGGTTGTATAGGGGTGCCAGCATAAGTGATAGTTGGTTTTCTGAAGGGGGAGCAGCTGATTATAGATCATATTATGACGAATTTGGGTATGGTTCGCTGGAAACCTATGATGTGGAAAGCGTTGATTACGTAGCGGACAAAGCGGAATTAAGTGCTATAGAAACTTATGAGCTGAATGGTGAAATAAACACCTACAATGTTCAGTATGTGATTGCACCTACATTAAATACGTTAGAAATTACAGGTGTTCAATACAACCTAATTGACACTCAGGAGCAGGAGTACAGTGTCTCTGAAGTGTCCTTAACTCAATTTATTCGTGATTTCCGGAGCGACTATCTTTCAGCGCTCAATCAAACTGACTTCACTTATATATCTTCCTATCTAATAGCCGATAGTTCGGCCTCACAAGAGATCGAAGACTATATTGATTCGATCTATGGAAAAGGCTATCAATTTGATTTCTTGCAAGATAATATTCAGGCAGTTGAGCAGGTAGAGCGAAATAGCTATCACATCCTAACAAGCGAAGAATTTAATTATGATAAAGGGAATGGCGATCGAATTTACTACCAAAAGAGTAAGAAATACAAGGTGCGTGTGATAGGTGATGAATTATACGCAATAGAAATGATTACGAACCTTGAAACGAACAAAGAGAAAATCATTGAGAGAACAATAGACTATGTTGATCACAATCAAGTATCTCTATGGATGACTTCTTTCTATGGACGCTTCATTGAGGCACTTAACGAGTATGGTTTTGACTACATTGAGGCTGATTATGATCCTAACTCAGAAGAGTATTCAGAGACTGAGAGTTATGTGGAATATGTACAAGGTAGGGATATCATAACGGAGAATCAGGACGTTCGTGTGGTCAACGTAAGAGAACATTCAGACACAGAACTAGCAATTGATATTTATACAGAAGACCGCTTTTATTACCCAGAGGGTGATGGTGATGACAAAAAGATCGAGGCAACCTATATCGTCTCTATTTCAAATGAAGGTGAAATTAAAATAAGAGATTTAGTCGATTTGAACATTCTCGAAGAAATTGAATTTATTTGGAGGGAAGAGGAATGAGTTTTTCTCTGGAGGCTTATAAACAAAAGAGAAATCAGCTGTCGCAGACTATGAAACAGTTGGAGTACACGCTAGGGGAAATGGAATTGACCACTGAAACTAGTAAGATAGCTAACTTTAGAAAACAACTTCTGGAAGAGGAGTTCAAGATTGTAGTGGTAGGTGAATTCTCACGTGGAAAATCAACATTTATTAATGCACTTCTAGGAAAACGAATTCTTCCATCTCTTGTCAGACCAACTACAACTGTATTAAATATTATATCTTACGGAGCGTCACATAAAATCAAGATTCACTATCATGATCGTAAGACTGTTGATCTTATCTCAGAAGATCAATTCAAAGGATTAATCGCCCCTAAAGATCCGATTATTGGAGATAAAGAGTCAGAAGCAACTTTTGATGAGCACGTTCAGAGGATTAAAAGAGTTAAGTATGCTGAGATCAACTATCCACTTTCGTTTTGTCAAAATGGTGTGCAGATCATTGATACCCCAGGTACGAATGACCTTGATCCGATACGTGAAGAAATCACTAACACCATCATCCCTGCTTCTGATGCTGCTATTCTTCTTCTAGATGCAACAAAGTTACTTTCGGAGTCAGAAGTTAGCTTTCTACGTGATCGTTTATTAGCAAACGATATAAGTAAAATTTTTGTTGTTATTAATTTCAAGGATTTACTCAAAAGTAAGGAAGATATTGAAAAAGTAATGAACTATGCCAAAGCGAAACTTGAACCTATACTACCAGAAGTAAGAATGTTTCTTGTCGCTGCTAAAGAAGCTCTCAATAGTAGGAGAATAAGTGAAGGTGAAGAAGTAATATTCAGAGGTAGACCAATCACTCCTTGGAATATAGAAGATACAGGTTTTCCGGCTTTGGAAAAATCATTAGCTCAATTTCTAGAATCTGAACGAGGTGCCGCTAGAATCTCAAAAGCGAATCACCAGGTGGCGAGGGTAATTGATGATGTGTTAGTAAAGAGAATTGCTTTTCAAAAACAATCACTTACTCATCAAGCCCATGATGTTGAAGCGAAAATAGCCGAATTGAGAAGCAAGATTAAGAAGGTTAGGGTCAAAGGAGAAGAAGCAAAGAAGAATATTTCTTTTGAACTTATTAAAGAAAAGAGGACTCTGGAAGAATGGTATAAGCAGCGGTTAACAAGTATATCTGACAAAGCGTTAGGTGCTTTTGAGGAATATCGCTATTTGGGTATCGATGACTTGAATGTCAAAATCGAAAAAACCATTGCTCCTTTAGAGCGAAAATTACATGAAGAAAAGCAAAAGCGAATGAGCGAGACAGTTAGCCAGGTGATCAAACGAATGAGTGAGTCTGTTAATGAAGAATGGAAATCGATTCATTCCGGAATAAATAATCTATGGAATGATGGGACTGGTCACCTTCCTGTGATTCAAGAAGCAGATCTTACTTACGAACGCGAGGTTACTTTGTTTGATGAACTATATGGTGAGCTTGGTGAGGCATGGGACAATTCTACAAGCTTTATTGGTAAAACGTTAATTGCATCTGGCGCTATCTTAACAGTGGCTGCACATGGAATTAGCTGGTTGTTTAATAAATTCATCCTTGGAGAAGATGAAAAAACGAAAATGAAAAGAATGCTTGTTCAACAATTAGAAGCTACTAGAAAAAAGAAAGAAATAGGCTTTTCAGATGAATGGAAATCTCTCGCAAAAATAGTGAAAGCTAGATATTCTGAAATCGTAACAGAAGAAACCGAATTAGTTGAGCAGCAGTTGGGAGTTCTCGAGAAAAACTTGAGGCTAGAGGAAGCAGATCTACAGAGTAACTTGCAACTTGTATTAATGAGAGAGAAGCAGCTCCTAGCTCTTAAAAAGGATCTGAACTATTTAGGTGCTGGATTTGAAATGCAGGAGGTTAAGCTGTGAATCATGAAGAGAAGAAAGCAACGCTTGAAAGAAAAGCCGATTCATTACAATCGTTGATTAAATCAATTATGCCGGATAGTCCAAGTATTCCAGAATTCCAAAACTTTATTGATGACCTTCGAGAAGATTATTATACGGTAGTCGTTGTTGGCGAATTTAAGCATGGCAAATCCACATTTGTAAATGCCCTTCTCGGACAGGAGCTTATGCCGGTAGACGTTACTCCTACTACAGCAACCATTCATGCAGTCATGCATGCTGATGAACCTCGTATACAGGTTGTTAAACAAAGTGGTGAAGTAGAGAACCATCCCTTATCCAAGGAGCTCTTGAATGGCTATACAGCTACGGCTGATTTTGAACCAGAAGAGATTAAGTATTTGAAGATATTTCTTTCTTCAAATCTTTTGAAGAACAAGGTCATCCTCGTAGACACTCCTGGCGTAAACGATTTAAATCAACAGCGTTCCGACGTAACACATAGCTTTATTCCTCGGGCAGATGTTGTTCTATTTATGCTCTCTATGACGTCACCAGTGAAGAGAACTGAGCAGGAATTTATGGAGAATCATTTGTCTGCACATGACCAAACAATCTATCTTGCTAACTTCATGGACCGCATTGATGAAGAAGAAATGGAGGATGTGCTGGATACTGTAAAGAGTCGTATTCAGAAGATTACGGGGAAAAATGATCCGAGGATTTACCCTATTTCAGCACTTGAAGGCTTACAAGGGAAACTTGAGAATAACGAACAATCGATACAGTTCTCCGGTGTAGGTGAGGTGGAGAATGAAATAGAGTCCATTATAAAGAGTAGTAACAGAAATAAAGTGAAGATGGAAAGATTCCAAATTCGCTTCAATCATCTATTAAACTCACTTTTAGATGAAATCAAGACTATAGAAAACGTATCAAAGGCTTCTATAGAAGAATTACAAATGCAGCTTTCTTCTATAGAAGAGTGGATGAATAAGAAAGATGAATGGGAAAATCGCTTACGTTTCTACCTTGGCAAACGTGAAGAAGAAATATCGTATATGGCTTTGAAATCAGCAGATCATTTTGGGGAGCGTCTTCGAAGTGATTTACTTACTAAGGTAGAGCTTTATACAGGGAATGATATTAAAAACCTTGTTCAAACTCAATTGCCTATAACCTTACAAAATGGTTTTAAGCAATGGATTGATCAATACAGCGATTACTTAGGAGAGTTACTTAGAAAGCTTCAAGTTGAAGTATCGAGGGGTCTCTCTAAATCATTTAAACAGTCTATTAAAGTACAAGTTGTTGGAGAACAGTATCACTATCTAGCTGATTATCCTATCCTTGACACTGCAACGGGGAACGCTTCTATTAAAGCGGGTGCAGTACTAGGAGGAGCTAGCACTGTTGCGCTTTTACTGGGAGGACCTTTTCTCATTCCTATCGTGGGTATGGCAGGTCTTCCATTCCTACAGCAAAAAATAGCAGAGCGACAACTTGAGAAGGTGAAACCTGAGGTTAAGCTTAAAGTGAATCAGCATTTAGATGCTACTTTAAATGATTTTAAGGTACGTCTTCAGCATTATCTATCAACAGAGGTCCAAGAGATAAAAAAGATTGCTATAAAAGAGTTCACTTCCTTAGTCATTTACATCCAAGAAGCAATTCAAAAAGAAGTTCATGCTAAATCACTAGAAAAAAAGAGTGTGCAACATCATTTAACAGAGCTTAGTAAAGTAAAGGCGCAAATAGAATTGTACAAACAAGAGGAGGAACAAATGTATGGGCGAATTTAATTCTTTTGACATTGTGGATGTTTCATCGGCATTTGATCAAGATTATGGATTGAGTACAGGTTATGAATCTACTGACTTTGGTGAAATAACGGTTCTTGATACGAACTCTTTTTCAGGAACAAATGATGTCTTTCATACTTCAGATCCATTAAAGCATGCCTATAAGTTTCAATTTGAACCACTGGATTTGGGGAATCTCCATTTTGTAGAACCACACTATGTAGACGGCTATTTTAGATCCGATGGAACCTATGTTGAAGGCTACTATCGTGACGGCGATGGCAATCCGACAATCGATCGTCCAATTGAGCACGGAGGAGGTTATGTTCGTTCAAACCCGGATGGTAATCCTTTTAATAATTTGAACGGATAATGAGGAGCGGCTGACAAGTCACGGAGAAGGCTTACTAGATAAGTCAAAGAAAAAACCAGGTTATCTAACGTACTATAGAGTAGATAACCTGGTTTTATTGTTTTGTTATTCGTTATGAATCAGCATAACCGTTTTGTGACTCTTTTCATAGTTTCTGAAATGAATATACAGTGAAACTAGACGAGCGAATCAGTGAATTAATTAGCTCAACTAGTTTTTGTTTTGTATAAGGATTGAATCTTTGAACTCCATGAATCACGGGGCCGTTTCTCGTGATTCTATACGGCTATAGCAGCATGAAGCAAGGGAGGGTTTATCCTCATTTTTTAACAATTTTTTGTGCAAAGAAATGAATCAGTAGAACTTTACCTGTGATCCCTGTTATTTTTTCGGAATAATCTGTAAATTTATTGAAGAAAATGTTTTAGTGTGTTATAAATGGTATGACCTTTCGTCCAGTTGTTCTGTAGCAAATGGTAATAAAAAAAGGGAGATGTTTTTCAATGAGCCAAGACGGTATTGAGATTAGTATCAAGCCTGGTCTGGACAAAGAATCATCTAGCGTGACAGCAGTTGGAAGTGTTCGTCACATTATTACCAAAAAGGAAATGAAGCATTTTGGAGTTGAAAGAGATCAATTAAAGCAATCTGCAAAAAAATTTTTCGGCCAAGCGCCTAAGGATGTATTTCTTTATAGTCCGACACCATGGGGTGATTTGTTTAGTAAATTTGGTGGGGATGAAACCTCAACAGTCTTGAAAGTTAAGGACGCTAAAGTAATCGATATTACCTCTGAACCTGTTATAATATCAAGTCAAACGTTTAAGAACGACAGTAGTAGTCATGCTACATTTGACTGTGCAATTAAAGATTCAGTAAGTGAAACAGTTGAAAGTTCATGGAGTAGTTCAAATAAGATTGAGGCTTCGCAAGCTATCAACTATACAGTTGGCTTTCCAGGTGGTAATGCTGGCGGTGAAACAAAAATAGCTTACTCTCATTCATGGGGAGAAGAATCGTCTCAATCCAAACAAATAGAGGTAGGCCGTTCTTCTGGCGTGCATGTAAATTTAGAACCAGGACAAGGAGTAGAAGCAATTATAAATGCAAGTCGAGGTAATATGAAAGTGGAGATTGTGTACGAAGCAAAATTGTCTGGTTCTTTTTGGACTAATTATAACCCCACATACAAAGGTCATCATTTTTGGCGTTTTAACATAGATCAGGTATTTAATACTAATAAAATCCCAAATTCCATCATTGTTAAGGAGCACATCTTAGTTGGTTTTTATGCAAACTCAACAATTGATCTTAAGGACGTTAAAACTAAACGATCTCTTAATTCAGTTATTGCAGATAATTCAGAAACACTTAGCTTTACCACTTAAAATAAAGGGGTATCACGGTGTGTGAACTCAAAATAAAAAACGGTAAATATAGTAATAGTTGATTGATGAAAAACCTTGGTAAGTTCCTCTTGGTTTCATCTTAAGACTCTATAAAACCAGGTGGCCAATCATTTAGATTAGGTCACCTGGTTTTTATCGCTTTTAAAGGATAATTGCTAATGTACTAGGATGTAACTCATACTTTAATGCTTAAGTTTAAGTGTTCGTTTGATAGTAGGTGTTTATTAAAGGTTATACTAGGTCACTTAATTAATTTATTTGTAGGGAATCACTAGAATCGTCCCTGTGAGTCCCGTTGTTTTGTTCTTTATTAAGAATGACTTCAGCTTTTTAACCAAACCAAATAAGGAGACTAAACGAATGAACAAATCAGTTATCAAACTTTTTGTATTGCCTTTTTTACTGTTTGTAACAGTGCCCATCCTATCAGGGGAAGTCAGTGCGAATCCCGATCATCCCTTCGCAAGTGGATCAGGTACAGAACAAGATCCTTATGTTATCGAAACAGCTGACCAATTGGATCAATTAAGAAATTATTTGGACGCACATTTCGAATTAGGTGCTGACATTGACTTAAGTGGATACAGTGCCCCTGATGGTAAAGGGTGGATGCCTATTGGCATGAATAAGGGGTACAAATTTACAGGGAATTTTGATGGTATAAAGCATACCATTTCAAATCTAACTATTAATCGACCATATACTGATGGTGTAGGTTTATTTAACGAAATTGGATATTCAACAATAAAAGACTTATTCTTGAAAAATATTTCAATTAAGGGGGCGAGTTCTGGAGGACTTTCTGGATATATTCACCACAGTACAGTAAAAAAAATAGCTGTTAATGGGATTGTAGAAGCTGAATATACTGTTGGAGGACTTGCTGGTTATGCTTATTATACATCACTGTCTGAGTCAAGTTTTATAGGAGATGTAAACGTATCTGAAAATTACAGTACTATTGGAGGGATTTTTGGAAGCTCACGTGAAGGAAAAGTTGAAAATGTTTTTACTGAAGGAACAATAAATCCACATTCATCTTATCAAGAGGTAGGAGGCTTGATTGGAGCCTCTTATAAAGACAGTATAAAAAATTCATATACTGCTATGTCTTTGGAAGGTGAAGAACAGGACATGCGCTCTCGAATGCACTTTGTATCTAGTGCAAGAGATAGTTCGATTCAAAACTCATTTGGAGTAATACCTCCCCAGGAAAGAAAAGGAAATTTTGTTGGATATGATTCGGGAAGTTCTATTAACAACTCCTTTTGGATAGAAAGAAATAATCATTCTAAATTAAGCAATCTAATCTATCCAGAATGGAATTTCACATCCGTATGGACTATGGAAACCGGTGATGAATTCCCTACGTTAATGCTATCAGTAGATAAGATTCCCCCAGTAACAACTCTCACCATTCCTGAGGTTCATGAAAATGGTTGGTTTAATAACCACATTCCACTAGAATTTTCAGTAAACGAAGATGCCATTATCCAATATAGAAAAAACGATGGAGAATGGACTCAATATACTACACCTGAATCACTAGGTGATGGGGAATGGACAGTTGATTATTTTTCAACAGATAAATCGGGTAATGTAGAAGATATAAAGTCAGTTCAACTGAAGGTTGATACAACAAAGCCATTAACAACAATGGAGCTTGAAGGAACGAAAGGAAAGAGCGACTGGTATGTTTCAGATCCAACTTTCACTCTCTCACCTGCAGATGGAGGCTCCGGCATTGATGCTACAGAGTATCGATTAAACAAAGGAGAATGGATCTCTTATAATAGTCCCGTTACATTGCAAGAGGGAATGCATAATGTAGAGTTCCGTTCAATTGATGGTGCAGGGAACGTAGAAGATACACAAACGATAGGTGTGAACGTAGACACTACTGTACCGGAGCTGGAAGTCGGATTAAACAAGTATGAATTATGGTCACCGAATCATAAAATGAAGAAGATTCAATCCACCTTGACCTATTCTGACGCCATGTCAGAAGTCGATTCTGTTGAGCTAGTGTCAATCACAAGTAATGAAGATGATGATAGTCATGATGACATTCAAGGTGCAGAGTATGGTACTGAGGATACAGAATTTTCCCTACGTGCTGAGCGGTCAGGAAAAAAATCGGGGCGTGTGTATACAATTACTTATTTAATCACAGATTATGCTGGTAATGATTTGACTGAAGTAGCCACAGTGGACGTTCCACATGATAAAGGGAAAAGTGATAAAAAAAGTAACAAAGATAAAAAAGGCAAAAAAGCAAAATAACTAACTGTATTTTGCATGTTGAGGAACATGTTAATAGGAGAATGATAGGGAATGGGCGCGGTTCTATTGATTGGAATCCAAGTTAAAAACCAATGCACATTAAAAAGAGGTAAAAAAACAGGTGGGTTCCTCGTATTATTGAGGAGCCTACCTGATTTTTTATTTTAAATCAAGTGAATCAACAGAAACGTCCCGCTAATTCTCTACCCATTCTGAAACGCTTCATCTATCTCCCGCAACTTATCATAAGACTCTTGCAAATGATCAGGAACCAATTTCCGCCCAAATTCCCAAGCGTTCTCTTCAATATCAGCAAGAAGCTTTTGCTGAACGTCCTCATCCTCATCCTCATACATTAATATCCTCAAGTCATGTCTGTGTTTCTTAAAATCTAAATAATACCCAATCTCGTGGTAGAGAAGGAGTAGTGCAATGTTTTCTTCCGTTTCTTTTAATTTAAAGTTGACTTTGGCTTGGTATCCGTTGATTTGTAAGTAGTTAAATTTAATTGTGTTCGTTGATACGTTATAGCTCATGGGAGCGTTTAGCTCGTTATTGAATTCATAATTGATCGCTAAATCGTGCTCTTCTAATGTATCTTTAATAATCTTTTCAACATCCCATATATATAACATGTTTCTTTCATCACTACCTTTTTGTGAAGCTTTTCCTGTTAGTGACCTATTTTAAACCATCCAACGGAATACTACCACTATTTTAATGGGATCATTGGCTATTTCACTCAGGTATCAACAATTAGCATTAAACAAACGTTTGATTGAATTGCGATTCCGAATTGGTCTATATCCAGACCATATAGAAAGATTTATGTGCACGTTTATAAGAGATGGTTGCAGTGTAGTAAAAAGTATGGAAAATGACTACATTTCCATACTTCTAGTTTTAGTTAGTAAATAGTTGGGAATCTCCTCCAAACAAGTCATTTAGGCTTCGTTTAAGGAGGATTGAAATGAATTTATATTATATAGGTTTTGTTATCATGGCAGCTGTTTTATGGGGCATTTCAGGGGGATTAGCAGGAATATTAATGGATAAAGGATGGGATCCGATCGTCATCTCCTTTTATAGAGGTGCGATAGGATTTGTTGGTATTTTTGTTTGGCTGCTTCTTTATCGAAAAGGAAATAAAGTAACGTATTCATCTAAGGCAGTAAAGTGGTCGGTAGTAGCCGGTTTCGCTGTCGCTTGCAATTTCAGTTTTTACTTTCTTAGTATTTCAGAATCTGGTGTAGCAGTAGCATCAACTTTGATGTACACAGCACCCTTATTCGTTCTTTTTAGTTCATTTCTATTTCGAATAGAGACTGTCACCCCATTTAAAGTAATCGCGATGGTAATCGTGATGGTGGGAATTAGTTTATTAACAAACGTTTATGAGACAGGGGTTGGGAGTTTAAATGTTTTTGGAATTATGAGTGGGCTATTATCAGGTCTTTCATACGCTCTATTTATTTTTGGATTTAAGAATGCTTCAAAAGAAGGACGTCCTCCTTTTGTTCTAACCGTCGCTTTTGCTACATTTACCATTGCCATGTTTTTACTTATTGATCATAAAGAAGCGCTCGACGTTTTGTTTTCCGAGGATTTGATTTGGTTTGTAACTCTTGGAATAATTGGCGCTGGAATTTCTTTTTACTTATATATAGAAGGTTTGAAGAAAACGTCAGCATCCGTTGCAGCGATCATAGCAATGGTAGAACCGGTCACGGCTTCTCTATTTGGATTAGTGATTTTGGGAGAGGTGCTTACATTAACTCAAAGTATAGGACTCGTTATTATTCTCATTACCATTACTATATTAAGTACAAAACAAAAGGGTTAGAAGCACGGGGGCGGTTCACGTGATTCACTCTAACTTTATTAATGTCTAATTTTAGTTTAAGAAAAACCAGGGAAGCGAACAAATGTGTTAATTCGCTTTCCTGGTTTTTGTGTATGCAAGTACAAATGAATCAGCAGAACCGCCCCGCTAATTTAGCGAGTATTTTTAATAGTAGAGGGTAGAGAATTAATAGAATTCTTATAACGAGGAGTGGAAGAATGAGTGTCATTACCAATGTGAAAATCTATCAACCAGGAAAAGAAACCATAGAAAACGGTCATCTTGTCATTGAAGACGGGAAATTCTCTTATGTTGGGGACGGACCATATGAAGGTGATCAAACCAACATTGTTGATGGGAAAGGGAAAACGGTAGCTCCTTCCTTCAATGATACGCACCTGCATTTGCTGCGATACGGTTTGATGAAGAAAGAACTTGATTTGCGTGAGGTAACAACGTGGGAGGAAATGAAGCGAATTGTAAGTGATAAATATACGGAAGAAAAGATGGAAGAGAATGAGTGGATTATTGGGCGGGGATTAATTGATAGTCAGTTCACAGACATTGATCATCTTTTAACGGCTCATGATCTTGAGGAGTTAGAATATAAAAAGCCGATGTTCTTCCTTCATGACGATGGTCATGAATGCATCGTAAATGAAGAAGCTTTAGAGATTATTAAGGAGCATGATGGTCTCGAGAAAAACCATGACAGATTCATAGAGAAAGATGAGAACGGTAATTGGACTGGACGATTTAAAGACAGCGCTGTTCATTTTATTAAATTCCACTTCAGACAAAAAACAGAAGATGAGGTCTATGAAGCGATTAGTGATGCTGTTCCGCATCTATTAAAGCATGGTATTACGTCGATCCATACAGATGATTTAAATTATACGGGTGCGTTTGATCGTGTTTGGGACAGCTATCGGAAATTAGAAGAGGAGGGAGACCTACCTGTTCAAGTTCATCTCCATCATTACGTCTACAATCTCGATAATATGAAGGAATATCTCAACACTTATAATAGAAGAACTGGTGAAGGTTCAGATCGCGTGCGGATGGGAGCTTTCAAGATCTTCCTTGATGGCACACAGCGATTACACACGGCAGCGTTAAGACAGGCTTATCATGATAAACCGGAAACAAGCGGGACTTTGATTTATTCGCAAGAAGAACTTGATGAAATGGTGAAAACGGCAGATGAGAACAACATGCAGGTGACGATGCATGCGATTGGTGATCGAACAGTCGAGCAAGCGATCAATGCGATTGAGAAAGTATGCGCAGGCAAAATGCGTCATCGCATTATTCATGCCCAAATTCTTGCACCAGATTTATTAGAACGACTAAAGAAGCTGAAACCTTATCTTGAGATCCAGCCTGGCTTTATGATGAGTGAATACGATCAAACGGCTGATTGGGTAGGAAGAGAACAAGAGAAATATTGTAACCCATGGAAAACGGTAAGCAAGATGGGCATTCCGTTCACCGGAAGCTCGGATTGTCCAATTGGTCCACTATCACCTATGATGCACATCTACGCAGCTGTCACAAGACAGGATGAAGAAGGAAAACCTGAAGGCGGTTGGATTCCAGATGAGCGACTTTCAGTTGATGAAATCTATAATGCCTATACAGCGACAGGAGCAGAACTGGAATTTCAGGAAAAGGTGAAAGGCAAATTGGAAAAGGGTCATACAGCTGATTTCGTCGTGTTATCAGCGCATCCAGGAGAAGTTGAACCGAAAGAGTTGAAGGAGCTTGAAGTTTTTGAGACTTGGGTTCAGGGAGAAAGAGTGATGTGAGGGAATCACCGGGACGGTTCTCGTGATTCATTTTGAGGTGTATGGGGAGTAGAGTCAGTTGTGTTATTGACTTATTCCATAGTAAGACGTAAAGAAAACCAGGAGAGCTAATCATTCTATTGATTAGCTCTCCTGGTTTATTGTATTTTGGAAGAAAAATGAATCAGCAGAACCGTCCCCGTGATTCTCGTAGATTCTTTCACTTCTATTTTTGGGTTTTAATGATATGTAATAGATGTTCATGATCTTCAATCTATTGGTAACAAAGAGCAGTTCCTAAAATGGTTTTTACTCACAGAAATAAAATTTTCTTGTATTTCGGTTAAAACCTTGTCTTTATGCCATGAAAGGTAATGAACCCATATTGGATTAGAATTAAAGTCTATCCTTTTTAGCTTCCCAGTCTGAATCTCTTCTCTTACTACTTCGTAAGGGAGTAAAGCAATTCCAAGGTTTGATTTTAAGCAATTTTTTAGCGTTTCCACATTGGTTATTTCATAGGAGGACCGAAAAGCCATATTTGATTCAGCCATCATATTTTCTAAAAAACCCCTATATGAGCAGCCTTTTTCTGTTAATAAGATCGTTTGCTCATGAAGGTCTTTTAGAGTTGGTTTTATAAGGTTATTAGCTTTGTTTAAAGGTGATGCTACCAATACTAAATCTTCTTCTGCTAGAAGAGTGGTTTGGAAACCTTGTTCGTCATTCAAGTCCTCATTAAACGCGAACGCAAAATCAAGTCGCCCCTCTTGAAGTTCAGATTGAATAAAGTCAATTTGGTGTATAGGTTTTATGATTACTTTCACATTTGGGTATTGTTCGTTTATCTCGGCTAAAATCCCAGGAAGTTTATACGTGCATTGGCTTTCGGTCGCCGCTACAGTTATGGTAGCGGACGTTTGTTTGTTATCGCTAATAGCCTCTAAAGCGGATTTATATTGATGTAGAATCATATCTGCGTAGCCTTTAAAGTTTATACCGTTAGAAGTGAGAACGAGCTTACTCCCTAATCGTTCAAAAAGCTTTACATTAAGTTCAGATTCTAAACTTTTAATTTGAGAAGTAACACTAGACTGCGCATAATTAAGCGCTTTAGCAGTCTTTGTAAAGTTTAAAGTCTCACTTGCTATTTTAAATGTAGCTAACTGCTTCATATCCATATTAATCTACTCCTATCGCATTTTCCGATTGGTTCTATCGATCTTTTCATATGGGATTTAGTTACATCTTATCATAGAATGAAACTATTCCTATAAATGGAAAGTACATACTTGCTGTCAATGTAAGAAAAATTATGTGAGGAGGAAGAATGGTGAAGACAAAAGTTGTAGCATTCGTAGAACCGAGCTTTTATGGCATTGATTTTGTAGAAAGAACGTACAGAAAAGGATGTAAAGTCATCGCAATTGGCTCATCAATCGATAATCCTAAAAAGTATGCGTACGAGAATTATTATCATGATTTTTTAGTAGCTGACATAAGAAATGCAGAATCGATTTACAATGCGATTAAAGAATCTTCATATTACGGTCAAATTGATGCGTTAATTCCTGCGACTGATTATGCCTCACACTTAACAGCTGAGGTAGCTGAAAGGTTATCGCTAAAAACAATATCTTCTCAAGCAGCAAACAACGCAAGAAATAAAGATTTAGCGCGTGATGTGTATGAGCAACATAAAGTACCTAGTGCAAAATATCAAAAGGTATCCAGCTTGACGGCAGCGATACAAGCTGCCAAAACTATCACCTATCCCGTAGTTCTTAAACCTACCAATTGTGCCAGTAGTCAAGGCGTCTATTTCATTGAAAATGACAAACAATTAGAAGTAGCATTTGAGAAACTAAGAGAATTCAAAAAGACCTATATGGATTTTGACGTAAGAAACGAATATCTCATTGAAGAATACTTAATAGGTCCAGAATTTAGCGTAGAATTTTTCTTGAAGGATAGCGAAGTTGTGTTTTCATCAGTGACAGAGAAACTTACTTCTGATCTACCTTATTTTGTAGAAATCTCACATACTGTTCCTACATCTGTAGAGAGCGATAAGATTGATGATATGATTCGCGTCTGTGTTCAAGCTTTACGTGCAATAGGGATCGATAATGGACCAAGCCATGTTGAATTAAAGTTAACAAAAGATGGTCCTAAAATCATTGAAGTGAATGGTAGACCTGGGGGAGATAAAATATCCTCCGAATTATTGTACACCACTTACGGTTTAGACATCTTCGATGAAACAGTAAATTTCTATTTGAATTTACCCATCACTGAGACTTACATGCAAAAGAAAGCCACCTCTATAGCTTATTTAACAGCAGATAGAGAGGGGGTTATCTCTTTTGTTGGCGGTGAAGAGGAAATTGCGAATGACCTAAATATCTTGAAATATGACATTACTGTAAAGACAGGCGATAAGGTGAAAATCCCTGAAAGCTCTGATGATCGTCTAGGGTATGTGATCACTACTGGACAAAATTCAGAAGAGGCTAAACATAACGCAATAAACTTAATAAATCGTATTAAACTTCAGTACCAATAAAACTATTAATCATGTTGATGTAGAGGTTTACTAGGAGAGAAACCCATCATTACTTTATTGTAATGATGGGTTTCTCTTTTGAAATAGTATTCGAATTTATCGACGGACTTAAGCCCATTGATAGCATCGGATTTTTCGATGGAAGCGATTTAAATATTCAGTTTTACTGTTCGATTATACTGCTATACCATTTAAGGCAAGAAGCATAAATGAAGAAATAGGAGAGGTGAAGATATGTCTTTTATTCGAAGGAATTTTTTGTTCTTTTTTTTAGCAGATATTATATCTGGTTTTGGAGTGGGAATGAGTACAATTGGAGCAAATTGGTATTTGTTAGATGAAACAGGATCAGTTGGAGCAATCGGTCTTATGTTATCGATTAACGTAATATCAGGTTTTTTAGTCTCTCCTTTTACAGGTATCATCACAGATAAGTTCAATCGAAAAAGTGTCATTCAGGCAACCTTTATTTTAAGAGCGATTACAATTGGAGCTCTAACCGGATTGTTTATCTTTGATGGATTTTCAATTGGCTATATCTATGCTTTCGCTATAATTAATGGAATAGGTTGGAGCATATACATGTCGGCATCGAGGAGCTTAATGCAAGAGTTATTACCTGAGAAGGAACTCTCTAAGGGAAACTCACTTATTGAAATCAGTCTTCAAGTAGGTATGTTTATGGCTGGTGCTGCCTCTGGGTTCATTTACAAGTTTTTTGGATTTGAAATTATTTTACTCATGAACTCGTTAATGTTCGTGTTTAGTAGCCTATTGTTTATGTTTATTAAATATCAATCGATCTCTCTTGAGAGTAGTGATGAAAGCTATTCTGAGTCCTTTAAAAAAGGCCTGCAATATTTAGGCTCACATAAAACGACTTTCTTGTTAGGAATCGTATCCATTGTCCCGTTAGTCGCAACGATGATCTATAACGTGGTACTTCCAGGGTATGTCAGTGATACACTAAATGCAGATTCTGTCGTGTTTGGTTTCTCAGATATGGCATATGGGGTTGGTGGCTTATTATCTGGCTTCATTGCGGCACCGTTTGCTAAGAAAATCTCAGAAAACAAGGCTGTTAGTACGATATTTATCTTGGCGATCGTGACTCTCTTTGGTCTTGCTGTTAATAATTTAGTGTTAATGATTTACCTGGGCAGTTTTCTCATCGGTCTGTCAAATTCATCTTTACGAATCATTATGAACACTATGTTGATGGAAGTTGTACCTAAGCCTTTAATGGGAAGAGCCTTATCTGTTTGGATGGGAATCGCTCTACTATTACAAGCCATCTTAGCAAGTGGGCTAGGACTTTTAATTGATATTTTCTCTCCAAGCATAGGATTCATTTGCATGAGTGGACTAATGCTAATGGGACTGGGTCTTCAAGTGGTTGTTATGAGAAGAAAAGAGAAGTCGAACCTTAAGTATGAGGCGGTGTAACATGAGTATTGCAGTTCTATATGGTAGTTCAAGAGCTAATGGAAACACAGAAGTATTGACTGAACATGTTGTTAAAGGTTTACAAGTGAATAAATTATTTTTGAAAGATTACCATATTAAAGATATTATTGATCAACGACACGAAGAAAATGGTTTTGATTCTGTTGATGACGATTATGATAAGGTGATTGACTCTGTATTAGAAAGCGACGTAATCATCTTTGCTACGCCAATCTATTGGTACGGGATGTCTGGCATTATGAAATCCTTTGTTGATCGATGGTCACAGACTGTTAGAGATAAAAGGTATCCAGAATTCAAATCTAAAATGGCCCAAAAAACGGCTTATGTGATTGCGGTTGGAGGGGATGAGCCTAAGACAAAGGGTCTTCCATTGATTCAGCAATTTTCTTATATTTGCAACTTCATTGGGTTAGATTTTCAAGGATATATACTTGGAAAAGGGGTAAAGCCAAACGATATTTTAATAGATGAAGAGGCTTTAATTAATGCTTTGAACTTAAGGAAATCGTTGGCAGAATAGATCTATATTATCGGAGAAGGGATCTTATCCAAAAAAGATAAGGTCTCTTTTTATTAGCCTAAATCAGAAGTAACCTGGATTTAAAACATAATCGAACTCATTATGTTACATAAAGAAATCACGGGGACGGTTCTCGTGATTCACTTTGAGGTGTATAGAGAGTAGAGTCAGTTGTGTTATTGACTTATTCCATAGTAAGACGTAAAGAAAACCAGGAGAGCTAACCATTCTATTGATTAGCTCTCCTGGTTTTTCTGTTTTATGGGAGATAGTGAATAACAAAACCATTTCAATGCACTAAAGTAATCCTATATGTCGTCTAATCCTAAAATTATTCGCTCATTCTAGGAAAGATGTTCTAGCTTATAGTTCTTTGGTTGGGTGATACTTTACCATGATAAAACTAACTACTAGGCCTTTGATCCACATTTAGGCTTAAACTGAAGGAAATAACTTACATATCTAGAATCGAACACGTTATTGGGATTTAAAAATTAGTAAGGAGATGAAGAGGTTTGAAGAAAAAAATACTGACGTTATCACTTTCTGCCGTTATTGCAAGCTTAACAATTGCAGGCATGCCGTCATTCGCAGCAGGCAATGGTCCTGATGTTAACGGAAAGGAAACGGTTCAAACGGCAATGTTAACGACATATGAAGAGATGTCGAGCTTTCTTCTTAAAGAAAACGAGAAGCAAGAGAGTATGGATCTTGAGGTTATTGGAAAGACAACGAAGGGTCGAGATATTTTTCTAGTCAAATACATAACGAATCCAGAGAATCCTACAATCTTATATCTAACCCAGCAGCATGGGAATGAGGCGCTCACGACTGAAGGTGCACTCGATTATATTCGTCATCTCGGATCAAACAGTAAGAGCAATAAAGAATTACTACAGAACGTGAATATTCTAATTGTACCTATGTATAATGCGGATGGTGCAATGGGAGATGTTGATTTTGAGCTTGAGAACTATTTAGCTAGTGGACGTCATCTGACAAGGTATAATGCCGATAAACTCGATCTTAACCGAGATCATGTGAATAAAACAGCATCTGAAACAAAAGCCTTACATGAGAATGTTCTAGCCAAATACAATATTGATTACATGATCGATTTCCATCATCAGGGTACACAAGAAGAGTATGACGGAAAGCCAACTTCAGGGTCTCTTCTAACTCCACAAATAAAAGGGGTTAAGCAAGACGTAGTTGAACAATCAAAGAGACTAGCGACTGTTCTTTATCAAGGATTAGAAGCAAAAGGCTGGTCTCATGTTTTCAAGTATGATGAGCCAACAGAGAATCCTAATGTGGCTTCGAATGCCATGGCTCTACAATATGATATAGGCGTTATTCTCTTTGAGATGAGGGGTATGGCAGATGGGAATTATGAGCCCTATGTACTTGGACAGAAATCCAATGGCTATCTCACAAAACAGGCATTCCTTGCAATAGACAGTACTGCAAATGCGATAGCGAATCGTTCGATTAATCAAGCAGATGTTTCGGTATATGATAATTTACCTGATCAACTATACAATTATTAAGAATTAAAGAGATGGTAACTTTGCACGAATAAAAAGTGAGAAAACTTGAGGGCTACTCGTACTAAGGAGTAGCCTTTTTTTGTGTGTTATAGTTCTTAAGTTAAACCATTTTAGGGAATTTTGGGGATTTTGAACCGATCTTAGAAAGTAAGTCGTCTATCATACAGGTGAATCCAGGGGGGAGCTAGTTGGGGGAGAAGAAACGGGAGAACGAGTTCGAGAGAAATGAATTGCTAAGGGAGTTGATTGATGATTATGCCGAGCAGATCAAGCGACTTGCTTATACATATGTGAAAAATTGGGCGGTAGCGGATGATATCACGCAGGAAGTATTTATATCCTGTTTTAAAAACATGGATCATTTTAGGGGAGAAAGTAGCTATAAAACCTGGCTGTTCAAAATTACCGTCAATCGCTGCAAAGATTATTTAAAGAGCAAGTGGTTTCGGTCTATCATGCCTCTTCGCAGTGATGAAAAGTTGAAAACAGTGGGTAGTCTTGATGACAATCTTATTCAAAAAAGTGAAGGCGAAGAAATTTCTCAGAAGGTGCTTTCGCTTTCGATAAAATATCGAGAAGTGATCATTTTATTTTACTATGAGGACCTAAGCATTCAAGAAATAGAAGAGTTAACAGGTATTAAAACAGAAACTATTAAAACAAGATTAAGGCGTGCCAAATTACAACTTCGTGAGCTTTATAAGGAGGTTGAGTA
This sequence comes from Guptibacillus hwajinpoensis, assembly GCF_005144865.1. Classification (GTDB taxonomy): domain Bacteria; phylum Bacillota; class Bacilli; order Bacillales; family Guptibacillaceae; genus Guptibacillus; species Guptibacillus hwajinpoensis_A. The sequence goes on from NZ_SWFM01000002.1 coordinate 378,748, forward strand.
GATGGATGAAAAGCTGAAAGACCTTCGGAGTAAAATGAATGAAACGGTATTGAAAGAGGGTGAGGTAAGTAGAGGGTATAAGGGGCGGATTTATGAAGCGGTTATTCATTCAAAAAAGCCGAAGCGGAAAGGTACACGATTTATTCCCGTTCTTTCAACAGCAGCTTGTCTAATTCTTTTACTAATTCTCGGTTCTTACGCATTTTCTAATTTTATTGGAACAGAACAAAGTCTAGACATGAAAGAATCACAGCAAAATCTTTCTGAAGATAATCATGAGAGTAGAGAAAAAGAAGCTCCTATTGATTTTGATAAAAAGGTCTTCCAAAATCAAAATCATCAACAAATTTATGATTATTTAAAAGCATGGAAATTACCAGAACAAAATAGAATTTCATCAGAGGAATCGGGGTCTTCTAGCATCACATACGAGAATGGATATAGCTTTTCGAAAGATACTGGCTATATTTCAAGTATTGATTGGGGTGAGAGGAATCCCGAAGTTGATGAACGGCCGCTTCCAACAGAAAATCAATATATGGGCGTTGTTATGGGATATATAGATGAAAAGGCATCTGATATCGAAAGAGACCTTTTTCCGCTTCTTTTGACGAGGTACCATGATAAAGAGGTGGGGTTATCTTGGTATGTGAACGTTGATGGAATTAAAGAGATTCATAATAGAAGCGAACTGCTAATGAAACGCATGGAAGTAGCGCTGAAATACTCTGATGAACTTCCTGAACTAAAAAACGAGATAGAAAAAATTCATATAAAAGCAGAAACGCTAGCAAACGCATCAGCTTCTCTTGAAGACGATAGTGAAAAAAGAGCGAGAGAACTTGAGAACCAATATGAAGAACTTAAGAGCAGTATTGTTCAATTAGATGCGCTAATAGATGTAGCAAGAGAAGATAAAGATAAATAACAATTTTTCTGAGGAGATGTCTAACAGAATGCCATCAACAAAAACGTTACTACTATCCATAAGCATCATTGTCATTCTATCTCTAGGTCTTGGCTACTGGTTGATCTCTGATCTAAATGCAAAATTAGTGGAAGAAAAGGGTGAAACAAAGCAGTCGGGAGAGCAACCAGAAGAAGAGATTGATCCAGATCGCTACGTCGATGATGGAGCAAATTCAACAGCTGATGACACCATACCTAGTGAAAGCCATTTTATGACTACCCTTCATGGCATGACCCACCAAAAAGTATATGCGGATGAAAAATGGACGCTTGTTGAAATGACCGATAAGCGTATTGAAGATATGCTCGCGATTCTCGATAAAGTGAAAGGTGAAGGAGAATATGAACATTATGATTTCTACTACAAGGCGCTTACAAAATGGAAAAAAGGTGATTTTCAAAATGCCGTTGAGATTCATAATGAGATTTGGAGTATGGAAAACGGTAACGTAGGAAGAGCAAGTCGCTTATTGACAGCCAATGAGGAACAAGCATTTGTGGATGAGCATTACGACTAACAGTAAGAGGTTAATGAGAACTTATTATAATGAAAAGGATGAAATCAACTATGATGAAGCTAGAAGTTTCCGAAACTGAAAACCCGTTTTCCTTGATGGACTGCGATTGTGGTACAACAAGCAAAGTGGAGCAATCCATTTGAAGGTGCCAGGAGTGAAGGAGCTTCACTATGTGAAAAAGGGTTCAGACCTATATGAGCCGTTGCTTCAAGAGGTGAAGAGGGTTTCAAGAGATGATTGAATGAAGAATGGTGGAAGTTAAACAAACGTTTGATTACCTTCCTATTAGTATTCAAAAAGGAGAAGAAATAGGTTTCCTCTTAAACCAATTTTACAATCACGGGGACTGTTCTCGTGATTCGCCTTCAAGTTAAAAACTACTGTCCACTAATACGAGATACGAAAAAAACAGGTGTACTACTAATGAGTAGCACACCTGTTTTTTCTGTATTCTAAAGCAAGTGAATCAGCAGAACCGTCCCGGTGATTCCCAGACTGATTTCAACAAGAAGGATTTGACAATGTGTAAGTTCTGCTAGAATAATAAAGTATGGTAATATGATGATCTTGAAATCGAGTTGTGAAATTTCTGAAACGTAATGATTAAAAAGGAGGAAGTTGAATGTGAAGCCAAAAATTGAAGATGTTGCTAAGGTGGCGGGTGTTTCACCTACTACGGTTTCTCGTGTACTAAATAATCGGGGCTATATAGGTGAAAAGACGAGGGAGAAAGTTCATAAAGCAATGGAACAATTGAACTATTACCCGAATGAAGTTGCTCGTTCGCTTTTTATCAAAAAAACGTTCCTGATTGGTCTTATTTTCCCAACGACGAGTAACCCTTTCTATGGTCAGCTTATCTTTCACTTAGAAAACCTTGCATCTGAACTTGGTTACAAAGTGTTACTTTGTAATAGCCAGGGGCGGGAAGATAAAGAGAGAAGTTACTTAAGGATGTTACAAAGAAATCAAGTTGATGGTATTATTGCGGGTGCTCATAATAAAGGAATTGAAGAATATGAAGATCCAAACCTTCCTGTAGTGGGAATAGATCGTTATTTGTCTACCAAAATCCCTGTTGTATCAAGTGATAATTACCAGGGTGGAGAAAAGGCAACACAATTATTAATTGAAAAGGGATGTCGATCCATTGTTCATATTAATGGTCCCATTTCATTAGAAACACCAGCGAATATGCGAAGAAAAGCTTATGAAGATGTTATGGAACGCAACGGATTGACACCGCTTACGTATGAATATGAAGCAAATGATTCAGTTTTTTCTTTACTATTTGAAGAAAACCCAGAGGTAGATGGCATTTTTGCTAGTGATGATCTAATTGCTGCTAGAGTCATGCAGGAGGCTAGGAATAGAGGAATTGATATTCCTACTAAATTAAAGATAGTTGGATATGATGGCACAGAGACGACAAGACTCTTACTCCCAGAATTAACAACAATAGAGCAACCAGTAAGAGAAATAGCCGTTAAAGCTTTAGAAATATTGATGAAACAGATCAATAAAGAAGAAGATTATGAGTCAGCAACCATATTACCAGTAAAGCTAATTGAAAGTGATACTACCAGAAAGTAAGAGGGGTATTTCTCTACGCTTCTTTCTTTCGAATAGTATTTCTATTTTTTTAAAAACAATATGTCATCCGGTTGACATATGAAACCGGATGACATATTATAATCTTTGTAGACGGTTACATTTATAGGAAAATTAGAAAAAATTTATTTTGTTCATCGTTTCATGAAGTGATGCCAACGTCCGTTATTTTAAAGGGGAGGGATACAGAAGTGAAAAAGTTAATCTTACTAGTTTTCGGTTTGTGTATGGCAGTTGTGGTCGCAGCTTGTAGTGGAGAGGAAGCGTCAAGTGGTAACAAAAATGAAGTATCGATGTGGGTTCACACTTCAAATGAAACAGCTGAAGGTAAAGAGATGCAAAGTCTAATCGATCAGTTTAACGAGGAAAATGAGGAAGGCTATACAGCAAAAATTGAGTTCATTCCTAGAAGTGGAAGCGGTGGCGGTTATGAAGATAAAATCAACGCAGCTTTGACAACGGATACATTACCTGATGTATTAACACTTGATGGGCCTAATACAGCAGCATATGCTGAGGCAGGGATGATTGCACCAATCGGTGACTATATCAGCAATAAAGATGATTTATTACCAAGTATTATTCAGCAAGGTACATATAATGATGAATTATATGCAGTTGGATATTCCGAATCGGGCGTAGGTATTTTCTACAATAAACAAATGCTGGAGGATGCAGGGGTTGATTTAGCGACATTACCGACAGTTGAAGAGCCGTGGGACTGGAATGAATTCATGGACTTGAATGAAACACTTGTGAAAGAGTATGATCAACCCGCTATTGATATGGGATTAAAGGATCAAAGTGAGTGGTTAATGTATGCGTTCACACCATTCTTATGGTCGCAAGGTGGAAGCATTGTTTCTGAAGATGGCACGAAGGCAACAGGCTTCTTCAATGATGAGAATAGCGTCAAAACAATGAGTTTTATTCAAGAGATGGTTGAAAAAGGATACACGACAAAGACACCTGTAGAAAAAGGATTTCAAACTGGTAAATATCCTATGATGATGACAGGTTCATGGACGATTGCCGAAATGAAAAGTAGCTATCCTGATGTAAATTATGGCGTTATGCCTTATCCAACATCTCCGGATACGAATGAGTTAGTTTCTCCATCGGGCTCATGGCAATATGCCATGTCTGCTACAACCGATAAAGAGGAAGCGGCTGCTGCCTTAATTGATTTCTTAACGCAAACAGAGGCTCTTACAAAAATCAGTCTCGCAAATAGTGTTCTACCAGCTGCGACTTCAGTAATAGAAGAAATTAGAGGAGAAGTTTCACCTCAAATGCAAGTTCTCATTGATCAAAATGCAAAATCGGCACATGCACGACCAGTACTTCCAGGGTATCCAAAAGTAAGCCGTACATTCCAAGAAACCATCAGTGATGTCACTTATTTTGAAGAGAATCAAGATATTCAGAAATTACTCAATACCAAGTCTTCACAAATTGATAAAGCGTTACAATAATAGAATTCGTAAACCGACCTGTCTCGATTTTCAGGTCGGTTTACCTTTAAAAGGAGACATCAAAGATGAAGAAGCTCAATTCCAGTATGAACCTACCCGCATACTTATTCTTATCTCCTGCGCTAGTATTAATGGGGTTATTTCTAATTATTCCAGCTTTAATGGCAATTTACTACGCATTTACTGATTACTATTTATTAACGCCAGATAATAAACAGTTTGTCGGCTTAGATAATTTTATCGAAATTTTTAAAGACCCGATCTTCTTACAAAGTTTAAAGAATATCGTCCTCTTTGTTGTTTGTGTTATTCCAATCCAAATCGGAGCTGCATTAGGTTTGGCCCTACTGATTAACAAGAACAGAAGAGGAAATATCTTCTTTAAAATAGCTTATTTTGCTCCAGTGGTTCTTTCTTTAGTTGTTATTTCAGTACTCTGGCTTTATTTATTAAATCCATCTGAAGGTTTAATTAATGTTCTTTTGGAAAAAGTGGGAATCGAAGCCCAACCTTTTCTTTCGAGTCCTAAACAAGCTCTTTATACAATCGTTTTTGTATCTGCCTGGCAAGGTGCCGGTTACCAAATGTTGATCTTCCTAGCTGGGCTCCAAAACATCCCGAGCAGTGTTTATGAAGCTAGTAAAATTGATGGTGCAAACAAATGGCAAAATTTCATCCACATTACGCTTCCGCTGTTAAGGCCGACAACTCTGTTAATTATGATTACGACCTTTATAGCAGCATTTAAGTTAATCATTCAACCAATGGTTATGACGCAAGGTGGTCCAATGAATTCAACGATGACACCAGTTTACTATATTTATCAATCAGGATTTTCAGATCGGTTGATTGGTTATTCAAGCGCCATGACTGTTGTTTTTGGCATTGTAATTGGGCTAGTAACAATCGTTCAAAACAAGCTATCAAAGGGGGATGATGGATCATGAGCAAGCCGGTTAAGAGAATAATAGAATACTCGTTTCTCACTCTATTAGCGTCTATTTTTATTTTTCCGATGATTTGGATGATTGCATCCTCAATGAAACCTGAAGGAGATATCTATGTTGACATGGGAACCATTCAGTCTTTCTTCCCTTCAATAAATCCATCCGAGTGGTTTCAAACTTATCAGGCTTTGTTTGAAAGATTTGATGTATTGAAATATGTGTTCAATAGCGTCATGTATGCTGTCATTGTTACAGCAGGATCAATCGTAGTAAATGCGATGGCAGGGTACGCATTCGCGAAATTCAACTTTACTGGAAAGAAGTTTCTATTTGGCTTGCTTTTATCACTCTTAATCGTCCCGATGGAAACCTTGATTATTACACAATTTACAGTGGCACATGAGTTAGGAATCCTAAACACAAGAATGGCTGTTGTGTTGCCGATGCTTGCTAATATGTTATTTATCTACCTTTTTCGCAATTTCTTTAAAGCTGTTCCAGATGAAATTATTGAATCCGTTCAATTGGACGGTGCGAACTATTGGACGATTTTTTGGAAGATTATCCTCCCAATGTCAAAACCAGCGATCGCTACTGTCGGAACACTCTCCTTTATTGCAAGTTGGAATGATTATTTATGGCCACTAATGGTCTTAACGGATACAGAAAAGTTTCCGTTACAAGTTGCCATTACAAATATTAATTCGACGCCACCTGTATACACCAACCAGGTGATGGCGATTCTTACACTCTCTACAATTCCACTTATTATCGTTTATATTGTCGCTCAAAAATACTTATTACAAGGACTTGGCGGCTCAGGAACAGGAATTAAATAAGCTGCTAAAAAATAGATCTAGCATATTGGAGGATGACAAATGAAAACAAATGCCTTAGGAAAATACAGACCATATTTACATTTCGCTCCACAAAAAAACTGGATGAATGACCCGAACGGATTAATTTTCTTTGATGGAGAGTATCATTTGTTCTATCAGTATCATCCGGATAGTACGGTCTGGGGACCAATGCACTGGGGACATGCGGTTAGTAAAGATTTAATAGACTGGGAGGAGCTAGATATTGCGCTTTATCCCGATGAGCATGGAATGATCTTTTCAGGTAGTGCTGTTGTGGATTGGGAGAACACGACCGGTTTCTTTCCAAATGGACCAGGATTAGTAGCTGTTTTTACGTATCATCTTGATGGGGAAGCAGGAGCAGAACCTACACAGACGCAAGGCATCGCCTACAGTTACGATCGTGGAAGAACGTGGGTGAAATATGAAGGCAATTCTGTTTTAACTAGTGATTCAAAAGTTGATTTTAGAGATCCTAAAGTATTTTGGAATGATAAGGAAAAGAACTGGATGATGGTACTAGCTACTGGTCAAACTATCTCATTCTATTCTTCGCCTAACTTAATTAATTGGAATTTTGAAAGTGAGTTTGGGGAAGGGATAGGACTTCACACTGGCGTGTGGGAATGCCCTGATTTATTTCAGTTACAGGTACCCGAGACAGATGAAATTAAATGGGTGTTACTTGTAAGTGTTGGAGATAATCCTGAATTTGAAACAGGATCACAAACACAGTATTTTGTTGGTGAATTTGATGGGCGTACATTTAAACCAGATCACGATTCAATCCATTTACTAGACTTTGGTAAGGATAACTATGCTGGGGTTAGCTTTTCTGATATTCCTCAGATAGATGGAAGGCGCATTTATCTTGGGTGGATGAGTAACTGGCGCTATGCAAACGAAGTGCCGACGAACGGTTGGAGAAGCCAAATGACACTACCAAGAGAACTTTCTCTTCAAAAGGTAGGGGAAGAATATAATGTGAATCAATTACCAGTTAAGGAAATTGAATCATATTTCTCAATAGATAGCGTGATTGATGGAGAGGTTAGTCATGAAAATGGAACGAAAAAGTATCCAGTTGGAAGTCCTTTTGTTGATTGTTCCATAAATATTGAAAGGGAAAATTCACAACAGTTTGGCATCACTGTGAATCATTCGAAAGAACAGACTACTAATATTGAAATCGATTACAATATGAATGCTATTCGCGTGGTCCGTAAAGATTCAGGGGAAATTGATTTCTCAAGTAATTTTATTGATGATCAGATAGTGAAAGTCGAGAATATCAACGAGCTTAATTTAAGGATGATTATAGACTCTTCTTCCATTGAACTATTTATTAACGAAGGGCAATATGCACTTACTAGTTTGGTTTATCCAGATCATGCGTGTGAATCAATTTCGTTTTCTTCTATTAAAGGTAGTGTTATTCTTCGCGATGGCTATATCGCTAAACCTGCTCAATAATCACGAGAATTACAGGGGAGGTTCTCATGATTCATTTCAACGTATAAATAGGTAAAGAAGAACCAGGAGGCTATCCAACAAATGAATAGCTTTCCTGGCTTTTTTATGTATACAAGTGAATTAGCAGAACCGTCTTGCTGATTCCAACCTAATAATAGTAAAGCTCTATTCTATTTCGGGCTGGCTGTTATCATTGGTATTGCAATCGTTGCAGTAGGCGTGCTTTAATATTTGGGTTTTTAAGCTATGAAAAACAGTACGGTTTAATCGCAACGCTATTCCTGATATGTGAAACCCGATATATTGTCCAGAATTCCAATTTATTGTCCAAAATCGAAATATATTAGCCAAACTGAGATTATATTGGCCAAATCTAGGCTTTATTAGCCAAATCCTCAAAATAGAAAGCCACTCGCTCATGTAAGCGGGTGAATCACGGGGATGGTTCTCGTGATTCATGTCGGAGTTTAAACAGGATTACACAAATATGAGCTCAAGAAAATTCAGGAGGCTAATAGTTCAATTGATTAGTTCACCTGAATTCTCTGTTTTGTGTAAGCAAGTGAATCGGCAGAACCGTCCCGTTGATTATGCATATCTTTACGATTGGGAAAACATTTATCTATACTAAAAATAAAAGAAAGCCCAGATTTAATCTGGGCTTTCTTTTTTAATTACTCATGTTTTTAACATCATCAATTGTTGAAAAGATCCTAATATAAACGTTTCTTATGTTTTCATCATTTAGTTTGTCATTATAAAGTCCGTAACCCCAATGAGTTAACTCTTCCTTATGAAAATAAACTCCAGTAGCATATATAAGACTATCTACTTCAGGATATTTCTCATAAGAATACTTTTCATACACAAATGGGACGTATGATTTACTTGATTCAATAAAGAAAAAAGGTATATTTGTATTTTTATAAACTTTTGCATATTTACCCTGGGATGCTTTGATTAAGTTCTCTTTAGTAATAATAACGGCATCAATTTCTTCCGGTTTTGGTTTTAACTTTTCCATCTCCTCAAAAGTAATATTGGTAAACTTCACCTTCTCCTCATTCAAGTTTGGAATATCTCCAATTACTGCAACTTCTAAATCACTACCATCGTATTCAATATAGTCTGTAGAATCTGTAGTTTCTGTACTACAACCTAATAAATTTAATAATAGAGATAGGACAATCAAAATATATAATCTCTTCATGTAAACCTCCAAAACTTTTTCTTACATTATATCAAGAAGGTCACGAGTTCCGACCAATAAATCCCAAATTAAGGATTAAGTCATACTAAAATAATTAGGTTAAAATATGACCTTCTCATTTATAGGTATTTTATAACAGATAGGTATGCTTGAAGAAGAATCGCGGCGGGGTTTTCGTGATTCTTTTTGGTTTAAGGAATACGCCCCCCCACTAAAAGAAACCACCAAAACCTCCTAACGTACCACTTCTTTAAACTTCACCACAATAACTCCCCATGTAAAACTACCTATTTTCCAAAAACCTCCTAGTCCATACGTTTCGTTTTAAAACTAATCAAAAGGTGGAGCAGCCTAAAAACGAGAACTCCTCAGTTGTAGACTTTTAAAACTGAGGAGGAATCGAATGAGTCCAAAAAAGAACGTAACGTTATTATGCAGTACCCTGTTATTGTCATCTGTACTTGTTAGTCCTACTATGGCAGCGCCAAATGAACAACGTGCTGCAGCGCAAAGTCAAGAATACGCTACTTCAGGTTTTATCAGTCATGCTGAGTTAAGTAAAAGACTTAAGCAGATTGATAAGAACAGCCAGGGCCAAGTGAATGTAGAAGTTGCTGGTTACTCCAACCAGGGGCGTGAAATCTATAAGGCGACGGTTGGTTCAGGAGAGAAAGTTATTTTATTGCAAAGTGAAATTCATGGGAATGAAAAAACGGGGACGGCTGCGTTGTTGAAGATGTTGCAACACCTTGGGTCTAACTCCCCAGAAGCTAAGAAAATCAGAAGTGAAGTGACGATTGTTGCTATGCCGATGATCAATCCTGATGCGACGGAATTAAATCGACGGGGAAATGACATGTCGTGGAGTGAAGTAGTGGAGGATTTTCCACAGCTCGCTAGTGCGTCGCCATCATGGAATTACTACACGTATACCAATCAATACTGGGATTACGCTTCTAATCCTGGCTTTGACGTAAACCGTGACTTTAATCCGAATCTCGACTATGTGCCTCAACCTGAAGATTTTCCAAATAACTCATCAAATCCTGGGTGGTACATTACCCCTGAAGCTCAAACGGTTCGTGATGTTTACAAAGGATTGATGGATGAGTTTGGCAAAGTAGATGTGTTTGTCGATTTGCATCATCAGGGCGAGTATTATGTAGAAGGCACGGATGATAAAGTGACGCTCTCGATTTCCGGTGATTTTATTCCTGATCCTGATAGTACTGAAGGAACGAAATATAGTGAGTATGCAGATACATATAATGGTGAGTTTTCAAAACAGTTAAATGTAGCTGCTTATAACGCCTTACAGGAGAGGGGTAATTCTCCATTTGATCATATTACTCTGTATCCACAAAATCTTGATTTGCCAGGTACAGCACTTGGTTCATTTGCGTTAAATGGAAGTGGCGCTGTGCTGTTTGAAGTAACGGGTCAAACGCAAAGTTATGGTCAAAAGCGAATTGGGCAGCTGGTTAAAGCGGTTGAACTTGGACTTTACGGTATTATCGATGGCGTGACGAGCGGAGATGTGTATTCGATTGATCCCGAGGATTATGACGATATCCCACTGACAGATCGCGATCAAGATTATGGTCATTAAATCGTTTTAATAATACAACCGAGAATTTATCTTACTAGGAGGAGAACTATGAAAAAACAAGTTCTATCGTTAACAATAGCCGGAACAATGTTAGTGTCAGGATCATTTTTAACAGGGAATACGGTACTTGCTGGAGAGAACGGACCTAATGGACCAAACTACGGTGGCAATGAAACGATAAAGAACGAACGTCTGCATTCTTATGAAGAGATGGTAAGTTTTCTAGAAAAAGTGGATAAGCGCTCTGAAGCACTGGAATTAGAAGTTTACGGTCAATCAGTAAAAGGGAGAGATCTCTACCTCGCTAAGTTTGGTAGTATGAACGAAGACAACCCAACGATCCTTTTCTTAACCCAGCAGCATGGGAACGAAGCGTTAACAACTGAAGGCGCTTTGGAGATGATTAAATATTTATCTTCGAGCGGGAAGAATGTACAAGATATTCTTGAGAATGTAAATGTGCTTATTGCTCCACGATTAAACGTAGATGGGGCAGAAGGGGATGTCAATTTCTCATTAGAAGACTATGTATCTGGTACTCATACTAGATATAATGCGAATGAGGTAGACCTTAACCGTGATCACGTCGATCGTAATCAGCCTGAAACGAAGGCTTTGCATGAGAACGTGCTGCAGAAATATCAACCGGATTATATGATTGATCTCCATCACCAAGGAACGCAAACGACGTTAGGAGACACAGGAGAACTAGTCTCCGGTTCGATTTTATATCCAACAAACGAAGCTGTAGACCCTGAGGTTCGGGAACAATCTAAGAAACTAGGTGCCGTTGTTTATAATGCTGTTGATGCAAAAGGATATGGCCTACTTTCGAAGTATCCAGGAGGAAGTGCGCCAACGATTAGCCGAAACGGATTAGCTATGGAATATGGTATCGCAACACTTCTGTTCGAAATGCGCGGAATGGCGGATCATTACCGTGACGACTACGTTCTAGGGCAGAAGAGCAATGGCTATTTAATTCAACAAGCGGTTACTGCGATGAAAGCTAGTTTAGAAGCACTAGCAGATGATTCAATTGATTCGACTGATACTTCTTTCTGGGATACGTTGCCAGAGAGTAATTATGATGGAGAATAAGTAGAATAAAAGGTACGAACCTTCGTTTTTCATTGAATCACTGGGACGGTTCTCATGATTCTATAAAATAGTAAATAGATAAAGGAAGGTCACTAGTGAATTCATATGTTCACTATGACACTCAAGAATACGAGAAAAACCAGGGTGCTAACTAATCTATTTAGTAGCTCATCTGGTTTTTTGTTTTGGGTAAGCAAATGAATAAGCAGATCTGCCCCGGTGATTCTCCAAATTTACTAAATTAATATAGTCCTGTAACTTTCTATTATTATTTTTCTTTTATGATGAGGATGTCTTAAACATAACCGATGGGGAAGTTGAGCGAGTACATAGGACTCATTAAAAAAGTAGGTAATAGGAGGAAAATTATGCGGAAGATTATATTGGTAATGACGGGTGTTCTGCTAATCAGTATGTTCACAACTGTATTTGCAGAAAACAATGAGAACCACGATGTAACAGAATCATTTAAAGAGTTGTCTCGGAGCACAAATTGGGATAAAAAAGATCAAGTTAATTTACAGTTCGATGCGTATCATCCTCAAGGAATGACTCAAGTTGGAGACAAATTCTACATGTCATCAGTTGAAATTATTGAAAAGCCTAAAAAGTACAGTAATGCACAAAATGGTTATGACCGTTCTGCCGGAAAAGGAATAGGGCATCTTTTTGTTTTCAGTAAACAAGGAGAGTTGCTGAAAGATATTAAACTTGGTGAAGGTGACATGTATCATCCTGGAGGCATCGACTTTGATGGAAAAAATATTTGGGTGCCGACTGCTGAATACCGTCCAGACAGTAAATCCATTGTTTATAAAATCAATACAGAAACCCTAGAAGTTGAAGAAGCGTTCAGAGTAAACGACCATATCGGTGGCGTTGTTCATAATGATAAAAACGGAAAAATACTCGGAGTTAGTTGGGGATCACGTAAATATTATGTATGGGGTAAAAAAGGGAATGGATTGAAGATGGAGAACAATCAAAGTCATTTCATTGATTATCAGGATTGCGAATATGTAGGTCAAGACAAAATGATTTGCAGCGGTATCTCTGAATTAGATGATCCGAACTCGAATACAGGAAAATATGAGCTCGGTGGTTTAGCGTTGCTTGATACGAAAACGTTCAATATAGAGCATGAAGTTCCAGTAGCAGAGTTTTCTTCCGAGGGTCATGTCATTACGCGTAATCCTGTTTTTCTTAAGAAATCAGATAATGGAATTAAACTATTTGCTATACCTGATGACGATGAGCAAGCATCACTCATGATATATGAAGCAAAGAATTAGGAGTCATGAGTGTCACGGTGATGTCTAGGCTTTGATACGCTATCCTTTATCTGTGAATCCCGATATATTGTCCATAATCCCAGTTTATTGTCCAAAATCGTAATATATTGTCCAAATTAAGATTATATTGGCCAAATCTAGCATTTATTAGCCAAAACATTAAAAGCGACTAACCTTTTGATTATCAATAGGCTAGTCGCTTGATTTAAATTATTTAATGAACTAAATTCACTTAAGTTGTGAACCGTTACTTCGCATACGTTTCCTTAATAATCGGTACAGACAACGCACCAACAACAAGCAAGACACCGGAAAGTAAAATCATGAACGGCATGGAAGATCCGATCAATGGGAACAACACGAAACTTAAGAGAGACGCAATGATTTGTGGCAAACAAATACTACCGTTAAACAGCCCAAGATAGGTTCCCATATTCTTTCCTTTTAGAGCGTTCGTGAGGATCGTGAATGGGAACGTCATCATCGCTGCCCATGCAATTCCAATTAAGGTAAATGAAACAACTAGTGCCCATTGATTGTGGATGAAGAAGACTGAACCAAATCCGATCCCACCTAACAATAAGCTAATCGCATAAAATGGTTTTCTCTGGTCGTTTGGCATACGGGATAGTACAAGTGACCATATGACAGCACCAATGGATTGCACAGCCGTTAAAATACCAAACCAGTTCCCTGCATCTTGATAGGCTGCGCTCGCTGGATCACTCGTATTCCAAACGTTGATGGCAATTGCCCCCGTGCCGTACGTCCATAAGTATTGAAAACCCATCCAACAGAATAACTGAACGAGTGTCACTGTCCAAAACACTTTTGGAGCGCTAGCTAGTAATTTGAAAAGGTTTGCTTTTTCTTTCGTAGATTCCTTAGAAATTCCGTGATACAAAGCAAACTCATCTGGATCATACTCTCTCACTTTAAAGACTGTAATAAGACTGCAAATGATGAGAACACCGGCTCCAGCGTAGAATGAAATAACAACCGATTGTGGAATAACGCCCTTTGGCGCACTATTTGAGACACCAATCACTGTTAAAGCAAAAGGAAAAATACTTGCTAATACAGCACCACTGTTTGATAGAAAGCTTTGGATCGAATAAGCAAATCCTTTTTGTTCTTTGTTAACCATGTCTCCAACCATCATTTTAAAGGGTTGCATCGCCATGTTGGATGAGACATCCATAAAGAGAATGGCAACGGCTCCAAATGTCATGGCTGTTACAGCACTGAATCCAAAGCTACCTGAATTGGGTAGTAGACACATAACAATAACAGCAACTACAGCCCCAACTAATAAATAAGGGATTCGCCTGCCAAGCCTTGGCATCCAGGTACGGTCTGAGAAATAACCAACTAATGGTTGGACCACTAGACCTGCTAGAGGTGGGAGTATAAAGAACAAACCTAGATTATGAGGATCTGCGCCAAGCGTTTGGAATATGCGTCCCATATTTGCACTTTGCAGTGAGAAGGCCATTTGCACACCTAGAAACCCGAAACTAATTAACCAAATTGTACTGATTGGTAGAAATGGTAATTCTTTTTGATATCTTTGCTCGCTGACAACTTTTTCTTCTAACATAATTCCCTCCTGTTAATGCACGATCAGTCGCAATGAACATCTTAATTGAACAACTTTTCTTTAAATGCAATCGCTTGCACATAAATCCAAAAAATAAGTGCTGTTATGATTAGAGCGACAGATTGCTAATTTTCCTATAGATGATGCGCCTCTGGACTGTGTTTAGATACTGTCCCGATCAGGCTATATGTAGAACTTCTAAGATAGAATTGATTGCTGATCCAAACATGGAATCAATTCCTTATTATGGGTAAAAAATAACACTTGGATAGTATATACCATAGTACAGTAGTTAAGCAAGCGTTTGCACAAATTTCAAAGAAAGGAATTCTAATTCTGAAAGGGAGTCATGAAGATGGTTCTCATGTATACTCTTTTATCGTAATTTCATTTAAAAATTCAAAGATACCCAGGAGGCTAGTTAGTCTATCATTAGCCTTGCCTTCTAGGTTTCTGTTTTGTGTAGCCATTTGAAACAGCAGAACCGTCCCGGTGATTCCCTCTCATCTTCTATATTATTTTTAATAATTTTACTAGCTCATCTGAAGATTGAAGTTTAAAAGAATAACCATAATGAATAAGGTCTTTACCAGTATGCTGTCTTTTAGGGAACTGTCTGAAAGAAGTGCTATGATTCAACCCGAATGATTTATCAAGTAGTTGTTGGTTTGCTTGTACTAATTTGGGGTTTAGTATAATCGTAATTTCTTTGTTTGGGATCAAGTAGATAACCTCACCACTTGTTCCATGTTCAAACTCGATTGATTTAGTTGTTTCCTTTGAAATGGTGAAATGATTTTCGATAAAATTTCTTTTGAGATTTTCCATAAAGACTCCTAACTTTAACTGTTTTATTATGCATTTATTGATTCAGGAATCGTCGCCTATCTCATCCCCGTATTAATGGCGATCCCTTTTAATTAACTCAAGAATTCCCTGACCAAACTCCTCTGCTTTTTTTGGACCAATTCCTTCAATATTCAAAAGCTCTTTCATACTAGCCGGTCGTTTTGTAAGAATATCTTCTAGCGTA
Organism: Guptibacillus hwajinpoensis; assembly: GCF_005144865.1. GTDB lineage: Bacteria > Bacillota > Bacilli > Bacillales > Guptibacillaceae > Guptibacillus > Guptibacillus hwajinpoensis_A. The sequence continues at coordinate 394,446 of NZ_SWFM01000002.1, forward strand.
CGATTCGTGAAGATATAATAAGGCTTCACATTTAATTCTTTTGAGCGGGTGGTTCGAAATTCAACGAGTGATAACCTTAGAAGCTCACCATTTCCTTTATTAACGTTATCAACTGAATCTTCTTTAGAAGCAGCAAGTTGTGAATGAGCTTCACTATGAGCTATCTCGTATACTGGAAGATCTTTACCTCTCCGGATGATTGCTAATAGATCTTCTCCATATTCAGAGGCTATTTTAGATCCAACTCCTTCTATTTCTAGAAGCTCGTCAACTGTGGAGGGCTGCTTTAATAGGAATTCTTCTAACATTTTATTCGTGAAAATATGATAGGGTTTACGCCCTAGTTCTTGAGACTTTTTTAATCGATAGGCAACTAGCATTGCTTTTAAATCCTGGTCTGTTTCTTGATCGTTATAGGCACTAGAAAGACTAGTCTCTTTTTTTACAGTGGGTGGAGGGGAATCGAGTACATAGCTTTCTTGATTAAATGGTTTTTGTTTATGATTTTGAAGAATGGTATCGGCTATTTGATAAAGTTGCTGATCTAACATAAAAACAGGGGACTTCTTATCAAGTTCACTTTTCAAAAATGTTTTAATCTGATCATGACGAATAACGTTGGATTGAATATTGGCGGGTGCATTTTTTGATAGGTCTAGGATCGTTTTCGGGTTGGCAAAGGTAACAGCGTATCGAATCGGACATTTCGTGATTGTGCCGTTAGATTTGAGAAGTTTTTCAAGAATCTCGACGTGTCGCCCAACCTGATTAATTGGGCTATACATGCCCTCTTTATTCACAACTCGATTGTTCTTCGTAATCACGCGTTGGAATTCCCCTTTATCTGTAACGTGAATATTACCAAACAGTTTTTTTACTTCCAAGACAAGAATGAATTTGTGTGTAATGATGACAAAATCCATCTGCGCTTGATATTCTTCGAATTCTAAATAGACGTCATGCAAAATGAGATAGGGAAGCATGGCGTTTTGAAGTTCAAATAAAACTTGTTGTTCACCAGTTTGACCTATAGAAAAGAGTTTAAGATGGTTATCGATCTTCTTATTGTCCAGGTTTGCAGCGTTGCTTAATTTCAAGTCTGTTAAACTCTTTAGAATTGCTGAGGTTTCGGTACTTTCTTTATAGAGAATGGATTCTTTTATATCACGTTTATCAGTCAGAATATTGAACACGTTTTTTAGAAGAGACATAGTTGACCTCGCTATTTGTAAATTTGGGGTTTCTGAAGAAAATAATAAACTGGGGTATATGTAATGATTTGTAAGTAATGTTATAAGTATACCAAAACAAATGGGGGTGTTTGAAGTTTTGGGAAAAAGTATTTAACACTCCCTGCATTCGTCGTCTAATTCTATGAGAACGATCTTAAGATTCCTAATTCCTAGGTAAAAGTGAATAAGTCTAATAGACTATTTTTGATAAAAAGGTAATTACCAGGAAGCGTTTAAATAATTTTCATTTATACTATAAAAATAGGAAGCAATTATTGATCGTTGTGAAAAACTGAAGAGGGAGCTAACTATGACTAAAAAAAGATATCTATATACTGGCATCCTTTGCAGTGCATTATTTCTGGGAGGTTGTTCTGCTTTGACGAATACAAACGATGAACCGAATAAAAAGAAGGAACAAAATGAAGAAAAACAAACTTCTAATGAATCAGTAGAGGATCAATACTTTAAATCTGTACAGGATTATACAGCGGAGGAATATTCATTACCGAATGGCAGTGAAACTGACAAAATTGCAGAGGAACATAAAGAAGAAGTACATAAGGCAGTGAAGGCATACTTTAAGGAAAACTATAAAACGGATGTTAAGGTACATAACATTGTTGGAGCGGTAGATGGTGCGAGTGTTTCTGTGGAATCAATTGGCAAGCCACACTTTTATTCCTATGCCATTATTCCAGTCGATACACAAACCGAGGAAGTGGATCCTAATGGTGTTTGGTCTCAAGAAGGGCAAATCAACGGAGCAATTGTAAGTGGGCTATACGCTTGGATTTTTGAAGACAAATTTAGGAATCTTGATCAATATATAGAAGGGAAAGTTAAAGAGTATCCGATTATCGGTATACGTGAGGAAGCTAATCAGAATGGTGCTGGCAACTATCATACAACCCCTTACTATAAACTGGTATTTTATGGTGGGGATTTGGAAGAAAAGCTTTTAGAAGGTTATTTGGAAGATCCAAAACGATCAAGAGAAGAATGGGCAAAATTGTTAGAGGGTGAATCAATTAATCCTGCTAGAGTTGGTGTTCTAATACAACTTTATATGGAAGAACCTGATGTTGAACCAAATTCGGAAATATTTGATCAAATTGTAACCGATTTGTCGAATATGGACGGGCTACCTGTCGGAAAGTATAGCTTTCTACTTCATGACAATACGATTGATAAAACTAGAGGACAGAATACGAAGGAAAATACCCTAGAAAGAGCTGCTCCAAATTACATTGTTAAACAATAAAGTTATATATATCTTAAAAAGGTGGAGGTATACTTGAAAGCTGTACAAAACAATAATATTAGTGATAAGGATCTTGTAGAACTTTCAGGTTTTCACGCTTACAGGGAACTTTTTGCTTCTGAAAGATTTCAAGTGAATGAAAATACGTACGAAGTAATTGATCGTATTATAATTAATTCATCAGGCTTGAATGCAATTACAGTCCAAAAAGTTACAGATGATATCAATTCAGTGGAAATAGCAGTTATCTACGTAGGAACTGACCCCAAAAATAAACAAGATGTTATAACTGATCTTCAACTCATTGGTGCCGACACCCCGCAGCAGTTAAAGGACGCTGGTCAATATTTCAATGATATGGAAGAGAAGTTCGGAGAAATCTCATACGTAGCAGGAAACTCTCTAGGTGGAGCACTCGCAAACTCAATCGCAGTTAAAAATAAGGACGTTAAAAGTGTGACGTTAAACCCTGCTATTTTACCAGGTGATTTAATAGATCCTACAAATTTAGAGGTTAATAGCACAAACTATTTTATGGAATACGATCCTTTAACAAATGGGGAAGAAGCTTTGGGGCTGGGTTATCGCATACCAGGAAAAGCTTATCGTATCGGTGGAGGAACTCCAACTGGATCGCTTCTTTTAGGTGCTAACCACACTGGCTATTTAGACGGAGATATGAAAGACCAACAAGTTGAAGTTGGCGTGAAGGGAGAACCGGGTTACGGGTTTATCCGAATTGGTGCTGATGAGCACATTGTAACAAGCATCTGGACTGGTGAGTCACTACATGCAGGGAATTCAAGTCGCATTGAACTTAATGCAGAAACCATTGATACCCTGTATCAAGGGATATTTGATCTTGTAGCGAATCGTCTTTCTCTTTCTACAGAATACATCGGAAATTCTGTTAGTATCGTTGAGGATGAGCGAGCAAAATTTGAAGAGCGTGTAACAAATTTAAAAGAAACATTCTCTAACTTTGTCGAAGATCTAACCTCTTCCCCGGTATTAAAGGGGATTACATCAACCGGTTACCTCATACAGGTGGAAATTGAGAATATGAGAAAACTTTTGTATATGGCAGAGGATCGTTTTAGGGGTCTGAATTCGTATCTTAATTCTCCTCCAGCTGAGATTGCTGAACATATTTTTAAGATTGATGTTAGCGTGGAAAGTATCTTTGGTGATATTCAGCGGAAAATTAATGAAATGGAAAGCCATTTCGAGGATCTTGTACAGCATATGACTTACATACGCGAGAATAAACTCCCTGAATTGTTTGAGGGAGGAACGGATTACTTTTATGACGCCATAGTTGGCGAGTTAGCATCTCATTACGAGATTATCAATCAGAATAAAGACTTGTTATCAGGTCAAATCATGAGCTTTGGAACGAGTGTTTCCGAAACGGCAGCGTCACTCTTTGATCGTGACCTTTCATTAGCGGCTTCTATTGAGTCGAAAGTAAGCCAACTTCAACAGGTTAAGAAGATATCAAAAATAGAAAAATCCCGTTTGATTGATTCTGAGTATTTACCAAATGGACTCTCCATTAAAGAAAAAGTTCTGGAAGAAGCGACAGAGAAAATTGTAAATGCTATTTGGATGCATATTATTCCGCCTCTCTCAACAATAAAAGGGATACTGTCTGCATTTGGTAGTATGCTACAAGCTCTCATTAATTCTATTCGGTATATACAAGTTCAATCCACTTCCTCGTTGCCAGTCAAATTACTAGGCTTATTCAGCAGTTTTGATGAAAAGATCAACGAGTTTGTATCCCTCACAATTAACCCATTAGAACAGCTACTTAATATGGTAGAAGGTCTCGAAGAAGGCACCCAACAACTGTTAACAAACTTCCCTGAGTTAATTGATCGCTTCAAACCTTACATCGATACAGCTCTTTTTAACATTAGCAAGTACGAAGATGTTCGGTTATACAATTTGAGTTCTACCGATATTTTAGAAGAAATGACCCTATTATTTTCGGATGTAATCAACCAACTCTCTCATCAAAAAGCTGTATCGGTCGATGCTTTAGTTGAAGCATCTGAACAAGTTGTTCATAATCTCAAACTTCTTCATACACAGGTTGAAAGAGGAACGGTTATGTAGAAGCATGTGACTATTAAAAGTCATGTGCTTTTATTTATTTATAAAAATCACCGACGAATCACGGGGACGGTTCTCATGATTCACTATTAGACTTACTTAAAAACTCAAGTAAAACTAGGAAGCAAACTAATTTAATTAGTAGCTTACCTGGTTTTTTGTAGTGTGAAAGCAAATGAATCAGCAGAAGCATCCCGGTGATTTCTAAAACGAATAGTGTTGGCGGATGTTTTGATGAATTTGATTTATAATGTGGAAGTGTAGAGAAATAATATGATTGCTTTACAGATAGAGAGGTGGCTATCCATGAAGAAAAAAAGATTTATATATACTAGTATTCTTGCGGGTGTAATCATTCTGGGAGGGTGTTCTACTTTCACGAATTCAAAGGAAGAACCGAAAAAGACCACGAAAGAATTAATAGAGGATCAATACTTTAAATCTGTACAGGATTATACAGCGGAGGAATATTCATTACCGAATGGCAGTGAAACTGACAAAATTGCCGAGGAGCATAAAGAAGAAGTACATAAAGCAGTGAAGGCATATTTTAAAGAAAACTATAAAACAGATGTTAAAGTAAATAACATTGTTGGAGCAGTAGATGGTGCAAGTGTATCTGTGGAATCAGTTGGGAAGCCACACTTTTACACATATGCCATTATTCCAGTCGATAAACAAACAGAAGAAGTAGATCCTAGTGGAGTTTGGTCACAAGAAGGGCAGGTCGAAACAGCTATTATTAGCGGATTATATGCCTGGATTTTTGAAGAGGAATTTCAGAAACTTGATCAGTATTTGGACGAAAAAGTGACGCAGTATCCGATCGTCGGTATACCTAATGTGGCTAATCAAAATGGGGTTGGCAACTATCATACAACTCCATACTATAAAGTTGTTATTTATGGTGGAAGTGTGGAAGAAAAGCTATTGGCACCGTATTTAGATAACCCTAATCGGTCAAAAGAAGAATGGGCAAAAATGTTAGAGGGTGAATCAATTGATCCTTCCATGGTAGCTACTCTTATTCAGTTATATATGGAAGAACCTGATGCTGAACCAAGTAAAGAAATATTTAATGAAGTGGTAAGTGGCTTGTCAGAAATGGAAGGACTAGCCCTGGGACAATATGGTTTTATTTTACATGACAATACAATCAATAAATCGAGTGGTCAGAATACAAAGGACAATAGTCTAGAACGAACTTATCCAGATGATATTATTAAGGATTAGACAAATACTTATCCGAAATAAGAGCGCGTTTTGTGAGTGATTTTATTCAAATTGCAAGGTGCTTTTAGAACTATCAAGGTAACTATCTATTAACTTTTCTTGATGAATTTGATTGACTCCATCCATTTATATAGAACGTCCTTGGTATCTTGAATAACTTGATCACACTCCGTATCATTATTACTACACTCTGAAACAGTCGTCACTTCAATAGCACCGCTATTTTCTATGTTCTGAATCATGGCAACAACTCCAAAGTAACCATCTTCATCTTTATAAAAAGCTTTTTGTAAAGACCGTCCATCTAACTTTTTTTCTTGAAATTGAAGTGGGATGCCAAAACTTTCTTCAAGCGTTTGTAATCTAGATTCCAAATATTCATTTTTCATAAATTGATAGTATTTAATATTGATTCTGGCATTAAATTTATTATATTCTATACCAATACTATATTTTTCAGTACCTTTTTGTACATAATATCCTTTCTCTCCTATAACGCCACCTGCAGGGAAATTCATTTCATAATTACCAGTATCAGATAAAAAAGGATAGTATCCTTCTTTCGACTCTACAGTTGATTGCAAAAATCCTCTTGTAAACTCATCTTCAAAAGCTCTTACTTGCGGTAGTTCTTCTGGATCAAGATTTTCCGGATCGGTTGTATGCTTGTCGTTAAGCTCCTGGCAACCTCCTAGAAATAAAGATAAAATTATGAGTAGACTAATTGATAACCTCATTTGCAACCTCCGGCATCGTTGATTTGGTGTGTCCTCTATATTAAAAGATATAATAAATAGACGACAGCTGATTTAATGAATTTCTTCTATCATACAGAAGAGTCATAAAGGTCTGTTTCTTACTAATTGAAAAGGGAGTTATGAATGATTAAAAAAAGATACCTGTATAGTAGCATTTTTTGTAGCACATTACTTCTCAGTGGGTGTTTGTTCAATGATAAATCAGAAGAAGATATTATAGAAGACAAGTACTTTGTATCAGTTCAAGACTACACTGGGGAAGGCTATACACTTCAAAGTGGAAATGACACCGATAAAATTGCTGAGAAACATAAAGAAGAAGTCGAAGAAGCAGTGAAAGCTTATTTTAAAGAAAACTATCAAACCGAAGTTAAGGTACATAACATTGTAGGAGCAGTAGACGGTGCGACGGTATTTGTAGAGTCAGTTGGGCAGCCGCATTTCTATTCCTACGCTATTATTCCTGTTGATAAAGATAAGGAAGAAATAGATCCAGAAGGCGTTTGGTCGCAAGAAGGGCAAGTTGAGACAGCGATTGTCAGTGGTTTATATGCATGGGTTTATGAAGATAGATTTATGGAACTTGATACATTTCTTGAAGGTATAGTTCAAGAGTATCCGGTCATCGGAATAAGAGAAGAAGCAAATGAAAATGTAAGAGGAAATTACTTTTTAACGCCATATTATAAAGTGACTGTTTATGGTGGGAGATTAGAAGAATTATTACCAGTATATTTAATGAATCCAAACAAAACCAAAGAAGAATGGAAAAGTATTCTGGGACCTGAACCTATTGATCCTTCAAAGATTTCAATTACAATCCAAATGTATATGGAGGAACAAGACGTAGATCCAAATGAAAAAATATTTGATACAATCGTCGAGCAAATTACAGAAAAGGATGGACTTCCTTCAGGCAAGTATAGTTTTCTTCTGCATGATAATACAATCGATAAAACAAGTGCACAGAACAATAAAGAGAATTCACTTAAAAATGGAGCACCAGATTATATTGTAAAAGAGTAAAAGCACTAAGGATTCTTTTAACAGGAATAGAGCAATCCGTACTTACTTTAAGATAGTATATTTTAATAGCGCAAATCTTTCCCTCTCCTCCTCAAGAAAATCCTCCTTCATGAAGACCTTCATTCCAAAATAGACTATCAATATAGCCTTTTGAGGAACGGGGGGATTGAATGGCGATCCACACTGTAATGATGGGTGATAATCTATGGGGCATTTCAATTGCTTATGGTGTACCGATAGCGACTATAAAGACTGTGAACGGTCTCGTCTCTGATCGACTTGTTCCCGGTTTGAATCTATATATCCCAGATCAGGTACTGCCAGAAAGGTACTATCAGATTAAGCCAGGTGATACGTATTGGAAGCTATCCCAACAATTTCAAACTTCAATTCAAGCGATTATGACAGCAAATCCATCCGTCAATCCGAATGCTCTTCCAATCGGACTAAGAATCCGAATTCCTACGCCACAGAAGTACCCTATGCAAACTCTTGTGTTTTTTGATGCATTAACGGGGGCACCTTACCTTGAAACCCTTAACGATCTCGCGGATTCGATCACGTATTTAGCGATATTCACCTATTCGTTCACGTCTGAAGGCGAACTTCTTACGATAGATGATGATCTTATTTTACAAAGAGCGAAAGCGTTGAACATCAAAACATTACTTGTGATTAGCAATTATGAGAATCGTATGTTTAGTCCAGTCCTAGCCAATGTTGTTCTTCAGGATGCTGCTAGAAGAAAGACTTTGGTTCAAAGCCTCGTTAAAAAGGTAAAGGAAAAAGGCTATGCAGGAGTCAGTATTGATTTTGAGTTCGTTCCCGCTGATAGAAGAAATGATTTCACAACATTTCTTAAAGAGTTAAAGCAGGCTCTTGGAAACTTGATTCTACAACTCAATGCACATGCAAAAAGCAGCGACATGCCAACGAATCGATTGGTTGGTTTTCTTGATTACAAAGCAACTGGGGAGGTTGTGGATATTGTATCTGTTATGACAATTGACTATGGATATGCGATTGGGCCACCTGATCCGATTGCGCCTGTTTGGTGGATTGAACAAGTATTGATGTATGCGACTGGTGAGATCAATCGGCGCAAGGTCATGATGGCGATGAGTCTTTATGGATATGATTGGACGGTGCCACGTGAGGCTAATGCAAAAATGGTTTCAAATCAGGATGCTCAGAACGGTGCACTCAGTGGATGGATTCCAATACAATACAATCCCATAGCGCAGGCTCCCAACTACAGTTATAATCTTATGAATAAAGAGCATATTGTTTGGTTTGAGGACATCAAGAGTATTACAGCGAAATATAAACAAATGGAGGCTTATAACTTACTTGGAAGTACTTACTGGCGGTTACGATTTCTGTTTCCGCAGAACTGGGCGTATGTTAAGAAGAATATAGCTGTTATTAAATAAGGATGGCGAAGAATCAGGGGAGCGCTCTCGTGATTCTTTTTTAATTTTACAATTCTCTATTTATGAGATCGAGGTGTGCCAAATGCCCAATTCCCAAATGCAAAAACAATTCCAAGAATAGTTGATTGCAAAGTGTTATCTAGTAGATTTAATGCTTTATCATGAAAGTAATCCATTAATACTAATGTTAATAATGAAGATATAAACAACAAAACGATAGTTATGAATAATCTCAAACTATCACCTTCCTAAAAAATCATAAAATACTTTCTTAATTGAATTACAAACACCAGCAATTATACTATAAAATAATTAAAATGTTACTGAGGTGATTCACATAACTAATAATCTAAAACTTTTCTCATGGAATGTTCGCCAGGGTGGAGGAAAGAGAATTGAAAAGCAGCTAAACTTAATGAGTGAATTACAACCTGACTTAGTAGCTCTTCAAGAAATGACCACTAAAAACATTGATCAATATACACAAGCACTTAACGAAATAGGACTTCATCATATAATAGATACTTTTACATTAAGTAATGATCCTTCTACCTTAAGTGGTCCTAGAAAGAATGGTCTATTAATTGCAAGTAAGTGGTCGCTAGAAATATTAAATGATTTCGTAATACCTTGGGAAGAAAGAGTATTAGGTGTAAAGGTGGATAGTCCGTTTGGGCATATCGAGCTTTATAATAGCCATGTTCCTCCGGGTTCATCAAATGGTTGGGTCAAAATCGATACCTTTAAAGGGATTTTCAATAAATTAGCCCGCGATTCTGACAACCATAGAATTCTATGCGGAGACTTTAATTCGCCACAGTTAGAAATGAAGGATGGAGAGATCATTACCTGGGGTCAAACATTACATACAGACGGTTCATGGAGAACTACTAATAAAAGCATAGAATGGGATGCGGGAGAACGAAGTGTTTTGGAACACCTATCTGATTATGATTTAGAAGATGTTTATCGTTCGCTTTATGGATTTGCGAAAAGCGACTATAGCTTTATTTTAAAAAGGAAAGATAAAGTGTTTCCACGCAGGTTCGACCATTGCTTTGCATCTGAAAGACTGAAGCCTTTATCATTCAAGTATTTGCATACCTATCGAGAACAAAAATTAAGTGATCACTCTCCGATCATCGTTATTTTTCAGCCGAATCATCCAGGTACGAAACATGATGAAGAAATGAAAATGAAATCAGATAAGTTTTCATACTCTGAAGGCGAATTTAAAGTTCTTAAAGAATAAATCAAAGTAGATTAACCTTGATAGATTCTATAAATTACACCTTAATCAAACGTTTAATTAAGTTGCACTCTTTGTATTAAACAACTGATTATACCTTGCTTATGGATATGAATTGTTTACAACTACGACTTTGGTGATGATTGGGAGAATGTCATTGAGGTTGAAAAAGTAGTCTATGATTATAAAGTTATTTATCCCATCTGCCTTGCTGGGGTAGAGTTGAATGTAACCCTGAAGATTGATCATAAGTCGGTATGGCGCAAACTCATAGTTCCGATGAATAACACTTTTAGTAACCTGCATTATTAATACAACCCTCTTTTCAATCGAAAGTTACTATCTTTAAGATCAAACTCTTTATAACCTTGCATCTTTCCCCAACTCTTCATATGGTGAAAGAATCTTTGTATAAAGAGCCAGACTTAGCTGATTGAAGCGGAAGGATGCTCGACTCCTGCGGGATTAGCGGGACAGGTGAGACCCCACAGGCGCAATGCTTTTTGCGCCGAGGAGGCTCACCGCCCGCCCCGCGGAAAGCGAGCATCCTGGAGCGGAAATCCCTCTCACTCTTATAGCAACAATGTTTACGAAAAGAGCCTTTTATTAATCCGCTTAACTTGTCACAAGTAAATGAAAGTTTTGTACTATCGTGTCATATAGTGAACGTTTTTGTTCTCTAAGAAAAAAGAAGCTTGCATTAGATTAAAGAAGATAATGGGAGGGATGGCCTTTAAAATGGAACTTTTTAGGCATAAACGGAATTTCCCTATCTTCTCTTAGGGCTTTATACTTACAGTGTAGTTCTCTAAAAAGAACGAAATTAGTGGTTAGATTAGGAATGCTTTGCATAGAGGTGACGTTGGAAGATAGATGGTACGAACCACATTCATTTAAATAAGGTGGCCCTGATATGAAAAAGCCGAATGGAAATTCAATAGCAATGAACATTCTTCACCTGTTCTATAGCACTGCTCTTGCAAGTGCGTTAAATGCTGGAGCTCTGATTGTCTTAGCATCCTATCTTAAGTCATCAAATTATGGGATGTTCAGTGTTGCACTTGCCTTTGCGATGATTATGGCTTATTTTACAGATGCGGGCTTGAGCAAAATCGTTTTACGGGAAGGATCTAAGGAAAAAGCAGATATTCCTGTTGTAATGTCTTCTTATATTAAATTGCGTGTGATTCTGTTAATAGCGACGTTCGTAGTGGGATTTATCATTATTCAATCGCTTCACTCAGAAGATGCAATGCTACTTAAAACCTCTTATTTTCTCATTATTCCTTTTGTTATTGGTGTTTCCATGCAGAGTATTGCTTCAACATACTTTCAACTTGTTGAGAAAATGCAATTCTCAGGGATTATACGAATTACTTCCTCAATCTTGCTCGTTCTATCTATTACACTAGGTATGTTTTTTAACTGGCATCCTTATATTGTTTATTCAGCATATGGCTTGTCGTATCTCATATCTGGTTTAATGGGGATATTCCTGGTTCTCAAATACACAAAAATACCGGTTCGCTGCTCGTTCCACAAAGGATTGTTTGATCAGTTGTTATCCTTCACAGTGACTGGATTGCTATTTGTGATTCTTCCGCAGTTAGGCCCCATTCTTTTAGAGAAAACGGTATCTCTTGCTGAAGTTGGTCTTTTCGCAGTCGCTTATCGGATTCCGCAGGCGCTTCTTCAACTCCCTTTCATTGTGGCAGGAGCATTTTATCCGGTTTTATTCCGTTATTACAATAGTAACCATATAGAAGATCATGAGTCGTTAAACATGCTTCAAATGAAGGTAATGGGGTTAGTTGGTATGGCGATGACGGTGCCACTCTATTATTTTGCGACACCTATTATTGAATTGTTATTTGGAGCTGAGTGGGTTAGTGCAGCAAGCTTATTGAAGATCATTTCAATTGTGTTATTTCTACAAGGAATCACAATTGCCCTTGCAGATGGCTTAACAACACGAGCTCGTCAAACACAAAGAATGATTGTTCAATCACTTGCAGTGGTAGGGGCAGCTATTTTCTATTGGACATTGAGTCAAAGCTTTGGATTGATTGGAGCAGCATGGGCCTGCATTCTTATTGAAGTGGTTGCATTTGTGGGGTTTTGGGTGGTTGCACCGAATCGTACATTCATAGGAAAGAGAATGATTCCATTCATAATCATTCTCCTAGGAAGCTTAGTGTTGTGCGACGTAGTGTTCAGTAGTTTGCCATTTCTCGCAGCGGGAGTTCAATATACCATCATTGGTATTTATATCTTGTTAGATAAACAATTGAATCAATCGCTTTTCTCGTACCTATCAAAGAAAGGCATTATTCAAAGAAGGAGTTCAGAGAGAGTAGAAGAGGGGCTGTGATGAAACCGTGGTAGTTAGTATGGTAAGAGTGTAGTGATAGTTGATTTATACACGGTTGTTCTCTATAAGAAACGATGGGGGAGGAAGTGCTACTAAAACGATGCGAAAGTGAATAAAATAACGGTTATGCCGGTACATACTATAGATCCAGACATGAGCGACGGTATCACTTCAAATGGGAGGATTACATGGGAACTAAATTATTCGGTCTTAATGATAAAAAGAACTGGCACGATTATCTAAACCGTTTAAATAACAAGGATGTGTATTACACCCCTGAGTATTGTGAGATTCATGAGAGAAATGGGGATGGCGTAGCACAGCTATACCTTTACGAAGAAGGTTCGGACTTTGTGCTTTATCCCTATTTATTAAGGTGTTTAAACACATTACCCCATTTATGTCAGGTGACCCAAAAATACGGTAATCTCTATGATATTACTACGCCTTATGGTTATGGAGGTCCATTAACTAACGTAAAGGAAGAAGCGAGATTAAATGAAATTCTGTCACGATTCACAAACTCATTTAGAGATTATTGTAAGAACGCTGATATCATAACAGAATTTATTAGGTTTCATCCTCTATATCAAAATCATAACCTGTTTACATGCGGGGAGAAATTCTATATTAGAGATACGATTTATGTAGATCTAACAAAAGACTATGATGAAATTTGGGCGAATTATGATACAAAAAATAGAAATCGAATTCGAAAATCAAAGAGTTACGACCTTCAGATCAAGCACCGAAATCGGAATGAAAGGCAGGATCTCCTTAGACTCTACAACTCGACAATGAAGAGAACAGGGGCTAAGGAATACTATTATTTTTCTGACACTTATTTTCAAGATACGCTTGAACTATTAGGAGATAACGTAGAATTAATTGAAGTAGTGACAGAAGAAGAGAAAGTAGTTATGTCCGTTATTTTTATGCTTGGAGATGAGTATATTCATTATCATTTATTAGGATCTGATCAAGAGTATTTACGTCTCGCTACGAACAATTTAGTTGTGGATTACATGGTCCAATGGGCGAAGGAACGGGGATTCAAAGCCATGCATTTAGGTGGTGGCTATGCAGGAAATAATGATAGTCTTTATAGATTTAAAAAACATTTCAATAAGAATGGGGCTTTGCCATTTTATATAGGGAAGCAGATACACAATGAAACCATCTATAAAGAATTAGCTGCTTCTATTCCTGAAGAATGTCAGGGATATTTTCCAGTATATAGGCACTCCAATTTGACGCAGACTAGGCCTGCTGAAAAGATGATCAAAATTTTATAAATTGCGCTAGATGATAAAATCGTTGCAAATAAGGTCTCTTAAGGTGATCTAATACTTTCAGTTGTTTTATCCAACTTGAGAGTGTACTAGCTATCTCTTATTAGAGGTAGCTGTTTTTGCTAAGATTTCACCTCCAACCACTATTGGCTGAGTACCCGTTTATGCGGTTACTAGGATTGCTATAGTCCTTTAATATCTACTTAACTCCTTATTCCAGTTTTCCAAAAACCAACGTCAAAATCTGATCCGCTCCCACCATCTTCCCAACCAGGACGCTTCCGCTTTTTTCTTAATCTTTTCTATATCTACTTTCTTTAAAGTAGTAGGTCATGCTGCACTTTCTACTTTAATAGATAAACCGTTCCAAGCTGTTTGCTTGAGTGCTCTTTAACCACTGAAGGCACTAGACTGGATAGGAAACATTGGACAGAGAATGACTACCTTTACAGTGCTGACAAGAAAGCATCAGCACTGTAAAAGCAGCCGTCCGTTACTACTGAAGTATACTGAGACCTTTCTGAGGTATCCACCGTATCACCCGATTTGAACGCTTGAATTCCTTCAACAGCGCACTTTCTACACATCAAACCAGTCCAATGTGCGTGGTCTTTGCGCTGCTACCCGTACCGTAGTACGCCTGGTTACCTTACCGAACCGTTAGGGCCGTTCTCGCCATAGCTTCTCATCACATAAACCGGGAAATGTGTGTTGCATGAGAACGCTGAATTTTCTGCATCGGCTTCAGCTTACCTGACAAGTTTAGTTTAACAACGTGTGGTAGGCATTCCACGTTCTGAACAACGGCACACTTTAAGAAACCTCACGTACTCTCCATTTAAAAAAGAGGTGGAAGCTGTTGTTCGATATGAAGTTGAACGGACAGTTATGTATAGCGATAGACAGGAATGCAGAGGTCCAAATCGTATGTTGAACCTCTCCTTATTTCAGTTATTAGCCTTTTATTTGATCCGAACTTCGTGAGTTCAAGTGATCCGGCAGCTGCAGAATCGTATCATTCAACGTGTCGAGTTTTCCTTCAATGCGATGTAGTAAGTAAAGCGTCACCACAATCGGAAAGCCAACATCGCTAATCAATGACATCCATGACTCCATCGTTTTCCCTCCTTGTTCGTTAATGGGCTTACGAAAGAGGAAGGACAAGTGCCCTTCCTTAGGTCATTAGCTGATCACGATCTCATTCTCGTTACGTTCAACGAGTCGAGCGCCTTTCTTAGCTGTTACATCTCCACCGCTTGTTGTGAAGCAGTTTTGTGCGATGATTGCGTCCATTGCCGCTGCGATTGCAGCTGGATTAACTGGTTCAACTGGATCGCTTAATGTTATTGAGAATGGTTTGTTGTCACGTGTATCGAATTGAAGTTCGAGTGTTTTGGCCATTGTAGTTCACCTCCTTTCTTATGAATTAGGTGTTCTTACGCTTGTAGATCAGATGAGTCATTGCGCTCAACCGCGAATAAGTTGTGCTGCTGAAGTGGTGCTAGCGCTAGTGCTACTGAGAAAAGCGCATCTGGTGTTGCGGACGGCTTGATGTTGTTGAAGTTCTTGCTGCGGAAGATTGATTTGCCGTTCTCGTCAACGCCAGTTTCAAGTACCATGCGAAGCTGAGTGTTCATGAGAGATGCTGTTGCCATGTTGATCACCTCCTTTCACCCTATATATCGTTTTGAAAATGGAAAAAGGGGCATGTGGTTAAAAATAATTTTTAGTATGTTAATAGAAAGCACCCTAGAGAGAGTTTTCTCCAGGGTACAGATGATGGTTCTATTCAAGTAGAGCAGGGCTAATCTTGTAAGGTTCATGACACGCCTGTTAATGTTTTGTAAAGATTACCCAATATCGCTTCATAGTGAGAATCACACCTTTATAATGGAGACATAAAGCCAAATCAAAACAGGATGTGAGCTCATGCAGAAAACGAATCAAGAGATGAAGATGATCTATTTTGTAAGTGCGATTACCTGTATCGGTATACTACTCGTTCACGTATCCAACATGTTTTTTAGCGAAGCCTCAGCGACAGCAGTTCCATATAAGTTTGAGCAACCAGGTGTTGCGATGTTAGCGGTGATTGTGGGAATGCTGTTTGTGCTCCTAGAGCGGAGTGTAGGATTTGATCGAAAGCGATTCTATCAAGTTGGATTCGTCAAAATCGTTCTCCCTTTTGTAGGAATTAGTATTCTATATCTTGCTATCACAAAAATAGTGATGGAAGTTTCGGTGTTTACAGGATGGAAGACGCACATTCTTGATTTCGTTATGGGCAACTCTTTCTATCATTTATATTTCGTAGCTGCGGTACTTCAGTTGTATTTGGTCTTCCCGCTATTGCAGCTCATTCGTACGAAGATGGCATGGTCACTTCTATTGCTCCTTTCCTTCGTCGTGAATGCTTATTTTCTCTTTATCTATTCACCTGACACTGCTAACGCAGTAGGAATAATGCTTGGACAGAAAGCGATCTTAGTAAAGTGGATTTTCTTCTTTGTATTTGGTGGATTCCTTGCTCACCACGGGGAACTTGCCCAAAGCGTGGCGAAGAAGCTTAACTGGGTAGGTTATGTAAGCTTAGTAGGCTTAATTGGTTTTCTGATTTATGACGGTCAAGCAGGAGCGGTTGGCGGAAACAGTTGGTCGCTGATGATTACAATTCCATTGATTACAATCTCGCTACTCGCGATGTACGAATCTGTTAAAAAAGTGATTCTGCTAGATTTATTTTTAGCTGGGTTTGGGAAATATGTTTTCGGAGTTTATCTTATCTATCCTCTGGTACTCTTTGTGGCTTCGACGGTGCTACCTGATGCGATGTTGAGTATGGAGTATTTCATCCTTATCTTTACGATTGTGCTTGGGACGTCTGTTTTTCTTAATAAAGCAATGACATTGTATACAGTGAAAGATGCGGATCAGAGAGATCCTGTTTCTCATTCTTATACGATAAAGACGAAAGAATTAAGCGTTAACTGAGTCATTCTGAGCTTAAATAAACGTTTGTTTAACTGAATTCTTTAAGATTAAGGGCCCATCCATTGGGCTCTTTTTTGATTTATAGTTAAGAAGAAGTGCAGACAACCTATACAAACAGATCTTAAGAAGAATAGATTAATAATAATTATTTGAAGGGGAAAAGCGTTTTCGGGACAGGCAAAGAGAACTGTGAAATAAAATAAATTGAAAGCGGGTGTATTCCTATTTTAGAGAAGATTAAGTTAGAAGAAATGATAACAATCGCTCTTGAAGCGGGAGCTAAAATACTAGAAGTCTATGGTTCTGAAGATTTTAAGGTGGAAAGTAAAAAAGATGACTCTCCACTAACGCTCGCAGATCAAAAATCTCATGAAACGATTGTAAAAGGTCTTGAAGATTTAACTCCAAACCTTCCAATTCTTAGCGAAGAAGGAAACCATTTAAAATACGAGGGTAGAAAAGACTGGGATTATTTCTGGCTTGTAGATCCGTTAGATGGGACAAAAGAGTTTATTAAACGGAATGGAGAATTCACGGTTAATATTGCATTAATCCATCAGGGCAAGCCAGTTTTAGGAGTGATCTATGCACCTGTACTTGATACGTTATATGTCGCTAAGGAGGGTCTAGGTTCCTATAAATTGGAGGGAGTAACAAGTAAACAATATAATTCGGTGGAAACTTTTACAACGTTAGCTATGAAGTTACCATTGGATAAGAAAGATGAGAAAATCTCAGCAGTTGCCAGTCGCTCACACCTTTCAAAGGAAACAGAAGAATACCTGAATAAGGTGAAACAAAAGGTTGGAGAGATCGATATAACATCAGCAGGAAGCTCCCTTAAACTTTGCCTTGTGGCGGAAGGAACGGCGGATGTATATCCTCGCTTTGCTCCAACAATGGAATGGGATACAGCGGCTGGTCATGCGATTGTGATGAATGCAGGCGGCACAGTAACGCAACCTAATACAGGTGAACCTCTTGTTTATAATAAAGAAAACCTTCTAAATCCATGGTTTATTGTAAGAAAAGATGGGTTTAATCTATAAGCATTAAAAAGCTGAACCAGTTGGGTTCAGCTTCTTATGTTAGATAGAAGACTTTCATTATTGTCGTAGTAGAGATAACAGTTAAACAAACGTTTGATTAAGGCAGTATAATACTGAAAAGCACATATTAAAAATTAGTTGAGTTTGGTAATAGGACTCCCCTTGTTTTAAATAAAGTAAGCAGGGGGGGTGTTCAGATGAGGGGAAAATGGCTTTTAGCGGGGTTCATGGCATTACTTGCTCTTGTTGGTTGTTCTGATTCTGTCCAGGATGATCTTCTCCATTATGTAAATGACGAGATGCCTGCGCTTGCTGAAGAGGAGACTGAGATTATCAATTTGTACGATAGTGTGATTGGACCAAATCATCAAGATGATTCCATCACCCATCAGACGCTAATTACAGAAGTAATCCCCCAGTATGTAGGGTACATCGATCGGGTTCAAAAAGTTAAAGTTGAAACAAGTGAATTACGGGAACTTCATGAGAACTACATCGACGCTCTTCATCTCCAACACAGTGCTTTTCTAGGTGTAGTTAGTGCCATTGAGCATCAAGATTATGGTGAGATGGATGCTGCAAATGCGAAGTTACAGGAAGCTGGCAAAATGATGAGGGATTATCAGGAGGATGTTAATGTGTTGGCGGAGGAGCATGGGGTAGAACTAACTAAGTAAGGGCTAAGAATAGTTTTGATAGTTTCGGAACGAACTTTTGTATATAGAATTGAAAACATCGCTATACCATCTTATGGTATAGCGATGTTTTATTTATATTAACCCATTTTCTATAGAAAACCCTTCCTCCTAGGCGATAAGCCTGTCAGACGCTTGTCTCTAACATAATATGTAAGGAGAGCACATTATTGGTAGTGCCTCGGTTATTAGAAAGGGAGGTTTTAATTTGGTAAGAGCAGATAATTTTTCTGCCGTTAATGATACTGCCATGATTCAAGCTGCGATTGACTATGCCGCTGATAACAATGTGAAAACGGTTGAATTGATTGATCGAGATTATTCCATTACGAGTCCTATTGTGATTAAGGAAGGTGTTCTTCTTAAATTTAGTTATGGATCACGTTTTATTGTGTCGGGTAATTTCCGAGTACTTGAGTTACAGAGAAATTCTTCTCTAATTGGTGCTTATATTGCTATTGACGATCGTGCCTTTAATTCACCGGTTATTTATTTAGATGGGAAATATAAGTATTATAACTCTTGGTTTAAAACACAGGTGAAGGACGTAACGATTGTTAACTGGAGTGGCTCCCATAAAGGGACGGGCATACATCTGTATGCAAATGGACCTGGTCATGAAATCTCATTTGTACCATTTGAAAATGTGAAGCTTGTTGGATTAAATATTGGGGTTTTTCTTCAGGCAGTTCAAACACAGGGCGGCTATAGCTATGTGAATGCAAATACGTTCAATGATATCGTCATCGATGATTGTGTGAAGTGTATTTCATTGGTGTCAGGAGAGACGATTCCAAACGAGTGTAGTGGAAATACGTTCAGCAATCTTCAGATCCAGTTGTCGAGCGCTACGACAAATATTCTTTTGTCTAATGGGCAATATAACGTCTTTGGTGGGATGTCTTGGGATCTATCAAATGTTTCTCATAATCGTTCTCTCGTTCAATTCACGTCGACTAGTTCCTATAACGTGTTCGCGATTAGAAATGTCCCGCTTTCTCGCATAACGGATAATGGTAGAAATAACAAAAAGGAAATTTTATAGAAGAATATTGCACACCATCCGTTTTGGATGGTTTTTTCTATGCTCAAAATAGTATGAAAGAGGGAATGGGGCTTATGTGATAGAAGGTACTTATATAACGAACGACCGAGGGGAGATAACCATGGAAAAGCGAACGACACTAATCGCTACTGTTCTATGTTTTGTCATCGTTGCATTGCTTATAGGATGGATTGGGGTGAAAGGTAATAATAGTCCGGCACGTTCTGTTACAGGTCCTGGAGAACAAGGTGAAACGTTTGTAACTGTTGAACAGTTTGGAGCGAATGGAGAGGATTCGGCAAATGATTCAGCAGCGATCCAAGCAGCAATCGATTATAGTGCAGAGTCAACTATTGGAAAAGTAAGATTGGCAGGAAACAAATCTTATATTTTAACAGAGGGGATTGTCGTTCGTGAAAATGTGGAGCTAGAGTTTGACCAGAATACAAAGGTGTATATTGAAGGTGATTTTCGAGCCTTTGAATTGAAGCGGAATGCTTCACTCACTAATGGCATCATAGAAGTATCAACACCTAAATTTAACTCTGAACTTATTTCAATTGAAGGGAATCAGAAGAATTGGTCAACAGAAAGAACGAGAGTGCATAACGTGACGCTGGTTAATTCGAGTGGTTCTCATAAGGGTACTGCCTTATCTCTTACAGCTAGTAAGCCAGGTGACTACATTAGTTTTGTGAATATTTCAGATGTAAGTATTGTTGGTTTCAATCAGGGAATCCGTTTGGAGGCAAAGACAAATAGGATAAGTGATCAGTATACATGGATAAATGGTAATCGTTTTACAAATATAACGCTTGATGATTGCGTGCGTTGTATTCATTTAATTGGGCAAGTAACCGTACCAAATGAAACGTCGGGTAACCAGTTTAGCCAACTCCAAATTCAAGTATCAAAAGTTACGCAAAAGGCGATTGTAATTAGTGGTTCGGCGAATCAATTAAATGGTGTTATATGGGATGCTCATCTTGCCAAAAGTGAAGGATCATTAATAGAATTAACATCGCAGTCTGCTGATAATGATCTTGATTTCAATCTGCCCCATGAACAAGTTATGAATTCAGGAACTAGAAATATGTATAAATAAGCAGTTGAAAGGAACAATTAGGAAAATAATCCCACTATATCGTGTTATATAATGAACACTTTGTCTTATTTTTGTTCTTTATGAAAAACGGAGCTATTTCATGAGAATGGTAGAAAGTAAAGGAAAACACCAAGTTTTAAGGCATATTTAGACATCTTTAGTCCTTCCCATAAGAAGCCGGGGGGACTATACTTGTGTTAGGGTTCTCTAAAAAGAACGGAAGGCGAAATGAAGACATTTATTTAGGAGGTCAATATGGAGCAGAGAATGGATTTAAAACAGTTCTTTGAGATTCTTAAGAGAAGGTATATTTCGATCATGGTAACCACCTTAGTCGTATTATCAATTGCTATTGTTGCATCCATTTACCTCATTAAACCTTCTTACCAGGCAACTGAGTATATCCTAATTGGAACGCTTGCTAATGACGGTTCGGGTATGGACGGTCAGCAGATCGAACGCCTTCTTGCTTCTGCCATGGACTTCATTGAAAGTCCGATTGTTGATAACACAGTAAAGTCCAAATACGGATTTAAAGATGACGAAATCGAGGATAGTGTTTCTGTTCAAAACACAAGGAATTCTCAAATTATTAATGTCATTGCCAAAGGTCATGATTCAGAAAAGGCGCAGGAATTGGCCCATGCCATTGCATCAACATCTGTTGAGAAGATGGAGAAGTTGCTGAAGGTGAACCAAATTGAGCTACTTAGTAATAATGAGGGAGAAACAAAACTCACTCGAGTTGATAAACCAATTGTTAATATTGTGATCGGTTTTGCAGTTGGTTTATTTATGGGTATTGGCCTTGCACTACTAAGAGAACATTTCGATGATTCAGTTGTGAGTAGTGAGGACATTGAATCACAGCTTGGTTTACGAGTCCTTGGAGAATTAGATGTCGTCGATAAAAAAGTAGGAAAGCGAATGTTGTTTAAGAAAAAGAAAATTGATCTTGACATGAGAGAGCAAAAAGGAGGCGAGCTTCGTGCGTAGTTTAATTAAAGAGAAATTGCACAGTAAAGCGATGAAAGAAGCAGCTCGCCACCGACTAAGGGCTAATCAGATAAAAGTAATTAGAAGTGAGATTGAGAAAAATTCAAATATGAGCCACAGGAGTATTCTCATTACAACCCCAGACCATTCATTGAGCGATTCGTTTGTCTCACTTGATTTAGCCAAGTCTTATGCTGACCAAGGTAAGAACACCATTCTAATAGATGGAAATTTCAGCGGACCAGTTCTTCATAAATGGCTTGATGAAAAAATAACGTTTGGGTTAACAAATGCGCTGCATAGAGGCAATGTTGCAAGGTATGTCCATCCTACAAAAATAAAGAACTTATCTTTCCTGCCCTTAGGTACATCTTCGGTTAACCAGATCGACAGCTGGCGAATGGAAAACCTCAATTTACTTAAACAACAGCTTAGGTCAATTAGTGATGTGACAGTGATTGAATCGCCATCTTATTTAACATACTTAGAAATTCAACTTTTGGCAGAGGTTTGCGATGACGTCATCGTCGTTGTTAAACAACACAGGGATAAGAAGAGTAGAATCCGACAGTTGAAAAAGGATATGGAGGCAGCGGGGATTGAGATTACCGGGATGGTTTACCAGCCACGGTAAAATAAATTGAAATTGAATTGAGCGGAGGGGAGGGTATGAAAATGGAGCTTACAGATACACAATTCAAACAAAGAACCAATATTGCTTTATTTGTTTTAATTGTATTGGTGACGATGGGTAGGTACAACATTTATGTTGGCTTTGCCATTAAGCCCTATATGATTCTCTGTCTCCTATTCTTCTGTGTTCATATCCTTTCCTTTCGATTTTACCGTTTTCATTTGTTTGAGATCTTCTTTTTTCTTTTCTATTTCATTTATATGTACTCTGGAGCGTTTGCTCTTTACTCATTATCGAGCTTTCGTATGGTGTTTGGGATCGTGTTATACATGATTTGTTATGTGATCATTAAAGATATAATCGGCCAAACCAAGGACACCATCATCGAAAGTGCCATCGGCTATGCAGGGATCGTCTTCAATATCGTTAGCTTGATTCTCTACGTAATTGGTTTAAAGTTGCAGAATTTTGTTTGGGACGGTGATGGGATTACATCTGTAGGAGTGCTACTGGATCGTGGTTACCCTCGGCTAATCGGACTTCTTCAGGACCCTAATTTCTTTGTTTTCTATAATACGCTCTTCTTTGCTTACTTTCTTTGTCATAGGCATACCCTGAAAAACAAGGTTGGATTATTCCTTTGTTTAACCACATCGATTTTGACTTTTTCAAGAGGAGGGTTAGTTGCATTAATCTTGATCTTCTTACTCTATGCAGTTACGAATAAGCCCAAGGAGCAGCTAAAGCTTATAGGGGGAGTGATTGCATCACTTGGAATCATGGCTTATATCGCAATAGTAGAATTGAAGTTCGATGTGTTCAGTCTTGTGGCATCCCGTGTGGATGATTTATCTAGTGATGGTGGAAGTGGCAGGTTTGAACTGTGGGGGCGAGCCATTGACTATTTCTCTTCTCATATGGTTCTAGGGTTAGGGGCTTTTAATTTCTCTGACTATAATTTATTTGATTATGGTGAACCGCATTATGTTCACAACACGTTTCTAGAAATTCTTTCGGATTCTGGTATTACAGGGCTGTTTTTCTACTTATTGTTTATCTTAATTGTTTTCGTACAGTTGCTTCAAAGCAGGTTGTATCGAACAAAACCTTATTTGTTTCTAACCTTTATCGGCTTTCTCCTTCAAATGGTGTCTTTGTCTCTCGTCATCAATGATATGTTCTTCCTGTTCATGGCCATTCTATCAGCTTATCTTTCTCAGACTGAGTCAAGAACTTCGGATCTACCGGTTAACCAAAGTGCTCGCTTGCTACATACAACCTGAAGGGAGGAAAGAATATGAATCTCTTAATTCTTACCGATAAACTGATTCACGGAGGGGCAGAGAATTATTTCTGTCGCCTTGAGAATGAAGTTCATGCTCCAGATCTTACAGTTTACACTGCTGCAGGTCCAGGGGAGTTGCAATCTCATATCAAGCATAAAGAGAACTTTCATCCCATGAGCCGGACCAATCATTTGAAGAATATTAGGAGTATTCGTCGCCTTATCTCGCATAGGAGTATTGATGTCGTCCATGCTAATAGCTTACGAATGGTGCTTTATCTTTGCATGATAAAAATGACAATGAATAAGAGGAATTCCTTTACTATTCTTTATACAAAGCATAACGTAACAGCTCTTGAGAAATACTCAAAGATCTTTGCTAGGCTCGTAAATACGTATGTTGATCGGGTTATCGCTGTAAGTGAATTTGAAAGAGAGAATTTAATTCAAAAAGGTGTAGAAGCGGCTAAGGTAACGACTGTCTATAATGGAGTGGATTTAAAGAGGTTTTATTTTAGCTCAAAGCAAAAAGGTGATCACTATAAGATAGGCATATTAGCAAGGTTATCTGAAGAGAAGAATCATGGTCTCTTTATCCAGATCGCAAATGAGTTAAAAGGTGTTCCTAATCTTGAATTCTATATTGCAGGGGATGGGCCTGAACAGGAGTCCATTATGAATCAAATTAACTCCTTAGGGCTTAACAATATTACGTTACTTGGTAACACTTCTAACCCCGAGGGATTCATAAAGGATATGGATTTACTTCTATTAACCTCTAAGAAAGAAGTGTTTCCAATGGTAATGCTTGAGGCGATGGCAGCTGGAACTCCTTTACTCTCCGTGGATGTTGGAGGTGTGAAGGAAGCAATTATTCATAATGAAACAGGTTTTCTCGTACAGCAGTATAGTGCAAAACAGTTCTGTGACATTATTCTCGGACTGGTTGATAACAATGAAATGAGTCGTAAATTAGCTCAACGTGCGAGAGAGAAAGTAGAATTGGAATTTTCAATGGAGAAAATGGTAGAGCGCACGATGGAAGAATATCTACAGGTTAGTCGTAGATGAGTGTTCTTAATAAGAAACGATATGACATTGAGGGAGTGATGTGATGAAGCGTGTAATCGATGTAACTTGTAGTGCTTTGATTCTACTGATTCTGTCTCCAATCGTAATTGTGACCTGTATTCTAATTCGGTTCAAGTTGGGGGCGCCAATTCTATTTAAACAGGAGAGAATCGGCTACAAAGATCAAGTGTTTATTGTGTATAAATTACGTACGATGTCTGATGCAAGAGACGAGAACGGCCATTTATTACCGGATTCTGTTCGACTAACAAGACTTGGGAAGATTATCAGAAAGTTAAGTATTGATGAAATCCCCCAGCTAGTCAATGTTCTAAAAGGTGATATGAGTATCGTTGGTCCAAGACCTCTTCTAGTCAAATACTTACCTTACTATACAGAGAGAGAACGTAAGCGACATCAAGTGAAACCTGGTATTACTGGACTTGCACAAATAGCTGGTCGGAACATCCTTGAGTGGGATGAACGGTTTGCAATCGATGTAGAGTATGTCGAGAATGCGTCTATCTGGTTAGACATGAAAATCATGCTTTTAACAATTGTGAAAGTGTTACGAAAAGAAGACATTGTTGATGTTCCAAGCGAGCATTTAATGGACTTTGATATGGAACGCAAATTAAAAGCTTAATACTTAATAATGGAGGGCTTTGGATGAAGGGTATTGAAATTAAACCACTTCTCGTATCTGATGCAGACTCTATCCCTGCCCTGACTGAAACTGGAGTAAGAAGAGATGTTTTTCCATTTACCATCTACAGTTCTCCAAAATACAATCTGTTTGTAAAGAATGCGATGGTCAATAACTCGGATGTGAAATTCTTTGGTGCTTACATGAGAAATCATTTCCTTGGATTTGCAGAGTGGAGAACTCAGAAAGAGGCATTATTTCTGAACAACATTGCGATTCTGGAGGGAGAACGAGGTCTAGGAGTTGGCAGCTTATTATATGACCATGGACTATCGACTCTAAAAACGCCTTCTATGAAATCTCTTGCTCTAGATGTGTTTGAGGGCAACACACGAGCTATATCGTGGTACGAAAAGATGGGATATGAGATTCACGATCTCACCTACTGGTATGTCGCACAACAACGTGCCAAACCTGCTGGTGAGGAAGTAAATTATCAAGTAATTAATAAAGAGCAAGCTGATGAACACCATCAAAAGTATGGGTTCTCCATGCTAACGATTGAAACAAGGCAAGGACAGTATTCGACCGGTCGTATCACCGACAACTGTTTCCGCATCGGTGAGGAAGGCATAGTCGATCAGGATTTGATGGGTGCACTATATGAACTAGATCAAAATCGCAAACTCCTAGTATTAAGTAAGCACCCCAACATAGAAGGTTTTGAAAAATTATCTACTAGTCATCGCATGAGGGTGAGCCTAACACATCAAATGGGAGGGGAATATGACTACCAAAATACTTGATCTCAGTGACAAACAAACATGGCATGCTTATTTAAACCGTATCGAAAATAAGGACATCTATTTCACTCCCGAATACTCTGAAATTTACGAACGGAATGGGGAAGGGAAAGCACAGTTATTCATTTATGAAGAAGGGGATAACTTCGTGTACTATCCCTATTTATTACGAAGTCTCAGTGAACTCACTCATTTACGAAAATTTGTGGCAAAATATGGTGCACTCTATGACATCTCGACTCCTTATGGATATGGAGGTCCAATTACTAACCTGAGAGACGAGATTGAGGCGCGTTCATTACTGTTACGGTCTGCAATTGCGTTTAATGATCATTGTATAAAAGCAAATATTATTTCTGAATTCATTCGATTTCATCCATTGTTACAAAATCAGTCCATCTATTCTGGTTCAGAACCAATTTATATTAGAGACACCATTCATGTTGATTTAACAAGAGATTATGACGATATTTGGGCGAACTACGATACGAAGAACCGGAATCGAATTCGTAAAGCAAACAGTTATGATTTACGAATCGTGCATCGAGATATAAGTGAACTCAGCGATTTTCTGAGACTTTATTATTCTACAATGACAAAAAACGGGGCTAGAGATTATTATTATTTCTCAGAAGCTTTTTTTCAGCACACATGTGAACTTCTAAAGGAAAAAGCAGAATTAATTGAAGTGGTAACGAAGGATGAGAAGGTTATTATGTCCGCATTATTTATATGTGGTGATGATACAATCCATTATCATTTATCAGGTTCTGATTCAGATCAGTTAAAGCTTTCAGCTAACAATTTGATTTTAGATTATACGGTGAGATGGGCAAAGGAACGAAATTACAAATCCTTACATTTAGGTGGCGGCTACACGGGAAATGGAGATAGCTTGTATCGGTTTAAGAAGCGTTTTAATAAAAAAGGAAATTTGCCTTTCTATATCGGTAAACAAATTCATTGTCCGGACATATACGAAGAAATTGTTTTGGAAATGAAGAACGAGGAAATAACTGATTATTTTCCAGTCTACCGTCATCCAGACCTGTATCTGACTAGCAAAGATGAAGAGAATCAATCACTATTAGCACGTACTTAGAAAGGAGGTTTTCTTGATGAATAGGCATAAAAGAATCTATTTATCCCCACCTCATATGACGGGTAGAGAACAACATTATATATCACAAGCTTTCGATTCAAACTGGATCGCCCCACTTGGACCAAATGTAGATGCATTTGAGAATGCAATCAAGAAATACGCGAATGTAGAGGGAGCTCTTGCGGTAAGTTCTGGTACAGCTGCGATTCATCTTGCGCTACGTCTAGTGGGTATTGAACCTGGCGATCATGTTTTCTGTTCGAGCTTTACGTTTGTCGCGAGTGCCAATCCGATTCTGTATGAAGGTGGAATTCCAACGTTTATCGACTCTGAACCGGAAACATGGAATATGTCTCCAGAGGCTTTGCTTGAAGCCTTTAAAGATGCTGCTAAAGAGAACAAATTGCCAAAAGCAGTCGTTGTCGTTCACCTTTACGGCCAAAGTGCAAAGATGGATGACATACTTGCCATTTGTGATTATTACAAAGTGCCAGTCATTGAAGATGCTGCAGAGTCACTTGGGTCTCTATACAAAAATAAACAAAGTGGCACGTTGGGGGCATACGGTGTCTATTCGTTTAATGGAAATAAGATCATCTCTACTTCTGGCGGTGGGATGCTTGTTACGAACGACCTTAAGGCGATTGATCAAGCAAGATTTCTTGCTACACAGGCAAGAGACAAAGCACTTCATTATCAGCATAGTCAAATCGGACATAACTACCGAATGAGCAACATCCTCGCTGGGATGGGTATTGCGCAGGTGGAAGTGATTAACGAAAGAGTGAAGCAAAAGAGAGAAGTCTTTACACGCTATAAGGAAGCATTCAAGGGTATGGAAGGCATTTTATTCAAACCTGAAGCGAAGGATACGGTGAGTAATCGATGGTTAACGACGATGAACATTGATCCAGAGTACTGGGCTATCTCACCAGAAGAGCTTGTAAGAGCACTTGAAGAAGAAAACATTGAAGCAAGACCGGTATGGAAACCGCTACATCTTCAACCGTTATTTCAAAACAATCGCTTCTATAAACATTCGAGTGAGTGCGTATGTGAGAAGTTATATCGTACGGGAATATGTCTCCCGTCAGGTACAAGTATGAGTGAAGAAGAGCAGCAGCGGGTTATCACGTTGTTATTAGCAAACTTGGATGAGAAAGTAACGAAAACACTAGTGCATGTCAAAGGCGTTATATAGAAGAAGTACGCCTTGTTGTTCTTAATAAAGAATGAACGGTATAACGAAGGGGCTGAAAGGAATGAAGTTACAGAATAAGTTATGGAGTGCGATGTTACTAGACTCTCTAATCGTTTTCACTTCTGTTTACATTAGTACAGTCTCGCTATTTCCGATTTCCGAGGTGTTTACGTTTCCGCTCCTGATTATCTCGACAACCCTTATCATTAGCTATCACATCTTTGCGCATTTTTATAAAATGTACAAACGAGCATGGGAGTATGCGAGTATCGGAGAATTGATCATTATTTTAAAGGCGGTTACGTTCGCAATCGTTGTAGCGGCTGTTAGTCAGTTCATTTTCATGCAGGACGTTTTCTTTCGAGTATTAGCTTCCACTTGGATGATTCAACTTTTTCTCATAAGCGGATCTCGCTTTTCCTTTAGACTCTATCAAGAGAAGAACTCCTTTAGTTCCAAACAAATGAAGCCAACGCTCATTGTTGGTGCAGGTTGTGCGGGCACGCTTGTTGCACGACAGCTGAAATATAACCATGATAGTGGACTTCAGCCTGTTGCCTTTATTGATGATGATAAACGGAAACAAAATCTCGATATTATGTGTTTACCGGTAGTTGGTGGAACGGATTCTCTTGCTGAGACTGTAAAGAAGTGGGGGATTGAAACGATTGTGATCGCCATTCCTTCTCTAAATAAAAGAGAATTGAACGAGATTTATAAGGAATGTATCAAAACAAATGCCACAACCCAGATGATTCCGATGTTCGAAGATCTTGTGACAGGTAAAGTATCTGTAAGCGATATTCGAAATGTAGAAATCGGCGATCTACTTGGACGACCAGCTATTCAACTGGATACAGATTCAATCGAGAATTTTGTGAAAGGTGAAGTGATCCTTGTCACGGGAGCAGGCGGATCCATCGGTTCAGAAATATGCAGGCAAATCGCTAACTATCGTCCTTCTCAAATCATTTTGCTAGGGCATGGAGAGAACAGTATTTATTCAATTGAAATGGAACTTAAATCAAGCTACGGATCGGACATAGAGTTTACAACAGAAATTGCCGATATTAAGGATCGTGAAAAGATCTTTAGGCTTATGGCGCATCACCAACCAAAAGCGGTGTTTCATGCTGCAGCTCACAAACATGTGCCACTAATGGAACGAAATCCTGAAGAGGCAATCACGAATAACGTGTACGGAACTCGGAATGTGGCAGAAGCGGCTGATGCAGCTGGGATTGAAACATTTGTGATGATCTCAAGTGATAAAGCGGTTAATCCGACTAGCGTGATGGGAGCAACAAAGCGAATTGCTGAGATGATTGTTCAGAATCTTGATAAGAAAAGTGATACACGATTTGTAGCCGTTCGGTTTGGAAATGTGCTAGGTAGTCGTGGGAGTGTTATTCCGCTCTTTAAGGATCAAATTCGAAAAGGTGGACCGATCACAATCACGCATCCTGAAATGGAACGGTATTTCATGACAATTCCAGAAGCTTCAAAGCTTGTTCTACAGGCAGGAGCGCTTGCAAACGGTGGAGAAATTTTCGTTCTAGATATGGGAGAGCCGGTTAAAATCCTCGATCTGGCTCGGAATTTAATTCGACTTTCAGGCCTTTCAGAAGATGATATTGGAATTGAATTTACCGGGATGAGACCCGGGGAAAAGCTGTATGAAGAGCTCTTAAATGATTATGAAGTCCGAGATAAACAAATTTACCCTAAGATTTATATTGGCAAGTCTGTTGAAGTCGATGTGGATGAAGTGATTGAACTTGTAGATGAATGCTGGTCCTCAGACAAGGCCGTTGTAAGAGAAGTACTGCTATCAATTGCTAATCGTGCTATCCCACTTAAAGGTTCAGAAGCCGTTAGTATCTAGAGAAGGGAGGTTAGATTCCAAGTGTCTACTCAAAAAGAAGTACTGCTTGTGGCGCCGTTTACGATTTTGCCTGGTGAGAAAGGCTTTAGTCGCTTTACGTATATTGCTAATAGGCTGAGCGAACTGGGACATCAGGTTACGCTCGTTACGAGTAGCTTCCAGCATCCAGAGAAAAAGTTTAGAGATAGTGACCATCTATCAGAGCTAACAAACACTTTACCTTACAAACTAGTGATTATCGCTGAACTCGGATATACGAGGAATGTAGGTTTTGACCGCATCATAAGTCACAGGCATTTCGCAAAGCAACTTGCAACGTACTTAAAGGTTCTTGTGAAGAAGCCTGATGTCATTTACTGTGCTTATCCGATGATGGGAGCGGCTTATGAGGTTGGGAAGTACGCCAATAAAGAGGAGATTCCATTCATTATTGATGTTCAGGACGTCTGGCCAGAATCGATTAAAAACACATTGAAGTTTCCGGAGCCCGTTACCGACACGCTACTTTATCCGTTAACTTGGTACGCGAATCGAATCTATCAAATGGCAGATTTCGTTGTCGGTGTATCGGAAAGCTATGTGGACCGCGTTCAAAAGGTCAATCAACGTGCGAAGAGTTATTTACCCGTTTTTATTGGAACAGATCTTGGCTATTTTGATTCATGTAATGTTCAGCAGGCTGGAGGAAAGTCGGATGATTTCTCGGTCACCTATGTTGGCACATTAAGCTATAGCTACGATATTGAGACTGTGATAAAAGCTGTAGCGAGATTAAATCAGAAAGGATATACGGACATTGTTTTTAACGTTTTAGGTGACGGACCATTAAAGCCGAAATTTCAAGCATTAGCAAATGAACTTGATGCGAATGTGGCGTTTAAGGGGTATCTGCCATATGAAGAAATGATTCCTATTCTTACAAACTCTGATATAGCAGCAAATGCAATTACAAAAGGTGCACAGCAAAGCATTACAAACAAAATAGGAGATTATCTTGCTTCAGGACTACCAGTATTAAATAGTAGCCAGAACGAGGAATTTACGCAAATTGTTGAAGATCGAAAGCTTGGATATAGTTACGAACCAGGTGATGTCGAGCGATTGGTGGAGTTAATCGAGATGCTTTATAACAATCGTGATCTTAGAACGGTATGTGGTAGAAATGCAAGAGGGCTCGCTGAGGAGAAGTTCGATCGGAGAACAAGCTATGAGCCCATTTATTCTGTAGTGGAAAGTGCCACTGTATGAAGGTTGATACAGAATCAAAGTATAGAGAGCTTTTCGTAGAAATCGGTCAGTATGTTAAGAAAATAGAACATAACGAGAAGCATGCCTCTTCAACGGAAGCGACGATCAAAGATTTGAAGTCGTTATTACTTAAATATTTGTATCCAGAATAGGTAGGACGCTAAAAGAAAGCTGCGGGTGAATGCGATGAATGATAACCCGATTGTATTGTTTAAAAAGAAAGCTTCACCCTATTTCAATAGGAAACGAGTTTTCATAGTCTTGGGGATTCTTGTCCTCTCTGTCTTCTTATATGCTGGTCAGTGGTTAATCGTCGATCAAGAACCACAACAAGCAGATGTCATCTTTGTACTAAGTGGTGCAGATGGACGAGTAGAAGAGGCGTTAACACTTGTCGGAGAAGGGTTTTCAGACAGCATTGTCTTAACGAACGCGCGTGGTTTTTCAGAGTTGGAACATGCTAGGGTTAAGAAGCAAGTCGCTTCCAACAATATCTACACAGACTACAAGTCGAAGAGTACGTTAGCCAGTGCCGAGTATTCAAAGGAACTGATGGAGAATCGGAATATGAGCTCTGCCATCATTGTTTCGTCAGATTACCATATGCGAAGAACAAAGCTAAATTATGAACGTGCCTTTAAGGGGAGTGACATTGAACTTGTTTATATCGGTACAGAAAGT
Organism: Guptibacillus hwajinpoensis; assembly: GCF_005144865.1. Classification (GTDB taxonomy): domain Bacteria; phylum Bacillota; class Bacilli; order Bacillales; family Guptibacillaceae; genus Guptibacillus; species Guptibacillus hwajinpoensis_A. The sequence continues at coordinate 426,859 of NZ_SWFM01000002.1, forward strand.
CGCTATCACTCTTTGCTCTGGTGGAGTGACAAATACAGTATCGGTGTGACGGGCAGTGAATACATCAAACTTATTGGGAACTTTGTAGGGATTCACGGTGCATTAGCTAAAAAAACACTGTACGAGTTTGATAACTATTTCTTCTCGTAAAGATAGGAAAGGAATGATTAGATGGATCAAAGAAAAACGATTGATGAAGTCTTTTTATTAAGAAGTATGGCATGTCTTGGCATTGTCTTCTTGCATTCATTTTCCAGGTCGTTCTTAGAAACGAACACTGTTGTTAATTCTATGAATTTATTATTCACCTTCGCCACACCAACTTTTGTATTCATCTCAATTTTTATTCTTGCTCGGTCCTATCAGGATCAGTTACCAACGAACTTCTGGGGAAAACGCGTTAAGTATGTTCTTTTTCCATATCTGTTGTTTGGAACGTTCTATGCAGGTTCTAAAGGATTGGAAGTTGCACTAAGTTCAGAGACTTCTTTTCTTAGTGCATTTGGTTCGTTCTTATGGAGGCACCTTCTACTTGGTGATTATCACGGATACTTCATTTTAATTATTCTTCAATTCTACGTTCTCTATTATTTCTTTCATTCACACTTAAAGAAGTGGAGTCCAAAAGTGGTGCTGCCAGTTGCCTTCCTCATTACTAGTGCGTATTTAGGATTCTTCAATTTTGTTCCGCCCGTTCAAACACCATTAGGCGAATACATTTGGGCGAAATTGTACTGGATTCCTTTCCTCGGCTGGCTGTTTTATTTCACACTAGCGTATTACTGTGGAAGATATTATCCAGCGTTTGTCTCTTTGATCAAAAAACACTCGAAACTTGTGCTGGCTGGTCCTGTGCTGACAGGAAGCTTATGTGTGTTTCTTTATCAAACCGATGTATTCGGTAAAATTTCATCAAAGCAAATTGATATGCTTTTCTTTACAACAAGTATGATTTTCTTCATCTACTATGTAGGGATGAGTATTCGAAGAGTTCCCGACTTCTTCGTTTTCATTAGTCAGTATGCATTTGGAATCTACTTGTTCCATCCTTTGTTTATGGCATTTATTTATATTGGATTAAGCATACTTCCTATCAATCTACCTGTCATGATACAAGTTGCAGTTTATGCGGTAGTAAGCGTGATTCTATCTGTTATCGCTACTTACATCATGAACAAAATTCCGTTTGGACATTATATGAGTGGAAAAATTGGAATGGGTAGAAAGAAGGTATCTGAGCAAAAGGTACCTGTATCGGTCATCGTTCCACAGCAAGGTGTGGCAAACAAATCATGATGATCGTGAAAAACGACATCAAACAGGAAGGTGAAGGTGTGGGATGATAGGAGATAATCTGAAAAGGTATCGGAAGGCAAGAGGAATAAGCTTAACTCAATTAGCTGAGCGAGCAAATGTTTCTAAATCTTATTTAAATAGCCTTGAGAGAAATATCAAGGCTAATCCATCCATTAACCTGATCAAACGTATCGCAAAAGAATTGAATACTGATATTTATTCGATTCTTGGTACTGATGAAACGAACGGAGCAGAGCGATACAAGGATGGTGGGTGGGGGGAATTTATTGAAGAAGCAGAACGAGCGGGGATTGAAGGGGAGCATTTGAGTGATTATAAGGAATTGATTTCTTTTATTAAGTGGAAGAAGGAGCAGGTTTGAACGTGATGAGGAAATTGAAATGACCTTGAATGGGTAGTTACCTTTCAAGGTTTTTTTGTGAGCGTATACTTCGTAGACAAAGTTGCTATAAAAGTAGTGGTTGATTTCCGCTACAGGATGCTCGCTTTCCGCGGGGCGGGCGATGAGCCTCCTCGGCGCGCAAGAACATCGCGCCTGCGGGGTCTCATCTGTCCCGCTAGTCCCGCAGGAGTCGAGCACCCTTACGCTCCAATCAGCCAAGTGTGGTTCTTTATACAAAAATGCTTTTACAAGCAACAATCTTTGAAAAAAGAGCCTTTCATAAACATTGTTGCGATAAGAGTGAGAGGGATTTCCGCTACAGGATGCTCGCTTTCCGCGGTCGGCACGCTTGAACCTCCTCGGCGCACAAAAACATTGCGTTTGTGGGGTCTCATCTGTCCCGCTAGTCGCCCCTGGAGTCGAGCACCTTCCGCTCCAATCAGCTAAGTGTGGTCTTTTATACAAAAAAATCTTTCTAAAGCAACAATTTTTTAGAAAAAATCCAATAAATAACAAAATATTGTAAATATTATTGAAATTATTCAGAAAGTTCAATATACTAAAACAAGAACAACTCAGTACATGGAAACCGAAATGTAATCCATTATATTTTGGTTGAATAAATCAGAACGGCCATTTATAGTTTAAAATAGTAAAGTTATTTTAAACACTAGGGAGATAATCGAAATGGCAAACATGACAGACGTGGCTAAACTAGCGAATGTATCGACAGCAACGGTTTCACGGGTTCTTCAAAACCCTGAGACTGTGAAGGAAAAGACACGAGTAAAAGTTCTCAATGCGATTGAAGAATTAAATTACCAGCCCAATATTTTAGCGAGGTATTTTCGACGAACAGAAACAAAAACAATACTTGTGGTCGTTCCAACGATTATGAACAACGTGTTTCCGCAAATTATTGGTGGTATTGACCTTATAGCGAATCAATTCGGCTACAAGGTGCTGCTTGGGAATACGAATTTAGATGCTGATAAAGCATACAGCTACATAGATGAACTGAAACAAAAGCAAGTTGATGGCATGATTTTATTGACAACGAGATTAGACAACGACGTGATATCTGAACTTGCCGCTAAATATCCGGTTGTACTTACATCCGATTTTATCGAAGGTCTTAATGTTCCTACTGTTGCTATTGATAATGTAAGCAGTGCGAGAGAAGCGGTGGAACATTTAGCGAAATTGGGTCATACAAGAGTTGGGATGATTACGGGACCACTTGATATTCCGTTAAGTCGTGATCGCTTGAAAGGGTACAGACAAGCGCTTCTTGAACAAGAGATTGAAGTAGATGGTGTACTCATTCAAGAAGGTGATCACACATATGAAACGGGTTATCATTTAATGAATAAGTTCCTTGCACTAGAGAATGCACCAACTGCTGTTTTTGCAGCAAACGATACAATGGCGATGGGAGCCATTAAAGCAGTTAAAAATCAGGGTCTCCGTGTTCCAGATGATGTAGCAGTCATTGGGTTTGATAACATTCAATTCTCTGAACTATTTGAGCCTGCACTCACTACGATTGCGCAGCCTTTTATTGAAATGGGGAAGCGATCGATGGAGCTACTGTTAAAGCAAATTAACGGAGAATTATTAACGAAGAAACAACATGTACTTGATACTCAACTTGTCATCAGAGAATCTTGTGGCTATTTGAAAGAGAACTAGTCCTAAGGGCTATTCTTTTCCATAAAAATGTAATCGTTTACTTTAAAATTGAGAAAAACCATGAAAAAATTGCTGATATTCATTTATTTACTCATCAAAATGTAATCCATTACATTTTGATGAGTACTTATAGGAGGTGAGTGACAGGTATCGGATTGCGAAAGGACTTGAATTTGAAAAAAGGGGAGAACTGAATTGGCAAATATACCTGTTGCAGTACAGATGTATACGTTACGAAATGAATGTGAGAAGGATTTTGTTGGTACTTTAGAAAGAGTTGCGAAGATTGGTTACGAGGGACTTGAATTCGCGGGCTACTACGATCTGCCGGCTAAAGAGTTGAAAAAGGTTATCGATCATCTTGGTTTAAAATCAGCGTCCAGTCATATTCCGCTTGATGTGTTGAAAGGAGATTTGAAAAACGTGATTGCTTATCAGCATGAAATCGGAAGCGATAAGCTCGTTTGTCCATTTCTAGCGCTTGAACTAAGAAATCAGGAAGGGTATGCTGAGCTCATTCGAAGCTTGAATGATATTGGGCGAGAATGTCACGAAGAAGGCATTACGCTATGCTATCACAACCATGATTTTGAACTAGAACGTTTATCAAATGAAAAGACTGCTCTTGAAACGATCCTAGATGAAACAAATCCAGAGTGGGTTAAAGCTGAGTTTGATATTTACTGGTTAACGCGAGCTGGGGAAGACCCGGTTAAATGGATGAAGCAATACCAGGATCGAACACCTTTAGTTCATTTGAAGGACATGACAACTGACGGAGAGCAGTTTTTCGCTGAGCTTGGAACGGGTGGAGTAAATCTAAACGAAGTGTTGGAGCAGGGGGAGTATTCGAACGTTGATTGGTGGGTTATTGAACAAGATAAATGTAAGCGTTCACCTTTTGAAAGTATTGAAATTAGCATGAACTATTTTCTAAGCAAGCATACGTGATTTCTTTTTTATCATTTATTAACTAGGGGGAGATAAAGCATGAAGAAACTTACGGCTTTATTATCAGTTATTACAATGCTTTTGTTAGCTGCTTGTGGTGGGAATGAGGGGGCATCAGGAGGTGCTGCTTCAGAGGATGAAAAGGTGATTGAAGTATGGCACATCGAAACTGGTGAACGGGAAGCACTTTTTGAGGAAGTGGCCAAACAATTTGAAGAAGATCATGATGGCGTGAAGGTTAAGCTGTTACAAACTCCAAATGATGCATACAAGCAAAAACTAGCCGTATCGATGTCAGGTGGGAATCCGCCGGATGTGTTTCAAAGTTGGGGTGGAGGTTGGTTAAAGCATTTTGTTGATCAAGGAAATGTGCAGGATATTACTGCTAATATTGATCAGGATCATTACCTTGAAATGGCATTAAACAACGGAACTTTCGATGAGAAAGTATACGGAGTTCCACTAGGATTATCATTGGATGTCATTTTCTATAACAAAGAAATCTTTGAGAAGTATAACCTTGACGAACCAAAAACATATGAAGAATTTACGGAAGTTGTTAAAACGCTTAAGGAGAATGATGTCATTCCTCTTGCTCTAACAAATAAAACAAAGTGGCCTGGGTCTTACTACTTGATGAATTTTGCCAGTCGTATCGGTGGACCTGAATTATTCGAGAGTGCATTCAATAGAGAGGGTCGTGGTTTTGATGATCCAGCTTACGTTGAGGCGGGTGAATACATTCAAGATTTAGTTAAGATGGGCGCATTTAACGAAGGATTTAACGGGATTCCTTATGACGAGGGACGCGGTCGTCAGTTAATGTATTCTGGACAGGCTGCAATGATGGATATGACGATTTCTTTCTTGAATAACGTCAGAGAAGAAGCTCCTCAATTTGAGGAGAAGCTCGGCTTCTTTGAATTCCCAACAATCTCTGGAGGTAAAGGAGACCAAACTCAGGTTGGTGGCGCGACTGGGCCAGTCTGGTCAGTTGCTGCAGAGTCAGGAAATCCTGATTTGGCAGCTGAATTTATTCAAGCATTAACGAGTAAAGAAACCGCTCAAAAGTTTACCGATGGTACGGGTACACTCTCAGCTGTTAAAGGGGTTGTCCCTGAAGATGAATTTGTTAAAGAGTTCTATGATGTAGCTCAGAATGCCTCCCATATCCAAATGCCTTATGATCAAACACTGCCTCCTGAACTAGCTGAACTTCACAAAGATACAACCCAGGCACTATTTGGTCTATCGATGACACCAGAAGAAGCAGCAAAGAAAATGGAAGCGAAAGCGGAAGAGCTTCTTGAATAAAGGAATAAAAGGGGGGGTAACCCCTCTTTCTTATTAAAAGGAGGGGGATCGATTGCTATGGAAACTGCTGAGGTGACAAGGAGAAGCGAGACGACAAGGGTTGTGGCAAGTGCGAAGAAGCGTAACATCAGAAAAGCTGTAACGATTGGTTTATTTACTGCACCAGCGCTTATTGTTTATCTTGTCTATGTCGTTTATCCAATACTATCTACTTTAAGTTATAGCTTCTACAGCTGGGATGGAACAAGTGATAAAACGTTCATTGGCTTGGAAAATTATGTTCAACTATTTAATGACACGATTTTTTGGACCTCGTTGACGAACAATATTTGGGTTGTTATTACCTCTGTATTTGTTCAAATTCCTCTAGGTATGATTATGGCATTGATGCTATTTGCTCCCATAAGAGGAATTCGATTATTCAGTAGTGTTTATTTTCTTCCGTTTTTGATGTCTACTGTTGCGATCGGATTATTATGGGTGTATATGTTTGATCCGATTAATGGGATTATTAATCAACTTGTGAATCTCCTTGGCTTTGAAAATGTAGCATGGCTTAGTGATGAAAATACAGCCCTGATTGCGATTCTGTTAGTCGTGGTCTGGCAGTTCTCGCCTTTCTATATGATTCTCTTTAAAGCGGCTATGGTAGGAATTTCTGAAGAACTTTATGAATCTGCCCAAATTGATGGTGCGAATGCAAGGCAGAAGTTCTTTCATATTACATTGCCTTTACTTATGCCTACAATCGTAAGCTCTTCTATCCTAGCAATCGTTGGCTCTCTTAAAGCGTTCGATATTTTCTATATTATGACTGGTGGCGGACCGAACCATGCGACAGAGTTAATGGGAACCTATATGTTCAAGCAAGCTTTTATTAATTTTAATATGGGCTATGCAAGTGCTATTGCATTTATTATGTTCTTGATTGCTCTCATAGTTACAGTGCTCATTCAGATTGTCGATTATAACCGCAAAAAGAAAGGAGCTTTCTAATGGTTCAATCACTAAGAAAGATGCCTTTATACATAGTGGGGCTTTTGCTGCTCATTTTCACTGGTTACCCATTTGTGTACATGATCTCGACTTCATTAAAAGATAAGAGCGCGTTCTTTGAAGAACCATTTGCGATTTTAGGGTCAATTGAGTTAGGAAACTATGCTGACGTATTCCAAATGGGTTTAACACGCTACTTTTTGAATAGCATTCTTGTTTCAGTAGCAGCTGTTGTAGCAGTCATGTTAATTGCTGCTTTAGCTAGCTATCCATTGAGCAGAATGAACTATCGATTTAATCGTGCTCTATTTCTCCTATTTATTTCGGGTATGATGCTTCCGATTCATGCCACACTTATTCCAATTTTTAAATTATCTCAGAATATGGGTCTGTACGATTCATTGCTTGCTCTTCTTGGGCCCTACATTGCTTTCAGTCTACCAATTTCCATTTTCATATTAACGCAATTTATGCAGGAAATTCCGAAGTCATTGGAAGAGGCTGCGAAAATCGATGGTTGCTCTCATTTTGGGATCTTTTGGCGTATTATTCTCCCGATGTTAACACCTGCCCTCATGACCGTTTTCATTTATAACTTTATTCATCTCTGGAACGAATTTATCTTTGCACTTGTTCTCGTTTCCAGTCCTGAAAACATGACTTTGCCACTTGGTCTACAGGACTTTTATGGCGAGTTTTCGGTTAACGTACCTGGATTGATGGCAGCATTAACACTTGCGAGTCTACCAATGCTTGTTGTGTATCTCTTTTCACAAGAAAAGGTAGTAAAAGGACTAACAGGTGGTGCAGTAAAAGGATAGGAAGATTCAAGAGGAGTGAGAATCAATGGACAAAACTAGAATTGGTGTAATAGGTTGCGGAAACATTAGTGACATTTATTTAAAAAACTTACGAGAGCTTGAAGGTCTTGAAGTGGTTGCTATAGCAGATCTTTACTATGATAAGGCCATTGAGAAAGCAAGGGAATATGCCATTCCCGAAGTGCTTGAAGTGGATCAACTACTGGAAGACAAATCGATAAATCTTGTTATCAATCTAACGATACCGGCAGCGCATGCGGATGTTAGTCTACGCGCTTTAGAATCTGGGAAACACGTCTATGTAGAGAAACCACTTGCGATATCGCTAGAAGATGGAAAAAGGGTATTAGCCAAAGCGGAGGAAAAAGGCTTGCTAGTCGGATCGGCACCAGATACGTTTCTTGGTGGAGGATTACAAACGTGCAAAAAGCTCATTGAGGATGGTGCAATAGGTGAACCTATTGCTGCAACAGCTTTTATGATGGGACATGGACCTGAGAGTTGGCATCCAGATCCAGAATTTTTCTATCGAGTTGGAGCAGGACCAATGTTTGATATGGGGCCATACTATTTAACTGCGCTTATTAATTTGATTGGACCTGTCCGTCGTTTGACAGGGTCTGCGAGGGTCACCTCTCCTGAACGAAAAATAACTAGTGAGCCTAAATTTGGTGAAAAAATTAAAGTGGAAACACCCACGCATGTAGCGGGAATTATCGATTTTGAAAATGGAGCGATTGGAACGCTGGTTACTAGCTTTGACGTATGGGGATCGAAAACTCCTTTTCTAGAAATCTATGGAACGGAAGGATCATTAAGTGTACCCGATCCTAATACGTTTGGCGGACCTGTTTTGTTGAGGAAATCTGGTGAATTGGAATGGGTTGAAGTGGCTTTTACCCACGGTTCTATCGAAAATAGCCGAGGAATCGGTGTTATTGATATGGTAAATGCTTTGAAATCAGGGAGGCTTCATCGAGCAAGTGGGGAGCTTGCTTATCATGTGCTCGAAATCATGCATGGCATTCATGAGTCTTCTTTGAAAGGTGAACATTATCATATGACAAGTACTTGCCGACAGCCTGAATCGTTGCCGAGTAGCATTTTATCTTAATAAAGATGATGGAGGGATAGGATATGGACAAAGTGAAAGTAGCTGTTATCGGATGTGGGAGCATTGCGAGACGCCGGCATCTACCTGAGTATCATGCTGAGGAAAATGTAGAGATTGTAGCGGTGTGTGATGTTGTGAAAGAACGTGCTGAAGAAATGGCGCGTGTATACGGTGGTACAGCTTATACGGATTATCGTAAGTTACTGGAAGATAGTGAAATTGATGCAGTGAGCGTTTGCTTACCTAACGCTTTGCATGCACCTGTTTCTATTGCGGCGTTGAATGCCGGAAAGCACGTTCTATGTGAAAAGCCCATGGCAACCTCACAAGAGGAAGCAGAAGCGATGGTTCAATCAGCGAAAGTAAACGATCGCAAACTAATGATTGCACATAATCAGCGATTTGTAGCATCTCATTCGAAAGCAAAGGAGCTTATTGAGAGCGGAGATATTGGAAGAATATATAGCTTCAGAACCACATTCGGTCATCCAGGACCAGAGCAATGGAGTATTGATGGAGCAACAAGCTGGTTTTTCGATAAGGAGCGAGCTTTTATTGGAGCGATGGGAGACCTCGGTGTACATAAGTCCGATTTAATGCGCTATTTGCTAGGGGAAATTGTAGAAGTTGGCGCATTGGTCGAAACGAATGCAAAGGAAAACACGGATGTTGATGATAACGCTGTTTGTATTCTTAAAACTGAGAGCGGCGTTATTGGGACACTGACAGCAAGTTGGTCTTATGTATCAGGTGCAGACAACTCAACAATTATCTATGGTGAAAATGCAGTTTTGCGTCTAGAGGATGATCCAGATTATTCGCTTGTAGTGGAATACAAGAACGGAGACGTCGTCAAACATGAACTCAAGAAGATCCAGACGAATGAAGAGGGTGGACAGCAGACTACGCATGTTATAGAGAAGTTTGTGGATTGTATCGTACATAAAACTGTTCCGGCTGTTAGCGGTGAAGAAGGAATGAAGTCGTTACAGGTAATTTTAGCTGCTCTTGAATCAAATGAGTCCAAACGAATGGTTAGTGTTGGTAGAAAGAGCAGTTTATTAGCGTGACTGATCGATAAAGCTGTAGGTGCCTGTCACCACCCGAAATTTGGTTGGATTTGTCGAATAAAAAGCCCTTCTCTTATGTGAGGAGGGCTTTTGAATTATAAGGTGGATAGAATCGCACGATTATCAAACACCCGCTTCGCTTTCCCTTCCGATCTAGGTATCCCCTGGGGTTCTTTTAATAGCACATCCACCGATATAAGCGCTTTCATTTTTAATGTCTTCGCAATTCGATTGATGAGTTCCGCTGCGATTGGATGGTTAAAGCTCTTTTCAGGCAGGGATTCATAATAATTTTGGCATACTTCTACATGAAGTTCGACGTGATCGAGATAACCTTTTTTCTGTAGGTGAATTTGATAGTGTGGGACTAGCTCTTCCATGTTGCAAATATATCGTTCAATCTCAGAAGGAAAGACGTTAACCCCTCGTATAATCAGCATATCGTCAATTCTACCTTTTACGCGGCTCATTCTAGTTGTTGTTCTTCCGCAGCGGCAAGGTTCTCTTGTGATGGATGCAATGTCTCCTGTTCTGTAGCGGATGGTTGGGAGCGCCTCTTTCGTTAGGCTGGTGAAGACTAGTTCTCCATCAGTTCCGTCTTCTACTGGTTCAAGTGTATCCGGATTAATCACTTCAACTAAGAAGTGATCGTCTGCGATATGAAGGCCATCCTGACACTCCACGCACTCCATTGCAATACCTGGTCCCATTACTTCACTTAATCCATAGATATCCATTGCTTTAAGATTGAACAATTTCTCAATCTGGAATCTCATCTCTTCAGACCATGGCTCTGCACCTAGGATTGCATACTTTAAGGATGTAGAAGCTGGGTCAATTCCCTGCTGCATCATCGTTTCGCCTATGTTCAGGAGGTAGGAAGGGGTAGAACAGATAATGGCTGGTTTAAAGTCTTGAATTAGGGTGATTTGGTTCGCCGTGTTTCCACCTGAAATCGGAACGGTCGCACATCCTAGCTGTTCTGAACCAGCGTGTAGTCCGAGACCACCAGTGAACAAGCCATAACCATACGCATTATGAAGAATATCTCCTTTACCTCCACCGGCCAACGAGATGGCTCTGGCAACGATATCGCCCCAGTTACGAATGTCACTCTTTGTATAGGCGACGACGGTTGGTTTCCCGCTCGTGCCAGAGGAGGCGTGGATTCGAACAACGTCTTCCATAGGACAGGCTAATAGATTGAAAGGGTAATTCTCTCGTAAGTGCTGTTTCTTCGTGAAAGGGAGAAGTGGTAAGTCATTCAGTGATTTAATATCTGCAGGAGTAATATGTATCTGGTTGAAGGATTCGCGGTAGAAAGGGACGTTATGGTAGGCATGTTCGATCGTTTGTTTTAATCTTTCCCATTGGAGTTCATTCATCTGAATGCGACTCAACGTTTCTCGATCTGAATAGATTGGCATTTGAATACCTCCTAGTATGATAAAAATATCACGGGTATTAAATCATTCGTCATACTAAAAGTACCTAGTTCTGGAAAAGATGTCAATTGAATTTAGAAAATTCGGGCGGTGACAGGCACCACCCGAACGGTGTAACATTTTGTCGTTTGCGTCAAAAAGCAGGGATTTGGTGGTTTGTATGGAATTTTTTACTTGATACGCCATAAGTACACTCATATTGAAGGAGAGGGTTTGCCATGCCGTTTATTGATGTAAACGATACACCGCTCTATTATGAAGATTATGGTCCAAAGGATGCGCCTGTTATGGTTTTCAGTCATTCGCTATTTTTTACGTCGTATATGTTTCACAATCAAGTAGCACATTTCTCCAAAAATTATCGTGTGATTTGTTATGACCATCGCGGACAAGGTAGAAGCGGTCGGTCATTTTTGGAGAACCTTGATATGGATACGCTTACAGACGATGCTGCTGCATTGATTGAGGAGCTAGGTATTAAAAAGTGTCATTTTATCGGAAATTCAATGGGCGGGTTTATCGCGCTTCGCCTTGCTGCGAGACGTCCTGATTTGCTAAGTTCCTGTGTTGTGCTTGGAAGTTCCGGTGAAGCAGAATACAAAAAGGCTGAATTTCAACCGCTTGTATCACAGCTTCAGAGTCATGGAGCTGAAGGTGTTGTTGATACGCTCATGTACATCATGTTCGGTGATGCTTCGCTTGATGATCCGGTATTTGAGAAAGAACGAAATTATTGGTACGACTATATGAAGAAGCTTGAACCTTCGATTGGTGATGCCGCACATCAGGTGATCCATCGTACAAGCATTCTTGAGGAATTAGATGGTGTGAAGATCCCGGTACTAGCGGTTGCTGGTGAACAGGATCATGCGTATTCGATCCAACTCTCAGAGAATATTGCTAAGAAAGTAGAAAATGGGAGATGTGAAGTGCTTGGAAGAGCAGGGCACTCCATTTCGCTTGAAAAACCTGTTGAAGTGAACAAGCTTTTGGAAAGGCATTTTGCGAGGATGAAGGCACGTGAGATAAAACGATAATGTAAATTGATAGGAAGAGTCTTTCTCGAATAGGAGAGAGGCTTTTTTTGTTTAGACAATGCAAATAGTTATGTTTTCAGAAGTTATAAAGTATTGAAATAAGGGTATTAAATCAAAACGAGAGAAAATGAATATTTCAGTATTTCTTGTTACACAATAGATAAGTGGTAAACGATATGTTGGGAGGTAATACGATGAAGAAAAGAGTTTTTGGTTCATTAGGATTGTTATCAGCAGGAGCGCTCGTTCTCGCTTTTTCTAAAACAGCTAGGAAAAATACCCGCGATGTACTGCTAAACGGATCTGAAAAGGCAATGAAGTATGGAGAGAAATTGAAAACCTCTACCTTGAAAGTTGGCAAGTATGCTCAACGAGGCGATGTAGAGAGGAAAACAGCGAATGAGCAGGAGAAGTATCCTTCTTATATCGGATATGGTACAAGCAGTGGATTGAATGAGAGCTCAAACAAAGAAACCAATGCACATAAGGTAAACCCAGCTAACTTCAAGAAATCTCAGAATGTGATGAACGATGATGCGATGCCATCTAAAATGGCGGAAATCGCAGAAGAATTCGATCTATCTGAGCGGTGACAGGCACCACCCGGTTTCTGTCGAACGATGTCGAACGCACGAAAGAGCCCCCTTCTTTATAGGAAGAGGGCTCTTTTTTGTTCTTTACTCAACCTCAACTGCAACGGCCCTTACTGGAGAGCCATCCAAACCTTCTAGCTTCAGTGGTAATGCGATAATCAAAGGATTCGCAAAATCAATTTGATTGAAATTACAAAAGTTCTCACCAATGATTCCATTCACAGAAGTGATGGCTTCGTGAACAGGGAAGGCTGATCCGTCTGGTGGATCTACGTTTAGGGCATCGATGAAGAAAGTTGTAACGCCTTTATCGAGTAAACTGTTAATGATGTCTACAGATAGATAGGGATGCTTGAAATACGTTTCTGTTCCAATATGCTTCGCCCATCCGGTGTGAAAGAGGACGATTGTACCTGGAACGACGGTTTCAATTTGGTCAGCTACATCATCCATTGTGATTTGTTCTGCAGGTTCTTTTCCAGTGACATCAATCACAAGTCCGGGCGCCATAAATTTGTTGAGGCTTGATTGATCGATGCGTTCGCCTTCTTTTTGGAAGTGAAAGGGAGCGTCAACGTGTGTGCCGGTATGGGAGCCGATGTTAAGCTGTGTAACTTGATAGCCGTCTTTATCGAGCTCTGCAGCAGGATGGATCTCGGGTTTAGGATCCCCAGGGTAAACGGGCGTTTCGTTGTTAATTGGAATGGATAAGTCGATTATCTGTTTAAAGTTCATGAGATGGGCTCCTTAGCTGTAGATGTCAGTTCTTCGTTCTTCTAGCATGGAGAAGAAGGTTTGTTTCAGTTCGTTCCGCAACTGGTCATCTGTATTTGCTGTAATGATATCATACTGTTTTTCGGTAGTTGAAATGGCTTGTCCATCTGGTCCGAAAATGGATGATTTACCGAAGAACGTCAGCTCTTCTGAATGTCCTGTATGGTTGCATGCGACAAGGTAGACGGTGTTGTCAATCGCGCGTGCTCCGCTAAATTGAAGGAAGGGAGCATCATAAGGTTCCTCCCACGCTGATGGAACAAGAAGTAAATCGGCTCCATCGAGCGCAAGGCTTCTTGCTAGCTCAGGAAAAGCGAGATCCCAGCAAATCATCAGTCCAATCGTTCCGATTTCAGTTTTGACTGTAACGGGCTCAGATCCAGCCGTGAATACATCTCTCTCCAGTGGAGTGAGGTGTATTTTACGGTAGTTTGCTGTATCTTTCCCGTTCGCATCAACGTATTGAATGGCATTGTAGATGTTGCCAGCGTTATCTTTTTCAACATAGCCGTACACAATTGAAAGGGAGTTGGAGATAGCCATTTTCTGAATGGCTTGATAGGTTGGTCCGTATCGTTCTTGTGCTAACTCTTTTATTTCGTTTGATAGAAAATACCCCGTGGTGGCTAATTCAGGAAACGTGACGACCTTTGTATCAGGGTTCTTTGTAACACATTCGGTAATCATCGCTTCTATTCTGTCCAAATTCTGCTCAATATTCCCATTATGGAATGTTCCTTGAGCTGCTGCAATCTTATGCTTCATTCTTTAGGCCTCCAGTTTCACATCAAGCTCTTCTGAATCCGTCTTTTTAACTCCGAGTTGTTTCGTAAGTGCCATTAATCCGTAGTAGCATCCTCCGGATAAAGCAAATGTTAAGATCGTGGCGCCAATGCTTAAAGGTTGGACGTAAGTAAAGTAATAGGCGAAAAGGGCGCCACCTATATACGTTACGACTGCTACAACATTAACACCTCGCTGATAACGATAAAGACCTTTGTGATCGAAAGCAACATCCTCTGCATCGTAGTAGGCTTTTTTGACGATAAAATAATCGACAAGCACAATCGCGAAAACAGGAATGAACAGGGTGGCAATTAAGAGAATGAAGTTAAAGAAGTTAACCATTAAGGCTTCCTTTAAAAGAGCGCCAAGTGTACAAACGATTCCGAGCGCGAGAACGGGCTTCCAGAATCCTGATTTCGGGAATACATTCATGAATGACATTGTTGCACTGTAAAGCGCCATGACATTTGTAGATAATACTGAGAAAAAGACAACGATGGAAGCAACGAATCCAAATCCGTAAGCAGCTAGAAGCACGGTCGGGTCATAGGTTTGTTCCATGTTATTGAGGATACTAAAGCCACTAACAACTGCCCCAAGTCCCATCGCAATAAGGGAGGCGACGATATATCCAAGATAAGTACCAAGCATGCCGCTTTTTTCAGATTTGCTATGGCGGTTAAAATCACAAACGCTAGACATCCATGAGAAAGCAGTCGCAACCACAATATCAAAGGCAATAATCCCAGAGATGGCTGGGTTTTCGCTTGCTTTTAATTCAATTAACGAAGAAACGCTGTACGTTGTAAAAAGCTTATAGAATACTAGAACTGAGAGGATGAGCATGGCAACAGAGACCCATTTTTCAATGCTTTCTACACCACGGTGACCGTATATGGTGATCCCAACAACAAGAACTTCAGTTAAAATCACAAACAGATTAATGTTGCTGTAACCGGTCGTATAACTGATCGCATAGTTAAGGGAGAGACCAGCCATATAAGCCTGAATCCAGCTCCAACCAATTAAAACAATCGTGTTCACGAGTGCAGGGAGTATGGCACCTTTCTGTCCAAAGGCCGCTCTTGTCATGACCATCGTAGGGAGTCCAGTTCGTGTTCCAATGTTACCAGTTAAAGCAAGTGGAATGGCCCCGATTGCAGAACCAATGAGAATAGCAAGCACCGCTTTTTCAATTGTAATATCAGGTACAAACAGCATCCCTGTCATAACAGAAGTAATAACAACGTTTGCTGCGAGCCATAGAGCAAACGTTGAGAAAAAGTTCATGCTTCTCTTATTCTTAGGTGTTGGGCTAATATCATCATGGCCTAATCGATCGGTGAATGTACTCATTATAATTCCCCCTCATATTAATTTGTAATATTCCGATAATTTTCAGCGCATTGAACTCTTACCAGGGAGAGTTCAATGAGAGTACCAGTTCGCTTTCTGGAGGATGTGGGACGTATTCACATGCTTCACTTCTGTAAAGCCAGCCAGACCATGTGGACCTAGTTCACGTCCGATGCCACTTTGCTTGTAGCCTCCCCATGGTGCTTCTACGTAAGGTGTATGGTAAGAGTTGATCCAAATGGTTCCTGCTTTGAGCTTTGAAGCAACCTGTTCCGCCATGGATAAATCGTTTGAAAGTACCCCGGCGGCAAGCCCGTATTTTGTCCTATTTGCTAAAGCAATCGCTTCTTCTTTATCTTTGAACGACTGCACCGTGATGACGGGACCGAAAATTTCTTCTTGCACAATGCGCATGGATTGAGTGACATTCGTGAAGATGACTGGAGATAGGTAAAAACCGTTATCTTTACTGTCGCCTCCACAGATTACGGTTGCACCTTCCTGTTTGCCGATCTCGATATATTTCTCTACTTTCGTTAAATGATCACGGCTAATGAGAGGACCCATTTCTGTTTCTTCATGTGTTGGATCACCAATGACAATGCGTGCCGTGTCGTTAACGAGTTTGTCCACGAAAGCATTGTAAATGTCTTCATGAACAAGAATGCGGGATGACGCCACGCACACTTCACCTTGATTAAAGAAACCTCCGAAAATCGCCCACTCAACAGCGGCGTCCAAATCAGCATCTTTTAAAATAACAAGCGGTGATTTTCCTCCAAGTTCAAGCGATACGCGCTTTAAATCACGTGCGCATTGCTGGTTAATGTGTTTACCAGTTTCTGAACCACCAGTGAACGAAACCTTATCAACTTCAGGATGAGTAACGAGCGTTTCACCTACTGGATCGCCTGCACCAGGGATAAGGTTGAAAACACCAGCTGGTAAATCACATTGATCGATCAAGTGAGCGAGTTTCATGGCCGTTATCGGTGTGAGTTCGGAAGGCTTAAACACGACAGTATTCCCTGCTGCTAAAGCGGGAGCGATTTTCCACATACCGAGTAGAAGTGGGAAGTTCCACGGTACAATCAAGGCACAAACACCGATTGCTTCGTCAATAACCTTACTCGTTGTCCCATCCGCCATCTCGATCGTCGCTGGCGCTCGCTTTTCTACTAAATCTGCGTAGTAGCGCAAGCAGGCGACAGAATCATCGATATCGAGCGTTGCTTCACGAATGGGCTTTCCCGTATTAGCCGTTTCAGCATCTGCGAACGATGTGGCGTCTTCTTCTAACAGATCTGCTAGCTTACGGAGAGCGGACACTCGTTTCGTTGAATTTGTTGCCCAGTCCGTTTGATCGAATGCGTTTCGCGCTGCTTCAACAGCAGATGATGTTTGTTCCCGTGAAGCTTCTTTGATTGTGATTAGTGTTTCTTCAGTAGCTGGGTTGAGAAGAGGACGTTCACCACCTTCTCCTTCAACCCAGCAACCGTTTAGATACACGTGCTGATTGGTCATGAAATGTGACTCCTTTCTTCAATGGCTCCAGTCATTTCAGTTGGTTGGTTTTCGGTGACAAGAGACACGCCAATCATGACGATAAAGCTTGTTAGAATGCCGTACATAATCGGGTTTGTAGAATGCAAACCTTCGATCGCTAACCCTCCTATGATGACGAGAATACTGCTGATCATGGAGTAGAAGGCTGCTTTGGAAGTTGCTTTTTTCCAGAAGAAACCGAGTAGAATTGGAACGAATACCGCTCCGGATAAAATGGCATAGGCGACGTCTAGCGCGACGAGAACATCCTGAATCCACACGGCAAATACAATTGTAACCGCGCCAATGGCTGTAGTCGTTAATCTTGAAACGATCATGCTCTGCTTCTCACTCGCATTTTTCACGAAGTACCGTTTAATCACATCGTTTGAGATGAGAGTAGACGATGCGAGCAACGTACCGGATGCTGTTGACATGAGCGCGGCGATAACACCTGCTAGAACAAGACCGAGTACTCCTGTTGGGACTGTTTCAATGGCCATACTCGCAAAGGCATTCTGTGAATCTCCTAAATTCGGAAGTACGATAAACGCACACATTCCGATAATGCTAACCGCAAGACCATAGAGAAGACTATAAATGCCGGCAAGAATCGTCCCAAGTCGAGCTGTTTTATTCGTTCTAGCCGTGAAGATCCGCTGCCAGATATCTTGTGCGACAATCATTCCTAGACAGAAGAGGAGAAAGTATTGGAACACCTGACTACCGCCAATGCCAGTGAATGAGAAATAGCTATCAGGAAGTTGCTGGTTCAATGCTCCCCATCCTCCTGCTTTCGATAGGCTAAGAGGCAGCATGATGAAGAATACACCGATCGTCATGATGATGAACTGGACAATGTCCGTCATTGTCACAGACCACATTCCGCCAAGAATTGTATAAAAAAGAACGATTCCTCCACCTAATAACATGGATGTTGTTAAATTCCAACCGAGCAATACATTCATAACGGTTCCAATGCCGATGACTTGTGTGACGGCAACCATTAAGGCATACACGGACGCAACTAGGGCGCTTAGAAGGCGAGACTCATCACCAAAACGCTTTCCGAGAAACTCACTAATAGTGAGCACTTTGAAACTGGATATTTTCTTTAAGAAAAAGAGTCCTAACCCCATGATGCCAAGTCCAAGCATGAAGACAAGCCACATACCAGACACACCAAACTCGTAACCTAGCTTTGTTGTCCCGATTGTAGACGCCCCGCCAAGAATAACAGCCGACAAACACCCGAAATACATGAAGAAGCCAAGGTTGCGCCCCGCTAGCGCATAGTCTTCAATTGTTTTTGCTTTTCTCGATCCTATGACGCCAATACCAATCACGATTAAGAAGTAGACAATGATAATGGCTATATCAAGGAATAACATTGATTAGCCCTCCTTACATATAAAATAGTGCTTAAAATTTGAATAGTTAGATAATTTACTGTGTTATTCGGTTTGGTAAAGTAACTAAGACTGTTTAACCGTTTCTTCATTAGCTCTTTGAAGAGCGCTTCTTTTCTTTAATGCAGTGAGCGTAATCATTTCATACATAATGGAAGAGGCAAGGGCTGCTGTAATTTCATTGTGGTCATACGTTGGCAATACTTCGACTAAATCAAAGCCTACTAAATTAAGACCGTCAAGTGCACGAACGTATTCCAACGCTTCAAAGCTATTTGGTCCAGCTACTTCCGGCGTACCCGTTCCAGGTGCGAAGGCGGGGTCTACGAAATCAATATCATAAGAAACAAAAACAGGGCGATCACCAGCACGCTTATGAATCCGTGCGATGACTTCTTCAAAGCCGAGCTTGCGAACTTCTTTCATTGGAAGCACTTCAAGACCCAGATCTCTTGCATCGTCAATATCGCCAGGGCCGTAAAGAGGTCCTCTCATTCCAACCTGGATTGAATGATCCGTATCGATTAAACCTTCTTCTACAGCGCGTCTAAAAGGCGTTCCATGCATATACTTTTCACCGTAATAGTTGTCCCACGTATCACCATGAGAATCAAAATGAACGAGTGCAACGGGGCCATATTTTTTGTGAAATGCCCTAAGATTGCCAAGTGTAATGGAGTGATCGCCACCCATAATAACTGGAGTAACGTTTGCATTTAGAAGTGGCGTCAGACCTTCTACCATATTGTCATACGTGCGGTGAATGTTTCCTGGAATCACATCAATGTCTCCATAATCTACACCTGAGCAATAATCAAAAATGTTAATTTCCATATCAGGATTATAAGGACGAAGCAGCGTAGAGAAGTTTCGGATATGCTGTGGTCCAAGACGCTGTCCTGTGCGATTCGACGCGGCAGTGTCAAATGGAACACCAAGTACTGCAAAATCTACATTTTCCGTTGTCTGAATTTGTTCGAGTCTCATAAACGTTCTTACACCGCAAAATCTCGGTGATTTCGAAGAGTCTTTTGGCTGATACATGGGAAACCTCCTGTAATATGTAGTGTCACAATTATAGGTTGCAAGTTCCGTGCCAACTATGTGTGATGAATGATGGCGATTTGTCCATTGTTTTAATGCGGATTTGCATTAATCAAGAGGTGAATCATGCATTTATGCATTTTAATGCGATTTTGCATCAATTTTGTACTTTTTTAGCTTGCGCACTACGGTAGATTGATTCATTCCAAGGTAATCAGCCATTTCATAAGTTGTTTTGTATTGGTTGAATGCGCGTTTGAGCCATCTCACTTCCACCGCTTCAAGTGCCTCTTTCAAACTTTTTCCTTCTTCTTCATGGGAAGGTAGGGCCCAGTTTGTTGGTCCTTGATCTGAAGTTCTCTGAATGTAAGAGGGAAGGGCTTCTGGGTAAATGGTTCTGGTTTCTGCTGTAATGACTAAGCGCTCAACGATGTTTTGAAGCTCTCGTACATTACCTGGCCAGGAATATTCTAATAACCCTTCGATGGTAGCTGCATGAAAGAATTTAGTTGTTTGGTATTTATCATTTAGCTGATTCAGGAAAAAAGCAGCTAGCGTAGCGATATCTTCTTTTCGTTCCTTAAGTGGTGGGATTGTGATGGGAATCACGTTCAATCGATAGAAAAGATCCTCTCGGAACTGCCCCTTTTTAACCATGTCTTCAAGGTTCTGGTTCGTTGATGCAATCAACCTAAAGTCTATGGTTTTGGGTTTAACGCCACCAATTCTCGTAATCGTTTTTTCTTGAATTGCTTTTAATAGTTTTGCCTGCACGGCAAGAGGCAGTTCTCCAACTTCATCAAGAAATAACGTGCCGTTATTCGCAAGTTCAATTAACCCGGCTTTGCCTTTTTTACCTGCGCCAGTAAAGGAGCCAGGTTCATATCCGAACATTTCAGATTCGAAAAGTGTTTCTGGAATAGCACCGCAGTTGACCTCTATAAAACTACCGTTTCGATGTTCACTTCCTTTATGAAGGGCGCGAGCAAAAACGTTTTTCCCAACACCTGATTCTCCTAAGAACACAACAGAAGCATCCGATTTCGCAACGCGCTCAACAAGTTGCCAGATCATCTGAATCGCTTGACTCTTGATTACGAAGTCCTCGGGTACTAATTCTTTCTCTCTAAGCTCTTGAATCTCTGTTTGGTAGACTTCCATTTGCGTGCGCAACTCTTCGTAATCCTCTTTTAAATGCTGAATTTCTGTTAAGTCGTGAGAAAAACTAATCACGCGGATAATAGTGCCGTTATCATCGAAGACCGGAAGCCCCGTTGCCATAACAACTCGTCCTGTTGGGGTTTTTTGCATGATTTGAAGCTTCTTCTTCTCAACGAGGACCCGCTTTGTAATCGATGGAGCAAAAACACTTTCTTGTTCTAGTTCTCGCACTGATTTACCGATTAGAAATGAAGCTTCTCTTCCATATACAGCTTCACAGTTTGGACTAACGCGAAGGACGATTCCCTTCCCATCCGTGATAACAATGTTATCTTTTGATGCACTTAAAATCGCATTCAATTCGATTTCTAAAAGAGTTGAAGACATTCGAATCTACCTCCAATTTATGTCTGACTAATCTGACTACTAGACTATCCTATCATAACTTATTTAACGATTTTTGGCCTTAGTTATTAAAGTTGGTATGAAGCTTGCATATAAAGAGGGGGAAGATCAAAGAAGGAGGCTATATTATGAAAACGGAAGCAAGTAAAAAAAGCATTGAATTAAAAACAACGATACCAGGTCCGAAAGCATCAGAGTTACTGGAACTGAAGGAACAGCATGTGCCACGCGGTCCTTTTAATACAATGATGACATTTGCTGAAAAAGGGGAAGGCGCTCTTCTTACGGATGTGGATGGCAATACGTTTATTGATCTTGCTGGTGCAATTGGAAGTATGAATGCGGGACATTGTCCGCCAAAAGTAGTAGAAGCGTTAAAAGCTCAAGTGGATCAATACCTTCATACGTGTTTTCACGTGATGATGTATGAACCTTATATCCAGCTTGCAAAGAAATTAAATGAAATCACGCCTGGCGCTTCACAAAAGAAAACCTTTTTCTTAAATAGTGGAGCAGAAGCTGTTGAAAATGCGGTGAAAATTGCTCGCAAATACACTGGTCGTAAATCAATCATTTCGTTTGAGCGCGGATACCATGGACGAACATTACTTGCGATGTCGTTAACGAGTAAAGTGAAGCCTTATAAGTATGGATTTGGCCCATTTGCGCCAGATACATACAAAATGGCGTACCCTTACTATTACCGAAAGCATGCGAGCATGACAGAAGCAGAGCTCGATCAAGAAATTCTTAAAAGATTAGAAGACTTTTTCCTTGGTGAAGTTCCGGCAGATGAAGTAGCTGCGATTATTATGGAGCCTGTTCAAGGTGAAGGTGGTTTCGTTGTTCCGTCGAAAGAATTCGTTCAAGGTGTTAAGGCGATCTGTGAGAAGTATGGCATCTTGTTTATTGCGGATGAAGTACAGACTGGATTTGGACGAACAGGGAAGATGTTTGCGATTGAGCATTTTGATATCGAACCTGATTTACTCGTAATGTCAAAATCGATTGCGGCAGGTCTTCCGATCAGTGCAGTAACCGGTCGAGCAGAAATTATGGAAGCACCGAATCCGGGTGAAATCGGTGGGACGTATGGAGGAAGTCCGCTTGGTTGCGTTGCAGCTCTTGAAGTGATCGAAATGATGGAAGAAGAGAAGCTGATTGAGCGAGCGAATCACATTGGCGATCTAGCTGTATCTCGCTTTAAGGACATGCAGGCCAAACATTCTGTAATTGGCGAAGTGCGCGGACTTGGTGCGATGCTAGCCGTTGAGATTGTGAAAGATCTTAATTCGAAGGAGCCGGATAAAGAACTAACAGGGAGAATTTTAAAGGAGTGTCATAACCGTGGCGTTATTGTGATGGGAGCGGGACTTTACGGAAATGTAATTCGTCTATTATCCCCACTTGTGATTACAGATGATCAATTAAACGAGGCACTTGATGTAATTGAAGACGTAATGGATGAACTTGCCGTTCAACAATAATTTGCGAAAAGAGGGAGCCTTATGAAATCGACGGTCGATAAAAAGAAATTGTACATTGATGGCGAATGGCGAGCGGGTTCGTCTTATCAAGAGTTGCGATCACCTTATTCAGGAGAGGTGATTGCGGAAATTCCAGTGGCAGAAGTGGCGGATGTGGAGAGCGCGATTGAAGCGGCATATCGTGCGAGGCTTGCGATGCGAAACCTTCCAGCCCACGAGCGAGCGACGATTTTAGAAAAACTTGTTCAGAAGTTAAGTGAACGAGCTGATGAAGCAGCAGAAATGATTGCATTGGAAGCTGCGAAGCCAATCGCGACAGCAAAAGGAGAAGTAGCACGAACGATTGCAACCTACAAATTCGCTGCAGAAGAAG
Source organism: Guptibacillus hwajinpoensis (assembly GCF_005144865.1). GTDB lineage: Bacteria > Bacillota > Bacilli > Bacillales > Guptibacillaceae > Guptibacillus > Guptibacillus hwajinpoensis_A. The sequence goes on from NZ_SWFM01000002.1 coordinate 449,931, forward strand.
CGAAGCGGATTTCAGGTGAAACGATTCCTTTTGATGCTGCTGTAGGAGGAGAAGGAAGAGTAGGGTATACGGTGCGTGAACCACTTGGCGTTATAGGTGCAATTACGCCATTTAACTTCCCTATGAATCTTGTTGCGCATAAAATAGGTCCAGCAATTGCAGCTGGAAATACGATCGTCTTAAAGCCTGCAAGTCAGACACCTCTTTCCTCTTATTTTATTGCGGAGTTACTTGAAGAAGCAGGACTACCTAAAGGGGCACTGAATGTGGTTACGGGTAGTGGGAAGACAGTAGGCGATCGTATTGTGACGGATGAACGAGTGAATATGGTAACGTTCACGGGGAGTCCTGCAGTCGGAATTGGGATTCGGAACAAAGCGGGATTGAAAAAGGTCACGCTCGAACTTGGATCGAACTCAGCACTGATTGTGGATGAGGGCGTAAATGTAACTCATATCGTTGATCGCGCTGTAATGGGTGCGTTCGCTTATCAGGGACAGGTCTGTATCTCGCTTCAGCGCGTGTATGTGCATGAATCAAACTACGATGCCTTTGTTGAAGCGTTTATAGAGAAAACGAAAGCATTAAAAACAGGTGATCCTCTGCATACAGAAACGGATGTGTCTGCTCTTATTTCAGAGGGAGATGTTGAGAGGGCGCTCTCCTGGATTAAAGAAGCGAGGCATGGAGGAGCTAACATTGTAGCTGGTGGAGGTTCTGAAGGGAATGTATTGGAACCGACTGTTATTCTGAATGCTCGAGCTGATATGAACGTCTCTTGTCAGGAAGTGTTTGCACCGATTGTAGTAATTAATAAGTTTAGTAGTATGGAAGAAGCGTATGATCTTGTGAATGATTCAAATTATGGATTGCAAGCAGGTATTTATACGGATAATGTTCATACAGCGTTGGAAGCAGCGGATCGTTTGCACGTTGGCGGAGTTCTGATTAACGATATCCCAACCTTCCGCGTTGATCATATGCCTTACGGTGGTGTCAAGGAAAGCGGAACAGGAAGAGAAGGCATTAAGTATGCTGTAGAAGAAATGACGGAAATGAAACTGGTTGTGTTTAATAGGTGAATAGTCGGGTGGTGACAGGCACCACCCGAATTTACTTAGAATTTGTCGAAAGAAAACTCCCGAGGATGACCACATTCTCGGGAGTTTGTTTTTCTTACTATTAGTCTACAACGATCTCTTTCGAACTATTTGCCGGTACCGTAATTTCCACTTCAACATACTGCTTATCACCAGAAGTAACGTTCTGCTTCACATTTCCTTCTGATACAGCATAGTCACCTTTCACTAGATACATAGGTACAGTCACAGTCATATCCTTTTTCAATCGATTAACTACCTTTACTGTTTGGTTCGTAGCAGTTCCGTCGTTTGGATTTTGATAGGTAGATTCAAATGACATGACGCCATTTTCTGTATCGCCATTTTCATAGACTGGGACTGAGTGTCCGGGTTCTTCGTAATTGTAATTCATGACTTCGCCGTTGTTTACCTCGAAAGGTCGGAAGCCAACCCATGGTTTACCGCTGAGTTCAATGGCGGTTGTTGTTGTGTAGAGAATGCCATCTTTTTTCGTTACATTGTCAATATGCGTGTGGCCGTGGAGGCTAAGGTCAACGTTATATTGCTTCATCACATCGATTAGCTCGTTTGCATTTTCTCCGTGCCATTGCTGGTCATAGTCAATACCGAGCTTTTCGCCAAGAATCAGAGTGCTCAGTTTTTGTGGGTTGTGTTGCTCGTCATACTGTTTCCAATACTCCTGCACGTCTGGGTCATCCTGTGGCCAGATGTCACGATCCTGCCAGAGTGGATTGTGGTGAGAGAACAGTCCTTTAATCTGATTCGGTTGAGCCGTTTTTGCATTCTCAGAAAGGTCGTTTTTCACCCAGTCTAGTTGTTCTTCACGAATTTGTCCGCCCCATGTTGGAACAGAAACAGTTCCGTTCCCGCTTCGATCGAACTTGTGCCAATCGAACGAATTGTAACCAAGGAAGTGAGCGTAAGGACCGTAATCAAATGAGAAGTACTGAGGTCCAAAGTATTGCTCCCAGTATTTTGCTCCATCCGTTAGTGTTGCATCCTGCGCATAGTAATCATGATTTCCTGGAACAAGGTAGACGGGTACATCTAGCTTCTGTAGTACTCTGTACGTTTCTTCATATTCATAGATATACTCAAGTGGGTTCAATTGACCGAACATCAAGTCACCCGTTACAACCACGAAATCAGGGTTTTTCAAGTTCACTTCTTTAATCGCTTTTTGAAGATATAGCCATCGCTTTTCTTCATTTGGATTCCACATGCCTGCTTCTTTCAAGCGGCCAGCGTTAATAGTTGATGAATCATCTGTGCTCCCTAAATTACGAGGAGATCCAACATGTGTATCTGTTAGGTGTAAGAAGGTGAAATTTTTATTGAATTCTTTTACTACTTTCACCGAATGTGGTTGCTCATCCGTTTTTCGTTGTCCGTTTGCGGTATACGATACTACTAGATCATACAATTCTTCTGGTACGCTTTCTGGAATCGTTACATTTACATCATAGATTTTCGAAGCATCTTTCCAGTGAGATTGTCCAGTTGATACGTTCTCAACTGGCAGCTCATATGTTTTTGTGAAGGCTGAGTGATTAGTAGGCTTTAACTTAATACTCCAGCCAGCTGCTTCTTTCCCCTCGGTATTCATTTTAACTGTTAATGTTTGTCCATTTTCTTTAATCGCAGGTGTGCCGAAAAGGGGTGCGATGATGTTCGTTACTTTAGGATCTACTGAGATGTTTGGTGCATCATCCGTGTAGTGAGTGGTATCGCCAATTCCTCCATCTATACGATCTACAGTGCCTAGTGGGCCGCTAGCGGAAAATGCTGATAACGGTCCGATAAACATGATAGCAATGATAAGAGCTGCTAAATAATTTCTACCATTAATCAAGTTGAGTGTCCTCCTAGTGTTGTTGTTAACTAGAGTGTAACGGGGCACTGTGAAGGAAGTGTTAACTTTAAGTTACAAAGTATTATGTCTAAGTGTTGGATTTGTTAAGGCTTGAACCGTTAATCAAACGTTTAATTAAATTGCATAACATTGAGTCCCGTGGACTTATCTTGTAAAATGACGTAACAGACAAACGAAGAAAAGGTGCAACGTATGAAATCAATTATTGTAATAGGAGCTGGCATTCTTGGTGCGTCCACTGCTTACCACCTGGCAAAGCAGGGAGCAGATGTGATGCTAGTCGATCGGAAAGATGCGGGGCAGGCGACTGAGGCTGCGGCTGGTATTGTGTGTCCATGGCTTACAAATCGTCGAGGTGGTGCGTTTTATCGACTGGTGGAAGCTGGTGCGCGCTATTATCCATCATTAATAGAAGAACTTCGAAAAGACGGTGAAGAGGAAACAGGTTATGCGCGTGTTGGTGCGATTAATATCTACTCCGGTGAAACAAAGCTTGAAAAAAAGTTGAAGCTTGCGATGGAGCGTAGGAAAGATACGCCTGAGATGGGAGAAGTGTCACGCTTGTCACCTGCTGAAACAAATGCGCTATTTCCTCCATTATCCGATCACTATGGTGCGGTGCATTTAAGCGGAGCAGCTCGGGTGAACGGAGCGGCATTACGAAATGCCTTGATTCGAGGCGCAGAAAAACATGGTGCAAAGGTTTTACTCGGCGATGCAAAGCTAGATTGGAATGGTTCAAGCGTTAAAGGTGTTGTTGTAGATGGAGAGGCGTATCAGTCAGATCAAGTTATCGTCACTGGAGGAGCGTGGGCGAAAACGTTGCTTGAGCCCCTTGGCATGAACTTTCATGTCGCACCTCAAAAAGCACAGATTGTTCATCTACAGCTTCCGGATACGGATACCGATAAGTGGCCGATTGTGATGCCTCCTTTTATTCAATATTTCTTGCCGTTTGAAGATGGAAAGATTGTGGTCGGTGCGACGCAGGAAGATGAGGCTGGTTTTGATTTGCGTGTAACGATGGGAGGCGTGAATCATATTATCGAACGAGCGTTGAAGGTTGCACCTGGTTTGGAGAGTAGCACGTATGTGGAGACGAAAGTAGGGTTTCGACCGTTTACGCCTGGGAATGTACCCATGGCTGGACAGGTACCTAATGTAAAAGGGCTATTTGTAGCGAATGGCCTTGGTGCATCGGGCTTAACGAGCGGGCCTTTTCTAGGAGCAGAGCTTGCTCGGCTTGTGCTTGGGGAACGGACTGAGCTTGAGTTGGGGGAGTATGATCCAGGGAGTGCTTTTGGATAGCTGATTAGCCGAGGCCTTAATCATAAATTGAATAGTAATGTGAGAAGTGCACCTGATATTTTGTTGGGTGCACTTCTTTAGTATGGAGAAAAGGTTTTGGAATAGTTCCAAAACATTATCTCGTTATAAGTCTATTAATGTCGTCAAATGTAGAAAGTAACTGCAATTGTCGAACGCTTCTTGTTGCCTAAATGAAAAAAATACCATATCATGTATTTATAGGTATTTAGAACCAAAGTTGAGCCCTGTGTTAACATTCGTTTAGTACTAAATTCTTATATAAAAATACATAATTTACTAAAAAAAATGATAGGGAATTGCACTAAACTTGTTCGTTAAGACAAATATGAATAGATGCGCCCGATTATATATTCCTTCTTTTGATAGCAGGAGATTATTTTACCTTTTTATGTCGGAATATTGTGTTATTCGTGATTTTGTTTAAACGATAATTTTTTATCCTTTTTAAATATAAGAATTCAGATTTGTAAATTATGACTTGGAATAAACCCTGATCAACCTCGCGTATCGCAGTTAGGTAAGGGCAATTAACTAATTAAATATAAGAAACGAAAAGGTAAACTTGTCGAAAGATGAGGACACAAAGCCGTGGGTCTAAGGTAACGATTGTTACTATGATTGCCAGGTTGCCGAATAGCTGAGAGTATTCAATGCTATTCCACTACAGGAATAGCATTTTATTTTTGCCTAACTACATAGACACCTAGGAACCTACAAAACATAGATTTAATTTTGGGAATAAGGAGGTGTAGTTATGAATAATGATCGATTTCTCCTGCAAGCTATTAAAATCAAGCACAATTCAAAGCGAGATGAGAAGAAATGAATGAGAGGGGGAAGATTTACATGTTCTATAAAATTAGTAAGTTATTCATGATAACCCTGTTTGCATTTAGCCCATTACTTTCATTTACACCACAAGCTTCTGCTAATACAGGTAGTGAGCTCGAAACGGAGACTTATGATCATAAAATAGTTGAGCGCCCAACATTACCTGAGGTTCAAACGATTGATTCTACAGGTGAAGAGCTTGGAAGAGTTTATGCAGGTGATAGAGGGATTTCAGATCGACATCTTAAAGTAACTGCTACTATTTTGAAGAATGTTACACTACCAACTATTAAAAAGAATATGGCCTATGAGGATTTGAAAAAGAGTTTTCCTCAATTAAAGAATGTTCCGTTTAAAATCATATTGTTCTCGAATGAGAGGACTTACCGCAACTCATTGGTGAAAGCTGGTTTACCAGATGAATCAGTAGACAATATTGTGAACAACACAGGTGGAATAACAGATGGTACTAGGATTTGGATTCCACTTTACGTATACAATGACAAATCTCAACTTGCTCATTACTTAACTCATGAATTAACTCATGTTCTATTCCAGTATTCTGGACTTGAAGGTAAATCCCCTATTTGGTTTGAGGAGGGATTAGCTGTATACAACGGATTTACTGCTCAACAAATGGTGAATCCAACTAGTACTCGATCTTCTTATCATGGATTAAAAAAGGATTTAAAAGAATTTAAAAGCAAAGATGGAAAATTTTCTCTTAAGTCCAATCAAGAGGATCTTTTGAATGCATCAAATAATGTTGAAGGTTTGTATTTTATGGCAGTTAAGCAGTTAATTAAATATGATGGTCTTGACGGGATTAATCAAATGATTGAAGAGTTAGCGACGACTGACATCCAATCAAGTTTCTTAACTACTTATGGGATCACGATTAATGAGTACGAATCCTTCTTTTTAAAACGAGCAAACGGGTCATCTTATATAGCTGATGACAGTACCACCAATAATTATGACGATACTGAAATCTTTAATATTCTTTTTAATCCAGGGTATAGAGTGAGTTGGTAGTTAGCTGGTGAGCATAGAAATATGCTCACCTTACTAACATAATGCTCGTAATCTAGTTATCCTCCTGGGAAGGAGATTTGTAGCAATGAAATTGGATAATGATACGCTGTTGAGAATTTACCTGTATTGTATCTTGGGAATCTATGTCTCTTTGTCATTTGTTTATGTAAGACCTTTGCAAGTAGAAGAGTGGATTGTTATATCGATAATAGGAAGTGTAGCGGTTCTGTTTGAATTACGCCCTATTTCTCTTCCGAGTGATGAAGAACTTTCGTTTGTATCACCTCTTTTATTTATCTCTGGTGTGATATACGGTTTCTTCCCAACTGCGTGCATTGTGCTTATCTTCAGTATCATTCTCGTATTCACTAAACCTGCAGCTTGGAAACCGATTTTTTTCAATGGAGCACAGTATGCATTATCTTCTTATGTTGCATTACAAGCATACCAACTTGCTGGTGGTGAAATAGGTAGTCTTAGCTTAAATAACGTTCTATCCTATGTTCTGTACATAGTGTGCTATCAACTTATGAATTTACTTTTGGTTAATATATTTATTTATATTAGGAATCGGTCGTTTATCTCACTCGATGTAAAGTCAACTGTGGTTTATCTTAATTTGATGGCGTTTGGAACACTCGTTACAAAGGTTATTGAACAGGGTGAAATCATGGGGATTGTTCTATTCGCAGTCGTTCTATGGGGCCTAGGAATTTCTTATCGAACGTACTACAAGATGTACAATGATTTTAAGATGCTATCAATTAAAGATGGTTTAACCAATCTGTATAACCATCGATTTTTTCAGCAAAAGATTGAAGAAGTGGTTCAAACAGGTAAAGAAGTTTCGCTTTTCTTAATAGACTTAGACTTCTTTAAAACTTACAACGATCACTTCGGGCATCCTCAAGGGGATACGTTGTTAAAAGAGATATCGTCTCTACTTCTGGATCATTCACCAAATGATGCCTATACGTGTCGATATGGTGGAGAGGAGTTTGCGATTATTCTTCCCGGTCATAGTCAAACGGAAGCTTTTGAGCTAGCTGAAGAAATTAGAAAGTCTATTTCAGAGAGAGCTTTTTATGGAGCAGAAAGCATGCCGCTGGACTGTATTACCGTATCAATTGGCATTTCTACTTATCCAACGATCGTGGATACTAAAGAACAACTGATTAAAACTGCGGATATGGCTCTTTATGAAGCGAAGAAGATGAGGAATAATGTTGTTGCTTATTCACCTCGTATTGAAAAGACGAGTGATTTAGTTAATACTTAATGGAATGTCTTTTAAGCAAAGTAGTGCTGTTTCAATATGAAGCAGCACTTTTTGTGTTCATTTTCATTTATATCCCATTACAACTTCAGGCCGCTCCTACTCTTAAACCGCCTTAACAGAATATGAGACTCAACCCGCGTAATTCCCTCCAACGCATACAATTCATTATTCACAAAAGACTCTAATTGCATGAAGTCATTGACTAGCACATGCATGTGTAACGTGCTCGGTCCCGTCATTTGATAACAGCTCGCAACGTAAGGGTTATTCGCAAGATTCTCTGCTACTTCTACAAGCGCACGTGGTTCACAATCGACTTCAAAAAAAGCGGAGACCCCTTTTCCTACTTTTTCGCTATTAACCACACATGTAAACTTTTCGATTACGCCACATTCAATTAATTGATTGACCCTGGATCTGACTGCAACGCGGGAGAGATCGAGTTTTTTTCCGATATCTGCGTAAGACATTCTACCATCCTCGGTTAATAACTCAATAATTCGTTTGTCTGTATCATCGATTTTTAATTTTTTATCTTCATTCATGTTTTATACACCTTCCCAATTATGAGTTATACGTTGCATACCACATTGAGATCGTGACATGCACCCGTTCATTGTTAATGAAAAGTAGTAATTTTCAGTCAAAAATTCATTGAAAATATCGGAATATTCTATATAATCGATACTAACATTAACCTTTGTTAATTAAAAACATCATTTAAATTAACAAAGGTATATAAATAATAACATTGAAATATTTTGGTTAAGTGGGTTTCTGATAGACTGTGACGGAGTTGAAGCTATTAGAGTGAAGAATGTCTGTTTTAATAGTAAACGTCTGCCTCAGCTCGTTCTATTACTATTTATTAGTCTTTGAAAATGAAAGGAGCATTCTTATGACAACTGATTACTTACATTACCCATACGCTTCACAACGAATGACAACGGTTGCGAATAAAGGGATGGTTGCGACGTCGCAGCCGTTAGCGGCACAGGCTGGGTTAGATATTTTGAAAAAAGGCGGAAATGCCATTGATGCGGCGATCGCAACGGCGGCTGTGCTGACTGTTGTAGAACCTACTTCAAATGGCATTGGTGGTGATGCGTTCGCCCTCGTTTGGACAAAGGGGCAATTGCATGGGTTGAACGGTAGTGGTCCTTCACCAAAATCGATTTCAATCCAGTCGCTAAAAGAACGGGGATACGATGAAATTCCGAAGTACGGATGGATTCCCGTTACCGTTCCTGGTGTGCCGGCTTCATGGGCCGAATTATCTCGTCGGTTTGGGAAGCTTTCATTAAGAGAGACGTTAGAACCTGCGATTCATTATGCAGAAGAAGGGTTTCCGGTCTCCCCTATTTTAAGTAAGTTCTGGCAAGAAGCATATGCTCGGTTTAAAGAAGTTCTGACGGACGAAGAGTTCAGTCACTGGTTTGAAACGTTTGCTCCAGAAGGGCGCGCTCCTGAAGTAGGAGAAATCTGGCGTTCGAAAGGTCATGCAGAGACGTTAAGGGAGATCGGGGACACTGACGGGAAGTCGTTTTATCATGGCGCGATCGCAGAGAAAATTGCAGCCTTTTCGTCTAAGTACAATGGCTATCTTACGGAAGAAGACCTTGCTTCTTTTCAGCCAGAATGGGTTGATCCGATTTCTGTTACATATAGAGGGTATGATGTTTGGGAGATTCCGCCGAACGGACAGGGGCTTATCGCTCTTTCTGCTCTCAATATTTTAAATGGCTTCCAGTTCGATCATAAAGAATCTGCTGAAACGTATCATAAACATATTGAATCTATGAAACTCGCATTTGCTGATGGACAGAAATACATTACGGAAGAGAAGAAAATGTCGGTAGCGGTTGATGATTTGCTGTCAGCTTCTTACGGGGAAAGTCGTCGTGCGTTAATCGGGGACGAAGCACTTACGCCTTCGCCAGGTAAGCCACCAAAAGGCGGAACGGTTTATTTAGCGACGGCAGACTCTGAAGGGAACATGGTTTCTTTTATTCAAAGTAACTACATGGGATTTGGTTCTGGTCTCGTTGTCCCAGAGACGGGGATTGCGCTACAAAATCGGGGACATAATTTCTCAATGGATCCTGAGCATGATAACGCTCTTTCAGGTGGAAAACGTACCTATCATACGATTATTCCCGGATTCCTGAGTAAAGATGGTGAAGCGATTGGTCCGTTTGGCGTGATGGGTGGCTTTATGCAACCACAAGGCCATTTGCAAGTGATCACGAACATGATTGATTTTAACTTGAATCCACAGGCTGCACTTGATGCCCCGAGATGGCAATGGGTAGAGGGGAAGAGAGTATGGGTGGAGTCGACATTCCCACCTTATCTTGCAGAAGCGCTTAGTCGTAAAGGACATGGGATCGAAGTCCAATTAGAAAAAGGCGCTTTTGGAAGGGGTCAAATTATCTGGCGTGATCAGCAATCTGGTACACTGTTTGGAGGTACGGAATCTCGGACTGATGGTACAATTGCTGCTTATTAATTTTGGCGGTGCGAGAATGTGAAAGGTGGTGTCCCATGCAACAGTGGCATCTTTTTCTCGCCTTTTTGAGGGTGGGAATGCTTGGATATGGTGGTGGACCGTCTTCCATTCCACTTGTTCATAAAGAAGTAGTAGAGAAATACAAATGGCTCAATGACGATGAATTTGCTGATATTCTAGCATTAGGGAATTCCTTGCCTGGACCGATTGCGACGAAAATGGCAGGGTATATTGGGCATCGCGTGGCGGGGGTAACCGGTATGTTCAACGCTGTATTAGCGACGATTGTACCAACAATTGGAATCATGATTTTCCTTTTAACGTTTCTCTCCACATTTCGTGAGAAGGCGTGGGTGCAGGGGATGACGCAGGCGGTTGTTCCGGTTGTTGGCGTGATGCTTGCTGTGTTAACGTATGATTTCTTTCGAAAAGCACAGGGAAATTTGGGTTGGCTTTTAACGATTACGTTAACCGTTGCATCTTATGCGTTGATTGAATTAGCTGGGGTTCATCCAGGGATTGTGATTGCTTGCTTGTTGCTTTATGCGTTATTGAAGCCGACTAGTGGGAAACAGCGGGATGATGACGGAAAACAGGTGAAGGAGGAGCAGTCATCATGATTTATTGGGATATTTTTGTTGCCTTCTTCATACCTGGGATCGTTGGTTATGGTGGTGGACCTGCTTCTATTCCCCTTGTTGAGAATGAAGTGGTAGGTCGATTTGGCTGGATGAGCGTGAATGAATTTAGTGAAATGCTTGCGATGGCGAATGCACTACCAGGGCCGATTGCAACGAAAATGGCAGGGTATATTGGATTTCAGCAGGGCGGTGTTCTTGGAGCTTTCGTTGGCGTGTTTGCTACGGTGGCACCGTCGTTGATTCTGATGATCGTGCTGTTGAGCTTGTTAAATAAGTTTAAAAACTCCCCGAAGGTTAAGAAGATGACCGCGCTCATCCGTCCGACGATCGCAATTCTCCTTGGCGTGATGGCGTTTCAATTTTTTACTAGCTCTTATGAGGGAGCGGGATTGTACCAAACGATCTTTCTGATTGCGGCAAGTTACGTGTTGATGGAGAAGATGAAAGTGCATCCGGCATTTGTGATTGTTGGATCGCTTGCGTATGGCGCGGTGTTTTTGGGGTAGGATTGGCGGCGTGCGAACGCTGAGCGTAAATTCGCGGGTTCGCGGGTGCCTGTCACCACCCGGTTTAGCTCGAATGGTGTCGAATATCTCTGAGTTTGGATGGGTAGTGGTCATCTAGGCTTAGGGATTTTTTGTGTGGAGGTAGGACGATACAACTATATTTGTCTGAAAATATTGAATAATTAACAAGTTTGATATAATATGTCAGAAGAATCAAGAAATTGTATACAATCTTTGGACACAATAGGTGGTTTAGGATGACAAATAAGAAACGGAATGAAGAACTGGCTTATGAGAAAGTGAAGCGAGCGATTATGCTCCGAAGGCTTTTACCTGGTCAGAGAGTGACGGAAGAGTGGGTGAGTCAGGAAATTAATATGAGTCGAACGCCGATTCGGGCGGCGTTTAAGCGGTTAGGTAATGAAGGGTTACTAGAGGTAATCCCTAACAGAGGTGCTTTTGTTTACAATCCTTCTGATCAAGAGTTAAGCGATGTGTTTCACTTACGCGTTGTGTTGGAGGGGTATGCTGCGAAGTTAGCGCTTCCTACCGTTACAGATGAGCATGTTCATGAGCTAGAGCAGCTGTTAGATCAGGAGAAAAAGGCGTATGAAGAGAAGGACTTTGAAGAATTTATGCGAGTGAACGGGCTGATTCATTCCTATCCTGCGACATTGACTGGGAATAAATTTTTACTTCAAGAAGTGGAAACGCTTAATCAATGGTCTGATGGCTATCTGATTTTGAAGGATGAGTTCTATACGATTCCGATTGAAGAGGTGAAGTCGATTCCTGAGCATTTACGTATTCTGAACGCTTTTCGAGAAAAAGACATTGAAGAAATGACACGCGCTATTGAAGCGCACCTTCTTTCCACATTATACGATTTAACCGGACAGCAGTCCGTTTTCCAATAAATAGAAGGAGTGATTGATGATGACAAAGAGTGCTTTTGTTCAAACAACTTTACCAGGACCTGTAGCCAGTCAATTGTTAGAACGACGTGAGAATGTTGTGCCCAAGGCAGTAACATGTGGGCTTCCAACTTTTGCGGCGGAAGCTTCGGGGGCTAGGGTAACAGATGTTGATGGGAACACGTTCATTGATTTTGCTGGAGCAATCGGTACGATCAATGTCGGTCATTGCCACCCGCGTGTGAAGGAAGCGCTTCATGATCAAGTCGATAAATACATCCATACCGGATTCAATGTGATGATGTATGAACCTTATATTGAATTAGCTGAAAAGCTTGCAGCATTAGCACCGGGAACTCATCAGAAAAAAGTGTTGCTGCAAAACAGTGGGGCTGAGGCTGTTGAGAATGCGGTGAAAATTGCAAGGAAATATACGGGGCGTCAGGCAGTTGTAACGTTCCAGAATGCTTTTCACGGCAGAACGCTAATGACGATGTCGATGACAAGCAAAGTGAAGCCTTATAAATTTGGTTTTGGGCCGTTTGCGCCAGAGGTGTATAAGGCTCCTTTTCCGTATGCTTACCGTCGACCTGAGCAAATGAATGAGGCAGAATATAGTGAGTTCATGATTCAGCAGTTCTCTGATTTTCTTTTAAAAGAAGTTGCCCCAGAGACGATCGCTGCAATCGTCATGGAGCCTGTTCAAGGTGAAGGCGGCTTTATTGTACCGGATAAAAACTTCGTCCAAGCTGTGAAACGCACGTGTGAAGAACACGGGATTCTGTTTGTGGCGGATGAGATTCAAACAGGGTTTGGGCGAACAGGAAGTTATTTTGCATCAGAGCATTTTGATGTTGTACCAGATCTCATTACAGTGTCGAAATCGTTAGGGGCAGGCACTCCGATCAGTGGCGTAATCGGTAGAGGCGAAGTAATGGATGCGGCTGATCCTGGGGAACTTGGTGGCACATATAGCGGCAGTCCGCTTGGATGTCGCGCAGCGCTTGCTGTTCTCGATGTAATCGAAGACGAGGGACTTAATCAAAGAGCGGTTCGGATCGGTGAAAAAGTGAGAGAGCGGTTTACTTATTTAGCGAAGGAATTTTCTTTTATTGGCGATGTTCGTGGGTTAGGTGCAATGAATGCTATTGAAATCGTCAGCGATCGAGACAATAAAACACCTGATAAAGATCTTGCAAAAGCGATCCTTACTGAAGCGCAGCAAAGGGGACTTCTTTTATTAGGTGCAGGTGTTTATAGCAATGTCATTCGGTTCTTAATGCCGCTTGTGATTACGGATGATGAATTAGAGGAAGGGTTGTTCATTGTTGAGGAATCGATTCGAAAGGTTGCTAATGAACTGCGTAAGGGTGTTCTGTGATGGCGGTCGAAGAGAAGAAACTCAAGAAGGTCCTGTCGAAGTTTGACCTGCTTTTTCTAGCGTTAGGTGCAATGCTTGGCTGGGGGTGGGTTGTTCTCTCGGGGACCTGGATTACTTCTGCAGGTTCATTCGGAGCTGTGTTAGCGTTCGCAATTGGTGGCTTTCTCGTGATTTGTGTTGGACTCAATTATGCTGAACTGGCGTCTGCGATGCCGCGAGTTGGCGGGGAGCATGAATACGTCCATCGCGCGTTGGGTGAGAATGCTTCCTTCGTTGCATCTTGGGCAATAACACTCGGCTACGTATCCGTTGCGACATTTGAGGCAGTGGCATTGCCTACGGTGATTGACTTTTTGCTACCAGATTACCAGGCAGGTTACTTATGGACGATTGCTGGTTGGGATGTTCACCTCAATTGGGTGTTGATTGGTTCTGTTGGTGCTGTGATTATCACTTTTATCAATTATCTTGGTCTTAAGCAAGCGGCTGTGCTGCAAACGGTGTTTACGCTTGTGATTGTTGCGGCAGGCTTACTGTTGATATTCGGTGCTGGCGTAAATGGGGAGCCTGCTAATTTAACCCCTCATTTTATTGGTGGAATGGGTGGTGTCATGGCGGTACTCGTGATGGTTCCGTTCTTATTTGTTGGATTCGATGTGATTCCACAGGTTGCAGAAGAAGCCAATCTGCCACAGGCGCAAATAGGAAAGTTTCTCGTCATTTCAGTTATCGGAGCGATTCTGTTTTACATAGCGATTGCAATTGGCGTTTCTCTTGGGATGAACCAAGAACAGCTCGGTACCACTGAATTAGCGACGGCGGATGCGATGGGGAATCTATTTGGCTCTGCCATGTTTGCGAAATTATTAATTCTTGGCGGTGTTGCAGGAATTATTACGAGCTGGAATTCATTTGTGATTGGCGGTAGTCGGGTTTTATATGCCATGGCGAAATCTGGTATGCTACCGTCCTGGTTCGGGCGTTTGCATCCGAAGCATCATACACCTTCAAATGCGGTGCTTTTTATAGGGGTACTATCAATGCTTGCCCCTCTACTTGGAAGGTCTGCGCTTGTCTGGATCGTGGATGCAGGCGGCCTTGGCATTGTGGTTGCGTACTTCCTTGTAGCGTGGTCCTTCATTAAACTTAGAAAAAATGAGCCTGATATGGAGCGGCCATTCCGAGCAGGGAAAAGTCCGATTTTCGGGTACCTTGCGCTAGTTCTGAGTTTCGGATTTATCGCGCTGTATTTTCCTGGCATGCCGGCAGCGCTGATCTGGCCTTATGAATGGGTGATGGTTGGGGGATGGTTCCTTATTGGATTGTACTTCTTTGTGAGGATGAGGAAAGGTGTTTATAAAGAGAGTGGAGTTGGGATGTAGATGCTCGGTTCGCGGGTCGCGGTTCGCGGTGCTTGTTTCGCGGGTGCCTGTCACCACCCGAATTAGCTCATATTATGTCGAAATGAAAGAGCTCCTGCGGCTTGCTTGCGGGAGCTCTTTTTCTATTATTCTACTGGCATTAATTTAACGCGGCCGAGCGTTTCGATCATATCACCTGTGTTTGTGAAGAAGACGTAGTCTCCTGTTCCGACCATTCCGTCTCCTAGTATCGTATTTACGGTAGGCATTCCGCTTGAGTCATAGACAAAGAAATTTGTACCGTCTCCGATATTCGTTACTTGGTATCGACCTTCAGGCAGATCTGTCCCAACGATATACTGACCAGCAGTGAGTTCAATCGGTTCTTCGCTTTTACGTATAATGGTTTTTTCGAGTTTCTCGAGCTCTTTTTCCTTTGCTTTAATCGTGTCATCTAGTTCACTTCCGCGAGTCTTTTTTTCTTTCACTTTATCACTCAATTTGTTGAGTTCTTTTTTGCTCTTATCCTTATCCTCTTGCAGAGAGTCATTCTCTTTTGTGATAGCGTCTTTTTCCTCAATCAATTTCTCTACTTCGTCCACTTCTGCTTGTAGTTTTTCTAGCTTTTCATTCTCAGAACTTTGTTGTTCTTCAGCAGCAGCTGTATGCTCCTTAATGGATAGTAGTTTGCTTTCCTCGTCTTTCACTTTCGCCTCTGCCATAGTGATATCTGATTTGATCTTCTTAATCTTCTCGGTATAGTTTTCTTCAAGATCTGCATTGCCAATCAGAACGCCGATTAAGACACTGACAATTATGGCTGCGATTCCTCCTGTAATGGAGAGGGTTAAGATCAGTCCTTTTTTCATGTTAGACGCCCCCGAACATGTCTGATTAAGCTATCAACTTATTTATATTGCTGCTTGCTGTGGTTTAGCACTTGATAGGAGAGAGTGGAAGAAAAATCGGGTGGTGACAGGCACCACCCGATTTATGTCGAATGTATGTTCTTGTGTTGGAGAGGCGTTATCGTATTAAGTGAGGCAAGTTTTCGGTATAATGGATGTATGAAGCGAGTTGTTCTTGATCACTTAAAGGAGTGGCTTATATGTCATCGAATATACTGAATCATTCTAAAGGTGAAGCCCTATATCTACAAATAAAAGATGTATTGATTAAGCGAATTCAAACAGGGGCATGGAAGCCGAATACATTGATACCGACTGAGCAGGAGCTGATTAAAGAGTTTGATGTGAGTCGGACGACGATTAGACAGGCTATTACGATTCTCGTTCAGAACGGTCTTTTAGAGAAGAAACAGGGGCGCGGGACGGTTGTAAAAGCGCAGAATTTAATTGGGAATCTTGGAAAGTTGAGAGGGTTTGCTGAGGAAGTCGTGGAACGTGGGCAAACGCCTCATTCGAAGCTCCTTCGTGCGGAATTTCGTGAGGATCTTTATCATGAAAACGATATGCTGAAAGTCAATGAGGGGGAACCAATCCTATTAGTTGAGCGAATCCGTTTTGCTGATGAAGTTCCGATTGCGCTCGAGCGAACGTGTTGGCCGAAGGAAATTGGTGACATTCTAATTCAATGTGACTTAAATCAAGCGAAGTATTATGAAGTACTTGAGCAGCATAATTATTATCTTAAGAAAGCGAACGAACGTATTACAGCGATCAACGCGACAATTCATGAGGCTGATTCGCTAGGAATTCGTCCAGGCGAAGCGCTTTTAGAGATGACGAGGTTGAGCCGTGGACTCAATGATCACCCGATTGAATATACGAAAACAAAGTATCGGAGTGATCAGTATCATTATAATATTGAGTTGGAAAGATAGAAAAAGCGGTTCCCATCCTAAAAGTGGGAACCGCTTTTTACTATTCTTTATTCGTTCATTTGTTTTGCAACATGATCATCGTCGAATTCTTCAAGATGCATAAGCTTTTGTAGTGGCTTAGACAGTAGCAGAAGAATTATTCCGAGTCCAAGAGCTGCAAAGCCTAGATACATGAAGATTTCAAGATATCCTGCTGATGTTGTGAGTGCTGCAATTTGTCCAGCAAGGTAGTTCTCGCTTTTCAATAGTTTTTATAATAGTCAGTTGGCGAAGCGAATCCATTTTTTTGTTGAATTCGCTTCGTGTAGTAATAACGAATGTAAGAAACACTATCTTTATGGTATTGGCGGTGTGAGTCGAAATTAGGGCAAATAAAAAAGCGGTTCCCTTTGAGAGTGAGGGGAACCGTTTTGTATGTAGTACTGCCAGAATGGTACTTTGTTAAATGATTACTGACCAAAGTATGGATCTTTCACACAAATATCATTGTCTGAAAAGTAATTCCATATTGCACAACCAATAGAATAGCCTCCACCACCACTAATCTTATCAGGATTAGCCGCGGATGCTGGAGCGGAAGTAATTCCAGTTACAAGGGTACCAGCTAGTAAAAACGCAGTAAGTTTTTTCTTCATTCATCTCACCTCCACTTGTATAATTTTACATTAATACCATATTAAAGTAAAGGGTTGTTTATATTAATATAATATTTCAAAATAACTTTTTGTATCATGGTTGATATTGAGGGGAAATGTATAGACCGAAACTATAATTTTGTTGAAGCAGATAAAAGAAAATGCTACTAGTCTAGCCAGTAGCATTTTTATGAAAAATTTTATTAAAGGATTAGATTACTTGTTTAGTGTTATCATTCTCCTCAAATTCGTCTAGATGCATCAACTTTTGAATCTTTTTAGATAGAAGCAATAATACAATTCCAAAGAAAATTGCTGCTATACCAAGGTAGATGAATATTTCTAGATACCCTGCTGATGTTGTAAGTGCTGCTACTTGTCCAGCCAAGTAGTTTGCTACTGCGTTACTTAGGAACCACATACCCATCAGTAAAGAAGCGATTTTGATAGGTGAGATTTTGCTGACAGCAGATAGTCCAATTGGTGAAAGTGCTAGCTCACCAAGTGTGTTTAGGAAATAGGTTACGATCATGAACATCATGCTGGCTTTAACTACTGTATCTTCTGGTCCACTACTTGTCATCATTACAGCAGGAATCATTACCATAAATCCTAGTCCTAATAGGATTAGACCGAATGCCATTTTGGTAGGAACAGAAAAATCGCCGCGTTTTGTTTTTGATAGTTTAATCCACAATGCAGATACGAATGGAGCTAGAAGTAGAATAAATAATGGATTTAGTGACTGGAAGAAAGAAACAGGCACTTCATATCCAAAAATTGTTCTGTCTATAAAATCTCGAGTATAAAGTGTGAATGATGCTCCTGCTTGTTCAAAACCAGTCCAGAAAACAATTGTAAAGAGGGCAAGAACAAAGATAGCTACTGTACGTTTCTTCTCAACTTTTGTTAATGGTTTTGCTTTTTCTTCAAGGCTAGGTTTAACACGTGAACTTGTAGGTTTTCTTCCAATGTCCCCAAGATATTTTTTTGAAAGTAAGTTAAATGTAATCTGACCAATAATCATTCCAATTGATGAAGCCAGAAAAGCATATTTGAAACCGAATACTTCTACTCCGCCTGTATTCGAATAGAAAATATTCGCATAGAGTAATCCTGCAACTAATGGAGAAATTAGTCCACCGAGGTTGATTCCCATGTAGAAAATGGTAAAAGCAGAATCTTTTCGCTTATCATTTTTACTGTAAAGCTCTCCAACAAGAGTAGAGATATTAGGTTTGAAAAATCCATTACCGATTATCAGCAACAGAAGGCCTATGTAGAGTCCCCATTGCTCTTGTATAGCAAAAAGTGTAAAGTCACCTACAGCCATAGTGATACCACCTATTGTAATGGCGGTTCGTAAGCCGATAAATTTATCGGTTAAATACCCTCCTATTAAAGGTGTAAAGTAAACTAGACCAACATAAAGACCATACAATTCTAGAGCTGAACCCTGATCCATGCCAAGTCCACCGCTGAATAATTCAGCTGTTAAATATAGTATTAGAATTGAACGCATACCATAATAGCTATAGCGTTCCCACATCTCAGTGATAAACAAAAGGTATAAGCCAGGAGGGTGTTTAATTTTCTCATTTTTAGCTGGCTTACCCTGTATGGTATTCTCCATGATTTAACCTCCAATTTTTAAAGAACTTCTCCATTTTAGCAAATTATTTGTCAATTTAAAGATGTTAGAGAAATGTTTATTTTTTTAAAATGTTTGTAAATTTTTAAAAATTACAGCTGTGTTACAACTCTAGATATGTTAAAATTCACAAATTTAAGGAAGGGGATCCTGTTTGAATATGTGATGTGATGGCTTTTGGGTTTTACTAATTGAGTTGGTCCTCTTTATTAAAGCGCTTTTATAAGTTACGTTACTAATACGAAAAATAAGAAGAACGACCTAGGTCGTTCTCCCTTTGACTCTCTTCGAAGGTTTAGTGGGTAGCGGGTGCCTGTCACCACCCGAATGAGCTCGCTATTTGTCGGATGCCGCGATGAAAAAACTTGCGAGGCAGATAGACTTTTATATAGAAGCGGTGCTAGAATGATGAAAATATGGATAAGGATTACAGTGGAGGAGGGGCAAAGGGTGAAGCAGCTTTTAGTGATCGTTTTGTTTGGCTTTCTCGTGTTCATTTATCCAGCACAGCAATTAAATCAATTCGAATATCCAACGACTGACAATCCAACGATCACTGAGTTCGTCTATCTTCCTGACGCGAAAATCATCCCTCAATCTATCTCGATTTTAATAGAAAAACAAAAGATTGTCGGTCCTTCTGTTCCTTACATAACAGCTGATAAGCTTGTTATATATTCTCTTTTTCTGACGCGGAAGCTCCCTTCTATTGAGATTCATCCTGATGCCCATGGTTTTTTGAATGTAGTTGCTTTTCAATCCAGTTATTTCTCAGACCTCCGTTTTTAATAGAGGAACATAATTTCTTTATTAATAATACGTGAGGTGGAGAATGCGATGAATAAATCATCATATTGGAAGAATACATTTGAAAGTTTTGGATGGATTTGTCTGTTTGTTCTACCATTCTGGGGAATGATTTTGTTCTCAGCAGAACTTACCGGGCAGCATTTTGTGCAAACTCTGATGATGTATTTTAAGTAAATATAAGCAGTGTTAAATAATGATGGTTGTAGAAGGTGTTTGCTTCCTGCAACCATTTTTTGTTGTTCACAAACGGAATTTATTCTAATAATTAGCAACCCTCTTTCGAACGATCATGATATGTTTGGTAAAATAAAAGAAAAATAGGTTGTGAAGTGAGGGTGAGGGACTATGATTGTTGTCATCGCAAAGCTTTGTATATCTGCTTGTTTAGGGCTAATGATTGGTGTTGAAAGAGAGCTTAAACATAAGCCGCTTGGTTTAAAAACGTGTATGGTTATCGCAGTTAGTAGCTGCTTATTAACCATTGTTTCAATTGAGTCTGCTGAGACTTTCTCCGAAATCTCACCTAACATACGAACCGATCCGATGCGTCTTGCAGCACAGGTAGTGTCCGGAATTGGTTTCATCGGTGCAGGGGTTATTTTAAGACGTAATAACGATGCGATTTCTGGATTAACAACAGCAGCAATTATCTGGGGAGCTTCTGGGCTTGGTATTGCGGCGGGTGCAGGATTCTATTTCGAAGCGTTTGTCGGAGTAGCTTTAATTCTGTTCAGTGTGAATCTTCTTCCCTTCATTATTAAAAAAATTGGTCCAAGCCAATTAAGGCAGAGGGAGATGCGAGCGAAAATTACGCTTCAAAAAGGCACGGATATTACAGCTTTTATGAGTACGATTCAAGCTGCTGATTTTGAGATCAAACATGTGCGCGTTCGCGATACAAAGGAGAAGGATCATCAGGTAGACCTTCGATTATTAACATTTGAAAGGAACCATACAACGAGTATCTATCAACAACTACGAGAACTTGAAGGCGCTACGTTTGTGGAGGTAGAAGGATAATCGCGGGTGACAGGCACCACCCGGTTTAACTCGAATAATGTCAGGTTGTGTCGGGTGGAGATTTGAGATCCTGAGGTGTTGTTTTCTTCTAATGTTTACTTCAACTGAATAGAGTACTAATGAGAAGACTATATTCTGATTTAGACGTTGGAGTTGACGAGCGATGGTTGTTGTACTAATTAAATTATGTATTTCCGCTTTGCTCGGTTTAATGATTGGGATTGAGAGGGAGTTAAAGCATAAGCCGCTTGGGTTAAAAACGTGTATTGTGATTGCGGTCAGCAGTTGCTTGTTAACGATTGTTTCAATTGAATCTGCTGAGACTTTCGCTGAGCTTTCAAAGAATATTCGAACGGATCCGATGCGACTAGCGGCTCAAATTGTTTCGGGAATCGGTTTCATCGGCGCGGGTGTTATTCTTAGAAGGAATAACGACGCGATATCAGGGTTAACGACGGCAGCTATTATCTGGGGAGCCTCAGGTCTTGGAATTGCGGCAGGTGCAGGTTTTTATTATGAAGCATTTGTAGGGGCAGGATTGATTCTATTTAGTGTGAATATTCTTCCGTGGATTATTAAGCGAATTGGTCCGAAAGCTCTAAGACAGCGTGAGATGCGGGCTAAGATTACGCTTAAGAAAAACGTAGATTTGACTGAGTTTATGAAAGCCATAGTGGAACATGATTTTGAAATACGTCATGTTCGGGTTCGAGATACGAAAGATAAGAATCCGCAAGTGGAGCTTAAATTGATGACATTTGCAGAGAACGAAACAACGGATATCTACCAGCTTCTCAGGCACGTTGAGGGCGTCAATGAAATTGAAGTAGAAGGGTGATGTCAGATTTGAAAAAGCAGAGGAGATAGTGGACTATTCCACTATCTCCTTTTTTGATTGTTATGGGAGCACTGCAAATTCATATCCCTGTGCTCGAATATCTTTTATGATAGTAGGGAGAACCTGTACGGTTTGTTTTAGTTCATGAAGTAAAATAATGGCACCATCTTCAAGGTTTGAAACCACGTTTTCTACAATTTTATTTGGGTTTTTAGCAAGTTCCCAGTCCATTGAACTGATTCGCCACATGACGGTAGTCAAATCCAGGTCCTGTGCAGCTTTAATGGTTTCCGAATTATACTGACCAAATGGGGGCCGGAAGTAAGTGATAGGAAAATCGGTGATATCCTCGATTTTGTGCTTACTGTTTGAGAGCTCCTTAAATTGTTGATCATAATTGAGATTTGTTAAGTTAGGATGCCTGCACGAATGCGTTCCAATAATGTGACCTTCATCCAACACTCTTTTCCAGGGTCTTTCACCGTAAAGGAGGCGTGATTGCCAGAAAAACATGGCTTGAACGTTTTCTTTTTTCAAGATATCAAGTAGTGCAGGCAGGGCGCGGCCAGGACCATCATCGAATGATAAAATGACTGTTTTGTGAGCCTTTTTTTCACCTTTTGTAATGACTTCTTTATCGATAGAGTCGTACACGACCCTTGTTTGATCAACAATTCATGGGCTTTTCAGCATTTATTTTCCCCCTAAGCTATTTAACGTTAAGCTTTCTTCGTACATGTTGATTATCGCTTTTATCTCCATATTAGCTGAATGGTGGTTTTCTACGTATTCCGCTGCTTTCTGCCCTAGTTCTTGGCGCAATGAAGAATCTTCAATTAAAGAACGTGCAAGGTTCAGGAAATTCTCCATACCGTCATAAACGAAACCTGTTTGATCGTGTGTCACTATACTCGTGTTTCCTTTATTTCCAGAAACGAGTACTGGTAGACCATGACCCATTGCTTCGAGAACGGCAGATGATTGGCCTTCACTGTGAGACGTATTAATCACAACATCCGCATTGTTATACAACGATTGCATTTCAGTGTGAGGGATGACCCCGTCGTACACGACCCAATCCCTGTTCTCTGAGACTAACTGCTGAACATAGTTGCCCTCTCCCGGTTCAATAATCGGGCCAACTATTTTCAAGTGCACTTGTGGGTGAGTTTGTCGTAATTGTTGAAGAGCATTGATAGCGAATGGGATGTTTTTGACTTTCCGAATTCCTGCTGGTAGTAGAAAAGTAAAAGCGTCTTGCTGATCGATCTGTATGGGAGGTTGGTTGTTGAAAGTGCTTGTTCCTTGAGCGATGACGTAAAGCTTTCTCTTGAGTTCAGGCAAGACCTCAAGTACACGCTCTTTTGCTTTTTCGTCAAAAACATGAACGGCAAGCGCGTCCTTCAAACAGGTGATGACATCCTGCTTTCGTTCATTGTTCTTCAGATCATGATTGAGATCCGTTCCAGTTAGCGTAATTGTATAATTTGTGATCGGAGTGCTCATTGTCTTCATAAACTGATAAAAACGATAAGCATTGAATCCATGTATTAAATCAGCAGTCTTTAAGGAATGCTGGTCATCGGTTTGCTCCGTTATTGATATCACTTCTGTTTCTATCCCGGCTTCGTTTAATCCTTCTGCAATACGTCGCACTGTAATTGTATTGCCGCGAAGCTGATGATAGAAAGGAGTTGCGAGAATCAATTTCATGAATGCTCATCCTTTGATTATTCGGGTGGTGACAGGCACCACCCGATATTTGTCGTAATTTGTTTGCAGTTGGTGTTTGGTTTGTATAGAAGAAAGAGTTGATCTTTATGATGTACTCTATATTAGTTTACTAGAGATGGGGAGTGTTACAAAACATGAAGAGCTTTTTCCTGAAATTAATTGGCTTAGAGAAGTGCATGATTTGTAAGAAGAAGCCAACGCGCGCTCAATACTATTTAGATGAAGAGGGAAATCGTAAGCCAGTTTGTTATAAGTGCGTTTCTTATGCGGAACGGAGAGCGTATCGAAAGGCATAGGTGGACGTTAAATAAACGTTTGTTTAAGAGGAATTATTCAAGCAGCACCGTCTGAGTGGTGCTTTTTTTATGTCAAAATGCTAGTAATTTTCAGTGTGTTCCTATATCCTTGTAACGGTTATTCCATTTAAAGTATGTTCAATTTAAGTGACAGTGATTCTACTGGTTATAATAGAATAAGGTTTTGTTTTAAGGAGGAGAAGCATGAAGCAGCACGATAAACCCCTTGAGGATGACCCAAGGTATCGCGTGGCGAATCGGGAAGCTTTACTAGGCGTTGGATTAGTTATTATAAATTTTATACTTTGGTACGGATTTGCTTATGGGATTGGCTCCAAACCAGTTGGTGAATACAGTTATATATGGGGGCTGCCAGCTTGGTTTTTTTATAGCTGCATCCTTGGAACAGTGATCGTGATTTCGCTCGTCATTTTAGCGGTTGTCTTCCTGTTTAAAGAAGTGCCGTTTGATGAGGAGGGTGACAAATGAACTGGGAAGTTGTCATTCCACTCATCCTTTTTCTGATCTCCATTTTTGTGATTGGCTTTTATGCATCAACTCATTTGAAATCGACATCGAATTTTTTGCAGGAGTATTTTCTAGGGAGCCGTCAGCTTGGCGGGTTCATTCTAGCGATGACGATGATTTCTACATACGGAAGTGCGAGTAGTTTTATTGGTGGACCCGGCGTCGCTTATACGATGGGGCTTGGCTGGGTGTTGCTCTCAATGACGCAGCTTGCGACAGGTTATTTTGTCCTTTCTGTTCTCGGTAAAAAGTTTGCGATCATGGCTCGGAAAATTCGTGCGGTGACGCTCATTGATTTCTTAAAGGCACGTTATGAAAGCAAAGGCGTTGTGATTCTATCAGCTCTCAGCATCATTATCTTTCTTTTCTCAGCGATGGCAGCGCAGTGGATTGGCGGTGCGAGGCTGATTGAGGCGCTAACAGGGTTATCGTATATTGGAGCGCTTTTCATTTTTGCTGTATCTGTTCTTGTCTACGTGATCATCGGAGGTTTTCGAGCGGTTGCGATCACGGATACCGTCCAGGGCGTGGTCATGTTAGTTGGAACGCTTGTGATTCTTATTGGAACAGTGATGGCAGGAGGAGGAATGGGGAACATTGTTTCCACACTTGCTGCGGAAAACCCAGGGTTAATCTCACCATTTGGTGCCGATCAATCGCTCACACCGCTGTATGTTTCCTCGTTCTGGATTCTAGTTGGAGTTGGTGTCGTCGGACTGCCTCAGGTTGCGGTTCGTGCCATGTCTTATAAAAGCTCCAAAGGCATGCACCGCGCGCTTATTATCGGAACGGTTGTTGTTGGTGTAATCATGCTTGGTATGCATCTAACGGGAGTGTTTGGACGAGCCGTGTTACCTGGGATTGAAGTTGGGGACAAGGTCATGCCGAAGCTTGCGATGGAAGTATTGCCAGCGTGGCTTGCGGGGATTGTGCTCGCGGCACCAATGGCTGCAATTATGTCGACTGTTGATTCCTTGTTATTGCTTGTGAGTTCTGCTGTTGTGAAGGATGTTTACCTTAATTATGTGAAACCTGAAGCGAGTGATCAAACGATCAAGCGGTTTAGTATAGGGGTAACAACTGTACTCGGCGTGCTTGTTTTTGCAATGGCAGTGAATCCACCAGAGCTATTGATCTGGTTGAACCTCTTTTCATTCGGGGGATTAGAAGCCGCGTTTATCTGGCCGGTTGTGATGGGGCTTTATTGGAAGAAAGGTAACGCGAGTGGTGCGATGGCATCGATTTTAGTCGGAGTAGGGAGTTATATCGCATTTAATACGTTTATGCCGAATGCGTTTGGGATGCATACGGTTGTGTTGCCGGTGGTACTTTCGCTAGTTAGTTATGTGAGTGTGAGTTTGATGACGGGGAGGAAACATGCGGTGGTGCAAGAAGCGGTGCTTTTGAGGTTGTGGAAGGTGTGAGGTTACGATGGTGCCTGTCACCACCCGTTTTTACCACCCGTTTTTTGTCGAATGAGAGTTGGGGAATTTTAGTAGAGTTAAAGGATCCTTCAATTATGAAGGGCTCTTTTTAGGACCTTTAATAACCGTAATATCTTTTTTATGATGGATAGTACAGTATTCAATAATAAAAAGTGCAAACAATTCTAAAATGACCAAGAATACTCATTTCTTCTACGGGAAAATACAATTTTCGACTGAACCTTCTTGTATTAGCTCGTTTTCTTATAGGTTAAAAGTCCGGTTTTTCTTAATTAATTCCTCTTTAGAAGTAATTGGTTAATTTACTAAACATTCAATTAATGGAATAATTAGGATGGTAATTTAACTCTTAAGGAGGAATTTTGATTGTATAAGAAAACGCTTACGGTAGCTATAGCTGCAGGTCTGGTTCTTAGTCCAATGTCTTTCTCGGTTGATGCAGCGAAATCTGCGCCTAATGAACAATCGGATCACGCATTTGATAACAAAGTGATTAAGAAAATCAGTGCTGACAACATGTATAACAACATTGATTTATTATCTAAACAACCTCGAGCAGCGGGTACAGAAGGTGAGTTTAAAGCGGTTCAGTACATAAAGAGCGAGTTTGAGAGCTATGGCTATCAGACTGAATTACAGCCGTTCACCATTCAAGAGTGGGATGGGGGAACTTCAAGCCTTTCGTTTAATGATGAAGTGTTCTCTGGCGATGTTCGTTCGTTTCAAGGGTCGATCAACGATAGTGTGACAGGATCACTCGTTTATGTTGGACTTGCATCTGCAAGTGAAGTTGGGGATGAAGTCGCTGGAAAGATCGCTTTAATTGAGCGAGGTTCTTATAGTTTTTATGAAAAGATCCAGAACGTCTATGATAAAGGTGCTATCGGTGTAATCATGTTTAATGGCGACGGGCAGTCTGGTAACGATTTTGGATACGCTTATGAAGGGCAGGACATTCCGGCTGTGGCCATTACAAGGGAAGCGGGACTTAGTCTTGTTGAGAAGCTTCAAATTGAAGACGTTCAAGCAAGTGTGAGCGTAGAGAATGCCGGTCCGATTGATAAAACATCGTATAACGTGATTGCGAAGAAGGAACCTCATCCAAACAAAGACAACGGTCAAATCATCACAGTAGGTGCGCATCATGATTCAGTCCCTAATGGGCCAGGTGCAAACGATGATGCATCAGGAGTTGCAGCGACGCTTGAATTGGCGAGAATTATGGCCAAAACGCCTACAGATACTGAGCTTCGCTTTGTGACATTTGGAGCTGAAGAAAAAGGTTTAGTTGGATCATATCACTATGCTGACACATTAACAGATGAAGAGTTAGATAACATGGTTGCTCATTTTCAAATGGATATGGTAGGAAGTCGTGACGCGGGCGATCTGATCATGTTTACTCCTGACGGAAATAAGAATCTTGTAACTGATCTTGGTGCTTCAGCAGGAGCGAGAATCTCTGGAGCTGTCGATTATGGACAGCTTGGGCGAAGCGATCATGTTCCATTCTTCCTAAAAGGAATTCCGTCAGCTTTGTTCATTCATGCGCCTCTTGAGCCGTGGTACCATTCTCCTGATGATACGATTGATAAAATAAGCAAAGAAAAACTTCAGAATGTAGCGGAAATTGTAGGAGCTTCCGTCTATCAGATTGCAAGACCAGACACGCCTGCTTTGGATCATGCGCGAGTTGCGCCGAAGCCAGCTGACTATGATTTTGATGATCGTCCATTGTAATAGAAAAGGCTTGAAGAGGCGGGCATGTGCCTTCTCTTCAAGCTTTTTTGGGGTATGAATTTCGTTTTGAAGCAACTTAGGTATATGGTCTATCCAATTAAGGTCGCCGACTATGGTAAGATGATTAGTATCAGCTGCAATGCAGGGTGGGCGGCGGTACCCCGTTGTTGAAAGGGGGTGCTGCCTATAATGATGAGCACATTTGAAGCGCTTGTTTTGATGATTAGCTTTGCTTCTCTCGTGGTCACGATTATTACGGTTTCTAGTAATAAAAAGAAGTAACCCACCCTGCCCCGGCCAAGGTTTAAGGTGAGTTACTTTTTCTTTATGCCTTTTGAGCCGCCGCTCTTCATGCGGAGCAGCTGTATGGACGCTGGTGCTTATGCACCGGCGTTCTTTTTTTACTTTATGTGATCTAGTTTTATTATATGCAATTAGGCTGCACGTGACAAGGTGGTTTTGGCTGTTCGCTGTTAGCGTTCCGCAGAACCGCGGGTGACAGGCACCACCCGGTTTTTGTTAGGTTTTGTCGAAGTCAATTAGAACAAGAGGATAGGCGTGACTGTGACTCCGCCAGGACCGAAGTTAGTAGGCATTGTTCCGATAACGGTATCGGAAGAGGTATCGATGATTGATACGGTGCTATCTCCATTGTTACTTACGTAAACTCGTTTTCCATTTGGGGAAGTCGTTGTGATGAGTGGAGATTTTCCAACAGGTACGCTCGAAGCTACTACCGTATTTGTCTTAACATTGATGACGGTGATATCGTTGCTATTTTCATTGGCGATATAGGCCTTACTACCATCAGGCGTTATACAAATCCCAACAGGGCCCTGACCTGTAGGCAAGTTCTCCATTACCTCTTTCGTTTCAAGATCAATAATTGATACGGTGTTATCGACTTGGTTCGTAACAAATGCGCGATCACCTTGAGGTGTTATGGCAATAAAGTCTGGACTCATCCCCACTGAAATGGTTGTTTCGAGTGTGTTTGTATTTGTATTAATGACTGCGACGGCATCGTCTTCTTGAAGCGCAACAAACGCTCTAGATCCATCTGGTGTTACAGTTAAACCGATTGGCGCATTTCCTACAGGGATCGGTGTCCCGATGACTGAGTTGTTTACAGTATTGATCACCGTCACGTCATTACTTACTTGGTTTGCCACATAAGCACGCTGAGCGTCTGGTGTAAGGGCAATCCCAATTGGACTTGTACCAACTGATATAGTGCTAGTTACCGTATTAGTCGTTGTATTTATAACAGAAACTGAATTACTGTTCTGGTTTGTTACATATGCTTTAGCTCCGTCAGGTCTAATGGCAATAAATACAGGAGTAGTTCCTACAGGAATCGATTTAACATGGGTATTTGTTCCTGTTTCGAAAACGGATACCGTATTACCGCTGAGGTCGGCTACATAAGCAAACAATAGCTCGTCAATTTTCAGCATATCACCTTCAGTTCTTGAAGCGATCGTTGAGTTGTCTGAAGCTTTCTGAACGATAGAAATTGCTATGTCATTTTCCCCAATACCACTTGTAATAACACGCACACCGAAGTTGGATTCCACAATTACATTTTCCAAAGTGAACGTGTTGTTAGATAAGGATTGTGGATTTAGACTAACTAGACTTAATCGAAATAACTGACGGGATGAAAAACCGGTTGTCACGCGATAAACCTGGATACTTACGATAGCCGAACTACGACCAGTGTTAGAGACTGATATAGTTATTTGACGTGTTTTCGGCGTGCCCCGATTATCTATCACTCCAGTATCAAAGACAGGCAAATCATTTCAGCTCCTTCTTTCTATATTGATGGCAATTTAGAAAAGCAATATAGGTGTAATGTTAATACCGCCAGGGTTTTGACCGGCTGATAAGGTTGCGGCGACAGTGTTTGTCGTTGTATCTATTACAGAAATCGTGTTGTTCCCGATACTTGGAACATAAACTTTTGAGCCATCCGGCGTAATAGCTATGATAATTGGATTAGGTCCGACAGGTATTGGTGGACCCATTACTGTATTTGTAATTAAATTGATCACCGTAACGGTTCCGTCAGTCTCGCTTCCAACATACGCTCGTGAGCCATCTGGGCTAACAATGATGCCGATTGGCTTAGTACCTACAGGAATCGTTGGGGCGAGGACGGTATTTGTTGTTGTATCGATGATGGAAATTGTATTATCAAGCTCATTCGTCACGTATGCCCTTGTCCCATCTGGAGATAAGTCGATGAAAGTAGGATTTGTTCCAACAATCAATGTATCTTCTACATTATTTGTCACGGTATTAACAATCGCCACGGCATTGTCGGTCTGAAGAGTCACGTATACTCTTTTTCCGTCTGGGGATATGGCTAAGCCAGATGGACTATTCCCTACGATGATCGGAGAACCGATTGGAGTATTGGTAGCTGTGTTAAAAAGGGTGATTGTATTTTCGCCTGAATTTGCTACGTAACCTTTTGTTGAATCTGGTGTAATTGCTGCAGCTAAAGGTGCAATGCCTACAGAGAATGTTTTAATTACTGTATTCGTTGCGGTATTAATGACGGTTATGGAATTATCTCCATTATTCGTAATATATGCCTTCGTCCCATCGGGGGTAAAAGCTGGATAAGTAGGGTTAAGTCCTACTGGTATTTCGCTCACTAACGTGTTGGTGCCTGTATTATAAGCTGTTACCGAATGGCCTCCGAAATTTGTTGCATAGACAAATAACAGCTCATCGACCTTCGTCAGATTGCCAGTCGTATACGTTGTTGCCTGTGTGTTGTTATTCTTTGTCTCAGTAATTGAAATAGCAATGTTATTCCCGCCAAGTTCACTCGTTATAACTCGCACGCCAAATGTGTCAAAGTCTGCAGGAATGTCATCAATTGTAAAAGTGCTATTCGGTAAATCGATTGAGCTCAAACCAACCAAATTCATAGCAGTGAATGTTCGGTTATCAAACCCAGCTCCTGAGTTCACGATTTTATAGACCTGAATACCTACAGTAGCGAAAAAGCGTCCACTGTTGGATGCGCGGATAGACAGACGTGTAGTTCGCGGAGTTCTTTTGTTATCAATAGCCCCAGTATCATAAATTGGCAAGAAGATATACCTCCTTTTAAAAGTCTGCTATATCGTATTCAACTTTCTCGAGGATTGCTTGTACTATTATGGTGTATGTGAGTAATGGGTCGCGAGTGCGTTCGCGAGTGCCTGTCACCACCCGGTTTCTCTGTTATTTTGTCGAACGAAAGTTAATGAGCTCAGACAGGTACTAGGATAAATAGACGAAATATATATAATGTTCAGTCAATATATGACACTTTGTACAATGTGATGTGAAAACGGCTTTGCTATAGTGAAGAAAACAGTGAAAAGGGTGAGTGTATGGGGATTAATCGTACTCGTTTACAAATGCACATAGAGGAACTCTCTAAAATTGGAAAGATCGGTGAGACAGGTGTCTGTCGTCTTGCTCATTCGAAAGAAGACCGCGAAGCAGTTGACATTGTGAAGAGTTGGATGGAAGAAGCTGGTCTGACTGCTAAGATCGATGGTTTCGGTAACTTAATTGGAAGAATGGAAGGAACTGAGAAAGACAAACCGATTCTCATGCTCGGCTCCCATATCGATTCCCAGCCCTATGGTGGTCGCTTCGATGGGACAGCAGGTGCGCTTGGTGCCATCGAAGTGGTACATACAATGAAAGATAACGGAATAACACCAAAGCGGACGATCGAAGTGATCTGCTTTTCAGATGAAGAAGGATCACGCTTTAACAAAGGCGTTTTCGGTGTTCGAGCCCTTGCAGGTTTGCTTGAAGAAGGCGAGATTGAGAGGAAAGATAAGAACGGCGTAACAAGAAAAGATGCATTGAAAGAATTTGGTGTCGAGCCTGATCTATCCGAAAGTCCCGTTTATAAAAAAGGAGACATTGAAGCTTTTCTAGAGCTCCACATTGAACAGGGACCTGTCCTAGAGTCAAAGAATAAACCGGTCGGGATCGTATCTGGTATATCAGGGCCTATCTGGCTAACGGTAACGTTAGAAGGGTTTGCAGGGCATGCGGGATCGGTTCCGATGAATTTGCGAAAAGACGCGATGGTCGGAGCGAGTGAGATTATTTCGAAATTCGATCGCCTCATTAAAGAAGAAGGCAAGGATACGACTGTCGGTACAGTTGGGAGCGTACAGGTTTTTCCGAATTCGCGAAACATTATTCCTGAGAAAGTGGAGTTTACGATTGATTTGCGTGACATTGACCTTGGACATCGGACGAAGCTTGAGGAAAAACTGTATACGATTATTGAGGAGACAACATCTTCTTACAATTTAACTCACACAATCAGTGAAGATACGAGAAGCGAACCGAGGTACTGTGCGGATTGGATAAAAGACATTATGAAAGAGGAAGACAAAGCGCTTCGTCTAGAGGCTCCAGTTTTAATGAGTGGTCCGTTTCATGATGCTTTATTTATGTCGTACATCAGTGATTATGGGATGATTTTCGTTCGCTGTGAAAAGGGTATTAGCCATAACCCGCTTGAGTTTGCTGAAATGGATGATATCGAGAAGGGTGTTCAGTTGCTTTATCAGACGGCGTTACGTATTGCGCAGGGTGAAAAGGAGTGATGCTTTAGTGATTGTTTAAATGGTGATGTATTTCAGCTCCGATTACCTCTTTCTACTTCACAGCCTAATGGCGATAAAGGAAAAAAGCTGATGTGCCATCAAAAGCACACCAGCTTTTTTAATTAAACGTTTGATTAACTTAATGAGAGGACGGGTTTTCGAATAAGAGGATCTTCTGCTTAATGTTATCAGGAATAGGTATGGCTTTTCCGGATTCTGTATCATAATTCACCTGCACGACCTCAGCCTCTACAAGAATTTCCTCACCTCTCGTAATCGTATGCTCAAGCTGGAAGCTCGAGGTGCCAAGTTTTATAATGCGACAGTATATATCTAGGAAATCATCTAGCTTTGCAGGCTTAATAAATTCGATCGTGATTTTCTTGAGGACTGGATCAAGGGTGTGAGTTTCAGCTAATTCAAGCATGTTATCACCAAGCACTTCTCGGAAATACTCGGTTGTTGCGATATCGATGTAAGTAGAATAGTGAGCATTAAAAACGATTTTCTGGCCATCAATTTCAGAATAACGAACGCGAAGAGGGTGCGAAAAGCGATAATCTTGTAACATAGTTCACCTCGTTTTTCTTCATATTAACACAATATTCAGTTATAAAATGACGTAAGAAGAGAAGGATGTCCGAAATTTCCCGGGTAATGTCTAAAGTGAGAGAAGGAAAAGCGAGACGATGAGTGAATGGTGTAGATAAAGCGATTATTCTTTAAGGAGTGTGAAGGAAATGAAGTCAAAAATTTATATAACTAGAAAATTGCCAGATGAAATTGTCGACAGGATGAGGGGGAAATATGAGGTGCGGATGTGGGGCGAAGAAGAAGTCCCTGTGCCACGAGAGGTTCTTGAAGAGGAAATCGAGCAGGTTGATGGGCTTTTCTGCTTGCTAACTGAGCAAGTCAATCAAGCATTACTTGAGAAGGCTAATAACCTTAAGGTGGTTGCCAATATGGCCGTCGGTTATAACAATATTGATGTTGATGAGGCAAAGGCTAGAGGGATTACGGTTACAAATACACCAGGAGTGCTTACTGAAACAACAGCTGATTTAACATTTGCATTAATGATGGCAGCAGCTCGACGAATTCCGGAAGCATCTGATTATTTGCGTGAAGGGAAATGGGAAACATGGTCACCAATGCAGCTTACCGGTCAGGACATCCACGGTGCTACATTAGGGATTATTGGATTAGGAAGAATCGGCGAAGCCGTTGCGAAGCGAGCAAGAGGATTTGATATGAATGTTCTCTATCATAATCGTAGTCGAAATCATGAAGCGGAAGATCAATTTGAGCTTCAGTATGTCGAACTAGATGAGCTATTGAGGGCGGCTGATTTTGTTTGTGTGTTAACGCCTTTCACAGCTGAAACAGAGAATATGATTGGACGTGAGCAGCTTGCGCTCATGAAAGAAAGTGCTGTGCTGATTAATACTGCGAGAGGGGGAATCGTAAACGAGGAGGCTCTCTACGATGCTCTTAAGAATAAAGAAATCTGGGCGGCTGGGTTAGATGTTTTTGCAGAGGAACCTGTTTCAGTGGATCATCCTCTATTAAGCTTATCAAACCTAGTTACACTACCGCATATCGGCAGTGCTAGCATTAAGACGAGAATGAAAATGGCAGAAGTTGCAGCTGCGAATTTGATGGACGTACTAAATGGGAAAGAGCCACCTAATAAGGTTTGAGTTCGCGGGTTCGCGAGTGACAGGCACCACCCGATTTATGTCGATTGGTGGAATTTAGTGAAACTAGAAAAGAGCCAGAAGGGAGGGTTTCTCCTCAATTCTGGCTCTTTTTTCACATTATACTAAACTTAATTAACTTCGATTATTCGCTCAAAATCTTTCATTGAATGATAAGGTCTAATCGATTGACGTTTAATCTCCAAGAGATTATCACCTGGTTTAACGTTACCGCTTTTAACAGTAAAGGCCATGTCGACGTTTAGTTCATTTAGTGCCTGGATGGAAGTAGAGTTGTAAGCTCCATATGGATATGCAAATGCATTAGTGCTTTTACCAATTAAGTCGATGCTTTTTTGAATATCCTTTTTAATCTTATCTTTTGACTTGGAAAGAAGGTATGGAAGACGCGTATCAGTCTCTCTTGAATGGTAACTATGTGTGTGACTTCCATATTCAAAAACATCACTTCCGTCATTAACCTCGTCCCAGCTTAAGAACTGATTTGTATCTGTGTTAAAAGGAACCGTTTCTTCTGTTACGCGTGAAGTAACTAGAAATTCGACAGCTGTGAAGCCGTACTTTTTAAGAACAGGATAAGCGCGAATATAGTTATTCTTTTGCCCATCGTCGAAGGTAAGGAGGACGCTGTTCTCAGGAACATGCTTTACTCCCTTTATAAAAGATTCGAATTCTTTTAAAGTAATGGTTTGATATCCTTTTTCATCTAGTAGATTCATCTGTTTTTCAAACTGATCCAGGAGAGTGACCATGTTATTCAATTTTCCTGTACCGACATAATGATAATCTCGTAAATCCTGTTTCTCAAGAACATGATGATAGGTTAGTACAGGTACTTCCTCTGCATAGGCTGGAATCTGGATTCCAATTTTGTTAAGAGGAGTATCCGGTACGGCATTAAGGCCTCCGAGGATATAGGCATTATAGTTTTGTTGTTTAAGGTAGTTCTTAACTGCTTTATCCTGATTGCTTCCCTTCGGATGAAGAAGAAAAACAGTTGCATTCATCCTCTGAGCAAGGCCACCTGCTGTTACAGCATCTGGATAATCTTCCGCACCAGATTTAGAAGAAATTCCTCTTACAAATAAAATATTCTTTTTAGGGTTTTCGGTAGTTTTAATCAATTCGAGGTTCGTTTCAAACCGATTGGATCCAGCAATTCTGTTCACGATAACATTTCTGTTTTTAAGTTCTTTTTCAAGACTTGTACTAACTACGGCGTTCCCGCCAACAATTGTAATTTCTTTAATCGTTTCTGGTAGTTCTGCTGGTATCGTGTCTTTCGTGGTTAAGTAGATTGGTGTCTCGTTAATAGCGGAAGAACTGGATGCTGATAGTGCATCCGCAACCGTTACACCATTTACGAGGTAAGCATGTTCACTTTGCTCTAGTCCTGCTGCACGATTGATTTCAACAGCGGTTTCAAAGCGATTCTTGCCTTCAATACGTTCTACATCAAAGTTAGCGTTCTTTAATTGCGTTACGACATTTTCTGAAATGGCGCTAGTTCCTCCAAGAACATAGACTTTGGCTGCTCCTAAACGAGAGAGTTCATCAAGTACAATCTCATTTAACTTTGATGGATAGGAAAGTAGAATTGGAGCATCCTTTACGCCGGATAACCCTGCAGCTGAAAGGGCATCGGCAGGCTTGTCTGCGCGAGCAAGAATAACAGCTCTTTCTTTGTTATCAACACCCTCTGGCCATCCTTTGTTGGATATTTCTATGGCTGTATGTAGACGTGTTTCTCCTGCAAGTCGATCTACATTAAGTGAAGCAGCATCAGCGTTATTAGCTGATAAAATAAATACATTCATACATAAAAATACTAGTGCAATAAAAAGATACTTTTTCTTCAAAATATATTGATCCCCCTGAATCGGGTGGTGACAGGCACCACCCGAAATATGTCGAATATCTCTATCTCTATCTCATTTCTCTCTATCTCACGCTAACAATCTCTTCAAAGTCATCGATCGAATGATTTGGTCTTACAGAGTTACGGTGAATTTGCAATTTGTCATCTCCTGGTCGTACATTTCCTGCTTGAACAGTAAAGGCCATTTCTACCCCAACACCGTCAATCGCTTCCATTGTTTCATCATCATATGCACCATAAGGGTAGGCGAGAGCGTTCGTATCACCTATCAGATCAATACTAGTTTGGATGTCTTCGCTAATTTCATGATGTGTTTTAGAAACGAGGTAAGCTGTGCCGTCTTCTTCTGAGTTATGAAAGGTATTCGTATGACTGGCAAATTCAAACACGTCACTTGAAGCTTCAATTTCTTCGTAACTTAAGTATTGATTATGTTCTGAACTGTAGGGTTCTGTATTGGAATGATTATAGCTAGTAATCAAAAATTCAACAGCATTAAATCCATATTGTTTCAGAACGGGATAGGCTTCTATGTAATTATTTTTGTGTCCATCGTCAAAAGTAAGTAATACGCTGTTCTCAGGTACATCAACCTGACCATCTATGTATTGCTGGAACTCTTGAAGTGTTAACGTGAAATAATTATGATCATGTAACCATTTCATTTGTTCTTCAAAGTCTTTCAATACAATGACAGTGTTTGAAAGACTACCATCCTCTTTATAATGTCGATCTCTTAAATCTTCTTGTGCAACAATGTGATGATAAGTTAAGACGGGCACCTCAATAGCTGCGGCCATTTCAGCAGCTTCCGCTAGATTTTTGCCTCTAAGTTGCGCTTCCAGTTGATTGCTTTCAACATCTTTTAGTTTCTCATCAGATTCAGAAGCGTCTACACTAGCACTACTTTCTTTTGATGATAGGTATTTAGACCCGAAACTTCCTTCTTCATTAAATCCGAATCCTACTAAACTACCAACAACAGCTAGCGTTATTAAACCAAATAAGTAAATTTTTTTCAATTTAATCCCCCTTTAAGACCAATCGCTAACCATACTACCATATTTATGGGTTAATTTGGTTGTTAAATTACGATTTAATTTCAATATTACAGAATAATTACGTAGCAGGTGAATTCGCGGGTGACAGGCACCACCCGGTTTATGGAGGATATAGTAGAAAAGTGTCGAGAGGATGATGTTGACGGTGATAGGTTAGGAGAATTATTCTTAGAGAAAGAGTAGAATTTTGCAAAAGGGAGGAAGAAATATGACAAATAATCGATTATGTCGGATAAGAAAAAAGCTTCATGAATTTCATCACGCTTTCTTATGGTAAGAAAAACACGGTTATGGCTTCCGAATCACTTTTACCATATCGTCAGCCGAGGGAACCGGAAAGATCTGCTTTTTAAAGATCCTCAGGACTATCGCACCTTCTTATACATTCTTCAGCAAGTCTACGAAACACATTCCTTTGAATTATCCGCATACTGCTTAATGAACAATCACTTCCATCTTCAACTTCGCTCAAAAGAACATCCCATTTCGAAAATCATGTCATTAGTTAATAAACGATACGCTACATATTTTAATGCGCGATATGAGCTAACAGGTCACGTTTTTGAGAAGCGTTATTTTGATGAGCCGTTAAATTCATCAGCTAACATGTTAGAAGTTAGTCGGTATATACACCTCAATCCAGTTAAAGCAAACCTCGTTCTCCGGGCAGAAGACTATCCATGGTCAAGCTATCGTTTATACTTTTCACGAAATAGCAAAATGAAGTCATATATGAATTTATCACCATTGGTAGAAGGGTATCCGGGGACCTTTAAAAAGAAGCGTAAAAGCTATTGTGAGTTTGTGAATGCTAAGAGGACTGAGGTGTTTGGTAAAA
Source organism: Guptibacillus hwajinpoensis (assembly GCF_005144865.1). Classification (GTDB taxonomy): domain Bacteria; phylum Bacillota; class Bacilli; order Bacillales; family Guptibacillaceae; genus Guptibacillus; species Guptibacillus hwajinpoensis_A. Next base: position 487,369 of record NZ_SWFM01000002.1, read on the forward strand.
TTCAATTATGAATCACCACAAAGAAAAGACACCAAATGGATCGGCATCTTCTCTTAATCAAACGTTGTTTAGCTCCATTCTACTGATAATCCCATACGACTTTATATTCTCCATCTTCTTTCGCCACAAATACTTCCTGAACGAGTGAAAAGTTCCCAAACTGATTATGAAAGTTTTGAGTTACCTTCATCACGTACACTTTTTTCATAATGACGCCATTTACACTTGATCTCCAATTTTTCTTCGTTTTCACTTTTCCAACTGTATAGGTAAATGACGTAGAACCAATATCTTGTGTAATGAGCTGTGAACGTAGCTGGCTGTATTGTTCATCAGAGAACCGGTTTTTCATTTCTGTGTGAAAGAGCTGCCAGGATTTCTTGAAATCACCGCTTTGCTCATATAAGTAAAATTCCTTTACTGTTGCAGAGGCTTTGGATTTGGGGTGTTGGAGAATGAAGAAGGTGATCGCTCCAGCAAGCAATAGTAACACACAGAGGATAACGATGACTTTTCCGCCACCTCCTCCATGTTGACGTCTCGTTTTAAAGTGCGACAAGGTTCCTTCCTCCTTGAAGCTTGACTACTAGAAGTGTATGACAACCATAAGTTGTCCCATGCCGGTAGGTGAACAATTTTAAAAAGAAGAGATAGATGCTTTCTATTCGGTTAATACACGGTATAATAGTATAAAAGTCCTGTTTGGTAGGAACGGATCACCATTTGGAGGATGAAGATGAACAATAAAATGTTGTTTGTTATACCATTTCTAGTTGCCGTTGGTTGTAGCGATATTGATTCAAATGAACCCATTTCTGAATCAATTATAAAAGCTAGTGCTGCTGAAGAATCAGCGGATGTGGAGACGGAACTCAGTAGCCATAATGAGAAATTATGGGAGATTATTTATAAAGAGAATATAGAACCTACAGATTATAAGGAAATGAACCGTCTATTCACACTCGGCCTAGATGTTGACACGAAAAATGAAGAAGGCATGACCCCTATTGCATATGCAGTTATGATAGAGAATCATCAAATGGTTAAATGGCTCTTACAAGCTGGAGCGGACGTTCATTTAAGTGGAGAAAATGAACGTCTCCTTGAGATTGCAACTAATAATAAAAGCTACGATATTATTGATCTGTTGCTCAAAATGGGTGCTCAGTTTGAGGTGGGAAATGAGAATATGCTCATTAAGGCAATTCAGGAAGAAAACTTAGACCTCATTAATACCTTACTTCAAAATGGATATAACCCTAACCTAGAAGCTGAATTAGATGGCGCAAAGTCCACTTTACTTAACTACGCCATTATGGAAGAAAATGAAGATCTTACGACAATGCTTTTAAATGCAGGAGCAAATCCGAATTTTGCTGTTGATAGCGGGGAGGATAGTGCTGTTGTTGTTGCAGTGAAAGAGGGAAAATCATCAGAGCTTGTCTCCCTTCTGTTAGCAAGAGGGGGAGATGCTAATGCCCGGTTTAATGGGAAGGCAATACTTTTCGAAGCGATTAAACAAAATCATGAGGAACTTGTTGAGGCATTGCTCGTAGCTGGTGCTTTACCTTTTTCTTTAGAAGAAAGTGAGCAAGCTTTCGAATTAGCGAAGAAAGATGATAACATAGCTATTTCAGAGGTCCTTATGCAATATGGTTGGTAATGAGACTATAATAAAAGCTCGATTGTGAGGTATAATCTCTCAATCGAGCTTTTTCTTATTTCCCTTTTAGTACTTCATTCAAGCGATCAGGGTAGTTTGTAAACATTCCGGTTACGCCCCAATCTAATAGACGTTCCATATCTTCTTTTTCGTTTACAGTGTATGGATGGATGAGCAATCCAGCACTTCTCACTTTTTGGACATATGCTTCGTCAATTTTCGTGTAAGACATCCCAACACCAACAGCGTACTCGGTTAATTCGTTTAGTTCTTTATCTGACATCGTAGCTTGCTGTTTATAAGAAATCAGTTGTACTAATGGTAGATTCGGATTAAGATCTTGCATTTTTAATAGACTTTCTTTACTGAATGATTGAATTAACACTTTGCTCGAGCGTTCGTTTACGCTTGTTAGGTTATATTTTTCTAGTACGCGAAGAAGTTCCTTTTCCATACCAGGGTATACTTCAGGAGATTTCGTCTCAATGTAGTAGCGAGCGTCTTGACCAAACGTCTGAATGACTTCTTCTAACGTTGGTACTTGAAGTCCTTCGTAAGACTTCTTCGCTTGCTCAGGATACTTTTCATTGAACCAGCTACCTGCATCAAGCTGTTTAATCTCTTCAAGCGTATAGTCTTTCACAAGGCCTGTCCCGTTTGTTGTACGGTCAACAGCTTCGTCATGCATTGCAATCAATTTACCGTCTTTTGTCATCTGAAGATCAATTTCGATGTAATCGCCTTTCATTTCATCCCCAAGTTTGTATGATGGGATGGTATGCTCAGGGGCATGGCCAGATGCACCACGATGTGCGACATTCGCAAGTTTGTTAGAATTCATGACTGGCTTATTTTCCTTCGCAGCTGCTGAGGCTAATCCTCCAGCAAAGAAATTTCCGATCAATAATGTGCTGATCGATAGAAATGCTATCTTCATTGCGCGTTTCATTGACATCATCCTTTCAAATCGTCTTTCGAGTAGAAGTATAGACTATGTATGTAAAAAGAGATTTACAAACTGCGCGATCATTTATAGAGTAATAGATTTGATATAACAATGAAATAAGCATAATGATATGAATTATACAGAGATTCCGTAGTAAATTGGTATGGAAGTAGTAGTGGTAGAGTAGGGCGTTTATCATAGGAAAGTTAACAAAGTCTAAATAATCCGCGGGTGACAGGCACCACCCGTTTTATGTCAATTAGTGTCGAAAGTGCGGAAGAGAAAGTAGACAATTTAACAAAAAAAGAAATCCCCTTTCCATTAATGGAAAGGGGATTTGTAATTTAAAGCATTAATTGATTGGACGTTCCGTTTCTTTGTTTATTCTTCTTGTTCTCACAGACTTCCTTTCAACCAGTTCAGTAGGAAGTTTGTAGTATCTATCTACTTTTTCTAGTGAAAGTTGCTGGAAAATCAGGTGAACGGCAAGGGCGCCTGCTTCGTATTTAGGTTGTTTAATTGTTGTGAGCGGAGGTGAAACATATTCAGAGAGCTGAATATCATCAAAGCCGATCACTGATATATCTTCTGGGATGGAAATGTTATTCTCTCTAAAAGCTTGAATCCCACCAAGTGCCATTTCATCGTTTGCATAGAAAGCAGCGGTCGGAAGGTTACCTTGAGCAATTAGCATTTTGGTTGCGCGGTAACCACCTTCGCGGGTGAAGTCACCAGATATTTTCCACCTTGATTGGAACCTTAGTTCGTTAGCACTTAATGCCTGCTGGAACCCGTTGAAACGCATTTCGTTATCGTGCGAGTCATAAGGTCCGCTAATATAGGCAATTTCCTGATGTCCGTTTTGAATAAGATGCTCCGTAGCGATATAGCCACCTTGGGTATTATCTACTTCGACCTGAATAATGTGGTCATTGTTTAGGTTTCGATCGAGAACGACAATTGGAAAGCCCTCTCTTGCTGATTCATGAATGATTTCATCAGTAATGTTATGCGCAAGAATGATGGCACCATCAACACGTTTTTCTTTTAAGAATTTCACTGCTGTTGATTGTGACCCACCTATTGAACTACAGGCAATGAGATCAAAACCATTTGTCATCGTAACCTCTTGAACACCCTTAATGAGTTCAGAATAATAGGGTCCGGAAAGATCTTTTAGAATTAGAGCAATGGTATTGGTTTTGGTTCGCTTCAAATCTGAAGCGAATCCGTTCTTTTGATAGTTTAATTCTCTAGCAGCATCCTGTACCTTTTTAACTGTAGCAGGACTAACTTTTTTTATGTTATTTAATGCATAGGAAGCCGTTGATACGGCGACGCCTGCTCTTTTTGCTACGTCCTTAATCGTTGCCATTTTCTCACATCCTCTAACTTGACAACTCATTTGTAAGTTTACATTTAGTTTACCTCTTATAGATAAAAAATGTCACTGTCCAGTGCTTCTTTAATGCCATTATTTCAGACCAGACATCGTGAATCCTTCAACGATATACTTTTGAAAAAAGGCGAAAATGATGACGATTGGCACAACCATGAAAGCAGCTCCAGCCATTTGGAGAGCGTAATTATTCGCATACTGTCCTTGAAGGAGGGAGAGTCCTACTGAAAGGGTGTAGAGGCTTTCATCGTTTGCAATAATAAGTGGCCAGAGGAAACTATTCCATGCGCCAATAAAGGTCAGTATCCCCTGAACTGCAAAGATTGGTTTGGCGATTGGGATAATGAGCTTAAAGAAAATATAGAATTCTCCTGCACCGTCAAGTCTTGCGGCTTCAATAAGGTCAGTCGGAATTGTGGTCATAAATTGCCTGAAAAGAAAAATACTGAAAGCCACAGCGAGACCTGGGAGTATGATTCCTGCCATTGTATTTGTTAATCCCATTTCATTTAATAGAAGATACACTGGAATCATTGTTACCTGTGCTGGAATCATCATGGTAGCAAGGACGATATAGAATAACTTTTCCTTACCCTTAAATTTGAACTTCGCAAATCCATATCCGGCCATCGCATTTAATAGAAGGCCAATAAATGAGAAGAACACGATAATGAGCGTGTTTTTTAAATACACACCAAAGTTTAAGCTTAGAAACAAGTTGATGTAGTTATCAAAGGTTGGATGACTAGGAATAAGCTGCGGTGGAATGTTGAGTACGTCACTTTCCTGTTTAAAGGAGCTTGAAATCATCCATAGAAATGGAATTGAGACGAGAACGCCTCCAGCAATTAAAAATAAAGCTACCACAGGTTTTTCGATCTTTTGTAAAAAGGATCTTGACTCCATCTTTCTCACTCCGATCCTATTAAATTAATATTCTGTATCCGACTTACGTAGTTTGAACTGTACGAGTGTCGTGATGATAATGATTAGAAATAGAATAAATGAACCTGCTGCTGCATAGCCGAATTGACTAAACTGAAATCCGTTCTTATAAATGAAGAGGGCAATAGAGATCGTACCATCTAATGGTCCACCATCAGTCATTACGAATGGCTCTTCGAAGAACTGCATCCAGCCGATTAAAGTTGTAACCGTTACGAAAAACGTTGCATATCGAAGGAGAGGGATGGTGACGTTGAACAACACCTGAATTCGATTTGCCCCATCGATTCTTGCTGCTTCATAGTATGACTTAGGTATTCCTTGAAGAGCTGCTAGGAAAATGATCATGTTAATCCCAATGCCTTTCCAAACAGCAAGAATAATGAGCGATAATTTTGCTATTGTAGGGTCAGTTAACCAGGGTATTTTCTCTACTGAAAGCAAGGATAAAAGGTAGTTGAAGAGTCCATACTCCGTATTGTAGAGATAGCCCCAAACGACCGCTACTGCAATAATATTTGTAATAGAAGGCATATAATAAACAGCTCGGAAGAATGTGAAGAGTTTTGAAGTTCCGTAATTCAATAGAAGAGCAATGCCTAGTGAAAAAATAATGACGAGTGGTACGCCAATTAGGACATAGAAAACAGTATTGAAAATCGATTTATGAAATAGTTCGTCTGAGAAAAGATCTACATAATTCTCAAAGCCTATGAATTGAATATTTGACCAGTCAGCAAGCCCTTTTAAGTTTAGATCCGTAAAGCTAATAAAAAACGCAATTAGAATCGGAATAATGCTGAATACAACTAAAATAAGTACAGCAGGGGCGATGAACATTAGTCCGTGTTTTGCTTGGTTAGCATTCTTTATTATACTGCGCATGTTATCCCACCTATCTGAAGAAAGCTTTTCCTTCTATAAAACGGAGTACAGGCAGTTATCTGCCTGTTACTCCGTCTTGATTAGTCTTCTAGCATTTCGTTGGCTTTTTTGCTGAATTGGTCAAGCTCTTTATCTAGGTCAGCGTCACCAACATTGATTCGTTCAATAGATGAGAGTAATTCTTGTGCCATTGCTTCAAATTCTTTCATTTGTGGTGCGCCTTTTGTATTCTCAAGCTGTTCACCTAATGTCGCGAGCATTTTGTCATCACTTAGAGCAGGATCTTCCCATGCTTCTACACGTGATGGAAGTGTGTTTGAAATCTCAAGCCATTCAAGTTGAGTATCAACTTCATTCATATAAGAAAGGTACTTCAGTGCTTCATCAACGTTTTCTGAGTTATGGAAAATAGAGAAGTTTGACCCGCCGATGCTGGAAGTGTTCGATTTCTTCTCAGGCATCACAGCAACATCCCATTTACCTTCAAGATCTGGAGCCTGGTCTTTAAGAATGTTGATCATCCATGGGCCACTGAAAAACATTGGTTTCTTGCCTTCTTTGAAAGCTTGTACGATATCAACGCCGGCTGTGGTCTGACTGAGGCCTTCATCAAAGTAGCTACTGTAATATTTCAGTGCTTCTCTAAACTCAGGGCTATCAAAATTCAGTTCTTTATTCTCAACGTCCATTTCATAACCATTCTGCCAAGCAAAGATAAATGGCGTTATTTGATCATTCATATCGATGTCAAGTCCGTAATAATCATCGCCGCGTTCCGATAAGGTAGTCGCTGCATCTTTCAATTCATCCCATGTAGCAGGAGGTTCTTCAAATCCAGCTTCTTTTAAAAGATCTGTACGGTAGTAAAGAACGCGCGTTTCAACGTACCATGGAACACCAACCACTTGATCATTAAATGTCATAGAATCAGCTGCACCCTCGAAGTAGTTCTCAGGTTTGAATTCAGGATACTCTTCAAGATAGGATGAAAGATCAAGTAAAGCTCCAGCATCCGCAAACTCAGGCACCCACGTTGTTCCAAGCTGAAGAACATCCGGTCCTTTTTGTGATGCAACGGCTGTTAACAGCTTGTCATGGGCATTCTCCCAGGGAATAGCTTGTACCTTCACTTTAATATCAGGATTATCTTCTTCGAATTGTTTACTAAGCTCACTAAGCTTCTTTCCTTCTTCACCCATTGCCCATACCGTTATTTCCTTTGTTCCGTCTCCTGAACTGCTTTCATCGTTTGAGCATGCCCCAAGAATCATTGAGATTGTAAATAGGCAGACTGCTAATAGCGCTGACGTTTTCTTCTTCATTCCGTTCCATCTCCTTTTAAAAAGCTTATTTTCATGATCACTGCAGAGTTCCTTTTTTATTTCACATAACATCTTGCCCAAAGTATTGAAACGTTTCGATAACTCGATTATAATCAAACATGAATCCGCTTTCAATGCTTTTGTGTAAATAGTTTAAAAACATGTATAACACCATTTTTTAGCTATGTTTCATTGGTTAGTTAAGGAAAACAAGGTTTGAATAGTGAGTGTCTTAGCAATGGGGTTTTATATCGAAAAAAATGAAACGTTTCGATTACAGATTTTAGAAAACAGAAGCGCAGAGTAAGTAACTAAATTTTTCGAATAAGGAATTAATAGAAGAATTGCCTTTCTAATTTGTGAAATAAAGGGGATGTGATGGAGTGATTAAAACAGAGCGGGGTAAAACAAGGTTACATGCTGGGGAGATGGAGGCTGTATTTCTAAACAGTGGTGACTTGTACGGACTTTTTTCAAATAATATTATGGTTAACCAAGTACTTTCTAATTCACTTGATGGGTCACTCAATGCGGTTTATTTGCGCGTGTTTTCAGAGGATGGCATTCAAGCTTATCCAATGGTCGGTGCCCAATCAAACAGTAAGGTGCAAGTAGGAAAATATCAGGTAGTTTGGACGGGTGAGGTAGCGGATGTGCGCTATAAGGTTATCTTTACACTGACTGACCAGAATATCTGGTTCTGGGATGTGAGAGTTGAGGCAAGCGACGTTGAAGTTGATGTAGTTTATGGACAGGATCTTGGTCTTGCTGAGAAAGGAGCTGTCCGAACAAATGAAGCGTATATATCACAGTACTTGGATCACGCTGTATTTGAAACGAATAATGGCTATGTTGTATGTACTCGTCAAAATCAGCCTCAACAGAAGTCATTTCCATACCTTCAGCAGGGTTCATTAGGTAAGACGCTAGGCTATTCAACAGATGGGTTTCAATTCTTTGGCTTGTCTTATAAGGAAACGAACGAGCCAGAAGCGTTAAAGGGTAACTCCCTTCCTAATGAAACGTATCAATATGAATTTGCTTATACCGCTCTACAATCTGAGCGTGTCCTTTTGAGAGGAGAAGAACAATTTGTCTTTTACGGACTTTTTCAGGAGGATCATCCTCAGGCAGTAGGAAAGCTGGAGTTTGAAGATGACATCCTTGAAGCATGGAAACATGTTCAAATGGAAGAAGGACTAGAAACACCTAAGATGCCTGTTCGCTATCTTACAAGTGATCCTGTTCAATCCCTTTCTATGACAAAGGAAGAGATCAAAGATTTATTTCCAATTCGTAAGCTAGAAGAGCGTGAAAATGGGAATTTACTGTCCTTTTTCACGCCAACATACGAGCATGTTGTATTAAAAGAAAAAGAGCTTCTCGTTGAGCGTCCGCACGGGCATATTCTTATGTCAGGTGAAAACGACAGAATGAATGAGAATGTTATTTCTACGACAGCTTACATGTACGGCATTTTTAATTCTCAAATCTCGCTAGGAAACACATCTTTTCATAAAATGATGAGCAACGCACGCAATCCTCTTAACATTCTCAAAACATCGGGCCAACGGATTTATGTGGAACTTGAAGGAACATACAGGTTGCTTGCTATGCCATCGATGTTTGAAATGGGCTTTAACTATGCACGGTGGTTTTACAAATTTGAGGACGATCTAATTGTTATAACAAACTTTACGACAGTTGATTCGACACAGGTACAGTTAGATGTGAGTTCTAAAAATGGTAAAGAGTATCGTTATCTCGTAACAAATCAGATCACAATGTCGAACCATGAATATGAAGGAACTTACAATGTTAGTCGTGATGGGAATCTCTTGACTTTTAGAAGTGGAGATGGTGCTGATAGTGTTAAAATGAATCCCGAGCTAGCTTATCATCTATACGTCTCAGGTGGTGACGTTTTAGTTGGAGATGAGCGTTTACTTGCTGAACATATTGAGCCAGGATCTGCTTCTCTTTCGGTTTTAAGTATCGATGCAGTTAAGGATTGGTCACTCTGTATTCAAGGTTCACGTGATGGGGATTTTGAGCCTGATGAACGAGTTGCAGAACTTGAGATTGAGCGGTATCGGTTATTTTATCAAAATGTGATGAACGATTTTCAGCTAAGTCTTGAAGAGAATAACGCTGAACTGGACAGGGTAAATGCAGTTGCCTGGTGGTACACTCATAACATGCTCGTTCACTATTCTGTGCCAAGAGGGCTTGAGCAATATATTGGGGCAGCATGGGGAACGCGTGACGTCTGTCAGGGGCCAATGGAGTATTTTATGGCAGCTCAGCACTACGATACTGTGAAAGAAATCATTAAAACGGTGTATGCTCATCAGTACGAAAAGGATGGAAATTGGCCACAATGGTTTATGTTTGATGAGTATTCAACTGTCCAACAGGCTGATAGTCATGGCGATGTCATCGTATGGCCGTTGAAAGTTGTTGGGGATTATATCGCAGCAACAGGCGATGTCGCTATTTTGGAAGAGAAGATACCATTTACTAGCCAGAAGGATTTCGTTTTGACAGATCACACCGACACACTACGTGCTCATATTGAAAAGCAAATTGCTTACATTAAAAAGAATTTTCTCCATCATACGCACCTCTCTTCTTACGGAGATGGGGACTGGGATGACACGCTCCAACCAGCCAATGCTCAATTAAAGACTTATATGGTCAGTTCCTGGACGGTCGCCCTTACCTATCAGGCGGTGTTGAAGCTTTCGAAAGCCATAGGGACGAATGGTGAACTGGGTAAAGAGTTGAAAGAGCTTGCGGAAGGCATTCAGGAAGATTACAAGAAATTCATTCTAAACTCAGGAGTGTTGCCCGGATTTTTGTATATGGAGGATGAAAAAAATCCTGAGAAAATGTTGCACCCGGAGGATACGAAGACAGGCATCCAGTATAGGTTACTCCCAATGATTCGAGGGATGATCAGTGAGTTGTTGTCAGCGGAAGAAGCTGAGACGCATTATAAAATCATAAAAGAAAACCTCTATTGTCCAGATGGCGTTCGTCTCATGGACAAGCCTGCTAAATACGAAGGTGGAGTAAGTACCCATTTTAAAAGGGCGGAACAAGCCGCGAACTTTGGTAGGGAAATTGGACTGCAATATGTTCATGCTCATATTCGTTTTGTTGAAGCTATGGCGAAGTTGGGTAAAGAGGATGAAGTGTGGCAGGGTCTGCAGATTATCAATCCTGTTGGGATAACGGACGTTGTAACGAATGCAGAGAAACGTCAGAGCAATGCGTATTTCAGCAGTTCTGATGGGAAATTCAAAACTCGTTATGAAGCTCAGGAACGGTTTGATGAACTAAGAAAAGGGACTGTTCCTGTAAAAGGTGGCTGGCGTATTTATTCGAGCGGCCCGGGAATTTATATGAATCAACTTATAACGAATACACTAGGTATTAGGCAAGAAGCAAAACAAATGATTGTCGATCCGGTTCTCCCACAAAAACTAGATGGTTTAAAGTTCCAATATCGCTTTTGGAATATACCAATAACGTTTGTTTATCACCTGACAAAAGGGGAGCGACGAATTCTGGTTAACGGTGAGGAAGTCAAGGGAGTCCATGCCGAGAACCCATATCGTCAAGGTGGAGATGTGCTTCCTAAACATGTGGTGGAAGAGCAATTGAATGATGAGTTAAATGTGATCGAGATTTGGAGATAGTCTTGGAGAATTGATCAAAACGTTTCGAAAAAAGGAGCCGCTGGGTAGCGACTCCTTTTAATTAATGGTGCTAATTAATAGAAAACGTTTCTTTCTTTAATAGTTCTTCAGGGTTCTTTCCAATTTCATCTTGATGGAAGTAATCTTTAATGATGCCATCTTCTAAATAGTTAGCAATGGCAACCATCGACATGCCCTGATCAAGAGCTAGATAAGCTTGTGTCACTTCACCAGTTTTTACATTAACAGAATCATAGAATCCGTACTTACCGTAAGCACCAAAGTCTTTCAATGTTTTCAAGTTTTTGTACACTTCTTTTGGAGCATAATCAAGTGCCAGAAACGTTGCGTGAGGCGTAACGATCGCTCCTTCTGCACTATAACCGCTCATGCCGAGAGGAGTAGCGCCAAATTCCGAATAGTTATCTGGCGTTGCAGCAGGTGAGAGTCCCCAAGCACTGTAACCCATTTCTTCTGTAGCGTATTCAATTTGAATGTCGACATGACGCTTATTGTTGAGTCCAAGCGCGTTTTTGCCAAGTTCTTTTTCCTTCAATACAAGCCCTGGCATTAATGCTTCGAACATGCTTCCGCCCCAACTAGGAACATATTTCTGCTCATTGTACGTATAGTGCCCTTCAAACACATCGACACCATCGTAGGTCTCCGTGTATCCTTCTGGTTTTTGTGACTGCCAATCCCAGCTATCAGGCATAGTGCGGTACATCTTCCACCAGTGTTCTTCTGGAACATCGCCTTTCCCTATAGAAATATAGCTAGCAACGCGTGGCTCTGTATAAAACGCACCATAATGGTGTGCGGTTAGACTCTCCGTTTTAACATCATAGCCCCCGCGCATTTGCCCAACTTCTGGATCATAAAGAGTAGAATAATCCATTGCATCTACTAGCTTGCTTGTTTGATCATTTAATTCAGGATAAGCCTGCCCAGCAACAATCAGTCCTGCTGATAGCCATCCGTTGTCAACGGTAGAGATGAATTCGCCCCAGTCTGTCATCAACGAACCATCTTTCGTGTAGTACCAGTTATAAAAAAGACCATGCCATTTCTCAGCCTCCTCTAACGTTTCGAGGCTCGTTTGGATACGAGACACAGCTTCTTCTCTTGAGATAATTCCGATTTCTTCAGCTGAAACGGTGCTCATATAATACATTCCAATGTTGGTAGGAGATGTGAAATCCTGCGGACTGATCTCTCCATCTTTCATTCGAACAGCATCATATGGAAGTCCAGTCTCTTCATTAGTAAAGTCTTCAAAATAGCAATATGTTTTCTTTGAAATCGCTTTCAATTGTTTCGAAAAAGCATGCTTCTTCCCTTCAGAAGACTCATGAGCACCTACGAATGATGGCAAAGCCCCACTTATAATTAACCCGAGAGCAAGGAACAGAAAAAAGAATTTCTTCATCAATGCACTTCCCTTCATAAATTAGTGAAACGTTTCGATTACTAGTATACAAAAAGAAAACCTACCAGTAAATAGAATGGAGAGGGAATGTCTGAATTTAGTGAAAACAGATATATATACCTGAGTCTAAAGCAGGGTGAATCGCGCTTCGCGTTCGCGGGTGACAGGCACCACCCGGTTTTTGGCACATCCAGTCGGTATCTGTCGAGGTATTATTAAGATACGAATCTTCAGTTCGAGGCCCATTTTTATGATAGGATAACGATAACAAAAACTTCCACCTGTTAAGGAGTGATTCGATGAAATTTGATTACCATACTCACCATGAGCGCTGTGGGCATGCACAAGATACGATTGAAGATTATATTCAAGCTGCAATCAAGAATGATTTGCAGATGATTGGGATTTCTGACCACTCTCCATTCTTTGCGAGTGAAAAAGATATGGCCTTGCCAGGCATCGCAATGGCAAAGAGTGAATTTTCCTCTTATGTTGAGGAAGTGGTGAAGCTAAAGGAAAAGTACCGAGGTAAAATAGAGGTGCTTCTTGGCGTTGAGTCAGACTTTTTTAGAGACCATTATCCATTGTATAAGAGCATTTACGATCAGTATCCTTTTGATTACATTATTGGGTCTGTTCATTTCAGTAACGAATCCAATATTTTCGATAAAAGAAGATGGGAGAACGTAACGGAGGAAGATGTTCGAAAGGAAAAAGAACATTACTACAAACTAATTGTAGAGTCTGCTGAAAGCGGCGTATTTGATATTCTCGGCCATATTGATGCGATGAAAGGGTATTATCCTGACTTTACGAATGTACATACACCTGAAGTGGAGAAAGCGTTGAAGCGCCTTGGAGAAGTTGAAGCAACGATTGAAATCAATACGTCAGGCAAGAACAAAGATTGCGGTGGCTGGTATCCGGCGAATGATATGCTCGAAATGGCGTGTCACTATGGAGTTGGTGTAACGTTTGGATCTGATGCTCACTGGCCGTCACGGGTTGGGGAAGATTTTGAAGAAGTCCGTGCGAAGTTGAAGGAGATTGGATTCAAGAATTGGACGGTGTTTCGAGAGCGGAAGAAGGAGTTTGTTGAGTTGTAGAAAAGAGGTGGGGGTCAGAGAGGGGTCTGACCCCTACCCTAGGAGGTATTCTTAATGAGAAAAGTAATATTAGACTGTGATCCTGGTCATGATGATGCGATTTCTATCATTCTGGCAGCATCAAGTAATCGCATTCAGATCGAAGGTATTACAACGGTTGCGGGTAATGTGGAAGTTGAGAAAACAACGCTTAATGCGTTGAAAGTTTGTGAATTAATTGGTCTAGATGTACCTGTTGCTCGTGGAGCGGAACAACCTCTTGTGAAAGTGCGTGAGTTTGCTCCTGACATCCATGGTGATTCGGGATTAGACGGTCCGCAGCTTCCTGAAGTTCCAAAGAAAACAGCTATTGAGCAGCATGCTGTCGATTTTATTATTGAAAAAGTGATGAAATCTGATGGAGAGATTACGCTCGTACCAACGGGACCGCTCACAAATATTGCGCATGCGATCCAAAAAGAACCTGGGATCGTGGAGAAGATCAAGGAAATTGTGTTAATGGGTGGCGGAACCTTTGGAAATTGGACACCGACTGCAGAATTTAATATATACGTTGATGCCGAGGCAGCGGATATTGTCTTCAATTGTGGTGTTCCGGTAACGATGTTTGGGCTTGATGTCACTCATCAGGCAATCACTACTCCAGCAATTCTTGAGAAGATTGACTCTATTGAAAGTGTAACGTCAGTATTTGTTAGAGATCTCCTCGTTTATTTTACAAAAACCTATAGAGAAGTCTTTGGCTTTGAAGGGGCACCAATTCATGACGCATGTACGATTGCTTATTTAATAGATGAATCGATCTTTGAATTTGAGAAGGTTCGAGTCGATATTGAAACAAAGGGAGAATATACATATGGCACAACCTGTGTTGATCGGCTAAATGTGACAGGAAGAGAGCCGAATGTAAAGTTTGCGCATAGCCTTGATTTTGAGAAGTTTTGGGCGCTGCTTCTTCGGGCGTTGAAATAGGGAGTTGTCAGGTGCGTGGTCGGTGACGTGCCTGACAACTCCTTTTCTCTTTTATTAACTTCGTCTAGCTTCTCTCCCTCTTTAATCCCCTCCTTAATCAAACGTTTGTTTAATGACTTATCGTCTACTTTTTGAAACAATGCTCCAAATCTCAATCAGATCATGGATCATAAAACTTCAAATTCATTCCAAAGACATAGGTAAAAGGATGCGGAATTTGTATGTTTTTCTCTTCATACGTGACAATAGTGGTATAGACGACTATATTGGATCAGGTTACACTTTGGAAAGAATATTCTGTAAATTAAGATGGGAGGAGGCTTTGCGTCTACGGTACGTATAAGCAAAAAGGAGGATAATATGAGAAGTAAAACGCTGTCGCTGCTGCTAACAACTGTACTTGGCACGTCATTATTAACTCCGTCCGGATTAGCTGCTCCAGGTCCAACCATTGAAAAAGAGAATAAAGTGAACCACCATCAATCCAGCAAAACACATCCGAATTTTTCATGGGATAATCCTGGTCCTACATCACCTGTTCTCCACGAAGGCTCAATTAAAGGTGCTGGCATGAGAGAAGAGCCGCTCAAGGAAATTGACCACATCCTCCAAAATGCAATTGACGAAAAAGTAATGCCTGGTGCGGTAGCCTTCGTCGCTCGAAGGGGTCACATTGTGAAAGAGGAAGCCTACGGTTATTCCGCACAATACACAGATGATGAGTTCACTGAAATGAAGAATCCAATCCCTATGAGTATGGATACGATTTTTGATCTTGCCTCGATTAGCAAAGTCTTCACAACGACCGCTGCTATGAAGCTTTACGAGGAAGGAAAGTTCCAGCTTGATGATCCTGTCTCAACATACATTCCTGAATTTGCTGCTAACGGAAAAGAAAGCGTTACCATTGAACAGCTAATGACACATACGTCCGGATTTAAGCCATGGATCCCTCTTTATTCGATTGAAGGAAGTCGTGAAGATCGACTTCAGTATGTTTTCAATTACACGCTCCAATCAGAGCCAGGTACCGATTATACATATAGCGACCTCAACATGATCACGCTCGGTGCCCTT
This sequence comes from Guptibacillus hwajinpoensis, assembly GCF_005144865.1. Lineage (GTDB taxonomy): Bacteria > Bacillota > Bacilli > Bacillales > Guptibacillaceae > Guptibacillus > Guptibacillus hwajinpoensis_A. The sequence continues at coordinate 502,817 of NZ_SWFM01000002.1, forward strand.
GTTGAACGTTTATCCGGTATGCGACTCGATGAATATGTAAAACAAGAAATCACACAGCCTCTCAAAATGAACGATACGATGTACAATCCACCTTCCACATTAAAAGAAAGAATTGCCGCAACCGAATATCAGCCGTGGACGAATCGAGGTCTTGTCTGGGGTGAGGTTCATGACGAAAATGCCTGGTCACTTAAAGGAGTAGCAGGTCATGCAGGAGTATTCTCAACTGCTTCAGATTTAGCGAAGTTTGCTCACATGTTTCTCATGGAAGGCCGATATGGCGGTACGCGTATCCTCAAACCTGAAACGGTTAAACTTTTAACTCAAAACCGTATCCCTGAATTTCCTGGTGACGATCACGGACTTGGCTGGGAGCTTCAACAAGGGTGGTTTATGGACGCACTTTCTGAGAGCACAACGCTCGGGCATACAGGTTACACTGGGACGTCCATTGTTGTTAGTCCAACAAACCAAACGATCGCGATTCTCTTAACAAATCGTGTGCATCCAACGCGTAACACAGTTTCAACTTCTCCAACACGACGAGAGTTTGCAAGAAAAGTAGCTGACGCGATCCCGGTTGCCATGGGTAAAAAAGCGAAGCCTTGGTTTGGCGGTTATGGAGATAAGCAGTCGAAGCACCTTACTGCTGAAGTCGATGTTACGGAAAATACTACCTTAACTTTTAATACATGGTACCGGATAGAGGAAGGCTATGATATAGGATCAGTTGAGGTCACAGCAAATGGCAGTGAGTGGAATGAAGTCGCAACCCTTACAGGAAGTAGCCTGGACTGGGAGAAAGAAGAAGTTTCCATTCCACCAGGAACGACGGCTATTCGTTTTACGTACAGCACGGACGGTTCTGTTAACAAACGCGGCTGGTATGTTGATCAGGTCAAATTGAATGGAATGGATCTTAATTTAAAAAGTGACAAATGGATGCAACGCTCATATTAATTTTCAATATCAGGAGGGGTAGAAATGGGAGTACGGCGTAAACGAATGATCGTAGGTTTTCTTGCGTTATTAATGGTTTTCTCGCAGGGAATGCTGCCGGGGAAAGCGGCTGCAGAAGAAAGGAATGCCTCGGATTTAATACTAATGGAAAATGTACCTGAAGCAAGTCCAGAATTTGACGGAAATACGATTACATTAAATGCCCTACATCTCTATGATGATGGTTATTTTATGAAAACGGAGCAAAACCTAACCTGGAAATCATCTAACAAGAAGGTGGCAAAAGTTGATGATGACGGCAACGTTATGCTTACGGGTAAGCGTGGACGTACGTTTATCAGCGTTACTGATGGATCACACTCCGATCGAATTGCTCTTGATTACAAAGTAGACAAGTCTTCCAAAAAAGCGTCAAAAGCTAGACTCATTAAACAAAAAGGCAAGCAATACGATATCATCCAAAACGCAATCGATGGGATGACGATTGAAGAGAAAGTCGGTCAAATGCTTATGCCAGATTACCGGAACTGGAATGGTAAAAATGTGACTGAAATGCTTCCTGAAATCGAAGCGCAAATCAAAGAATACCATCTTGGCGGGGTTATTTTATTTAGAGAAAATGTCGTGACGACTGAACAAACAACGAAGCTCGTATCCGATTATCAGAAGGCATCTGAAAAATACGGCATGCTGATGACAATTGATCAGGAAGGAGGAATTGTGACACGCCTTCAGACTGGAACGGATATGCCTGGGAACATGGCACTTGGCGCAACTCGATCAGAAAGCTTAGCGCATGATGTTGGTCATGCGATTGGCGAAGAGCTTGAATCGCTTGGTGTGAACATGAACTTCGCGCCAGATATGGATGTGAACAATAATCCGGATAACCCAGTCATTGGTGTTCGCTCGTTTGGAGAAGATCCTGAGCTTGTGGCTGATCTCGGTATTGCTTACACGAAAGGGCTTCAGGAAACAGGCGTAGCAGCAACTGCAAAACACTTCCCGGGTCATGGTGATACAGCGGTCGATTCACATCTCGGTCTTCCAGAGGTTCCACACGATAAAGAACGTCTTAAGGAAGTCGAGCTTTATCCATTCCAACAGGCGATGGATGCTGGAATTGATGCGATAATGACAGCTCACGTAACTTTCCCGAAAATCGATGATACAAAAGTGATTTCTAAGAAGGACGGAACTGAAATTTCGCTTCCTGCAACTCTATCTCATAAAGTACTCACAGAGCTAATGCGAGAAGAAATGGGATACGAGGGCGTCATTACAACAGATGCGATGAATATGAAGGCGATTCAGGATCACTTCGGGTCAGTCGATGCAGCGATTCGAGCTGTAAAAGCTGGGACGGATATTGTATTGATGCCTGTTGGTCTTCCTGAAGTAGCTCATGGCTTGCTTGATGCAGTGGAGACAGGTGAGATTTCTGAAGAACGAATTGAAGCTTCCATTGATCGAATTCTTACGCTAAAAGTAAAACGAGGCATTATGAAATCGGAACATCCAGCTGACGTGAACGATCAAATAGAACGTGCGCTTAAGGTAGTTGGATCCGAGGAACATAAAGCGGTTGAACAGGAAGCAGCTAACAAGTCGATTACGCTTGTAAAGAACGAGAGTGTTCTTCCACTTGATCCCGATAGCGACGAGCACGTTGTTGTGGTCGGAAGAAGCTTTGTCGATTCACTTGGTGATGCCGTTAAATCTCATCATAATCACACTACCGTAATCTCAGCGAATTCTACCTATGAACTGACTGATGAGCAACGTGCGACGATAGATGAAGCAGATAAAATTATCATCGGGACGTATACGTACAGCGTAGGCACGCGATCACCGGATCATGCACAGATGAAGATGGTACAAAGCATTATGGCAGGTGCAGATGCTCCAGTAATCGCAGTCGGCATTCGCAATCCATACGACATCATGGCATATCCGAATGTTGATAGCTACATTGCACAATATGGATTTAGAACGGCAAGTTTTGAGGCAACTGCGGCGACGATTTTTGGTGGGAATCAACCGTCTGGTAAGCTGCCAGTTACAATACCCGGGGAAAATGACGATGTGCTTTATCACTTTGGTCATGGGTTAACATACTAAATTCATCATTTAAACGGGGAGGATTACGATGAAAAAGTGGTTGGTTATGCTGTTAACGTCTATTCTCATTCTGTCTTCATTATCCGTGGCGCTTGCTGATAACAAAGGAAATGGTAACGCTTATGGTCATGAGAAAAACAAGAAAAAATTCAAGCTTGGTGTGGAAGTCCTTTTAGATGAACAAAAAGCCTTGATCGAAGGGAAGAGCGTTGGACTGATTACGAATCCAACAGGGGTTGATCAAGATCTAACGAGTATTGTCGATTTGCTTCACCATGATCCAGATGTTGATCTTAAAGCGCTTTATGGTCCTGAACATGGTGTACGCGGGAGCGCTCAGGCTGGTCAATATGTCGAATATTATACTGATGAAGAAACGGGTCTTCCTGTGTACAGTCTCTATGGAGCTACCAAAAAGCCAACACCTGAAATGTTAGAAGGTATTGATGTTCTTCTATTTGATATTCAAGATGTTGGGACTCGTTTCTACACGTACATTTACACGATGGCTTATGCGATGGAAGCGGCTAAGGAAAATGACATTGAGTTTATCGTTCTTGATCGCCCGAATCCTCTTGGTGGGGAAGCGGTTGAAGGACCTGTTCTTGACGATGAGTACTCGTCTTTCGTAGGAAAATATGAAATTCCACTTCGTCACGGGATGACGGTTGGAGAGCTTGCGATGCTTTTCAATAAAGAATTTGAGATCGGTGCTGATTTAACGGTTGTTGAAATGGATAAATGGAAGCGTGATATGTATTACGATGACACGCCACTCGAGTGGGTGCTCCCATCACCTAATATGCCAACGCTTGATACAGCGCTTGTATATCCAGGGGCGGCATTAATTGAAGGAACGAACGTGTCAGAAGGACGCGGAACAACGAAGCCATTTGAATTGATCGGTGCTCCATTCATCAATTCCACCGAACTTGCAGCAGAACTTAACAGCCTTGAACTCCCTGGCGTTGATTTCAGAGCAGCATCCTTTACGCCTTCTTTTTCAAAGCATGCGGGTAAATTAACACATGGTGTTCAAATTCATGTTACGGACAAAGAAGCGTACAAACCAGTGAAAACCGGATTAAGTCTTGTAAAAACGATTCATGACCTATATCCAGAGGACTTTGAATTCCGAGCAGAAAATAGCTCAGGCGTCTCATTCTTTGACCTTCTCGTCGGAAACGGTTGGATTCGTGAAGCAATTGAAGACGGTAAAAGCGTTGAAGAGATGGAGCAACAATGGCAGGACGATTTAACGGAGTTTAACGAAATGAGAGAAGATTACTTGCTTTACTAACGTTATGGAAAGAGCACTTGTGACTACGTGTAAAGGGTTAATTCCTATACAAGACAAAAGACTCGTCAATTGACGAGTCTTTTAACTTTTTTTAGGAGCCATTAGAGATTTCATGCGCCAACTTCGGCAAGGTCTGGAGGGGGATGGCGAGACTCCTGCGGGATAAGCATGACAGGTGAGACCCCGGAAGGCGGAGCCTGAGGAGGCTCAGCGCATGCCCCGCGGAAAGCGAGTCATCCCCCGGAGGACCTTATCTCCACACAATTTGCACCCCAAATAGGGACCCTTTAGACGACGTGTAACAGTTGCTTTTTTTATAAAATGTAACAAAACTTCAGGAAAAGTATTTATTTAATAAATAAAACTTGATACACTAAACTTATTAGAAAATTCTTAAAAAAGGTGAGGGGGTTACAAGTGAACGGAGGATTAATTAGCATTCAAGAATCCATCACTTCTTTAAAACCGTCAGAACGAAAAGTCGCAGAGTATATCATCGATTTTCCAGAAGAAGTGATCAACCTGTCGATCCAGAAACTTTCCCAAAGGACAGAGGTGAGCGAAGCCACGATCATTCGTCTGGCACGCACCCTTAGTTACAAGGGATTTCAGGAATTAAAGCTTCGGATTGCAGGCGATCTTGCTACAAAGTATTCGAACAAGTCTTATCAGGAAATTTCGATTGATGGAACAGTGGATTCGTTCATAGCAAATGTATCAAACAACAACATTCAATCGATTAACGACACAATTTCCGTTCTATCGAAAGAAGAGGTCGAGAAAGCCATTGAAGCACTCGATCAGGCAAGGAAAATAGCGCTTTATGGTATCGGTGCATCTGGCTTAATTGCGCAGGATTTTAAACAGAAGCTCTCACGCATTAATCGCTGGTGTGAAGCGGCTGTTGATTATGATACGCAGGGCACAATTAGCGCAAACCTCGGTGAGCAGGATGTAGTGTTTGGCATCTCTTATTCAGGTCAGACGAAAGATATTATTGAATCGCTCCAAATCGCAAAAGATAACGGAGCGAAAGTGATTACGTTAACAAAATACGGTGCAAATCCAGTATCTGATCTAGCTGACATTAAGCTTTTCACAAGCTCGCTTGAGAAAAGCATTCGAAGTGGCGCGATGAGCTCCCGTATTTCTCAGCTAAACGTTATTGATATTTTGTATGTTGGCATAACAAGTCGCAATTATGACGAAAGCGTTGCGGCGCTTGAACGAACTCGAAAAGCAGTCGAGGATGTTAAAAAGCATGTGTGATGTGGATACATATCTGCGACAACTAGTCGATCAAAAGGAGCTTCCAGGAGCCGTTCTACATGTACAACATCACGGAAAGATAGTATTTCATAAGGCTTATGGTCACTATCTAGACCGTCATCAACAAGATTGTCCTATTACAACAACGACACAGTTTGACCTTGCCTCGCTAACGAAAGTGATGGCAACCCTTCCTTCAATTTTATGGCTGCTTGAGCATACGCCACTTGAACTCGATCAGTCCATACAAACCTACCTCAAAGACTATCAGCATCCAGAAGTTACAATATGGCACGCTCTTACGCATACAGCGGGACTGCCGGCAGACCTTGAACCTCCCGTTAAGCGGGAGGAACAAAGGGATATCCTTCAAGAAATTGTTCAATTACCATTAATATCGGAACCAGGCAAAAAGGTACAGTATAGCGATATCGGAATGATTTTACTAGGAAAAGTGATTGAAAAGATAAGCGGAATGGACCTTCCGACGTTCACCGACACCCACCTATATAAACCATGGGGCCTGACAGAAACAGCGTTCAATCCTTCTACGATGGATCATATTGCTTCAACGGAATGGTATAAGGATCATTACATTCAAGGAGAAGTACATGATGAAAAAGCGCTCCTCCTTGGTGGAGCGAGCGGAAGCGCTGGTCTCTTTTCGACTGCAAGTGATGTGGCGAAGTACGGTCATTATTTTCTTTACCCTGACAGCCAGGATGTACTATCGACAGCGCTAATGAAGCGTGCAAGGACTCATGTGGTAGGGAACAGAGGTCTAGGCTTTGAAGTATGGAGTGGAAATGGAGCACCACTTTCATGTGGAAGGAGGTGGTCAGAAGGAAGCTTCGGCCACACTGGATTTACTGGTACAAGTCTCTGGATTGATCCAAAGGAAGAACTCATTGTGACCTTCTTATCGAATATTGTTCATTACGGAAGGCAACACAATATGAAACAGATCAGGTCTCATCTTCATTCATTGATTTCAACTACATTAACTAAGGGGGAAACGTTTTGAAGAAAATGAAAGCGTTCATGTTTGTTGGTTTTCTAGCTTTTATTCTAGTGTTGTCCGCGTGTAGCTCACAAAGTGGTGGCAATTCAGGAGATTCAGAGGGAGAAGTTACGCTAACAATTGGCAGCTGGCGAACAGAAGATAAAGGAAGCTATCAAAAGGTGATCGACAAATTTAATGAAGAAAATCCTGACATTAATGTGGAATTTAAACCATCGAAGAATACCGAGTACAATACGATTCTAAATACTGCGCTTCAAAGTGGTGAAGGTCCTGATATTATTCACCTTCGTCCGTACACACCGGGTATTGAGCTTGCTGATGCAGGGTACCTTGAACCGCTTGATGGTCTAGAAGGACTTGATCAATATCCCGAAGAAACGCTCTCTGCTTCAAAAGGATCGGATGACAAGCAGTATGGCGTGCCACTGAATATTAGTACAACGCAAATGTTCTACAATAAGAAGATTTTCGATGATCTTGGACTAGAAGAACCACAAACGTGGGATGAGCTCAAGATGTTAAGCGAAAAGATTAAAGATGAAGGCATTACTCCGATTTCACTTGGAACAAAAGAAGGCTGGTTGCTGTCCCTTTCACACGGAATTATTGGACCAGCACATTATGGTGGTAATGAATTCGTGGATAAAATCACAGCTGGCGAAACAGATTTTACAAGTGACGAGTTCCAAAGCTCGATTGATGCAATGGACGAAATCAAACAGTTCTTCCCTAAGAATTATAAAGGACTAGGGATGGAAGATATTCGAACAATGTTCTTTACAGGCGATGCTGCGATGTTCCCACTCGGTAGCTGGGAAATTGAAGTGCTTCGCGAAATGAATCCAGAACTAGAGCTTGGCTTCTTCCCAATGCCATCCGCAGTTGGTAAAGAGCCAACGATCACAACATGGGTGGATGGCTCCTATGCGATCAATGCAAACTCTGAGCACAAAGAAGCCGCGAAGAAATTCCTGCAGTTTATGACAACAGAAGAGTTCGGCACGATGTTCACGGAAGAGTTTAAAATGATCAGCGCGATTCCTGGAATTGAGTCTGAAGATGAGCTTGTAAATGCGCTAGGTAAAGCGGTAGAAGAACAGTCAACACCATACATGATGCTTGTTCATTTCGCAGGTGGTAATCCATCGACGAAAGCTACGATTGAAACTGAGCTTCAAGGGATGTACCTCGGTGAACGTACACCAGAAGAAGTAGCGAACGCTGTACAGGAAAGCGCGAAGTCATGGTATGAACCACTACAGTAATTAAGGGGCGGAGAATATGAAACCAGCCATGAATTCAGATTCAGTCGTTAAATTAAAAAAACAGAGGAACTGGAAAAGGTGGACCATCCACCTTTTCCCTATTCCCGCCTTGCTTATTTATGGAGTTTTCGTCGTATATCCATTGTTTGCAGCACTTACATATAGTTTCTTTGATTGGAAAGGAATCGTGCGAGGGGAGTTTGTTGGATTAAAGAATTTTAAAGATCTGTTTACGCTTGAACCTTTTTCAGGCTTGTTCTGGAATGCCTTCGGTCACAACATTCTTTACTTCGTGCTTCAAATGATCTTCCAGAATGGGCTCGCCTTTATTCTTGCATATATTATTTATAAAAAAGTAAAAGGCTCTGAATTCCTGAAGATCGCATACTTTTTGCCTCGGCTATTATCGGTGATTGTGGTTGGTTTTCTATGGAAGCTTATTCTGAATCCGAACTACGGAGCGCTAAATGTGATTCTAGAAAAGCTCGGGCTCGAGCAATTGCAGAAAGCGTGGCTAGGTGATCCGGATACGGCTCTCATCTCCATTATTCTCGTAAACTGCTGGTATGGCATTGGTTTTGGTGTCCTTATTTTCCTTGCTGGTCTACAGTCCATTCCAAAAGAGTTATTCGAAGCAGGTAAACTCGATGGGGCAGACGGTTTGCCAATGATTCGAAAAATTATCCTTCCGTTAATGGTGCCTTCTTTCATGATTATGACGGTTCTTACGTTTATTCAGTCATTTGAAGCGTTTGAACTTGTGTATGCGATGCAAGGATCTCAAGGCGAACCGTATCACTCAACAGATACCCTCGCCATTTATTTCTATCGCCTTGCATTTGGTGGATCAGCTGGAGGATCAACAACAGCTGTCGGATTAGGATCTGCGCTCGCCGTTGTGCTGTTTATCTTTATTTCATTCTTTACCGCACTTTATCTACGATACATGCAGAAAAAACAAGTGGACATGTAAGGGGGGAGATTCTATGAATCATACAATCTGGACGAGACCGTTTTACTATGTATTTGCTTTCTTGATCGCATCAATCAGCATCTATCCGATTCTATTAATGATTCTGTCGTCATTTAAAACAAGCGCTGAGATTTTCACGAGTCCGCTAGCTTTACCGAAGACGTTCAACCTTGATACGTATCGAAACCTGCTTGAAATCATTCCGTTCACAACGTATTTCATGAACAGCGTTTTTGTTAGTGTTGTGTCTGTCTTATTAATTCTTATCACGTCGTCACTTGCAGCTTTCTACATCGCGCGTTTCACTTATGTATGGAACAACGTGATCTTCTTTTTCTTCCTTATGGGGATGATGCTACCGATCAAGCTTGGAATCGTGCCACTCTTCATTCTTATGAAGGATTTGAATCTATTAAACTCTCTCTGGTCGCTTATTTTTATGTATGTTGCTACAGGTATTCCACTTTCCATTCTCATTCTGACCGGATTTTTCCGCACAATGCCGCGTGAGCTTGAGGAGGCAGCGCGAATTGATGGGGCAGGAAACCTTCGTATTCTATGGAATGTCGTTCTTCCACTTATGAGACCTGCGCTCGGAACGGTGATGATTATTCAATTCATCCAGTCGTGGAACGATTTCTTCTTTCCACTTATCTTCATAACGGACGATTTGAAAAAGACGATACCAGTTGGCATGCTTTCGCTATTCGGTGAATACTCTGCAGACTGGGGAGCACTATTTGCAGGTCTGACGCTTGCATCACTTCCAATGATTGTCCTCTTTTTCATTGCTTCCAAACAATTTATGGAGGGACTAACTCAGGGTGCAATCAAATAAAAAGTACTACATCGGAATAGACGGCGGGGGAACGAAAACAGTTGGGCTCTTATGCGATGATGACGGTGTGATAGTGGCGAAAAGTACGGCAGGATCTACGAATCTGAAATCTCGTGAGGAAGTTGACGTGCGATCAGCGATTCAGCATGTCGTGATGGAATTGACTGATGGTTTACAAGATAGAGTGCTTGAAGGGATATTTGTCTCTACGGCTGGTGGAGATCGAGAAGAGGATCAAGTGAGATGGAAGAAATGGATTAAAGAAACGCTCCCATTCTTCACTGGTTATATCGAAGTGAAAAACGATGCTTATGGAGCCTTGGCAAGTGGCACATATACGACGGAAGGTAAGGTTTTAATTGCCGGAACAGGATCGATCGCGTATTCGATTAGCGGTGATGAGACAAGGCGTGTAGGTGGTTGGGGCTATTTATTTGGTGATGATGGCAGTGGCTATGATATTGGAAGACAGGCGCTTCGTATGGTGGCCGCGATGCATGATGGAACGGAAAAGCGGGATGAGGTGTTTGTGACAGAGGTGCTTTCTTTTCTACAGCTTACAAGCGCATCTGAAATGATAACCGCCATTTATGAAGATCCCTATCCTCGTATGAAAATCGCTTCAATCGCTAAAGTTGTGATTCTGCTTGCTGAACAGAAGAACCTGCCAGCGATGATGATTATGAACAAAGCAATGGAACAGTTAAATGAATTAACGAAGGCGATTGAAGGGGACGACGATAAACTCGTCGTTTGTGGTGGTCTTTTTCAATCAGAGTTTTTCAGGAGAAGCTTTGCTGAAATGAGAAATGAGAGGAAGTTGATGTGCGAGGTTTGTTATCCACTCCTCTCTCCGGCAGCAGGTGCGTGTATCTGTGCACTAATTTCGCGAGGTCGAGCGATAACAGATCAACAGAAAGAAAATTTACTGTCGTCTCACGGCAGCTAATAGAGTGGAGAGATGGAGATGACGGATGTGAACAGTTCGCCCAACACGGAAACGAGAAATGTTAAATCGGAGCGGCTTCATCAGTTTACGACGCTCGAAATCATCGAGCTGATGAATGAGGAAGACCAAAGCGTACCTGTCATTGTAAAAGGAGCATTGCCTCAAATTGAGCGTGTAATCGATTGTGCTGTAGCGGTGATGAAAAATGGAGGCAAACTCTTTTATTTCGGAGCTGGCACGAGCGGGCGTCTTGGTGTGTTGGATGCTTCCGAATGTCCTCCGACATTCGGCGTTGCAGCAGATCTAGTCAATGGAATTATTGCTGGCGGCGATCGTGCGCTTCGCTATCCGATTGAAGGAGCGGAAGACAGTAAGGAAACGGGAATAGAGGATGTTAGAAAGAACGTTACGTCGAACGATATGGTGATCGGCATTGCTTCAAGCGGTCGAACGCCGTATGTGCTTGGGGCTATTGAGGCAGCAAATCAGTTGGGCGTGCCGACTGCTGGAATTGCTTGTAATAATGGGTCAGAGCTTTCAACACTTGTCACGTATCCGGTTGAATTGCCAGTAGGAGCGGAAGTGGTGACTGGATCGACTCGATTAAAAGCGGGTACAGCACAAAAGATGGTTCTTAACATGATTACAACGGCGTCGATGATCAAGCTTGGGAAAGTGTATCAGAATTTGATGGTGAATGTGCAGGCTTCGAATGAGAAGTTGCGGAAGCGGACGGTTTCGATTATTCAGGAGTTGACTGGGGTTTCAGAACGTGAGGCTTTGCGGTCTAGTAAGGAAGCAGAAGGTGACCCTCGTGTTGCAGTGATTATGATTCTTTTGAAGGTTGGAGTGGATGAAGCGCAAGAAATGCTTGAGAAAAAGGATGGGAACTTTGCTGAGGTGATGAAGGGGCTTGAGAAGGAGTGAAAAAGGAGAGGTGAGGTGCGTTACCGATGGTATCACTGGTAACGCACTTCACCTCTTAATAAGGACACCAACACCAAAACATCCCCTGCAGGAGAGATCCTGCAGGGGGTGTGAATGTTCATATAAGTTACATCAGGTCCGCTGGTGATTCATCAAAGTAGAGCCAGTGAAAATATTCTACTTCCGCATCAGACATCCTTAGAACATCATCCCTGTTCATTGTCGTTTTGTCGCACAAAAGTTCAATAAATTGGTTTCGTGCTTGCTGGCTCATTGTAAATCCTCCCTGTATTTTAAGCGGTATGGTCGTTTTGTTAACCGCTTTCAATTTATTAATTTCATTATACATCTCATATTGAGATGATTCAAATACCGTTTTGAGATGTATTGCATAAAAACGATGTGAAATTGCTATGAAAGTGAGCGTAGGTTCAGGGAAAAATGGGCGAAATAAAAACACGCGTTCGCTTTTTGCTCTTTTATGTTGTGGATTTTTTCATAATAGGTAATAATTCACTTCTGTTTTCTGTTTTCTGTTTTGAATAGAGTCTGATGGGATGAATTTTTCTTGATAAACGATTGACTGTTTTTCAAAGGCTGTTTTCGTAACATTGTTGCGATAAGAGTGAGAGGGATTTCCGCTTCAGGATGCTCGCTTTCCGCGGGGCGGGCTGTGAGACTCCTCGGTGCACAAAAACATTGCGCCTGTGGAGTCTCACCTGTCCCGCTAGTCCCGCAGGAGTCGAGCACCCTTCCGCTCCAATCAGCTAAGTTTGGTTCTTTATACAAAAATGCTTTTACAAGCAACAATCTTTGAAAAAAGAGCCTTTCATAAACATTGTTGCGATAAGAGTGAGAGGGATTTCCGCTTTAGGATGCTCGCTTTTCCTTGGTGCGGGCGGTGAGCCTCCTCGGCGCGCAAGAACATCGCGCCTGCGGGGTCTCATCTGCTCCAGGATGCTCGCTTTCCGCGGGGCGGGACGCTTGAGCCTCCTCGGTGCACAAAAACATTGCGCCTGTGGGGTCTCACCTGTCCCGCTAGTCCCGCAGGAGTCGAGCACCTTCCGCTCCGATCAGCTAAGTTTGGTTCTTTATACAAAAACAAAAATTCTTTCAGAAGCAACATTTTTTGAGAAAAGAGCCTTTTCAAAAGACGACTTAAAGGGCTTCTGTGGCAGGAATTCAATCTATATAAGGGAAGTAGAAACAATGAAAGGAAGTGGAAGTCATGAAAGTAGATATGAGTGTAGATCAAGCAATGATAAAGGAAGAGTTGCTGTACGATCTAACGTTTGTTGGGGACCCGCAGTTGTCACCAGATGGGTGTTACGTTGTGTATGTTAAGAAAGTGATTACTGAGGAAAAAGAGTATGCTTCTAATCTTGTGCTTGTGAATCGTGCAACAGGAATTGAGAGTGATTTTACTTCAGGAGCTGGCAAGTTTAAAGATCAGTCACCACGCTGGTCACCGGACGGAAAGACGCTTGCGTTTGTTTCTGATCGATCAGGAAAGAATCAAATATGGCTCATTTCAACTGAAGGCGGTGAAGCACGTCAGCTAACAGAGCTGACAAATGGAGCTGTAGACCCTGTGTGGAAACCGGATGGTTCAGCAATTCTTGTGTTAAGTAAAGATGGAGAAGACGATGAGAACGATGTGAGGAAGCCGCTTGTTGTGAATGATTTGCACTATAAAGCGGATGGGAAGGGATTTCTCGATGGCAAGCATACACAGATTGTGCTTGTCGATGTGACGACAGGGACTAGAAAGGTAGAGGCGTTAACAGATGCTCCGTTCAATCATTCTAATCCTAGTTGGTCACCTGACGGAACAGGAATCGTTTTTGGAAGGAGTCGCTATGAGGAAGAAGGCTCTTATATGCGCTCGGATTTGTTCGTCCAGCAATTGGAGGATGAGGGAGAAGCGGAGCTGTTGAACGAAAAGGGTGGAAGCTTTCTTGCGCCTAAGTGGTCTCCTGATGGAAAGCGTCTTTCCTTTATTGGTCATTTTTTTGAGCATGAAGGGGCAACGCTAAATAAGGTCTGGACAGTCGATCTCGCTTCAAGGAAGTTTAAATGTTTAACAGAAGCGGTTGATCTTGAGTGTACGGATGTATTAATTTCTGATATGCACTGGGGAGGTGCTTCACCTGGTGGGATGTGGAATAGCGAAGGGACAGGTGTCTATTTCCTTGCAAGTGCAAAGGGCAACACAGGAATTTATTATGCTGGATTAGATTCCACAGTTCGACAAATATCGGGTGGTGACAGGCACCACTACGCTTTTCACTATGTGCCTAGTGTGAACGAAGCGTCTGTTGCGGTTAGTGATCCTGAGAATATTGGCGATGTTTCTACGCTCTCATTTAGCGATGATCATGTGAAGGAGCAGTGTATTTCTACTCGAAATGCTGAAGTTCTTCAGGGCTATGAGCTCTCTATACCAGAAATGTTTACATACCCGGGAAAAGATGGGGTGGAGATTCAGGGATGGCTTATGAAACCAATAGGTTTTGAGGAAGACAAGAAGTACCCTATGATTCTTGAGATTCATGGTGGTCCACATATGATGTACGGGAATTCATTTATGCATGAATTTCAGCTTCTTGCAGCTAAAGGATATGTTGTTCTTTATACCAACCCACGTGGAAGCCAGGGGTATGGGCAAGAGTTCGTGAATGGGTGCCGTGGTGATTATGGCGGTGGCGATTATGAAGATTTAATGACAGGTGTTGATGTTGCGCTTAAAAACTATTCCTTTATTGATGAAGAAAGACTTTTTGTGACAGGTGGAAGCTACGGCGGCTTTATGACGAACTGGATTGTCGGGAAAACAGAACGTTTTAAAGCAGCTGTTACACAACGCTCTATTTCAAATTGGCAGAGCTTTTACGGTGTTAGCGACATTGGCTACTTTTTCACAAAGTGGGAAGTAGGAAGTGATTTGGATGAGAATCCAGAAAAGCTCTGGCATCATTCACCATTAAAGTACGTTGATCAAATTCAAACACCTCTTCTAATTCTCCATAGCGTAAACGATTATCGCTGCCCAATTGAACAGGGTGAGCAATTGTATGTGGCTTTAAAACACCGTGGTAAGAAAACAAGATTTGTCCGCTTCCCAGATTCAGATCATAACTTATCACGAAGCGGTCATCCAGAACTGCGAGTTGAAAGATTAAAACATCTAGCAGGTTGGTTTGATACTCATTTAGGAGAATGAGAATAATACATTTTTCGACAAATACCGGGTGGTGACAGGCACTATTTCTCGGCTTGACGCTTTTCGTGAAAGATACTATACTATTAAAAATAGTTAAATAATATTAAAAACTCTTATCTAGAGTGGCAGAGGGACTGGCCCTATGACGCCCGGCAACCATCTCAATTCGTGAGAAAGGTGCTAATTCCAGCAAACGAGCAATCGTTTGAAAGATGAGAGGGAGTTCAGCGCTGCTGATTAGGATGAAATCACACAACTCTCTCTGTACTTTACAGAGGGAGTTTTTTTATTGGAAGGGGGATTTTCGAGGCAAAAGGGATTTTTATACTTTTATATTTTAGTGCTCAAACGCTTTACATTACTAGAAGATTCGGGAGGAGATTGAGAGATGAAGAAATCGTTCTACTTATTGGGTGCACTGATATTAGTTTTTTTGGCAGGTTGTTCAGGAAATGAGGCTTCTGGGGATTCTGAAGATGCCCCACTTAAGGTCGGGGTAACAGCTGGTCCGCATGAAGATGTGATGAACAAAGTAAAGGAAGTGGCAGCTGAAGATGGATTTGAAATTGAAGTGATTGCATTCAATGACTACGTGATGCCGAACACTGCTCTAGATGAAGGGGAACTTGATGCAAATGTGTTTCAGCATGAGCCGTATTTAAATGACTTTGTGAAAGAGCGAGGATTAGAGCTTTCAAAAGTAGCAACGACAATTAACTTTCCAATGGGCATTTATTCCGATCAATATGAAAGTCTTGATGAATTGCAGGAAGGCGACAAAGTCGGGTTACCAAACCATTCAACAGGCGAACCAAGAGCGCTTATGTTGTTTGAGCAAGCTGGCATTATTGAGTTAAAAGATGGCGTCGGAGTGAAAGCGACAATTAAAGATATTGAGAAAAATCCTTATAATCTCGAGTTTGTTCCATTAGAAGCTTCTCAGATTCCAAGACAGCTTGGTGAGCTTGCAATTGCAGCAATTAACACGAACTTTGCGATGGAAAGTGGACGTGTACCAAAAGAAGACTCGCTTGAGATTGAGCCAGAGGATTCTCCTTGGGTGAACGTGATTGCGACACAAACGGAGGACAAAGACGATGAGCGTATTCAGAAGCTAGTGGACTACTATCAATCAGATGAAGTGAAGCAGTTTATTCAGGACGAATTTAACGGCTCTGTTGTTGCATCTTGGTAATTTGGAAGAGGAGTGGGTGAGATGATTCGGTTAGAAAACATAACGAAAACGTATAAAAGCGGTGAAACGATAACGAAGGCGGTTGATGATGTTTCCATTCAGGTTGAAAAAGGGAGTATCTATGGTGTCATCGGATATAGTGGTGCTGGTAAAAGCACGCTCGTCCGGATGGTAAACCTACTGGAGCGACCGACAGATGGAAAAGTGTTTATTAATGACATTGAGCTCACGTCCTTGTCTACTGGAAAGCTTCAAAAAACGAGGCAGCGAATCGGGATGATTTTCCAATCTTTTAATCTATTGAAAACAGGGACCGTTTATCAAAATATCGCGATCCCGCTTAAGCTGACCGGTGTTCCGAAAAAAGAAATTAACGCGCGAGTGGATAAATATTTAGAGATCGTCGGGTTATCTGATAAGTGTGAGGCCTATCCTTCCCAGTTATCAGGAGGACAGAAGCAGCGCGTCGCCATTGCGCGAGCTCTTGCACATGAGCCTGAAGTGCTTTTATGTGATGAAGCAACAAGTGCGCTTGACCCAGATACAACAGAATCAATTCTGTCGTTGCTAGAACAAATTAATCGAGATTTCGGAATCACAATTTTACTCATTACTCATGAAATGCACGTTGTTCAAAAGATCTGTCATGAAGTCGCAGTGATGGAAAAAGGAAAAGTCATTGAGCAAGGCAGGGTAGTAGATATTTTCAGTAAACCTGCGACAAAGACAGCGAAACGATTCGTACAGTCGTTATTCCAGGATGAGCTACCAGAATCGCTTGTCTCGCGTTTAAAAAAACGTGGTCAAATCGTGAATCTTTCATTTATTGGGGAAAGCTCCGGCAGTCCTGCTCTTGCGCTCGTTAGTAAGAAATTCGACGTGTATCCGTCTATCTTAGCCGGGAATATTACGCAGCTGAAAGATCAGCCGTTTGGTAGGCTTGTTGTTCATTTGGATGGGGAAGCGGAAGAAACAGCCCGGGCTGTCGCCTTTTTAGAAGAAAATGGTGTCGTTGTAGAAGGATATGTTCAGGAGGTGGAAGCACATGTCAGCTAACGTTTCGGAATTCATTGATCTCTGGGGAGCAGATATTTGGGAAGCGATCATTGAGACATTTCAAATGGTGGGGATTTCACTCTTAATCTCGGTATTAATTGGCCTTCCATTAGGTGTACTTCTAGTTTTGACGCGACCAGAAAAAGCGCTCGAGAATAAATTTCTTTTTCGTTTATTAAATGCGGTCATTAACGTAATCAGGTCGATTCCATTTATTATTCTATTGTTTTTCATCTTACCTTTTACAAAAATGATCGCGGGCACAACAATCGGAGTGAAGGGTGTCATTGTTCCACTCGTGGTTTTTACGGCGCCTTATATTGCGAGATTGATGGAGTCGGCGCTACTTGAAGTGGACCGAGGTGTCGTTGAAGCTTATGAAGCAATGGGTGTGAAAACACGACATATCATTTGGCATGTTCTAGTAAGAGAATCTCGTTCCTCGATTGTGCTTGGGTTAACGATTGCAACCATCGGACTGATCGGAGCAACGGCAATGGCTGGACTTGTCGGCGCCGGTGGTCTTGGGGACCTTGCTTATCGATATGGTCACTTGCGGTATGAAGTAGATGTGATGTATGTCACGGTGTTCCTTCTAATTGTTCTTGTACAAGGGCTCCAATCGTTTGGAAATGTTCTCTCAGCTCGGTTGAAAAAGGATTAAAAAAAGGAGGAGTTAGCAATGGAACCTATACAAGTAAGAGCAACGCCAGGCTATTACGAGTGTCGTGTTGGTGTCCTTCAGGAGTTACCACGTCTTCTTCATGAAGGGGGATTTGAGAAAGTATTTGTGATTTCAGGCGAACGATCCTGGAAAGCTGCTCGGGAGTACTTCCCCGATCTGTCTGCTTATCAGGTAGCTTACTCAACATATAGCGGGGAATGTTCGGGAACGGAAATTGTAAGGCAAGCTGAATTAGCGACCATTCACGGTGCAGATTTGATTCTAGGCGTCGGAGGAGGAAAAGTTCTAGATGTCGCGAAAGCCGTCGGTAACGAAATCAATAAGGATGTTGGTCTCGTTCCAACGCTTGCCTCTACATGTGCAGCGACCACACCTCTTAGTGTGAAATACACAGAGGAGGGTGAATTTGTTACATATACTATTTTTCCAAGAAGTACATATCTTGTTCTTGTAGAGCCTGAAATTCTTTTGCATTCACCAGTCGCTTATTTGAGGGCTGGTATTGGTGATACGCTTGCCAAATGGTATGAAGCTAGAGCGTTAATTGAAGGGTTACCCTCAAAGCCTGTTCCCGTTCAATTAGCATATGAGGTAGCAAAAAGCTGCCGAGATGTGCTAGTTAAGGATGGTGAAAAGGCTGTTCACGATCAACAGAATGTTCAATTGAGCGATGCGTTTATTCGTGTGATTGAAACAAATCTTTTATCAGGAGGAATGGTTGGTGGTCTAGGTGATCGATACGGTCGAATTGCTGGCGCACACTCAATTCATAACGGGCTAACTCATGTTCAGGAAGCGCACACCTTCCTTCATGGTGAAAAAGTAGCTTATGGTATTCTTGTGCAGCTTGTGCTTGAAGGAGAGTGGGAAGAGGTGAGAGGCTTATTTGATTTCTATAAAGAAATTGGGTTGCCGCTCTCATTAGAATCTATTGGGGTTGAAGCAACAAATGTAGAGAGAGTAAGTCAGGTGATCGCAGACTACGCGACGAGAGAAGGAGAGTCGATTCACTTTCCTGCTTCTTCAGCTGTTAGAAAGGAGGAAGTGACTGAAGCGATTCTTGGATTAGAAGCATTGAAAGTTACGTTAAGCTGATCGGTTAAGATGCTATTATTAGACGTTCCTTCTTTCGACAAAAAGCGGGTGGTGACAGGCACCACCCCTCTCTTTCCCGCTTGACAGCACAACAATATGGTAGTATTTTATATTAATGCCGACTAAACTCATACGAATTATATATTTTAGTTTGACATTGAAAAAACTAAGGGGGAAACAGTATGAACACATTTTTAGTGATTGTGAATATTGCCATATTACTTGTTCTTATTGGTGTTTTAATTAAGATGCAGCAAAAGCATGTATCTTTTAGTAAGCGTGTTTTTGCTGGATTAGGGTTCGGTGTGGCGCTTGGCGTTTATTTGCAAGTTGTATTCGGAGCCGGTTCAGAGATTGTAAGCCAAACATCCGATTGGTATAGCATTGTCGGAAGCGGGTATGTTCGATTACTTATGATGATCGTCATTCCACTAGTGATGGTTTCGATCATTCAATCAATTACAAACCTTGAGAAAACGTCAGAGCTTGGCAAGATGTCAGGTTGGATAATTGGCATCCTTGTTTCCACAGCGATGGTGGCAGCTATCGTTGGTGTCGGAAGCGCGCTCGTTTTCGATTTAAATGCCGAGCAAATTGAAGCAGGTCAGGCGGAGCAGGATCGTGGAAGTTACCTTGAAGAAACGCTAGGTAGTGTCCAGGATATGAGTACGCCGGATAAGATTCTAGCTTTTATCCCCGCTAATCCATTTGAAGATATGACAGGTGCTCGTCCAACATCAACGATCGCGGTTGTGATTTTCTCGGCGATCGTGGGAATTGCTGCCCTTGGCGTGCGAAGAAAAAATCCTGAGCAAGCAGCTGTTTTCACAAAAGGTGTGAATGCTGTTTATGCGATCGTAATGCGTATCGTCACACTTGTGCTTCGCCTAACTCCGTTTGGTATCATGGGCTTGATGGCAACGACTGTCGCTCAGACCAATGTTGGCGGTATTCTTGAGTTAGGGAAATTTGTTCTAGCTTCTTATTTAGCGCTATTAGTTATGTTTATCATCCATTTGATTTTGATCGCAACAGGTGGTTTAAACCCGGTCACTTATTTGAAAAAGGTTCTGCCTGTTCTAACATTTGCCTTCACATCGCGTTCAAGTGCAGGTACGATTCCTTTAAACATCTCTGCACAGAGAAATAGTCTAGGCGTTGATGAAGGAACAGCGAACATGTCAGCCTCCTTTGGAGCAACCATCGGTCAAAATGGTTGTGCAGGCATCTATCCCGCGATGCTTGCTGTCATGATTGCACCAACAGTAGGCATAGATCCGCTTAGTCCTGGATTTTTAATTCAGCTTGTTCTGATCGTTGGAATTAGTTCGTTTGGTGTAGCGGGAGTTGGGGGCGGTGCAACGTTCGCAGCATTAATCGTTCTCTCATCTATGAACTTACCGGTCTACTTAGCGGGACTTCTCATTTCAGTTGAGCCTCTCATCGATATGGGACGTACGGCGCTCAATGTGAACGGTGCGATGACATCAGGTACGCTAACCTCTCGAATTCTTGGCAAGTTGAACCACGATAAATTTAACGATTCAAATGCTGTTGAAAGAGATATTGCTGTATAAACAATAGATTAAGCCTGCTTCGATTGAGAAGCAGGCTTTTTGATTTATTTACTTTATATTTACCGTTTAGTAGAGAAAAAGAAAAACCCCTGGAAATCGTCAGCGATGTCCAGGGGATTAGTCGTAGTAGTTGTATTTGGCTAGAGTCATTGATTATTCTCCTTCTATTTCTTAGTGAATTGACTAGCGGCGGTTAATGATTTCTTGTTCCAACACATAAAGGTTCTCCATGTTCGTTTCACCCTTTCCTTTCTATTGTTACTTTCAGTGTACGCGGAACCTACCCAAAATAAACCAGCCACAGGAATGGTTTTCAACTCAGTCCTAAGATGGAGCTTCCATGAGACTATTTTCATTTCGGTATCGTTCGACAAAAAGCGGGCGGTGACAGGCACCCGCGACTCGCCAGCGCAAAGAAGGAAGAGAGGTTATCACCGTCGAAAAGGAAAGGGACATCGACAGTACTGGGGGAGAAGTGTATGAAATGGGTAAGGCTGCTACTTGTGTTGATACTAGTGGTTGTTGGAACTACTTCGTGTGCGTCAGAGCCTACTGTTCAGCATGAAAAGACGGATACGATTCATCTCGTCCCTGAGGGATATGAAGGTCAGTTAATTGTCATTTATAACGTTGATGGAGCACCTAAATTAAAAAAGGAGAAAGGGTACACCATCATACCCTACCATGAGGATGGTACGTATTTAACATCTACGGAAGATATGGAATATGGGGCAGTGACCGATGAATTTTATTACGTGGATCAAAAAGATAAGCGATCCCAGATTGAACAAAACTGTACGTATCTTTTTCCTAACAGCGGTATTACCATTAAGGATCGGCGCCTACTCTATAGTGCTTATTATTTAACTCAGTCGCATTGTAGTGAACAGTTCTATGGAAGAGGTCCTGAGAATGCAGGCAATCGAAATGTTTATGCAAACGTAGAAGAGAAGTTGAGAGAAGAAGGAATGCTTGAATAATAGAATCGTTCCAAACAAAAGTTAATCAAACGTTTGTTTAACATAAAAAAGGAAGGCGCTGAGCTTGGATGCTCATTCTCCTTCCTTTTTGTTCGTTCATTCCCAAATGCGATTAACCGCTTTTAATTCCTCGCCCTCAAACGTTAACCGGTAAACGTCAGGCATATCAAGCTCTCTCCAGAAAGAAACATCATACTGATTGTTAAAATAGCTCATGGTCAATACCATAAGGTTACCGTGAGTGCCGATTGCAACGCTTTTTCCTCTATGTGTATGTAACACTTCTTTAAAAGCCTGAACGCCTCTTAGACGAGCTCTTTCATTCGATTCTCCTCCAGGTAAATGGAATGCTTCATCACGCCAAACAGCTTCAATTGCCTCATCAAAATTCTCCACTGGCTCTTGTGCGAGAATTCTCTCTTTAAACTCTTCAATGAGCTGTATTTCTAGCCTGTTATCCTTGGCAATACCCTCCACAGTTTGAATAGCCCGCATATACGGACTTGAGAGAACTGCATCGATTTTCACGTTTTTCATTACGTTTGTCAGTCGCTCTTGATCCTCTCGCCCTTTCTGTGAAAGTTCCCTTCCATATTCATCCGGTGTATACGTCGAATGAGCATGGCGGATTAAATAAATGTTGGTTTCCTTCATTATAATACTTCACCTCATTAATGTAGTGGGGGTCAGGTACGCACCTGACCCCCAATGATCACCCTTGTCAGCTGCGTTCGGTTCTTAACGCCTGTTTTTTCATAAATTCGGCTCAGGTGCTTTTTGATGGTCACTTCGCTGAGAGAGAGTTCATCTGCGAGTTTTGCGTTTGAATAGCCTTGGATAACGAGTGTTACAACTTCTTTTTCCCTTGGTGTGAAGCCGTAATGATCTAGTGGCGTTTCTGTTAAATTAACGCCGATCGCTTTAGCGAAGGATTCGAGGTAAAGTGGCAGGCGCGAATTTCTTAAATCCAGTTCATAAGTTTTTGATGGTCGTGATGGTCCATAGTCAAAATGCTTTGCCTCGGGAACTTCCTTGAAGCGAAATTGCTCTAATAACTTTTGATAGAATGTGAGTGGTGTTGACGCTATAAGAATTCCTTCAGTTAGAACTAGTGGGAGAAGGTGATAAAGAAGCGCTTTTCGATCCTCACTTCGTTCGCTATCTGTTACACCAAGATAACGAATAACCCAACCAGATGGTTTGGTTACAGCCATAATCCGTTTTTCTTCAACAGGAGGCAGTCTTTTGAAATAACTTCGTGTGACAGGACTTCTTTTTAAATTTGGAAGTGTTGTCGATTGGATCGGAATGAGAAAAGCCATTCCAGTAACATTTCCTTCACGGTTACGGAGCAATTTAACGTGTTGTATACCAATTGCTTGGATCATTTCTTTCGTCAAAAAGGCGTACTCTTGATTGTCCTTCGTGAGAGAGCGTTCTGCTAAATAAGGTTCTATATGTGGCCAATCTTTCTCACTTGCAGAGGACAAACTGTAAGTCGAAAGGGATTCAGGATCAAACGGAGCGGCTTGCATCATCTGTTCACCAAGCAAATAGAAGAACTCGCTAATTTCTGATGAATCCATTAGTCTGTCATGATCGAAGAATGTACGACAATACATAAGTGCTCGCTTCCAGAGCTGATGATAATAAGCTGGTTTTCTACGTTGGAGATCATCTCTCATAGCTCTTTGGAAGAGCGCATTAAGTTTCCAACCGGATTCTGTCTCTTCGAAAAAAGAAAGCGAAACGAGCGCTTCAAAATCATGACGGGACATAGGATGATCGAGCATCACTTCAATTTTTTCTTGTTGGATGTATCGACCGATTGAGGCAACCTCAATATATGGAAGAAGTCGGTCATCATCTAACTCACTGAGCCACTCCTTCACAACAGTACGATAAATAGACTGTTCGTCATTCGAGTTCCACTCGTTTGTTTGTTGAAGTTTTTGAACACAGAGCGAGAGGGCATAAGGGTTTCCTGTTGAGAACTGCCAGGCTTTTTTGATTAATTCTGGTGCTAGTGTTTGAAAGGCAGAATCAAACTGCCCGATACTAAATCCTTTTAACTCAATTGAACGTATAAAAGGGTACCAGATCGACGCTCGCCAGGAATCATTCAACGACTTGCGTCCGCAAAAAATGAGGATGGTTGTCGATGGTAACGATGGGAGAAACGACTGTCTGAACCACTCATCAAGTGTTTCAAATCGCTCATAAGAGTCAATGGCAATAACAAACTTTTTCCCCTGTTTTTCAAGATGTTGAATGTGCATTGTAATGGCTTCAAGTGTTGAAACATATGGATTAGATGCACCCATCTGTTCAAGTAGTGCTTGCAAAAAAGCAGCGGGTTCCGCTTTTGAATACTGGGCATTTACAAGATAGAAAACCACTTCTTTTCTAGTCGCTTCACGCTGATAATGTATAATTAATTCACTTTTTCCTGTGCCAGGTTGACCGAATATTGATAAAATACCACTTCCATTACGATCAAGTAATTCGGAGAAAATAGCTAGCTCTTTCTCTCTCGTTAGATTAAATGGAAAAGATTTGATGGAGTTGTCGTTTATTGAAGGTTCTGGAAGCATATATCCTATCACTCTCCGATGCATAATATTACAGATAAACGTATAAGTACTATACTTTCGTATACTACCATGGTATTCCTGCTTTTGATAGAATAAATTAATAACTATTCAGAATTAATAGAATAAAGGAGGGAGATTAGTGGAAGCAGGGAAGCAGAGTCAAACGCCTCGTAAAACATCAAGCGGGATGGAAGAAAACATCGCAGGACTGTTGACCTATACTCTTGGATTCATTACTGGTATTCTTTTTCTACTTATTGAAAAGGAAAACAAGTTTGTGCGTTTTCATGCTATGCAATCGATTGTCGTGTTCGGCTCGCTATTCGTTGTCAGCCTTGTATTAAGTGTCATTCCCGTCATTGGAACTATTGCTTCATCTCTCCTCTTACCACCGCTAAGTATGATTGTATGGATCGTACTGATGGTAAAAGCGTATCAGGGTCATCTGTATAAGCTACCTTTTGTTGGCGAATTTTCTGAAAAGCAGCTTGAGAAAATAAAGTAAAAGAAAAACCGCATTTCCCCCGATAAGGAGGAATGCGGTTTTCGCTTATTGTTTTGTTAACTCATGGTCAACCACTTGCTTTAGGTAGTCCATCACTTCTTTTTGTAGATCTGGACGGTTAAGAGCGAAGTCGACTGTTGCTTTGATGAAGCCGAATTTATCACCAACATCATAACGCTGGCCTTCAAACTCATGAGCGAAAACAGCTTGTTGTTCATTTAGCACTTTAATCGCGTCAGTAAGTTGAATCTCTCCACCAGCCCCTTTAGGGAGATTCTCAAGAATAGAGAAGATTTCTGGCGTTAGAATATAACGTCCTAGAATGGCATAATTAGAAGGTGCTTCTTCTAGGGAAGGTTTCTCAACAAGTGATTTAATCGGAATAATGCCATTATCGATTTGCTCACCTTTTGGAGAAATAATACCGTATTTTGAAACAGCTTCATCAGCTACTTGCTGAACACCTACGATTGAAGTGCGATAGCGATTATAGCTATCCATTAGTTGGCCGATACAAGGCTGTTCGGATTTGACGATATCATCTCCAAGAAGAACAGCGAAAGGCTCATTCCCAATAAAACGGCTTGCACAATTAATGGCATGTCCAAGTCCTTTCGGCTCTTTCTGGCGAATGTAGTGGATGTTCGCAAGGTTAGAGATTTGCTGGACTTCTTTTAACATTTCATTCTTTTGCTTCTTAATTAGCGTTTCTTCAAGCTCGTATGATTTGTCAAAATGATCCTCAATGGCACGCTTACCACGTCCACTTACAATAATAATGTCTTCTATTCCAGCTGCAACAGCTTCTTCTACAATATATTGAATCGTTGGCTTGTCCACGATTGGTAGCATTTCTTTAGGTTGTGCTTTAGTTGCTGGTAAGAACCTTGTTCCCAGACCAGCAGCCGGTATGATCGCCTTCCTAACTCTCATGTTGAATCCTCCCAGTAACTAAATAATTTTCACCGTATTAAGTGCTTACTAATATTAACATATTTCAAGACTTCTTTCCTGCTTTTTCATATTAGGTACAAGAAGCATAGGGCCTATTCGCTTATGAAATAAAGGTCTATCTTTTGCTGAAACTGCACCCAATAAGAAATTTTTCGACAGGGAGTGCCGGTTTCCTTCTATATCTTACAATGTTATTATTAAAGATAATTAAATTCGGTATAACAAACTTTACAATAGTAATGCATGACCTTTTTAGAAAGGCTGTCTTAATAAATATTGTTGCCTTAAGAGTAGTCGTTGATTTCCGCTCCAATCAACTTTGATGTGTGGATTTCTTTATTCAAAACCTATTTCAAAGACAACAATTTTTAAGAAAAGAGCCTTTAGATAAAATAGTAGTAAGGATTTAGGTGCATGGAAGCGGACGTGAATTCATGTGATTACTTTTCTGATTATTCTAACAAAAAAGGCAAGCGGCTGACGTTGTGTGTTTTTTAGTTATTCAAATAGGGTAAAGGTAATGTTAGAAGTAACTCGTTTAACACTAGTGTGCTCTTAAAGGAAGCATTTCGATCAGATTCACTTTATGGCCACAAAAAGAGATTGAATACGAAGAGTGTCGTAGTTCTATAATTAGCTAAGTTGTCAAATAATTCGTCTTATCTTTAAATCGGTAGGTGAACCGTAACAGGGAATTGATGATAAAAGGATTGTTCACAATTTTGACAGGTAAAATCTCTCTTTTCCCTAAATTTTACAATGATTAATGAGTGGATTTCCTGTATACTTAAATATTAGATTGAAAAGGTTTATCTAAAAATAGTCTCATAGATAGTGAGATAAGGCGAAGTTGTGAAGGGATGAAAAGAAATGAAAGAATTGTTCTTTTCCGTGCTTCTCGTCGTGAAGAATGAAGAGAGGTATATTCGTAAGTTGCTTGACGGTGTCTTGCAACAGGAGTTTCCTCAAGATTCATATGAAATTCTAGTAGTTGATGGAATGTCTTCTGATCGAACGAAGGATATTGTAGAAGATGTCAGCCAAAAGAACCCGGGAAAAATACGATTGTTTGATAATCCAAAAGAAACTCTGCCAACAGGATGGAATTTAGCTATTCAGAATGCGAAAGGTCATTATATCTTAAGAGTTGATGGCCATACGATGATCCCAACCAATTTCCTACAAAGTTATTATGATCTGATTCAGCGCAAGCCTAATATGGATTGTGTTGGTGGTGTTATAAGAACGGAAGGGAAAGGTTTCTGGGGTACCATTAATGCATATGTGTATTCACACCCTATGGGCGTTGGGAATTCAATGTTCCGCATTACGTCAAGCTCGAGTAGGTGGGAAGGACAAGTTGATACGGTACCCTATGGTGCGTATAAACGTGAAGTGTTCCAAAATGTCGGCTTGTTTAACGAAAACTTAAGAAGAAGTGAAGATATAGAGTTTCATGCAAGGGTTAGAAATCAAGGTGGACAATTTTACTTATCTAGTGACATTGCTTCCACTTACTTTGCGAGAGACAGCCTGAAAGCATTTGTACAAAAATCATATGCTGATGGAAAATGGGGTATTATTGCGTCAAGTGGTACTCGAGGTGTAATGAGGTTCCGACAACTCGCGCCTTTGATGGCATTCATGACTGGAACTGCTCTTGGAGTTGGAGCATTGTTTAACGATGCTTTTCTAATCAGTTTACTGACCCTTTCAGCTGTATATCTGATGATGATCGGTGTTTCGGCACTTGGCGTCATCGAAAAACATGGTTTCCGTGCGTATATTCCGACCGTGATGCAGTTCTTTCTGCTTCATTTTACTAGAGGTCTTGGACTTGTCGGCGGATACTTTAGCAAACAATACTGGAAGGTGAAAACCGGGCATGAAAAATGGGCAAGAATTACTACCGACCACGTTTCTTGATAATGAGACGATTCTTTCTTATCGAAAACAGTCTCAATCATTAAGTTATAAAGAAGATTTGTGGTCATGGTATGTGTTACGCAGAATCTCAATTTATATTACACTACTATTTTGTAAACTACGCTTAAAGCCGAATACAGTGAGTTGGATGAGTGTTTTCTTTATTTTATTATCTGGCTTATCGCTCGTTATGGCGACACCAATGTCAATTGTGTTCGCTGCACTGTTCTATAATATAGGCTACTTATTTGACTGTGTTGATGGAGAACTTGCAAGAATAACGAAACAAACATCATCAAAAGGCTACTATATCGATATTATTATTCAAGCTGCGGCACTTCCCGTATTTCTATCAATGGTTTTGACAGTATTAAGGGAAAGTGGTCTGCTTCATGTTACTATACTCGAAATGACACTTGTTTACGTGACCTTTGTGGCTATTATTATGGCATTGCTTGTGCCTATTGCTTATCAGTTAACGAAATTAACAATGTCACAATCAACCACTCAGGATCCAGTTAACTCGATTCGAGATGGCTCATTCTTTTTTGATGTTGTAGCTGTTCTGCTTGGCTTACCAGGTTTCTTCGTTGCAATTGTCGTTATTGCCATTATTGAGCAAACAACAGGAACAGATTTATTGCTTTACTATGTGATGTTTTTCTTAGCGATGCTTGTTATTAAGACAAGCTTACGCGTTTTCATTACATCCCGTTCATTTGATCGAACCTAGTACTTCTGTACAGTTCTATTATAAATCAAAAGCTTTCAATGTGTTGTTAAGTGTTATTAAAAATTGTAAATTGTTTGTTAATTCGTGTCTCGTGAAGAAGTTTATTTAAACAAAATAACTGGAGGGGTCGAAATGAAGAAGGTTTTGACTTACGGTACGTTTGATTTATTGCATTGGGGACATATTAATTTATTGAAGAGAGCTAAGGATCTTGGCGACTATTTAATTGTAGCTATTTCAACTGATGAATTTAATGAAATCAAGAATAAAAAAGCGTACCATAGCTATGAGAATCGCAAAATGATTCTAGAAGCGATTCGCTATGTTGATGAAGTAATTCCTGAAGAACATTGGGAACAAAAAGTGGAAGACGTGAAGAACCATGATGTGGATATCTTCGTAATGGGTGATGACTGGGAAGGGAAGTTTGATTTCCTAAAGGACCACTGTGAAGTTATTTATCTACCACGTACTGCAGGAATTTCAACTACTAAAATTAAAAAAGAACTGCTTGTATCCAACGGCTAAACGATCGGCAGTAGATAATAATTATTTGGGGTGCTAGGAATTTTTATGGGACAAATCAGCGTAATTCTAACCGTTTATAATAAAGAAGATTATATTGAAAAGTGTCTAGCTTCTTTGCTAAACCAGACGTACAGAGATCTTGAAATCATCCTGATTGATGACGCGTCAACTGATGGAAGCGGAGAGATCATTCAGCGATACAATGATCCGAGGTTAAAGATTCACCATCTCGAAACAAATGTTGGTGTAGCGAAAGCGCGCAATATTGGGATCGGGTATGCTTCGGGAGAATATATCTATTTTGTGGACGGTGACGATTACCTTGCCCCATATACGCTAGAGCTCTTGGATCAGCATATCGGAGAATATCCTATGATTGGTGGCTCAATCTTCAAAGGTGGAAAGGTTGAGCTTCCACTCGACATTGGAGAAGACTCCTATAATCTACGTGAGCTACGTGGAGGTAGGAAGGTCAAAGCGCTGAGAAGAAGAAGTTCTGTTAATTTGCTTATTCGTAAAGACTATATAGAAGAAATCGGTCTTCATTTTGATGAGCAAGCCACGTTCTACACAGATCTTTCTTTCTCAATTCCTGCGATTATGAATACTGATATTATTCCGATGATAACGGGGCTTCCTACCTATGTAAAAGGGGAGTGCTATGATCCAATCGATCATCCTACCTTAATGCTTCATTCGGTAGAGGAGAAGCTCCCAGATTTGTTCTATATTTATCATAAGATGAAGTTATCCTATGGAGGTACAAAAAGCATTAGTCGGTACCTGGATCTTCTTCTTTTGAATTACTACTCTAGAAGTATTACGAACAAAGCAGCGAAGGAGCCAAATGTTTTATTTGATCACTTTACTGCATTGAAAAATAGCCTTGCGCTTGTTGCACCAGGAAGAATCAAGCGACGGAACATCATTGAGCGAAGAGAGCATCGTTTAATTCAAAAAGGTAATAAGGATGCTGTTTTAAAATCAATGAAATTTCGAAGAAGTTTACGAGAATGGCGCAGAGCATTTAGGAAGAAGCATCTTCTTATGCGTCAGGTCTATCGATCTTTTCTTATTAAAATGCCAATTAAACGTCGAAAAGTTCTTCTCGAAAGTTTCGGTGGTAAAGGCTATTCAGATAGTCCGCGGTATATTTACGAGGAGTTATTAAAGAGTGATCAAAAATATGATTACTTGTGGGTATATGATAAAAAGAAGAAAGACATACCGGGTAATCCTAAACAGGTGCGTCGCTTAAGTCCAGCTTATTACTATCACTTAGCTACAGCGAAATACTGGGTATCCAATGCACGAATGCCTAACTTTGCGATTAAAAGGCCGGAAACGGTTTATCTGCAAACGTGGCATGGCACACCATTAAAGAAGCTTGCAGCTGATATGAAGGAAGTACGCATGCCTGGTACAACCACTGAGAAATATAAGCGGAATTTCTATAGTGAATCACAGAAATGGGACTACCTTGTTTCACCGAATGATTATTCAACGAACATTTTCAGAAGAGCTTTCAAGTTTGGTAATGAAATGCTTGATGTAGGGTATCCAAGAAATGATATTCTTTACCTTGATGATGAGGAAAAAGTTCGTCGTCAGCAGGAGATAAAGGCTAGCATAGGCATCCCTTTAGATAAAAAAGTTATTCTATATGCCCCAACATGGCGGGATGACGAGTTTCATGGGAAAGGTAAGTACAAGTTTGAAATTAAGCTTGATCTCATGAAAATGCAGGAACGTCTTGGTGATGAATACGTTATTGGTTTAAGGATGCACTATTTAATTGCAGATCATATCGATACAACTGGTATGGACGAATTCGTTTATAACTTATCTGATTATGGAGATATTGCAGAGCTTTATTTACTATCCGATGTGTTAATTACGGACTACTCATCCGTGTTCTTTGATTTCGCAAACTTGCGTCGTCCGATTCTATTTTTCACCTATGATATTGCTAAATACCGTGATTCACTACGCGGGTTTTATATGGACTTTGAGAATGAAGCCCCTGGTCCATTGCTGCAAACGTCTGATGCTGTTCTCGATGCGATTGAAAACATCGGACAAATTGAGAATGACTATGAAAGCAAGTTCAATGCTTTTTATGATAAGTATTGTCATCTTGATGATGGACATGCTGCTAAGAAAGTCATTAATAGAGTGTTTGAGCCAGAAAAGGCTTAATTGAAAAGCTGAATAACGCTAGAACAGGATACTGCCGCTGGTTAAGGCGATATGGCATTATCCTGTTTTTCTAGAGAGCTATTTAAGCATCAACTACTTGTTGAGAGTAAGGTGTCAAGTTCATGAAAAAGCTATTAAAAATGCTGAAAATATATCCTTTAATGAAAGCGTTCAGTCGACTGCTGTTTGTAGCTCTTGGTCGTTTTCCAGCAAATAAACGCCTCGTTATTTTTGAGAGCTTTTCGGGTAAACAGTACAGCTGTAATCCGAGAGCGATCTACGAATATCTTGTGGATCATGACTACGATCTTGAAATGATCTGGAGCGTTGAGGAATCTCATGCTGAATCCTTTCGAAAAAGGGGTATACCAACAGTAAGGCGCTTTTCGCTTAGATGGTTCTATCTTATGGCGCGTGCCAAATACTGGGTAACAAACAGTCGCATGTCGCTTTGGATTCCAAAGCCAGCTCATACTGTGTATGTTCAAACGTGGCATGGTACACCACTTAAAAAGCTTGCTGGTGATATGGATGAAGTCTATATGCCAGGTACCAATACGGTGTCTTATAAGAATAATTTCTACAAGGAAGCTGCCAAGTGGGATTATCTTATTTCACCAAATCGGTATTCAAGTGAAATATTTGAGCGAGCGTTCGGTTTTAAGAAAAACATGATTGAATCAGGCTATCCACGCAATGATCGGCTTCATTTGGATAACGCGCAGGATAAAATTGATTCATTAAAACAGATCTATGGAATTCCAGTTGAGAAGAAAGTCGTATTGTACGCACCAACGTGGCGAGATGATGAATTCTATCAAGCAGGGAAGTATAAGCATGAACTGAAACTTGATCTGGATATGCTGAAACACGAAATTGGCGATGAGTATGTTATTGTTTTACGGATGCATTATTTAATCGCGGAACAATTTGATCTCTCTCGTTATGAAGGTTTTGCGTTTGATTTGTCTGTTGGCGTTGATGTAAATGATCTATATTTAATGTCAGATGTACTCATTACGGATTATTCATCCGTATTCTTTGATTTTGCGAATCTAAGACGTCCGATTATTTTCTTCGCTTATGATTTGGCATCTTATCGAGACAAATTACGTGGTTTCTATTTTGATCTTGAAGTAGAAGCCCCGGGACCAGTGGTTACAACCTCTGCAGAAGTTTTGAAAGCCATCCAAACGTTTGAGAACGAAGGGTTTGGC
Organism: Guptibacillus hwajinpoensis; assembly: GCF_005144865.1. Taxonomy (GTDB): domain Bacteria; phylum Bacillota; class Bacilli; order Bacillales; family Guptibacillaceae; genus Guptibacillus; species Guptibacillus hwajinpoensis_A. The sequence continues at coordinate 534,910 of NZ_SWFM01000002.1, forward strand.
GCATTCGAGGAAAAGTACAATGATTTCTATAATACGTATTGTTACCTCGAAGGAGGGTCTGCTACCAAAAAGGTTGTTGACCAAATTTTTGTTAGTGAGGCAAAATAAGCATGAATTCGATGATGGCAGTTTTAAAAGAACAAGTAAGCAACTTTTACCTGATTAATCGTCTTTCGGTTTATCAGGTGAAAAGTACAAATAATAATAACTATCTTGGCATGGTTTGGGAAATTCTTAATCCGCTGTTTCAAATGAGTATTTACTGGTTTGTCTTTGGATTTGGGATTCGAAACGGAAATCCTGTAGATGGAATTCCTTTTGTATTGTGGATGTCGGCAGGACTAGTCGTATGGTTCTTTTTTAATCCAGCTGTCATTCAAGGATCTAAGTCCATTTACACAAGATTGTCGATGGTTTCGAAGATGAATTTCCCAATGAGTACGATTCCGAGCTTTGTGATCATGTCGGTCTTTTATCAGCATTTGATCTTACTCGGTATCTACTTTGCGGCGGTGTTGATGACAGGTCAGGGTTTGTCCTGGCACCTGATTCAGTTGCCGTATTATATGTTTGCACTAATCATGTTGATTTTTGCTATCTCGCTCATTACGTCGACGCTATCGACGATCGTACGAGATGTGCATAAAATGTTGCAGTCGTTTATTCGTATGTTTCTTTATTTAACTCCAATTCTTTGGACAATTGATTCCCTGCCAAGTTTTATCCAGGTAGGAATGAAACTTAATCCACTGTATTATGTAGTGGAAGGCTACAGAGATGCACTTCTAGGCATGGGCTGGGTTCATCAAACGCTTCAATACACCCTCTATTATTGGGTGGTTGTACTGTTATTATTGATGATTGGTTCATACCTTCATATGAAGTTCAAAAGTCATTTCGTAGACTATATCTAATAAGGACTGTCGTTTATGAGTTATTCAGTAAAACTAAACGGTATTACCAAAAAATATAAAATGCACCGACAGAACTCCGATAAGCTTAAGGACATTATTTTACCTGGAGGCTATGGGGAAGATTTCTATGCGATTCGTGACCTGACCTTTGAAGCTGGCAAGGGTGATATTATTGGGATTATCGGTGTAAACGGGTCGGGTAAATCAACGTTCTCCAATCTTGTTGCTAACATTACACCACCAACAAGTGGTGAGATTGAAGTGAAAGGCGATGTCTCGCTCATAGCGGTATCTGCTGGTTTGAACAAAGAACTGACTGGCCGTGAGAACATTGAACTGAAGCTTTTAATGATGGGTTATAAGAAAAATCAGATTGAAGAGATGAAGCCAGACATCATTGATTTTGCCGATATTGGTAAATTTATCGATATGCCTGTTAAAAAATATTCAAGCGGTATGAAGTCGCGCCTTGGATTCTCTATCTCCATTAGCGTTGATCCAGATGTACTCATAGTGGACGAAGCATTATCTGTTGGTGATAAAACGTTCGCTGATAAGTGTCTTTCGAAAATGAATGAGTTTAAAGAGCGTGGCAAGACGATCTTCTTCGTCAGTCATTCCAACGGACAGATTAAGAAATTCTGTAATAAGGCATTGTGGCTAGAGCATGGAACAATTCGTGAATATGGTCCAATGAAAGAAGTTATGCCGCATTATGAGGCATTCATTAAAGAGTACAAATCATGGTCGAAAGAAGAGAAACGCCGTTTTAAAGAAGAGGGTATTAAGAAACAAGAAGGACTCGCGACAGCTGAATCAGCTAGTGGCGAAGAGAAAGAGAAACGTAAAAAGTCCTGGATCCTTTTTTAGAGTAGTTGCTTCTTTCTGATTGGTATTTAGTTCGATTCGTAAACCGTCCTCGTGTAGGGCGGTTTTTGTTTAATTGCTTTAACCAAAGGCTGTTTTCTAAAAAAAGATTGTTGCTATTAAGGTGCTCAACGCCCGCCCCGCACAAAGCGAGCATGCTGAAGCGCAAATCAACCAATGCTCTCATTGCAGCACCAATGCCTTCTAAAACAGCTAATCAAAATAAGGATATTTATGGTATGATGAGAAGAGATTTTTTGTTGTTCGATTAGTGAATGGGGGAATAGAAATGGCTATTTTGGTAACAGGTGGAGCAGGGTACATTGGAAGTCATACTTGTGTACAGCTCCTGAATCACGGATCTGATATTGTCGTTGTAGATAACTTTTCTAATAGTAAAATGGAATCGCTCGATCGTGTGCGCGAGCTAACGGAAAGAGATTTCCCTTTCTATGAAGTTGATTTACTCGATCGTAAATCTCTTGAACAGGTATTTGAGCAGAATGACATTGAAGCCGTTATTCATTTTGCGGGATTAAAAGCAGTTGGTGAATCTGTATCCATGCCGCTTCATTATTACCACAACAATTTAACAGGTACATTTGTACTTTGTGAAGTGATGGAAAAGTACAATGTACGTAACATTGTGTTTAGCTCGTCAGCTACTGTATATGGCATGCCAGATGTAATGCCGATTACAGAAGAAGCACCGCTAAGTGCAACAAACCCTTATGGTCAGACAAAGCTGATGATTGAACAAATTCTACGTGACCTTCATGTGGCTGATTCAAATTGGAGTATTGCACTTCTTCGTTACTTCAATCCAATTGGTGCACATGTAAGTGGTCGAATTGGTGAAGACCCGAATGGGATTCCGAATAACTTGATGCCATTTATTAGTCAGGTAGCTGTCGGAAAGCTTGAGCAGCTCAGCGTGTTTGGTGATGATTATGATACAGCAGATGGGACAGGGGTTCGCGATTATATTCACGTTGAAGATCTTGCGAATGGCCACCTTAAAGCGCTTGAACATGTTCTTGGTACAACAGGAGTCGAAGCCTATAATCTAGGGACAGGTAATGGCTATAGCGTTCTCCAGATGGTGAAGGCTTTTGAAGAAGCAACAGGCAAAGAAGTAAAGTATTCCGTGGCACCACGTCGCCCAGGCGATATCGCAGAATGCTATGCAGATCCAACAAAAGCGAGAGAAGAGCTTGGCTGGGTTGCAGAAAAAGGAATTGAAGAAATGTGCCGCGATACATGGCGCTGGCAGTCTGAGAATCCTGACGGTTATAAAAGTGGTCAAAAAAGGGGTCAGGTGCGTACCTGACCCCCTCCGAAGACAAATGTCCCTCTACAGAGGACACTTGAGCCCGCTCTCTAATAGAGCGGGTTTTTTTGTTTAAGATGAACTTCTCTTGTTATAATACCTATGATGGTATCTAAGAATAGGTAAGAAATTCTAAGGAGGTTCTTATTGTGGCTGGTAAACGATTCAAACCAGGTAAGGCGGATCGACTTCTAGATCCGAAACGAAGGGAAATCATTTCACCGGAACAGGTGATAGCTCATCTTGACATAAAGGCAACGGATCATGTTGCTGACTTTGGGGCAGGTAATGGGTACTTTACATTGCCATTAGCGGAAGCGACTGAAAAGGTTTACGCTGTTGATATTGAAAAGCAGATGTTAGATCTTCTTCGGAAGCGTGCAGCTGAAACAGGTGGAGCGGATGGTATCGAGTACGTGGTAAGTAGTCTTGAAGAAGTTAATCTGGCTGATCACGTAGCTGACAAAGCGGTTGCGGCTTTTGTGATTCATGAAGTACCCGATCTCACGAAAGCATTTCAAGAGTTCAAGCGAATCATTAAGCCGGGGCAGAAATTGCTTGTGCTCGAATGGGAAGCGATTGAAATGGATATGGGGCCTCCACTCCATGAGCGGATTTCTTCTGAGAAAATGAAAAAGATTTTTGAAGAGAATGGTCTTGAGCCAGAGGTAAACCATTTTCATGAAGCGGTATATGGAGTAACAGCGAAGATATAAAAGGGGGTCAGGTGCGTACCTGACCCCCTCCAAAGACACTTTTCCCTTTATTGAGAACACTTAAGATATTAGGGCGCTTTCTTCTTAGGAAGAGGGCGCTTTTTTGTGTATTGAAACTTGAAGATGGTATGTAATAGAAAGTAAATAAATCAGTAAATATTTACTTGACTATAGTTCAAATGTACCGTAATCTAAAAATATGAATACGCTTTCATTTTCTTTTTCGGTATTGTTTAGTTAACAAACAGGAGGGGTTAATTTGAGGAAGGTTATTGGTCGAGTTAGTTTTTTGCTTATTATGATGTTAGTTCTTGGTGCTTGTTCTAGTGATAATAGCTCGAGTGAAGGTTCAGCTGGAGAAGGCGACGGTAGTGGGAAAAAGGTAACGGCATGGGCATGGAATATCAATGTTCCAGTTCTTGAAGAAGCGGCTAAGAAATTTAAAGAGGAAAATCCAGACTTTGAACTTGAGGTCGTTGAACTAGGACGTGAAGATGTTTACTCAAAATTAACAACTGGCCTTCAAACTGGTGGAAAAGGGTTACCTGATATCATCCTCGTTGAAGACGATCGTGTTCAGGGCTATATGGAAACATTCCCAGATGCGTTTGTGAATGTTTCGGACAAGGGGTTTGATGAGAGTAAAGATAGCTTCCCTACTTATAAAACAGAGCTACTTTCTAAAGATGGTGCGATGTATGGCTTCCCGTTTGATGGTGGTCCAACAGGTGTTTTCTACCGGACGGACTATTTTGAAGAAGCTGGTGTAAATGCTGATGATATTAAGACTTGGGATGATTTTATTGAAGCAGGTAAAAAGATCAAGGATGCAACAGGTAAAGCGATGCTTGGTCTTGATTTGAATGGTGATGACGGACTATACCGTATGATGATGACTCAGCAAGGAACGTTCTATTTTGATGATGAGAAGAATGTGAACTTTACATCTGAAGAATCCAAGCAAGCATCTGAAAAAGTGAAAATGATGAAAGAAGCAGGACTTGTTAAAGATACTGTTGGTTGGGATGCATGGATTAGTGCAATGGCTCAAGGTGAAGTGGCAACTGCGCCATCTGGAGCATGGTTGAGCGGATCGATTACACAACAGGCGAAAGATACAGAAGGAAACTGGGGTGTGTTTAAACTGCCAGCATTTGAGGAGGACGGAAACAGAGCGTCTAACCTTGGTGGTAGTAACTATGTGATTACAAGTGCAAGCAACAACCAGGACCTTGCGTATGATTTCATGGAGTTCTTCTCAACGAATGATGACGTTCAATTAACAGCTATGGATAACGGTTTGTTCCCAACCTTGAACACAATTTATGAAAATGAAGCGTTCACGCAGGAAGTTTCATTCTTTAGCAATCAACCAATTTGGGAGCTGTTTGCTAGTGAAATGAACGATATTCCTTCTGTGAACTTTACAGGTAACTATGCGATTGCGAGCGATGAGTCGATCAAAGCGCAATCTGAAATCATGAATGGAAAGAAATCGATTGAAGAAGCGTATAAAGCAGCGGAAGATCGGTTGAAGAATCGAATTCAATAATGATGATGTGATGGGGGGTCAGGTACGTACCTGACCCCCTATAAAGACAAAAAGGGGAAAGTGTCCGTCTCAGGTGGACGCTTTCCTTTTATTTATTAGCGGGGTCAGAGAGGGGTCTGACCCCGTTAGTAAATAAACTAGTAAACTTTTAGTAAACATTTACTTGACTATGTTTACCCCTTCTACTATCCTAATAAGTGTAGGCGCTTTCATGAAGCGCTCCAATGATCGTTTAGTAAACAAATGGAGGGGTAGTCGATGAAAAAGGTAACGGGTCTTGTTAGTATGCTACTTGTTTTGAGTATGTTTCTTGCTGCTTGTGGTAATAGCGGAAGCGACGGAGAAGCAGGGGATAGCAATAAAGTAACGGCTTGGGCTTGGAACATTAACGTACCAGTTCTTGAAGAAGCCGCTAAGAAATTTAAAGAAGAAAATCCGGATTTTGAACTTGAAGTTGTGGAAATGGGTACGGATGATGTTTATTCGAAACTAACTACAGGCCTTCAAGCTGGTGGAAAAGGGTTACCTGATATCGTCCTTGTTGAAGACGATCGTGTTCAAGGTTATATGAATGCGTTTCCAGATGCTTTTGTAAACGTTTCAGATAAAGGTTTCGATGAGATGAAAGATAGCTTCCCATCTTATAAAACAGAGCTACTTTCAAAAGACGGTGCAATGTATGGCTTCCCATTTGATGGTGGACCAACTGGTGTTTTCTACCGCACTGATATTTTTGAAGAAGCTGGCGTAAATGCAGAGGATATAAAGACGTGGGATGACTACATTGAAGCTGGGAAAACAATTAAAGAAAAAACAGATACAGCGATGATTGGTCTTGATCTTAATGGTGATGACGGCCTTTATCGCATGATGCTAAATGAGCAAGGCACATTCTACTTTAACGAGGACAAAGAAGTTGCTTTAACCTCTGAAGAGTCTAAGAAAGCAATGGAAGTTAACCAAACACTTAAAGAAGAAGGTCTTGTGAAAGAAACAGTAGGATGGGACGCATGGATTAGTGCAATGGTAGAAGGCGATGTAGCTACTGCTCCATCTGGCGCATGGCTATACGGTTCGATCACACAACAAGGTAAAGACACTTCCGGTAACTGGGGAGTTATCGAACTTCCTGCATTTGAAGAAGGTGGCAATCGCGCTTCTAACCTTGGTGGCAGTAACTATATGATTCCAAGTGCAAGTGGTAATGCAGATCTTGCTTATGACTTTATGGAATTCTTCTCAACAGATAAGGATGTTCAGCTAAGCGCAATGGAAGGTGGATTATTCCCTTCTCTTAACACGATTTATGATAATGAAGCATTCACGAAAGAAGTAGAGTTCTTTAACAACCAGCCGATCTGGAATCTATTTGCTACTGAAATGGAAAATATTCCAGCAGTGAACTACACAGGGGATTATGCTGTTGCAAAGGATGAAGCGGTCAAAGCTCAGTCTGAAATTGCAAACGGTAAGGCAATTGACGAAGCATTGAAAGCATCAGAAGAACGTTTGAAAAATCGTATTCAATAAGTACTGAAATCATCAGGGGTTGATTCGCATCAACCCCTTTCATGTTAAGGAGGGGTATTAATGAATAAAGCGAAAACATTTCCTTATTTCTTCGCAGCTCCGGCCATTCTATTGTTCCTTGCGTTCACTGTCTATCCTATTATCGCTTCTTTTGTTCTAAGTTTTCAGGAGCGTGTGGCAGGTGAGTACGTCTTTGCAGGATTGAAGAACTATACGCGTCTTTGGAACGACGATATATTCTGGACAGCGATGCAGAACACATTCATTATTTTTGTTGTACAAGTACCAATTATGATTATTCTAGCGATGGTGCTGGCGAATGTTTTGAACAACCAGTTACTCAAGCTAAAAGGCTTTTTCCGTGTATCATTCTTCCTTCCTGCCGTAACTTCTCTCGTTGCTTATTCGATTCTTTTCTCGATCATGCTTCAAGAAGAAGGAATTATTAACACGGCATTAAGCTACATTGGCATTACTGCTATTCCATGGTTGTCCGATCCATTCTGGGCAAAGGCTTCGATTATTATCGCCATGACTTGGAGATGGACAGGTTACAACATGGTTATTTTCCTTGCAGCTCTTCAAAACATTCCAGAAGATTTATATGAAGCAGCTTCGCTTGATGGAGCAAACAAGTTTAAGCAATTTTTCTATATTACTGTTCCTCAACTTAAGCCGGTTATCTTATTTGCTGGGATCCTTTCAACGATCGGTACCCTGCAGCTTTTCGACGAACCGTTTAACTTAACTGGTGGTGGCCCAGCCGATTCGACTATGACTCTTGGACTTTATATCTATCAAAGTGGATTTGAATACTTCGATTTTGGCTACGCTTCTGCAATTGCATATGCGGTTGTTGTGATGGTTGGTATTCTATCCATTATCCAATTCAAGATAGCAGGTGATGAATAATGGCTAAGAACCTTGATGTAATTGAACAGACTACGAATGAACTCACGCTTGCTGAGAGGCAGCAAAAGAAGCCGAAGAGAAAGAAAAAGAAGTTAAAAGCGGTATGGATGTACACGCTTCTAAGTATTTTCCTTGTCGTATCGATCTTCCCATTCTATTGGATGTTTATCGGGGCAACGAACGATTCAAGTAAAATGTTTACGAACCCGCCAACCCTTTTACCTGGCGATCAGTTTATGACGAATCTAACAAATCTAAATGAGTCAATTGGTATTTTCAGAGTACTGTTTAACTCTCTTTTTGTATCAGGACTATACGTTGTTATTGCCCTTGCCGTCTGTGCGAGCGCAGCTTACGTTTTAGCGAAATACAATTTCAAAGGGAAGAAATTCATTTTTACAGCATTCTTGCTTTCAATGATGATTCCTTATCAAGCGACATTGATTCCGCTTTTCCAAATGATGTCTGATTTCAATCTACTAAACACGTACTTCGCGGTTATCGCACCGCAACTATGTTTCCCGTTCGCGATCTTCCTATTAAGACAGAATTTCCTAGCTTTCCCAACAGAGCTTATGGAGTCAGCGCGTCTTGATGGTGCGAGCGAAACAAGAATTTTCATTTCAATCGTGATCCCATCAATGCGACCTGCGCTAGCAGCTGCATCGATCTTCCTCTTCATGACACAGTGGAACAACTTCATGTGGCCGCTCGTTGTGCTGAACACGAACGACATGTACACATTCCCTGTTGCGCTATCTAGCTTAATGGGACTCTCTTATATCGACTACGGTCAAGTGATGATGGGTGTTACGCTTGCAACAGTACCGATCATTGCATTCTTCTTAACACTGCAAAAACAATTTATTTCAGGTATGCTCGGAAGCGCCTTGAAATAGTAGGAGGCTGTTATGCTGGAAGCGAGAAAGAACCAGTTTTACTTAAACGACGAACCTTTTCAAATTCTTTCAGGAGGTCTCCACTACTTCAGGGTTGTTCCTGAGTACTGGAGAGATCGTCTTCAAAAGCTGAAGGCGCTTGGATTGAATACGGTAGAAACGTATATACCATGGAACTTTCATGAACCGAAGAAAGGTCAGTTTCATTTTGAAGGAATGGCTGATGTGGAGCGGTTCATAGCTGAAGCAGAGGAGATTGGACTTTATGTCATTCTAAGGCCGTCTCCATATATTTGTGCAGAGTGGGAAATGGGGGGACTTCCTTCCTGGTTACTAAAAGAAGACGACATGGCCCTTCGCTGCAGCCATCCTGCTTTTATAAACCATATAGAAGATTATTTCAATGAGCTTCTTCCACGCCTAGAGCCTTTCTTACAAAAAAATGGCGGCCCGGTGATTGCGTTTCAAATTGAAAATGAATACGGCGCATATGGCAACGATCAGAACTATCTTGCCTTTCATAAAGAACAATATGAGAAACATGGCATTGAGACGTTTTACTTCACATCCGACGGGCCAGATTTTATTAAACAAGGTTCAATGGATAACGTCGTAACGACGTTGAACTTTGGCTCAAGACCTGAAGAAGCTTTTGCGGCTCTTGAAGCCATGAAACCAGATTCACCTAAAATGGTTGCGGAATTCTGGATTGGTTGGTTTGACCACTGGAGTGGCGAGCATCATACGCGTGACGCGGCGGAAGCAGCAGACGTGTTCCAGAAACTTATGGACATGGGCGCATCTGTGAATTTCTACATGTTCCACGGTGGAACAAACTTTGGTTTCTATAACGGTGCGAATCATTATGAGCAATATGCTCCGACGATTACAAGCTATGACTATGATTCCCTTTTAACAGAATGGGGCGACGTGACAGATAAGTATCTGGCCATGGCGGATGTGTTGAAGAACGTTAAAAACGTTTCTATTGAAGACGTTTCTAAAGTCGAGACGAAAAGTTATGGAGAAGTGACGCTTACTGAGAGCACAAGCTTATTCGATGTTCTAGAAGAAGTAGGGACCAAAGTAAAGCACATTACACCACTTAGCATGGAAAAGCTGAATCAGAACTTTGGATACACGCTTTATCGTACATCGGTTAATGACACAGGAACGTTTGAACTTGATACAACGCCAATTCGTGACAGAGCCTTCATTTATGTAAATGGCAAGCATGTTGCAACGGTTTCAATTAATGATGAGTCAAAGTCGGTGATGATTCCATTTCCAAATGAGGAAAACGTCTTTGAGATTCTCGTTGAAAACCTTGGTAGAGTTAATTATGGCAAGCATTTATCTGATCAGAAGGGGATTGTCAGCAATCTTTGGCTTAACAATCAGTATTGGTTTAATTGGGAAATGGTGAGCATTGAAGGAGATTTGTTACCAAGCACTTACTCAGCTGGTGAGCGATATCCCAAGTATTTGAAAGGAACATTCCAGGCGAATTCTTGTAAGGATACGTTCGTTGATCTAGAAGGGTTTACGAAGGGGAATGTTTATATTAATGGATTTAACCTTGGCAGGTACTGGCAGACAATGGGGCCGCAGCAGCGTCTTTATTTACCTGGACCACTTCTGTATGAAGGCGAAAATGAACTTGTTGTTCTGGTATTAGAAGGAAACAAGTCGAACAAAGTGACATTAACGAACGAACCTAAACTCGGATAAAGGATCGATGGCAATGAGCATACTGGTTAATCAACAGCAATTTCACCTGACAAATGGAAAGATCAGCTACGTTTTTCACATCTTAAAAAATGGACAGCTTGGACACCTGTATTTTGGTAAAGCGCTACATCCAGATCGCGACTATACTCATTTTGAGAAGTATCATAATCCGACACCTGCAAGCTGTCACACGTACGAAGATGACGCAGCCTTTTCACTTGAAACAATCAGGCAAGAGTACCCTGTGTATGGAAAAGGTGATTTCAGAGAGCCGGCAATTATGATGTCACAAGAGCAAAAATCTGTTGCGAATTTTGCATACAAATCGCATGAATTGTTGGAAGGGAAGCCTGCTTTAAGTGGTCTCCCAGCTACGTATGCCGCTTCATCTGAAGCAGAAACACTGATCATTGTTCTAGAAGACATGTACAGTGGGGTGGAGCTTCATTTGAGCTATACAATTTTTGCTGATGAAGCGGTCATTGCGCGGAATGCACGTGTAGTGAATACGTCAAACACTGCTCTTTCTGTGGAGCGGATGATGTCACTATCGATCGATCTGCCTGATGCAGAGATGGATCTGCTTCATCTGTCTGGGACGTGGTCACGTGAGCGTCATGTGAAAACACGTGCGCTCGAACAGGGGATTCAGTCGATTTCAAGTATTCGTGGTGCTAGCTCACATCATCATAATCCTTTCCTTGCACTAAAAGCGAAGGATGCAACAGAGCATACAGGTGAGGTATTTGGATTCCAGTTTGTTTATAGTGGGAATTTCCTTGCACAAACAGAAGTCGATCATTATGGGGTAGCGAGAGTTCAGCTTGGTATTCATCCAATTGGTTTCCAATGGAATCTTGCACCAGGAGAAGAATTTCAATCACCTGAAGCGGTGATGGTTTATTCTGATGAAGGTTTAAACGGAATGAGTCAGTCGTTTCATCAGTTGTATCGAAACCAGCTGATTGCGGAGCAATGGAAATCAGCGGAACGTCCGGTTCTCATTAATAACTGGGAAGCGACGTATTTCAATTTTAATGAAGAAAAGCTGATTCACTTTGCGAAGGAAGCGAAGGAATTAGGTGTTGAACTGTTTGTTCTAGATGATGGTTGGTTTGGAAAACGTAATGATGACCGCACCTCTCTTGGTGATTGGTTCGTAGACTGTGAAAAGCTACCAGAAGGAATTGCCTCTCTAGCTTCAAAAGTTAAACAAACGGGCCTAAAGTTTGGTTTATGGTTTGAACCTGAAATGATTAGCGTGGATAGTGACCTTTATCGCGAGCACCCTGAATGGGCAGTTGGTGTACCAGGAGAGCATTACACACTTGGTCGCAACCAGCGTGTTCTTGACTATACGAATCCGAATGTTGTTGAAACGATTTTCGAACGCATGAGAGCGATCATTCAAGCAACGGACCTCGATTACATCAAATGGGATATGAATCGAAACATTACGGAGGCCTACTCTGCAGGACTAAATCACCAGGGTGAGTTTTTCCATCGGTATATCCTTGGTGTTTATGATCTTTATGAACGCTTAACATCAGAGTTTCCAAATGTACTGTTTGAATCTTGTGCGGGTGGCGGAGGTCGCTTTGATCCAGCGCTTCTCTATTATGCACCTCAGGCATGGGCAAGCGATGACACGGATGCGGTTGAGCGTTTGAAAATTCAATATGGCACATCTATGGCTTATCCGATCTACAGTATTGGTTCTCACGTGTCAGCCGTGCCAAATCATCAAACGCTTCGTTCAACTCCATTATCGCTAAGGGCGGATGTAGCCTATTTTGGAACGTTCGGGTATGAACTCGATCCTTCTAGTTTATCGAGCGAAGAGAAAGACATTGTGAAAGAGCAAATTCGTCGCTACAAATCATTCAGACCACTTGTACGGGACGGATCGTTTATTCGTTTGCAAAGTCCTTTTGAAGGAAATGAAACAGCATGGATGATCGTCTCGAATGATCGAAAGGAAGCCATTGTTGGTTGGTACAAAGCTTCAAGTACACCGAATCCTCGGACGAATCAAGTATTGAAATTAAAAGGTCTTCATCATGACTTGGCATACCAAGTGGACAGCCGTACATATTACGGCGATGAATTGATGCAGAATGGTCTACCACTTCCTATTGAATTCAATGGAGCGAATCAAGGGTTTGCTGAACGCGGTGGTGACTTCCAGTCGAAAGTATTTTATTTAAAGGCTCTCTTCTAAAAGATTGTTGCTTTTGAATCAATAATTGAATAAAAAACCACACTTAGCTAATTGGAGCGGGACAGGTGAGACCCCACAGGAGCGTAAGTGACGAGGAGGCTCACCGCCCGCACAAAGGGAAGCGAGCATCCTGGAGCGGAAATTACCCGCTATAGCAATAATATCTACGAAAAGAGCCTATTTAAAAGCAGAATAAGAGAATGACAAAGGATGATGGCTATGGCGACGATTAAGGATATCGCACAAAAAGTGCAATGTTCACCATCAACTGTTTCACGCGTCTTAAACTATGATGAGACGTTATCTGTTTCAGATGATACAAAAAAGCGGATCTTCGAGGTAGCAGAAGAGCTATCTTATAGTAAGAAGCGAGGAAAAAAGTCTCTTACACCAAAGATTGCCATTATTCACTGGTACACAGAAAAGGAAGAGCTGAATGACCTCTACTATATGTCGATTCGACTTGGCGTTGAGCAGCGTTGTCAGGAAGAGGGTCTTGAGCTTGTAAAGATTTTTAAGGACCGCTATGACGAGCTTGAAAAGGAAAACATCCAGGGTATGATTGCAGTTGGTAAATTTAGTACGGCTGAGATCGCTTCTCTTAGCAAAGTGACACCAAACATTGTCTTCGTCGATTATGATCCTGGTCATGAGAAATACGATTCAGTTGTTGTCGATTTCAAGAAGGCAACAGAAAAAGTACTAGATTACTTTGTGAGCAAAGGTCATGAACGAATTGGCTATATCGGAGGAAGAGAAACGTTCCGTGATGCGAGTGCTGAAATTGTGGATGAACGAGAATCCACGTTCCAGTCTTATATGGAGAGACATGGAGAAGTGAACGGACCATACATTTATACAGGATCCTTTACGGTTGATGATGGATATTCCCTCATGAATAAAGCGATAGATGAGCTTGGCGAAGAGCTCCCTACTGCATTTTTTGTAGGGAATGACACGATGGCGATTGGGTGCTTGCGTGCCCTTCATGAAAAAGGTGTAGCAGTACCTGAACGAGTGAGTTTGATTGGCGTGAATGACATTAGCGTGTCTAAATACGTCTATCCCGCCTTAAGTACGGTGAAAGTCTATACGGAATTAATGGGTGAAACAGCAGTTGGACTTTTGATGGAACGCTTGCTACGACGAAAGGTTGCAAAGAAAGTCACGATGGGTACAAAGCTTAAACTAAGGAAAAGTAGTAAATAATACGGCGAGGTCGGTGATTGAAATGAAGACGATGTACGAACAGTTTCAGAAGGTGTTTGGAGATGGTGGAGAAATAAAAAGCTTTTTCTCACCGGGTCGCGTCAATTTAATTGGAGAACATACTGACTATAATGGCGGTCATGTTTTCCCGTGCTCACTTAGCATCGGAACATATGCCATCGTAAGAAAGAGAGAAGATTCCCTGATTCGCTTGTATTCAATGAACTTTGATGCAAAAGGTGTTATTGAAGTTGAATCAGATAAACTCACTTATGACGCAGCACACGATTGGGCGAATTATCCGAAAGGTGTCGTATCAATTTTCAAGCAGAACGGTTATAGCGTAAGTGGATTTGATGTGCTTTATTATGGAAATATTCCAAACGGCGCTGGTCTTTCTTCATCGGCTTCCATTGAGCTAGCAACGTCTGTACTGCTAAATGAGCTGAATGATTTAGAGATTGATATGGTCGAAATGGTCAAAATGAGTCAGCGTGCTGAAAATGAATTCGTTGGTGTTAATTGTGGGATTATGGATCAGTTTGCGATTGGAATGGGGAAAGAAAATGCAGCAGTTCTCCTTGACTGCAATACGCTTGAGTACAGCTATAGCCCGGTCCAACTAGAAAATGCTTCTCTCGTGATTGCGAATACGAATAAGCGAAGAGGTCTTGCTGATTCGAAATACAATGAACGTCGTTCTGAATGTGAGCGCGCACTTGCTCAGCTTCAAGCGCACCTTGATATTCAAGCGCTTGGTGATTTAACAATTGAAGCGTTTGAAACGAATCAACACCACATTACAAATCCTGTTGATCGTAAGCGTGCTAGACACGCTGTTTCAGAGAATATACGTACAATTGAAGCTGCGAAGCGGTTGAAGGCAGGGGACCTTGAGGCATTCGGACAGTTGATGAATGAATCTCATATTTCTTTACGTGATGATTATGAAGTAACAGGTATTGAACTTGATGCACTAGTTGAAGCAGCCTGGTCTGAAGAAGGTGTCATTGGATCCCGAATGACGGGGGCAGGCTTTGGAGGCTGTACGATTAGTATCGTTCTGAATCAGTTTCTAGAGTCGTTCCGGAAGAATACAGCAGAAGTATATAAAGAGAAGACAGGGTTAACACCTGAATTTTATGTTGTTGAAATTGGCGATGGTGCAAGAGAAATTAATCAATTAAGCGAAGCGCTGTAGAGAGGAGTGGAGAGAAACCATGACAATCAATCACGAAATTGAACGACTCCTCTACTATGCGATAAAGAGAGAAATCATTCGTGAGTGGGACATGTCTTATGCTCGAAATCAAATTCTAGATGTCCTTCAACTTACTGAGTATCATCCTGAAAATGCTGTAATCGATAATCCTGAAAGTCCAGTTGAGATCCTTGAGAACATTCTTGATTGGGCTTATGAGAATGGAAGATTAGCAGAAAATACTGTCACATATCGTGACTTACTTGATACAAAGATTATGGGGTGCTTAACAGAGCGCCCCTCGAGCGTAGTTGATCGTTTTGAAACAACGTATCGTGAGGTTGGACCAGAAGCGGCAACCGCATCTTTCTACCAATTTTCAAAAGACGTTCATTATATTCGAACCGATCGAATCGCGAAGAATGAACACTGGTTAACGGCCACAGAATATGGTGACATGGAAATTACGATTAATCTCTCTAAACCAGAGAAGGATCCGAAAGCCATTGCTGCTGCTAAAAATATGAAGACGAGCAGTTATCCTGAATGTTTGCTTTGTAAGGAAAACGTTGGGTATGCTGGGCGTTTAACGCATCCGGCGAGACAAAATCTCCGCCTTATTCCCGTTACGCTCGAAGACAAGCAGTGGTACTTGCAGTATTCTCCATACGTCTACTATAACGAGCATGCGATCGTTTTGTATGGTGAGCACGAACCGATGAAGATTTCTCGTGGGACATTTGATCGTCTACTTGAATTCGTCAATAAGTTCCCACATTATTTCATAGGGTCGAACGCTGATCTTCCGATTGTAGGAGGATCTATTCTAAGCCATGATCACTTTCAGGGAGGAAAGCATGATTTCCCGATGGCTAAAGCAGGAATGGAGCGAACTGTTCATCTTTCTTCTTATCCGAACGTTAAGGCGGGGATTGTGAAATGGCCAATGTCAGTGCTTCGTCTGCAAAGTGATAGCAGAGATGAGCTAGGTGAACTAGCTGATGCTATTCTCAAGTTTTGGCAAGAATACAGTGACGAACAAGTAGATGTTCATGCGTATACAGCGGAAGAGCCACATAATACGATTACGCCTATTGCTAGACGGAATGGTGAGCAATTTGAAATTGATCTGGTTCTTCGCAATAACCGTACGACAGATGAGCATCCGATGGGTCTTTTCCATCCTCATGCAGAAGTTCATCATATTAAAAAAGAAAACATCGGTTTAATTGAAGTAATGGGACTTGCGGTGCTGCCTGGAAGGTTGAAAGAAGAACTTCAACTTCTTGGTAATTCACTCATTGCTGAGGAGCCTCTTAATCGAATTTCTGCTGATGATCGCATTGCTAAGCATGTAGACTGGGCTAAATCAATTTTAGAAAAATATCCTGATATTGCATCAGTCAATATCGATGAGATCTTAAAAGATGAAGTTGGCTTGATATTCTCTGATATTCTCAGTCATGCTGGTGTGTTTAAGCAGGATGATGCTGGTCAGGCTGCATTTGACCGCTTCACAGAAGCATTGAACAATTATTTAAATCAATAAGAGCTGGCCGACCATGGCTGGCTTCTTTTCTCATTGTAGTAGATAGGATAAACATTTGAGCAGTTAAAGGAGCGAGAGCGTTGTATATTGGTGTAGATTATTATCCAGAGCAGTGGCCGAAAGAGCGATGGTCTGAAGATGTAAGATTAATGAAGGAACTTGGTGTAAACGTTGTACGACTAGCAGAATTCGGTTGGCAGCTTATGGAGCCAGAAGAGGGTGTATATGATTTCACACTCTATGATGAAGCTATTGAGCTACTGACGAAAAATGGGATTCAGGTGGTGCTTGGCACACCAACAGCAACGCCGCCTGCCTGGATGGTCGAGAAATATCCTGAAATTCTACCGGTTGATCCGAATGGAACGGTTATTTCTTTTGGAGCCAGACGTCACTATACGGTGAATAGTGAGGTATACCGTGACTTTTCAGCGAAAATCGTAGAGGAAATGGCAAAGCGCTACGGTCAGCATGAAGACATCATTGGCTGGCAGACAGACAATGAGTATGGACACGAGAAATCAGACCGTAGTTATGGCGATGTGGATCAAAAAGCATTCCAGACTTGGTTAAAAGAGAAATATCAAACGCTCGATACCCTAAATGAAGCGTGGGGAACGGTTTTCTGGAGTCAAACGTACACCGCATGGACGCAAATTCCTGTTCCACGTAAAGTGTACCAGGAACATAATCCGAGCCTGCTTCTGGATTTTGATCGTTTCTGTGCTGACGCCTATACATCTTATAACAAAATTCAAACCGATCTTCTTCGTAAACATATTAGATCAGAACAGTGGATCACACACAACTTCGTCTACACAGGTCAAGCAATTAATCAGTGGGATATGGCGAAAGATCTCGACTTTATTTCGTTCGATAACTATCCTGTTTGGGGTGGACTTCCTGAACCGATCGCTCCATCTGCCATTGCACATCAGCATGATCTTTGTCGTTCATCCAAAGATGGTAAAGGCTTCTGGGTAATGGAAGAGCTCTCAGGTGCGCAAGGATGGAGTTCGATCGGCTACTTACCTCGTCCTGGACATATTAAACTTTGGACGTATCAGGCCATTGCCCGGGGTGCAGAAGCCATTGTTTACTTCCGCTGGCGTGCTGCTCGTTTTGGTACTGAAGAATTCTGTCACGGAGTACTTGATCATGATGGGAAACCAAAGCGTAAGTATAGAGAGGTAAAAGAAGTGATCGATTCTCTAAATGTGTTTGGAGATGACTGGATTGCTTCTAAGTATAGTGCTGATGTAGCCGTTTATTATGATGTTGAAAATGCATGGGCATGGGGAATACAGCCACAAAGTAATGCCTTTGATTATAAGCGCGAATTCCTTCGCTTCTATAGCCCGGCACACCGTATGAATGCGCTGACGGATATTGTGACGAAAGAAAGCAATCTTGATGGATATAAAGTGCTTGTTGTCCCTGTTTATTTCCTAACAGATCCAATGGTAAATGAGAAAATCACTCGTTTTGCTGAGCAAGGCGGAACGGTGATCCTATCCTACCGAGCAGGTGTGAAGGAGCAGAATAATTTCGTTGTAGAGGATACTCTACCAGGTGCTTTACGAGAACTTGCTGGTGTTGAAATTAACGAATATGAATCGCTTCAGCTTGGTCAAAGCAATGCTGTGGAAGGCGTTCAGGGTTCCGTTTCTGGAGTGAATTCTGTTGCATCAATCTGGTGTGACTTAGTTGAGCCGACAACAGCTGAAGTTCTTGCTGAATACCGTAGCTGTTTCTACGAGAAAACGGCAGCAATTACGAAAAATAAATTTGGTAAAGGAACGGTATATTACGTTGGTTCTGCGCTCGAAAATGAGATGATGGATGCTCTTTATTCGGACATTTTCTCCGATGCTGGTGTATCTGTTATGCCTTCTAGTGGTGAAGACGTAGAGGCGGTTACTCGTACTGCGGAAGATGGCTCAGTGTTCTTGAGTGTTGTTAATCATTCTACTGAAAATAAAGGCTCATTAACATTACCTGAAGGAACATGGATAGACCCTGTATCTGAAGAAACATTTACAGGTGAAATGTCGTTAGCACCGCTTGCAGCACACGTCCTTCGCTCTAAATAACTAGTATTTTCCGGGAAATAACGATGATTTTCGACGCTTATTTTATAAATCGGAGGGAAAAACATGGCGATATTAGTCACAGGTGGTGCGGGATATATTGGTAGCCACACCGTAATGTATTTACGTGAGCAGAATGAAGAAGTAGTTGTTCTAGATAATTTAACAAAAGGCCATGAGCAGGCAGTTCTTGATGTTCCTTTTTATAAAGGAGACTTAACGGATGGAAAAGTAATCGATCAAATTTTTGCCGACCATTCAATTGATTCAGTGATTCATTTCGCAGCAAGTTCACTTGTTGGAGAGAGCGTAACGAATCCGCTTGAGTATTACCGCAATAACGTAGCTGGATCACATGCGCTTGTTTCAAAGCTTGTGGAGCATGATGTAAAGCACATTGTCTTTTCATCAACCGCAGCAACGTACGGTAATCCTGAACGAACACCAATTGAAGAAAACGATGTTACTGCACCAACAAATCCATATGGGGAAACGAAGCTTGCGATTGAGAAGATGTTACGCTGGTGTGATGATGCGTATGGACTGAAGTCTGTATCGCTTCGCTATTTTAATGCAGCAGGTGCTGACCCGGAAGGTAGAATTGGAGAAGATCATAATCCCGAATCTCATTTAATTCCGATCGTTCTACAGGCTGCGCTCGGTCAAAGAGAACAGGTGTCTATTTTTGGAGACGATTATGATACGAAGGATGGAACGTGCGTACGAGATTATATTCATGTTCTTGACCTTGCTCAGGCGCATTATCTTGCTTTAAAGAAGATGAAAGAAACGAATGAAAGTGGCGTCTACAATCTTGGTAATGGAAAAGGATTTACGGTTAAAGAAGTGATTGAGACGTGTAGAAGTGTTACGGGGAAAAACATTGAAGCTGAAGTTGCACCGCGTCGTGCAGGAGATCCAGCTACGCTGATTGCTTCCTCATCTAAAGCAATCAATGAATTAGGATGGAACCCTGTCTATCCTGAACTATCCCAAATTGTTGCCCATGCTTGGAGCTGGTATCAGAACAATCCAAAAGGGTATGGTGATAACGAATGAGTATTGAAAAGGTGCGATTGTTTCTAGAAGAGAAGAACTATGATGGCATTCTGCTCCGGAGAAGGAACAATTTCTCGTGGTTAACAGGTGGGAATACTAATTATATTGTCGAGACGATGGAAGCGGGCGTTGCAGACTGGGTCATTACACGTGAGAAAGCGTACCTTGTGACGTCGAAAATGGAAGAGCGACGAATCGTAGAAGAAGAATGCGCAGATTTGTCCTTTCCATTTGAAGTACTGTCTGTTGATTGGTACAACCCTGTGGACGATCTAATTGAAGAGGTTGCGTCTGGAAAGCGAATGGCAACCGACATGATCTATTCTGATTGGGATGTCGTAGATGAGTTGCTTTCGAACTATCGGTCAGTACTGACTGAAGGTGAACGTGAGCGCTACAGGAATCTTTGTCAAAAAGCGGCTAAAGCGGTTGAAGAGACGTGCCGGGAAATTAAACCTGGTCAAACCGAGAATGAAATTGAAGCACATCTCGCTTCCAAGGTATTGAGCAATGGGATGTCGATTCAGGTGTTGCTTGTTGCAACCGATGAGCGAATTTACCGCTACCGCCATCCAATTCCTACTGAGAAGAAGCTTGAGCGCCATGCGATGCTTGTTCTTTGTGCAGAGGAAGGCGGTCTTGTAGCTAATGTAACAAGGCTCGTCTATTTCGGAGAATTGCCAGAAGAACTGCGAAGAAACAGCGCATCTGTCGCTAGAATCGATAGCGTGATGAACGCAGCAACGAAAGCGGGCGTTACAGCAGGCGAAGTGATTGTAGCTGGTGTGAATGAGTATGCGAACCAAGGATTCCCTGAAGACTGGAAGTTGCTTCACCAGGGTGGACTAACAGGTTATAACTCTCGGGAATTTCTAGCAAACCCTGAAACTACGAATAAAGTCTTGGTGAATCAAGCGTATGCTTGGAACCCTTCGTTGCCAGGTGTGAAGTCAGAAGATACGATTCTACTTACTGAAGAAGGAATCGAATTTATGACGCATACAGGCGAGTGGGTGTATCAGGAAGTTGAAGCAGATGGCGTAACGTTTGTTCGTCCTGCTGTGTTGGAGCGATGAATGGAGAAAGAGGAGAATGGGGGTCAGGCTCGTGCCTGACCCCCATTCCTTTACAGTGGTAACGCGATGGGGGTCAGGTACGTACCTGACCCCTATTTCGCTGCTTCTTCCAATAAGCTCCTGCGATTGCGAAAAGGGTTGAGAAGATGAAGCATTTGAAGAATGTGCCGATCGTGGAGAAGCCATAGAAGAGAGTTGGTAAATCTTCCATTTCTATAAACGAGTCAGTGAGCGGGCTACTATAGAAGTTAATTCCTGTATTCGTTCCGGCCACTAATAATGACATTAACAAAGCGTACACGAACCCAAACATTGCAATCCGATGAATTCGAACCGCGTCTTCTTGCTGCATTCGATATCCAGCCCATACAAAGAGCGTGATGGGGAGGAGTAATCCAAGTAGCATATAGAATCGTAAATCTTGAGCGTTGTTCAATAACATTGTAAGATCCTGATCTGTAACTGTTGGAATAACTTTCATACCTGCTAGCGTAGAGAAATCGATTTGAACATTTTCACCGAATCCACTCATATTAAGGGAAAGTGATGAGAGATTGAGAACGTTCCATAAGAGGAAACCAAGCTGGGCGATAATAAAGACAAATACACTTGTTGGTATGTCTTCCACTCCAAGCAAACGTAAGTCATCAATGATAAATCCATAGAATACAACCATCATCACAACGATGGAGGCTGCGATCCCAATCGTTATCGTTCTTACTCCTTCTTTAAGAGGAGAAGAAGTGAGTGATTTCAACGTTCCACTTCCAAGTAAGCATCCGATAAAGGAAATAACCGTACCAATGAAAAACGCTGCAAAGAACGCTTTTACAAATGGGTAGTTGTTTTCAATTGCTAAGCTTGTGTTGAACCAATCATCTGCTATTTCCCCACTAAATGAAAAACCTGCAAAGATGGCAACGATAGCTGTAAGTCCTCCGTAAACCGCTCCTATGAGAAGGGATGATATCCAGTATTGCTGTGTATTTAAACTGTTTCTTCTGCCGTATAAATAGCCGCTAAGTAAAAGCGCAAATATTGGTATAAGAAGGAGTATAAGGTAGCCTGATTCTAAATGAACGCCACCTTTATAGGTCTCATCATCATACGTAGAATCGAACGATACCTCAGAGTTAAGCAAATGAGTGGCCATCCAGTAATCTGTCGTCCCTGTATAAGGGTCAGTAGGTAGGTTAGAGTCTCCATAATCATAGAAATCGTATAATATTCCGTCTTGCCCGACTCTTGCATACTCTGCAATAACTTCTTGTATAGAAACAGCTTGATTTTGAAAACTCTCCGCAATAATAAACGACGCAATTCCGACCATCAGAAAGGCAAGCAACGCACAAAGAAGAGCCATTTTTTTATTGATGCCACTGAGGTCTGGTAGCGCTTGAGATGGAGCAGATACTTTCTCCTTCGTTCGTTCGAATTTAAAAGGGATGAGTGTTAGTTGGAAAGAACCACATTGAATGCAATAAAGGTGTTCACCTGTATTTGATGTACCACAGTCAGAGCAGAACTTAGGAGTTGCGCCAGATGTGACGTGCTGCTGCAAATCGTGTTGCTGAAATGTCCCGTCATTTGGGCAGTAATTATCGCCAAAGGGTACTTCATTCCCGCAGGTTGTACAATACATATTCCGTACCACCTCCTAGCCGTTTTTTGTACCGCAACAACCGCAGAATTGTGCTCCCTCTGGAATGTTTTCCTGACAGCTTGTGCAAGGTACGGTCGAAACGGCCGGTGGTTGAGGCACATGCACTTTGTTACCGCAGCTTCCGCAGAAGGTATCCTCTTCACTTACCGTTGCCCCACATTCACATGTTTGTCCGTTCGATTCCCTTCGCAATTGGAGTTCGAGTTCTTTATTAGCTTGATAGAGTTCAAGGTCATATTGGATGATTCGCTCCGCTTGCTCATTTAGCTCGGAATGTTGAACTTCTCCTTTTCGGACAAGTCGATAAGCTATTTCCCCCAGTTGCCTAATGATTTTTGCTCGATTTGTAGCAGCATCACTTGCTGCTTTTCTTAATTGAGACACTTCTTGAGCAGTTTGAAGCTTGTTCTTTCCCTGTTGAAGACCATCCTGTAGTTTCGATATTCCTCCACCGATTTTTGTTTGCAGATCTGACATGACTGTCCCCCCTTTTTTAGCGTGTACTTTTTCATAGTTATGTAAAAAGTCCTGAATCATGTTAGAAAAATACATAGGAAAATTGAATCAAAAAGCGTTCATAAATTGAAATCACTGCCATATGATTTGAATTAATGGCAGGAGGTGGAAAAATGGGTTGGTGTGAGTTTTGTAACAGGGAAGAAACCGGTGATTTTTGTGTAAAATGTGGGCGAAAGGTTGCGAAAACGACTCCGGATAGGAATAAGAAATGGACGATCTGGCTTATAAGTATAGGTGCACTCGTTATTCTTCTTGCAGGCAGTTTCTATACGTTAAGGATGTTATCATCACCAGAACGAACGATTGATCAATTTAATGAGGCCATGTTGGAAGGTAACTATGAAAAAATGAAAAACGTTGTTTCCCCAGTTAACCCTCTTCTTTCACACGAAGCAGAACTACAAGGATTTATTGAATTAATGAAGAACCACCCTGAGCAACGTGCCCTTTTAATTCAGGACCTTGAGCGTCAAGCACAGACGATAAAAAATAATAAGTTTGGGAAACGAGATGAAGCCTTATTTATTAAAATGAAGCTTAGTAAATCGGGTAAAAAGTTTCTGCTTTTCGATCACTATACGATCTCACCTGTCCCTATCTATGCTAATGTTTATACGCAGTTTCCAGGTACGTCTCTTGAAATTAACAATGAAGAAGGAGGGGTATTTGGAGGAAAAGAAGATGGAAAGAAAGTAGGGCCATTTCTTCCAGGGCTTTATCAGTTTGCATCTGAGTTGAAGCATGAGAGCTATACGATGAAGGGAGAAGCTGAAATCGAGTTAATGACGCCAGAGGAAACCGCGAACATCGATCTTTCAGTTAACGGAGCGTATGTGTCACCAGAATCCAATTATGACGATGCGGTTCTTTTTATTAATGGTAAAGATACCGGCGTTACAATTGGTGAAAGTGGAGAAATTGGGCCATTTCCAACAGATGGTTCAGTCGTCATGCATGCTGAGAAGAAGTTTGAAGCAGGCGTTGTGAAAAGCCCGTCAGTTCCATTTGATGGAGCGGGAGTTTACTTAACAGTTGATTATAGCGAGCCAGATCCTGTCGTCATAGAGAAAGAAGTGCCATCCGAGCCCGCTTCTTCAGATCTAGTCTATTCAGAGCCAATTATTCGTGCGGTTAATACGTATTTGAGAGATTGGATCAATGCTTACGAAAATTTAGATGCAAGTTACTTCACAAACCTTACACCTGATCTTTACTCATATTTCGAAGATCGTTTTGTATCCGTTAGACAAAATAACGGAGCTTTCACAGGAGATGTTCTAGAAGCAGCCTTTGATTTAGATAGCCTCTCCATTAATTCCTCTGGTAAAAGAGCGGTCGTCGATGTTCTCGTAACGATGGATTCGGCTAATCACGAGCCAGGAGACCAAAACGTTATAACAGAAGTAACCTCAAGTGCTTTTCGCTACCAGCTAGTGAAAAGTGGAGGGGAATGGCTGATCGATAGCCGAAAGGAAATTGATGGCGTTGACTTAACAAACTCTGTTGCTTATTAATGTGGTAGAGCAGTGGGGGTCAGGCTCGCGCCTGACCCCTTTTAAATTCTATTTTCTCTTTTTTCAAAAAACTATTGCATTTATGAATGCGTTTCCAATATAATGTGGTAAAAAGGTTATGATGTTTATTAAAACATTACTACTTATGGTGGAGGTTTGCTATGATTGAAGTTTTGCAAGAGATGAATCGTCATCTTGAATTAGAGAGTGTCGATACTGATTCTTTCAAGTTCTATGGCAAAGTACTTACGGATTTTCCATATGAGGAAATGGCGGAGCGAATGCAGGAAACAGCAATCCCTGAAGAGGGAAATCAATACGTTCCTTCTGCTCAAGAGTTAGAAGATGAATCTATTAAAAGGTTCGTTGAGAAACGGTACTTTGGAGGTATGCCCGTTCAAATTGGTTACTGTAACGGTAATAATTCATCGCTTGGAGGACTGGAGTTCCATAAGGGGAGTGAAATCAACGTTGCGATAACGGATTTTGTACTCTTGCTGGGTCATACGAATGATATCGTTGATAACCAGTTTAACGTCAATAAGATTAAGGCTTTCTTTGTCCCAAAAGGAACTGCTATTGAAATGTACCAAACCACGCTTCACCTTGCTCCATGTAAAGTGAATGATGAAGGATTTAAATGCACGGTGATTCTACCAGAAGGTACAAATCTTCCGTTAGAAGACTCACAAAAAGAATATGATCCACTTCTTTTTATGAAAAACAAATGGCTACTTGCTCATCCAGAGCATGAACGTTTCAGGAAACTTGGCGCTTATCAAGGAATTCTAGGAGAAAATCTGACAGTCACATATCCAAGTAAATAACAAAGGGGGAGAATGCATGTCTAGTATGACATTTACACTCGTATCGTGCGTATTTTTTATGGCACTTGTTGCGTGGGTCTCTTATTTAAAAACAAGGAATTCAGTTAATGATTCAGATGGGTATTTTCTTGCAGGACGAGGCTTAACGGGTGGATTCATTGCAGGATCACTCCTACTAACAAACTTATCTGCTGAGCAGCTGATCGGATTGAATGGACAAGCTTATCGAACGAACCTTTCTAATATGGCATGGGAAGTCACGGCTGCTTTTGCAATCGTGATTATGGCACTCATCTTACTTCCGCGCTATCTCGGCGGCGCATTCTCAACGCTTCCTGAATTTTTAAGCAAACGATATGATGAAAGCGTTCGCAGATACACGGTTATTCTTTTTATGCTTGGATACGTATTCGTTACGATTCCATCTGTTCTATACTCTGGTGCACTTGCCATTCTTCGTTTGTTTGATGTTCCGGAGCTTCTTGGAATCTCGTTTCAATCATCAGTTTGGCTCGTTATTTGGATCATCGGAATTATCGGAGCTATTTATGCGATTTTCGGAGGACTAAAAGCAGTAGCCATTTCAGATACACTTAACGGAATTGGCCTTTTATTCATTGGATTAATTGTTCCTATTCTCGGATTCTTTGCGCTAGGAAATGGGGATATGTTTGAAGGTATGAAGACTATTGCAATAGAGAATCCAGAGAAGTTAAATGCGATTGGATCAAGTACCGACTCTGTTCCATTCTCGACGATTTTTACAGGTATGATCTTCATGAATATGTTCTATTGGGGGACAAATCAGTACGTGATTCAGCGTACGCTTGGAGCGAAGAACCTTGCTGAAGGGCAAAAAGGGGTTTTGCTTTCAGGATTCTATAAATTAACGGTCCCATTTATGATGATGATCCCTGGTGTTATTGCGTTCCATCTCTATGGAGGGTCGATGAATCCAGTTGATCTCGCCTATCCAACAGTCGTTGCCAACTTGCTTCCAACGTTTATGTCAGGTCTATTTCTAGCTGTTCTACTCGGTGCTGTTTTCTCAAGCTTTAACTCACTGTTGAATAGTGCCGCAACGATGTTTGCGCTTGATGTGTATAAAGCTGGTATCAATAAAGAAGCAACCGATCGTCAACTTATTAATGTTAGTAAATATTTTGGAAGCGTTCTCGCACTTGTCTCTTTCTTTATTGCACCAATGCTAATGAATGCTCCAGACGGCTTATGGGACCTTATCCGTCGGTTTACAGGATTCTTTAACATCCCGATTATCGCCATTGTACTCGTAGGTATCATGTCAAAAAGGATTCCGGCACTCGGTGCGAAAATCGCCATTATTTTCCACGTCGTCACGTACTATATGCTTGTGTGGGGATTGAACCAACTTTTCAATATCGAAGTGACAATGAACTTTATCCATATTTCAGCTATTCTCTTCCTTATTGAAGTGACAATTATGATGATTGTTGGTCGCATTCGTCCACTTTCAGAAGCATATCAATTCCGAGCAAATCCAAAGGTCGATATGGTTCCATGGAAGTTTACAATTCCAGTAGCTGTGATCCTTATTACTCTCGTCGTTATGGTTTACATCCTATTCTCACCAATTGGACTTGCTTACGCAGGAGGCATTGTATCAGGTTGGTTCTGGCCAGCAATCATTGGAACAACAGTTGCAGGCGGACTGTGCTGCCTTCTAGCTCTAAAGTCTTGGAATACGAAGTATCAAGGATTTGTTACACGAAAGCATCAAGAAGCGGTAGAAGTCGATAAGAAGTTTAGAAGTGCTTAATCAACTATGAAGGAGGAGTTCACATTGAAAACAGAAGTGACTCAGAACATCTTTGAAGTGAATCAACAAGGCGAAGAGTTTGATATTCGCCTTGAAGGACGATTATTGTTCACCCATTCTCCAGCACGTCCGTTTATTTTTGTAGGCAGTGGTGAAGAAACAATAGATATGTACAGAGGTAATTTTAAAATAAAAGATTATGTTGTAGAGCGTGTAGCACTTCGATACGGAACGGTTCGTCATGAAGGAAATACGTGCAGAATCGCATTCCGTCACTTTTCTCATGACCATGAGCTACTTACGATGGTGCTTAAGCAGGATGGGGAAGGTCTTCGCGTTTCATTTGAGCTCGTTGACCCCCTCTTCAATCGTTTCTGGGTTCGAGTAGCTGCTGATGAGAGTGAAAAAGTTTACGGTTGTGGTGAGCAGCTTTCCTACTTTAATTTACGCGGAAAGAACTTCCCGCTTTGGACATCAGAACCTGGAGTTGGTCGGAATAAGTCTACTTACACAACCTGGCAGGCAGATGTGAAAGATCAGGCAGGCGGAGATTACTACAATACCAATTACCCGCAGCCAACCTATGTATCTACGAATAAATATTTCTGCCATGTGGAAACGACAGCGTTCGCGGATTTTGATTTTCAGCGCAGTGATTTTCATGAATTGCACATATGGGAAGCACCTGCATCAATTCTATTTGAAACAGGTGATACCTATAAGGCGCTTGTTGAGAAATTAACTGCTCGCCTCGGCAGACAACCAGAGCTTCCAGATTGGACATTTGATGGAATTTGGCTTGGAATGCAGGGTGGTAGCGATATTGTTCAGCGTAAAATAGATCACGCTCTAGAAAAGGGAATGAAGGTCGGTGCGGTTTGGTGTCAAGATTGGCAGGGAAAACGCATTACGTCCTTTGGTAAACGATTGATGTGGAACTGGAAGTGGAATCCGAATGAATATCCAGAGCTTGATCGAAAAGTGAAAGAATGGAAACAGAAAGGCATTCGCTTTCTCGGCTATATTAATCCTTATGTTGCAGTTGAAGGAGACCTTTATGCAGAAGCTTACAAGAATGGATACCTTGCAACTGCACTAGACGGTAGCGATTATGTTGTGGATTTCGGTGAATTTGACTGCGGCGTAGTTGATTTTACAAACGAAGAAGCGTGTGAGTGGTATGAAGGCGTTATTCAAAAGAATATGATCGATTTCGGAATGGACGGATGGATGGCTGATTTCGGTGAATATCTGCCGACAGATCTTAAGCTGTCTAACGGAGAACCCGCAACAATGATGCACAATGCTTGGCCTGTGATGTGGGCGAAAGTAAACCATAACGCGGTGAAAAAAGCCGGACGTTATGGCGATATTGTTTATTTCATGAGAGCAGGATATTCCGGTAGTGGTGGCTATTGTCCGCTTCTGTGGGCAGGAGATCAAAGTGTGGATTGGAGTCTTGACGATGGCCTAGCATCCGTTATTCCAGCAGCATTGTCTGCAGGGATGAGTGGAAATGGTGTTCATCATAGCGATATCGGTGGGTATACAAGCCTTCATGGTAATAAGCGTAATAAAGAGCTTCTTCTTCGCTGGGTCGATATGGCTGCATTTACGCCAGTTATGCGAACACATGAAGGTAACAGACCTGATGACTGTTTTCAGTATGATCAGGATGAGGAAACGCTTGAGCACTTTGTGAAAATGACCAATGTTTACACCACCATGAAGCCTTATTTAAAAGCACTTAGTAAAGAAAATGCTGAAACAGGAGTGCCGATTCAGCGTCCATTGTTTATGGAATATGAAAATGATGCGAAAGCCTATGATATTAAGTATCAATATATGCTTGGATCTGACCTAGTTGTGGCGCCTGTTTATGAAGAGGGGCAGGACAAATGGTCTGTTTACTTGCCTGATGATGAGTGGGTTCATTTTTGGAGTGGCACAGAAACAAAGGGTGGAAACATTGATGTGGAGGCACCAATTGGTCAAACGCCTGTTTTCTATCGAAAAGATTCACCGTTTGCCGACATTTTTCAAAAAGCTGCTGAAGCTATAAAATAGGGAGATAGACTTAAAGGTAATTACCTATTTTAAAAGATAGTAACTTATGATACAGTATTCGTAACAAACAGGGAAGAAAGGTTGTGACCAATCATGCCAAAAACGAGCATTTTATATGTACCGATTGGAAGAAAAACGTTTGATCTTGAAGCGGGGGAAGGTCAAAGAAAGAAAAGTTCTGAGTTCCTACGCGGCGTAACAGCTAATGTTATCGAGCCAGAAGAAATTATCACTTCTCCAGATGATCTTGAAGCGTTTCTTGCAAACGTTAACAGCGAAGAAGTTATCGCCAGTATTTATCAAAGCGTCACATTTGCTGATGGTGAATTTGTGGAAGCGCTGATTAAAGAAGTTGAAGCACCGGTCATTGTTTGGTCTGTTCGTGAACCAAGTGTTGGTGGAAGACTGAGACTCAATTCGTTAACTGGTGGTAATAGCACAAGTCACGTTCTGCGCTGTGCCAATCATCCATTTAGCTTCGTATTTGGCAATGCGGATGAAGCGCAGGTTCAGAAAAGGCTTAAAATCCAGCTTAAAGTACAAAAGGTCATTGAAGATCTTAAGGGACTAACGATTGGTGTGATTGGTGAACATCCTCCAGGCTTTTTCTTCTCAGGAACGGATGAGGAAGCCCTTCAAAAGCAACTAGGTGTAACTGTTAAGAATTTTGACCTTAATAAAGCGTTTGAAGAATGCGTGAAGCTTCCCCGTGAAAAATGGGAAGGCGCTATTGAACGGGCAGAGCAACAGGTGATTGGGCTAAATCGGAACGACGAAACGGTGCACCGTTTTGCTCAGTTTACAACTTATGTACAAGAACAAATTAACGAAGCAGATGTGTCAGCACTTGCCATTCGCTGTTGGCCGGACTTCTTCAACGAACTAGGAGCTGCAGCTTGTTCAACACTGTCTCAATTTACGGAAGATGGCGTTGTTTCATCATGTGAATCAGATATTCACGGATCTGTCTCCATGTTCATCCTCCAGCAGTTAACAGGAAGTGCTCCGTATTTAGGAGACATGGTGCACGTAAATGAAGCGAGTAATTCTGTTGTCTTCTGGCACTGTGGAGCTGGAGCTTACTCATTAGCACATCCAGATCAAGGTGCTCGTCCTGGAGTACATCCAAATCGTAAATTAGGTTTTACGATGGAATTCGGGTTGAAGCCAGGTCGCGTTACGATGTTCCGAGTAGGTTACACACCGGAAGGCTATCGTCTTTTGGTCATGCGTGGGAATGCGCTTGATACACCACAGCGATTTAACGGGACATCAGTTGAAGTAGAACTGGAAACAGAAATCAATGACACGCTATATGGGTTAATGGAAGAAGGGTTTGAGCCGCATTACGCCATAATTTATGACGATGTGGCAGACGAACTAATCGAGCTTGGAAAGCAGTTAGGATTAGAAACGACGATCTATACGAAGAACTGAAGGGAGACAGTTGCATGAAGAAGGTCGCCATTGGCCAGGCCGGGGGACCTACGGCCGTGATTAATGCTACCCTCGCAGGGTTTGTGAAAGAAATCGATCGTGATCATTCCCTGCTTTTTATTCAGAATGGTTATGAAGGATTTGCGCATGGTTCCTTGTTGGATGGCGACGAGGAAATGCTTCACAAAATCCATCTTCATCGAGATGTACCTGGCGCATGTCTTGGCTCAGGGCGTTATCCTTTATCGGATGATCACATTGAACAAGGTGTCCGTCAATTGAAAGAAAAGAATGTGGAAGTGCTTGTTTTCATCGGGGGAAATGGAACCATGGAAGCATTAGCGAAGGTGGAGCTAGAAGCACGAAGACAGAACTATCCGCTTCAAGTGCTCGGACTTCCGAAAACGGTTGATAATGATTTAGGTGGAACGGACCATGCGCCTGGTTTTGGAAGTTCGGCAAGATATGTTGCTCAGGCAACAAGGGATATGAGTAGAGACCTTGCATCAATGCAGAACTTTGAGAAGATTCGAGTGTTAGAGACTATGGGAAGAAATGCGGGGTGGCTTGCCTCGGCATCAGGTCTTCTCCAGGAATACGAAGAAGAAGGTCCGCATTTCATTGCGCTTCCAGAACGACCTTTGAAACAAGAGCTTTTGCTACAGAATGTAGACTGTGCACTTCGTCGTTTCGGTCATGCCACTGTTGTGGTTAGTGAAGGCGTTCACTGGAGTGAAGAAGGTCAAGTACAGCGTGAAGTTGTTGATGGAAGACCAGTGCTTGGTGGCATTTCAAGCGAAGTTGCAGCTTTTCTCAAAAGCGAATTACGTGTAATGACAAGGGCTGAACTGCTAGGGATGAATCAGCGAAGCTTCTCCGCTGTAATTTCCGATATCGATCGGGAGGAAGCTTATACGGTTGGTAAAGTTGGAGCAGAGTGGATTCGAGATGGTCTTTCAGGTGTTATGGTTTCAATTAAGCGTAAGTCCCACCACCGCTACTCTGTTGATATGATTCCTATTGAGCTCGAAAAGGTAGTTGAAGCAGGTGAAAGAGTGATGCCAGAAGAGTTCATTCAAAATCGTAAACGTTACTATGAATGGCTTAAGCCGCTCATAGGTGAAGATGTTACAACTTACCCGCCACCACTTAAAGGAAAAGAACTGTATGTCGACTAATCGATTTAAAACCACTAGCGATGAAGCACTTTACCTACAAGTTAAAAATACTCTGATTGATCGAATCCAAAGCGGTGATTGGAAAGCGAATACGCTTATTCCAACAGAAAAGGAATTAATCAAAGAATTTGGAGTGAGTCGCACAACGATTCGACAGGCGGTGACAATCCTGGTACAGAATGGTCTGCTTGAGAAGAAGCAGGGCAGGGGGACGGTTGTTAAACCACATCAGCTTGTCGGTAATCTAGGTCAGTTAAAAGGATTTGCTGAAGAAGTGATGGAAAGAGGGCAAGTCCCGAGATCGAAACTTCTTCGAGCTGAATTCAGGACAAATCTTTACCACGAGAGTGATATGCTTCAAGTAGCTCAAGATTCACCAATTCTATTAGTCGAACGAATTCGGTTTGCAGATGATACACCAGTTGCACTTGAGCGGAGTTGCTGGCCTGAGTCAATTGGACAGCTTCTTATGAAGCATGATTTAAATGAAGCCAAATTTTACGAAATACTCGAGAACGATGAAATTTACTTAACGAAAGCGCACGAGCGAATTGCAGCGATGAATGCTACGATCGATGAAGCTGATTTACTTGCAATACGACCAGGTGAAGCTTTGCTTGAAATGACACGACTGAGCTACGGATTACAGGACTATCCAATGGAATATACAAAAACAAAATATCGA
This sequence comes from Guptibacillus hwajinpoensis, assembly GCF_005144865.1. Classification (GTDB taxonomy): domain Bacteria; phylum Bacillota; class Bacilli; order Bacillales; family Guptibacillaceae; genus Guptibacillus; species Guptibacillus hwajinpoensis_A. Next base: position 567,454 of record NZ_SWFM01000002.1, read on the forward strand.
AGTGATCAGTATCACTATCATATTGAATTGAAGAGGTAGAAGGGAGCAAATAGTATGCCATTTATTAATGGAAAAACGATGCTAGATCATGCTTTTCAGAACGGGTATGGAGTAGGTGCGTTTAGCGCTCATAATGCAGAAACGGTACTTGCTATATTGGAGGCAGCTGAAGAGGAAAAGGCACCGATTATGATACAAGTAGGGCAAAAGGTGATTCAAACACTTGGTATGGAGGCATTAAAAGGACTGATCGATACGTACGAAAAGGATTTCGATGTACCGGTTGCCATTCATCTTGACCATAGTCGTCAGTTTGAACAAACGATGCAGGCCGTTCAAATGGGATTTCAGTCAGTGATGTTCGACGGATCAGGTCTTTCGTTCGAAGAGAACACAGCGACAACGAAGAAAGTTGTTGAAATCGCAAGTGCTCTAGGAATTGGATCAGAAGGTGAAATTGGGAAGATCGGCGGAACCGAGGATGATATAACAGTTGATGAAAAGGATGCATTGATTACGTCTACCGAAGAAGCCGTTGCATTTGTAGAAGCCACTGATGTTGATTATCTTGCGGTATCCATTGGCACAGCTCATGGGATATATAAGGAGACGCCAAACCTTCGCTTCGAACGGTTAAAAGAAATTGTTGATGCGGTGAAACGTCCGGTTGTTCTTCATGGAGGATCTGATGTACCAGATGAGCAAGTTAAGCGTGCCATCTCTCTTGGAATCGCAAAGATTAATGTCGATACTGAATTACGTCAGGCTTTTACGAAGGGTGTACAGGAAGCATTTGCTGAGAATCCTGATGATATTGTACTCGCAAGCTCCCTTGGACTTGGACGTCTTCGTATGAAAGAAAAAGTGCAGGAGAAGATTCGTGTGTTTGGTAGTCAAGGCAAAGCGGAAGAACTTTTATTAAACAAAAAGGTCGTAACGTTATAAAAAGGAGGATGATGTTTAATGGCGACACAAACTTCAGTACTTACTTATGGACTATATATTGATGGTGAGTGGAGAGAAAAATCGGTCACGGATGATGTTCTTAACAAATATACTCAAGAAGTAACGGCAAGAACGGCAGCAGCAGATAAGCAGGATGTAATCGATGCCGTGCAAGCTGCTAAAAACGCTTTAAAAACACCCTTTTCACCATATGACCGCTATTCTGTTCTAATTAAGGCGGCAGCTACACTTCGCGCTCGTCAGGATGAACTTGGTGAAATTCTTGCGAGAGAAGTTGGTAAGCCACTTGCGGAATGTAGGGGTGAGGTAGGTCGAGCGGCACTAACGCTTGAAGTATCTGCTGAAGAAGCGAAACGCATTCATGGAGAAGGTATTCCAGTTGAATCAGCACCAGGATCTGAACAACGCCAGGCTTTCACAAGACGTTTTCCGATCGGTGTCGTTGCAGCTATTACCCCATTCAATGTGCCCCTCAATCTCGTTTGTCACAAAATTGGCCCTGCGCTTGCTGCTGGTAATAGCGTTGTATTGAAACCAGCAGAAGTGACGCCAATTTGTGCGGTTATCTTAACTGAGATTATGGAAGAAGCAGGTTTGCCTGCTGGTCGTTTGAACCTTCTCACTGGTGATGGTGCAACTGTTGGGGAGTGGCTAGTTGAGAATCAGGATGTGAACATGTTTACGTTTACCGGAAGCCCAAGAGTTGGCCAACATATTCGTGAGAAAGCTGGCCTCCGCAACGTAGCACTTGAACTTGGAAATAATTCAGCAACGATTGTTCACCGTGACGCGGATATCGAGACGGCAGCAACTCTTTCAGCTGAGAAGAGCTTTAATAACGCAGGTCAGGTTTGTATCTCAGTTCAGCGTGTTTATGTTCATGAAGAGGTTTACGAATCATTCCTTGCGAAAATGAAGGAAGTAACTGAAGGGCTAGTTGTTGGAGATCCAATGGATGCATCGACGTCGATCGGTCCAATGATTGCTGAACGTGAAGCGATTCGAGTGGAGAGCTGGGTTAACGAGGCTGTAGAGCAAGGAGCGAGCGTTGAAACCGGCGGGAAACGAGATGGCGTTTTCTACTATCCTACGATTCTTACGAATGTAACGGATGAGATGAAAGTGTGCAGACAGGAAGTATTCGGCCCTGTCGTTGCGGTGAGTTCTTATCGTTCAGAGGATGAAGTGATTGCAAGAGTAAATGATTCCGAGTATGGTCTTCAGGCAGGACTGTTTACGAATGATCTCGCTTTTACTTTAAAAGCGATTAATGAGATTCATGTTGGAGGACTGATTATCAACGATACATCAGGGTACCGCGTGGATCATATGCCATATGGTGGTGTGAAGAAGAGCGGAACTGGAAAAGAAGGGCCGCGCTATGCCATTGAGGAAATGACCGAAGAAAAAATTATTGTTTTTAACGGATAAAGTGAGAAGGGGATCCAGGTTGTTGGGTCCCTTTTTATCCTTGCAAGCCTTACGAGCTGAAGGAGAATGAGAATGTCGATCTTCACGATTCTGTTACCGATCTTTTTTGTTTTTGCTGTTGGGTATATCGCACAGCGGTTTCTAAAGCTTGAAACAAGAGTCCTATCAAATCTTGCTTTATATGTATTAGTGCCCATTCTCGTTTTTCGGACATTCTATGAACAGGAAATTGACTCATCATACGGATATCTATCGATCTACATGCTTGGACTCTGCTTTGCTCTAATTGCCATAGTTAGCATTCTATCCAAATTCTATCGTTTCACAGAGTCAGAACGGTGCGGGTTGGTTCTTTCGAGTGCCTTCATGAATAACGGCAACTATGGTACGCCTCTTGTTCTATTTCTTTTCGGTGCGGTGGGGATGGAAACGGCGATTGTCTTAATGGTACTTCAACAACTATTGATGAGTACGCTTGGGGTTTATTATGCTGCAAAAGGAAGTCCAGAGCATGATGGTGTAAAGGCTGCCTTACGAGCAGTGAGACGGATGCCAATGGTTTATGGAGCAATTGTTGGTCTAGCGTTTCAGTGGTTGCACATCCCACTTGGGACAATCGGTGAAGGGGTAGATTTAATAGCTGATGCTGCAATTCCAGTCATTATGGTAACGCTCGGCATGCAGCTTGCGAATATAACCATTCGAGCCGTTGACTGGAGAAAGCTATCAACTGCACTTTCTCTTAAATTAATGATTGCGCCGCTTATTGCAGCTGGTATTGTATTGCTAATGCCAGTCGATGTTATGACGAAACAAATCATGATTATTATGGCTGCTACACCTACTGCGGCGAACACAACGATGTACGCAATTCAGTTCCATACCGAACCACAAAATGTTTCGAGCGCAACGCTGGTCTCTACTGTATCAAGTCTATTAACTATGCCTGTTGTGATTTACTTAGCGACTACGTTTATTTAAGTGCTCTTCTGTACTAGCTTGTGAGAACGAAAGAGAGCGATTTTTTTGAAACTCTGTTGCTTATTAATGTGGTAGAGCAGTGGGGGTCAGGCCCGAGCCTGACCCCCACTTTATATTTATAAACATCTGCTGTGCCAGCCGTCGATCTGATTACATAAGATTAGAAATAAGTGAAATTAGGAGATGGATGGTGGTAGTGTGGCGGATAATGGTACGTTCCATGGATTCAAAAAGGACGCAAATCATACTCTTTGGATTGAGAATTATGTAGGAAAAGCAAGAATGAAAGTGGCATACAAAGTTAAGTCTTTACTTCATTATGAGCAATCTCCTTTTCAGGAAATAAGTATCGTTGAGACAAAAGGGTTTGGTAGAATGCTTGTTTTGGATGGTATTCCACAAGTGTCTACAAAAGAAGGTTTTATATATAACGAAATGATTAGTCATATACCGATCGTGACACACCCGAATCCAAAAAACATTGGAATGATAGGAGGAGGAGATTGTGGACACGTCCGTGAGGCGATGAAATATAAAAGTATCGAAAAAATTGATGTTGTAGAAATTGACGAGACGGTTACATCCGTTTGTAGAAAATGGTTAACACCAGAAGAGGAATTTAAGACAGACAAACAATTCCGAATGATTCATCAAGATGGATATGAATGGATTCAGAATCAAAACAAACACTATGATGTTCTCATGATTGATCGCCCTGACCCAGTCGGGCCAGGTAAAAAGCTATTTAGCTCAGATTTCTATCAATATGTTTATGATGCCCTGTCAGATGATGGCGTGGTGACATTCCAATCGGGATCCCCATTCTACAATGAATCAATACTTGAAAAAACGGGATATCAATTAAAGAAACTATTTCCGATTGTTAGGACATACATCATTACGATTCCTCTTTTCCCTTGTGGCATTTGGAGTTTTACGATGGCTTCAAAGAAATCAGACCCATTAGAGGCTGATTTAACGAAATTGATGGATCGGGAAACGAAATATATTAATCCAGAGATCTTTCTTTCTTCCTTCACACTACCCAACTATATAAGAGACATGCTTTAAAGAAAATCATTTAAAGAATGGAGGAACATTTCCTCCATTCTTTTCTTTTTCGTCTCTGAACTTCATTTTGAATCATGTAGAAACGTCGATTGAAACTCATCTATTAAATCTGAAAATACTTGAATCATCTTAGAACGATGCCTCTTACGAATGGTTCGCGATAATTCAATTTGAAATGAATGAAAGTTTTCCTTGTAACCTTTGTAGTCGTCTCCATCGCCTAATCGATGAAGGTGGATGGATTTATTTCCAGCGAACTTATTGTCAAAAATGATTTTAGCGTTAGGGAGTATGCTCTCTATATTCGCGGTAAGCTTTTCTTCAAACCAATCTTTCACTTCTTTAGAACATGATTTTCCCTTTGATGTGCCGACTTCAATTGCAAGCGGTCCATAATGCTCATCTTTCATTCCATGGAATGAAAGGTGCAAATATGGAACGTTGAGTTGATTCGTATTCTCTTCTACTATTCCTAAATGAGTCACAATCTGTTCAATTGATTTTCGATATTCTGTTACCGCCTCTAGAGTATCCTCGTTAGGTGGTCGGTTAAGGTCAATAACAGTTCTTGAAACGGTGCTAATAATACCGGCACACCCAGTTTTTTGGATTAATTTCGTTACAAGTAAGTCGGTATAGAGATCAGCGGCAGGTGGTGTCGCATGTAAAGCTTCCACATGGCAACACCTATATCCCTTTCCACGGTTATACTTCACATAATTTTTTTGTATAAACTTTACTGCCATTTTGTATACTCCTTTATTTATTTGGTTGTATTCATAAATATTGTTGCTATAAGTGTAGTGGTTGATTTCCGCTTCAGGATGCTCGCTTTCCTTGGTGCGGGCGGTGAGCTTCCTCGTCGCTTACGCTCCTGTGGGGTCTCACCTGTCCCTCTAATCCCGCAGGAGTCGAGCACCTTCCGCTCCAATCAACTTTGAAATGTGAATTTCTTTATACAAAACCTCTTTCAAAAAACACATTTTTTAAGAAAAGAGCCATTTATTTAGAAGTGGTTTATTACTAAAACATGCAAAGAAAGTGAAATTTGTGAAAGGGCTAATCAGGTGTATATCATCACTTTTTAATCTTTGGCGTTTCATACACGTACACCATTAATATACAAATGTACAGGAACAAAGTAATGAAATCTCAATATATTAATTGCGATACGACTTTTGTAGGGGTGGGTGGAAAGCGGAATTTCCACAATGGAGGGTTATCATACATGGACCTGTTAAGAGAACAATTTAGCATTATTTCGGATAAAGAATTGATGCTTCAAACTTTAGCGCTAAACAATATACGATCTGTTGAATTAGTGGATCCAAAAACATGCGCGTATCCAATTGTTGGTCGTAAATATGGTCACTATCAGGGAAAAGATATTTCAATTATTCATACTCAGTCTGAGGCAATTGAAGAAGGATATGACTTTTTTACGAAATTATGCATTGTTGAGAAAGAATACCTCTTCCATATTCAAAGTCTTACGGTGGAGAAAGTTTATGCGATTGAGGAAGATAAAGTCATTTACAGTGAATTACCGATCAGGACGCAGCCTTATGGTTGGAAATCAAAGGTAGTTGAACTTAATACCATTCCGGAGGAGTGGATCAAAACTGCAACACGTGCCCTATACGTAGTAGGACTGCCACAAGGCATAGTTAAAATTGGCGTGCTACCTAATGAATCACACATTGTTTTGGACATAAATGAATCCAAGAATTTGAAACTAGATCCAGTTACAAAAGCGGTAAGCCCATTTACAATCGGTGCAGATATTGAGTTCATGTTGAGCTGCGATAATGAATTACTACCAGCTTCGACTTTCTTCCCTATTCAAGGATCAGTGGGCTGTGACGAGAGGCAGATTGAGAAAGATAGTGGTCAGTATGCTTTAGCTGAACTTAGACCAGTAGAAGCTGAAACACCCCACGAAGTTTTTCAAAATATGAAAACCCTTATTCAAAAAGCATCGGAACTTGTTCCTTACGAAAATGTAGCATTTCGAGCAGGGAGCATGCCGTTTGTGGGTTATCAATGTGGAGGGCATTTGCATTTTGGAATTCCATGTTCTGTATCGCTGTTAAAGGCTCTAGATCAGTACCTTGCCATTCCGATTGCTATGATTGAGAACTCTAGAACAGCAAAAAAACGAAGGAGAACAAACCATGGCGGGCTAGGTCGCTATCGCGTGAAACCGTATGGAATGGAGTATTTATCGTTAAGCTCATGGGTGATCGAACCAACACTATCGTTATCTATTCTGTGCCTAGCGAAGCTTGTGGGGAATCACCATCATGAATTGAAAGACGACTTTGTTTTTCATCCCGTTATTCAGAGAGCTTACTATAACGGAAACTATCCGGTTCTTAAACAACTATGGCCACACATAAAGAAAACAATTCAAAATACATCCACCTACGCTCAATATGAGAATGAATTGATATCCTTATTCGAAGCGATTGACAGTGGATTTCCGATTGAAGAAAAATGCGACTTTAGAACGAATTGGGGATTAGAGAAAACAACGAAACGATATGAACAAGATGCAATCATTCAAATCCCGAAAAAGTTAAGAATGAAGTATCACCTTAAAGAAGGGGATGCGACACACGTTCGAGCGGGGATTAATCTTGTACCAGCAACCATTAAACCATACCCTTTTGCATTTCAGAACTCAGATAAGGTCCATCTTTCTAAAGCATTACGAGACCAGCTCTCTTTGCCTGAAGGCTGGTGTCCAACTATTTTTTCGTCAGATGATGTTGTGACACTTGGTCCGATTATTGGAATTCTTGCAAATAGACCGTTTGATAGACAAACCACCTATTTCCAACATTTGTTCCATCTAGCAAAGGAAAAGCAAATGCTCGTTTATGCATTTGAACCAGTTGATATTGATTGGGGTCAAATGACTATTAAAGGTACGTCAATTGATGGGGAAGGTGTTTTTCCTTTTCCAGCTGTTATCTATGATCGTTATTTGCGTATTCGCGATAGAAGTCAGGATATTACAGATGTACGGTTTAAATTTCAATTCACTTACAAAATTCCTTTTATCAATTCTCCCTCTCTCTTCAATTTGACAGGAGATAAGTGGAAGACTCATCAACTCCTTTCGAGTCATTATGGTAATCATTTGCCCGAAACAAAATCACTAAAGACTCCTGATGATTTAGTTGACATGCTAAATAAACATGGGGAAGTATTTGTGAAACCGGTAAGTGGATCTCTAAGTATGGGAGTTAATCGAATATTGCGTAAGCCAACGAACATTATCATGACAGAATTACAACAAAATACACGTTATGATTTCACTACTATCGAGGAATTACTGGAGTATATGGCCCCTCATATTAAACAAACGAACTATGTCGTTCAAGAAGGCATTCGTCGCAAACAATACAACGGTAAAAATATTGAAATACGTGTTTATATGCAAAAAGGAATAAAAAATCGCTGGTTAAGAACAGGCATGGTTGCTCGTCTATCGAACGATGATGTGCTGACGGAAGAGTCCGAAATTAACTTGCGTGTTAGCAAAGTGCTTCATCATGTATACCCAGATAGTACCGAGAGAAAATCTATATCTAAACAACTTGGGAAGCTTGCAGGGCGAATTGTTGAAACCGTTCAGGATGAAGTAGGCACCTTTGGAGAAATCGCAGTTGATTTATGTATTGATCAGTACGACTCAATCAAACTTTTAGAAATTAATGCAAAACCGGATAATTTATTCTCACAAATCAGGGCTTATAAATTACGGAATTTAGCTGGCCATCGTCTTTTAAATTATGCAAGTATACTAGCAGGTTACGACGGGTTATGAAAAAAGAGATGGTAGGTGATGACAGGTGAGAAACCTAAGATTAAGCGAAATTCTCAAGCTTGTTGACGGTCAGGTTATCCAAGGTTCTGGAGATCCGATGATTCATCACGTTGTAAATCGCACGAAGAAAGATATTGAAGATCATACCCTATTGTTCCATCTCGATCATGAGCGGATTAAGGGTAAATACTGGAGAGAACATGAGGTAGTAGTTGTTATAACGGATCGTCCAGATAAATGCATTGATTTAGGAGAAAACATCATACTAATTCAAACTAATCAACTAAAGGATGATTATTGGAAATTCGTTGAGTATTATCGGAACCTTTTTGATTTCCCTATAATCGGAATCACAGGTACTTGTGGGAAGACAACAACGAAAGAAATGGTTCGGCAAATTCTATTGGAAGATTTCAATGTGAAAGCGACTTGGATGAGTATGAATTCAATGTCGGTCAATCTTCGCTATCTAAACAAACTAGATGATGATACAGAAGTAGCAGTATTTGAGATGCCTGTTGCATATCCAGGCTATTTGCGAGTTGCCTGCAGGTACTTTAAACCCCAAATACGCGTTTTGTTAAATATAGGTGTTCACCATTTAGCAGATTGTGATACACCAGAAGAGTACATGAAAGCAAAAGGTGAAATTGTTGAAGGGCTAGACCCCGAGAAAGGAACACTAATACTAAATTCAGATGACGAGAATATACGTCGGATCATTGATCTTAGTCTTTTTCCAAACGCTGTTCATATCGGTATGAACGAAACCTGTCATTTCCGTGCAATTAATCCTCAATATGCCTCTGGTGGAATGGCGTTTACGCTCATTTACAAAGGAATGAGCTATGATGCATTCGTGCCTGGATATGGAGAACACAACGTTTACAATGCTCTTGCAGCAATCGCTGCTGTATCAGCAGTTGGCGTTGATATTCCGACAGCCCTTAAGCGTTTGGCGTCTTATAAGCAAGTGAAAGAGCATCTTGAGTTTAAAGAAGGAGCGAATGGATCGACCATTATTGACGACACATGGAATTCTGCCCCTCTTTCAATGGCGACAGCTCTCGAAGTTCTTTCAGCCGTTACAGTAGGAAAGAAATCGGTAGGTCTATTAGGATATATGCCTCAGTTAGGGAAGGGCAAATATGCCACAGAACAGTATGAACAAATGGGCCAAAAAGCAGCCGAGACAAAAATTGATATGTTAATTATTGTTGGAGAGAAAGCAGAAGAGATCGGTCATGCAGCAATAAAAGCTGGAATGGAGAAAGAGAAGGTCCACTTTTGTGAAACGGGTGATGAGGTATTTAACGTATTGCAACCTCATTTGAATCAAGATACAACCATTTTGCTGAAAGTCACACACCGTGTTATGAAACAACCTTCTTTTCAAGAAATGAGAAATAAGCTCATCCTGTAGGGAGTTAAAATAGAGGTGACCGATATGAGAAAAACAACACAACTTAGAAACATCATAACAAGTAATTCGTTAGAATACATCATGGAAGCCCATCATGCTCTTTCCGCTAAAATCGTAGAAGAAGCCGGTTTCAAGGGAATTTGGGGCAGTGGTTTATCAATCTCTGCATCATTAGGGGTTAGAGACAACAATGAGGCGTCGTGGACACAGATATTAGATGTATTAGAATTTATGAGTGATGCTACTTCTATTCCAATCCTACTTGATGGGGATACGGGATATGGGAATTTTAATAATGCCAGAAGACTGGTGAAGAAGTTAGAGCAGCGTGACATAGCTGGAGTTTGCATTGAAGATAAAGTTTTCCCGAAGACTAATTCTTTTATTAAGGGTGAAGCGCAACCGCTTGCTTGTATCGATGAATTCTGTGGAAAAATAAAAGCGATGAAAGATAGTCAAATGGACGATGATTTTGTTGTTGTATCGAGAGTGGAAGCCTTAATTGCGGGCTGGGGACTTCAGGAAGCTCTTAAACGAGCTGAAGCTTATAGAGCAGCGGGGAGTGATGCGATTCTTATGCATAGTAAGCGGTCGGATAGTCTTGAGATTGAAGCTTTTATGAAAGAGTGGGATGATCGACTACCGGTTGTCATTGTACCAACCAAATACTATTCAGTTCCGACTCAACGCTTCAGAGATTTAGGCGTTAGCTTGGCGATATGGGCTAATCATAATCTACGGGCTTCGATTAAAGCCATGCAAGACACGTCTAACCAAATATATCTTGAAGAAAGTCTTGCCAATGTAGAAGCCAACGTCACATCTGTGGATGAAATCTTTCAACTTCAAGGAGCAGAAGAGCTTGCTCAAGCTGAAGGGAGATATTTAAATGCTTCTAGCGCAAACATAAATTCAATCATTGTTATGAAAAGTTTAGCGGATCAAGCTGCCTTAATTGACCAAGTAGCACAGCTAAAATCTCACAACATACATCATGTGTCTGTAATTGGTCCAACCGTTCAAAATTTTGACGGTGCTGCTCAGCATGCAGAGCTATCGTTACTCCATCGTGCAATGGACCAAATCAAAGGCAACCTTATCATAAGTCATAGTGACATGATGTATAAACCTCACGTTCTCACTGAGCTACAAGCAAATGAGAACGACATTGCTATTGTTATTGATGTGGATAGTGATTCAAGCAAAAAATCAGGTTATTTTGTAAAAGCTGAGCTTCCATATTCTCGTGAACTATATAATCAGTCTGTGAAATTGGTTGAAGTTGTTACGAGTTTAAGTGAAGACCATAACCATGGAGAATTTTTTGGTTTATGGAAGGTGAGTGAAAAAGGAGCGGAGATTGTAAGGAATTTTCTTGAACGTTTAGCAATAAGAGATGATTTTGATCAACTTACTCTTGCAGATCTTCTAAATCATGTTCATAGCTCTCATTCTATATCTGTTACCTACATTAAAGGCTCATGGGTAGATCGGAAAACCTATTTAGCTATTCAGGATAGGGTGGTGAAAAGATGTGATTCCACTTCCTGAATTTGGGGCTGAGCTAAAAAACCTGGGTTTCGATTTCTATAGTGGCGTGCCCTGTTCTTATTTAAAGCATTTCATTAATTTCGCGATTAATGAATGTGAGTACGTAGCAGCTACGAATGAAGGGGAAGCTGTAGCAATCGTTGCTGGAGCTACATTAGGGCAAAAGAAATCAGTTGTATTAATGCAAAATTCAGGGTTAACGAATGCGGTCTCTCCACTCGTCTCGCTTATACAACCATTTAGAATTCCAATACTAGGGTTTGTTAGTTTACGAGGAGAACCTGGTGTCCCAGATGAACCGCAGCATGAATTAATGGGAGAAATCACTCCTCAGACCCTTGATCTCTTAAAGATCGATTGGGATTATCTATCAACTAATCTAGAAGAAGCAAAACAGCAATTGCATCGAGCTAATGAAAAGATTGAGCGGAATGAACCCTACTTTTTTATCGTGAAAAAAGGAACCTTTGAACCTGTTGGTCTTCAAGCTCAAGAGACGAAAATAACGACTTCAGTCGCTCGTCCCCAAAGTCGTGAAGACCAGCTTCCAACGAGATATGATGCATTACGTGAGATCAATACTTTAAAAGACAATCAAACAGTTCAGCTAGCGACGACTGGAAAAACGGGAAGAGAGCTCTATGATCTGGAAGATGCACCTAACAATCTCTACATGGTTGGATCGATGGGGTGTGTTAGTTCAATAGGATTAGGTCTTGCGCTCACAAGAAGAGAGAAATCTGTTATCGCTATTGATGGAGATGGCGCCTTACTAATGAGGCTTGGTAATCTCCCTACAAATGGCTATTGCTCTCCACCTAATTTGCTTCATATCCTTCTCGACAATAACGTGCATGACTCAACTGGGGGACAACAGACCGTTTCAGGCAACGTTGATTTTGTGGAAGTTGCTTCAGCTTGCGGGTATGACCAAGCAATCTATGTTCATACGCTAGAAGAGTTAAAGGATTGCATTGAAAACTGGAAACAGGATCAAAAATTAACCTTTCTCTATATGCGGATTGCAGGCGGAAGCAAGGCATCTCTTGGACGTCCAACACTAAAGCCCTTTGAAGTGAAAGAGAGATTGCAGGTGTTTTTAGGTGATTAAAACAGCTGTTATTTTAGCGGCAGGTATGGGGAGTCGCATACGAAATCGAAGCGAAGGGCGTCCTAAAGGTTTCTTAACGATCGATGGAAAGCCTCTTATTGAACATTCGATTGAAAAATTGCTAGATGCAGGAATTGAGAACATCTATATTGGAACTGGTTACAAAAAAGAAGAATATAAAAGCTTATCTCAAAAATATTCACAGATTACTTGCTTCAATAATCCAGATTACAATGCAAGTGGTAGTTTATTCACACTTTATCAAATAGAACCGTATATTACAGACGATTTCTTGCTTCTGGAATCAGATATACTTTTTGAGAGAAAAGCTTTGCAGACTGTGCTTGCGAATAAACGATCAGATGTCATCCTGGCAAGTGAACTAACTAGCTCAGGAGACGAAGTTTTTATAGAAGTGGATAAGGATCAAAACCTTATCATGATGTCAAAGAATACGAACGAATTGAGTGCGGTATTCGCTGAGCTCGTAGGAATAGTAAAGCTCTCTCTTTCTACCTTCAAAATTTTATGTAAGAAAGCAAGCATGTTATTTCAATCAAGTAAGGATCTTCATTATGAAGATGGCCTTGTTCATATTGCAAAAGAAGTAGATTTATATGTTCAGAATGCTGACAATTTAGTTTGGTGTGAGGTAGACGATGAACATCACTATCAAAGAGCTAATAATCTGATTGCCCCACTAATAAAAGCACGAGAATCCTCCCATCACGTTGAACGAAAAATCTTATTGAATCCAGGACCTGCGACAACGACGGATACAGTGAAACACGCACAGATTGTAGCTGATATATGTCCGAGAGAAAGTGACTTTGGGGATACGATGACGTTTGTTTCACAGGCACTCACAGAATTTGTGGGAAATCCTAATGAGTATACGACTATTATGTTTGGTGGATCTGGTACAGCAGCTGTTGAGTCCATTCTAAGTTCTGTCGTTGATAAAGAAGCGATTGTTATCGTAAACAATGGGGCATATGGGGAACGCATGCTCAAGATTGCGACGATCTATGGATTAAATGTTCTGGAATATCGTTCACCTCTTGAGAGTGCTATAGATTTAATTAAACTAGAATTGTTAATTCAGAACGCGCGCGTTAAGATTTCTCACCTTATGATTGTTCATTGCGAAACAACAACAGGACTGTTAAATAACATAGAAGCAGTTGGGAAAATATGCGAAAAACACAACGTTGCCATGATTGTCGATGCGATGAGTTCATATGGTGCGATTCCTATTGATATGAAACGTATGAATATTAGCTATCTTGCCGCTAGTTCGAACAAAAATCTTCAGGGAATGGCGGGTGTCTCGTTTGTCATAGCAAATAATGAGCAACTTGATAAAATAAAGGAAATTAAGCCACGAAATTTGTATCTGAATCTATCTGAACAATATGAGCATTTTGTTAGTACGAAGCAAATGAGATTCACGCCGCCTGTTCAAACCCTTTATGCACTAAGGCAAGCGATATTGGAAACGCAGTGGGAGGGGATTGAGAGAAGATATAATAGATACTCGAAATCCTGGCGGACGCTCCTAAAGGGACTAAAAGCATTAGGTTTGACGCATTTGATTGATGAACCTAATCATTCAAGAATTATTACATCCATTGTTGAACCTTCACACCAAGGATACGATTTTGATGAGCTGCATGATTTTCTATATGATCGTGGTTTCACAATATATCCTGGTAAACTTGACGATCTAAATACGTTTCGAGTGGCCAATATAGGTGATATAACATACAAAGATATGGAATGTTTTCTAACTCTTCTCGAGCAGTATCTTAAAGGATAAGGGGAGTGCTCGGAATGGTTTACTACAAAATAGCCGTGGTGGTAATGGTTGTAGACGAAGAGGGTGAAATTCTACTTGTCAAAAATCCACATAGAGGATGGGAGTTCCCCGGAGGATACGTGGATAAAGAAGAAACATTGCAGATGGCAGCTGTAAGGGAAGTAAGAGAAGAGTCTGGGATTGAAATAGAAATAATTGAATTAGTAGGTGTTGAACAAAACAGTTCAAAGAAACGAAATGTATTTGTTTTTAAGGGAAGACCTGTAAGTGGAGAGCTAAGCTTATCAAATGAAACACGGGACGTTGGATATTTTACATTTGAAGAATCACTAAGCAAAATGACACTTGAGCGGTTTAAAGAAAGACTACTAAGGTGTATGGATAACCAAAATACGCCATTTCTGTTGGAGAGTTAAGAAGGTTTAAGCAAGGGGGAGACATCTCACCCTTGCTTATTTTAATACTACAAAGGGTCATTACATAGACGTTTCTATAAGAGTGAAGGGGGATTTCCGCTTAAGTCCATTGTGAGTTGGGGTTCTCTGTAGAGAAAAAGACTATTTTCTAAAAGACTGAAGCTTTTAAAAAATTATTGAATAAAAGAACCACACTGGCTGATTGAAGCGGAAGGATGTTCGACTCCTGCGGGACTAGCGGGACAGGTGAGACCCCACAGGAGCGTTAGCGACGAGGAGGCTCACCGCCCGCCCCGCGGAAAGCGAGCATCCTGGAGCGGAAATTACCTAGCTATAGCAACAATCTTTGAGAAAAGAGCATTTAGATAAGAGTCTATAAAAATGATCCAATCAGTAATACGAGAAATACAACAGATAATCCTACGAGAAAAACAATCCCCATTTTTCGGATAGCAGGGGGAAATCGTTCAGTTAATGGCACTCGGATTAGAAAAATAAGAATTGCGAGTGAAAGAATGAGAAGTAAGAAATAACCCAAAGGATACACCACCAGTTCTGCTTTTTTTATAGGTGTTCCCTATGAAGTTACGAATCAATCATGATCATTAAGGATGTTGAACATTGGAAAGAGTATGTTCAACAATCTTCCCATCGAAGGCAGATTGATAAATGGCTCGGATATCTGTTTCATGGAGAGGCAGTGGGCTTCTAGCAAGCAATCTTTGTTGCTTCACTCCATCTTCAGTTAATGAGTCGAGTGCAGATAAAGGAATACCGAATCCGCCGAGCGTTTCTGGAATGCCTACGTCTAGGACGAGTCTATGTAGCTCGCGAACGCATTCGTAAGAGCCTTCTTCTTCAGATAAATACTGCGAGTTTCCTCCAAGCGCATTAAGAATGTCATTCATTCGTTTTGTGCAACTTTTCCGTATGTAGCCCATGACATAAGGAAGAAGAACTGCGTTCGAATCACCATGAGCAATATGGAACTGCCCACCAAGCGGATAGGCGAGTGCATGAACACCTGCAACTCCGGCATTAAAGAAAGCGAGCCCCGCGATATAGCTTCCATTACTCATATCGATTCGTGCTTCACGATCTTCTCCGTTTTCAACAGCTCGTCTAATCGAGCGGCTGATTAGACGAATCGCCTGTAATGCTAGCCCGTCTGTCGTAGGACTTGCGTTAACAGAAACATAGGCTTCTATTGCATGCGTCAGGGCATCAACACCGGTTGCTGCTGTTACTTTGGATGGAACTGAAATTGTTAATTCTGGATCAACAATTGCCGCATCAGCAAGTAGGTAGTCATGAGTGACAACATCTTTTGTTCGATCAAGTGATAGAACTGAGATATTTGTGACTTCCGATCCAGTTCCTGCTGTTGTCGGAATTAATATCTTTGGAAGTCCTTTTTCTGTTACCTGTTTACCGCCTGATAAATTAAGGTAGTCAGCAACGGAACCATCGTGACTTGAAAGAACGGCTGTTAATTTAGCAAGGTCAAGTGCACTTCCGCCACCAAGACCAATTACAAGGTCAAACGCATTTTTTCTTGTATAGGCTACAAGCTTTTCACCAACGGCAAGTGGGGGTTCCGGAACAATATCTGTGTAGACATCAACTGTATAGCCGACATGTTCTAACGGATCTCGAATTCGATCAACAAGACCAATCTCTTCAAGAACAGAGTCAGTTACAACGAGAATTCTCTGGGGTGAATATTTCTCAACCTCTGGTAGGAGCTGTTCAATTGAGCCCCAACCCGTATAACTTAACGGAGTAAAGACAATCTTCGAATACATGTATAGTCCTCCTTCAGAAACATCTATTCTATAGGCTGTTTTCGTAAACATTGTTGCTATAAGAGTAATGATGATTTCCGCTTCAGGATACTCACCTGTCCAATATTCCCGCAGGAGTCGAGCCCCTTCCACTCCAATCAACTCATAAATTCTTTCAAAAGCGAAAATCTGTTAGAAAAGAGTCTTTCTATTACATAAACATTCTCGGTTGAGCTCATCGATACCTGCTTTAAAGCAGTGGGGGACAGACGAGTTACCGGTGACATCCCCCTATTAAGTGGTAAAGATTTACTACGATTTCAAGGTTGAACTACACTGTTTTAGGTAATAGAACGGTATATAATGAAAGAAGGTCTTCGTTCTAATTAGTTGTTACTATGTGAAAGGAGAGTGCAGGATGAAACTACTTTTAACTGGATTTGAGCCTTTTTTAGATCATCGTCACAATCCGACGGAACAGATTGTTAGAGAACTGGATGAAGAGGTAGTCGGTGGATTTGAGGTTATTTCTCGTGTTCTTCCGGTGGATTATGAACGTGCAGCAGAGATGCTGATTGACTACGTTGAACAGTGTGAACCAGCTGCGATTATGATGCTTGGACTTGCTGCTAACCGAACGAAGGTAACACCTGAGCGGATTGCCATAAACGTCAATGATAGTGTTGAAGATAATTCTGGGAATGCTCCTGAAGATCAACCAATTGTCAAAGGTGGACCAGCAGCATATTTTTCAACGCTCCCAATTAAGAAAATAACCGATGCGCTTGTGCAAAATGGCATTCCAGCAGAAATTTCAAATACAGCCGGAACCTATCTTTGCAACAATGTCATGTATAGCGTCCTATACGCTCTCGAACAAAAAGGAATGGATATTCCTGCAGGATTCATACATGTGCCGCCTACGTTTGAAATGACACTTCATCATTCAGCGCACGTCGGATTTCCCTATACTAGTATTCGCGACTCGATTAAGCTCATGATTTATGCACTCTCAGAGAAATAGTGGTATTCCTGATAATAATAAATGTTGCAAAAAGCTGATCCGAGATGGTTCAGCTTTTTTATCTTGTAATGGAAGAGATAAAAAAGCTATTAATATAAATCAAATAGTGCAGGAGTATTTTGAATGAGAACTAAATTATTACTAGATCTTTATGTTGGTTATTACGTAGTACCGTTCTTGTTCACTTATAATAATGATCTTGTCTAAAGAAGAGGTGTATTTCTCACAACTAAGTTGATTGGAGCGGAAGATGCTCGACTCCTGCGGGACTAGCGGGACAGTTGAGACCCCACAGGCGCGCCTTAAGCGCGCCGAGGAGGCTCACCGCCCGCCCCGCGGAAAGCGAGCATCTGGAGCGCAAATCAACGACTACTTTTATAGCTAAAACTACCAAAAATTAAAAAGAGCGAATGCCACGACACATGGCATTCGCTCTTTCCCTTACATACCAATCTGAACCGTCGTATCATTTGCTTTCTCGTACAACGTTGGAGTTTCTTTAATGACCTCAATAAATTGTTCAACGAGCTCGGGATCGAACTGTGTACCGGCACATTTCTCCAACTCAATAATCGCTTCACTAAATGATTTTGTTGTCTGGTAAGGTCTTTCGGTTGTCATAGCGTCAAACGAATCAATAATCGTAAGCATCCGCACAAGCCTCGGAATTTCTTGCCCGCTTAATCCATACGGGTAGCCTTTTCCGTCATAACGTTCATGATGTAGCTCTACTAATGGAAGGAGATAGTGAAGCTCTCGATTCGTTGCGACAATCTCTCTACCCCAGATGACGTGCTTTTGAACCATCGCCCATTCATCTTTTGTGAGCTTACCTTCTTTATTGATTACATCACGTGGAATTTCAAGCTTTCCAATGTCATGAATTAAAGCTCCCATCACAAGAGTCTTCTCATCATTCGTGTTCAAGTTAAGCTTCGAACTAAACTCAATGGCGTATTCATAAACTCTTCTACTATGTTTGTACGTATACACGTCTTTATAAAGGAAGATCTTCAACTGTTGTTCAAGGAGTTCCATTTCATGTTTATTGTAATACGTTTCTTTCGCAACATTTTCTGCTTTATAAATACAAACATTATTTTTCCCTTTTGTTTTAGCATAATACATCGCTTGATCTGCTTTCTCAAGCACTTCAGACGTATGGAACATTTCTTTATTGTATTGAATGACGCCTGCTGAAAAGGATAAACAACCGTGTGGAAGAACTTCGACACCCTCGAAATAATTGTCATTTACTTTTTTCCTGAGTTGATTCACAAAATGATAAGCCTCAAGCTCAGTCTTTCCAGGCATCAAAATGGCGAACTCTTCTCCGCCGTATCTAGCAGCTGTACACGTATCGCTCGCATTCTTTTTCAGTTCAGCCCCAAAGTGCTTGAGCAATTTATCTCCTTGCAAATGACCATGTTGATCGTTGTACTTTTTGAAATCATCAAGGTCAATGAGGCCTACGGATATCGGTTGACCTGTTGACCTTGCTGTTCGAATTTCTTCTTCTAAAAGCGATTTGAAATAACCGTGATTGTATAGCTCTGTTAGATGATCAACATCAGCTTTTTGTGAGACTTCCAAATAAAGTTCAAAGTATTGTTTGAATGACATGGAAAGGAGAACTGCAACTGATGTAAATAAAAGTACGCCAAGAATAATTTCCTGTTGCATTAGTAAAACAAGAATCAATGACAAAACGAGTGTTATTAAATAGCTTGAAATTGTTTCTTTAAACATACCGCGAAAAATAGTTAGTAAGTTTTCGGTTGCTGTAAGAAGAAAGAAAATGCCTATTAGTAAGACGTTTAATAGAAAGTAAACGCTTAACGATAACATATAAGCTGTAATGTTAAAGAATGATAGTGTTCCAAGGCCGCCACCTGAAATTAGAAAGATCTCATAAGCCCCAATAATCATGACGCTATATATGGAAAAGTTAAAGAGGTGTTTCCACCAAACAACGCTTCTTTTATAAATGGCATAGATGATGGAGGTTGCGAGCAAGATAGTAAGTGCTAAGTTCACTCCAAGTACAAATAATACCGCCAGATAAATAGAGGAATCCATTGAAAGTGAATTACCGCTAGGTGGCAGAAGAATTGTGTAGTGATTAAGAAGTAGAATGGCTACTATAAACGTGAAGGCCAGACTCCAGTTTGGTGGTGTAAATGTAAGCCAATATTGTGTCGTAAACAGTGTTGTTCCTGCGATTGAAGCTAATAGTATATATACGCCTACAACCTGTGAGTTTTTCTGAAATATGCCCTTCATGTCTCTATCACGCTCATTTAAATTTAGTTTTTTTAAAGGAGAAGCTATGCCTCTCCGTATTTATTAAACCAATTTAAATCCAGAAGTTAGTGCAATAACAGCTGTAGTAATAATGGCAATATTCATAAGGATGCCTGTAAGCTTAATGCCTTCTTTTCGTTCCATGAACATTCACCTCCCTTCAGGTTGGGTCGAGGTGAGAGTTTCTTCTGGATGTTTGGTCTTGACCATAACGTGCTGTATGAAAATGAAAATTCCGATATTCATGACGATATCGCCTATGCTAATGACCTGATCTTTCGGATAAGGATCAGTAATGGGAATAACGTCACCGAGAAAACCAAATAATGTGCTATCCGTTAGTACAGCATGCTTCCCATATAAACCATGCTGAATTGCTTCTGCATATGCTGGATCAAGAATGGTTGCTGCTTCAAGTGAAACTGGCATTCTACCTCCGTTAACGACCATGACAATAAAATTTAATAGAACTCCAATAAAGAGTAGCAGAACTCCGATATTCATTTTTCTGTTTAGCCAGAGAAAGATAAGTCCTACCACGTAAATGATCATAAATAGAGGAGCGCTTAGTGTAGCCACCCAGGAGTAAGAGGTTTGGAATACAAAGACAAGAATTTCAACCAGAAGCAACAAAGGGAAAATCCAACCAGCTCGAAATGACAAATAAGCAAACCCTTTTAAGCTGCCCCTTCGAAGGAAACCGATAAGGATAGACAATAAAATCCCATCAAACACCATATAAGTCACCTTATTTACATGAATTTAGTACTATTTTAGCAGAATGGGATATTATTAGATAGAATTTTCTAAAATTTATCGTGTTTTTATCGTATTAAACGAGTTTGTGTTCTATTTTGTACTTTTATGTACACCAGTTGCATTTACAGGTGGGGGGAGCTATGTCCTAATAAAGTAAATCCATGATAGTATAATAGAAAAGAAATGTGAGGAGGTAGATCGATGGAGAACGTCTATATTGGAGTGGATCTAGGAGGAACGAACCTTCGAGTTGGGATTGTAGATCAAAAGGGTCAACTGCTGAAGGTTAAACAAATTCCAACAGATGCGGAAACTGGGTATGAATCAATTATTAAAAGAATGATTGCTTTAATTAAAGATGTTAAAAAAGCTTATTCAGCTGTATCTGTCGGTATTGGCTCACCTGGTCCATTAAATCCATTCGATGGTATCGTAGTAGCTCCTCCTAATTTACCTGGATGGAAAGATGTCCCGATTGCGTCTATTGTTCAAGAGGATCTTGGTATTCCTGTCTTCCTTGTAAATGATGCAGATGCTGCTGCGCTTGGAGAAGCGATGTTCGGAAGTGGTCGCGAAAGAAGTAGTTCGTTTTACATAACAGTAAGTACTGGAATAGGTGGCGGATATGTACAGAATAACCGTCTCATTCAGGGTGAGCACGGATACAGTGCAGAAATTGGGAATATGATTATTAAACCTGGTGGCATGAGGCATGCCAATATGAATGCTGGTTCGCTGGAATCATTGGCATCTGGCACATCGATTGCAAGAGAAGGACAAGCAAGGATTGGCTTATCTGGGGGAGCTGAAGAAGTTTTTCAACTTGCCCAGGAAGGAAATGAAGAAGCGCTCCGAATTATAGATGAAGCGATTGATGCTCTTGCAATTGGGATTGCTAATCTTGCACATTCGGTTGATCCAGCTGTTTTCATTCTTGGAGGGGGCGTTATGCAAGCAAAAGAGATGATCCTTCCACTTATTAGGGAAAAAGTGGATCAGTATGTGTATGAAGGTCTTCGGGGTAAAATCAAGATCGAGCCAGCTCAGCTAAATGATAAGGCTGGAATCGTTGGTGCAGCGATGCACGGACGCCAGAAGGTAGAGGAACAATAACAAGATGATAGGGGAAATGAAGATGTATCAAAATGAACCGCTTTTTCTAAAACCTGAATTTAAAGATCGGCTTTGGGGAGGTACGAAGCTAAGCGATGTGTTTGGTTATACAATTCCATCTGAAACAACCGGAGAATGTTGGGGCATTTCTGCTCACCAAAATGGTCCGAGTGAAGTCATTAATGGACCACTTGCTGGTAAAAAGCTGAACGAGGTATGGGAGAGCAATCGAGAATTGTTTGGTCATGAAACGGGCGAGCATTTTCCATTGTTAGTTAAAATTCTTGATGCTGATAGAGATTTATCTGTTCAAGTACATCCAGATGATACATATGCACGAGAAATTGAAGGGGAAGCGTATGGCAAAACTGAGTGCTGGTACATTATTGATTGTGATCCAGGTTCTGAATTAATATTTGGTCACCACGCGCAAACAAAAGAATCATTTGAACAAATGATTGAAGACGGAGAATGGGACAAGCTTCTACGTCGTGTTCCAATTGAGCCAGGTGAATTTTATTTTGTTCCAAGCGGCACGATTCATGCTATTGGTGCAGGTACGATGATTCTTGAGACGCAACAAAGTTCTGATACAACTTACCGGGTCTATGACTATGATCGCAAAGACGCTAATGGAAATACCCGAGAGCTACATATTGAGAGATCCATTGATGTATCTACGATTCCTCATCAGGATCCTCCGTTCCATCCTGTTACGATGGAAGAGGATGGACTAACGCAAATCCAGCTTGTTGAGTCAGATTATTTTACCGTGTATCGCTGGGAATTGGATGGAGACTATGCTCTTCATACTGATCACCCCTACTTGCTCGTTAGTGTGCTAAGTGGAGAGGGGAATATAACGTCTGGAGAGGCTTCTTACTCTGTGAACCAAGGAGACCACTTTATTATTCCATCTACAATGAAGGAATGTCATTTCGAGGGTGATCTTGAAATGATTGTTTCGAAAAGCAATAAAGAATAAAAGAGAAGCCAGCTCAACTCGTGAGCTGGCTCTTTAGGTTGCCAACTCTTTTTAAAAGGCTCTTTTCTAAAGGCTTTTTCCTCAAAGATTGTTGCTTTAAAATTTTTTGTATAAAGAGGCAAACATGGTGATTGGAGCGGAAGGATGCTCGACTCCTGCCGGACTAGTGGGACAGGTGAGACCCCACAGGAGCGTAAGCGACGAGGAGGCTCAGCGCCCGCCACGCGGAAAGCGAGCATCCTGGAGCGGAAATTCACTCACTCCAGCAACATTGTCTACGAAAAGAGCCTTTTAAAAGTACATATTTGTTCGAGTCCCTAAATATCCTGTACAATATAAATACAATTAGACGCCTTATAAGTAGGGGAGGATGCTGTGCAGAACGTATTAGCCTATATTAAACCGTACCGGGTTGCTGCGACTATTGCAGCACTCTTAATGTTAGTTGAACTTGTTGTTGAACTATGGCTTCCTTTAATGATGGCAGACATTATTGATAACGGAATTGTGAAAGAAAATCTTAACGTGATTACCAGACTAGGAATTTACATGGTTGTTCTAACCGTCGTTTCATTCATTGCTTCGATCATTAATACGTTTCTTGCTGCATATGTTAGTCAGCATTTCGCTTTCGATTTAAGGAAAGCACTTTTTGAGAAAGTTCAATCATTCGCCTTTAAAGATTTCAATCGGTTTCCCACTTCTTCTCTAATTACTAGATTAACGAATGATGTTAATCAAGTTCAGCTCGTTGTGTTTATGGGACTTCGTATTATGGTCAGAGCACCGTTACTTGTTGTTGGTGGTGTTGTGATGGCCTTCGTTGTTGACGTGCAACTTGCGCTTCTTTTAACTGCTGCGATTCCACTCGTTATGGTTTTTCTGTATTTTGTTATGAAA
Source organism: Guptibacillus hwajinpoensis (assembly GCF_005144865.1). GTDB lineage: Bacteria > Bacillota > Bacilli > Bacillales > Guptibacillaceae > Guptibacillus > Guptibacillus hwajinpoensis_A. The sequence goes on from NZ_SWFM01000002.1 coordinate 590,927, forward strand.
AAAGGGGTTCCTCTTTTTAGTTCAGTTCAGGATAAACTTGATCGAGTAAATGGTGTTATGAGAGAAAATCTTGTAGGTGTAAGGCTAATTAAAGCTTATCTTAGGGGGAAGCACGAGCAGCGGCGGTTTAAAGGTGTTAATGAAGATTTAATGAATCAAACGGTCTCATCACTTCGCCTTATTGAGCTCGCTACACCTGTTCTGCTCATTCTAATGAATGTAGCCATTGTAGCTGTTGTTTGGTTTGGGGGATTAAAGGTTGTTGCTGGTACCGCACAAGTTGGTGAAATATCCGCCATTATTACATATGGCACAAGGATTACAGTTGCGCTTACAATGTTCTCTTTTATTCTTATGATTCTATCCCGTGCTAGGGCTTCGGCTTTTCGTATGCAAGAAGTGCTGGCGACTGAAACAATTCAGGAAGAGGGGTTAGAAACTACTATGAAAGAACTTAAGACCCTTCAATTTCAGGACGTTAGCTTTCACTATCCAGATTCAGAAGATAATGTGCTGAAACAAGTCAGCTTCTCAGCCGCTCAAGGGCAATTAATTGGAGTAATTGGCGCGACAGGATCAGGTAAATCTTCCCTAGTTCAGCTCATCCCAAGATTATATGAACCTACCGCAGGAACGATCACGCTGAATGGGCGTAATGTTCATGATTTTCAGCTAGAAGAGCTACGCAATCGAATTGGATTGGTCCCACAAGAAGCGATTCTCTTTAGTGGATCGATTAGCGATAATATTCGATGGGGGAAGGAAGAGGCGAGTTTAGATGAGATCATGTCTGCTGCAAAAGCTGCCCAGATTCATTCGTTTATCATGTCATTGCCGAATCAGTATGAGACGGTGCTCGGACAAAAAGGGATTAACCTTTCAGGGGGACAGAAACAGCGACTCTCAATTGCGCGCGCTCTGATTCGAACGCCGGAAATTCTTATTCTAGATGACAGTACAAGTGCGCTTGATCTAAATACAGAAGCGGCCTTGCAGAGGTCGTTGAGCGATTTGCAGAGTATGGTGATTTTGATTGCACAAAAGATAAGCTCGATTAAAGAAGCGGATAAAATTCTTCTACTTGAAGATGGGGAACTAATAGGAGAAGGAACTCATGACGAACTGCTTCTGAATCATTCCGTTTACCGAGATATATTTGTGTCTCAGTATGGAGAGGAGGCTTATCATGAGATTAGGTAAACATAACCAGCATGGGAAAAAGCGGCCGGACGATTTGAAGGGGACTGTCGCAAGAATCTGGCGCTACCTTTCAAAACAAAAAGGACTATTAACACTTGTAATCATGATGGTCGTCGCAAGCTCAGGATTTGGGCTTCTCGGACCATACTTAACAAGCATTGCCATAGATGAATACCTAGTTCCTAGCGAACTTAAAGGGCTTCCTATGATTCTTGGCCTCCTCATTGCTGTCTACGTTTTGCAGTCAGCTGCAACCTTCTTTCAGAATTACTGGATGATTGGTATTGCACAGAAAACCGTTTATCGCATGAGAAAGGATTTATTCCACCACTTACACCGTTTACCCATTCCGTATTTTGATAAAAAAACGCATGGTGAGCTCATGAGTCGGTTAACAAATGATATTGAAAATGTGAGTAAGACATTGAACAGCTCTGTGATTCAGATTTTTGCGAGTATCCTAACCCTCTCAGGAACGGTCGGGTTGATGCTATGGCTCAGTCCAGTGCTTACTGCGATTACATTCACAATTATTCCACTTATGTTTATGGGCATGAGGTGGATCACGAAACGTACCGGATATTACTTTAAAGAGCAGCAACGTAACCTTGGAGAGCTTAATAGTGTCATAGAAGAAACGTTGTCTGGACAACAAATCGTCAAATCGTTTTCGCAGGAAAAACGTGTATTAAAGCAATTGGCTAATAAAAATGAAGCGCTTCGAACATCAGGTTTCTGGTCGATGACTTATTCAGGGTTTATTCCAAAGCTCATGAATGTATTGAATAACTTGAGCTTTCTGTTAATTGCAGCTGCAGGTGGATGGCTGTCCCTAAAAGGGATGGTATCAATCGGTGTGATTGTTGCTTTCATTCAGTATTCTAGGCTGTTTACAAGGCCGCTTAATGATCTTGCTAACCAGTTTAATACGATTTTATCTGCTGTCGCAGGAGCGGAGCGTGTTTTTTCTGTACTTGATGAAAAAGAAGAAAAAGTGGATGACGATGATGCGGTACAACTCCAGCATGTAAAGGGGCAAGTTGCTTTTAAAGACGTTTCGTTTTCCTATGAACAGGATGAAACGCTGTCAGGTGTCTCATTTCAAGCAAAGCCTGGTGAGTCAATTGCGATTGTTGGCCCGACGGGTGCCGGAAAGACAACAATCGTTAACCTGCTTATGCGTTTCTATGAAGTGACGAGTGGATCAATTGAAGTAGAAGGTCACGACATTAGGAAGATAAAGAGAGCTAGTCTCAGAGAAAATATGGGGTTTGTTCTTCAAGATACGTTTTTATTTAATGGAACAGTGCGTGAAAACATTCGTTACGGAAGACTTGATGCAACGGATGAGGAAGTTGAGAAAGCTGCACGTGTAGCAAACGCTCATTCGTTTATTTCAAGGCTGTCTGACGGTTACGACACAATTCTAAAGCAGGATGGCGGTGGAATCAGCCATGGTCAACGCCAGCTCCTTTCCATTGCTAGAGCAGTTCTCGCCGATCCAGCGATTCTGATTCTTGATGAAGCAACAAGCAGCATCGACACAAGAACTGAAATTCAAATCCAGAAAGCGCTGTGGGCACTAATGGAAGGACGCACAAGCTTCGTCATCGCTCATCGGCTCAATACGATTCAACGAGCCGACCAAATTATCGTATTGAACAGCGGAGAAATCATTGAAAGAGGAAACCATAAAGAACTGATTGCCCGCGGAGGGTATTATGCAGGATTAACCATAGGGGGTCAGGTCGGTACCTGACCCCCCTCAAAGACAAACCAAAGAAAGTGTCCGCCTGGAGCGGACACTTTCTTTGGTTTAAATAAGCTAAATCACGCGATCATATTGCAAGGTGGAATCGAGTATGAGTAAACTAGGGACAAGAACAAAAGAGGGAAAATATGTTAATTAGTGGAGGTGGGGGAAGATGAATGAGAGAGAAAGAGAAAATGTGTTTCAAGATGAATTAAAAAGGTTAAGACTTCACGATTACATAAAGGGTGAAACGTATGAACTTGTTTCGTCTGCTTATCAGAGAATGCTTGATACGTTTGAAGATAACCAAAAAGAGTTAGAAATAAAGCAAACTCCACAGCTGCAACCAAAACCGATAACAAAACCACGACCAGTAAAAGAAAAGAAAGTGAAATTACCTCAAGAATTACGAGATCGTAATCTAACATGGATATTAATTATCGGCGTTGTGTTTCTCCTACTAGGTGCATTAGTACTCGCGACAAGTACGTGGGACGTTATGACCTCAGCTATGAAAACAGCCTTAATCGGTGGCGTATCTGCTGTGTTCTTCGGAATCAGTTGGCTGAGTGGGCATAAGTTAAAGATTGAGAAAACAGCTTTTGCCTTTTTGATTCTTGGAAGCTTGTTTCTACCGATTGTTGTGTTATCAGCTGGTTACTTTCAGCTTTTTGGTGAATGGCTATCGGTGACAGGTGCAGGAAATGACGTGCTTGGACTCATAGGTGTAATAATCTGTTTACCGTTATATACCTTTCACGCCTTACGTCAAAAATCAAGATTGTTCGTTTGGTTTTCATTTGTAACACTCAGCATTGGAGCTGCCTTTTTCATCAATTTGTTTAATCCAACAGTAGACGTTTTCTATCTTGGAATAGTCATGTTTAATGGGCTTCTGCTTTTAGCATATGCGAAAGCGAAGAACGTACAGAATCTAGCCCTTTTTAGTAAGGAGCTTCCAATATACGCTCAGGGGAATTTAGTTCTCTCAACACTCCTACTGCTTTTCTTCTTCGAAAGCGAAGTGTTCTATAGCTTTAACGTGATTCTCACTGCTGTGCTTTACCTTTCTATGATTTACATTGGGAAGCAAAAAGAATATCACTTTGTGTTCACCGCATTACTCGTATACGGAATCTATCAATTGATTGAACATTCGATTCTAGGATCCATTGATGTCATGTTATACGCGCTCGTTGGATTTATTTTCATCGGACTTCAGGCGGTTGGACCTTTCGAGAATCCATACTTTAAAAAAGCTTTTCAGCTTACAAGTGCGCTCGTTTCATTGTGTGCATTCGTATTTATTAGTTACAAAGGGCTTGTCTTACGTTACGATGATCCATCCTGGTTGCTCGTTCTAGGGTACTTCATCATCAGCTTGAACTATCTGTACCTTGCGAACATTTCGCGTTATCGTATGTTCGGGTTCCTGTCACCCGTCTTTCTTGCAGCGGCTGGTCTTTATCTAATGAGTTTGGTTTACGAGGATCCATCAAGTACAACTATTATTCTTCATCAATTTCTAACAGGACTAATCTTATACTCAGCCGGTTTCTACTGGAATAAATGGCGGTACACCATAAGAATTCAAACAGGCTCGCTTTTTGTATCTTTTGGTCCCATGGGATTTGCGCTGTTACTCGGTTTAATCACAGAAACGTGGTGGCTTGATAGTGTCATGCTTTTCGTCCTTGGAATCATTTATTTAACAATTTATCAAAAAGGAAAATGGTTGTGGCTTCGTTATGCGGGTGCTGTATTGAGTCCAATTGCATGGACGCTTGCTTTACTTGTACTCTATTTTCTCTTTACGAAAGCGCATGGTTATGACGGGTATGGCTTTCCGCTTCATACAGGTATTACAGCGTGTGTGATTATCGCGCTAAACTACTTATGGAAGAAAAAAGGGAAGAAGTTGCTTGAAGATACTACTTTCTGGACCGGAGTGAGTGTATACGGCATTTCGTTACTAATGCTAGTTGTAACGCCAGTTAATGAGTTGTTTGTTAGAACAAGTTTATTAGTTGGGGCAATTGGTGTCCTTTATCTGGTTTTGAAAAGAACAAACGAATTAACGCTGTGGTATCTTATCAGCTCTTTCACGCTTGGAGCGTACATCTCAGCTGCTGAAGCTTTCCAAATACAAGGTGTCTTTCAGTGGATAATTGGTAGCATTCTTCTTATACTCATCGCAGATACACTAGCGAAGAAAAATAGTTTTGCGCAACGAGCTTTTTTCTATCTTGCTCACCTTTACCTACCCATTTCGCTTTTGTACACAGTAAGTGAATTAGGAGATGAGCCGATTTTATACGGCATAGCGTTAGTAATCTATTTGTATACTATTTTAACAAGAACGACTGAATGGAAAATCCGTACCTCTCTTTATGCAGGATTTACGATACTACCATTTCTCTATATTTCGATTGTCAGTTCGTTTAATCTTAATGGAAATGCACTTACCTACACTGGTTTTGCTTCAAGTCTAGTAATGTTTGCGCTCTGGTTCTCGTTGGGTGATAAGTGGAAGGAACGGATAAAATGGTACGCTGTGCCATTCTCTGTCTTTGGACTTGTCCCATTCACAACTGACTTTATCGACATGCCGATTCTTCCGTTCGTGTTAGGCGCTTCTTATGCCGTGCTCTTACTCTATGTTATGCACAAATCAGGATGGCACTTGTTTTCAATCGTACCCCTTCTTTTTGTGGTGCTGTTTATACTGTCACTTCCATTCGAAACAATGGAGGTGGTAACGGTTGTTCGAGTTCTTTCAGCAACGACCCTTCTCGTAGCAGGATTACTCATTCATCGAACTCTTTACTCGTTCCAATCGAAGAACATACTCGAGAATCACTTAGACTGGTATTCTGTAACGGCATTGTTGACTGTACTAACTCTATATCAAAAAGGAGCGCCTCTTCCTCTTTGGACAGATGAACTTCCTGCTTTATTGATCTGCGTTCTCTTTGCACTTCAAGTGAGAAGAGTTTCTGTTGGAATCGCTTCTAGAATAGCTAAAAGTCTCACAGCTGCAACGTTATTGATTCCTTACTATACGCTACTCAACCATGTTGAGATTAATCACTATATCATCACTGAAGTGTATATCTTGCCATGGCTGGGTCTTACTATTTATCTCTCGAAATCAACATGGTCAAAGGAAAAGCGAATGATGATGCTGATTGAATGGGGAGTTCTAACAATCTTAGCATCAATTCTTGTGGCAGATGCGCTTATAAGCAACACAATCTATGACGCGATTATTGCTGGAGGCTTGTCGCTCGCATCCGTGCTCGCTGGTTTTCTCTATCGAATCAAATCTTACTTTATTATTGGTTGCAGTGTCCTCTTACTAAATGTCTTTGTCCAAACGAGGCCATACTGGGGAAACATGCCATGGTGGGCGTATCTATTAATTGCGGGGTCTACGCTCATTGCTGTTGCAAGCTTCTACGAATGGCAGAAACAAAACAGGGACGATGAAGGAAATACGCTGCTTCAATTAAAGAAACAACAGTTAATGGATAAATGGAAAGAATGGCGTTAAAAAAGCTGTCTCTTTAAACGGTACGCAGTGTACCGTTTAGAGACAGCTTTTTTCATAAGGCTCTTTTCGGAGATAGTGTTGCTTTTGAAAGGATTTTTTAGAAGAACCTGACTTCGCAAATTGGAGCGGAAGGATGCTCGACTCCTGCGGGACTAGCGGGACAGGTGAGACCCCACAGGAGCGTAAGCGACGAGGAGGCTCACCGCCCGCCCCGCGGAAAGCGAGCATCCTGGAGCGGAAATTAACCAAGCAACAATTTATACGAAAAGAGCCTTTTATAAAGTTACTGAAACGGAATTAAAGTGATGGGATATCTACGTCCTCAATAATCCCAAGCCCTGCGTACTTTGAGATAGAATGAACTTCTTTAATCACTCTTTCTTTCTCAGTGGAATCTGTCCACCAATTGTCTCGTTGACCTACTTTTCGATCATCTGAGCAAAACGTATAGGTAATCCAGTCCGGCATATATGTTTTAAGGGTCAACAAACACCTTTTCATATGGAAGGGAGAGCTTACGATAAGCAGTCTTTTAATCGTATGAAGCCCATATGCCTGTTGAAGTACCATCATTGAAGCAATTACATTTTCTGTCGTATTACTAGCCTCAAGTTCAATGAGAATATCTTCTTCTGGTACACCTAGCTTTATTAAATGGTCTTTCATCCAGATCGCTTCTGCTGTTTCGTTCACACCCCACCTTGCTGCAGATCCTGTTACAAGAATAGATGGTGCACGTTTATCATGATATAAATTTGCTGCCTTTTCCACTCGATGGATTGTTTTGGCTCCAAATACTAGAATACAGTCCCCATCATTCCCATCATCGCGTGTGTCATCAAACATAAATGATGTAATTTGATCTTTCGAAAGACGATCAGGATTTAACTCAGATAACCGCATTGCTCTTTCACCTCGATCTGGACATAAAATCCCTCTAATTATAATGATTCGCTTCTTGTGGTAAGGAACCTTTTAAAATAAGGGATGTACTAGCTTATGAGTATGATTACAAAAAAGTGAATTCACCGAGAGTACTTTACATCTGTTAGCAAAAAATCATCCGTAATTCTCTTTAAATAGAGGAATTTCGATCTTCCATATTGAAATTTGTTAGAAAAGTTAGAAAAATGGTAAAATTATTGTAGTATGAATACATAAGTGGAGGGGGAGTGTCAGTGTTTCATTCGTACAAGCTGGAAGGGTTTTTTGATGAAATGCTTGAGAAAGGTCAACAACCGAGAGGACATTGCAAACCGTTCCATGAGAAGTTAACCGATATCGCGCCTGAAGAACTTCAAACAAGATATGAGCTTGCTCAGAGTGATTTTCTTCGTCAGGGCATAACATTTACTGTTTATAGCGATAATGAAGGAACTGAACGAACAATGCCGTTTGATTTTGTTCCCAAAATCATTCCGCCAGAAGAGTGGCAAGTACTTGAACGCGGGTTAATACAGCGTTTTGATGCACTTAATGCTTTTTTAGATGATGTTTATCATGAACAAAACATTCTAAAGGACGGCATTATTCCAAGAGACCTTGTTGTCAATTGTCAGCATTTCTACGAACAGGTAGCGGGAATTGATTTGCCTAGACGACAGCACATTTTTATGGCTGGTATTGATTTAATTCGAGATGATAATGGAGAATATCGTGTTCTTGAAGATAATCTTCGCAATCCCTCAGGTCTTTCCTATGTTTTTCAAAATCGATATGTAATGAGAAAAGTTTACCCTGAATTTTTCAATGAGTATTCCGTTCAATCACTTGAACAACAATTTTCCTATCTCCATTCGGCTATGGCTTCTCTTGCGCCACATAGCAAAAATCCTAATATCGTTTTACTAACGCCTGGTGTGCATAATTCGGCTTATTATGATCATTCTTTCATTGCTCAGCGAACAGGGATTGAGCTAGTAGAAGGGAAAGACCTTGTTGTACGTGAGCGACAGGTATTTATGAAAACCGCTCGTGGTTTGAAGAAAGTCGACGTGATTTATCGTCGAATTGATGATGAATTCCTTGATCCACTTGAATTTCGTGAAGATTCACTTCTAGGTGTACCTGGGCTTATTGATGTTTATCGTGCAGGAAATGTATCAATTCTAAACGGCATCGGAAATGGTGTTGCTGATGATAAGGCAATCTATCATTTTGTACCAGATATGATTCGCTATTACCTTAATGAAGAACCTCTCGTTAAGAATGTCGATACGTATCTTCTGAGGTATCAGGATCAGCTCGATTACGTACTCGATCACCTTTCTGAACTCGTCGTAAAACATACGAACGCTTCAGGTGGGTATAACATGTTGATCGGTCCACATGCATCTAAAGAAGAGATTGAAGCATACAAAGAACAAATCTTAAAGAATCCTGCTGAATTTATTGCGCAACCAACGATCAAGCTATCTCGTCTACCAGCATTTAAGGAAGATCGATTCGCAGCGTGTCACGTCGATCTACGCGTCTTTATTTTCGGTGGAGAGAAAACACATGTATTCCCTGGTGGTTTAACACGTGTTGCATTAAAAGAAGGATCACTCGTCGTTAACTCTTCTCAAGGTGGCGGTGCAAAAGATACGTGGGTTCTTGAAGAAAATCCAGTGAAAGTTCAACGATAGAGAGGAGAGGCGCTTATGCTCAGCCGAGTTGCTGATTCATTGTATTGGTTAACGCGAAACGTGGAACGTGCTGAAAACAATGCCAGGCTAATTGCCGTTAAGTTAACGAGTCGTCTGGAGAATGCAAATCCAATTGAGGAAATAAATCAGAACTGGTATGAACTGATCGAAATAAGTGGTTTTCAGGATGTATTTGATGAGGAATATACCCGCTCAAGTGATCATAACGTAATGGAGTTTTTGCTTTTTTCATTGAAGAATCCTAACTCCATTCTTAATACCATTACGATTGCAAGAGAAAACGCACGGGCTGTTCGTGAAATCATACCGAATGAGCTGTGGGAAAGCATAAATTCTTTTTATCTGAAGTTAAAGCGACACAGCCATACGCCTTGGACAATGGAGGAAGTGAATGATTTATGTGAGTTCGTGAAAAAGGAGTCTCTCCTTTTTCAGGGAATCGTAGAAGCAACAATGCCACGAGGAGATGCTTACCTTTTCATGGAAATGGGTAAACATCTGGAAAGAGCGGAAAAAGCAGCGCGCATATTGGATGTTTACTATCATAAAGATTTAGAAAGCTACCAGAACAAAGAAATTGTTGAGTATCATCACTGGTGGTCCGTTCTTCAGTCTGTTAGTGGTCACGAAGCGTATATCAAAACATACAGACCGCTAATTAAGAGCCGAAATGTAGCTGAATTTTTCATTCTTGACGCTGAGTTTCCTAGATCAATGATTTATTGTATTCAAAAAGTAAGAAATGCCTTCGTAGCCCTTGAAGATGGTCATGTTGAACATTACTCAGAATCGCTTGCACAGGAACTTGAGCACCTTGCCAATGACTTATTCGATTTCTCAATAGAAGAAATTCTAGGACAGGGAGCACATGAATTTCTTCAAAGGTTTCAACACAGGTGCATCACAATCGGCATGCACATTACCAAAACCTATTATCTGGGGGAAGTTGTGATACCATGAAATACGAAGTTACCCAAACGAACACCTATCAATATGAGTTGCCAGTAAGGCAAAGCATTAATCAGTTCAGGTTAAAACCACTAAATGATCAGCAGCAAACTCTTCATGCGTATAACGTACTGATTAATCCTGCTAGTCAAACGTATGGTCATACTGATTATTGGGGTAATTATGTTGAAACGTTCTACCTTTGGGGAGAGCATCAAGACCTTTCGATTGAAACTATCTCCACTGTGGAAACAAAGCCTTTTGAGATCGATGTTAGCTTACCACTTACAGATGAGCAGCTAAAAGAACTTCATTCAGAGGCTTTTAAGCAAGCGCATACGGAGTTCATGATTGAAACGGACTATACAACCATTTCCAATGGAGTGATGGAAGCTGAAACAGAAGACCTGTGGAGAAATGCTCGTGATGAGCTCGATTTTGCGGTTAAGTTGAACGAGCATATTTATAACACGATGGAATATGTTTCTGGAGCAACAAATGTTGAAACAACTGCTGAGAAAATTTTAACCCATAGAACTGGCGTTTGTCAGGATTATACTCATCTTATGCTTGCGCTTTGTAGGTATCGAGGGATTCCGGCTCGCTATGTTAGTGGTTATATCTATAGTGGTGAGAATTCCGCCTACCGCGGCGATGCTGCTACTCACGCATGGCTCGAAGTGAAGATTCCTGGACTTCCATGGATTGGTCTCGATCCTACGAACAATGCGATTGCGGCAGAGCAGCATATTCGTATTGCAGTTGGGCGAGATTACCGAGACATTTCACCACTAAAAGGTGTCTATATTGGCGGAGCACATACACTCAATGTGAGCGTGGGAGTGAAGAATTTAGAAGAGCGGGTCAGCGGATAAGAGGCTGCCCGTTTTTTCATTTTGTTTTACTTCAAGATAGCGTCTGTTTTTACTAGTCTCTTTTCTAAAGAAGTGTCGCTTTTACTAGATTTATCTGTAGAGAACACCACTTAACTGATTGGAGCGGAAAGCTGGTAGGAGCGCAAATCAACCGCTTTATAGCAACAAAGTATACGAAAAGAGCCTTTTAATAAAGGAGGATGTTTTTTCTTGAATTAGTAAGGAGGGAAGATGCTTGAAAATTATTATCGCACCAGATTCTTTTAAAGGATCCATGACAAGTATAGAAGCAGCGGAAGCCATTCAGTGTGGTATTAAGGAAATAAATAAGGATATTGAAACGGTGCTTATACCGATGGCAGATGGTGGTGAAGGAACAGTCGAAGCGTTTTGCTCCATATTAAAGGGTGAAGAAGTGGAAGTGAAGAGACTAGATGATCCGCTTGGACGGAGTATTAATGCAACTTATTGTTGGGTGGAGGAAACGTCTACAGCTGTAATAGAAACGGCTTCTGCCTCAGGACTTCCATTGCTAAAGGAGGGTGAATTAAATCCAGATATAGCGTCAACATATGGAACCGGACAGCTCATTACTTCAGCTCTTGATAAGGGAGCGAGGAAAATCATACTCGGTCTTGGCGGAAGTGCAACTGTAGACGCTGGGACAGGCTGTTTCCAGGCGCTTGGTGTAAAGTTCCGCGATAAAGATGGAGTAGAAGTTCAAGGAAACGGTGGTGTTCTCGCTCATATTGCTTCGATTGACCTTTCTGAAATGGATTCACGATTAAATGAGGTTGAATTTATTATAGCTTCAGATGTAACAAATCCCCTTCTAGGCTCTGAAGGAGCAATTACCATTTTTGGACCGCAGAAAGGAGTGAGAGACATTGATCGATTTGAAGCAGGTATGGAAAATTATAAAAATATTGTGAGCGAACACGTAGGGAAGAATGTAGACAAGTATGAAGGTAGCGGCGCAGCAGGCGGATTTGGTTTTAGCCTTCTATCTTTTCTAAATCCAAGACTTGTTAGTGGATTTACGTTAATTGCTGAACTATGTTGTCTTGAAGCAGAAATTAAAACAAGTGATTTGGTCATAACCGGCGAAGGAAGGGTCGATGAACAGACGCTTTATGGGAAAGTCCCAGCAGGTCTTGCTCGTTTGGCAAAGCAATACAACGTTCCGGTTGTTGCATTTGCTGGTACGACAACAATGATTCACGCTAAGGAACTTGGTTTAAAGGCAGTTCTTCCGATTATAGATGAACCAATGGTATTACATCGTGCAATAGAACGTGGCCCAGAACTTTTATACAAAGCCTGCATGCGTTTTATGATTGTCTATCAGTGGTTAAGTGAAAAGAAGGATTAGATGCTTTAAAAAGATGGTTTTCGTAGCCGTTTTTGCGGTTGATTTTTGCTCCAATCGGCTAAGTGTGGTTTTATACAAAAACTCTATCAAAAACAACATTTTTTACAATAGAGCCTTTCAAAAAGACAGCTCAAGAAGAGCTGTTTTTTAGTGTGTAAAACACCTTATTCATGATATGAAATGTAGGTTTCACAAGGATATTATCTTAAATGTGCAAAATTATGAATTTTTTCAAAGTGTTTTGTCTAAAAATTCCTGAAGTAGGGAAAGGAATAAAATAGGACTTCAGAAAAAGAAAAAGGGTGATGTAATTTGCAGGATTCAATCCAGGTCGTTATTAATGGTAAAAGTGTAGCAGTGTCTAAAGAACAAAGTGTGTTGCAAGCATTAAATGAAAATAATCTAGATTTGCCAAGTGTTTGTTATCACCCTAGTCTTGGTGCGATTGAAACATGTGATACGTGTATGGTAGAAGTGAATGGAGAAATTGTGAGAGGTTGCTCTACTAATCTTTCAAACGGAGATAATATTAATACGACAGCTTCTCATGTGAAACAAGCGCAAGACATTGCGATGGATCGCATTCTTTACAATCATGAACTTTACTGTACAGTATGTGATTATAACAATGGAACGTGCGAAGTACATAACACAGTCAAAGAGATGAAAATGAACCATCAAAGTATTCCGTTCGAGTCAAAGCCGGATCCCGTTGATAATTCTAACCCCTGGTATCGCTATGATCCTGATCAGTGTATTTTATGCGGACGCTGTGTAGAAGCTTGTCAGGACGTACAGGTTACCGAGACGCTTACCATTGATTGGGAACGTGAGCGTCCGCGCGTAATCTGGGACAACGATGTTGATATTAACGAATCTTCTTGTGTTTCTTGCGGACATTGTTCAACTGTATGTCCATGTAACGCAATGATGGAAAAAGGCATGGAGGGTGAAGCTGGATTATTAACTGGAATTCAACAAGATACACTTCGTCCAATGATTGAATTAACGAAAAACGTTGAAACTGGATATAATTCAATTCTCGCTATTTCTGATATGGAATCTGCTATGCGTGAAAATGAAATCAAGAAAACGAAAACGGTTTGTACCTATTGTGGTGTTGGGTGTAGTTTCGATATTTGGACAAAAGGCCGAGATATTCTAAAGGTAGAGCCACAGGTCGAAGCACCAGCTAACGGAATTTCAACATGTGTGAAAGGAAAATTTGGTTGGGACTACGTAAACAGTGAAGAGCGCCTTACTAAACCATTAATTCGAGAAGGAGATACCTTTAGAGAAGCTGAATGGGATGAAGCACTTAAGCTAATCAGTAGCAAGTTTGCAGAAATCAAAAAAGACCACGGTTCAAATGCTCTGTCATTCATTAGTTCATCGAAATGTACGAATGAGGAATCTTACTTAATGCAGAAATTAGGCAGAAGTATTATCGGTACGAACAATATTGATAACTGCTCGCGTTATTGTCAGACCCCTGCAACGGTAGGCTTATTTAGAACAGTTGGACATGGTGGTGACGCTGGATCAATTAAAGATATAGAGATGTCTGAGCTTGTGATTGTTATTGGTTCAAATACTTCTGAATCTCACCCTGTCCTTTCAACACGAGTGAAGAGCTCTCATAAACTTCATGGTCAGAAGCTTATTGTATCTGATTTAAGAAAGCATGAAATGGCAGAACGCTCCGATCTATTTATCCGTCCTTCATCAGGTACGGACCTTGTATGGCTTTCAGCGGTTACGAAATATATCATTGATCAGGGCTGGGCTGATGAAGCATTCCTTAAGGATCGTGTTAACGGTCTTGATGAATATATTGCAAGCCTTGAAAAATATACGATGAGTTATGCGTCAGAGGTTACAGGAATCGATGAAGCGGAGTTAATTCAAATTGCTGAAATGATTCATGAAGCGAAAACGACGGTTGCGCTTTGGGCAATGGGTGTTACACAGCATAGTGGTGGTGCTGATACGAGTACAGCGATTTCGAACTTACTTCTTGTAACAGGAAACTATGGCAAACCTGGTACAGGTGCATACCCACTTCGCGGACATAACAACGTTCAAGGCGCAAGTGACTTCGGTAGTATGCCGGATAAAATGCCTGGATATGAGAACGTAACAGATGAGAAAGTTCGTGATAAGTATGAAAAAGCATGGGGCACCCCGCTTCCAGAAGAAGTTGGCTTAAATAATCATGAGATGGTAGAGCATATCCATGAAGGGAAATTAAAGGCGATGTACTTAAAAGGAGAGGACATGGGGATTGTCGACTCAAATATAAACCATGTGCATGCAGCATTTGAGAAACTAGACTTCTTTGTCGTACAAGATCTTTTCCTGACAAAGACGGCAGAATTCGCTGATGTTGTTCTTCCCGCAAGTCCAAGTCTTGAGAAAGAAGGGACGTTTACAAACACAGAACGACGTTTCCAGCGACTTTATCAAGCACTTGAACCCCTTGGTGATTCGAAGCCAGACTGGCAGATTATTATGGAAATCGCGAATGAAATGGGAGCTGGATGGGACTATTCAGATCCTAGTGAAATCATGACAGAAGCTGTGCAGCTTGCTGATATGTTTGCTGGTGTCTCTTATGAACGCCTTGAAGGTTATAACAGTCAACAGTGGCCGGTTGCAGCGAATGGTACAGATTCTCCACTTCTGTTTGAAGATGAGTTTCCGTTCCCTGATGGCAAAGCGCGTCTATTCCCTGTTGAATGGACACAGCCACTACAGTTTGACGACGAATATGATCTCCACGTCAACAATGGCCGATTGCTAGAGCATTTCCATGAAGGCAATATGACGTATAAAAATGAAGGGATTAAATCAAAAACGCCTAATACATTTGTTGAGGTGTCACCTGAGCTGGCTGAAGAACGTGGTCTTACTGACGGAACACTTGTGAGGCTAACTTCTCCATACGGTGCTGTGAAAATTAAGTGTCTCGTAACCGATCGTGTTCAGGGCAAAGAAGTCTACATTCCGCTTAATGATACAGATGATGCGGCAGTTAATTTACTAACTAGTAGTAAAGCTGATAAAGATACGGACACGCCTGTGTATAAAGAATTGAAGGCAAAGATGGAAATCTTGAAAGATAAAGGCACTTCACCACTTCCAAAGATTAATCATCGTAATGGGAATCCACAGCCACAGAAGGGTGTTATGGTCGAGCGGAAGTGGGCGAGAAAGGACTATATTTTCCCAGGCGATATGGTAACGAAGGAGGCAATCAATTATGGCAAAAGCCATTAAGCAGATTAGGCGAATCGAGGTCTCTGAAGAGGAAAAACGAGCAAACGATTTAAGAGAGATTGAAGATGCTTTAATTGATAATAAGGATGCGCTTCTTGAGACGCTTAATGTCGTAGGTGGAATGAAGGAGAGAGGTATCCTCTCACTTCTCAACGGCTTATTTGGAGAAGGCGATCGTGTTCTTAAAGTTCTTGTTGAGTTGTTGAATGTACCAGAAAATACGGCCGCCCTAAAGAACTTGATGCTCCTGGTTGGAGCGGCCGGTAAAATCAACGTGCAAGACCTTGAGCCTCTTCTTTTAAAAGTAAACGCTGGTATCGAAAATGTTGCTGAGCATGGGGAAGATGCCAAGAAGACAGGATATTTAGATTTGCTTCGCACTCTAAAAGATCCAGAAGTAAATCGTTCTCTTACCCTCCTCATTACATTTCTAAAAGGGATGGGTAAGGACACGGAGCATGAAGAAAAAGTAAATGATAAATCAACGCCATCAGAAAATAGACAGGATATTTAATTTACCCCTACTACTATTTCCGACAAAAGTCCCGCTTAGCGGGGCTTTTTCATTTTGAATCGCTGGACAATTGTAAAAAGGAATGCCGCTAAAAAGATCCCTGATGTGTCTGGAATCAACACATCAATTAAATGCCCCGTTCTCCCTTTAACTAAGCTTTGATGAAATTCATCAAACAACGCGTAAGCAAATGCTGTGAAAGAACCAAGCAGTAAGTGTTGATGTTGTCCTCGTTCCCTGAAAGCCATCACAGAAAGGAATGCTAGAAGACCAAAAGAAGCAACATGAGCCCCTTTTCTAATAAAGAACTCTACGTATTGATAGGGTTGTGAAGGCGTAACGAGCGTACCATCGTAAGTAAACTCAACCTGTGGTAAGTTCTCCTTTGTAAGAGTGACATAATCTCTAAAAAATGGTTTCATATCCTGCTGCTGATAAGGTGTATGAGAGGAAATAAAGAGAATTCCCATCATCATAATTGAGAGGATAAACCATTTCCAATTCATAATAAATGTAATGATCATCAACACGCTTTCTGTTCTAATCAGTTTAGTCACAATCATATCGAAATTTGTGCATAATAGGTAGTGGATGATGAGAGAAATGTTAAAGTATTGTTTGGAAACGGTGAATGTGCTCTTAACTAGATTAAAACTTTTTATAATAGAAAAAGGATGTTTTTGTAGACATTGTTGCTTCTTCGATAAGAGTAGAGGCTGATTTGCGCTCCAGGATGCTCGCTTTCCGCGGGGCGGGCGGTGAGCCTCCTCGGCGCTGAAGGTCGCGCCTGTGGGGTCTCACCTGTCCCGCTAATCCCGCAGGAGTCGAGCACCTTCCGCTCCAATCAGCTTAATGTGGCTTTTTATACAAACCCCTCTTGAAAAACAACAATCTTTTAGATAAGAGCCTAAAGTATAGATGCAAACGAAGGGAGAATTTTAATGCAGATTTCTGTTATTGGAACCGGTTATGTAGGGCTTGTGACTGGGGTTAGTTTGGCTGAAATAGGACATCACGTCACTTGTATCGATATTGATGAAGAGAAAGTGGCGATGATGACAAGTGGAGTATCCCCCATTTATGAACCTGAATTAGAAGATTTGATGAAGAAAAATGTTCAGGCAGGACAGTTATCTTTTACAACTCAGCTTAATTTCTCTTCAGCAAATGTCATTTATATAGCGGTTGGCACACCACAACTTCCTGATGGAACGTCAGATCTGCAGTATATTGAACAAGCATCACACGATATTGCTCGCTCGCTCAAGAAAGATACTATTGTTGTCACGAAAAGTACCGTGCCAGTAGGAACAAATCATTGGATTAAGACAGTCATTGAAGAAGCAGCACCTAAGAAGATAAAGGTTACAATCGTCTCAAATCCTGAATTTTTGAGAGAAGGCTCTGCTGTTTATGATACGTTCCATGGAGATCGGATTGTGATTGGAACTGAAAACAATGAAGCAAAAGAAATCTTAGACAAGATTAATGCTCCATTTGGTCTTCCAATCTATCACACAGACTTGAAAAGTGCTGAAATGATTAAATATGCCTCAAATGCTTTTCTTGCTACAAAAATTAGCTTTATTAACGAAATTTCCGCTATCTGTGAAAAAGTAGGTGCAAATGTTGAAGATGTTGCTTCTGGTATGGGCAAAGATAACCGCATAGGGGACAAATTTCTAAAAGCGGGAATTGGCTATGGTGGCTCGTGTTTTCCGAAAGATACAAATGCATTAGTTCAAATCGCTGGAAATAACGAGCATGATTTCAGGCTCCTAAAGTCTGTGATTGAAGTAAACAATTCACAGCGAATGAAATTAGTTCAAAGAGCAAGAGCGGCGGTTGGTGATTTCAGTGGTAAGAGAATCGCGTTACTTGGTCTTGCATTTAAACCAAACACAGACGATATGCGAGAAGCTGCATCCATTCCAATTGCACAAGAACTTGTGAATCAAGGAGCTGATGTAGTCGCTTTCGATCCAATTGCAATTCCAAATGCTAGAACATTTCTACCAGTAGAAGTTCAATTTAAAGAAACGATTGAAGAAACGATACGTGGTGCAGATGTTGCTCTTATCATCACAGAATGGGATGTTATTAAGTCAATCGATTTAATAACATATACAACCCTTATGACATCTCCTATTGTGATTGATGGAAGGAACTGTTATTCATTAGAGGAAGTAGCAAAGTACCCCATTCATTACATTTCGATTGGACGACCAGTAATTGAAAATCGCTTTGTAACAACTTCAAAGAATACGAGATAAAGAAGCAGGTAATGCCTGCTTTTTTTAGGCTATGTTAGTTCATATTGTTGCTATTGCGATTATTTCCGCTCCAGGATACTCGCTTTCCTTGGTGCGGGCGGTGAGCCTCCTCGTCGCTAACGCTCCTGTGGGGTCTCACCTGTCCCGCTAGTCCCGCAGGAGTCGAGTATCCTTCCGCTCCAATCGCGAAGTGTGGTTTTTTATACAAAAATCGTTTCAAAAACAAAAATCTTTTAGAAAAGAGCCTTTTAAAAAGATTTTTCTAAAGAGAACACCACTTCAAAGTTGATTGGAGCAGAAGTTGCTCTACTCCTGCGACTCAAGCGTACCTCTCCGCGGAAAGCGAGCAGCTTATAGTGGAAATCAACCTCTACTTTTATAGCAAAAAGGTCTACGAAAAGAACCATTTTAAATGAATCGGACAGATTTTAACAAAAGTAAGCGATCACACGAATAGTATATTTTACTCATTAATTCAGAATATTGGTACTTGAATTAATCGTTCACTCTGGTAAAATATGTTTGTTGACTTACGAATTGCATTCTAAAATAAATACTAGTAATGAAGAATGCCACCGAATGGAGTGGGAGTATGGTAGAGAAAACGTGTGAAAAATGTAAAAAGCCTTCCTATAGCAGCAATTATCAGGGAGAGTGGATTTGTCCGTATTGTGGAATGGATATGACAAAGGTCCCTGTTAACAACGAAGATTATATTAATGAGCGGTGAAGAAATAAAACTTGAGAAGCGATGTACGCTTCTTTTTTTGTTAAATCCTGCTATTGCTACAATCTCGTTACCTGTCTAGAATAGAGTTAGTCAAATGAAAAGGAACGTGGAAAATGGGAGAGATTATAAAGTTTATCGTTGCTATAGTCAATGAACTTCATGACATTGTTATAACCATTATGTATGGTCTTGGGTTCAACGTCACCGATAAGCAGCTGCATTTCTGGGTTATTGGTTTACTGGGAATGGGAGGATTCATTGTCGTTCAATATCTGTTTCGTGTTCTTTCAAAATGGAGCATAACAGCTATTTCATTTATTTATACGATAACAGTTCTGCTAGTCGTCGTGTTTGCGATCGAAATTCAACAGAAGATTACAGGTAGAGGAAATATGGAATTTGCTGATGCTGTCATTGGCCTTCAAGGATTTATCGTCCTATTTCTTGTATATTTAGTCATTCGTCTTCTACTCGCTTGGAGTAAACGGTTGTATAAGTCGTTTACCAATAAGCAGAGTTATCCAAAATAGAGCATAAGGGAAGGTCCTCGTTAGGGCTTTCTTTTTTTGTCGTGGTAAATGAAAAATGGAGAAAAAAGGATTGGATACGTTCTGCGTAGAAATATGAAGTATCTGAATATTTCAAAATGTTCTTATAATCAATGCGTTTAAATGCATTAAAAGAGGAGAGCCGTTTTGAGCTCTCCAGCGGTTATCTTTAATATGTCATCTGAGTGAGAAAAGCAATAACTGCTCCAATTACTATTGCGGAGACAGGTAAAAGAAGATAAATCATCTTCTCTTTGCGCTGTCTTCTATATTGGATTTCTTCAGGTGTTAACCATGTACCTTTCATATCATTTCCCCCTGGTTTTTGCATAGATCGCAGTGGAGGCCGTATTCGGCAACTGGCTGACTTTCGGTGATTGTGTCCGCGAAGTCCCTTTAGCTTTGCGTCATCACTTTTCAATGATTTTGCCATTCTCGTACGATTTGCATATTTGTTGTTTTGAATAAAGGACATATATTTGTAAAAATTGTCGAAAAATGACTTCAATCACTAGTATAGCGCATTTTTATGGGGGTGTACATTGGGAAAATGAGTTTAATTTGCTTTATTATATTTAGGTTTTGTAAACGTTGTTTCCCAATATCTAACTTCAATTGAAATGAGGTGTAGGTGTGTCAGGAACTTATGAACGATATGTAATCAATCATTCTTATACTGGTAAGGAACTTCATACTAAAGGATGGGAGCAAGAAGCCGCGTTGCGAATGTTATTAAATAATTTGCATGAGAATGTTGCTGAGCGACCAGAGGAACTTGTTGTCTATGGAGGGATAGGGAAAGCGGCGCGAAACTGGCAAGCGTTCGAGAACATTGTTCAATCTCTGAAAAGGCTTGAATCAGATGAAACGCTCCTTATCCAATCAGGGAAACCTGTCGCGATTTTTCGAACACACTCACAAGCTCCCCGCGTTCTCATAGCTAATTCGAATCTTGTCCCTTCACGCGCAACGTGGGAACATTTTCACGAATTAGATCGCAAGGGTCTCATGATGTATGGACAAATGACGGCAGGTAGTTGGATCTATATTGGCAGTCAGGGAATTGTGCAAGGAACGTACGAAACGTTTGCGGAATGTGCAAGACAGCATTTCAATGGGACGCTGAAGGGAACACTTACACTAACGTCAGGACTCGGTGGCATGGGTGGGGCACAACCGCTAGCCGTTTCTCTAAATGGTGGCGTTAGTCTTTGTATTGAAGCCGATCCACTTCGAATACAAAAAAGAATTGATACCAATTATCTTGATAAAATGATTGAAGATTTGGATGAGGCAATAAAGGAAGCGAATCAGGCAAAAGATGCCGGAGTAGCCTTATCAATTGGCGTTCCTGGTAATGCGGCCGATCTACTTCCAGAACTCTTGAGAAAAGGAGTCTTACCAGACATTGTAACCGATCAAACATCAGCTCATGATCCGCTTAATGGCTATATTCCATCAGGTTTTAATGTGGAAGAAGCAAGTCGGTTAAGAACAGTTTCTCCGGAGGAATACTGTAAACGTTCAAATGAGAGCATGGCGATCCATGTGAAAGCGATGCTAGAGATGCAGGAAAAAGGCTCAATCGCTTTTGATTATGGCAATAATATTCGTCAAGTTGCATATGATCAAGGCGTTCTTAATGCTTTTTCTATTAAAGGTTTTGTACCTGAATACATTAGGCCGCAGTTCTGTGAAGGCAAAGGACCATTCCGCTGGGTCGCTCTTTCTGGTGACGAAGAGGATATTCGAAAAATTGATGAGCGAATGCTTATGGAATTTAAGGAAAACGAGCATCTGTGCCACTGGATTAAGATGGCACAGAAAAAAATCGCTTTTCAAGGACTTCCAGCTAGGATTTGCTGGCTAGGATACGGAGAACGAGCCAGATTCGGAACAATTATTAACGACATGGTTGCTTCAGGAGAATTAGCTGCTCCAATAGTTATTGGTCGTGATCATCTTGACGCTGGATCAGTAGCATCACCGAACCGTGAAACGGAGAATATGCTTGATGGAACCGATGCGGTTGCAGACTGGCCAATTTTAAACGCACTTGTTAACGCAGTAGGTGGAGCTAGCTGGATCTCATTCCATCATGGCGGAGGTGTGGGGATGGGGTATTCGCTTCATGCGGGTATGGTCATCGTAGCTGATGGTACGAAGTCAGCAGAAGAGAGGTTAAATCGAGTACTAACGACCGATCCCGGAATGGGTGTCGTCCGGCATGCGGATGCGGGCTACCCTACAGCGATTAAGTTCGCACAGGAAAATGGGATCGATATGCCATCGCTTGATTAGGAGGGAGCCCGATGAAAAAACCGCTTTTTCTACAAGATGCGAATGAGTTGATTACTCTTAAAGGATCGTCTTCTGCTCCTTTAGTGAAGCCTGTCGAATCAGATTTATCGCTTATCCAGAACGGAAGTGTGTTAATTGATAACGGAACGATACTAGCAGTCGGCAAAACATCTGAACTGAAGCAACGGTTTCCTCAATTAACAAGTGAAGCAGATGTAATAGACGCAAGAGGAAAGCTTGTGACACCAGGATTTGTCGATCCTCATACGCATCTTGTCTTTGCTGGGTCTAGGGAACAGGAATTTGCGATGAGATTAAAAGGTGCTTCGTATTTGGACATCATGCACGCAGGTGGAGGGATCTATGCGACGACTGAGCAGACAAGGTTAGCAAGTCATCAGCTATTATATGAGCAAAGCTACGAACGTCTTGATCGGTTAATGAAGCAGGGTGTAACGACAGTCGAAGCCAAAAGTGGTTATGGTCTTGACCTTGAAAATGAGAAAAAACAGCTTGAAGTTGCTCGTGAATTAAATCAAAAGCACGCTCTAGATCTTGTTAGTACATTTATGGGAGCACATGCTGTTCCGTCATCTTACAAAGCAGCTCCAGAGGAGTTTATTACTTATTTAATTAAAGACGTAATGCCGGTCATTGCTGCAGAAGGATTAGCAGAATTCAATGATGTCTTTTGTGAGAAGGGCGTCTTTACAGTTGAACAATCACGACGTGTGTTAGAGGCAGGAAGGCGTCTTGGTCTCTCTCCTAAAATTCATGCAGATGAATTGGAGTCATATGGTGGAGCGGAGCTAGCGGCAGAGCTCGGAGCAGTTTCTGCGGATCATTTACTATGTGCTTCTGAAGCAGGTATGGATCAAATGGCAACAGCAGGAGTAGTAGCTGTTCTACTCCCTGGGACAGCCTTCTTTCTACAGAAGAAGATGGCGAATGCGAGAAGGATGATCGATCGCGGTGTACCTGTCGCCCTTTCAACTGATTGTAACCCTGGTTCATCACCAACCGTTTCGACAGCCCTGATGATGAATTTTGGTTGTTTGCAAATGGGAATGACGCCTGCTGAAGTTCTTGTAGCTGTGACAATTAATGCTGCACATGCGATTAACAGAGGGAGCGATATTGGAAGTATTGAGGTTGGAAAAAAAGCAGATCTTCTTCTGTTTTCCGTTCCAACACATCATCATCTTCATTACCACTTTGGAGAAAACCATGTAGAACGAGTCATTAAGAATGGAGTCGTACGAGTAAGGGAAGGGATGTTGATATGAGTCAATATCCTTATCCAATGCTTGATAGGCCTTTTGCTGTTTATCGAAAAGAGGATGAAAAAAGGGAGAAAAATGTGAGTGAATGGATTCAAACGTTACCGACGTCTGGTAATTACAGTTTGGAGAAATATGATGCCGTTCTTCTAGGTGTTCCACTTTCACGTTCATCAATCTCTGCATCTGCAGCTAGCGAAGCTCCAAACGCAATGAGAAGCGCTTGGAAATATTTCTCCACATATCAGATTGAATCAAATATTGATTTAGATGATATGCAAATCGTTGATTTAGGAGATGTAAAACAGTCTATTACTGATATCGCACAATCTCATCGTTCCATTAGTGAAGCAATGTATGCAATAAGAAGTAACCATCCTCACGCTTTACCTGTGTGCGTTGGTGGAGATCATTCCGTTACCGCTCGTCTTATTCAGGGGTGGAAACGTGCACATCCTGAGCAGACGATCGGTATATTACAGTTTGATACGCACTTTGATTTGCGTCCTCTTGACCAAGGCCCAACGAATGGTACACCAATGCGCCTTCTAATTGAAGAAGGTATTGTGGAAGGAAAACATATTCATACCCTTGGTCTACACGGGTTTTTCAATAGTCGGTCACTGAAGGAATATGCTGATGCAGTAGGTATTACCTATCGAACGATGAACGAAATGCGAAGAAATGGAATTTCAAGAACGGTGAAGGAATCGATCGACGCATTGAATCAGAACGTTGATGTCATTTATGTAACTGTTGATATGGACGTCCTTGATACGGCCTATGCACCTGGCGCTCCAGCCTCAACACCAGGTGGGATGAGGACGGATGAACTTTTTGAAGCTGTATTTCTTGCAGGGCAATCGCCAAAAGCTGCGGCAATGGATATTGTTTGTCTTGATCCACGATTAGATACAAGGGAAGCAACTGTGAAAGCTGGCGTGCATGTGATGCTTTGTTTTCTTACAGGATTTTGGGATAGAAAAAAGAGGACGATGGGCCAATAATGGCCCATCGTCCTCTTAAGCGAGCAGTCGTTTATTCCTGGGTTAACAGCTCTCGCTCTATGATGAATTCGATTAAATGGTATTCATTTTCTTGAAGGTTTCGACCAAGTTTCATTTCAAATTCATAAATCAACTCTCTGTAACGAGACTCAGAAAATGATGTAAGGTGAATGATTGATTCTTCCATGAATCTTCCCCCCCTAAATTTATGAATGAATTTCCACTATTATAGCCAATTCGTATGTGGATTTTAAATTACGGGCATAGTTTACAGAAAATTTAGATATTTTTATTTTGCACATGAAAGCACAAAGTAAGTTCAAACTAAGGTGTGAAGGGAGGTCGTTTTTATGAAGAAACGTAAAGCGCAACCACATGCAGCGATAACAAATAATCAAACCCCGGTAGAAAGTCTTCCTAATGCCGAATCAGAATACAAGCGAAGCAAACATAAAGAAGTAACTGCCCCTAAATTGGAGCAATAAGTTTTGCTAATAAAGACTCTTTTCTATAGGCTATTTTTGTAGACTATGTTCCTATAAGAGAAGTGGACGGTTTCCACTTCAGGATGCTCGCTTTCCGCGGTGGGGCGGTGAGCCTCCTCGTCGCGCTTTAGGCGCGCCTGTGGGGTCTCACCTGTTTCGCTAGTCCCGCAGAAGTCGAGCACCTTCCGCTACAATCAACTTTGTTGGGTGAATTTTTAATACAAAATATCTTTAACAAACAACAACCTTATTAAATACCCTGATTCGAAATAATAGCAATTAGAACACCAAGTATGATTGAAAAGATCGGAATGGCAAGGAAAAGGACCTTTTCCTTGCGTTTTTTCTGGAATTGGATTTGTTCAGGTGTTCTCCAATTTCTCTTCATTGTACCCTGCTCCTCCGTTTTCGCGCAGTCTCATTGTAACTGTTATTTTCTGATATAATTTCAAGTAAATTAAGAAACGATTTGACCTATTATTTCTATTATCGGCTGCTTTCTTGAATAGATATAGTTCTTCTTGTCGAATTATAAGAAATAATCTTTATAGCCTGCTTTTATTCAAATTAATGGAAGTAAATAGGGATATTTGACATAGGAGAGTGAAAAAAATGCCTGTTATTTATCTTGAGACCTTTATAGAAGCTCCTATAGAAACGTGCTTTGATTATGCGAGAAATGTTGAAGCGCATATGAAAAGTACCGAGGAGACAAAGGAACGAGCTGTAGATGGAGTAACAACAGGGGTAATGGAGAACGGTGATTCCGTTACATGGGAAGCCGTTCATTTTGGAATAAAGCAACGTCTAACTGCTGAAATAACGGCTATGCACAAACCTGATTGGTTTATTGATGAAATGGTCTCTGGTGCTTTTAAGTCTTTTGTACATACACACCGTTTCGAAGACATGGGACAAGTGACTCTTATGATTGATCAGTTTATTTATAAAGCCCCATTTGGTGTACTAGGCTCAATTGCTAACGTTCTGTTTTTGAAGAAATACATGAAAGAACTTCTAGAAAAAAGAGCCCTTCAGTTAAAAAGCATGGCTGAAAACAGCTGAATAACACCCTTTCTTTTAGGCAATACTTGAATTGCTTTGAAAGGAGGGGGAATGATGACGAGTGTATCTATGTTCGTGACAGTGATGGTAAGATGCTGGCTATGCATTGGGCTATTTCTATCGACTGTAGCCATGCTGACATTAGTCGGTCATGAGCCTTCACCTTTTTTAGTGAAGTTGTTTACTTCTGTTGTCAAAGCGAAGGGATTTCACTATGGTCCACTTACACTCAGCGTCATCAACAATGGCGAGCTAGGATTAACGCATTTTATCATTCGAAAACTAGGCCACTTCTTTGTTTATAGTTTCCTAACAATCTTTCTACTCTATTTTCCTCTTACAAAATCTTCTTTCCTTAAACCAATATTTGTTTTTACGATTGTTTGCGCGTTTGCTGTTACAGATGAATTTGTGCAGGCTTTTATTCCAGGTAGAACGTCTTTAGTTATGGACGTATTTGTTGATTTGATAGGGAGCCTCCACGGGTTAATTTTATATAGCATATGGCAAAAATGTTATTCAGCAAAAACTCTCCATTAATGGAGAGTTTTTTTGGTTTGTGCATCAAATTGAATCTGCAATACTTTTATAGTAAAAATATCCTATGGTTTCGACAATGTTCATAGGTCTTCTATTTTATTTTTATAAGATTAGCAAAATGAGAGCTATTTTATGGCAAATTTATGCTAAAGTGTTAAAAAGGGAGAATATATCTAAAATTTTCTTTAAAAAAGTATAGGGGGAAAAGGGATTTGAAGATTTTTACGTCACTTTTGGTTGGCATTCTAGCATTTTCTTTGTCGATGCATGGCGTTCAAGCAGCGGGGGATACTGTTTCTGTTAAACTTGTGAATTATATCAAGAATAGTAATTCCTTGTCATTCAATGTGTATGGAAGCTATCAAATTGAGGGTAGCGAAATTGTATTGGACAGCAATCGTTTAGATCAATACCATGTTAAGGCTGAAGGTAGTAATGTTGTTCTTTACATGGGCGACTCGAAGCTAAAAGATTTTGGAAGTTCGATGAAGTTAGTACCTACAGTTACCAACGCAATGGACAGCTACGTAGAACTTGGGGGCAAGCGATACCTCGGGGGGATGGAATTTAAAGTAGAAGGAAATTACATTCGACCTGTTAATACGCTTTCGATGGAAGAGTACTTGAAAGGCGTAGTTCCAAGTGAAATGCCAGCTTATTGGGGGAACAATGGGGGAATGGAAGCGTTAAAAGCTCAAGTAGTTGCAGCAAGAACGTTTGCTTTACCACGCAAAGACTCGTTGACAGATAGTCAATCAAGTCAGGTTTACAAAGGTTATGATTGGTACGCAACGACAAATGAGGCCATTGATGATACGGCTGGTCAAGTTCTAAAGTACGACAATAAATACATAGGTGCTTTCTATTCTTCAACTAACGGCGGTATGGTTATGTCGAATACAAACTCCTGGGGAAGTAAGTTAATTCCTTATTTACAAACTAAAGCCGATCCGTATGATGAAAAAATGGTCACCAGATATGACTATTGGGAGTATACGCTTGGGAAGCAACAAATTGATGCGAATAAACTAGACTTGAAAAAGCCAGAAACATGGTGGGCAAACGTTTCTGAACTAAGTTCAAACGTAACTGAAATTAAGAATATTAAAACGTGGCTTACTTCTAAAAGTAAAATTGGAAAAACGGATGAAATTAAGATTACCGATATTTCGAATATATCATTTACCCTTCCACCATTTAAATCAGATGAGGTATTAAAGGGTAGTATGACAATTAACTATTTCCTTAAAAACAAAGATGGTTTTGTATTTGACTCAAATGGTGAGTTGAAGAAACATACAATGACAATACAGGACTCTTCTTACAATATTCGTTTCATGGTTGGAACTACAATTATGAAGAGTCCATATGTAAAGAATATCCAAGACAAAGGTGACTCTTTTGTTGTTTCTGGTAGTGGGTATGGCCATGGAATTGGTATGAGCCAATACGGCGCATATCAGCAGTCAAAAGAAGGACGTACTCATGATCAAATTCTATCATTCTACTATCCAGGGACAGATTTAGTCACTGAAGTAAATTCAAGCTTTATTAATAGACTTGCTGGCAATAATCGTTATGAAACAAGTGTTGAGATCTCAAAAGCAGGATGGAAACAAGCTTCGGATGTTGTCGTTCTTGGTAGAGGAGACTTATCTGTAGATGCTCTAACGGGTAGTGTACTTGCTAAAAAGCACAATGCGCCTTTGTTATTAACGACAAGTAACAAACTTCCTTCTGTCGTTGAGGCAGAATTAGATCGCTTAAAGCCAGAAAAAGTGTATATTCTTGGGGGACCAGCAGCTATTTCAGAAGAGGTTTACAAGCAGCTTACAACTAAAGGTTATATTGCAAAAATCGATCGAATCAGTGGAGCAAACCGCTATGAAACATCTGTTGCTGTTGCGAATGAAATTGGGAATAGCAATCAGATATTTGTAACAACAGGTGATGGAAAGTCTCCGGACGCTCTTTCCATCGCTCCTTACGCGGCATCAAAGCAAATTCCGATTGTTTTAACTGCAACTGAGAAGTTAAGTGGCGCAACAGCAGACTATATGACTGCGGCGAATCCTGTTAAAACCACGATTATCGGTGGAGAGAATGCAGTATCCAACGCGGTTAGAGATCAGCTTGCTACTTCTTCTACTGTTGATCGTGTAGCTGGAGCAAACCGCTATGAAACAAGCGTGAGAATTGCACAGACGTTTGATTTTGAGAACAAAGGTGTCTTTTTTGCAAATGGTGATGTCTTCATTGATGCCTTACCTGGATCACCTTTTGCAGCAGCAATGGGAGCACCAGTTATTTTAACAAAGCAAAATACTCTTTCAACCGAAGTAGAGCAGTATCTCGAGTCAACGTTAAGTAGAGAATTCTATTTCCTTGGCGGAGAGGCTGCCATTAGTAAACCAATAGAAGATCGAGTGAGTAAATTAGCGAAATAGATTAGAAACACCTCCCATAAGGAAATGAGTGGGAGGTGTTTATGTTATTATGTAATAAATAATAAAAAAACAGCTATGAGTATTTCTAGAATAGTAAAGGCTACTCAGAGATAACATTAGCGAATGAATAAGGATGTGATGTCGTGCACGAGAAGCAGGAAATTGAAATTCTTTGCGATGCTTTACGAACTTATTGGAATGAACACCCGGAGAAGAGTCTCGGGCATTTATTGAAGGATTTACACCATAAGTATGAAAATGAAGAGGCATTTGAAGAAACTGATGACCTCAATTGGTTACACTGGATGCTTGAAAATAGCAAACAAAGAGACATCATCGAGAAGAAATACCGCAACGAAGCGCAAATCAGAAACCTGGAGAAACATATCCGTCCTGAATTAATTGAAGTGATTAGACGATTCGTCGACTAATGAAAAGAGCCGGTCCCAGGGAATGGGTCCGGCTCTTATTATCCTTATAATCAAAAGGGGGGATTAAAGGGATTACTTAATGTTTCGGTTTAGTGAAACCGGAGTTGGGGGTAGATGAAAAAGGAAGATAAATCTAGCATATGAGAACATTATAAAGATTAAATCATGCTAGTATGAATGAAAGATAGCGGAAGGAGAGATGGAATTGGAACTGAGATTTGGAATTATGGGTACAGCGAATATTGCTAGAAAAGCAGTGATTCCAGCAATAACGAATTCTGATCATGCTAAGGTAGTAAGTGTGGCAAGTGGTAGCGGACGCGCGAAAGAGTTTGCAGAAGAAATGGGAATTAAAAGGTTTCATGATAGCTATGAAGCAATGCTTGAGGATGACTCAATTGATGCAGTCTATATTCCACTCCCAAACACATTACATAAGAAGTGGACAATTGAGGCAGCTAGAAAAGGGAAACATGTTTTATGTGAAAAGCCTGCTGCTATTACAGTTGAAGATGCGATGGAGATGGTACAAGCCTGTGAAGATAATGGAGTCACCTTCATGGAAGCCTTTATGTATCAATTTCATCCACAGCACAATGTAGTGAGAGATGTGATTGCTTCAGGTGAAATTGGTGATGTCAAACACATGCGCTCTACCTTTTCGTTCTTTTTAGGCGATAGACCAGAGAATATTCGCTTAAACCGTGAACTGGGTGGAGGTAGCATCTGGGATGTAGGGTGTTATTGCATTCACTCTTCTCGTCACATTCTTGGAAATGAACCGACCAAGGTATATGTAGAAGGAAATGTACCTGCAGAAGTAGGCGTCGACATGTCTGCAGCAGGTATTTTAACATTTGCGAACGGCGTTACAGCTTCATTCGACTGTAGCTTTGAGCGACAGATGAGCAATATGTACGAAGTACTTGGAACAAAAGGAAGTATTAAAGTTCCATATGCATATCGTCCAGATGCACCTGGAGCTAGCGGCATTGTTCAAGTGACAACTAGTGAAGGCGAAGTGAGAGAAGAAACGGTTAATGGAGAACAGTATACGTTAATGATTGATCATTTCGCTCAGTGTATTGCGACTGGGGAGACACCTTCCTATTCAGGTGAAGCAACGGTTAACAACTTGAAAGCAATTGAAGCATGCTATCGATCACTAGATAATAATAGTCCGATTGAGATGGCTTAATGAAAAAGCACATTGGCTTAAGAGCCAATGTGCTTTTTCAATAAATCTTTTGTGCCTTCTGAGTAAGGATTAGAACTGGATACGGTCGTGATGTTCTCTTCATGAGGTTCATCACCTTCACCAACCCAGTGAAATGTAATATTGGAAAGTCCATGATCTCTTGCCGTTACTGCCATGACCATATCACCGCCACTATCCCCGAAAACAAATACTTCTTCTGGTTTCGATATCTCCTCTAGAATCCATTTCGCACCAATTTTTTTAGATAAGTCTGGATGAATAACGTCTACGCCATATGTGGAAACAACTGTTTTATTACCAGAATTCGTTGCAATCGATTCAACATCGTCTGCGTAGTCACGGAGAGCCTGGCGTGTTTTATTTAAGTGGTCTTTGTCACCCGGATCGCCATGAATTGCTTCTACCGTTCCCATCGATTCCTTTGTTTGATCCCATTGAATTAAACCGTTGTATTCGTCTTTTTGGCTTACATTGTATAACTTCTCTTTGACGTGATCTGATACAACATAATGGTCATCAAGATTCCATGAAGAAATGTCAGTCCCGCGGCCTTTAATAGCACCATGCTCTGATACGCAATAAAGCGAAGACCAATCTAAATCGCTTCTGAAAAGAGGGAATAAATTGTCCCCAAGCCATCCTCTTGATCGTCCTGTCACAAATGAGATAACATGTCCATCTTCTGCTAATTTCTCAATCATCTTCACCGCATCGTGATCAGGTCTAGCATTCTCATCTGTTAGAACTCCATCAACATCAAACATATAAAATGCCATGTCAGCACACGCTCCTGTTCTGTTAGTGAACTTATGACCAGTATTATAGCGTTATAAGGGAAGGGAGGGCAAATAAAAAAGAGAGGAAATTGTTCCTCTCTTAAATGTGTTATAGGTTTACTTGCTCTGATGGTGTACCGATGGATTCTGGAAATTTCTCATGGTCTGTTGTTGGTGTTCCAATGGATTCAGGAAACTTTTCATGGTTTATTGTTGGAGCATCAATAGACTCTGGAAATTTCTCGTGGTTTGTTCCAACAACAGTAAATGCAGCCAACGTGAAAACTGTAGCTAAACCGATAGTGATTTTTTTCATTTTAAACTCTCCCTTAATTGATAATTTTTTTTCTGGCATCATTGGCCAGTCTATAAAAGTAACTAGCATTTTTGTAATGTGAGTGATGATTAAAATAGTCTGCTAGTTTTTCACAATAATCAGTAACGTACTTCCACGATTGTTTCTCTTGAAAGTAAGGAATAGCCTCATCTTTTAATAAGGATTCGTATTCACTGTTAAAAGACTGTTTAACTTGATGATCTAAAATCTTGAAATGGTAAACGTAATTAATTACTTCATTTTCAAGGGCTTGTTCTAAACCTTGAGTTAGCCATTTCTTTGCTTCATCTACCTTATCTAACTTGTTATATTCAATAGCTATTAGATATATAGTTTGGACAATGTCTTCAGATGAATTTTCGGAAATGCATTGCAATCCAGATTTGTAATAATCCAATGCTTCTATGGATAATCCCATTGCCGCTGAAACTAAACCAAGGTTATGAAAGACGATACTTTTAAGAAATTTAGCATTGAAAGATTCAGCATACTTTAAAGCATTTTTTAAATGATTAGTAGCTTCCTCGTAGTTCAATATTCTAAAATTATTAATTCCTAAAAGAACCTCAATATCGGCACTTCTTTTAAAATTATATTCCTGATTAAATAAAGCAAGGGCTTTAACGGCATGATTATTCGATAATGCAACTTGATATAGTCTTCCGTGTACAAGAGCTTTTTGATAATAGAATTCGCTTATTTCTCCTATATCTAAACTCATTGTTTTACTAAGTTTTTCTGCCTTTTTGTATGCTTCAAGAGACTCAGCAAACTTCTTTAATTGATAATAGTATAGTCCTAAGAAGTAATGGTAGTAGAACTCCAATTGATGGTTAAGACTTTCTTGTACAACGTAAAGTTGTTCAAGTAGCGTGTTAGACTTATCTAGTTCTTGTTTAAGGATGTGGTATCGGAATTGATAAAGAAGGTAAGTAGTTAACAGAGAAGGGTTTTCGATTGATTGAAACTCTTGTTCTAATAACAGTTTCTTTTTTTCTACTTGCTCAAAGTCTCTGATCCTCATCTCCCTATACCATTCTTGAAGTTTGTTTGTAACTTCAGTAATTTTATCCTCATCGTCGACTTGATCAAGAGAAACACCCAGTTCTTTACACAAGTGCTCGACAAGTTCTTCACTCGGCTGGGCAAGTCCGTGTTCAATTTTGCTTAAATATGGAATAGAACAGATCCCGGAAGCAAGTTGTTCTTGCGTGATGCCTTTCATTTGTCTAAAGTAACGAATTTTTGCCCCTATCATTCTTTGCTCCCTTTCTCCTAGAACTATTTGATTACAGTTTACTAAAAATTCACAGAAAAGAGAATAGTTTTGAGGTTGGGAAATACACATCGTTTTTTGGCGTTTTAAGTCCCTTTTTCTAGACAGGTTTCCCAACAGGTCTTTGTCGAATGAATTTTCGAACTATACAGATCATTATATGGTAGAATGATGGAAATGAAAAGGAGGTGACAAAAATTGCAGGAAGATCGACTTGAGCGAGTAGAAAATATGATTACTAATTTGATTCAGATTATTGGAAGCATGCGAAAAGAACAGCACATCCTCGAAGAAAAACTTCAAACTCTTCAGCAACAGCAGCAATACCTCCTTCATGAACGCGTCTAATCCTTCAGTCATCTATTTCAAAACCTTTTCTAATAAATCGATACATTTCACCATATTTTTCTAACCTCTAATGTGATACTATTCTAGTGATTTGTCGAAAAATTCGTTATATACTCGTAATAATGAATAAGTAACAAACCACGGGAGAGGTGTCACAACTGAAGTCTAAACATATTCTATTTTTATTTCTTTTGAGTTTCTTTTTTTCATTAAACCCTGAGGTTTTTGAAGCGGAAACAGATAAAAACACGGAACGTCTACTCGTTACATACGAAACTACCAAAAGTCCATCTCGTACATTTGAACAGCCATCGAAAGTGGATGTGATTGAGGTACCAGAAACGGAAGTGGAAGAAACGATTGACCTCCTTATTTCAAAGAAAGAGGTTAAACATGTTGAAAAAGATCAGCCGGTCTTCCTTATGGGGGGCTCTGAACCAAATGATCCATTCTTCACTTACCAGAAAACCTGGATCAATCAAATCCATTTATCGAAGAGTTGGAATCTAGCATCTACTAAGAAAAGCACCCAGACTGTTGCTGTTATTGATTCGGGAGTTGATTTAACTCATCCAGATCTGAAGGCAAATATAGTAGACGGTGTTAACTTAGTAACACCTAAAAAACCAGCTCAGGATGTTGACGGTCATGGAACTAGAGTGACAGGACTTATAGCAGCAGAAACAAACAACAATCTAGGAATTGTTTCTCCATCTCGAGGAACATCAATTATGCCGATTAAGGTTACTGAAAACGGAAAAGGTGATTTATCAAGCGTTGTACAAGGAATACGGTACGCGATTGATCATGATGCAGATGTTATTAACTTAAGTCTAGGAAGCTACAACCATTCATATGCATTAAGAACCGTCATCGAAGAAGCTGCAGCAGAAGATATTCTAGTCGTTGGGGCTGCGGGGAATGATAATGAATCGTCCGTCGTTTATCCTGCAGCATATCCTGATGTTCTAGCCGTTGCTGCTGTAGAAACAGGAACAAACGAGAAAGCTTCCTTTTCCAATTACGGGTCACTCGTTGATCTTGCAACGCCAGGAACTGACATCTATAGTACATCGTTAAATGGTACATATGCTTTTGATAAAGGAACGAGCATGGCTGCACCAATTGCAACATCATCAGCAGTGTTGATAAATGAATCTGCCCCTTATTTAACGAGTAAGCAAACCATTAAACTCATGAAAGAGACGGCTGATCCGGTCAATCCGAGTTATTCTCTTGGAAGTGGACTATTGAATGTCGATTCAGCTGTACAAGGCATTACCGAGTATAACCGGATATACGGAAACACAGCTATCGAAACAGCTGTTGAAATCGCTAAAAGTAACTGGAACAAGTTAGAGGAACAAACCTTGGATATAGAGGGGGAAAGGATTAGTGGTAAATTTGTAATCCTTGCAAGGTCCGACGAATTTCCTGATAGTCTCGCTGCTTCTCCACTGGCTTCTAAACTTGGAAGTCCGATATTGTTAACGAAAAAGACTGGTGTATCTTCTGAAGTGTTAACTGAATTAAAAAGATTACATGCTGATCACGTATTTGTCATAGGTGGCAGAAATGCTATACCAGAAAAGATATCAAATGAGATTAAATCAGCTGGAATCAACACACTTCGCATTGGTGGTGCAAATCGGTACGAGACTGCAACTGAAATTGCGAGCCTTGTCAATGGTGATAATTTGGATCAAGCATTCGTTGTGTCTGGAGAAAAATTTCCAGACGCGCTCTCAATTTCATCATTTGCGGCAAGATTCGGAGCACCCGTTCTTTTTACAAAGCAAAGTACTTTACCAAAGGAAACAAAAACTTACCTTAATAAAAATGTCCCGGAAAGAGCATACGTAATAGGTGGTAAAGAAGTGGTTAGTGACGCTTCCTATACTTCTATTCCTTCAAAAGAGCTTGAACGAATAGGAGGAGAGGACCGTTATGATACGAATTTTAAAGTACTGCTGCGTTTCGGGGCATCTTCAACGAGTAAGAAGACATATTTTGCTACAGGTCTTAAGTTCCCGGATGCTTTAACAGGTGGAGCTGCTGCGTCATTGTCAGGTGACGCTATCGTTTTGCTTCATCCTACGAGGTATACTGAACCTCTGGAAAAGTCAGTTCGCTATTTAACAAATCAGAGCATCAAAGACTACCGGATTCTAGGTGGCCCACAAGCCATCTCACCAGAGAAAGCATGGTCTATTGATCGATTGCTAGAACAATAGAATAGTTGTTGAAGACGTCAGTTCAAACACTGGCGTTTTTGTCGTTTATAGGCCAAATATCACCTTCCATTATTAGGCTTTTATGGACAAAAGCCCTAAATTATCTACAAAATATCAAAAATATTTCACAATTTTTACATTTATTGATTGACTACCTTATATTTTCAAATTAAACTGAAAATAGTGAATTATTATAATAATATATTGCTTAAGGAGGGGCGATTGGCAGGTTTTCACAAATTAAAAGGGGGATTTTTATAAATGACGTTTAAGAAAAAATTTCTGACAGTTGTTGCTGGTACATCGTTAATTGCTTCTTCATTCGCTGGGATGACGACTTATAATCCTGAAAAAGCTGAAGCAGCTTTAACTGAAACAAAGAAATTCAAGCTTCCCGTTACACAGGAAATTGCTTCACTTGCAGCGAGTGAACAAGCAAAGCAGGAACTTATTATTGTAGCGAATAAGCATGGTGGTCCTGATCTAACCAAAGAGCTTGAAAGTCTTGGAGTTAAGGTGAAGGAGAATACAAACAACTATCTATATCTAGCAGAAGTTCCAACTCGCAAAATTTTACAAGTTTATCGTTTAGACTCTGTAGGAATGCTTGGAGCAAATAATGAAGTTGTACTAGATAAAACTTCTCAGGAAGACTCTGATCTTAAACCAATTGAAAAAAAACCTGAAGATGTTGTGAAGCCTGCAACTGAAGAAACCCACTCAGCAACCGGTGTTGATGAGTTTCATAGTAAATATGATGGTACTGGAATTAAAGTAGGGATTATTGATACTGGTATTGACCCAGGACATGAAGCATTTACTCAGTATGATGAAGATGGGAAAATTGTATCTTCTAAAGTTAAGGGCGTAGTGGATACTGTTGGTGAAGGTGACGTTGTATTTAACCAACAAGCACCAGAATCCAACTCAATAACAGTAGAAGAGGGTATTTATAATACGGATGGTATCGATGCGGCTGATGATACATATTATTTCGGTACACTTGAACCATCTCCTTACGGTGTAGATAAAGATGGTAAGGCAGTTTACTTTGACATCAATGGGGATGAAAAAGGTGATTCAGAGTTTGGTATTCTTCATGTAGACAATGAAATCTATATTGATTCTGATCAGGATATGGATTTTACAGATGAGAAGGCATACTCTGTGGGAGATACAGCTAATTTAGATGTGAACCTGGATGATGAGATAGCTGGAGCTAACTTTAGAGTTGCTGACCCATTATTTCCACATCCAAATTTCCCGACAAAGACAGTCTTTTTTGATGGAGATGGGCATGGAACTCACGTATCAGGTATAGCTGCTGCTAATGGACCAGCAAATGAGAATGAGACTGGGGCTATCGCTGCAGACGGTGTTGCTCCCGGAGCGGATCTGTTTGGTTTGAAAGTATTTGATTCGGCTGGTAGAACTAGCGCGTGGGCAATTTCAAATGCAATGTATTTAGCTGCTATTCCACAAGAAGCAGGTGGGTTTGGAACAGACGTTGTTAATATGAGTCTTGGTTCATCTCCAGATTTAAATGATGGTTCTGGTACTTATGGCAAAATAATTGAAGATATGGGTAAAGCGTACGACACAGTCTATGTAACATCAGCGGGTAACTCTGGTCCAGGTGTTGACTCGGTTGGAGCTCCTGGAGATAGTATCAGGGCCCTATCTATAGGCGCATATATTAACAGCAAGATGTGGGCGACAGAGTATGGTGATTATCCGTATGGTAAAAATGCTGATGGTTCTCCAGTTGATGGGGAAGGATTATGGTATTTTTCTTCAAACGGACCTACTGAAGACGGTCAGCAAAAACCAGACTTCGTTGCTCCGGGATCAGCTTATGCTTCATTCCCTGTTCACTTAGGTAATTATGAAGTTCTTCAAGGAACAAGTATGTCTTCTCCTTACGCAGCAGGTGCTGTAGCAGTATTAAAGCAAGCAGCTTTAAAGGATCGTATTCCTTTTGATTACGAGCTTGCACGCGAAGCGCTTATTCAGACTGCTGTTCATATCGACGGCTATACGCGTGTAGCTGAAGGTGCTGGACTTATTGATGTTCCAGCTGCTTATGACTACATCCGTAAACACTATATCAACGAAGTGAAAGAAGTGAATGTAACGGTTTACCACGGTGAAAAAGTTTCTGGTGGTCCTGGCCTTTATGTACGTAATAAAGACGTACCAGAAGAGGTAACCGTTATGGTTGAGAACCCAACTGATGAAGCAAAGAATCTCACCATCTCATCAGATTCTGAATGGTTCACACCTTCTGTTGATAAGATTAAGCTAGCGCCGGGTGAATACAAAGAACTGACTGTTAAGTATGATAAGAGTAAAATGAATGTAGGCGTTAATGCTGGTACACTAATGGTTGATGATCTTGACACTGCTTATGCAGAAGCTCGTTCTTTCCAAACCATCATTCTTGGTGAAGATTTCAAATCTGAGGATCGTTTCCGCATTACTCATGAAGATGAAGTACAAGCTTCTAAGACAAAGAGCTATTTCTTTAATGTGAAACCAGGAGCACAAGAAATTCGTTTTGCACTTGAAGCACTTAAAGAAAACGACGACTTCCAAGGTCGGGTTCGAATGATGGTCATTAATCCTGATGGTGATAAAGTTAATCCATACCAAGGTTATGCTGGGTATGATGTAGAGGATTCTCCTGGTATTGGTGTTGAAGATTACGTAGTGAAAAGTCCTAAATCAGGCGTATGGGAAGTAGCAGTTTATGGTGCATCAGGTCCTAAAGAGGGCTATGAAATGAACCAATTTAAGCTTGAAGCGTTTGTACAAGATATCGTATCGAGTCCAGGTAAGGTTGAACTTGGTAGTATCATGCCTGGGACAGAGGTATCTAAGTCGATAACATTCGAAAACTATCTATCTACTAAACGATCTGTTGAAGTAGTAGGTGGGGAATTTAGTAAGGGTGAAACATCCAAATCGCGTGAAACGGTTGCGGAAGGAAGTACATTTGATCGAACGATAACATTGAAAAATAATATCACTTTAGATGTTGCAATCGGTAACACAAATGATGCCGAAGATGACCTTGACCTATACATTTACCGTTCTAAAGATGGAAAGGTTATTGGGAACTATATTGCAATAGATGCTGACGGTGATTCAGAAGAATCGATCTCACTCAAAAATCTACCTGATGGTGAATACACAATAAGAGTTGATGGGTATGCAACTGTCGAAGACGATACTGATTTTGATCTTTCCATTACTGAAGCAAAAGTTTTAGAACCAGGTGAAAAAGGCGCTGGTAGCATTGATGTAACTGGAAAATCAAGCTTTGATCTAGGTGTTGGTAAGAAGGCAACAACGGATGTGAAAATTACGACTCCTAAAGAAAGCGGTCAATATACAGCGGGCATATTCCTAAAAGACAAAGCAACTGGTGAAATCCTATCGGTTGTTCCAGTTAAAACAGACGGTGAATTAGTTGATGTGGTAGCTGGTGAGAATCGTATTGAGACAGCTATTGAAGTTTCGAAGAAAATGTATCCTGAAGGTACAACTGCTGATACAGTTTTCATTGCAACAGGCTATAACTTCCCAGATGCCCTTTCCGCAGGACCTCTTGCAAGTGCTTATGATGCGCCGATCCTTCTTGCAGGAAGCAAAGGTATGCTATCTGACGAGGTTCTAAATGAAATCTCTCGTTTGAAAGCGAAGAATGTCATGATTCTTGGCGGAGAGAATGCTATTTCTAAGAAAGTAAACACGCAGCTTGCTAACATTGGCGTAAGTACAGCCGATATTGAACGTCTAAGCGGTGCGAATCGTTATGATACAAACGTCCAAATCATCAACAAACTTGCTGAAAAAGGGTCAAAGAGTAAAGAAGTCTTCCTTGCAACAGGCAAAAACTTTGCTGATGCACTTAGCGCAGCTTCTATAGCTGGTGCAAATGATATGCCGATCATCTTAACGGATGGTAAATCACTTACTGACGAAGCGAAAAAGCTAATGGCCAATAAGATGGTTTATGTACTTGGTGGGGATGCTGTTATTTCGGATCAAGTAGTAGAAATGGCGGATAAAATTGCGACAACCAAACGTCTTGCTGGTGCGAACCGTTATGGAACCCTTGTTGCGATCCATAAAGAGCTTGGTTCAAATACAGATAAACTATTTGTTGCAAATGGACGTAACTTCCCAGATGCCCTTGCCGCTTCTCCGCTTGTTGTAAAAGATCAAGGTAGCATGTTCCTTGTTGAAAGCAATAAGATTCCGAAAGAAATTGAATCTTATCTTGTTAAGTACTTTACAACAACAGATGTGTCAGGTGCTACAGTTCTTGGTGGAGATAATGCAGTTAACAAAGAAGTAAGAGATCAGTTTAATAAGTGGTTAAATAACTAATCGTTTAGAAGCCGCTCATTCGTGAGCGGCTTTTTAATTTAGGCTCTTTTCGTATACATTGTTGCTATACGCGTGGGTTAATTTCCGCTCCAGGATGCTCGCTTTCCGCGGGCGGGCGGTGAGCCTCCTCGTCGCTAACGCTCCTGTGGGGTCTCACCTGTCCCGCTAGTCCCGCAGGAGTCGAGCATCCTTCCGCTCCAATTAGCGTAGTCAGGTTCTTTTACGAAAGTACTTTCAAAAACAACAATCTTTTAGAAAAGAGCCTTTCGTATACATTGTTGCTATAGGAGTGGGGGAATCTCCGTTCCAGTATGCTCGCTTTCCGCGGGGCGAGCGGTGAGCAACTTGCGCTCTAATTAGCTAAGTTTGGTTTTTATAAAATAATTCTTTCATAAGCAATAATCTATTAGAAAAGATCCTTAATTTATACTTGCAATCATTTTCTTTTTATTACAATAATACTAATAGATACCATTATTCGACAGATTCCTAGGGGGGAAGGTATGAAAAATGTAATGTTTCTACTTGCTATCATTGGGTGCTTAGCGCTTGTAATTGCAGGTAAATTTCATTGGGATGAGAAAATTGAACGTTCAGTACAGCCGGTAAGTGCGGAAGAACAGTCTTCTTCCAAACTTGAAGACGAAAACGAAAAGGTAATTGAACAACCTATTTCAAATGATGAACTTAAAGAATTAGTAGCTAATTTTCCAGAACAGCTTCAAGAAAAGATGATGGCTTCAAATGATCCAATCTCAGTTGTGATGATGGGTTCTGAATCTTTTGGAACAAAGGAATCTGGTCTTCAACCTATTGTAGAAAAAGGCTTAGAATCTTCCTATTGGAAAGGCGCTTTTACTGTAGAGCAATTAACCTTTAAGAAGGAAACAACAGAAGCGATTGTTGAGGAGAAATTATACAAAGACGTAATTGAGAAAAATCCCGATGTCGTAATTCTGGAAGCATTCACGCTTAATGATAATGGGAACGTGACGATTGACGAAGGTCATCAGAATATCTCAACGATTATTTCGAAATTGAAAGAAGGCGCACCTGGAGTTAGCGTTATCTTAATGCCTTCAAATCCTATTCCTGATCCTCAGTATTATTCCTATCAAATTAGTGCTCTTGCGAAGTACGCAGAGGTAAAGGATCTTGTATATTTGGATCATTGGAAAGAATGGCCATCTGTAGATGGGGACAAGATCAATGACTATTTACTTGACGCAAGGCCAAATGATAAAGGGTTTGAAGTATGGGGAGATGTTATTGTAGATTATATGAGTGGTAAATAATGAAAAGCCTTCCTTTTTGCTAAGGAAGGCTTTTGCTTTTTGGGATTCGTTTTTATAAGATGGAACAGAACGTTATCATCATTCCGAAAAGCTGTATTATAAAAGATTGTTGTTTTTGTAAGGGGTCTATAAATCCACACTTAGCTGATTGGCGCGGAAATCAACCGCTTTATAGCAAAAGCTACAATTTCTACGGAAAAAGCCTTCGGAAAAAAGGAGAGTCAACATGGCACCTGTTAAAGTAATGAGTGTTTTTGGGACAAGACCTGAAGCAATTAAAATGGCACCGCTAGTAAATGAATTGAAAAAGCATCCACAATTCATAACTCCACTTGTTGCGGTAACAGCACAGCATCGAGAAATGCTTGATCAAGTTTTATCTATATTTGATATAGAACCAGATTATGACTTAAATATTATGAAAAGCAAGCAATCACTTGCTGATATTACTACTCGAGCACTCAATGGGCTTGATGAGATCATGAAGGCCGAGAAACCAGATCTTGTACTTGTGCATGGTGATACAACCACGACCTTTGCTGCAAGTCTTGCAGCTTTTTATAATCAGGTTGCTGTAGGTCATGTTGAAGCAGGTTTGCGTTCTAATGATAAATGGTCTCCATTTCCTGAAGAAATGAATCGTACGTTAACAGGTGCGCTCGCAGATCTTAATTTTGCTCCTACGATGCGAGCGTACGACAATTTATTAAATGAAGGCAAAAAACAAGATCAAATTTACATAACAGGCAATACAGCAATTGATGCCTTGAAAAACACGGTTCGATCTGATTATTCTCATCCCCTTTTAACGAAGGTAGAAGGTAAAAGAATGATTCTTCTTACTTCCCATCGACGGGAGAATCACGGAGAACCAATGAAGAATATTTTCAAAGCGGTTAATCGAATTGTGAAAGACTACGAAGATGTACATGTCGTTTTCCCTGTTCATTTAAACCCAATGATTCGAAAATTGGCAGATGAAGTTCTAGGTGGAAACCCGCGTATTCATCTCACTGAGCCGCTGGACGTCATAGACTTTCATAACTTCGCTTCAAGAGCTTCATTCATCCTAACAGACTCCGGCGGCGTTCAAGAAGAGGCGCCTTCTCTTGGTAGCCCTGTACTTGTGCTAAGAGAAAATACGGAAAGACCAGAAGGAGTTTCAGCTGGAACACTTAAGCTCGTTGGAACAGATGAAAACACCATTTATAAGACAGCAGCAACACTACTGACAGATGAAGCAGAGTACAATCGGATGTCAAAAGCCTCGAACCCGTATGGTGACGGATTAGCATCTAAACGAATTGTCGATGCCATCCTCTATTATTTCGAGTTATCTAATACAAAGCCAGCATCATTTGTTGAATAATCTATGTAAAGAACTATTCTGGTTTATCAGGATGGTTCTTTTTAATATGCTTTTTTCTAAAGGCTCTTATCTAAAAGATTCTTGCTTTTAAAAGATTTTCTATAGAGAACCCCACTTAGCTGATTGGAGCGGAAGGGTGCTCGAGTCCTGCGGGACTAGAGGGACAGGTGAGACCCCGCAGGCGCGCCCAAAGCGCGCCGAGGAGGCTCACCGCCCGCCCCACGGAAAGCGAGCACCTGGAGCGGAAATCCCCCACTCTTATAGTTATGTTAGATCTCTAGTAGAATACTCTTATTTTGGAAAAGTTCCTAAACTAGCATAGAACTCCAGCTCACCCTGTAATAAAATGGTATAGAATACCATGACAGGGGAGTGAACTATGAAGATACGTTTCATTATTAGTAGTTTTGTCTTTATTTTAATGCTTTTTCAACTGCCGTCATTTGCTAATGCAGAGAAGTTTATCGTGATTGATCCCGGACACGGAGGGAGCTTTACTGGAACTGCAGGCTACTCAGGAAATAAGACAGGGTTCTATGAGAAAGTAGGAACGCTTAAGATCGGGTTAAAGCTCAGGGAAGAATTAAAAGGAACAGATATTAAGGTTTTTATGACCCGATCAACCGATCGAGATTTCGCGAATGATCAGAAAGAGGATCTTATTGAGCGAACGAAAATTGCTAATCAATATGTAAAAGGAAATAATAACAATTCGCTATTCATTTCGATTCATCATAATGCCTATCCGTATAGCACACTTGTTAGAGGGTATGAAACTTACTATTATAGTAAAGCCTCTGCGTGGGACGCGGAATATCCACCAGATCCCATTCAAGTTGGATTTGAATCAGAGAGCCGTCGTTTAGCTAATACTGTCCATCCTCTCGTTTTGAAAGAAACAGGATTACAAGACAAAGGTATACATAACGATCAAGCTTTTTATGTTATTCGAAATACACAAATGCCTTCAGTACTTGTTGAATTAGGATATATGTCAAATCCTTCAGAAGAAAGCTTAATTAAAACAAGTCGCTTTCAAAATGATGCAGCTGAGTCTCTAGCGAAGGCTGCGATTAATTTCTTTAAAGTTTTTGAAGTGAAAGATGAAAAAGGGAAAGTCATTAAACAGTTTACTTCACGAGATGAAGCAATCAACTATGCAAAAAAGCTAAGTAACGTAACTGTCTTCGATAAAGATAAGCAAAAAACAATCTATGATTCTATTAATAAAAGATACGAGGTATTTGTTAAAGGAAAAGATACTGTTAAAGCCTTCACTGAACTTTCGGATGCAATCCAGTATGCTGACGATCAAAAAAATGCAAAGGTGATGGATCAAAAGACAGGTACGGTAGAATGGTCCAATTATTTAGACCGCCCTTATCAAATCCAGGATGAAAAAGGATCTAGTCAGGGTAATTACTACGAACTGAGTCAGGCCAAAAAAGCTGCCGATTCAATGAAAAACATGAAAATCATCAAACGTTCCACAGGGGATATTTTATGGACAAACATATCAGGTGTAGAGATAACAAAGTCAGTGGATGTTTCATCCCTTTCTGGCATTGATCGCTTTGAAACAGCAGTTAAGACATCGATGGAAATCTATCCGAATGGATTTAAGGACAACAAAGCAGAGAAAACGGTCATTCTGACAGATGGTTTTGGGTATGCGGATGCACTGTCAGTTGGACCTCTTGCTGCACAATTAGGTAATGCACCAATTCTTCTTACAAGAACTTCAGCACTCGATCCATTTGCTGAAGACGAGATCAAACGATTAAAAGCAGATAAAGTTATTTTAATTGGTGGTCCGAATGCCATATCGCCTTCCGTTGAAACCAAAGTGAAGAAGTTAGGTGTTGCTGTTGAACGTATTGGTGGAGAAGATCGCTATGAAACGAATTTAATGATTAATAAGAAGTTAGACAAAGATTTAAAGGGCGTTTTTGTGGCAAATGGCTATAGTTATGCAGATGCATTAGCTAGTGCTCCAATCGCTTCCTCAGCCAATTGGTCTATTCTGTTGTCCGATAAAGATGGACTATCTGATCAGGCATTAGATTACCTGGAAGGGAAGCAAACTAAAGTTCTCGGTGGAGAAGCGGTTATGTCCCCTACAATTGAACGCCAGCTTTCCGATTTAAACGGAGCTTCAAGCGTTGAACGTTTAGCAGGGGATGACCGATATGAAACACTTGCAGCTATTGTTAGTGAATTT
This sequence comes from Guptibacillus hwajinpoensis, assembly GCF_005144865.1. GTDB lineage: Bacteria > Bacillota > Bacilli > Bacillales > Guptibacillaceae > Guptibacillus > Guptibacillus hwajinpoensis_A. Next base: position 635,646 of record NZ_SWFM01000002.1, read on the forward strand.
AGAAATGAGATGAAATCAGATACAGTCCTCCTTTCAATTGGGAAAGATTTCCCTGATGCACTCGTTTCATCTTCCTTATCGGTTAAATCAGGTGCGCCACTTATTCTTGTAAATGATGATCTAAATTCATCTGTTCAAGATGTGCTATGGGAATATGGCATGGATAATCGTGTGACGTCCCTACTCACAATAGGAGGAAGAGTGGAGGAGCAAGCGAAAAATCAAGTGTTGAATCGATTGTATTGATTTCATTTCAATGTATTTCAAAGTCAGATCGCATGGAGGGATCTATGAAGAACATAGTAGGATTTGTTTTCGCGCTGCTTTTTCTAGTAACAGCCGGTTGTGGAACAGCCCCGTTAGAGAATCAAAGTGCATCATCAACTGAAGCAAATGGTGAGTCAAAAACAGAAGAGATTCAATTAACAACATATCGTCCTGAGACGGGAGATAGTAAAGTATTCACCTCGAATGGTCAAACTCTTTTCACAGAGGAGATTATTGACCAGAACAATCAATATGTTCAACGGATGATTACGCTCGGTAGTATGGAGACCATGCAAGTCTTAAAGTGGTCGGATGAAGATGTAACAGTTGTCTATGAAGACGAAAATCCCGGTGGAGATCGTGAAAGTATTCTTGCGGAATTTGAATCTGTGGAAGAGGTAGATAAACTGGTCGAACAGCCATCAAGTCAGAGTTCAGATTTGGAAATATCCAAAGTGGACAGCCTTGAAGTTCCATACGGAAGTTTTGAGGACATCTTGATGGTGAGTGATGTGGCAGGAGAGGAAGGCGTTATTATCACCACTTATTACGCCAAATCTGTCGGTCTCATTAAGCAGGTCTATGAAACCACGGGTGAAAATTCACAAAAAGAAATTGCAGAACTCTCTTCTATTAAGTGAAACACGAGAAGCAGCCTTTACGGTTGCTTTTTCTTATTGGCTCATGTGTTAACAATGGAATCTGCAAAAGATGGTAATTCAGGTTTAATTATGTAAGAATGAGTTGATGATTGCTACTATACGGAAACGTTAAGTTTTTGTAAATTACGGTTGGATATGGAGGTGTATTGACGAAAAAGTGTAGAGAAAATGCTGGTTCATCAGGGCTTTTCGATTAAAGTTGAGCCTTTTCTGTTTTAGTAGACGGTTTAAGTGTAATTATATAAAATATAACAAGACGTTTGTAACTATAAATGCAGTTAGATTAGGAGTTAAATGGCGAATGTTGAAAAAAATAATCAATGATTGGCGAAACAACAAAGATTTGCTTTATCATCTGACAGTTTCTGAACTGAAATCGAATACAGCAAGAACGTATCTCGGAACGTTATGGTGGATTGTTGATCCTATTCTATATATGGCGATCTATTACTTTCTGGTTGGCGTTATTTTAGATCGGGGCGGAGACGATTACGCTGTTTATCTATTCACTGGGTTAATTCCCCTTAAATGGGCAACCGCGTGTATGGTCGATGCAACTACAGCGATTTCGTCAAAAGCGAGAATTCTTCAGCAGGTATACGTGCCAAAGCTAACGTTTATTTTGGTTAGACTTGGCGTGAATACATTTAAGTTTCTTGTAAGTTCGATCATTATGATTTTATTCCTCTACTTTAGTGGAGTGGAATTAACCGTTAATGCGTTGAATTTCTTTATTTTAATCGTGTTTAACCTTCTTTTATTACTACCGATCATGATTATTATGGCTCACATTGGAGTGTACATGAAAGATATCAAGAATATGATGCAATACATTTCACGAACATTGCTTTATTTATCACCCGTTCTTTTCAGAATGGAAGATGTCCCTGAAAGACTGCGAGAGCTACTTTACTTAAATCCATTCACTAATTTTCTTGTTTCATACAGAAACATATTCTTATACAAGGGGCAACCGCTTTGGGACAACCTCTTCATTATATTAGCTATCTCATTAGTCCTGTTGTTTATTGGACTTCGCATTTTGAACAAATACGACAAACAATACGCTAAGGTGATTTAATTGAAAAAGGACATCATTGAACTTAATAACATATGGGTTTCGTATCCGGAGCACTCAGATAATCCAATTAAACAATTAATCAGCAAGGATAAAAAGCAGTTCTGGGCATTAAAAGGCCTTGATTTTACAGTCAAAAAGGGTGAAGTGCTCGGTATTATTGGACGGAATGGATCTGGTAAGAGTACTCTTTTGAAACTGATGAGTGGCTTAATAGAGCCTGATAAGGGTGATTACCACGTGGAAGGAAAGCGACCAATGTTACTTTCACTTGGGGCAGGATTTCAGCCCGAATTATCCGGGATAGAGAATATCTATCTTAATGCTCTTCTTTTAGGGAATCGCAAAAAGAAAATTGATGACAATCTCGAATCAATCATTGAGTTTTCAGAGTTAGATGATTTTATTTATAAGCCTGTCAGAACTTACTCGTCTGGGATGAAGGCTAGACTCGCCTTCTCAACTGCCATCATGCTTGATCCAGAAATTTTGTTGATAGATGAGGTTTTGGGCGTTGGTGATTCGGCATTTCAAAAGAAATGTAAGGATGCGATCTTAGAGAAAATTCAACAGGATCGGACAGTTATTCTTGTTACACACTCCTCAGGATTAGTAAAACAAATATGCGATCGCGTTGTGTGGATTCATCGGGGTGAACAGAAAGCTGTTGGAGATACGAAAGAGATCGTTGAGCAGTATGATGAATTTATGAAGGCTAAACGCAAATGAAGCAGATTCTTATGGTTTTGTTTAAAGACGTTGATTACGATGCGAGGGTTCAGCGTGAAGCGATTGCGCTTGCCGAAAGTGGTTATGGGGTGACACTCTGCTGCTTAAATGAGTACGACACGGAGCCCCCGTTCTTGCATGAATCGATTCACATTCACAAGTTATCGATCTCAACAAAGCAGGCAAAGAAAGGAATGACAAGCGGACCATCAAGAAAGCCCTCCCTCTTAACGAAAGTAGTGAGAAGTCCACTAATTAAGCTCGCTAAAGATCAGTATGCGGGTTATGAATTCTACACGAAAGTTAAGCAGGTGATGTTACCTCATCCAATTGATGCTGTTCACTGTCATGATTTAAATACGCTCCCTGCAGGTAAGCGATTGGCTGAGCATTTTAAATGTAAGTTAGTTTATGACTCGCATGAGCTATTTAACGAAATGACTGGACGAAATATGGTGGATCGACGCTACGGATACTTTATTGAAGGGAAACTGCTTAAACGAGTCGATCGGCTCATTTCCGTTAATCCATTTTTGTTAGATAAGTTCAAGAACCGGTATGGTGAATTGCCGCCTGCAATTCATTTGCAGAATATTCCGCTGTTACGTCACGAGAAGGAACGAAAGAATGATCATTATTTTCACCATCTATATGGATTAAGCACAGATAAAATTGTGCTTTTGTATCAAGGTGGCTTCTCAAAAAATAGAGGTATTGAGCTTTGTGTGAAAGCAATGAAGCAGCTGGATGAACAATATCACCTTGTGCTACTTGGTGATGGAGACATCAAAGGAGATCTTGAAGAACTAATTAAAGAAGAGCAGCTTCATTCTCGCGTGCACTTTCATCCTAAAGTATCTCCTGCAGAAATTCTGTCACTCACGAAAGAAGCGGATATCGGTCTCGTGATGTATGAAAATGTTAGTGAAAATAATTACTACTCGACACCGAACAAAATATTCGAATACATGCTTATGGGACTCCCGGTAGTATCTTCTAACCATCCGGGGAAAGCCTATTTACTAGAGGAATATGATTTTGGATTAGCCGTCAACGAAACGGAAGAGGCCATAGTTAGAGCAATCAAAGCGATTGGACAAAGAAAGGCTTACTATGTTCAAAAATGTCATGAAGCAAGTAAAGTGTTAAATTGGCCGAATGAATCACGCAAGCTCATTCAGATGTACAATGAGTTGCTTCATTAAATTGATACAAGTCGTGCGCTAATTCTGAAGTTGAGTACCGTAAGTGAGGAGTTGTAAAAATGAAACTTGTCGTAATGGGCTTAGGATACATTGGTTTACCTACTGCTGTGATGTTCGCAAAGCATGGCGTTCAGGTCCATGGTGTCGATATAAATGAGCAAGTAGTTGAGACGTTACAGAATAAGGCACTTCATATAGAAGAGCCTGGACTAGGTGATATGCTAGTTGAAGCGATTGATTCTGGTAACTTAACGTTTGGGACAACGCCGGTACCTGCAGATGGCTTTATTATTGCAGTTCCTACACCTGTTAATCCTGACAAAAGTGCAAACTTGAACTATGTTAGGTCAGCAACTGAGATGATTAATCCATTTCTAGAAAAGGGAAATCTTGTTGTTCTTGAATCAACGAGCCCACCTGGAACAACGTTAAAGGTTCTATCACCTATTCTTGAAGCGACAGGGCTAAAGGTAGGTAAGGATCTCCATGTAGCTTACTCTCCTGAACGCGTCTTACCAGGTAAGCTATTAGAGGAACTGGTGAATAACAACCGAATTGTCGGCGGAGTTAATGCTGAGTCAAGCATGAAAACAGAGCGAATTTACAAAATTTTTGTAAAAGGAATCGTGCATCAGACGGATGCTACAACGGCAGAAATGGTAAAATTAATGGAAAACACGTATCGTGATGTGAATATTGCACTTGCAAATGAGTTAGCGCGGATTGCAGAAACTGTTGGATGCGATATTTGGAAAGCTGTTGAATTAGCCAACTGTCACCCAAGAGTGAATGTGCATTCGCCTGGTCCTGGAGTTGGAGGCCACTGCATAGCAGTAGACCCCTGGTTTCTTGTTGAAGCGAGTCCTGAAGACGCGACGCTTATTAAAACAGCACGTTCCATTAATGATGGTGTTCCAGAAATTGTTGCACATCAAATCCAGGAGTGTATTCAGGGTATTGATAAACCGAAAGTTGCGCTACTTGGACTAGCTTATAAAGGCAACATTGGCGATGCACGTGAAAGTCCGTCGATTACTATTTTGCAACACTTAAACGAGATGGGAATTAGCTGCTCGGTTCATGATCCTTATGTGCTAGATAAACGAATTGATAACCAATGTGAAACAGTCGAACAAACTGTGCAAGATGCCGATTGTCTTGTGCTGTTGACGGATCACAATGAGTATAAAGAGCTTGATTTTAGAGCACTTGCGCCTCTCATGCGTCATGCTTTACTATACGATACTAAAAATATGATTGACAAAGAGAAGGCTGAAATTGCTGGCTTTCAGTATGAAAAAGTGGGGAAATCCCAAATAAACACGAATTTATTACATTTATAAAGGGTGAATGAGATGAAGGAATCTTTGTTAAATAAATTTGAAACAGGTAATGCGCGTGTTGGGGTTATTGGACTCGGATATGTAGGACTTCCGCTAGCTGTCGAAATGGCTCAAAAAGGCTTTGAAGTATATGGAATCGATGTATCTACAGAGAAAATGGACATTCTAAGTAAAGGGAAGAGTTACGTTATGGATATTTCCGATGAACAGGTTGAAGCCATCATCGGTAAAAACTTTTTCCCTGGGGATGATTTTTCAGTTATTTCGAAGCTTGATGCTGTAAGCATTTGTGTGCCTACACCGCTTGCGAAAACGAAAGAACCAGATGTTTCGTATATTAATGCTGTTGTAGAAAAATTAGTTGAGTATATGACAGAAGGAACACTTGTTGTTCTTGAAAGTACAACCTATCCCGGAACAACAGATGAGTTAATTAAAGCGGTCATTGAAGAACAAACTTCTTTCCGTGCTGGAGAAGATTTCTTCCTTTGTTTCTCACCTGAGCGTGTTGATCCAGGTAATCAGCAATTTAATACAAAGAACACACCAAAAGTACTTGGTGGCGCAACAAAGCCATGTCTTGAACTTGGTGTTGCTCTCTATAGCTCTTTCTTAGAAAACATCGTTCCTGTTAGCTCAACAAGCGTTGCAGAAATGGTGAAGCTACTTGAAAATACGTTCCGTAGTGTAAACATCGGACTAGTTAATGAACTTACTATGATGTGTGATCGAATGGGAATCAATGCTTGGGAAGTAATTGATGCTGCAGCAACTAAACCGTTCGGTTATATGCCGTTTTATCCTGGTCCAGGAATTGGTGGACACTGTATTCCGCTTGATCCAGCTTACCTTTCTTGGAAAGCAAAAATGTTCAACTTCTACAATCGATTCATTGAGCTTGCAAGTGATGTAAATGGGAATATGCCAAGGTACGCACTTAATCAGGCAGCAGATATATTGAACGATAATGAAAAGTCCATTAAAGGCTCTAAAATCTTTATCCTTGGTATGGCTTATAAGAAAAATATTGATGATCTTCGTGAATCTCCTGCACTTGAAATTTATCGCCTTCTTGAAGATAAAGGGGCTCATGTGTACTATCATGATCCGTTTGTTTCTAGCTTCAAGAATGGTGATGAAGTGGTTTATTCCGTTGAGCTCGACGACCAGAATCTAGATGACGCTGATTTGGTAGTTATTGCAACTGACCATACACCAGTTGATTATGATTATGTGATTAGCCGTTCTAAGCTCATTTATGATACACGGAATGTGACGAAGAACTATAAAGATTCGAATGGTAAAGTAACGCTCTTAGGCGGACAGCAGAACTTTGATTTACCTACGAATGTTGAAGAAAATTCAAGCGTCAATCCAAAGTAATTGAAGTAAAAGGAGAATTCTGAATGAATTTTGATGTTAGCCCATTTTATATAGAAAATATCGAAGTTTCTATTAATGAGGGTAGCTTAAATAATAAATTGTTTTCACACGGGAAAAAAGCAAATTCCCTTCTTGTTCTTTCTGGAAATGGGGAAACACAATCTTCACTGGAACTTGCAAAGCTTGATCAAAAGGTCATTGAGATCGTTCGTTATGATGAGGAACTGCAATCAAAAAGTGAAGCTTATCGTACTTTACCTCGTGAGCTTCAGGAGAACTTAACACTTCAGCAGATTAATTTCTATCAGCCTGAAGAGCTTCGTTCGTACAAGTCAGAAATGGTTATTCTAGAAGGAGCGTTCACAAAGCGCTTCTTCGAAGAAGCTTTCCTTAAAGGTGTTCATACTTTAATTGCCAATGAATTGAACGGTGCACTTGCAGTGAAATTACCTTTGAATGCTGATGTAACTGAAGACATTTCCGAAGTTGTACTCTGCTTAAATCAGTTTTTTGTAGCAACTTCAATGGGCTTCGAAGATGATTATTTCTACTTCTTTGGTGAACCAAGAACAGTGCTTACAGAAGACCGAATTAAGCAAGAAGTGACAAGCGACCTGCTTGCATCCATTCTCAAATTGGAGAAAGCACTTCAAAAGTTAAATGTGAGCGATCAGGAAGTACGCGGGAATATTGAAGAAGAGGAAGAGGATGCTATTGCAAAAGCTGTAGCGAACCAAAATCTTAATCAAGTGATTGAACAGCAATTTAAGATACGCAAACTCAACGAGCAGTTGAAAAGTGTGACAAATGAGTCGAAAAAGAAAGATAAGCAGCTTGCGTTAGTAACAAGGAAATACAATAGAGCTCAGCATATTGTGAATCATATAAATTCCAATGCTTCTGCAAGGTATTTAATTGGTGATGCCGTTATGGGATCTTCCAAGTCTTTTGGACGAGCTATTCGTCTTCCGAGGCGCTTGTTACAAATTTATCGTGATGCGAAGAATGGTAAATTAGGTCGTATTAAAAACGGAACAGGTTCGTTTGAAGTTGAACCGATTGATGATGGCAATGCGATTCTTTTTGTTCCTACAAACGGAGCAGGTCTAGGGCATTTAACTCGTTTGCTGGCGATTGCAAGGCGAGTGAAACGAATTGATCCTTCAAAGAAAATCATTTTCCACACAACAAGTTCTGCTATGCACTTAATTCTACAGGAAGGTTTTCTCGGGTACCATTTACCTTCCAAGATGCTATTTCCAAAGGAAATGAGTGCGAAACAATGGAATGGTATGCTGCGTGACCATCTTGAAACAGTTATTAGTATTCACCAACCAGAAACAATTGTGTTTGATGGGGCATTCCCATATGCAGGTCTTGTAGCTTCGATGCGTAAAAAAGATGGTCTAAGAAAGATCTGGGTGAAACGAGGTCAGCATAAAGAAGGTAAGGCAGAGCTAGTTGAATCGAAGGAAAGTGAATTCGACGAAGTGTATGTACCTGGTGAAGCTGGTGGGGAAAACAGTCTCCGTAAAGAAGGTATGAAAACATACTGTGAGCCAGTTCTTTATCTTGATCGAGAAGAGCTCAAAGACCGTGAAAGTGTTCGTCGTCAGTGGAATATTCCTGAAGGCATGAAGATGGTTTACGTACAGCTTGGTGCAGGTAAAATCAACGACATTCATTCCACCATTTCAATTTTGCTCAATGAGCTACTGAAGAGAGAAGATGTCTTTGTTGTAATCGGTGAATCCATTATTGGCAACCGGATGGATCTTAAGATGGATCGTGTCCTCACACTAAGGGATTATCCGAACTCAATTTATTTCAATGCATTTGACTTAATTGTTACAGCGACTGGTTACAACACGTTCCATGAAGTGATGTACTTTGGAGTTCCTTCTATCTTAATTCCAAATGAAAACACCAAGACAGATGACCAAGTAGCTAGAGCAAACATTGCAGGAAATGCTGGGGCGGCAATTGTGTTAAGAGACCCAGGTGCTTCTGACTTTGAACAGGCGATTGAAAAAGCGTTAGATGAAGACAACAATCGCGACATGAGAAGGAATGCTCTTGCCCTTATGAAAGAAAATGGGGCACAGCAAATGGCTGAAATGATCGTGGCAAATGTTGTAGCAAACAACTAGAATATTTTTTTGGGAGAGTGATGATGGTGAAACGTAAGATTTTAGTACCAATCGCATTTAATAATTGGGCGTTAACTGATGTGAATGACAACCGTTTGACGAAGGAATGGATTGACCATCGCATGGGGATCTTTATGAAATATACGTGTAGAAGTCTTAAAGCGCAAACGAATCAAGACTTCACTACGATCCTTCAATATGATCAGCGCTCAGAAGAACATGTATTGAACGCTCTTAAACAGCATGATCCACTTCCAGAAAACATTAAGTTTGTGCCTAAGAATGCTTATAACAAAACACTTGAACGAGAAATTCAGGATTATGATGAAGTGTATTTTGCACGAATTGATTCGGATGATATGTACCATAAAGGTTACTTTGAGTTTCTTAAGAATCACCAGCCACAGGAAGATACTGAAGCTCTCATCAATCAGTATGGCTACTTCTATGACGAGTATTCAGATAAAGTGGCGACTGCAAAGATTCAGTCTCCTCCTTTCTACACTTTAATTTATAATGTAGCTGAGTATCTTGAAGGAAAGCGCCACCCTGTAAAAGGTCATCTTTCCGTTCATAGTTTAAATCATGAATTGTTAGAGCCGAGAAACTATGTGCAAGTGATCCACTCCAACAATATGTCGACTTCATTTGAGAATAGATACATTGATGGACTGATTGAAGATGAGAATGAGAAAAATCAAATTCTCAGTAATTTTTGGGGATAAATCCTTCATAAAGAGAGAGCTGTCGGATCGATATTCCGGCAGCTTTTTCAATCATTCAAGTCATTCGTTTAACGAATTAGGATACTAGCCTTTTTAGAACATCCTGAATCATATATAATGCTAATAAATGGTATTCAATTAATAAGGCTGTTTTCGTAGACATTGTTGCTTTAGCGATAAGAGTAGCGGTTGATTTGCGCGCAAGGAGGCTCACCACAGGAGTCGAGCGCCGCTCCAATCAGCTAAGTGTGTGATTTTTTTACAAGACCTCTTTCAAAAACAACAACCTTTTACAAAAGAGCCATTAATAAACTGCAGTTGCAGTAAAATCAGGAGAATGTGATGTTGAAAAATCAGTTAGAACACCTGAAAAGTGAACGTCTTTCGTTACCTAAATCTCAAATAGCCCGGCTAAAATGGTGTGGCTCTAGAGCGTCAGGTCGTCATATCCTCCAAATTAGTCAGTCACCAGGGATATTGTCCCTTATTAATAAAGATGATGATTTAGATATGGTTAATCTAATAGAATCAGCTCACAATGGGATTATTGAGAAGTCATTTGGCTCTTGTTCGTCTTTTTGGACAGGAAACTTATCACATGACATTTCTTTTCCTGCAAACTATTTTGATACGGTTATCCTTGATGAACATCTCGAGGTTATGATGGAAACTAAGGTCATGGAGAATGTAAAAAGACTACTTAAACCGAACGGAAAGATAATTCTTACTCAAAAACTTGAAAAAGCACTTCATTTAACGAAGCAATGGACGTCTCTTCTTACTACTTTCGAAGAACTTGATAAACGTGTTGACTCGGATTATGTAAGCTGGGTTGGGAGAAACGCAGATCCAACTGAAACAGAAGTAAGAGTAGAGCACATCCTAAGCGAAATAAGAGAGCAGATCAACCAAACGAATAAAGAGCTAGAAGATAAGATTCAACAAGCACTTCAACTTAAAAAGGAAGCTGAGTTAGCACGGTTAGAAGAAGAAAGTAAGCTTAAGATGAGTATTCCGTTTATGAGGAAAAAACAGCAAGACCGAATTGAGTTGATGGAGCTTACCAATAAGGAAAAACTAGAACTTATTCCTCAATCAAAAGAAGTCAATATACATACGAAAGCAATTGAACAACGTATATTAGTATCTAAGTACTTCAGCCAACAGAACGTTACAATTGTGCTAGGTGAAACAGAATACTATCGTGACAGTAGTTTGAAATTCTCCCATCAACTAACACGCTCTTTCCTGAATAAAGAATCTCATGTTATTTATGTTTCTACTGAAGACCATCACAGTATACAACCAGTTTTTAATGGATCAACTGGTTTATGGCAAATCACCAAGAAAGATTTCTGGGAACTGGTTCCTTTCTTTAATCAGCCGACTTTAGTTATAACAGAACCAGATCTTCATCTATCAAAGAAAATAGGCAGACTACAATGGAAAAGATGGAACATCTACTACTTTAATGTATCAAGTGTACCTTCTAAGCGTGAAGCCCACTCATTTTTAATCAACACGCTTAGTCCAAAGAGCTTTATCGCTGGAATGGGGAGTAGGTCTCCTTTTAGTGCAATAGAAAAAAGTCGCCTTCCGAAATATAGCGGTAATTCTGAGACTACAAAAAGGATCGTAGGTTTTATTGGCGATTTGGATGTTGGTAATGTTAATTACAACATCATAAAGCAATTGCTAGTGGCAAATGCAGATCTAACCATTGAACTAATCGGCTACAATGTTCCTGAAACGAAGCCAATTCGCTCAAGCAGATTGAAGATTCGAGAATACACTCATTATGATGAAGTGACGAAGCGAATACAAAGGTGGATGGGTGGCATAGTGCCTCTTCATGATCAGGGTCAAATGACGGCTATGCAGTTGATGAATGCCATTGGATTACCTATTTATGATATCAAGGATTGGAATCATTTCATTCAGGAGAGTGCTTTTTTACCTTCAACGAACACTGAAACAATGGCTGATGTATTAGAGCAATGTCTCCATTCAGGTGAAAGGGGGGACAATCTATGAAAATACTATATATCTATCGCTATTTACTCCTTGGCGGTGTAACGACGCAACTAGCCAACAGACTTGGCTTCTTACGAGGTGTTAGCGATCCTCACTTTATCTTTTTATCAGATCATGGGGGACGAACGGCTTTTGGAAATTATGAGAAATTAAAGGTTCTGTCAGAGCCGGCTCCTATATACGAGTATATTAACGAGCATCAATTTGATTTAATTATTGCCATTGATACGAAAGAAATAACGGACTACTTAATTGAAAAGCAGTGTCAAACACCAATTATCCAGGAAGTTCACGGTATTTCATATAAACTTAACTACTTAGTCGAGGAAGATTCAAGTGATTTTCAAGGGTATATCGTACCTTCATCGTTTAGTAAAGAGCGAATTATAGAAGACTATCAGGCCCCTGAGGACAAGACCTATGTGATTCCGAATTGCCTAGATACGACTCTCTTTACTCCTAAGCAGACAGAACTAATCACCAATAAGAAAATTATTTGTTGGGTAGGAAAATTAAATGATCATAAGAATTGGATTGGGTTTCTAGACCTGGCGGAAAAACTGGCTCAAGTTCGCGATGACTGCGTGTTCTGGATTGTGGGTGGTGAGACGGCTTCAATGAAAGCAACAAAGCATTTCCTTGATGAAGCAAATAAGCGTACGGTGAGTATTAACTGGATTGACCGTATGGAGTATAGTGAAATGCCTGAACTCTATTCTATGGTCGCGCAAAGTGGAGGCTGTACAGTTAGTACTTCTAAAGGAGAATCCTTTGGAATGAGCTTAATTGAAGCAATGGCATGTGGCTGCCCAGCAGTAGCGCCAACTGTTGGCGCCATTCCTGAGATTTATACGGAAACGCTCGAACGGCTAACTTATGAACTCCACGATATCAATTCTTGTGCAACGATTGTTAGTCGTCTTCTTGATGACCCTAATGAAAGAAGTGTACAAATTGAGAATGGCATGACCAAAGTACGTACAAATTATTCTATAGAACGTGTGGTTTCCCGCTATTATGAATTACTTCATAAGCTAACCAAAACGCAAGAAATCTGGTGACTTCACCAGATTTCTTCTTTTGGTATGGCTCTGTTCTAATAGATTGTTTCTTTTAAAATTGGTTTTTTATTAAAGAGCAACAGTTCGGTAATTGGAGCGGAAGGATGCTCGACTCCTGCGGGACTAGCGGGACAGGTGAGACCCCACAGGCACGCCTAATCGTGCCGAAGAGACTCACTGCCCGTCTTGTGGAAAGTTAAGCATTCCAGAGTGGAATTATGCCCTCATTTATATGAATAATGTCTATGAAAAGAGTATCTCAAAAAGATTTAGTTTTGAAATTGGTTTTTATTGAAGAGCGACACATAGCTAATTGAAGCGGAAGGATGCTCGACTCCTGCGGGACTAGCGGGACAGGTGAGACCCCACAGGCACGCCCAAGCGTGCCGAGGAGGCTCACCGCCCGCCCCGCGGAAAGCGAGCATCCTGGAGCGGAAATTAACTCACACTTATCAATTGTTAACGAGCTGTAAATTTTCCTTTACAGCTTCAATGGTTTCAGTAATCAACTTTTCATTCGAATCCTAACGAAGTATAATGAAAGAAGTGTTTTAATGTCGTATTCTTGTTAAGAGGGAAAGGATTTATTATGAAGATTTTATATATATCTCAACATTTCCCCCCGGAGATTGGTGCAGCACAAGCGCGTGCTTATGATATGTCAATGAATTTAGTAGAAGAAGGCTGTGATGTAACGGTTGTTACTGCTTTTCCTAATCACATTTCTTCTAGAAAATTCATCAAATCCAGCAAACATCTTGGTTTGAACGTTATTCGTTCTTTTGTCGTACAAGATACGAAAAAAAGTACGCTACGTAGAATGCTGAACTATTTATCGTTTATGGTGACGTCCATTCTTTCGGGTTTATTTGTAAGTAAGCCTGACGTTGTTTTTGCTACGACGCCTCAGCTTTTTGCTGGATTATCCGGATATGTATTAAGCAAACTGAAACGTGCAAAGTTTGTCATTGAAGTCAGAGATCTATGGGTCGATTTTGCAGAGGTTTTAAACCAGATTAATAATAAAAAGTTATTAAAGCTTGCGCGAAAGCTTGAGTGGTTCCTGTTTAACCAGGCAGATCACATTATTGTTGTGACTCATGGTTACAAGAGCTATCTTGTTGAAAAGGGCATAGCTCCGGACAAAATAGATGTGATTACAAATGGTGTAAACCCTGAAGAAACGGGTGAACTCTTGCCTGAAGAAGGAAGAACAATTCGGAGTGAGTATGGATTAGAAGATCAATTTATTATTCTTTATGCAGGAAATATGGGGATTGCACAGGGACTGTACACGGTTCTCGAAGCAGCTGAGCGTCTTAAACAACACCATTCCATTACGTTTGTACTAATTGGAGAAGGTGCTGAGAAAGAACGATTGAAGACTTACAAAGCTGAACGAGAGCTTCAGAATGTATTAATCCTGGATAGCCGAGCAAAACAGGAGCTTAATGGCTTTTATGCAGCAGCAGATCTTTGTTTAGTGATCTTGAAAAATCATCCTCTTTTCGACATCACAATACCATCTAAATTATTTGATTGTCTTGCAATGAATAAGCCTGTTCTTCTAGGAATCGGTGGCGAATCAAAGGATATTGTGAAAAGCTTAAATGCAGGCTTATTTTTTGAACCAGAAAATGCTGAGTCGCTTGCTAATGTCGTTATTGAAGCGGCTTCCAACCCTGAAATCATGGACCTGCTTGAAAAAGACGTAAGGAGCAAAATGCTCTTAAGGTATAACCGACAGGAGCTATCTAAGAACTTAGCAAAATTACTGCAATCTACTCTCTATAGTGTAAAAGGTTGGTCACAATGAAAAAAGTGTGTGTCATTACGTCGATCCATTCACCATATGATGGACGTATTTATCATAAGCAGTGCAAAAGTTTAAAAAGAGCAGGTTACGATGTTGTTCTCATTGCTCCTGAACCAGAAGTTCAGGAGTCTGAGGACATTCCCCTCATCACTTTTAAGCGTCCTTCAAGTATTAAAGAACGAATCTTGTCGACTCTTCATCTTTATAAATTAGCCAAAAATACAAAAGCGGACATCTACCATTTTCATGATCCGGAGCTTATGATTGTCGGCGTATTGATTGAAATGTTTCTTAAGAAGCCCGTTATTTATGATGTTCATGAACACTACCCCAATACAATTATGGGAAGGGAGTATATTCCTTCGATCATTAAAGTGCCGATGAAATTTGTTTATATTGCAATAGAAAAGCTGGCGCTTATGAAAATAAGCGGTGTAATTTATACAACGGAAGAAATCGGTCATCGTTATTCGACGTACAATGGATGCAAAATAGAGAATTATCCACTTAAAGAAATGTTTCCAGAAGGAAAAAGAGAGAAGGATCCGGATCAACTTATTTATTTAGGTGGAATCACAAAAATCAGAGGTGTACTTGAGCTTTTAAATGGCTTTAGTCAAGCTGTCGACAAAGCTCCTCAAGCAAGGCTTCTTTTTCTAGGGAGTTTTGAATCTGATGCGTTTAAAGAAGAAGTATACAATCTAATTGCTGAAAAGGGGATTGAAGAGAATGTAACCTTCATAAGCAGGGTACCCTACGAACAAATATCCTCCTATGTTGATCGCTCATCAATTGGTATTCTTCCATATTTGCCATATCCTAATCACCTTGTAGCGCTACCTAACAAGTTATTTGAATACATGGCGGCAAGCAATGCGATTATTGCTTCACACTTTCCGCATTATAAGAAGGTGATTGAGAATAGTCGTGGTGGACTTGTCATTGATCCTGAAGATTCAGCAGACATTGCGGCGAAAATTACACAACTATTAAATCAACCTAACGAAACGGCAGAACTCGGCGAAAACGCTAGAAAAGCCTTTGAAAATAAGTATAATTGGTCATGCGAAGAAAAAAAACTGCTTGAATTTTACCATACTTTGTTACGAAGGTAACGGTAAAGAATGAGAAGTTTGGAAAAAGCGGGGAATTAATAATGAAAAAGAAGCAATCAAGAATGAGAAGAAGGCGAAAAAAAAGTTTTTTTCGCAGGCTTTTAACCTTTGTACTTCTCGTTGTTCTAATTCTTATCGGATATGGCGCATATCTTGCTTATAACGCATATGATGCTGCTTCAGGCTCCTACCAGGGGCTCTCAAGAGGCGAAAAATCAGCTTTACGAGATGCACAGGTCGCAGTTACGAAAGACCCTATATCCATTCTTATTATGGGTATTGAAGACTACTCAACCGGCGGCGAGAATGGACGAACAGATACGTTGATGGTCGCAACAATCGATCCAGATACGAAAAAAGTAAAATTACTAAGTATTCCTCGCGATTCTAGAGTACAAATCGTAGGTAAGGGAATCGAAGATAAAATTACTCATGCCCACGCTTATGGTGGAACCGAAATGACAATAAACACAGTAGAGAACTTTCTAAACATACCAATTGATTATTATGTAAAAGTAAACTTCGAAGGATTTAAAGATGTAATTGATGAAATCGGAGGGATCACTGTTGACGTTCCATTCGACTTCATTGCCCACACAGATGTACCAGGTGGAAGAGCAGAGTTCAAGGAAGGTCCAATGACTCTTGATGGAACGGAAGCATTAGCATATGCGAGAATGCGGAAAAGTGATCCACGAGGCGATTTCGGAAGAAGTGATCGCCAGAAACAAGTGATTAAAGCTGCGATGGATGAAGTTTCTTCAGCTTCCGGTCTAATGAAGCTAGATGATATCGCACAGCATATCGGGAACAACATTGAAACGAATCTCAAACCAACTGAATTGTTTGCTTTGCAAAAAGCCTACTCAGGTGTTAGCTCATCCAACATTGAAAGCCTTACATTCGATGGAACGGATCAAAGAGTAAATGGTGTGTATTACTTCATCCCAACTGATGAGAGTATTGCTTCAGTAAGTCAGGAGCTAAACGCAATTCTTACACAGTAAGACCTTTCAAAAAGGCAATAGAAAAAAAGCATCCGCACATGTGCGGATGCTTTTTAACGTTTCATCGTGCTCGTAAAGATCAAAATCTTCTTTAGAGTATTTATGAGTGGTTTACGTTGATTTCCGATTACACCGATAAGTTCAGCAGTAAACTGGATAACAACTAAAAGTAAGATTAGCAAGAAGAGTGATCCCCAAAGTGTAGATGCCGAGAAAAGAATGGCCGTTATTCCAAAGAAAAAACTCAGTAGATAAATGATAATGACCGTAGATTGATGTGAAAAACCGATTGCTAATAAACAATGGTGAATGTGAAATTTATCTGGAGTTGATATTTTTTGCTTTTTCATAACTCTTCTTATGATAGCGAAGAATGTATCAAATATAGGAACTGCGAGAATAATGACGGGTATAATAAGGCTGAATACTGTAACGCTTTTGAATAATCCTAGCATCGATATGACCGATATAGAAAAACCAAGGAAAAGCGCTCCGGTGTCTCCCATGAAAATACTGGCCGGGTGAAAATTAAAGATCAAAAATCCGAGCGTACTGCCAATAAGGATCACAGCAAGAGCAATAACAACTAACTGTTGATCGAGTACAGCCATGGTTAAAATCGATCCTATAGCAATCGTAGATACGCCTGCTGCTAATCCGTCCAAACCATCAATTAAATTAATGGAGTTCGTGACTCCTACAATCCAGAGAACGGTAATGATGAAGCTCATAAAGCCAAATTCAATTCGACCAACGAATGGAAGTGAAACGAACTCGACTTGAAGTCCTGAGGTTGCAACGATAACAGCTGCAATAATTTGACCAATTAGTTTTACTTTGGGTGAAATAACAAATCTATCATCAAAGACACCAAGGACAATAATAAGTGTTCCAGCAATAACGATCTCCGTCATATACGGTGAATAAGGCATGAGGTAAAGAAATCCTGCTGCTGTACCGGCGAAAATAGCAAGACCGCCAGCTGAAGGCATGAGACCTTTATGAACCTTACGTTGATTTGGATTATCAGCAATTTTAAATTTAAGTGATAAATATTTAACAATAGGTGTAGCAATGATTGCAACTCCTATTGAGATTAAGAACGCAATAATATATTCCGTTAACGAATACAATGAAATCCCCCTCTAACTGAGGAATAGTAACTCATTCCTTCCATATCATATCAAAATAAGTAGTTATTGCAAGATGTTTCTTGTGGTCCTTTTTACCGAAATTCGTCAATTAACTACTAGTTTCCCCTGATAGTGGACTTTCATGTTGAAATACAGCGATTCATTTAATTCCCAGTACCCTTTTCTGTTAAGACGTAACCATTTTAGACATCATATTCATTATATAATTGCCCGTCCTCAATGATTGTGGCTTGGCCACTTGTAAGGTTTGTCATCCACTCTCGAAAAGTATCTTCAGAACCGCTTTCTACAAATGTAATGACTTGGACTTGCTCTAAATAATGAATATCGTCTAATAAATAATTCGATGACCGAATTTCATTTTCGACTTTGCCTAATAAAGTATAATCAATCTTTGTAATCATCCTTGTCATTAGCTTGCGTTCGACAATACCTGTTTCGTTAAGACCTTCTGAAACAGACTGTCCATATGCTCGTATTAATCCACCGGCTCCAAGTTTGATTCCTCCGAAATATCGGGTAACAACAACAGTAGTATCTTTTAGATGACGTTTTTTCAATACTTCAAGCATGGGTACGCCCGCTGTACCTGAAGGTTCGCCATCATCATTAGCTTTTTGTATAAGATCATGCTCACCGATTAAATAAGCAGAGCAATTGTGTGTCGCGTTGTGATGGGTTTTTTTGATCGATTGAATAAAATCTTGAGCTTCTTCTTCTGTTGTTGTTCTTTTCACATGAGCAATAAAACGTGATTTCTGTATCACAATTTCATTTTCTCCATCGCCTTTGACGGTGTAATATGAAGTGAGCATGTTGAAACCCTCCAGATAATCCTTGAACATTACTATGAATGAAAGGGATTTGTTTGTTATCATCGAATACTACATAATTAAAGGTTATCTATAATGAATAAGAATAGGCTATTTTCGTAGACATTGTTGCTATAGCAGGTTAATTTCCGCTCCTGCCCGCTAGTCCCGCAGGAGTCGAGCATCCTTCCGCTACAATTAGCGAAGTGTGGTTTTTTATTCAATAATAAAGACCGACATGTGTCTTTCTTATTATAAGTGCCTGAAATAAATCCATCAAATATATATCCTCAAGTCATAAACAGACGGTCACATACGAATTTTGTAAAAGAAGTACTTTTGGACTATCTTTTCTTTTCCCGATGGCCGTCCCTTGAAGGAATGGAGGAGTTAGCTTGGATATTCAAAAGCTGGATCCAAATGAATTAGATGTCATTCTAGACAGGACAATGGAGAGTATTAACACCAGTAAGTCGAAATTGTTCGAAATTGGAGAGCATTCACATGATGAACGCCAAGAGATTAATAAGCAGCTTCAATTATTGAGAGAAGAGCTGGAAACCGTTAAGAGCCAAAGGCACGAACGTATTAAAAAGGATCAAATCGCTCGTGCAGAGCTTGTGAAGATCAGTAAGAACTTTCATGACTATGGGGAACCAGTTATCAGAAAAGCTTATGAGGAGGCTTCTAGCGCCCAAATACAGCTATCGATAAGTAGTGAGAAGGAATTTAGGTTGAAAGATCAAATTTCTGACCTCGAAAATCGTATAAGTTCTCTCCAAAACACTTCAGAAAAAGCAGAGTCGTTTATGAGTCAAATCTCGACCGTTCTTAGTTACTTGGGAGGGGAGCTCAGACTTTATGGAGAAGTGATTGAAGATGCGCGAAGAAAGCAGGAGTATGGCCTTCGAATTATTGAGGCTCAAGAAGAAGAAAGAAAGCGACTATCGCGAGAAATCCATGATGGACCAGCTCAAGTATTAGCAAATGTTCTATTGCGTTCACAGTTAATTGAACGAATTTACGAGAAAAAGGGTAAAGATGAGGCCTTTAAGGAAATTAAGGATATGCGATCTTTAATTGAAGATGCACTGAAGGAAGTAAGGAGGCTCATTTATGATCTCCGTCCGATGGCATTGGATGATCTGGGATTAATCCCCACTCTGTTAAAATATTTAAACAAAGTAGATGACCGTTCCGATGCAACGATTTTCTTTGATTATAATGAACGCATTCAAAGACTTCATGTTCGATTAGAAGCGGCAATATTCCGTCTTGTTCAAGAAGCGGTTCAAAATGCTTTGAAGCATGCTGAAGCAAGTGAAATAAATGTTGACCTGAGTCTTGATGGTGATAAGATTGTGGTAGCCATTGAAGATAATGGAATTGGATTTGATGTAAACGAACGGAAAGATCAATCATTTGGGTTAATCGGGATGAAAGAACGAGTAGGATTATTAAATGGTACGATTCAGGTTCATTCAACGCCGAAAAAGGGTACATATATACTAATCAGAATCCCGATACATGAACAGGAGGGCGTGTAAACGATGTATGCAGCAAAAACCAAAACAAAAATTGTTATAATAGATGACCATCGCTTGTTTCGCGAGGGAGTCAAACGTATTTTAGATATGGAAGATGATTTTGAAGTAATCGCTGAAGGTGATGATGGCGGAGACGCTCTTCGTCTTGTCGAAGATTTCAAACCTGATGTCGTTTTAATGGATATTAATATGCCGCACGTCAATGGAGTTGAAGCAACTAGACAGCTCATTGAACAGGTTCCAGCAACAAAGGTAATTATTTTATCTATTCATGATGATGAAACGTATGTGACGCATGCTGTTAAAACTGGAGCAGCAGGTTATCTCCTTAAAGAAATGGATGCGAACTCTCTTGTTGAAGCTGTGAAAGTTGTAGCTTCTGGTGGAGCTTACATTCATCCTAAAGTTACGCATAACCTTGTGAATGAGTATAGACGTCTTGCAACAGAAGGTAAAAGACCTTCTACGCAAATTGGTTACAAAGAAGTAGAATATCGTAAACCTCTTCATATTCTAACGCGAAGAGAATGTGAAGTACTTCAGCTACTAACAGATGGAAAGAGCAACCGATCAATCGGTGAAGATCTGTTTATTAGTGAGAAGACAGTTAAAAACCATGTGTCTAATATTCTTCAAAAGATGAATGTTAACGACCGTACACAAGCTGTAGTTGAAGCAATTAAAAAAGGTTGGGTAAAGGTGCGCTGAGGCGCATCTTTTTTATTGGCTTTTTCTTAAAGATTGTTGCTATAAGAGTGGGGGAATTTCCGCTCCAGGATGCTCGCTTTCCGCGGGGCGGGCGCTGAGCCTCCTCGGCACTAACGCTCCTGTGGGGTCTCATCTGTCCCGCTAGTCCCGCAGGAGTCGAGTATCCTTCCGCTACAATTAGCGAAGTTTGATTGTTAATACAAAAATTCTTTCAAAAACAACAATCTTTGAGAACGGCTTTTTTCGTAAAGATTGTTGCTATAAGAGTGGGGGAATTTCCGCTCCAGGATGCTCGCTTTCCGCGGGGCGGGCGGTGAGCATCCTCGGCGCACAAAAACATTGTGCCTGTGGGGTCTCACCTGTCCCGCTAGTCCCGCAGGAGTCGAGCATCCTTCCGCTCCAATTAGCGAAGTTTGATTGTTAATACAAAAATTCTTTCAAAAACAACAATCTTTGAGAACGGCTGTTTTCGTAAAGATTGTTGCTATAAGAGTGGGGGATTTCCGCTCCAGGTGCTCGCTTTCTGCGGGGCGGGCGGTGAGCCTCCTCGTCGCTAACGCTCCTGTGGGGTCTCACCTGTCCCGCTCATCCCGCAGGAGTCGAGCACCTTCCGCTTCAATTAGCGAAGTGTGGTTCTTTATACATAACTCTTTCAAAAGCAACAATCTTTTAGAAAAGAGCTTTTTTTATTTGGAGTATAGTTCAGTATAAGGAATGCTCTTTTTGATTTTGTTAGCAGAAAAGACCACAAAAAAAGAACCTCCGCTTTGGAGGTTCTTTTGAATATTACTTAAGGACGCTTTGCACCAAGGTAACGTGGAGCCCAGTAAGGGTTGTCCATGTCACTGATTGTCACTCCGTAAGAAGAAGAAGAGTGAATAAATTGACCGTTTCCAAGATAAATCCCTGCGTGTGAAGGACCTGACTTGTAAGTTTCAAAGAATACTAGATCTCCTGCAGAAGGTGAAGATACGCTATCTGATGCATTCCAGATGCTTGCTACAGTACGTGGAATAGAAATTCCTGCTTTGTTGTATGCATACTGAAGGAATCCACTGCAGTCAAACCCAGATGGAGTAGTACCAGCCCACACGTATGGTACGCCAATATATTGTTTTGCAATAGAGATAACAGAAGAGTTAGAAGTTGATGCACTCTTCACTGATGAAGATGGCTTGCTTGCAGGTGCAGCACCAGAAAGTGCTCCAAATGTGTTTGGTCCAGCTACTCCATCAACACTTAAACCATTTGCACTTTGGAAGTTACGAACAGCTTGTTGAGTGATTGACCCGAAAACTCCATCAACTGAATAGTTGTAATATCCTTTTGATTTAAGTTGGCTTTGAAGGTTTGTAACTGTTTGTCCGCGATCGCCGTAGCGAACTGTTGAACTGTTTGTAGATGTATAGCTGCTAGATTTAGAAGAAGTTGATCCTGTAAGTGCGCTAACTGTTTGTGGACCTACAACACCATCTACAGAAATTCCAGCATTACGTTGGAAATCACGTACTCCGTCTTCTGTAATTGTTCCAAAATATCCTGTTGCTTTATGGTAGTCAAAATAACCTTTATCGTCTAATACATTTTGAAGTTCAGTTACGTCAGAGTTGCTCATGCCATTGTATAGGGTACGGTCGCCTAAAGCTGCTTCACTTACGTTTGGTGCTAATAAAAGAGTACCTGCGAGTGTAGTAGTGATCACGACTTTCTTAAACATTATGTAATTCCCCCTGATTTATAAGTTTAAACATTAAATTTTCTCTATCAACAATTGCTAGTCTACATGATTGAGATAACAAAACGATGAATAGAACATTACAATCACGTAACAAAATAACTGCCTAATTTACTAATTGCATCATTTTACGACATTTACATTAAAAAATGTGGGGGATAATGGTTGACAAATATTATCAGAAATATTAATAGCTCCTGTTGGCACATTTACGAAAATACTCTATCATTAACTTGACTGAGTTTAGAATTAACATAAGCACTTAATAGATTGAAGAGAGGCGTTTTTTATGAAAACAGTAGCGATCGTTACGGATAGTACCGCTTATTTATCTGACGACATGCTTTCTGAATATGACATTAGCATGATTCCACTTAATGTAGTTTTTGGAAATGAATCATTTTTAGAAGAGAAAGAAATTGGTGTGGACGATTTTTTCGAGAAAATTAGGCGTGAAAATGAGCTCCCGAAAACTTCACAACCGTCTATAGGGAGTTTCATAGAAACATACGAGAAATTAGCTAAAACACATGAAGAGATTATAACGATCACTCTTTCAAGTGGAATTAGTGGTACTTTCCAGTCGGCTTATTCTGCAGGTGGAATGGTCGAAGGTGTGGATGTTCATGTGTTTGATTCTGAGATTAGTTGTATGGTGCAGGGGTTCTATGTACTTGAAGCTGCTCGGATGGCGCAGGAGGGTTACTCAAGTGATCGTATACTAGAGCGACTTAATGAAATGAAAAACCAGGGAATGCATGCGTATTTCCTAGTACATGATTTAAGTAACCTCCATAGAGGTGGAAGATTAAATGCAGCACAGCTTGTTGTTGGGAACCTCCTACAGATTAAACCTGTTCTTACATTTGAAGATAAACAAATTGTTCCCTATGAAAAAATTAGAACGAGAAAGAAAGCCTTAAACAAAATTCTTTCGTTGTTTGATGAATCAGCAAAGGATGGCGCACCTATTAAAGCGACTGTCATTTATGCAAATAACAAAGAAGAAGCAGTACAACTGAAATCTGAATTAGAAGCAAAGTACTCGAACGTAGAAATCATCCTAAGCTATTTTGGGCCTGTTATTGCAACACATCTTGGTGAAGGTTCGCTCGGGCTTGGATGGTATCGCACATGATTGCTAAATTCAGAAGGGGAGCACGCTGATGAGGTTTGCTTCCCTTCAACTTAACAAACAAACCGTCCTCATACCTGAGCAACTCTCCCCATTACAAGATCCTTTATTATTTCATCCCATAAGTCACTACAAGTCGTTCCCTCTTCAACCAATAAACAAATCCTTCAAGACTGACCTTCAACTTCTCCAGGTTCTACAAGGGAAGCATCTATTAATAGATGAAATCCCTTTTCCTCTATGTGATATACATGCTCATTATCTCAACGGATTTATTCATATAGAAGCGGGCCTTCAACTTAAAGAAGGTAACCTCACGTGCATGAGATGTGGGAGCAAGCAGGCATTTTCCCACTTTTCTTGTGCACGATGCGGGGAAAAGGATTGTCGATATTGTAGAAATTGTATAGTGATGGGGAAAGTTAGTTCTTGTTCACCGCTTTATTCTGCCTCTGTTCCTTTCCAATCAAAACAACCTCCTTTCTTATTACAATGGAAGGGAATGTTATCAAGTGGCCAACAAGAAGCTTCTCGTGCTGTGACTCATGCAATTAAAAAAAATGAGGAGCTACTAGTATGGGCAGTATGCGGAAGTGGAAAAACGGAAGTGTTGTTTCACGGATTAGAAGAAGCTCTTTCTCAAAATAAAACCATCTGTATTGCGACGCCAAGAACAGATGTTGTTCTTGAGTTGTTTCCACGCTTGAAAAAAGCATTTCCTTCTATTAATCTATCAGCTCTTTACGGTGGAAGTTCAAAAGACACTACACAATTTGTCATTTCTACAACACATCAGCTAATCCGATATAAGAATTTTTTTGATGTCATGATTATTGATGAAGTAGATGCCTTTCCCTATAACGTTGATTCTTCTCTTCAGTATGCAGTTGAAAAATCACGAAAAAAGGAAAGTTCCCTCATCTATTTAACGGCTACTCCCTCGAAGACAATGATCCGCAATTTTCATCCCATAGTGCGTATTCCAGCAAGGTTTCACGGTTTCCCACTTCCGATTCCATCCTTAACATGGGTAGGGAATTGGAGGAAGGAAATAAAGAAAGAGCGATTACCACCTATTTTAATAAAATGGATTACACAACAAGTGGGGGATGGAAAGCCAGTATTGCTTTTTCTTCCTTCTATTAGCTTAATTGAAAAAGTAACGCCTCTCATGAACAAATACGTTCAGTGCGAGAGTGTTCATTCTGAGGATGAAGATCGTGTAAATAAAGTGATTCGGTTTCGCAACAATCAACTACCAGTCCTTCTTTCATCAACCATATTAGAACGCGGGATAACGATTCCAAATGTCTCTGTTGCTGTAATTGGTGCTGAGGATGATGTGTTTACAGAAAGTGCGCTCGTTCAAATTGCTGGAAGGGCCGGAAGAAGCAAGGATTTTCCTGATGGTTCTGTAAGATTCTTTCATTATGGAAAGACAAATGAAATGGTGTCAGCTGTACGACTTATTAAAGGAATGAATCGTGAAGCGGAGGAACGAGGATGGCTCAATTAGAGAGATGTGTCTGGTGTAAAAAAGATTTGAGCAGACAGCTTTCATGGCGAATCATCTTGGGATTAGCAGCACAACGAGTCATTTGTGAAACCTGTCAGGCAAAGCTTGTTCCGATCACAGGGGAACTTTGTTTAAAATGCGGTCGTCCACTCTCCAAGTTAAAACCCGATTATATCCAAGATCATTATTGCTCAGATTGCATCAAGTGGCGTAATAGTGAATTTGGAAATGTGCTAGAGTCTAATAAGTCGTTTTATGAATACAATGATTTTCTAAAGGACATTCTTTCTCTGTATAAATTTCGTGGCGATGTTGAAGCGGGAAGAGTATTCTCTGCTATTTTTAAGAAAGAAATATTGAAATCCTTTGGGGACGTTGATGGGGTGATTCCAATCCCCTCTAGTGAAGAAAGGCTTTATGATAGGGGATTTAATCAATGTGAAGTATGGATAGAAGGAACTGAGTTTCATGAAGGTCAAATTTTGTACCGAATCAATCATGAAGAAAAACAAAGTAAGAAATCAAGAGAGAAACGGATTAATCGAAAAAAGGATATGTTTCAGCTACATCCAAAAGTAACCATTGAAGGCAAGACATTTTTACTTATTGATGATTTATATACGACCGGAACAACACTTCATTATGCCGCAAAAACGCTTAAAAATGCAGGGGCATCCCACGTAAGTTCATTAACACTCTGCCGTAGTTAATCCCTTTGTCGAAACTTTTATAAGAAAACGCCTTCATTCGAGTTAAATCAACAAAAACACCCCTTTGACAGTACTTTGGGCTGGGCGTATAGTGGAAGTATGGCAATGCCATGAAGATTTCTGAAGGGAATGTTGAACAAGATGCAGGGAAAAGTAAAATGGTTTAACAATGAAAAAGGTTTCGGATTTATTGAGAGAGAAGACGGTGACGATGTATTTGTTCACTTTTCTGCGATCAGTGGCGAAGGATTCAAATCATTAGAAGAAGG
The DNA here is from genome assembly GCF_005144865.1 of Guptibacillus hwajinpoensis. GTDB lineage: Bacteria > Bacillota > Bacilli > Bacillales > Guptibacillaceae > Guptibacillus > Guptibacillus hwajinpoensis_A. The sequence goes on from NZ_SWFM01000002.1 coordinate 661,807, forward strand.
TCAAACAGTTGAATTCGAAATCGTTGAAGGCGCTCGTGGTCCACAAGCTGCTAACGTTGAAAAAGTATCTTAAATAAAAAATCCAATCAATGAAGCTTCTATCACTTGTGATAGAAGCTTTTTATATGCCCAAAAAAGGTAATAAAAAGTACCTATGTAAAAATTTGTCGAAAAAAAGAGTGTTTTGTGAAAAAAACGTAAAAATAATTGTTATTTTTTAAAGTTTATAAAGGGTAACGGAATGGGTATATCGAATAATATAGTTATAGCATGGAAGGAGGAGTGCCACATGATGAATTTTAACATCCGTGGTGAAAACATTAAGGTTACACCTGCAATGAGAGAATATACTGAGAAGAAGGTAAGTAAACTTGAAAGGTATTTCGATACTCCACCTAACTCTGATGTTCATGTCAATATGAAGGTTTACAACGATCAGCAAATGATTGAAGTAACAATTCCAATGCCTAACCTTCTACTTCGAGCTGAAGAAGAGCATCAAGATATGTATGCAGCAATTGATTTGGTTGTAGAAAAGCTAGAGCGTCAAATTCGCAAGCATAAAACAAAAGTTAACCGCAAATTCCGTCAGGAAGGCAGCGTTAAATATATGTTCCGCGATGAACTCAACCCTACAACAACAAGCGTTGCTGAAGCTGACCTAGATGAAGACGAATTACAGGTAGTGAAAACAAAGCGCTTTACATTCAAGCCAATGGACGTAGAGGAAGCAATTCTTCAAATGGACATGCTTGGTCATAGCTTTTTCGTTTTCTCTAACGCCGTTTCTGGAAGCACAGGCGTTGTCTACCGTCGTAAAGATGGAAAATACGGATTAATTGAGCAAGACTAAATAATAAATAAACTTGGGCAGGGGCTTTCCCCCTGCCCTTTAAATATGCAAGTAGCAGTCTTTCTTTTCTTTCATTAATATACTTAATAAGATGGCAGCGTTTTTTACTTTCTTGTACCTCTAGCAACTAATTGTTAAAATAACTACATAGTATAAAAAATTCTAAGTTTAGTTAGATACATGATAGCACTCTACTGACAACAAAAGAGGAGCGTTTCTATGAAAGGTTTATTACGTAAAATTATACCGAATGGCAACGAGCGTCAGATAAGCCGCTTGCAAAAGATTGCAGATCAAGTGGAGACTTTTTCAGATGAAATGAAAAAGTTATCAGATGATGAACTACGCAATAAAACGAGAGAGTATCAAGAACGAATTGGAAAAGGTGAAAAGCTAGATAAAATGTTACCAGAAGTGTATGCCACCGTTCGCGAAGCATCTGAGCGTGTTCTTGGTATGCGTCCGTTCCCTGTGCAAATCATGGGTGCAGCTGCTCTACATGAAGGTAATATCGCAGAAATGAAAACCGGTGAAGGTAAAACGCTTAGTGCGACAATGCCTGTATACCTCAATGCGTTGACAGGAAAAGGCGTTCACGTTATTACAGTAAACGAATACCTTGCTAAGCGTGACGCAGAAGAAATGGGTGAACTTTACCACTTTCTTGGTTTAACTGTTGGGTTAAATATTAGTGGCCTATCAAAAGAAGAGAAAGCTGAAGCATATGCTGCTGATATTACTTACGGAACAAACAACGAATTTGGTTTCGACTATCTTCGTGACAATATGGTTCTATATAAAGAAGAAATGGTACAGCGCCCACTTCATTATGCCATCATTGATGAAGTAGACTCCGTCTTAATTGATGAAGCGAGAACCCCGCTTATTATTTCTGGAAGTGCTGAAAAATCAACGACGCTTTATATTCAAGCGAATCAATTTGTCAGGACACTAAAAGAGGAAGACGACTACAATGTTGATATCAAAACGAAGAACGTTCAGTTAACGGAAGATGGAATTACGAAAGCAGAAAAATTCTTCGCCATCGAGAACTTATACGATTACAAAAATGTGCAGTTAAATCACCATATTAACCAGGCGATGAAAGCGAATTTCATCATGCAGCTGGATATGGATTACGTTGTGCAGGAAGATGAAGTTGTCATCGTTGACTCCTTCACAGGTCGTTTAATGGCAGGACGCCGTTACAGTGACGGACTTCACCAGGCCATTGAAGCAAAAGAAGGTCTTGTGATCCAAAGAGAAAGCATGACGCTTGCTACAATTACGTTCCAGAACTATTTTAGAATGTATGACAAACTTTCTGGAATGACAGGTACAGCTAAAACGGAAGAAGAAGAGTTCCGTAACATTTATAATATGAATGTTATCGCGATTCCTACGAATAAACCAATTGCTCGTATGGACTATCCTGATCTTGTTTACAAATCGACGAACGGTAAGTTCCAGGCTCTTTCAAGAGAAATTGAAGAGCGTCATCGCAATGGACAGCCTATTCTAGTCGGAACGGTTGCCGTAGAAACGTCAGAATTGATCTCACAATTCTTGAAAAAACGCGGTGTTCCACATAATATCTTAAATGCGAAAAACCATGCTCGAGAAGCAGAAATTATTGAATCAGCGGGTCAAAAAGGTGCTGTTACGATCGCAACAAACATGGCCGGTCGTGGTACAGATATTAAACTTGGTGCTGGTGTACTTGATCTTGGTGGACTGTTTATTCTGGGAACAGAGCGTCATGAAAGTAGACGTATTGATAACCAGCTTCGAGGACGTTCGGGTCGTCAAGGAGATCCAGGTGAATCAAGGTTCTATATTTCAATGGAAGATGAACTGATGCGTCGATTCGGTTCGGATAATATGATGAATATGATGAACCGACTTGGTATGGAAGAAGATCAACCGATCGAATCAAAGCTTGTCTCAAGGGCAGTTGAATCGGCACAGAAACGAGTAGAAGGTAACAACTACGATGCTCGTAAACAACTTCTTCAATATGATGACGTTATGAGACAACAGCGTGAAATCATCTATGCACAACGTGCAGAAGTGCTTGAGTCTGACAATTTACGTGAAATTGTTGAAACCATGCTAACTTCTGTTATTACACGCATTGTTGATGCACATACAGGTGATGAAGATATTCAAGAAGAATGGGACCATCAAGCAATACTTGACCATGCGAAAGGAATCTTCCTACAAGAAGGTCAGGTTACTTTAAAAGATATTAAAGGTCTTGATAAAGAGGAAATCGTTGAGCTACTTGTCGAGAAAATGAAGATTAATTACGATGAGAAGGAAGAAGCTTTTGAGCCAGAGCGCATGCGCGAGTTCGAGAAAGTTATTCTTCTTCGCAGTGTTGATCGTAAGTGGATGGATCATATTGATGCCATGGATCAGCTTCGTCAAGGAATTCATCTAAGAGCTTATGGTCAAAATGATCCACTTCGAGAGTATCAATTCGAGGGATATGAAATGTTTGAAGATATGGTTACAGAGATCGAAGAAGAAGTGGCTACTTATATTATGAAAGCACAGGTTGAAAGCAATCTTAAGCGTGAAAAAGTAGCTGAAGGAAAAGCTGTTAATCCAAAAGAAGAAGGAAGCGCTAAACCAAAGCCTGTTAAAAAGAAGCAGGATATTGGACGTAATGATCCTTGTCCTTGCGGAAGCGGTAAGAAATATAAGAACTGTCACGGCAAAGCAGAATAAGTTAGAGTAGGTGTAGTAGAGCACCTGCTTATATCAACCGTAAGGGGAAGTAACCCCCCACCTTAGAACGTTAACCAAAGCGTTTAGGTGGGGGTCTACTTTGTCCCTAAACGAATCCATATTGAGATTTGCGGAATGAGCCTTTGTAGGTTCATTCAATTCTATTGAAAATAACGAAGCTGAGGTGTACGCAATGGAAATGCATGAAATTCGTAGCGAACTTAACACAATAGAAACACGATTAAATGATTTTAGGGGGTCTCTTTGACCTCGAAAATAAGAGAGCTCGCATTGATGAATTAGACATACAAATGACAGATCCTGATTTCTGGAATGACCAGAATGCTGCTCAGAAAGTCATTAATGAATCAAATAGCTTGAAAGAAATTGTTAATGAATTTGACTCACTTCAAGAAGGCTATGAAAACCTTGAAGTTTCATATGAACTAGTCAAAGAAGAAAACGATCAGGAACTGTTCGAGGAGCTGGAAGTAGAAATTAAAGATCTGAAGAAAACAGTTAACCAATTCGAATTAACACTCCTTTTAAGTGAAGAGCACGATAAGAATAATGCGATTCTTGAGCTTCATCCTGGTGCAGGTGGAACTGAGTCTCAAGACTGGGCTTCTATGCTTCTACGTATGTACACTCGCTATGGAGAGAAAAAAGGATTTAAAGTAGAAACGCTTGATTATCTTCCTGGTGATGAAGCAGGAGTGAAGAGTGTAACGCTGAACTTTAAAGGACATAACGCTTACGGCTATTTAAAAGCTGAGAAAGGCGTTCATCGCCTTGTCCGTATTTCTCCGTTCGATTCAAGTGGTAGACGACATACTTCGTTTGTTTCCTGTGAGGTTATGCCTGAATTTAACGACGAAATTGAAATTGATATTCGAACAGAAGATTTAAAAGTTGATACGTATCGTGCAAGTGGTGCTGGTGGACAGCATATTAACACAACTGATTCTGCTGTACGAATTACACACTTGCCTACTAATGTAGTGGTTAGTTGTCAGGGAGAGCGGTCTCAAATTAAAAACCGCGAACAAGCAATGAAAATGCTGAAAGCTAAACTGTATCAATTGAAAATTGAAGAACAGGAAGCAGAGCTTGATGAGATCCGAGGAGAACAAAAGGAAATCGGCTGGGGAAGCCAAATTCGTTCTTATGTGTTTCATCCTTACAGCATGGTGAAAGACCACCGAACAAATGTTGAGGTTGGTAATACACAGTCGGTAATGGATGGGGACCTTGATCCATTTATTGATGCTTACCTACGTTCACGTTTAAATGAGAATAATTAAAGACCTGAAAACCTCTGTTTTAAACAGAGGTTTTTTCAATTACCTAATTAAATCCACCTGAGATAGGGCAAAGTAAAAAAGAAATTGGTTATAAAATACTGATGTTAAAATGAAAAATTAAATGAGGGGAATTCAACACTTCAATCTGATAACGCGCTGCCACAATGCGGTTTACACCCTATAGGACCGGTGATATACTACTGAAGGATTTTGCTGAAAAATCGGCAGTGATGAAAAACATACAATAAGTGAGTGAATGCCTTTATGATTGCAACGTTAGCGAAGTTTACAGCCAAAAGAGTTTCATTATCACACAGAATTTTAGAGTACATAAGCGTTATTATTGGATCGGCTATTGTCGCCATTGCGTTTAATCTCTTTTTGCTACCAAATAGTATCGCATCAGGTGGAGTTAGCGGAATTAGTACCATTACAAAAGGTGTGTTTGATTGGAAACCCGCATATGTCCAGTGGGCTTTTAACATTCCTTTATTTATAAGTGGTCTGATCTTTCTTGGTAAGAAGTACGGCCCGAAAACCCTTGTTGGTACTCTTTTTCTTCCATTTGTCGTTAAATTGACTGAGAACGTTGAACCAGCTACAACAGATCCATTACTAGGGGCTTTATTTGGTGGTCTTGGCGTAGGACTTGGTCTCGGTATCGTTTTTAGAGGGAAAGCCTCAACTGGTGGAACAGATTTAGCTGCACAAATCGTAAACAAATATAGTGGTGTGTCGCTAGGAACATGCGTATTTATGATTGATGGTCTGATTGTCGTCGCATCAGCCTTTGTCTTCAGCCTTGAAGAAGCACTTTATGCGCTAATTGCGATGTATTTAACAGGAAAAACGATTGATGTTGTCCAGTTAGGTTTAGGCTATTCCAAGATGGCTCTTATTATTTCTGATAAAGAAGAAGAGCTTCGCGAAGGAATTATCACCGTTGTCGATCGTGGTGTTACTAGAATTTCTGGACAGGGTGGTTACACAAATGATAAGCGCCCTATCCTCATGGTCGTTGTCGCACAAAACGAAGTATCCAAATTGAAACAACTTGTTAAAGATGTTGACCCTTCGGCGTTTGTCATTGTGTCAAATGCAACTGAAGTGCTAGGAGAAGGTTTTAAAAGAGAGTAAGCAGGTAATAGTAACCAGAAAAGAGCCAAAGGGAGTGAAGTTATTGAAAAAGTGGATGAGTATGGTGCTTGGATTGGTTCTTATTTTAGGACTAGCTGCGTGTGGTGGCGGTAACAGCGGGAATGAAAGTTCAATGAATGATGGGTCCGCAAATGAGAATTCTTCAGATAAGACGAGTGAATCTTCTGGAGAATATGATGCTGAAGCAGCACAAGCTACGTACGAGGCGAATTGCTTAAGCTGTCATGGTGAAAATCTACAAGGTAAAGTTGGTCCAGGCTTAACAGCTGTCGGTTCAAGTTACTCGAAAGATGAAATCTTGAACATTATTCAAAACGGTAAAGGACAAATGCCTGGTAACATTCTTAGAGGCGATACGGAAAAAGAAGAAAACGTAGCAAAATGGCTAGCAGATATGAAATAACAAACAGGGGCACTCGCGTAGCGCGTGCTTTTTTTGTTGGGGTTGGTTCTCTAAAATAGTTGTTTTAGTAGACTTTTTGAACCACACTTAGCTAATTGGAGCGGAAGGGTGCTCAACTTCTACGGGACTAGCGAGACGAGACCCCACGGAAAGCGAGCATCCTGGAGCTGAAATACCCCTACGTTTATAGCAACAATGTCTACGAAAAGAACCTTAAATTAAGAATAGTAATGAAGTATAGTCCGAACAGAATGTATAAAGAAGGAGATTGTGTAAGTTTCTATGAAATATTAATACATCATTGCAGAAGATGTCATATAGCGACAACGCTGAAACAGAAATGTAATAAAAATTTGTCTTAAATTAGCGAATTTGTTTGTTATAATATCTACAGATGTAAAATATCCATCAGAAATTAACTAAGCTATTTTTAAAACCTAAATTCTAAGACTTTGCATCGAGAATTTAAGCAAGTAGGAAGTGGTACATTTTGATCGAAATGAAAGATATATGGAAAACATACAACAACGGGATTAAAGCTATTAACGGAATTGATATTAAGATTGATAAAGGCGAGTTTGTATACATAGTAGGACCAAGTGGGGCTGGTAAATCCACCTTTATGAGAATGATGTATCGTGAAGAAGTACCTACAAGTGGAACAATCATTATCAATGGAAAAGATGTTGGCAAAATGAAGAATAAGAACGTTCCTAAACTTCGTCGGGAAATCGGCGTTGTTTTTCAGGACTTTAAACTTCTTCCAAAGCTAACCGTGTATGAAAACGTCGCTTTTGCTCTTGAAGTCATCGAAGAAAGCAAAGCATCTACTCGCAAGCGAGTCATGGAAGTTCTAAGTCTCGTTAATTTGAAGAACAAAGCGAGATTCCTACCAGATGAACTATCTGGAGGGGAACAACAGAGGGTTTCAATAGCAAGAGCGATCGTGAATAATCCTAACATTCTGCTTACGGATGAACCAACGGGGAATCTGGATCCAGAAACTGCATGGGGGATTATGGATTTATTAGATCAAATTAACAATCGCGGTACAACTGTTATTATGGCAACTCATAATAAAGATATTGTGAATACATTTAGGAAACGTGTTATTGCAATTGATGGTGGTTTAGTAACCCGTGATGAAGCAAGAGGTGAATACGGGTATGAAAATTAAAACGTTTGGTCGTCATGGAAAAGAAGGGTTCAAGAATCTCGGTCGAAATGGCTGGATGACTTTTGCTTCCATTTCAGCTGTAACCGTGACACTACTTCTTGTAGGTGTTTGTCTCGCATTACTTCTTAACTTAAATGCTTTTGGGGATCAGCTTGAAAGTGATGTTGAAATTAGTGCATTTATTGACATCACAGCTAAACCAGAACAGCAGGATGAACTAAAAAGTAAAATTGAGAACATTTCAGAAGTTGAATCAGCCACTTACCAATCGAAAGAGGATGGGCTTGATCAATTGATTGATAATCTTGGGGATGAAGGTGAAGTATTCGAATCCTTAAGAGATGAAAATCCATTGAGCGATGCTTTTCTTGTGAAAACAAAGGATCCTCAAGACGTCAATAAGGTTGCTCAAGAGATTGAACAGTTAGAAAATGTACAGAACGTCGAGTTCGCAGAAGATACCGTTAATAAACTATTTAAAGTACTGGAAATCGCACGTAATGTTGGACTGGCACTAGTAATTGGATTACTATTTACAGCTATGTTCCTCATTTCGAACACTATTAAACTTACAATCGTTGCCAGAAGCCATGAAATTGAGATTATGAAATTAGTAGGTGCAACAAATTGGTTTATTCGCTGGCCTTTCTTAATAGAAGGTATTTTAATTGGGATTTTGGGCGCGCTCATTCCAATCGGCATTCTAATTTACGGTTACTATTATTTAATCGACTTAATTGCAAACCGTTTTCCAACATTTATTATCGACTTACTACCGGTAACGCCTTTCGTTTACCAGCTATCAGGACTTCTTGTTGTCCTGGGAGTTATTATTGGTACTTGGGGAAGTCTTACGTCAATGCGTAAGTTCTTGAAAGTTTAATTAAACAATTAAGAGATAAATAGATTCATCTATTTCGGGGGAGGAACAAAGATTGAAGCGTAAAATAATCGCAACTGCACTAACATTGACTCTAGGTTTGAGCGGACTATCAGCAGCAATTCCACAAACAACAATCGCAGCAAGTCTTGATGAGCAATTAAACGATGTAAAAAAGAAGCAATCGAAAAATGAACAGGAACTTAAGGAGAAAGAATCTGAGCTTGCTGATGTACATGCAGAACAGGAAGATGTGCATGCAGATATTGAACGTCTTGATAAAGAAGTAGCTGAAACGGACAACCAAATTTCAACAAAAGAAAATGAAATCAATAAGACAAATGAAGAAATTGATCAACTTAAAGAGGAAATAGCTGTTCTTGAAGATCGCATTGCTGAACGAGACAAGCTATTGAAGGATCGCGTTCGTTCGATGCAACAGAACGGTGGCGGTACTGTTGACTACATGGAAGTATTACTTGGATCAAAAGACTTTGGAGATTTAGTTGAACGTGTTCTAGCTCTTAATACAATTGCAGATCAAGATAAAAAGATTCTTGAAGAGCACAAAGCGGACAAGCTTTCTGTAGAAGAGAAGAAAGCGGAAGTCGAAGATAAGCTAGCTTCGCTACAAGATAAAAAGGCTGAGCTTGAGGCGCTTAAAAAAGAACTTGATGCTAAAAAGGCTGAAAAAGATAAACTTATGAAGGCCCTTGAAGAAGAAGAAGGCGAACTTCATAATCACATGATGGATTTAAATGAAAGTGCTGAGCTTTTAGAAGCGCAAGAGAAAGCTGTTCAGCAAGAGATTAAACGTGCTGAAGAAGCAGCTCGTAAAGCAGAAGCAGAACGTAAAGCAGCAGCTAAAGCTGCTAAAGAGAAGGCAGCAGCCGAAGCGGCAGCAGCTAAAAAAGCGAAGAATTCTTCTAGCTCGAACGAAAGCAGCTCAAAATCTTCACCAGCACCTGCGCCGGCACCAGCACCAGCTCCAGAACCATCTGGCAGTGCAATCTTCTCAAAACCATCAGCTGGTCCGATCACATCTGGATTTGGAAGCCGCTGGGGTAGCATGCACGAAGGAATTGACATTGCTCAAGGCGGAGAAGTTCCAATCAAAGCAGCAGCCGCAGGAACAGTACTTAAGTCTTACCACTCAAGTTCTTACGGAAACGTTGTTTTCATAACACACAGCATTAACGGTCAAATGTATACAACAGTTTATGCACACATGAAAAACCGCGCTGTATCTACTGGTCAATCGGTAAGCGCAGGTACTTACTTAGGCTCAATGGGTAATACCGGTCGTTCAACTGGTCAGCATTTGCATTTTGAAATCCATAAGGGTGGATGGAATGCAAGCAAGTCAAATGCCGTTAACCCAATGAACTACCTCCGTTAATTTCGAGAAGGTTAATGACTGTTCTGTCCCTGTCACAATCTGAGATGGAAACATAATGAAAACAACTGAATCATATAGTACAATAAGATGAAAAGGCATCGCATCGTTATGATGGGGTGCCTTTTCCTTCAAATCAGAAGAGGTGAGTACATTGAAGATACAGGGGAAAGTTGTCGCGTTACTCGTCGTGATTGCCTTACTCGTTGGTTCTGGTGGTACATATGCGGCTTTCGCACTCTTTCAGGACGAGTCTCAAGGCAGTGAACAGTCGATGACACTCGGCTCAGGAAATGACATAGAGTCCGAGGAACTTTCGAAAATAAATAAAACGTATGAGCTGATTACTGATCGCTATGTGAAAGATGTCGAGCAAAAAGATCTTCTAGATGGCGCAATCAAAGGAATGATTGAAACACTCGATGATCCTTACTCCGTTTATATGGATCCAAAGACTGCAGAACAGTTTAGTCAATCACTGGGTTCCTCGTTTGAAGGTATCGGTGCAGAGGTTAATATGGATGATGGTCGAGTAACGATCGTCTCACCTTATAAAGACTCTCCGGCTGAAAAGGCAGGTCTTCGTCCAAACGATAAAATTATGACCATTGACGGAGAAAGTACAGAGGGACTTGATCTGTATGATGCTGTCTTGAAAATTCGCGGTGAAAAAGGGACGGTTGTGAAGCTAGGTGTACAACGTCCAGGTGTTTCTGAAGTAATGGAAGTAAAAGTGACGAGAGATGAGATTCCAATTGAAACGGTTTATTCCGATACAGTTGAGAAAAATGGCAAGACAATTGGTGTTCTCCAGGTTACTTCTTTCTCAGAAAATACAGCGAAAAGCTTTTCTAAGGAGCTTAAAAAGCTTGAAAATGAAGGTATCGATGGGCTAGTTCTTGATGTTCGTAATAATCCCGGCGGACTCTTAAACGTTGTTTCTGATATGGCTGAAGAGATTATTCCAAGTGATAAACCATACGTTCAAATTGAAGATCGTCAAGGAGAGAAACAGCGCTCTGTCTCTTCATTAGAAGAGAAAAAAGATTATCCAATTGTTGGATTGATTGATCGTGGGAGTGCATCTGCAGCTGAAATTCTAGCAGGGGCTCTTAAAGAGGCTGGCGGATATGATCTTGTTGGAGAGAAATCCTTCGGTAAAGGAACAGTTCAAACGACTGTTGATCTAGGGGATGGAAGTAATATTAAACTCACCATGTTCAAATGGCTCACCCCAGATGGGAATTGGATTCATAAAGAAGGAATTGAACCGACAGTAGAAGCTGAACAGCCTGCTTACTTCTATGTGAATCCTTTGTCAGCAGAGAAAACACTCGAGTTTGACCAAAACAATAAACAGGTGGAATCAGCACAGGTGATGTTAAAAGGCCTTGGTTTTGAACCAGGCCGAACGGACGGATATTATAGTGACAAAACGGTTACTGCAGTAAAAGCATTCCAGCGCTCTAACAATATTAATGTATCTGGAAAAATTGATGAGAAGACTGCACAAAAACTTCAAGAAAATATCGTAGACTCGATTCGTAATCCTGATAACGATGTTCAACTTGAAACAGCTGTAGAACTTCTTGCTAAATAATTCCAAGAAGGAAACAAACTGTTGATGTCGAAGCTATTCCGCAGGAAATCCTGCGGAATTTTTTTCTGACAGGGGCAAAAGCATGGAGGAATATAAAATGGACATTATTGGTCTTTCTATACTTAAAGGGATAATCAGCTTTTTTTTACATCCTTTAACGTATATCACCCTTATTGGGGCATTCATTCTTGGGCTATCACGCGTGAAACGAGATCGGCGAGATTTTCATACGCGCGTTCACGATGCTCTTGATGATGTGGCGTTTGCCATTGTACCAGGAATAATTGCCGGCGCAGCATTTCTGGTAGTGAACGTGTTTCTAGGTATTACATTACCATTCAGTACCACAATAGCTTTAAGTATGGCTGCTTTCTTACTTCTTGTGACAAAACAAATTCGATTTCTGAGCCCAGCATTTACGTTTATATTGCCAGTAGTTGCTGCTTTATTTTATACACCGATCGATTTTGGAAGTGCACGAATAAATTCGTTTCAAGACGGTATAGGATCAGCTTCTATGATTGCTATTGTCCTGTTAGTTGGATTTCTTGTGATGATGGAAGGTTTGCTCATTTCTCGGAATGCAGTTAGTCAGACATCTCCAAGGTTGGTTGAAAGTAAACGCGGTAAGCTCGTAGGCGGACATGAGGTTCAAAGACTGTGGCTCATTCCACTCTTTCTTTTTCTTCCTGTCGGCAATGTCGAGGCTTTCTCATGGTGGCCACTTTTACATTTCGGGGATCAAGCCTATTCCTTTCTTTTGATGCCATTACCAATTGGTTTTCAAAAGCTCATTCACCATGCCCTTCCTGTTCCTGAACTTAAAAGAAATGGAAGGCAGGTACTACTTTTAGGAGTAAGTGCTGTGATTATCGGACTAGTAAGTTACTTTACGAACAATGAATGGCTTGCATTGATTATGTTAGGTATTGTTGTTGTTATGAGAGCAACGATTCTCCTTCTTCATCGTGGAAAGGATAAGGCAGCTTATTTTAACGAACGAAATGAAGGGCTTGTGATTCTCGGAATTCTACCTGAGTCTCCAGCAGACCATATGAATTTACAAGTTGGGGAAGTGATTTCTAAAGTGAACGGTATTCCAGTAGGAAAAGGAACGGACTTTTATACCGCACTTCAAAGAAATGCTGCATTTTGTAAATTAGAAGTGCTCGACTTTAATGGAGAAGTAAGGTTTGAACAAAAAGCGTTGTATTATAATGAACATCATGAACTAGGGTTGTTATTTGTAAAAGAACACCGCCTTCATGATATAGAAGAAGCTCAATAAACTATAAAAACAAAAAGAAGGCGATTTAATTGCCTTCTTTTTTATTGGCTCTATTCTAAAAGTCCTTTCTAACATTTCGTTGTTTTTGAAAGGTTTTTTTGAGAATTCCACACTTAGCAGATTGGAGCGGAAGGTGCTCGACTCCTGCGGGATGAGCGGGACAGGTGAGACCCCACAGGAGCGTTAGCGACGAGGAGGCTCACCGCCCGCCCCGCGGAAAGCGAGCACCTGGAGCGGAAATTAACCGCATAATCCTATGAAAACAATCTTTAATTTAATCTAGCTCATCATAGCATTCAATCCCTTATTTGTTGTAAGATGGGGGGAGACGCTTTATGTTGAGGGGTGAATTTACTTATATGCAAGGAATCTTAATTGCTTTACTCGTTCCAGCGATTATTACGGTCGTGTTTACACGCGTTACATATAATACATTTGTTAGCTTTGGGTTAACGCTTCTATTTATGTGGGCTGTGTTTGGTGGATTAGATCATCCGATTCATCTCATTCTGCTGACGATATTATCAGCAATCGTTGGTTTCTATCTTTCTAAGAAAACACAAAAACAAAACAAAAAAAAGATGAAATAGCGTCTATTCCTACTGGAATAGGCGCTTCTTTTTTGTTCTATACTGGTAAGTGAACAGAACCATTAAAGCTAGAACGTAAGCTCCGACAGTAAATAATCCCAAAAGAGGCTGATGTAGAAGTTTAAAGATGATACTAGTTAGCATAAAGAGATAGAGAGTACCTAGCAATTTCTTAATCGTACTCTCTGAAAATGCGTCTGTTAAATTGGCTCCAAAACGAGATCCAATAACTGCACCAATGACAAGAGTAAATGCAAGGAACCACGGAATCTCAACCTTTCCAATGTATGTAAGGAATCCTGTTGTAACAATTAAGAAAATCGTTGCGAGAGAAGTACCAATCGCTAGCCGAGGAGGCATGCGTAGAACGCGTATCAATAACGGAACCATAACAAATCCTCCTCCTACCCCAAGAACCGATGATATAAAGCCGCCGGCTAAACCGATTAAAACCGTAAGAACAGGGGAATAGGAAGAAGTGGTATTCATTTCTCCAACTGAAGTATCTTTAGAAAGCATAGAAAGTGAGAAATAGGAAAGTAAAATAACATAAAACAGTGGAATGATGGTGTTATCAATACCTGATCTTTCCATTGCAATGACAAGTGGTTGTGCAAGTTGAGTGCTGATCATACCGCTTATTGAAAGAATCAGTGTTTGTGTCCACAAAACACGTTTCTTCTTAATATAGGTTAATGCTCCAGAAATAGAGGTACTCATACTGTATAGTAAACTAATCGTAATCGCTGTTGCGGGTGAATACCCAAGCAATAGTAGGATTGGCGTAAGCAAAAAACCGCCTCCTACTCCAAAGAAACCGGATATCGCACCAATTGCGATGCCGAGTGGCAATGCCCATAGGACAAACAATGTCAAAACTCCTTTTGAGTAGATGTATAAACGTGAGAGGTTTTCAAGACTGCACTTTATAGCATACCTCAGTTTAATAAGAAGAGAAAGAAATCGATCGGAAAGAAAAATGGGAATATCAGTTCGCTTTAATTGAAGAATCGACCATATAATGTGATATAATAATTCCTATAGATGAATCGAACGGAGGCGAAGAAGGTGGAAAGAAAGTTTGAATTGGTATCAGATTATGAACCTCAAGGAGATCAACCTGAAGCCATTAAAAAGCTTGTTGAAGGCGTTCAAAACAATGAACGGCATCAGACTCTTCTCGGCGCAACAGGGACTGGTAAAACCTTCACGATGTCAAATGTCATTCAGGAAGTTAATAAGCCAACACTTATTATTGCTCATAACAAAACACTGGCCGGACAGCTATATAGTGAGTTTAAAGAGTATTTTCCAAATAATGCTGTCGAATATTTTGTCAGCTATTACGATTATTATCAGCCTGAAGCATACATACCTCAATCTGATACATTCATCGAAAAAGATGCGAGTATCAATGACGAAATTGACAAGCTTCGACACTCGGCTACGTCGAGTTTGTTTGAGCGTAATGATGTCATTATTGTAGCAAGTGTTTCTTGTATCTATGGTCTAGGTAATCCAGAAGAGTATAGAAGTCTTGTGCTCTCTCTTCGAAAAGGGATGGAGAAAGATCGAGATCAATTACTACGGGACATGGTTGATATTCAATATTCACGTAATGATATTAATTTTACGCGTGGAACATTTCGTGTTCGCGGTGATGTCGTAGAAATCTTTCCTGCTTCACGTGATGAAAATTGCATTCGTGTCGAGTTTTTTGGGGATGAAATTGACCGAATTACAGAAGTGAACTCGTTAACTGGAGAAATTCTTGGAGAGCGAGAACACGTAGCGATCTTTCCTGCTTCCCACTTCGTAACGCGTGAAGAGAAATTAAAAATCGCAATTAAACGAATTGAAGCAGAGCTTGAAGATAGACTTAAAGCATTAAACAATGATGGAAAGTTATTAGAAGCTCAACGTCTTGAACAGCGGACAAGATATGACGTTGAAATGATGGCTGAAATGGGCTTTTGTTCAGGAATCGAAAACTACTCAAGGCATTTAACGTTACGTGATGCTGGGGCTACACCATATACGTTAATGGATTATTTTCCTGAAGACTTCTTGATTATGGTTGATGAGTCACACGTAACACTTCCTCAAGTAAGAGGAATGTACAACGGTGACCAGGCAAGAAAAGGCGTTCTAGTTGATCACGGCTTCCGCCTTCCTTCTGCAAAAGATAATCGCCCGCTTCGCTTTGAGGAATTTGAAGAGAAAGCTCATCAATTCGTATATGTATCTGCAACACCAGGTCCTTATGAAGAGGAGCATTCAACTAAAGTAGTTGAACAAATTATCCGTCCTACAGGATTACTTGATCCAACAATTGAAATACGTCCAATCGAAGGACAAATTGATGATTTGTTAGATGAAATTAACAAACGTTCAGAGCGTAACGAACGAGTCCTTGTTACTACCCTTACGAAAAAGATGTCAGAAGACTTAACGGATTATTTATTAGAAATGGGGGTAAAGGTACGATACCTTCATTCTGAAATTAAGACGCTTGAGCGAATTGAAATTATTCGTGATTTACGATTAGGCGTTTTCGATGTCCTTGTTGGCATTAACCTTCTCAGAGAGGGTCTTGATATACCTGAAGTGTCACTTGTTACGATATTGGATGCTGATAAGGAAGGATTCTTAAGATCAGAACGTTCATTAATCCAAACGATCGGTCGTGCTGCCCGAAATTCTAGTGGACATGTTATTTTATACGCCGATAAAATGACAAATTCAATGGAACTTGCAATTGGTGAAACAAATAGACGTCGGGAAATTCAGCAACAATACAATGAAAAATATAGTATTACGCCAAAAACGATTCAGAAGAAAGTACGTGAAGGAATTCGTGCAACTGTTGCTGCTGAAGACGGTGAAGAATACAAAGTACCGAAGCAAGGTAAAATGACGAAGCAAGAACGTGCTAAAGTGATTGAAAACGTAGAAACAGAAATGAAGGAAGCTGCGCGAGAGCTTAATTTCGAGCGTGCTGCTGAACTTCGTGACCTATTATTAGAGCTTAAAGCGGAAGGATGACGAACAAATGGCAATCGAAGAGATCGTCGTCAAAGGGGCAAGAGCCCACAACTTAAAGAATATAGACGTATCAATTCCAAGAGATAAGCTGGTAGTTGTTACCGGCTTATCTGGGTCTGGTAAGTCTTCATTAGCATTTGACACTATTTATGCTGAGGGGCAGCGACGTTATGTCGAATCACTCTCAGCATATGCAAGACAGTTTCTTGGACAGATGGATAAGCCAGATGTCGATGCCATTGAAGGTCTATCACCAGCTATCTCAATCGATCAGAAGACAACAAGCCGTAATCCTAGATCAACTGTAGGAACTGTAACCGAAATCTACGATTACCTTCGTTTATTATTCGCAAGAATCGGTCGACCAGTATGTCCGAGACATGGTGTGGAAATCACCTCACAGACGATCGAGCAGATGGTAGATCGTATTTTAACCTACGAAGAACGTACGAAATTACAGATTCTATCTCCTGTTGTATCAGGTCGTAAGGGAGAACACGTTAAGGTATTAGAAGATATTAAGAAGCAAGGTTACGTTCGTGTCCGTGTGGATGGCGAAATGATGGAAGTAGCAGACGAAATTACTTTAGAGAAGAATAAAAAGCATTCGATTGAAGTTGTGATTGATCGTATTGTCGTAAAAGACGGTGTTCAATCGCGACTTGCGGATTCACTAGAAACGGCGCTTAATCTTGGCGGTGGACAAGTAATTGTTGATGTGATGGAACAGGAAGAATTGCTTTTTAATCAGCATCATTCTTGTCCATATTGTGGTTTTTCTATTGGTGAACTTGAACCACGATTATTTTCATTTAATAGTCCGTTTGGAGCCTGCCCTTCTTGCGATGGTTTAGGTCTTAAACTTGAGGTTGATCTTGATTTAGTTATCCCGGACTGGGATAAGTCACTTCGTGAGCATGCACTTGCTCCATGGGAGCCAGTTAGTTCTAATTATTATCCACAGTTGCTCCAAAGCGTGTGCAATCATTTCGGGGTCGATATGGATACACCTGTTAATAAGATTCCACGAGCACAACTTGATAAAGTGTTGTACGGAAGTGACGGAGAGAAAGTCTATTTCCGTTATGAGAACGACTTTGGACAAGTACGTGAAAACAACATTATCTTTGAAGGTGTTATTCCTAATGTAGAACGACGCTATCGTGAAACGAGCTCTGATTATATTCGCGAGCAAATGGAAGCTTATATGTCACAAAAGCCATGCCCGAGCTGTAAAGGCTATCGTTTGAAGAAAGAATCGCGTTCAGTATTAATTAATGGAAAACATATTGGCGAAGCAACTGAATATGCCATTAAAGATGCTGCTGGCTTTTTTGATGAGCTTGATTTAACGCCAAAAGAGGCGACGATTGGCAAAATGATTTTACGAGAAATTCAGGATCGACTTGGTTTCCTTGTAAACGTTGGGTTGGATTATTTAACGCTGAACCGATCGGCAGGTACATTATCTGGGGGAGAAGCGCAGCGGATTAGACTTGCGACTCAGGTTGGTTCACGATTAATGGGTGTTCTATATATTCTTGATGAGCCTTCAATTGGTCTTCATCAGCGAGACAATGATCGATTAATTTCAACGCTGCAAAGCATGAGAGATCTTGGCAATACGCTAATTGTCGTTGAACATGATGAAGATACGATGCTTGCTGCTGATCATATTATCGATATTGGACCTGGTGCGGGTGCTCATGGTGGCTTCATTACATCAGAAGGTACGCCAGCTGAGATCATGGATGATGAAGAATCGTTAACTGGTGAATATCTCTCAGGGAAGAAGTTCATTCCTGTTCCATCTGAGCGAAGAAAACCTGATGGACGTTATATTGAGATCGTGGGAGCAAAAGAGAATAACCTAAAAAACACGAAAGCGAAAATCCCAATTGGATTATTTACTTGTGTGACAGGTGTATCTGGTTCAGGTAAAAGTACACTAATTAATGAAATCCTATATAAAACACTCGCACAAAAGCTTCATAAAGCGAAGGATAAGCCAGGTGAGCATAAAAAAATCAATGGCTTAGAATATGTAGATAAAGTAATTGATATTGACCAGTCACCGATTGGACGTACGCCACGATCGAATCCTGCAACCTACACGGGTGTCTTTGATGACATTCGTGATGTATTTGCGTCGACAAATGAAGCTAAAGTACGAGGATATAAAAAAGGGCGATTTAGCTTTAATGTGAAAGGCGGTCGTTGTGAGGCGTGTCGCGGAGATGGCATTATCAAAATCGAAATGCATTTCCTTCCTGATGTGTACGTCCCATGTGAAGTTTGTCATGGCAAACGATATAATCGTGAGACGCTTGAGATTGAGTATAAAGGTAAGAATATTGCCGATATCCTTGAGATGACGGTTGAAGATGGACTAGATTTCTTTAAGAATATACCTAAAATTAATCGTAAACTTCAAACATTATACGATGTTGGGCTAAGTTACATTAAGCTAGGACAACCTGCAACAACTGTTTCCGGCGGTGAGGCACAGCGTGTGAAGCTTGCTTCTCAGCTCTACAAACGATCAACAGGTAAGACGCTATATATCCTTGATGAGCCTACTACAGGATTGCACGTTGACGATATTTCTCGATTACTAGAAGTATTGCAGCGTCTTGTTGATAACGGTGATTCTGTCTTAATTATTGAACATAATCTTGATGTCATTAAGACAGCTGATTACTTAATTGATCTTGGACCCGAAGGTGGGGACGGCGGCGGTGAAGTTATCGCCACTGGCACGCCAGAAAAAATCACGAAAGAAGAACGATCTTATACAGGATACTACCTTGCCCCTATTCTTGAACGAGATAAAAATCGCATGAAGAAAAGGTTAGAGCAAACTCAGTCTGTATAAAGAGAGAAAGACAGCCTCGAGCTGTCTTTTTTTCTTATATTAAACTCAATTTATTAATATTTTTTGAAAGAGTTTTAAAAACAAAATTCAGTTGATTGGAGCGGAAGGTGCTCGACTCCTGCGGGACTAGCGGGACAGGTGAGACCCCACAGGCGCAATGTTTTTGTGCGCCGAGGAGGCTCAGCGCCCGCCCCGCGGAAAGCGAGCACCTGGAGCGGAAATCAGCCATCCTACTATCTACAAAAACACTCTTATTATAAACTTTAATTAGCTCTACAATTTTAATAATTCTTTTTCCCTTCATGAAACTTTCTTTTAGCCGAATCGTATAGATAGGTAGAGATTATTGAAAGGGGAAACAACAATGTCAGTTGAAAAGGTAATGTCTTCTCTTTGTTATTTCAGTGTGTTTTTCGCCCCTTTTCTCTTTCCAATCATCGTCTTTTTCGTGATGAGAGATGAAGAGGTTTCATACCATGCAAAGCGAGCAGTACTATCTCATCTATTCCCATTCCTGTCATTTATACTTGCGCTCATTGCAGTGTTTGTAATGGATGCAGGAGTGGTCATCTTTCTAAGTATGATTTTATTTGGTTTATTAAATGTTATAGTTTTCATCTGGAACATTGTCAAAGGTATCCAGGTTCTCCGCTGGTAGTTGGTCAAGTGAACGTTCACAAGAATCGATAAAAAGGAGATGTGTAGAATGAATGAAGAACGTAAAATGATTCTAAAGATGATTGAGGATGGTAAAATTTCCGCCGATGAAGGTGCAAAGCTTCTAAAAGCGATTTCTCCGAATCAAGAAGTAGAGCAGAAGCATACAAAAGAATCAGAGTCTTACTCAGAACGAGCAGCGCCAACTTATAAGGTTGGACAATTTGTCGAAACGTTGATACAAAAAGTGAAAGATATGGACCTTGATTTTAATTTTGGGTCTTCAGAAGAAGTTTCTCACGTCTTTGAACAATCTGAAGTTAATCCAAGTGCGTTAGATGTGCATGTAAGAAATGGAGAAATTGCTTTTCAGACGTGGGATCGAAATGATGTGAAGATTGATTGTCGTGCGAATGTATACCGTGCGTCTAATGTTCAGGAAGCGTCAGATAAACTATTGCGTGAAACGTACTTTTCGGTTGATAACGATAAGATGACGTTTAAATCAGAGCGGGCAGACGTCAAGGTCAATTTAATTATTTATGTACCGGCTACTGAATACAAAGACGTCTGGATGACGACGTTTAACGGTGATGTAACAGGTGAAAATATGACCTCAGCAAAAGTTAAGTTGAAAACCGCAAATGGAAAAGTCGGTATTCGTCATTCAAAGGTTAATGTTCTAGAAGCTGAAACGGGTAATGGAGCGATTGTTGTAGAAGGGACAACTGGTGAAGTTTGTGAACTTGAAACAGCTAATGGACCAATTACCATTGATGGGACATTCGTAGACACAGAAGCACAATCATTTAATGGAGCGATCCGGCATACCTTACAAAAATCTGTAAGTGGTCGTGCAGATTTCAAAACAGTCAATGGAACCATTCAAATTGTTGTACCAAAAGGAATGAATATTAAAGGTGACTTGAAATCTACCATTGGTGCAATCACTACGGATCTTGACAATATGAGCATTATTCGCGAGAAAAAGGAAATTTCACATCGCATGAAAAAGTTCAGAACGGAAGAGGAATCGGAACATAATTATCGAGTTGAAGCTAATTCAACTGCAGGTTCAATCAGTGTATCTTATCTCTAATTTAGCTGATTAATGTTTCAACAATGGTGAATACTAAGCGCTATTAGCGGATGGCAGGGAGGTGCCTCATGAGACAATGGCTCGTAAGCTTACTTGTCAGTAGCATTGTTTTGATGGTGGTAGCGGGATTCTTTGAAGGTTTCTATATTGAGAATGTGTGGTTTGCCGTACTTGCAAGTGTTATTCTTGCGATAGTGAATGTGCTGATTAAACCGATTTTGATTTTGCTGACTCTCCCTGTTACAATTCTAACGCTTGGTTTATTTCTCATTGTTATTAATGCGATCACACTGATGATGACAGCTGCTCTCATGGGAGATGCGTTTCGTATAGACGGATTTCCCATGGCAATTCTAGCTTCCATTATTATCGGAGTTTTGACTCTCTTAATTGATAAAATCATTATAAAACCAATACGTAACAACTAGCACGCTCTCCGAGAGGGCGTGTTTTTAGTAGCGTATGAAACTGTTAATTCTGGTAAGATATAAAAGTAAAGGAGGGGGGAGGCTCATGCCATTTCATAACCAGAGTATCCTACCAGCAGTAAGGAAAATGAAGGATTTTGAGACGTTACTTTCTAGTTCATACACATATATCGTACTTCTCGATACACATATTGGACAGTTGAAATCGGTAGTCAAGGAAGGAGATCGTGCTGGTAAAAAGATATTACTTCATGCTGATCTCGTCCAAGGATTACGAAACGATGAGCATGGAGCTGAGTTTCTATGTCAGGAAGTTAAGCCAGCGGGATTAATTTCCACAAGATCAAACGTACTATCCGTTGCAAAAAGACGCGGCCTACTCACCGTGCAACGATTATTTATGCTTGATTCTATGGCCCTCGATACAAGCTATAGCATCGTTAAAAATACAATGCCTGACTGCGTAGAAGTGATGCCGGGAATTATTCCACAGGTGTTTGAAGAATTACACGAACAAATTAAAGTGCCGATCTTTGCAGGCGGATTTATTCGCTCAATTGAAGATGTTGAAGCAGCATTAAGTGGGGGAGCAGCAGCTGTGACAACATCGAAGAAAGAGCTCTGGAAACATTATCAACCTAGCTAAACCTCTTGACATCGCTTACATAACTCTGTTTTAATTAATATTAAGTTAATAGCCCGTGTCTGAGATGAGGAGAACCACACAAGAAACCTATCAACAGATAGGGTAATTTGTGTGGTTTTTTTTAATTTCTCTTTTTAAAATGAGAAAATAGGGAATAGTTTCAGGGAGGGGTTGTATCAAAAACTCATAGGAAGGTGATCCAATTGTCTCCTTTTATAGGTGAAATATTAGGAACCATGATTTTAATCATTTTTGGCGGGGGTGTTGTAGCTAACGTCAATTTACAAGATTCAAAAGCTCAAGGGGGCGGATGGATTGTTGTCGCTCTTGGGTGGGGGCTTGGTGTTACAATGGCAGTATACGCAGCTGGCCAAGTAAGTGGCGCTCATATTAATCCAGCAGTAACGCTTGGATTAGCCGCAATTGGTGATTTTCCATGGAGTGATGTACCAGGTTACATAACTGCGCAAATGATTGGTGCATTTCTTGGTGGTTGTATCGTGTATTTTCATTTTCTTCCTCATTTTCGGAAAGAAGAAGATAAAGCGCTTAAACTAGCTGTTTTTTCTACAGACCCTGCCATTCCGCATACGTTTAGCAACTTTTTAAGTGAGTTTATTGGGACAGCGATGTTATTAATTGGTTTACTTGCAATCGGTTCCAATGAATTTACTGAGGGTTTAAATCCCTTTATTGTCGGATTTTTAATTGTTGCGATTGGTCTGTCACTTGGTGGTACGACAGGTTATGCCATTAACCCAGCACGAGACTTGGGACCAAGAATTGCCCACTTTTTCTTACCGATACCAGGAAAAGGTGGTTCCAATTGGCAATATGCCTGGATCCCTGTGGTTGGTCCTGTAGCGGGTGGTATGTATGGTGCAGTCTTCTATAAAGCGGTGACTGAAGCGAGCTACAGCACACTATTCTGGATTTGGACAGTAGCAGTGGCAGTTCTACTCTTTGGCCTTTATCAGATGGGTGACAAGTTACAGGATTCTGTTAAAGCCACTTCTAGGGCAAAGAATTAAATTTGATTGACTAACTTAACTTTATTTAGGGAGGAATTATCATGGAGAAAAAGTTTATTCTATCACTTGATCAAGGAACAACAAGTTCTCGCGCTATTCTTTTTAACAAGAAAGGTGAAATTGTAAACGTTGCACAAAAAGAATTTAAACAACATTTTCCGAAATCGGGTTGGGTAGAACACGATGCACAGGAAATTTGGAGTTCAATTCTATCCGTTATGGCACAGGTGCTTTCGTCAGCGTCTGACTTGTCTGCAAGTGACATCGAAGCAATCGGAATTACGAATCAGCGTGAAACGACAGTCGTATGGGACAAGAACACAGGTAAACCTATTTATAACGCAATCGTTTGGCAATCACGTCAAACAGCAGGGATTGTTAATGAATTGAAAGAGCAGGGATATGAGGAGATGGTTCGAAACAAAACCGGTTTGCTTATTGATGCTTATTTCTCTGGAACAAAGGTAAAGTGGATTCTAGATAACGTTGAAGGAGCGAGAGAGAAGGCGGAGAATGGTGATCTTCTATTTGGAACAATCGATTCTTGGTTAATCTGGAAACTCTCTGGTGGAGAAGCTCACGTAACAGACTACTCAAATGCATCTCGTACATTGATGTATAACATTTACGACTTGGAATGGGACGATGAGCTGCTTGAAATGCTATCCGTTCCTAAATCAATGCTTCCTGAAGTGCGCCCATCTTCTGAAGTCTATGCGAACACAGTTGACTATCACTTTTTCGGACAAAACGTTCCAATCGCAGGTGTTGCTGGTGACCAGCAAGCGGCTCTCTTTGGACAGGCTTGCTATGATAAAGGAATGGCGAAGAACACATATGGAACAGGCTGCTTTATGCTCATGAATACGGGTGAAAAAGCGGTTAAGTCTGAGAATGGTTTATTAACGACTATTGCTTGGGGCGTCGATGGGAAAGTAGAATATGCACTTGAAGGTAGTATTTTTGTTGCTGGATCTGCTATTCAATGGTTACGTGATGGACTTCGTATGTTTAGTGAGTCTCCGGAAAGTGAGCGTTATGCAGAAAGAGTGAAATCAACGGAAGGTGTTTACATGGTTCCGGCATTCGTAGGACTAGGAACACCATACTGGGATAGTGATGTAAAAGGAGCGGTCTTCGGCTTAACGCGAGGTACAAGCAAAGAACATTTTGTTCGTGCTACCCTTGAATCTCTTGCATATCAAACAAGAGACGTTCTTGATGCGATGACAGCTGACTCAGGGATTGATCTAAAAACACTTCGCGTAGATGGTGGCGTAGTCAATAATGATTTCCTCATGCAATTCCAGAGTGATATGATCGGTGTCCCGGTTGAACGTCCAACAGTTAGTGAAACAACTGCGCTTGGTGCTGCATACCTTGCTGGTCTTGCAACTGGATATTGGAAAGATCGTGAAGAAATTAAGCAACAATGGATGGTTGATCATACTTTTGATCCAAAAATGGAAGAAGAGGAAAAAGAAGAGTTGTACAGCGGTTGGAAGAAAGCTGTAAATGCTACTATGGCATTTAAATAGGATTATTTATTAGGCATTCACTCGTTATTGTGCTACAATAAGGATAAGTTAATAATGACCTGGTCGGAGAATATGAGAGGACCACAGCCTTCAGACATGGAAAGTCCATGTTCTGATGAGTTGTGGTCTTTTTTTGTCCTTTTAAGCAGGTCTGTTCAAAGAATGTGTGTTCATATGCTTAATCTACCCTAGTTTAGGGGTAAAGTACTGAAGAGAGTTATTTTGAAAACTAATGTTAAAAAGTTAATTTTAAGATAAAAACAGGGAGTGTGATCATCTTGGTTAAACCATTTTCCGGATTACAAAGAAGTGTAGTCCTTGATCAAATCGTATCTGAAGAGTTAGATGTTCTTGTTGTTGGAGGCGGGATTACAGGAGCAGGTATTCTGCTTGATTCAGCTTCAAGAGGAATGAATGCAGCCGTTATTGAAATGCAGGATTTCGCGGCTGGTACATCAAGTCGATCAACGAAACTTGTTCATGGTGGCCTACGTTACCTGAAGAATTTTGAAGTTGGCCTTGTTGCTGAAGTAGGGAAAGAACGAGCAATTGTATATGAGAATGCTCCACATGTAACAACACCAGAATGGATGTTACTTCCGATTATTAAGGGTGGTACGTTCGGTAAATTCTCAACAAGTGCTGGACTAGCTCTATATGACAGACTTGCAGGTGTTAAACGAAAAGAAAGAAGAAGTATGCTGTCGAAAAAAGAAACACTAAATAAAGAGCCGCTTCTTCGTAAGAGTGACATTAAAGGCGGTGGGTATTACGTTGAGTACCGTACAGATGATGCTCGCCTTACGCTTGAAGTTATGAAAGAAGCTGTCCATCGTGGTGGTAAAGCAGTTAACTATGTAAAAGCAGAACAGCTACTATATGAAGATGGAAAAATCGTTGGTGTACGTGCGAAAGACGTGATCACTGGTGAAACGCGTGAAATTAGAGCGAAAAAAGTGGTTAATGCTGCTGGTCCATGGGTGGATGAGATTAGAGAACTTGATAAATCCAAAAAAGGTAAGCACATGTTCCTAACAAAAGGTGTTCACCTTGTGTTTGATCAATCGAAATTTCCTCTTCAACAAGCGGTTTACTTCGATACACCATTTGATGATGGTCGAATGATGTTTGCAATTCCACGTGCTGGTAAAACGTACATCGGAACGACAGATACACAGTATTCCAAAAATCCTGTTCATCCTCAAATGACTGTAGAAGATCGTGATTACATTGTTGATGCTGCAAATTACATGTTCCCTGAGATTAATGTGACAAAAGAAGATGTGGAATCAAGCTGGTCAGGCGTTCGACCTCTAATTCATGAGGAAGGAAAAGATCCTTCTGAAATTTCACGTAAAGATGAAATTTTCATTTCAGATTCAGGACTCATTACGATTGCAGGCGGTAAGTTAACGGGCTATCGTAAAATGGCTGAAAATGTAATTAATCTTGTAGCCGATCAACTTAAAGAAGAAAAGCACGGGAAGTTCCCGGCTTCTACTACGAAGAATATGGTTCTTTCTGGTGGGTATGTTGGCGGAAGTAAAGGCTTTAAGGATTATGCGAAGGAGCAAGTTCGTCGCGGAACGACGCTTGGTCTAACTGTTAATGAAGCAGAAACACTTGTTCAACGCTACGGTTCAAACATTGAACGTATCTATCAAATCATTGAAACAGTTGGATCAGAAGCGAGCTTCCATCACTTAAGCCTTGAAGTATTCTCAACGCTAATCTATGGTATTGAAGAAGAAATGGTGGCAACACCACTTGATTATTTCAATCGTAGAACAAGTGCCCTGTATTTCGATATTGATTGGGTGCGTCGCTGGAAGGAACCAGTTCTTGAGTACATGGCAAAACGACTAAACTGGTCACAGGAAAGAAAAGAAGCACATATGCAGGAACTTGATCAACAGATTCATGATGCAGTCGTTCCAGTAAACGTTAAATAAATTTTTGAAGAAACCGATGCGGGTGCATTGGTTTCTTTTTTTTGTTAGGTAGGGGGTCAGGTCCGGACCTGACCCCCTACCTACAAATGTAACCTTTCCTTTTCTATGTCCTTTAAAATAAGAAGTGGTACAATAAGGGATAGTTGAAATTGAATCGTGGTTTACGGTTCGTACATAGGAGGTTCACGAATGGTTAAAGTTCGTATGAAAGATGTCATTGAGAAGTTCAATCTTGAACTAGTTAGTGGTGAGGAAGGAATTCATCGCCCAATTACAACGAGCGATATCTCACGCCCAGGGCTAGAAATGGCTGGTTTTTTCACATATTATCCAGCAGAGCGCTTACAACTTCTCGGAAAGACGGAAATGTCCTTTTTTCATGGACTAACGGACGAGCAAAAGGAAGAGCGTATGGCGAAACTCTGTACGGATGAAACGCCTGGTATTGTTCTCTCAAGAGATATGGAAGTGCCAGAGGAGCTTGTGAAGTCTTCAAAAGCGAATGATGTTCCAATTCTACGTTCACCGATGACAACGACTCGATTAAGCAGTCGTTTGACGAATTATCTTGAAAGCCAGCTTGCTCCAAACACGGCTATTCACGGTGTTCTTGTTGATATTTATGGTGTTGGGGTTTTGATTACCGGTTCAAGTGGCGTAGGGAAAAGTGAAACAGCTCTTGAGCTTGTAAAACGAGGTCATCGCCTTGTAGCGGATGATTCTGTTGAGATACGCCAGGAAGCGGAAAATACGCTTGTAGGAAGTGCTCCAGAATTAATTCAGCATCTCCTTGAAATCCGAGGCCTGGGCATTATCAATGTTATGACTCTCTTCGGCGCTGGGGCGATTCGAAATTACAAGAAAATCTCTCTCGTAATGAACCTAGAGCTATGGGATTCAAAGAAAGTCTACGATCGCCTTGGTTTAGAAGAAGAATATATGAAGATTATTGACTCGAATGTTCCACGCCTTGTTGTACCGGTTCGTCCTGGACGTAACCTTGCAATCATCATCGAAGTTGCAGCTATGAACTTCCGATTGAAGAACATGGGAATGAATGCAGCCAAACAATTCTCTGAAAGATTAACGAGAGAAATTGAAGATGGAGACGAACACGATAGCATTTAATCTTAAGGCTCTTTTCTAAAAATTGTTGTTTTTAAAAAGGAGTTTGTATAAAAAGCCACACTTAACTATTTCCGCTCCAGGTGCTCTCGGCCCCAGGAGCGGAAATCAACCAATTTATATCTAAAACGTTTTACGAAAACAGCTAATCTTAAAAGTGAACAAAAAAGGAGAGACAAAGACATGCTAGCATCCATACAGCCGCTTGATCGGATTGCGCTTCAGCTTGGACCGATCTCGATCTATTGGTATGGCATCATTATTGCACTCGGTGCTTATCTCGGTCTGCTACTTGCGGTTAAAGAAACGCAGCGTCAGGGGCTTCCGAAAGAAACGTTTGTAGATTTAATCCTCTGGGCTGTACCGATCGCCATTATATCTGCACGTATCTACTATGTATTGTTCCAATGGAGCTATTACAAAGACAATCCAGGAGACATTTTTGCGATCTGGGAAGGCGGAATAGCGATCCACGGTGCTTTAATCGGATCTGTGATTACAGCAATTGTTTTCACGAGAAAACGTGGACTATCCTTCTGGAAAATTGCTGATATCGCTGCACCTAGCATCCTTCTCGGTCAAGCGATTGGGCGCTGGGGCAACTTCATGAATCAGGAAGCGCACGGTGGTCCTGTCACTCGAGAATTTCTTGAGAATTTAATGCTACCGGATTTCATTGTGAATCAGATGTATATCGATGGGACGTACTACCACCCAACTTTTCTATATGAATCACTTTGGAACTTTGCTGGAGTCATACTGTTATTAGTTCTTCAGAGAACAGCTCTTAAAAGGGGAGAGATCTTCCTATCTTATGTCATCTGGTATTCTTTCGGACGCTTCTTCATAGAAGGCCTTCGCACAGATAGCCTTATGTTAACAGAAACACTGCGAGTGGCTCAGGTAATCTCAGTTGTTCTCATTATCGTGTCAATTGCACTTATTGTTTATCGACGCACCAAAAAGTCGACAAAGCCATACAACGAGAAAGTTTAACTGGAGGTGGTGGAATGGGTACATTGCAACGCGGTTTGAAAGCGGGTCTTCTAACAACGTGGGAACTTGGTAAAATAATCTTTCCAATCACGCTTGCGGTTACGATCCTTCGCTATACTCCTATCCTCGAATGGCTCATCCATCTTATCGCACCAGTGATGAAATGGCTCGGACTTTCAGGAGAAGCGGCTATTCCGTTAGTAATCGGAAACTTCTTGAATTTGTACGCAGGGATAGGCGCTATTCTAACGCTTGATCTTACTGTCAAAGAAGTTTTTATTCTTGCTGTTATGCTCTCGTTTTCTCATAACTTATTGATTGAATCGAGCGTAGCAGCGAGAGTAGGCGTGAAACTGTGGGTCATGTTAGTTGTAAGAATCGGTCTTGCATTCGTGTCTGCCGTTGTCATTAATTTGGTGTGGAACGGTGGTGGCGAGCAGGCTTCGTATGGACTTGTTTCTCAAACGAGTGAAACCGTACAAGGCTGGAGCGCAATTATTGTGCAAGGACTTGAAAAGGCATCGTTCGGTGTTCTTCAGCTTGCACTTATCGTTATCCCACTTATGATATTTATCCAGATCATGAAAGACTTTTCATGGCTTCAAACTTTTTCGCGATGGATGTCTCCTATTACAAGGAGTCTTGGAATGAAAGAGAACACGTCAACCACTTTAGCAGCAGGTCTTGTTTTTGGTCTTGCTTATGGTGCTGGCGTGATGATTCAAGCGGTCAAAGAAGATGGAGTGGAGAAAAAGGATCTTTATTTAGCGTTTATTTTTCTTGTGGCGTGTCATGCTGTAATAGAAGATACGCTTATCTTCATCCCGCTAGGTATTCCTGTTATATGGCTTTTGCTTGTCAGGCTAGTAACGGCCATTTTTCTCACCCTGATTGTCTCAGTAATATGGAAGCGCCGTGAATTGAACGCTTCAGAAAGAAAGGAACCAACGTATGAGCATTAATACTATACTATTTGATTTAGACGGAACGTTGATCAATACAAATGATCTAATAATGGCTTCATTTAGACATACATTTGAACATTTTTATCCAGGGCGTTATCAGGATGAAGAGTTAAAGCAGTTTATTGGTGAGCCCCTCTACCACACATTCGCTAAGCATGATGAAAGTCGAGCAGAAGAAATGGTCGCTTTTTATAGGGAACACAACATTTCGAATCATGATAACCTCGTTACTGAATTTGATGGCGTGTTTGAAACGGTTAAAACCTTATCAGAGAATGGGTACAAACTAGCTATCGTGACATCGAAAATGAGAAACACGGTTGAAATGGGATTAAAGCTAACCAAGCTTGATCAGTTCTTCCCAGTTGTCATCACAGTTGATGAAGTGGAGAACCCTAAACCGCATCCAGAGCAGCTTGAAACAGCTATGAGGAAGCTTGGTTCTATTCGAGAAGAAACGATTATGGTCGGAGATAGCCAATACGATATTCTTGCTGGACAAAACGCAGGCGTTACGACTGTTGGTGTTTCATGGACGATTAAAGGAAGCGACTTCCTTGCATCTTACAAGCCAGATTATTTAGTTGATCATATGGGGGAACTACTCGCGATTGCAGGAGTAGAAAAGTGAGAAACACGGAGCGGTACCCTGTAACTGGCAGCAACGCTCTCTGGCAGATTTATAAGACCGTCCCTTTTTGGAAAGTGGTCAAGAACTTTATCGTTATTCAGCTTGCCCGGTATATGCCGTTTATTCCGGTGAAAAACTGGCTGTACAAAACGTTCCTTGGCGTGAAAATTGGTGATCAGACAGCTTTTGCACTAATGGTGATGTTAGACATTATGTTCCCTGAAAAAATTTCGGTCGGTAAAAATTCGATTATCGGGTACAACACAACAATTCTAGCTCATGAATATTTAATTGATGAATACCGTCTTGGTGATGTAATCATCGGTGATCGAGTTATGATTGGAGCTAACAGCACACTGCTTCCCGGCATTACCATCGGTGACGGAGCAATCGTTTCAGCTGGAACACTCGTACACAAAAGTGTACCTCCTGGTGCTTTCGTTGGTGGGAATCCAATGCAATTGATATATACAAAGGAAGAACATGCGAAGCAAGACATATAAGAAACCCGTAGCCTAAGGCTACGGGTTTCTAGTGTTTCAATTACTCATCGCCCTGATCTGTTAAAAGGACAGGACCTTCTTTTGTAATTGCAAGTGTATGTTCATATTGAGCAGAGATCGTGCCATCTACTGTGCGAGCTGTCCAGCCATCTTCATCTATTGTGCTATAAGGAGCTCCAATGTTTAGCATAGGTTCAATTGTAATGACCATTCCTTCTTTTAAACGTGGGCCAGTACCTGGCTCCCCAAAGTGAGGAATCATTGGTTCTTCATGAAGTGTGGGTCCAATTCCATGACCTGTGAAATCACGTACTACGCCATATCCTTCTCCTTCAGCGTACTTTTGAATCGCATGACCAATATCTCCAATACGGTTACCGATAACTGCCTGTTCTATTCCAAGGTAAAGAGATTTTTTCGTAGCATCAAGTAACTGTTGAACTTCATCAGAAATGGAACCAACAGCATAAGACCATGCGGAATCAGCAAGAGCGCCGTTTAAGTTTACAACCATATCAACTGTCACAATGTCTCCTTCTTTTAGCTTCTGTGTTCCTGGAAATCCGTGACAGATTACGTCGTTCACTGAAGCGCAAGTTGCGAAAGGATAATCATGGTAGCCTTTCTGTTCAGGAGTAGCGCCACGTTCTTCTAGAAAGAATTCTACAAAATCATCAATTTGTTTTGTAGTCACTCCTGGTTTAATAATGTTGCGCAATTCTTTATGGCAGTCAGCAAGGACCTTTCCTGCCTCTTTCATTAATTCGATTTCTCGTTTTGTTTTACGATGAATCATGTTTTCGCCTACTTTCTGCGGTTTTGTTTAAGTATTTGCTTGGATCGACCATGTAATTTTACTAACACGTTATGCAGAGGATCTTCCCTCAGTTACTGTAACAAAAAAGCCTGCAAATTGCAGGCTTCGAATTTATAGTAAATAAAAACCAATTCCCATAATTAAGTACGCAGCAAGCAGTGTTGCTCCTTCAAACCAGTTTGTTTCACCATCGTTACTAATGACAATCGTTAACAAAACAGCCGTTACCATTGTCACTAATTCTGGTAAAGTAAAGACAAGCGGCATTTGTACAGGGAAGAACAGTGAGATCAACACAAGTAGCGGAGCAACAAACATTGCAATCTGAAGGGTCGAGCCTATTGCAATTTCCACTGCCACATCCATTTTGTTCTTATAAGCCATAATAATAGCAGAAGCATGCTCAGCTGCGTTTCCTACAATTGCTACAATAATAACCCCGATAAATAATTCGCTCCATCCAAAGGTTTCCCCTACGGTTTCAAATGTATGAACAAGGCTTTCCGCTACATAACCGACCGCAACTGTTGAAAGTGCTAGAACGATCATAGCCTTCTTCTTGCTCCATTCAGGCTCTTCATGATGAGGCTCTGCTCCGTTTTCTTCATTATGCTGGTAGACACCACGGTGTGTAACAAGCTTAAAGAAGAGAGCGGCAAGGTAAAGAACGATAAGAATCACAGAAATTCCTGTGCTTAATGAGATCGCTTCAGCATCACTCATTCCCATTGCAAACACTTCGGGAATGACAAAGGCTACAATAACACCGAACATTAATAATCCAGAATTGTGTCTTGCGTCATAAACATTGAATTTCTGACGTTTAAATTTAAGACCTCCAACAAAGAATGAAAGTCCTGCAACAAGAAGAAGGTTTCCGAGTACAGATCCTGTAAGGGAAGCTAGTACAATTTCAATTAATCCTTCTTTTAAAGCAAAGATAGAAATGATGAGTTCAACCGCATTACCGAATGTTGCATTTAATAATCCACCGATTCTTGGACCAGATATCACTGCGAGGCTTTCAGTGGCCCTTCCCATGTAAGCAGCAAGTGAAACGATCGTTAAACAATAGACCACGAACATTAGAACCTGTGACCAGTGAAGAAGACTTCCTGCTACTGAGAGAGGAACGCCAATGGCGACTAAGAAAAAGAAAATTTTGTTTATCACGGTGCACATCCTTTCTGTTTTTATCATTAGTTTATTCTTTCTTTATTATAGTTTTCATTTATTGGGAAAGAAAGTTTTACCAAAAGGGTCTTTCTGAGCATCATTCTTTTCTAAATAAAATGAAGCATAGCAGAAGCGGATATCGACCACTACTCTTTTTGAAAGGCTCTTTTTCTAAAAGATAGTTGCTTTTCAACGATTTATCTATAGAGAACCCCATATCATAGCTGATTGGAGCGGAAGGATAATCAACTCCTGCGGGACTAGCGGGACAGGTGAGACCCCACAGGCGCGATGTTCTTACGCGCCGAAGAGGCTCAGCGCCCGCACCAAGGAAAGCGAGCATCCTGGAGCGCAAATCAACCACCACTATTATCTTTTAATGTCTCAATCGTTTAATCAGAGGATTGATTAGGAGTACAGAGGAAGGGTAAAGGGAATAATCGCTTCATATTGGTTGACGAAAATTTACCAGGCGTGTAAACTACAAATAACTTCATCTTGTTAGTATATTAGCGAACTAAAGTAAATGTGGGGTGCAGAAAAATGACGAGACCATTTGTATTTGAGAAACCACTCGGTATGCGAGATACGCTACCATTACTATATGATTTAAAAACAAGTATTCGAGAAAAAATTCAACACGTAACGGAAACGTGGGGTTATCGTTTTATGAATACGCCTACCCTTGAGTACTATGAAACCGTAGGAGAAGCGTCAGCTATTCTTGATCAGCAGCTTTTTAAACTGCTCGATCAGCGTGGCAATACGCTCGTGTTAAGACCCGATATGACAGCACCAATTGCCCGAGTAGCTGCCTCTAGTTTGAAAAAAGAGCCTTTTCCATTACGCTTGGCCTACGATTCAAATGTGTTCCGGGCACAGGAGGACGAAGGAGGTAAACCGGCTGAATTTGAACAAATTGGTGTAGAGTTAATTGGAGATCGCACAACGAGTGCAGATGCAGAGGTCATTGCATTAATGGCTGCTGTTCTAAAAGAAGCTGGGCTAGAAGATTTCCAAATTGCGATTGGTCATGTTGGGTTTATTCAAGAGCTGTTTCTTTCAATCGTTGGGAATGAAGATCGTGCTGCTGTCCTTCGTCGCTATTTATATGAGAAGAACTACGTTGGCTATCGTCAACATGTACGGGAAATGCCTCTTTCAACCATTGACCAAAAAAGACTAATGGGTCTTCTTACGCTTAGAGGAGATGGATCTAAGCTAAATGACGCCATCGAATTGCTGCCTACTGAAGCAGGTGAACGTGTTCTAGATGAACTTCGTACACTTTTACAAACGCTTGAAGCTTATGGCGTTGCAGATCAAGTTAAATTTGACTTCACCCTTGTGAGTCATATGAGTTATTACACAGGGGTCGTATTTGAAGGATACGCAAATGACCTTGGTGTTCCATTAAGTAACGGCGGACGTTATGATGAATTACTATCTCGCTTTGATCGTCCTGCACAAGCAACTGGGTTCGGTATTCGTCTTGATCATTTAGCTGAAGCCCTTGGCTTAACTGGCGAGGAGAAGCTGCCGGATGCAATTATATTCAGTCCAGAGCGGAGATCGGAAGCGATTCAACAGGCTTCTGAAAGAAGAGCAAAAGGAGAAAAAGTCGTTATACAGGAATTGAGTGGCATTACGAATCTTGATGAATACTCTGATCGTTTTGATGACGTTGTATATTTGATCGGTAAGAACGGAAAGGGGACGTTGTAATGCTTACGATAGCAATGCCGAAGGGACGTATTTTTGAAGAAGCAGTTGAATTACTTCGTCAAGCAGGTTACAAGCTCCCTCCGGAATTCGATGATTCAAGGAAACTGATTCTAGATATTGAGGAAGAAAATATCCGATTTATTCTAGCGAAGCCGATGGACGTACCAACATACGTTGAACACGGTGTAGCAGATGTTGGGATAGCTGGTAAAGATGTGATGCTTGAAGAAGAGCGCAATGTCTATGAAGTACTTGATCTCAAGATTAGCGGCTGTTATCTCGCTGTTGCTGGACTCTCTGATGGTCCGATTAAAGGCGTTGCTCCTAAGATTGCAACGAAGTATCCGAACGTTGCTTCTAATTATTTTCGAGAGCAAGGGGAGCAAGTAGAGATTATTAAGCTGAACGGATCAATTGAACTTGCTCCGTTAATAGGTCTTGCGGATCGTATTGTAGATATAGTTTCAACAGGACGAACGTTAACCGAGAACGGATTAATGGAAACGGCGTTTATTGAGCCGATTACGTCTCGTTTTATCGTAAATCCAGTAAGCTATCGAACAAAAGATGCCATTATTGACGATATGGTCGAGCGTCTTTCAGCTGTAGTGGAAGGAGGTAGCTTAGATGAAAATCGTTAACATGAACGAAGGTGTTTCAATTAAGCGTTCGATTGAGGAAGGAACTGAAGAGCAACGACAGGTCGTTCTCTCAATCCTTGAACAGGTTAAAACAAACGGTGATGATGCCGTTAAAACATACACGAAAAAGTTCGACGGTGCTTCTCTCGACGATTTGCGCGTAACCACTGAAGAAATCGAACAAGCTTATCTCGAATTGTCGGACGAGCTAGTTTCTGTTATTCAGAACGCAGCGGCTAACATCAAAACATTCCACGAGCGTCAGCGCCGAGAGTCATGGTTTACAACGTCGGATGATGGAACCCTACTTGGTCAAAAGGTAACACCACTTGATTCTGTTGGAGTGTATGTACCTGGAGGCAAAGCTGCCTACCCATCTTCTGTTCTTATGAACGTTATCCCAGCTACAGCAGCAGGCGTAAAGAGAATAGCGATGGTTACTCCTCCTGATTCAGAAGGAAATGTACCAGCGGGCGTTCTTGTTGCGGCTAATGAAGTGGGCGTTACAGAGATTTTTAAGGTCGGTGGAGCACAAGCAGTCGCAGCACTTGCCTATGGAACAGAATCGATTGCGGCAGTTGATAAAATTGTTGGACCAGGAAATATCTTCGTTGCTCTCGCCAAGCGAGAAGTGTTTGGCATTGTCGATATTGATATGATTGCAGGACCAAGTGAAATTGTTGTTTTAGCAGATGAAGAAGCAAATCCTGCTTATGTCGCAGCAGATCTGTTATCTCAGGCAGAGCATGATGAACGAGCGAGTGCCGTACTTGTCACAACATCTACAACACTTGCTGAGCGCGTTCGGGATGAAGTAGAGAAGCAGCTTAATGAGCTTCCACGTGCAGAAATTGCTTCAAAATCAATTGATGATTACGGTGTGATCTACATCGTGAAAAATATGGTGGCAGGTGTTGAGGCCGTTAACGATCTAGCACCAGAGCACCTTGAAATTATGGTAAACGAGCCAATGGCTTTACTTGGGAAAATCCGTCACGCCGGTGCGATTTTCCTTGGACCTTATAGCTCTGAACCGGTTGGTGATTATTTTGCAGGTCCAAACCACGTTCTACCAACTAATGGGACAGCGCGTTTTTCAAGTCCTCTTTCAGTGGATGATTTCATTAAGAAATCGAGTGTCATTTCGTATAGTAAAGAAGCGATGAAACAAAACGGAAATAGCATTGCTGCGCTTGCAAAGCTTGAAGGGCTCGGTGCACACGCAAGAGCGGTTGAACTTCGATTGGAGGATTTGAAATGAGTGAAGAGAGAGTAAGTTCCATTTCTAGAGAAACATCTGAAACGTCTATTAATCTTTCGTTTGGCGTTGATGGAGAAGGAAAGTCAGATTTACAGACAGGCGTCCCGTTTTTAACGCACATGCTCGATCTTTTCACAAAGCATGGAAAGTTCGACTTAGCGATTGCCGCGAATGGCGATACAGAAATTGATGATCACCATACGACTGAAGACATTGGCATATGTCTTGGCGAAGCATTAAAACAGGCGCTTGGCTCGAAGGAAGGAATCAAGCGGTATGGAAATGCGTTTGTTCCAATGGATGATGCTTTAGCTCAGGTTGTCGTCGATTTAAGCAATCGTCCCCATCTTGAATATCGCGTTGAATTACCTTCCACGCGTGTTGGTACATTTGATACAGAGCTCGTGCATGAGTTTCTTTGGAAGCTTGCGATTGAAGCAAGAATGAATTTACATGTTATTGTTCACTACGGCCATAATACGCATCACATTATTGAGGCTATTTTCAAAGCGCTTGGACGAGCATTGGACGAAGCGACTCTTATTGATCCTCGTGTAAAAGGTGTTCCTTCAACGAAAGGGATGCTTTAAATGATCGGAATTATTGACTATGGCATGGGGAATTTGTATAGCGTGAGTAAAGCCCTTGAACGTCTCGGATATGATTACTTCGTTTCAGAAGAAGAGGAAGAACTATCGAAAGCAACAGGCCTTCTGCTTCCTGGTGTAGGCTCTTTCCGCGATGCAATGGCGATTTTGAACGAAACAGGCTTAAAAGCGTTTATTGATAAAGAAGTAGTGGCAGGGAAACCCCTTCTTGGCATTTGTCTTGGCATGCAACTTCTTTTTGAAGAAAGTAATGAGAACGGCTTTGCAGAGGGTTTTTCATTTCTACCTGGGAAAGTAAAGAAGTTCCCAGGTCAAGATTCATTTGGGAAGTCTTATAAAGTCCCACATATGGGATGGAACAAACTAGATATTAAGAAACCGGATTCTTTCCTAATGAATGATGTAGGGAATGAGCATGTTTACTTTGTTCACTCTTACTATGTTGATACACAAGATCGCGATGTTCTAATTGCATCAGCAAACTATGCTGAAGAAGTACCTGCTGTGGTTGGAAAAGGAAAAGTGTTTGGTACACAGTTCCACCCGGAGAAAAGTAGCCATGCAGGGCTTGCGATTCTCAGAAACTATGCACAATACGTTGAAAGGAATGACTCATAATATGGTAATGACAATCTATCCCGCCATTGATATGAGAGGCGGCAAATGCGTTCGCCTCCTTCAAGGTGATTACAACCAAGAAACGATTTATGGAGACTCTCCTTTTGATATGGCAAAGCAATTCGCTGATGACGGTGCAGAATGGATTCATATGGTTGATCTTGATGGAGCTAGAGAAGGCAAGCGAGTGAATGACCGTTATGTATTGGAAGTTGCTGATAAATTAAATGCGCGCGTTCAAATTGGCGGTGGAATTCGTACAGAAGAGGATGTAGCGTATTACTTAGAAAACGGTGTTGATCGCATTATCCTTGGTAGTAGCGCAATATCAGATCCGGATTTTGTGAAGAAAATGCTCTCTCGTTACAAAGAAAAAATCGCGATTGGTATCGATGCTCGCGATGGCTACGTAGCTGTTGAAGGTTGGCTTAAAACATCAGAAATCAAAGCAGTTGATCTTGGTAAGGAGCTTGCCGATCACGGAGCAGAGGTGTTCATTTTCACTGACATTTCAAAAGATGGCACACTATCAGGACCAAACGTTGAGGCGATAGCTGAGCTTGGCGAGGCAACTGGTAAGGAAGTGATCGCATCAGGCGGTGTGAGCTCACTTGATGATGTGAAAAGCCTTCGTGAACGAAGTGATTCAATTAGTGGTGCGATTATCGGAAAAGCGCTATACACAAATCAGTTCACTTTAAAACAAGCACTGGAGGTATAAGGATGCTAACGAAGCGAATTATCCCGTGTCTTGATGTAAAAGAAGGCCGAGTTGTGAAAGGGATTCAGTTTGTCGGTCTTCGTGATGCAGGAGACCCAGTAGAGCTTGCGAGAGTTTACGATAAAGAAGGCGCAGATGAGCTCGTTTTTCTCGATATTTCAGCTTCACATGAAGGAAGAGAAACAATGGTTGATGTTGTGCGTCAGGTCGCAGCTGAGCTTGCAATTCCCTTTACAGTTGGCGGTGGAATCAACAAGCTCGAAGACATGAAACGTGTTCTTCGCGCTGGGGCTGATAAAGTATCGATGAACACGGCAGCCGTTCTTTGTCCTGAATTGATTAGCGAAGGTGCTGACTATTTTGGAACACAGTGCATGGTCGTTGCGATTGATGCTAAGTGGGAAGCAGATACTAATTCATGGCGTGTTTATACGCATGGTGGTCGAACAGCAACAGAATGGGATGCTGTTGAATGGGCTGTGAAAGCCCAGGAAATGGGAGCAGGCGAGATTCTGCTTACGAGTATGGATGCAGACGGTAGTAAAGACGGCTTCGATATCTCGCTAACGAAAGCGATTGGAGATGCGGTCACAATTCCTGTTATTGCTTCAGGGGGAGCCGGTTCCTCAGAAGATTTTCTAGAAGTTTTCAATGATGCTTCTGCAGATGCCGCACTTGCAGCATCCATTTTCCACTATAAAGAAACCTCATTGGCACATGTGAAAGATTACTTAAAACAAAACGGGGTGGCGATTCGATGAATCTAGATATGATCCAATTTGATGAAAAAGGACTTGTTCCAGCTATCGTGCAGGATGCGGCAAGTAAGGAAGTATTAACACTTGCTTATATGAATAAAGAATCGCTCACAAAAACGATTGAAACAAAAGAAACGTGGTTTTATAGTCGTTCACGCGAAGAATTATGGCATAAAGGTGAAACATCTGGAAACACGCAGACCGTTACCGACCTACGCTATGATTGCGATCAAGATGCTGTGCTCGTTCTTGTTAAGTCTGAGGGACCAGCTTGTCATAAAGGAGATTACACATGCTTCTCTGATTCGTTACTTGGTAATGAGGTAACGCCTGAACAGAACCGATTTGCCATTCTAAATACGCTTGAAGAAATTATTGCTAAGCGTGACGCAGAACGCCCTGAAGGTGCTTATACAACCTATCTTTTTACTGAAGGTGTAGATAAGATCTTGAAAAAGGTTGGGGAAGAAGCATCTGAAGTGATTATTGCTGCGAAGAATCGTGATCTTGAAGAATTAACGTGGGAGTCTGCGGATCTCCTATTCCACCTGATGGTTCTATTAAGAGAGCAGGAATGTTCACTTGATGACGTGTTAGACGTGCTTGAAAAACGTCACGCATCCGAATAATGAAACCTTTTCTCCTCATGTTCGTAGTAACTAGTAAAGTCGACTATCGAAATGGGGAGAAAGATCATGTTTGTAGGTTTCATGTTTGTTGGACTTGCAATTGGATTGTTTATCGGTCAACCGGGACCTGGTGTGCTACTTGGTATGGGTATTGGATTCATTGTTCAAGAAATCATGAAGCGCAAGAAAGATATGTGGAACTAAAAACGAGCTTTCGAGCTCGTTTTTAGTTTGCGATTGGTTCATCCATTAGAACGGAAGTCAGACGCTTAACGCCCGATAAGGCAAGTTTTTCTACTTTTTTCTTTTAGGACTGGGAGTAGATGTATGTTATACTTTTGAACGGATATGACTGGTAGTAGAAATACTTTGATGAAATTAATGGGGGAAAACATGAGGAAACAACTTCATGCTTCTTCGGAAATGAAAGGCACGCTGATTCCGTTCGTACAGAGCGGAGATTATTTTTATAAAAAGGCAATGAGAGCCTATCAGCAACGAAACCTCGATAAAGCAAAACAGCACCTAGAACGTGCTGTTAAACTTTCACCGGAAGAAGTAGATTATATATGTCAACTTGCAGCGGTCCTGTCGGAATTAGGCGAATATGAAGCATCCAACGAATGGCTGACATTCGTTCTAGATGATCTTGATCCTGAGTATTATGATTGCTATTTCTTTCTAGCAAATAATTACGCTCATATGGGTCTTTTTAAACAAACGGAAGAAAATGCACAAAAGTACCTTAACCATGAACCTGATGGTGAGTTTGTTGAAGATGCCGAAGAACTAGTTGACTTGATTTTATTTGAGAAATCTGAGGATTTACCTCAAGAACTTGGAGACGAAGAACAGCTTATTCTGGAGCATGAAGAAGCTCGAAAAGCGATCGAGTCGGGACGTTTTTCTGAAGCGATTGACTTGCTTGAGAATATGACGGACGCATACTCTGAATTCTGGCCAGCTTATAATAATCTGGCGCTTGCGTATTTCTATGATGAGCAATATGAGGAAGCGATACGTGTCCTAGATCTCGTCCTTACGAAAAATGAGGGCAATTTAAATGCGGTTTGTAACCTTGCATTGTTCTATGACTTCCTTGGTCAACATGTGAAACGTGATCTTATGCTTGAACGATTAAAGAATGTTTATCCGATTCATCCGGATCATTCTTATAAGCTAGGTAGTACATTTGGATTTCTTGGTGAGCATGAGCTAGCATTTCACTGGCTTCGTAAAGTAGAGGTAACGCGGCATTCATGGGATGTTTCATTCTATCATTGGATGGCGGTCTCTTCCTTCCAACTTGATCGTCCAGATCTCGCTAAGCGTTACTGGAACAAGATGAAAGAACTAGATCCATCTAATCAAGTTGCGAGTGTCCATCTTACTAAATTAGAAGATGGAACCATAGAGAAAGATCGTGTTTCCTATCGATCGCAGGGAACTGAGGTTGAAGGTGAGAAAGAGAAAAAGCACGATTATCACGCAAGAATGACACATCTCATGCTTCTATATACGAGACGTGATGCGGAGAGTGCCTCTCTCCTTCAAACGTATTGCAAACGAAAGGACGAGCCCACAATTATTAAGGAGCTCTCAGCCTATGTCGCATTAACACTATCCGGAGAACCCGTTCACGTTCTAACAGAAGACAATGAGTTTACCGTGAGTAACTATAACGACTTTCCAGAGCACGTTCTATCTGGAATGCGTGTCATTGCTGAACTTGAACAGGCCAATATTAGTGACTCTGAATTGCATGAGCTAATTGCAACGATCTGGCTACGCTGCTATGTTAAACTTTCAGAAAGCAAGCAGTCGTTTCAAAACGCGAAAGGAACAGCCGCAGCTATGCTCTATTTGTGGAAGAAGGCGAATGGGTCAGATGTATCACAGACTGACGTGGCCAATACGTTCGGCGTATCGACTTCCACTGTCTATTCTTATCGCAAAAAGATATCGAGTTTACTTGAGAGCGAAGAGCTCTGAGCAAACGGGTAGACATTTAGAACACATTCAGCTATTATTTTAGACAAGAAACATTACTTTTTAATAATCAATATAAATAATTCATATAAATTAAAGGAAGTGAAGCAGATGGCTGAAAAAATTTATGATGTCATTATTGTCGGTGCTGGTCCTGCAGGTATGACTGCAGCTGTATACACTTCTCGCGCAAATCTCGATGTTCTTATGATTGAACGCGGGATTCCGGGCGGACAAATGGCGAATACAGAAGATGTAGAAAACTATCCAGGGTTTGATCACATTCTTGGCCCGGATCTTTCAACGAAAATGTTTGAACACGCGAAAAAATTTGGAGCTCAATATCAGTATGGTGATGTGAAAGAGATCCGTGATAACGGTGACTATAAAACAGTCGTTTCTGGTAATAAGGAGTTTCACGCAAAAGCAATTATCGTAACAAGCGGTGCAGAATACAAGAAGATCGGTGTACCTGGCGAAGCAGAGTACAGCGGTCGAGGCGTATCTTACTGTGCAGTTTGTGACGGTGCTTTCTTTAAGAACAAAGAACTTGTTGTTATCGGTGGGGGAGACTCTGCAGTTGAAGAAGGGGTTTATTTAACTCGCTTTGCTTCTAAAGTAACAATCGTTCATAGACGCGATCAGCTTCGCGCACAGAAGATTCTTCAACAGCGTGCATTTGATAATGAGAAGATTGACTTCATCTGGAACCATACAGTTAAAGAAATTCTCGGTGAAAATGGTAAAGTCAGCAAAACACTTCTCGTTAACACTGAAACTGGTGAAGAAAGAGAATTTAGTGCAGATGGTGTCTTTATCTACATCGGAATGCTACCATTGAATCAATCTGTTAGTGGCTTAGAGATTACGAATGAAGAAGGATACATTGTAACGGACGAGAACATGGCAACAAAAGTTCCTGGAATTTTTGCAGCTGGTGACATCCGCGACAAAATGCTTCGTCAAATCGTAACTGCAACTGGTGACGGCAGTATCGCTGCACAATCCGTTCAGCACTATATCGAAACACTTCAAGATGCAGGAAAAGAAGCGGTAGTGTAAAGATACGCACTGAATAGAATAATGATAAAAGCAGAGAATCTCAGGATTCTCTGCTTTTTTTGACAAATTTCGGGAGGTGCCTGTCACCCGCGGATTTCCCGTAATTCTGTTTTAATTCTGTTGTAACAGCGATGCAATAAAAATGGGGTAAACTTGAATTAGATTTAACCCCCTTTAACATAGTTAATTATTTGCACGGACATTTGCTCCGTGCTCTTTTTTTTGTACTTTAAACATAATGGTTGTATAGGGGTAATGTGGTCAGCTTATTCAAAGAAGCAAACCTAGCTGATTGGAGCGGAAGGTGCTCGCCCCGCAGAAATCGAGCATCCAGGAGCGGAAATCCCCCACTCTTATATCAACAATGCTTACGAAAATAGCCATTAAAAATGACGAAAATGACAGATTTAAAAACACCATCTTCTACATCCCGAACCGCTCTCATTGTTCATGAACTTTAATCATAGTATACTATGGTTAGAAAATCTTGAAGTCTGATGTTCGTTCAGACTCTCGTATTAAAAATCGGATGACCGAATTGAGGTGACAATTGTGCAACGCGTAACAAACTGCATTTTAAACGACCAAGATAATGATCGAGTACTTCTATTAAAAAAGCCAAGACGCGGATGGTGGGTTGCACCAGGTGGGAAAATGGAGTCGGAAGAATCGATTCGCGATTCGGTGATTCGAGAGTTTCGAGAAGAAACGGGAGTCTACTTAAAGAACCCGAAGCTTAAAGGTATCTTCACTTTCATTATTAAGGAAAATGATGTTACAAAATCAGAATGGATGATGTTCACGTTCCTTGCAACTGAGTACGATGGGGAATCGGTCAAAGAGTCAGATGAAGGAAAAGTCTCTTGGGTACCGACCAAGGAAGTTAGTGAACTTCCAATGGCTCCGGGTGATTATCATATCCTTGATTATATGTTAAAAGGCCACGGCATCATTTACGGTACGTTCACGTACACGCCTGATTTTAAGCTGCTTTCTTATAGACTTGACCCGTCCTAATCGGACAATGTGAGAAGAAGAGAAACTGAGAAATGGAGTGGGGAAAATGACCGAATCTAACGACAAACGCATTCATATGGTCATTATTACAGGGATGAGTGGTGCTGGTAAAACAGTTGCAATGCAATGTTTTGAGGACATAGGCTACTTCTGTATTGATAACTTACCACCTGCGCTTTTACCGAAGTTCGTTGAAATGGTCGACGGATCTGAGGGGAAGTTGAACAAAGTGGCACTTGTGATGGACCTTCGCGGTGGTGACTTTTTTGATCATCTAGTAGAAGCTGTTGATCACCTCGATACACATGATCGGCTTGATGCTGAAATCCTTTATCTTGATTCAAAAGATTCAACACTAGTGCAACGCTACAAGGAAACACGACGATCTCACCCACTTGCGCCTGAAGGTTTACCACTTGAAGGAATCAAGAGAGAAAGAGAAATGCTTGAAGAGTTGAAGGGACGCTCTCAGCAAATTATTGATACGAGTGAAATTAAACCGGTCCAGCTAAGGGAAAAAATTATGGATCGTTTCTCTAATAACGAAAAAGAGAACTTTGGAGTTAACGTGATGTCATTTGGGTTCAAGTACGGTATACCAATTGACGCTGATCTTGTTTTTGATATTCGTTTTCTTCCCAATCCTCATTATGTGGAGCATTTACGACCAAAAACAGGAGTGGACGGAGAAGTCGCGAACTATGTATTTAAGTGGAAGGAAACGCAAACTTTTCTTGCTAAATTGATTGATATGCTAGCCTATATGCTTCCTCAATATAAGAGAGAAGGGAAAAGCCAATTAGTGATTGGGATTGGTTGTACTGGTGGTAAGCATCGATCTGTTGCGTTTGCTGAGCACATTGGAAAGCATTTTGAAACAGACTACCGAACCAATATTACGCACAGGGATATTGAAAAAGGGAAGGGTCATAAATAATATGGATGACACTAATCTGCCAAAGGCTGTTGTCATTGGTGGAGGAACAGGCCT
The DNA here is from genome assembly GCF_005144865.1 of Guptibacillus hwajinpoensis. Taxonomy (GTDB): domain Bacteria; phylum Bacillota; class Bacilli; order Bacillales; family Guptibacillaceae; genus Guptibacillus; species Guptibacillus hwajinpoensis_A. The sequence continues at coordinate 706,693 of NZ_SWFM01000002.1, forward strand.
ATCTGTACTTCTTCGTGGACTCAAAAAGTTTCCTGTCGACATTACTGCAATTGTCACGGTCGCAGATGACGGAGGAAGTTCAGGACGTTTGCGTGAAGAGTTTGATATTCCTCCGCCAGGCGATGTCCGAAACGTAATTACGGCTTTATCTGAGGTAGAACCTCTTCTAGAGGGCCTTATGCAACACCGCTTCAAAAACGGAAATGGTCTATCAGGGCATTCACTTGGCAATTTAATGCTCGCAGCCATGACTGATATTACCGGGGATTTTGTACAGGGTGTACGAGAAATGTGCCGTGTTCTGAACGTACGCGGTAAGGTGCTTCCTGCCTCTAACCAAAGCGTTGTTTTACATGCTGAAATGGCTGATGGGACGTTTGTTAAAGGCGAATCTCAAATTCCAAAGATGAACAAAACAATTAAAAAAGTATTTCTCTCACCACCTGGTATTAAAGCTCTTCCGGAATCCTTACAGGCGATTCGTGATGCTGATCTCATCGTACTAGGACCTGGAAGTCTTTATACAAGCATCTTACCAAATTTACTTGTCCCTGGCGTTGCTCATGAAATTCAGCATGCAAAGGGTAGAAAAGTATACGTATGTAACGTGATGACACAGTTAGGTGAGACAGAAAATTATACGGCGAGTGACCACGTGCAGGCACTCATTGACCACATCGGTTATAAACTTATGGATACAATTATTGTTAACGAACAAATGATTCCATCTTTCTATGCAAAACGCTATGCACAAGAACGAGCAGAAGTTGTGCAATACGACGAAAATCGTCTAAAGAGCTTTGGTTTTGAAGTTATCAGTGATAAGATTATTCAATACGATGAGAAGTATGTACGCCATGATGCGAAGAAAATATCATCTATTCTTTTATCATTAATAAACGATAAAAAGTAAGGATGAAGGGTCAGTGGGGTCCCTGCATGGAAAAGGGGGGATGGCAATGTCATTTGCTGCTGATACAAAGAAAGAATTAACACAGCTAGAAAGTAAACCATGCTGTGCAAGATCAGAGCTAGCAGCGCTCATACGAATGAATGGATCCATTTCGTTTGGTAATAAACAATTGATCCTGAACATTCCGACTGAGCACGCTGCCATTGCAAGAAGAATCTATACGCTTATTAAACGAATCTACAATTATGATGTTGAACTGCTAGTCCGTAAGAAAATGAGACTAAAGAAGAACAATGTTTACATTGTTCGTGTTTCCGCCAAGGCGCGAGAATTACTTGAAGACCTTGGTATTATGGATAATGCATTTACATTCACCAGAAAAATTTCTACCGATTTTACGAAAAAAGCTTGCTGTAAACGTTCTTATCTAAGAGGAGCATTTCTTGCAGGAGGATCCATTAATCATCCGGAAACTTCCTACCATCTAGAAATTTTCTCTATGTATGAAGAACATACAGAATCTCTTTGTAGCTTAATGAATGAATTCGGATTAAATGCCAAAATGCTTGAACGAAAAAAGGGCTATATTGTTTATATCAAAGAAGGCGAGAAAATCACAGAGTTTCTAAGTGTAGTAGGTGCCCATCAGGCGCTCCTCTATTTTGAGGATGTTCGCATTATGAAAGATATGCGTAATTCGGTTAATCGAATTGTGAATTGTGAAACAGCCAATTTGAACAAAACAGTCGGCGCAGCTTTTCGTCAAGTTGAAAACATCCGCTTCATTGAGAAAGAGGTTGGACTTGAGATTCTCCCTGATAAATTGAGGGAAATCGCTGTGCTCCGTGTAAAGCATCAGGATGTCACATTGAAAGAACTTGGTGAAATGGTAACTGGTGGAGCGATAAGTAAATCAGGCATCAATCATCGATTACGTAAGATTGACCAGATTGCTGACAAACTGCGATCAGGTAACCCTATTTCATAAACTAGCATTGGAAAAAGAAAAGCTTCCACCATCGGATGGTGGAGGGCTACTTTTTCTACTAAATAGGTAAGTAAGGCTCAGAAAAACGGTGTTTTCCGGCTTGGAACAAACGTTTTTCTAACTTTTTCAGATTTTGAGATAGCGCTTACTTATTCTAATAATCAGTAAGAATAGAATTCAGTGATGTCTTGCCGTAGCGCTCACGTAGGTTCCTTATGGACCTATGCGAGTCTCGCGCTTTTTATCATCTGCTCTAATTAAGGGGAGGAATGAAGAAGTGGTTCAAAAAGAAGTTGTTGTTACGTTAGATACAGGATTGCAAGCACGCCCTGCGGCACTATTCGTGCAGGAAGCAAATCGTTTTAACTCAGACATTTTTCTCGAAAAAGATGGGAAAAAAGTAAATGCAAAAAGCATTATGGGTATCATGAGCCTAGCTGTTGGAACTGGTGCATCCGTTATATTAACAGTGGACGGCAATGATGAAGAAGATGCAATTTCTTCATTGATCGAATTTGTACAAAAAGATTAGCATGACAAGGCTTCCGCTAAAACCTAGCAGAAGCCTTTTTTTATGTTTTCTGGTGTTATTTCCGCTCCAGGGTGCTCGCTTTCCGCGGGGCGGGCGGTGAGCCTCCTCCTCGCTTACGCTCCTGCGGGGTCTCACCTGTCCCGCTAATCCCGCAGGAGTCGAGCACCCTTCCGCTCCAATCAATTATGTCGTGCGTTTCTCATATACTAAACCGTTCAAAAGCAATAAACTCTTTAGAAAGAAGCTTCTATTAAAACACGACAAAAAAACGCCCCTCCCATTTTGGGAGAGGCGTTTTGAACGTTTTAAGCTTTTTTCTCCATTACTTCGTCGATCAAGCCATATTCTTTCGCTTCATTTGCTTCCATGAAACGGTCACGATCTGTGTCGCGATCAATTGTTTCAAGTGGCTGACCAGTACGTTCAGCAAGAATTTTGTTAAGCTTTTCGCGCATTTGAATAATGCGTTTTGCGTGAATCTCAATGTCTGATGCTTGGCCTTGAGTACCGCCTAGTGGTTGGTGAATCATGACTTCACTATTTGGAAGTGCATAGCGTTTTCCTGGCTCACCAGCTGCAAGAAGGAATGCTCCCATAGAAGCTGCCATACCAATACAGATTGTAGAAACTTTCGGTTTAATGAACTGCATTGTATCGTAAATTGCCATTCCTGCTGTGATTGAACCACCAGGGCTGTTAATGTAAAGTGAAATATCTTTATCTGGATCTTCAGCTGCAAGGAAAAGTAGCTGTGCTACTACTGCGTTTGATACGTTATCGTCGATTGCAGTACCAAGCATGATGATGCGGTCTTTAAGAAGACGAGAGTAAATATCGTACGCTCTTTCACCGCGGTTTGTTTGTTCAATTACCGTTGGAATTAAAACCATTTTAAATTCCTCCCTTATTTTCATCAAATATGTAGTTGCTGTACGTTCATCATACCTAAAAGGTCAATATAGGTCAAATAAAGTGCTGTGCGATTTTTGGGCTATACAAATGGAGAGGGCCTTCACCCCGTGCACCTACATCCATTTTCCCCGCATACCCTTATTTTAAACGGATCGACTGTTCCTTTTTTGCAAGCGACTATCTGCAAGAAAGTATGCGGCTATTCTTCTTTCTACTTGATTTCTTATTTGAACGGAAGTGTAGCGGTACGTTTGATTATATCCCCGACAATACACTGTACAAATAACGATCTCATCTTTTGTATTCTCTATGTAAACCCGAATACCTTTCGAATGAAGAATGGATTTTGCTTGTTTTAAATCCTGAACAGCAAGTGAGACGACATTGCGTAAAAGTTCCAAATAAGGTCGTGGAAGCTTCATGTGAGAATGTGTAATCCACCTCATATCGAGCTCCAGCACTTTTTTTAGGTAAGGAAGTATGAGGTAATTTCGCACAGCCTTAGTCTCTTCTTTACTTAATTGGAACATGAATGCCACCGCCTGTTAAGAACATATGTTTGGTTTCACTTTACTATGAGACGTTTGAGACGTCAAGAAGCAGTAAAGAGAGTTCGGATATTTGGATCAATAAATATGCTTATTATGGCAAAAATCACCTTGCAATAAATAGGGTCATCACGTATAATAATCCTTGCGCTAAACATGCGCGCCCGTAGCTCAGTCGGATAGAGCGGTGGTTTCCGGTACCGCGTCAGTCGGGGGTTCGAATCCCTCCGGGCGCACCAATTACATAATCTCCAATCCCTCTCGCAATGGCGAGGGGGATTTTTAATTACAAAAAAAAGAAGAGTAGAACTCGTCCACTCTTTAGAATCAGTTATGGTTTTCTAACAGGCTTATTTGTGTCATCTATTGTTTTTTGTTCTTTATTGCTTACTCCAATCATCGTATTCTTGAAGCCCGAGTGCATTCCAGTAGCACTTAGTCCAAGCCATAATCCTATTAAAAAGGCTTTTTTGAAATCTTCCGGGTCAACGTAGATATAGCTCAATACAATCCCTATTACTATTGAAAGCACTGGTAGAAACCTAGTTGGAAACCCCATAATCTTGAAGAGTTGCACAACTCCGATGATGACTGGAAGCAAAGCAATTCCATCTACAGTAATATCCATGGTATTTGCCTCCTTTTTCTCTCTATAAGACAGTTTATGTGGAAAAATGACAGTGGGTTGGACGATATTCCTATTTTAATGATAAAAAGTGTCGCATAATAGGGTTAAATGACTGAAAATTCTGCTCATTATCATTTTTCCCATACCATAAGCTGAAACATTATAGTATGATGAAGATGGAGGGATTGCGATGGAATTAGGATTGGTTCAAAAGCAGACAACGAAACTAGTCATGACAACCCAGTTGCATCAGGCAATTTCGATACTACAATATTCTACGGCGGAATTACTGGAGTATGTGAAAGAGCAGGCTCTTGAGAATCCTCTTATTGAATTGCAATCTTCATCATGGGAAGGTGGCGTTCGTTCATCGAAACGCGTGTATGATGGGGAGAGCAAGAAGGATCCACTTGAGTATGCGGAATCAAGAAAAAGCTTGCAAGATGAGCTTCACGAACAGGCTAGATGTTTGAAGCTTTCAAGAAAGATAGAGGGGCTTGTACATTACCTCATTGATAATGTTGATGATGCTGGTTATTTAAGATTGAATGAATTTGAAATGATGTCCTTACTACATGTACAGAAAGAAGAAATAGACGAAGCGGTTCGACATGTTCAGCTTCTTGATCCTATAGGAATCGGCGCACGTTCTCTTTCGGAATGTCTTTACCTTCAGCTTAATGAAACAAATTCATTACATGCGCTAGCTCGAGAAATAGTGCAAGAGAATTTGAAAGCGCTAGCAGAGAAGAAGTTTAGAGATCTTGCTAAAGAGTACAACGTATCTGTTGGAGAAATACAGCGTGCAGGTGACCTCATTGCAACACTCGATCCTCGGCCAGGAGCAAAGTGGGCTGTTGAGAGGCCTTCTTACATTGTTCCAGATGTGATGATCGAAGAAAAAAAGGGTGCATTTACAATCACTTTATTGGATGATGAGTTACCTGCCATGAAGGTGAGTAATGACTATGAATCGTTTAAAACGATTGAAGCAGCTGAATATTTAAAAGACAAGTACCAGCAGGTAAATTGGCTGTTAAAAAGCATCCAGCAAAGAAAACAGACGTTGCGTGCGATTATGAAGGTATTTATCCTTCATCAGCAAAGCTTTTTGAAATTTGGAATAGGCGATCTCGCTCCTTTAACATTGAAAGAAGTGGCGATAGAAGCGAACGTTCATGAGTCAACGGTAAGTCGAGCAATCAAAAGCAAATATGTCCAAACTCCTCATGGTTTGTTTGCGCTAAAAGATTTATTTACCTCAAGACTTTCAAGTGACTCAATAGAAGGGACTTCTTCATCGAGTGTAAAATTATTTATTAAAGAGCTTGTTGAGAATGAAAGTAAGCTAAAGCCTCTTTCTGATCAAAAGATAGTAGAAGCGCTTCATATCCAGAAGGGCGTGGAGGTATCAAGGCGAACGATTGCCAAGTATCGAGATGAACTTAACATCGTTAGTTCTTCGAAACGTAAGAGGTTTGTCTAACAGCTGCGGAGGCAGCTGATTTTTTTTGCTTAGAATTTCTACATTCAGTAAACTAGATGCAAAGACGGGAGGTTTAGTAGATGGGAAAATCGGTTATTTTGTATACGAAGGAGACATGCCCACTTTGTGATGAAGCTTATTACCTTCTCCAGAAGCTCCAAGAAGAAGTGGACTTTTCATTGGAAACAGTAGATATCTATCAAGATGAATCGCTTTTGGAAAAGTTTATGGTGATGATTCCAGTTGTTGAAATAGACGGAGAAGTAGTGGATTATGGGCGATTATCAAAAATTTCGCTAAGAAAACGCTTACTTTAAAATTTTCAGTATAACATAGTTGCCCATGCTTTTGGCAACTGCTACAATGAAAATTGTAAGAAGTTCTTTTTTGATCCAAGTGGGACTAAAAATGTCTAAGTGGGACATAATACGTCTCAGGAAAAGAAAAGAATCACAGGGGAGACGAATTATGCGCTCATTATTGTCACTTCAACAAAAACTATTGCCGGACATGCTGGAAGTTATGAATAAGCGCTACAGGGTATTGAGACAGTTAAGACTGATGCAACCAATAGGTAGACGCAGTCTTGCAAATACCCTCGATATAACCGAGAGGATTCTTAGAAGTGAAGTTACTTTCTTGAAAGATCAAGGGTTGCTTGAGATGTCTATTCAAGGCATGCATTTGACCGAGGAAGGTGAACAGCTTCTAATGGAATTGGAACCGGTAATGAATGAGGTATCCGGTCTCGATAACCTTGAGGAACGCTTGAAAGAAAAGCTTAACATTCCAGAAGTATTTATTGTTCCTGGTGATAGCGATGTTACTCCCTGGGTAAAGAAAGAAATGGGTAGAGCCGCAGTGGGACGCTTGAAAAAGTTTCAGCTCACGCGTAGAGTGATTGCTGTAACAGGCGGTACCACACTCGCTGGTGTAGCCGACATGATGATCCCTTCCTCTGATATGGAAGGAACACTGTTTGTACCGGCCCGTGGAGGACTAGGTGAACAGGTTGAAAATCAGGCAAACACAATTTGTGCGAAGATGGCGCGAAAAGCCCATACTGATTATCGTTTGCTTCATGTACCAGATCAATTGAGTGAAGAAGCTTACCTCTCTTTAATCGAAGAACCAGGCGTGAAAGAATTACTTGAAATTATCAAGTCAGCCGGTATTGTGATTCATGGGATTGGAGAAGCTAAAACGATGGCCGAGAGGCGTAAATCCACGCTCGATGTGATTGACAAGATTGAGCAGGAAGACGCTGTCGCTGAAGCGTTCGGGTATTACTTCAATCAGTCAGGTGAAGTCGTCCACAAAGTGAAGACAATTGGACTGCAACTCGAAGATTTGGAACGAAGTGAACTGGTCATTGCGGTAGCCGGCGGCCGTTCGAAAGCGAAAGCCATCGAAGCCTATCTAAAGACTGGCATTCAAAGCATCCTTGTCACTGATGAAGGTGCAGCAAAAGCGTTACTAGAGGGTACATCCCTTTAATAAATAAAACACACCTCGGGAAACGAGGAAATTCAAGGAGGAACTACACAATGGCAACAAAAGTAGGTATTAACGGTTTTGGACGTATTGGACGTAATGTATTCCGCGCAGCACTAAACAACCCTGGTGTTGATATCGTAGCTGTAAACGATCTTACAGATGCAAACATGCTTGCGCATCTTCTTAAATACGATTCCGTACACGGAGAACTTAATGTAGAAGTAGAAGTTAACGGTGAGAACCTTGTAGTTAACGGAACTGAAATCAAAGTTCTTTCTGAGCGCGACCCTGCACAACTTGGTTGGGGAGACCTTGGTGTTGAAGTGGTTATCGAATCCACTGGACGTTTCACAAACCGTGAAGACGCTGCGAAGCACCTTGAAGCAGGAGCTAAGAAAGTTGTCATCTCCGCACCAGCTAAAGACGAAGATATCACAGTTGTTCTTGGTGTTAACGAAGACAAGTACGATGCAGCTAGCCACCACGTAATCTCAAACGCATCTTGTACGACAAACTGTCTTGCACCAGTTGCTAAAGTATTGAACGACAAGTTCGGTATTAAGCGTGGTCTAATGACTACAACTCACTCATATACAAACGATCAGCAAATTCTTGACCTTCCACATAAAGACTACCGTCGTGCTCGTGCGGCAGCTGAAAACATCATTCCAACATCTACAGGCGCTGCTAAAGCAGTATCTCTTGTACTTCCAGAACTTGATGGTAAGTTGAATGGTATGGCTATGCGTGTACCTACTCCAAACGTATCAATCGTTGACCTTGTAGCTGAACTTGATGCAGATGTATCTGTTGACGAAGTGAATGCTGCTCTTAAAGAAGCTGCTGAAGGCGATCTTAAAGGATACCTTGGTTACAGCGACGAGCCACTAGTATCAAAAGACTACAACGGTAACCCTAATTCTTCAATCGTAGATGGTCTTTCTACAATGGGTATCGATGGTAACATGGTTAAAGTTATCTCTTGGTACGACAACGAGTGGGGCTATTCTAACCGCGTTGTAGATCTAGTCGACTACATTGCTGCAAAAGGGCTATAATAAGAATTGTTAATAGAGGAGGAGGAAGTCTTGAGCCTTCCTCCTTTTCCATGTATTTTAAATAGCTACATTTAAGAGGTGGAGAGATTTACCTTTTATTATTTTTTGCAGAGGAGGACACGCGTGATGAACAAAAAATCAATTCGCGACGTCGAGTTAAAAGGCAAAAAGGTATTTTGCCGCGTTGATTTTAATGTACCTATGGAAGATGGCAAGGTAACAGATGAAACGCGCATTAAAGCTGCACTTCCTACGATTAAGCATTTGTCTGATCAAGGAGCAAAAGTAATCCTTGCAAGTCATTTGGGTCGTCCAAAAGGTGAGGCTGTTGATGAGTTACGTCTTGATCCGGTTGCAGACCGTTTGAGTGATCTCATTGGCAAAACCGTTACAAAAACAGACGCTGTCTATGGTGAAGAAGTAGACCGTGCTATTGAAGACCTTCAAGAAGGTGATCTTCTTCTTATTGAGAATGTTCGTTTTGAAGCTGGAGAAGAGAAGAATGATGAAGAACTTGCGAAGAAATTTGCTGCAATGGCAGATCTCTATGTAAACGATGCTTTTGGAGCTGCACACCGTGCGCATGCTTCAACAGAAGGTATTGCTCATCATATTCCTGCTGTAGCTGGTTTCTTGATGGAAAAAGAGCTTGAAGTTCTTGGAAGTGCTCTAACAGAGCCATCTCGTCCTTTCACAGCTATCGTTGGTGGAGCAAAAGTAAAAGACAAAATCGGTGTAATTGATCACCTACTTGATAAAGTAGATAACTTGATCATTGGCGGCGGTCTTGCTTATACATTTGTGAAAGCTCTTGGACATGAAGTTGGTTTATCTCTTCTTGAAGAAGATAAAATTGATCTAGCTAAATCGTTCATGGATAAGGCGAAAGAAAAAGGCGTTAATTTCTATATGCCTCAAGATGTAATCATTGGTGATGATTTCTCAAACGATGCTAACACGAAAGTCGTAAGCATTGAAGAAATTCCATCCGATTGGGAAGCACTAGATATCGGACCGAAAACGAGAGAAACGTACAGCAAGGTGATCGCTGATTCTAAACTCGTTATCTGGAACGGTCCTATGGGTGTATTTGAACTAGAGGTTTACGCTAACGGTACAAAAGCTGTAGCTGAAGCACTAGCAAATGCAAATGACACGTATTCTGTTATCGGCGGCGGAGATTCCGCAGCAGCTGTAGAGAAATTCGGTTATGCTGATCAAATGAGCCATATTTCTACTGGTGGCGGTGCATCTCTTGAGTTCATGGAAGGTAAAGAACTTCCTGGCGTCGTAGCACTTAACGACAAATAAAATACTTATGTTTAATTCTAAAAAGGATGGTGAGTGAACATGCGCAAACCAATCATCGCAGGTAACTGGAAGATGAACAAAACACTTACGGAAACAAAAAGCTTTGTTGACGAAGTGAAAGGACTTATTCCTGATGGCAGTCGCGTAGATTCCGTTGTCTGTGCTCCTGCTCTTTTCCTTGATTATTTAACGGATGAGCTAGAAGGAACAGCACTTCAAGTAGGTGCTCAAAACATGCACTTTGAAGAAAACGGCGCGTTTACAGGTGAAATTAGCCCTGTAGCACTTAACGATCTTGGAGTAGGCTACGTTATTCTTGGTCACTCTGAACGTCGTGAACTATTTGGTGAAACGGACGAAGTTGTTAACCAGAAGACTCATGCTGCGTTCAAACATAATTTAACACCAATCATCTGTGTTGGCGAAACGCTTGAACAGCGTGAAAGCGACGTAACAGAAGATATCGTAAAAGCACAAGTTCAAAAAGCAATCGCTGGTCTAACAAATGAACAGGTAGCTCAATCTGTTATCGCATATGAGCCAATCTGGGCAATCGGTACTGGTAAAACAGCTACTAGCGATCAAGCGAATGAAGTATGCTCGTTTATCCGTGGCGTACTTAAAGACGAAACGTCTGACGAAACAGCTAATGCGGTTCGTATCCAATATGGCGGCAGTGTTAAACCTGGTAACATTGAAGAGCTTATGGGTAAATCCGACATTGATGGAGCTTTAGTCGGCGGCGCGAGCCTTGATGCGAAATCTTTCCTTCAGCTTTTGGAGGCTGGTCAGAATGCCTAAAAAGCCAGAAGCTTTAATCATCCTTGATGGTTTTGGCCTAAGGGATGAGGAAAAAGGAAATGCTGTAGCACATGCTAACAAACCCAACTTTGATCGTTACTGGAACCAATACCCACACGCTACCCTACAGGCGAGTGGTAAAGCTGTTGGACTTCCAGAAGGACAAATGGGTAACTCTGAAGTTGGCCACTTGAATATTGGCGCTGGTCGTATTGTGTACCAGAGCTTAACAAGAGTGAATCTTGCGATTGAAGAAGGCGACTTCTTTGAGAATGAAACGTTTCTAGAGGCTATTGAACATGCGAAGAAAAAGGGGACAAGCCTACACTTGTTCGGACTTCTTTCTGATGGCGGTATTCATAGTCACATCAAACATCTTTTTGCTCTTCTTGAACTTGCTGCAAAGCATGACCTAGAAGATGTGTATGTTCACGGATTCCTTGATGGTCGTGATGTTGGCCAACAATCTGCTAAAACCTACATTAAGCAGTTAGAGGATAAAATGGAAGAAGTCGGAGTTGGTCGTCTTGCGACTCTCTCAGGACGCTATTACTCCATGGATCGTGATAAGCGTTGGGATCGTGTTGAGAAGTCTTACCGTGCCCTGGCATACGGTGAAGGCCCATCTTACAAGGATCCATATGAATTGATTGATGATAATTACAAGAATGAAATCTATGATGAATTCGTGCTTCCTTCTGTTATGACAGAAGAAGACGGTTCACCGATTGCGACGGTAGATGATGAAGATGCAGTAATCTTCTTCAACTTCCGTCCTGACCGAGCAATCCAGATTTCACAAGTCTTTACAAATGAAGATTTCCGAGGATTTGACCGCGGAGAAGAACGTCCGAAGAATCTCCACTTTGTATCACTAACTCGTTTTAGTGAAACAGTTGGAGGGGATGTGGCTTTCAAACCGGCCAACCTTGATAACACGCTAGGTGAAGTTCTAGCTCAACAAGATTACACTCAGCTGCGAATTGCTGAAACAGAGAAATACCCACACGTTACTTTCTTCTTTAGCGGTGGACGCGAAGAAGAGTTTCCTGGGGAAGAACGTATTCTTATCGACTCTCCGAAGGTTGCAACTTATGACTTGAAGCCGGAGATGAGTGCTTACGAAGTGACGGACGCGTTACTGAAAGAACTCGATGCCGATAAGCACGATGCGATTATCCTAAACTTTGCGAACCCTGACATGGTAGGGCATTCCGGAATGCTTGAACCAACAGTCAAAGCGATTGAAGCTGTTGACGAATGTCTTGGTAAGATCGTTGATAAAATTACTGAAAAAGGCGGACATGCCATTATTACCGCTGACCACGGGAACTCAGATGAAGTCACAACGCTTGATGGCGATGCGATGACTGCTCATACAACGAGTCCTGTACCTGTTATTGTTACAAAAGACGGTGCTGAGCTTCGTACAGATGGTATTCTTGCGGACCTTTCACCAACGCTTCTCGATTTGCTTGGCGGCAAGCAACCGAAAGAAATGACAGGAAAATCATTAATTAAATAACTCACTTTTAAAGGAGATGACATTATGCCAATTATTACTGACGTATATGCACGCGAAGTCCTTGACTCCCGCGGCAATCCAACAGTTGAAGTAGAAGTATTTACAGACGCAGGCGTAAAAGCACGCGCAATGGTACCATCTGGTGCATCCACTGGAGAATACGAAGCAGTTGAGCTTCGTGACGGTGACAAAGATCGTTACCTTGGTAAAGGTGTTGAAAAAGCAGTATCTAACATTAACGAAACAATCGCTCCTGAGCTAGTAGGTATGAGCGTTTATGACCAGCTAGGAGTCGACCATATGATGATCGACCTTGATGGTACTGACAACAAAGGTAACCTTGGGGCTAACGCTATTCTTGGTGTTTCAATGGCTGTAGCTCGTGCTGCTGCTGAAGAGCTTGAACTACCACTTTACGTTTACCTTGGTGGATTCAACGCAAAAACTCTTCCAACACCAATGATGAACATCCTTAATGGTGGAGAGCACGCTGATAACAACGTAGACATTCAAGAATTTATGGTTATGCCTGTTGGCGCACCTTCTTTCAAAGAAGCTCTACGTACAGGTGCAGAAATTTTCCACAGCTTGAAAGGTGTTCTTAAAGCAAAAGGTCTTAACACTTCTGTTGGTGACGAAGGTGGATTCGCTCCTAACCTTGGGTCAAACGAAGAAGCAATCCAAACAATCATTGAAGCAATCGAAAAAGCTGGCTACAAGCCTGGTGAAGAAGTTATGATTGCTCTTGACGTAGCATCTTCTGAAATCTACAGCGACGGTAAATATAACCTTGCTGGAGAAGGCGTAGTGAAAACGTCTGAAGAAATGATCGAATTCTACAGCCAGCTTTGTGAGAAGTACCCGATCATCTCGATCGAAGACGGCCTTGACGAAAACGACTGGGAAGGTTGGGAGAAACTTACTCAAGCTCTTGGTGAGAAAGTTCAGCTTGTTGGTGACGATCTATTCGTTACAAACACAAACAAACTTTCTGAAGGAATCGAGCGTAGCGTAGGTAACTCTATCCTTATCAAAGTGAACCAAATTGGTACACTTACTGAAACATTTGATGCAATCGAAATGGCGAAGCGCGCTGGTTACACAGCTGTTATCTCTCACCGTTCTGGTGAAACTGAAGATACAACAATCGCTGACATCGCTGTTGCAACAAATGCAGGACAAATCAAAACAGGCGCACCGTCTCGTACGGACCGCGTAGCTAAATACAACCAGCTTCTTCGTATCGAAGACGAGCTTGAGCACCTTGCAATCTACGGTGGTCGTACTAGCTTCTACAACCTAGATAAGAAGTAAGTTGAACAACCCCCGCGTGAAAACGCGGGGGTTTTTTGATTTGGATTTTTATTCTTACTTAAAATTTCTTTTTTCTAAAGGATGGTTGTTTTGAAAGTGGGTTTGTATGAAGAACCACACTTCATAGCTGATTGGAGCAGAAGGTGCTCGACTCCTGCGGGATTAGCGGGACAGGTGAGACCCCACAGGCGCGCCCCAAGCGCGCCGAGGAGGCTCACCGCCCGCCCCGCGGAAAGCGAGCACCTGGAGCGCAAATCAGCCACCACTCTTATCGGAACAACGTCTACAAAAACAGTCGGTACCACTCAAGAAGTGTTAACACAATCTTAAGAAGGTATGAGAATGTCCTCTATTCCCGAAATAGATTGCTTTTACTGAAAATTTTATGGTAAATTTATAGTATTGGAAAGGCTATAGTCCGGGAGGTGGAATCATGCATCTTGCAGCAACAATTGCGTTAGTTATCGTATCAGTCTTATTAATCACTGTTGTCTTGCTTCAATCTGGTAAAAGCGCTGGATTATCAGGAGCGATTACAGGTGGAGCGGAGCAACTTTTCGGAAAACAGAAAGCCCGCGGTTTTGAAGCGGTTTTAAATAAAGTGACGGTCGTACTCGCCGTTTTGTTCTTTGTTCTTTCAATTCTCGTTGCGTATCTTGTGTAACGTATTAAAGAAAGCAGCAGGTGTGATCCACTTGCTGCTTTTTTCATTTATAAAGAATGATCTTTTTTAATTTGTTGTTTTGGAAGAGAGTTTGGATCAACCTTCACACTTAGCTAATTGTAGCGGAAGGTGCTCGACTCCTGCGGGACTAGCGGGACAGGTTAGACCCCACAGGAGCGTTAGCGACGAGGAGGCTCACCGCCCGCCCCGCGGAAAGCGAGCACCTGGAGTGGAAATTAACATCTCTCCATGGAAACAATGTCTATAACCGCAATGATTAAGCGAAATTCAAAATAGCTGGTTTTTTGTCGAATAGAAGAGGGAAAGAAAGTAGAAGACGAATTTCTTTTGCCTTCCGTTCGAAACAGGTAAAATGTAGAAAGACCAAGAGGTTCATTCCAACTTATAAGGACAGGATAAACCACATTTTTGAAGGTAAAACTAATGATAGGATCGGAACATTTGGAGGAGGATTACAGCATGAAAGTAGTTGCACCAAAGCCATTTACCTTTGAAGGAGGCAACAGGGCGGTATTAATGTTGCATGGCTTTACTGGGAATTCAGCTGATGTAAGAATGATGGGAAGATATTTGCAGGAACAGGGATATACATGTCATGCACCCCAATATGAAGGCCATGGTGTTCCTCCAGAGGAGTTAGTACATACAGGTCCAACAGACTGGTGGAAAAACGTGATGGATGGCTACGAAAAGCTTAAAAGTATGGGCCATGATGAGATTGCAGTCGTTGGGTTGTCTCTTGGAGGCGTATTTTCCTTAAAGCTAGGCTATACTGTTCCTGTAAAGGGCATCGTACCCATGTGCGCTCCAATGGATATGAAGGATGAAGAAACCATGTATAAAGGTGTTCTCTCTTATGCGAGAGAATATAAGAAATTCGAACGTAAAAGTCCTGAACAAATTGAAGAAGAAATGGAAGCATTTAAAGAAACGCCTATGAACACGCTCGGTGAATTACGAGATCTGATCTATGATGTTCGTGAAAACATCGATATGATCTATGCGCCTACATTTGTCGCACAGGCCCGCCATGATGAAATGATAAATACGGAAAGTGCAAATATCATCCATGATAGTATTGAAGCCGATGAGAAAAGTCTCAAATGGTATGAGAACTCAACACATGCCATAACGCTTGGTAAGGAGAAAGAACAGCTTCATAAAGATGTACATGCCTTTTTGGATGGGCTAGATTGGTCAGAGTAAAAGTATTACTTTATTTATATTGAAAGAAGGTGGAAGACAATGGAAGAAGAACATTACCAGAAGATATTGAGCTTCATGAAGGACGAAGCATATAAGCCTCTTACCGTCCAGGAGCTTGAAGAAGTATTTGGTCTAAAGGACTCCAGCGAATTTAAGGAATTTGTTAAAACACTTAATGGGATGGAAGAAGAGGGCTTAATCGTTAGAACGAGAAGTAATCGCTATGGAATTCCTGAAAAGATGAATCTTGTACGAGGTAAGCTTCAAGTTCATGCGAAAGGATTTGCATTTCTTATCTCAGATAGTGATACAGGTGAGAAAGATGTATACATTAATCAAGGTGATCTAGAAGGAGCAATGAATGGCGACCGCGTCATCGTTCGTCTTCATCAAAAGTCATCAGGAACTCGTCCGGAAGGTACAGTCATCCGGATTATTGAGCGTGGTGTAAAACGCACAGTCGGTACGTATTCTGACAGCAAGCACTTTGGCTTTGTAATTGCAGATGATAAACGGATTCCACACGACATCTTTATTCCAAAAGGTTCAACCGGTGGTGCTGTCGATGGCCACAAGGTAGTCGTGGAAATCACGAAGTATCCTGAAGGTCGCATGAGTGCTGAAGGAAGAATTACCGAAATACTTGGACACAAGAACGATCCGGGCGTTGATATTCTTTCTATCATTTATAAGCATGAGCTACCAGGAGAATTCCCTGAAGCTGCGATGGAACAAGCTCATAAAACTCCAGATCAAATTGATGAGAAAGAAATTGAAGGAAGACGAGATCTTCGTGAAGAGACCATTGTTACAATTGATGGTGCAGATGCGAAAGACCTTGATGATGCCGTTAACGTTGTTAAGCTTCCAAACGGTAATTACAAGCTTGGCGTTCACATTGCAGACGTAACGTATTATGTAACAGAGAACTCTCCAATTGATCAAGAAGCGTTAGATCGTGGAACGAGCGTCTATCTTGTAGACCGCGTTATTCCAATGATTCCGCATCGACTTTCAAATGGTATTTGTAGTTTAAATCCACAAGTGGATCGTTTAACGATTTCTTGTGAAATGGAAATCTCACCTCAAGGGGAAGTCGTCAATCATGAAATCTTCCCAAGTGTGATTCGTACGAATGAACGAATGACTTATACAGATGTACGCAAAATCCTTCTACGTGAAGATGATGAAGTGCTTGAGCGCTACAAATCTCTAGTACCATTTTTCGATGGCATGGGTGAGCTTGCAGAGATTCTAAGAAAAGGTCGTTTCGAACGTGGTGCAATTGATTTTGACTTCGCTGAAGCCAAGGTACTTGTAGACGAAGAAGGAACGCCACAGGAAATTGTTCAGAGAGAACGTTCAGTAGCAGAACGCTTGATTGAAGAATTTATGCTTGTAGCAAACGAAACCGTTGCCCAGCATTTTCACTTTATGGAAGTGCCGTTCATGTATCGTATACACGAAGATCCAGATGCAGATAAGCTTAATACGTTCTTCGAGTTCATTACGAACTTCGGTTATGTTGTGAGAGGTAATGCAAATACGGTTCATCCTCGCGCGTTACAGAAGCTTTTGGAAGAAGTGAAAGGTGAGCCTGAAGAAGCTGTTATTAGTAAAGTGATGCTTCGCTCTATGCAACAGGCAAAGTATTTCCCTGAGAGTCTAGGCCATTTCGGACTATCTACGGATTTCTATACGCATTTCACATCACCAATTCGTCGTTATCCTGACTTGATTGTGCATCGTCTAATTCGCACGTATCTTTTTGAGAAAAAAGTCGATAATCAGACGATTTCCAAATGGAGTGAATCGCTTGGTGAAATAGCTCAGCATGCTTCTGCGATGGAAAGACGGGCAGTTGATGCAGAGCGTGAAACGGATGATTTGAAGAAAGCTCAGTTTATGTTAGATAAAATTGGGGAAGAGTTCGAAGGTGTAATCAGCGGCGTAACGAACTTTGGTTTGTTTATTGAATTGCCAAATACGATTGAAGGCCTTGTACACGTTAGTTATTTAACAGATGACTATTACCATTACGACGAAGGTGCTTATGCAATGATTGGGGAACGCACAGGTAATGTGTATCGCATCGGTGATGAGATATCAATTCGCGTATTGAATGTTAACATTGATGATCGCGCAATTGATTTCGAGATCGTTGGTATGAAGCCACCAAAAGAACGTCGTAGAAGAGAGAGCCCGAAAGTAATTGAAGGCGGTAAGCGTAAAAAACGTGGTAAGTCTTCCAACAAAACAACTGATGCAGGTTCCAAAAAGCGTAAGTTCACTCCACCAAAAGACGGTCAGGGAACGAAAAAGAAGAATAAAAACAAAAAGAAAAAGCGTCGAAATAATAATGCTTAACTAGTCATGTCGGTCAGAGTAAGTCATCTTGACTTATTCTGACCAAATTGATATACTGGAGTTCGACGTTTGAGAGGGGGGACGGTCATGCCAAAAGGTGATGGTGGACTCATTGCACAAAATAAAAAAGCTAGACATGATTACTCAGTTATCGAAACATACGAAGCAGGATTGGTTCTACAGGGTACTGAAATCAAATCCATCAGGGCAAGACGCGTAAACCTGAAAGACTCTCATGCGATCATTCGTAAAGGTGAAATTTTTCTCTTGAATATGCACATCAATGAGTATGAGCAAGGCAATCGTTTTAATCACGATCCAACTCGTACACGTAAGCTGTTGATGAAACGTAAAGAGATTGATAAGCTTATTGGCCTTACGAAAGAACAGGGCTACACGGTCATTCCGCTTAAAGTCTACATCAAGAATGGTTACGCTAAAGTACTACTTGGTCTTGCCAAAGGTAAGAAAAAGTACGATAAGCGCCAGGATTTGAAAGACAAGACGATGAAGCGTGAAGTGGATAAAGCACTGAAAGAGCGTCAACGGATATAGTTTCCATTTGATTGGAAGTTCATTTATGTTATAATTAAAATTACCGAAACACATTACTAAGCTTAACAGCTTACCCGTTTTCGGTTCTCATTTCTTATATGGGGACGTTACGGATTCGACAGGGGTAGGTCGAGCTTAAGTCGCGAGTCGAGTTGGCGAGCTACGTTAAAAACGCCATGCCTATAACTGGCAAAGAAAACAACAACTTCGCACTAGCAGCGTAAGCTGTTTTGCGGTTCCTCCCTCCATCGCCCATGTGGTAGGGTAAGGGACTCAACTTAAGTGGGATACGCCAACAATCCACCGTCTGAGGAAAGTTGGAAGAGATTAACCAGACTAGCTGCAAAGACGCCTGTCGGTAGGCAGAATTGCAGTGAAACAATAATATATCGACTACACTCGTAGAAGCTTAAGTGCCGATACTTCTGGACGTGGGTTCGACTCCCACCGTCTCCACCAAATACATATTTGGTGGTTTTTTTATGTCTAAAATACTAAGGATTTGCCACTAGAGGTAAATCCTTTTTTGTATTGATTAGCATTGATTTGTTCATAATGGAATAAGACTTCTCCTAAAGGAATTCTTAAAGGTTTTAATCTTAACTTCTCATCATTAGAATCGGATACAACTAAAGTCAAACAAAATGCGAAGCGCAGATGCAATTCAAAAAGGAGTTATCCAGTGACATGCAGAAAGGAACAAAGACAGATCTATCACGTACTAGATTATATAGAAGAACGTTTAGGCATTGAGCCAGAATAATAAAGGGGGAGAATTGTATGTTAGAAATGAACTACTTAGCAGTCCTTATAGGGGCAGTCGTCTACATGATTTACGGAGGAATTTATTATTCCATTTTACTTTCTGATAAAAAGGGAACCCACAACGAGGAAATTGTGAAAAATCAAAGTGAAGGTTCAATCAAGTATCTTTTCGCTGTCATCATTGCATTTATCAGTTCATTTTTCGTAGCCATTCTTGTTCAAGCGTCTGGAGCGGAAAGTTTAGTTGATGGAGGAATAATCGGACTTATCATTGGTCTGCTTATTTCAATCGTTTATATGAAAAATCAATTGTTTGGACTGATGTCAACAAGAGCCTTTTTGATTGCGATAGGGGATCATCTTATTATTTTTACTTTGCTCGGTTTTCTTCATGGAAACATGTCATAAATTCCAATTTACTCAAACCATCAAATGCTTATTTGGTGGTTTTTAATTTGGAGTCACTTTTTACTTCTCTTTAAACTCTAAAGGAGTAATAAATTAATCCAAGCGTTGAAATTGTTAGTATCGTTATAAAGGAACACAGAACAACAATCGTCTGATTCAACATCGCTTCGTTAACCGCTGGCAAACGACAAAGAGAAGGGTTAATGATTATTACCCCTAACATCGTTCCCATGAGCGTGCCTACTGTTCCATGAAAGAAGCCGGCAAGGACAGAGTGAAACTTAACGATTGCCCCAATAATAACCCCTGATCCAATCCCAATAACGATGGCTAAACTAATAATTGCAAAATGATCGGGCATCACGAGATAAAGGTGCAGCCCAATCGAAAAGTTGAATACACCGCTGAAATTTGTAGTTACAATCATTCCGAACCGATCACTAAATAATTTACGAGATTGAAACATTCTTTTGAATACAAGAAGTCCTAATAATAAGTTAAGTAGTAATGATAGAAATACATATAGCTCCATTTGCATTACCTTCTTTTATGAGTTTCGTACTGCTAAAACCAATAAGATGAACGATATGCCAAATATTACTTCAATTAGTCCGATAAATAATAAACTATTGTTTGCAGATGCCCCAATCATAGGTGCCATTAACCCCATCATCATGCCATTCCCATAGCCAGTTAATAGAGTTTGGTAATCAAACATTCCTCCGAATACGGTTCCTAATATAATACCGATCAATGCGGAAATTATCGTAATCCAAATAAATTGAAATGGATATTGATAAATCAATAATATGCCACTTGTAATAGCTCCCATACCACCTACGATTGTTGAAATATTCATCCCTAATTGGAAACCAATAAGTTTACGATGCTTAAAAACATAATAATACCCCAAAATAGTCATTAAGAAATTACCGTATAGTATCCACCCGAGTGTGTTTATTAACATCTCCTCCTGTTTATTCATATAGCTAACGCTTCCTATATTTTTCGATGTGATTTTTACTGAACATAAAGTTAGTTTATTAAATGATTTCTCCGTAAATGACCGTGGATTCTTACTCCATTACTTCTGTATCGAACAATGCTCAGCGCAACACGTTAAAAAAGAATGTCATATAGGTAGAAAGTTTATATATAAATATAAGGCTAAGGCTAAGGTTAGAAAAGTGGAGGGCGATATGAAAAAGAAGACTATTCGATTGCCTGAATATACAAAGGAATTATTAGAAAAACGTAAACAAGAAGTGGTTAAGGATGACATTTTTAATCACGCTGGTGGAAGGAAAGATGAGCGGTTAACATCTCCAACGACCTCAACAACTACAGAAGAAACTCGGCTTTTTATGGAGTACATGTCTCTCACTAATCTACAAAACATAGCAAGAACAGACGAAGAAAAAGGAAAGTATTTGACTCTGAAGAAGTTTTTTAAGTCAAAGCGGAATCAACAGGTTGAAGTTTATTCGAAGTCTGGAGTGAAAGATAAAATATATACAGAAGGGAAGGTAAGTGCAATAGGGCGAGACTTTGTTATGTTGACGAATCTTAGAGAACGGATTTGGCTTCCTTATAACTATATAGAAGCAGCTAATATCCCTTTTGGTATTCCAAACTATTCTAATTCCCACCAGCATTATATTTATGACAATGATTTGAGGACGAAATTGTTAAGAAACTTTGGTGAAACGGTCTCAAAACGAGAAATTTTAAGGCAACAATTTTATGAAGAAACATTACAAACGAATCTTAATTCATGGAATGAAACCTGGGTTGATGTGTATCTGAGTGATGGTACGAGGAAAAAAGGGAGGATTACAAATTCAACAGAAGGAAAGTTATCGCTACATTTTTCGATGAAAGATGGAGTGGTCAAATTGCATGATATTCAATTAATTAAAACCCTTCGCTTTTTTCAAGTGACGGCTTTTTTATTTAAGAAAGTTCTAAAGGTTATTGAGTAATCAGTGTAGTTTTGATCTCCATAAATACACAAATGTCTTTTCTTGACTAAAGGGGGCCTGACTGTGGGAAGTAAGCGTAATAGATTACAAGAGGATCGGTTATTTAAAGAGTTAAAATCTCTTATGGGAAAGGACGTTTTGATCATAACTGAGTCAGATCAATTGAATTTGTTTGGGCAAACATTTCGTCCCATTTTTTGTGGGAGATTAGTAGAAGTCTATCATGGCCACATTCAATTATTTCCCGTCATTATTAAAATGGTAAACGCACCTTTTTTTGAATTCCCAACTCCACTATGTATCCCCATAGAAAAAATTGCTCAATTTACGATGGATTTTGACTGTGAGACACCGTTTCCTCTTACTTAAAATAGAAAGGTGGAATTTCACATAGTGCCGAACAATGACGGATATTATGTAAAGGCTCCAACCATCAATGATATTCATGATCAGACATTAATTAAGTACTTTGAAGATTGGGTAGGAAGAAAAGTTATTATTTTAGTATCTTCTTTTCCTTTTGTCTTTATTGGAGTAATTGCTGAAGTAATTGATGACTTTGTCGTTGTAGATGTTGAGACAACGAGTATTTCGCAATTAGAGGACAGAGAATGGTTTATCCATATTCATGACATAGAGGTTTTTTATATTGATGAAGGCGAAGGTCCACGAATTCCTGATTTAAAAGACGGAGATTAACAACTAGGAGTGGTGAGGAATGAAACGTTGTTATCATGTCGTTGCCATTCCCATTCGGATTGTACTTAATAATTTCGGAGACTACAATCCAAATGGCATGATGTATGTGCTAAAAGAAAATGAACATAAGGTTAGAGAGTTAGTAAAAAAGCATCCGTTTACTCCTGTAGACTTAGTTCAACCGTTAGTAATTCGTGCAAATGAAGGGGATGAAGTAGAAATTCTTTTTGAGAACCAACTTCCTTTCGCAACAGGAATGAATTTTCAAGAAGCAGATTATGATGTTCAAACATCCGATGGAGCAAATGTGGGGGTAAACGAGAATACACTAGTAGATTGTGGCGAACAAACACTATACCAGATTAACGCTTATCATCAAGGTGTCTATTTTTTCTCAGATTTAGGTAATCCTGCTAGTAGTGATCAGGGATCAAATATAAACGGATTATTTGGAGCGTTATTTGTTCAAGCAAGAGGATCTTCATGGACAGATCCGATAAAAGGGGGATGTATTGAAAGCGGTATGTACGCTGATATCCACCATCCTTTTCTACCTTCTTTTCGCGAATATGCATGGATTTTTCATGATGAAATGCCGACTGTAGATTTAACTGGTAATAAACCTCTTGATCCTGTTACGAATCAGGAAAGAGAGTCGACACACGCGATTAACTATCGATACGAACCACTTGAGAATCGAAAAAAACTGATTGACGAAGGGGTGGTTTGTCCAGATTGCGATGGAGAGGAAGTCCACCATGATTCATGGGTGTTTGGTGATCCCGCATCTCCGATATTGAGAGGATATGTTGGTGATCCAGCGACAATACGAATCGTACACGGAGGGGTTAAAGAAACCCACGCTTTCCACTATCATGTCCATCAATGGTTTGACGATCCTACAAACCAGGATTCAGAAATTTTTGATGCACAAGCAATTAGTCCTCAAACGTGGTACGATATTAAACCTTTTTATGGACTAGGAAGTCTACAAGGAGCAATAGGAGATGCGATTGTACACTGTCATCTCTATCCCCATTTTGCTGTTGGAATGTGGGGGATAAATCGAATATTTGATACTCTCCAGGATGGGAATCAATGCTATCCGAATGGTGTATCTATTGATGCGCTGCAACCACTACCAGACCGTCCTAGACCTCCATCTCCAACGAAAGAGAGACCAGGATTCCCTAATTTTATTCCAGGGAAAGTAGGATGTAAGGCGCCAAGACCACCACTCGGAATTGTTGGTGGGAGGGGCTTAACGGAATTAGAAAAGAATGCAGCGGTGAGAAATCCAAGACCAGGCGCCGTATTTGCTGACCCATGTGCCGTAGCGGATGCCCCAGTTGTGAAAGAGTTCAATATCTCAGTCATTCAATTGCCTCTTATTTACAACCGGCAGGGATGGAATGATCCAAAGGGTAGGATTTTTGTGAAAGATGAAGATATTGAGGATGTCTGTGCAGGAAGGAAAGAACCAGAACCGCTCATTATTCATATGACAGCTGGAACGTGTATTCGAATTAATTTTACGAATCGCCTTCCGCATGTAGCAGATGGGGATGTTTTTCAGCTAGTTACCCGCACATATGAGGTAGGTATGCACATCCACTTTGTGAAATTTGATGTATTAGTAAATGATGGTGCTAATGTGGGGTGGAATTATGACTCGAGTGTTTTACCAGGAGAAACGATACGATACGAATACTTTGCTGATGTTGAATTAAAAGCATGGTTTTTCCATGACCATTTGTTCGCTAATTATCATCAGCAACATGGGATGTTTGGATCAGGCGTTGTTCACCCACGATTTGCGAAACTTCTTGATTCTTGTTCAGGCGAAGAAGTTGATAGTGGAACACAAGTTACTGCGACGCAGCCTCTTATCCCTGATTATCGAGACCTTACCTTAATGGTACATGATTTTGCCTTTCTCTATGATAAAGATGGTTGTCCTCTTAATCCGCCAAAATTTCCTAGTTCGCCTGATGATCCAGGATTATTCGGTGTGAATTATAAATGTGAACCATTGCAATTTCGTTTAAATACCCCTGAATGTGACCCTGCTTATTCATTTAGTTCATTTGTTAATGGTGATCCAGTTACTCCTATCCTTCACTGCTATAAAGGTGATTCCTTGCGAATTCGACTGTTACAAGGAGCTCAAGAAGAGTCGCATAGCTTTAATATCCATGGACTAAGGTGGAAATCAGAACGCCCTGATGTGGAATCTCGGTTTGATTCGCAACAGCATATTGTCATTTCAGAATCGTATACATTCGAAACATATGCTAAAAACTCAGGTGATTATCTGTGGACATTTGAAACGGAGGAGGATTTATGGAATGGGTTATGGGGCTTAATTCGTGCGTATGACGAAGAAGTTAATTTCCTGATACCACTTCCAGATCAAGTGGCACCACCGAAGCGAACGCAGCCTCTACCTGAATGTACTGGGTCTCCTCCGGCTCCACCGAGTGTGATAGAAAGCGCTGCTCCACCTAATGCACCTTTAAAGCGCTTTGAAATTGTCGCATTTCAAATTCCTATTCTGTATAGCAATTTTGGTGAACGTGATCCATTTGGGATTGTATTTGCGTTAGAAGAAGACATGAATGATATTCTAAAGGGTCGTAAGGATCCAGAACCGCTTATTATAAGAGCAAATGTAGGAGACGAAGTTGAGGTTCACTTAACGAGTTTCTTGAATTTTAATCAATTTCCTTATCTCGATGGCATTTGGCCTTACCCTCCCGTTAAGGAACAGGCATTCTATCCGCCATCAGTTCGGATTTCACTTCATCCTCAGTTAATTGACTATGATGTTAAAACATCTTCGGGGGAAACAGTAGGCTTTAATCCAGACCAAACAGCAGGTCCGAATGAAACCGTTACGTATCGCTGGTATGTAGATACACCTGTTGGTACGTGTGGCATGTGGGATATGACTGACATTCGAAATCATCGATCTCTTGGAACATATGGAGCCTTCATTGCTGAGCCTAGGGGAACAGAGTATTATGACCCCTACACCCTTGAGCCCGTAAATAGTGGAGCTCAAGTGATATTAGTAAATCCATTACTTCCTGTTACAAGAGAATTCGTCCTCATTATGTATGACGGTGCAAGATTGGTGGATAAAGCAAAACAATTAATTGTAGATCCAGTTGATGGCATTCTTCTTCTCAATGAAATTGATCCAGATCTTGTTGATACGTACGATAATGGATCAAGAGGGTTTAATTATCGTACTGAGCGTTTGATTAATCGCTATACTAAACGGGCAGTATTAAAGGATTTGTTTAGTTCAAACGTACATGGAGACCCTTCCACTCCATTGCTTGAAGCCTACAAGGGAGATCCTATTACGATACGATTATTAAACCCTTCTGAGCGGAGACGTGCACATGGCTTCCATATTCATAGCCACTATTGGAATTCAGATGATACAGATTTAACTTCACAAGTAAGATCGTTTTCACCTGAAATCGTGACTGGTTTCACTGCCGACTTACGTATACATTATGGTGCGGGTAGTTTCTATAACCTATCCGGGGATTATATGTATCGCTCTGGGAATATTCGCTGGGATCTCGAACAGGGGATGTGGGGAATTATGCGAGTTTATGATGCGCTGCAGGCACATCTTCCCCCATTGGAAAAATAAATCAAACGGTGGCTTTTCTATTTTGAGCGGCGGAAAAGGAGGAGGCCGAGTTTGAAAAAGAAAAAGGATGAAAAGTCTAATTGGTCAAAGAGAAGAAAAATGGAAGAAATCCCATCACCAAATAGTTGTTTGCCTGAAGAAGTACTAAAAGGACTAGAACTGAAAATTAAAGAGGCGAATGCATTGCTATTAGATTTAGCGTTATCAGGAGAACGTACGGTGGATGAATCGTTCAGGGATGCATTTAAAGGGTTAATCGGCCAAATTGTAGAAATAGAATTAAACTGTCCGAACTTCAGTCAGCTTGAAGAAGGAAATGGTGAGAAGGAGCAACTTACCGTTATGGGTAGAGTGTTTTTAGCGGGTACGAACTTTAGCTCGTTGAGATCAGATAAAAAAGAATTAATCGTTCCTTACCAAAGTATTTGTCTTATTCATCCTGACAATCGATTTGCTGAACCAATTCATCGGCCTGCGTTACTAGACATCGACTCAGATCTTCGAAGGTGTCTTACAACTGATTTCAGTTCAATTGTATCCGGTTCGCCAGAATTAATTCAGCTTTTCTATGGACTGGATTTAACGGTATACCTGCTTCAGTCGCTTACTAAAGAACTGACAATTCAATTAAAAAATGAAGTTGTTACCGGAAAATTAACGAGTGTAAACAATAGTTCGCTCGTTATATGTATTGAAAAAAAAGAGCGAGCTATTTCGTTTGCTGATGTATGTTTTATAGAAGTTGACTGTGAATAAAACTCAAAAACGTATTCTCAGAAGAGAATACGTTTTTGGCATGATCTTAGTCGCAATCACAGTCACAATCTCTGTCACAGCAATGTTTTAATTTAACTCCGCTAATGTTTTTCATTGGTATGATTAAGTGGTCTTTTTTCTTTTTCTTCTTCTGTTCTGATTCATCTTCATCATTCTCGCTATGCGAATGATGTTCCATAATCTCTACATAGTCACTTCCAACAAAACATATTCTAGCTTTGATTTCTTTACACTCTCCACCACACTCAAACTTTAATATAACGTCACAGTCAATAAGTTGGCGAAGTCTGAAATTTAATCCACTTTGTAAACCACCTAACCGAACCTTAAATCGATCATCGCAAATAAGGCGATCACATTTTGAATGTCTATCGTATCGACCATGGTGTTCCTCATCATAATACGGCTTTCTGCATTTTGGACAATTTGAATCATGAGAACGATTCAATTTTTTTCCCCCTCTATTTTTTTATCTTCCTGATAGTTAAGTGGCGTGCAGCATAATGAAAGCTCTTTTTACCGGTCATTGAGCTGTACGAGTTGATCTCTTTTTACGGGAAGTGTTTGGTCTACCTACAGAGTCGTCAAAGAGTGTACTTGGTTTACTTTTTCTTTTGTCTCCCAATTTTTCTTTTGAATCACTCGAATTAGTTTCAGGGCACGTGCAATAAACATATTCATGGCAAAGGCAATACTCCTCGTTAAGATGTTGATGCATATCAAATCCCCCCAATCTGTTCAACCAATAATAGTTTATGTGAAGTTAAATTAGTTGCTTGGTTCATTATCATGCTTTCAATAGACGAAATTAAAAATGAGATGAGCTGGCATTATCGTCGCTTCATTTAATACTCACATATAAGGCACTGACCGTTCATAGATTTACTAGTAAGGGAGGACGGGATGATGAGGAAGATCATATACATCTTAGTTATCGTAATAGGATTTTGCTTGGTTTATTTTTTTTGGCCACATGAAGAGTTACCAGTAATAAATGAAATAAAAACTTTCCAATTGGAATCGGTTCATGACGGGACGTATGATTCAGATAACACTAAAGTGAAAATTGTGAGCTTTTTTTATACGAACTGTCCTGATATTTGCCCATTAACTTTGTCTGATATGAAAGAATTGCAGAACAAGCTAAAAGAAGAGAAGCTATTTGGGACAGAAGTGGAACTTGTAGCGATTACAATTGATCCTGAAGTGGATGACGTAGCAAAACTCAAAGAATATGCAACTCTATTTAAATCTGACCCAAAAGGGTGGAAGTGGTTAACTGGTTCAGGAGAAGAAATCAAAAAAGTTACCAATACGTTTAATATGGTGTCACAAAAAATGGATGATGGTTTTGTGACACACAGTACAACAATGTACTTGGTAGATGGGAACCAACAAATACGAGGGATATATGATATGGCCACAGCCAAACAGAAAGTGGATAATGAGAAGATCATGGAAGATGTTCACGCTTTACTCAAGAAATAATCCTAATTCCGCACTAAAAACAGCTTCACACAAATAGGAATCTTGTTTACATGCGAATTTATGATGGAATTTATTGGTTTGTTGAGATGACAGAAAAACCCTGGTATAGTTACCAGGGTTTCACGATTGATTAGGGTATTTAGTTTGACCAACTGCACCGATTACTGCGCCTGTTGCTTGAATCCAACTTCCCACTACGTTGAAAATCTCCCCATCTTCGTTTCTAAGTCCTCGTGCTCCCGCATATGCTTGCAACGAATTACCTGTAATGCCGAGGATATGTCCATTGATATTGTATAGTTCTGCTTCAGAAGGCTCTGCACCTAAAGCTTGTGAGAGGGATGTACCACCGCCTAGTGCTTGAAGTAAGTTGCCTTTAATGTCTAGAAGGATCCCAGGTTTTTCATCACTAGCAAGTATAATTCCAGTTACGACAGTTGAATTACCAATGGCTTGAATTTGACTACCTATTTTATTCAATGTCATTGTTTCAATTGTATCTGCCACAATCGCATTACCAGTCGCTTGCAGAACATTACCAATTAAAGTCATGCTATTTAATATCTCTTCACTAATAGTTGTAAATGTCGATATTCCTATTGCGGAACTAATTGTACCAATTGCTTGAATCCAAGATCCAATGATAACCTTTTGTTCATTGTCCATAGCCTTATCGCCTACTTATTTATTCTCCTACAGTATTCTATACAAAAGATATGGTAGAAGTTAAAAAGTTGGACGCTGGCGGGAATCAAACTATATTCACTTCTATTCTTCTCGTAGAAGCTGTTCTGCGATACTTAACATAGAATAGACCTGTAATTGATAACGATATAATCCCAAAAACGATCGCCATACCTTTTAACCCAATTAAGTCCAGCATTAATCCAGTTAATAAAAGGACAACCTGAAAAATAATCCGGTCAAGCATATTTCGAAACGAAAAGAACCGACCATGGTATTCCTTTGGAACTCTTGTTTGAAAGATTGTTGCAGCGGTGGGGAAGAAACAGCCAACTGAAAAACCAAACGTTACAAAAGCGATAATAGCTAGCACTGGATTGGACGCAAAAAATAATAAAAGCTGTGATAACCCGATGATAAATGAGAAAAGAAATAGGATTGTATAAGGTGACAACTTCATTGATAATCGCTTAACGGAGAAAGCACCAATCATAAATGAAAGACCTTCTGCAGTATAAATCCAGCTTTTAATTAACGAACTGTCTTGGATTTCACTAATATTAATAACGATTAAATTGAACCCGCCAATAAATAATAAGGGCACCATCGTCATGATAAGAGTCATTGTTACAATTGGAAGTTGCTTAACGATCGGAAAGAGATTCTTAAATCCACTATTATCTTTAGAAAAGTGCTTCTTTTGGTCTTCATCTTCATCAATTTTAATAAAGAATGTCATAATAACTAAACAGAAATAAGCTGCTAATGAAGCGACATACATCATCGATAAGGACATCATAACGAGAAAAATTCCTGCAACAGCTGTTCCGAGTATTCTTGATAATGTGGCTACATTCATGTGTACACCATTCATTTGCAATAGTTCATGATCTTTCACCACGAGCGGAATTGCAGCTTGTAGCGCAGGGAAATAAAAGGCAGCAGAAATCTGGATGACAACAAGGAAAACAACCATCCATAACACCGAATCAGTTTGGATCGCAATTAACATGAATACAACACTGATGGTACGTGCGAATCCTGCTACAAGCATGACGGTTTTCTTCTTAAGCTGATCTGTCACTCTTCCTGCAAACGGACCTATTGCTACTCCCGCTAATAACCCTGCAGCCAAAATTACTGATTTCATAAAATCAGATGGAACCTTTTCTTGCATAAATTCAAGGTTACCGATAATTCCAAGCCATAACCCTAGACCGGCGACGAATTCCCCAATCAGCAGAATCCATACATTTTTATTTCTCCACATTGTTTCACTACCTCGATCTTTTTTTATTATCATACCATGAGAAAACGCAAAGATTAGTCGTTTAATGCAGAAGAAAAGATGATTATTTAGCTTAACCGGAATTGTGTCATCCATTATGAGCATTCTAAGACTAAGGAGGTGAAGGGGATGGCATTGGATGTGTTATGTGAAGTCGCAAACTGTGTCCACAACCGTAACGGCCGCAAATGTGGTGCTGATGAGATCTTTGTTGTTAGCCATAAAGGAAACAAAGCTAGCAATAGTGAAGAAACTGATTGTAAGACGTTCGAACCAGGCAACTTATAATTAGCAACAGCTGCTATATGGCTTCCTCATCTTCTCGTATATCGTGATTCTAATGAATTACGGCTAAAGCCGGTTCCTATGGGGGCCGGCTTACTTGTTATGATCTTAATAAGTGATAAATTGATCTATTCCACTCAATAGCCATAAATTGTTATATAAAAAATTTCTGATAATTGTTTGCGTTAAAGTGCGAAAACTAGTATCATCAAAGAATATAAATTTTGAATTGAGTAAATTCTCTAATTTTAACAGGCGATTTGGAAGGGTGATCAGAATGGAAGGAAAGAAAGACTTACGTATTCGTAGTAAAGTGATCAGCGAAGGAGTAAACCGTGTTCCGAACCGTTCGATGCTTCGAGCAGTTGGCTTTACCGATGAAGATTTTAAGAAACCAATGATTGGAATTGCAAGTACATGGAGTGAAGTTACGCCATGTAATGTACATATTGATAAACTTGCACGTGAGGCTAAGGGTGGAGCTAAGGATAATGGTGGCGCACCGATGATTTTCAATACAATTACAGTGTCTGATGGCATCGCGATGGGACATGAGGGAATGTTCTATTCTCTTCCAAGTCGCGAAATTATCGCAGACTCAATTGAAACGGTAACAAATGCGGAACGCCTTGATGGCATCGTAGCAATCGGAGGCTGTGATAAAACAACACCAGGCTGCTTGATGGCTATCGGCCGTATGAATATTCCATCTGTCTATGTGTACGGTGGAACCATTCAGCCAGGAAAATTAAATGGCAATGACATCGATATCGTCTCTTCCTTTGAAGCTGTTGGACAGTATCAAGCAGGAACAATTAATGATGAAGAACTTCACAAAGTCGAATGCAATGCCTGTCCAGGCGCAGGTGCGTGCGGTGGAATGTACACAGCAAACACAATGGCGTCAGCAGTAGAAGCGCTCGGCATGAGTATCCCGGGCTCATCATCAACCCCTGCCGTGAACGATTATAAAGAGTCGGAATGTCGCCAAGCCGGCGAGCTTGTCGTGAACCTTCTAGAAAAAGATATTTATCCTCGCGATATTATGACAAAAGAAGCTTTTGAAAATGCCATCACAGTTGTTATGGCGCTTGGCGGTTCAACAAATGCTTTCTTACATCTAACAGCAATGGCTCATTCTGCTGGGGTTGATCTTTCACTTGATGACTTTGAGCGTGTCCGCGAGCGCGTACCGCATATTGCTGACATGAAGCCAAGTGGAAAATACGTCATGCAAGATCTCTATGCAGTTGGTGGAGTACCAGCAGTCATGAAACTACTTCATGAACATGGTTTACTTCATGGTGATTGCCTTACTGTAACTGGCAAGACAGTTGCAGAGAATCTAGAAGAAGCGCCATCCTTGAAAGAAGGTCAAGAAATCATTCGCTCACTGAATGATCCAATCAAAGCGAGCGGGCCACTTGTTGTGCTTCGTGGAAATCTTGCCCCTGAAGGATCAGTTGCAAAAATGTCTGGACAAAAGATCAGTCGTTTCGAAGGTCCAGCACGTGTCTATAATAACGAAGCGGAAGCGACGGCAGCCATTGAGGCGGATGACATTAAAGAAGGTGACGTTCTCGTTATTCGCAATGTAGGTCCAAAAGGCGGACCTGGTATGCCTGAAATGCTTTCAATTACATCCATGATTGTTGGAAAAGGATTGAATGGTAAGGTAGCCCTTATGACAGATGGTCGCTTCTCAGGTGGTTCACATGGCTTCGTAATCGGCCACGTATCCCCAGAAGCATTCGTAGGCGGACCAATTGGCTTATTGAAAGAAGGAGACACCATTACAATTGATAGCGACAAACAACAAATCAATTTCGCTGTTTCCGATGAAGAGCTAGAAAGACGCCGAGCAGAATGGGTAAGACCAGAACTAAGATACAAGACAGGTATCCTAGGAAAATACGCAAGACTCGTTTCGTCATCTGCGAAAGGTGCAGTAACGGATTTGGATATTGAGTAGATGCATTGGGCCAGCTTCCTTTTTGGGGAGCTGGTTTTTGTATGATCATTTGTTGGAAAAAGGGATTGGATAATTAAAATAGAAGAAAGGTATTGAAGAGTCGAAGAGAAGAGGAGTGATAAATGAATTGATTGGAAAGCTGCATGATGCCCCGCTTAACCTCCTCAAGATGGACGCCCTATTACGTCGCCTTCCGTCTCATCATATCCGCTATGAAGAAGTGAAAGAGCAATTGAAGAAGTATAGTGCAGGATTTTATGGAGAAAAATCAATTGGTTTCCCGCTAAGCTTCTTAGAAGAGAAACGGTTTATGATCTACCATGATCTACGATTATATGATGGTACTCACCACTTTCAAATTGACACGCTCGTGATCTCTCAACACTATATTCTTATTGTTGAAGTGAAAAACATTTCAGGGACTTTAATGTTTGATCCGATCTTTAATCAGATGATTCGTATTTCCGAAACGAAAGAAGAGGCGTTTCCTGATCCACTGACACAAGTTGAGAGGCAACGTCTTCAGCTTGAAATGTTTTTATTGAAATCAAAAGTATCTTGGATACCGATTGAAACATTGATTGTGATAAGCAATCGAAGCACTGTCTTGAAAGCTACTCATGAAATTAACGCTATCACTTCTAAAGTGATTCGTAGTGAATACTTGCCAACTAAAGTGAAGTCTATTGATAAGAGATATCCAACTGAACTGCTTACTATGAAAGAAGTACGTAAATTAGGCCGCTTTTTAGTTAAGCACCATGAGCCACTAGACCGTGACATATTAAAACAGTTTTCTATTCCAGTTACCGATTTATTAGTTGGTGTTCAGTGTCCAAATTGTGCTCGAATGCCAATGATAAGAATTCATGGAAAGTGGCTTTGTCAAAGCTGCTCATCTGTTTCTAAGGATGCTCATTTAAAAGCTCTAAATGATTATGCACTTCTTGTTTCAAAGGAAATTACGAATCAAGAATTGAGAGGGTTTCTACGTTTAAGCTCAGAAGATGCTGCTACAAGACTATTGAAATCGTTGAATCTCGAGTTTAGTGGAGCGAACAAAGGTAGGCGATATATGCTCGATATTAGGCAGTTTTAAGATTTCGCGGATATAATTGAAAAATCGCGGATATATCAAACGAATTCGCGGATAAAACGAAAAAATCGCGGATATAATCAAGATTTCGCGGATATCTCACCATTTCGACTGCTTATTAGTCTCAAATCCACCCAACAACCACCCCACACCCCATCATTCTCCACCAAAAAAAGCCTGCCACCATCGTGACAGACCTCATAACTTAATTAGTTTTCGCTTTTTCGAAGTTTAAATCCCAAATA
Source organism: Guptibacillus hwajinpoensis (assembly GCF_005144865.1). GTDB lineage: Bacteria > Bacillota > Bacilli > Bacillales > Guptibacillaceae > Guptibacillus > Guptibacillus hwajinpoensis_A. Next base: position 740,378 of record NZ_SWFM01000002.1, read on the forward strand.
ACACCGTATGCATCCTTAACTTTAGCGAATGTTGCTCCCCAGAAAGTATCTTGAAGCTCCATGTAAACTGTTCCTTTTTCTTTTAGACGAGAATATAGCTTTTGAATTTCTTCTTCACTATCAAGTTCAAGAGCTAGTGAGATGTTGTTGCCGACAGTCACTTTCTGATTCAAGAACACGTCTGACACCATGAAAAAGAGGTCGTCCTTTTTGAATCGAGCATGCATGATGTGATTGTCCAGTTCAGGAGGGGATTCGAAATCTGCCTCGCCAAATGTTTGAATATCAGTAATCTCACCTTCAAAAACGTCTTTGTAATAATTAAGAGCTTCTCGAGCTGTTCCTTCAAATGTGAAATAAGGAATAGGATGGTGCTTCATGTACTTCACTCTCCTTCGTAGTTAAGTAAGATGCTTTCTTCCTTCATTATAGTCTAAATGGATGTGAAAAAACAGGAACATTTATTCCTGTTTTAAATGATGCTTATTAGATTTCACCACAATTTCAAGTTTACTGATGGTAGCTTTTGGGAACATGTCTTAAGTGACTGAGGATTTCTTTTCCTGCGTTATTTACATAATTCCTTGCAGGAAATATCTATATTAAAAGGAGTGTTTTGCATGGACGATCAAAACAAAAAGAAGTTCACGACTAATCAAGGTGTACCGATCTCAGACAATCAGAACTCGAAAACGGCCGGGCAGAATGGTCCAACTCTTTTAGAAGACTATCAATTACTTGAGAAAATTGCCCACTTTGACAGAGAACGTATTCCTGAACGTGTCGTTCATGCACGTGGAGCAGGCGCTCACGGTGTTTTTGTTACGAAAAATAGCATGAAAAAATATACAAAAGCTGCATTTCTTCAAGAAGAAGGGAAGGAAACTGAGGTATTCGCTCGTTTCTCAACGGTTATTCATGGGAAGCATTCACCTGAAACGGCTCGTGACCCACGTGGCTTTTCTGTTAAATTCTATACAGAAGAAGGGAACTATGATTTCGTTGGAAACACATTGCCTATCTTCTTTATTCGCGATGCGATTAAATTTCCGGATGTTATCCATTCATTAAAACCAGATCCAATAACAAATATTCAGGACCCTGCACGCTACTGGGATTTCTTTTCGCTATCACCAGAGACAACGAACATGGCAATGCACCTGTTCACAGATGAAGGAATTCCGGCAACTTACCGTAACATGCGAGGATCAAGTGTCCATGCATTTAAGTGGTTTAACGAAGATGGCGAGACATTCTATGTGAAACTTCGCTGGCAGCCGAAAGATGGCATTAAGAACTTATCAATCGAAGAAGTTCCTAAAGTACAGGGTATGGACTTTAACCATGCAACAGGTGATCTTTATAATGCAATCGAAAAAGGGGCTTTCCCTGAGTGGGATCTTTACGTACAGGTTCTTCGTCCCGATGAACTAAATAACTTTGACTTTAATCCACTTGATGCGACGAAAGACTGGCTTGAAGAGGACGTTCCATGGGAGTTTGTCGGTACGATGACGCTTAACAGAAATGTAGATAACTTCTTTGCTGAAACAGAGCAGGTTAGTTTTAATCCTGGTGTACTTGTACCAGGTATGCTTCCTTCAGAAGATAAGTTGCTACAAGGTCGTCTGTTCTCTTACTCTGATACACAACGTCATCGTGTAGGTCCAAATTATCTTCAACTGGATATTAACAAACCGAAGACTGAAGTGAATAACTACCAGCAAGAAGGTAGCATGAATGATGATAAGCATAAAGGTCATGTAAACTATGAGCCAAATAGTGCTTCTGGTGCTCCGACTGAAGTTCCAGGATATGAAGATGCAATGCAGCCGGTTAGTGGTCAAGCTGGACGCCAAGTGATCGATAAAGTGAACCACTTCGGTCAGGCGGGACGTATTTATCGTAGCTGGGATCAGCACACGAAAGATACACTAATTAAAAACTTGATGAACGATTTCGATGGTATTGAGGATCGAGCAATTGTTGGACGAGCGATTGCAAACTTCTATCAAGCAGATGAAGAGCTAGGAAATACGCTTGGTAAGAAAGCAAACATAGACTTCAAACAATTCATCAACACAGAGCAATATCAATCATAGAATTCATTTTAGAGCTTCCAGGTCATGCACCTGGAAGCTTTTTTGTGATAAAGGGAAGGGGTCGTTATAAGTGGTAGCGAATAAATGATGAAAAGGAGTGACGATATGTTTGAGAAGGTCATTGAGCCACGTGTTTCTGAAACAGATGGTGCCGGCCACATTAATAATACCGTTATACCCGTTTGGTTTGAATCAGGTCGGGATGATATTTTTCGTATGTTCAATCCGGATCTAGCATTCCATGATTGGCATTGTGTTCTATTAAAAATGGATGTCGAGTATCTTGCACAACTCTATTATGGGAAAGTGGTTACGGTTCGAACGTGGATCAGTCGGATTGGAAACAAAAGCTTTGAAGTGTATGAGGAAATTCATCAGGGTGATTCGATATGCGTAAAAGGCCGTGCTACATATGTGAATTATCATTTCGATGTTCAAAAGAGTGAACCGATTCCTGAAAGTATTCGGGAACAGCTCGAAACCCATCTCTATAACAATAAAGAAACCGCTAGAGAATAATTCTCTAGCGGTTTTTAGCGATTAAACGTTAGTTTTCACATCTGCATCTTTTTTAAGCTTCTCTACTAGTTCTTGCATTTTCTTACCTAGTTGCTCTTTTTCTAAGCTCTCTTTAATCTGAGGCTTAACATCTTCATAAGCCGGCATTTCTTCAGAGCCGCCTTGTTCTTTTGCTTTTTCGTAAGACTTCTTCATATCTTCTTCAGATACTTCATCAACTTTGATTTCTTTTTCAACGTATGTTGAATATAGAACGTTATCAGCAAGTTGCTTTCTAAGTTCCTTAACACTCATATCATTTTTCTTCAAAGCTTCTTTGAATTGATCTTCGTTCTCAAACTCTTCTTTTACACCTTTAAGCTCTTTGTCGACTTGTTCTTCAGAAGCTTCGTATCCTTTGTCCTTTGCATCTTGAAGGATGAGCTCCTGGCCAACAAGGCTATCAACGATTTGCTTTTTCATTTGCTCAAGCTGTTCTTTAGGAACTTCTTGTCCCATTTGAACATATTGCATTTGATTATTTTCGTAGACCGGATTAAAATCTTCTCCAGTAATTTCTGTTCCATTGACAGTAGCCATAACTTTATCAGCGTCTACTTTATCAACTTCCGGTTGTTTCTGTTCACCGGCTTTTTCTTCTGTTTTTGTATCTTCTTGTTTCTTGTCATTACTGCTGTTTTCATTACCTCCACAGGCTGCTAGTGCTACTAACACTAATCCTGTGATAAGTAGATAAGTTAATTTACGCAATTCACATGCTCCTTTCGAAAGGCTGTGTCTATTGTTCCACATATAAGCTGAATTGAAAACCCTTATGCATAAGTATGGGAGAAAAACCATATTCTTATTACAATCTTACAGGATTAAGGCATGCGCACTGCCTCCTTCTATCATTCGTGCATAGTGTAGTAAGTAAGATATAAAGGAGGTGACTGTGTGATTAATGGTAAGGAGTATATTGATAGAATGGATGCTCTACAAAATGAAATTTGGATCAAGGGAAAGAAATGTTCAGGGAAATTGTCGGAACTCGCTCCTTTTAAAGGGATATTGAATAGCAAAGCTGAGCTATATGACTATCAGTGTCAACATGAAAATCGGAAGCTATTTCGTTATTCTCTATCAGATCGCAAAGAAGAATATGGCTTTTCATATCATCAACCTCTCTCTCTAGAAGATTTAACGAATAGACGGAAAGCTACACAGGAATGGGCGCGTCTGAGTGCTGGCCTAATGGGACGTTCACCAGATTACATGAACACGTTACTTATGGCACTCGGTGCTGCAGCACCTCACTTTTCCAAAGATAGAAAAGAATTCGGAGATAATATTAAACGATTGTACGAACGTGCAAGGAATGAGGATCTATCGATTACACATACGTTTATTAACCCTCAAGTTAATCGATCGATTGCACATTACTTGGATGATTCAACTGTCACAGCTGCAAAAGTAGTAGAGGAGAAGAAAGAAGGCATTGTCATTCAAGGAGCAAGACTACTTGCGACACAGGGAGGATTAACTGACGAATTACTCGTTCTTCCTGCTGGAGGAAATAGTCTTGATGATTCGTATGTATTTGGATTTATGATCCCCGCCAATACAAAAGGGTTGAAATTCCTTTGTAGAGAATCTTTTTGCTATAGTGATTGTGCTTTCGACCATCCACTCGCATCACAATTTGAAGAAATTGATTCGATTGTTGTTTTTGAACAAGTACTTGTTCCGTGGGAATGTGTTTTCGTTTATAAAAACCTCGAGACGATGGCAAATGTAGAAGAGGAAACAGGGATGTACGCCTTTTTACAGTTCCAGTCCGTTTGTAGGCAAGTCGTGAAACTTGAATACATTCTAGGTCTTTGCGAAATGATCGGAGATGCGATTCAAATTCAAGAGTATGAACACGTAAAGCAGAAAATGAGTGAAATTATTACCGCTCTTGAAATTATGAAAGCCCTTCTTTTATCCTCAGAAGTTAATAGTCAACCGAATCGTTATGGGACATGGATACCAGCAAGCCCCCCTTTAAAAGCAGCTATTCAATATTTTCCTGGCGTCTATCCAAGACTAATTGAAATTATTGAAATGTTGGGTGCTAGTGGACTCATTTCGATTCCAACAGAAAAAGATTTTCAGTCAGAGATAAAAGGAGACCTTGAGCGCTATCTTCAAGGATCAAATATTGAAGCAAAAGAACGAGTAAGACTTTTCCGTATGGCCTGGGATTTGAGTATGAGTGCGTTTGGATCAAGGCAAACACAGTTTGAGAGGTTTTTCTTTGGTGATCCTATTCGCCTGGCAGCTGTTCATTACAATAGCTATCCAATTCAGCCTTTCGTGGATCAGGTTCAAGATTTTCTTAACAAGATAGAGAAGAAGTAAAGTCGCAGTAATGCGGCTTTTTACCTATTTGTGAAAGCGTTTTCTGATATATGGAGGATTTATGTCTAAATTCCACGAATGAATTGGGATGGGATTATTGATTAAAGGAGTTGTCGTTATGTTAAAAGCCTCAATATCGTTGTCGAATCGGATCATGCAACGTTACTTACCAGATCCCTTTTTATTCGTTGTGATCTTAACGTTGGTAGTGTTTGGTCTTGGATTAATCTTTACAGGAAGTACTCCTGTGCAAATGGTTCAATTTTTTGGAGAAGGATTCTGGAGTCTCCTTGCCTTTTCAATGCAAATGGTGCTTGTTCTTATGACAGGTTATGTGCTTGCAAGCAGTCCTCTTTTTAAAAAGGGACTTAGTTATTTAGCTGATCGAGCAAAAACACCTGGACAAGCTATCATTTACGTTACGCTTGTTTCGCTCGTAGCAAGCTGGATTAATTGGGGATTTGGGCTTGTTATTGGGGCACTATATGCGAAAGAACTTGCAAGAAAAATAAAGAAAGTGGATTATCGTTTACTCATTGCAAGCGCCTATAGCGGTTTTCTTGTCTGGCATGGCGGACTAGCTGGTTCGATTCCACTTACGGTTGCTACGCCAGGGCATTTTACAGAGGATTTGATTGGAGTCATATCAACGAGTCAAACAATCTTTTCCCCTTTTAATTTAATAATTGTTGCTTCTTTATTTGTCGTTCTGCCAGTCGTGAATTATTTAATGTCACCTTCTGAAGATGAAAGAGTGCACGTTGATCCGTCTTTATTACGGGAGGGAAATCTTCATGCTGCAACGTTAGAGACGGAAGGGACACCAGCTGAGCGTTTGGAGAACAGCAAGACGGTTTCAATCATTATTTCCCTAGTAGGACTCTCATACATTGTTTATTATTTCGTAAATGCTGGTTTCGAACTTAATTTAAATATCGTAAATTTTGGTTTTCTTTTTCTAGGCCTTCTATTTCACGGGACACCGCGCAACTTTCTTGAGTCAGTTAGTAATGCCGTAAAAGGAGCGAGCGGGATTATCATACAGTTCCCATTCTATGCTGGGATTATGGGGATGATGGTGGCGTCTGGACTTGCTGCAGAGCTTTCACAAGGTTTTGTGTCCATTTCGAATGGCTTCACATTCCCATTCTTTGCGTTTCTAAGTGCAGGAATCGTGAATTTCTTTGTTCCGTCTGGAGGAGGACAGTGGGCGGTTCAAGCACCGATTATGCTTGATGCTGCAAAAGAACTTGGCGTTTCCATTCCGAAAACAGCGATGGCTGTTGCATGGGGAGATGCATGGACAAACATGATACAACCGTTTTGGGCATTGCCTGCACTTGCTATAGCGGGGCTTAAAGCAAAAGATATTATGGGGTATTGTTTCATTGTATTACTAGTAAGTGGTGCGGTAATATCAGCAGGGTTGATTTTCATAAATTGAATGATCAAAAAAGGGAAAAGCAGTAACATGCTTTTCCCTTTTTTACCTATTACTACTGTTCGCTTCAATTATCCTTTGGTTTCTAACCACTCCGTAAGTTAAAAATAGGAGAAAAAGAATACCTAGTACGATAAATGTCATGCTATACCCGATTTTACTTTCACTGTACATATCATGCGCTAATATCCCCATCGCAATTCCGTTAAATAGTAAATTTAATAGAATGAGAGGATGAATTTTCTTTCCATCCATTATTTCCCTCCTCTATTTCACTATACTATCATAGCTCTGCTTGTGTTATTAGAGTGTAAATAAAAGTGCGTTTGCTGAGAATACCAGTTGAAATTAAATAATGAAACGAATTTTGTTAATAGTTTGTCAAAGATCGTTTCTATTTCCTTCATGTAGCTATGGTAGGGTATCTTTTGAGAGGATGATTTAGTAATGAGCAAGAATTTTCAAGAGCGAATAGAAGAGTGGAAGAATTTTTTATTTATATACAAATTTGCTTTAGATGAAATTAATACGAAACTGACAATATTAAATGATGAATTTCAATTTGTTCACCAGCATAATCCCATTGAACATGTGAAATCACGTATTAAATCACCAGAAAGTATCATGGCTAAACTTCAGAGAAAAAACCTCGAAGTAACGACTGAAAATGTACAAAAGCACATTAATGATATTGCGGGGGTAAGGGTTACCTGTTCATTTACGACAGACATCTATCGAATTTACGACATGATTGAGAGTCAGGATGATATTCAGGTAATGAACGTGAAAGATTATGTGAAAAATCCTAAACCAAATGGATACAAAAGTCTGCATTTAATTGTTGAGATACCTGTGTACTTATCGAAAGGACCTGAGTATGTAAAAGTTGAAATTCAGATCCGTACAATCGCAATGGATTTCTGGGCGAGTCTTGAACATAAAATCTATTATAAATTCGAAGGTGAAATACCGAAAGATCTTAGTCATGAATTAAAAGAAGCTGCTGATATTGTACATTACTTGGATTCCAAAATGATTCGAATTATGAAAGAAGTTACGGAGTTCAAAGAACATGAAGAAGCGGCTAAGTTAGAAAAAACAGGGGTGGAGATATGAAGACAATTCGCTGGGGCATTATTGGTTGTGGCAATGTAACAGAAAAGAAAAGCGGGCCAGGATTTCAGAAAGCAGAGCATTCGGAGCTTGTAGCGGTTATGAGACGAAATAAGGAGCTTGCTGAAGATTATGCAAAACGACACAATGTTCCTAAGTGGTATGCAAATGCTGAAGAACTAGTGAATGATGAAGATGTGGATGCGGTTTATATTGCGACGCCTCCATCGAGTCACAAGGAGTATGCGATACTTGCCGCAAGAGCGGGAAAACCCGTTTATGTTGAAAAGCCAATGGCTTTAAACAGTAATGAATGTAGTAAAATGATCGAAGCCTGTAACGAGAATAGTGTTCCATTATTTGTGGCTTTCTATCGGAGGGCAATGCCTGCATTTCTTAAAGTGAAGGAAGTAGTAGAGAGCGGCGCAATTGGCAAGGTTCGATTCGTAACAACTGTCCATCACAAAAAGGCATCAGAAGAGGAGAAGAATGGTGACTTGCCATGGCGGGTACAGCCTGAAATAGCGGGTGGTGGTCATTTCTTTGATCTTGCGAGTCATACGCTCGATTATTTGGATTTCTTATTAGGTCCAATCGAAAAAGTAAATGGGTTTGCTAGTAACCAGGGCGGTCTATATAAGGCAGAAGATATGGTTTCTGGGTCATATGTCTTTAGTTCAGGTGTACAAGGAACAGGGCAGTGGTGCTTTAATTCTTATAAGAATGAAGATTGGAATGAAATCGTGGGGGACAAAGGTTCCTTAAGATTTTCCACACTACAGGAAAAGCCGATGATTCTGAAAAATGCTGAGGGTGAACAGGAAATTAACATGATCTACCCTGAGCATGTTCAGCAGCCGCTCATTCAAACCATTGTAAATGAGTTAAACGGTGAAGGAGAATCACCAAGTACAGGTCAATCAGCACTCAGAACCAGCAGAGTAATGGATAAGATGGTAGCTTCTTTCTATAATGATACTACTCTAAAAGATTGTTGAAGAGCGGGTAGGAGCGGAAGACAACCGTCTATGAAAAGAGCCGTTCACCAAAAAAACCCTTAACTTAAGATTGTTGTTTTGAAAGAGGTTTTGTGAAAAAACCCCACTTCGCTAATTGGAGCGGAAGGATGCTCGACTCCTGCGGGACTAGCGGGACAGGTGAGACCCCACAGGCGCGATGTTCTTACGCGCCGAAGAGGCTCAGCGCCCACCCCACGGAAAGTGAGCATCCTGGAGCGCAAGTCAACTAGTACCTTTATAGCAACAATGTTTACGAAAAAAGCCTTTTGAAACGAAGTACAAAGAATTTGTCTAAAAGATTGTTGTTTTGAAAGAGGTTTTGTGAAAAAACCCCACTTCGCTAATTGGAGCGGAAGGATGCTCGACTCCTGCGGGACTAGCGGGACAGGTGAGACCCCACAGGCGCGATGTTCTTACGCGCC
>NZ_SWFM01000003.1 GCF_005144865.1 Guptibacillus hwajinpoensis
GGAATACCCCTCAATCTTCTTATCAAGTTCGTACTTTTCCCATATCGTCGATAATAACATGGACATCACTCTCCTAGGTTATCAATCAAGTAAACTTGATTCTATTATGTCCCAGAAGTATAAAATTCATACTAGAGTTATTCCAGAATCGAATCCTATGACTAAATAGTTGATGCTTAAAACCCATTGGTATTGGTGATGTGAGGCGTTTTTTCGAACTGCAAACGTTCCCCGATTGCTTAACAGGGAATTGTACTCGATTTCATCACTTAGATCGAGGAGGAGCGATTAGATTATCCCACTATCGCTCCGAGATTGCAGAAGACTCGAAATTAGAATCCCCAGTTTCCATTTCGGAAAATCGAAACGATCTCACCTGATTCTGTTTCGCCATCAATTTCAAGGTCTGCAGTGCCAAACATAAAATCAACGTGAATCAGGCTTTCATTCAAGTCCTGCTCTGCTAATTCCTCTTTATTCATATCTGGTCCACCCTCTAACGCTATTGGTAAACCATTACCAAGTGCCACATGACAGGAAGCATTTTCATCATATAACGTATTGTAGAAGACAAGCTCTGAATTAGAAATCGGTGAGTTATACGGAACGAGTGCTATTTCACCTAAACATTTCGCACCCTCATCCGTTCCTAGTATCGATTTAAGTACTTCATAACCTTCTTCAGCACTAAAATCGATAACTTTCCCCTCTTCAAAAGTCAAGGAGAATCCAGAGATTAAATAGCCATTATAGTTTAATGGCTTAGAGCTCTTTATCACACCGTTCACACCTTCTCTCTTCGGAACCGTAAACACTTCTTCCGTCGGTATGTTTGGAACATACGAAACCCCTCTTTCGCTTTTGAAATTTGCACACATCCACTTATGTAAATTAGGTAATTCAACAGAAAAGCTGGTCCCATTGTTGGCTCTGTAATGAAGTTTCTTGAAGTTGTTTTCATTTAGAAAGCGCACAGACCTATTCATCGTTTCAACGTGTTCCTTCCACGTCTGTACAGGGTGATCTGTATTTGTTCGGGTCACTTCAAATATTTGTTCCCAAAGCAGTTGTATACTTTCTTCTTCTGAACGATCAGGAAACACTTGCTTCGCCCATTCTTTTGATGGGACAGCTACAATACACCAGTTCATTTTCCCTGATATCTGGTAAGACTGGAACGTACGAAGTGCTTCTGCGATCGCTTTTTGTACCATAGATACACGCTTAGGATCAACGTCCTTTAATAAATTTGGGTTCGGAGAAAAAACGTTTAACAAGGCTGCACCTTCTTTAGCCATCTCCTCGTATCCCTTCGCTTTCCACTCAGGGTAGTGTTTTAGCCCCTCTTCTGGAGCTTTTTTATATTTGGTTAACAAAACTTGTTCATCAGTATACTCAACCATTACAACCTTTGCACCTTTGTCATAAGCCATTTTTACAACCTGCTGTACAAACTCTGAGGCATGAATTGGGGCATCAATAATGAGCGTTTGACCCTTTTGAAGGTTCAGCCCAATCTCAACAGTAATAGCAGCGTATTTTTCTAAACGTTTCGAATCATTATTCATCCAATCATCCTCTATCGTTTATTAGTAAAGAGAGCAAAACATTATTAGAGTTGCGCTCCGAGATTGTGGAAGACTCAATTTCAAGATAGATATATAATACTTCCTGGTTATGCCTTGTTTCTGTTTACATGGTAGATTTCATGCTTATTTAACATACCCTATATTTTTCTTTTGTCCGCTTATATCCAATTCAGGATGGTATTCTCTCACCAATCTCATAACCTCTTCAATTAATCCCTCTAACTCTATTACACCTTTTTTGGGATCACCTATTAATATTTCGTTCATTCGATTATGGAGATTTTCTGGTTTAATCTCCATAAGTTCAATATTATTCCCCATCCATTTAAAAACAGGGTGATGAACATACATATGATTTAGGCCAAACAAAACTCCAAACAAATTCTTTTGCACCCCACAAATGACATCGTAGAGCATCAACCAGTCCTTACGTTTTAAAAGTGCTTCGCGGTTATTCCATCGATTACTCAACCAGAGATTTTCAGAAATCATATGTTTAGAAAATTGTAATGGATATGTAGCAACCCTATTCTTTAATTCATTGATTCTTTCTTTCCCAAATAGGCCAACACCACTATGAATGGAAGCTAAAATACATTGCTTGTCATAATTAGTTTCGTAATTTTCCACCACATCGGAAATGAAACGTTCTACTGTTTCAAACAAAAAGCTGCTAATCTCAAACTTAATGCCATTCTGATTTAAGTAAGCCTCCGACCATTCTTCATCTTCATAAGGATGATACGATAGAAAAATTCCATCAATTTGCTGTATGGGATACCGTCGCTCCTCATCTGTTGGAGGGCTTGACCACAGAATATGTAACTCAATATCTGAATGTTCATCTTGTAGGTTTTTAGATACTGAACCAGCAAGAATGATGGCTTCTATTTTTGGGTTTTCCTTATACACCGCTGCCATACCTATTGATTGTTGTAATAGATCCATGTTAGACCTCCACATTTTTACGTTTGATAATCGTATTTTTAATAAAGACACCTAGTTGTTTTTTACAGCCTTTTCTTTTAATGAAAGCAATCTTTAGTACAGCAATCGCTCCGAGATTTCTTAACAATGAAATGATATGCTTTTTAATTCTTCTAAAAATAAATACCAATCAAAAATATGACAAAAACCTCTCTACTTAAAACCGACTATATGCTTGGAATAAAGGATTGATCTCGAACCACAACCGTTTCTGGAACAAATCGAACTAAGATATTGCTATCTCCTAATCCTTTGAACCTGTGGTCCCAATTGTCTTCATCAGGCCCAAGATAACGCTTTAATAAGCGAGTGGCAATTCCTCTATCAAAAGGCTCTACAGAAGCACTTCCTCTGAATCCTGCATGTAAGACTTTTCCGGTAGTATGGTCTAAATCAACTATACCAATTGCACACTTAGGGCTTTCTTCTATTCTCCTAGGAAAGCTATCTGAGGAAGGTGTTCCGATAATCCATAAGCAGTTATTTTCCCAATAGAACCAAACAGGAGATTCTCGAGGTCCTTCTGATGATGAAGTTGAGAGGTGTGCAAACAAAGGTTTCTTAAGAAACTCATCAAAGTTAAAGCTTTTGTTACCTTCGATTATTTTCAATGTATACATCCTTTCAAGTAGTTATTAAATAACGTTCAAATAAACAGCTTACCTAGTTATTTATACCAATTATTTCAAATTAAACAGATTAACTCAATACAAAAAAAGAACTTATCTTATTACAGATAAGCTCCGAATTTACTTGAATAGTTATTATCTATTTGCCGTGTACTTTCGGTATCTGTTTTCTGTATATAACCAAATACCTGTTCCAAATAAAACACCAAATATAATTGCAGTTATTATATACTCTGCAATATTTCCGAGCTCTTTACCCAAGAAAAAGTTTAACGCCACTTTTCCTAATAAAAAGCCTATTCCACCTAGAAAAACTCCGTGGAAGAGGATGTACTTCCATTTACCCATTTTTCTAGTTTCACTCCATTTATTTAAGAACTTATCTTCTTGGGAAATAATAATCACCTGCCATTTTTAATATTGTGCATTTACCAAATAAAATCTTAATCATTTTTCTAGCTATTTGCCAAACAACTTAATACCAATTATTTCAAATGCAAATGATTAACTCAATCTTTATTTCTTAAAAACTGGAGCTTATCCGTAATTACGGATAAGCTCCGAGATAATTGAGTATGAGATATAACTTATTTCTGTCGAATTCACCACTCAATATCTTCATAAATATCACAGATAAATCTTCCATCCACTTTACCCTCTTCGAACAATTGTTTCGCTGTACTAAACTCTTGAGTAACTGAGCCTTTTACTTTTGTTAAGTAAAATCTCTCTTCATCTTGGCTAATCCAATATTCATTATTTCCATAATGGAAATTGTACTCTTCTCCAATGTGAATTCCATTTTGAAACACTTTGAACTGATCTTTAGTCATTTCATCACTCCATTCAAGTGTTTCAACTAGAGCTTGTAAAAAGCTAAACGAAACGATTGAGAAATTGAGTTGATATCCCTGTTTTATCAACATTAGGTCAGATTTACTTGAAGACTCGTATTCGAAGCAATCAGATATATTTTGTTGGAAATTCTTACTCAGGTTTACGCTAGATTACTTAAAAAAGTATAAATCCCAACGAAAATACTAAATCCAGCAACAAGGAATGATGTGAAAGCGACTGGTTTTCGTTTTTGAAATTCAGTAACCCCCATAACAAGAAACATTCCACCCATTAATAGCATTAAATAAGGCAATATAATTTCAGCTGTTCCACTCATCAAACCATAAATAGATAGAGAAACTACAATAGTTGCCAAAATTATTCTAATTATTTTCACCAGCACTTCCCCCGCAATAATGAAATTAGGTCCTTTACTAAAGTTCCCTGTAATACAGTTAAAATGAGCGCAAACCTCTCTAGATTATCGCTCTGAGATTACAGTACATAGATATTTGTTATGATTGTTTCCAACCACTGGTTTGTATCCTTAAAACAGAAGCCATTATTCCTATGAGGCAAAAGATAATTCCTACTGGAAAGAGGAAGAATAGTATAAGATCTGGAATTATTCCAAGGTACGGTAGAATTGTACATACCGGAACTGCAATGGTCAGGGTTAATAAGATAATCAAATCTAGTTTTTTGGTATTCAAACGAAAATCCTCCTAAAGCAATACAATACATTTATTAGCTACTAATCTTAGTTAACACTCTTAGATCCAATTATTTCAAAATAGTGCTAATAAATCCATCTTTTTTACATAAATAGAAGCCTATCTTATTACAGATAAGCTCCGATTTTATTGAACAAAACACTTCTCTAGCTGGTATTGAAAATTTCGATACCAGTCGACTTAATACCTAGTGATGCTATTTATTGCTAAGACACAAATTTAATTATTTTCCACAGATTGTTTCAATTTTATTCTTCTGTATAGAGTGTTGAAAATTATCATTGCAAATCCAAAACAAATTGAGATATTTGTAAACATTGTTAGATTACCTAAGTTGATTAATAATAGACCTCCGAGTACAAAAAGGATAATCGCCAACATATTAACAATCCAGTATATCCGAGAATAATTTATTGTAGAATTAGAACTATTTTTCACAGGACACCTCCTTTAAGTAACTAGTTTATTATTCTTATTAGACTTAAGAGCTCCTATAAGGATTATAATGTGTCTTTCTCTAAATCACTCATCAATTGAATTCTAGATTATACTTCCGCAATCCTTTAATTCCAATTATTTCAAATTAGAACCATTGTCTCAACCATTTTATTGAAAGAAAGGACGTAATTCCTAAATGCGGAATTACGCCCGATTGATGAAGATCGTTCTTCATGGTTTAAGCTATTATGATATTGCAGAATTGCTCCGAAATAATTGAACAATTAATAATACTAATACGAAATCATTAGCAACTTTTTAACCTCTTCATATAAATTCGGATGGTTTTGAATCGAAACATATTTCAGCCTGGTACCAGAAGGATCTTGGTAAATGAAAGAACCATCTTCAAACATATTAATAAAATAGGTTTTCCCCTGCAATTTTTCATTCTCTGCTAAAGCAATTATGTAATTACCAGTTTCATTTAATAACTTATTCTTCTCTTTGATTTTTTCAGGTTTTTGTTCAGTTACTTCAACACTTTCTATCTTTTGTATAAAGGTACTAATCTTATCAATATCCTCTACTTCTTTTTTAGTCTCTTTACTTGCCACTCCATTATTATCTACACCTTGTATAGTGAGAAATTTATACTCTCCTTCAATTTCAATAGTATCGGATCCGCACCCACATAGGATAGTAAAACTTAGCATTGACACTATTATTACTTTCATTAGATTCATTTCAATTCACCTAACTTCCAACAACTGTACTGTGTTCAAGACCAATCATTTCAAAAAGAAGCAAGTTTCTCAATCATTATTTCTAAAAAAAACAGGAGCGTATCTAATGAGAGATAAGCTCCGAGATTGTTGAAGACTTGATTTAAAGGGATATATAATCTTTAGCTAAAATCTAATCTTTTAGACATCATTATCATCTTGGGACTAACATAAAAGTTACTTTTCTTGTAAAAAGCTTCTGCCTGTCCTTCTCTCGCTGTTAGAAGATATATACGACTTATTTTCTTTTCCTCGCATATGTTCTCAAATTCTTTCAATAATTTAGAGCCTATTCCCTTACTTTGAAGATCAGTTTTCACACACATTTCGTTAAGATAAAAATGATTGCTGCTTAACCACTTTTCAGTATATCCTAACAAAAATCCAATTAACTCTTCTTTATCATCGTATATTCCATTGCCTATGAAATTAGGATTATTAAATATATCCTCTAAGCGTTCTCTCGCATCTTCTAGTTCCCAACCATCATACCAAGGTTCTCCATTAAAAACGTCAATATATAGCTTTGTGGCTTCTTCTATATTAGTTGAGTTTAACCTCTTTAACTCAGTATTCATTTTCTCTCCTTCTTTCAATAAACAAGGTATCTTAGAAAGTTCAACTATCGCTCCGATTTAATTGAACAAGAATAATGTATTACATAGCCAATTTTTAGTGCTTACAGTTCTAATTATGAAACGATATTTTTTCGAGACATATCCTTTAACCATTATTTTATTTTTGATTTATTAATTCATAATTACAAAATAGGCAAGAATGTTCCATAAACTATGAGCAACTATACACGGAATAAGGGAATTTGTTTTATTATATATTATAGATAATATTAGCCCTATAAGAAACTGAAAAAATTGATTATCAAAATGTACATATCCAAAAACCGAAGAGGAGAAAATAATAGCAATCCATGGTGTTATTTTTTTCGAAAGATATCCCGTTAAAAATCCCCTGAACAAAATTTCTTCCGCAACCGGTACTATTAGACATGAGAATAGAAGAGTATAAGTTGTATTTTTATCGAGTAACCAAATATCATAATTTACTCTTCTTAATAAACTATCACTAATAAAAATCCCCCACTTAAAAGTGATAAAATATAATGTATACATTATAAAGAGAGATGGTATAACCCAATAGATTTTTTTTATATCTTTTAGTTTTAATTCACCAATTAAAAAAGTTCTAATATCAGATATACTCAAAATAACAATCATGCTATATATTACCCATAACGGACCAGATAAGTTATTATACTTAAATAAAGGAGACCTAATACTAAATACAATAGAAAAAATAACAGATCCTATTAACAACAATAATGAAACAACAAAAAAACTTTTCCACATGAATTGATTTTTATCGTGAAGTTTTTGTTCGATTTTTATCCCTCCACTATGTATTTTACAAAAACTCAAGAAACTATTGGCTACACCTAATTTAAAGTGTATTCATTTTACATCCTCAATTCTAAACTATCTTTAGAAATTTTATTTGTAACATCATAAGCAACTTTCCAAAATTGCATTTCTTTATTATATAATTCTTCTAATATGTGCTTTATTTTTTTGAAATACTCTTTGCTTTCGTAACGGTGTACGTAATAAAAATTTAAAGACATTTTTTTGTATAATGAGATGATGCCCGGTAAAAGTTTAGCTAATGATGCTTCTCTTAATGCTGGAATTAATATTTCGACCTCTTTAATAAATTCCAGATAAAGTTTTCTAAACCCTGCTCCCCCAGTCCCAATTCTTTCAACCCTCATATATGTATTGTAACTATTTTCCTTCCAATACGGAAGTTCTGACCAATAAGAGATCTCTTGAGATAATTTTAAGATACTCGTTAAACCGTAAAAATCATTTCCAAAAAGGAAGCTTTCTGCATTTTCCTTTATTGCTTTAATTATTTTTTGTTCAAGATTATTTATCTCAAACTTATATACAGGAGCCCACATATTTTTTACAAAAAAAGGCCCTTTTGGTATTTGACATGCTTTTTGTAAATCATTCTTTTTAATTTCTATGTATTCTTTTTGAAAATACTCACTTATTAAATATAGTTCTTTATTTTCATCATAACCTACAATTGAAAGCGTATGAGCCCCAACACTCCCTAGTGAATTGAAATCAAGCTGAAAAATGTTTAACTCATTGATATCTACTAATATTAAAACTGGAATCCCCATGCTTAAATAATCATTAATTTTTTTAAAGTTTAACTTTTCCGCATAATTCCACTTAAAAGGATAATTTATTGTATCAAAAAAGCTTTTCTCTAAAATTGGATTTCTTAAGTTAATTAATCTTGGCATATAATCTGTAAAAGGCACGTAATTAAATGATACCCCTTTAGATAATCCTAGGACCATCGCCTCACTCAAATTGTTACCATAATATTTACTGATCTCAACTAATGAATTAGTAGCGCAATGTTTTCCGACTGATGACGGGTATTTTGAGATTAACATAGAAATATTTTCCACTCCCTTATTCAACAAAGTTAAGTTGATATTCTGAACTAATATTCTTTTGTGTTTCTACATGATTGTGATCAATTACAATACACGTAATATCCTCATTTATTTTATCTATCAAATCGATCATTTCTTTTTTCGCTGTATGGTCTAGGTTTGATAACGACTCATCTAATACTAAAACTTCTGGGTTAGAGTATAGCGCACAAAAAATTGACATTAATTGTTTCTCTCCGCTAGACAAATTAGAAACAACATTTTTCTTTCTGATATTTCGCAACAATTTTTCAGCTGACTCTTCAATTTCCTTTTGGATATGTAGACTTATTTGAGAATTCGAACCACGTTTTTGTGCATTTAATATATTTTGACTAATAAAGTTAGAAGTGAATTGTGGTTGTTGAAGAGATACTCCTATAATAGATCTGATTTGCTTAGGAGGGATTTCATCAAACTCTTTTCCATCAATATAAATATTTCTGCTATCATTAAATTTTAATAACGATAGGATTAAGCTGGATTTACCCACTCCATTTTTCCCCAACAGAAAGTTCACTTTCCCTCTTTGGAAATCCATTTCCAATCCGGAAACAATCGTTTTTTTATCAATTGACACAACTGCTTGTTTTAATGTAATCTTACCTTCGCTAATTCTTAAAGAATTATCTGGATTAAGTATCATTGCCTCATCTTCTAGCTCAAAAAAATTCTTGACTCTATTTACACTTATAAGTTGTGTTTTTAACTGAATCATTAATGAAGATAAATTCCTAGCTGGAGTTAAAAACATACCTGTGTATATAAAAATAGTAAAAAAATCACCCAAAGTTATTGAACCTTTTAATACACTTAAGCCCCCATAAAAAAATAATATAATAAAATACAAATATAAAACCAAGCTATTCAAAAGGCTTAAATACGAGCTTAAAAAACCATTTTTATGATGTAGGTAATTTGTATAATTAAAATCCTTTAAAAGGCGTTTATACAGATGAGAATTCTCATTGTAGTATTTAAATGCAATGAAATTATTATTTATTTGTTCGGAACTATTTGAAATCTTGTCTCTAAATGAAATAATTCTTCTGTTTACAGAATAAATTTTATCGCCCAATATTTTATAAAAACAAAAGTAAAAAAGAAAAATAATTAACATCACGATTAAAATTTTTATTTCTATATAACTAAGTATCAATATTACACCGACAAGTGTAATAGTATTTAAAACCAGATTAATTGCGGTATTATTAACTATATTCTGACAAACAGGTATATCATTATTCATTAACTGTACTACATTAATTCCTTTGAGTTGGTTTAAACTCCTAATTCTAGTCAATTTATTAAGTGCCTTTTTTCTTAAATGTAGATTGCTATTGGATATAGTTTTAATATTGAGATATGACT
Organism: Guptibacillus hwajinpoensis; assembly: GCF_005144865.1. GTDB lineage: Bacteria > Bacillota > Bacilli > Bacillales > Guptibacillaceae > Guptibacillus > Guptibacillus hwajinpoensis_A. The sequence continues at coordinate 9,904 of NZ_SWFM01000003.1, forward strand.
TTAGAAAAATAAACAGTAACAAGAAAATAATTATAATTAATAGTAATAATGTAAAAGCGGTTAACATTTGAGAGTCCGTATCCATTAAAACATTATCAATAAAATATTTAGCTAGTAGGGGCAATGCTAAATACAAAACAGATAAAATAAGAGAGATTAATAAATATATTATGATTGTTTTTTTCTGAAAAGAGATGTTGAAAACTAAAAATTTTATTAATTGTTTATTCATTATTATCCTCTTGTAAAACATCGCTCCTTTTAAGGTTCAATATATTCTCCATAAACTGAGCTTCTTCTCCAAACACGTGGGATAATACCACATCTTGATCTTCACCAAGGGACAACATATGATTTAATTTTTCATCAAAAAAACCAAAAATTGCTCTGCATCCTAACTTCATACTGCTGCTTAATAAATAAAAATTCTGAGAAATATGGCCAAGGTCTAAATAAACTAATTTGTACCCTCTATCGCCATACTTTGCACATGTTCTCATAAAGTTAGCTACACTTATTACAACGAAGGGGGATCTCTGCAAAAGTTCTGGTTGTGTAAATGCATTCATTAAACTTTCTCTAAAGTCTCCAACTTTAACTAATTGAAGAGTATTTTTCTCAGTATTATAATAATACAATCCTTTTTCTATGTCTTTAACATTAAAAATATATACATATAAATCTATTGGATACTTGGAACCTGCAGAGGGTACTGGTCTTTTTTGATATTTGTTTCTTTTTCCATAAGAATAAAATAGAAGATTTGAAAGTAGTTCAAAATCTTGCAATGGTCTAACTGTAGGTTTATCAAGTGATTTCCTATTTTCTACTGCTTCAATAATGTTTTCGTTAATAATACTATCGTCGGTCTTAAGGGAATACTCTCTTAGAAAATAAAAATCAGTTTCATAGTTGTTATTAATGTTTTCGTTTTTTGCTTCTATCGACTCCCAATTAATTAGTCTTTCTTTACTTAAGCGGGTATTTAAATGAAACGAATGGGCTAATGTGATTTTATCTATATTTTTCAAAATTATTCCTCCGTTTTTATTATGGGAATGGATGAGGCATCTTATTAAAGTAGTTATTCACATTTATTCCCATGGTTTCTGGAACACTTTTTAATCTTTTACATTCAAGCATAGGGATCCCTACCTCTAAAAATGAAAATTCTGGGACTACTGTACGAACAACTTTCAAAGAAAGGGACTCCATATCAACCGTGGTTAAATCTTTGGTGAGAACAGTAATTCCCTTATCATTTAAATTCTTTACTAATGAACTAAAGCTATCAATCTTATTTTTAATTGAAAGTGAAAAATCCACCACTTTACCATTTTTAATGAAATTAAGAGAGTTTAACCCATTACCAAATGCATAATATTTAATATGATCAGCAAATGACTGTAGGTTCTCATGATTAGTAATATCTTTCACTTCTGGAGTGTTGTATTTTCCATGTAAATTGAAGAGAGAAAGTGCTTCTGATAGAGCTCCCTCTAACGCTTCTAAAGGATTGAAATGCGCTTTTGCTCCTACTTGAATAAAAGGAGGCTTCTGCCTTAGATTTTCTAATAAAACGAAATAAACTGGTACATTTATATCTAACGAAATATCTATTATATATGGCTTTAAATCAACTTCTTTGCATAAAGTTAATATTTTGTTGATTCTATTGCATTTTATTGAATCTAAATCTATAACTGGTAATTCTAATTGGTTCAACCACATAATCGTAAATGCATCTCTTTCAATGCACTCTAAGAGAGAACGTTCTTTTGCAAATTGAAGAGTTGGACCAGCAGCCAACCCAGTGGATGTAATATCCCTAATTACATTTTCTCTGAGTCTAGAATCAGAACCCATGAATACAGTATTGGCCGGTACCCACTTAGTTTCTTTTTTAATCTCATCGAAACACTCAGTCCAATAAAAGGGAGTATCTAAATCAATACTCTTTTGTATCCCTATTTCTTTATATTGAACATCAGAAACTCTTGTTATATCCAAAGGATTTAACAAACTAAAATCAGTTCTTAGATTATTATAGCTTCCATATATTAAATCATGTCCAATTGTTGAAGAGGAACAGTACCTTTCTACACCTTCTCCTAGGGCAGAAGTCAAAGCCTTTTCATCAGAAAAAAAATCATACCCTAAAGATAGACCAGAATTCTCTATTAACAGCTCTTCATTTTCATTCATTAATTTTCTTCTATACAATATATATATATTCATTGGAATAGGTAATTTAAAACCTAATCCTTTTTCTAAATAATAAAATACTCCTGTTTTTTTATTGACTAATTTATCGACTAACTTCATAACCTAACTCCTCAATGTAATTTACTTCTTTGCATCTCGCACACCCAGGTACCTTCAAGATATAATTCAAGTTACCTTCCATTTTAATTGGGTTATAATTATATTCATTAAAAAAAAGTTGGCTTCTATAACTTCCAAAAAATTTTATTATGTTTATTTTTAATGAATTAATAAACATTTCTTCCAAACCAGGAAAATAGTATTTATCCTTCACATTTTCGTTGTATTTTTCATAGTATTGCCAGTCCTTTTTAGGATTTTGATAATTCGAATAAAGTCTATTCCAATAGCATATATAGCAAGATGATTTAGTAGAAAATATTGGCCCGATATTATATTCTTGTTCTTCTATTACAGCTTTTATAAATGGTTTAGCTTTGCTTAGTGATAAATCATTAAGCTTTGAAAAAAGAGTTTTGTTTTCATAATTATCGATACCTATAATTAAATCTGCTTCGTCCTGTTTAGTGGTAACTACTAATATTTCTTGTACCGCATTTACTAATTTGCCTACTAAAGTACTTTCACCTTCTACATACACTTTTTTTAAAGTTATATTAGAGAATTCTTCCAAAGCGTCATTTTCAGTTAAGTTATTGTTGTTGATAGAATTAAATAAACTAGATTGTTCGTTATTAATTGTTTGTAAATTGTTCACTTTATGTTTCAAAAAAACTATTCTTTTATTGATTAATAATTGAATTATCTCTTCTACTTGAGAAAGTCCTATAGAAGTTTCAACCGATATGTCTTCAGTTTTATATTCCCCATTCAAAAATGGTAGTATTTTGATAATTAAGCCAACAGATTTACCTGTAAATGTTAAATTTTTCTTATTATAAAAGAAAATTAGTTCATTACTTGAAATTATTTCATAAAAGTAATTTCTAATTATTGGATAATTCATACTTACCTCCATTATAAATTAATAAGAAGAGAAACAATAAGAGTCTCTCTTCTTATTAAAATTCTTAAGTATTTTAATTAACCGCAACATTTTGAATCATAAGAACTACTACTGCTACTACTGCTACAAGAGCATCCAGTACAAGAGCCAGGATCTGTGTCTGCATCTGGAGTAACCCCTCCACTCTCTCCACTTTCCACAACATTAAGTTCTAAAGAAGAATCTTTACTCATCGACTTCACCCCCTTAATTTGTAATATAATGAATATTTTGTATTAAAATTAATCAAAAGTTAATTTTTTATTTGAAAAATCTGAATTATTAAAGTAGTCTTAAATTAAATACGGTAGATAATTTAATACTGATACAATTATTCCAACAGAACAAAAAATAATTGTCCCTAATAGAAATGGGTGAACTAAATTAAATTTAAAAACTTTAACTTTCCCAGATGTAATTCCCCCATTAAATTTACCAACCGTCCTACTTGAATTCTCATAGAAAGGTCTAAAATAATTTGGGAGCCAAATTAAAGCTATCAAAAGTATACTTCCTGTAAACCAAGAATCAATAAATGTCCAATTACTTTTATAGGATAATAAAGAAACAAAGGATAATTCAAATAGAATTGATAGAATTAATAGGAAATAATATCTAATTTTGGTATTTAACTTACTTAAAATAAATTGTTCAAAAAAAGAAGAAACTAAATTTAATGAAACCGCAATAAAGACAGAAATGATTAGAAATATAATACCTACTATTAATTTAAGGAACATCTATATCCCCCTTGATATTTATTATTTAGGATCGTTAATATAAAAAATCAATAAAATGGGAATTTTTAGAACAATAACATTATTATAACATTAATGGCATATCCAACTGCGGTTTCATACAAAATAATTTGTTTGATCTGTTTTTTATTTGATAAATTATATACATATATCACCAGGACGGTTCGAAACCAGTGTAAAAGTCTTAGTGAGATCACTTTTTTAGCTAGTTTCCTATTTTTCCATGCCCCCCTGTAAACGCTAGAATTAAGTGACCACTTGATGAGATGATGACCGAAATGGCGCCCAATATGTGGAACAGGAGCTTCTCAAAGGAAAAAGTCTCAGTATCGACGCGACTCTTGTTGAAGCGAATACAAAAAAAGAAACCCCCGGACCGTTTGATAAATCAGTTAGCTCGGAATATCATTCAAACATATGAACTCGAAACCAGCCAGTCGCTCGAAGACTTTCCTGAAACACCAGATTATCAAGAGATACCAGACCACCCTGAAGCTAAAAAAGTGATGAAGAAGTACTTTTCAACCGTGATCGATCATTTCGAAAAGCATGTATCTGACAACGAACAGAAAACACACCAAATTACGTCCTACGCACATTGCAAGTAGCTTACATGGGTGGCGGTTACGCCAAGAAATATTTGATCAATCGCTTCAAACAGGTATGGTGGATATCGCTGAGGTATATGGCGACAAAGCCTACTTTAAAAAAGAGATTTTGGATCAAATCAAATTCAAAAGCACAGTCCTACATCCCCTTCAGTTCCCTGGTTTAGCGCCTCGATGAAAGTCTATTCACGTACAGTAAAGACTCAGATGAATGGCAGTGCAGTCAGGGAAATACCACTGAAAGAAAGCGTGGCTTTAAAACAAAAAGAATAGATGGGGACATAGAAGGCTATAAATATTATTTTGAACTGAAGCAATGCAAATCCTGTCCTCTGCATGACAAATGCGAAAAAAAGTGCAAGAAAAATGTTGTTCGTATGCCTCAACACCTATGATTACTACGAGATCTCGCAGTACCAAAAATCAGAGGAGTTCAAGGAAAAGCATAAGAAAAGAGCGCCTATCGAAGGGAAAACTGCGGAGTTCAAACGATTTCACGGTCTATCTCGAACCAGGGGATATGGCCTATCAAGTGGGACTATCCAATCAAAATTAGCCGCCAGCCCGGTCAACATCAAGAGGATCGCAGCGATTGCGACCTCTCTCTTGGTAATTATTTGGTTACAATATGAGAAATCAAGTCCTTATTAACCGTTCTTAGGGAAAAAACGATTGTTTTTCAATGGGCTCGAACCGCCCCCATGATCCATAACCTCTGTAAAATGTGATTTCATTATTTCTTTCAGTTGTAAGTTGCTTATAAATATACGATCCTTTTTGTTTTTTTGATCTAAAACATCAATCCTAAATATATTAAATGTATGGGCATCATAAATAACTTCTTTTTGTCTGAGATTAACTTTTTCTGATCCTAAACATAACATGTTATAGGTATGTTTTAGTGGTGCCTCAAGATGATTCATAAGAATGGGCTGAGGATATGTGTCCCAAACTTGCACTAATTTACTAAACTTCTTATAGGGTTTGTGAGTTTCTCATATATACCTCCATTCTTTGTTCTAAATTTGTCAAAGGGGCTTCTCCTTTAATGTTGATTAAAAAGTATGTTGTTCAAGAATTCTGAAGAGAACTAAATAAATCGCTTACCCTTTTTTCAGTAAGCGTTCCTCTGAATCTGCTACACTCAGTTAGACAAATAGATTAAGGCCAGATAGACTTTATTAAAACTTTTACTATTAGAGGAGCGTCTATTATGACCAAAAGAACACGCCGTACGATTACTAAGGAATTTAAGCAACAGATGGTTCAACTACATGAAAAATTGTAAGCCAAGAAGTGAAATTATCAAAGAATATGAGTTAACGCCGTCTTCATTGGATCGGTGGATCGGTCAGTTTTCAAAACCGGTTCGTTCTTCTGAAGAAACAGAGCGCATGAAGCTGCGAAAAAAAAACCCGTGTTTAGCGGTGGAGAATGATGTTTTAAAGCAAGCCGCGCTGATCCATCGGACGAAAGTAAATGTGATTCACAATAATCGTCACAAATACTCGGTATCAGCAATGTGCGACATCCTACAACTGCCTCGAAGTCCCTTCTATTATGAAGCGAAAGCGTTAGATTCAAATGACGATGAACTGGAAGAGGTCATTCAATTTTAAACAAGATTGGATTGTTTCAAAGACCCGGTTTGGACGTATTGTGGAAGTATTATGAACGAATTGGGCCTTGTTTCGAAATATACAATCACTCAATTCAAACTTACGAAAAGCTCGTGTTTGAGTCTGAGCAGGCAAATGAATTGAATCGAGAATTTCATCAGGATCAACAGTTGAATGTCGTTGTCAGTGACTTGACGTATGTTCGAGTGGGTCAAAAATGACACTACATCTGTGTCTTTGTCGATCTATTTAATCGCGAAATAATCGGTTACATACAGTGCAGGTCCACGAAAAGACTCCAGGCTTGTCTATCGTGCTTTTTCTTCCATTAAAGGAAACCTGCATGACATTGAGTTATTTCATACCGATCGCGGCAATGAGTTTAAGAATAGGTTAAATGATGAGGCTTTAGAAACCTTTCAAATTAAACCCTCCTTATGTTTCAAAGGATCACCTTATGATAACTCTGTCGCTGAAGCGATGTTTAAGGTCATCAAAACCGAGTTTGTTTATCTTGTCCACTTCGAAAACTCTGCCTGTAATATGTGGAATATAACTAACCTTCCTAGTATGTGGTTTAATTTCACTAACCCCCATTAGCTCGATACCATTAGTTCAAATTTCGATATATTTAACAATCTCCTTATCCCAGAATATGGAATGCTTACCGATTTGGAAGCAAACTTATTCTTCGACTATCCTGCTCTAAACCTACATAGCGCGCTTATTTTTTATTACGCAAACGCTCCGAGTTTATGTAAGACTTGAATTCGAGATAATTGAAGGAGGTTGAATAAATCTGAACGATCCAATATTCAAGCCACCCCAGCCTTATTAAAGTGGTGGTCAGAGTTATTCTGTCCATTCACTGTATCGTCTTTCTAACTCGCCTATAATACAATAATGAACGAACAGAAAAATAACCGAATACGATGACGACCATAGTTTGCACCACTACCATCCAAAAGATAGAGTCAAAAATCTCTCCCTGAAGAATATCACTGATATTCATTGTGATTAACCAAATATATAAAATCGTCAAAGGCAAAAATATGCCCCCTTGCCAAAGAGTAACACGCTTAGCATGCCTTAACTTGTGATAGGGGTCACTGTACAGCTGAGGTTTTTCCTCTTCACTAGTGTACATTTTCGCCCATAAGGTCCAAGACATGAAAGCAGAAGAAGAATGGAACAATTGATACCACCCTCGATCGCTATGCATATAAAAATAGTCCGATTCAACAGATTTTTGAAAATCGGCCGCATAACATACCATTCTCGGTTCTCCTTTACTGAAGGAAAACCGAAGTCCCCGTCTGCTGACTTTTACTAAACGATATCCTTTTTGTTCCATACGCTCCAACCATTTTTCTAAGCGATCAGGAGCAAACGCCCATGCTGGCCGCCATTTCGTGAATTTGATGGGTATTGAGTTCCCTTCAGTATAAGATGAGGGGGCTACCTTCAGTTTTTTTAATCCTTTATGTAATGTCAATGTCGTATAAGGAACTAGAGTCCAAAGCGTCAATCCTACAGTAATGGTTATTGACCAATATGGGCTGGGAACGAACGTCGCAGATCCACCACCTAAAAGTACTGTGAGAGTGAGCATCCCCACCATGCCAGCAGAGATGAGCATATAAATGAAAACCGCCATGAAATTATAGTAATGTATTTTGTTCCTTGAGGCCATGTTATCCCTTAGGGGTTCATTGTTCGAAGCGCCTCCATGACGAATGATTCTCCAACGACCTTCTTTCGCTATAGATTCCCATCCTGACTCTACTAAAGCTTGTGGGAAGTGGTCCACCTTTTCATATTGAAGTCTATATGTACAGTTTTTAGGATTCTCAATTTGAAAATGGAATTTCCTTGTCCAACGATTGAATCCAGTTAGAAAATGCCCTTTGCTCGCTTTCTTTTCTAGCCATTGTTCCGTTTTAATCGGGTCGTAACTCCAAAATGGTCGAAAAATCGATGTGGTCATAAAAACTCCTCCCTATATCGAACCGCATTATTATAAAGTTCATTTAGCCTTTCTATCTCAATTCTCATGATTCTTTTACCGTCTTCTGTAACTTCATATACCTTTTTTCGCTCACCATCCGCGTACTTGACGATCAAACCATCGCGTTGCATTTTCGTCAACGTGCCATAAACGGTACCCGAACCTAAACTTATTCTTCCTTTTGTCAGATTCTCAACGTGTTTAATGATGCCGTAACCGTGGCGGGGTTCAGTTAATGCAAGCAAGATGTAGAAAGCAGTTTCGGTCATAGGTATGTATGTTTTTTCAGGCTTTTTCATTAATCTAGCCCCTTTTTCCATTTTTAAGTATGTCACACCGTGACATAAAGAGCGATAATATTGAACAAAAACATTAAAGTTATCTAACCTTCAAAATTCCTCAAATCAGTAAACTTGCCTTGATCTGGGGATAAAGGCAACAGAAAGACCATTGTGGCCGCTAGGTGAAAGAGTTGGATCACACTTCTATCAACTTATGACCTAGTCAGTAATCTAAGTGAAATTTGTAAATTACAAAAAAAGGAGGAACCTCTAATTTTCCGGAAGTTCCTCCTTTTATAGCGGTCTTATTAAAATAAAGCTCCGAGATACTTGAAGATGGTAAATAACGATCCTTCTGTCTTAAGGTTAAGACTTTTCTTCTTTTGATAACAGTCCAACAATGAACATGACAATAGCATATACAATAATCGTAGTTATTAATAAAGTTAATGGATTAAAATGATCATGCAAAAATGGGGACAAAACTATTACTATCACCAATAGTATTGCACCAGCTATTTTTTTGTTTTTCTTCTTTTTTGCAACATCCATTCTCAATGCTAACCTCCCTTTATCCTGGGTTGCTCTTAAATAATGAAATAGCTGCAAAGACACCTTACTCAACTTTCGCTCCGAGATTATGGAGCACTAGTATAATTGTTTGGTTAGTTCATTTAACTTTTTTATAAGGTTTTCTTTTAAGGACAAATGTTCGACATCAGAGTACAGGTATCTACTATTAGTCCATTTCTCTTTAGAGTATTGCCAAACTGGTTTAGAGAGATTTCCGGCAGGTTCCCATTCGTATCTAGGGAAAATATGTGCGTGTAAGTAGGCATCGGTATTTCCATAAATCGAATAATTAATCCTCTTTGGATCGCATACAGCGCTTATTGCGTCACCTATTATACTCATATCCAGTAGGTACTCACTTCTTTGTTTTATATCTAGATCATTTAGTGTATTAACTTCAATTGAAGGCAACAGAACACAGTATCCAGGTAAAAATTGAGTATCACCCATTACTGCGAATCCACTCTTCATTTTAGCTAAGACCATTGGGTTATTACCTGAGTTTGCAGCTAGTATCCTATCTTGTTTCCAAGCTACTTTATTTGTTGTCATATCTACTCACCTTCTCTTATAAATTCATTGAATAGCATTGGCTTAAGCTGTACCCGTCTTGATCTACAACGATCGCTCCCGATTCTTTAATATGTACCACTACTTGTTACCCCAAATCTATAAGTTGACTCACCCAAAGGAGCTCCACCTTTTCCTTTCCAAAAAAAATGTAGACGGTATACTGCCTCTCCGTCATTTGAAGGTGAAAGATTTATCCAATTAGAATCAAGTTGAATTCGTTCACCCGTTGTCTCATTAATTAAATTTATGGTAGATGGTTTTGGCTCCATATTTTTAAATGAAATTTTTAACGAGTGTTTGCCAATATCGACGATCTCTGGTTTCTCCTGTGCCAGCATAGCAGTGTTTTTTACTTTAGCGCAGTTATTCCAACAAATAGTTCGTTCTAAGTGTGGAATTTCAACATCACTTTGATTTTCAATACTAAACATCTTCACAGTCGGTTTAGGAGGTTCTTCCCCCTTTAAATCCGTGCTACAAGCAGCTATCAATACTATTAATAACAATAAAGATAAACGCATTTTCAAGTCAGACATCGCCCCTTATTTATAAATGTTTATTATGAAATTGCCCCTTTTATTGAGTAAGTTTTTAAATATTTGAATCGTATGTTTTTCAATTCGATTGAACTTCACTAACTATCTCATAATCACCAAACTCTGCTTGAGCTGGATTTGAAAAGAAAACAACTCCCTCATATTCAACTTTTACTTCTTGCCCAGTTCTAATTTCTTCTGGAGCACCTGAGAGCCATATAGATGTACCTTTATTTTCCGAGTCAATAATAAGGACTTTATCTCCCTCACATTCTACTACAAAGCCAATAATACCTGCTTTCTGTTCAACTTCGGCTTATCTTGAAATGAATTAAAAAAGTAAAAAAGATAATCCACCCAGTGTAGAAAACTGAATTGATGGACTATCCCAGACCTTGATTACTTATAGGTTGAATTGCTCCAAACTATATCATATGCATTATTTGATTTTGGGACGCATACTTCTTATTGACAGACAAAAATAAAAATAGGTTGGTGGCGTAATGAAAAAAAAGAATTTTATCATAATGCTTTTTTTAGGTGTAAGTATTACTTCAATTCCATTTTTCGGTGTTTCTTTAATGGCTAATGAAAAAGAATCATCAACCGAAACTATTTCCATAAACAATAAAGAAGTATCACCTGAATATCTCAATGATTTAAGTGACAGAACTGCAGACTTAGGACAAAACATTATCAATAATCTAAACGGGACTAATTTTAAACTTGATAATATTATATTGCGTGCGGAAAAGTATCCAACCCAAGTAATCTACATACAGTCCATTAAAGAAACAACTTCAAAAGAGAAACAAAATGCAAAGAATACAATTCTAAAAATGATAGAATCGGAAAATTTTAGCGAAAAAGAAACATTTGAAATCGTTTTTAAGGAAATATAAGAATTTTTATTAATCTCTTACTCTAACAGTAACCCATTCACTAAATCCGTTAGCATCAAATCCTATTTCAAATTCTGCTCTATTGTTACTACCATCCACCCATGGATTTAAGTCCGATAATACAGTACAAGAACTCCCATTAGAATTAGGATATATACCCAAGCGCAACAAAATCCCTTGTGCTTCCATCGCTTTCATACACTATAAAATTACCATTATTATTTGTATTCATATTGTATACGCAAATTTCTAAGTTTCCTCCACCAGAATTAACTTGTATATAATTATACGAACTTGTGTTGAGATAAAGGTCATTGTAATATAATGTATCCCATTCTCCTGGGCCAAGCTGAACGTCACCACTAGCAGATACTGAAATAGGAACTACTAAAGCCATGACTAGAGCTAAAATTGACATTGCAAATTTTTTCATTTACAGACACCCTTTCAATTGGAGTTATTATCCATATTCTTTTTTCAACTGGAAATACCTTGTTAATACAAATTTTAAATAGGACACAGTGTCGCATTTCTACTAAGTTAAGATTCCGTACTAGGGGGTCGTTGTGCATCTCTCATTTAATGAGGGATAAGCGCAACGACCCCTTTTGAAAAGTTCAAAATCCTTCCAGTTGATCGATGCTTACCTGTCACATTGATGTTAAAATATACCTTAGTTGTCTATATTTTCAATAGATACAAAAGGGAAATGGACAGCGAAGAATGTATTAGAGAAAGAAAAAGGAGCGTGCGGGATAAAGAAATCGAGCACTATATCTCAAAGAATTGGATGGTGTAACCCCTATCCGACAAAGCGCCAACTTTGCACATGCGAAGGGGTCATTGTTTTTATTCTGAAAGGAGTCCTTACCGATGAATCACAATCAGCAGTTCTATCAGCGCGCCATCGACCGAAAATACAAGTACAAGAAGGCGAAGCGTTTTACCATCAACAACACGAACCAGAACTTCTGTCTGGATTCCGGATCGCCACTTGGATCATGACGGGTCGATCAAGGCGGGCGAAAATCTGAATCACATTTTCCGAAAGGCAAAGAGGCAACTGGAGCTTGCCGGTGTCGTGTGATGAGCCGTATGACCATCGTGGACTTTAACTACCAATTAAAAAAGGTGTTAAGGTCAGATGAAGCGCTCGCACTCATTCCTGATTTCGGATAGAACGATGGCGGGTGCCAAAAGAATTAGGTAATTCGAATGATTAAGAGGAAATGTGTAAAGGTACAGAGAAAAGAAACAAGGAGGAGCATAGCCAAGCGAACTTGTACAAGAGGGTGAATTATGACAAAGAAAAAGGCGGAAATCCGAATGAGAGTTTCCGTGGTAGAGACGAAGGATGGCAAAGAGCTCTCGGTCACCATCGACCTCGATGGGACCAACCATGAAGTAATGAACATAGCAGAGATGGCTCAGTCAGCCGAGATAATGGGTGAAGTAGGCGTTGACGTCCTACTGAAACACATCCTCAACGATAAAAGCAAAGCGTCAGCAGAAGGCTGGGACGATCCGCTCCAAATATGAATTAATGTTAGAAACGGATTTAAGTTCTTCCGAACTCAATATTTCATTCACAGTTCCCTCTATATCACTTTTTAAAGCAGCAGCTTCTTTATCAGAACTATTTATAAAGGTTTGTATCGTTACTGATTCTTGATAATTAGTATGTATATCTCCCACTACATCTTTACCTTTTAAACCTTCCATAACCTCCATTGTTATAAGAGCAATTTCTCTGCTTATATTCTCGGGGTCAACGAATTGGTTACTTTCAGGCAAAGTTCCTTTTTCATTGAAAGTGTAATGGTAAACAAAATATGCACAAACAGCTATACAACCAATTACGACAAGACCAATGATAATTTTTTCAAATTGAATCCCTCCTATTAGAGGGTATGTCCAACTTGAATCACTATGTCAAGTTTATTACTCCGTTATTCTACCTTAACCAACATAGAAAACTTACTTTTTATCAAGCAAACGCTCCGATTGTTACTTGAACAAGATTTTATTCTGGAATATCTAATTTTTGTAATGCTTCAAACAATCTATTTTGTATTTTTTCATCATCACTTACATAAAACACCAATATGTTTTTTATTCCATATGCTTTATGTGCTACTAATTCTGCTGTTGCTGTTTTCTCTTCAAACCTTTGAATTCCCTTTCCTCTATCACTTGCCGAAGGAAAAACATAAACTGATAATGTATTACCTTCTAAAGTATATGCTTCAGGGGTAATACCGTTTAACTCTTGTATAAAGACTTTATTACTTGATAAATCCTTTTCTTTTTCTAATTCAAATCCCCGCTCTGTTATGACGGTTTCTATATCTTCCAAAGTAATGTCGATTGTTTTAGTCGGATTTTCTTCTGCTTCTTGTTGGCTACAAGCACCCATAACAGAGATAAATAGTAAAAAAAATAATAGCTTTTTAATCATATGCATGCCTCCTTTCCTATAAGATGAACTGATTTATTTTAAGTTTCATCTTATTGAGCTCTTCTGCTCCGTCAGTGTAATTAACTCAATTTACTACGTTTATGTAATAATGCTTACTAATAATCATACGAAATCGATTCAATTTAGTTTCATACAGTCTATTATCTCGAAACTGAGTCTTCCGCAATCCTGCCCGATTGCTGAACAACATCAAATTTTCATCTAACCTAATTTTAACATCTTACTCAATACATTTTTCAGAAATTTCAACGATTACCTTGTCTTCTTTTCATAATTCGCAATCTGCATTAGTGAGAGAAAAAATACAAATTAAAATAGAGCCACGAATTCTCATCCAATTCGTGGCTCTTTTTTGTCTGTATTTATATTGATCTGTTATAGTCAAATTCGATTGCACCACTGATGTCGTAATCAGCAGGATCTAGATCAGTCTCTTTCCCTAGCGCGAGTCTTGCCATTTCAAGTCCAAGATAAGGACCAACGGTAAGACCAGATGCTCCAAGACCATTTGCTGCTAGAAGTCCCTTCACTCCCGGAACATGACCGAAGACTGGTAGGAAACCTGGTGTAAATGGACGAAAGCCCACTTTCGTATCCAGTAATGTGCTAGTGGCGAGACCTGGTGCAACAGCAAGTGCTTTTGAGAAGATTTCAGAGAGTCCTCCTGCTGTTACTCGATAGTCCAAGCCTACGTCATTTTCATGAGTAGCCCCAACAACCACGCGCCCATCATCGAAGCTCAACAAATACTGATCATTTGGGGGCATAACAACAGGCCACTCATCCGTTTTTTGATCGATCATTTCGAGATGAACAATTTGCGCCTTTTGTGATGTGACTTTGAACTGAAGTCCAAGCGGAGCTAGTAATTCTTGCGCCCATACTCCAGCAGTCATGATTACCTGATCAGCATCAATCCTTTCGTTAGCAATTGAAACGCCGGTCACTTCTTTCCCAGTATAGATAAGTTTTGCGTCTCCTATGCGATTTTTCGCGCCATACTTTTCTGCAGCATGAAGCAACGATTTTCGAAGTGCTGAACCGTTGACTCTCGCTGCCCCACTTACAAATACGGATTGGTATACAGGAGCAATAGGTGGAAAAAGTTTCTGCGTTTCTTCCGCAGATAATTTTTTAATCTCGCCAATTTCAGGAGCATCTTCTCTTCTCTTTATTGCTCGATCTATCATTTTATCAAGCTTCGCTTCATCAGTGTGTAGACTAATGGCGCCAACCTTTTTATAGCCTGTTTCCGTTTCCCCATCTTTCGTTAATTGATCGATTAAGTCAGGGTAATACTTTGCTCCACCTTTTGCAAGTCGGTACCAGACTTTGTTTCTGCGCTGTGAGAGCCATGGACAAACGATCCCCGCAGCTGCATTCGTTGCTTGACCTGGTTCTTGTCGATCGATGATGGACACGTCTGCCCCTTCTTTCGCAAGATGATAGGCCGTAGAGGCGCCTAGTATACCTGAGCCAATAATAATAATTGATTTCATTTCGAACACCTATTTCATTAAATTCATTTCTTTCACTATTCTACAGAAGTTCCTTGCAACGCTCAAATTGTTGGGAACGTGAACTTCTATTTTACAACCCCAATCCTATTTATAAGAACAAGATATATGCTAAAATGGGGCCATTACATACAAAGGAGCACAGCATCATGAAAAAAACATTAGATCATATCGGTATTGCTGTAAGACGCCTGGATGAAAGCATTCAGTTCTACACAGAAGTATTAGGTGGTGAGCTTCTTGACCGCTATCGTAGTGAGGCGAAAGGTGTAGAAAGTGAAATCGCAGTTATTGACCTTAATAATAGTCGTATTGAATTGCTGATGCCTACAAATAATTCAACATCTCCCATCGCCAGATTTATGAAGCAAAAAGGGAAAGGCGTTCATCACATTGCATATGTAGTCGACAACCTGGATGAGGCTTTAATTGAGTTACAAACACAAAAAATTAGAGTAATGGAAGAAACCCGTCGTGTTAATAAACATGGGAGGCGTCTGATCTACCTTAATCCTGCAGATACTGAAGGTACCATTATTGAGTATTGCGATTATCCCGACCAAACTTAACAGTTGCTACAACTGAATAAACGCAAGGCGAATAATAAGGATCATGAAAAGTAAAAATGTGAGAACAAGTAATACATTTAACCTACTTGGCAAATCACGATTGCGATTGTTTTTGTCACGCATTTGTTATCTCCTCCTGGTAAAATGGTCAAAACAATTTCCTTATATTCATTACAAAAGGTGTTGTCTATGAAGCATATCAAAACTTTATTCCATTTTGGATACTTACAAGCCATTTCATGTTTGTTTCCAGTCGTAATTTTCTTAACTTTGGCACTAAGTGAATGGATAACACCTTCCTTTATCTCACGCTATGACTTTATTCTTATTGTTTGTATTCTTACGCAGATCATCATGTTATTAATGAGATATGAAACGATAGACGAGATGAAAGTTATTCTTGTTTTCCATATGATTGGTCTTGTTCTTGAACTTTATAAAGTTCATATGGGTTCGTGGTATTATCCTGAAGAAGCGCTTTTCAAAATAGGAGGCGTGCCATTATACAGTGGATTTATGTACGCCAGTGTTGCAAGTTACATGTGCCAGGCATGGAGGAGGCTTAATCTACACCTAGAAAATTGGCCACCATCTTGGATTTCAATCACTCTTGGTGTATGCATATATGCCAATTTTTTCACCCACCACTACATATATGATTTCCGCTGGGTTCTAAAAATTCTCGTCGTCATTATTTTCGTCCGAACAATGGTTCAATTTACTGTTAACCAAACAACCTATCGAATGTCACTTTCATTTTCATTTGTACTAATCGGTTTCTTCATTTGGATAGCAGAGAATATCGCAACATTTTTCGGTGCATGGACGTATCCTGGTCAAGAAAACGGTTGGGAAGTTGTTCACATTGGCAAAATTAGCTCTTGGCTTCTGCTTGTTATCGTTAGCTTTATAATCGTCGCACAATTAAAGTATAAAAAACATGAAAGAAAATCCATAACCAAACAGCAGCTTACATTGTAAGCTGCTGTTTGGTTAGATTCCATCAAACTAATGTATACTCCTGTATGGTAGTTTCCATCCATAGCGGAGTGATAGCATCCGAAGGAAAACGATCGTTACAAATAATAACATTAATGAAGGTAATTCCTGTGGGTAGCCGAGTCCTATAAGTAAACCTGCCATCATGGCCCAAACGGCATAGACCTCTTTTTGGAGGACGGTTGGCTTTCGTCTAGCCAACAAATCACGGATAATTCCGCCACCTGTTCCTGTCATCGCTGCAGCAACCATCGCCGCAATAAACGGATGACCCATTTGTTCCGCGAACAATGCTCCCTGTATCGCAAATGCTGCTAACCCAATAGCATCAAAAAAGCTTCCCCACTTCTCCCAGTAATAATGAATCCAGCTTGCTGGAAACAAGAAGATAATTAGTATTGTACCAATTGCAATCATAATAAGAATATCCTGCTCCCAAATGGAATCAACAGGTACACCAATTAATAAATTACGTATAATTCCGCCACCAAAAGCAGTTGCAAGTCCAAGCACAATTACCCCAAGGAAATCGAACTCCTCTTCTAGTGCAACAAGTGCTCCACTAGCTGCAAATGCAATGGTACCGATGATATTAAGAATTTCCCAAGTCACGACAATACGCCCTTTCTAATGCACTTGAAAGTTAAAGTGTACGAGAGACAATTTCTATTATCAAGTCTTTTTTATTAGAAGAGAAAAAAGCCTCTAGTTAGAGGCTCACGAAGAGAGGTGGTAATGCATTTGGATGATATCCTCATCCGAATGAGGAATTTCAGTACCTTTTACAATTTGCGCACCGTTAATACAGCCACTAGTTAGTAAGATAATATCATTCTCGGCACCAAGGTGAAGTGATTTCAGCACTCCTTCTCTTCTTGTGTTTGTTCGATGAATGTGAGGAGCATCAGGATTCGTAAACCCTGACATCACCTTATCTACAATAATAGATGGGTCATGAAATCCAGGGTGATCTACTGTAACGATTATTTCATCCGCTCTACCCTCAATTGCTTTTGCCATCTTAGGCATCTTCTCAAAATCGCGAATGCCAATGCCAGCTATCATCACTATAAGCCTACGGTGTTCCATCTTCTTTACTTCATCGACAAGCCTTGTTAAAGCAACTGGTGTATGAGCATAGTCAAGGATAATCGTTTCCCGTGAAGGTCCATCGATTACCTGAAAGCGGCCTTCTGGACTTTCTAGCTTTGTAAGAGATTGAATAATTTCAGGCATGGTATATCCAAGCAAAAGCGCTGTCCCAATAGCTGAAAGAACGTTAGCAACATTATAATCCCCAAATACCGGAACAAATACATCATATATTTCACTATGAGAATGTAGTTTGAATGAAGTTCCAGTTCCTACATATTGCAATTCGGTTGCGATTAAATCAGCCTCTGCATCAGGTTGCAAACTATATGTTACTTTTCGATGTTTGAATGTACTTACGAGCTTACGCCCCATCTCATCATCTATATTTAAAACAGCATTTTTAGCTTGTTGAAAGAGCATCTCTTTACACTTTTGATAATTCTCAAATGTATGATGATACTCAAGATGTTCTGGAGATATATTCGTATGTATCGCAACATCAAACTCAATTCCTTCAACACGTTTCTGATCAAGCGCAATCGACGATACTTCCATCGCAACTGCATGATCCCCTAGATCATGTAAATCTTTAAAAATACGATGAAGATCCAGTGACTCCGGGGTAGTAGGTGTACTTTTCTTATAAGGAATTCTTTTGCTAGAGGACCAAACCCCCGTCGTTCCAATCGAACCGGATGACATTCCAAGTAACGTCAGTAAAGAACGGACATAAGCAGCTACAGTTGTCTTACCATTTGT
This sequence comes from Guptibacillus hwajinpoensis, assembly GCF_005144865.1. Classification (GTDB taxonomy): domain Bacteria; phylum Bacillota; class Bacilli; order Bacillales; family Guptibacillaceae; genus Guptibacillus; species Guptibacillus hwajinpoensis_A. Next base: position 28,451 of record NZ_SWFM01000003.1, read on the forward strand.
GCCTGTTACACCAACGGTTTTAATCTTCTCATCAGGTGAGCCATAATATTGTTTGGAGAAATAGGCCATCGACTTTCGAACGTCATCGACCAGAAGAAAAGTACAAGTGGGATAAACATGTGCAAGAGTTTGTACAGCGTCTGCACGCTCTGCAAATATCGCAACCGCTCCTCTATGAATCGCATCTTCCATATACAAATGGCCATCATGATTCTCACCTTTGATCGCAAAGAAAACAGATGCAGGACCTGCAAGTTTTGAATTGAAAGTTAATTGTTTGATTGTCTGTTCTGTTGGACCTATTAGAGAACGCACGTGGATATACTGAAGTTGATTAAAATTGATGATCATGATGATTTCCTCACTTTTATTCATATTGTTTACTTTTATTGGGAAATTTTTAAAACGAAAGTAAACAATTAATCATTACTACCATTCGTCTTATCTTATTGCTTATAATATCTACTTATAGCGTGTGCAATTTGTATGTGGATTATTTCAGGAAGAACAACAGACAGCAGTGAATGAAAGCTGTCTGTTTATTTATTACTCGGCATTCGCTTCATAATGATTCGTTATTAAATCGGTTAAATCCAATTCATCTAAAAGATGCGTTGGAACTAGGAGTGTAACGGTAATGACACCAGGGTTACGACCAATTTCAATCGAGCCGGTTATGGTTGCACGATTCATAACTTCTGGAACTGATAACCCAAGCGTATCCGCAGCTCTTTGCAAACCATTATCTGTCGCATTATTGAGATTGGCACCTGTTCCAATAAATGATAAAGGAAGAGATTCTTCAAGCTTCGCAACACCATAAAGACCAGCTAAACGCTTAGCTGCTTGCTTTTCTTTTGCAGTAAATGGTTTTGCAAGATACGGAAGATCCTCTGCTACAGGAAGAAGAATAGGACCATCTATCGTAAGTCCTTTAATGATTTTCGCTTGAAGATTAACGATACCTGATACATCAGCAGTATGCCCGGCAATCTCGCCATTTCCTTGCATAGCGTGCATATCTCCAATATAAATTCCGCCACCAGGAACTTTAACTGGACAAATTAACACAGCACCTTCTCTTACTCGATTAATGTCCATATGACCATCTGTCCGTTCTTCTAATTGCTCTTTTGTCATCCCATAATTATGAGGGGAATCGATAAGAAATTGTCCAAAATCACCCGCATTATGAGAATCAGGGAATGGTCTTGATGGCGTTGTACCAAGCTGTCCAAGAAATGGTCGGAGTCTAGCCATTGTTCCAACAAGGTCACTTGGGGCAAACGTAACGATTGGATTTTGTACAGAGTTCTCTGGCGTAGCCATAAATTCTCTACCTTCACTTGCTATGTAATTAGCAGCCGCTTCATCTACAGTTACTCCAATTGTCCGATTTGAATCAAATGCCATGGTATAGCCGTTTGTAAACTCAAATGGCGTGACATCCTCCCCGCAGTTTGCACAGCGAATAGCTTCAGATCCTGTTCCTTCGATTTTGGTCTCAGGATATAATGTGCCACATCCCGGACACTTAACGGCAACATATGGGTCACCAATAAATCTTCCATCTAAAGGACAATCATTACCAGAAGAAGTTGCCATCGATGTAACTTGAATAGACTTAATTCGAATGGCTATTGCATCACCTACTTCGGCACCTTCAACAAATACTGGCTTTGTTACTTCATGTCCGCCTCGAAGAGATGGTGTAATCATAGGTCCCCAACAGCCAGGAGCTGTATTCGCAATAATATGTCCACCATCTTTAAGCGGCCCAATCATTTCTTCAGAAGGATCTAGAATTCCATTAGTGAACTCATTCACATAAATCGTTTGCTTCGCTTCCATTACCTCTCCCCTTTTTCACAAATATTTCTTCTTACATTATAAGAGTTATGTCGAACTATGTAAAAAATAAAGCGGTTTTAATTCAGTAAAGTGATTATTTATACTTTTTGTTAATAAAAAATAAGAATCTTTGGGTTTCATTTCATTTAGGGTTTGACGAATGATTCAGCCTTGCCTATACTGAATGAACGGAAACGTAAAGACAGGTGATGAAATGGAATTTAAAATGCAATACCTCTCCTTTTATTTAATTCAAGTAGAAGGTAGCGGTGAGAGTGAAGAAACGCGTTATAAACATTATCAAACGCTTGACGAGGACAGCTACGAAGATAGTTCTCTTAAAACGTTTCTAAATGGGGAACTAACCAAAATCATGAAACGAAAAGTAGATCGCCACGCTAAATCTGAAGGCGCTCCTACCAAAATCGGTCGATTCGTCGTTGAACCCGGTCACGAGTTAACATCTAATCCTAATTACAATCTATTTGATCGAACTCGTTATGCAGAATCCGCAGATGATTTTGAAACATCAGCTGATCAAATTGTTCAAATGTATCTCGACACGAGCGCAATTCGTGGGGGTGTCCTAATTGTTGCTTCAGCTAAATTAACTAAACTGTTTGATGACCCATTCCTATTTATTATGAAATGTGATTTTGAACAAAAAGTAGCAACAATAACAGACGAAGAAACATTAATTCAAAATGTAGAGATGGCAATTACAACAAAAAGCATGAAATCCGTCCAATACCCCTACATGCCAGAAGAAGGCATGATCGACAGTGCAGAAGTAAAAGTCCATCAGTCTTCTCACGCCCGTTACTTTGAAGACTTCTTAAAATGGGTTGAATACGAAAAGTCGATGCCAGAGATTGTTAAAACACAAACAATGGGTATGGTGCAGGAACACATAAAAGAAACGTATCAGGAAGAAAGCGAAGAAAAGGAAGAGTTCGAGCAGGCAATAGAAGAGTGGTCTCAAAGTCCTAAGCGAGAGCTACAGGAGCGGTTTACAACGGAACAAGTTGTAGAAGCAACCTCACAAATTGTCGAGCACTCCCCTGACGTCGAATGGAAGCTGAAGCTTGACCATGTGTCAGTCAAAGCCATGCTATCTGACTTCGGCGAATCGATTCATCTAGCGAAGGTGAACGGCAAGTACGTGCTTGCGATTGAAGCCGATTCGATTACATTTGAGAAGGGCTTTTCTCCTGTTGAGTTTCATAAGCCTGATACGCTTCAGGAAGTGGTTGAGCGGATTTATAAGAAGAATGAGAATGAGTAAACGGTAAGTGTTTTGCAGTTAGATTTAACTGTATATAGGTACGATATCCTTACCGATTTAAACAATAATTTTATTCCAATGAAAAAAGCACCTAAAAGGTGCTTTTTCTTTTAAAATCATATTAAATTAATTCATTCTCGTCATCCTTGCTAAAAATGTTCCGTTTATGCCACTTGAGATACACTTTATTCTCGGGATGAATTTGAATTTTTGCACGAGGCTTTAATCCATACATCTCATAATCCTCGTCATTAATGACTGAAGAAATGTGCAAACGTCCTTGTCCATCAAATGCTATTAATCCTTCATGATAAAGCGCATCATGGTTTCTACAAAGGAGCAATCCGTTATATGGATCCAATCGTTCTTGGTTTGTGCTATCCTTCCATGGCTTTGATCTACTTGCTTTTAATAATTCCGGTAAGTTAATTGCACATATTGCACACTTGTCTTCCCAAAGTGGCATCAGATCTTTCCTGAATTTTTGCTCGCCCCACCGCATTTTCGCTTTCACTTCAGATTCTATTTCAGTAATTAACGGGACTAATGTGTTCCGTTCAATTTTTCTAACCTCATCTATGGTTAATTCCAATTGTTCTTCATCTACTCGATAAAAATTCGATTCACTAATGAGCTCAAGTAATTTAATCGCTAATTCCTCGTTACACGGATACAAATAGCCAGGATTCCCATTGGCATCATTCTGAAACGGTGCATACTTAAGAGGTAATAAAGGATAAATTTCATGAAACTGACCTTTCACATTAACCGGTTTATCCAATTCATGGTACTCTAACTTCACTAGATACCCATCATTAGGCTTATGATGATTTGGCAAGCTAGAAGGCTTAGGCGCCTCTTGGCAATCGTCCTTTGCAATACTCACGGCAACAATGTTTCCTCTAACATAGTGAAATAATTGATCATCGGCATGGACTTCTTTCAATCGTTTCCACGAATGAGGTTCATTGCCACTTTTATCTTCTTTTGGCGACCAAATTACACCTGCATCTTTCTCTTCCTGATATATCTCACCTTGCATAACTATAAAACAATTCATTTCTTTTCCCCCAACATTACGTGCTGATCTCTTTACTATTCTACATGAAACACGCGTATTTTACTCCTTTTACACTTCGAATCATTTCATAATAAAAAGCCAGCTTCAGCTGGCTTTGACTCGTTACTATTGCAGAGAACATACGACAACTTCAATTACATTCATAATATGACCACTTTTGGATTGGCACTACTATTAGATACTCATTTAGTTGAGCGTTTTCTCTGCTGCATCAACCGTATGATTTAGTAGCATAGCAATCGTTACGGGACCTACGCCACCAGGAACAGGTGTAATGTAAGAAGCTTTTTCTGCTGCCTCTTCATATTCAACGTCACCGACATTTCCTTTGTTGTATCCGGCATCAAGAACAACGGCACCTTCCTTAATCCATTCCCCTTTAATAAATTCCGGTCTTCCAACAGCCGCTACGACAATGTCAGCCTGACGTACATGTGATGCTAGATTAGTGGTTCTAGAATGACACGTTGTGACTGTTGCATTCTCATTTAATAAAAGAGCAGAAACAGGCTTACCGAGAATTGGACTTCGCCCAATGACAACGGCATGCTTTCCTTCAGCTTTAATATTATAATCTTCCATTATTTTCATGATTGCTGCAGGTGTACATGACGGATACGTACCGAATCCAAGCGCTGTTTGTCCGTATCCGGCACTTGTCACTCCATCCACATCCTTTTCAATCGCAATTGTTTCAAAAGCTAATCGTTCGTCAATCTGTGGAGGAACTGGGTGTTGAAGCAATATTCCGTGTATGGAATCATCTTCATTGAGATCAGTAATAGCTTGAACTAATTGCTCTGTTGTCGTATCTTCAGGAAGATGAATTTTAGTTGAAATAATCCCAACTCGTTCACAGGCATTTCCCTTCATCCTTACATATGTCTCGGATGATGGATCGTCTCCAACGAGAATAGTGGCAAGACTTGGCATTACACCACTTTCCTTCAGGATCTCTACTCTTGTTTTCAACTTATCTTTTATTCGATTCGCAACGGCCTTACCGTCTAAGATTGCCTTTTCATTCATCATATTAACTCCTCCTGAACATTGGTAAAGAATTGAGCAAGCTCATCTCTTCGCCCAGACGACCGGCTATGTGCACTGCAGCTCCCCTGTGGTTACTTCCACGCTTGTCGTCAGTTACTGCAGTAAATGTTTTCTACGGATATAGTAGCATAAAAAGCGCCGGAATCAAATGTTTTCACACCAGAAACCATTAAAAAGGTGAATAAATAATAGAAACAGATCATTAATGTTCGTGTTTTTATTATAGATTCCTAATAATTATGACAAAACAAGAAGAGATTCGGCAAGAAGAAGTGGAAGTAAGATTTCAAATGTAGATCCTTTCCCCACTTAATCTAGCTATCATTGACATTAACCAAATAAGCTAACATATCACTATTAATTGAAATTACTCTTTCTGTGCAATGATTACAAAAATCCCTTGAATGATATTCATTCAAGGGATTTTTGAGTATGCGCCTTAGAGGATTCGAACCTCTGACCCACAGCTTAGAAGGCTGTTGCTCTATCCTGCTGAGCTAAAGGCGCATGATATAATTGGCAACTAATTGATAGTATACCACGTTTTGTTTTCTACAGGAAGTCAATTTCAAAATGAATCTTGTAGAAAATTTATGGAGCGGGTGATGGGGATCGAACCCACGACATCAGCTTGGAAGGCTGAGGTTTTACCACTAAACTACACCCGCAAAATGGCTGGGCTAGCTGGATTCGAACCAGCGCATGACGGAATCAAAATCCGTTGCCTTACCGCTTGGCTATAGCCCAATCATGGTGGAGGGGGACGGATTCGAACCGCCGAACCCTGAGGGAGCGGATTTACAGTCCGCCGCGTTTAGCCACTTCGCTACCCCTCCATAATGAAATTGTAAATTGGTAGCGGCGGAGGGGATCGAACCCCCGACCTCACGGGTATGAACCGTACGCTCTAGCCAGCTGAGCTACACCGCCACTTATATTATGTATGGTGCGCCCGAGAGAAGTCGAATCCCTAACCTTCTGATCCGTAGTCAGACGCTCTATCCAATTGAGCTACGGGCGCAAATTATATGGTGCGGGTGAAGGGACTTGAACCCCCACGTCGTAAGACACTAGATCCTAAGTCTAGCGCGTCTGCCAATTCCGCCACACCCGCATGTGCTTTGTTGTGTATCAGCGACGTTTTATATAATATCATTGAACGTCTTAAGAAGTCAATCATTATTCTAAAAAAACTTATATGTTTTTTTATTTCCTTCACAGCAATGCGTTAAGTAAAGGTTGAAAGCGTTGACAGCAACGCAACCCTCTCATACGATTAGTTGTATAAAAGGAGCTGAGTACTATGAGTTTATCACAGAGCATTAGGTATGCAAAAGAATTAGATAATAATGACCCTCTATCTGCCTTTAGAGAAGAATTTTACTTAAAGCCAAACAACATTTATATGGATGGTAATTCATTAGGGTTACTCTCCAAAAAAGCTGAATCGTCCCTCCTTCAATCTTTAAACGATTGGAAAGTAAATGGCATAGACGGTTGGACTGAAGGTAATGAACCTTGGTTTTATATGGCTGAAAAAATCGGTAACATGACTTCTTCCCTAATAGGAGCACTTCCTAAAGAAACCATTACAACAGGATCCATTACAACGAATCTTCATCAAATGTTGTCTACTTTCTACAAGCCTGAAGGAAGAAAAACAAAAATTCTTGCTGATTCTTTAACATTCCCATCTGATATTTATGCTATTAAAAGTCAGCTTACGCTCCATGGTTTATCACCAGACGATCATTTAATTCAAGTTAAAAGTGATGATGGAAGAACAATTAATGAAGAAGATATTATTGCTGCGATGGATGATGAAGTTTCTCTTATCCTCCTTCCTTCTGTCCTTTATCGAAGTGGACAGCTTCTGGATATGAAGACATTAACAGAAGCTGCTCACCAGAAAGACATCATAATTGGTTTTGATCTTGCTCATTCAATTGGAGTAGTCCCTCATGAATTGCATGAATGGGGCATTGATTTTGCCGTTTGGTGTACATACAAATATTTAAATAGCGGACCTGGTGGTGTTGGTGGCCTTTTTGTCCATGAAAAACACCTTGGAAAGCGACCTGGTCTTGCTGGTTGGTTCAGTTCAAAAAAAGAAGTGCAGTTTGATATGAGTCATGACCTCGAGCACGCGACATCTGCTGGTGCTTATCAAATTGGTACACCACATATCTTTAGTATGGCTCCTTTACTTGGTTCTTTAGAGTTGTTCCAACAGGCCGGGATTGAATCCATTCGTAACAAATCCTTGTCGTTAACTCGCTACCTCATGAATCTCACTGAGGAGAAATTATGTCCTTTTGGATTCTCTATCGCAAATCCAACGAAAGATGAACAGCGTGGTGGACATATATGTCTTGAACACTCTGAAGCTGCCAGAATTTGCAAGGCATTAAAAGCAGATGGGGTCGTGCCTGATTTCCGTTCTCCGAATGTCATTCGGCTGGCCCCAATTGCGCTGTATTCTTCTTATGAAGATGTGTGGAACGTCGTTCAAATCCTCCACGATATTATGATCAATCAGAAGTATAAGGAATACTCAAATGAACGAAATGTGATTGCTTGATTGTGCATATAATCCTCTTTTTTCTTCATAATAAAAAAGATTTGAATTTAAGGAGGGAAGCTTGATGGCGCAATTAAACGAACTTGAACTTCAAAATCTTCGTCATATGATTGGTGGACATGAAACGCTCGCCAACAAACTTGATTCATACGCCCAATCCTGCACGTGTCCAGAATTAAAGCAAATGTTACAAAATGATGCACAGGATGCACGAAATACGAAACAACAGTTAATGGGCTTTTTAAGTTAAGGAGGGATCTTATGAACGAAAAAGATATGGTTAATGACTATCTATCCGTACTAAACAGTAGCTTAAGCGGCTATGGCAATATTATTTCACAAGCTGATAATCAGCAACTTCGTGAAGCTTTGCAACAAATTCGAAACACAGATGAGCAAAGACAATACAATCTTTATCAATACGCCAAGCAGAAAGGCTATTACCAGCCTGCTGCTGCTGCTCAGGCAAATGAAATTCAAGAAGTTAAAAATCAGCTTAGCGCTGCGCCCCCTCAAGATAACCAACCTCCACAAGTTCACTAACAAACAGCCGGATCTTCCGGCTGTTTCTTTGTTAATACAAAAAAGGCTCCAAAAAAACCATTCATTAATTGTGCCTATGCCTTTGTACTCATTTTTGTAGGATCATGGAAATAACGTTTTACGCTCCCTTTTATTGGTTATTAACTATATAACCAAAATAGGGAGTGATGTTGAATGGATAGTATTTTAAATGCTGTTACTGAATTTTCAGCTTTCATCTGGGGCTATCCTATGATGATTTTGCTGCTTGGGGGTGGCTTGTTTTTAACGATCCGCCTTGGATTTTTTCAAATTTTATTTTTCCCACATGCTTTAAAACATACAATCGGTAAGATATTTCAGAAAGAAAAAGGCGATGGAACGATATCACCATTTCAGGCTTTCGCTTCAGCGCTTGCTTCCACTGCAGGTGCCACAAACATCGTCGGGGTTCCGGTTGCGATAGCTTTTGGCGGACCTGGCGCTATCTTCTGGATGTGGGTTGTCTCGATCATTGGTATGTCCACAAAGTTCTCCGAAATTGTTCTTGGTATTAAATATCGGGAAGAAAAGGAAGACGGGGAATACGTCGGCGGACCGATGTACTACATAAAAAAAGGATTAGGATGGAAATTTGCTTCATCACTATTTGCGTTTGGACTAATGATTGAAATTATTCCAGGTGTTATGGTGCAAACAAACTCCATTTCAACTCTTACCGAAAGCTCATTTGGTCTCCCTACTTGGGCTACTGGAGCAATTTTAATTGTTTTAATTTCCATCGTTGTATTTGGTGGCATCAAGAGGATCGGTGCTGTGGCAGAAAAGATTGTCCCTTTTATGGTTGTTACATATATTGCAGGTGCTATTGGTGTAATGGCGATCAATATTGATCAATTCCCAGAGGTAATGACATTAATTTTTGTCCATGCTTTTCAACCAATTTCTGCCGCTGGTGGATTTGCAGGTGCAGGTTTTGCAGCAGCTGTTCGTTGGGGACTTGCGAGAGGACTTTACTCAAATGAAGCCGGAATGGGTACAGCATCGATCGCCCACTCTGCAGCACATACGCCACATCCATGTAGACAAGGGTTATGGGGGATTTTCAGCGTCTTTATTGATACGATTGTGCTTTGTTCAATCACTGCCTTCACTGTACTTCTGTCAGGTGCTTGGAAGGATGTCAAACCTGCTAATGCAGCAGATATGGTTTCAGATGCCTTCTCAGGTTTAATGGGGCCAACATGGGGACCCATTTTCGTTTCATCATTATTATTAATCTTTGTTATCAGTACGATTGGCGTCCTTGTTTTCTACGGAGAAAAACAGGCAGAATATTTGTTTGGGATCCCTTTTTCAAAAGTAATGCGATTTATTTATATCATTTCTATTTTTGTAGGTGCAATAGGTGGCCTTCAATTTATTTGGGAACTAGTCGATATTACTCTAGCGTTGTTTGTAGTTCCAAACGTGATCGCAATCTTGTTCTTGAGTAAGGAAGTTAAAGAACTAACAGATGATTATCGATATAATTTCTTAAGACAACAAGTGAAAGACAAAGGTATCAGCTCTTAACTTGGGTATTCTTTTCTAGTTTTTCACCTAATTTCTCTTCTCCCTCCGCTCTTGCCTATATCTTTTTTAGACGAATACATACAGTGGTAAGGAAAGAGAAATTAAAGGGGGACCTTATATGTACCATGCAAACAATGCACCTTATGGAAATGAACCTTATCAGCCTGTAGCTGGAGCTGGGTATGGCATGCCTTGTCGACCTGCAGGAAATGGGTTTGCGCTCATTGTTGTACTTTTTATCCTACTTATCATTGTAGGAACAGCTTTCGTTAAATGCTAATAAACAGAGCAAGGACCATAAGGTTCTTGCTTTCTTTATGAAGAATTGTCGAGAATACTCTTCACTGTTATAGTAAAGTGGAATGTGAATGAAAGAAGTGAGCTAATGAAAACGTTACTAATTGATATGGACTCCGTTATTTGTGATCTTATGTCTGAGTGGCATAAGCGTTACAACGAGGACTATAATGATAATTTATCTATTGAGAAGCTTCAGTGCTGGCGATCAGAAGACTATGTCAAAGCTGAATGTGGAGAGAAGATTTACGATTATCTAGATGAACCTGGTTTGTTTCTGCATCTTGAGCCTCTACCAAACGCGATTGACGTATTAAAACGAATTAGTAAGCATTATGATGTACTTATTGTTACAAGTAGCCGTACATACGCATACACAGAGAAAGAAATGTGGATAGAAAAGCACCTCCCTTTTATAGGGAAGAAAAATTTAATATTCTCACATCGAAAAGAAATGATTCGAGGAGATATGCTTTTTGATGATGCACCACATAATTTAATTGCATTTAAAGAAACAGGTAGAACTGCAGTGGCAATGAACTATGTATATAATCAGCAAGTCGATGTTCCTCGTGTGAATAATTGGCTAGAATTTGAGAAGTGGCTTTCAACATGGAAGTGAGGAGAATCCTGTGATTCAAAAAAAGATAGTCGATCTACTCATTATTGGCGGAGGCCCAGCTGGCATTTCTGCTGCAATATGGGCTAAGCGTTTAGGACTTAATCATCTCTTACTTGAAGCACAAACAGATCTAGGTGGACAATTAACAGACATTCATAACAAGATTATAGATTACCCAGGAATGATGGTAGAAAACGGCCTTGAGCTTCAAAAGCATTTTAAGCAGCACGCTAAGAATATTGATTTCAATTTTGAAATTGGTAAAGTGGTTGATTCGATTGATTGGGATGAAAAAGTGCTTTTCACTAATAAGAATACAACATACGAGTTTCGTTCCATACTTGTGGCTACTGGCTCATCACCAAGAAAATTACGGGTTCCTGGTGAGCAAAAGTTGATCGACAGGAACGAAGTGTACTCTGCTAGCAGAGACAAAGATAAATTCAAGGAAAAAGATGTGGCTGTTATTGGAGGAGGAGACCGTGCTTTTGAGGGTGCTCTATTACTAGCGGAAGCAGGAGCTAATGTATCTCTGATCCATCGCTCCGAACAATTTAAAGCTAGAAAAGAATTTAAGGATCCAGTCATATATCATCCCAATATTAACGTGATGACCAACACGATTGTGACAGAAATAAATGGAGAAAGTAGAAAACAATTAACTCTGTCTTCTAATGACAGCATCTCAACAATTGCAGTTGACGGAGTCTTCATTCGAATCGGGGTTGAACCAAATACATACTTATTTAAAGATGGGATCTCTCTTGATGATGAAGGGTATATACCTTGCACTTCAGTGGGTCAAACGTCCCTTCCTTATGTCTATGCAGCAGGAGACGTTTGCACTCGTCCTCTCTTATCAAGTATTGCTTCTTCTGTTGGACAAGGCATGACAGCTGTTAAATGTTTGTCATTTTATCTTAATGACTAGAAAAAGGACCACAAGGGTCCTTTTTCGTATGTGACTTGCTATAACCTATCAGTAAGGAAAAGTTCTTGACCTTCTTTTAGTTGGTTTAGTCCTCCCCATGAATAGTGCAATAATTATTACAGTAAAAATACTAATACCAATATAAAATATCAATTTGCTTGATATGGAAAAGGTATCCTTTTCTTTTTCTTTTGAAGCGGATACTACCTTACTCTGATCTTTAGTTGTTGATGATTCTGAATTAGAACTTGATAGCAATTCAGAATCAAGGGCTGATTTAATGGAACCAGTATCACTCTCTAACCTTCCAGAATCATTAACAGAGAGCTCCACCGCTTGATTATCTTGTTGAAAAAGCGTTATATCTTCGGCTAAAAAATATTCCTTACCATCCCGTTCTGCAAGCTCAGTTCCTTTTTCATATACGACTGGAGAAAAAGTATCAAAACCATAATTCAAAAGAGTTAACGTATCTTGATAAGCAATCTGATCGTCGGTTGCTTTCATTGTAACAGCAATTAATTCCTGATTTTCTTTAGTAGCTGTAGTAACGAGAGTAAATCCTGATTTTGAAACAAATCCATTCTTTCCACCTGTCACAAAATCATAATCAAGCAATAAACGGTGATGATTGATTAACGTTGTATTCCAATCTTCGCCGCTCCATTCAAGTTCTTTAACACCAAAAATGGATTTGAATTGCTGATTTTTCATTGCATATTGTGTAATCTTCGCCATATCTTCGGCAGTTGTCACATGCTGTTCGTTGAATAAGCCATGGGGGTTTGTGAAATGACTATTTTCCACTCCTACTTCCTCTTTTACAAACGTATTCATATCATCGGCAAAAGAGTCGACACTCCCGCTCAATTGTTCGGCAATTGCAATGGCAGCATCGTTCCCTGAGTTAACGAGCATACCCTTCACTAATTGTGCTAATGGAACCATTTCACCCTCTTCAAGGTATACTCTCGTTCCATCCACTTCTCGAGCTTTTTTACTGACTTCTGTTGAATCATTCATTTTTTCAGATTCTACTGCCATTAATGCTGTTACAATTTTTGTAATGCTCGCTGGGTACATTTCTTTTTGACTATTCTTCTCAAAGAGAACTTGTCCGGTCTTCCCATCAATGAGAATAGCGGTTTCACTTTTAACGTTTGGAGGTTGTTGAGCCAATAGCGTTTCAGGAAATAAAATAGCTGTCATGATGACTACGATGGTGATAAGCCAGTACTTTTTTGGAATCATGGATGCTCCTCTTTCTTTCATGCTATTTAGAGTGTTCGTGTTAGTTGCTAATGTGATGTCTAGTACAAAAGACCTGATCCGAACACTATTATAGCTAATGAGGAACAAATTTAATACTTCTATTTTCTTGTGATCGATACGATATGTATTATTATCATCATCTTATATAATTCTACCAAAATAAAAAACCGCTCAAAGCGGTTGTAAATTAACATGCATTAGATACTTTCCACTTCTCTACTACATCCTTCGGAGCACTCCAGCATAGCCAAGAAACTAAAACTTTGTTCCCTCCTTGTGAAACCATCCAGTACTCCCACCTTCTCTTATCAGCGTTTTGATACAAACCAGACTTTTTAACGAAACGCTCCACCTTGTCATCTCCTCCAGTACATTATCATTATGTAAGTTATTCTATGCTAACTAACTAAATCCTTTAAATATTCAGAATTCAATAGTTGTTATTCTACCATTATGTTCCTCTAATCTTGTTGCATATGAATTTACGTTGCTGAGCATCATATTAGTCAAGGAGGTGTACACAACATGGCAAACAATAATAGCTCAAACAATCTGGTAGTCCCTGGTGTACAACAAGCTTTAGATCAAATGAAGTACGAAATTGCAAGCGAATTTGGCGTACAACTTGGTCCAGACTCCACAGCTCGCTCTAACGGTTCTGTTGGAGGAGAAATTACAAAGCGTCTTGTCCAAATGGCTGAAAAGCAAATGGGCGGCGGAAGCTACTAATTATTAACCGAATAGCATGGTTATAGAAGGCGGAGAAATCCGCCTTCTTCTTATTCGTCAAGTAACTGTGAAGTTTGAACGGCATATTCGATCAGTTCTGATAGGTCACTTATTTGATCTTCATTTATACGTCGATTAAATTCCAGTTTAATGTGACTAGTTAGCTCTTCCTCTTGATCATGAACAAAAGAAACGGTTTGTTGAATTGATGGCCGATAACCCCAAATGCTTCTTATATCTTCCTCAATTTCAACACATTCCTCAGTATCTGAAATCGACACGTCAAAACTAATTTTAATTTCACACCCCGGGTTGCCATTTTCAAGCTGAAGCTGTTCAGCGCTAAAGCTTGCAAGATCCGCATATAGTCCAATGGTTACTTTAACATGTGGATTCTCATTAAATTGCACTTCATACATACGTGATAGTGATGCAAGGTCAACAAGATCCTTTCGATTAATAATCGAGATCTCTCCTTCAAGATCCCGATCATACAATTCACCTTCAAGAACTACTTTCACGTTCTCATAAATCGTTGGATCAAACATTCAATCCCCTCCTGCTTTTCAACTATACCATGAATTCAGGAGGACCATAAGTTAAGAACTAGACCGAGGATGAGAACGTGCAAATTGAATGAATGTTTCTTCATCACCGATCTCTCCACACGCTGCACACTGAATGCGCATCTCTGGGCCCTTATAAGCTAAATGAAATGGATCTGTGGCACCTTCTTCCATAACCGATACGACTTCACCAGATTCAGGATCCAGCTTTACCGAAGTTGCTCGTTGTTCAATTTTATTAAATCTCATTCGATTTGTTTTACACCTTGGACATAAATAAGCAGTCATTGTGTCACTCCCTTTTTCTATAGTGTTTCTCAACGATGGTAATTTTTATACACAAAATACGGTATGTGAAATTTCTAAAAAATTTATATACAAATCGAAAAAAAATAAACGAGCTGTATGCTCGTTTATTCAGCTTGTTCAAGTAACTTTTCAAGAACATACTCAATCGATTGGACACGCTCATTAAACTTCTTAGGTCCAGTATCTTTTTGCCAGGCAACTACGGATACCATTTCTAGATTTTCAAACGTATTTTTAATTTGAATTGGATACAAATACTTTGGCTTATTCTCCATTACCCATTCTCTTGCGAGTGGTTCCCATTCCTTTAGAAGCGCAAGTGTTCGATCGGCAAAGGGTTTTACTTCCTCATAGAAATTAACTTCATATTCATCTGATTTCGTCCTTGTCGCATATTGATGTCGAGCTTCTTCATTCATTTCTAATAACTCTTTCGTCAATCGTAATAGCTTATCTGTTTGTTTCATAACAGTCACTCCTATCACGTCTATCCTAACATAGAACGAGTCATAGACAACAAACAAAAAAACCTTATATCCCTCTTGGACATAAGGTCAGAAGTGAACCATTATACAGTTTCTAGAAGCTGAATAAACTCATGATCCATGGACGCTTTACTTTGCCCGACGACTGACCTACTGCCTCCTGAATAGACGTATGATCTTCAAGTTCAATTAACTTCTCTTCTAAAGAAGTTACTTTCTTAACAAGTTCATCAAGTTCTGACCGATGCTGAAGAACTTGCACCGTAATCACTTCATTAGCTTTTTCTTCTAACTGCCTCTCCAGTTGTTCTAATCTAACAGAAAAGCGATCAAGTCTTTGTTCAAATCTTTCCTGCGAAATAACCTTAATGTCAGAAGATTTTTCAGTTGAGCCCGCTTTTATTTTCTCCATTGAATATCCCCTTCGCAAATCATTTTTAATTGATTTTAACTCCTCCAAGGTTTCATTGGTGAATAAGAAGTGCCCTAGTTCATTTTTCTCACACGATAACTCAAAATACTTAACCCAGCGCTGAACAGTAGTAGGGTTTACACCAAGTTCATCTGAAACCTGCTTCGTTTTTAATAACATGCAATCCCATCCCTTCTGTCAATCACAAGCCTTAGCCTGTTATATTGTACTGAATATATTCGCCTTTTCTTAAGCAGTGCCTTCCACTCTGACAAAACTAGAACCGTTTCGGCAAAGGTAGTGGTTTACCGCTAAAGGGAGATGAATTCGACACGCTGAAAGAATGATTTTGTAACATCTGCTCACACTAATAAGAGGAGGTGAGATGCAATGAGCAAAAAGCAGAAATTAGAAAAAACAGCTCGAAAAAGACAACCTAATCAAGAAGAAACGAGAACAGGTTATGGCAATAAAAAAATTGAAGGTCCAGACCGCCCTTCAACCTAAGCGCAAAGTTATTCCCTGTGCTTTTGCTTCAATAAATTCTCAAATTCAATTCCAATTCTGATTTGACTTCTTTTCCCTTCGTACCAATCTGTAACTTCAATCTTGTCGGGCAGCGTTACTTCAGTATTTAGGAGTTTTTGAACGTAACGCTGTCCCCTATACCAGTTAGTCTTCTCTTCTTGGTGATGCTGAATAATCGGATAAACCATTCTCACCATAGGACCCTCTCGCCTTTTCCCCATATAACGCTCATAATCATACCGTGATCCTGTTGGATGAACTGTGGCTGAAAAATGATAAAATCCCTTAAAATATAACGGATGAAATAAAAGCGAACCAAGTTTTTTACCTAACTCGATTCGGTTCTTCGTATGTCGAAACCCACTTACTGACAAACCATATAAACTTCCTTTTACGGTAGGAAATAAAACTGTACTGAAATGAAACCAATCTTGCACGGTGAAGACCATAGAACGAAACACCTTTTTTGCATAAAGATGGTGTTGCAATAAAGGTTCTTCAATGACATGTTGCTCATTAATTATGAGTGCAAACATTAATCGTTTCTCATCACGCGTTAGTAAGAAAGATTCCCACTCCTCAAGCATAAATTCTGACACATCAAATGCCCTGCAGTAGTGCATGATTGATTCATTGCTTTCTTTGCTTTTTGCATAAAGGAGAAGCTGAGGTGCTGCGTCATGGAAGATCGTCCAATTAGCACGTTCATATGTTAGAAAAAGATGCTGCAATTGATCCTCTTCTAATACTCTTGGGAACCATTCTCCTTTTAAATCGCTCATACTCCAACCTGCATTTCTAGAAACCATAGATGCAAGAAATGCCCACTTGATTTCAGGGTGTTCATTATAAAAATTGTTGTAAAATACGGTACGTGAAATATTATCAACATTCCAAGTTGCTGTTATTTTCTTGATTTCCTTGATGATTTGCATTAATTTCTCATTCTCCATTTATTTTTCACCTGCTTGAAACATTTTTGTCGTACAACTCGTTATAATTAAAGTAGAATAGATTCAGTGCAGCTTTTACATAAGAAAGGATGATTATAATGCCGATTCGATATCCGAATGGAAAGCCGTACGTCCCTTCGGCCCAGAATCAGCTCGCAAGCCAGAAACAAAAATCATACAGCAATCGTGGAATGACACTTGAAGAAGATATTAACCAGAGTAATACGTATTATCTCTCAACAGGTAAAGCTGTTATACACAAGAAGCCTACTCCCGTTCAAATCGTGAACGTGGATTATCCGAAAAGAAGTGCTGCCGTCATTAAAGAAGCATATTTTAAACAAGCTTCTACGACCGATTACAACGGTGTTTATAATGGAAGATACATCGATTTCGAAGCGAAAGAGACACGCAATAAGACATCCTTTCCATTAAGTAACTTTCATGAACATCAAATCACACATATGAAACAAGTTCATGAACAAAATGGTATTTGCTTCGTGTTGCTTCGCTTTTCTATCACCGACCAGGTATTTTATTTGGATGCACCTCACCTCTTTGCATACTGGGAAACCATGAAAGATGGTGGCAGAAAATCAATTAAGAAGGAAGACATAGAGAACCAAGGTATATTGATTCCATATACATTTCAACCTCGCATTGACTATATGAAGATTATTGATAAAATGTATTTCAATTAATGAAGTTCTGTTTCGATTCATAAAATAAAGGATTGTTTCGAATCCTATAAAGAGTATAGGCTTGAAAGGCAGGAATAGTTATGAGTGATTATCAATCTCGTCAAGAACGACGTAAATCAAACAGCAAGAAAAAACCTCCTTCTAAAAAACGAGGAAAAAGCGGTATTTTCAAGAAAATCTTTCTAACACTTCTTATCTTATTTTTAGTTGGAATTGCAGCTGGAGGCATTACAGCTATAGCTTATATTAATAATGCACCAGAGCTCGATCCAGATGACCTCGCTAACCCACAATCTTCTGTTATCCTCGATAAGAGTGATGAAGAAGTTCAAACTCTAGCTGGTACTGATGCTAGAGAAGTTGCAAAGTTTGATGAAATTCCAGATATATTAAAAGAAGCATTTGTTTCTGTGGAAGATACTCGCTTCTACGAGCATTTTGGAATTGATCCTAGACGAATTGGTGGTGCGGTCTTAGCGAACATTACACAGGGCTTTGGCGCTGAGGGTGCAAGTACAATTACGCAACAAGTAATTAAAAACTCATTGCTTACATCCGAAAAATCGTTAGAACGGAAAGTACAGGAAGCTTATTTATCCGTTAAACTTGAACAGGAATATTCGAAAGATCAAATTCTTGAAATGTATTTAAATAAGATCTATTTCGGAAATGGTGCTTGGGGTGTCGTCGCTGCTGCTGATACTTACTTTGGCAAGAACCTTACTGAAGAAGATTTGACTCCTGGTGAAGCTGCATTGCTTGCAGGTCTTCCACAGCGACCTAGTTACTATAACCCTTATGAAAATCCTGACGCTGCAACAAAGCGCAAAAACATTGTTCTAAGTCTTATGGAAAAACAAGGCGTTATTACTGGTGAAGAATTAGATAAATACCAGGCTGAAAAAGTAGAAGATATGATTGTCGCAAAAAAAGAAGCCACAGAAAGTGATCAGTATAAGGTCTTCATGGATCAAGTTGTAAAAGAATTAAGAGAGCGTGACGATATTTCTGAAAAAGATATCTACTCTGGAGGCCTTAAGATCTATACGACCCTTGATACACGTGCGCAGGACATTACAACGGATGTAATCGCAAACTACCCTTATTCAAATGAAGACATGCGATCAGGTCTCGTGCTACTCGATACCAAAACTGGTTCTATTCGTGCAATTGGCGAAACACGTAAAGATGAAAACGTAATAACGTATGCGACAACTGGTAAATTCCAACCTGGATCTACAGCAAAGCCAATCATTGCTTACGGTCCAGCAATTGACAATATGCAGTGGTCAACAGGACGCTCCATTAAAGATGAACCGCTTAAAATTGGCGAAGCAAACATCCGTAACTGGGACAGAAACTATCGTGGACAGGTTTCTATGAGAAGAGCGCTTGAAATGTCCTACAACGTTCCTGCTGTTAACACATTCCTTGAAGTAGGAGAAAAACCAGCTCAGGAATTTGCTAATAAGTTAGGTATGGGGCTAGAGGATACAGACATGGTTCCTACTGCAGCGATAGGTACATTTAGTACGTCGCCACTCCAAATGTCAGGGGCTTATGCTGCTTTCGGTAATGGCGGAACATATAACAAACCACATACTGTACGAAAAGTTGTTTTCCCTAATGGCAAGGAAATTAATCTCGAGCCAGAATCAGTGAAAGCAATGAATGACTACACGGCTTACATGATTAGCGATATGTTGAAATCAGTAGTAAATACAGGAACAGGAACAGATGCTAAAATACCTGGGCTCCCTGTTGCTGGTAAAACGGGTACAACAAATCATCCAGAAGAGGTTGTTCAGTCACAAGGTTTTCCTACTTCTGGAATTGTAAGAGATGCCTGGTTTGCAGGTTATACTACCGAATACTCTATGGCCGTTTGGACTGGTTTCAATAAGCCAAATGCTCATTATCTTGACTCAGGAAAAGGCGAAGACGATACTTCAAAACTCTTGTTTAAAGAAATTATGAGTAAGGTGTCTGAAGGAATTAATACAGCTGACTTTAAAAAACCTGACTCTGTTGTAGAAGTTGGGGTTGAGAAAAGTACTGGCTTACTTCCTAGTGATTACACACCTAAAGATAAAATTGTGTATGAGCTATTTGTAAAAGGACATACACCAGAGAAAACATCTGAGAAATACAAGCAACCTGATGGTGTAACTGGTTTATCTGCTCAATACAACCCAGACTCAAACAGCATTTCACTTTCGTGGCAGCCTGGTGAGGATAAGAAATTCACATACAAAGTTGAGATGAGCGTCAACGATGGTGGATATCAATCCTTAACTGAAACAGGAGACACAAGCTTTACCATTGAAAATGCAGAAAAAGGTAGCAAATATAACTTTAAAGTAACAGCAGTTACTGAGGCTGGCGTCTCTACCAAACCTGCTGAAACCTCTGTTTCTGTTCCAGCAGAAGCTGAACCAGAGCCTGAGCCTGAAGAAGAGAACCCTGCTGACGAAGAAGGCACTCCTCCTGAGGAAGGTAATGGAGAAGGCGGTAATGATGGCCAAGATGGTGAGGCTAATCAGGGAGAAGAACCTCCTGCTGATAATAATAGTGGGACACCAGATGAGAATGGTAATAATGGAGGCCAAAATGATGGCCAGGGTAACACAGGGTCTGAAAATGGAACTGGCTCTGATACAGGGTCTGGAAATGATACTGGAAACTCAGGATCTGATTCAGGGAATGGTAATGATGGAACTAGTTCAGACACCCAGTCCAATGCACCAGCTTCAGACAGTACGACACCTAAAAATCAAGACGAGTAATCGTTCAAAACTAGAGAAAAGCCAAACCTTATAAGGTTTGGCTTTTCTTATGGTTATTTTCTTTATTTCTTACACTATAGTCGTTCAACACAATTCGCTTTCCATTTCTTATGCATCTCTTCTATCAGCTGATCTAACAGGATAAATGAGACGTAATGATCTGGTAGATCGAAAAGATGTTGGATACGCTCTTTTCCATTTAAAGGTTTAACAGGTAGAGTGTCAACTATCTCTTTCCATGTACCCGGAGATGCTCGTAGACCATTTATCCAAAATAAGACTTCTAGAAAATATCCAATTTGTGCTGTCATTTCAGTTGTTACATTACACTTACTTCGCTCTCCGAACAGTTTACCCAGTTGAGGATTAATTACTTTCCAATCCATGAAATACTGGTTTAGATAAGTATCTGGTGCTTCCCATGGTTTATCTGTATGTTCTCCTCGTTCATGCATGACTTCAAAAGAAAGCGGAAGACGTCCCTCACGTCGCTTAAGTATACCTATCCAATCAGATTCCATAAAGAAGAATGAGTGATGTAGTTCGTTAGATAAAACTCGTCTATCGTCCATCTCGTACGCGCTGCTTCATTCGCTTTTGACCTTCACGACAGAGATCTAGCAATGGACATATATCGCATTGTGGTGACTGGGCTTTACAATGGTACCTTCCAAAGAATATGAAACGGTGATGAGACACTGCCCACTCTTCTTCAGGTATTTTTCTCATCAATGTTTTTTCGACTTCGAGCACAGAATCCTTCCACCTGCATATACCAAGTCTTTTGCTAACTCGCTCTACATGTGTATCAACGGCAATGGCTGGAACATCAAACGCTACTGAAGCTATGACATTAGCTGTCTTGCGGCCTACTCCTGAAAGCTCCATAAGCTCTTCTCTCGTTTCAGGCAATGAACCCTGGTACTGTTCTACGACTGTACGAGCAAGCTTTTTAATGTTTTTTGCCTTATTTCTAAAAAGACCGATTCGCCTAATGTCATTCTCTAATTCTTCAATAGGTGCCTCAAGGAAGTCTTCTGGTCCCTTGTATTTAGCAAACAATCCTGGGGTTACTTTATTTACAAGGGCATCTGTACACTGAGCAGATAATACAACTGCGATAGCAAGTTCAAACGGGGTAGAATGGTTTAATTCACAATGTGCATCGGGGAACATCTCCCCCATAGTGTCAAGAACACTTCTAATTTGGACTTTTGTAAGCAATTTCAGCATTCCTTTCTTATAAAAAAAAGCGGAAGTCGTGCTTCCGCTTTACGCTAATTTCTATCGACCAAGCCAGTTATAAATTGGAGCACTTTGGCCTGAATCATTTTTGGAATCAGGTTTGGAAACCGGTGTTTTCTTGTCATACTGATGTTTCCTAAATTTCTCGCCATAGGACCTCGCTTGATCCACTGTTTTAATTCCGTTTCGTTTCCATTCAAATAAAATGCGATCAATATATCTAAAGTTAAGTTTACCGGCAAGGACAGACTCTTTTAGAGCTGCTTTAATAAGTTCTGAGTCATGTTTATCTCCATCAATCCACATAGCTAGCGTTTCACATTCAATCGGTGACAGAGGTCTAGCAAATTCACGTTCAAAAAGCGTATATAGACTTTCTTCACTTTCTATGTTTTTGGCTGCAGATTTTTCTGCCTCTTCTTGTTCTATTGCACCAAAAATCCGATCCCAAAGTGGAATAAGGGAATATGCTTCTGAATAATAGTTTTTGTCTTCATTTCGGTGTTCTTCAATTGTAAGTACACCTTTTTGCATTAACTGTTGAATTTTATCTAAACACGCTTGCGGTGAATAAGTCATAGCTGATGCAAGCTCTTCTGGTGTAGGAAATGAGTTTCCCTGTTCAATGAAGCTGTGTAGTTTAATTAGAAAAAAAGTATCTTCCTCATGTAGACCAATACTAGCGTAGTAATTAAGAAGCAGTCTCGGTACTGAGAAATGACCTTCATTCAATATATGAATCATGTGTTCCTTCTTCATCCCATCCACCTCTACCTTTCATTATAACATGCGGGCAATTTGTGAAGGGAGTATAAAAATTTAGAGCACAATAGATGCCTTGAATTCCTATATCCTCTATTCATTTCTACCTGTATGATATCAAGTATAATAACTTCCTCATATAAAGACGCCTCTTTCACTAAGAAAGAAGCGTCAGCTTTGTTATTCTATCACGGATAAAGACGATTTAAAAGGCGCGGGAATGGAATTGTTTCACGAACATGTTCCACACCAGAAAGCCATGCAACTGTTCGTTCTAATCCTAGGCCGAAACCGGAATGTGGAACTGAACCATAACGACGAAGTTCAAGGTACCATTTGTATGCATCATCCGTTAGGCCATGTTCCTCATAACGCTGCTCAAGAAGCGCAAGGTCATCAATTCTTTGACTTCCGCCAATAATTTCACCATAACCTTCAGGTGCAATTAAATCTGCACACAACACAACGTCCTCACGCTCAGGATCTGGTTTCATATAGAATGCTTTAATATCTTTTGGATAGTTTGTAATGAAAACTGGCTTCTCAAAGCTTTCTGCAATCGCCGTTTCATGTGGGGCACCAAAGTCTTCTCCCCACTCGATGTCTGTAAAGCCTTTATCCTTAAGAAGGGTAATCGCATCATCGTATGAAATACGTGGGAAAGGTGCTTTAATTGCTTCTAGTTTTGATAAATCACGTTCAAGTGTTTTAAGCTCCATTTGACAGTTATCTAATACAGACTGAACAAGGAAGCTTACATACTGTTCTTGAACTTCAAGACTCTCCTCATGATTCATAAACGCCATCTCAGGTTCAATCATCCAGAACTCAATTAAATGACGACGTGTCTTGGACTTCTCTGCTCGGAATGTTGGCCCAAACGAGAAGACTCTTCCAAACGCCATTGCAGCTGCTTCCATATAAAGTTGACCACTTTGTGAAAGATAAGCATCTTCCTCAAAGTACTTTGTATGGAATAAATCAGTTGTTCCTTCAGCAGAGCTACCTGTTAAAATTGGCGGATCAATTTTAACGAAATCATTCTCATTAAAGAATTGGTACGTTGCTCGGATAATTTCGTTTCTAATGCGTAGAATAGCATTTTGACGGCGCGAACGGATCCAAAGATGGCGGTTATCCATCAAAAATTCTGTTCCGTGCTCTTTTGGTGTAATTGGGTAGTCAACAGCTTCATGAATTAATTCAACGTTGGTAACTGTAAGTTCATAACCTGATTGTGAACGATCATCTTCACGAACAATTCCAGTTACCCATACAGAAGACTCTTGTGTCAGGTTCTTCGCTGCTTCCCATGCCTCTTCTGAAACTTCTTTTTTTACCATAACGCCTTGAATAAATCCAGTTCCATCACGAAGTTGTAGAAACTGAATCTTACCACTAGAACGCTTATTATGTAGCCATGCGCCAATTGTTACAGACTGTTCAACCTGTTTATCTACATTTGAAATCGTTGTTTTCACTGCTAATTTCCCTCCAACTAATTAAGAAAAGCGATCGCACCGAACACCTACCTCCAATTGACATTTTCGGTAGATGTCTTGCATCGTATGATCGCTTTATATTGTTAATGTTTTCAAATCGAAATGTTCAATCTATATTATACCGATTATTTGATTATACAACAACTTGCTTAGACAGCTTGTTTCGCTTTAACAAACCGCTCAATTCGATGTATAGCTTCTTGAATAACATCTAATGAAGTAGCATAAGAAAGTCTCACGTTATCAGGGGATCCAAAACCGGATCCTGGTACAAGTGCGACCTTCTCTTCTTCAAGAAGTCCTTTTACAAAGTCATCGACAGAATTGAACCCAGTTTTCTCTGCTGCTTCTTTCGCATTAGGGAAAAGATAGAAAGCGCCTTGTGGCTTAACACAAGTAAATCCTGGAATGCGATTCAACTGATCGTAAACGGTATTGAGTCTTTCTTCAAAAGCTTCTTTCATTTCTGCCACAGGTTCCTGTGATCCTTCATATGCTGCAAGTGCTGCATATTGAGAAATGGAGGTAGGGTTTGATGTTGAATGACTTGCAAGGTTTGTCATAGCTTTAATGATTTCTTTTCTACCTGCAGCGTATCCAATTCTCCAACCTGTCATAGAATGTGATTTTGAAACTCCGTTAATGATAATTGTTTGTTGCTTTAATTCATCAGAAAGCTGAGCAATTGAAGTATGCTCTGTTCCATCATATACGAGTTTCTCATATATTTCGTCTGAAACAATTATAATGTCATGCTTTAAGCAAAACGCACCAATTTCCTTTAATTCTTCAGGTGTATAAATAGAACCAGTTGGGTTTGAAGGTGAGTTAATGATGACAGCCTTTGTTCTAGTTGATACAGCTTTCTCGAGTTGATCAACTGTCACTTTAAATGATTGATCCTCTTTTCCCTCCACATAAACTGGATGACCCCCCGCAAGCTTTACCTGTTCAGGATAACTTACCCAGTATGGTGTTGGGATGATGACTTCATCACCTTCATCAAGAATAACTTGAAATAACGTATATAGAGCATGCTTTGCTCCAGTGCAGACGATAATTTCTTCAGGATTATAGGATATATTTTGATCCTGTTCAAACTTGGATATGATACTTTCTTTAAGTGGAAGAATACCACCAGCAGGTGTGTACTTTGTTAATCCTTCATCCATTGCTTTTTTAGCTGCTTCTAAAATGTGTAGTGGTGTATTGAAGTCTGGTTCTCCAGCACCAAGTGCAATTACATCGTGCCCTTCTGCTTTTAACGCTTTGGCTTTAGCTGTAATTTCCAGTGTAGCAGATGGCGTAAGAGCCGCGACTCGCTTTGATAAATTCATATTGATTCCTCCCATTGTCCTTAACTTTGTCTAATCGTTCTTGACCGCCAGTATTCTCCATTGCTGAAATAATAATAAGCAAATGTGTAGCGATTATCGGTATCAATAAAAGTTGCTTCCCAAACAAGAACCTGCTGATCCTCTTTATTCGTTTCGATTCCCGGTTTAATATCAATAATCTCCCTAGGAGAAAACTGTTCCGATATCCTGTTTTTAATTGCATCAGAAGTCACACCCTCATTGGTTTTCTTAGTTACGAGTGGTGCTTTCTTTTCAGGAACGAACACAAATACTTCTTCACCATTTTTATTTGGACCTTTTAATACGACATAAGCCTCGTTTGTACCATGGTAGTGTATCGCTTCATCAATTGTGGATATTAAAGATTCTGACTGCGCTCTTTGCGTAGCTTTTTCTTCAAGCTGGTTAGGATGATCAAGAACGGAGTGATAAAATGAAACCCCTTGCCAAATCAATAGTACGAAAATAACACCAGCAATAATTCCGATTACTTTCATCACGTTCATCCGATTATGTACGATAAATCGTAAAGATCATCTGTTCCTGGTCTTCTTCATCAAGTGCAAGACCGAACATTAGATCCTTTTCTTTTAACGTCCGATTTAATGAGTCTACAATTTTATAAATATCTAGTGACTTGCTGACTTTAACAGTCGACAATACTTCTATGTTACTTTCCATTTCTGCCAACTCCCTGTTTAGTATGTAATACACTCACTGAATAGGTAAGTTTCAATGAGATCCACTCACCCCTAAATTTACTACTTATAGTTGAAAAGGTAAGTGACAAACTATAAGTACCGCCAAAAGCGGTGCACTACTAATAGTGCCCCACTTCCAACATTGCCTGCGCACTGCGCAGGCTCTTATACTTTAGCCATGTTAATTAAACTTTCCTTATAGAAAACTCGCTTATAAACAAAAGGCATAACCCACCGTTTTCTAACACTATTTTTCAATAAGTTGCGGTATTTTGCAACATATAACCTTAAGAAAGTTTATCTTGTTTCTTTCGTTGGAAGCGTGATGACATCATATCGATCGTTCTGGAACCTTAGTGTGACACTTCCGATTCGATAAGGATAATAAACGTCTGTCCAGGTCTCACTTAAACGTTCAAGTACAGATTCGCTCACATCAATATTTTTATGGCGAAAAATAACAGCCATTTGAGGATCGATTGCACTGAGGAATTCTGCTGAAGTGCCATTACCAGCTCCAAAGTTAGCAACTTTCAGGACTTCTACCGTTCGTCCTGAAGATGCAATGGATTCTTCCAATTCCACATCTGTTTCACCCATCATTAATAAATGTTGGCTTCCTAAGGATAGCATATATGTGACTGCTCCTGCCTTAGATATGTTTATAATTTCTGCATTAACATCCTCCATAAGTTCAAGCTTTTGTTTATCTTGCACTTTCGTTTGGACCACTTGAGAAGGAATAGGTGAAACAAGAGACTTTTGAAGCTGCCCAGATATCAACAATTCATTGACATTAAAATACCGGAGTAATGTATTGAAATTACCTGTATAGACTTCATCTGCATTCGTTAAAAATACCTTACTAATATCTTTTACATTAAACATTTGTAGACGATCGATTAGCTCTTGCTCAGATGCAGAACTACCTGTATTAATTAACACAGCTCCACCTTCTGCTCGTTGTAGCAAAATCGCTTCACCAACAGATAAATCAAGAAAAGTAATGGCAATTTCATGATTTCCTAAATGCAAATCAACCGATTCAATAGAGGCTTCTGCATTGGCACTATTAAAAAACATAACAAGCAACAAAATACATAGCGCAACATATTTTTTCATCACACTACCTCCCTTAGGATTAGTGTGTGACGAATGAATGCTTTATAACCAAAGATCCAGCTCATTTACTAACTCTTCTACGCTTCCTTTAAGAAGGGGCACATCAGGTAGAGATTTTACAAAGGAACGTCCGTAACGTGTTGAAATGATTCGTCGATCGAAAACGAAAACAGCTCCTCGATCTCGTTGTGAGCGGACTAGCCTACCGAATCCTTGTTTAAATCGAATAATTGCCTCTGGAAGAGACAGCTCCATAAATGGATTTCCACCCGCTTCTTTTAATAGCTCAGATCTAGCCTGGAACACAGGATTATCTGGTGGAGAGAATGGTAAACGGACGATGATTAAACAACTTAAATCCTCACCGGGTATATCTACACCTTCCCAGAAGCTACTTGTTCCAAAAAGAATCGCATCTTCACTTTCTTTAAAATTCTTCGTAAGCCTCACTCGGCTTCCGCTATCAACTCCCTGACTAATTAGTGTCAATTCATCATGTTCAATTAATTCTTTCATTCGATGATGCGCTTTTCGTAGCATGTCATAAGAAGTAAACAGAACAAGCATCCGTCCACGGGTTACGCGCGCGATTTGTAGAATCGCATTCGTTATAGATTCGACGAATTGACTATCAGATACGTCTTTAATCATCGGAAGATCGGTCGGAATCATTAATCGCGCCTGTTCACTATAATCGAATGGAGACTCATAACGATGTATAAGTGGACCAAATTCTTCTAGACCAAGACGATTGATAATGTAATCAAAGGAATTTCTGACCGTTAGTGTAGCTGACGTAAGCAAAACACTCTTTTTCTTACCGAAATATTCGCTAGAAAGTACGTTGCCTACTTCAACCGGCCTGCTGAATAGAAACGCTGAATTCAAGGCGCCTTTAGGGTCAATTTCTACCCATTTAACATCGTTCTCATTTTCGTTAAGAAGTAAGTAATCTACTTTTGCGAGCTCCTCAAGAACGGAGGAATGAATGCCTTTAAAATCAGCGACAGCATTAAGCTGTTCTCGCGTTAATTCATCTTCTTTCAGATCAAGTTCTTTTTCTAATTTTTTCAACGCTTTATCAAGGTCTTTTAGATAAAAGACCAGCCTGTGTGCAGCTTCCTGTATCGCTTCCCACGCCGCTCCGCTCTCATTATCTAAGCGATAACTTAATCGACCAATCTCATTAGAACGATTCATATTTTTCAACACATACCGATGAAGCATTCGAAAAAGCTCATCTAAATCGCCAAGAATCGTTTTCACATACGCATCGATTTCTGCTTTATATTCCTGGATTTCTACTTCTACGTCTTTCAAAATACTATTCATTTTTCCGTAGATGCCATCTCCATCTTTCAATCCCATTCGAACAAACCCCTGGAGAATTGAAAAATAATCTGTTTTCACACCAAAGAATTCAGTGGCAATATCCTCTAAATGATGTGCTTCATCAATGACGGCCTGTTGATAAGCAGGTAAGAGTTGATGTTCATTAATTAAATCGCTAAATAAGAGTGCATGGTTAGTAATAATGAGATCTGCATTCAATGCAAACCGTTTTCTTCTATGATAGAAATCTCTTGAGAACCATGGTGAGCGATGATTAGCAGAGACAGCTGCATCACTTTTCACCTGTTGCCAGAAAATTTTCCCTCCGCTCGACAGATTTAATTCTTCTACATCACCATAATCTGTTTCGAGTAGCCAAACGAGAATCTGTGCTTTCGTCAATATTGTATCGTAATTATCTTCTTCGACTCGGTAAAGTTGTTGCTCGAACCTTGTTAAGTCAAGGTAATTACTTCTCCCCTTAATAATTGTTGCTCCGAAGTCAAAAGGAAGAATGTCTCGGAGAAAAGGGATATCTCTCTGTAACAACTGCTCTTGCAATTGAATGGTATGCGTACTTACTACCACAGGTTTTCCTGTGTTCTTTGCATGGACAACTCCAGGTAGTAAATATCCAAGCGATTTCCCTATACCTGTTCCTGCCTCAATTAATGCATGCTGGTTTGTATCGAAAGCAAGGGCAACCTGCTTCATCATATCGGTTTGTCCTGCTCGTACTTCAAAACCTGGAATGATTTCCGCCATCTTCTTTTCGAACTCAGCTTGAGCAGATTGAAATGGAATCGCTTCTTTCATAGGCGTACTGTCAGCTAGCTCATCCTGACGTTTAATAGCAATTTCGCGAAATATCTCAAAGTTGCCTTCAGGTTCGATTGTTCTCTGTTTGTCATCGATTGTTTCATTCAGTACGACTTCGATATCGCTGTATAACCTTGGAGCCAGTTCTGTTAGCTGCTGTAAAGTAACGATTGGAATCGACTCTAACTTATCAAATAAGTATAAAAGCAGCTCAGCTGTTACTTCTGCATCACTATCTGCCTGGTGGGGATTATCATGTTGAAAGTTTAAAAATTCGGCAAGCCACGATAACTTATACGCTTCTGCTGTTGGTAGTAGAATTCTTGCTAACTCAACTGTATCAATCATAGGACCTGAAAATGGATCATATCCGCTTGCATCGAGTTGAGCGTTCATGAAATTAAGGTCAAACCGTACATTATGCGCAACAAAATAAGCTCCATCAAGACGTTTGAGAAGTTCTGGTGCAACTTCTTCAAATAATGGTGCTTCTTTAAGATCATCATCCGTTATCCCTGTAAGCTGTTGAATAAAAAGTGGTATAGGCTGTTCAGGGTTCACAAATGAGGAGTAGCGGTCTACAATCGTCCCTCCCTCGACGATAGCCAAGCCAATTTGGATAATACGATCTCCATTTTTAGGAGAATTCCCAGTTGTTTCAAAGTCTATTATTGTATATCGATTCATTCATTTTCACCTCAGTTACTTCAACCCATCACTGTTCACTTTTATAACTTTATCATTTTTTATCAAGAACGGAAAATAATTTCTAATGCCACTATACTTTTCTTATTAAAAAAATGCTCTGGACAGGGTCCAGAGCATTTGCACTATAAGATTGTTCCAGCAGGTTCAGCACCAATCATATCGATGATGTGATTGTGTTCATTCATAATTGCGACACGTGGAGTAAAGTGTCTAGCTTCTTCCTCACTCATCATACCATATGCCACAATAATAATAACATCCCCCTGTTGAACAAGGCGTGCAGCTGCTCCATTTAAACACACTACACCTGATCCTCGCTCACCTGGAATAATATACGTTTCAAGTCTTGCCCCATTATTATTATTAACAATTTGAACTTTCTCATTCGGTAACATGCCAACCGCTTCAATGATCTCTTCGTCGATTGTAATGCTTCCTACATAATTTAAATTGGCTTCAGTAACTCGTGCTCTATGAATTTTACCCTTCATCATTGTAACAAACATGGTTACACTCCTATCGCTATTTCACTAAAAGCAATTGTATTATCAATAAGTCTTGCTGCAGAGAATTGAACTGCAACGGCAACGATTACATTGTCTTCTATCTTAGTTACTGGTTGTAAGTCAGGATAGGAGAGCACTTCAATATAGTCAATCACTCCGGATGTTTGTTCTAAATACCCTTTTATCATAGCTTTTATCTTTATTGATTGTTTCTCTCCATCAGCAATTGCTCTCATCGCTGCATTTAAACCGTTTGAGAGTTGGATGGCTTCTTTCCGTTCTGACGGAGTAAGATAAACATTACGCGAACTCTTTGCAAGCCCATCATGTTCCCTTACAATCGGACAAGGCACAACTTCAACTGGTACGTTAAAATCGTCAATAAGTCCCTTAATGACAGCTACCTGCTGGGCATCTTTCATACCGAAATAAGCTCTGTCTGGAAGTACAATCTGAAGTAATTTTAGAACAACCGTTGCTACACCATCAAAATGTCCCGGCCTTGACTTTCCGCATAATGTATCGACTCGTTCCTTCACACTTAGCATTGTGGTGCGCTCTTTTGGATACATTTCATCTACATGAGGATAAAATAGTATGTCCACTCCAGCTTGAATTGCAAGCTCTTCATCACGCTTTAAATCTCTTGGATATCGATCAAAATCTTCATTCGGCCCGAACTGCAAAGGATTGACAAAGATGCTCATGATAACGCAATCATTTTGCTCATTTGCTTCATTTACAAGACTTATATGTCCTTCATGCAGAAATCCCATTGTAGGAACAAGACCAATTGTTTTTCCTTGCCTCATCATGTATTTTGATGTTTGCTGCATTTCTTTAATGGTTCGAATAATTCTCATGGTCGAGTCCCCCCGTACATTCCTGCTAGCTGTTCTTCTTTCATATTAAATGAATGTATTTGTTCAGGAAATTGTTGACCTTTGACATCGGCCACATAGGTTTGGATCGCTTCATTTATTGTTTCACCAATATTCACATATTGTTTAACAAACTTCGGAACGTGTTCTGAAGCATACCCAATAACATCATGATAGACAAGAACCTGTCCATCAGCAGATATACCTGCACCAATCCCAATTACTGGTATGGAAAGTTCTTTTGAAACAATTTCTGTTAGCTGTTGAGGCACGCATTCAAGTACTAGAGAAAAAGCTCCTGCCTGTTCAATTGCTTTCGCTTCTTTCACGAGGAGTTTTGCACTTTCGGATTCTCTTGCCTGTACTTTATATCCTCCAAGCACGCCAACCGATTGTGGTGTAAGTCCAAGATGGCCCATAACAGGTATTCCTGCAGCCGTCAGCTTCTGAATATGCATAATTACTTCTGCTCCACCTTCAAGCTTTACAGCATGTGCACCGGCTTCTTGAAGTAGTCTTCCTGCATGTGAGAGCGTTTCATTGAAACTGCTATGATAAGTTAAAAAAGGTAAATCTGTCACGATAAACGTTTTTGGAGCGCCCCGTTTCACTGCTTTCGTATGAAGAACCATATCATCCATTGTTACAGGGACTGTAGAATCATACCCTAGAGCAACCATCCCTACAGAATCGCCAACTAAGATAAGATCAATTCCCGCTGCTTCAGAAAGCTTCGCAGAAGGATAATCATAAGCAGTAAGCATTGCAATAGGCTGATTGCTCTCTTTCATTTTCTTGAAGTCAGTAGTAGTTTTCATGTCATTTTCCTCCTTAATCAGAGGAACATCGAACCGCACAAAAAACCTCCTAATATGGCATTACGGCTGACAGGGGTTACCTTATCAGTCTGTGAACACACAGACTCGCCGTAACGCTCCATAAGGAGGTTACATAACGGTTTCATCCCTCTGTCCCAGTCCATTTGGATCAAGGCAGACTATTTTATTCAAAAGAACTAATGGTGCGGTTCTAAACAGATACCGCCCTTTCACTTGTAGTATAGCAGATAATTCTCAAAAAGTGGGCAATAATTAGCAGATTTCGATATCCGCAGAATAGATATAGTGAAGCTTCCCACTCTCATCTTCAAGTAAGAGTACGCCTTCTTCAGTTATCCCTTTCGCTAGCCCTTCAATCACACCATTGAGCGTTCTTGCTTTAATTCTTCTCCCGAGGCTAACGGCATAACTCTCCCATAGAAGTTTAATCATACGAAAACCGTTAGTTAAGTATTCTTCATAAAGTGTTTCAAGTTCATTAAGTATTGCTGCAAGAAGGGCAGATCGATTCACATCATGACCACTTTCAATTTTAAGTGAAGTTGCAGTATGTAAGTCATCTGGAAAATCCTCTGCCCCAGCGTTAACATTTATGCCCATGCCAATAATGATTGACTTAATTTGGTCAGCTTCTGCCTGCAATTCAGTTAGAATACCAACTACTTTTTTGCCATTTATTAAAATGTCATTTGGCCATTTAATTTCTGCCTCAACACCTGTTTGCTTGCGAATGGCATGAACAACGCTTACCGCTGCAATAAGAGTGAATTGTGGCGCTTGTTGCGGTGGAAGTTTTGGACGGAGAATGAGACTTGTCCAGATCCCACTACCTGACGGAGAATGCCATGAACGGCCTAGCCTACCTTTCCCCGCAGTTTGTTCATCCGCTACTACAATTGTCCCATCAGCGGCGCCTCGATGAGCAAGGTCATGTGCAATGAACTGTGTGGATTCTACGGAAGGATACGTAAAAATCGCCTTACCTAGAAATTCGGTCGTTAATTTCAAGCCAATTTCTTCTTTACTAAGCATATCCGGCCTAGATACAATTCGATAACCTTTTTTTTGAACAGCTTCCACTTCATATCCGTTCTTTCGGAGTTCTGAAACATGCTTCCAAATTGCCGTTCTGGAAACATTTAATGTTTCACTTATCATTTGACCTGAAACATAGTTCTCTGCATGGTCTTCAAGCATTTGCAGCAGCTGCTGCCTTATTGAGTCCGCCACTGTTTAAGCCACCTTCTAATGCTGGATTTCTCATTCTTTATTTTACCTGTAATAACAGCAAGCTCGATTTCCCTGATCGCTTCACCAACCCACGGGCCAGGCTTCGATTGATCCCAACTGATTAAATCATTACCGGTCACTGCAAGCTTCTCGCGTGATGTGATAACAAGTTCTGAAGTAATTTGGTCAATTTTTGTAAAGTTTGGTTCACGCTGATCGTTGACAGCAAGCAGTCGTTCACAAGATTGAGCGTATGGAAAGGCATCATAAACTGTACGATTACTCCACCCCTCATGCTGGACTTCTCCTGAAATAGTTAGTAGACGCACTGCCTGTTTTATTATACTGTTAGGCAAGCGCCACTCTTTCAAAAATGTAACAGGATTATCTGCATGACTAGAAAGCCAGGCCCATCTTTCAATTTCCGTTTCAAGTATAGACAGATCTACCTCTTCATTAAATGTAGATGTCATTTCACTTAAACCTGGTAAGTAATGATGCACACGAGACAAAATGAGCTGTGTAAAAGCTGAGTTAACGGCTTTACCGGCCAATAGTTTGGAAACTTCTGATTGAAGGCGTTCAACTGCAACGTGTTTTAGGAGAATGGCATTTTCAGTAAGGGCTTCTTCCGTCTTCTTCTCCAAAGAGAATCCTAGAATACTTAGGAACCGAATGGCGCGAAGCATTCTTAAAGCATCTTCCCTGAAACGGTGTACCGGATTACCAACTGTTCGAATAAGTTTGAGCTCTAAGTCTTTCTCCCCACCATACAGATCAATTAACTCTCCCTCTTTAGAGAGTGCCATACTATTGATGGTAAAGTCTCTTCTTGCAAGATCCCCTTCAATTGATCCTAAATACGAAACGCCTGATGGGTGTCTAAAATTCATGTACTTTTGATCTGCTCGAAAAGTAGTCACTTCAAAATGCTCGTCGAAGTATATGACAGTAACCGTACCATGTTCTAATCCAGTCGGAACTACTTTATCAAATAGTTGAACAATTTCTTCAGGTTTTGCAGAAGTAGCTAGATCAAAATCCGCTACTGGTAAACCAAGTAACGTATTTCTTACAGCTCCCCCGACGATATACGCATCATAACCCGCTTTGGTAAGGACATTAAGCACTTCTAAACAAGATTCAAAAGCTTCCCCTTTTAAAGCAATCAAGTAAGTGCTCCTTGAAGCGTCTTGTAATACAAAGCTTCGTACTGTTCTAGAATTAGATTCGAAGCGAACTTCGTTTCAACAGCCTCCACAGCGCTTGAGCTCATTTGCTTATGAAGTTTATCATCAGAGAGCAATCGCATTGCATAAGAAGCAATCGATTCTATATTGCCAACTTCTGCAATAAACCCATTTACTCCATGTTCAATTACTTCTGGAATACCACCAATATTCGTTCCAACCGCAGGGACACCACACGCCATCGCTTCTAATGCAACAAGACCAAAGCTTTCTTTCTCTGAAAGCAATAGTTTCAAATCGCATATAGAAAGAATTTCAGCTACATTCTCCTGTTTACCAAGAAACTTCACTCGACCTTTTAGCCCAAGATCATCTACTAGACGACAAGCTATCTGTATTTCTGGACCATCACCAATTAGCAACAGCTTAGCAGGCATCTCTTTCTGAATTCTATTAAAGACTTTAATAACATCAGGGACCCGCTTAACAGCTCTAAAATTGGATATATGCACGATGACCTTTTCATCTTCACCAATGTCATATCCCTTTTTTAAATCTGCAGGTGCCTTTGGATAATAAATCCGCTCATCTACGAAGTTATAAACGGTGTCTATTTCCTTATCTGTCTCAAGCAAGCGATGTGTCTGCTCTACTAGATCATCAGATACTGCCGTCACTCGATCTGACTTCTCAATACCGAACCTGATTAACTCTGTTAATGATGGATCGTAACCAAGAACAGTAATATCGGTTCCATGCAGTGTTGTAACGATTTTAATGTCTCTACCTACCATTTCCTTTGCTAGAAAAGCACAAACGGCATGCGGGACTGCATAATGCACGTGAAGCAAATCAAGGTCTTCTCTTTGAATCACCTCTGCCATCTTACTAGCAAGTGTTAAGTCATATGGCGGATAGCGAAATACAGCGTATTGATTAACTTCAACTTCATGAAAATAAATATTGGGGTGAAACGTATCCAACCGGAAAGGAACGCTACTCGTAATAAAGTGAACTTCGTGTCCCTTTTCTGCAAGCATCTTGCCTAATTCAGTTGCAATAACTCCCGAACCCCCAACAGTTGGATAGCAGGTTATACCGATTTTAAGTGTCATTTACTTTCTCCTAACGGGAGTTCTTCCATACATATTAGATTTTTAGCAATAAATCCTTCTGCATATTCTACTCCAGATTCTTTTCCATATAAGTATTCACGATAAATAACCTTATCAACGTAACCATTCGTTAACGGGGTAGAGACACTCCCTGTATTTAAGGTGAACTGACTTTCATATGCTTCAAGCGCCTGTCTTTTCGCTTCAATTTGGTTCGTAATATTAATCGTGAAATCAGGTTTATGGAAACCGTTAATAAAGTAATAATAAACTTGACTTACCTTATGAGCAGATCCTAATTCTGGACGATATTTGCGAATTCCTGCAGAGAAAACAGCTTCCTCAACAAGAGTTGCAGCATGACCGTGGTCTGGATGCCTGTCTTCATAATATGGTACAAAAACGGCGGCTGGCTTTGAATCTCGAATCAATTTCACTAATTTCTTAATCTTATTATCTGAAGTAGATAGACCACGATCTGGAAACCCAAGATTATAGCGCATCTTTACTGACAGAATATCTGATGCTGTTTTGGCTTCATGATGTCTAATGAAAACCGTTCCATTCGAAGACAGCTCAGCTTCTGTTAAATCACAGATTCCGGTACGTTTTCCTTCTTCAGAAAGTTTCTTTAATGTACCAGCCATCCCAATTTCAACATCATCAGCATGAGCGCCGAATGCAAGTATATCAAGTGTTGTTATTTCTTCCATGTACAATGTCTCTCCAATCCAGTTCTCCTCTTCCAAGAGCATGAACAAGTAATTCTGCACTGCCCATATTTGTTGCCAGTGGAATATCGTATACATCACACAATCGAATGAGCGCTGTAATATCTGGCTCATGCGGCTGTGCTGTAAGGGGATCTCGAAAGAAAATCACTGCGTCCATATCGTTCTCTGCAATCATCGCTCCAATTTGTTGATCTCCACCAAGTGGTCCTGATTGAAAACGGTGTACTTGTAATCCCGTCTCATCAATGATGCGTTTCCCGGTTGTTCCTGTAGCAAAAAGCTCGTGAGGGTCGAGAATCAACTTATAAGCAAGAGCAAAACGCACTAAATCGTCCTTTTTCTTATCGTGTGCGATTAAAGCGATTTTCATTTGATCATCCCCTACTCCATAATATTTTCAAGTCCATAAACTAGCTGATCAATCTTCAAAACAGTTTCAACAGCCAGCTGAACACCAGGCATAAACGACCCTCTATGCATCGAATCGTGACGAATCTTCAATGTTTGTCCTTCTCCACCAAACAAAACTTCTTGGTGTGCAACTAGACCAGGTAAGCGAACGCTATGAATTCTCATACCTTCATAGTCTGCTCCTCTTGCTCCATCCATATCTTCACGCTCTTCTTCATGACCCTGCACCTTTGCTTCTCGTACTTCAGAAATCATTTTTGCTGTTTTCACTGCTGTACCTGAAGGAGCATCAAGCTTACGGTCGTGGTGTTGCTCAATAATTTCAACATCTGGGAAATACTTCGCTGCCATTGCAGCAAACTTCATCATTAAAACAGCACCTATTGCAAAATTCGGGGCAATAATTGCTCCTATTCCCTTTTGCTCAGCTGTTTCTGATAGCTCCTGAACATCTTCATTTGAGAATCCAGTTGTTCCAACCACGGGACGTACACCATGGGCAAAAGCTATTTCCATGTGTTTCTTACCATATTCAGGGGTTGTTAAATCAATAAGTACATCACATTCTACTTCTGAAAGACAACGATCTAGGTCTGTATAAACCGGGGCGTCGATCGAAGGAAGCCCATCAATATCTTTAACAGTTTGTCCTGAAAGCTTACTATCTACGACAGCTGTTAAGCTAAAATGTTCTGTCCGATCGACGAGCTTTACAGCTTCTCTCCCCATATTTCCTCTAGGTCCAGCGATGACAATCTTCACTTCATTCATCGTTTTTCACTCTCCTCTTCAATCTTTGTCCAACGGTCTTTATCTCTCGTATTAAACTTTGTCATTACCTGGTTAAATGCATCATCTAAGTCAATATCCATAGAATTCGCAAAACATGTTAAAACAAACAAAAGATCGCCCATCTCTTCCTCAATTGTTCGCTCTTCTTCAGAAGTTTTCTTTGGTTTCTCACCATGATAATGATTCACTTCACGGGCAAGCTCTCCAAGTTCTTCTGTCATTCTAGCAAGCATGGCGAGCGGGCTAAAATATCCTTCTTTAAACTGCCTTATGTATTGGTCTACCTCATTCTGCATCTCTTTAATAGTCTTATTAGACATAGGCTAGTCCACCTTTCGTATCTGTTATTATGTTAGCTAAAAGAAGTTCGTTTGACAAATATTTAACCGGTGTATCTATGAATTAACCTAATGAGAGTATAACAGAATGAAATTGCTGTCTGCTCGGTATTTGATTATAATGATATCTGTTGGTTGTCATTCAAGGAAAGGAGTACGACATATGGAAGGAATTCGTAGTAAAAACACCATCTTCATTCTACTTGGCTCTGCAATATTCGCTTTTGGACTTGTTCATTTTAATATGGAGAATAATTTAGCTGAAGGTGGATTTACAGGTATAACACTGTTATTATATTTTCTATTTGATATCGATCCTGCCATTTCAAATTTAGCTCTTAACATCCCACTTTTTCTCATAGGGTGGCGGTTACTTGGAAGAAAATCATTTATCTATACCATTATTGGAACTGTTTCATTATCGGTCTTTTTATGGATTTTCCAGCACTACTCAGCACTTTCAATCCCATTACAAGATGATTTAACACTTGCTGCACTTTTTGCAGGAGTTTTTGTAGGAGTTGGGCTAGGAATTATTTTTCGTTACGGAGGCACTACAGGGGGTGTCGACATAATCGCGAGACTTGGCTCTAAATATATTGGATGGAGTATGGGACGGACAATGTTTGCTTTTGATTTTTGTGTTATTGCACTTTCCCTAGTTTATTTAAATTACAAAGAAGCAATGTATACACTTCTTGCTGTATTCGTAGCTGCACGAGTCATCGACTTCATTCAGCAAGGTGCTTATGCAGCAAAAGCAGCGATGATAATTTCCGAAAACAACAAAGAGATTGCCGAGACGATCATGAGCCAGATGGACCGAGGGGCGACCGTATTAAACGGTAAGGGTAGCTTTTCTGGTTTACAAAAGGAAGTTCTATACTGTGTCGTTGCTCGCAATGAAATTGTTCGACTTAAGAACATTATCCGTGAAGTTGACCCACACGCATTCGTTGCTGTAAACGATGTTCATGATGTGCTTGGTGAAGGGTTTACACTTGATGAGAATAAAAATCCTATTGAACAATAAGAGAACACAAAAAAAATCTCGCCCAGTAGGCGAGATTTACTCATTAATCTTCATTCATTCCTATAAAGATAAACACAAAGCGTGCTAATTCAAGAAGAGCAACTACTGCTGCTGCAACATAAGTTAAAGCCGCCGCGTTTAGTACCTTTTTCGTTTCTTTTTCTTCGTCATTTCGAATTACTCCTGTTGATACAATCTGTTCCATCGCTCGGTTTGATGCATTAAACTCAACAGGCAATGTTACCATCTGAAATAGAACTGCTGCGCTCATAAATATAATACCAAGTAATATGAAGTTAGCAGACGACATCAGAATACCAGCTAAAATAATGAAATAACTAAAGTTTGAACCAAGATTCGCAACCGGAACAAGTGCATGTCGGAAGCGAAGCGGTGCGTAATTTTCTTCATCCTGAATGGCATGACCCACTTCATGTGCTGCAATTGCTGCGCCAGCTACAGAGTGACCATGGAAATTTCCAGATGATAATCTTACTTTCTTCGATCGGGGATCATAATGATCGGAAAGATGTCCTCGAACTTCTTCTACGCTTACAGAATATAACCCATTCTCATCAAGAATTTTACGTGCTACTTGTGCACCCGTCATACCAGATGAATTAGGAACTTTAGAATATTTTTTATACGCTCTTTTCACTCTACTCTGTGCCCATAGTGGAATGATTAAAAGTAATGCAAAATAAATTAGAAAACTAGCCATTTCCATTCCTCCATCACATGTGTAATAACTTTATGACTATGTTATTAACGTCAATTTTAGTCAAATTTTTATAAAAAGTCAATTATACAGTTTCAGGTTCACAAGATCTTCAAATTTCATCAACCTGTTTCCTTTTTCTCATTTCCTTTTCCCCACGGTATTTACGATAGACCACATATAATAAAGTTAATGTTATTATTCCACCTATTGACACGATCATCCATAGAATTGATGCTTCATCTTCCTTGTCACTTTTATCGAAGGCTTTCTTAAAATCATCATGCATTGTCTGAAGCTGCCCGACAAGTTGCTTATCTTTAACAGAAGCGTATCGTTCTATGAAAGCAATGTGAGAGTCTAATCGCTGTTGAGTTTCAACTGTCAAATCAATCGCCATAGCAGGTTTGATAATGCTATACGTTCCAAGAAATCGTTTTTTACTCGCTTCATACACATCTGCATCACCGTGCTCAATGGCTGTAGTCATTTCATCAATTAACTGGAGAAGTTTATCATCCATTTGACGCCACATTGGTTGATCTGTTGAAACTAAAGCATCAACTGCAAGTCGAAATTCTGTTAATGCTTGAATTCTTTGTTCAGATGCTTTGTCCACTGCTGTTATCGATTGCATCGCTCGATCATGAGCGTTTAGAACAACTCTTAACTCGGTGGTTGTTAATTCATCTCCAGCTTCACCCGGGAATGCCTGTGCGAATTCTTCAAGCATTAATTTCGCTCGATCAAACTCTTCCTGTTTTCCAAATTCAAGTACATTTGCAGCTATATCATTCCAGACTTGTTTAGTGTCAGTTTCAGAAGCATGTACATTAACGTGGGGCATCAAAATTATAATTACCAAAAGGAGCCATCGTCTACCCATCCCTTGTCCCTCCTTCATTCTACTTCAATGTATGAAGATAGGGACAAGAGTAGACCAATTCTCTTTAACGAAGAGGTAGCTTGAAATGCCCTTTACGAACGGATAGCAAATAAACAAGTGCAAGTGAAGCAACCGTTAGCCAGAACGTGAAATACCCAATTGCTGATGTATACTCACTAAGAATGGAATAACGAGGCAGTTGACCAAATACGTAATCAATTACATCATTATGGAACGTCCATATTGCTACGGCTATAAGGTGCCAAGGTTTAATTTTGTAAAATGGCGCAAATAGTAAACCCTCAATCGCCATACCAAGGTGAGAAAAGATTAGCATCAGTGCGATTGGAGACAATTGTCCAGTAACGACCATTACCATCATATTCATAACAACTGCCCAGATCCCATATTTAAATAACGTCACTGCAGCCAAAGCTTCCATTAGTGGCCAGTTCTTCCCAAATAAGAATGCTATTAGAACGAAGCAAAAGAAAAGACTCGCTGTTGGACTATCAGGCACAAATAGAAGAAAAATGGGTTTTGTATCTTCTAGCTGCCAGCCATACCAATAATAGCCGTAAATTGTTCCAGGCACATTAATGAAAAGCAACAACCATAGAAAGGGTTTTGATTTCAATAAATAAAAAAATTGGAAAATCATCGGTATCTCCTTTTTATTTTCTTTATCAAGTCAAATTATGTAGAAGTGAAAAAAAAAGCTGACTAAGGAGTCAGCTTTTTAAACGAATTATTGATTTGCTTTTGCAGTTTCTGCAATGAATTCCGCTAACTTTTCAAGCTCTTCATCAGAACCTTTGAAAGCGTTAGCTGGCATTCCACCAATTCCGTTAACAGCAATGTCCATGATAGACTCTTTCGTTTGCTTTGTTTCCAGAAGAGATGGACCAGATCCACCTTGAAGGCTGTCACCGTGACATCCAATACAAGATTGTCCGGAATAAATTGCGTAACCTTCTGATTCTTTGTCTACTTCTGCTTCAACGATTTCCCCTTGCTTCGCTGCTTTTTCCCAGTCATGAGTTACAACAGATTCCCATGTAAGATAAACTGTTGAAATTAATCCTAGTAGCATAAGAGCTGTGGCAACTGGTCGCTTAGCAGGTCTTCTTTCTGGTCCAGGATCAAGCCATGGAGCAAGAAGAAGTGCGCCAAAAG
This sequence comes from Guptibacillus hwajinpoensis, assembly GCF_005144865.1. Classification (GTDB taxonomy): domain Bacteria; phylum Bacillota; class Bacilli; order Bacillales; family Guptibacillaceae; genus Guptibacillus; species Guptibacillus hwajinpoensis_A. Next base: position 70,385 of record NZ_SWFM01000003.1, read on the forward strand.
CAATTCCTGGCATAATCACCGTTCCAACTAGCGTATAGTCACCGGCCGCAAATTTGTATTTCAAGAGCTGGTATAGAAATAGGAAGTACCAGTCAGGAAGCGGTGTATAAGTTGCATCCGTGGGATCGGCTACACGCTCAAGTGGAGATGGATGTGCAATTGTTAATGCTAGATAACCGATTAGGAATACAGCACCAACCATCCACTCTTTTAATAAGAAGTTCGGCCAAAACGCTTCTGTTTTGCCGGGGTACTCTGAATAATCTTTTGGAATGTTAGGCTTTCTCTGCGCAGGGATACGCGAGTCGCCTACAAACTTCATTCCTTTTCCGCGATGCATCTGTCCCCCTCCTTCGTATAAAAAATTGTGTCGTTAATTAGTAATAAGTTCTTAAACGAATTTTACAACGGGCCAGATATACCCTGTTTACGAATCATGATAAAGTGAGCAGCTAGCAATCCAAGAAGAGCTGCTGGCAAGAAGAACACGTGAATCGCAAAGAAACGTGCGAGTGTTTGTGCGCCGATGATTTCTCCTCCGGCAAGAAGGGTTTTCGCCCACTCTCCTATAATAGGAACTGTAACCGCAATTTCAAGACCAACTTTCGTTGCGAATAGCGCTTTCATATCCCATGGTAAGAGGTATCCAGTAAACCCAAGACCAAGCATTACGAAGAAAATTAAAACACCAACAACCCAGTTTAACTCACGAGGTTTTTTGTAAGAGCCGGTAAAGAATACGCGAAGGGTATGTAGAAACATCATAACGATAACGAGACTGGCTCCCCAATGGTGCATTCCTCTAACAATTTGTCCAAATGCTACTTCATTTTGAAGATAGTAAACAGACTCCCAGGCATTTACAATGTCAGGTACATAATACATTGTAAGGAACATCCCGGATAAGATTTGGATAACGGTAATAAAGAACGTTAGTCCTCCAAAACAATAAACAAACGCTGAAAAGTGATGAGCAGGGTTAACGTGCTCAGGCACTTCGTGATCTGCAATATCGCGCCACATTGGCGTAATATCTAAGCGTTCATCTACCCAATCATAGATTTTATTTAACATAGATTACGCCCCCTAACGTGGTTCAGGTTTTCCGAGGTAGAGTTTTCCATCTTGGACTTTCTTGTTGTAAACATCAAGTGGTGCAAGTGGCGGTGTGCCAGGAACGTTCATACCATCTTTGGTGTAACGGCCCGCGTGACATGGGCAGAAAAACTGATCAGGATATGCAGGATTTGAAGACCAGTCAACTGTACATCCGAGGTGTTTACACACAGGTGAAAGTGCGACAATTTCGTCTTTTTCATCTTTGTAAACCCAGGCGGATTGCGTTACTTCAGATTCATACCAACCATCAACCTGGTCAATTTTGAATTCCTTACGAACTGGTTTATTCGTAATCTCACTTGTGTCCATAACAGGTACAAAATCCTGTTTGGCTCCTTCTTTTAACAATGGATCAATTGCAAAACGAACCATAGGCATCAGCATTCCTGCTGCCATAAATCCGCCTACACCAGTCAGGCTGTAGTTTAGAAATTGGCGTCTTGTTACTTCATTTTTCTTCGCCATTGGTTTCCCCCCTATCCTATGAAGTCAGTCCAGCCGGACATTTAAATAGTAAACACATATAACTAGGACATTCCTATGATAGCGTAGTCACTCTCGCTCTGTCAATATTCGGATTAGTAATTAGTATGCCTCAAATCAACTATTTGTATTACTTTGCCATGTATTTGTGACAAATTGTAGAACTTGTTTAACTTGTGCTGACACCGTTTCCATTTTATATTGTTCATCCATGTGTTCAAGAGGGATAGCAGGCATCCATAATAGTGCACTAGATAACTGAGCTTCAGACTGTTTCCATTCTACATCAGCGGATAGTGTGATAATGTGTTTGATTCCACCCTGGTATAGCTCTTCCTCTACTTGCTTAAGTCGCTCAACTCGCGATTCACTATTTTCTGTTTGGAGATAAGTAAATGCAGGCATTAATAAAAGGCGCCCTTTCAGTTGTCTTTCCAATTCTCCCGAAATAATTGATATGTATTCTCCCATTGATACAGTCGTTTTAACACTTGATGTCATTGAAATCGGTATTAGGGGAAGTACTGCTGTATCCACGTATTCTCTCTCTTTTTCGTAAATCGCAATATCTGATTCGGTCCATCTCATTTTACATGCTCCTTTTTTTTCCGTATAAGTGCCAAATTGTTTGGTGTGACTGTGCTTCTAGCCAATTCGCTTGATCTAATGGTAGGTCAATCCAAATTGATCTGGCTTCTCTTTCCGCCTCAGCATTCACGATCTGCCACATCTCTTTACTATGTAACGTTCGCTCGTTCCAAACCTTGACATGAAGATACGAAGCTCCTTTTTCCTCTTTCATTATCATAAAGCTTCCAAGGTCATTTTGAAACATTTCGATTGAATCTAAATATCCAACTGTTAACTTAGGGACATAGGGAAGGGGATAATATATTGAATGAGGGAAGAATGGAAGTCTCTCTTTTTCACTACACTCTTCCAAGTATTTTTTCTTACTGTTTCTAGAAAAGTCAGATCGATAGGGTTGAGTATCATGAGTACCTTCTACAGCACCAGGACTTATACGTGATGATACAACAATAGCTTCGAGATTCATCTGTAAATGGCGTGCCATTCGATTGCCCGCTATATTATTCATTTCTGTCGCATATCCTACCCAGTCCATGTCTAATGAATGGAAGGATTCTTTCTTAAGTTGGTTCATTAGAGTAGAAGCAATTCCTCTACCACGATACTCTTTATGGGTGCGCAGTCTACCCAAGACAGCAACTTCTCCTTCATAGATGGTTACTCCAGCTATTCCAACAAGTGTATGTGCTTCAAAATACCCTAGCATGTAATTTTCTTCAATTAGTTTAGAGAAAATACGAATGACATAGTCGTCTTCGATACCAGTTTCCATTCCAGTTACTTCTTCAATATCAGCTGCCGTCAACTTACGGATCAAGTTAGTCTCCCCTCTTCCGCCCTCCATTTGAACCAATATAAAGTATAAAAAAACCCTTGAAAAGATTCAAGGGTTAGAGGTTATTTAGTTGTTTACTTAAATTCTGAAATGTTACCTCATCATTTTGATCCAAAGCCTCATCGATCTGTTTAAGAATTGAATCTCGCTTAAAGCGGGTAAATGATTCATCAAGAACCATTTCAGCTAGGAAGGAATATTTCTTATCTGCAGCCATGTTCTCTGGTAAGAATGGATTTTCTTCCAGAACCGCAACATATTGGGGAGAAACATTCTTGCTTTTAAAATTGAGCTGAATGTAAATAGGCTCGTCCTGATTCAGGCGAATGTCATGAAATGACTTTTCTGGATCTGTTGTAATGATATTATGTTTGTAAAAACGGAAAGGTGCATTTTCAACGCAATGAGTTGAAATAACGAGTGCCTTAGGGCAAAATTCAGCATTTTCAACAAAGTGAACGTTCCCCATGAGCACTTCATCACTAATTAAATAATTTAATAGCCAAACACATTCACGTTTTTTAACCTGATAATTCTTAAGAAACCATTTAAGAAAGTCCTTCTTTTCAACGACAGAAACGGAGCTGCTCATAGCGATTCCTCCCTGAGATTTTCCTAATTTAAGAATTCGTCATTGAAGATAAATTTCCTTCTACACCGTCTTTATTCCTCGTTAAATGTTTCTTCACCGAACCGGAGAATTTCTTCTTCAAGGTGTACTAACGTTGGATCAAGCTTCAAAGCGAGTTTAAATGCTTCTACAGCTTCTTCACGGCGACCTTCCTCAATTAAGAACAAACCATACTCTTCAAGAAAAATAGGATCGTTTTTGAAATAAGTATATGCGTTTTCATAACGTTTTATGGCATCTTTATACTCTTCCATCTGTGCATAAGCTGTTGCAGCTGACCAGTCGAGATAAGGATCACTCTGATCACCCTCCTCAATATTGTTGAGCAAGTCAATAATATCTTCATAACGCTCCTCTGTTCTAAGGAAGGTAGCTAGTGTTTTTGCTGCTTCAATATGCGTTGGATTAATGGCAAGTAACTCACGTAAGTACTGCTCACCACTTTTGTTATCATGTGTTTTATAGCTTAACCTGCTTGCTTGTAAATATAGCTCTTCGTTAAATTCATCTACTTTAATACCCTGAACAAGCGTTTGAATCGCTTCAGTTGTTGCACCTTCTTCTTCATATGCTCTAGCAAGATATGGATAAAGGGTACTATATTGGGGATCAAGGTCTTTTAATTCGTTAAAAGCGTTAATTGCTTTTCGATACTCACTGATTTGTAGTGCAGTGAACCCATATCCGAATAGTGCATTAATTTCACGCCCGTTCTCTAGACCTTTCTCATAGAATGTAAGGGCCTCTTCAAATTGACCGCTTCCGCTTAGTGCTTCTGCCAGTCTAAGTTCGATATTCTCATTAGCTAACTCACCCTTGGTACCTAGTACTGATTCGTAATAAGGAACAGCTTTAAGGTGATGTCCCTGAGTTAGATAGAATTCCCCAAGACCAAAATCAATGATTGGCTCATCCGGTGAAATCCTTTTTGCCTCAAGTAATTTTTGTTCAGCTACCTCTTCCAATCCTTCTGTTTGATACAAGTCAGCAAGTAACAAAAGGGCCGGAGGATAAGCAGCGTCGTTCGCATCTATTTTATTAAGTGCAGCGATGGCATCCTGCTCCTGCTCAAGATCTACATAGCATTCAGCCGCCTGTACGAGCAACTCGCCCTCTTTTGGGTAATGAATTAATAATTCCTCAACTACATCCCTTGAGTCCTCAATTAATCCAAGACTGTAATAAATGTTGGATAGATCGTACAATCCTTCGTGATCAGCTTCCTTACGAACTTCTTTAAGTTCTTCCAATCCTTTTTCGAAATTTCCTGACTCAATTAACGAGACAGCTTGTTTAAGACGCTCCACGCTCCAAAACTCCTTCTAACACTTCTTATTTTATTTCGGTGATCCGCAGTGAAAAACAATGGTTTATGAATAGTCAGGTGTTTACCGTACCCTGATTTCAACATAATGTTGTCGTTTACTTTAAGTAATTCTCCACGAAGTCCTGAAATGATTGGGTCTCTTCCATCATAATCAAGATTTTGCTCTTCTTCAACTTGATTGCCTGAATTCTCTCTATAGAGATTATAATCAAAATCTGCCCCAGATGCTAAACAGCCTTTCATCGGATAGAGACCTGTTCTTTTCAACATCTCAGGTGATAGTTCTTTCTTATTTATTATTTCTTGATAGAAGGAGGCATCAAGTCCCTTCAATTGAGCTTCACATAAGAGCCTTAAGCGCTCTTGCTCGATTTTATCTTTGGGTAGAGTTTTAAGAAATGAAAAATCTGGTATTATGACAGCCCTATATGGAAAATTAGCTTGAATGATCCATTCTAACACAACATCATTCCAGCTTTCCTCTGTTTTAAACTCAGCAATAACGACAGGAACATGGTGACGAGCACATTTTCTAATTACCTCTGGTGTAAGGTATGACGCATCCATTCGTATTCCGATTACGTAATCAATTGGACTTTTATTAAGTGCACAAATCGATTCCGTAAATTCTTGCTCAAATGTCTTTTCATGATGCATAGTCGAGATTGTAAGGATCGTTGTTGCTCCACGCATTATGAACTCTTTCATATCTTCAAATAATTCATCATCAGATTTTGAATGTAGTCCTTCTATGAACAGGATTTTCCCGGGTTTCATCAAGAGACGATCAAATGAGCAGCTAATTCCTTTTTCTAATCGTCCATCGGTTGTTTTGTAAGTTATTTTTGATTCGGTAACCAATTTATAATTAGTTCCATTAATAGAAACATTTTCAAATAGATGTTTCATCTTAGTTCCTCCCCTTACCTGCCTTTGTACTGACAGGCTATGTGCAGGGGAGGTCGTTTATGTCTTGCCTAAAGGCTCATTTCTAAAAGATGGTTGCTGATTAGAGTGGAAGGTGCTCAACTCCTGCGGGACTAGAGGACAGGTGAGACCCCACAGAAGCGTACAGAAGCGTAAGCAGAGTCTCACCTTCCGCCCCGCGGAAAGCGAGCATTCTGCAGCGCAGATCATTCTCTACTCTTTAAGCAACAAAATATGCGAAAAGAGCCTGCCTAAAAGAATTGCAATGAAAAAAATTCCCTGTGTAGAAAGCGATTGATAGCGCTTTCAAAACACAGGGACAAAGTAAATATGGATAGGAGTGGAGAGAAACCATTACTATTCTTATTATAACAGGTAATTAAAGAAAATCAACTGATTGTTTAGAAAATTGGAATTGTTTTCGCGAATCAATCTTTAAAATAACTTCAGAAAAAAACAGGCCCCTAGGAACCTGTTCTCAACTGCTTTAAGTGTTCAAAAAAGTCAGGGTAAGAAACCCTAATAGCTTCTGGCATAGCTAGATCTACCTGCCCTTGTGTTATACATCCAGCGATTGCAAGCATCATTCCGATACGATGGTCACCAAGACTAGATACTGCTGCCCCATGGAGTGGCGTAGGTCCATCAATAATCATTCCATCACTCGTTGCTGTAACTGAAGCTCCAAGCTTCTGAAGCGCTTCAACGACCGCATCAATACGATTGGTTTCCTTCACTTTTAATTCTTCAGCATCTTTAATTACTGTTCTACCATTTGCCTGTGTAGCTAGAAGTGCAATAATAGGAAGCTCATCAATTAAGCGAGGAATCATCTCTCCTTCAATAGTTGAGCCAGAAAGATTACTCGTTTTAATTGTTAAGTCAGCCACTTCTTCCTGATTAACGATCCTTCTATTTAGAATAGATAGTGATGCTCCCATTTGTTCTAAAACATCTAGAATACCAGAACGGGTTTGATTTATACCGACGTTCAAAAGAGTTATCGTACTATCTGGAACAATTGCACCAGCTACAAGGAAGAAAGCTGCTGATGAAATATCACCAGGTACTTCAACATTCGTTGCCTTTAGCTTCTGTCCACCCTCTACGCTAACGGATCGATCATCACGCTTCACTTCAATACCAAAGCTCTCTAGCATATTTTCTGTATGATTCCGTGACAAATGTGGTTCATGCACTGTTGTAACACCAGTCGCTTGAAGACCCGCTAAAAGAATAGCTGATTTAACCTGCGCACTCGCAACAGGAGATGTGTATGTAATACCCTTTAGATTTCCACCTCTAATTGAGATCGGTGCATAAGTGCCCTTGCTTCTCCCGTCTATAGCAGCTCCCATTTCAAGTAATGGAATTGATACACGGTTCATTGGTCTTTTGGCAATTGATTCGTCTCCAGCAAGCACTGAGTGATATGGTCGCCCTGCTAGTAAACCCATCATAAGACGGAATGTTGTACCGGAATTCCCAACATCAAGAAGCTCTGAGGGTTCTTGTAATCCATCTATTCCAGAACCCTCTACGACTACAGAAGCGCCATCCTGTTCGATATGTACACCCATTTGTTTAAAACACGCAATCGTGCTTAAGCAATCAGCACCTGGAAGAAAATTCGTAATATGAGTTGTGCCTTCCGCAATCGATCCAAACATGACGGCCCGGTGCGAAATTGATTTATCGCCCGGTATTGTGATAGTTCCTTGAAGGCTATTTGCTTTCATTATCGTTTCCATACTAACGATCTCCTTATTTATCATCAACATACGTATCGAAATCACGTTCAAGAACTACTTTGGCATTATCTCGGTCAAGTTCTGACCTGAAACTAATTCGCAGAACTCCCATGATATCTTCACGCGTTTCAATAATACGAATATTGGTAATCGATATTTCTTCACCCGCAAGTTTCTGTGTAACAGATGCAATGACCCCTGGTTGATCTTGGACGTCTAGAAACAAGTCATAAAATGCTGGAATAGCTCCTCTTGAGCGAACAGGTAAACCGTCACGAAAATCTTTGGCATCTGCAAAGTAATCAAAAATTTTGTCGCCATCTTCTCGTTCAATGTAGCTTCGTATTCGGTCCAGTTCTAGCTTCAGGTCATCTGTCATTTGTAGCAAGACTTTTTTATTTCGTAATAGAATGTCTCGCCACATCACAGGGCTTGCAGACGCAATACGTGTAATGTCACGAAACCCCCCTGCTGCAAATCTAGCTACATTAAAACGTTGATTGTTATTACTCTCACTGACAAAATTCACAAGACTTGCTGCAAGTATATGCGGAAAATGACTAATCAACCCCACCAGATAGTCATGCTCTTCTGCTTCTAACTCGACAAACGTTGCATTTGTACCACTTAACAAATCCATCAACCTACTGAGGTCCTTTTCTTCAACACCTTGATCAGGAGTAAGAATATAAAAGGCATTCTCAAATAAATGAGATTTAGCGGCAGATACGCCTGTTTTATGTGAACCCGCCATAGGATGTCCACCAATAAACGTTATCGAGGGAGGTAAAATACTTTTAGCATGTTTGACAATCGAATGCTTCGTACTACCAACATCAGATATAATAACGGTGCTTTTTAATGAAACCTCACTCAGTTGCGCCAAAATGTGTTCAGTTTGAACAACGGGTGCAGCAATCATTATAAAGTCGGCTGATTGGACAGCTTCTTCTAATGAAGAAGCTGTTTCATCAACGACTCGAAGAGCTTTTGCAAGCTGGAGCTGATTTTCATTTACATCAAAACCAGTTATCCATGCATCCTTGTGGTTTTTTTTGATTGCAAGCGCAATCGAACCTCCTATTAAACCAAGACCAATCACAGCGACTTGTTTACTCATGACTGGACCTTTCTACGTTCAACTAACAATTGAGTAAGACAGCTAATAATTTCTCTATTCTGTTCTTCGGAACCAACAGTAATTCTTACAGATGTCGGGAATCCTAGAGCAGACCCTGATCGAACAATGTAACCATTCTTCAATAGATAATTAAATACTTCATCAGCTGGTATACCAAAATCGATTAGCACGAAATTCCCCTGTGAAGGATATACTTCTAAATCGTACTGCTCACAGAATCCATAATAAAGTGAACGGCCTTTCTCATTCTCCACACGGCACATATCAATAAATTTCTGGTCGCCTAAGGCCGCAATTGCAGCTGCTTGAGCTACGCGAGACGTGTTAAACGGCTCCCTAGATGGTTCTATTGCTGAAACCACTTCAGTGTTCGCTACACCGAAACCTACGCGAAGAGCTGCAATTCCGTATGCTTTTGAGAATGTTCGAAGTACAACAAGGTTTTTATAGTTATTTAGTACAGCTAACGTATCAGGAAAGTCCTGGGCTGTTACATATTCTTTATAAGCTTCATCAACTACAATAAGTACATGTTCTGGTACTTTGTCTAAAAATGAAATTAATTCTTTCTCTGGTACATGCTCCCCTGTCGGATTGTTTGGCGAGCAAACCCAAATAATGCGAGTGTTTTCGTCAATAGCATCTAACATCTTGTTTAGCTGATGTTTTCCATCTTGCAATGGAATCTCACGAATCTCAGCATCCTCAATGACTGCATTATGCCGATATTGAGGAAAAGTATGTGTTGCCATAACCGTATTTGTTCCCTTTTCGAGATACGTTCTGCAAATCATTTGCACTACTTCATCAGAACCGTTACCAAATACAAGCTGGTCTTCTTTAACATTAAGATATTCACTTACAGCTGTTCTTAAAGAGGAAGCATATCCATCTGGATAGATGTGCAGTTGTGTTAATTCTTTCTGAATGGCTTCTTTAACAGTTTGAGATGAGCCATAAGGATTCTCATTCGAAGCTAATTTCACAACTTTTTTTAGCCCAAGTTCTTTTTTCACTTCTTCAATTGGTTTACCTGGCTTGTAAGGGGTAAGACCCTTCAATTGTTGTTTTGGAATCATGCGTACACCTCACGTATTAATTTTCAGTTTTTCATATGGAGAAATCAAATCGCGAATATATGAACGAATATGATCGATCGCTTCTACCTGTGTTTCTTCATTTGTTAAACCATCAACTTGCGCTTCGATTTGACGAACAATCGCACTCCCAACGATTACTCCATCACAGTATTCTTTTAGTTTTGCTACCTGCTCTGGAGCAGAGACCCCAAAACCAACAGCGACAGGAATAGGACTTAGAGATTTTACGCGATCAATAAATTCGAAGACAGACGAATGAAAATCTGTACGTGTACCTGTAACTCCGAGTGATGAAACGCAATAGAGAAAGCCTGTTGCTTCCTTAGCAATTGCAGTAAGACGCTTATCAGATGTTGTTGGAGCTACTAGCGAGATAAGAGCCGTATCGTTCATTTTACAGCTTTCTCTCCATTCTTCACTCTCTTCAAAAGGAAGATCAGGCACTAAAAGTCCATCGATGTTATTTTCACGCACTAAAGCGAAGAAGCGTTCTTCTCCTAATTGTAACAAAAGATTGTAATAAGTAAATACAATCACAGGAATTTCAAGTCCGCGTTCGCGCATTTTTGGAACGATATTCATAGCTTTCTCTAAACTCATCCCATGCTCAAGTGCACGAATGGAGGCCCGTTGAATAACTGGGCCATCTGCTAACGGGTCAGAATAAGGAATTCCGAGTTCAATCGCATTCGCACCTTCTTCTTGTAGCATAAGCGCAAGCTTAATTGTTGCTTCTTCAGTTGGATCTCCCGCTACAATAAACGGGATGAATAAATCGCTGCGTCCATCGACGTGTTTTTCAAAACGTTTATTCATCAACCTCACCTCCAAGATGCTCCATAATCGTGTGAACGTCTTTATCTCCTCTACCTGATAGACAAACAAGAATCGTTTCGTCTTTTGCCATGTCAGGCGCTTGTTTAATCGCTTCAGATAGGGCATGTGCACTTTCAATTGCTGGGATAATACCTTCTTCTTCTGATAATACTTTCAAAGCATCAAGTGCTTCCATGTCAGTGATACCAGTATACGTTACTCTACCAGTTTCCGATAAGTACGCGTGTTCAGGTCCGATACCCGGATAATCCAAACCAGCTGAAATGGAATGAGGTTCCTGAATTTGCCCAGTCTCATTTTGAAGTAGATACGTGATAGAACCATGAATAACACCCAGTCGTCCTTCTGATAGTGTTGCTGCATGTTCACCAGTATGGATTCCTTTACCTGCAGCCTCTACACCGACTAATTGAACATCATCCTGAAGAAATGGATAGAACATTCCCATTGCGTTACTCCCACCGCCAACACAAGCGATGACTTTATTAGGAAGATCTTCCATTTGCTCTCGTGATTCGTCTCCAATCACTCTTTGGAAGTCGCGAACCATCTTAGGATATGGATGTGGTCCTACGACTGAGCCTATTAAATAAAATGTATCTTCCACATTTGCTACCCAATAGCGAATAGCTTCATTTGTAGCATCTTTCAGCGTCTTACTACCAGATGATACAGGAACCACTTCAGCTCCTAGAAGCTTCATCCGAAAGACATTCAATTCTTGACGTCTAATATCTTCTTTACCCATGAATACTTTACACTCTAGACCAAATCGTGCAGCAACTGTTGCGGCAGCTACACCATGCTGTCCGGCTCCTGTTTCTGCTACTATTTTTTCTTTACCCATTCGTACTGCAAGAAGTGCCTGTCCAATAGCATTGTTTAGTTTATGTGCACCCGTATGGTTAAGATCTTCTCGCTTTAAATAAATTTGTGCTCCACCCAGGCGTTTGGATAAATTTTCTGCATGCGTAATAGGTGTTGGTCGCCCAGAGTACTTTTTCAATTCTTCGTGGTAGTTTGCCATAAACTGTTCATCAGCCATAGCTTCATCTAATGATTGCTCTAATTCTTCTAGTGCATACATTGCTGTTTCAGGTACGTATTTACCACCAAATCTTCCGTATCTACCGCGCTGATCAGGTACCATTGTTGACATCTTTATCCCAGCCTTTCTTTCATTCGGTTAATCTTATTCTCATCTTTCCTATCATCTATTTCGATTCCGCTTGAAACATCAATACCATCAGGATTGTATTCAATTAACTCATGAACATTATCTGGACTTACTCCTCCAGCAATAAACAAAGGAACATTTTGTTTCTCAGCTTTGACTTGATATTCAGGAATCGCCTTCCAATCAAATCGCTTGCCAGTCCCTCCCCATTGTCCAGGAAGCTTCGTATCGACGATGTAACCGTCAACTACTTCTGAATACCGTGACATATCAGTAAGCGCGCCATCACCATGATGAAGCACTTTCCAAACTTGTTTTCCAGTCATTTGCTTGATTTTCGCTGCAAATGTTGGAGTTTCTTTGCCGTGCAGTTGTATAATATCTAACGGAACCTCGCTTACGGTCTGAGCCAAATCTTCTAGCTCAGGATTAACAAACACTCCTACAATTTTCATCGTTTTTTCTGGCGGATAATCTTCAAGCCATTTTGCAACCTCTTCATTTGAAACACGTCGAACGCTATTCGCAAAAATAAATCCCGCGTACTGAACACCGCTCAACCTAACAGTTTGCCAATCCTTTAAGGAGCGATTACCGCATAGTTTAAGTTCAGGCGTTTTCATGTACTGTTTCACCAAACAATTTTCTAATTCCTGCTTCATATGTGCCACCTCGCATTAGTGCTTCACCAACAAGTACAGCTGAAGCCCCTGCTTTCTTAACATCTTGGATGTCTTCGTAAGTAGAAATGCCACTCTCACTAATTAACAAAGTTGATTCAGGTATATAATGACTAAGCAGATGCGTTTGCTTTGTAGATGTTTCAAAAGTTGCTAGGTTGCGGTTGTTAACTCCTATTACAGCAGGTGTAAAAGAAACAATCAGTTCCTTCAGTTCTTCTTCTGAATGAACTTCTACCAAACACTCTAAACCAAATGAAGCTGCAAGCTGATAGAACTCTTTTGTTTTTTGAACACCAAGCGCTCTGACAATTAATAGAATTGCGTCCGCCCCTATTCGTTTGCTTTCTTCGATCTGTCTTTCATCGATAATAAAGTCTTTTCTTAGGATCGGTAAATTCACCTGTTTCTTAACTGCTGTCAGGAAAGAGTTTGATCCTTTGAAAAATGTTTCATCAGTTAGTACTGAAATGGCATCGGCACCTGCTCTTTCATATGCCTCAGCCACCTCCACCGGATCAAAATTGTCATTTATAATTCCCTTTGATGGAGAAGCTTTCTTTACTTCGGCAATAAGGCCTAACTCATGCTTGGGGTTTTGTAAACTTCCAACGAATGATACATTATTGAATTTTTGATCTTCAGGCATGTTAAATCGCGCCATTTCTTCGTGCTTAACAGCTATTATTCGATCAAGCATGAACATTCAACTCCTTTTCCTCGCGTAAGAGATTCAGTTGATTTATTGCAGTACCATTATTGATTGCGTCGCTTGCCATCTGAACGCCCTCTTTAATCGAGTCACATGCACCAGCAAGGTAAAGCGCTGCTCCGGCATTATAAAGCACAATTCCTGTACTCGCTTCATTCCCAACGCCATTAAAAATTTGCAGGATGAGCGAAGCACTTTCTTGTGATGTATTAACTCTTAAATCAATTTGATTACATGATGTTAGTCCTACATCTTCTGGTGTATGGCGATATGTGAATACTTCTCCATTTTTCAACTCAACAAAATCTGTGTAAGTTGAGATCGAGCATTCATCCATACCTTCACCACCTGTAACGAACAATGCTCGCTTTGTGCCAAGACGTTTTAAAGCCTCCGCCATCTTTAACGCTTTTTGGTGGCTGTAAACTCCAATTAACTGTGACTGACTACCTGCTGGATTAGCTAATGGACCAAGACTATTAAATACTGTTCGAAAACCGATTGCTTTGCGAGCATTAACGGCATGCTTCATTGCGGTATGGTAATTTGGTGCAAACAAGAAACACATGTTTCTATCTTTCAGTGTTTGGATTGCATCATCACGAGAAGATTGAGTTGGAATGGCTAGTTCATCCAATACATCCGCACTTCCACTTTTGGATGAAACAGCTCTATTACCATGCTTCGCTACTTTAACTCCAAGACTTGAAACAAGAATAGCTGAAGCGGTCGAAATGTTAAAGGTCGATTGCCCATCCCCTCCGGTACCACATGTATCAATTAGAGGGAGACCACCATGGTCAAGTTGTATGACATGGTTGCGTAACGATCTGACAAAACCAGTAAGTTCATCAACCGTTTCGCCCCTCATTTCAAGAATCGTTAGAAAACTAGCGATCTGTGAATCATCTGCTCTTCCTTCCATAATAACATCCATTATTTTTTCTGCCGCTGATTCAGAAAGTGTCTCTCCGTCAATCATTCTCTGTAACTGTTCTTTAAACATTTAACCGCTCCTCCTTTTTCTCGAAAATCGCTTCCGCTACCTGAATGGCTTTTATAAGTGCACTTGCTTTATTACGCGTCTCTTCCCACTCATTTTCTGGTACAGAATCGGCTACAATTCCTGCACCAGCCTGTACGTATGCCGTTCCATCTTTAATCACCATTGTTCGAATTGCGATACATGAATCAATATTTCCATCAAAACCGATATATCCGATGGCTCCTGAGTAAATGGATCTTGAAGTTGGTTCTAATTCATTAAGGATTTGCATTGCCCTTACTTTAGGTGCACCGGACACTGTACCTGCCGGGAAAGACGCAACGACTGCGTCAAGACTAGTAAATCTAGGAGCTAAAACCCCGGTGACTTTTGAAATAATATGCATCACGTGTGAGAACTTACCGATATCCATTAACTGTGGAACAGTGACGCTTCCATATTCAGAAACTCTACCAACATCGTTTCTTGCAAGATCAACGAGCATATAATGTTCCGCACGTTCTTTCTCATCATGTAGAAGCTCTTCAGCTAGTGCTTCATCTTCTTTCTCCGTCTTTCCACGTTTTCTCGTTCCTGCTATTGGATCAATTTCTACCTTGCCATCCCTAACCTGTACTAGCTTCTCAGGTGAGCTACCAATAATTTCAACGTTATTCATTTTCAAGTAGAACATATATGGCGATGGGTTAATAATCCGAAGCACCCTGTATAAATCGAGACCACTAATGGAAACATCTTTTTGGAACCGCTGTGAAAGGACTGCCTGAAATACGTCACCTTCTTCAATGTATTTCTTGATCTTCTCAACATCTTGTAAAAATTTGTGCTTTTCATAATTAGATTTAACTTGAGAGAAGTCAACTTCATCAGTGAATTCATCAGGTAAGTGCATCGCGTCTCCTTGTGTTTGCTTAGACGCAATTGAAACAAGTTCATCCATAACTTTGAAAGCATTTTGGTAAACCTGCTCCACATTAGATTCCTCATTTAATCTAGCATGATGACAAACAGTTAGTCTTTTTAAATGATGATCATAAATTACTAGATTCTCACAAACAATAAAGTGAAATAACGGCATCTCTTCATCACGATCTTGATGAACAGGAACTTTATCAAACTGACTAACCGCATCGTATCCTATATAACCTACCGCTCCTCCATAGAAAGGAAAAGACGTATCGGGTAGTTTTGGATTCAAGTACTCAAATAAAGCCTGAACCCCTGATTGGAAATCCTTACGTTCAAGGATACTGTTACCGTCCGCATCAACTACGTTAAATAGCTCGTGTTGTTCAATTAACGAGAAGACGGGATCAACGCCAATAAATGAATAGCGAGACCATTTGGATTCCTGATCGCTACTCTCTAAAAGAAAACTGGCACGCTTGCCAATGTTTTGAAATATTTGAATGGGTGTTGTCGTATCAAGAAAGTACGACTTCATTAGCGGGATTGTTCCGTATGTTGCGGCATCTCTTTGAAAAGAAGAATAATCTGTAGTCAACGTTCTCACCTCTCCATAATAAGTAATGGAGAATGGAAATGTTGAGCGTTCCGAGGATGGAAAATGTGGTATGACAAAGAACAGACTTTATCTGTCTGAATTATCACAATACCGAAAAAGGGTATATAAAAACCCCCTGAATAACCTCAGGGGGTGAATAGACGTATCCCTCTAAGCTCTCCTCAACTCAACTATCCTATTCTCAGCTCTCTCAACTCGTAATTCCTGTATTGCCTCTGCTCTAAACTTATTACTATCCTAGTATGGTGATGAATATTTGTCAACTCGCAAGATCGGGACGTAGCGAAACAGCATTTTCTAAATAGACATGTTGAACGTCATCTTGTGCTTGGGTTGTATTCACTGTCATTAGTATTCTGATACAAAATGGTAAAGAACCCTCTACATCAATCTCTGATGAACAAAGGAGAGGGACATTTGCCCATCCGTCAAATAACCTGACCGCTTCAGCAGGAAAAACAGCATCCAAATCCTTTGTCATTGTAAAATGAATGGATGCAACTAAATCTGGTGTTACCTTATTTTGTTCAATTGTTTCTTTCAATAACTTTGTTGTGGCTTCAACAATAGCGGTCTTTTCATTTACATTAACTGTTGTCGCCCCGCGGATCCCTCTAATCACAGTCAGACGCTCCTTTCAACACTTACTTCAAGTAGCTTAAGTGCAGTTTCATCATCAATGCTTACTTTAATAGGAGTACCAATTTTCTTAAGCAAGACAAATTGTAAACTCTTATTCTCGGCTTTTTTATCTTTCTTCATCCGTTGAAGAAGCTTCCTCCTGTTAAGTTCACGAGGGACTGCTACAGGAAGACCTAACTCTTGGAACCAGCTTCTTAAATCATCCATACGAAGTTTTGTTTGAAAGTATTCCTCACTCATTCTAAGAGCATAGATCATTCCAATAGCTACAGCTTCACCATGTGTCATCTTTCCATATCCTAATTCAGCCTCTATTGCATGACCAAGCGTGTGGCCAAAGTTCAAATAAGACCTTACGCCTGTTTCACGCTCATCCTCTTTAACAATTGCCCCTTTAACGTTTATGCCTTCCTTAATCATGAACTGAAGCTCATCATCAGTATAATTCCGAATGGCCTTTCTTCGATCTAATAACCAGTTCAAGAATGTTTCATCATGAATCAGAGCGTGCTTAATCACTTCACTAAACCCTGAGCGCCACTCTCTTTCAGGTAAAGTGCGCAAACATTCAATATCATAAATAACAGCAACCGGTTGATGAAAAGCACCGATTAAATTCTTCCCTAGTTCATGATTAATACCTGTTTTACCACCAACACTTGAATCATGCGCGAGCAACGTTGTTGGCATTTGGATAAAGTCGATACCTCGCATATATGTAGCTGCGGCGAAGCCTGCGAGATCACCGACTACACCGCCGCCAAGGGAAATAATACATGACTTTCGATCGAGATCCGCCTCAAGCAACGCGGTCATACATTTATGATACTGTTCAAAGGATTTAGATTCTTCTCCAGACGGAACTACAAAATAAGCGAGCTTCTCTTTACCCAGAATGGATGACAAATAATGTCCTTCAACAGCTTCATCCGTAATAATAAAGAAACTAGAATACGAAGCATAATTGTCTATTAATTCTCTCCATTTCGACCGAATGCCCTTTCCGATATGAACTGGATAACTACCACCGCTCGTTTCGATTCTAATTGTATCCACCTTTAAAACTCCCGGCTGTACTTCCTGTGCTGATTAAGCGCTTCAGAAATTTCTTCAATACGGTCATGACCAAATTTATCAAGAATTGAGCATGCAACTTCCCAAGCTACAACATTTTCTGCTACGACACTTGCAGCAGGAACTGCGCAGCTATCAGAACGCTCAATGCTTGCAGCAAACGGTTCTTTTGTATCAATGTCAACACTTTGAAGGGGTTTGTATAAGGTTGGGATTGGTTTCATCACACCTTTTACAACGATAGGCATACCTGTCGTCATTCCACCTTCGAAACCTCCAAGGTTATTAGTCTTACGTGTATAGCCTTCTTCTTCAGACCATTGAATCTCATCATGAACTTCACTACCAGGTTTCTTCGCAGCTTCAAATCCAATGCCAAATTCTACACCTTTGAACGCATTGATACTCATGATTGCTCCCGCTATTTTGGAATCTAGTTTACGATCGTAATGAACATGACTGCCAAGTCCAATAGGTAAACCTTCAACAACAACCTCTACAATCCCACCGATTGAATCACCATTGCTTTTTGCATCATCAATGGCTGTCATCATTTTCTTTCCTGCCTCATCATCTAGACTACGAACTGGAGATTCTTCTGAAACCCGTTGCATTTCTTCAAGCGACAGACCGCCTTCATAGCTACTTTCAACGCCACCAATCATTCGTACGTGGCCTGCTACTTGAATGCCAAGTGTCTTAAGTAACTTCTTTGCTACTGCTCCAGCCGCAACCCTAACGGTTGTTTCTCTAGCTGAAGAACGCTCTAGTACATTTCTCATATCACGATGGCCGTATTTAATAGCACCATTTAAATCAGCATGCCCTGGACGCGGACGTGAGATTTGTCGTTTCATATTGTCTTCCTGTTCTTTTGTTAACGGCTCAGCACCCATATAATTCTTCCAGTGCGTCCAGTCTTTATTTTCAACAACTAGTGCAATAGGAGCTCCAGTTGATTTCGCATGACGTACACCACTTAGAATTTGGACTTGATCTTTCTCAATTTGCATACGACGTCCACGACCATACCCAAGTTGACGCCTAGCTAGTTCTGTATTTATATCTTCCGCTAATAGCTCAAGCCCTGACGGAAGTCCTTCTAGTATAGTCGTTAATTGTGGTCCGTGTGATTCTCCTGCTGTTAAGTATCTCATCCTATCTCCTCCATATGCTTTGACGCTTTTACGTACTACTATATCATACCGAATATAATTAGTGTAAGGATTATTAAAATTTCGATTAATGTTGCAGCTATCCTATCATAATCTCGCTAAAAAAACAGCCAAAGGGAATATTGATTTATCTTATATTATTTTATATCGCTCTTTTCTGAAAGATTGTTGCTTTCAAAAGATTTTTCTTAGAAAATACCACATTTGGCTGATTGGAGCGGAAGGATGCTCACCACGCGCCCCGCGGAAAGCGAGCATCCTAGAGCGCAAATCAACCACTCCTGTTATAGCAACAAAGTATGCGAAAAGAGCCTGTTATTTGATTGAGCAAAGATGCTGTTTATGAATGACTGTTTATGATTGATTGAGAATCTATTATTCGCTACAGTTAGAATAATCCTAACTTTAAAAGGAAGTGTACATATGTCTATTACAGACTTAAGCGCTAGAGAAATGGCACATCGAATATCCACTAGAGAACTATCACCAGTAGATGTTATTACTAGTCATCTTGAACGAATTAGACATCTCAATCCAAAGTTAAATATGTTCATTACTGTATTCGAAAAAGAAGCTCTACAAGAAGCTCAACTTGCTGAAGAGCTTCTTATGAAAGGTGAATCAATCGGTCCCCTTCATGGTGTGCCGATTGCTATTAAAGATCTCACGCCTGTGATCGATAGGCGTACTACATTTGGATCAACTCTTTTCCAAGATCACTTAGCAACACATGAGCCAACCATCGTGAAACGAATCAAAAAAGCAGGCGCTATTATTATAGGCAAAACAAACACTCCAGAATTTGGCCATAAAGGAACAACCGATAACCAGATATTAGGACCCGCCAAAAATCCATGGAATTCATTGTTAACTGCTGGTGGGTCTAGCGGAGGATCCGCAGCAGCTGTTGCCAGTAAATGCGTGCCTATAGCTGAAGGTAGCGATGGGGGAGGCTCGATTCGAATTCCTTCAAGTCTTAACGGGATCATTGGGTTAAAACCAACATTTGGACGAGTCCCATTTGATAGCTCTCCTATTAATCGCTTTGGGACAACACAACCGTTTGTCCACTATGGTCCAATGAGTCGAACAACTGAGGACGCAGCCCTCCTCCTTTCAATAATGCAAGGCTACGAACCGAACGACCCTTTTTCTGTTCCATTACCTGAAGAACATCTACTAAATGAACTTTCAAATGGTGTAAAAGGGCTAACTTTTGCCTATACAGAAGATTTTGGCTTGTATCCATGTGACCCTATAGTAAAAGCACAAATAGAAGATACTATTGAAATCTTAAGAAAGCATGGTGCGAAGGTCGAAAAGGTTCCCATTCAATTTGATATGAAGTTAGAAGAGCTTATATCTTTCTTTAATAAAATGTGGTATGCAGGACTTGCCTCAGCTTATGGCCCTCTGTTCGATCAGTTTCCACAACAGTTTAGCGCATCTGTTTCAGAGATGATCAAAGCTGGAAGAGAGTTAAGTGCCGTTGAGCTTCGTGAAACTGAAATCCAACGTACGATTGTATGGAATACCTTGCAAAGTGAACTTAATCACTATGATGCCATTCTTTCACCAGTATTAGGTGTACCTGCTTTTCCATACACCAGCGAAGGACCAGCTTCGATAAATGGTAGGACCACTTCACCAATCTCTGATTGGATGATGACGCAACTATACAACTGCACTGGACATCCCGCTATTTCAATCCCAGCAGGATTAACTTCGGAAGGATTACCCGTTGGTTTGCAAGCCGCAACAACTAAATTTAATGATAGCTTACTACTTCAAATCGCACGAACAGTTGAGTTAGAAAAGGGTTTCCCCACT
The DNA here is from genome assembly GCF_005144865.1 of Guptibacillus hwajinpoensis. Classification (GTDB taxonomy): domain Bacteria; phylum Bacillota; class Bacilli; order Bacillales; family Guptibacillaceae; genus Guptibacillus; species Guptibacillus hwajinpoensis_A. The sequence continues at coordinate 90,948 of NZ_SWFM01000003.1, forward strand.
CCTTTACTTTACTAAACTTTCTCCCAAAAAATAAAAAGCCGGACACTAAGTCCGGCTTCAGTAAATATAAGCGCTTTCATTTTAGAGAAAATTTTAAACCCATTTAGAAATGGTTTTTGCATATTCGTTCAATTCATTTTCATTAAAAAACAATGAAATCTCACGTTCTGCACTTGTTGGAGAGTCTGAACCATGAATAACATTCATGCTAACTTGAACACCGTAATCTCCACGAATAGTACCAGGATTTGCATCTTTTGGATTCGTTGCTCCCATCATTGTACGAGCAGTTGAGATCACATTGTCACCTTCCCATACCATTGCAAAAACAGGTCCTGATGTGATGAAGTCTACAAGCTCACCGAAGAATGGGCGTTCTTTATGTTCACCATAATGGTTTTCTGCAAGATCTTTTGAAACCGTCATCAATTTTGCACCTACTAAATTAAAGCCCTTCTTTTCAAAGCGCGAAACAATTTCACCAATCAAGTTACGTTGCACGCCATCAGGCTTAACCATTAGAAATGTCTTTTCCATGAAAATCTCCTCACCTTCAACAAAGTATATGTACAGGGCAGAAAGCGTTTTTCTGCCCTTCAAAATTCTATCAAATATTCGCAAAAATAACAACATTTCCTTTTAATGTTTTCTTTTACCGATATATTCTGCAATTTGTCTAAGTGAAGTTGTAGCAGACTGTGCTGGAAGCTGCTCAAGTTCATTGAAGGCTTTCTGTAGATAGCGATCACTAATTCGCTGTGAGAATTCAATACCACCTGAGGACTTTACAATCGAAATAACTTGATTGACCTTTTCTTGTGAGGTATTTAATTCTTTAGAGAAAATGTTCATGATTTCACGTTTCATGTTTCCTTGATTCATCGCGTAGAGAACTGGCAAAGTTATATTACCCTGTAGTAAGTCCCCACCAGCTGGTTTGCCAAGTTCTTTAACAGTTCCAGTATAATCTAGGATATCATCCGTTATTTGATATGACATGCCTACATAATAGCCAAATTGTTTAAGATGTTGTTGTTCTGCCTTCGATGCTCCTGCAGCTACAGCACCTAATTCACATGAAGTAGCAATCAGGAGAGCTGTCTTCCGTTTAATCCTTCGAAAATAATCTCTTACATTTTGATCCCAATTGAATTGGTCTTTTATCTGTTCTATTTCTCCAATGCTCATCTCTAGAATGGCATTGGATAAGATGGTATTTGCCGCTGGATCTTTAAGCTCTGTGACAAGTTCAACCGCACGCGCAAAAATATAATCTCCTGTATACATGGCAACACGGTTGTCCCATTTTGCTTTGATCGTTTTCGTGCCGCGCCTCATCTCAGCATCATCAATAACATCATCATGTACGAGTGAAGCCATGTGAATTAATTCAAGCGCAACTGCAACATTTTTCATAAGTACTAAATTATAATCTCCGAACTTTCCTGAAAGCAAAACGAAAACAGGACGGATTCGTTTCCCTCCCGCTTTTAATAGGTGGTTAGAAGCGTCACGTAGAACAGGATGATGAGCATTCACTGTCTGCTCCAATTCGGATTCAATAAAGGATAAATCTTTTTTTAAGGAAGCGTATATCGTTTTTAATTTCATGAGATCCACCTAACTGATTATCACAAAATATCTGTTGTCTTTTTATGTTTGAATTGCTTTAAACCCTCTATGCATTGCGGCAACTCCACCAGAATATGGCTTAACATCTACACGACTAAATCCATTCTTAAAGAAAAGCTGCTTTAACTCATCTCTACCAGGAAACGTGCTCGCTGATTCTTGCAACCAGGAGTACTCTTCGTAGCTTTTCGCTAACATTTTCCCAAGAACCGGCATGACATGTTTGAAATACCCATAGTACACCTGTCGAAAAACAGGAATAGTTGGCTGAGATGTTTCAAGACAAACAACTTGACCACCAGGTTTCACCACTCGATGCATTTCTTTAATGACCTGATCGTAATCGGGGACATTTCTGAGACCGAAACCTATAGTCACATAATCAAAAAAATTGTCTTCAAACGGTAAATTCATCGCATTACCGTGAAGGAGAGTAACATTCTCTCTTTTCTTTTCCTCGACCTTTTTTTTGCCGACTTCTAGCATGTTTTCGCTAAAATCAAGCCCTATAGCACTTCCGCTTTCTCCAACAGCTTCACCCATAGCAAGTGTCCAATCCGCTGTACCACAGCAAACATCGAGTGCAGATGCCCCTTTTTGAACATTCATTAAACGCATTGTATCCTTGCGCCAGGCTTTATGACGTTGAAAACTAATAACCGAATTCATGACATCATAGCGTTTTGATATCGTTTGAAAAACATTGTGTACGCGTTCTTCTTTAGATGTAGTCATGCCTTATCCCTCTTCCGCCAATTTCTCTTCCGGTATTCCTATGATTCCCCAATTATATTCGAGTCGATTTTGAAACCAACGATGTAGTTCTGAATAATGCTGACAAAGAAAATCAATTTCTTTTTTTGCATGTCCCACATATGAGTCCAAAACGGTTCTCGCTTTTGATGCTTGCTGATCAGATGTTAGCTTAGATTCTTTAACAGATAATAGAGTTAAAGCAATCTTTTGTAGCAAATTAGAACTAGAATGAATTAAACCCTGCTTTCGTTCAAGAAGGAGACGATTCATATAGAAATACTGCATACCAAACGTCTTCCAGTTATCAAGCCCGTAATGTTCAGCTACTTTTCTAACTAGAATGGATTCGATTTCCTTTAAATTATCAAATATCGGTTCAACCGTACGATGATTTGTTTGATAAAAGGACATTTTGGCTTCATTGATTTCTTGAATTGCTTCAGATAATGTACGAATCAGCTCATTATCATGCCATTTAGAAAGGATATGGTAATACATGCTACTAAAGTAGTCTCCCGCTAAAACGGTTAACTGACGATTTTTCCTTTCATTCTCATTGGTAACATCATCGAGCGAAATTAGTTCATGCGTATCAAGTGCAATTTGCACAAGCATGATAGATAGAAGAGTATCTTCCTTCCTTTTTCGTTCAAGCTTGGTTTGTTCTAGCATGCCATAGAACACATATAGCCTCTCTTCATCAATAATTGGAAAATCGATAAATTGAAGCAAATATGAATGGGATAGGCGAGACTGCAGCATGTCCCGAACTCCAGCTATTTGTTTATATGTGGTTTCCTTTGGATTTGTCATATCCCATACCCCTTACATGTCTTCCAATTAGAAAAATTTAGCTTCCCATCAAACTATGGAAGCCCCTGTTTTTCTTATACTTTAATCCAACTCGTAACAAGTTCATAAAGTATAAAATATGTATTTACTCTTAGTATAGCACAATAAGCCCCTAGCTAAAACGTGACTTACTCCGTTCTTTAAAACAAAGAAAAGCAGGTTCCTACCTCCTGCTTTACTCTTCTGTACTTATTTCACCGTGCTCTGTTTGAATAACTGCTTTTCCTCTTACTTTAACGGCAGATGTATGTTCAGTAAACTGAGCAATCATCACTTCACCTTTATCAAGCTTTTCTGAATGATGAAACCTCGTATCAGAACCACGTGTTAAACCTATGACATTAACGCCATTCTCTAGGGCTTTAATTACAAAGAAATCAGTACTTTCACTTTTCATAGTTATCACTCCGCTTAACAGAATTAACCCTTAATAAGGCCAAGTACTTCAGAACGCGCTGCTGCATCACTTTCAAAAACGCCTCTTACAGCAGATGTAACAGTAGATGATCCAGGCTTCTTAACACCTCTCATCGTCATACACATATGCTCTGCTTCCACTACTACCATAACTCCATGAGGCTCTAGAGTCTCTACCATCGAATTAGCAATGGTTGAGGTAATACGCTCTTGAAGTTGTGGTCGTTTTGTTACAGACTCGACGGCTCTTGCAAGCTTACTTAGTCCTGTTACCTTTCCACCTTTAGGTATGTATGCTACATGTGCTTTCCCGAAGAAAGGAACAAGATGATGCTCACAAGTTGAATAGAATGGAATATCCTTCACAAGCACTAACTCTTCGTGGTCTTCTCCAAAAATGGTTTGGAAATGTTCCTTAGGATCTTGATGAAGTCCCTGAAAGATTTCTTCATACATTCTTGCAACTCGTTTTGGAGTATCTAATAATCCTTCACGCTCTGGGTCTTCTCCTATTGCTTCAAGAATCATTTTAACTGCTTCTTGTATTTTATCATGATTAACTTCGTACATGGTTGTTACTCCTCCATTCAGGGCCTTTAATACCTATGAAGATTCTAGCATAAGGTGAAAAAGTTAGCAAAAAAGAAGAGCCGCAGGATGTGCGGCTCTTCTTTGCCCTATGTATTTCTTACTTCACTGCATCCTTAAGGGCTTTACCAGGTTTAAATGCAGGAACCTTACTTGCAGCGATTTCGATCTCTTCGCCAGTTTGAGGATTACGCCCTTTACGAGCAGAACGCTCACGGACTTCAAAGTTACCAAAACCAATTAGTTGAACTTTGTCACCCTCTTGCAAGGATTGCATAATGTTATCAAAAACTGAGTCAACAGCTTTTGTCGCTTCTTTTTTAGAAAGCTCTGCAGATTCTGCAACAGCATTGATTAGATCTGTCTTGTTCATTCTGTTCACCTCCTCTCAAGAGAGATGGATAATTACATTCATTCACTTATTGACCAATATTTATACGTTGCAATGCACGTTTAGTACGTTTGCAAGCCCTATATTATACGAAGATGCGAAAGAATTCAATACGTTTGTCTTGATTTCAGCTAATTTTCGATGATTTTTTACTTATTATCTGCTTAAAGTCCCATTTGTAAACGCTGTACTGTGCATTTTAAGGAGAATAGTTTATTCATTCAACTCCCTAACTTTATAGGGTTTCACACAATAAACGGTTCCCGCTCCAATCAGCTAAGAGTGGTCCTTTTTACAAAAAATCGTTCAAAAGAAACAAAAATGGATCATTCTATTCTCTGAACAGTAGCGTAAATCAACCGCTTTATTGCTACAATTCCTACGAAAAGAGCCTTCTAATATCTAAATAGTAGTACCCAATTTTTATTTAACTTTAAACCAAAACTCAAAAAAACTGACTCCATATAGCGGAGTCAGCTAAGTTATAGTATGATCGCAATTAATCCTCCTGAACCTTCGTTAATAATGCGTTCAAGCGTTTCCTTTAGTTTATAACGAGCATTTTCTGGCATTAATCCCAATTTCGCCTGAATACCTTCCCTCACAATTGAATTCAGTGAACGTCCGAAAATATCTGAATTCCAAATTGAAAGCGGATCCTCTTCAAAGTCTTGCATAAGATAACGAACTAGTTCCTCGCTTTGTTTCTCAGTGCCAATAATAGGTGCGAATTCTGACTCTACATCAACTTTAATCATATGAATTGACGGAGCTACAGCTTTCAGTCTTACACCAAACCTTGAACCTTGTCGTATAATCTCTGGCTCATCTAGGCTCATATCTTCTATTGCAGGTGCAGCTATACCATAACCGGTTTGCTTTACCATGCGAAGTGCCTCTGATACATGATCATATTCAGCCTTTGCAAAAGCAAATTCTTGCATAAGTTGAAGAAGATGATCCTTCCCTCTAATTTCAACTCCCACGACCTCTTTAAGAATTTGATCATACAAATCGTCTGGTGCATAGAGATCAATTTCTGCAATCCCTTGCCCCATTTCAATACCTGCGAGTCGTGCATCCTGGATAAATTCAAACTCTTCAAATTGTCCTACGACCCGATCAACATCCCTTAGGCGCTTAATATCTTTTACAGTTTCTCTAACAGATTCTTCATAATTTTGTCTGAGCCAATGATCTTGATGAAGCACCATTACCCAGCTTGGTAGGTTTACATTTACCTCCAATACAGGGAATTCATATAGCACTTCTCTTAGAACATTGTTGATATCATGCTCCGTCATACTTTCCACACTCAATGAAATAACCGGTATATCGTATTTGTGAGACAAATCTCCTCTTAATGCTTCTGTTTGTGGATGATGAGGATGGGCTGAGTTAACGATCATGATAAATGGCTTGCCCACTTCTTTTAATTCCTCTACTACTCTCTCCTCTGATTCCAAATAATCATGTCGCGCAATTTCACCTATTGATCCGTCAGTTGTAATGACAACACCAAGTGTAGAATGTTCCTGAATTACTTTTCTTGTACCGATTTCTGCTGCTTCCTGGAATGGAATTGGCTCTTCATACCAAGGTGTATTAATCATTCGTGGCCCATCTTCATCTTCGTATCCCTTTGCTCCAGGTACAGCATACCCAACACAATCCACAAGCCTTACATTGACATCAAGTCCATCTTCAACATGAATTTTAACTGCATGATTTGGTACGAATTTAGGCTCAGTTGTCATAATCGTACGGCCAGCAGCACTTTGTGGAAGTTCATCTTGAGCTCTTGCTCGATCTGAATCACTTTCCATATTAGGCAGTACGATAAGTTCCATGAACTTTTTAATAAATGTCGATTTTCCTGTTCGAACAGAACCTACTACTCCAAGGTATATATCTCCCCCTGTACGCTCTGCGATATCTTTGAAGATATCCACTCTCTCCACGTGATCGCCTCCTGAATTCCGTCTCACTGGACGAAATGATTCACTCTAGACCGCAGACTTTCTTGAACACTATCATTCTATGATGTTGTCCAACAAATATGACAGTTCATAGTAAAAGGATTTGATACAGCAGGTAAACTTTCTCTCCTCTATTAGAAATATCCATAAAAAAGTCCCTCCTCTTTTTAATAGTTGTATTGCTAAAGAGAAGGGAAAATACCTATTTCGTTAAAAAAACAGCTTTATCATTTTCAATTGTATATGGTACAGAAGTTACGGGAACGTAAAACGAATTATCTGCTAATAAATCCCTAATGTCGTCTCCATTCTTATACGGGTGGTCTGGGTTATTAACAATCGCTTTGTTGAGATCATCCCTATAATCTATATGTACTTCGCCATTCTCGTCTATGAAGAAAGAAAGTTGATCATTTGTGAATGGACTTATTATAGTTGGCTCCTCATCCATACCAAGCGCATCATAATCGATAGAATACCTGTCTTTTGCTAAAACATCTTTAAATGGTGGATACTTGTGGTTACGTCGGTAATCGTTCACTTGAAGCTGAAGATCTTTAACTTTATCCACTGTTACTAGATCAATTAATCTTACAGTTGGGTTTTCCTCAACATGAATCAACACATATTGAAAGACCCCACCATTTTCAAAAGAGTTTCCAGGTGCCTGTTGTAAAAAAGCAGGAACCAGTTTTTTGAAATCAACTGGATATTTTTGATAGATCGGTGTACCTTGATCTCTTGTTTTAATAGGCAGAATGGATTTATTCTCCTGATATTGCTCTACTGCCGATTGAACAGATTGAATCTGATCCGTATATGGAATTTGATTCTCGTTTTTTTGACTTTCAGGGTATAGACAACCTGAAAGAACGGCAACAAGGCATGTCCATACTAGCATTTGTGTTACTAATCGCTTCATTACACTCATTCCTTATTCAAGATTTCCTGTCTTAGTTAGTTGGACCTGTGAATACGACGAGTAGCATGAGTACTCCCGCAACAAACATGCACATATAAGCAAAGGCTGATACTAATACACGTAGAAACCCTTTTAATTTTGATCGGCTCAACATAATAGCCATAACGGCAATAAACATTAAACCAAGCGCAGACAGCGCTACCCACATTTTAATTAATGCTGGTGACATGATAATCCCCCTAGTCTTAGTAACTTGCACTGCCCATCATTATAACAAAACTTCATATGATTTACCTATAGCGGTTTTTACAATCCATAGACATCTTTCATATTCATTTAACATGACTCTTTTGGAGTCTCACCTGTCCCACTAGTCCCGCAGAATTCGAGCACCTTCCGCTCAGCTAAGTGTGATCCTTTCTACAAAAAATCTTTACAAAAGCAACAATCATTTAGAAAAGAGGCATTAAAATTAAATAACTTTTAGTTAACTAATTTGGCATCATTTCTCAAAAAACACTCAAAGTCCATAAGTAAAAAGCTGAAGAAAGGGGCTTTTCTTCAGCTTTGACTATATGGATTTCACTTTGAAGTGTGCTCATGCACATTGATGGTTCCTTATCAGTATATGTTCTTACTTGAAGGCGGTATGGTTGATTAGCCTATTTTTGAAACTCTTTTCCTATTTCTGGCTAAACAACTTAGATATGGACGAGAGGTCAAACGGAATGTTTTTATTCACAATGGCCTTCACAATCCGGTCTTCTTTTTCCTTCGAGACGTTTACGTTCGCAACGCGTGCAACATTTGCAATTAGCTTGCGCACCGTTTTTTCATCAGTAAAATCTGCGCCTTGGACCGAATTTGCCAATTTAAAGATGTCTTCCTTTTTTACATTCGTTTTCTTTTCTATGTTATCAAACAAATCGCTCACGCTGTTTCCTCCTTACCATTAACGTTCAACATAGTGTATGCAAGGAGGAATACTTCGTGCTTCGCCTATTTATAATTCTTTAGGATTTAATTCAAAACGATCTGCTAATAAAGATGTTAAGTCCTCTGTTTCATGAGTACGAAGACGTCCCATTAACTGGTCAACTCCATCTTTTGCAGCTTTGTTATTAAAGAGTACCTCAAATAAAACAGATGTAATCGGCATCTCTACGTTCTGCTCTTTAGCAAGATAATGGGCCGCCTTTGTTGTACGAACACCTTCTACAACCATGCCCATGTTTTCTAAAACTTCATCAAGGTTGTTTCCTTTACCTAGAAGGTTTCCAGCACGCCAGTTACGGCTATGTACACTAGTGCATGTAACAACTAGATCACCTATTCCCGTAAGCCCCATAAACGTTAATGGGTTTGCGCCCATAGCTGCTCCAAGTCTTGCAATTTCCGCTAGCCCCCTCGTAATGAGAGCTGCTTTTGCATTATCACCATAACCAAGACCATCAGATAAGCCTGCTCCTAAAGCAATGATGTTCTTCAAAGCTCCTCCGAGTTCTACTCCAATGATGTCATGGTTTGTATAAACACGGAAATTTGAGTTCATAAAAAGATCCTGAACATACTCAGCTTCTTTAATTGATTTAGAAGATACAGTAACTGTAGTTGGGTGACGAAGGCTCACTTCCTCAGCGTGACTAGGACCAGATAACACAACTACTGCTTTACGAAGATCTTCTGGGATTTCTTCCTCAATCACTTCAGAAATACGTTTTGAGGTCTCTGGCTCAATTCCTTTACTTGCATGAATAATTGTCACTGGTTTGGTCAAATAAGTCTTAAGCTCTGGTAATACTTCTCGAAGTGCTTTAGTTGGAGTCACGAGTAATATCGCTTCTGAATCCTTAACACTTTCCTCAAGTGAACTCGTCGCTTTAATTCGATCAGATAATGTAATACCAGGCAAATACTTTTCATTTGAATGCTTCTCATTCACCTCTTTAGCAAGATCTTCTCTTCTTGCCCAGAGTTTAACCTCATGATTGTTGTCTGCTAGTACGATTGCAAGAGCCGTTCCCCAGCTACCTGCGCCTACTACTGATATAGTCGCCATTGAACTTCCTCCCTACTGCTCGACCTTTTGACCGAGCTTGCTTTCAGTCCCAGAAACCAAACGTTTCACATTTGTACGATGTCTCCATACAGAAACAACTGCTAGGATCGTCCCTAACCAAATATATGAAGCTGGATATCCGCCTAGCAAGAAGATAAATGCTGGAGTTAACACTACAAAAATCAACGACCCGAGTGATACAAACCTAGTAATAAAAATAGAAAGAATTGCGATAATTCCTGCATATAAAGATGGCAGAAAAGCAAGTGTGGCAAACACTCCTATTGTTGTTGCCACACCTTTCCCACCTCTAAATCCAAAGAATACAGGCCAATTATGACCAATGATTGCACTTATTCCCGCAAGGAAAGGGACGATTGGTTCACTAGAGAACCAATACCCTAACCAGACAGCAAGTATGCCTTTAACTACATCTAGAATAAGAACTGCAATAGCAGGACCTGTTCCTAGTACCCTAAGTGTGTTTGTCGCTCCTGCATTACCGCTTCCATGATCTCGTATATCTATTTTTTTAACAATTCGAGCTATTAAATAACTGAAACTAACCGAACCAAGCAGGTAAGCAGCAATGCATATCAGGATCGCGATCATGTCATTTCCCCCTTCGTATTAGCATGACTCCCCCTGTAAAAAGAAAGAGATACTATTCGCTTTTTCTGCGAGCAAAAATGCGAAGTGGCGTACCCTGGAAACCAAACGTTTCACGAATGCGATTTTCTAAGAAACGACGGTAAGAGAAATGCATTAGTTCTGGATCATTTACAAAGAGAACGATCGTTGGTGGCTTAACAGCGACTTGTGTCGCATAGTTAATCTTCAATCGTTTACCATTATCTGTTGGTGTAGGGTTCATTGCCACAGAATCCATAATTAATTCATTTAGAACGTTAGTCTTCACTCGAAGAGCATGGTTCTCAGCAACAGTATTCACGACTGGTAACAACGTGTGAAGACGTTGCTTAGTTTTAGCAGATAAGAAAACAATTGGTGCATAGCTAAGGAATAAGAAGTGATCGCGAATTTTCTGTTCAAAGACACGCATCGTCTTCTCATCTTTTTCAACAGCATCCCACTTGTTGACTACGATAACGACCGCTTTCCCCGCTTCGTGTGCATAACCTGCCACTTTCTTATCCTGTTCAATAATGCCCTCTTCACCATCGATAACGACAAGGACGACGTCAGAACGTTCAATACCTCTCATCGCTCGGAGTACACTGTACTTCTCAGTCGTTTCATAGATCTTCCCGCGCTTTCTCATTCCAGCGGTATCAATGATAACGTAATCTTGTCCATCTCTTGTAAACATTGAGTCAATTGCATCTCTAGTTGTTCCAGCAATGTCACTAACGATTACTCTTTCTTCTCCTAGGATGGTATTAACAAGAGAAGATTTCCCAACATTAGGACGACCTATTAACGAGAATTTAATTGTACCTTCATCATATTCTTCTTCATTATCTTCTGGGAAAGATTTAAATACTTCATCTAAAAGGTCACCTAGACCAAGTCCATGTGAGCCTGATATGCCATACGGAGTACCAAATCCTAATGAATAGAAATCATAAACGAGCGTCTGCTGTTCAGGATTATCGACTTTATTAACTGCGAGAACAACTGGTTTATTAGAACGATAAAGAATCTTAGCCACTTCTTCATCTGCGTTCGATATACCATCACGGCCATTTACCATGAAAATAATAACATCAGCTTCATCAATAGCTATTTCAGCTTGATAACGAATTTGCGAAAGAAATGGTTCGTCACCTATTTCAATACCACCTGTATCTATGATATTAAATTCGCGGTTTAACCATTCACCGGTGCTATAAATACGATCTCGTGTTACTCCTGGTGTATCTTCTACAATCGAGACCCTTTCTCCTACTATACGATTAAAAATGGTCGATTTCCCAACATTTGGTCGACCTACTATTGCGACAACTGGTTTTGTCATTTATGTGCACGCCCTTTCTAAAAAACTATCTAAGCTTAACTCCAGAAAGTCGTGGACAAACTTTCCAGCAGTTCATTGTAAAAAACCCTCCTCTATAAGAAGGGCATAGTCTTCGATAGCTTTTATATCTTATCAAAAAAGCAACCAATGAACAACAGAGGAAAATGAATCTTCCTACAGTGGTTCTTTTTTCAGCTAGTGTTTCACGATAATATATACATCGTTACTTAACTTATGAGCAATCCCATCTAGTATAGCTTCAAGGTCAGCTGCTACCTGATCCATTTCATCTTTCGTTTCACACACAAACACGTTTGCACCAACTGGTACTTTACTCACCGAAAGAGTTACAGCAGCTAGAATCAACTTCTCTAGAGTCACGATTGTCCACTCCCTTTTTCTTTTGTTTCAGTCGGCATTCTAATCGCATTCTCTAGAGTTGGCACTTGTGAAATAACTTTCATTGCGAGGTCAGCGCTTTTGTTTTGCGGAAGAATGAAAATACCTATTCGACCATCATCCAAATCCCTTTTGATTAGTGGAACCAAAGCAGGAGTTCCAGAATCACGATACACACCAAGAGAGATGGCAAGATCGTGAAGTATGGCTTGCCGTTGCCCTAGATTCCCGATTGTCGAGCGAGCATCAAAATTCTTTGGCTTAATAACAAAACCTAACCCATGTTCCAGAATTTCTTTTTGCCTTACTGGAATCCCTATGTTCATAATATAAATATTATCGACATATAAACCTGCACCATCAAATGATACAGTAGCCTGCTCGACATCTGATATTTTCCCTAATCTACTTCCAGTCATATATTTCTTAGCAACTAAAAATGCAAGAAATGCTGCTACACACGCAGCCCATATATTGATGGAGAGGTATGCTAATGAAGATACAAACGAAATAAATATCACAAGATAGTTACGTCCTTCAAATGTAACTGCAATTCCTTCAATATACGATGCGCCCCTTGGAACAAGCTCTAGCGAATCCATTTCAGTTAGTGTTTTCCTTTCCATGTTTCTTACTTCCCTAAATTGTGAAGCGGCCAAAGTAAGGAAAGTTACAGCAGTAAATTCCTCCTCCATAATTGAGGGCACAACTAATGCACCTAGCGATGCAGCAATAAACCCAAGCGCAAGATGGATAATCATTCCGTGTGGATAGGTCGGATATTGACGATAATCAGTACGGAACATATAAATACGCGCTAATGTACCAACCGTAACGCCAAATAGAATTGAGAAAGTATACTCATTCATGAGTATCCACGCCTTTCTTGATGTTTTTTAACAAGCTTTTCTAAGTGTGCCGTTAACTGCACAAAATAATGCCAAACGACAGTACTCATAATAGAGATGGCTAGGATATCGAACGAACCTAATTCACCAGCCACCCTAATGATACCCATCTGATGAAATAAGGTAGAAAGAATGACCTCACCGTGTACAACCCCTAGGAGCAAGAGTGCACATCTCTCAGCAGAGCTATGAAGTGAAATATGAATGATAATGAATAAGACCGCTGATACGGACCATTTCGTATACAAATATGTAAAAACTGGGTCGTATATTGAAAACAACTCAATTGATGTATACGCTGCTGTTACTATAAGCATTATGATGACGGCGTATGATCTAGTTACTTGCATGTGTGTTAACAAAACGTGATATCCATAAATCAATGCCAATAGAAATAGTCCAGTAATTGTGTAGTCCATTATTTGAAACTCCAGATTCACACTACAAATCGCAAGCAATAAAACAAACGCTATGTGATTTCTTTTGTTCGACGCTTTAATAAAGAAAACAGTTATTACGATTCCCATCCAGGCAAACCATAGAAAAAACGCGCCATCCACGCTAATCTCCTCCTTTCATTATGATCAGTATGGGATGATTTAGTGATGTATAGACTAAAAATTTTCAAATGCATAACTTTTAATCATTTCTTTCATGCTAAGAAAGAGAAGAATTTAAGAAAAAGGAGTGAGGATGATGGGTAAAGATCGTCAGGAGAAAAAGCTAAAGAAGTCAAGAAAAGTCGAGTCAGATCGTGATCAATCACTTGAAAACCGTGGAGCAACTACAATTGAAGGACCTACTGAAGCAAGAAAAAGGAATGGTTTACAGTAGAAAAAACTTTTATCGGAGCTCCTTGGAAGTAAGGCATAAAAAAGGCTTTTTCGTAGACATTGTTGCTATAAAAGTGAGAGGTATTTCCGCTCCAATTAGCTAAGTGTGGTTCTTTATACAAAACTTCTTTCAAAAGCAACACTCTTTTAGAAAAGAGCCTTTAGAAAAGAGCCAAAAAAAGCTTTCTGCCAAAGGCAGAAAGCTTTTCATTACTTATTTATACTTTTTTAGTTGATCGCCGATCATATCGCCAAGTGAGAATGGTGAGTTTCCATCGCTCTCTTTTTGATACTCTTCAACTTCACTTGAAACTTGCTCAGTTTCAAGGACCTTAATACTTAATGAAATACGCTTCTCATCAAGGTTAACATCAAGGACTTTCACTCGAACGGTTTCCCCTTCAGAAAGAACTTCCTGAGGTGTACCGATATGCTTGTTCGATATTTCGGAGATATGAACAAGACCCTCAACGCCAGGAGCTACTTCTACGAAAGCACCAAAGCTAACGAGACGCTTTACTGTACCTTCAATTTCATCGCCAGCATTAAGACTGCCTTTTACTTCTTCCCACGGTCCTGGGAGTGTTTCTTTAATGGATAATGAAATTCGTTCGTTGTCACGGTCAACGGATAAAATCTTAACATTTACCTGTTGTCCTTCTGAAACAACTTCAGATGGTGTTTCGACGCGATGATGTGCCATCTGAGAAATATGAACAAGTCCATCTACTCCACCGATGTCTACAAAAGCACCAAAGTCTGTCAATCGCTGAACAGTACCTTCAACTACTTGTCCTGCTTGAAGAGATGCAAGTGTTTCTTGTTTCTTATGATCCGCTTCTTGCTCAAGCACTGCACGATGTGACAGAATTACTTTTGCTTTCTCAGGATCAAATTCAACAATTTTGACACTCAGGTTTTTACCTTTGTAATCTGAAAAATCCTCGACGTAATGTCTTTCAACAAGAGATGCTGGAATAAATCCGCGTACACCAAGGTCAACGACAAGGCCTCCCTTAACAACGTCGGCAATCTCAACATCAAATGCTACTGAATTCTCATATTTCTCTTGCAAAGCGTCCCACGCCTGGTCAGCCTCGACTGCTTTCTTAGAAAGCACTAGCTCATCTTCAGATACTTTGGTTACTTTAACTTCTATTTCATCACCTTCTGAGAGCACGTCACTGACTTTTTCGACGTGAAGGCTTGACAGCTCGCTGATTGGCAGCACTCCATCAACTTTAAAACCCACATCAACTGATGCATGTTTTTCTTCGACTTTAGAGACCTTACCAGTCACCACATCTCCAATTTCGAATGATTTGAACTCAGTCATTTCCTGATTCATCTCTTCACCCATTGACAAACTCCTCCTTCAATCCAAAAGAAATAAAACTTTTCGATATGATTTATAAAAGTCTTCCACTAGTTGCGAAAGAAATTTATTGAAAAGTTAAGCACCCTTTCCTCTAACTTTCACTAAAATTGACGGATTTGTCAAGTATCCTGACGTATTTATTTAAATTTTTTAACAATATTGAATTATTTATGATGTTTTTCGATAAGTTCTTGAATTTCTTGCATAATAGCCTGGGTTGCTTTTTTCGCTGCTCCCTGCTCTTGGCGAAGCGGAGATAAATCAACTGGCTTACCATATACGATCTTCAAACGACCAAAGGGCTTATATGAACCTTGTATTGCACAGGGCACAACAGTAACTTCAGGTCGAAGCGCAAAAAATCCAGCTCCTGAGAGACCTTCCCCTAACTTCCCATCCTTACTTCTAGTTCCTTCAGGAAAAAGACCTACGACACCACCGTCTTTCAAGATTTTCATCCCACTTCTCAATGCTTGCTTATCACTCATTCCCCTTTTAACAGGAAAAGCGCCTACTTTATAAATTAATTTACCAAGAACAGGTATAGTGAATAACTCTGACTTTGCCATAAAGCGAACATCTCTCGGACACATTGCTCCAACTAAAGGTGGATCAAGGTTATTAATATGGTTGGAGCAGAGCAATATCCCTCTATCTTTGGGGATATTCTCCTCACCTTCAACAGTCACTTTATTGAAAAGCTTGAAATAAATTCGAAATAAGCCTTTCCCTACTCCATATAAACTCACTTGATCAAGCCCTTTCTTTCGCTAATTGGAGAATGTAATCCACTACTTCGGAAATCGTCATTGAAGTTGTGTCAATTTCCTTTGCATCGTCCGCTTTCACAAGTGGGGCTACTTCTCGCTCAGAATCGCGCTTATCCCTTAATGCTATTTCATTCTTGATTGTGTCTAAGTCTGCTTCAATTCCCTTATCGATCAGCTCTTTATAACGTCGTGAGGCTCTTTCTTCAACCGAAGCAATTAGAAATACTTTTAGCTCTGAATTTGGGAGAACATGCGTACCAATATCTCGCCCATCCATTACTACTCCGCCTTTGTCAGCTAATAACTTCTGACGCTTAACCATTTCTTCTCTTACTTCGCTTTGTCTTGCAACGAATGAAACATTGTTCGTTACATTAAAAGAACGAATATCTGTTGTGACATCCTTGTTATCAAGTAGTACATGCTGTTCTTCTTCGCCAACTTGAAGATCTATAACTGTCTCATTTAAAAGTTCTTTAAGTAAAGGGCCGTTCTCTAGATCTACTTCTCTCTCAATTGCTTTATATGTTAACGCGCGATACATTGCACCCGTATCAATATAAAGAAATGAAAGGTAATCAGCTACTTGTCTAGCTACTGTACTTTTACCAGCTCCTGCAGGTCCATCTATTGCTATATTGATTCTCTTTTTCATGTAAATCTTGCCTCCACATTCCATTCATCAATCGTTATTTAAAAGAAAAACTCCAATTTAACATACAAAAAAAGCAGGGATTCCTGCTTCTTTGTATACCAAAAAGGTCATATTTATCATAACACAAGACCTATTTTCGGTCTATTGACTATTGGCGTGTAGTGATTGGCGGCAACCCCTTTACAACACCTTCATAATAGAGTGCTTTGCTAAGATAGATCCGAAAATCATCTTGAGTGAGGAGGACCTGCGAAATGAACAAAAAGATAAATTGAATCGTGATTAACTTGATTAGCAACCTTTCAACTTTCGCCATTTCCGCTCCCCAACTCCTTTATTACATCGTATTGTAATTCATTTCTGTACCATCCATTTTCTCAACTCGTTCTTCCCGACCATTATCTGCATTAACGAAGATGCGATATGTTTCTTCTTCAATCGTACCCATAAATTCATAACATAATACTTCATCACCAAGGTCGTTTTTGATGATTCCAAGCCCTTCCTCCATGATTTGAACATTAGGATTGACTTTTTCTAACGCCTCGTCTCTTGTAATCGTGGGTTCAGTTACTTTTCTTTCATGATGGTTTGTGAGATATTCCAAGGATTCATATCCTGTGATATCACCATTATCAAGCGCAACTTTAATATGCACAGCATCTGGGTAAATCGATACATCCCCCTGTTGTGATATGAAAGTAAAAACCCCCATTTTGTCATATTGGCTGCTTTGTGATATTTCCATATTTGTGATGTCATGTTCCTTTAGAAAACTAGTAGCTTTGTTCGCTGCTTCATTTAAGCTGAGTTTTTGTTTACCGATCTTCCTATCCATTAGAATCCAGATCGGCTTTGCCCCTTTTTTTGTAACATCTAAATTCACACTAGATTTTTTGTCTGGATTCTCTATTGAAAGACTGTAGGCCTGGTATTTTGATTCTTTACCAGTTGTTGTGATATCTACTGACGCATTTTTATCAATGTCTAGAAAATCCATAACACGCTTCTTTGCTTCCTTTTCACTAAGTTCTTTACCCTTAATGTTTTTATAGAGATTTTCTTTCTTCTCATTCAATTGATTTATTTCAGGTCCCCAATTCACTTCACTGTAGCCTTCAACTTGTTTATCTACGGTTTTAAACCCATCTATGATGGTGTTGTCTTGAGGTTCTGACTCTGAAGCAAGTGCTAGTTCAACATCCATCCACCTTAAGTTGTGATCGATAACCATTGCTTGAACCTTTCTAAGCTCATTCTTTACGTCATTTGAATGATTGTGAAGTTTCTTAAGTGTCTCATATTCCTCATTCGAGAGAGGTCTCTCGTCAAGATCTCGTACTGCCACACGGTAACTAAATGACCCTATGTTTGATAGAAACTCTTCTGTTTTGTTAAATGGCATCAGCGTTAACGGGAGCTGACCAACGTCATTTTGTGCTTCTGAAGTCAAGCGCCATACCTCTGCTAACGCTGGTGATAAACTGCTTCTAGAGTTCATCGCTAATGTTGAACCAATTTTCTCTTCTAGTGCATCCATATGGAAGTTCAAATCGTGGAATGCACGTTGGTACGTATTTTCAGCATTTATTAACACTGCATTTTTCTCTTGATGCTCCTTATATCCCCAGTAGCCTGTACCAACAACACCGATTGCTAGTGCTCCGATAAGTATAGAACGAATCATATCTAACCACCTCCATTATTCACAGAATATATGTTTACCAATTTGTTTTATTTGCGGTCTCGTCCATATCCATCCCGAAGTGGCTGTATTTGGATTAAAGTAGTACAATGCCTCTCCTGTTGGGTCCCAACCATTAATCGCATCAATAACAGCCTCTTTCGCTCGTTCATTAGGAGTAAGCCATATCTGACCATCTGAAACTGCTGTAAAAGCTCGAGGTTCAAAGATCACACCTGAAACTGTGTTGGGAAATGAAGAGCTTTGTACACGATTAAGGATGACAGCCGCTACAGCCACTTGTCCTTCATATGGCTCACCTCTTGATTCACCATATACAGCATTCGCAATTAGTTTAATATCATTTTGTGAATAGCCTGAAGGAGTGTTTTTACCCTGAACGTTAGTGTTTGAGTCTTTAGACTTATTTCCAGAAGATTGAGCTGCATTAGGACTTTGGCCCTTATTTTGTTGTTTCTGAGCAGATGGATCATATTTAGTAGACTTATTTAACTTCGCTTTCATGTCAGGACCTACAAGCCCATCAACCTTCATCCCAAACTCATATTGAAAGTTTCGTACTGCCCAATAGGTCCCCCAACCAAACACGCCGTCAATAGCGCCAGTATAGAAACCAATATTCTTTAATCTAGCTTGAAGTTCGATGACATCCGTTCCTGTCGCTCCTTTTTGAATAATTTGATTTGAAAAAGCATCAACCTTATTTCCTGTATCAAGTACCGTGATAAGCGGGAGACATAGTAGCCCGGCTATCAGAGAGATTTTCAAGATACTAACTACCTTTCTCATGATGAGGACCTCCTGATCATTCTTTTTTCATATAGGTAGTTTTTGTAGCCTTAATCATTTTATACAACAATCCAATCAAAGTTTGCTCTTCTTCATTTAAACAAGGGTGTTTTGTAAAAGATTGTTGTTTTTAAAGGTTTTGAATTAAACACTACTCTTATAGCAAGCCTTAAACAAAAAAAAGATGCCATACTCGGCATCTTTTTGGTTCTTTATAGCATCCTCATATCTTTTGATTGGAGGAACTCAGCTTGATTCAAATCAGCGACCTTGATTTTTCTTAATCCGACAAACCATAATATGATCATAAATGGAATCATTAAATAAATCGTATTACTATTAACTTGAAGAACGAGATAATTGTACGTCCCATGAAACAAAAAAGGAACAAATAGTGAAAGCGAGATCCACTTTCCAATTCTGTTTTGCAACGTAAACTTTCCTCTTCCAAGATATGACCCCATCATTAATCCAAACAAAGCATGACTAGATACAGGAAGAAGGGCACGCCACCATGCTTCTTGAATACCGTAAGCGAATAGGTAGAACACATTCTCTACGGAAGCAAAACCAAGTGAAATCGCTACTCCATAAACAATCCCATCATAGAAGTCATTAAATTCAATATGAATGTACACAGTAAAATAGAATATAAACCACTTTAAAAACTCTTCAAGCAAACCAGACATCAGATAGGCCTGGCTAAATGGAGACTGCAAAAAATCCTCTACTTTAAATCCATGTTGGATCACCATTACTGGGAATACAAGCATCCCACCAAATACAAAGCTACGTACAACTGGTCCAATTGGCTCAGTTCCGTACTGATGCTGTTTGAGGTAGAAAAAACAAAGAAGCGCAATGCCCGGTGCTATTCCAGCAGTTATTGCGGCTAACATAGGCTTTCCTCATTTCTATCTGCACGTAATTAAAAAGACTGACTCATTTGTACCTATACTTTTATAATCGTATCATGTTACTTTATTTATGGATACAATTATTAGGAAAATGACGAGGTGACCCCATGAGCAAAATATTAATTATACATACGGGAGGAACCATTGCTATGGAGGAGAATAAAGAATCCGGTGCAGTAGCACCCGGAAAAGAAAATCCTCTAAATGCAACTCTCGAAAACCTATTAAGTGGTGTAGATGTGATTATTGATGATTTTCTCAACATTCCATCACCACATATGACCCCTGATATCATGTTTAAAATAGCTGAGAGAATTGAAACTAGAATCAGACAAGAACATATTAGCGGAGTCGTTATTTCGCATGGTACTGACACGCTTGAGGAAACAGCATATCTACTTGACCTAGTGCTTCAGACTGACTTACCTGTTGTGGTAACTGGAGCCATGCGTTCTAGTAATGAAATAGGATCAGACGGCCCCTATAATCTCATATCGTCAATCAAGGTTTCCTGCTGTGAAGAAGCGAAAGGAAAAGGGGTTCTTGTTGTATTAAATGATGAGATTCATACAGCAAAGAACGTAACGAAAACCCATACGAGCAACGTTTCTACCTTTCAAAGTCCTCAATATGGACCGATCGGTATTGTAACGAAGCAGCGCGTGTTCTTTCATCACACGTTAACAAATCGAGACCGTTACCATATTTCAGGTTTAACTAAGAAGGTGTTGCTTCTTAAAGCATATGCTGGAATGGACTCCCAACTTATTTTCGCAGCGGGTGAACTTGGTATTGATGGTATCGTGGTAGAAGCTCTTGGACAGGGTAACCTGCCCCCTGAGATGATGGAAGGGATAAGACACCTAAGAAAGAAAGGCATTGCTATCGTAATGGTTTCTCGCTGTTTTAATGGCATTGTCCAAGATGTTTATGGGTATAAAGGCGGGGGCAAAAAATTGAAAGAGCTCGGCGTTATTTTTTCAAACGGATTAAATGGTCAGAAAGCTCGATTGAAATTACTCGTTACACTTGAAGCAACAGAGAACCCAGAGGACTTACACAAGCTATTTCTACGTTAAATCGAGCATTATTATTTCCCATAAAAAAACCTACCTTATTCGGTAGGTTTTTTTGTTTTATTAATAATGGCATTTGCTATCATTGCACCATGAAGTCGACCATTCTCTATAAAAATTTCATTCGCATTGTTACCTGCAGCTATAACACCTGCAATGTAGCAATCTTCTACATTTGTTTCCATTGTTTTATCATCAAATGTAGGACGCCCACTTTTCTCGTCAATTTCAATACCAATCTTTGTAAGGAACGAATGATCAGGATGATAGCCGGTCATCGCAAAAACAAAATCATTCGGAATGGTTTTTTTCTTTCCATCGACTTCATAATCAATTTCCTTCTCACGGACTTCAATAAGGCTAGCATTAAATTCCATAGCTACTTTATTATTTCTTACGAGTGCTTCAAACTCAGGAAGAATCCACGGTTTGACACTTTTAGAGTAGTCGGCTCCTCTATACAAAATGGTAACTCTTGCTCCTGCCTTCTCAAGCTCTAATGCAGCATCCACTGCAGAATTCTTTCCACCAATTACGGCAATATCTTGATCAAAGTAAGGATGAGGCTCTTTAAAATAATGGAGAACTTTATCAAGTTCTTCTCCAGGAACACCCATATAGTTAGGGCTGTCATAATACCCGGTTGCAATAATTAGGCTCTTAGCATGATAAGTTACATTTTTAGATTCGTGAACTTTCTCTGTATGAATCACAAATCCATCTTCTTCTTTTTTTATTAAGTTAGCTTTTTCAAATGAGTGAATACGAAGACCCTTGCGCTTCGCTACGTCCCTATAATAAGCAAGTGCTTGATTCCTTTTTGGCTTTCGTTCTTCAATAATGAAAGGAACATCACCAATTTCAAGCTTTTCACTCGAACTAAAAAATGTTTGATGCGTTGGGTAATGATAAATTGCATTGACGATATTGCCTTTTTCAATTAGTAATGGGTCATAACCTTCATTCATTAATTCAATTGCTGCTGACATGCCACACGGCCCAGCACCAATAATGATTACTTGTTCTTTTCTCATTTCTACTCACTCCTGAACCTATCCATAAAAACTACAATTTCTAATCTCATTGTACGCATTCTAACAGAAAAATTCCCTACCTGAATGATAGGGAATTTTCATTGATTTAGCAACTAATTAAATCCAGCCTCTAAATCGAGATGCTTCAGCCATTTTACGAACACCAACCATATAAGCAGAAAGTCTCATATCTACTCGACGAGTTTCTGAAGTACGGTAAATTGAATTGAAAGCGTTAACCATCACTTTCTCGAGCTTTGCTTCAACTTCTTCTTCTGTCCAATAGTAACCTTGGTTGTTTTGAACCCATTCGAAGTATGATACTGTTACTCCTCCTGAACTTGCAAGTACATCTGGTACGAGTAGAATTCCACGCTCAGTTAAAATTTTTGTAGCTTCAATCGTTGTTGGACCATTTGCAGCTTCCACAACAATACTTGCTTTAATTTGATGAGCATTTTCTTCTGTAATCTGATTTTCAATAGCAGCTGGAACGAGAATATCACAATCAAGCTCAAGGAGTTCTTGGTTAGTAATTGTCTCTTTAAAGAGTTTCGTAACCGTTCCGAAGCTATCACGACGATCTAATAAATAATCGATATCAAGACCTTCTGGATCATGGAGGGCTCCATAAGCATCAGAAATACCTACGATTTTCGCTCCAGCGTCGTGCATAAACTTGGCTAGGAAGCTACCCGCATTTCCGAACCCTTGAATAACTATCCGAGCACCTTCTATCTTTATATCTTTCTTTTTGGCTGCTTCACGGATACAAATTGTAACCCCTTTTGCTGTAGCTGATTCTCTGCCGTGAGAACCGCCTAATACAAGTGGTTTACCTGTGATGAATCCTGGGGAATCGAATTCACGAATTCGACTATATTCATCCATCATCCAGGCCATAATTTGAGAATTCGTAAAAACATCTGGAGCTGGAATATCTTTTGTAGGACCAACGATTTGACTAATCGCTCGCACATAACCACGACTTAAGCGTTCAAGTTCTCTAAATGACATTTCACGCGGATCGCAAACGATGCCACCTTTACCTCCACCATAAGGAAGATCAACGATGCCTGCTTTTAAACTCATCCATACTGAGAGAGCTTTAACTTCCGTTTCAGTTACATCTGGATGGAAACGCACTCCACCCTTTGTTGGTCCAACAGAATCATTATGCTGAGCGCGATATCCTGTAAATATTTTCGTAGATCCATCATCCATACGAATTGGAATTCGGACTGTCATTAATCTCATTGGTTCTTTTAATAATTCATATACTTCACTTGGATAACCTAATTTATCAAGCGCTTCATGAATGACCGATTGTGTCGACTCTAATACATTCCGTTTCTTCTTTTTCCCTTGTCCATTATCTGTTTCGTTTTTGTCGACCATTGATTTACCTCCCATTACTGTGCACTTACTTGGTTGTTTTTTAGTTCGAAAGCCTTACAATTATGGCCCTGTTTGCAATTGCATATTGGATATTTTCTTAAATTGATTATTGAATATTCTTTGCTCTGCTTTCAAAACATAGTATACACGTTTCACTAAACGATGAGAAGGCATTCTGGGTACATTTATACAATTTGTTCTGCATAAAATGAAAACGCTTACTGGAAAAGCGCAACTAAATGTTAATTAAAACGAAGACCTCACATCTTTGTGAGGTCAAACGTTTACTTTTTCTTTAAACCTAGTTGAATAAGATGTTCAATCATTTGTTCATAAGAATAACCAACTTCTTTGGCAGCATCAGGATATAAACTAGTAGGTGTCATGCCTGGCAAAGTGTTAACTTCTAGAAAAACGGGTTCTGTTCCATCTTTAGGAACGATATAATCTACCCTTGAATAGGTTTCGCACCCGAGTAGCTCATGAGCAATGACAGACTGACATTGGATCATTTCAGTAAAATCCTGAGAAATGCGAGCTGGTACAATATGCTCACTACCACCTTCAGCATATTTTGACTCATAATCATAGTATGCATTTTTAGGAACAATTTCTACTACAGGTAATGATTGGACATTTCCCTTTTCTCCCATTACCGCAACAGTTACCTCTGTTCCTGAAATAAACTCCTCAAGTATAACTGTATTATCAAAGCGAAATGCTTCTTCTATTCCTCTATGAAGCTCTTCTTCATTTTGAGCAATGGTTAACCCTATAGTGGATCCTTCACTGTTCGGTTTAACGACAACTGGAAAACCAAATGGCAAATCAATAGAATGATTATCATCCGATTTATATAATACAAGATCTTTAGCAAGTCTTATACCTGAGTCCTTGAGAACCTTTTTACTCTTCGCTTTATCCATCGCAACTGCTGATCCGAGGACGCCTGATCCTACGTAAGGAATTTGAAGCATATCAAGTAGTCCTTGAATGCGTCCATCCTCTCCATATTTTCCATGAAGGCCAATAAACACTATATCAACATCTAGCTCCATGACCTCACCTAATCGTTCAGGATGAAAATCTATACCGATCACTTCATGACCATTTTCTTTAAGAGCTTTTACGATTCCTTTACCACTGGATAGCGACACTTCTCTTTCAGCAGATGTGCCTCCATAAAGTACTCCTATTTTCATTATCTATACCTCCTGGGCTGCATTTATGTAAGTCATTATATTCGATTGTTTAAGGTGTGGAACTTACCAAAACTTCTCTCATCATACCATGTTTTTGATTAGAGATGTTACCTCTTTACCCATCTCCAAATAATATTATTGGCAAAGAGTAATTAACCTTCGTTATACTAGCACTAGTCTTACTATGAAAGGAAATGTCCTATGTCTAGAACAATTATGTTTGTATTCGCACACCCTGATGACGAATCATTTACATCAGGTGGCACATTACTAGAATTAGCAAAACAAAAAGATACAAAAACGGTGCTTTATAGTGCCACTCCTGGAGATGCCGGAAAATGCGGTGAACCACCTCTTTGTACTCCTGAAAACCTAGCATCCATCAGAAGAAAAGAATTAGAGACAGCTGCTAAATTACTTCGTATTGATCATCTAGTTATTGATGACTTCAAAGACGGTAAGTTAAATGAATTACCTTCTGGAGTTCTAAAAAATGAAGTACTTAAACAAATTCAATTTGTTAAACCCGAAGTAGTCGTTACATTCCCACCACATGGACTATCTGGCCATTCTGACCATAAAGCCATTCAACAAGCTACCCTAGAAGCAGTACAAGATTCTTCATCTGGTGTTAAAGAACTATATTATACAACTTTCCCTCAATCACTAGCTAATAAAACTGGGAATCCCGCCTTCTCCGATCCTGATGAGACGATTTCGCTGGTTAAATCATTCTCGCAAGATCATATGAATAAGGTAAAAGAAGCGCTTCTAGCGCACAAAACACAGCACTTATCTGTAGAACGTGTTTTCCCAACAATAATTCAAGATACAGCGTTTATGAAGTTTAATAATAAAGAGTACTTTATTCGAGCATGGCAGCACCCACAATACAATTCAGACCCACTTCTCACATAACGAACAAAACCTCCCAATTGGGAGGTTTTTTATTTAAAATACTTATTTAACTGTTCTATTGCAGTTGAGTCCATCAAAGTTTTTCCATACTCAATTACTCTGTAGCTTGTTATTGTAGATGGATTCCCATATTCGGCAAGAAGCGCAATGAGTGAATCTAATTCATATTCTGCAAATTCTTCTTCATCGAATTTCAAATAGAAATGATTTTGGAACGAGTAAAGAGTGCCTCCATATATCCCAACGTTAATTAACATTTTGGATAATCCGATTACATCCTCTAATGAAGAAAATTCATAAAACACTTCATCGCTTTCATCAAGAGTGACCTGCATTTCGATATAATCTTCGCTGTAGTCGTCTTCAAAGTCATTCTCATTTGAGCCTTTCGTCACAATAACCACCATTCCCTGTGCAGGCAGTGAGAATACCTCTACAGCGATAGGACCATCTACTTTGAAACCGAGCTCGTCATCAGCTTCCATAATCATTTCACGAAAAAGCCTGTGAACTTTTGGTACGTCCTGCCAGAGCTCTTCTTTCGTAATTCCCCGTTCGTTTAAATCGTCATAAGTTAGAAAAATCTTTATTTTGTCGTAAGTTAAACGTTCAAGACGCATCTAATTCCCCCCTACCGTCTGTCACCCGCAAATCCTTTATTCATACTATATGTGATTATGCAGAGTTGGTTCTTGGTTGACATTATTGTTCTAGTGTACACCGATTAGGGAAGCGTAGACAAGTCAGGACACCTGTCCATTAATACGTTAATTTCTGAAGCTTATCTTTAATCCATAAATCCCACTCATATTTTGAATTCCCTACACAAAACGAGTCATAAGCCTGTCTTTTTTCATTATCAATATGTGTAATAGCATGTCCTCCTAGCCCAACTGTCAACTCAGGGAACCTTTGATCAAGTGTGTCAACGAAGTCCAGGCACCTAGGAAGATTTTTCGAAAGTGTACAGGATAGGAATAGAATTTTAGGATCCGTATCCTCGACAATTACTTCAATATCCGATTCAGGAATACTTGACCCTAAGTAGATAACTTCAAATCCCTTTCTTCTTAAGTAGAGCGTAAAGATTAACAACCCTAATTCATGATACTCCCCAGGCGAACAAACTGCCATTACTTTTGGAAGATAGCCATCTACAGGAAGCGTATGAAAGATCATTCCTATTCTCGAGCGTAAAAAAGCACTTGTAAAATGCTCATGAGCAATAGTGATTTTCCCTTCTTCCCATAAATCTCCAATTCGCACGAGAAGCTTTGCAAGAATATCGTGAACTACTTTATCAATGCTAAATATAGAAAAGGCTTGATTCAACAATTCCTGTGCTTTGCTTTCATCAAAGGCAAGAAGTGCTTCAAGAATTTCATCAGCGAGCAAATTTGCTCGATCTTGTCCCATACTCAGATCCATACTTTGTGAATCAGCGGATGCATTACCGCTTTCAAGCAACTCAACTGCTTGACTTATTGTAAATCCCTGGTCTGTTTTTTGAACAAGCCATTTCAGGATAGCCATATGTTCTTCTGAATAGAGACGATGACCAGCTTCATTACGAATAGGAGAAATAATATTATAACGCCTTTCCCATGCCCTTAAGGTCCCCGGTTGTATACCAAGTTTTTTCGAGACCGCTTTAATATTATATTTACCTTCAGACATAGTCATCTTCCCCTCTAGTACTATCTTTATCACACCTAGTATAAAGGGTGAATGATGTTTGTGTAAACTTTGTATAAGTATTTAATCAAAACAATTGAATTTATTTCCTTTTTAATATAAAAATATGTGATTCAGCAGGAGCCATTAGTCTTAGTGGTAATGTTGTTGTTCCAAAACCATTACTAATGACCACCGTCGTACCATTGACTTCCTTGATGCCACCCTTTTCACGAATTCCCCAACCAAACAAACGAATTTGTCCTCCATGTGTGTGCCCAGAAAGAATCAGTTGGATCTTATTATTTTCCGGAAGATCATATTGGATATCTGGATTATGACTAATGAGAATTTTGGTATGTTCATGTGCTGCACCTAGTGCTTGCTCAAGGGAAGCATTCTCTGTAGACAAGTCATCAATCCCTAGAAAGTTAATCGATTCGTTGTTTTTTACGATTTTAGCAGCATCGTTTTTTAAGATCTTTATATGATGATCAATAAGAATTTTTTTAAGTGTTTCTGGATTCTCTTCATAATCATTGTTACCCCAAACAAAATAACAGGGAGCAAGTTTACTTAACTGCTCCAGATTTTCATTCACTTTCTCAAATGATACTCCCTTCTCCATCACGTCTCCACCAATAACCACCGCATCAATGTTGTTATACACCTTACTTAGAATGCGGTTAGAAATCAATCGGTTGTGCAAATCAGATATAAAAAAGATGCGATAGGATTCGAAACTTGCTGGCAAATCCTTTATTTGAAGTTCCTGTGTAACAACTCTATTGAGGTGGGCTTCAATCCACATGTAGCTTAGCAGCAATAGACCAGCTACAATCAATCCTATTAAATAAATCATGCTTCATTGCTCCTTCTGAATCTTTTTATCGCTTTCGCAGCACTTACATTTGCTGAAAGTCCACCATACATAAGAGCCATAACAAGGGAGGATAGAGATATCCACTTATTATCTTGAAACAATATCCAGTATACTCCAGTTAGTATACTAACCTCAATTATGAAAGTTCTAAGATAATCACTGTTCTGAAGAGAGAATGATATAAAACCTTCAACGTGATCTCTTATGATTCTTGCTACAAAAAGAAAACCTACCAAGAAACAAATAGCTCCTAATCCATACCGAGCACTATTCAACATTACATCTGTAAACGTCATGCTATTTAAATTCAAGTTACTTTCTGCAAGATAGAGGAAGCAAAAGACTCCTACTAATCTAAATAGACGAATCATCATATGCAAAACCTCCCACTCTAACGTATGTAAGAGTAGGAGGTTTTATGGGTAAGATGTGATTAAACTTCTTTAATATCCAATACTTTAAAGCCATTCTGTTCTAGCTTAACGATAAATTGATCCAGGTTTTCACTTTTTTCAATTTTCATGACTATTCTTCTAACATTCTGATTTGTTTCATCAAAGGTTGAAAGCGAAATAATGTTCTCATGAAAGTTCTTTGCGATTTTAGCAAGCCTTGCAATTCTTCCTTCTGTTTCAGAAGAGGCAAATGCAATTCGTATTCCTGGTTTACGCATTCCAAAAGCACTTTGAAATTGATCAAGAATATCAGACCTTGTAATGATCCCAATAAAATTCTGGTTATCATCAACAACAGCAATGAGTGGCGCGTTTTTGGCAAGCAAGAGTGTTGTTTCAAACACAGCCTCTTGATCTACAGTAACATCTTTTTGGTAAGCAATCTCTCCGGCACTTGTTTCATTTAGAAACTTATCTTTATCAGTTATATCACTTTTAAAATAGGCTTTATAAATACGATTAAAGGTAACGATACCTACATATTTATTTCCTTTAATTACTGGAACACCATCAATCTCTCGCTCTTTAAGTAGTTCGAGTGTTTCATTTAACTTTGTGTCATCATTCACATAAACCGTTTCTCTAATTGTTTTCATTGCACTACGTACATACACAACTATCACCTCTTTGTAATATCACTACACTTAATTAATACCACAATTTAAGAATAATATCCTTCCAATATCTAAATTAACTAAAAATCGGGCTAACATTTCCGTAAATTGGGCTTTTTAATTTCTTGAAGATTCAGTCTTTTTACTGTAAGATAAAAGTATAACCAGACCGAATGGGACGGATACCAAATAAACGGAGATGATGGATCAATGATTAATAAACTAAAAACAAAATCATTGTTGGGAAATGAAGATCTAGACTTTAATCGCCGTCTTGGCATGCCCGTTGAAGTATTCTGCCCTAAACTTAAAGATACCGTTGCTTTTGGTAAAATTGAAATGTTTGTAGAGGATGAGCTGTCAATCAATGGTAACTGCTTCCAAATTGAACAGTACTTGTTCTTTGGGTGTCCTGAGCAACGTTAACAGCTATTTATAATATAGATTAACGTCATGGATTTCTTTCATGTATTTAAAAACATCATGTCTATTCTGCCATTGAATCTGACCTTCAAAAAGCTCATCGCTTCGATCCAATACCTCTAATCTAAGAGATTCAAATTCATCCTCTGCTTTTTTGCTTTTTTTTGTAAACTTCCTTAACTGATAAAATGCCACGATACTCATTGTAATCGATATTAAGAGAAACGGCGTGGTTGTGGGAGAAACCGTCCGTACAAATAGCGCCGTACTCTTTTCAAGCTCGTACAAAAATAAAGCTCCAATGATAAGCACAAAAAACGTTAGAACATATCCATAGAAAAGAGACTTCGCTTTAAAGTGTGTTTCATCATTTTTCCTTTCCACTAATTCTTGCAACAATACGATCGTCACGTTAGATTGAGGCTGCGGAAGATTCCACTGTTTGAATGCATCCACTTCGCTCCCCCCTTTACTGAGACTAGTCTATGCATCTCAGGCTTCAGATAATACTGAGGATAATGTGATAAACATGATAAATTTAAGCGAAGTACGAATAGAGAAGGAATATTGAAACCATTCCAATAAAAAGCAGTGCAAGAACACGGATTAATGTTAGCGATGGTAACTCGCTTTCCTTTTTTCCATTTCTAGCTCGCTTTTTTTTGTTTTCTTTATTCCTATGATAGTCTTTCCTGGATGGTAATGGACTTTCGTTCTTCATATAACTCACCTTTCATGATGTGATCAAGAATGTGCTTTTTGTTTGATGAGGATTCCCATTGTAGAATCAATTAGAAAATGAGCTGTAATGGTTACTAGAACATTATCCGTCAATTCAAACAATATTCCCAAGCTGAAACTAACCCCCACAACTAATGTAAATAACACAGGTTTAGCTAGATACCTGACGTGAATAATAGCAAATAAACCACTCGCTATGTAAAGACCCAAATGAGTTTGGATAACACCGCGAAACATTAACTCTTCGCTAAATGAAATGATAAATGATAGGAACAATATATGTGGTACAGAAAGATTGGAGAATATTCTCTCGTTAATTCCCCCATCATCAAGTTTGTCTTCTGGCAATACCTTCATTAGGAATTGATCAATTAGAATAATAAGTAATGCCAGCCCACCTCCTAGAAAGATGATATCAATTAAATTAATTTCTACTAATTCATCTATAAACCAAATTTCAGAAAATAGAATGGCACCAATCACACATGACAGGATGAGAAGGATTCCCTGTGTTAAATAAACATTGATGAGCAATTCACGATCCGAAAGGTTTTTTACTAATTCAGCCTGTCGGTTTCTCACCACGATCCTCCTTATTTACTACAAGTAACCTTTTCAGTTCTTGCTTCCAATTGGTTATTTGATTTCTTTGTTGATACGTCCTTTTATCATTTTTAAAATAGTTGCTTAAGGATAAACCACAATAATCGCAACAATCTTCTACAGTGACTGGTGATTCGTGAAATATAGTAAGCAATCCATTCCTTCTGCACTGAATTTCTTCTAACCAGCTTTTAAACCTTGTCCACTTCAATAGCTTTTCTTTTCTTCTGTTTTCAGCTTCTGCCGAAATAATTTCAACAGCATTAGTCAATTGAAAAGGCTGGATGATTTCATTATTTAGAAAGTGGTGAACTTCTAATTTATGAACAATAAGACGCCAAGCAGTCTCAGATAAGCCAAACGGTACTTCCTGGCTCTCATACTGCTTTACTGATAACCGTTCTCCAGTACGCTTAGAAAGGTCGCTTAACACCTCTATAATTTGTGCTCGATTCGGAAGTTCACTGTCAATAAAAGATAACGGAAGAAATTCATCTTCTTCTGTATAAAGATGAATTGCAATGGCTTTCTCTTGATCTCTTCCGGCACGACCTATTTCTTGCAGATAACTTTCAATCGTAGAGGGAGGATGAAAATGAATCACATACCGAATATTACTTTTGTTTATCCCCATTCCAAATGCATTTGTCGAGCACACAATCGATAGTTCATCATTTAAAAACTGCTGCTGTATGAGTAAACGATCTTCTTGATTAAGCCCTGCATGATACGAAGCCACGCTTGCAATTCCCGCTTCCTCTAACTCCCTGGCTATTTTGTCTGCCCAATTCCTGCTAGAAAAATAAATGATTCCTGGTCCTTCAAGCTGTACTGCGTATTGATGCAACGCTTTAACTTTATCTACTAGCGAACTATGTTTTTCAAGCTTTATCGCGATGTTTGGTCGATCAACACTATGAACATGATAGGCAGGCGTATTCATTTGCAATTGCTTAACGATATCTTGACGAACATCCCTTGCTGCTGTTGCTGTCAATGCAAGTAGAGGTGGATGCCCTATCTGTTCTCTTAATGGTCCAAGTTTCAAGTAATCTGTTCTAAAGTCATGACCCCATTGAGAAACACAATGAGCCTCATCTACAACCATTAAACGAAACGAGAGTTGTTTCAGTGCACCCTGAACAATTTTATTTTGAATAATTTCTGGTGAAGCATAAATAAAAGAATATCTCGACAATTGCCTTAGTATACTCCTTCTTTTATTAAAATCAAGAAAACTATTTAAAGCAACTACTCGCTTCTCTCCGTGTGTTTTTAATTGTTGAACCTGATCTTCCATTAAGGACACAAGAGGGGAAACAATTAACACTGGAGATGCTCCTGCATAAGCTGGTATTTGATAGCATAGCGACTTCCCTGCACCTGTTGGTAGCATAGCAAAGACATCTTTACCCTCTAATACATCTTCAATAATTTCTTCCTGGCCTTCTCTGAATTGCTGATATCCGAAGTGTTTATATAAAACGTCTGCTAGATTCATTAAACCCCTTCTTTGCATAGTGTTAATCTAATTTGAAAATATGGATACTCGTGATCTAGATGTTCCTTAATTGTTTTTAAACGTTGACTCTGTGTCTCCTGGCTAGCTGCAATAATCGATTGTTGTGCTTGCCTTGAAACAAAAGGATCAATTGAAAAGTCCGGTACATTGATGGCTATTTCCACTATATGATCTTCAATCGTGCTTTTCTTTAATTGTCGCTTGTTAACAATTTGATCCATTGTTAAACCTTTCTGTAGCAGTGAATAAGTTTGCCTTGTAGAAGACGTTAATGGCATTTCACCGTACTCATCTGCCGCTAGAGAAGTAAGCAGGGGATAATCACTACTATTTTGAACGAAAGTAAGACAAGCATGTATAATGCTGTAAAACTTAATTGTTGCTTCTTCTAAAGTAAACCTAAACTCGGATGCAGTTTGTTGTAAAGTAAGTCCAGTTCTCTCAACACCACTAAGCCGATGAACGAACAAAGTGGCAAGTTGACTAGGAAGCTTTTCAAGGATATATGTTACCTCTTTGTAAAGATCTGCTGCTATCTTTACTCTTTCCTCCGAACGAGTAGGAAAATGCTTTCTAACCCAATCTTGAGTCAATTCATCTTTCATGACGGGATAGAAATTCATATTGTTATGAACAGAATAAGAAAGACTCTGCACGTATAAACTAAGGCGCTGCCAAAATTGATCCGCAATGTGATGATACTTCCATCCGTTCAAATACATTGGAAATGGATCGGTATCTAAGAAAATTTGAAGTGTACCATTTCCATATGATGTAGTCACATAACGGTCTGAATCTGTGTGCTCAAGTGATCCAGCATTCACCAGATGCACTGTTGCCTCCTTGAGCTGTTCTCTGTTCAGTTGCTTAAGCATTCCAAACAAAAACGATACATCGTAAAGCCTGGCATCTTGGATCGTTTGTGAAGACTTCTTTCCCTTTAAGAGGTGGTACACCGCTGATAAAGAGCGCTCACCTTTATACCGATTAAGAACAAATAATACCACACCATCTAAATATTCCATGATAAGACCACCCTGTCACTAACTCTCCTCTCATTGTATCAAATTTTATGCTGTGTTTACTTAAATTAAAATCGGGTAACAACCAATTAGGCACTCAGAAAAGTATTTGACTATTGAAAAGTCAAGAAATCACCTTTACAATAAAGTTATTAATAACTTTCATTTACGTATAAAAGATTGATGAAAGGCATATAGAAGTATTGAATAGGAGGTTAAATCATGGCTAAGTATACTATTGTAGATAAAGACACATGTATTGCTTGTGGTGCTTGTGGCGCTGCTGCACCAGACATTTACGATTATGACGACGAAGGTATCGCGTTTGTAACCCTCGACGATAACGAAGGTATTGTCGAAATTCCTGAAGTACTTCATGAAGATATGATGGATGCATTTGAAGGTTGCCCTACTGACTCAATCAAAATTGCTGACGAGTCTTTCGACGGTGACGCATTAAAATTCGAATAGTAATGTTTTTCAATTCCCCGGTTATGCAGCCGGGGAATTTCTTTTTTCCAAATTGGTTTCATTTAAATTCTAATTGAAATTGACACTTTAGTGCTTTCATGATAAAAAGGATAGTATTAAGTTTTCTAATAAATTAGAAGAGATAGAAAAAAGGAGTGGAGAAGTTGGCTTATGTTCTTGTTACAGATGGTATTCAGGAAGATGGATTGCAACCTTTACTAAATGAAAGTACGATTCAGTGTGATATTGGCTCATTGAAAGAATTTAGCGATCGTCTAAATCAATATGAGGCACTTTTAGTTAGAAGTGCAACGAAAGTAACGGCCGAAGTTCTCAATCAGATGCCAAATTTAAAGATTGTAGCTAGAGCAGGTGTTGGTGTTGATAACATCGATCTTGAAGCTGCAACTAAACGAGGTGTCATTGTTGTTAACGCTCCTGACGGTAATACAATCTCTACAACTGAACATACTTTCGCTATGATGGCGTCTCTTGTTCGCAATATCCCACAGGGAACATCTTCTTTAAAGAGCGGAAAATGGATGCGCAAGCACTATGTTGGTACAGAACTACACGGTAAAACACTCGGAATCGTAGGTATGGGAAGAATTGGTACTGAGCTTTCACGAAGAGCTAGAGCTTTTGGAATGAGTGTTGTGGTATTTGATCCATTTTTGACAAATGATCGAGCTCAAAAACTTGATGTTGAATCCGTGGAATTTGATCATTTACTCGATGTTGCCGATATTATTACGGTTCACACACCTCTTACAGATAAAACTCGAGGCCTATTAAACGAAGAAACGATTGCAAAAACAAAAAAAGGCGTCTTTCTAATCAATTGCGCTAGAGGCGGAATTATTGATGAGCAAGCGTTGATCCCTTTCCTCGAATCCGGACATATTGGCGGTGTAGCACTTGATGTATTTGAAGCAGAACCGCCTGAACATGACCATCCTCTTCTTGGCTACGATCAGGTCATTGTAACACCACACCTCGGTGCTTCTACAAAAGAGGCACAGCTTAACGTGGCTGCTCAAGTAGCTGATGAAGTCTTATATTTCCTTCAAGATAAACCGATTAGGAACGCCATTAATCTTCCAGGCTTCTCGAAAGAAGAGTATGAGAAGATCAAACCTTATTATGAACTCACTCGTAAAATGGGAAGGATTCTTTCACAGTGTATGAAGTCAGCAGTTAATCTCGTTGATGTAAGCTACGCTGGTAAATTAACGGAGCTTGATACAGCCATTTTGACAAGAAACCTCATGGCCTCTTTTCTTAAATCAAGATTAGATACAACAGTTAATGAAGTGAATGCTCCTTCTATCGCAAAAGAGCGAGGTATAACCTATGGAGAAAAGCATAGCTCCGAAACGCATGGTTATTCGAACCTCATTTCAGTGACGGTTAAGGGTGATAAAGAAGCTTTTTCACTACAAGGTACTTATATAAAAGAATATGGAGATCGGATTACCCAATTAAACGGATTTGATATTGACTTCCACCCTCAGGGACATTTGCTATATATTCAGCATAACGACAGACCAGGTGTTATCGGTAATGTTGGGAAGGTATTAGGAGAGCACGACATTAATATCGCTACGATGCAAGTTGGAAGAAAAACAGCTGGTGGAGAAGCAATTATGATGCTCTCATTTGATAGTGAACTTCCAAAAAATATTGAAGAGACACTTGAATCTGTTCAAGATATTGTAAAAGTTGAACAAATTGGTGGAGTGTAGAAATGAAAAAAGAACAAGAGCGGAATAGCTCTTGTTCTTTTTTCTATGTCTCTTTTCGTAGACATTGTTGCTATAAAAGTAGTGGGTGACTTCCACTCCCGGATGCTCGCTTTCCGCGGGGCGAGCATCCTTCCGCTCCAATCAACTAAGTGTGGTTCTTTCTACAAAACTTCTTTCAAAAGCAACAATCTTATTGAAAAGAGCCTTTTCTATAGAGGAATCGATTTACGTTCCCCTTTTTGAAATGTCATTAATTTAGAGTATCCAACAGATTTCGCTAGATCCACAGCTTTGTCATAATCCGCCCCTACATCTCCTGGAACATGAGCGTCTGATGAAAGAACAATTGGAATATCTTTTTCGTAACACATTTTAAGAAGATCTGGGTCAGGATATAATTCGCCTACTGGCTTTCTTAATCCTGCAGTACTAATTTCTACACATGTTTTTGAATTAGATAGTGCATTTGTTGCACGGTCATACTGTTCTAAAAGAAAATCTCGATTGTCGGGCTTATACTTAAAGATTTTAACAAGATCAAGGTGCCCAACGATATCAAATAAATTCGATTCGGCAAGTGTAACCACTTGATCAAAATACTTTCGGTAAACAGTATGAATATCCCTCTCGTCCCATAAATGACGATATTCAGCTAAATCAATGCCAAAATCCTCTACCCAATGGATCGAACCGATGACGTAATCAAACTTATAATTGGAAATAAAGTCTCTCATTTCTGCGTGTTTACCAGGTGTATAATCCATTTCAATCGACATTTTAACGTCCATGCCTTGATCTTCCGCTTGTTGAAAGAGTTTGACATACTCATCCATGTTATACCATCGTCGCTGATTCACCCATGGGTTACTTAAAATGTTTTCAGTCTCATAGAAATGATAGGCATGTTCAGAGATACCAAAGTGGCTAACGTTTTTCCGTTTAGCTTCCTCAACAAACTGTGATAAATAATCTAGTGTGAGTGTTCCTTTTTCTAAATGATTATGATAATCGGTATACAAAATGTCAGCTCCTTTATCGAACTAGTTTGACAGTTTCCACTACTATTGTATCGCATAAATTGAACTTTAACATGCTACTTCCCTTACTTTATTCATCTTCAATGTAGGAATATAGTAAAGAAGCTCCTAAGTTACACTCAGGAGCTAAACTACCTACTCGACAATTTTCAACATATAACGGGTGGTGCCTGTCACTCGTCGGTTTGATCAGGAATAAAGAAAGTGAAAACGGTGCCCTCTCCGTTTTTGCTGTGTACTGATATATGGCCCCGATGAGATTCCACAATATTTCTTGCAATTGCAAGGCCAAGACCAGTTCCGGATCTTCCTCTTGTCCTAGCTTTATCAGCTTTATAGAACCGTTCAAATACAAATGGTAGATCATCCTCTGGAATGCCAGATCCTGTATCTTTCACATTGAACTGTACACCTTTTTCAAGTGATGTAATAAGTAAGCTTACTTCACCGTCATTCGGTGTATGCCTTACTGCATTATCCAATAAATTGGTAAGAACTTGTTCAATTCGATCAGGATCAATCATTAACATTCGTTCAGGATTGGATAAGTGAAATTTCAACTCGACTTCTCTATCTCGTGCAAGACCTGAGAATTTCCTTACTATTCTCTGACCAAAATCTTGAAGATGGATGTTACTATAATGCAGTTCGTTGTGTCCTGCTTCCATTCTAGCAAGGTCAAGTAACTCATTCACAAGTCTACCCATCCGCAATGATTCGTCATAAATTATCTGAGCAACTTCTTTCTTTTCCTCATCACTACTTGCGATATCATCTACAATCGCTTCACTATAGCCTTGAAGCATAGCAATTGGGGTTCTTAGCTCATGCGATACATTCGCTATGAAATCCTTCCTTAGCTTATCGAGACGTCTTTCCTCTGTCATATCACGAAAGACAGCTACAGCTCCACGAATAGCCGATTGGTTGTAAAGCGGGGTCATTACTACAACCCAGCTTCTACCCTGTAACTCGACCTCAGTAAGCTGTTCGCGTTCTAGCATGACAACAAGGCTAAATAACTCATTAATGTCCTCAGGGATTTCAGTCCCCGGTTGTTCGTCCATACCTTGCTCGTAATACCACGCTTTCAGAAATCGTTCAGCAGGTGGATTAGTGCTAAGTATTGCCCCTGTTTTATCAAAGGTAATGACACCATCAGCCATACTGCTTAAAATACTAGCAAGCTGCTCTTTTTCTTGATTTAGTGCTGTTACATAGTTGTTCAGCTGACGGCCCATCCGATTAAACGCTATAGATAACTCACCAATTTCATCGTGAGTTACCATCGGCACTTTTGTATCGAATTTCCCTTTTGCAACTTGCGTAGCAGCTTCTCTCATCTTTAAGAGTGGTGCCGTGATACGAGTTGATAAGAAGAATGCAAAGATTGTAGTTAAAACAATCGCAATCCCTGCTGCTATGTAAATTAAATTACGTGCCTGTCCTGTTGTTTTCGCAATTACATCAAGAGATTGGTATAGAAATACTGCTCCATGATCTTCTCCATCTATTTGCATAGGGACACCAACAACTAGAAGTTCATTAGATGATGTCGCTTCAGTTCTCGTTTCAAAGTTACCTTGTTTGACAACCGTTTCTCCATTAGTAAATACATCCTTTAGAACAGGATCCTCTTTAAAGGCGTCTAATGAAATTCGAGGAAGCCCGTGCGCATTAGGGGAATACCACAGGCCCTCATTAGCCTCTTCATTTTTAATGATCATCACTCTAGTGGGATAAAAGTCAGTAATCTCCCATGCGGTATCAAGTGCTTGATCGCGATCATCGTATCGTTCAATAACTGACGCTACTTTATTTGCAAGTCGTTCCATTTGCTCTGCTTCTTTCTCAACATGAAAATCTTCAAAAAACTGAAGCAAGAGGATGGTTAAAATCGAAAGCACAAATGCGACAAGTAAAATAATTGTAAGCCAGAGCTTCCCAACCACACTTCTCCAGATCATTACTCTTTTACTGCCTCGAACTTATAGCCAACTCCCCATACAGTCGAGATCATAGAGGCAGCATTAGGTGATACCTTATTTAATTTTTCTCTAAGACGCTTAACATGGGTATCTACCGTGCGAAGATCCCCAAAAAACTCGTAGTTCCAGACATCTTTAAGAAGTTCCTCACGAGAAAATACTTTATCAGGTGCTTTCGCAAGATAGTACAGAAGCTCATATTCCTTTGGTGTTAGATTAATAATTTGATCTTCTGCAAGTACCCGGTGTGCATCGTGATCGATGGTTAAGTATGGAAATACAATCACGTTCTTAGTTGTTGTTTCCGTTTGTAGAAATTTGGTAGTTGATGACCTTCTGAGAAGCGCCTTTACTCGAAGTACTACTTCTCTCGGACTAAATGGTTTTGTAATATAATCATCCGCGCCCACTTCAAATCCTTGAACACGATTGGCTTCTTCTCCTTTAGCAGTCAGCATAATAACTGGAGTCGCTTTTTGCTCGCGCATTTGCTGACAAACTTCAATGCCATCCATACCTGGGAGCATTAAATCCAACAAGATGAGATCAAAATCATCTTCTGTTGCTATTTCAAGTGCTTCTTCTCCATTTTCTGCTTCTTCAATCTCATAGTTTTCTCTTTCAAGATACATGCGCAATAACTTTCTAATACGCTCTTCATCATCTACAACTAAAATTCTTGCATCTTTTTCCAAGAAGATTCCCTCCTACAGTAGCTCATGTCTTCTATTCTACCACGTATAAAGCTTTCTAGACCAGTCACGAGGAAACCGTATACACCTATAAATATTAAGAAAACCTCCACGACTCGTGAAGGTTTTCAGTGTTATGCATACGAATGTAGTCCAGAAATCACGAGGTTAACAACCACGAGATTTAACATAATAATAACGAAGCCTACAACAGCAAGCCATGCTGACTTCTCTCCTTGCCATCCTCGTGAAAGACGGAGGTGAAGATATGCTGCATAGAACAAAAAGGTAACAAGTGCCCAAACTTCTTTTGGATCCCATCCCCAGAAACGGGTCCAAGCAGCTTGCGCCCAAATCATAGCGAAAATAAGTGCCCCAAGCGTGAAAACAGGAAATCCGATTGCCACTGCACGATACTGGATTTCATCGACCAATTCTTCATTAACGTTCTTCAATGCAGGTTGAATAGCTGCACCAATTCGTTTGCGTAGTATGAGCCGAATTAATCCATATAGCGCTAGCCCCCCAACAATAGACCAAATTAAGGTATTAAGCTTATGAGCAGCTTTCTCGCCCTTCATCCAGGCTGGAGCCTCAACAAGTGGTCCAAACTCATTCCCGCTAACATAAGTTCCATCTGTTGGTCCAGTTAACGCAGGTAGCGTATATTCAACTGTAACTTGCTGCTCGTTTTGATCAACAAATTGATAAGTTGAAGAGTAACCAGCAGCTTCAAACCCTAACGATAGAATAACGAATGCAACTGTACTAATCAGTGTATACATTACGACTTCTAGCCAAAAAGTAGACTTGCTCGCTTTCTCTTGATTGACCGTACGAACAAGATAGACGAGACCTGCGGCGAAACTAATTGACAGAATGCCTTCTCCTAGAGCTGCAGTCGTTACATGGATTTTAAGCCAGTTACTTTGTAACGCTGGAATCAAAGGCTGAATTTCAGATGGAAATACACTAGCATAAGCAATTACGATGATGGCAACTGGCATTGCAAATAAGCCAATCACATTACTCTTGTAAATTAAATAAATAATCAAGAAGGCAAAAACCATTGCCATCCCGAAAAATGTAGTAAATTCAAAAAGGTTACTTACAGGTGCATGACCTGCAGCAATCCACCTTGTAATAAAATAGCTCAGTTGAAAGAGAAATCCAACTGTGGATAATATAAAGCCCCACATTCCCCACTTTTTTGAGTGGGTAGCTTCATCTGATTTCCTCCATTTCTTACCGAATAATGAAATAGCGAAAACAATGCTTGCTGCAAAATAGATGAAAAAAGCAATATAAAGCAAGTTACTACTAAGTTGAGCCATCTTATCGCGCCTCCCTTCGTGCTAAAAAATCTATTATTTTTGTTCAGATTGATCGAGCGGCATATGAAGACCGGTTTGATCTGTTACACTTTCAAGCTCTCGCTTAAGTCCATACCAATTCTTATTCGTATGACACGCTAGCCAAATTTCATTGTCTTTTCTAAGCACCCAAATACGACGGTGATTCCAGTACATCCCCTGGATAACACCGATCATGAAGATCGCGCCACCAATAGCAAGAATCCATAGCGTATTGTCTTTCCGAACGACAAGACCCGATACATTCTTTGTATCAACATTCTGGAAGGACATCTTGTAATCATTCTCACCAAGAGGTTCTAAGTTCTGTTTGATGGCAACGAATGCCACTTCCCCATCTGGATGTTCAGGAGAAATCATATTGAGAATGAATGCTGGGTTATTCGGAACTTTGGACTTGGTTGTGGGTTCTCCTTTATCGTTGAATTCAAAGTCAGGAAAATAGTCCATTACTTCTACTCGATAACCATCGTTAAGCTCATATTCTTTCTCCGGATTATAAAGGTTAACTGTGAGTTCACCTACTGGCTTATCGGTCTCCTTATTATCCATTGTAAACGTCATGCTTTGAAGCTCATTCAACTTGTAATCAACTTGATAGATTGCATACCCATCAAATTTAAGTGGCTTATTTACTTGAATCGGATGCTCTTTAATTTTTTCAAGTTCAGGATCCGTTCCTGCTATTCGCTCGCCAACTTGTTTGTAAAGCACTGCATCCGTTTGATAGTTTTTGGCAACCGCTTCTTGTCCAGACGCTTCAATAGCATCCTTGAATTTGGCATCGTTATTGTCATATGTTTCGAGAATAAAACCATCGCTTTGTAAATAGTAGGCTTCTTCTGTTCCCTTAATCTTCTCAGTTTCTCCTTCACGTAACCAGAGTACTTCATCAACATACATCCCTGGGAAGAAACGAAGCATTCCACCAATTAGAAATAAAATAAGTCCAATATGGTTAACATAAGGGCCCCATCTTGAAAAACGATTTTTCTCGGCAAACAAATGACCGTCTTCTTCTTTTACATTGTATCGTTTCTTCTGCAAGACTTCTTTGACGGTAGATAATTCAGCTTTGTTATTTACGAGCTCAGTTATACCGAAATATTTCTGACGCTTCATAAAGCTCTCATGTCGAACAACACGCTGTTTTTTAAGTGCACGATAAAGTGGAACAAATCGATCAAGACTTGCAACTATTAATGACAAACCAAGAGCTGCTATTAATAGCATGTACCACCAAGAACCGTATAGATTATGAAATCCAAGATCAAAATAAAGTTGTCCTAGTATTCCGTATTGTTCTTCGTAATAGACAGTGGGATCAGACAGCGGTGGTATGTACATTTCTTGAGGAAAAATCGTTCCTACAGCAGAAGCAACGAGAAGAAGAACAATAATCCATATGCCTACTTTAACAGAAGAAAAGAAATTCCATATTTTATCGATTATAGTCGTTTTATAAGTTTGAGATCTACGAGCACTTCCCTCATATCTCATATTAAGAAGTTTATTAGATTCTGAATCTCCCTGGAGCGGCTTACCACATACTTCGCATATCTCAGTTCCATAAGGGTTAATATGTCCGCATTCACAGGTGATGTTTTTGTCGCTCATTGGAACACCCCGTTACGGTTGGATTTGCTTCATATAGTCATCGATCACTTCTTCAGACAAGCTAGCCTGTGTCTTTCTTATAACTTGACCGTCCTTGTCAATTAAGAATGTAACTGGAATTGGACCAACTCCATAATGATTTGTTACATCATTACTTTTATCGAGAAGTACAGGAAAACTTAGCTTATAGCGATCAACGAAGCTTTCCGCAGTCAATTTAGGCTCTGATACATTAACGGCAAGAATTTCTACGCCTTTGTCTTTATACTCTTTATATTTCTTATCCATTGCAGGCATTTCATCCTTACATGGCTCACAGTAAGTTGCCCAGAAGTTAAGAAACACGCCTTTTCCTCTATAATCTTCAAGCTCTACTTCATTTCCTTCAAGGTCAGTTAAGATAAAGTTAGGGGCTTGATCCCCGGCCTGTACGATTCCGCTTTCATTTGCGAAAAAGTTTGTATAGAACGTATAGCCGACTGCTATAAAGACAATTGCCAATATAACAGTCCGCACGATCAGCCGGTTTTTCTTTTTCATTCGAACCAACTCCAATCAAACAGCAATACTACTCTCACTATAACGTGGTGTTAGGGTGTCAACTTATCGCTTTTTTGACTTTTGTGTGACAGCTTGATTACGTAGCTGTTTAACTTCGTATGGTTTTAACTCTCGATAATCACCAGGATTCATGCCTGATAGCTCAAGAAATCCATAACGTTCTCTTTTTAACTTCTGTACAGGAAAGCCAAGTGTTTCGAACATCCGTCGAACCTGTCGATTTTTACCTTCGTGAATAGTCAGTTCTACAATAGATTTCTCTTTTTGTTTATCAACTGACAAAATTCGCGCACGCGCCTTAGATGTTTTACCATCTTCAAGTTGCACGCCTCTTTCAAGCTTTTGAATGGTTTCTTTGTTCATAAGTCCCTTCACTTTAGCTACATATACTTTATCTACATGGTAGCTTGGGTGCATAAGCTTATTTGCAAAATCACCATCATTTGTTAGAAGAAGGATACCTGATGTATCATAATCAAGTCTTCCCACAGGAAAAACTCTCTC
This sequence comes from Guptibacillus hwajinpoensis, assembly GCF_005144865.1. GTDB lineage: Bacteria > Bacillota > Bacilli > Bacillales > Guptibacillaceae > Guptibacillus > Guptibacillus hwajinpoensis_A. The sequence continues at coordinate 134,429 of NZ_SWFM01000003.1, forward strand.
TTCAATTTCATGAAAATAATCTGTAACAGCTTTTCTTCCTTTGTCGTCTTCAACCGCTGAAATGACTCCTGTTGGTTTATAGAACAAGAAGTAAACCGGTTCTTCACGTTCTACCTGAATACCGTTCACCTCGATTTTACAACGATCAGAAACTTTCGTCCCGAGTTCAGTCACGACTTTACCGTTAACTTTAACTCTTCCTTCTTCAATTAATCCTTCTGCTTTCCGTCTAGATGTAACTCCAGCTTGAGCAATTACCTTTTGCAAACGTTCCATCATATTCACCTCACTAAAACATCATACTCTTGTCGTAGTCAAACCTCAAGTACAGATTCATTCTATCATTTATTATGCTCAATCTGGAATTCTACAAACCGTTTGTAAAAATCAAAAAAGCCACCACTTTTTTGCGGTGACTTTTATCCAAAAACAATGGTAACAAAAACGATCGCTGCAATCATTCCTACTAGATCTGCTAACAATCCTACTTTCAAGGCGTTCCCCATTTTCTTGATGCCTACAGCACCAAAATAAACTGTAAGGATATAAAGTGTTGTATCTGTGCTACCTTGCATAGTTGATGCTAATCTTCCTATGAATGAATCAGGTCCATACGTGTTAATAATGTCAGTTGTCATAGCTAAAGCACCTGTACCTGAGATAGGACGAATCAGTGCGAGTGGGACAATTTCTGTCGGTATACCTATTGCGTCAAGTGGCGCTTTAAGTAAACCACTTAAAAAAGCCATAGCTCCAGATGCTCGAAAAACTGAAATAGCTACCATCATGCCTACTAGATAAGGAACGATTGAGAAAGCAATTGAAAGACCTTCTTTTCCACCTTCTACAAACACTTCATAAGTTGGTACTTTCTTCCATGTTCCATAAGCAAGGATAAAGCCGATTAACAAGGGGATAATCCAAATCGAGATGTTCACGATTATATTCCCCCTTTGCTTTTTCTATTAAAAAAGCGATCAATCATTATCGCACCTATTGTTGAACATGCCGTTGCAGCAATAGTAGTACCTACGATTTCTGTAGGTGAAACGGAACCATACTTCATTCGAATTGCGATAACACTCGTAGGTATTAATGTTAAGCTAGATGTGTTGAGTGCTAATAGAGTAATCATTGATCTTGAAGCATGATCTTTCATATCGTTCAGTTTTTTTAATTCCTCCATAGCTTTTATACCCATTGGTGTAGCCGCATTCCCCAGTCCAAACATGTTAGCGATCATATTGGATAGGATATAACCCATTGCAGGATGTTCTGTCGGCACTTCAGGAAAAATTTTCCTAGCAACTGGTTTAAACCAACGCGCCATGACTTCAAGAAGTCCAGCTTTTTGGGCGATCTTCATTAAACCAAGCCAGAAAACAAGAACACTGAGTAGACCAATACAAACAGCAATTGCTTCTTCAGCACCACTAAAAATAGCTTTGTTTACTTCTTCCATTGTCCCATTTACGAACGCAAAGATTATTCCGATAAGAAATAAACCAACCCAGATTATATTAACCATTGAGATCACGTCCGGAATCTAGAGAGAATAGATTTCTAAAGAATCCCCAAAATCCTTTTGGTTTTTTCTCAACACCTTCATAAGTAAGAGGAGCTTTAATTAGGTTTTCGTTATTTAGTGTAATTTTGTATAAACCGATTGGATTTTGAAAAGAATCTGGCTTATCCCAATCACTTTTCTCTGGAGGTTTTGCAAGCTGTATTGTTGACTCAATGCTGTCTTTTTCCTCTTCAGTTAATGGATATAGTAGATCCCTATTTAACTTCACCCTACCCTTGTAAGGCTCCTCCTTCAGATCCTTAAGGACTCCTTTAGATTGCAACAAGGTAAGCTCATAATTCTTATATCCAAAGTTGAACATTGAAATATGATCATTCCAATCGCTCGGAGCATCAAGTGTTACCGCAATCAGATTCATTCCATCACGTTCTGCTGTTGAAACAAGGGTACGTTTCGCTCTCTTTGTATAGCCCGTCTTTCCACCGGTTGAATCTTCATATAAACCTGTTAATAGTTTATTTTTGTTCCGCCACACATAATCCCAGTCTTCTTTCTCGTTGGGAGCTCTATGTACCTTAGTCCCAGATATGACCTGATAAATTTCATTATTCATAGCATACTGAGTTAATAAAGCCATATCATATGCTGTGGAAAGGTGATTCTCATGATCATCAAGTCCATGAGGATTTGCAAAAACAGTACTTGACATCCCAATCTCTTCTGCCTTTTGGTTCATCAGGTTTACAAAACCTTCAAGACTACCTCCAACTGCTTCTGCAATAGCAACTGCTGCATCATTACCAGAACGGAGCATAAGCCCATAAACCAGATTCTCGAGCTTTATTTTTTCGCCTTCTTTTAAATAAAGTGACGATCCTTCTGTTCCTGCAGCCCTTGAACTTACAACAACCATATCATCTAATTTCCCTGACTCAATCGCTAGAATTGCTGTCATAATTTTTGTTATGCTTGCTATCCTTCTTTGTGTATAAGCATCTTTTTCGTAAAGCACTCGTCCGGTTTCTTGTTCCATTAGGATGGCACTTCTAGCTGAGACACCAACACCTTCTCCTGAAGCATTTCGAGGAATCATAAGAAACAGCAGAGCTGCTATCAAAATAAAGACGCCAATTTTTGTATGCAACGATTTGATCATGCCATCCACGTCCCTTAAGCTCCGTATTTGTACAAGTCTATGAGGAGGAGACGCTGGATATGTATATCAATTCTTGGTTGGTTCGGTAAAAACATCTGTATAATTCGTTACTTCTTTTAATGCTTTTTCTTCAGCTGGGATACGAACCTTTAATAGTAATCCAGCATTTAGAAATGTGAAAACAATTGCAGTCCAATACGAAGAAAAGATAAGTGGAAGGGATAGAATTTCCAACGCTACAATCACATAGTTCGGGTGTCGTAAAAAACGATAAGGCCCTTTAGCAACAACGCTTGCTTTAGGCAACACGATAATTTTAGTGTTCCAGAACTTTCCTAAAGACCTAATCGTCCAGACTCTTAGCAACTGAGCTAGCAGAAATATTCCAAGCATTACTGTCCAAATTAATGAAAGAGTGAAACCACGAAGAGCTGTCTCTACCGCAACTGCAAGTAGAAAACCAATGTGCAACATAACGATGTATTTGTAGTGGTCTTCTCCACATTCTATTGCACCACGATCCTTCATCCACTTTTCATTTTTTCTAGCGAGTATGAGTTCACCTACTCTTTGCACTATAAGAAGTACAAACACCGCTGTAAAAAGAACAACCATAAATTACGCCCCTTCTTTCCACTCTAGGAGTAATAACTCTGAACAAAAGCCAGGACCAAGAGCAGCCATTAAACCAGAGGCACCTGTTTTGCACCCCTTTCTCATGAATTGATCCAATACATAAACGATTGTAACTGAACTCATGTTGCCGTATTGTCTTAGTACCTCGCGTGATATATTGGTCATTGACTTCTCTAATCCCAGCGCCTCTTCATAAGCTGTTAACACTTTTGTACCTCCGGGATGCGCAATAAAATAGTCAATTTCTTCAGGGACTTTATTCTGTGATGTAAGGAATTCTTTAACGTTTGGTTCAAGCCATGTCGAAACAATAGATGGAATCGATTTTGAGAAAACAACGTGTAAACCCTGGTTACTTACTTCCCATCCCATAACATCCTCAGAATCTTTCATAAGTGTAGACCGAACTGAAATGATAGCTGGTATATTGTTCATTTTCGAATGTTGAAGCAACGGAGATTTTTCACCAGTTACGAGCATACATGATACGCCATCAGCAAAAAGTGCAGTGCCTATTAAGTTGCTTTTGGAATAATCTCCATGTTGGAATGTTAAGCTACATAATTCCACATTCACAATAAGTACAGCCTCTTCGGGATGAGCTATGCAGTACTCACTTGCCCGTGAAAGACCTGATGCTCCGCCAGCACATCCAAGTCCCCAGAGGGGAATACGTTTCGTGTGTGGTGAAAAAGGAAGTACATTCATAATTCTTGCTTCAATGCTCGGAGTTGATATTCCCGTAGTTGAGACAAAAAAAATTGCTGCCACTTCGCTACAATCTATTTCTCTCTTTAAATAAAAAGAATTGTTTAGACAATCTTTTATCGCTTCTGTAGCAAAATCGACTGAAAGAGCGATATACCGTTCATTTTTTTCTTCGAAACTAGGTCCACTGCTATACCAATCCAACGGCATTGCAAAGTATCTCGTATCTATTTCAGCACTTTGGAAAACTGGGAGAAGGCGATCAATATCACGAAAGTGGTCACCAAATTGCTTTTTTGCAAAAGCTGCAGCATCTGACTGATGAAGACAATGTGGAAGTAGATGTTTTCCGATCGATAAAATCATTCTGCTAAGCTCCTTTAGCTACTCTTTTTAAGTAGTTTGAGAAATGACAGCTTATTTTATACAAGAAATGGTAGGAACAGAAGATCTCAGAAACAAAAAAATGATGCCTAAGAAGGCATCATTTATGTGTGATAAGAACCATTTAATTTCACTTCCTGAAGGATTTCAAGGAGCTTTGAGAGATCGGCTTTCTTTAATGCTAGTAGAAACTCAGATTCGTCACTTATATAAAGTCGTTTTCTCCCCGGGTAGCTAGGCAACAAATTCAGGGCCACCACTTCATGAACTGGCGAATCAGCGGTCCATATCCCCTCCTCTTTTGCACGTATCGCAAAAATAGCAGGATAGAGCACATAGAAAATCTTCTGATTGCCAGCTTCTTCGTATGTTACAGAGGATCGAACAAATGAATCTTCAGGGGAATTAGAACGTTCTTTCTCAAGCTGTTCGTAAGTTATATGGGTTAACCGCATGTATAGCCCTCCTTATGAACAACCAGCCACTATTCTTGATCTGGAAGTTCCTGAAATTTCTCGAAAAACAAATCTGCTTCATCATCTTCAGTTTCCTCTGTGCCATCTGGCAAGGGAGGTAGCTCTTTAATAGTACTTAATCCAAAATGAAACAGAAACTCTCTTGTTGTACCGTATAATATTGCTCTACCAGCCTTCTCAGCTCTTCCAGCTTCTTTAATCAGCAACTTACTCATTAGAGTTTGAAGTGGTTTATCTGTTTTCACTCCACGAATTTCCTCAATTTCAACTCTTGTAATTGGTTGTTTGTAGGCAATGATAGCTAGCGTTTCTAGTGCTGCTTGAGACAAAGAATGGTTCCCAGGTTTATCGATTAACTTCTCTATAAAGGGAGCGTTTTTGGCATTTGTCGTAAGTTGATAGCCCCCACCAATAAATGCTATTTTAAATCCCCGATCTCTATCATCATATTCTTGTTGTAAGTCATTTAGCGCATCCAGAAGTGTCTCTTCTTCTAGTGATATCGTTCCAGAGAGATCTTTAACGGTGATTCCCTCGTCACCTACCACAAACAAAAGACTTTCGATAATGCTCTTTACTTCTTCTTTCGTCACTCCGAGACCTTCCCTTCACGTTCAAAAATCATTATTTCTCCAAAATTCCGATCTTGCTCACACGCCACATCTCTCGTTTTCATTAACTCTAGAACAGCAAGAAATGTCACAATCATATGGCTACGATCTTCTTCTGCGAATAGATCCAGAAATCGCCTTCTGCCCTTTCCCTGTAGCTGCTTCCGAATTTCTTTCATTCGTTCTTCAATCGAAATATCTTGTCCTTGTATTCTAGTTCGCTTCGGTTTCTTCTCCTTCACTCGCCGAGACATTTTCTGAAATGCCGCAAGCATATCATAAAGAGTAACATCCCCTATCGAGGTGTGACTATCTTCACGGCTATACTCACTTATATCAGCTGGAGGGCGTGCGTAAAGAAGACTGCGGCTACTTTCCTTTTCCTTTAAATCATTAGCTGCTTCTTTAAATCTTCTATATTCCACTAGACGCTGAACTAGCTCTTCGCGTGGATCTTCATCGAAATCCATGTCTTCTTCAAGTAATTCTTCTTCTCTTTGAGGTAGTAGCATCTTACTTTTGATAGCTAACAGCGTTGCTGCCATCACGAGATACTCACTAGCTACATCCAGTTGCAGTTCTTTCATTGTATGTATGAATGTTAAATATTGGTCTGTTATTTGGGAAACAGGGATATCATAGATATCCACTTCGTACTTATTAATTAGGTGTAGCAATAGATCCAGTGGACCCTCAAATGCGTCAACCTTAACACTATATTGCATCATGTCTTCATCTTCCTTTATCCTTGTCCATCTCTTAACCGATTATATCATAGATGAATACACCCACGGTCAATAGAAATTCTTTAGAAAGTTAACAACTTTAGGAAGGCTCTTTTCGTAGACATTGTTGCTATAATAGTGGATTTTTCCGCTCCAGGATGCTCGCTTTCCTTGGTGCGGGCGGTGAGCCTCCTTCCGCTCCAATTAGCGTAGTGTGGTTTTTATGAAATTTTCTACAATAGCTTATAGAAAAGAGCCTTGAGGTAAAAGGAAAGACCGGGATTTAACCCGGTCCTGTTATTGCTTTTGCTGGGAGAGAATACTTTTAATCACGTTGTCAGTATTCATTCTCTTGGATTGGTGATTTTGATAATAGCTGTACACTGCAGCACCTGCACTGATCGTTGCTAGTACAGACATCATTCCGTTTCCCTTGCCCATATAAAGCAACTCCCTGAATCGTATTGGTTCATCAGAACCATTCCTATTATGCTTCTTCTGACCGAAACCCATGCGCTTTATCATACCAGCCTGAGTATGCTACACTACTTAAAGAAATGGAGGGGGCGACATGTATTCAGAAGCTTACATTGAATATTTGGTGCATTTCCATGGGCTCAGAGATTACTTCGAATGTCACGAAATTCTCGAAGAGCACTGGAAAGAAGATCCTAGAGGAAAAAGAAAGCTTCACTGGGTAGGACTTATTCAGGTTGCAGTCGGACTATACCACCATCGCAGAAGTAATTTCACAGGTGCAGAGCGGATGATTGCGAATGCTAAGCGTATTATCTCTACTGAGCGAATTGAGCTTGAGAAGCTTGCCATTGACGTTGATCAGCTTCTTCTACATCTTTCCGATGAACAGCAATTAATTCATTCAAAAGCTCCATATGCTGGATTTGAAATACCCATAACAAGCAAGGAACTTTTAGATACATGCCGTGAGCGGTGTACCAATTTAGGATATGTATACGGCAGCTTTAGTGATTTGTCCAATCCGGACCTCGTACACAGACACTCTAGGCGTGATCGCACTGATATCATTGAAGAACGAGACCAACAATATCGAATAAAACAACAGAAAAGGAACGGCTAAGCCGTTCCTTTTCAAATAGAAAATTTATTTAATGTTTTCTTCTAAATGGCACCGTTCAAAGAACGTACCTGTATATTCATTACCTTTTATATCAATCTCTTCACTCAGCATTTCACGAAGTGCTTCCACCATCTGTTTACCTATCCCTTGATGGCGATGAGAAGGGTTGACGCTAATATGCTTAAGCTCAACTTCATTATCATTGACCCACTCAATACCAAGTAAACCAATAATATCTTCCTCTTTCCAAAGAAAAAGCTGCCATGAATCCATTTCTTCATAGTCTTTAATCGATTGTTGCAATCGTTTAATGTCTTTTTCGTTTGGCATAAAGCTTAATAATCCCATTGCAATTTTCTCATGGGCTTTCTTATAACGAATTAGCATGATTATCCCTCATTAATGTAATTCTTGGCTCGCCGTTTATATAACTATTCAAGGAACGAATAAAATGTTCACAATAATCTACGGACAAGCGCAGCGAGCATGATGATCGCAATGATCACACATATTCGAATCAACCATTTTTCTTGATCTTTTCCTGGCTTCAAAAGTAGAACTCCCTTGCCTTTCATCGAACACCATACTCATCATAGCCAAAAATCACCTGATAATCAACCTTCAAATGATTTTGATAAATTCGCCATTTCGATTGCAGCTGTTGCAGCATCCCAGCCTTTGTTACCTGCTTTAGTTCCAGCTCGTTCTACAGCCTGCTCAATTGTATTCGTAGTTAAAACACCAAAGATGACAGGAACACCTGATTGCATCGTTAAGTTCGCCACACCTTTTGAAACTTCACCACACACATAGTCAAAGTGAGGTGTTGCCCCACGGATTACGGTTCCAAGCGTAATGATTGCGTCATAGCGCCCAGTATCAACCATTTTCTTTGCAGCAAATGGGATTTCAAAAGCCCCTGGCACCCATGCAATATCAATGTTTTCTTCTGATAACCCGTGCCTTTTTAATGCGTCCTCAGCACCTCCTAGAAGCTTACTGGTAATAAATTCATTAAATCTTCCTACTACAATACCCACTTTTAGACCAGATCCAACCAAATTTCCTTCAAATAATTGTCCCATTTTGAAAATCCTCCTTGTTTTTGTTTATCACTTAGAAATGAAGCATGTGTCCTAACTTGCTATGTTTTGTTTTTAGATACCGTTCATTTTCTTTTCTTGACGGCATTTGTAAAGGAACACGTGCAGTTACCTCAAGACCGTATCCGGTTAATCCAGCTATCTTTCTTGGATTATTTGTGAGCAAGTTCATTTTTGATATCCCTAAATCTCGTAGAATTTGTGCTCCAATTCCATAATCTCTTAGATCTGGCTTGAACCCAAGCTTCTCATTTGCCTCAACGGTATCATACCCTTGCTCCTGAAGTTTATATGCTTTCATCTTATTAAAGAGCCCAATACCTCTACCTTCTTGTCTCATATAAAGCAAGACGCCATGTCCTTCTTCTTCAATCTGAGCTAATGCTGCATGTAGTTGCGGTCCACAATCACATCGGTATGAACCAAAAACATCTCCTGTTAAACATTCAGAATGAACACGGACAAGCGTTGGCTCATCATGCAGGATTTCTCCTTTAATCAGTGCAACATGTTCTTTTTGATCAAGAACATTTGAATATCCTACAGCTCGAAATGAGCCAAACTCTGTTGGAAGTTCGATTTCAACTTCCTTTTTTACTAGTACATCTTTACGGTTACGATACTGAATCAAATCTTTAATCGTAATCATCTTTAAATCAAATTCCTTCGCTATCTCAGCAAGATCGGGCACACGTGCCATCTCACCATCTTCTTTCATTATTTCACATATAACTCCCGCAGGAGCTGAACCTGATAGTCTCGCTAAATCGACTGCCGCTTCAGTATGTCCGGCTCTTCTCAAAACGCCACCGTCTTTTGCGATAAGCGGAAAGATATGACCTGGACGATTAAAATCAGCAGGTCTTGCATTTGGATCGATCAGTGCTTGAATGGTCGCAGCACGTTCTGCCGCTGAAATTCCTGTCGTCGTACTTATATGATCAACACTAACTGTAAAGGCAGTTCCATGTGAGTCAGTATTATGATCAACCATAGGATTTAATTTCAAAGCCTGTGCACGCTCATCGGTAATTGGCGTACAAACAAGACCCCGTCCCTTTGTTATCATGAAATTAATAGTCTCAGGTGTAACTTTATCTGCAAGTGCAACAAAATCTCCTTCGTTCTCACGATTCTCGTCATCACATACGATGACTACTCTGCCCTGCATTAAATCATAAATGGCTTCTTCAATTGTATGAAACATATCTGACCCTCCTGTTGCCATATTATTTAAATCCATGCTCTTCATAGAACTGGCTGCCAAGTGAAGCAGGTTCTGGTTTAGATCCATTCCTTTGGTCCAAATATTGCATAATGTACTTCCCAAGCATATCGCATTCAATATTCACTAGGTCACCTACGCGCTTCCGACCAAGAACCGTCTCTTCAACTGTATGCGGAATGAGCGAGATCGTAAGAGAATGGTCACCTATTCCAAATACCGTCAAGCTTGTCCCGTCAATCGAAACAGAACCCTTTTCAACAAAATAAATTATCAGGTCTCTGGAAATAGAAATATCGTAATACACGGCGTTTTCAACCTTTTCAACACGAGTGATTTCACCTACTCCATCAACGTGTCCAGAGACAAAATGGCCACCAAAACGGCCATTAGCAGCCATGGCCCTCTCAAGATTAATTGAAGAATTAGGACCAAGATGACGGAGTGCAGTTGATTTAAAAGTTTCAGGCATAATGTCCACTGTAAAAGTAGAATTTGTAAATGACGTTACGGTCAAACAAACCCCGTTAATTGAAATGCTATCACCTAAATGTACGTCTTTTAAAACAGTGGAAGCAGCAATTTGCATCACAATGGATTCGCCTGCTTGCTGAACACTTTCTACCCTTCCAATTTCTTCAACAATCCCAGTAAACATTATGCATTCTCCTTTCGTGTTGCGATCACTCTAATGTCTTCTCCAATTTGGTCCACACTCTCAATCGTCAAGTTGACTGCATCACTCATCACAGAAAAGCCGTTTGCCCCAAATGAAGTAGGTGCATCTCTACCCCCAATTAACTTAGGTGCTAAGTATGTAATAACTTGTTGAAAGCAGCCACTTTCAAGAAAACTTCCATGAACTTCTGAGCCACCCTCTACAAACAACGAGGTAATGTTACGCTCACCTAGAAGATCGAGCACTTCATCAATTGAAATCGAATCCTGTGTTACTTCAATTAATTGAACGTGTTTTTGAAAGTTGCGCTTATTTTTATTTAAAGCACTTTTGGTTGTTACAATCCACGTTTCTGCAGAGTCATCGGTAAGTAATATTGAATCGGATGGGATTCTAAGGTGATGATCAAGTACGATTCTGATCGGTGACAATCCCTCACCGAATCTTGTCGTTAACGATGGATTATCTGATATAACTGTTCCAATCCCTACAAGTATAGCGTCGTGAAGATGGCGAATAGAATGGACATCTTTTCTTGCTTCTTCTCCAGTAATCCACTTACTGTCTCTATTTCTGGTTGCTATTTTACCATCAAGCGTAGTAGCTGACTTCAGCGATACAAAAGGTCGTTTATGGGTGATATAATAAAAAAACATTTTGTTAAGATTTAATGCTTCTTCTTCTTCGAGACCTATCTCAACGGTAACGCCTGCTTCCCTTAATTTCGCTACTCCTCCTCCCGCTACAAGAGGATTGGGATCCTGACTAGCAATAAAAACAGATTTTATTCCTGCTTCAATGAGAGCGTCTGCACACGGAGGGGTTCGCCCATGATGACTACATGGCTCAAGTGTAACGTAAGCAGTACCACCACTGGCCTCCTTCCCGGCCATTCTAAGAGCATGTACTTCTGCATGTTCCTCACCAGCTCTTAAATGTGCTCCCATACCGACGATACGCCCATTATTAACAATGATCGCGCCAACGGCTGGATTAGGGTTCGTCTGACCAAGAGTGGTTCTAGCCATACTAATTGCGGTTTTCATATAATCTAAATGATTCATACGATCGACTCCTGTGTCACTCTCCATTAATGGCGATGAGAAAGACATAAAAAAACCTCCCAAAACAACCGTCAGGGAGGTAAAAGCATATGCCAAATAAACCTTCTGAATCTATTATTCAAAAGGAGATTGGTCACTTTTTTCCTTCTCCCATCCAGACTATACTGTCGGTTCTGGTTTCTCACCAGATCCACCGTTTGCTTCTGCAACCGGGTCACGGACTTAGCCAGCATTATTGCCAGTCATCACCGCCGGTTGGGATTTTCACCCGACCCCGAAGGAAAGTTTTTTTAGTTTTTAGAATAAGGAAGGACTATTCTTCGTCCCAGACCTTAACTTCTTTCATTACGTCACCTTGCTTAATGCGAAGAACTGTATCCATTCCGTCTGTTACTTGACCGAAAACAGTATGCACTCCGTCAAGATGTGGCTGTGGTTCATGAACAAGGAAGAATTGGCTACCGCCAGTGTTCTTTCCGGCATGTGCCATAGAAAGGGAACCTGCTTTGTGCTTATGAGGGTTACCTTCTGTTTCACAGTCAATTGTGTAACCAGGACCGCCCATACCAGAACCTGTAGGGTCGCCACCTTGAGCAACAAAACCAGGAATAACGCGGTGGAAGTTTACTCCGTTATAGAAGCCTTCGTTTGCAAGTTTTTCAAAGTTAGCTACTGTGTTGGGTGCTTCTTCTGGGAAGAATTCAATTTGAATTACTTCACCGTTTTCAAATGCAATTGTACCTTTTTTCATTAGAATATCCTCCTGCACAAACAATTTTCTTAAAAGCTCTTTCATTATAGCACAGACTAAAGCACTTCCATATCATTTCTACTTAATGAATATTATTTTGAAATAATCGCCTGTTTAAGTGGCAAATCATGACGAATCAGATCTTCATATGATTCTCTTCTCACAACTAGGCTTGCTTCACCATTTTCAACAAAGACAACAGCCGGCCTTGGAAGACGATTATAATTATTAGCCATCGAATATCCATACGCACCTGTTGAGAAAACAGCCATCGTATCTCCTGCGATTGCTCTTTGCAACTCGCAATCCCAAATGATCATATCTCCTGACTCGCAGCACTTCCCTGCAACCGAATAAAGATGATCACTCGGTTCATACATTCGATTAGCAATGGTTGCTTCATATTTCGCCTGATAAAGAGCAGGACGGAGGTTATCACTCATGCCGCCATCTACAGCTAGGTAATTTCTAAGCTCAGGAACTTGTTTATGTGAACCAACAGTATAGAGTGTGATTCCTGCTTCCCCTACAAGTGACCGACCTGGTTCTATCCAAATTTCTGGCATATTCATTTCTGTCCTCAGTTGGCTTTTAACAGTCTTGATCATTGCTTCAATATAATCTTCAACCGGTAGAGGCTCATCATCTGATGTATAGCGAATTCCGAATCCACCACCAAGGTTAAGAACTTCAGGTCCAAAACCAAAAGATTCATACCATTTTGAAAGGTAACTATAAATTTTCTCAATGGCCATAACAAATCCAGTCGTTTCAAAAATCTGAGATCCGATATGACAATGAAGACCCAAAAGATGAATTTGCTTCATTTCACTTGCAGATTTAATCGCTTCCTCTACCTGACCACTTTGAAGGTCAAATCCAAATTTCGAATCTTCTTGACCAGTCAAAATATAATCATGAGTATGCGCTTCTATTCCAGGGGTAATCCGTAACAATATATTTGCTCGAACACCTTTCTCTTCTGAAAGTTGCTCAAGTAATGACAATTCATAAAAATTATCAACCACAAAGCAGCCAATTTCAGCATCCAATGCCATGCGTATTTCTGCTTCGCTTTTGTTATTACCATGAAAATGAATGCGCTCGACAGGAAAACCAGCCTGAAGAGCAGTATATAGTTCTCCTCCAGATACAACATCAAGACTTAAGCCTTCTTCTTCTGCCAGCTGAATCATTGCCACACATGAGAATGCTTTGCTTGCATATGCTACCTGATAATTAATATTTCCACGTTCAAAAGCGCTTCGAAACGCTCTTGCTTTCTCTCGAATCATCGAGACATCATATACATACAATGCTGTCCCAAACTTCTTCCCCAATTGAACGGTATCTACCCCTCCAATTGTTAAATGTCCTTCCTCTGAAACCGTTGATGTACCATATAGGTTCACATCTTTCTCCCCTCTCGCTAATGATTTATGCGAGCACCCTCCATACAATAAGAAAAACAGCCAACTATAGATACATTGGCTGTTTTCTCCGTATCCTCACGAGTTGGATTAGCTCACCACTGAAAGAAATCCATCTAACAGTGACAGTCTGCAGCTTATTCAGCAGCAGCCCAGCAAGAAAAGGTTGGTCCTTTATCCCACTTCGGCAAATTGACCTTTCAGATACCTTCTTCGCAATCCATTATATGCTCAGATACCTTACTCATTCGTTTTGCGCCTCTATCCCCATTACTTTAAATGAGGTCTATTCTATTAAGAAATAAATTACCACACATTTTACGATTCAGCAAGTGGTTTGTCCGGTTGCTTGTTCTTGTTTTGAGGCTCTGTAATACTCGGACGAAGTTTTGTTAGTGGCACTGAGACGCGTATTAGCACTTGAATGAATGCTTTGGGATTGAATGGGATGAATGGCCACATGTAAGGTGTGTTGAGAGGCTTTAAACTAACTAGAAAGAGTATAACTGCTGTTACTCCTATAATATATCCTGGTACTCCGAAAAAGAAGACAAGAAATAACAGTACTAACCTAATTAATTTGTTTGCAATAGCTAGTTCGTAACTTGGAGTTGCAAAAGAACCTACCGCTGCTATTGAAACATATAGAATGACTTCAGGAACAAACAATCCAACATCTATGGCAATCTGACCAATTAATACAGCAGCAATAAGACCCATCGCAGTTGATAAAGGGGTAGGTGTATGAATCGCTGCCATCCTTAAGGTTTCAATACCTATCTCAGCAAGAATGATCTGAAGAAAAATAGGTACGTTTGATTTGTCATTTGGGCCAATAAAATCAATCGTTTTCGGAAGCAGTTCAGGTTGGTCAACCATTAATAGCCATAATGGTAATAACAAAAGCGCTGCAAGCATGCCCCCAAACCGAACCCAACGAAGAAACGCACCTGGAAGAGGAGCTTCCCGATATTCTTCGGCATGTTGAACATGATGAAAGAAAGTGGTCGGCGTAATAATAACGCTTGGAGAAGTGTCCACTATAATTAGAACATGTCCTTCTAATAAGTGAGAAGCTGCTACATCAGGTCGTTCAGTGTACCTAACTAATGGAAAAGGATTGGCAGCCTGATGAACAAGAAATTCCTCTACTGTCTTATCTGCCATCGGAATACCATCAATGTTAATTTCTTCAAGCTTCTTCTTTATTATCTCAATCAAATTCGGATTGGCTACATCCTGGATATACGTGATACAAACGTCTGTCTTAGAACGCTCACCAATTTGTAAAATTTCGTTACGTAACCTTCCATCTCTAATTCTTCGCCTCGTTAAAGCGGTATTCTCAATAATATTTTCCGTGTAACCATCCCTTGAACCTCTAATGACTTTCTCTGTGTCTGGTTCTTGAGGTGTTCTACCCGGGTATTTTCGAACATCTATTATAAAAGCCTGCTCTTCGCCTTCCATAAAAACAGCAATTAATCCTGATAAAACCTGATCCACCACTTCATCAAAGGTTTCAACAACAGTAACTTGCTGATGGGGTAAATGATTATGAATGACCTGCTCAAGTTTTATCGTTAATCTATGGTGATCATCAATAAACATTAACTCACGCATAATTTCAACGATGATGGAGGTATCACAAAGACCAGTACAATAATAAAATTGAACTTCTTTATTCAAAATTTTTAACTTACGTACCCCTACATCAAAACTTTTGCCTATTCCGATCGATTTCGATAAAAATTCTTCGTTTTCTTTTATTTTCTTAAATATTTTCTGCTTGTTATTTATCTTGGATGTCATTAAAACCGCTCCTTTCGAGCAGAATTTCAACAGCTTTTAACGTAATCGGAGAACCGACTGATGGATCATCTATACCGGACATTTTACCTATATCTCCAACCCCGACAATAATTGGTATATTTAACTTATCCAGAATAGATACCGTGTCACCATCTATTCTTCCTGCCTCCATATCGGCGAAGCCATTCTTATCCACTCCATAATGAGTGAGCTCACCAGTCCGATCGATTGACACATCAACTCTTGTCCATTCAGAGAAATGTGTTCTTGAAGCAACTGCAATCGCTCCGAGAACATCAATGTTCTCATCCTCTGCTACCGCTTGCATTGCAAGTTCTCCATATCCTTCCCCTGGGAATCCGCTATCATCAAACATGACGAAAACCGGATCATGAGGAGTTTGATGTATGAGAGAGACAATTTCATAACCAGCGAGCGGGCTAGGATTACCTGCCGACTGACTAATACACCTTCCCCCAATATCTGAAGCTACCTTTTCAATTGCCTTTTGTGCATATAGATCGCCATCGGTTACGAAAACGACCCGCCGCTTTTTATCCATTGATCTCACCCCTTTGGTTTAAATAATAGTGCTACGATAAACCCAAAAACGATTGCTGAAGAAATCCCCGCTGAAGTTAATTGAAAAATGCCCATTGCGATGCCTATAAATCCGTGTTCCTCACCTTGTTGCATTGCACCATGTAGTAATGAATGCCCAAAGCTTGTGATTGGCACAGTCGCTCCAGCACCAGCAAACTCAATCAACCGATCATAAATTCCAAATCCATCAAGCACAGCACCGATTACAACAAATGAAGACATAACATGAGCAGGTGTTAATTTAAAAATATCCAAAAGGAGTTGTCCAACAACACAAATGGCTCCCCCAACTGCAAAGGCTATGAAATATTCCATTAGCTAACACCTCCAACGCGCTCAAACACAACGGCATGTGCAATGGCAGGCATGCTTTCTTTTTGTTGTACCATTACGGGGCTATGCAAACATCCAGTTGCTGTAACAAGAATTTTGTTATACATTCCTTTTTTTAATAAATCGATTAAATGCCCATAAGTTACAACTGCAGAACAAGCACAACCGCTCCCTCCAGCAAACACCTCTTTTTGATCAGGTCGATAGATCATTAAACCACAATCATTGTGGTTGTTTGTAATATCAAACCCTTTCTCAAGCAATAAATCTCTTAGGATAGGAGAGCCAATCGATGAAAGATCCCCGGTTACGATCAGGTCATAATCTGTTGGCAACACATCTAAGTCAGTAAAATGAGCTGCAAGTGTATCTGCTGCTGCAGGTGCCATTGCGGAGCCCATATCGAATGGATCCTTTATCCCCCAATCCACAACTCTTCCAATGGTAGCTGCAGAGATCCTAATGTCAGAGGTCTCTCTTCCGATTAAGGCAGCTCCAGCTCCAGTTACCGTGGATGTTGCTGTTCCTGGCTTTTGTCCTCCATACTCAGTAGGGTAACGAAATTGCCGCTCCGCTGTTGCATTATGACTACTAACACCAGCTATTGCATAGTTAACAAATTCTCCTTCAACGAGTGACGAAGCAATCGCGAGAGACTCCATTGATGTTGAACAAGCACCAAAAACACCTAAAAACGGAATGTGATTTGTTCTTGCTGTATAAGTGGCACTTACTATTTGATTTAATAAGTCACCTGCTACAAAAACATCTACCTGATCCTGCGTCATTTCTTTCTTTTTCAAGCAGGTATTAACCGCATCTTCAAGCAATTTACGCTCAGCAAGCTCCCAATTATCCTGATCACAATGAAGGCTTTGATACGTAACATCAAACTGATCTCCGAAAGGACCTTCTGCTTCTTTAGGTCCAACAGCTGTCCCAACAGATTGTACATATACGTTTTGGAATTTCCACGATTGCTTTCCTAGCTTCATCTATGCTCTCTCCTTATAGCAGGGCTTTAAAAACCATTCTAATCATTCCTACAATATAAGCTGCTACAACTCCAAATACGATAACTGAACCAGCAAGCTTAAACATGTTCGTTGCAATTCCAAGCACAATCCCCTCGCTTCTATGTTCTAATGCAGCACTTGTAATGGAATTCGCAAAACCGGTAACTGGAACTGCTGAACCGGCACCAGCAAATTGCCCGAGTTTGTCATACCAACCAAAAGCCGTTAATAAAGCCGCAAAAAGAATCAACGTAGCTACCGTAGGATTACCTGCTGTTTCTTTCGAGAAGTCAAATACATTCATATAGAAATTTTGAATCACTTGCCCCAACATGCATATGAGTCCACCTACAACAAAAGCCTTTAGAGCATTTAAAACATAAGGCGGTTTAGGTTGGTACGACTTGATGTTTTCCTTGTATTGATTCTGATCATTAAGTGAATTAGACATTAATTTGTTCCTCCATCTACAAAGATAGTCCAATGAAATAAAGAACCGAAAACCTTCCCTAGTACAATCGCCATTAATAAGATTAGAATTTTGTCAATAAATCCAATACGTTTTGTGAGAATAGGTAATACATTGAGAACCTCAGTTAACGCAGCTGCTAGCATCCCAATAAAAATACCTGATCCAAGCCCAATTGGGATAACTATAACTTTCGGCAAGCCAAGTATAGGGTTACGAAGTGAAAGCCAACTTGACACAACAGCCCCAATAATAATGCCCCATTCATAAAAGCGAATAAGGTGTACTGTCTTCGATAGCTGCGTTAGTCTTGGAATAATACCGAGAACGGAAAGGAATGCTACAAAACCTGCTCCTACTGCAATTCCTTCTGCAAATCCAATTAACATAACGAATATAAATTGGGCATTCATGGTTTCGGTTTTCCGTTTTCTTCATTTTCATGAACAATGACATACTGATCGAGGTCTTGCTGATAATTAAACATCTCTACCTCTAAAGGACTTGGCTCCTCATTAAAACGCTTTTTAAATAAATGATTAAAAAATAGGATCATCCCAATTCCTAACCCAAGAGAATAAGGTACTTGCAGAAGAAGTGGTTTAGGGTTATCAATTCCTGTCACAATTTTATATATCTGCTGGTGAACTTCTCTCATGCTTACATCTTCATGGAAGTTCATAATGGCAAGCGCAGCACCGATAAATAATAAGCACCAGATGAGCACAAAATATACCGGTGCTAATTTTTTCTTTGGAAACTGCACCTCTATAATGGTTTGTGTTGGCCCGACCACTTGAATCTCCAGTTCAGGTATACCTCGTTGAATGACCGTAATGACTTTCATAACATCAATTACAATGAGGTTTTTATCTTCCTTGGTAATTTGATAAATTGGCATGTTCTCTACTTTGGCACAGAACTCTTCATCGCCAATAAGTTGGGCAATATCACCTATAACCAATCGAGCATTTGGGGGCACTTTGTTTTTCTGTCTAAGCCGAAGATAGATCATTTCATTTTGCATATATCCTCCGCCTCCTTATTCGAGGGGCATATTGCTTATAGTATGTTTCTGCCAATTAACTCTCATTCTAAAGGCACTCATGTTCCATTAATTCCCTCGAAATGGTCAACCTTCATTCTTCAAAGGTCAGGACTTTGGCAAAATACTCAATAAAAAAACAGACGAGCTATTTGCTCATCTGTTCCTTAATTTGCTTTAATATTTTCTTTTCTAGTCTTGAAACCTGTACCTGTGAGATTCCGAGACGTTCTGCTACTTCCGATTGGGTTTGATCCTTATAATATCTCAAATACACAATTAACCTTTCCCTTGTATCAAGATACTGAAGTGCTTCCTTTAGAGCAAGCTTATCAAACCACGCTGTATCCGTATTATCAGCAATTTGATCCAACAATGTAATTGGATCACCATCATTCTCATAAACGGTTTCATGGATTGAGGAAGGTGCTCGTACAGCTTCTTGCGCCATTACCACTTCTTCAGGCGTTACTTCTATTTTTTCTGCTATTTCATTAATGGTAGGCGTTCTTCCTAGCGATTTCGATAATTCATCCTTCGCTTTTCGAACTTTATTTCCTGTTTCTTTGAGTGAACGACTTACCTTAACGGTTCCATCATCACGAATAAAGCGCTGAATTTCCCCAATAATCATGGGAACTGCATAGGTGGAGAATTTAACATCGTAACTGAGATCGAACTTATCAACGGATTTTAACAGGCCAATACACCCTATTTGAAATAAATCATCCGCTTCATACCCTCGATTTAGAAATCGTTGAACAACGGACCAAACAAGTCTCATATTCTTTTGTACAATAGTGTCTCGTGCGTCCTGGTCCCCGTCCTGGCTTTGTTTAATCAATTCCTTCACTTCATCAGGCTTTAGTTGCGACTGTTTTCCTTTTCTAACCTCCACGTCCATATGCAGGTCCCCTTAATTACATAGCGCTTTATTTTTTGATAGGTACTTCATTAAATGAATTGTCGTACCCTGACCGCTTGCAGATTCCACTTTGACCTCATCCATAAAATTTTCCATAATTGTGAAGCCCATACCCGAACGCTCAAGCTCCGGCTTTGTTGTAAAGAGCGGCTGTCTTGCCTCATCTAGATCTTGAATTCCAATTCCTGTATCACGAATGGTTAGATTAACGGTATCATCGTTTAACTCAACCGAAATAAATACTTTTTCTTCTGAATTTTCTTCATAACCGTGAATAATGGCATTTGTAACAGCTTCTGATACGACCGTTTTAATTTCTGTAAGTTCGTCAACGGTCGGATCAAGCTGTGCAATGAAAGCAGCAACGGTTACACGTGCAAATGACTCGTTTTGACTGAGAGCTGAGAATTCAATGTCCATTCGATTTCTCATTACGCCACCCCCAGAGTTGCGAGGGCATGCTGCTCGTCCGCCTCAAGCCTCACGATTTTGAATAACCCTGACATTTCAAATAATCTCTTCACTGGGCCGGAAATAGAACAGACTACCATCTCACCGCCAAAACTTTTCACTTTATTGTACCGTCCAAGAATGACGCCCAGACCAGAACTATCCATAAACGATAGCCCCTCAAGACTAAGCACAATATGTTCAATTTTGCGTTCTTCAATAATCAGGTCTACCCTGTCTCTTAGCTCTTCAGCTGTATGATGATCCAGCTCCCCATCAAGTCGAATTAAAAGAACGGGATGTCTCACTTCAAGATTGATCGAAAGACTCACGTAACATTCCTCCTCATGTTTGCTTGTGAGTTTTTTCTCTCTTTACAGGGTGAATTCCTTCTTCGTGACAAAACTAGTGGCCGTTCGATAATCTTTTAATCACCTGACATTATGAGAATGTGTTTTGGCGAACTGTGCAGCTGTCCGTTTCATTAACTGCCACCATGAAGCAGAATGAATATTTTCAGAAGACAGAACAGGAGAAGTGGCAGTTACATTCCCATTTACTTTCACTGACAATATACCAACTTCATCGCCCTTCTTTATCGGTGTCTCAATGTGATCATTCATTTTAATAGATGTCGTAATATCACCATTTTCTTGCCCTTTCTTTAGAAGAACAGAAACTCGTTCAGAAGTGATAACTTTCATTAACGATTGATCACCTTTATTTACTTCAAATTTTTTAACAGTGTGATGACGATCAAAAAGCTTTTGGGTTTTATATTGAGAAAAAGCATAGTCAAAAAGTTTTGTAATTTCTGCATTACGTGCTTTTGGTGTCGGGGCGCCCATAACCACTGCTACAACTCGCATATCATCTCTTTTAGCTGTTGCAGTCAAACAATACTTTGCTTCTCTTGTAAAGCCTGTCTTTAACCCATCAACTCCTGGATAGAATTTCACTAATTTATTCGTATTAACGAGCCAGAATTTCTTGTCGGAGTCCTGTCGTAAATAATCTTCATATAGCCCTGTGTACTTTGTTATTAACTCATATTTCAATAACTCTTTGGCCATTAATGCCATATCATTAGCTGTAGAATAATGCTCCTTAGCAGGTAAACCCGTAGGATTAACAAAATGCGTGTTTTTAAGTCCCATTTCTCTTGCTTTTTCATTCATCTTGTTAACGAATTCTTCTTCTGAACCAGAAATTGCTTCTGCCATAGCAACGGACGCGTCGTTACCAGATGCAATAGCAATTCCTTTCAGCATATCGTTAACCGTCATTTCTTCACCGGCCTCAAGAAAAATCTGAGATCCACCCATTGATGCAGCATATTCACTTGCTCTAATTTTCTGATCGAGATTTATTTTGCCACTCTCAATCGCTTCCATTATTAAAATCATTGTCATGATTTTCGTCATACTTGCAGGAGGAAGCTTCTTATCACTATCTTTTTCAAATAATACTGCACCTGTATCTCGCTCAATTAGAATAGCAGATGAGGAATTCTCTGCGATTTTTGTCTTAGCTTCTTCTGCATTTGCAAAACTTGGAACCAGCAAACTTCCTCCTAGCAGGATGGCGAGCAACGTTGCAACAACTTTCATAGGTGATCCCTCCATTCTTAGTATTACAAGGTTTTCCATCCTAATGGAAAAATATACGAATACCTAATCAACATTTGGAAGCAAATCCGTTATAAGTTGACAAAATGGAGAATTTGAAAGTATACAATTCATCTCTAAAAGAAAAATGAGAACACAAAAAGCCTCCATTAATGAATGGAGGCTTTGCAAATGCTATTTAATTAATGACTTTGTAAATTAACTGATGCTTATCGCGAGCTTGTTCTGAGAGCGTATAAGCCTCATTAATTTTGTCGATTGAATTCGTTGGTTCTTCTTCATCACTATGAAGCACCACGAGCGTTTCACCTTTAGTTACTTGATCGCCTACTTTTTTCTTAAGCGTTATCCCTACACCATGATTAATTTGATCATCTTTCGTTGCTCGACCTGCACCAAGGTACATTGCTGCTACGCCAATCGATTCAGCATCAATTTCAGCTACATAGCCATCCTGATTAGCAGTGACTTCGATATGATACTTCGCCTGAGGAAGTTTCGATAAGTCATCAATGACACTAACATCACCACCCTGTGCTTTAACAAGGGTTCTAAATGACTCAAAAGCTTTTCCATTTTGAAGGTTTTGCTCAAGTGTTTTGTAAGCTGAGTCAAAATCATCGAATGCACCAGCAAGGACAGTCATATGTGAAGCCAATTCAAGTGAAAGAAGACGAAGGTCTTCAATATTCTCACCTTGAAGAACTTGACATGCTTCACGAACTTCATTCGCATTTCCAACTTCAAATCCAAGCGGTTGATTCATGTCACTGATAACAGCAACTGTATTACGACCTAGGTTATTTCCGATGTTTACCATTTCTCTCGCAAGTGCTTCAGAATCCTCTAGCTTCTTCATGAATGCACCTGAACCTGTCTTAACATCTAAGACGATACCATCTGCTCCAGAAGCAAGCTTTTTACTCATGATTGAGCCTGCAATCAAAGGAATAGAGTCTACTGTAGCTGTTACATCACGAAGAGCGTATAACTTTTTATCTGCAGGGGCAAGATTTCCGGTTTGACCAGCAACAGAAAGTTTGTGCGTATTCACATTGTTAACGAATTCTTCTTTCGTCATTTCAATATGAAAGCCTTTAATTGATTCGAGTTTATCAAGCGTTCCACCCGTATGCCCAAGCCCACGACCTGACATTTTCGCAACAGGAACACCAACTGATGCAACCAAAGGTCCAACAATAAATGTTGTTTTATCACCTACACCACCTGTTGAGTGCTTATCCACTTTATGGCCTTCAATAGCAGATAGGTCAATTGTCTCTCCTGATTCAACCATTGCCTGAGTTAGTAAAGCAGTCTCATTGGACTTCATTCCATTAAAATAAATTGCCATCATTAGGGCAGAAGCCTGATAGTCAGGAATATCGCCTTTTGTATAGCCCTCAATAAAGAAGTTGATCTCCTCTTTAGAAAGTTCCTTACCATTACGCTTTTTTTGAATCACATCTACCATTCTCACCAGAATAGCTCTCCCTTCAGCTCTATACCATTTTACCTACTATTGTTTTAACGAGTAATAAAAAGTTTGATTTAACTAGTTCAGTCGTTTCAATCACTTCATCATGATGCAGTGGTTGATCGAGAATACCGGCTGCCATATTAGAAATGCAAGAGATCCCAAGGACTTCCATACCTGCGTGTCTTGCAATAATGACTTCAGGTACTGTTGACATACCAACAGCGTCGCCCCCAAGCGTTCTTAACATACGTACTTCGGCAGGCGTTTCATATGTCGGTCCAGTATTTCCAACGTACACGCCAGACTGGAGTTTCAAACCGAGGTCTTTAGCTGTTTCATGAGCAAGGTTCTGGAAATTCATAGAATAAGCAGTTGACATATCAGGAAAACGAGGACCAAATTCATTACTATTTGGGCCGATTAAAGGGTTTGTTCCAAAGTTATTAATATGATCAGAAATAACCATTAAATCACCTGGTTGAAACTCTTCATTAATACCGCCTGCAGCGTTTGTAACGATAACTTTATCAATTCCTAGCTCTTTCATTACTCGAACTGGAAACGTTACTTTATCCATT
Source organism: Guptibacillus hwajinpoensis (assembly GCF_005144865.1). GTDB lineage: Bacteria > Bacillota > Bacilli > Bacillales > Guptibacillaceae > Guptibacillus > Guptibacillus hwajinpoensis_A. The sequence continues at coordinate 158,343 of NZ_SWFM01000003.1, forward strand.
GGATAGCCTTCATAGAAATGAAATCTTCCTTGCATAGCTGCAACTGTTTTTCCATTCAATGTGCCAAATACAAACTGGCCTGCATGGCCTTCAACCGTTGATACGGGAAAATTGGGAATATCACTATATGGAATTTGCACAGGATTTTCAATTTCCTCAGCAAGGACACCAAGTCCTGAACCTAGAATGAGTCCTATTTCAGGGTGTAGTTCTCCTACTTGATCAGCGATATAAGACGAAGCGTCTTGGATTTCTTGTTTAACTACAGTCATCATTTGTTCCTCCTCTTAATTCTTACAACTTGTCAAGAAAGCTTGTACCATGTTCTGGCAAGCTCACTTCAAAATTATCAGCAACAGTCGCTCCAATATCGGCAAACGTTTTGCGGATACCAATGTCTTTACCTTCTTCAATGCCATTATGATAAGCGAGCAATGGAACATACTCTCTTGTATGATCTGTTCCATGATGAATTGGATCGTTGCCATGATCGGCTGTAATTAAGAGTAGATCATCATCATTCATTCGTTCTAGAACTTCAGCAAGCCTCACATCATACTCTTCTAGTGCTTCACCATATCCTTGAGGGTCACGTCTATGTCCGAAGAGCGCATCGAAATCGACTAGATTTAAGAAACTAAGCCCTTCAAACTGCATTTGTTGCGTCTCAATTAATTTATCCATTCCATCCATATTCGATTTTGTTCGAAGAGACTTGGTTACTCCCTCTTCATCATAGATGTCTGAAATCTTTCCAATGGCAATGACATCTTTGTCATTGTCTTTTAACTCATTCATGACGGTATGCCCGAAAGGCTTTAGGGCGTAATCGTGACGATTGGAGGTACGTTTAAAATCGCCTACTTCACCTAAAAATGGTCTCGCAATAACACGGCCAACCATGTATTCTTCTGCTTTTGTCATTTCTCTTGCAATCTCACAAATATGGTACAATTCGTCCAATGGTACAACATCTTCATGCGCAGCAATTTGAAGAACTGAATCTGCAGAAGTATAAACAATAATTGCTCCAGTTTTCACGTGCTCTTCACCGAGCTCAACAAGAATTTCAGTACCTGATGCTGGTTTGTTTCCGATAACCTTGCGCCCAGTTCTTCTTTCAAGTTCAGAAATTAGGTCGTCAGGAAAACCATCTGGGAATGTGCGGAATGGTTGTTCAATATGGAGTCCCATAATCTCCCAGTGTCCAGTCATTGTATCTTTTCCATTAGATGCTTCCATCATTTTAGTGTAATGAGCCATTGGTTTCTTAGCTTTTGGTATACCGTTTAACTCACGGATGTTACCAAGACCAAGCTTTTCCATATTAGGCATCTTAAGACCATTCATATGGTCTGCAATATGACCGAGAGTATCGGCACCTTTGTCATTAAATTTTTCAGCATCTGGCGCCTCACCAATTCCTACTGAATCCATCACAACTAGAAATACTCTTTTAAAACGTTTTGTCATCTTAATCCTCCTCTTCTGAATCTACTTCCATTACTATTCCCTTTGGAAAAACAAAAAACACGTGCTTGAATGCGCTTGCGAATCTAGAAAAAGAAAAAATCTGGTCATAGACCAGATGCGCTTTCTGGATAAAAGCCTGTCCTTAAGCTCTTGGATGATAGGTTGAATAGATATCTTTCAACCTTGCTTTCGTTACATGTGTATAGATCTGTGTTGTTGAAATATCAGCATGTCCGAGAAGTTCTTGAACTGCTCTTAAGTCGGCACCATTTTCTAATAAATGTGTTGCAAAAGAATGTCTTAGCGTATGTGGGGTAAGTGGCTTTACAATATTCGCTTTAACTGCAAGCTTTTTAAGCATTTTCCAGAAGCCCTGCCTTGATAACCTTTCTCCACGATGATTTAGAAATAACATATCAGTTTTTTTCTGCTTCATCAGCTGTGCTCTTCCTTCTTCAAGGTAAATTGTCAACGCATCTCTGGCCATTTTACCTAAAGGTACAATTCTTTCTTTATTACCTTTTCCAATTGTCCGAATGAACCCCATAGTAAGGTGGACATCTTCCATCTGCAAATCAACAAGTTCCGATACCCGTAAACCAGTTGCATATAGCACTTCTAACATTGCACGATCCCTTTTTCCAAAAGGGGTCGAATAATCAGGTGCTTCTAATAACTCTTCAACTTCTGTGGTTGAAAGAATCTTGGGAAGTTTTCGCTCCGTCTTTGGCGTTTCTATATGTACTGACGGATCTTGATCCACTGCTTTTTCCCTTAACAAAAATTGATGAAAAGAACGAATTGAAGCAATGTTTCGAGCAATGGTTGTCGAAGCTTTACCCTGGTCTTTCAGTTCATACAAGTAGTTCACAATATGAACACGACGGACTTCATCAAGTGAAGCAAGCGCTTCTTTTTCTTTTAGATGAACCACGTATTGAGCTAAATCTCGTCTATATGCATCGAGAGTATTTTTGGACAAGCTCCGCTCAACAATTAAATAGTGTAAAAAATCCTGTACCTGATCTTCCATTGTAAACGCTCCTTATTCACCTGTCTGGTAAAACAAACCGAGCCTTTCAAGGAATGTATGTTGCTTAATGGTTTCCATTTGAACAACTTTCACTGCTTTCCCCTGTGGCACATCATACCGATGATAATTCTGGTATTCTTGATTTACCCAGAGAATTCCGAAGTAAAACAGTAACGTGCACCCTGTGAACAGCAAGAAAACTTTCATAGTATCTAAAACAAGTAATAGACCCCTTCTCAATCTAACGCACCTCCATCTCTAGTAAAAGATATGCCAGCGATGGAGATTTTTATACATCGTTAGTATTATTAGGGTCTAATTAATAGTGTTAACATTTATGAATGATTAGCTGCTTGTTCCTGTTGTTCTGAATCCTCTTGCTTTTGACAGCGATAACAGATTCCATGAAACGTTAACCTATGATCCTTGATTTTGAAATTCCAGTCGTTCTCAACAACCTTTTCTACATCACCAAGTAAATCATCCTGTATTTCATCTACTGCTCCGCATTCAATACAAACCAGATGATGATGAAAATGGGCAGCACCTTCTTGCCTGAGATCAAATCTTGAAACACCGTCTCCAAAGTTGATTTTATCAACAATCTTCAATTCAGCAAGAAGCTCTAGCGTTCTATATACAGTTGCAAGCCCAATTTCAGGAGATTTTTCTTTAACGAGAAGATATACATCTTCTGCACTCAAGTGATCCTCTTCATTCTCAAGAAGAACTCTTACTGTTGCTTCACGTTGAGGAGTTAGCTTATAGCTTTGAGAATGAAGGTGTTTCTTAATTCGATCGATTCTGCTTTCCATATCCCATTTCCCTCCCTCGATCGATGCCATTTTCATTATAAGCAGTAGGAAAAAGGGTGTCAAATTAAAATCATTATCATTCAGTTTTTGTAATCATTATTAAATGATAACAACTATAGCTCAATTAAAATCAACCACTGCTTTAATTAATCCTGGTGATAAATAAGCTTCAAACCACGCTGCAATACAAAGAACACCGAGCGTACAAATAACAAGAGCTGAAAACCTCATAAAAGGAGGTAAAATTAATTCCGTTCTTCGTTTCATAAACAGTTGCCTCATTAGCCTGAGAGAAAAAGTTAAGGAGGCGGTACCGACAACAATCATAGCTGGTACAGCAAGGATATTTTGTGGAAAGATCGAAACAAATGCAAGTAAAAACCCTTTCCAACTCATCTGATTAACAAGAAACCCTACGGTAAAACCAACGACAATACCTTTAAGGAATAACATAATTAGAACGATTGGAAGTCCAATAATCGTAAGACCTAGAATCCACATCAATCCAATGTATTTAACATAGTGAGTAAAACTTTGTTGGAACATTTCAGAGGCTGTAGCAAATTGTCCGTCAGAGACTTGTCCAAAGAATCTACTTAAATAAATAGCAAGATCTTCTTTTTGAGTAAGACTTAAACTATTTACAATAATTGCTCCGAACACAATCCCCATTAGAAACAACACGGCTATGAATGTGTATAGTGATAAATGATCTGATAGATGGGCAGAAATAATTTGCTTCAACTGCCTACTCCGATTCATAAGACATCCCCCTTCGCACTTCCTTTGGTTAAGTCTATGAATCGGGTTAAAAAGGTATGACAGTATTGCTAGATTGTCTTTCTAGCCAATCACTTTGCCGTATGTACCCCCTCCACCTTCTTTAAAGGTGAGATTCCCTTGTCTTGAAAGTACGATTAAGTGAGCAAGTTTATACCCAACAACACTTGCTAGTTCATCCTTCTCAGCACGATGAAGAATATTCATTTCTGTACCAAAGTAATCGAGTAGCCGATCCAACGTTTTTGGACCGATTCCGGGAATGAATTCAAGTGGAACGTGATGAATATAAGGAGGCCGAGCAGGTGAGCAAGAGCTAGTACTTAATTCTTTAATTCGATTCGATACTCCTTTAATAACATGTTTGCTTCCACATTTCATACAATGAGTTCCAATCACAATGCTGTTGCAATCAGAACAAATTGTTTCATGATACTTCCCTAGTACGGGGTTTAGTCCGTAGTTTGCAATGATTTTACAACCCTCAACTCCCCTAATTGCCTTGTCCCAATCAGTGAATGATGGTGATTGAAGAAGCATATGCTGATACTCTCTTGCAATTTTTGGTGTAGAATGCGCATCGGAATTCGTTAGAAAAGGATAAGCATGAAGCTCCTCAATTTGATCAGCCATCATTGTATTTGCAGACAATCCTAGTTCTACAGCATCGATTCGTGTCGCGTCAAATACTTCAGAAATAGATTGGACAACTCCTTTACCATAAACACTTTTAAATGGCGTAAAGATATGAGCTGGAATAAAGAGTCCACCTAGCTCCTTTGTTTTCTCCTGAACGATAATAGCTTCTTCATATATCCGCTGTGAACTTAAGTTAATATTCTTCATTCTAATTCTTAGCCACTCTGAAAAATGTTTCATTTTTGCCAAATTCGGCAAATAAACTAATACATGAATCGGACCATGACAATTTTGATCATAGATTTCGATTTCAGTTCCTAGAATAAGAGTGAGCGAATCAAATCTAATTCCTCCCTTTTCTAACTCATACCCCTGACCATTAGAGATCCTATTCTCAATTTCCTGAATCACTTCTGGAACGTGACTATCAATAATTCCAATCATATCTAATCCTTTTCGTTCTGACGATTCAGTGAGGATGCTTGAGAGAGTAAGGGAGTTGGAACCAGTGATTTTAACAGCCTTTCCCGAAACCGTCCTGCCAATATGGATATGAAAATCAGCATAAATGTTTTGCATAGATATCACCTTTACTTCATTTTCAAATACATTAACGCGTATGCTGTTTTTGCATCATGAATCTCTTCTTTTTTAAGCATTTCTTCCATTTCTTCTAAAGATAAATGGAGCACATCAAGAAATTCATCTTCATCAGCAGCTTGCTCACCTTTTTTCTCTAATCCCTTTGCTACGTATAAATGGACTAGTTCATTCGCAAATCCAGGTGAAGTATAAAAAGAAATAATCTTATCTAAGGCTTCACATGTGTATCCTGTTTCTTCTTCAAGCTCCCGAACAGCCGTTACTTCAGGCTTTTCTCCAGGTTCAAGTTTACCAGCAGGAATTTCAACTATTGCTTTACCTAGAGCTTTCCGATACTGCCTTACAGCTAATACCTTATTATCCGATGTAATCGCAATAACAGCTACTGCTCCAGGATGATCAATTAATTCACGCTTGCTTTGTTTTCCATTTGGTAATTCGACGTCTTCTACTCTTACATTAATAATTCGACCTTCATAAATTGTTTCTGAATGTAGGGTCTTTTCATATAGATGGTCCATTGATAACTCATCTCCTCGTTCTAAAAATTCGTTACGATACATAAAGTCTATCACAAGAGACAGATAATAGGGAAAGCAAGGCATTCCATTATGTATCGATCTATAGGAGGTTTTGATATGAAAGTTTATATTCAACCAAATGGTGTAACGATGGTAGGAAAACCAAAGCAAATTCAATTAATGCTTAAACACTATATGAATCATTACGATACCATCGAAGAATGGGTTCAAGCACCATCCATTCGAACAAAATCACATTTACGCTTAATACAATAACCCCTTAACGTATTTTCACCACGAATAGTTTTATTAACTAAGAAAAGCTGCCTACTTAAGGCAGCTTTTCTTAGTTAATAGTTATCGGATTTCAGTTTTGAAGATTGTTTGCATTTGCTCTAGAAAAACATCATGATGATCTGTAAAAGTTGCCATACAAGACCTATGAGCAACCGTTTTGAATCCTCTTGCATAAGCGCCATATGCAGTTAAGAAGTCACAAATGTCGGTACAAACACCAGAAAGGTGGACCGTTTCAACATTTCTTGATTTCAATACTTCCTCTAAGTTCGTTTGAAAAAATGCATCATATTCTGGTTTCGGAACATATGAGACAAGCTTATGAGTTTTATTAACTTCATACCATTGATGCAGATCACCATATAATTCCTGTCCCCACGTCCCTTTTACATTATGTACTGGCCATAATTCAAAGTGTGAATCTTCTTTTTCGTGTGCATCCATACAAATCACAACTTCTTTACCCTCATTAAGAAAAGAATTAGCAAGTGAAACAATATTTGAAACAACTGACTGACCTTTCTCACCTACAGTCAGTCCACCTTTATCATGAATAAAATCATTACTCATATCAATAATTAAAAGCGCTTCATTCCCCATCATACCGCCTCCTAATGTCATTACTATAGCAAGAGATCACACAGATGACAAGACAGATAAAACGATGAAACTATTCAAATTATTGGCATCAATGCTCCTATCACGATACACTTGGTACAGGTATATTATGGGAGGTATTGATATCAATGAAGAAAAATCCACTTGGGAAATCAGAACTTTATGTGAGCGAAATCGGTTTAGGAACAATGTCACTCGGAACAGATCGTGATAAAGGAATTGCACTAATCCATGAAGCACTCGATAACGGAGTTAATTTCATTGACACAGCTGATCTGTATGACTTCGGATTAAATGAAGAAATTGTTGGTCACGCCCTCGAAGGAAGAAGAGATTCCGCCATCTTAGCAACTAAAGGTGGAAATCACTGGGAGGAAGGTAAAGACGGCTGGTTCTGGGACCCATCAAAAAAGCACATTAAAGAAGCCGTGAAAGATAGCCTACTTCGTTTAAAAACAGACTATATTGATCTCTATCAATTACACGGTGGCACAATTGAAGATCCTATCGATGAAACGATTGAAGCATTTGATGAATTAAAACAAGAAGGTCTTATTCGAGAGTATGGGATTTCAAGCATACGACCAAATGTTATACGAGAATTTGTTAATCGTTCATCCATTGCTACTGTTATGATGCAATATAGTATTCTGGATCGAAGACCTGAGGAAGAAATACTTGATCTGTTACATGAAAACGAGATTAGTGTCATTGCTCGTGGGCCACTTTCAAAAGGAATGCTAACTGATCGTTACGAAGAAAAAATTAAAGAAGATGGATTCCTAGGTTATTCAAAATATGAAGTGTTGGATATTTCTAAACAACTAGCAGAGTTAAAAGGTGATCATCGTAATATAACACAAACAGCCCTTCGTTACGCGCTTGCTCACCCTGCAGTAGCCACCGCTATACCTGGGGCAAGTAGGAGTGAACAGCTTCTAGCTAATTTAACAACACAGAATGCTCCGGAATTAACACTTGATGAAGTTAGAAAAATACGCGAAATTTCAAATGCGAATAAATACGATAAGCACCGTTAACCTACAAAAGAGCGTAGCCATTTCATGACTACGCTCTAACTCTTATTAAAACAAACCACCAAAAATTTTAAGCTAACTTTTTAGTAAGCATCCAGTTGGACATCTCCAATAATAATGTCGGGCTCTGTGGATTCTTTAATATCATCGATACTAAAACCAGTTGCAACTTCTATGAGCACAAGACCTTTTTCAGAAACATCAAAAACGGCTCGATCTGTAATAATACGATTAACAACACCTTTACCGGTTAATGGAAGGGTACATGCTGATAATATTTTAGGTGCACCATTCTTATTAACGTGATCCATGATAACCACAATTCGTTTTGCCCCGTGAACGAGGTCCATAGCTCCGCCCATCCCTTTAATCATCTTACCGGGTATCATCCAGTTTGCAAGGTCTCCATCTTTGGATACTTCCATTCCTCCAAGGATTGCAACATCAATATGACCACCTCTAATCATTGCAAAGGATTCAGCGCTATCAAAATATGAAGCTCCTTGCATTGCAGTAACCGTTTCTTTTCCAGCGTTAATTAGATCAGGGTCCACTTCACCTTCGGTAGGGTATGGTCCAATGCCTAGAAGACCGTTTTCAGATTGCAAGACTATCTTTTTCCCATCTGGTATATAATTTGCAACCATTGTTGGCATTCCAATCCCCAGATTCACATAAGAACCATCAAGAATTTCCTTTTCAGCACGTCTTGCGATTTTTTCACGAACTGCCGCTTTATCTACTTTAACCATCATAATCCTCCTATCGCGTTGTTAGCCGCTCAATTTTCTTCTGCTGCTCTCCTACGATTACTTTTTGAACATAAATACTTGGAGTATGAATATGATCTGGATCAAACTCTCCTACCTCTACGAGCTCCTCTACTTCAGCAATCGTAACGGTACCTGCAGCTGCAATCATAGGATTGAAATTTCTTGCCGTCTTGTTATAAACCAGATTCCCCATCACATCACCTTTTAGCGCACGTACTAGAGAGAAGTCTGCCTTGATCGCAGGTTCTAATAAATAGTCTTTACCATCGAAGCTTCTCACTTCTTTGCCTTCTGCAATAGGTGTTCCAACACCAGCAGGAGTGTAGAATGCAGGAATACCTGCGCCACCTGCTCGAATACGTTCTGCCAAAGTTCCCTGTGGAATTAACTCTACCTCAAGTTCGCCAGAAAGAACCTGACGTTCAAACTCTTTGTTTTCTCCGACATATGACCCGACCATCTTCTTAATTTGCTTGTTTTTCAAAAGCAAGCCAAGTCCCCATTCATCTACTCCACAGTTGTTTGAAATAACCGTTAAATTCTTAACTCCTTTGTCTCTAATCGCGATAATTAGATTCTCAGGTATGCCAACAAGTCCAAATCCACCTACCAAAATCGTTGCTCCATCCTGAATATCTTGAACTGCTTCATCAAATGAATTCAGTATTGGTTTCATTATTAATAGCCTCCTCTTAAATCATTTATGGTCTTTCAACGATTGTTGCTACTCCCTGACCGCCACCAATACATAGTGTGGCAAGGCCATATCGGTTATTTCGTCGTTTCATCTCATGCAATAATGTAACTAGAATCCGAGTACCACTTGCTCCAATTGGGTGACCTAAAGCGATTGCACCGCCACTTACATTAAGAATGTCTTTGTTTACATCAAGGTCTCTGCCTACAGCAAGTGACTGTGCAGCAAATGCTTCATTTGCTTCAACAAGGTTCATATCAGTCATCGAAAGGCCAGCACGCTCAAGTGCTTTCTTAGTTGCTGGTACCGGACCAAGTCCCATCACGCTTGGATCTACACCCGCACTAGCATTTGCTCGAATAATGGCAAGTGGTTCTATTCCTAATTCATCTGCTTTTTCAAGACTCATGAGAACCACCGCTGCAGCTCCATCATTAATTCCTGAAGCATTTCCTGCGGTCACACCGCCATCTTTCTTAAAAGCTGGGCGCAATTTCGCTAGTTTCTCTGCTGTCGTACCGGGTTTAACATATTCGTCTGTATCAAAGGTGATTGGATCCCCTTTTCTTTGAGGGATGGAAACAGGCATGATCTCATCTTTAAAACGGCCTTCATCAATAGCTGTCTGTGCTTTTTGCTGACTCCAAGCTGCAAACTCATCCATCTCTTCTCGTGATAGGTTATAATGGTCACACAGGTTTTCCGCGGTTACTCCCATATGATAATCATTAAATGCACACCACAATCCATCATGTACCATACTATCAATCATCTTCTGGTCACCCATGCGAAGTCCATCTCGAGCTCCTTGCAGAAGATATGGTGCCTGACTCATATTCTCCATACCACCAGCTACAACAACATCTTGATCACCTAGCATTATCGATTGTGCGGCCAAATGAACGGTTTTAAGACCTGAGCCACATACTTTATTAATTGTCATCGCAGGTGTTGAAACTGGTACTCCAGCTTTTATGGCTGCTTGACGAGCTGGATTCTGTCCGAGTCCTGCCTGAAGCACATTCCCCATAATCACTTCCTCTACCTGATCTATCGTTAGCCCAGCCCTATTTACAGCTTCCTTAATAACCATAGCTCCAAGCTCGGGTGCAGATATTGATTTAAGTGAACCATTAAAAGAACCTACCGCTGTCCTGACAGCGCTTACAATAGCGACTTCTCGACTCATTTCGATTTCCTCCTTATGTAACTATGACTCTCTTCTACAATATTCTTACTTAATTCAGAAAAATCCTTCAAATAATAAGAATTTCCATTATTCAAACGATTAACTTGCAACCTCATTAATGGTTTGTTTTAATTAATAAGATAGCGCTTACAAAAGAAAGGTGATGATAGTCTTGCTTCCTGAACACGTAACGATTATTGAAGTTGGTCCAAGGGACGGTCTCCAAAATGAGGCTAATCTAATACCAACTGAAGCTAAAATAAATTTCATTCAATTATTAAAGAGTGCTGGCTTTAATGAAATGGAGCTCACTTCTTTCGTTTCACCTAAATGGGTACCCCAGATGAAGGATGCGTCGGAAATAACAGACTCATGCCTTGATGAGACTAGAAATTTCGTTCTTGCACCGAATCGTAAGGGGATTGAGAGAGTACGATCAACAGATGTGTCTGCTATTGCTGTTTTTGCTGGTGTCAGTAACTCATTTAATCAAAAAAATAGCAACAAAAAAACAGACGAACTTCTTAATGAACTTCTCCCGCTTGTCAAAGAATTAAAAAGCGAAGGTTATTTCATTAGAGCTTGTATCTCAACAGCCTTCTACTGTCCATATGAAGGGAAAATGGATTTAGAAGATACGATTCTGGTATGCAAGAAATTTGTAGAAGCAGGAGTAGATGAACTTAGCGTTGCAGATACAATTGGCATGGCAACTCCAGAAGAAGCGAGCGCCCTCTTTAGTCGTCTAACAAAGGAGTTTAAATCTACTTTGTTAACTGCTCATTTTCATGATACTCGAGGCATGGCACTTGCTAACATTTATGCTTGCCTTCAAGCAGGTATTTCTCGATTTGATACATCAGCTGGTGGATTAGGTGGATGCCCTTTTGCGAAAGGTGCTACTGGTAACGTTGCTACTGAAAGTGTTGTCTATATGCTAGATCGTATGGGCATTTCAACTGGAATTAACCTTGATGAAGTCATGAAAGCAGTTGATCTTATAGAACCTTATCTTTCAAGAGGCATTACAACTCCATTCCGATCGCTCTATTTGAAAGAGAAAGAAGTCCCATCTAATTAACCGTAATAATATTATGGTAAACTCAATAAAAAAAGCACACAATGTTGTGTGCTTTTTTCATCCCTTTACGATTGTTAAAATCGTACTGTAAATAAGTGCTAGAACCAAACCACCAACTAATGTAATACGGTCCATCTTTTGACCTTTAAATAAATTCAGAATACCTTTGACTACCATAAAAACAACGAAGAATATTAGAAAATACATTGCAAACGTCACGTATCATTGTCCTCCTATATTTATCCTTTACTAATATATCTCATTCTTGGATTTAGAATTTCATTATCACTTTTAAGCATAAAGCACTGATGTTTAGGAAGATAGTCAATTTTCAATTCTTCATCAAAAAAGACAGCATACTGTTCTTGAATTCGCACTGGTCTGAAATTCGATTCCAGTTCCATGTTGAAATTACCCTGTTCATCTTCACGAATTAACTGCGTTACGCCATTTACGACACATCCGCAATCTTCAATGTCATAATGTAATTTCAAAAAACCTTCTGGCTCATGTTCCAATTTCTCAATCGCTTTATCTGTAAATGTTACTTTCATATCAATTATCCTCTCCTTGCTCTTCTATAATAACGTCTATAAACTCAATAGCCCAGTCACACCACTCAATCCATGTTCTCATTTGTCTTCTACCGTATTCAAGTGTTAAATATTCACCCAATCGATCTTTTTGGATATGTTTATCAACACCATGCTCTTCCTTCCACCTATCCATATGTTGGAGTACCATTTGGTGGTGCTCTTTACTTTTTTCGAGAAATTGAATCGCTTCATCTTTTGGTATTAAGTGAAATAATGAGACGCGCATCAATTGTTCATTTTTCATTTTGGGTGGATCAACGGTGTGGTGTGCTAACCATTCGATGAGTTGATTATAACCTCGCTCTTCAATCGAATAAATCTTCTTATCTGGTAAATCCTCCTGTGGAACAATTTTAAAGCTTACCAATTGTTCTTTTTCCATTTTACCTAGCTCTCGATAAATTTGAGTATGGTGCGCTGACCAGAAATGGATCATTGTTTCTTTAAACTGTTGAGTTAACTCATATCCAGTTGATGGTTTTTTAGTAAGTAATCCAAGAAGAGCATATCGTAAAGCCATATCATCATTTCCTTTTCAGCAATTTGCTTCATCTCTATTATAAACGTCTTTACAAGATCTTTGCACATTTGGAGTTGCAATACTACTTTTCTATGAGTAAGCTTGATATGTGAATAAGCACATATCAAGCAAGGAGGAAATGTTCAATGAATTTTTTGACACGGTTTAGTTTAAAGAACCCTGTTTCCGTTTTTATTCTATCCTTTCTACTCATTTTGGGAGGTGTGTATTCTTTTACAAATTTGAAAGTAGAACTGCTCCCTAACATTGAATTCCCTCAACTTTCGGTTGAAGTGGTCTACCCAGGAGCTTCTCCTCAAGATGTGAATGAGCAAGTAACAGCTAAATTAGAAGACAAATTTAGCGCTGTTGAAGGCGTCAAGAAAGTTCAAAGTACTTCTTACGAAAGTATTTCAATTATCAATATGGAGTTTCCTTTTGACACTAATATGGATGACGTTGAACAACAGGTCAATTCATTCATTAAGGAAACTGATCTTCCTGAGAACGTAACACCAGAGGTTAATCGTTTCTCTTTCGGTTCTTTTCCAATCTATAACATTTCTCTTTTCCCTAAGGAGAAAGGAGAAGATATTCAAAATCTAGTTGAAGAAGACATTATGCCCGAACTGAATAAGATTCAAGGTATTAACAGCGTATCTGTTGGCGGTTTGCAAGAAGAAGTTGTTGAAATCACAATTGACCGAGAGAAGGCACTCGCGAATGGATTAACCCTTGAATCAATTAAACAACAAATCAATGACAAGTTCTTATCTTTCCCAGCAGGAAACATTACCGATGATAGTGTTCAAATCCCTGTGAGAGTTGAAGAAGACCTTGAATCCCTAGACTCACTTAAAAATCTTCCGATTAAAGGACAAAGTTTCAGCAACTCAGCTCAACAAGGTGATAGTGCACCTTCCTCGGCTCCAGAAGGAGCTTCAAATAAACAAAGTCCTCAGATTACTTTGAAAGAAATTGCTGAAATTAATGCAATTACTGATCGTCCAGAAATAACAAGATATAACCTTAAAGATTCTCTTTCTATGGCTGTAACAAAGAAACAGGATGCCAACACGGTTGAAGTAGCTGATCAAACCATAAAAGTTCTTGAAACTTATAGTGATCAAGTTGATTATGCAATTGGCTTTGATTCTGCAGCAGGGATAGAGAAATCTGTTGAAACACTTGTAAAAGAAGGACTCCTTGGAGCTCTTTTTGCATCGATTGCGGTACTACTTTTCCTGCGCAATCTCCGTGCAACATTCATTGCTATTATTTCTATTCCATTATCACTACTTGTGTCTGTAATCTTTATGAATCAACTCGGTATCACACTAAATATCATGACACTAGGAGGCATGGCCGTAGCAGTAGGTCGTGTGGTAGATGATAGTATCGTGGTGATTGAAAACATATTTAGAAGAGTACGAAAATCTTCTGAAGGCATGAGCGACGAAATTATTCTGGACTCAACAAAAGAAATACTTAAAGCCATTACCTCTTCTACTATTACGACTGTAGTAGTGTTTCTCCCACTTGGATTTGTTGGTGGAATTACAGGGGAATTCTTTTTACCTTTTGCCTTAACGATTATTTTTGCGTTATTAGCATCGCTTATTGTAGCAATTACGATTGTACCAATATTAGCAAAGTATTCATTTAGAAAAGTGCCTAATGAAGCTAAAGAAGGTGCTCTTCAAAGGTGGTATGCATCACTGATCCATAAATCATTGAATCACAAAGCCGTTGTAATCGTCCTTTCGTTCCTTCTACTTGGAGGATCGTTTGCCATTGTTCCTCAGCTAGGCTTTACATTTCTACCAAACGAAGAACAGAAAACGCTCGTTGCAAGCATTGAATTGCCTTCTTCCACAACACTAGAAAAAACAAATGAAGTATCACTAGAACTTGAAAAGATGTTCAGTGATAAAGATGATATTAAAGAAGTGACTGCTGGCGTTGGAAGTCGTGACTTTACAACAGGTCTTAAACGAGAGAATCAAGCAAGCTACTTTATTAATTTACAAGATGATGCTAACGTCTCAGCTGTGATTAGTGACCTTCAAAAAGAAATGGAAGACATTTCTAAAGAGCTTGCACCTGAAGCCACACTAGGAATACAGGAACAACAAACAGGAGGGCCACCTTCGAACAACAACGTTAATATTGACCTATACTCTAGCAACTTAAATGAGCTTCAGGAAGCTTCTAATACTGTAGAAGATTTCCTGAACAATCAGGATGACATTAAATATGTATCGAACAACTTATCAGAAAAGCAAACACAATGGATTGTTGACATTGATCCTAAGAAAGCAGCAGAATACGGTGTATCAGGTTATCAAATTCTTGGGGCAGTATCTGACCAAACAAAACCAGTTTCCGTAGGAAAACTAAATCTTGATCAAGAAGAACGTTCGATTGAATTAACTTATGATGAGAAACTTCAATCGATCGACGAACTGAAACAAACCCAGATCTTCACCTCTCAGGGACAGATTAATTTATCCGAGGTCACTGATGTTAAGGAAGTAGATAATGTCACTTCCATACAAAAACTCGATGGAAAAGTTTTTGCACGTGTATCCGGTCAAATCGAAAGTGATGATATACGCACGGTATCAACAGAAGTAATCAATGGCGTTAACAATGACCTAGAGCTTCCTTCATCTGTTGAAGTCGTTGGAGGTGGTGGTAGTGATGATACGATCCAAACCTTCCAACAACTTGGCCTTGCGATGGTCGTTGCCATTGGTCTCGTATACCTAACCATGTTAATTACATTTGGGAAAGCAAGGATTCCATTTATCATTCTTTCATCACTTATCTTTGTACCTTTCGGTGCATTAATTGGTTTGTTTGCAATTAATGAGCCCCTCTCTGTAAGTGCAATGATAGGTATGCTTATGTTAATTGGGATTGTAACAACCAACGCTATCGTTTTAGTTGACCGTATTGGTCAAAATCGAGATGAAAAAGAGATGAGCATTCGTGACGCACTCGTAGAAGCCGGAAAAACACGTCTACGTCCTATCTTGATGACAGCATTTGCTACAATTGCAGCGCTAATCCCGCTTGCACTTACAACATCATCAGGCACATTAATTTCGAAAGGGCTAGCGATTGTCGTCATTGGTGGATTAATCACATCCACATTGCTTACATTAATTATCGTACCGGTTATCTATGAATTGTTCTTCTTTAAAACAGCTAGAAAAGAACAAAAAGGTTCATAAAACTCCAAAAGGAGCGATTCCCCTATCCATTTGGGGAATCGCTCCTTTCTTTTCTCGACCTTATTAAATTACAAGTTAGTTGTTTTATACTTCTCCATAAAACGCCTATCAATTTTATTCTTCAATTTCCATGACAGGTTATGATGGAGTGTGATTTTCCCATATAGAAGTAAACCTTCTTTTTCACCCGTTGAAAGTATGGATAAATAAGCTTTCTTAGGTTGAAACCGAACACCATCTTTTTCTTGTAAGAAAGCTTTAATGTTCTCCCAGAGCACTTCTGATTGCCTAACTGCCACAACACCTGCTTTTGGCAGGTCAGGATAATCACGTAGTGTTGCACAATCTCCCGCTGCAAAGATTGCTGGATACTCTTTCACCTGTAATGTATCTTCAACAAGTAAGTAACCAGCTTCATCTATTGGCAATTTAGAAGCTCTGAACATTTCAGGTGCTTTTGGTCCAGTTAACCATAGTAGTTGATCATAAGGTATTTCTTTGCCACCAGAAGTTATGACACTAGTTGTAGTTACATTCGCTACTTTTTCTTTCAAAATTAAATTCATCTTCTTGCTTCTTGCAATTTGTTCTATTTTCGATTGAGCTTTTAAAGAAGATGACTGTAGTAGAGTAGAGTGTGAAATTAAGGTAACAGCTTTCTTACCTTCCTTTTTCCTCCTAGCAGTTAGAGAAAGAGCAATTTCAATACCTGCTGCTCCCCCTCCTACAACAACAGGGTATTCAGCTCCCCACATCTTTTCAGCCACTTCTTCAATACGATAATTTGGTTTAATACGTAGCGCATGACTTCTAGCGCCTGGGACATCAATCCCTGCTGTATATGATCCTATATCCATAGAAAGAAGATCATAAGAAAGGACATCACCTTTTTCAGTTAATACTACCTTACCTTTCGCATCAATTGATAACGCAGCACCTTTTATAAAGGTTATTCCTGCGAGATCGGCGAGTGAAGGAAGATGCACACGCATGTCTTTTTCACTGTAAACACCTTCCATATAACCTGAGAACATCCCGGAATAATATTGATAGTCTGAAGGAGAAAGAATCGTTACTTCAATATCAAGTTGTTCTTCCTGGAATTTCTTCATAATATGGAGATGGGCATGTCCTGCTCCAATTAACAATAGCTTCTTCATTCAAATTCCTCTTTTCAATTACCTAACCCATTTGATGTACTTCTCGGATACCTTAGGTAACCACCCATCAAATAGCTTTTCTCTCCAATACATATCTGCTGCTTGATTTAGAATGGCACCTTTGGTTGGATAGGGATGAATGACTGTCGATATATCACCAATCTTATGACCGTGTTCTTTGGCAAATACAATTTCTTGCATCCAGCTACCAGAGTCTTCCCCAACAGCATGCGCACCGAGAATATGACCTTTCTTGTCTGTAATGACTTTAACAAGACCATCTTTTTTTCGCTCAGCAATGAAGCGATCTACGTCATCCGTTCCAACCTTAAATACGCGAATATCTTCTCCATGCTTTTCCTTAGCTTCTTGTTCTGTTAAACCGAGATGAAAAACTTCAGGTTCCGTATATGTAACCCAAGGAACATTATCATAATTCACTTTTCTCTTCAAACCAAAGACTGCATTTTGTACAATTAATTTTCCTTCCATACCAGCCCCATGAGTGAATGGGAAAGCACCGTTTACGTCTCCAATTGCATAGATATGAGATTTACTTGTTTGAAGAGATTCATTCACAGTAATATATCCTTTGCTTTCATCTACTCCTGCTGCTTCAAGATTAAGCTTAGCTGTATTTGGTTTTCTCCCTGTCGACATCATAATAGCTTCTGATACAATTGTATTTTCTTCACCGTTCACTTTATAGGTCACTACTTTGTGGCCATTTTGTTCAGAGATGCCTGTTACATCTGCTTCGAAAACGAAGGAAAGCTCTTTTTCAAGTGCTTTTGTTACAATTGGAATGACCTCATGATCTTCTTTTTTGAATATCGATTCAGAGGTTTCTAGTATTGTGACACTTGACCCAAACCTTGATAGTGATTGAGCAAGTTCAAGACCAACAGGTCCTCCTCCAATGAAAACAACACTTTTTGGAAGATGATCGAGATTGAAAATCGTTTCATTCGTAATAAAGGATACATTTTCTACTCCATCTATTGGAGGAACATTAGGGCTAGAGCCAGTTGATATCACGATGCGCTTCCCTTTAATAGGATTTTCATCATTAATCGTAACCGTGTGTTCGTCTTTGAATGCGCCTTTCCCCCTATAAATATCGACTCCGAGTTTTCCAAATCGTTCATCACTATCAATTTCCTGAATTTCATCAATAGCTTCTTTTACACGCTCGATCGCCCGTTCAAACAGAACATCTCCACTAACAGTTAGGCCGAACTCAGCGGCGCCTTTGTAGACTGCATGTACTTCCTTAGCAGCAGTAATAAAAGCCTTTGAAGGCACACATCCGAAATGCAAGCAATCTCCTCCAAGTCCAGGCTGGTCATCAATTAATGCGACCTTTGCACCCATACTTGCTGCACCCGATGCTGCAGTTAATCCACCCGAACCTCCACCAATAACGATTAAGTCATATTCCTGCATACTTCATCATCTCCTCTAGTCTAATATTCGCTTTGCTTCCGCCAGCCTCTGGAAAGCTGTAAAAAGTTCAATTGCTAAAAAAACTAGCGTTAGTATTGTTAAAGCATCATGAAAGATAATCATTGCCGTAAACAATATAAATCCTTCTGTACGTTCCGCCACTCCTGCTTGGTAATAGAAGGATTTAACTCCTCTCTTGTCAGACACAGCTCCAACAGTCAAAAAAATGGTCATTGCAAAAATGATGGATGTACTTAATAACAGTAGTGCCCACATCGAGCTTGGAAAACGAAAAGCTAGACCCAGGATAACGCTAATTTCAACTACTCGGTCAAAGCTGACATCTAATATAGTCCCAAAGGAAGAAGGCTTCGTCTTTCTGGCCATTGTCCCATCCACAGCATCAAGAAAACCTGAAAGCCATAGAACTACAATCGCCAAGGCAAACTGATCGATATAAATGAACAAACCAGATGAAACGCCAATTATAAATGAAAGAATTGTCACCTGGTTTGCACTAAGCCCAACCCGTAACAACAAGTTCGCTGTTCGATCCATGATGGGCTGAACATATTTTCTAGCATGTGTATCTAGCAAGACAGCACCATCCTTTCCTATTTAAGTTCCTCTTCCATTACAGATCCAAAAACTTTCTTACGGATATATAAGCTAACTAGCAATAACAACAATAAGACAGCTGCTGCGATCATAATGGTTTCTAAATTATTCGATAGAAAACTAGCGCCTAAGAAATTTAAGGCGAGAGCTCCTGGTAGCATGCCAAGTAACGTTGCCATATAGTACTTCCGACGATTTACGGATGAAACCCCACAAACGTAGCTCACAAGATCAAAGTGGAGAAAGGGTACTAATCTTAAAAGAAGTACATAAACAAACCCATTCTCTGAAAGTCGTTTTTCAAGTGATTCACCGCGCCTGCGCCAAGATTTCGGAAGAATTTGTAATCCTAATCTTCTTGCCAATGCAAAAAATAGAAAGGCACCCGTTGATCCTCCAATTACGACCAGTAACGTACCTAGATAAGGACCAAAAACCAATCCACCTGCAATAGAAAGAATTGAAGTAGGAAAAAGTACGAAGGGTCTAACTATGCAGATCAGAAGGAAAACAAGAGGAGCATAGAAGCCAAACGATGAAATCCATTCTCGAATTGTGGAAGGACGAAAGTCAAAAACATACTGATTTAAGAAATAAATAATAAAAAGAACGACAGTTAAGGATAATCCCTTTAATAAAGTTCTCATTGTCATTGAATTTGTCTCCGATGCTTTTCCTGATTGATATAATTTTTTATAGTCCCTCTACCGGCTTTTAAATAGACGCTTTCTCCTTGATGGAGTTGTGTTCTAGAAGTCACAAGAACCGTACCCTTTTCCCAGGAAACTCGATAGCATGGTTGATTGTTTTTCACGGTAATAGCAGTTACTTTACCAGGAATCGATATAAAGTTAGGTTCTATCATTTCATTCTCATTGACCGCACTCACTTTGTTAAGAGGTATAAATCCTTCCTCTAATGCCATTCCTTCCCCTATAATCATTGCACTTTCGATGCTTGAAGGGTTAGTAACGACTTCATAAGGAAGACCAATTTGGATAAATTCACCATTATCCATCACAGCAAGTCGATCAGCCATCTCAATCGCTTCATCACGATCATGTGTGATAAATAACGAAGAAATATTTTCCTGTCTTAACAACTCCCTCACTTCTCCTCTAAGGGATTCACGCAAAGTTGCGTCCAGGGAACTAAATGGTTCATCAAGAAGAAGTAGATCAGGTTTAAGTACCAGTGCTCTGGCTAAGGATACCCGTTGTTTTTGACCTCCAGAAAGTTCATGTGGATAAGCATTGTTCCACCTAGTTAACTTAACTTTTTCGAGCATTTCTTCAGCCTGTCTTATACGATCTTTTTTTGATGTTTTTCTTCTTTTTAAGCCATATGTCACATTCTCAATTACCGTAAGATGTGGAAATAGCAACGCATCCTGAAACATGAGAACAACTGAACGGTCTTCTGGTTTTGCTGTAACAAGTGATTTTCCATTCAGTATGATATCGCCACCATCGATTACCTCTAAACCAGCCAGACATCTAAGAAGGGTAGTTTTGCCGCAACCCGATGGTCCAACAACAGTAAAATGCTCCCCTTTTTCCAAAGAAAATGTGACATCGTTAAGGATAGTAGTTTGCGAATAATTTTTCTTGAGTGTGTTACATTGCAATAGCTGGTTCAAGACCATCTTCCTTTCAAACGCGATTAACTGCTCGAATTACCAGCCTTAATAAAATTTCTGCTGTTCCTATAAATAAAAGTGGCAATAAAGCAAAAATAATTGAAAAACCAGCAATTACCGCTTCATTCGAGCCTGAAAAATAAGGGTAATATAATAATGGTAAGGTTACAACCGTACCACCGCCTATAATAGCTGTAAGTGCATACTGCCCAAGCGAAATCACAAAGGTAAGAAGCATTAAACTTCTTATGCTTGGCAAAAGAAGAGGCAGTGATACAGTTAGAAAACGTATCAGAGGACCTGCACCAAGGACAATGGCTTGTTCATGGAGACCATTTCCCATTCGTTCATAGCCTGCTCTCATTATTCGAATAGCATATGGTAATGTTGGAATTAAGTGCACTAATACAACACCTGCCATCCGATCAGCCAATCCATATTGAATTAAAGTAAATTGCAGTCCCATCGCAATTAGAATGCCGGGTATTAAGATAGGAGATAGCAAAAAGGCTTCAATTATTGACTTACCGTGAAACGTGTAAGTGGATAATGCTCTAGCAGCAGGAATGGCTAATAGTAAATTCAATCCCACTACCATCAGCGCTAATTTTATTGTCGTGAAAATGGCTTCAATTAATGAGGGATCGCGAAAAATAATCTTCCAACCCTCTATACCAAAACCATTGGGTAGTAAATCAGGCCAACGCCAGCCAACTGAGAAGCTTTTCATTATGATCGTTAGGAATGGCAAAATAAATAATAGAATAAATAATAATACTATCAAAATGTTCGTCATCTTTTTCTTCCCTATATTTAACGAGTGAAACATTACCGCACTCTCCCCTTTACCAATCGCAATCGGTGTTTCTGTATAGCTCCGATCGAAGAAATCGCTAAAAGAAGAGCCACTAAACCAGGAACAATCATCGAAGAAAATGCCAGAGGCCTATTACTCCAATCTCCATCGTAAAACCATTCATATGCCCGAACTGGGAGCATTTCTGGTCTTGTAACACCTAGCAGGTAAGGAACTTCAAAAGCTGAAGCAATAAACGCAAATAAGATAACGCCTGTTTCAATAAGAATCGGTAATAGCCAGGGCCATTCAACTGTTTTAAACGAATCCCATTTAGTACCACCTAGCGTTCTGACTACTTCAGAATAACGATGATCCATTTCGTAATAAACTGGCAAGAGCATTAAGATAACGAAAGGAACTTCTTTCCACACATAAGTTAGAATGATTCCTATTCCAAATTGTTCTTGAACAATTACCGGAAATCCGACTCGATCATCTATGATACCAAGTTGAAAAAGTAGTGAAGAAAGTAATCCACTTTGTGAGAAAAACAAAAAAACTAGATAGCCTGCTACAAAATGGGGAATTAGAATTGGAATCCAGACTAGTATCTTTGCAGATGAGTCCTTAAAAAATTGATACAGCAGTCTCGTCAGAACTAAGCCAATAGCTAACGCAAGAACCGTAGCGATCGTTGTAACACGTATTGTTAGCAAGATAGAGTCGAAGAAAAGCTGATTATGAAACAAGTTTACGTATGAATCAGCTGTCCATCTGCCATCAATTGCTTGGAAACTCTGGGCAACAGCAGACCACATGCCATATCCTACAAGTAAGAGAATGGCCATCACTGCAGGCAGCAGATAAAGCCCTGCTTTCCATTTATTTTTCAATAACCCGATTTGCCCATTCATTGTTTATCCACTCCGTATATCCTGTATCTAAATCTGGAAGCTTGTACTGATTTAAGATTTCTGTTGAAAGCACACTGTCGCCTCTATCAAGACTTTCTATCTTGTTTTGGTTTTCTTCACTTAATTTATCATAATTCAACACCGTTCCTTCTCCCCACATTTCCGGATCCATTTTCGCAATTTGCGCTTCAGGCGATTCAAGAAAATTGATAACAGTCATCGCACCTTCTGGATTTGGACTGTTAAATGGAATACTAAGATAGTGCGTATTTGAGATTGAACCTGGTTGTTCAAGAATAAAAGATTTTGTGCTATCAGGGAATGTTCCGTTAGCGATTAGACTTTCCGCTCTTGCACTATTAAATCCCATGGTCATCCAAACTTCACCCTGGCTGTATAAAGTATCGAGTTTTGTCAATGACTCGGGATATGTTTCGCCGCTCCTCCATAATGAAGGTTTAATATCTGATAAATAACCCCAAATGTAGTCTTCAGATTTTGTGAGAACGTCTTCGTTTACCTCTTTTGCAAGGATATCAGTATTTTCGCCCGCTCCTTGTACTAGTAGATGCTTAACGAAAGTATTACCTGTGAAATCCGAAACGTTTGGGTAAGTAAATTTGCCTGGATGATCTTTAATCCATTGCTTTAATTCATCAAGGTTTTTTGGAGGTGAGTCAATTTTGCTTGAATCGTAATTGAAAACAAATTGAACATTTCCCCATGGTGCTTCTAACCCATCAATTTTCGTCCCTTGGTCAAATTTTGCATTTTGATCACTTGATCCAATGTACTCATTGAAATTAGGAAGTTTGTTCGTAAATGAACCGAATAACAAATCACCATTCTTTGCATTTTTGAAATTTGCTCCATTAATCCAAATAACATCAATTGTTCCTTTATTCTTACCAGCTTTTTTCTCTGTTAATAACTTCTGCATAAATTCTTCAGTATTCATGGGTTGGCGATTTAACGTAATATTATATTCTTCTTTTAATCTGGGTGCAGCCCACTCATCGATATATTGGTTAATTCCTTCGTCGCCTCC
This sequence comes from Guptibacillus hwajinpoensis, assembly GCF_005144865.1. Lineage (GTDB taxonomy): Bacteria > Bacillota > Bacilli > Bacillales > Guptibacillaceae > Guptibacillus > Guptibacillus hwajinpoensis_A. Next base: position 181,878 of record NZ_SWFM01000003.1, read on the forward strand.
CCACATAAAGAGGTTCACTTCTGTACCTTCAGAGGATGATTCAATTTCACCCCATTTTTTTGAAAGTACATCTTCATTCTCTACCTTGTTTACGTTATCATTTTCACAACCAACAATAAAAAAAAGTATCCCTATTAGTAGCAATGATTTCAACTTCATTTCATATCCCCCTATCTCTTCTATATCGTAGCAATCATGCGTCTATTTTGACGAACCTGATTGTGTTTTATCATTCACTTATGTACTCTTATCCTAATGTAATTATACCTTTATTACTATGACTATGCTGTAATGCAACTTACAAGGAACTTTTCTTGTATAGAAAAAGCAATAGCCCTAAGGACTATTGCTTTTTCATTATAGGATATTTTATTCTATCTTTAGCTTTTTATGGCTTAGTTTTTTTGCATTTTTCTACGAACAACCACGCCAGTAGCTGCCATCGTTGCAAGGACAGCTGCAAGGATCCACTCAATAGGTAACTGCTGGTCCGCTGTACCACCCATTCCTGTTTTTGGCATGTCAGTTGGCATTGCTTCCATTGCAAATTTATCTGGGAATTGATTTACAAACGCTCCTGATAGTCCTTGTGCAGGCTTATACATATGAGCATATGCTTCACGTACGGAATCATAAGCAGCATCATAATCTTCTGTCGTATAGCTATCAAATGCTGTAATCAATTGATTTACGTGCATTTGTAATCCTTCAGATAATGCTCCTGCTTCTAAGCGTTCCTCTGTTGCTGTTTCAAGGAAACTTGAGAAATCAGCTCGGTAGGCTTCAAGAGCTTCTAGCGCTTTTTCTTTAGCTGCTTCGTCTTCAGCACCTGTAGCTTGAACGTATTCCACGAAGTTACCGATGTGACCAGACCACATTTCTTTAAATTGATTTCCTGCTTCTTCACCATATACGGAAGTAATTGCCGCTGTTAGATCATCAGTGTTTTTGCTTAGTGCAGCAGCAGAAGCATCAAAATCTTCAGATCCATCAATACCGTTTTGCATCGTCATCATAGCAAGACCAGCATGTTCAGATAGAAGGTGTCCTAGCCCTGCACGAAGGTCAGAAGCTGGAGTTACCGCTTTCGTGTTATCGAACTTATCTGGGAATTGGTCCGTAATAGCAGTTGAGAAACCTTTTGCTACCATGTGCATATGACCAATAGCTTCGCGTTCTTTTTCATATGCCGCTTCGTAGTCTCCTGCAACATAGCTATCAAAAGAACCGATTAATTGATTAACATGTGCTTGTAAACCTTTAGCTAGCGTTTCTGCTTCAAGGCGCTCACCAGTTGCGTTCTCAATGAATTTAGAAAATTCTTCTTTGTATCCTTCTAAGTTATCAAGCGCTTTTTGCTTTGCATCTTCATCATCGTTCCCTGTAGCTTTCACATAGTCTACGAAGAAACCGATATGGTTGCTCCAAATTTCGTTAAATTGAGCTCCTGCTTCTTCGCCGTAAACTGAAGTAATAGCTGCAGAAAGATCTTCTGTATTTTCATTTAGTGCGCCAGCAGAAGCCTCGAAGTCTGCAGCTCCATCAGCACCTTTTCTCATTGTTTCTACTGCAAGATAAGCATGTTCGCTAAGTAAATGTCCTAGATCTGCTCGAAGATCAGCAGCAGCCGTTTCAACTGTTGGCTTGTCCATGTGATTACCATGATCATCTGCAAATGCACCTGATGTTGGGATTAATAGTGAAAAACTAATTGGCACTATTAGAAGTCCTTTTTTCCAATCTATTACTTTCTTCTTCATATTCTTTTCCGTTCTCATTTCCAAATCCACTCCCCTTGTTTTGTTTTACACACAGCTAACGAAAGGAAGATCATTTTGGATCATTCTTTTCTACATTTCTTTTTCTTTTTTATTCGATATAATTCTAAAAACCTACAGAAACCCTGATTTATAAGGGTTTCTGTAGGTTATATATTTTCTCAATATTTACTTCTTTTCTTTAATAACAAAGATAAGATAAAAAGGCGAGTACAAATAAAGATAAAAGAACGTTAAATAGAATGATGTAGATCCACTTCTTTTTTCATGCTAATAAAGGGGTACGTTCCACCGTTTGTATGCTGAATAAATGTTTTAACAGGAATAAACCCAGCTTTTTGATAAACTTTAATTGCTCGCTTATTGAATTCAGCAACAGCCATCGTAAGCGAACTAGGCTGATACAACGCAATTGCTTTTTGTATGCCTGCCATCAAGAAATTCAACCCATATCCTTGTCCTACCAATTTAGGATTCATACCCAGACCGATTTCAACCTGACCAATTTGCTGTTCATTAAAATTAAAAAAGCCTACGAATAAATCTTTTTGATAGACGCTCCAATAATTCTCATTCTCCGCTGCATCGTCACGGAATTCTCTCAGATCTTCCATATCGGCTTCCATATCATAGAAAGCATAAATTCCTTCATACTTCCATGATATCACTTTCTCCACTTCTTCTTTATTCATCATTTCGAAATGATAGTTCATTATACTCCCACTTTCCTATTAATAAACTAAAAAAGCCCCATGCCGGGAAATGCATGGGGCTCACACTATATTTATATTTTAAGGGGGACAGGAACCGGGGAAGTTCCTGTGAAAACAGTGTACCAAGAACCATGTTCATCTTGACTAATTATGAGTTGTTTTTCACATTGTTTTAATAAATGAAATGAATAGCAAACAACTATTTATATACCATTATTGTTTGTAGTTCTTTGAAACCTATGTCCTTATAAATATACTTGGCGAAATTTGATGAATACACATTTAATCGAATTTCATCATATCCTTGTTCCTTGAAATTCGCTATGCTTGCCTCAACAAGTTTTTTTGAAAATCCTTTGCCTCTAAACTTGGGAAACACAAACACATCATAAATAAACCCATGTTTATTCTCTGTGAAATAATCAGTGTTTTCACCTAACAACACCCACCCTGCAATTTCATCACCGTCTCGGTAAATAAGATGATATCCACCACGATCAAGAATAGATGAGACGATTTGAAGTGCTTTCTCTTCCTTTACAATGCCTGGATTCGTTGTTCCTTCATTAACTGACTGAATGGAATTGGATAGAATATAATCCCTTTCCTCTATATTTGCTCGCTCAATCACGCATTGTCCCCTCCATCAACTATATATATTTCATTACTCGTTACTTCTTGATGATTGATAGTCTTTCCTTCTTATTATGAATAATGGATAAACCCACCAATTTTAAGTCCTATAGCAAAACATTATTTATTAATTTTGGCATATACACACGTATCAATTAATTCTTTTCCATCAATAGATATGCCATCGTTTTGAAGGATAGCTTCAAGATCAAAATTTACTCGTTCTGCTACTTTACGACTGCGGAGATTATTCGTGTTGCAACGTATTTCTACCCTCTTTGCTTTAAGTTGATCAAATGCAAAATCTAATATACCTTTTACTGCTTCTGACATATAACCGTGACCGGAATATCTTGAATCCATCCAGTAACCAATTTCAAATTTACGAACATTCCAATCAATACGATGAAGCCCAGAAGAACCGATAAATTCGCCAGAAGCTTTATGAAAAAGTAGAAGTCTTAAATCTGTTCTTTTCAAAAAATCGACGTGCGATTCACGTATATTTGCTTCAACGTCGTCTAGCGTCTGCTCTGAACGAGCAAATGGCATCCAGTTTTTCAGATCTTCGATAGAAGCCTGAATAGACTGGTGAACTGCCTTACCATCACCAGGCATTGGATACCGAATATGTAAGCGTTCTGTTTCAAATTCACAAGGGAAATCAATAAGAATCGGTTTCATATGACATTTCCTCCAACAACTCCAAAAGATGTCAGAATTATATCATTAATGCGATATCTGTCAAGTGTCTCTACTTCAGTCAATTTAACCTGTTCGAACGGATGCACCTCATATATACTATATAGTACGAGAAAGGGGAATGGATTATGGAAATGTCACTACTATTATCTTTTCTTGGAGCAGCTGTTCTTCTCACCTTGATGCCTGGCCCAGACAACTTATTTGTACTTGCACAAAGCATTTCTCAAAATAAACAAGCTGGACTTGCTACGTCACTAGGTTTATGTTCAGGACTCCTTGTACATATTACTGCTGCTGCGGTAGGAATATCAGCAATATTATATCAATCATCACTCGCGTTCTCGATTGTAAAATATCTCGGTGCCGCTTATTTACTGTACATGGCTTATCAAGCTTTTCGTGAAAGAGCGTCTACATCTACAATCAAAAATCAGCAGTCACGTTCATATTCGTCCCTTTACCGAAAAGGCATTGTGATGAATATTCTAAACCCTAAAGTATCTCTCTTTTTTCTTGCACTACTTCCACAGTTCATTGACCAGAATGCAAGCTACCCTGCACTTCAAATGGTTTTGCTTGGAGGAATTTTCATTTTACAAGCTTTGTTGATTTTCAGTGGTATTAGTCTATTTGCTGGTAAACTATCTACTTTTGTAAGTCGAAACGAAAAAGCGTCAAGAAGAATTAATCTACTAAAAGGAACTCTTCTCGCAGTCATTGGGATTCAAATTGCTTTTAGTGAAAAATGAAAACAGCGCCCGCACACAGTGCGGGCGCTGTTTATTTATGAATATTCTACTACTGTGCAGTATAGCCTCCATCAATAATAAGTGCCTGTCCAGTAATACTTTTAGCTGCATCACTAGCAATAAACATAGAATAATCAGCAATTTCCTTCACTTCAAGAAGTCGCTTTTGAGGTACCAATGGATAAATCACTTCTTCCAGCACCTTTTCTAATTCAACTCCACGTTCTTTTGCTAGATCTTCCATCTGTCCTCGAACTAGTGGCGTATCTACATAACCAGGTGCCATAGCGTTAACAGTGATGCCGTGCTCTGCACCTTCTAGTGCTGACACTTTAGTTAATCCAATTAAACCATGTTTAGCACTATTATATGCTGCTTTACCAGCAAAGCCTATTACACCATTAATTGATGCCATATTTATAATTCTACCAAATCCTTGTTTCTTCATTATCGGAAATACATGTTTCGTAGCAATGAAAGGTGCCGTAAGCATGATATCTTGCATCATACGAAACTTTTCGGTAGGGAAATTCTCAATCGCTGATACATGTTGAAGACCAGCGTTATTAATCAATACATCCAGACGTCCGTATTCTTCTACAGTTCGATCAATGGCAGACTTAATCTCTTCTTCATTCGTTACATCTGCCTTAATTCCAATAACGTCATAACCTTTGTCTCTAAGATTACTTGCTGCTTCCTCAGTACCTTCTTCATTAATATCTGACAATACTACTTTCGCTCCGTTTGAAGCAAATGTCTCTCCAATCTCAAATCCAATTCCTCTTGCTGCACCTGTAATAAATACAGTCTTGTTGTTAACCATCTGTAAATCCTCCTATAAATAATGCTTTTTATTTAGCTATCTGTTTTGTTTCCCTTTCTGCAAATAAGTAAACTAAAATTCCCCTATATTTTTTATATCTTACTATAGTAAAAACCGAAGCTTTAGTTGAGCTTCGGTTTTTGCTACTCATTCAATTCACTTGTAGACGCTTCCCTGTTCTTCAAAGAGCCAAGCTCTTTCCCTAGAACGAGTAGCGATTGATTAATACGCCACACATAATATAGGTCGTTTACAAATGTCTTCACTTCAAGATCTTCATCTGTTAGATCCTCAGATAATCCTTCAATCTGTTCACGTTCTTTATTTAGATGATACATTACAAGACCCTGCTCACCCTTTAGGAGCCTTAATAACGTTCCGATATTATGTTTAATGACTTTATTAATATGGTGCAATGTGTCTTCTGTACCCGCAATGATACGAACGTGATTATTTCTGTTTGTTGAAGCTAGCAAGTGTTTCGCGAAATAATTAATGGCAGTCAGAACAGTTAACCAGCGTTCAATTCCAGATCTAGCCAGAATGGCAGGTCTATTTCTTAATGGTCTTGCATCTTCTTCAATTCTTCTCATTTCTTCGTCAATTCCAAAAGCCTGATTAGTAAAATCAGCTGTTTTCTCAGGATATACGAACGACTCAAGGTAATCAGATACATACGTACTTAGTTTATTTAGAAAATCTTCTGCTGTATCAGAAACCTTCTCTTGGGTTTTTCTTGGATAGATTAAAGCTGCAGCAAGAAAACCAATGAACGCTCCCGCTAACGTATCAAAAACCCTTGCTAGAATAATTTGCTCTGTAATGCCACCCAGAATGAAATCATACATAATCGCAATCAACATTGTCATCCAAAACATCATCATGGCATATGAAATGGATAAAAAGTAGAATGCCAAGAAAATACAGCAAAACAGTGCAATAAGCTCTAAAATAACCTGTCCTGCTAATAATTGAGCAAGACCAAAGCCAGCAATTGCTCCAAAGATTGTTCCTAGCGACCTTTGAAAAGCTTTCTGGAGAGTCATTCCAACTGTATCCGTTCCAAGTAAAACAACAAAAGCGGATAAAAGAACCCAGTATTGATGCGTTGGTGATAATAAATTACCAAACATTATCGCAACTGCTCCAGCAGCTATAGCTTGTAAAGCCTTTTTTGTAGCAAGTCTAGGAAATGTACTGTTTTCTTCTTCTTCTTTGATATTCTCCTTTTTGATTTCATCTGCATCCTCTAACCATTCTTCCTCTTTAATATTGGCCATTCGTCTAGCACTAAGCTCATTAGAACTATCAACAAGGTGATTTGCAATTGACTCAATTCTTCTTATTAGCCAGAGCCAGTCTTTATTCTGATGATTCGCCATGCGAAGATGAATCAGCTGAAGCTTCAATTCATCAATTACTTTTTCTGTCTGTTTTAAATTACCAATAATATCATGGCTTCTTAGCACTTCCGCATCTCTTATTGATTGAACAACTTTATATAATAACTTCCTTACTTCATTATGTTCTAAAGCATGCAGTTCTTTAAGCCTTATCACTGCTGGATATAGTGTTTCAATCAACATTTCTGCATCAAAAACATACAACCTTAATTGCTCTGAATCAATACCTTGCCACACCTTACTAGGATTAGTAGTAGTTAACTGACTTGAAATCACCTGTGCATAATCATTTAGCCTTTTTACATCTCTTTTGAGTAGAAGTGTCCTGTAGCGATTAGGGATGGGATCTCCAATTACGTCAAGAACAAGGTCAAGTGTAAGATTAGTTTGGATATGGAATGAACGCATACTATGACGAAGTTGTTTATTAGGTTGATTGCGGAGCACGATAAAGTGATACAAATAAGAATATGTTCCACCAACGAGAATCCCCACTATAAAACCGGGCAAATCTGAAGGTTGGAGCTTTAATAAAGTTGAAAAGTAAATGGATAAGAACGCGACCATAAAAATTGCAAAATAACGGAAACCATAATGCTGAGTATAATAAGCGCAGAAAATGACTAATAAAAACAAACCATCCACAACGTAGGAAATAGAACCGAGCAATGTGCTTAACGAAAGAGCAACAATGCTTGATATAACCAACAATCCAGAGGTGATTTTTTTCTTTTTCTCTGTGTCGTCATTTACAAGTAAGAGTGATAAAAGACTTACTACACCCGCAAGTATTGCCGGTGTAAACGATAATCCCATCATGGATGTTAACCAAATCATTGTCATCACTGAAGATAGTACACTAACTGTAATTCTAACTGCTTGATGTAACCTAGTCCTGCCGGGATCCGCAGCAGCTAAACGAGCCACCCAGCTTTGAATGAGTCTATTCTCTTTTTTAGTCCACATACTCTTATCATAGCCAATTTTCATCTAATCTGCCAACCTTAGCTCTCTAATTTTGAATTCAACCGATTAATCATCACTTTTTGTTCAGTAATGAACAAAATATTTAAATAAAGAAACCTTTGAAGTTGAGAACACTTCAAAGGTTAATGAATTAGACAGTTTTTATTTCTTTCTTTGCTTTTGGTTTCTTATCGGTGCTTTTTTGCTTTCTTGGTACTTCTTCATTGAATGATTTAATCAATCCCCAACAAGTAAATAAGAGGATAATTGTTAATGGAAATGCACTAACAATAATAGCTGTCTGCATACTTTCTAGTCCACCTGTAATCATTAAAACGACCGCTGAAGCAGAAAGAATGAAGCCCCAGCTGAATTTAACAAACATAGGCGGATTCAAACTACCGTTTGTCGTCTGCATTCCAAGTACAAATGTTGCAGAGTCAGCTGATGTAATGAAAAATGTAGCGATTAACAACAAGGTAATAACAGTTAGTACAATGCCAAGCGGAAGTTGTTGATAGAGATAAAACAACCCTGCTTCAAGACTTTGACCAGCGATATCAGTTCCTTGCGTAAAGTCGAAGAAGATCCCTGATCCGCCAAAAACACCAAACCAGAATGCACAAACTACGGTAGGAACAACAGTTACAGCTACCATGAATTCTCTAACTGTTCGGCCTTTTGATACCCTAGCAATGAAGGTACCTACAAATGGAGACCATGCAATCCACCAGGCCCAATAAAAGATTGTCCAGCCTTGTATCCATGATTCATTTTGCTCGTTCATCGGTGCAAGACGCATACCCATTGCGAAAATGTTTTGAACATACTCACCAAATGTTGTTACAAATAAATCTAGTACAAACTTAGTTGGCCCGACAATGAGGAACACAATTAGCAATAGAACTGCAAGTACCATATTCGTATTACTTAAGTATTTAATACCTTTTTTGATCCCAGTTCCAGCTGAGATTGTAAAAAGAACTGTGATAATTGAAATAATAATCAACTGTACAGTAAAGTTATTCGGGATGTTCGTTAAATAACTTAACCCACCATTAATCTGTTGTGCTCCTAGTCCTAGGGAAGCTGCCACTCCAAAAATCGTGGCAAATACTGCAATAACATCTACAGTAATCCCAATTGGTCCTTTAACACGATCACCTAATAATGGATAAAGTGTCGCACTCATAAGGCCTGGCGCACCTTTTCTAAACTTATAATAGGCGAGTGCTAAAGCAATTGTTGCGTATATAGCCCATGCATGGAACCCCCAATGTAAATATGTATAACGAAGGGCAAGGTGAGCTGCACCTACAGTACCTGCTTCACCATAAGGCGGGGTAGAAAAGTGGGACATTGGTTCTGATACTCCAAAGAACAATAGCCCTATTCCCATCCCGGCGCTAAACAACATTGCGAACCAGGTGAGTCTGCTGTACTCAGGCTTATCGGTATCTTTACCGAGTTTGATATTTCCAAATCTGCTGAAAATTAAATAGATAGCAAAGACTAAAAAGAACGTTGCCGCTAGTTGGTAGAACCAACCAAACTTATTTAGAAAGAAATTCTGAGACACTGTCATAACCTGGTCGAGATTGCCAGGCATGATCACTCCCCAACCTACGAAGACAATCGCAATCGCGATGCCTATCCAATATACTTTTGTAACTTTCCCCATTCTATTCACTCCCATTTCTATTATGTGGATCACAAAAATATTTTGAAATAATAACCACATAGTTATTAATAATAGTCAAAGAGGACTACTTTTTCAAACTTTTATAAGAATATAGTAAGATATACCCCTTTATTATTAGTTAGAAACCTTACCATTACTCATAAAAAAGGCTCTTTTCTAAAAGATTGTTGCTTTTGAAAGAAGTTTGGAAGGATGCTCGACTCCTGTGGGACTAGCGGGACAGGTGAGACCCCACAGGCGCAATGTTTTTGTGTGCCGAGGAGGCTCAAGCGTCCCGCTCCGCGGAAAGCGAGCATCCTCGAGCGAAAATCCCTCTCACTCTTATAGCACCAATGTTTACGAAAACAGCCTAAAAAAAGAAAAGCAGAAGTGGTTTCTGCTTTTCTTCATTCATACATATTTTATAAACCTGAACTTAAGACAACTTTCCCTTTTGGTGTTTCACTTGTATTATCCGGCTCTAGTGTGATGGCAACAGCATCCCACTTATGCTCACCGTCATATTCAACCTGATAGGTTACTTCGCCATTACCTTGCTGATTTGGTGTAAAGGATCCAGCGCGATAAGGAGTATCGCCCTCAAGCAACCAAACTTGATAAACCTGATCTCCTTCCACATCAGCAACATCATTCACCTGAACAACTAGATTCATTTGTCCATTTTCATTCATCAGAGCTGCTGAACCTCCAGATTTTTCTGCCTCAGAAGGCTGAAGCTGGACTGCTTTTATTAGTGAAGCAATTTCCTCAGTCTGCCCCGGGTTACTTTCATTCATATAATTATATACATTTCCTGCTAAGGAAAGAAATAGTGCTGCTGCAAGTGCTGGTGCAACCCATTTTCTCTGTCTTGATTTTCTTTCAGACTTAAAATCAGTTGTTTTATTAAGTTTTGCGGAATCATTTTCTTCAGTAAGATTCAAATTGGTTTCTTCACTATCATTTTCAAACACGCTTGCTAGTACACGTTCTTTCATCCCAGCAGGCGGTTCTTCCGGTATTGAAAGATAAGGAAGGTCACCTGTCAATTCTTCCAGCTCCTTTAACTCCTCTCTGCACTCTTCGCATGATTCGAGGTGAGCTTCGAACTGCACTTTATCATCTTCTGTTAAAGTTCCGTTGAAATAGTCAAGTAGCTGTTCACAATTTGCTTTCATCTGAGACCCCTCCTTTCTCACCTAGACTGGTTTTTAAATGCTTTAACGCAAGCCGAATTCGGCCTTTTACAGTCCCCAGTGGGAGGTCGAACTCTTCAGAGATTTTTTTATGTGTCATCCCTTTAAAGTAAAACATTTCAATAATTTTTTGCTGTTCATCTTTTAATTTGGAGACAGCTTCACGAAGTACCTGACCTCTCTCTTTCCACACTACCTGATCTTCTACAGAATCTTCGTCACTGTGAAGAGAATCTCGTTCGTCTAATTCAAAGTCAGGCTCTTTTGACTGCTTCCTTAGCACATCAATTGCTGTATGACGCGTCATTGTTAGAAGCCAGGAAGAGAACTTCCCTTTATCGTCACTATATTGAGACTTTCCTTTCCAGAGCTTAATGAACACTTCTTGCATAACTTCTTCTGCAAGTCCCCCATCCTTCACAATACGATACGAGAAGGAATATAACAGCTTCTCATATCGATCGTAAAGAAGGGAGAGAGCTTCTTTATCCTTTGCCTGGACCTTTAAATACAGGTCGGCATCGTTACGTTCTCTCATACCATTCTCCTTTTCATCATAACTGGCGCCAGCTTGAAGAGGCAGAAAGCTTATGTATAGCTAACGTTAGACAGTCTGATTTGGATGTGTTTTGGTGTAAAATAGTTTCTTCTGCTTGAAAAAAGCCCCTCCAATAGGAAGGACTCACGCTCCTTTAAACAAGCCTATATTATGGTCTATATATAAGCTATAGTATAGCATACATATCATATTTCATAATGAACAGACACTTGTTTTTACATTCTTTATACGTTTTGGTTTAAAATCGTTTACTCTGACAAACTTTTCATGAGTCTTGCGTTCCTGTATGATAGGAATGATTAGAATTAGAAGAGGTGGCTGACTATGACTAATAAAGTAGCTTTAATAACAGGTGGTACTCGAGGGATCGGTAAAGCAATTGCTCATAAATTTGCGTCCGAAGGATATAACCTTGTATTGAATTTCATGAGAAAAAAGAAGGATGCAGAACAAACAAAACAGGAACTTGAAGAGGCTTTCGGAATTACCGTACATATTGTGAAAGCAAACGTAGGTGAAGTGAAGCAAATCACATCCCTGTTCCATGAAACTGAAGAAACGTTTGGAAGACTTGATGTATTTATTAATAATGCAGCTTCAGGCGTTTTAAGACCATTAATGGAAATAGAGGAAAGTCATTGGGATTGGACTCAGAACATCAATGCAAAAGCTTATTTATTTGCCGCTCAGGAAGCTGCTCGAATCATGGAGAAAAATGGTGGTGGGTCCATTGTTGCGCTATCCAGCCTAGGCTCGATAAGAGCTCTTCCTAACTATGTTGCTGTAGGCGTTTCAAAAGCTTCTGTAGAAGCTATAACAAGGTACCTAGCTGTTGAGCTCTCTCCAAAAGGAATTGTTGTTAATGCTGTATCAGGTGGAGCAGTAGACACTGACGCTCTGAAACACTTCCCAAACAGAGAAGAATTACTCGAATCTGCCAAGAAGAGAAACCCTGCAGGTCGACTTGTCGAACCAACTGACATGGCAGATACAACTTATTTCTTAACAACACCTGCGGCTCGTATGATTAGAGGACAAACGATCATTGTTGATGGAGGACTGTCATTACTTGGTGAGTAATTATTAAAAAAATGTCTTTTTAAAATTTGGCGAACCAATTTCACTGTTTATACTTAAATAATAAATATAACCTGATGTAGATCTAATAAAATGCCCTGAGAGGTTCTGTTATAGAACCTCTCAGGGCATTAAAGGTATATTAAGATGTGAAAGTTTCAGTTAAAACAGGTACTATTTGTTTCTTACGAGAGACTACCCCTTCTAGGACAGCAAGATTCTCGACGAGTTCAACATTAAATGCTTTTTCTACATGACTTGCATGTTTGCCAAGTGCAAGAGCTGTTGAATTATTAGTCAGAATATCTGTTACGACTAACAAGAATAAGTCAAGATTCTTTGCTTCAATTGCTTGTCTCATTTCCTCTTCTACCGCATCTTTGCGTGCAAGTACGTCAAGTGTATCAACCACATTAACCTGTGCAACTTCTACTTTAGCATCTCCCATGCCAAACTCCTTCGCATCAAGCGAAATTAGTTCGGCTGGTGTTTTACTACTCATATCTGCCCCAGCTTTTAGCATTTCAAGACCGTATGTTTCCGCATCTACTCCAGCGATTTCTGCGAGTTCACGCGCTGCAGCGACATCTTCCTCTGTGCAAGTAGGTGATTTGAAAAGAAGAGAATCTGAAATGATGGCAGAAAGCATTAGTCCTGCAATGCTTTTGTCAATTTGGATATTCTGTTCTTTATACAACTTATTAAGTATCGTAGCTGTACAACCAACCGGCTCAGCTCGGTAATAAACTGGATCTGCTGTTTCAAAGTTCGCAATTCGATGGTGGTCAATAACTTCAAGAATGCGAACATTTTCGATATCCTCCGCACTCTGTTGACGTTCATTATGATCGACTAAAATCACGCTGTTGGCTTCATTAGATACTGTTTTAACCATTCTTGGTGCTTCAACATTAAATTGATCTAGAGCATATTGTGTTTCGCCATTTACAGCGCCTAAACGAACTGGTTCAACGTTCATGCCAAGTTTTCTCTTTAGATCTGCATACACAAGAGCAGAAGTGATCGTATCTGTGTCGGGGTTTTTATGTCCAAAAATCAATACTTTTTCCATTGGTCGACTCCTTTAATATCAAAAATTTTATGTACTCATTACATATTGTAAAGTTGTCTTGGGTTAAACTCAACATCAATTGTCAAACTCTTAACAAGAAAAGTAAGGAAACCAATTCTTTTCAAAAAGCTATTTTCGTAAACTTTGTTGCTATAAGATGAGTAGTTGATTTCCGCTCCAGGATGCTCGCTTTCCGCGGAGCGGGCGGTGAGCATCCTCGTCGCTAACGCTCCTGTAGGGTCTCACCCGTCCCGCTAGTCCCGGAGGAGTAGAGCACATTCCGCTCCAATCAACAATGAAGTCAGGTTCTCTATAGAAAAATCTTTAAAAATAAACAATCTTTTAGAAAAGAGCCTTTCAAAAAGAAAATCGGTGTCAAATTTATAGAGATGCTATCGCATCTTCAATTGAATCTTCGCCTGAAATTAGATCAAATGAGCGTCGAATTGTGTTTTCGTTTGCTAGCAAAGCAACAATTACTTTGGCTACATCTTCACGGGAAACTGAACCACGCTTAAGATTTTCTGCGATCGATACTTGCCCAGTTCCATCTTCATTCAGTAACCCACCAGGTCGAACGATTGTGTAATCAAGAGCACTCTGTTCAAGCATTTTGTCTGCGTAATGTTTCGCTGCATAATAAGGCATTAGAGCCTCGCTCCAGTTGTCGCGATTGTGCGCTTGATGTGCACTAACCATTACATAGCGTTTAATGCCAAGTTTCTCTGCTGCTTCCATCGTTTTAACTGCACCGTCTAAATCAACAAGAAGTGTTTTATCTGAACCAGTACTTCCTCCGGATCCTGCCGCAAAGACGACTGCATCGCTTCCTTCCATAGCAGATGAAAGTTTATCTACAGAATCTTCAAGACTTGCTACTGCTGTGTCAATTCCTTGATCCACTAATTCAGTAGCTTGTTCTTCTTTTCGAACAAGTGCCTTAACAGAGTGCTCCTTACTATCATGAAGTAGATTTACGATTTGATGACCAACTTGTCCGTTCGCTCCAATAACTAGTACGTTCATTATTAAGCTCTCCTTCCAGATTGTCTTATCCTATTATTTCAAACACATCATTTTATCGCAATTAGCCTGCTCGGTGATTGAGGGATGAGGCAATTTGTTTCTTGTCTCTAGTCATGGAAAATACAGCGGTTGCTAGAGCGAGTACAATAAACATGCCTCCAACTGTTGCATTCATTTCAACTGTGCCTCTATCGATTACGAAAGCTCCAACTGAAGAACCAAGTGCAATACCAAGATGAAGTGCTGAGTTATTTAAGCTTTGCTGAATATCAGACGTCTCAGGTGCGAGTTCGATTAAATAACTCTGTTGTGCTGGAGTTATCCCCCAACTTATCATGCTCCAAATCACCATAACGATGATAAATAACGGAAATGAGAATGTAGTATAAGGAATAACAAACATTGACACACCGAAAAGCACAATTGAGATTAGAATGGTTGGCCTAGTCCCAAAACGATCTGAAGCTATACCACCAAGGCCTCCACCAGCTACAGCTGCAAAGCCAAAGATCAAATAAACAATACTTACCCAATTTCCATCTAATCCAAGCGTTGATTTTAAGAATGGAGTAAGGTAGCCATACAGTGCTAAATGACCAGTTAGAAATAGAAACGAAGTCAACTGTGCAGTAAATATACGATTATCTTTTAACGTTTGAAGCTGTTTTTTAATCGGTATCGCAGGTTTAGGCTGAATCCTTTCCATAAAGAAATAAACGCCTGCCATTGATAATAAAGTTAGAACGATAATGAGGACAAATGGCGCTCTCCAGCCAAAGGTATTTCCTAACATTAATCCGATCGGTACTCCAAAAACAAGCGATGCACTAATTCCCATAAAGACAACGCCAATAGCTCTCGCTCTGTATTCTGTTTTGACAATATTTGATGCCATCGTCACGCATAACACCACAAGTAATGAACCACTCGCTGCTGATATAATCCTTGCTAACATTAAGATATTAAATGAAGTGCTGAATACAGCCACTATATTTCCAAACAAAAAGACAACCAGTGAAAGAAGGGTTAACTTTTTGCGCTCAATCCTAGCAGTAGTTGAAAGCAATATCGGCCCCATTAATGCGAATACAATTGAAAATACACTAATTAAAAGACCAGTTTTCCCAAGACTTATTTCAAGGTCTTCTGCGACTAAATCCAGAATACCACCAATTATTAATTCCACCATTCCGACTACAAACGAAACAATTGTCAGTAAATAAACGCGTTTATTCAAACCTTTCGCCTCTCTCCTAATAAGTTACCACTAAAAGGGTAACCCTTTTTACTTAAGAAGGCAACAGGTAAAGATTGAAATATTACGACTGATAAAATGATGTGCTATGATAAAGAGAACGTTGAAATGACAAGGAGATTGAAGACATGCTACAGCAATTTGGATTTACTCAGTATGAAAGCCAGGTGTATGAAGCTCTTATTACAATTGATGAAGCTCTTGATGCCACTGCTATCGTTAAGCGTTCTAGTGTGCCACGTTCTAAAGTTTATGATGTTCTTCGTCGACTGAGCGAAAAAGGCATGGTTCTTGAATCAACAGTTGAGAAAAAACGGCTTTACACGCCACTTCCACTTGAATCCGCTATTTCGAAATTACGTCGTGATTTTAATGATAATATTACTCAGCTGAAATCCATACAAGCTCGAAACAAGCCAGCGGATGACCGTGTTTGGACGCTCAAAGACGATCAATCCATTCACTCCCTCGTATCCGCTATACTAAATCAAGCAAGCTCTTCAATTGTTTTCTCAGGTTGGGCAGATGATATTGAACAACATAATGCATTACTAGAGAACAAAGAAAACAATGGCGTCTCTGTTGAGATTCACACCATCGGTAACCTAAACACTCAAGTCAAAAACGTAACAACCCTTATACCTGATAGTGAGCATCAGAGCCTTGAGCGAAGTCGTATTGTGATTATTGATAAGGAAGAAGTTCTATTTGCAGGAATTGAAGAAACAAGCTGGCAAGCCATACATACGAAATCTCGTCCACTTGTAACGTTTTTCACAGAGTTCTTCTATCACGATGTTGCTTTAACCGAAATCACGCAAAAATTCGGTAGCATGATGATGAATGATCCAGAGATCAGAAATGTATTACTCAAATTACGTTACTAACAAATAGGCCTTCATTTGAACCTCCCGTCTTTTCTATATAACGAACAACATTTTACTACTCTCTCATAAACTCTCTATAAATTCCCTGATTCTTAAATCAAAAAAACACCCGCTCCAGATTTCCTGGACGGATGTGCATTAACTACTATTCTGCCTTTTGCATCTCTTTCGAATCAAGTCCTAATTTCATCTCCAGCTCTTGCTTCATGATCGCCATTCCTTCTGGGCTCAAAATGATGCTTCCATTACCGAAAGCCATATTTTCATCTAGAACTTCTCCGGTAATCATACAGGCCATGTCCGCCTGATATTTCTGCAAAATGACTTTATTTTCGCTAGTAAATATTTCAATTGGATCTTTCACCTGAATATCAAGCGTACGCCTTAGTTCTTTTGGAATGACAATTCGGCCTAGCTCATCAATTTTCCTTACCACACCAGTGCTCTTCATGCTCATCCCTCCCTTTCGTTTTAAAGAACATGTGACTATTTATTTAATCATAATCCCATTACTTGTATTTAGCAACTAAAAAGTTCCAAAATTCTGTAAATTTACATTTAGTATCTATTTTTAACCAAAATGTGAGAAAAAACGAAGTATCCATTGAAAAATTTCTATCTAAATAGTCCATCATATTTGAACTATATTAAATAGTAACCGTGCAACTTTTATAGTTGCACTATATGAAGTTTAGGGTATAAACTAATATTGTTTAGAGGGTAAACTAGTGGAGGTAGAAAAGATGAATAAGAAATTATGTGAAGCCGTTGCGTTATTTGAAGAAGTGATTATGTATGGAACTGAACGTGTTATTCGTTCATTTGAGCATCAAATTTTTGAAGAATATTCGTCTGAACAACTTCAAATGCTTCAGATCATTTCCAAATCAGGGCATATTTCCCCTGGAAAATTAGCTTCACTTCAAGGTGTGCACAAAAGCGCAATTTCAAATCGTTTTAAAAAGCTAGAAACAAAGGGACTTGTTACGACAGTTGATTCTGAAGAGGATCTAAGAGGAAAATCGATTGCTCTCACAGATAAAGGTCATGAAGTCGTTACGTTATTTAATGAAGTGATTTATGACCACGTAGAGAAAATCGTTTTAGACGATTTTCATGAATCAGAAATTGATGAATTTCTACGTATTTTTAGAAAACTCAGTACTATTCTTAAAACAGAAGGAGACAAAAAATGAGACAACTATTAAATTATAAATGGCCGATCGCAATTGTTTTAATTGCTATCACGATTGTGCTGTTTTTCCTTTCGCCAAACCTTTCACAGCAAGCTGAAAATGCAGGTACATTTCAGCTTCCAGCAAGTTCTGATTCAAAACTTGCAGCTGATATTCTTGAAGAGGCTGGAGCTGGTGATGAAACGATCTCAGTGGTCTTTACATATGAGGATCCAATTGATGAACAAACACAAAAAAAGATTTCATCAATTGCAAAAGATATTGAGCAGGAGGATTCAAGCGTTACGAAAGTGCTTGATCCTTTTGAGAGTGACGAAACCGCTGAACAACTTGTATCTGAAGACAACAAGACTGTTCTTTTACCAATCACAGTTGATGGCACTAATGATGAAGTCAATGAGCTAGCAAATCGAATTCGACAGGATGTCATTTCAGAAGATACAACAGCCTATGTGACTGGTGAAGCAATTATTAATCATGATGTTAATGAGAGTGCTCAGAACGGACTTGAGAAAACCGAGCTTATTACCGTTGTTTTAATATTCGTCCTTCTTTTCGCTGTATTCCGATCAATTACTACTCCATTTATCCCCCTCATTGCCGTTGGGGTTACTTATTTACTTAGTCAATCAATTGTTGCCTTTCTAATTGACTGGTTCGGCTTCCCTGTTTCCAATTACACCCAAATCTTTCTCGTTGCTATCTTATTTGGTATAGGAACAGACTACTGTATTCTTCTATTAAGCAGGTACAAAGAAGAACTAATGCAGGGCCATAATGTTGAAGACGCAATCGTTAACACATACAATACCGCAGGTCGTACATTGATAATTAGTGGATTAGCTGTGTTCATAGGCTTTAGTGCGATTGGGTTTGCTGAGTTCCCTATCTTTAAATCTGCCGTAGGAGTAGCAGTCGGTATCGCAGTGTTAATGGTTGTCTTATTTACTCTCGTACCATTTTTCATGGCATTGTTAAAGGACAAGCTATTCTGGCCTTCCAAAACTTCAATCTCACATAAAGATAGTAAGCTTTGGTCTGCTTTTGGTCGATTTTCAATTAACAAGCCAATCTTGTCAATGGTCATAGTTGCAATTATTATGGTACCACTACTCTTCACTTACAATGATCAACTATCATTTAATACCGTTAATGAAATAGGTCAAGACTATGAATCTGTTAAAGGTCTTGATGCGATAGAAGAAGGCTTTGGCAAGGGGGATTCTCTGCCTATAAAAGTTATTATTCAGCAGGATAAAGAGATCGTGACAGAAGAATATCTCCCTTATATCGAAACAATCAGCAAAGAAATCGAGAAGAACAAGAACGTTGATTCAGTCAGATCCATTACGAGACCAGCAGGTGACATTATTGATGAACTTTATGTTGACTCTCAACTTTCTCAAGTTGGAGATGGATTAAATGAGGCCTCTAATGGTATCAATGATGTTCAAGATGGATTAACAGAGGTCCAAAAAGGTCTTCAGGATTTTAATGGACAGATTCCATCAAATGAAAATTCAGGTGGACTCGAGGAGACTGTTAATGGACTTGGTCAAATCAATGACCAGCTCGGCTCAATCTCACAAAGTCTTCAGCAAACACAAAATATTAATAGGGCTTCTCAACAACTTGGACAAGTCCAACAACAGTTAGGACAAATTCAGCAGGGTCTATCTGAAGCTTCATCTGAAGCAGGACGGGCTTCGGAACTTAGTGGAGGAATTTCTCAGCTATCAGAAGGTATAGGCTCTTCAATTGATGGGCTGAAAGAAATAAATAATGGCTTGAAAGACGCTGCAGATCTCGTAAGTGAAATGGGTAAGTCACAAGCCCTGCATGATACGAGTGTATTCATTCCTAATGGAACACTTGAAAATAAAGACTTCGAACCTGCTATCGAGAGATATGCTTTTGATAAACGGAAAGCCGTTATGCTAGAAGTAATTTTAGAAGATGATCCTTATTCAACTGAAGCAATAAATTCTGTTCAGGAAATAAAAGATATTGTCTCTAGGACAATGAATGGAACACCACTCGAAGATGCCACCGTTGCTTATAGTGGTGTATCAAGTATTAATAACGACTTATCTGATATTTCTACAAGTGACTTTACAAGAACGGTAATTATTATGCTTGTTGGATTATTTGTTATCTTAACGATACTCTTCCGCTCCATGATTATGCCGATAGTTATGATTGGATCACTTCTGCTAACCTATTATACTTCTATGGCTATTTCAGAGCTGATCTTTATCGATCTTATGGGTTACGATGGCATTGTTTGGGCTGTACCATTCTTTGGTTTTGTCATGCTGATTGCGCTAGGGGTGGATTATTCAATTTTCTTATTGGACCGTTTTAAAGAAGAAGCATCCATTGGTGTCAATGAAGCAATGCATCACTCGATGGCAAAAATGGGTACCGTCATCATCACCGCAGCAATTATTCTTGCAGGAACGTTTGGCGCGATGATGCCTTCTGGCGTACTCAGCTTAATGCAAATTGCTACCATTGTTATTACTGGCCTACTTCTTTACGGACTAATTGTCCTTCCGCTCCTCATTCCAGCGATAACCGTTTCATTTGGTAAAGGAATATGGTGGCCGTTTAAACAAAAACAGTCAAATAAATCTTAGTAAGAGAAAAATTGCTAGAGATAATATGAAAAGGTGTTCCAATTGGAACACCTTTTTTCATGCCGTATCATGATGTTGAAATTCATTAATCATCTTGCTTTTCATCGCGATCCGCGCTCTGTGTAAACGCGATTTAACTGCTCCGGGTGATAATTGAAGTTTACTCGCAATCTCTTTTTCTTTCAATTGATGGTGATAGTACAACTGAAATACTGATCGAAGTTTTGGAGATAACGCGCATATTAAAACACCTACCCCTTCTTCTAATTGAGCGTTTTCACATTCCTTCTCTACAGTAAAGTCTAACGGTAGATTAGTTAACTGAGGGGAACTGTCTATTGATACTAAAACAACTTTTTTCTTTTTTCTTAGTAAATCAATTGCTTTACGAGTAGCTACAGTCGACAACCACGAACCAACTTTTGCTTCGTTATCGATATCCATTAGTTTAACGTGAGCGGTGATAAACGTTTCTTGTAGCACATCTTCCGCAAGACCATGATCTTTCGTTACCTTAATCGCACTGTAGTAAACACGGTTATAGTGTTGGGTATATAAATCATGAAATGTCATTTCCATAAGCTACTACCTCACTTTACCTCTTGGAAATAGTCTTTAATAAAATCAGGTGCGTCTTCTTCATTAAATGACAATACGTCAAAAAAATCATCATCATCATAATGAACACCCATGACGTACTTCCCACCGAATGAGTTCTGGCTTCCGTTCAAAGCTTGATCAATTTGTTTATCATCTGTAATTTCCAAATGATTTTGCAATTCAGCAGTTCCCTCTCCATTCATCATTTCGTAATACGCTTCTTCTGAATACTCATTTTGATTTAGGTTCATAAGATAAACGTTCACATGATCAATCTCTTCAATACTGATAAATGCTTTATCGTAAAGGTTCTCTTCTTTTAACCATTTAGTTGTGTTTTCATAAGAAGTTGGAATCATTGTATTTCGTTGATAAGCATATGCTCTTTTGTCTTTTTCATTATTTAATGATATTGAAACGTACGATTGTAATCCTACTGGATTCATCATTTCTTCAAATGACAGAGCATTGATATCCGATTTTATATGACTGAAGAACTCTTTCATTTTATCAGGATCAACAATAACTGCTTCTGTATTACCAGGTCCATGTGGGCGAATGTTTATTTTCTGAACACTTAATGGATCCAGATTTATAAATGGATAAGCTAGTTTTTTGTAATCTTCCGTTTCCCATACTGCTTTAAGCTCAGTGTTTATCTCTTTGGGGTTCAATCGGTAAGAACGCTGAACCTCTTCTCCACTCTTCATTTTGTATGAAATAAAATAGTACTTCCCACTTCTATTTAGTGGATCTCCATGTTGAATGAATTCTTTATGCAACGTACGAATCGCATTAATCGTTTCTTCCGAGCGTATGAAAGAGAGGGAATCATTATATAACTTTGCATCTTCATATTCGTAATAAGTATCTCCTATATAAACATATTCAACTTCGTCTAATGCAGGGACATAGCTTTCATACTTTTGCCAGAAAACCGGGATGATCGAAGCTATTAAACTAGCAGCGATTCCATACACTAGAATTCCTTTAGCATTTTCGAATGTGAAAACACGCCAGGTCTTTGCTATCAGCATAGTAGCTAACAAATAGCCAAGAATAATGCCAAGTAAATAGCCCCCAATAATCCATGGTATGGAAGATTGTGTCTCACCAAAATACATTCCTACAAACAAAGCAAAGCAAAATGTCATACTGAATTTCAAGACAGGTTTTAATGAGTGTAAGGCAATCGCCTGCGTTGCTGATTCAAGTGGGCGTTTCTGATAAATGACCATTGCAATATAATAAAGAACGATTGAAATAACCAAATAAATAGCTAACGTTAAGTACCCAATAGGCAGAACTGCTTGACCTTCTAATTGATTTGTCACTAATACATCCATAATAGGAGAAAAATGCTCAAACGTTTGATCTAAACCACTTATTTCTGCATAACCAGCAATAAAGTAGCTAACATGAAAAGTAATTAGAACATAAATGCCCGCTGGGAAAAGTAGGAGGATATAAGTCAACACACCCTGTACCGCAGAAAGTCCTGTAAGTGTTCCAACAAAAACACCAGCGATGAATGTTAGTAATGTAACGGTTAAGTTTACTAGCATCCAGTACCCTAAATCACCGAGTGTATAGAAATCTGACACATCTACGAATATGTAAAACAGTAACATGATCATACTTGTAAACAAAATCGGAGTAATAAGCATGAATATCCCCGAACCTATCTGGTGGCGAAAAAGTGTTTCGCGACGAATTGGTAAGCTATGCATAAAGTCAGATGAAGCATTCACATGCATATACCGAAGCAAAAAGACAGCCATAAGAACTGGAATAGTAAACAAGAATAGAGACTGAAATTCAAAGAAGAATGTATGATCAAATAGTCCTGACACATACTGGCTTCTAGCATACTCCTTACTTAACGCCATTGCTAGCTGCAAAGGTAAAGTGAATAATAGGCCAACCAAATACAAAATACTTATCCAGCCTACATTTCTAAAGTTCTGTTTAAATAATTCCTTCCTAAACGAGGATGTTATCGATGGCATACCCTACACCTCCCATTTCGTATATAAATATTTCTTCTAATGTTAGTTGCAAACGATCGAAAACGATTGGAGAATACTTTTGAATTTCAGTTATCACTTTCTGCTCCTCCCCTTTCACAATCATTAGAAGGACACTGCCTCTTTTCTCGTG
Organism: Guptibacillus hwajinpoensis; assembly: GCF_005144865.1. Lineage (GTDB taxonomy): Bacteria > Bacillota > Bacilli > Bacillales > Guptibacillaceae > Guptibacillus > Guptibacillus hwajinpoensis_A. Next base: position 204,999 of record NZ_SWFM01000003.1, read on the forward strand.
ATGTAGAATAGTTAAATTACTTTCTAGAATGTTCTCATTCTCGTATTTGAACGCTACCTGAACTTTATGCACGTCAGCTTTTAATTCATCCAGATCCCGTTCGAGTAGAATATGCCCATCATGTAAAATACCAACATGATCACAAATATCCTCTACTTCGCGCAAGTTATGAGATGAAATCAACACAGTCATTTCCCGATCAGCCACATCCTGAATGATTAAGCTTCTCACGTTCTTTCTCATAACTGCATCTAATCCATCAAAAGGTTCATCGAGAATCAGAACATCTGGCTTAATAGACAAGGACAACCAGAATGCGACTTGTCTTTGCATCCCTTTCGAAAACTGACTTATTTTTTTATTTTCATCCAAATTAAACGATTCCTTCAGCTTTACATAACGATCTTCATCCCAGCCATCGTATAAATTCCGATAGTAATTCGCCATCTGCCTAACTGTATATTGTGGTAAATAATAGAGAGCATCTGGTACGAAGACCATTCTTTTTTTAATTGAAACATTTTCAAAGACACTTTCTTCTAGTACAAGAAGTTGACCATCATCAGGTTTAAGAATACCAGCTATGATGCGCATCAACGTTGTTTTTCCAGCCCCATTCGAACCGAGCAATCCATAAATGGAACCTTGATCAACAGTGAAGCTCACATCGTTTAGAATCTTATCTTTCTCAAAGGTTTTATGTATCCCTCTTACATTAATCATATTTCTCTCCCCCCTCTACTTCATTTATTAGCGATTCAATTTCTTCCGCCGTCATGCCAAGATAAATCGCCTCTGCTAGTAACTTCTTTAATTGCTCCCGCACTTTCTTCAACTCCTCAACATTCTCCAATTTTTTCGAAGGGTGAACGAAGCTCCCCTTCCCTTTTACTGAGTAGATATATCCTTGAGACTCGAGCTCTCTATATGCTTTTTGTATTGTGTTGGGATTAATTGTAAGCTGATGAGCAAGTTCTCTGACAGAAGGAAGTTTTTCATCATCTTTGAGGACATCTTTGATAATGAGCTGTTTCAGCTTATCAACTAATTGTAAGTAAATTGCCTTTCGACTTCTAAAATCCAATTCAAACATTACATCACCTCCACTCAATAAGTTATTTATCTGTATTATCTGTATTAACATGTGTAGTACAGTATTAGTATATACAATACAGTTTAGTTTGAGAAGGCTTTTTTTAGAAATTAGTGAGCTATTTATTAAAGAAGCCCGTACCTCGATTTATTTCTCATCGTGGTACGGGCTTCTTTACTTGGCTTTATTCAATGATAGAAGTTCAAACTTGTTACTTACTCAATCGTTCCCTTGCAGTACTTTTAAAAGGAGTGATCGGAATATGGTTTAGTGCTTTTGCTAAACCAAATTTAGGCATATTCCCATAGAGACTCTCAAAATTATGACCCGAAATGTTGTACGTTTCATGATAAATCCCAACCGAAGAGTTGTTTCCTACCCTTTTATTGAAATCACCCCAAGCTTTTAAATGTTTTGCACTTCTCGCATAAGAAAGCAAATCATCTTCAGAGCGCCAATATTGGATCATGAGGGTTGTGCGTAAACTAAAAAAGTTCTCCATAGATAAACAGCCAAGTTCCTTGTTCACGTAAAGCTCCTTTATCATAGGAGGCATTGATAACAATACTGGTAGCCATTTGTGGATGGCCCACCATTTATTAATTCGCATTCCTATTATAAAAACTGTAAACTTATCCTCACTCTCGACTGTAAACCTTCCTGGAAAAACTTTAGTCCCCACCGTTATTCCTCCTTTTGATTTCGTAATTTTTTCTTTGAATTCTCACACCAATCGATTGCTGCTTTAGTCGTTACTAATCCATAGTCTAACGTTAAGATCCAAAAAACAGAGTCTACTTCATCACTTAATTCATTAGTAATCATTTCTTTAATTCCCAAATACGTATTGTATCTATCTAAAAGCTTATTTTGTTGTTGATTTAATAGTTCAATAGACTGATCAACATCCTGATGGCGACTGAAAAAAAGCTTGAGTAGTAACTCGTTTTTCTCAGTTGGAATTTCCTGCAGTGGCTTTTGTAGCCAGGATTGAAGTTCTTGCTTCCCTTCAGCTGTAATGCTGTATTCCTTTTTGTCAGGTTTATCTTCTTGTTTAGTAACTCGAACTGAGGCATATCCTTCTTCAACCAAGTCTTTAAGAATCGGATAGATTTGACCATAACTAATTTTCCAGAAATGATTTAAACTCCTATCAATCATTTGTTTAATCGAATAACCTGTTGTGCAATCAGTTGTTAACAAACCCAAGATTGCATATCTCGTGTTATTTTCCTTATTCAACCCTTCACCACCTATATCTTTTTGATATATATCCGTTAGCTATAAAATAACATAAATTCTCAGGTAATGGCAGATTTTTAACGAAAAATAAAAAGACACCTATCTTCTTGACTGATAAGCGCCTCTATCGCACATTATTTTCATAAATATTTTACTTTGCTCTTCGTTTACCCAAAACGTTTAATAAATAAGCACCTAGTTCATTAATAATCATTGCCATAATGATTAACATGATCCCAACCCATTGCAATAGGGTAACAGTTTCAGAAAGAACAACCATTGCTGCTACAATGGCAACAGGTAATTCAATTGAACTCAATACATTGGCAAGTCTTCCAGAAATGAGAGGAGCTCCTCCGGCAAAGAACAAGGGAGGAATAACAGCCCCCACTAAAGCAATTCCAGCACCTATTAGCCATAACCTGCCGTCATAAAGATGAAGTGAAGATACATCTTGGAAGAAAACGAGCAATACGAGAATGAGAGATCCGCTTATCATTAAAGAGCTTCTGAGAATTGGATGAGAATTAATCGCTACTTGTCCACTGAAAAAAATAAACCCTGCATATGAAAAGCCAGATAAGAGACCAAGAAAAAGTCCCATAGGCGACATTTCAAAAACATTTCCACCAATAATATTCGATGCAAAAAGTACTCCAGTTAAGGTTACGAACATGGAGAATATATTAATTGCTGTTGGCCTACTTTTACTGAACATCCATTCGTAAATCATACCAATCCATACGAATTGAAACAGAAGGATAATTGCCAGGGAAGCTGGCAAATACTGCATCGCTCCATAATAAAAAATACTTGTTAAGCCTACAGATGTCCCTGTAGCAATAACCTTCATACGGTCTACATTTGATATACTTTTGACACTTAAACCTTTAAGTAAACTCATTCCCCATAAGAGAAGAAACGCTATTATCATTTGAGATATATTTAACTGCCCTAAGGAATAGCCGTACTCAAATCCTGTTTTAACGAATATAGGTGTGAGTCCAAAACTCGCAGCTCCTATTAAAACTAGTAAAACACCTTTAGTTTTCATGAATTACTTGCACCTCTTATTTCTTAAGTGGATCAATTAGCATTTATCTTTCATCTTTTTTGAACCCCTTTTATTTCAACAAACTCCTCCTCAGTGATGTCACTCTTATTAGGTAAAAGCAAAGCTTGGAACAATGAAAATAATTCCTGTATCTCCTTATGTTCATTTATGAGAGATATACTTTTCTATACTCTTCTTCACTCTTGTATCGTGTAATTTCCATCCATTTTGCTTCATCCTTCTTGCTACGTAAATAAATAGTATGAGCGTCTATGTATTTATCATAAATTTCTCCAGCTTTTTCTTGAATAGTTAAATACTCTTCTATACATTCTTCTCGAACATAATATTCGTAGACTTTAACAAACATCTTTTCACCCCTAAAGAAAACTAAAGAGTTCGCGTCTTAATGACTCAGAATATTGATAAGCTTTCCAAACGGATCTCTTACAAAGAAACGTTTAACACCCCAGGGCTCTTCTGCCGGTCCATATTCTATTGGAATTCCAGCTTCCCTCATCCGCATCAATGCCTCGTCAAGGTCATCAACCTCAATTGATAAATCAGGAGTTGGTGTGTTGGAACCTCCTTCTGAGGCAAAGCTGATTTGTATATTTGATTTTTCCTTTGAGCCATAAGTTGAAATCCACCCATGATTCATTAGTTGATCAAGTCCTAATATTTCTTTGTAGAAGTATGTTGCTTTTGAAATGTCGTTAGTTTCAATATTTGCAACGATTCTTTTGACGTTCATTTGAACATCACTCCTTTTTCAATATGATATCAAATTCAAATATAAGCAACCTTGGATATAACCAATTATTTTAAAACTATAAATTTAGTACAAACCTTACTTTTTAAAAAGGCTCTTTTCGTAAACATTGTTGCTATAAGAGTGAGGGATTTCCGCTCCAGGATGCTCTCTTTCCTTGGTGCGGGCGGTGAGCCTCCTCGGCGCACAAAAACATTGCGCCTGTGGGGTCTCACCTGTCCCGCTAGTCCCGCAGGAGTCGAGCACCTTCCGCTCCAATCAGCCATGTTTGATTCTTTATACAAAAAATCTTTTAAAAGCAACAATCTTTGAGAAAAGAGCCTTTTAAAAAAAGGAGCCTACTCTATACAATAGACTCTCTATAATCACTTATTCATTATTTTCTTTTACATTTTTTTATTCTGATTATCTACTATTAGACATACTCCCATCTGTCTCTTTGTTTGTTACAAAGTGAACAGCTTCCTCCAACACCTCTGGAAAATCCTCTGGTAACGAATGTCCCAAACCTTTAATCACTATTAATTTGCAGGGTATATGATGAGCATCAAAGAGTGTAACCGCTTTCATAACACTTTCATAAAATGGATCTTTATCACCAGTTATAATGCATCCTCTCGCTTTATCATTGAGACTAGTTGTTATTACCTTTTCGAGTTCATCAATCTCAAATGCAGGAACAATTGCAATAAAGTCATCAAACGCTTCAATATCACTCTTTAAGCACATCTGTGCTGCCATGTTCGCACCTTGTGAAGCTCCTGCAAGAATAATCTCTTTATCTTTCAAGTTGTAGTTTTTTTCAAATTCATTAAACGTGGTGCTAACATCTCTCATTGCCATCTCTTTATCATCCCAGGAATAGCAGGCGTAGCTAAATAATTGTGAAGATTGAGGAATCCCCAATAAGTATTTATCTAATATTTTCTCCTCAGACCATTGTAGAGAAAAGTCTTCTATATTAGAACCCTTCCAATGTAATGGAAAAATGGCCATTTCCGCTAGAGGATTACCTAAGACTTTTAATTCAGCACAAGTAGCTTCCTTTTCTTTTCCATAGATAGAATGACACCGCTCTACGATATTTTGGAATTCAGGTGAATCCTTTAAGATATCTAGCTCAGGATCTGAAGTAAGTAGATCTGGATTCCACCAAAGACCCTTCGCCAGAACTTCATTCAATTCAGCAAGTGCTCTCTCCTGTTTTCCTCCAATGGCATAGAGGCTAGCACTCCAATGGCCCAATCGATCGATCTTATTAGGAAAACTCTTCTTCGCATCTTCCATAACAGATAGAGCCTCAGTAATTCTATCTTCCTGAACAAGTTCGATCACGTATTTTTGTAAATCAGTAAACTTCATTACAACATCCCTCCACTAGTTTGTAGTTCAATACTAATTGAACTACAAAAATAATTCAATATATTAAAAACAAATATATCAATTATTTTTAATCGAAACAATTCATGGTAGAATAGTAAGAAAATGAGGAGGAAGTCTGATGTCTTATGATTTAAAAACATTATACTCTCCTGTGTATGAATTGCTATTAAGCTTTTCTTTATATAGTAGGCAAACTTTTATGAAGTATTTAGAATTAGGTTCTAAATGGCCAGAGAAAGTAGAGGCATTCATTACCCCTGAGCTAAAGGAAGCCATTAAGTTAAAAGAGAACCTTTTCTTCGAAGATTTAATGATATTGTTGATTGAACAATCCCCTGTACAGAATGATATTACGTCTTTCTTCGATTGGTTAACCGCAATGTCAGCAGGTGAGATCTATGAACGTGTTGCTCCATTTCTAGATAATAAGAAAACCCTACCAACAGATCTTTCCTTTCAAAGAGATAGGTCTATTACGCTACTAAAAGCTTGGAACGAGCAGTACTTTCAACAGATAGACCATGAAATCCTCAAACACCTAAAGCAGGATGCTGAAGAAAAAGTAAATTCAATTGAAGAACATACGTCAAAGGAAATTGTGCAACAAGCAAGCAGGTTCATCATTGAAACCGACAAGATAACAAGTATATGTTTAATACCTGCCTTTCACTTTCAACCAATGTCCTTAGTCGACCAGTTTAAAGATAAGTTGTACATTACATATCCTGTTAAAAACAATCAGCTGCAATTTGATAGTGTACTTAAAATGACTAAAGCATTAGGCGATGAAAAACGGTTGAAAATCTTACAACTCTTATCTAAAGGACCATTTACGTTCACTGACATTGTTTCAGAAATCGGTATGGCAAAAGGGAATATTCATCATCATTTGTCGATCCTAAGAGGAGTGGGGCTATTAAACATACACCTTTTTGATGAGCCAAATACGTTTTATTATAGTACGAATAAAGGCTTTACTTCAGATTTAAAGAGTAAGATAGATCTGCTACTCACCTGAAAAGTAAATATGCACACATTTAAAAGAGCTTTGAAGTCACATTACTCCAAGCTCTTTTTGGTATATCCCGTTAAATTTAAACACTAGTATTATTTATTGTCGCTTAAGTATATAGCACGGTCTTATTTTATCTGTGTTGATCGACTAGAATTGCATTTCCATCAGGATCTTCGATTGTAAAACTTGTTGGTCCTGTACTAGTTTCATCAGCTTCTGATATTATTTTGATACCATGTTCTCTAAGCTCTTGTTGAAGATCTCGAACATCCGTAAATGAATCTAGATTATCGGCGTCCTGATTCCATCCTGGATTGAATGTAAGAATGTTGTTTTCAAACAATCCTTGAAAAAGGCCAATTACGCAACTTTCATTCTTCATGATAAGCCAATTTTGATTAGGGTCCCCACCTAAAGCTTCAAATCCCAGAGTCTCATAAAATGATTTTGATTTCATAATGTCCTTTACGCTTAAACTTACAGAGAATGCACCTAGTTTCATATGTCCTCCTTGTTTAAATTAATAATTCCGAATATTATATTTAGTTTAAGTGTACAACATAACTTTGTAAAAGACACCCTTGTTTTCCATATCTATAGGTAAGTATGAATTGTTTAATCTAAATTAATCGCTTATAGTGAACAAACTTCAAAATTTGTCCCCTCATCTTAATTTCTTCTTCACTTGTTGATATTTGTTTAAATCCGTTCTTTTCTAAAACCTTTTGTGAAGCTATATTATTGGAGGTAGTCTTTGCAAAGAGTTGCTTAACACCTTCATTTCTTATTCCTTCTGTAAGTAGCTTTAATGCTTTTTGAGCAATACCTTTTCCTGTGTGGTCTTTACCTACTCTATAACCGATGTGACCTAGATTTTGCAGTTGATCTATATCTACTATGTTGATTCTACCAAGAATCAAATCATGATTATTCTTGATTAAGTGAAAGGAAGATAACCCTAGCGCTTGTTCATTAATTAAAGAACCTAACCTCTCGATAAAAGTTTCAAAATGATAGAATTCATCACCACGACTTGGTACCATGCCTTCAAAATATTCTCTGTTTTCACATTCAAATTCAAATAGTTTTCTAGCATCTGAATATTGTAATTTTTCAATGGTAATTTCCATAATAACCACCAGTTCTGTGTGATTTCTTTTTAATATCCACATAAGCACGATTCTCAATTATCTGGAGTAACTAAGGTCTAAAAATTATTTTTCCTTTGGTTTATGTTCTAATAACTTATCGATCTTTTAATCTACTCTATCTAGTCTAGATTTTCTTTTCCTTTTAAATATAAGGATCTTTTCGTAAACTTTGTTGCTATAAGAGGAGTGGTTGATTTACGCTCCAGGATGCTCGCTTTCCGCGGTGCGGGCGGTGAGCCTCCTCGTCGCTAACGCTCCTGTGGGGTCTCACCTGTCCCGCTTATCCCGCAGGAGTCGAGCACCCTTCCGCTCCAATCAGCTAAGTGGGGTTCTCTATAGAAAAATCTTTAAAAGCAACAATCTTTTAGAAAAGAGCCAAATATAAAGAGTAAAATGATAGCTATAGAAATAGTCAGTAATACCATAACTGAAATGACTTGGAATATTATATCTCCAGCACTAATTCCTAAAAACATAAAACAACCTCCAAATTGCTACTGATTCTACACTTTTAAAAGTTATTGGGTCTATTATTATAGTTCTCCTGTTTTCTTTTCAATTAACGTCAAAACAGCATAAATTACTATGGAAGTAGCAGCTACAATCAAAAAAGCATTTGTTATTAGATTAAAGTCTAATTCATTAATCGTGTTTGTTACTTCACCGTTCATACCAGTTTGGTAAATTGTCCAACCGTTATAGTCTAAGAGAAAGTAAGAAAGTGTTATACCGATTATCAAGCCACCAAGTAACGAAAGCCATGTTTTCATAACAAACCCTCCTTTAAATACTTTATTTACCTTGATAATTTAACCACCCTAACTCTATTCTTCAAAGGGAAAGACCGATCTTCCGCTTTATCCTTAAGCTTTCTTTAGTGTAAATTTATAAAATTTCTTATCTACCTTCATAATTGGAAAGTTACTAGGTAACTCCTCTCTTTCTAATTCGATAAATCCATTCTTTTCATAAAACCTATGTGCAGCCCGGAACTGTGGAGTAGTACCAAGATAAATGGCTTGTAATGATTTATCATTAGCCCAGTCAATAGCTTTGTTTAATAGCATTTTTGCTACTTGGAATTCAGGTCCTCGATAACTTCTGTCTACAAACATCTTCCTTAAAGCAACTTGATTGTTGTCTATGTCTAGTAAGCTTATTGTGCCAATTACCTTACCACCTAATTTTGCTAACCAGAAATTCCCCTTCCCAACCTGATAGAACGAAGGGATTTTGAGCAAATCAGGTTGGGCTTCTTTGGTAATTTGAATATTATATTCATCTTGCTGTATATGTATTATTAGCTTAGACACCTGTTCTTGATATTCCTCCGAATATTCCTCAATACTAAAATTTGAATTCAATTCATACACCTTCTCTATTAAGTTTGCATCTGAATAAGAAAACTTTAAATATTTTTCTTCTTACAATCTTTAAATTTATAAACCGTTTTACTAAGAACCTTTACATTACTATTAGAAAAACAAATAGCTCCACCTTCTGTAAGTGCAATAAATGGTGAATCATTTTCTTTAGATAACTCACAGATTAATTCATCGTCTGTAGAATCATAGTGACACCATAAACGATAATGATTTAATAGATTTAAAGGAGCATAATCAAATGAAGTATCCTCCTTTAATAAGGTATGAGAAATATTACTTCCAAATATGATTGCCCCTGCACTTTGTCCGTAGATCGTGCCTCCACTTTCATAAAACTGAGTTAATACTTCATCGAAGCCACTTTTCCTTATAGCTTTTAACAAAGTCAACGTATAACCTCCACTGAAATAAATAGCAGAGAACTGTTTCACTTCTTCTATCGTTTTGTTTTCTAGATCACTCCACAATGTGATTTCTCTTATACCTAAAGAAAGAAACATACTCTGAACGTAAGCAAGACTACTTTCATATGATCTATATTGTGGGTCACCTGCTAACGGTATATAAAGAAGTGGCTTATCTTTATCAATTGATTCAACAAAATAACGATTTGTTTCTGCATTTTGTTCGATGCTTCCTCCACCAGATAGAATTAAAGTCCCCATACCAATCCTCCAATGAATTAACGTCTTATTTCTTATAAGAGCTTACTCCTAAGTAATGAAAAACGGGAGCCTTCCACTTACATAGAAGCTCCATTATGTTGTAGAACTAAGTTTATATGTTTAAAACCATTCTCAACATTTTAGTTATATGACCTTCGAGATTATCATCAAATTCTGAAACGACTTTAAATCCTTTTGCATGATAAAAATTTCTTCCCACATTATTCTCTTTTTCAACATTAATGTAAATTGAGTTAGCACCCTTTAGTTTCTTGATACCCTCATCGAGTAAGGCAGTCCCAATACCCTTGCCTTGATATTCTGGAAACAAGTATATAGCTCCTAGTTCGACTTCTCCTTGTTCTTTAACTGTAGAGAAATTAGCGAAGCCAACAATTTTTCTGTCTTTTTCAGCCACATATAAGAATGATACATCCATACGCTTTAGCATCATTTCATCACTATAAGCTGTGCTTAAAAAATTTTCTTGGATATCAAGAGGGATGATTGTCTCATATGTAGTGTTCCAGCTTATTTTAGCGACTTGCTGAACTTCTTTAATGTCCTCTTTTTTTATTTTCCGTATTTTGTACTCCATCAAATCATCTCCCTTAATACGATATACTTGCTGTTCCGTTAACGGCTCAACTCTTCAATTCCAATTATTTCAAAAGGTTACGAATATCTCAATCTTTTATTTCATAAATAGGAATTCTCTTAGGATTATGTAGATAAAGTCAGTTCAGGGTTTTGATATACTTGAGGTACTAACAGTCTAGAAGACATATACTCCATATAACGCAAACTTTGTTAGACGATTTAATTTAGAGGAGGGAATTAATGAATTTAAAGCGGATTCATACAGGATACTTACTAGGTTTATCTTTGCTTATCAGTAGTGTAATCTATTTCTTCGCATCTAATTGGCAAGGAATTGAACGGATTGAAAAGATCGGGCTTGCTGTTGGGCTCATGTTGTTGTTCTTCGTATTATCTACTATTCTCAGCCGCTTCCAGCATTCACACAGATTTCTAGAAAAATGGCTCTGGCTAATTGGAACGATAGCGTTTGGTATTAGTGTGGCAATCATTGGTCAAACCTATAATTCACATGCGGATTCGTACCTTCTTTATATTATCTGGTTGATACCAGTTATGGTTCTGGGCGCACTCACCAGGTACAAAGCATTCTATGTATTAGGTTTTTTATTAAGTCAGCTCGCTTTTTATTTCTATGTGTTTCCAACCTCCTATTTTCCTGATTGGAAACCAGAAACAGCAGTAGCTTTACTGCTTATTTATTTACTATTCACCCATTCGTGGTTTTTTCTCTCTCGCTCCTCCCTACTGCATTCAAAATGGATTACTTTCGGGAGCTTTTGTTTTATTCATCTTGTATTTTTCGCCTCAAGTTTTGGCTACTGGGAGTACAGTACGTTCATCGCTTGGCTCTATTTCGGATACGGATTGATAAGTGTGTTTCTATGGAAGCATCGTGAACAAAAGGAACTGTTTATTATAACTGGAATAGCACTAGGACTATTTATATTCGGAAAAATATTTGAAGAATTATTCAACGTAATGGGTGACTTTCTACCGTTTTTCTTATTAGCTATTGTTGGCTTAATCGTATTTCTAACAGTTAAGTATATTTCTAGATTGGAACTAAGTGAAAAGGGTTCAGAAACGTGGAAACGCGTGTTTAAATCATCCATACTCTTTGTCGTAACTGTAGTCAGTACGGTTATGTTAATCTCTGCGTTTTCCGGTATCATGTTTCTAATCTTTAGTTGGGACAATGCCCTTGCTATAATGTTCTCGTCTATATTTTTATTGCTACTACCAGGTGTCGCTATAAAAGATAAAATTCCGTTTTTATCAAATATCTTACTCCTATCCGGATTGTCAATCATACTATCAGCCAATTTGACACATTCGTTTTCTTATAGTTTTCAACCAGAAGCGATGGTTGTTATAGTCGTCTCTTTTTGTATGATAGGTGTCGTGCTTAAACTCATAAAGAACCCATGGATTGGTTCGTATTCTTATCTCCTCGCAAATGGAGTAGTTCTCTTATTCCTTTTTAAACTTGAAGAATCAGTCATTTCAATTGATCACTATGAACCGTTGCTGCTGCTTGTTCTCGTTATCTGTAACGGACTGATTCATATTCTAGTACGTGATGGCTGGTTCAATCGAAATGCACTGGCTTATAGTGTAGCGCCTCTATTCATCTTAACGTTTTTCTTTGAAGGGCAGTGGTTATACTGGCTTCTAAATAGTGTGTTTCTCCTTCTATCCACTGCCCTTGTCTTTTACAAACCATGGCAGTCAAATGCGTTTCGGTATTGGGTAGGACTCATTTTATGGTATGCGTTCCTGTTCTACAAGTACTATGACATTGCTTGGTCACTCGTTCATAAATCAATCACGCTGTTGGTGGCTGGTATTCTCGTATTATTGATTACACGATTGGTATCAAGAAAGTACACATCAGCTACTGTTGGAGAACCCACTTTCGTCGCAAACAGATGGAAATCAATATGGTTAGTAGTCATAGTGATGGTTGCATTCGTTACTTATAATGGTGTGAAAAACGAGGTAACGATTCAAAATGGAAAAGAGGTTCGTCTTGTTCTTGCACCTATTGATCCTCGCTCTATGTTACAAGGGGACTACGTGACGCTCCGTTACAATATCTCAACTTTGCCTGAAGCAACAGAACTTCCGGCTAATAAAAAGATAAAAGTGGTAGTCACCCCCACACCACAAGGGATCTATAAGTACGGAGGATATTATAAAATCGAAGACAATTGGAATAAACCATACGAACCTTCTGATGACGATGTTGTGATCAATGGTGTAACATATGGAAATAACGATGTTCAATACGGAATCGAGAGTTTCTTCATTCCAGAAGGTACAGGCCAGGTTTTTGAGGATAAGAAGATAGCCATTATTAAAGTAAGTGAAAATGGCAATGCACTACTAATTGATTTAGATTGAAAAGAGTAAAGTTACCTTGTTGTTAAGGTAACTTTTTTCATTCTTATCTTGTTACAGTAACAAAGCGTTGGAACTCTAAGGTCTTCTTCCAGGATCTTATATTCCGCAAGACGTTGAATTCTACAGAAACCATAGTAACACTGCAAACTCTTTCAACACCTTGCTTTTCTGATATCCTAACTTGATTCACATACAAAATAACTTTATACTTTTCGTGCATTACATTGTACATTTTTATATTGTAAACGTTATGGGGAGGACGAATTGTGTTAGACTTACGCAGTGATACAGTAACAAAACCAAGTGAAAAGATGAGGAAAGCGATGTACGAGGCTGAAGTAGGGGATGATGTTTACGGTGAAGATCCAACAGTAAATAAGCTAGAAAAATTAGCTGCCAACATCCTCGGAAAAGAAGATGCCTTATTTGTAACAAGTGGTACTCAGGGAAATCAAATTGCCGGATTAGTACACTGTAAGCCAGGCCAAGAAGTAATTATGGAAGCCCAAGCGCACATCTTTTTATACGAAGCTGCAGCATTGTCTGCATTTGCTGGAGTTCAAATTAAGACTTTAGAAGGTGACAATGGTGCTATGAAACTAGGGGATGTAGAAGCAGCTATCCGAGGCGACGATATTCACCAGCCTGAAACGGGTCTTATATGCATAGAAAACACGCATAATAAAGCAGGCGGAGCTGTTATTCCTCTTGAAAACATGGAGAAAATCTATCAACTATCAAAAAAACTTGGTATTCCTGTTCACTTAGATGGTGCACGACTATTCAATGCTTCTGTAGCTTCTGGTATCCCAGTAAAAGAATTTGCAAAGTATACCTATTCTGTACAATTTTGCTTATCTAAAGGGTTGGGGGCACCTGTAGGTTCAATGATTGCAGGTTCCTCTGAATTTATTTCACAAGCTCGGAAATGGCGCAAACGATTAGGTGGTGGCCTAAGACAAGTTGGCGTGCTAGCTGCACCTGGTATTATTGCCCTCGAGGAAAATATAAAGCACCTTGAGCAAGATCATGAGAACGCAAAGCAACTTGCTGAAGGACTTCAAAATATTGAAGGGATCACAATTGAAAATAAAGTAGAAACAAATATTATCTTATTAGACATTACAAAATCTAATACAACAACTGAGCACTTTGTAAATTATTTAAAAGAACAAAATATATTAGCTGGCCCATTTGGTCCGAACATTATTCGATTTGTTACGAACAATAGTATTACGAAAAAAGATATCGACAATGTCTTAGTAGCTGTTCAAAAGATAGTAAATCGTTAACCAATATAATCATATACCTAATATATATTAAAAGGAGCACTTACACTTTGTTCAGTAAGCGCTCCTTTTTAATTGAATTATAACCGAACTCAAATGTATCCGATTCATACATTCTTTTTGAATTTATAATAAATTTAAAGAGTCTTTTAATTCTCTCTTCAAAATATCTAACTGTTCGAGATCTGGTATAAAGTAAGAAGGGCCATCTACTTCAGGCGTAGTTCCTTTTATTTCTTTCGTTTCAATGGAAGTTGAACCCATTGATTTGAACTTCCTCTGAAGGGCTAGGATTTCCCCTGGTTTTAAATTTGTCTCAACATTATCTTTCAACACATCTGAAATCTTATTAATCTCAAAAATCGTATCTCCTGATTTGACTTCATCGACAGTCGCTTTAATAAACTGTTTCTGACGCTCTTCTCTTGAATAGACCGTATTCACATCGCGCTTCCTCATTCTTACAAAAGCTAGGGCTTCTTCCCCATTCATTTTTGTTACTCCTTCGTCGAAATAGATACGATCATTTGAGTAGTAATTCTTTTCCCAGAATGGATATTTCACGTCAACCTTAACTCCGCCTATTGCTTCTACAATGTCATGAAAACCATCAAAATCAACTGCTACATAACGATCAATCGGGATTTCTAATAGATCTTCCACTGTTTCTACAGCTAATTTATTGGCTCCGTACTGACTAAGATACCCGTATGTATAAGCTGCATTTATTTTATGGCTCCCAGCATATTCAGTATTAACTTTATCTCCAGACATCTCCACTTTCGTATCTCTTGGAATACTTGTCATGGTGACATTCTTTGATTTAGGATCAAGGGTTAGAACGATTTGGGTATCTGCTCTCCCACCTTTCCCATTCGAAGTATAATTTTCAATTCCTAGAAGTAGAATCGAGATCGGATCCTTGCCTATGTCGACTCTTGTATCTCGTAACTCTGACATATCATTTTCTCGGTCGAGTTCATTAAAAGACTGCTTTGCTGTGTCATATACCGAAAAAAACAAATATGCACCAACACTAATAAGAAATAATAGAAACACAGAAAGACCGATGCGTACTTTCCGTTTAAGCTTTTTTCTTCTTCTATTTTTGATTCGATTACTCATAACTTTCTCCCTTATATCATTCACTTATTTACTATGATTCTAGCATATTTAATTGAATTTAAATTTAACATCTGTACGATCCGCTTAATTTAAGTAGCCACTTATGGAAAATCACAATCGCTTCCTTAACTCCATATCAGCGAAACTAGAATCAGAGTGTTCTTTGTCTCCAAAGAAGCCATTTATAGTATTAAGACCAAGTTGTGTCCAAAATCGAATAGCTTGCCAGTTCTTTATTGATACATTCGCACGAACTTCATCATATTTGGTGTGTTTCAAAATACTTAATAATCCAATAACAACCTCTTGTCCTAGCCCCTGTGATTGATATTCTTTATCTATGTACAGATAATTAATGTAAAATGTTTCAGGGTTTGGATGGCCATGATAAGTGCTAAGTATTCCAACATTGAGTTCAGTATCTTTTATCCGTAATACTTGGATCTTAAATTGTTCTTTCATACCATTGGGTGGTAGATCCCCTGTAGTAAAACAACGTTGAATATACTTGCTATCAAGGCCGTTCCCGCTCCATTGTTTAATATAACTGCCTTGTTCATATAACTCTTGAACGATTTGAATATCGTTGTCTTTAAGGTCCTCAATGATGAGCCTCTTAGTATCCCACATCTTAGGAATTTGTTTCAACACTTTTTTACGACTCCCTATAATTTAAATGATTTTTAAGTCATACACCTAAATAGTCTTGTTTTAATACTGCAACCGTTCGTCTAAATTGGACATGCTCACTAGTTATTTTAACGGCATATATACATTAGTAACTTTTTCATTTAATCCATCAATATTCTTAAATAATTCTTCGAGAACTTCCAAAGCTCTTTCTGTTGTTCCATATGTTCCTAGCGTTTTTTTCCATTCAATAAAGAACCTTCTTTCTACAACACCTTCTATGTACCTCCCTTTTACTGATATTTCCTTCACATACAATAAACTCTTTTTATTTTGAGTCATAACCCAAATCATATAATCCCCCTACTTATAATGTCTCTACAAAATCACCTATTCTCACAGTTACAATTATTTCAAAATAATGGAATGAACTCAATCTTTTATTTCATAAAAAGGAAGCCCATCATCTTACAGATAAGCTCCCGATTGTTTAAAACATTTGCTGTTTAGAATTATGCGATTAATGATGCTTGATTAGTAAATTTTATTTTCAAAAGGCTGTTTTCATAAACATTGTTGCTATAACAGTGAGAGGGATTTCCGCTCCAGGATGCTCGCTTTCCGCGGGGCGTGCCGCTTGAGCCTCCTCGGCGCACAAAAACAGTGCGCCTGTGGGGTCTCACCTGTCCCGCTAGTCCCGCAGGAGTCGAGCATCCTTGCTCCAATTAGCTAAGTGTGGTTCTTTATACAAACTTCTTTTAAAAGCAAAAATCTTTTAGAAAAGAGCCTTTCAAAACGATCGCAGTAAAAACATTTGAAATTCCAGTTATTACGAATATTCAAATCAGTACAATTTACCAAGTTATTTATTTCAACTGAATGGAACCTATCTAATTAATGATAAGCTCCATTTAATAGAATAGAGATATCAGATTAGCTTTTCATTGTTTTAGCCAAAGTCATTATTTAATTGATCATGTGTTTTTTATAGTCTCTGCCACTATTGTCGACTTTAAATAATGATAGACGCCGTCATCATCACATGTAAATTCCGTCACATCGTCGACGATTTCTTTTACTTGGTCCGATGCATTTTTCATTGCTACTGCATAATCAACAAACTGAAACATTGGTAAATCGTTGTTACTATCACCAATAGCTAATGTTTCTTCCTCAGACAAATTAAAATATCGTAACATTTCCTTGATACCAGTGGCTTTGTTCACATCTGCTACCATCACTTCGACATTATGATCAGAAGATATTGAGGTAGTAAAATCGATGTCTTGCTTTATATTTTCTAGCTCATCTTTCCATCGATTGATATGTTCTTTCGTTCTTGCGAAGAAATAGAATTTGGAAAACTTATTTTCTTCGATCTGATCTTTCCAGTCGATTTCTTCTTTAATTGCTTGTTGACGTGAAAGCCATTCATTAAGCCCAACACTCTCTGGCTTTGGATTTCTAATTTCTTGTTCAATAAATATACGATCTTGTTTTAAAGCTATACGGTCTGCTCCATATGGGAAGAGTTCATAATAAACTTTATGTTCTCTCGCTTTTTCGATAATTTTTTCAACCAATTCAAGAGCAAGTGAATGCTCAAATATGACCTTTTCCCCATCATACCCAGCCATACCGTTTGAAGAGATGATCCCATCCACTTGAAACCCAGCAGGTACAAGCTCGTTTATTTCATCCACAGCTCTGCCTGTTGCGATAAAAACGTATATTCCCTTATCTCGTAATTCATCAATAATTTGTTTCGTTAATCTACTTACCTTATTATAGTGATTCAAAATCGTACCATCCATATCTAAGAAAATAGCCTTTGGCTTCGTTACCATAGTGATTCCCCCTATATTGTTATAAAATCTATTTTTTTATTTTACTTATAACTTAAAAGAGCTAATTGCAAAATGTTTTTTGCCATTTTTACTGCTGTCACATAATAAAATGACCTTTCATTTATTTAAAAACCCTCTATATCCATCCAATGAAAGCAACAAATGGTGTGATAATAAGGATACTTATCTCAGTACTTCCGATACCTTAAACAGGTTTAAAGCATGTAATAACACTGTTAACGATTTTGGGGCTGTCAAACCAAACCATAAGCCCACTAAGATTGTAGCATTGCATTCACCTCTTAGTCATTATCAGCAAATAAAATGTTATTCCTCTTCAAAAGCTTAATCCGTTATTTCACTTTAAAGGGAGCCTATCTTGTTACAGATAAGCTCCCTGATTGTTAAATCAGATTAGTATTTGATAATGTACACACCTATCAAAATGTTAGTAGATTAATATTTTTGATGCCACTGTAACAGTTGGATTGATTGAACAAAGAGTATATCCAGCTTCGAAAACATAAGCTGCTGTTAATAAATCCTATGAGTCATAACACAACCACTCTAAATGGAAGGAATTTCAAAACTAAACACCAATCTTATAATTTTCTTCAATTACACTCAAACCTTTTATAATAACACTATTTTTAGAGATTGTTTATTGGGAAAATGCTGTACTTCTTAACTCGTTAACCTTCATCCAAAACCATACATTTCCCAATATTATAAATTTATGGTTCGTGTTACCATAAAATTAGTAATAGTCGAACTTTTCTGACATACATATCCGGGCCCGGGATCAGAGCACCACGAGCACATAGTTTGATTGTTATAAAACATGAATGGAGGAAAAGAAATGAAAACTACTTTAAGAAGACTCAGTATTATTCTCAGCATGGTTCTCGTTCTATCGTTATTGGCTGGATTCTCTTCACCTTCTGCATCTGCAGCACCGGCGGACAAAGGACCGAAAAACTTCCTCGTTGGTTTTAAAACAAACATTCAACAAGCTCAGATTAACAACATACAGAAATTAGGTGGACAGGTTAAGCATCAGTTTAAATTCATGGATACGATGCTCGTTTCCTTGCCTGAACCAGCGGCAAAAGCTCTTAAGAAGAACCCTAATGTGTCGTATGTAGAAGAAGATCAAGTGGCACATGCGATCGGACAAACAACACCGTGGGGCATCCCTCACATCAAAGCAGATCAAGTTCATGCGACTGGAAATACTGGTTCTGGTGTTAAAGTTGCAGTTCTAGATACAGGAATCGACGCTAGCCACGAAGACCTTAACGTTACTGGCGGTGCAAGCTTCGTTTCAGGTGAGCCTGATCCATACAATGATGGCCATAGCCATGGTACGCACGTTGCAGGTACAGTTGCTGGACTAAATAATAATGTTGGTGTCTTAGGTGTGGCACAATCTGCTAGTCTTTACGCTGTAAAAGTACTAGATAGCTCTGGTAGCGGAACTTACAGTGGCATCATCCAAGGAATCGAGTGGTCAGTAGACAACAATATGGATGTTATCAACATGAGTTTGGGCGGCAGCTCTGGTTCAACTGCACTTAAAAACGCGGTTGATAATGCTTACAACTCAGGTGTGTTAGTTGTTGCGGCAGCTGGTAACGAAGGTACATTCTTCGGCTTCAACACGATCGGATACCCTGCAAAATATGATTCTGCGATGGCAGTCGGTGCAGTAGATTCCAACAACAAACGTGCATCGTTCTCAAGTGTTGGATCTGAGCTTGAAGTAATGGCTCCTGGCGTTAACATTCTAAGCTCCGTTCCTGGTAATAGCTACGCTAGCTACAACGGGACGTCTATGGCTTCTCCTCACGTTGCTGGAGCAGCTGCGCTTATCTTGGCAGGCAACCCTAGCTTATCAAACGTAGAAGTTCGTCAAAAGCTTAATGATACAGCCAAACCACTTGGCGATTCTTTCTATTATGGTAACGGCTTAGTTGATGTGTACGAAGCGACAAGATAATAAATAACAAAAAGCATGAATCGATATCTAGTCCGATTCATGCTTTTTTATTATTTTCTTCCGTCAGTAATAACCTACCTAAATTGAGCGCTTACTTTTCTTAAGCAACCACCACTATTGATGAAGATCAATTAATCATATTTTGTTACAATATTTTAGTAAGTAAATGAATTCTTTGTTAGTTTAAAATAATCCATTGTAGAAGTCTCTTTGAAACCACAGGATTGGTAAAGGTTTAAAGCGTTGCTGTTCTTTACAGCAACTTGAAGCATTATCTGTTGAACTTGTTTCTCTTTTAATTTCTCTACAGCTTTCATCAGAATATCTCTGCCATAACCTTTCCCTCGATATTCTGGAAGGACTCCTAATCCATAAATTCCACCTACACCATTCTGAACTTCCATATGAACTTTACCTATTATAGTTTGATTTATTTCAGCCAGAAAAGTATCCATTCCGTGCTTTGATTCTTCCTCAGGCAGTGTTAAATCTTCCTCCGACGAATTCACTTGAAAGTATATTGCATTTTGTCTTGCAATTTCTTTTGCATCTCTATTAAGAGCCTTCCTAAGATTCAAGTTTTTCAAAGCGGTGGCTCCCCTCGCTTCACCTATCAAAAACATCTCATATTCTGAGTTTTCGTAATGAGCTCCCGTACTCTTAATAAATTCTATTCCAGATGTAGATTTGCGGTCAGATAACAAAAGCATATGTTGCGATTCTCTTTTGTTCCACTCATCTTTCACTAATGAAAACAAACGTCTGAAGACTCCCATTTCCCTAAATTCAGGATGAACCATCCCATTTACTTCTATTGTTTCTGAACCAAATTGACAGATCCCCATATAGCCTATAAGCTTTCTTCCATCATAAAACATAAATTCATTAATCTTATCTTTACCTATACTCTCATTAAGAGATTTACTTAATTTGTAATCAAGTTCTAGTTTTAGTGTTATATTTTCTTTTTCAAGGCAGCATTCTCTTAAAATTACTATATCTTCGTAATCTGCTCGATCTAATGAAAATTTTAGTTTTATAGATGGATTTTCTATTGTTTTCATTCTAAATCATATTCTCCCATTTTCTTTTATAGTTTTGTTACTTCGTTCATTCCTATTATTAGTTTAATTAACTTCAACTACTATTTTGTCAAAATACTTATCACCAATGTAAACTAATAGTGCCCATTTCCCTTTCTTATTTAACTGCATATTAGAAGGCAAAGAAGCATCAGCACCATTGATTGGTCCAGCAGGAGAATCATAAGTCCAAACATAGTGTACATCTTCAGCAGATGGGTCAATTAGTGCAGGAACAATTTCATTACTCCCTTTTTTAATAGCTAATACCTTTAAATCTCCCTCTGGTATGGCGCCCCAGAAATGCCACATATACTTTTTACCACTGCTCTTAATAAATGGCTCATCAATAAATCCGACTTTGTCAGGTACCCCTCTCATTACATAACTGCCAGAATTGAATGTTTCGGATACTTCCCAATCAATGTTTTGTATTACCTTCTTATCAACATTGACCGGTGGCTCCTTCTCTTCAGTCTTGGAAGAAATTGCGGATACGCTATTATTTATAGATTCTTCCGTTTCAACCGTATTGTTACATCCAAATAGCATAATCAGCATCAATGACAAAAAAATATACTTTGCGAATTTCACATAATTCCACCTTTAAAGTAAAAGTTCTTATTCAATTAGAAAGCTCATTTAATGGTTACTTATAAATCCCCTTTGTTTCAAATCACATCAATCCACCGCTATAGAGATATGATCTATTCCTCGCGAAACGCACGCCAGCATTTTATCCCTTTTTTCATCATCTGTTAGAAAAGCATCGTTATGTAGTACTTCTCCATTACAAACCTTTACTTCGCATGTGCCGCAAATTCCCCTTCGGCAGGCGAATGCTAATGGTATTTCAGCTTTGTGTAAAGCGTCTAATAAGCTTTGGTCTTCTTGAACTAGGACCTTTTTTTTCTTATTCTCGATCGTCACTTCAAATGGTTGAGGATTTTCAATTACTTTTGCCGGTTTAAATCGTTCTTCATGAATATATTTTTTCGGATAACCAAGTTCCCTGCAATAATCTACTATGAAATCCATAAAGGATTGAGGCCCACATGTATAGATATGAGCACCTACTTTCAAGTTCTTTAGTGTTTCTTTTAACTTCTTTTTTTTGCTGTCTCTCGCCATAAAGTAATAAATGATCTGATTCGGATACATTTCATTCATCTCGTTATAAAATGGGCAATCGTCCTCGCTTGATGGAGCGTAATGAAGTTCAAATGATTCTCCTAAACTTTTTAAGTATGCCATCATTGACAGAAATGGCGTAATGCCTATTCCCGCTGCAAAGAAGACGTGGTGCTTTGCCTCTAATCGTAACGGAAAATAATTATGTGGAGGTGATACCTTCACTACATCTCCTTCATTGATCTTTTCATGCAGATAAGAAGAACCGCCTTCTTGTTGACCGATTTTCTTAACTGCAATCACATATTCATTTTCCATATCTAAAGGATTATTAATCAGGGAGTATTGCCGATTACCCATAGGAAGGTGGAGGGTAATATGCGATCCTGCTCCAAAAGAAGGAAGTTCAGTTCGCTCCGATATAAACGTATACCTTTTTATATCAGCTGTTAGTTGCTCAACTTTTCGGACTTTTACTTCATAAAAGTCATCCATTATACCTCACCCTTATACATGGAATACACTCTTTATTTCTCGTCAATTGATTACGGGATACGCAAGATAAGCTCTATGGTAAGTTGAGTAATGATTTGATGGTTGTAGTTTAATGTGACAGTTTTCACACTCGAAAAACTCAAAACTACTGATTTCATTGATTAGGTGGCACTGAGAACAAAATCCTCGCATGTTATCTACGGAACTTTTATTTATCCAAATCTCATGCTTGGAGAAACCAGCGGAAAGTGCTAGATGTTCGATAACCTGTGAACTGTCTTCTTCTCCATATATGAGTACACCACTTCCTAGCGGTTGACGAGTAAGGATCTGCCGAGCTTCATCAATGGTGTTGGGCATGATAACTACTTCACATTTATGTCCCACTTTCGTTTGTTTACGAGCACTATCATTCGCTTGAGAGAGATAACTTTGAGTCGTGAAGATAACAACATGACTTATGTTATCGATTCGAAATTCGGTCATAAAGAGAGACCTTTTTCATTCAGAGTTTTCTCTAGAAACTGTATAAGTTCGTTTTTATATAGAGCTATACCTTTGTATTCCGCTATATCATCAGAAAGGAATTGAATTGTAGTGTACAACCTCTTCAGCCAAAGATCATTCTGGATTAAGTCATTAAGTGATAATAAGTAGGTGTGAATTGAAAAAAGGATATCGTTTGTCATTGGTAACCTCAATAAGCGCTGAACTTCGACTCGTAAATGAACCATTTCTCCGACGTTCTTATCCGTAACCTTGAGTCGTAGCTTTCCCCAGTTTGCATACGTCTCAAGCGGAGTATCAAGCATATTTGAAATGGTCATCGACCAATTCTTTCTTTCCCACGCTTCGTTCAGACGTATTCTTGAAATAAATCGCTCTACTTTACTTATAAAGTCGTTTTGATCAATACCTGGCACAGGGGTGTGAATAGACTTAAATTCCATACCTAGCACAAACGTCAACGACCAATTGGAAGGGAAGCATAATTGACCCGCTTCTAGAAAGAGTCCATCATGTCGGTCACCCATGATAATTAGATCTTCTTGTACATGTCGCCCTGCGATATCTAGAGGTTGGAGTTCTATAGAAGAAGAATCGCGATATGTAAACCTTTCTTCTTCCCCTAATAAATGGTTTTGGAATCTATATTCGTTTCCACGCTTTTCGAGCGAAAAATGTTCAGATTCGCTTTGAGCTAATTCAGCGAAAATCCGTCTCATAGCTTCCCACTGTGATTCTAGGGAAATTGGTAACGAGCGAAAGCACCTCTTATGGTTTGCTTGTAAAAGTTCTCTCTTTAATTGAATTTCCTTTAAATAATGATCTGTTATCGTAATAGATCGAGCCGGTTTTAGAAGGGAGGAATTATTCGAATAAGCATAACGATCTTCTGTAAATGGGAAAGGGAATTGCTCTACTTTAACTGACATTTAAACCACCTGCCATAGTTGCTTTAATGAGTTCTCATTCTAACCTGAACATTTAGTTCATCTTTATTTCTTCCGTACTATTCGTTAATGAAGGAAATATTGGAAGTCTAATTTCTCTATCAAAAAGAATATTCTCTAACTCAAGTACAATATCGTGATGAATCTTATTCTCATTAAAATCTAGATAATCTATATTACTCAGATAAATAATAGACTTATTAGAGTCTACGTAACGAATTATGAACGAGTGAAAACCAGCACAGTACCCACCATGAGCTAGGATTTTTCCTGAGGTTTCATTTTCCTCAATGGACCAACCAAACCCATACCCTGCTTCTGCATCCGGATGTAAACCTGCTCCATATCCAAGCTTTGTGTCATCATTTAGTTCAGCTGACTTAAAAGCTTCCATCTTCGTTTCTTCGCTAACTAACTCATCTGAGTAAAGTCCTTGATCCCATTTCACTAAATCTTCTGCAGTCGTGTTAATTACCCCATCTCCACGCACACCATCAAGAAAATAAACATAGCTATGTTCATCAATTGTATCTGGAATGAAGTATTTATGATTTATGCGATCATATATGTAACCATCCACGATACTGTTGATTTCCTTCTCCATTCTTCGAGATAATGGACGCGTTGACTCCATTCCTAGCGGATCAAAAATATTCCGTTGAAGATATTCTTCATAAGATAATCCAGATACCTTTTCAATTAGTTCAGCAAGCAGTATATAACCTGTGTTGCTATAGTGCCACTTCTCATTTGGCTTTGAAAGTAGTTCTGGTTTCTCTCCTTTTAAAAACAGTTCTATAATATCTTGATTCGTTGCAATCTTATTTCGATCCCAGTACTCTTCAAACCACTCGATATAATCAGGTATGCCAGATGTATGAGTTAGAAGATTTCTAATGGTTATTCCTTTATAGGGAAGATCCGCTAGATACTTCTCGATGGCATCGTCAACACGTAACTTTTGTTGCTCTTTTAACATCATGATTGCCATAGATGTAAATGTTTTCGAGATGGAAGCGGTATCAAAAGACGACTGATTATTTAACTGGCTACTTTCACCACGCTGCCCTACACCAGAAACCTTTGTGTATATTGGGCTCCCGTTCTCACTCACTATGACACTCCCATTGAACATCTGTTCATCTATTAAATAACGGAACAATTCATCGAACGTTTCTATCTTTTTATCCTTAGTCACTCGCATTCACCTCAACTTTCAATACATTTTCATTAACATGTATACAAACTAGGGGTTTATTTTATATTAGAAATTATTTCAAATTTCAAACATTATTGCAATGACTTATCCTTATCTCCGAGTCAATTAAAAAGGCAAGCACCCTTTACAGAGTGCTTGCCTTTGACATTTATCTTAAAAACACATGATTGCCAATTTCAGTAGTAACTTCCTTGCTGCTAAGATAACTGCTTTGTGCCTTGTCTGGGTTATAGAAATAAAGTGATTCTCTGTCATAGCCTTGATAGGCAAGTGCTTCTTGCACTGCTTTCACAGATTCTGCGCTAGCTGGTTGTTTAATCGTTCCATTTAGAACAGGTGAGAATTGAATTCCATCATGGATAACACCATGTAAAGAATCAGGGAAGATATCACTTTCTACTCGGTTTAGCACAACAGTAGCTACAGCAACTTTACCTGCATAGCTTTCTCCTTTTGCTTCAGCTTCAACGAGTCGACTAAGAAGATCTTTCTCATATTCGCTCGGTACAATGGGAAGCTTCAATTCTTCCCCAGGGTTAATCTCATCATTGTTTTTATTATTAATGGCTTGTACTTGCTTTGCAGGTACACCGTATTTCATAGCAATCTTATATATTGATTCGCCCTTTTGGACGGTATGCGTTTGATCCTGGGCAGAGCTTTGTGTTGGCAATGAAAATGATAGAACGCAAAAAGCTGCGATGCCTAACATCGTAATTTTCTTAAACACTTATAATCTACCTCCTAAAAATTTGTCCTATTTCAAGGTAACATAAGAGATAAATAGCTTTCACTATTAATTCTTACCAGTATTCCCAGAACTTTTGCTTCATACTGTATCAATTCCAAAAAAAAAAACGCCCGATTAATCGGACGGTTAAAAGGGGGAAAATTATGTTAGTTTAAATTTACCCCGTATATAAATAGATAAACCTCTTTTTTAAATTATTTTTTGTTTTTTTATTTAGTAGCATATTCCCCACTATCAGGTCTTTCCCCATACTTCAATTCTCGTATAGTTAAACCAAAATTCATTTGAAGATGAGGATAATCTTTAAAGCTTGTCCAATCTCCACCCCATTGGAATCCCAAGTCTTTCGCAATCGAAACCACTTCCATCCAATCCGCTTTTCCATTCGCATTATCATCACGTTTCATGTCCCAGACGACATCTCCATCATCTAATTTCAGCGCAAAATCAATGGCTAATCCATAGTTATGATAGGATTCACCACCCTCTACGTTTGTCACTACCAACCCTGCTTTTGTGCGTCCACGTTCGTAGAGTTCATTCTGCTCCTGTTCAGTTCGATGGCCATCCGTTATAACGACTTCAATTCCTTTTTCAGCAGATTTAGTGATTAACGTATTTTTTGCTTCATTAACGGTAGAATGGAGGCTGTTTGGTGGTGGGACCTCTTCTCTCTTGAACAAACCTGAAGATGGAGTGTAGTCATTTGCTATCGTTAGTACAACGACACCAATACCTATCAAAAAAAGGAAGGTGAGCATACCCTTTATCTTTTTCAACATGATCCCTCCCTCTCCACTAATCCTTATAAGTTGAGAATAACACACGAATGTATGATCAAGTAGCATATCATCTTGAACGTGAAACTATCGAACTATTGATTTTACGTTCTTAATCTACGTATTTGCCAATTATGAAACTAAAGCTTTTACCTTTTATATTAAGCTTCCTTACTTTTTTCCAAGCGAAAATCCTTCGAATAGACGTCCACCAAAAGGAGCGAGCACTCGATCAACAAGCAAAATCACAGCTTCCTTTTCTCTCGTTCCATAATAGTGGTCGAAAACTTTAACGAACTCTTCTGCAAATTTTGGGTCATACTCCTTAAGGGCAAGGACAATCCATTTAGACGATCCGATCCACTGATTGTTTGTTCTGAGGACAAACTCGTGAAGCTGCTCAGCAAGTGTAGCTGCACAGAATAATTCCTCTCCTCGATTCGTAGCTCCGATGAAATCATCCAGAACGTCTGTAAGGAAATAACGCTTCATTACGATCGTTTCTTCTCCCCACTTTTCTGGCCCTTTTAGGAGAAGGGACTTTGCTTCTTCTTGTAACCGAACTCCGCTCCCAGTGTCCTGAAGGAGGATACCTTCAGAAACCATTTTAGGCAATGAGGGCCTAGCTCGTTTGCAGTCATCTTCGTAGAAGAATTGGTAGCTTTCTAGATTATGTACATACCACTCGACCGGCCAGCCCTTATAAATGAAGCTCTCGCGATACGAAGTAGAAACAGACAAATCAAACACAACAATATCAAGATCTGACGTCTTCGTTGCTTCTCCTCTTACTACGCTTCCTGCAAGGAATGCTGCTTCACAACTAGGAAATGTGGACAACACAAGCTCTCTAGCTGTCTGAACAACTTCTTGTAAAGTCATCTATATAACCTACCTTTTTATTGAAATTCACTTCTTTTTATTCTACCTTAATAGGAAAGTTACATCTATTCCAATTCTTATTGAACACACTTTCTAATCTTTCTGGTAAACTTTTGAAGAATACTAGTTACGAGGGGGTTCCTATGAAACGGATTATGGTGATGGGTATTTCAGCTGGTGCAGGCAAGTCAACTTTTGCGAGGAAGCTTGGAGAGCTCATTCAAATTGATGTGCATCATCTTGATGCGCTATTCTGGAAACCTGGTTGGAAAGAAGCGTCTATTGAGGAGTTTCGTTCTTCTCAGGAAGAGATCGTTACATCCCCAATCTGGATTATTGAAGGGAATTATAGCAATTCATATGACATCCGTTCTAACCGTGCCGACACAATTATTTATCTAGAAGTCCCAAGACTTGTTTGTCTTTATCGGGTTCTGAAACGTTGGGTAACTCATTTTGGTCAAACAAGACCTGACATGGGAGAAGGGTGCAATGAGAAAATGGAATTATCATTTCTTAAATTCATCTGGACAACTTATTATCCACGAAAAGATAAAATGCAAAAGAGATTTGAACAATTTCAACAGACGGGACAAAACAAAACCGTGATTTTATTAAAGAACAAAGCTCAAATTGATGATTTTCTTCATGAACTGCAGAGAAAGCATACAATTTTGTGAGAACCCGTGATAAGATAAGGTGCGGCACGTTTGAATAGGAGTGTTCCTGTTTAAACTGTACAGAAAGACTATTGAAGCACATGGAGGCATTATGCTAACTTTTGAAGAAAAATTAGAAATTATTGAAGCATCATTCCCTGAACTTACGCGGAAAGATGTTTCGCTTGGTCGTGTTAATTTCCATTACGAAGAAGCAGTTATAGATAAGAAAAACGTTGTATATCATCTTCACCCAAATGGCAACGGCTATGTATTTGGTGACCTTATTGAAGGTTATCCATTGGATGAGAGAGGCATGGTCAATATCCGTGATTTCTCAAGCAACGAGCTTCGTAAAATCATCGGCGAATCCATTCACTCTCTTTCAGTACTTCCAGGATCAGATATTGAATCAGAATTCTGGATGAATGATGAAAACCAAACTCTTGAGCTCATGTATGAGCCTGAGCTAGAGTTATGGAATGTTTACGCTGGAGATATTCTTGACGGCACATTCCCATCCAAAAATGAAGCTGTTCAATACCTCGACGAAGAAGGATTTACGCGACAATAAGAAAATCCTCACAATCCATGCAATAGGATTGTGAGGATTTTTTTGTTAACCAATTGTTTTGTAAAAGCCTGTTGACTTCGCTTGAAAACCGCAGCTTTCGTAGAAGTTGTGAGCAGCCTTGCGCTCGTCACGATTACCACTATTTAGAACAACAAGTGTCGCCCCTGCTTCAACCGCTCGTTTTTCTGCTTCCTTAAGTAGGGTTCTTCCGATTCCTCTTTGTCTGTAGTCCGATGCTGTTACCATTGTAATGATTCTCGCAACCACTATGTCCGAAACATAAGAACGTTCAAAATGCATGCCTAGCATACTAATGAGCGTTCCGTTTTCTTCAGTAACAAGTGTGACATAAGAGCTGGTATTCATAATGGGCTTTAACCTTCCTTTAAGCTGTGAAACAGATGCCGGATAGCCCATATCAGATTAAAGTAAACCCATTCCTTCTTCATCACCAGCTACAGCTTCTCGTATCTTCATTTCATCCCCTCCTCTAGTGCATGACGGCTATATCGTTTCGAAACTCGTTTGCTTGTAAATAGCATAAGCATCGGCACAATGAGAATGAGTAAGCTAATGACGCCACCCCAGCCTAAACGGTCCCATAGAATACCTACCCCTGAACTGCCAGCAGCTACCCCTGCATAATAACTAATAAGATAGAAGCTTGAAGCACCGCTCTTATGGTGCTCTGCTGTACTTGCAACAGACGCAGAAGCCATAGAGTGAGCAATGAAAAAGCCTGCGCAAACCACACATAACCCTATAATGACGAGTGTAAAACCATGATAGAGCGTGAGTGCCGCACCTCCAGCAAGAATAAATAACCCAGCCATCATCGTACGTCGTAGCCCAATATTAAACGAAAGTCTTCCAGCTACTGGCGGGGAAATCACACCAAGTATATAAGCAAAATAAGTGAGTGAAATCCATTTCAACGAAAGAGAAAACGGTTCCTGCTCTAAGTAGAAAGGAAGGTATGTCCATATACCTGTGAAGATGACTTGAATGAGGAACCCAACGGTAAATAGCGAGAGCAATCTTCGGTCTGTCAAGTGGACGAGCATTCCCCTAATATCCTTCATAACACCTCCACTTCCTCCTTTGAAAAAGCGAGAAGCAGGAAGCAGCCAGAAAAAGCAAAGAGTAGCAACCACCGCAAAGGCTGCTAGCACAAGGAAACTTACCTCCCAGCTGTACAAATCCGTCAGATACCCGGTTGCAACTCGTCCACCAAGCCCTCCCATTGCATTACTCGCAATATAGATACTTGTTGCAAGTCCCAAACTTGATGGATCTACTTCATCTGCAAGATAACCCATGGCTGCTGCAGGAATACCAGCAAGAAAAAATCCTTCGATGCATCGAATCACAATTAATAATAGAAAAGACTCTGCAAACGGCATAGCGAGTATTGTCGTGACGACGAACAAGAGTGAAATCTTCATGACAGCTGTTCTTCCATATCTGTCTGAGATAAATCCAAGAACAAGAAGCCCTGGAATCATGGTCATCACCGGTGTTGACATGAGTAAGCTAGACGTTGTGGCCGTAAGCTTGAATTCAGCTGCAAAGACGGGAAGCAATGGCTGAAAAGCATATAGTGCTGAGAAAATGAGTAAGGCGCCACAACCAAGACTAATCGCTGCACGCCAGAAACCGGAATCTTTTGATGTGTATGGTTTGTTGTTAACCGGTAGATCGGTCATAAGAATCAGCACCCTTTTTGTCTACTTACTGTTTTTTATTTTAAAGCATCAGGAAATTGAGTCAGATCAATCCCCCATACGATTGGCATATAGAAATAGATTGCAAATGTAATGATAACGATTGAGGTTACATTTAGCCAGAATCCTGCTTTTGCCATATCAGGAATTTTCAAATAGCCTGAGCCAAAGACGACTGCGTTCGGAGGCGTTGCAACAGGAAGCATAAAGGCGCAGCTTGCTGCAATTCCAGCTCCAATCATTAATGCATAAGGGTGAACCGAAATCGCTGATGAAAGGGAAGCCATTATCGGAAACATCATCGTTGCAGTTGCTGTATTTGATGTAATTTCTGTTAAGAAAATAACGAGCATTGTGACTAGGAGCAAGATAACGAAAAGGTGAATGCCTGCTAGAATCGTTAACTGGTCCCCGATCCATTGCGCAAGTCCTGATTCCTGAAATCCTGAGGCAATTGCAAGACCAGCTCCGAATAGAAGCAGAATGCCCCACGGAAGCCCTTTCGCAGTCTGCCAATCTAGTAGAAACGCTCCTTTCTTTGAAGGTGCTGGTACTAGAAATAGAATAAGAGCAGCTGTCATCGCAATCACCGTATCATTGATGTTTGGATTAATCTCACTTAGTACGAATGAACGGCTAATCCATGCCAGCGCTGTAAGCGAGAAAACGGCAAGAATCACTTTTTCTTCAACTGACATCGATCCGAGGTCTCTTCTTTCCTTTGTAATAACTTCTTTGCCTCCAGGAAGTTCTTTTATTTTCATAGGAAACGCCATTTTCACAAGATAATACCAGCATCCGATCAGGAGGATCAACATTAACGGAACGCCAAACATCATCCATCTTGCGAATGATATTTCAATTCCATACAGCTCGTTCACAACAGCTGCAAAGATCGTGTTCGGCGGTGTACCAATAAGCGTTGCAAGTCCACCAATCGAAGCACTATAAGCGATCCCAAGCATAATGGCTTTGCCGAAATTAAAGCGTGGCGCTCCCTCGTCTGTATCCATATCAAGCTGTTCAGAAACTTGATAAATGACAGCAAGTCCAATTGGTACCATCATCATTGATGTAGCTGTATTCGAAATCCACATGGAAAGAAATCCCGTTGCGACCATAAATCCAAGTACGATTCTCTCTGTACTTGTTCCGATAGCTGATATAATAACAAGTGCAATCCGTTTATGTAGATCCCACTTCTGCATTGAAAGCGCAATCAAAAAACCACCCATAAATAAAAAGATCGTATTATCTCCATAAGCAGAAGCGGTTAAATCGCCCTCAAGACCACCGGTTAGTGGAAATAGAACAAGTGGTAATAGTGATGTCGCTGGAATTGGAATCGCTTCTGTAATCCACCAAGTTGCAATCCATACTGTACTTGCTAGAATAGCTAATCCAGCATCTGAGAGTCCTGACGGGTGAAAAAAGATCATTAGACAAAGAAACAGCGTTGGCCCGAGAAGTAGACCTGTCAATTTCCGCCTATCATAAACCGGATCTGGTCCGGATTGCTTTATTCCAGTATTTTTTTGTGACGTTTGAGAAGGGATTCCACTTGTGTTTGAAGAAGCGAATGTTAAAAGCTCTTTTGCTCGATGGTGCTCATTCCATAACTGATTCCAAAAAAGACGTCCTTGCATAACTTTACCTCCTTTATCCATTAATCTTTAGTTTAGAATTCGCACCCCACCCTGTCAATTTATTCACAATTTTGGTACTATTTTCTTGATGGGTGATAAGGACTTTTGTTTTATTTCATAGAAGGGGTGATCAGTAGACACTATTTAACCCCCTTATATTCCCAAAGGGGACGAATATTATAAGTTGATAATGTAATTTTCCAATAATTCCAACTAATAAATCCATCTATGAGCTTCAACGATTTCATCATGTTTCACAACAGGCAGCTCAAAATCATTCCAGGGGGTATTTGATGAGAAAGATACAACAGACAACAATCAATTCAGTTGTAAAATACGGGCAAACAAAGCTTCCAAAATCCGCTAACACAGAATGTCCTGAATGTGGGAACGACGCCTCTTTTCAATTGAAGTTTGATTATCAAATTAATCAGGCCGTGTTCTCAACTCTATCCCGCTGCTCCGTTTGTAAAGAAGCAGTCCTATTCATCTTAATTAAAACCTCACATAACGACCAGGGAGAAGAAGTAGAGCTATTCGTTCATCAAACATCATTTACACGCGAACCACTGGGCAGACTAGCGAGCACTGCACGACTTCCTGATGACCTTGAACGGGTTTACCGCTCCGCTGTAAATGTACATAATATGAAGGATTGGACCGCTACGGCCGTCATGGCAAATCGAGTTCTTGAGAGCATTACTGGAAGCTTTCTATCAGATAATGAACTAGGACAACCTCTTTCTAAACAACTTGAGACGCTCGCAAAGCAAATTGATTTAGAAGAACCTATCGTGAAGTTAGGACAGCTCCTTGGGAAAGGAAGCAACTTGAATCACTTGCTTTGTCTAGAGAAAGCAACTAGTGAAGAAACAGCAAACCTTATTATTGACCTACTAGATTCCTTAATTGAGTACTTGTACATTCTTCCTCAACGCATTGTTCATCTTCAAAAACAAATTGAGGGATAAAAAAAGACAGTCGGCTTTAAGTGAGCTGACTGTCTTTTCTATGCTAATTTATTCCTTTGCTTCTTTTCTCTCAAATGATGGATAATTAATCATAATGGCTACAATTCCAGCAACAGCAATTAATATTGGATAGATCGAATATGGAAGAAGCGCAAGCGGTGATATGGATGCTAAACCTGCGGCCGCAAGCACCTGAGCACCGTACGGTAGCATTCCTTGAACACTACCTGCAAAGATATCTAGAATACTCGCTGATTTCCGAGGATCAACGCCGTATTCTTCCGAAATGTTTTTTGCAAGGGGGCCACCCATGATAATAGAAATTGTGTTATTTGCTGTCGATAAATCGAGAACACTTGCGAGTCCTGCAATACCGAACTCAGCACCTCTGCGAGATTTCACTCGACTCAGAATTCGATCGAGTACAAACTGAATACCACCATTATGTTTAATTACTTCAATCATGCCACCAATAACAAGCGCAATCATAGCAAGGTCTTCCATGCCTTTAATCCCTTCCGTTACAGTGGAAACAAGCCCACTCATCCCAAATGCACCGTTGTAAAGCCCTACAATCCCTGCAAAAAAGATACCACTAACAAGCACAACGAGAACGTTAACGCCCGCAATCGCAGCTACTAGAACGCCTAGATAAGGAAGAATTGTAATGAATTCAAAAGCATGCTCCCCACTAACGACAGCTTGCTCACCCATTGTCCAAATACCATAAATGACTGCAGTTACAATAGCTGCGGGTAACACGATAAAGAAGTTAACTTTAAACTTATCCTTCATTTGTGTGTTTTGCGTTCGTACCGCTGCAATTGTTGTATCTGAAATCATCGAAAGGTTATCACCAAACATTGCACCACCAATTACCGCTGATAACGCAAGGGCGGGAGCGACACCTGTTTGATCTGCAATCCCGATTCCAATTGGCGCAAGCGCGACAATTGTACCCATCGACGTACCCATCGAAATTGAAATAAAACAACCAATCAGAAATAAGCCAACGATTAAGAGGTTGGGTGGGAGAATGGAAATCCCTAGATTAACAATTGAGTCAACCGCACCAATTTTCTCAGCTGTAGCAGCAAAGGCTCCGGCTAACAAAAAGACAAGTATCATTAAGATAATATTGGAATTCCCTGCCC
Organism: Guptibacillus hwajinpoensis; assembly: GCF_005144865.1. GTDB lineage: Bacteria > Bacillota > Bacilli > Bacillales > Guptibacillaceae > Guptibacillus > Guptibacillus hwajinpoensis_A. The sequence goes on from NZ_SWFM01000003.1 coordinate 239,176, forward strand.
CTTTACAGAAGATCTCCACCTTCTTCATGAAGCTTTCTTTTCTGTTCATTGAGAGTGCTACACCTGCCGAAATTAATGACGCTAGAATAACTGGCATACTATAGAAATCATTTGTTACGATTGCTGTTCCAATAAAAAGTATAATAAATACGGCGAGAGGAAGTAGCGCCATGCCATTCCCTTTTATTTGGTTCTCCATTATTGTGATCTCCTTCTTCTATTCTAGTTAAACTAAAAGGCTCTTTTCTAAAAGATTGTTGTTTTTGAATGGGGTTTTGTATAAATAATTCACACTTCAAAGTCGATTGGAGCGGAAACCAACCGGTTTATAGCAACAAAGTCTACGAAAACAGCCAACTAAAAAAAGCCCACTTCAAGAGAAGAGGACGTTCACTCTTATCTCTCAAGATTACTCTTGCTGGAAGCAGCACCTTTCTGATAATCAGAGGTTGCTGAAGCTTCGTTGGGCCAGATCCCTCCACTTCTCTTAATAAGAAATATGCAGTTATGCAAGGTTCTCCCTTTCAAGAGGAGTAGCCTCCTGTTTATTGAAGCTTCACTTTATCACGCATTATTCTGATGAGTCAACTACGAATAACCGCAACAAAATAAACTCCCTTATCATAAAAGGAGTTTACATGATGTGCCTATTTGATTTCAAGCTTTCTTTCACTTCCATTTTCTTCATCTCGATCCTAGATAACTTCTTCAACGTTGCGATTGACACAAGCCACCATAAAGCGAAACGCATGTATTCAGCGTCTTTATTTTGTTGAATGATGTTCATTAACCTTCTTCCTTTCTTGAAGCTCCTCTTTCTGTCATCATTATACCTGAATGAAGCGCTCTATATCCCTCATAATTAAACTCGGACGCTCTTCAGGCAAAAGGTGGCCTGTTTTTTCGTAGACGATTAATTCAGCGTTCGGCAAATCATTACTAAGACGCTTGCCAACCTTTAGCGGCACTACTCGATCATTCTCTCCCCATATGAGCAGGCTTGGGGTATAAATTTGTTTCAATTCGTCTGATGAAAGATCTCCCTCACGATCACGAATCATTCTTACAAGAGAACGAAAAATACCTTCGTTGAAGAACGGTTGAATATAGCCATCCATCATTTCTTCATCGATAAGCGTTGGATCATAGACACAATTAATTAAGTTCCCTTTCACCCCTTTACGATAAAGCCATCTCTTCAAATAGACAGAGAAAAAGGGTAGATAAGACGTATACACAAGACTCTGTTTTGCTTTCTCAAGGTATCCTGAACTGCAGAGTAATATATTCTTACTTACCAGATCCTCTTTCATAGCTGATGCTCTCATCGCAACCTGGCCTCCCATGGAATGACCAATTATAACCGTCTGCTCAATCGATAATCTTTCGAGCAGTTCAACAACCACTTCAGCATAATTGTGATACAAATGTACAAAGCGATTGGACTTCTCGCTTCTTCCGAATGGAGGAAGATCAATTGCCACAACAGTATAGGCCTTTGTAAGTAGTGGAATCAGTCTTCGATAGCTGAAACTAGAAGATAGAAAACCATGGAGAAGTGTTAATACCGGTCGATCAACCGCATCATTGTTCTTGTAATATTCATAATGAATGTCGATTCCTTTGATATTTTCTTTGTTTTGTTTAAGGTTCTTAGCCGCTAACATCTTTCATCTCACTCCGGACTGTCCACCTTTAAGGGGGTATTGGTTTCATGAACGCTCAAGGGGCAGAAACCCATTCATAGCGTTTCACTTTATACGTATTTTACCCCAATCTTCAACTGAAAAACTTTTCCCTCTCAAAGAAGTGTTCCCGATTTCTTCATTCTGTTTCTATGTGAATTAGATCAGATAAGGCAACCTTTCTTTTTCTCTCATTTTGATCAAGAATACGTAACTCTCTGCTTAACTGGTCCAGATAATGGACATACCCATAAAGAATTTTGGTTTCACCATTTTCGAAATAGTGAAAATAGAGAGGGTAGTGAAATTCCATTGCTTCACAAATGATTTCATTCATTTCTTCCATCTTCTGTTCATCCAGTACTGGCTTACTCTTTCTTCGTTCTTCTGCCTTCCAATCCCGCAATTCTTTCACGTGTTCAGGTAACATCATTGATGTCCATTTAATATTGCCACGATCACGAATCATATGCCATCATCTCCTTTCTATGCTTTGTGACCACCAACAAGCTTGCTTCTATGCAGCGCCGTTCCCGCTTTAGTATATGAAACAGCACGTAGCAGTGCAGACGACCCGTATTTATCTCTGATCGAATCCATTACATAGCCAAGATCACGCTGTTTCGGACGCTTCGTGTTGAATAAATCAAGTTGCACTTCTTCGTCATCACAAATGTTAGAAAGGGTAATTGAAATTTTGCGAACTGTTTTCTTTTCATAAAAGACTTCAAATAATTGCAGACACACCTCATACACTTCAAGCGTAATCGATGTCGCACTATCAATGCTTCTTGAACGATGAAAGCCCCCTCCACCTTCTTCCTTACTGTAACCAATGCCAAGGCTAATTGTACGCCCGGCTTTTCCTGCTCTTCTTGCACGCCTTGCAACTTCTTCACTCATTTCGAGAATGACGTGCTTAATTTCTTTCTGGTCATGATAATCACGCAGCAATATTTGACTCTTTCCGAAGCTGATTTGACCCTGCATAATTGGAGCACCCATCTCAGAAAGATCAATTCCCCAGGCATGGTGGTAGAGCTGATTTCCCATAACCCCAAACTTCTCCTCCAAAAGATGTAATGGGTAATGTGCGAGCTGTTTAACGTTCATAATGCCCATACGATTTAACGTTCGCTCAACGCGTGATCCAATCCCCCACATTTGACTAAGCGGGGAAAGTGGCCATAGCTTCTCAGGAATATCCTCGTAGGTCCATTCCGCAATTCCTTTCTTCTTTGCTTCAAGATCGAGGCAAAGCTTCGCCATTAAAAGGTTCGGTCCAATCCCAATTGCGCACGGCAATCCGAATGTCTCACTAATTTCATCTTTTATCATCTGTGCTACCTCAAATCGGTCGCCAAAGAGACGCTCAGTTCCGTCAATTTGTAGAAATGATTCATCCACACTATACGTATGAATGCATTCTGATGGGACATAGCGATGAAAAAGCCTCGTAATTTCCATCGACTGTTTTAAATAGGAGGACATCCGCGCATTAACAATATGAATCCTCTTATCATTTGGAATTTCAAATAATCTGCTTCCTGTTCGAATACCAAATTCTTTCTTTAACGCCGGCGAAGCTGCCAATACAACACTCCCCTGGCGCTCTGTATCACCTACAACAGCTAGATAACATGTGAGCGGATCTAGCCCCATCTCTACTGCTGAGCAGCTTGCATAAAAACTCTTCATATCAACACACAGAATTGTTTTCTTTGGAAATTTAGAATAATCCACCTGCATCACCCCTTCCATGAAAATCGCAACGGAACATTTGTTCTCTTTTATATATACCCGTATTTTACCCGAATATACGTTCTCTTATCAATAAGTACTTTCTTCCAATAGGAAAATATCTTGACTCACTCGACCTTCTTGGAAGGAGAACACACAGATGGAATCAACAGCATTCACACGGAAAATGGTTATCAAAACACTTCAGGATTACTTTGGAGACCCTTCATCTATTCCGCTCACACAAGAAGAAATAAATTATTTAGTCACACAAACCTTGATAAGAAAAAAGGAAGATACCCCTATATATATGGTTGTTCACGATCTCGTTTATGAACACCTCACCACCTGAGCCTTTTGGATCAGGTGTTTTTTTATTCACAGGTGAAATGGACTAGTTATCTATCCACTTGTATAGGTATGATTTATCAAAACTATTAAAATAGTTTGAACATTCAAACCATTGTGTTACAGTTATCTCATCTTAATAACAAAGGGGATATATTATGAAAAAGAAGAACTTGTTATCAATTGGTTTATCAGTCGGTTTGGTAAGCAGCATGCTAGCTCCTACCTCCTCGTTTGCAGCAAGCGACACGAATATGAATAAAGCGACTGGCACACCTTCTTTTGTTTCAGGAAAGCTAACGAAAGCTACTTCTAAAACTCCAACAGAAATCCTATTTGATTACCTTAATGAGCAAAAGAGCCTATATAAATTCAGCTCATCAGCACAGGATTCCTTTAATATTGTTTCAACCGAGAAAGATGAGCTTGGTTTTACAGTCTTTCGTTTACAGCAATTATACGAAGGGACACCAGTGTATGGATCAACCCAAACGGTCCACGTTGACCAAGATGGCGTCTTAACAGCTCTATCGGGTACAGTTATTCCAAATCTCGAATCAAAGAAAGAACTTAAGAAAGCAACAAAGTTCAAAAAACAGGATGCTATTCAAAAAGCAGAAGCAGATCTTGGGTTCTCACCTGATTATGAACAAAAACCGGAATCCAACATGGTCGTCTATACTGAAGGAGATTCTGCAACATACGCGTACCATGTAACCCTTAACTTCCTCTCACCTGAACCAGGAAACTGGCAATACATAATTGATGCAACGAGCGGCGACGTTCTCACAAGCTTTAACGCACTTCATGAAGCGAAAAAAGAAGGTGTAGGTAAACCCGGCGGCGGTAATATTACCGGAACAACTACAACCGGAACTGGAACAGGCGTCCTTGGTGACCAGAAAACGTTTAATACCCTACTCTCCTCCTCTACGTATTACTTGCAAGATACAACAAGAGGCGGCGGCGTCTTTACTTACGATGCATCTAATCGCACAAAGCTTCCAGGATCACTATGGGCAGATGCAGACAACAAATTTAATGCAAGCTATGATGCAGCAGCAGTTGATGCTCACTATTACGCAAGTGCGACGTACGACTATTACAAAGATGTTTTTAACCGAAACAGCTATGATGGTAATGGCGCTCCACTAAAATCAACAGTTCATTATGGACGCAACTACAATAACGCGTTCTGGAATGGTAGCCAGATGGTTTATGGCGATGGCGATGGTTCAACATTCGTATCTCTATCTGGAGGAGAAGATGTAGTAGCACATGAATTAACGCATGCTGTAACAGATACAACGGCAGATCTCATTTACCAAAATGAGTCAGGTGCATTGAATGAATCGATGTCAGATGTGTTCGGTACGCTAGTTGAGTTTCATGACAACAACAATCCGGACTGGTTAATTGGAGAAGACATTTATACACCGGGAACATCCGGGGATGCCCTTCGTTCCATGTCTGATCCAACTCAATTTGGTGACCCTGCTCACTATTCTGAGCGCTATACAGGAACACAGGACAATGGCGGTGTCCATATCAACAGCGGAATTATGAACAAAGCAGCTTATCTTCTTAGTGAAGGTGGCACATTCTACGGCGTTACGGTTTCAGGAATTGGTAAAGATAAACTTGGTGCAATCTACTACCGTACTCTTACCCAATACTTGACAGCGTCTTCGAACTTCAGTCAAATGCGATCAGCTTCAGTTCAGGCTGCTACTGACCTGTACGGCGCAAGTAGCTCTGAAGTACAATCTGTCAAGAAAGCTTTTGATGCAGTTGGCGTTCAATAATAGTAACGTAAAAACAAGCAGTCAGCGACTGCTTGTTTTTTTATGTGCTACAACATGTTTTATCTAACACCGATCGGGAAAGAAAAGGCTAGATAATTAAAGGAGGATGAATGATGGGTATTTTTAAAGAAGACGCACTTAAACACGATCACATCCTGATTACAGGAGCAACTGGCGGCATTGGTTACGAGACCGCAAAAGCAGCCGTCCAAGCTGGAGCTACTATTACGATAACAGGAAGAAATGAAGAGAAACTCCAGAGACTTAAAGAGGCGTGCGAACAACATTCTTCAGATGCGAAGGTTACAAGCATTCCTGCTGATCTAACAAGTGAACAAGATCGATCAGCGCTTATAGAAAACGCTATTAAACAAAATGGAAGCATCACTGGCTTGGTGAACTCAGCAGGAATTGGTGGTGGCGATACGCTCGATAAACTAACAGAAGAAGACCTTCGTAAGGTAATGGACCTAAACTACACGTCTACTGTTCTTCTCACTCAACTCGTTTATCAACGTATGCGTGATGATAATCAAAAAGGAGCAATCGTTAACCTTTCCTCCCTTTCAGGACTTCGAGGAACTTTCGGTAACACAGCCTATAGTGCATCGAAATTTGCAATAACAGGATTTACACAGTCATTTGCACATGAGGCGATCCGAGATGGGATTCGTGTGAATGCGGTTTGTCCTGGATTTGTTGATACAGAGATGGGTAGAAACAGTATTGAATCGAAAGGAAAACGAGAAAACAAGAGCTTTGAAGAAGAGTTAAAAGCCGTTGAAGAAGCGATGCCATCAGGACGAATTACACAGCCAGAAGAAGTAGCCAACAGCATCATTTATCTTCTTTCTAATGCGTCAGGTAACATTATTGGAGAATCATTGAAAATTTCCGGTGGAAGTGTCATGCGATAAGGAAAAGGTGGGATTTCCACCTTTTCTTTTTTTGGAAAGGCTCTTTTCTCAAAGATTGTTGCTTTTAAAAGAATTTTTGTATAAAGAATCAAACTTGGCTGATTGGAGCGGAAGGTGCTCGACTCCTGCGGGACTAGCGGGACAGGTGAGCCTCCTGGAGCGGAAATCCCTCACTCTTATAGCAACAAAGTATACGAAAAGAGCCTTTGGAAAAAAGAGGATTTAAGAGAACCATGAAGCAAATTAAAGGAGACCGCCACTTTTAGTCGAATGAAATAAAGACGATCCATTTGTACATAAGCAGCGGCAACCTCTTCAACAGCATTATTTCGAGGGAAGAAGGTGGATGACCGGATGGAAGATACCCTTTTTGAAATAGGAAATAAAATTGTCACTGATCGATATACGTTAGGAAAATCGATCTTTGCACTTCAGGATGAAAGCTACGGTAAAAAGTTAAAGCTTTCTAGAGTGAAGGAAGATCAGATTCTTGACTGGCGAGCAGAGCTTCTTGAATACATTGGCAAAGCCATTTACCAGAACGATGAAGAAATAAAGATTGATATTAGAAACTGGGCAAACGCAACTGGCCATCTTGCTATTTCAAACGGGATCCCCCTTGAAGAATCCTTTAGAGTGCTTACGCTTTTTCGTCGCGTCAGTTTTGAAGCAGCACTGAGAGAAATTCAATTGAAATCTCACACCGCCTTTTCTATGAATGTTAGTAAAAGAATTGATTCCATCATCGAAGAAGTAACGTTTACGTACAACGACATTTGTATAGAGTACCACAGCCAACATCAAGTAAAGGATCTAATAACAGATGATCAACTTCACATCACCATTATCCCAATAACCGATACCCTAGCTCTCCTGCCAATAACAGGTTCAATTCACGTAAAACATGCCGACTTGATCGTGAAAGAAACATTAAATCAATGTTATGACAAACAGCTAAGTGATATTTTAATTGATCTATCAGGAGTATCACACTTAGATCTTCCGTCAGTAAACAGTCTAATTCGCATGAAAAAGGTACTTACGTATAGCGGTATCTCCATGTGTATTTGCGGGATTCAGCCATCAACAGCTCTTTCAATGGTTACAAAAGGCATCAATCTAAACGAATTAACGATATTCAGCACCCTAAGACAGGCCCTTCTTCAAAGAGGTATTCGCCAAACTGTAGCAAGATAACGCTGATATAAATAAGAGAGGATTAGATTTTTGCATAAACACAGGTATCGGTTACTTTCGAGCCATCAATTGATAAATCTTCGTTTCTTAGAATCCCTTCTAATGAAAAGCCTAGTCTTTCCGGAACAGCACGACTTCTATCATTTTCACGATCACACCTGATTTCGATTCTTCTGCAACCTAAGTTATCTAGTGCGAAATCAGTCAGTTTACCAACAGCTTCCGTCATATAACCATATCCACTATATGACGTATCAATCCAGTAACCGATCTCTAGCTTCGGGATGCTCCAGTTAATATTGTGAAAACCTGTTGAACCAACAAATTCATTCGTTTCTTTCAAGAAAATAAGGTAGCGTAAACTCTCACGCTTTAGAAATTTAATATGCGCTTCTCTCGTGTTGAGTTCCGTTTCTTCCACAGTTGGAAGTTCCTGCACAAATCCGAGCCATGGCTTCAATTCGACGACAGAAGATTTAATCGCTTTATTTACTACTTTTCCATCCCCTTGCTTTGGCATCCGTAAAATCAATCGTTCTGTTTCTAGTTGTGAATCAATTTCCATAAATAGTGGATCCAATCTAATTTCCCCCTTCTGTAAATAAACAACAAATAAACTTTCGCCCTCAAGAATTGTCTTCTTGAGGGCGAAAGTTAGTCGCGGTACCACCTCAGTTTATTGATACGTCACCATATCAATCTCTACAGGTACACTAATCGTATACCTTACCTCTATAACGGGAGAACCCGTCGCCATTTCCCCCAGGACAGGATCATAACGAAGCTCCAAGTCTTTCTTCGATAAGCACGTTCCCTCCTTCTCAGCAACTGGAGGTCTCTGTTTTGAACAATGCAAATCTACTCTTCTTTTCACAGCTAATCTTTTTATAAAATTAAGATAATTTAACCATTATATCCAAAATTCGTCAAGTGCACACTCCAAAATAACCGAACATAAAAAAACCGCCATATAGTTTAATAGGCGGTTTACTACTATGTATTTTCTAGAAATTAATTAAAATTCTCATCCCACTTAGGATTTGGTCCGAAACGGTTTTCTTTCAATTCACTATCCAAACATGCAAATACCAAGAGAACAATACCACCAATAAACGGAATCAAACCAATTAAGATCCACCATCCGCTTCTACCGGTGTCATGCAATCTACGAACCGTTACAGCAAGCGAAGGCAAGAGAATAAACAATGAATAGATTGTTGTTAAAAATGGTGCCAAACCTACTACTGATTCTAATAATGAAAGGATAACGGAAATAATGATATTAAAAAGAGTAAACATCCAGTACTCTTTACGTCGCGCTCTCCCATTGAAATTAACGTAATCCTTAAGTCCTTTGATATACCAATTCATACTACTTCTCCTTTTACGAATAAGTTTAAGGATATAGAACTAAGTCTTATAACCCAACTGATAGTATATCATATTGCAACGATCGGACTAAGGTTGATCTCCCTGATTTACTCCCAATAGCAGACTTGTACCTTTACATTGAAAGCTGTTGTTTAATTTCCTTAAGAATCATTTTATAGTAAGAATCTTCATGTGGGACAAAGTGAGCTTTTTCTACCTTCTCATCAACTAACACTTTTTCTCCATTGTTATTTATTTTGAAACCTTTAATGTTAATCAATTCTCCTACTCCAAACCATAAATCATATACGGCGTTAAAGTGAGCTCGAACAAGTCCAGCTACTTCTTCTTTTTGAAGATTGAAATCATCAACCGCCTGATCGTTTTTATACAAAAAGACATTGGCTATTTCATTGTCAATCATGTTCTCCCTCTTGATACTGGCAAGGGTCACGGTTAGCGGTATTAACTCATTGTATAATACCTTGATTCCTAATTCTTCTTCAATTTCTCTTACTCCATCTTCTACTGTTTCATCCACAGATAAATGACCAGCAGCTGTAATATCTAATAGCCCTGGATAATCTCTCTTCATATCACTGCGAAGTTGGAAATAAAGATAATCGATGCCGTTTTCGCTACTAACAAACCAGCACTGAAAAACCTCATGCCAATAGCCTACGGAATGCACTTCTTCACGCGTTGCAACACCAATTGGTTTTCTGTTATTATCATAAATTCTTATCTGTTCATCTTCCATATTTCTGAACCACCACGCTTTTCAAGTTTCTTGAGTCCATATACCAGTTTACCATTTCAAGTTCATAGATTGAGAGGATGCATAAAGAAAAACAGATCAAAAGATGAGCTTCATACCTTCATGGCTAGCTGTAAATCCCAGCCTTTCGTAAAACCGATGAGCATCGCTTCGAATCTTATCGGTTGTTAATTGCACAAGACCACATCGCTCTGCCTTTGCGATTGAAATTGCTTCTTTAAAAAGATCTTCTCCTATCCCTTTTCCACGATAATTCTTATAAACACGCACCGCCTCAATTTGCGCACGCTTCAGCCCTCTTCTTGCTAGACCAGGAATGATTGTTAACTGAAGGCATGCGATTATTTCTTGCCCTTCGCTAGCTACGATTATTTGATTTCCGACCTGCTCTTCTATTGCAGTGAAGGCTTCAACATATTCTAATGGTACCGGCTCTCTATACTTCTCACGCTCTGATCCTAATTCATCATCAACAAGCAGTCGAACAATCGCATTCAAATCCTCTTCAGTGGCTTTACGGAAATTCATGGGAAATCGCTCCTTTTAATAACTTGACCTTTCCTCACAAGACAATCACGTAGTAGCACTTCACTTCCATAACACACCTTAAATGTCCTCTAGAAAATAAAAAAGAGCATCACTCGATGCCCTTCCAACTTACTTTTGATTAAAAAACTTACCAGCTGCCTTTTCTACAAGACCAGGAGCTGCATGATAAATTTTTGCCCCCGCATTCATCCAACCAGGTAAATTCACTTCTCGTTTACCTTTTTCAATCGCCGAAACAATTTCATATGAGACCTTTTCCGGTGAAAGCATCATTTTTTCTACATTTTTTGTATAAGTTCCATTCGAATCTGCTATATCAAAGAAATTTGTTTTGATAGGTCCTGGATTAACGGTTGTTACGAAAATTCCGTGTTCCTTCATTTCCATTCGCAGACTGTTTGAGAAGCCCAGGACAGCATGCTTAGAGGCAGAATAGCCAGAAGATTTCGGTGTAGCAAGCTTACCTGCTTGTGAAGCAATGTTAACAACATGGCCTTTACCAGCTTCAATCATCCCTGGCAAGACGTGAGATGTAAATCGCATTAATCCGATCACATTCACATCAAACATCGCTTCAATCTCTTTCATATCCGCATCAACAAAAGCATCAAATTTCCCAAAACCGGCATTGTTAATTAGGATGTCAATGGCAGGCATCTCATCAAGTAGTTTTGGGAGAAGTCGATCTACTCGCTCCCCATCACCTACATCCATCGTCCAAACAGCAGGTGAATAGCTTCCACTTGATTCAATTTGCTTTTTCACTTCCATTAACTTCTCTTCAGAACGAGCAACAAGGATCAGCTTTGCACCCTGTTTCGCTAAATCAATTGCTAACTGTCTCCCAATCCCACTTGAAGCGCCTGTAATAAGGACTACTTTGTTTTTTAAATTTTTCTTCATCTGTTTCTCCCCTTATGTTCTATACGTATAAAACGTCTTTTCCTCACTTTTCATTTTGTTAACCACGTTTTCAGATTCAAGATAGTCTAAATGACCAATTGTTTCTGATAGTGTCAGGCCAATTTGCTTTTTATAAACCCCAGGAAATAGCTTCTGGCAAACCTGAAAAGCTGTTAACTGTTCATTCTTTAGAAATGATGCTACTTTATCAGACCGCTCTTCCTGCTTAAGAAAACGTTCTCTTATCAATTCATCTGGGTTTAGAATTGGCTCGCCATGCCCTGTGTAAACATAAGATAGATGAGCATCTAACGTTTTTTGGTACGAATGTCGTTGTTGAAGAAGTGGCTTAGGACGCTCCGTTCCTTTTACATATGGTGGCTCGAGAAGCGGATTAGATGAGATCTTCTTGATTAAATGATCCCCAGCTATCAGCGTACGACTTTGTTCATGCAGTAGAGAGATGTGACTCTGAGCATGACCGGGTGTTTCCATTACCGACCATCCAGGACATCCCGGAATCTCATCTCCTTCAGAAAGGTGCACATCACATTTCGCCCGATCAGCAAAAGCAAGATAACCTCTTGTATCTTGAACATGATTATAATAATGTTCACTGACGTCAGCGTCACGGTAAATGCCAGTCATGAACGCTTCATGTTCTTTCAAAAACGAATCGCTCATTTGTAGCCATCGGTCATTTTTCCAATGACCTAACACTCGCTTACCCTGTTCCATTAACATTCCAACAAAGCCGATATGGTCTGGATGATGATGAGTCAATACAACCTGATCAATATCTTCTAATGTTAAACCGTTGTTTTGAAGTTGAGTGATGAGAGCCTCCTTCGCCTCCGGGGTCCGAGGACCAGTATCAACAAGCGTAATAGCCTCTCCTTTAATTACAAAACAATTGACAGGACCAACTGCAAACGGTGTTGGTACCGTAATCGAGAGAACTTCATTAGTCTTTATAAGATTCAATTCATCCGCCACCTCTGTTTTACGTTCTTTATCTTTCATTCTATCGCTCTTCCCTCTATTTGTCATTATAGTAAGATAGTTTACTTCAAAATTTTCTAATAATTATGATTGACATTTATTGAGTTCCGTTGCATACTATGTAAAATTAGAACGATCGTCTCGGCTTTGAGCGAGATTAGTAAAAGTAAAGGCAAGTGCCAGAGAGAGGAATTCACCGGCTGAAAAATTCCTTAACATTGCCAGCTTTGAACCTGCCCCGCTAGCCTGCTGTGGAAACACAGCCGCTTCCCACGTTATAGGGAGTTCGAGGATATCTTAGGATATCGAAAAAAGGTGGTACCACGGATCACGCCCATTCGTCCTTTTAATAAGGATGAGTGGGCTTTTTATATGGAAAGGATGGAAAAAGTGGAAATGAAAAACATCGGGTTCCTTGGTGCTGGATCAATGACGGAAGCCATGATAGAAGGAATGATCTCAAGACAATTCGTAACTCCTGATCGAATCGTCATCATGAACCGAACTAATGCCCACAGACTTGCTGAACTAGAAGAAAAATACGGCGTCAGAACTTTACAGAATGCAGAAATGCTGCTTAGACACTCCAACGTTCTCGTTCTAGCAATGAAGCCAATTGATGCCGCACAGGCATTGGAAAGCATCCAACCTTTTTTAACTGATCAGCATGTGATCATTTCTGTTCTGGCAGGGATCACCACTTCCTATATCGAGGGATCCATTCAAACAAAGACTCCTATCGTTCGCGTAATGCCAAATACATCTGCAGCTATTGGTTATTCAGCGACCGCGATTGCTAGAGGGGAATATGCAACCGATGAACACCTATCATTTACTCAGAAGCTATTTGAAACGATTGGAACAGTTGTTCAGGTCAGAGAAGAGAAATTAAATGCCATCACAGGATTATCAGGCAGTGGCCCAGCTTACTTCTATTACATGGTTGAATGTATGGAGAAAGCAGCAATCTTAAACGGAATTGATCAGAAAACCGCTCGTCAGTTAATCATCCAAACGATAACAGGAGCAGCTAAAATGCTTAATGAGACGAATTTTGAGGCTTCTCATCTTAGAGAAAGAGTCACAAGTCCAGGGGGCACAACTCAGGCTGGTTTAACTATTTTGGAGAAATACAAGTATGAAGAAGCTATAACCGCCTGTATTACGGAAGCTGGGAAACGTTCTGAAGAATTAGGAAAACATTTAGAACGACAAAATCATTTCTAAAACAGCTAAACCCGCCATCTTGAACGGCGGGTTTAATACAGCACATTTATAGAACGCTTACACAACCCCATAAAAAAAAGCCCCCCTCTATCTCTATTAAACGCTTTTTCTCTGTACAACCATACAATGCTTTTTAAGATGCTCTAGCGCCTCTTCACTGTCCAGCCCAGTCGAAATAATCGTGATTGGACCAAAATGTCCGGTTAATCTCCCCATACTCAATAGGCTCTTCGCATTAAGTTTCTTTCCATCAACTTCAACGATAATATAGCTACTAAAATGATTCGCACTCTTTACAAAGTCCATAATAAAAGACATCGTTACTTTCCCTGTGATCAAAACGGTTTCTTTATAAGTCATGGCAACATCCTCCTTGTCATCTTATACAACCGTTTGCACTCTTTCATTCTGACACCCTATTAGGAGATACGCAATATTAATGATACCTTTTCTTACACACTTTTATTATCTCCTTCATATCATATGGTAGATATTCTAACATCATAGTCCTCTATCCTAAATTATTATGCTATAATCATACCAGATTGCCAGTTTCATAAGATGACTTCAATAGTATATGTGGCGATAGCTACATTATGAATATGTTCACAGGGAGTGACTGCAGATGTCTTATAAAGATAAAAAAGTCTTACCAATCGGATCTGTCAGTGAGTTAACCGGACTATCTCTTAGAAAAATTCGCTACTACGAAGAAAGAGGTCTCATTCTACCTGACCGATCAGGTGGAGGTACTCGGAAATTCTCGTTTACGGATGTAGAAAAATTAATGGATATCGCTAACCAGATTGAAGATGGTATGCAAACATTTGAAATTAAGAAGATCTATAAGAAAGAAAAGCAAAAAGACAAAGATAAAATTCGAGATGAAATGATTCGTGGTCAGCTTAATGCTGCGTTTAAAATGACGAAGTAGTACCTTAGTGTATTGACTCTATTTGTGATAACACGTTTAAAACATACTCTCCAGGGTAAACAAAGATTGGATATAATTTGTTTGTAAAGGAGATGTTGAACATGAGTTTTCACTACACAGTTGAAACATCAAAAACAGTTGATGAGGCCGTTTCAGATTTAAGCGAATCATTACAAGAGGAGAAATTCGGAGTATTATGGGATTTCGACCTTACTGCTAAATTGCAGGAAAAAGGTATGGATTTCAACACACCCTATCGTGTTCTTGAAGTATGCAACCCTAAAGAAGCAGAGCGCGTATTGAGTGAAGACAAACTTGTAGGCTACTTTCTTCCATGCAAAATCGTCGTTTTTGATGACGAGGGACAAACGAAGATTGGTATGCCTAAACCAACTACATTATTAGGATTAACAGGCGATGATCAGTTGAATGAAATCGGAACTGATATTGAAAAGCGATTAGTATCTTGTATAGATAATAGCAAGTAGTTAGAAAGTCCATACCCGCAACACAGGGTATGGATATTTTTTGCCCAAACCTCCTCCTAATGACCCACAATCCTCACTTCCCCTTAACTCGAATACAAAATTTTTCCACTAAATTAGTAAAATCCTATTACTTTATCCCTAATATTATTGTACAATAAGTATTCTGCAAAACGATCATACATAGGGGGAGATCATTTGAGCTTTTACGGTATTTTATTAGTGGTACACATCATTGCGGCAGTTTGTGGACTGGGGGCTACATTCGCGATGCCGGTATTAATGGGGTTACCCAAAACAGTAACTCAGGCAAAATTTGCCCATACGGTTGCAAAAGGTATTGAGAAAATCGCCAAAATTGGAAGCTTAACATTATTAGTTACTGGAATTGCACTCGGAGCAATCAATCCATTACTGTTCACCCAAGTTTGGTTTGTGGCATCTTTAATCATTTATGTATTAGTCCAACCAATTGTAGCCGGGATCTTACCTAAAAAGACTGCTAAACAACTAAGTCTTTTGGAAGAAACGGATGGAGAAGATTTGCCCGAAGAATATATGCATATTGGTAAGCAAATGCTACCGTTTAATAATATTATGCACGTATCTGCCATCATTTTAATTATTTTAATGACATTAAAACCTTTTTAATTCATTACTATGCTATTGAAGGTGGTCTCCCATGAGACCACCTTCATTTTTTTCAGTCATCTCTATTATCCGGTTCAAAACGATAAACCCCAAGATCAATTCTATTTGTTGAAGTGAACCTTATCCCTTCTCCCTCTAACATCATTTTCTGGTTTATAAACCCCTCTTCACTTTTGATTCCGATTTCACCCTTCGAATTGATAACCCGATGCCACGGCAATTGATAGTTCGTACTCATCGAGTGCAAGATACGCACAACCTGTCTTGCGCCTCTCGGACTACCTGCACATTTGGCTATTTGACCATACGTCATCACTTTTCCTGATGGAATACGCTGAATGATACAAATCACACGCTCTGTGAATCTCTCCATTTTCCACATCCTTTTTTGCAATGGCTCTTTTCTCAAAGATTGTTGCTTTTGAAAGAATTTTTGTATAAAGAACCAAACTTAGCTGATTGGAGCGGAAGGTGCTCGACTCCTGCGGGACTAGCGGGACAGGTGAGACCCCACAGGCGCAATGTTTTGTGCGCCGAGGAGGCTCAAGCGTCCCACCCCGCGGAAAGCGAGCATCCTGGAGCGAAAATCCCCCACTCTTATAGCAACATTGGTTACGAAAACAGCCTTTGCAATAAATCATTGCTTCTACTATACACTACGTCATTCTTTGCTGTATAAAAACCCTTCTTTGCTAGAAACTAGAATCAGTATGCTACTGCAAAGGAGTTTGTTAGTGATGAATAAACGATTAATCGATTGGCCAACATTTTTAGGCGCTCTAAGCTTGCTGCTTCTTGTTACGGTTCCACTCGTTCTATTTCCTAAAAGCGGAAAAGAGTTTGTGGATAAAGCAAATGAATTTATTACAACACAATTTGGCGTTCTTTACTTAATTGTTGGATTAGGCATCTTTTTCTTTCTAATTTATGTTGCATTTAGCGACAATGGGCGCGTAAAGCTTGGTGAAGAAGATGAGCGCCCCGAATTTAATAACTTCTCATGGGCAGGAATGCTTTTCTGTGCTGGGATTGGGTCCAGTATTTTATACTGGGGAACGATTGAGTGGGCTTACTATTATCAAGGGCCTCCATTCGGAGTAGAGCCTGGAACAAAAGAGGCGATTCTTTGGGCAAGTACGTATGGTATTTTCCATTGGGGGCCTATTGCCTGGGCAATTTATACACTGCCAGCATTGCCGATGGCGTATTTCTATTACGTACGCAAAAAACCGGTCCTTAAAATTAGTGAAGCAACAAGGCCATTGATTGGAAAGTATGCCGATGGACCGCTAGGAACCGTTATTGACGTTCTATTCATGTTCGGACTCCTCGGTGGGGCTGGTACAACACTTGCACTTGGGACACCAATGATCGCTGAAGGAATTAATGTGTTAACGGGCATCCCCGTTACAATGGTACTGAAAACAATGATCCTTATACTAGTGACAGCCATATTTGCGATTAGTGCTTATTCTGGTTTAAGAAAAGGAATCAAAGTTTTATCTGATGTTAACTTAATTCTTTCAATAGTCCTTCTCCTCTTTGTCTTGATTTTCGGACCAACTCGATTTCTTGTGGAAACTACAACGAACAGCGTTGGTTTCCTGCTAGATAATTTCTTTCATATGAGTACATGGACAGAACCATTTAATTCGCTTGGTCCATATGAGAAAACGGACTTCCCTGAAAGCTGGACCGTTTTCTATTGGGCATGGTGGCTCGTTTATGCACCTTTCGTTGGTTTATTCGTTGCTAAGATCTCTCGAGGACGCTCGATTAAGCAAATGATCCTTGGAACAATTGGCTATGGAACGTTTGGAAGCATCCTGTTTTTTGGAATTCTGGGCAACTACGGTCTTCATATGCAGTTAATGGGCAAGTTTGATGTTGTTAGCGTTCTAAATGATCGAGGAGCACCAAGAGCGATTATTGAAATCATCGGTCAACTTCCTCTTTCATGGCTTATGATCTTTATCTTTGTTATTCTAGCGATCATCTTCCTTGCAACAACTTTTGATTCAAGCTCCTACATTCTTGCATCAGTTGTACAACATGAGGTTGAAGATGAACCATTGCGTTGGAATCGACTATTCTGGGCTTTCGCACTATGCTTAATGCCACTGGTGCTCATGTTTGTTGGAGGTCTCAGTACACTGCAAACTGCAAGTATCGTTGGAGGATTCCCGCTCCTCTTTATCATGATCATGCTCGGCTGGTCATTTATGCGGGCTTCAACAGAAGATATACGGGCATCGGAACATTACGAGCCCAAAACTTTCTCATTAAACTACAAGAAAATTCTCCAAACCCTTCGACGTAGAAAGAAAAAAGAAGAGGAACAGAAAGGGCCAGTCGATGCACATTTTGAAGAAGAGAAAAAAGATGAATAGCAACTGAAATAAGATTTTTTTGAAAGAGGTTTTGTATAAACACTTCAAGGAGGATTGGAGTGGAAATCGACCACTACTCTTATAGCAATAAGGTCTTCAAAAAAACCTTTAGGCTTGTTTAAAGAGTTTGATAAAATTTCCAAGTCCAAAATCTTGTTGACACCGCCACTTGATCATGATAAAAATTGAATAACCTTACAATAATTGAACTGCTTTGAAGGAAATTAAGTAGCTGCCCCTTTCCCTGTTTAAAGAGAGCCGATGGTTGGTGTGAATCGGTACATAAAGGCACGTGAATTTCATTTCTGGAGCTTCTTTTGCATTGCAAAAGACGGTGAAGATCGTTAAACAAACAAGTGGTGAGTGTAACTCACAACCAGGGTGGTACCGCGATGACAATCGTCCCTACGGATAACGTAGGGGCGATTTTTTTGTGGCAATAACGTAATCAGCATTCAATAACAAAACGAAAGGAGAATGAGCATGAATGAAAACGAACAATGGTCCTCAAGACTAGGCTTTATACTAGCAGCTGCAGGGTCTGCCATTGGACTCGGGGCAATCTGGAAGTTCCCTTATACCGCCGGTCAGAACGGAGGTGGCGCTTTTTTCCTTATTTTTATTCTTTTTACTCTAATTCTCGGACTACCTTTACTCCTTGCTGAATTCTCAATTGGTAGAACCGCTCAAAGCAATGCGGTTGATTCTTACAAAACCATATCACCTGAATCCAAATGGTACCGCGTAGGGATTATGGGAATGATTACTTCATTTATTTTGCTATCATTCTATAGTGTTGTTGGGGGATGGATTATATCCTACCTGTATAAAGCCGTAACTGGTGAATTGACGGGACTTTCATCCGATGAATACGCACAAGTTTTTGGTTCAACAATATCGAATCCTTTTGTTAGCGTATTTGCACAATTCCTATTTATCATCCTAACCATTCTTGTTGTCGCAAGAGGTGTTGAAAAAGGGATTGAACAAGCTAGTAAAATTATGATGCCTGCTCTATTTATTCTTTTTATCATTCTTGTTATTCGAGCTGTGACGCTCGATGGCGCTGTAGAAGGAATAACTTTCTTATTACAACCTGATTTCTCAAAAGTAACTTCACAAACCATTCTTGAAGCAATGGGACAGTCGTTCTTTACATTAAGTGTTGGTGTATCTGTCATGGTTACCTATAGTTCATACTTGCCGAAATCACAGAGCTTACCTCGTTCTGCTTTCTCTATCGTAGCAATGAATATATTTATTGTACTGTTAGCAGGACTTGCGATTTTCCCAGCAGTTTTTGCGTTTGACCTAGAAGTCGGTGCTGGACCAGTGCTACTTTTTAACGTACTTCCAACAGTATTCAGCCAACTGCCATTTGGAATGCTATTTTTCATCGCATTCTTATTGCTTTTCTTGTTCGCAGCCCTAACTTCTGCTTTCTCAATGCTCGAGATCATTGTTTCCGTTATTTCCAAAGGAAACCTTACCCTACGCAAGAAGTGGGCTTGGATTATCGGTCTTGCGATTTTTATTGCGGGTATTCCATCAGCTCTATCATATGGTGTGTTAAGCGAAGTTACACTCTTTGATAAAACGATCTTTGATCTTGCGGATTATGCAGTAAGTAATGTTCTTCTCCCAATTGGAGCGCTACTTATTGCTCTATTTGTCCCACGGAAAATGAAAAAATCAGCTCTTTATGAAGAATTAAAACGCGGAAGCAGTTTAAAGAAAGGTTTATTTGAAGCGTGGTATTTCCTTATCCGCTTCGTTGCGCCTTTGCTTATTCTCTTCGTTATGCTGGATGTGCTTGGAATCTGGTAAATACTCATAGAAAAGCCTCACCTGGATCTCATACCAAGGTGAGGTTTTTTCCTGTACTATGATTACAGCCTAAGAAGCTTCCTCTTCCGCTTTTTCAGCAGTTGGTGCAGCACTCTTGGGTTCATCTTTTAAATCAAAATAGGCTTTAAGTAATCTTCGAGCAATGTCTTTATTAACAGATTCGTTTCGATCACTACTTAAATTAGGAACTACAACAGCTATAGCTATTTCAGGATTTTCATATGGTGCATAACCTACAAATGTTAGGTTAAATCCTTTATCCACTTCAGCTGTTCCTGTTTTACCGGCATGGGTGAAGTCTGTCCCTTTAAAATATTTCGTTGCAGTACCGTTACTCCCATTTGTTACTCTCCAAAAGCCATTTTGCACACGACTAATATCGCTTTCTGACATTTGAATGTGATTTAAAACATTCGTTTCAAATTGATCAACAATAATGTTTGAAAGACCATTTACCTGTGACGCTTCGTGAACTTCTTTTAAGAAATGCGGCTGAATACGTTGACCTCCGTTTGCAATGGTAGAGATATATTGTGCCATTTGAAGTGGCGTATACGTATCAAATTGACCAATCATTAAATCCATTAAGTTACCTAGTTGCTGTGTTCCTCCATTAATTCCGGTCGTTTCAATCGGCATATCTATTCCAGTTTTTGTACCTAGTCCAAACTGATTAAAATGATAGCGCACTTTATTATAAGCATCGCGGTTCCATGGAATTCCAGGTGTGTTAGGAGAATAATTATACCCTGCGATTTTCATAGCGATACGGAACATATAAACGTTCGAGGACCGCTCTAGAGCTGATAAATCATTAACATACCCTAGATTACTATATGATGCTTTATCTTTTGTTTGCGGTATCTTAATAGGTGTATCGTATAACGTAGTACCATGACTGATTACACCTGTTTGGTAACCTGTTAGGACAGAAGCACCCTTAACGACTGATCCCATCTCATACGCTTCTGAAAGCGTCCCATAAGAATATTCGATATAGTCATTCTCTTTAGAACTATATTTGGTGCCCCCGAATGCTAATATTTCCCCCGTATCAGGATCCAAACCAATAGCATAAGCTCGATCAGCATATGGATTTCCTCGTGACCTGGCTTTCCTCAATTCTTCTTCAAGAATCGATTCAAGCTCCTGCTGCAAGTCAATGTCGACTGTCAGAACAAGGTCATTGCCTCTTTTTCCCGGTATATCTTCTGGTTCCCCAATCGGTTTACCTGATTTGTCAGTCACATATTTCTTCATAGCCTTTTGACCTCTTAAGAGATCTTCATATTGTTTTTCAAGATAACTAATTCCAACTACATCGTTCTGTTCATACCCTTTTATAGTATAAGATTTCAAAGATTCTTTAGGGATTTGACCAAGGTTCCCGAACATTGTCTCCATTGTTTCGTCATAAGGGTAGACACGCTCGGCATCAGGTGCAATATCCACACCTGGGAGATCTCCAAGATTCTCACTAACCTTAGCGATTTCTTTACGTGTAAGCCCTTTCTTAATCGATTGAGAAGAGAGAGCATATCCTGTATCCATCTCTCGTTTAATCGCTGCTACTTTCAATTCATCTTTGTTATTTGTAATTTCCTCAAGGTCTTCTTCTTTAATTCGATCAATTTGAAGTTGATATGCTTTTTTAGAAGTGAGGTCTGTCCACTCATCTTCTGACAATTTCGCTTTGGCTTTATCTGGCCTCGTAATAATCCAGAAATCCTTCAAATCTCGCTCAGTAACCTTATCTGTATCCATCTCAATATATTGAGCTAATTGACGTGCTACTTCTAGACGCTCTTGCTGTTTTGTATTTTGATTCCGAATGTAAGTTAGCGTAAAGGTCGGCTCATTATCAACGAGGACCCTTCCATAACGATCGTACATCTTTCCTCGTGGTGCTGATGATTTTGCTGTTACATTCTCAGTTTGTTCTGAAATTCTTTCAAAGTCTTCTCCCTGGACAATCTGTATAACACCCAGTCTTAGAATTAAGACGGAGAATAGCAGGAATACAAAAAGAAATAAAATATTTAACCGAAATGGCACATGTGTTCTTTTCATTTTTTCTTTAATCATCGAGTGCCCCCTAACACAATTTCCTTATCTTCCCATCTATCATAACACAGGATTGTTAGGACTTTTTTCCTTAAAAGTGAATTAATTCAACTTCCTGCAGCCTAAGTACTTTCGCGAATCCTCCCTCTCATATAGGCGATGTACAGGGCTCATTCGTTTCAAAGCAAACATGAAAAAGAGAGAGTAGATAAACTACACCCTCTCATGTTTGGTATTTTATAAAATCGGTGAAAGTAACCTTGAAATAGATTCTTTAAATCGAATCCACATCGATCGTTCATGGTATCCTTCTAGTGTTAGTTCTTCACTTTTCTCCATATCCTTAATGAATATCTCTTCAAGTTGTCTCGTAATGTCTTCATCATAAATAAAAGCATTAACCTCAAAGTTAAGTCTAAAGCTACGCACATCAATATTAGCTGTTCCAACTGATGAAATTTCCCCATCAACTGCAATTGTCTTAGCATGGATAAATCCATTCTGGTATATATACATTCTTGCTCCAGCTTTTAAGAGCTCACCTACATAAGAATATGTTGCCCAATAGACAAATGGATGGTCCGGCTTATTCGGAAACATTAACCTCACGTCTACGCCACTAAGCGCTGCAATACGCAGAGCATCCAATAAACTTGCATCTGGAATAAAATAAGGTGTCTGGATAAAGACAGTATGTTTTGCTGAAGAAATCAGTTTAATATAACCATTTTTAATTTGTTCCCACTCAGAGTCCGGGCCACTGCTAACAATCTGCACCCCAGCTTTTCCTTTAGGATGAACGATTGGAAAATAACAAGGTTCGTACCCTACTTTATGACGTGCAGCATGATTCCAGTCAAGCAGGAATCTAGTTTGCATTGCAAGTGTTGCACTACCTTCCATTCGCAAGTGTGTATCACGCCAGTAGCCGAATTTTTCTTTTAAGCCTAGATACTCATCACCAACATTAAATCCGCCAACATAACCAAGAGCCCCATCAATAATAACGAGCTTCCGATGATTTCGATAATTTAAGCGCGTGTTAACGTAAGGAATTCGCGAAGGGAAAAAAACTTCCACTTCCCCCCCTGCTTCAATCAATTCTCGAAAGAAACGCTTCCTTGTTTTCCTAGAACCCATCTCATCATATAAAACACGAACTTTTACACCTTCTCTTGCTTTTTGTGCGAGCTTCTGAACGATCTTCCTTCCAAGGTTATCTTTTTGGAAAATGTAATATTGGAAATGAATGTGATCCTCTGCTCTACTTAGATCGTCGAGTAAAGCATCAAATTTCTCTTCCCCATCTGTAAAAACGTGAATAGAATTATCCTGTGTCAAAACGGCATCGTCGTTAACGAGATGCATGTAGATCAAATCCTTGTGCCTCGCGATTTCTTCATGTCTGAATGGATAGATTCCACTCTTGATCTCACTAACCTGCTTTTCAATGAGATCTTCTATACCTACCTTCTTAATATTATCCCAGTCAAATAATCTTCTTCTACTTAGGTTTTGCCCAAATACTAAATACATAATAAAGCCAAGAAACGGGATAAAAAACAAAACCATAAGCCAGGCCCATGTAGCACCGGCATCTTTTCGTTCGAGAAAAATAACGATGACCGCAAATACAAGATTTAATACGAATAAGATTCCTAATAAAATCGATGAGATTTCCATTATGAAAGCTCCTTTAACCAACATTGGACGAATGAATAGCTGCCCAACTTATTCCAACTCACTACAGTTTACCTTATTTCTTTCATGATATTAAGTATATTTCCTTATCGAATGAATGACCCACTATGAATGGTAAATAATTATCCGATCTTCCAATAAAACAATTTATTTAGAGGCTATTTGCAGGTAAAATATAGATAATAAAGGAAGGAGGACCATAAATGATGAATAAACCTCTTCATTATGATGGAAGCAAGATCTATTCTGCCCCTTCAAGTAATTTTCAAAAAGAACCCTTTAAAATGACTGATGAAATTAGAAAGTGTATTAGCTGCAATCCATATCAGTTACACACGGGAAAACAGTAGAAAAAGATTTGCCTATATGGCAAGTCTTTTTTCATATGTTAAACGATCATAATGAAAGGATTGGTTGATCTCCGCTCCAATCAGCTAAGTGTAGTTTTTTCACAATACCTCTTTCCAATAAAAACTTTCAGAAAAAAGACTTAACTAAAAATAACTTTTTATAAGTCATAAGCAGATTAGTTGATTCATTTATTTATATGCTTTATCATTTATCTTGAATTAAAGATATCTTAATATGAGATAAATAAATTCAACCTGAAAGGAATGTATATCGAAATGGCAAAAGTTTTATATATTACAGCACATCCACATGATGATACACAATCTTATAGTATGGCAGTAGGGAAATCATTTATTGATACTTACAGAGAAGTTAATCAGAATGATGAAGTGGTTCATATTGATCTATACCGTGAACACATTCCACAAATCGATGCTGATGTTTTCAGCGGATGGGGCAAACTCCAATCTGGGCAAGGATTTGATGAACTGTCTGCAAGTGAAAAGGAAAAAGTTCAGCGCCTTAACGAGTTAAGTGATGAATTCATTGCCGCAGATAAATACGTATTTGTTACACCACTATGGAATTTCTCATTTCCACCAGTCATGAAAGCGTATCTTGATTCTGTCTCTGTAGCAGGAAAAGCCTTTAAGTATACAGAAAATGGTCCAGTTGGACTTCTTACCGATAAAAAGGCGATTCATATTCAAGCACGTGGTGGCGTTTATTCTGAAGGGCCAGCTGCAGAAATGGAAATGGGACACCGATACTTCTCTGTTATGATGCAATTCTATGGTGTACCAAAGTTCGATGGTTTGTTTGTAGAAGGGCATAATGCGATGCCAGAAAAAGCAGAACAAATTAAAAAGGATGCTATTGCACGTGCGATAGACGCGGCTCACACATTCTAAATAAACTTTTAATAGATAAAACGACACAAAAACCAGCTGACTAGTCAGCTGGTTTTTGAGTTGCTATACAACATCGTATCCTTGTTCTTCCACGGCTTCTTTCAACTTCGAAGTAAGGACCTTATTAGAATCAAACGTCACATCTGCATGACCGTCTTCTAGATGTACCTCTACTGCAGATACCCCTTCAAGTTCTAATAAAGCGGTACGAACAGCTGACTTACAATGTTCACATGTCATTCCTTTAATATTAATCGTTGCTTGTTCCATTCCAACTACTCCTTCCTCTTCTACATCTATATCTACTATTCCCTAAAAGTTTCAGTTGTTAACAACGTTATTTACAAATAAAAAAACAGCATGACTATTTTGTCATGCTGTCTTTTGGTTTCGCGGCCCAGTAGACCCACCAGATTAATAATGGCTGAAAAAATAGTCTGACCCACAGAAGGGTTTGATTGGCTTCCTGTTGGCCTGGTGCCGGAATTCCCGCAATTGCTGCATAAATATTAGCTGGGAAAATAACAATTAAATAAACCACTGTCCAGAACCTTGCCCGCTTTCTTGTACTTGGCCATATAAGGAGAATTGCAAGAATGATCTCAAGCAAGCCCGTTACGTAAATGAGTCCCAGTCGAAAAGGAATCCACTCAGGTAACATAGCGGCAAAGCCCTCTCCTTGAGCAAAGTGGGCAATACCTGCGAGTACAAAAAAGAAAGCAAATAACACAAGTGCTATCATACGTATTGTTTTAATCATAAAGGGCTCCTTTTTCTTTGCCCTATAATCATATCAAATTTTTACTACCCTCATTAAACAGAAAGCTCACCGGAGGAGTTTACTAATAGCAAATGGTAGCATGTCATGTAGCGTTTCGAATGAGTAGGTTACCTCCAGACGCTCCGTCCACTTGTGAGCATCCTTTCCTTTAGGTCCAAGGTTCATAACAGGAACCTTAAGTTGCTCTAATGCATCAAGTGGTAGTTCATAAGATTGACCATACAATGGCATGTTATCCATTAGAGGCTGAATTGTTTCTTTCGTTCGCTCGAGTCCAACAAAGCTTAAATCAGAAAGGCCAGGGAAATAATGCTGTGGCTTAAGCGTTACTTGATGTTTTGCCTTACTATAAGAAACAATTTCCTTAATCGTTTCTTGAATAAACGGATCATGACGTGATGAGACTGCAGGATAGAAAGGAGGATTATAGAAAAGAATGATCATCGGTCCATCCTCTTTACATAGAGCCGCAAGATCAAATACCATTCTCGTAGAAAGATCACGATCCCCAAGATCCTTAAAGTTTGCTGTGATATAATCCTGACGACGTTTAATTTCTGCTTCTCCGAACAATTCCACTGCTCGTTCGTGGAGCTGCTCATACGTTAGAACCTTCACGTGAAAAGGTTTTGGTACATAAGTTTGTAGCTTTGAAAATTCAGTTGCCCTTGCAAAATAGTGAGCCTCTATACGCTTTGCGGCTATTCCAACAGCTTTAAGCAATTTATCAGTAATGTCTTGAATACTACTTTCCATTCCAAGCACATTAAAAAGAGTGACGCCAACATGTGGGATTTGAACGGAATATTCTTCTTTTAAATCTTTTTGCATTAAATTTGTCGGGGGAGGCGTAACTTCCCCATCAATCACTTCACAAAAATCAGAATTAAGTTCAAGCTGTCTGGTTACTTCTGCTGCCATATAATTCGCATTTAACCCTGAGAAAGGTTCACCAACGTGCGTTTCTTGTCCGTAACAGAAAAATCCTGGAAGAAGCTTTCCAATAGAACCAGTATAGACATATAAATTCTGGTCACCAGGATAATTTGTGAAAACAGGTTCTGAGTTTAAACAGGCTATATATTCAAGTCCATATTCTTTCGCAAGCTCTACAAGAATAGGTACAGCTTCAATCATGCCAAGAGAGTTCACTTCCTCATCAGGCACGGTTAAAAGAAGGACGTTTCCATCGAAAGCACCCATGCTAGCTTTTTCAAGCATGCTCATTTGTAGCGCTAGACCTGCTTTCATGTCCATAACTCCTCGACCAAACAACCACTCGCCTGCTTTAAGGTCTTCTTGAACATCTTCTGGCATTTTATCAAGATTCTTATATATTTCTTCCGTAAGATCGTATGGACTAAAGGCAAGATTTTTCAGCTGGCCGAAGTCTTCAACATCAACAACATCAAAGTGGCTAATTAATATAACTGTTTTTTTGGAATCGCCGTTCTTCACCAGACCAGTAACAAAAGACCGTCCATCACTAGTAGGATGCAGAGCGAGCTGGTTAGGATTCTCCTTGAAATATGACAAATCCTGAAGTTGCAGATGTATATACTCCGCAAGAGCAACTTCAGGATAAGTACCAGTCACACTGTGATGTTCAACCAACCTCGATAGCAAATACATTAAGGTTTCTTTTGTTTGCCATTTTCCCATATCCTAAGCCCCCCTCTTATGTCTCTACTTTTTGCAAATAACACCTGTTTTTGGTAGGTTTAATGGGAATAGACGGACTTTTATGAACTCTTGATCCGTTTATCATATTTTATACATACAAATCCCGAAAAGACCAGAAGAAATGGGGGAAATCATGACAATCATTTTTGCTCATAGAGGAGCGAGCAGACAATGTCCTGAAAACACAATGAGCGCTTATAAACGCGCTGTAGAAATTGGTGCAGAAGGAATTGAAATCGATGTTCAGCTCTCAAAAGACGGCGTTCCTGTCGTGATTCATGATCGAACATTAAAGCGAACTACATCTGGGAGAGGTACTGTTACTCAAACGAGTTTTGAGGATTTAAAAAAGCTTGATGCTGGGAGCTGGTTTTCTTCAAACTTCAAGAATGAACGTATTCCTTCCCTCGAAGAAGTACTCATATGGGCAAACCAATACCCAGATTTATGGCTAAATGTTGAATTGAAATATTACAATGAATACGATGATCAGCTTGCGAGAACGACGATCCCACTTATTAAAAAGTTTCGTTCTGAGAAGAATACAGTTATATCAAGTTTTGAACATCAGCGTCTTCTTGATGTTCATAAATTATGGTCAAAACTAGAAACCGCGCCGCTCTATAAAGGAAATTTAAACGAACCATGTAAGTATGCAAAGAAACTAAAAGCGAAAGCCCTTCACCCACAGTATAAACTTGTAACTGAATCGCAGATTACAACAATCCGCTCACATGGGATTAAAATCCGTCCATATACGGTAAATGAGGAAAGATGGATCAGACAATTTCTTGATTGGGAAGTAGATGGTCTCATGACAGATGTTCCTGATCTCGCTCTTAATATCATGCACAACAAGCAAATTTCACAGCAAAGACAACCATGGTGGAAAAGTTTGTGGAGCTTTGTATCACGGTAAAGCATGATTTGCGACATCTATTCTTGCGAGTGCTATACTTTTAGGGTCACGAAAGAAGTAACAAAGGAGAGATACGATGTCATCAGCATTATTTACACCTTATACAATTAAAAACGTCACTTTTCCTAACAGAATTGTCATGAGTCCGATGTGTATGTACTCATGTGAAGCAGAAGATGGTAAAGCGACAAACTTTCATTATACACACTACACTTCAAGGGCTGTGGGTCGAACAGGACTTATTATTACCGAGGCTGCAGCAGTCACTAAACAAGGCCGGATTTCTCCACAGGATCTGGGAATTTGGAGTGATGAACATATTGAAGGGTTAAAGAAGATTGTTCAACTTTCTCAGGAGCAAGGAGCGAAAGTCGGTATTCAACTTGCACATGCTGGTCGAAAAGCAGTGCTAGATGGACCAATTATTGCCCCTTCACCTATTCCTTTCAGTGAAGATAGGAAAACCCCAGAAGAGATGACCTTTGATCAAATAAAAGAAACTATCCACGCATTCAAAGAAGGCGCCAGAAGAGCAAATGAAGCTGGGTTCGATGTTATCGAATTGCACGGTGCTCACGGTTACTTAATGAATGAATTTCTTTCACCCCTAACAAACAAGCGCACTGATGAATATGGTGGTTCAAAAGAAAACCGCTATCGTTTCCTAAGAGAAGTCATTTCTGAAGTGAAAGAAGTCTGGAGCGGACCATTGTTTGTGAGAATTTCTGCCGATGAATATGATGAAGAAGGAAACACAATTGACGACTTCATTTATTTCGCGAAGGAAATGAAAGAACAGGGTGTAGATCTTGTCGACTGCAGTACAGGTGGTGTAGTTCCAGCACAAATCAATGCATATCCAGGCTATCAAGTTACACACGCTGAAAGAATTAGGAATGAAGCTAACATTCCTACAGGTGCTGTTGGACTAATTACACACCCACTACAAGCTGAAGAAATTATTCACAATGATCGAGCAGATTTAGTTTTACTAGCAAGAGAACTTCTTAGAGACCCCTACTGGGCTCGAACGGCGGCATCGGAACTTGGCGCAGAACTTCAAGCACCGAAGCAATATGAACGAGGATGGAATTAAATAATCTCTTACAAGAAAAGCTGACTCAAGATGAGCCAGCTTTTCTTAATGGGATTTGGAATGTCATCTGATCAAAGGCAATGTCTGTATTTCGAAAGACTGCTCTTGCCTCATTAAGTAAATCATTTATATCTTGATCCTGATAACGAGAGCTAATATGATTGATTATTAACTTCGAAACTTCTGCCTTATGGGCAACGTACGCTGCTTCGGCTGTAGTACAGTGAAAATAATCATATGCGAGCGTTCGCTTCTCTTCAGAAAATGTTGCTTCATGAACGAGTATATCTGCACCTTTCGCCAAATTAACAGCTTTATTCGTATATCGAGTGTCACCACAAACCACAATGCACCGACCTCTAATCACAGGACCGGTGACATCATCTGGATGTATAATTTGACCGTTCTCAAGTTCAATCGATTGGCCATCCTTGAGCTTCTTATAGATCGGCCCCGGCTTCACCCCTAGCTCCATTAGTTTATCAGCATTTAATGGACCTGGTTTATCATCTTCTTCTAAACGATAGCCAAAGCTATCAATTCCGTGCTCGAGAAGGCCTGTTTCAATCGTTAACCCTTTTTCTTTTAGTTCCATTCCATCTTCTATTTCTTCAATTCGCAATGGATACCTGAGATGGGTGTTGCTCACACGTAATGCGCATTCAATGAATGGCTTAATTCCCTTAGGACCATAGAGGACAAGCTCTGATTCTCCACCTTGAAAAGAACGACTTCCAAGAATCCCGGGTAAACCAAAAATATGATCGCCATGTAAGTGCGTAATGAAAATTCTCGTTATTTTGCTAAGTGTAATGGATGTAGAGAGAATTTGATGTTGCGTTGCTTCTCCACAATCAAATAACCATATGTCCCCTGAGTCCAGCCGTAGGGCTGAAGAACTTACGTTGCGTTTTGTAGAGGGAATACCTGCACCAGTTCCAAGAAATATGATTTCCATTACCATTCCACCTTTTGAAATCAGTTAGTCGCAAACCTAAAGCACATCAGCTAAACTGTATGTATGAATTCATTTATTAGGAGCTGAAACTCGTGTCTATCCGCAAATTATTAGGAACAATCGTACTCGCTCACGTTCTACTCTTTTTATCATTCTTCCTTTTCAAAGACTTATTCTGGCCGCTCTTCACAGCTTCACTCCTTGTGCTTGGTATCTTTTCAATCCGAAACGCCAGATGGAAAACACCGTCTCCTCTACACATTTTCTATGGACTCGGAAGTGGCATTCTTTTATACCTTATCTTTTATATAGGCAAATTAGTTATGCTGTACCTTTTCCCCGAGTCGATAACGCAACTAGAAGAGTTATATCGTCTTGTTGCTCCAGAACAAGGATGGCACTATGTTAGCCTTATCCTTGTAATTATTCCTGGAGAAGAACTGTTCTGGAGAGGAGTTGTACAAGATCAGGTAGAAAAATCAAATTTACGCTATCCGATTATTCTAGCAGCGCTTCTATACATGAGCGCACACATCTATGCAGGAGCTTTTCTGTTGCTTGTAGCTGCTGTGCTAGCAGGTATAGTATGGGGTTATCTTTATAAACGAACCTCGAACATGACGGTACCTATCCTTTCCCATCTCGTTTTTGATCTGCTTCTGCTTGTTTTCTTTCCGCTTCTTTGATTTGTGCCATGTTTAAATACAAGGTATTAGGTACCATATTCATTCTTCCGTTACTCTTTCTTCTTTTTGTAATTCCAAAGAAAATCACGGTCAAGACTCGTACCGCGTCGCTTTTCATCTCTTAGTTTATGACTGCCATCTTTACCAAGCTGGTTACCTTTTAGAAGGGAGCTTTCACCGTATTTAGCTCGTATCGATCCTATAGTATTCTGCAGGTCAACACGTTTTGTATCGTCTTCGAACGAAAATAAATCTAGCTGTACTGTTGCTTCGTTCTGATCAACGAGGCTTTGGCCTGTGACGCCAAGCAAACGAATTGGCTGTCCAGACCAGTTCTTCTCAAATAGGTGTTGCGCTGCTTCTAGAATATCACCTGACTGTGAAATAGGATTTTGTAGTTTCCTGCTTCTAGTCACAGTCGTTCGATCATTGTATCGAATCGTTAACTGAATATTAAAGCTCAGCACGTTTTTCTTGGCCATTCGTTTTGCAACAGAATCAGCAAGATTCGTTAATGCAATATTAATTCGATTGTGATCTACAAGATCTTCAGGAAAGGTGGTTGAATTTCCTACGCTTTTAAATTCGTCGATAGCGTCTGGATCCACTGGTCGATCATCGTGTCCATTGGCTCGTTCATGGAGTCGCTTCCCATTAATCCCAAGCTTCATTTCTAATTGAAGAGGGTTGGCATGGGCGAGATCGTGGATTGTTGTGATTTTAAGTTCTTGTAGTTTCTCTTTTGTTTTCTTTCCTACCCCGTGCATTTCCCCCACATCGAGGGGCCAAAGCAATTTATCAATCTCACGTTTTCGCAAAATTGTTATACCAAGAGGCTTTTTCATATCAGAAGCCATTTTGGCAAGAAATTTATTAGGCGCAATCCCAATGCTACAAGGGATGCCAATTTCGTCATAGATCCTCTTCTGTATTTCCTCAGCAATAACTACGGGGCTTTTGCCACCACAGTCATCGGTCATATCCAGATATCCTTCATCAATTGAGACTGGTTGAACGAGAGGGGTATACGATTCTAGCAGTTCGAATATTTGGAGAGAAGTTTGTCGATAAAGAGGAAAGTTAGGTGGCATAATGAGTAGCTCTGGACAGAGCTTTTTCGCTTGCCATACGGGCATAGTTGTTTTTACACCTTTTTTTCTTGCTTCATAACTGCTTGTTACGACAATGCCACGCCTTTCTTCAACATTACCAGCAATAGCAAGTGGTTTACCTCGTAATTCTGGGTTATGTGCTGCTTCAACTGAAGCGTAAAAGCTGTTCATGTCAACATGAAAGATAATCCGTCCCCGTCCCTGCATCCCTCGCTTATCCATTACGACCACCTCCTTAACTAACACAACTATCGACATAATTCGAGTTAAACCGAGCTAAACCGGGTGGTGCCTGTCACCTGGTCGGAAGCTTTTGCTTTTCGACCCAATTTACAAACTCACTACCGTGAAAATGCTTATTAAAGTCTAGCTGAAATTGGTACATCTCTTTTAAGAACTCTGCATGTTCTTCGGACTTTTCTCGATATTCATCCAAATACCTCATAACAGAATACGAATATTGTGTGCTAGCATCCACTTTTTCTAGACCTTCATCAGTAAGACTTACATAAGAAACACGTCGGTCATTGGATTTCTTTTCAAGCTTTACGAACGCTTTGTTCTTGAGGCGTTTTAGTACTTGCATCACTGTGGATACATCCCATAATCCAATTTCAGATATTCTAGTAATCGTTACTTCCTTTTCTATAAAGACAATCCACATTACATGTTGCTCTGCCTGTGTTAGTCCAATTTCCCTTGCATTTTTTTGCCATTCATTTTCTAATACCTTATATGTTCCACGCATATAATTCATAAGTTTATGAGTTTGAATAGAGTCCATGTCAACACCGCTTCCACTTCAATAATTGTAAATACACCAATCTATTTTAACATAATATAGGAAACTCGCCACAGACAGCATAGTAACAAAAAGGAACATTGTCCAAAATGCGACAATGTTCCCAGGTTCGTTTATGCACTTGCAACTTCTTTAATGATGGATACAACCGCTTCAGATACTTTAACTAATTCTTTAACTGGCATCCGCTCATTCTTCGTGTGAATTTCTTCATATCCAACAGCGAGATTGACGGTAGGAATACCGTGACCAGCGATGACGTTTGCATCGCTTCCTCCACCACTTGTCAGGAGCTCAGAAGGGCGTCCAATTTTCTCCATGGCCTTCTTCGCTACTTCAACAACATAGTCTCCGTCGCTGAATTTAAAGCCTGGATACATCACTTGAATATCAAGATCGACTGATCCACCCATCTCTGTAGCTGTTGTTTCAAACGCCTTCTTCATCTTTTCTACTTGTCCTTCCATCTTCTCTGGAACAAGTGAGCGTGCTTCAGCAAGAACTTCTACGTAATCGCATACGATGTTCGTTTGGGAACCACCTTCAAATCGTCCAATATTAGCAGTTGTTTCGTCATCTAGACGACCAAGAGGCATTTTGGCAATCGATTTAGCGGCCATTGTAATAGCTGAAACTCCCTTTTCAGGTGCGACACCTGCGTGAGCAGTTTTACCATAAATGGTAGCTTTGATTTTGGCCTGAGTTGGCGCAGCTGTGATGATTTTGCCTACTTCGCCATCACTATCAAGGGCATAACCGAATTTAGCAATAATTTTCTCTGGGTTTAGCACCTTCGCGCCCTGCAATCCTGATTCTTCACCAACCGTGATAATAAACTGAATAGTACCATGCTCGATGTTCTGTTCTTTTAGAACACGAATCGCTTCAAACATAGCTGCAAGCCCTGTTTTATCATCTGCACCAAGAATCGTTGTGCCATCCGTTACAACATATCCGTCTTTGATTGTCGGTTTTACGCCGTTACCTGGCACTACTGTATCCATGTGAGACGTGAAATAAATCGGATCTGCATCTTCAACAGTGCCTTTTAATGTACAAATTAAATTACCAGCTTCGTGATCCGTTTTACTAGCCGCATCATCTTCTTCTACTTCAACACCAAGTGCTGTGAATTTCTCTTTAAGAATACCAGCGATTTTCTTTTCATGTTTTGTTTCAGAATCAATTTGGACGAGTTCCAAAAACTCATCAACAAGTCTTTGTTCATTAATCATGGTGCTTTGCCTCCTAGAATTCTGTTTAAAGTGGTATATTGCCGTGCTTCTTCTTCGGACGCTCTTCTTTTTTATTTTTCATTAAATCCAAAGCTTCAATCAATTTAATTCTCGTTTCACGAGGATCGATGACATCATCAACCATGCCACGTGAAGCTGCTATGTAAGGATTGGCGAATTTCTCGCGATACTCCTCAATTTTATCGGCACGCGTCTGTTCAGGATTGTCGCTTTCGTTAATTTCTCTAGCAAAAATAACATTTGCTGCTCCCTCTGGACCCATAACCGCTATTTCCGCATTCGGCCAAGCATAAACTAGATCCGCTCCAATTGATTTGGAATTTAATGCAACGTAAGCCCCGCCATATGCTTTCCTTAGTATAACCGTTATCTTTGGAACTGTTGCTTCTGAATAGGAATATAGAATTTTCGCTCCATGACGAATAATTCCTCCGTGCTCCTGCTTTATACCTGGGAAGAAACCTGTAACGTCCTCGAACGTGATGAGAGGAATATTAAATGAATCACAGAAGCGAATAAATCGAGAAAGCTTATCGGACGAATCAATGTCAAGTCCACCCGCCATCACTTTTGGCTGGTTGCAGATCATGCCAACAGTTTCTCCTTTAATTCTGGCAAAGCCAATGACGATATTCTTCGCGAAATGCTCTTGAACTTCAAGGAATGAATCGTTATCCACCACGGATTCAATTACATTCCTAACGTCATACGGTCTTGTAGAGTCAAATGGAACAATATCAGCTAGATCTGGACAAAAATCATCTCGCTCAGGTGTTTCTTTGATTGGGCTTTTCTCTTCATTATTAAGAGGTAGATAGTTCACAAGATCACGAACACTTGCGAGTACTTCTTCTTCTGTTTTGCCTGTAAAATGGGCATTTCCACTCTTTGATCGGTGCACTTTGGCTCCGCCAAGATCTTCCGCAGAAATTTTCTCTCGTGTTACAGTTTCAATTACTTTTGGTCCAGTGATAAACATCTGACTTGTGTCCTCTACCATAAAAACGAAATCAGTAATAGCAGGTGAATAAACGGCCCCACCAGCACACGGTCCCATAATGACAGAAATTTGTGGAATGACTCCAGAATAGATCGAATTTCGGTAGAAGATATGACCATACCCGTCCAATGATAACACACCTTCTTGAATTCTAGCACCTCCAGAGTCATTCAGACCAATGATCGGTGCCCCATTACGTGCAGCAAGGTCCATTACATTCGCAACCTTCTTAGCGTGCATTTCTCCAAGTGCGCCACCAAAAACTGTGAAGTCTTGCGCAAATAGGTAAATTGGCCTTCCATTTACCTTCCCGTACCCAGTCACAACTCCTTCACCTGGAGCACTATTATCTGCCATTCCAAAATCCTGTGAGCGGTGCTCAATAAAGGAGTTTAATTCAACGAAAGAACCTGGATCTACAAGTAAATCAATGCGCTCTCTTGCTGTTAGTTTCCCCTTCTCGTGCTGTTTATTAATTCGTTCATCTCCACCACCAAGCTCTACCTCTCGACGTCGATCATACAATTCATTAATTTTATCGTACATGTCCATTACGCTTCCTCCTTCGTATCCTTTTCACAAAGCTCGTAAAGTACTCCTCCTGCTGACTTAGGATGCAAAAAAGCAATATTAGCTCCACCTGCCCCTTTTACTGGAGTTTCATTTATCAGCCTCACTCCATTTGCCGATAATTCTCGCAACCTCGCATCAATACGATCATCTGCAAGAGCGATATGGTGGATTCCTTCTCCTCTTTTTTGAATAAAAGATGCAATCGGACTATCTTCACTCATCGGTTCTAGAAGTTCAATTCGCGACTCGCCGATTTTGATAAATGCCACTTTTACTCCCTCAGATGCTACCTCTTCAATTGCTTCAAGCTTTAGATGAAGTTGATTAACATAGAACGGCAGTGATTCTTCAAGTGATGAAACGGCAATGCCAATATGATCGATTTTCTTCGGAGGTTCTTTCTCCGTCTTCTGTATACCGTCGCGTTCAAAAACAGCTTTTTCAATATAAATTGCCGTATCCTTTGTAGGTGTACCTGGGGTGAACACCTTCTGGATCCCTTTCGATTCAAGAAAAGGAATGTCTTCCCATGGTATAACGCCACCTCCGACTACAATAATATCCCCTGCTTGCCTCGCTTCTAACAGCGAGACGATTTCAGGGAATAATTCATTGTGCGCACCCGACAAACAAGAAAGACCAATAGCATCAACATCTTCCTGTATCGCTGCTGCTACGATTTGTTGAGGGGTTTGTCTTAATCCTGTATAAATTACTTCCATACCATAATCACGCAATGCCTGAGCCACTACGAGTGCTCCTCTGTCGTGCCCATCAAGTCCTGGTTTTGCAATCAATACACGAATTTTCTTCATGTTAATTCACTCCCTGTTTCGTTAGATTCCTGTATATTCACCAAACTCGTCCCTAAGAACACCGCATATTTCACCGACCGTGCAATAATCTCTCACACAATCAATAATAAGTGGCATCAAATTATGATCTCCCTTTGCTCCATTTCGTAACTCTTCCAACCGAGCGCTCACTCGGTTTTGATCTCTCGTTGATCGAAGCTTTTCTAATTTCTCTATTTGTTTGCGCTGTAGTTCAGGATCAATCCTGTGTAATTCAGGCTTGGGTTCATCGTCTAACTTGTATTTATTCATGCCAACCACAACTTCTTCGCCACTTTCAATTTTCTTCTGAGTCTCGTAAGCAGCCTGATGAATTTCACGCTGCATATAGCCTTGTTCTACCGCTGAAACGGCTCCGCCCATATCATCGATTTTTTGAATATAATCAAATACATAAGTTTCTAGCTGATCTGTAAGCTTTTCAATGTAATAAGAGCCTCCAAGTGGATCAACAGTGTCCGTTACGCCGCTCTCATTCGCAATAATTTGTTGCGTACGAAGCGCAATTCGAGCCGAATCTTCAGTTGGAAGTGCTAAAGCCTCGTCTTTTGCATTTGTATGCAAGCTCTGTGTTCCTCCAAATACAGCTGCAAGTGCCTGAAGTGTAACTCGAATAATATTGTTATCAGGTTGTTGTGCTGTTAAAGTTGATCCCGCCACCTGTGTATGGAAGCGAAGTTGTAGGCTTTTTGGTTTTTTAGCTCCATACCGCTCCTTCATTATTTTCGACCAGATTCTTCTCGCAGCTCTGAATTTGGCTACTTCCTCAAGAAACTCATTATGACCGTTAAAGAAAAATGCGAGTCTAGGTGCAAAGTCGTCTACTTTTAATCCAGTTGCAATCGCAGCGTCCACATAAGCAATTCCATTTGCAATTGTAAATGCTAACTCCTGAGCTGCAGTGGATCCCGCTTCTCGTATGTGATAGCCTGAGATACTAATCGTATTCCAACGTGGAACATTCTCAGCACAATACGCAAAAATATCAGTTATGAGCCTCATCGATGGCTTTGGCGGAAAGATGTAAGTTCCTCTAGCGATATATTCTTTCAAAATATCATTCTGGATCGTTCCGGAAATTTCTTTTTGGGATACCCCCTGCTTCTCTGCAACGACAATGTACATGGCAAGTAGAACAGAAGCTGGTGCATTGATTGTCATAGAAGTACTGACTTTATCCAATGGGATATCTCGTAAAAGCGCTTCCATATCATCGAGAGAATCAATTGCTACTCCAACCTTACCTACTTCACCCTTAGCCATCATATCGTCCGAGTCATATCCAATTTGAGTTGGAAGATCGAACGCAACCGATAACCCAGTTTGTCCTTGATCCAATAAATATCTAAAGCGTCTATTAGTCTCTTCAGCAGATCCAAAACCTGCATATTGTCTCATTGTCCACGTTCTTCCGCGATACATAGTTGGTTGTATGCCGCGTGTATAAGGATATTGCCCTGGAAGTCCAAGCTTATCCATGTAGTTTTGGTCTAGTATTTCCGGGTGTCCAAGACGGTCTATATTAATTCCAGAGCTTGTCTTAAATTCTTCCTTTTTCTCTGGGAATTTCTCTATTAGTTTTTCTGTTAAAGCTTTCCATTCTTCAAATTGCTTTTGGAAATCTTTTTGATCTGTCGCCATCTCCATTCCTCCCTGGTTGTCTTGCTATAGTAGAATACTTTCGAATATCAGATGTCTAACTTATATACTATTCTGTTTCAAGAAAGCGTTTTCCTGCTATTTTGAACAAATTGTA
Source organism: Guptibacillus hwajinpoensis (assembly GCF_005144865.1). Lineage (GTDB taxonomy): Bacteria > Bacillota > Bacilli > Bacillales > Guptibacillaceae > Guptibacillus > Guptibacillus hwajinpoensis_A. The sequence continues at coordinate 277,509 of NZ_SWFM01000003.1, forward strand.
GCAAAGAAGTGGCATATGTTAAAGGTTATTAACAAGATCATCTTGTCCCAGTATACAAATCCATGTAAAATAACGTTAGAACGTTCAGATTGGGGAGGGACTCTCATGCCTCGTAAGACGACAAAAATTGTTGTTTATATTATGATTATTTCAATGCTACTTAGCTTGTTTGCCGGAGCAACCGCTATGTTATTCTAGGCATAATACCAATTCAATAATTCGATCATCATCATACAAAACAGGAGGCTGTCAGTTGACAGCCTCCTGTTTTTCATTGTTAAGCTATAATTATCGAGATAGCGCCCCGGCTTTCATCCCAATATCCTCAATAGAATCTGAACTTGATGTAATTAAAATACGTGTTCCAATCGGTACCTCATTAAACAAATCTTCAATTTCATTATTTTGAAGACGAACACATCCAGCAGTAGTATACTGTCCAATTGAATCCGGTCGATTAGTGCCGTGGATCCCATAAATACGCCCATCTGTGTTTTTCGCATCAAACCCAATCCAACGCGTACCAAGCGGATTTTCTTTCGTACCCCCAGCGATGTTTTTCTTCCTGTAATATGGGTTTTCAGCTTTTACTATGATTGTAAACGTACCTTCAGGAGTTAGTTCCTTACTACGTCCGGTGGCAACTGTTCGAACCTTTTTAATTTCATCTTCATTTATAAAGGCGAGTTCATTCGATTGTTTATTCACGATAATAAAAGGATCGCCGGGATGAGGTTGATCTCCGAAAGGAAACAAAATAGATGCCGCTAAGCATAAAGACAAGAATAGTTGAGTCATACTTATTTGAACTCCTTTTACTAACTAGCATGCGTCCATTCTCATCATTCATTCAGCTTTTAGAAAAGGCACCTGGTTTAAAATAGCGCTTGAGTAATAAATATTGTTCAATTTCATTTAGAAAATAAAGCAGTGCCGAACGTGTTTCAAATTCATCTCGATCAGCAGGGAGTGGTGAATTCCTAAATTCTTCACGCATTTCTTCTAGTTCGTGGAGAAATACATTCGCTGTATTTTGAGGTTTTACTGAACGACTTAGCTTTTCCATAAACTCAGCCATTTTCTTACCGTGAATATACGTTTGGTCGAGAGAAGATATGATTGGAAGAACTCGTTCGAGAATAGCAAATTGTTTCTCCCTCATTTTAAAATACACGTAGTACTTATCATCATCACGAAGCATATGATTTTCAATATCTTTCAGGGCAAGATTCTTAGCATTTTGAAGTAGGTCTCCAACTTCAATGATTTCTTTACCATCCCAGTGACTTTCTCCTTCTCTAAGATAGACAGCGTATTCCTCTAAAATAATAGAAAACTTCTCTTCTATTTGTTTCCTAATAAGCAGCAAATCTTTCTCAAGACTCGGCATATAAAGGTTAAAGATCAGTGCAACACCAATACCAATGACTATAATTGCGACTTCGTTCCAAACAATATCCCAGCTCACAGTATTGAAATTATAAATATGCAGAATAATAACAGAACTTGTAATAACGCCTTCTGTTGCTTTAATTGCAACGACGGCCGGTATAAATAAAAGCAACAATAACGAGATGCTAAATGGCGTATACCCAATACCTTCAAAGAAGACTGCACTAAACACAATGCCTAATAAACAGGCTAAAAACCTCTCCCAAGAACTACGAAATGAACGTTTTGTAGTTGGTTTAATACAAAGGATTGTTAGAATCCCTGCTGATACATAATTATCTAGCGAAAGCAATTGTGCAATCGTAATCGCTACTCCCGTTCCTACTGCTGTTTTGAGCGTTCGATAACCAATTTTCACTTTCAATCACGATACTTCCTTCCATATGTAGTTACTCCATTAATATCCTTCAACTTACAGAGTCTAAACCATTTTCTACAAGTTGAACAGCATCTTTTTATATAAAAACGTTTTCAAGGAAAAAATAAGCCCATTAAAAAAAGCGACCGTTGAGGTTCGCTTTTTATAATACTTTTTCAAGAAAGGCTTTTGCTCGATCTGTTTTCGGCTCATTAAAAAATTCAGAAGGTGAGTTTTCTTCGACAAGCTTCCCTCCATCCAGGAAAAGAACCCGATCAGCCGCCTCCCTTGCAAACGCCATTTCATGAGTAACAATGACCATTGTCATCCCTGTTTTTCCAAGTTGCTTCATCACATCAAGTACTTCTTTAACCATCTCAGGATCAAGTGCGGAAGTTGGCTCATCAAAGAGCATGTATTCAGGCTCCATTGCAAGTGCTCTAGCGATCGCGACACGTTGTTTCTGTCCACCAGATAAACGCTTGGGGTATTCATTTACTTTCATAGAAAGACCAACCTGTTCTAAAAGCTGATGAGCCTTCGATTCAGCTTCTTTCTTAGTTATCCCCTTCACTTTCATTGGAGCGTATATTAAATTCTCTAACACTGTTTTGTGTGGAAAGAGATGGAAGTGTTGAAAAACCATTCCAATCTTCTGACGTAGTTCCATCACGTTCGTTTTTGAATGGTTCAATTGTTGATTATCTATCCAAATCGTTCCCGATGTCAGCTCTTCTAACTGATTCATGCATCGAAGCAAGGTAGATTTACCTGAACCAGATGGCCCAATAACTGCTACAACTTCACCTTTATTGATTTCAGTGGAAATACTTCTTAAAACTTCATTCTCACCGAATTTCTTCTGGAGGTTTTCAACTTTAATCACTTCGGCTCATCCTCCTTTCTACCATTTTGCCAACTAGGGTTAGAATCATAACGAGTAAGTAGTAAATAACTCCAGCGATAAGTAGAGGCTCGAAATATTTAAACTTCTCTGCTGCTACAATTTGACTCCGTCTCATAATATCAAAAACACCAATAACCGAAACGATTGCTGACTCTTTTGTTAGTGTAATAAATTCATTCATCAATGCAGGGAGAATATTCTTCATTGCTTGCGGCAGAATGATGTCTTTCATCATCGGACGGTAAGGAATCCCAAGTGCAGCTGCCGCTTCATTCTGACCAGTATCAACAGCTCTAATTCCAGCTCGTATAATTTCTGATATATACGCTGCGGAATTCAATCCAAATGATAGCACCCCTGCTTCAAACGCACTAATATCATAACCCGTTAACTGCGGAGTCGCATGATAGAACAATAAGAGTTGCAAAATAAGTGGTGTTCCACGAAAGACAGATGTATAAGCATCCGCAATCCAGCTCAGTATTTTAACTCTACCGATCTTAAATAGCGCGAGTATTGTTCCAAGAACAAATCCGAGTATTGCAGATACACTTACGAATTTTAACGTGACCAATATTCCTTCTAAGATGTAGGGAATATTAGGCACGAATTGGGTGAAATCCAAATTCATGCCTGTTCAACCTTTCTCTTCATGTATTATTCTACGGTGTCCTGTCCAAACCATTTCTCGATAAGCTCGTCCATTTTGCCATTTTGCTTCATTTCTTTAATCACATTGTTAAACTCCTCTGTTAATTCACTGTCTTTAGGAAAAGCAACGGCAGATCCAGCTTCTTCTGTATTCGGAAGGTTTTCTCCAGTTAAATCATCATTGCTTTTTAAGTAGCCATTCGCTACCGTGTCCTCGATAATAATTGCGTCGTAACGGCCGGACTTAAGCTCCTGAATGAGCTCTGGAATTCGGTTAAGTGTAATAATCTCCATGCCGACTCCGCCGTCTTTTATCTCATTTGCTTTATCTTCTTGAATAGAGCCAAGCTGTACGCCAACTTTCTTGCCTTCTAGTTCTTCTGGAGATGCGACCTTGTTATCTGCTGAAGAAACAATCATGTGATTTGCAGTGTAATAGATCTCAGAGAAGTCTACGTTTTCCTTGCGTTCTTCTGTTGGAGTCATACCTGCTAAAACAAAATCAACTCGTTCACTGCTTAGTGCTGTAATTAGTCCACTAAAGTCCATATCTTTAATTTCAACCTCATATCCAAGTTCATCAGCAATGTAATTCGCAATGTCTACATCGAAACCGATGATGTCGTCACCTTTTGCAGAATCTATATATTCAAACGGTGGATAATCCGCTGACGTTCCCATCACAAGTGTTTCTTTCGATTCTTTTGAATCTCCATTGGACGCTCCGTCGCCATCAGCAGATCCGCACGCCACAAGTGCTACTGCTAAAAGCAGTCCAACTAGTCCAACTAACCAACTTTTCTTCATCTTAAATCCCCCTATATTTTTGTATAATAATTCATGTTGTTGAATAATAAATACTATACCAGACCAAAAAACAATAATCTACATCTTTATACATTAAATCTCATATTAATTAATATTTATATTTTCACATTTTTCAAACAAATGAATAATGCATATTTTCAATGGGATATAACCATACAAAAAAGCACTAGGCCTAAGCCTAGTGCTTCAAAACACTTATACTAATTAACAGTACTTATTGAATAAATATTGCAACATACCTGAAACTTCTTCTGGATCGCTACCTTCAATTTCGTGTCTTTCCACCATATTGATAATTTGGCCATCCTTTAGAATAGCAAATGAAGGGGAAGATGGTGCGAATCCTGTGAAATAAGAACGTGCTTTTGCAGTTGCTTCTTTATCTTGACCAGCAAAAACAGTTACAAGTTTGTCTGGTGTTTTCTCATTGGCAATTGCCAATCTAGCTGCAGGACGAGCAACGCCTCCTGCACAACCACATACGGAGTTAACCATAACAAGCGTTGTTCCTTCGCTCGTGATTGCCTCTTCAACTGCTTCTGGCGTTGTAAGCTCTTGGTAGCCTGCTGCTTTGATTTCTTCGCGCGCAGTTGCTACCACGTCATTCATGAATAAATTAAAGTCCATGGACATTCTATATTCCTCCCTTATTTCGTGACACCTTACATTACATTGTATCGCGATTCCCCGGTAATTTCCAAGGAAGGCTTTTATTATATGCAAAGAAAGTGGCCATCCCTTTAGATGGGACAGCCATTTAATTTAATAGACAGAAGTGTTTTCTTTTGAAATAGTCTCAAGGTTCTCTTTAACCCGTGCAAGGAATTTACCACAAATCATTCCATCAAGAACACGGTGATCTAGTGAGAGACAAAGATTAACCATGTCTCTAACAGCTATCATTCCATTATTCATTACAACAGGACGTTTGACAATACTTTCAACCTGAAGAATAGCAGCTTGAGGATAATTGATAATCCCCATAGATTGTACGGATCCGAAAGATCCAGTATTGTTCACTGTAAACGTACCACCCTGCATCTCTTCACCTTTAAGTTTGCCCGTTTTAGCTTTTTGAGCAAGTTCTTTTACTTCACGAGCAATACCTTTAATGGATTTCTCATCAGCATTCTTAATCACTGGTACGAAGAGAGACTCATCTGTTCCAACTGCGATGGAGATGTTGATGTCTTTCTTCTGAACAATCTTATCCCCTGCCCACATGGAGTTCATTTGAGGGAATTCTTTAAGAGCTTCTACTACAGCTTTGACGAAGAAGGCAAAGAAGGTTAAACTATAGCCTTCTTTCTTCTTGAAGTCGTCTTTAATGCCGTTTCTGTATTCAACAAGATTTGTAACATCAACCTCAACCATTGTCCACGCATGTGGTGCTTCATGCTTACTACGGAGCATATTGTTCGCAATAGCTCTTCGCACACCCGTTACAGGAATTTCAATGTCTCCTTCAGAAACAGGTACATCGGATCCTTTAGATGCTTCAGGTGCTGGTTTTGGAGCAGGAACTTTAGGGGCTTCCTTACGTTCTTGTTTTGGTTCTGGTTCTGGCGCTTTCTCTTCTTGCTTAGGTGCAGGAATTTCACCAGAGTCAATAACCTTTTGAATGTCTTTACGAGTAATACGGCCACCTTTACCGGAACCGTTAACCTGTTCAAGGTCAATATCATTTTCTTGAGCAAGTCTAAGAACAGCTGGTGAGTAACGGCGTTTCATTGGTTGATCTTCATCCTGAGGCTGTTCTTTTTTGTCTTCTGAGACATTCTCGACTGCTTGTTGATCTGTAGACTCTTCCTGTTGCTTTTCTTCAGAAGCGCCACCTTCAACATCGATATAGCAAACAAGCTCTCCAACTTCAATAGTATCGCCTTCACCTGCAACAAGCTCTTTAATAACGCCTGAATAGGAAGAAGGAACTTCCGCATTTACTTTATCTGTATTAACCTCTGCAATTGGATCGTACTTATTGACAGTATCTCCGACTTCTACAAGCCATTTCTCAATTGTTCCTTCGGTGACACTCTCCCCAAGCTGAGGCATCAGTATTTTTTCAACTGCCACATAAAACCCTCCTCTTCTTGCATTTCTTTAAAATTCTGCTAGCTCACGCATCGCTTTCTCAACTTTGTCAGGATTAAGCATAAAGTATTTCTCCATTGGAGGTGAATACGGCATAGATGGAACATCTGGTCCTGCAAGACGCTGAATAGGTGCATCAAGGTCAAACAGACATTCTTCTGCAATAATAGCGGACACTTCGCTCATGATACTTCCTTCTTTGTTGTCCTCAGTTATTAGCAAGACTTTTCCAGTCTTCTTAGCAGCTTCTACAATTGCTTCACGATCAAGCGGATAGACAGTGCGAAGGTCAAGAATATGAGCTGATATACCATCCTTTTCAAGCTTCTCCGCAGCCTGAAGGGCGAAATGAACGCTTAGACCATATGTAATGACCGTGATATCTTCTCCTTCACGTTTCACATCAGCTTTTCCAATAGGGAGCGTATACTCTTCTTCAGGTACCTGACCTTTGATTAAACGATAAGCTCGCTTATGTTCAAAGAACAGTACAGGGTCATCGTCACGAATCGCCGCTTTAAGAAGTCCCTTTGCATCATAAGGAGTGGAAGGCATAACAATCTTTAGTCCAGGTACATTAGCGAAGAGAGCTTCAACTGATTGTGAGTGATAAAGTGCTCCATGTACTCCACCGCCGTATGGCGCACGGATTGTAATTGGACAATTCCAATCGTTATTTGAACGATAGCGAATTTTTGCAGCTTCAGAAACAATCTGATTAACGGCAGGCATAATAAAATCAGCAAACTGCATTTCAGCTACAGGTCTCATGCCGTACATAGCAGCACCAATTCCAACTCCGGCAATAGCAGATTCTGCAAGTGGTGTATCGATAACACGTTGCTCTCCAAATTCATCATAAAGACCATCAGTTGCTCTAAAAACGCCTCCACGTACCCCTACATCTTCACCTAAAACGAAGACTTTCTCGTCACGCTGCATTTCTTCTCTGAGGGCTTGAGTTATCGCTTGAATATATGAAATAACTGGCATAATGGTTCCCCCTTACTCTCCGTAAACATGCTTCAATGCATCTTCAGCAGGTGCATAATCAGCATTTTCGGCGTATTCTGTTGCTTCATCTACTTCTTTTTGAACACGATCATGAATTTCCTTTTCATTCTCATCAGTGAGGACGCCAACTTCTTTTAAGTACTCTGCAAATGTAATAAGGGCATCCTTTTTCTTCGCTTCCTCAACTTCTTCACGGGTACGATAAGCACGATCATCGTCATCACTTGAGTGTGGTGTTAAACGATAAGAAACCGTTTCAATAAGTGTAGGACCTTCACCACGGCGACCTCTTTCAACAGCTTCTTTTGCCGCTTCATATACAGCAAGTGGATCATTACCGTCTACCGTTACGCCAGGCATACCATAGCCAATCGCACGATCTGATACTTTTTCACAAGCTAACTGTTTTGAAACAGGAACAGAAATCGCATACTTATTGTTTTCACATACGAAAAGAACTGGGAGCTTATGAACACCAGCAAAGTTAGCTGCTTCATGAAAATCACCCTGGTTAGAAGAACCTTCTCCAAATGAACAGAACGTCACAAGATCTTTTCCTTCCATTCGGCCTGCTAATGCAAAACCAACTGCATGTGGAACCTGAGTTGTAACTGGAGATGAGCCTGTAATGATATTATTTTTCTTTTGTCCAAAGTGACCTGGCATTTGACGTCCAGCTGAGTTTGGATCTTCTGCCTTTGCAAATCCTGATAGCATAAGATCTTTTGCTGTCATTCCAAAAGCAAGCACAACGCCCATGTCACGATAATACGGTGCTACAAAATCCTTTTCAGGATCCATTGCGAATGCAGAACCAACCTGAGCTGCTTCCTGTCCCTGACAGGAAATAACGAATGGAATTTTACCAGCACGGTTTAAAAGCCACATACGCTCATCTATTTTACGAGCCATCAACATTGTTTCGAACATCTCAAGCACACGTTCATCAGAAAGACCGAGTGCTTCATGACGTTTTTCAGCCATCGTATTTACCTCCTTTATTTAACCCAAATTAAGAGTGAATTGCTTTTCCGTCTACTGCAAGTGCAGCTTCACCAATCACTTCTGATAGTGTCGGGTGTGGGTGAATTGTGTGGGCAACTTCCCAAGCAGCTGCGTCTAGAACCTTAGCGAGTCCTGCTTCAGAGATCATATCTGTTACATGAGGACCAATCATATGTACACCAAGCAAATCCTCATTGTCCGCATCAGCGACAATCTTAACGAAACCATCTGATTCACCGAATACAAGCGCTTTTCCAATTGCTTTAAATGGAAACTTACCAATTTTAACATTAAGACCTTGAGCTTTTGCATCCTCTTCTGTTAAACCAACGCTTGCCATTTCTGGACTACTGTAAATACAGCTAGAAACCATTGTGTAATCGATTGGTTCAGGATTTTGATCAGCTAAATGCTCAACAGCCGTAATTCCTTCGTGAGAAGCGACATGTGCGAGTTGCATCCCGCCAATGACATCTCCAATTGCGTAAATATGTGATTCTTTCGTTTGGTAATATTCATTTGTTTGAATAACACCTTTTTCGACTTCAATTGTCGTGTTTTCTAGGCCAATATTTTTAACATTGGCTTCACGTCCAACAGATACGAGCATTTTATCAGCTGTAAAAGTTTTTGTTTCTCCTTTATGCTCAGCCTGAATTGAGACGCCATCCCCTTTTTCTAGAGAGTCGCCCATTACTTTCGCACCTGTGAAAAGCTTGATGCCTTTTTTCTTCATTAACTTGTGTGCTTCTTTAGAAATATCGTGGTCCTCAGTAGGGACAATCCGATCTGCATATTCAAGAACAGTAACATCTACACCAAAATCAACGAGCATTGATGCCCACTCAATACCAATAACACCGCCACCAACGATAATGATTGATGAAGGGAGGGATTCCATTCGAAGTGCTTCATCAGATGTCATAACAAATTCCCCATCTATATCAAGGCCAGGAAGAGTTCTCGGCTTAGAGCCTGTTGCAATAATGACGTTTTTAGGGATTAACATTTCGTTTTCTTCCCCATTGTTCATCTCAACAGAAACAGTACCAGGCATAGGTGAGAAAATAGAAGGCCCAAGAATTCTACCAAATCCTTCGAATACATCAATCTTCCCTTGCTTCATTAGGTGCTTCACACCATTATGAAGTTGATCTACAATGCTTTGCTTTCTTTCCTGTACCTTCTTGAAGTCAAGAGCTACTTCTTTAGCCATTACTCCGAATTTCTCGCCATGCTTAGCAGTAGCAAATACTTCAGCGCTTCGAAGTAATGCTTTACTAGGGATGCAACCTCTATGCAAACATGTTCCACCAAGCTCGCGTTTTTCTACAATTGCTGTTTTAAGACCAAGCTGAGAAGCACGTATTGCGGCTACATACCCACCCGTACCTCCGCCCATTATGACAAGATCGTATTCTTCAGACATTCAAATTCTCCTTTACAGAACGTATTATAATACCATGGACTCTACAGAGGAGACCGGATAGATTTTTGCTGCTTCTTCATTTCTCAGCACGCGCAATCCACCTTCTGCGAGTGCTTGTAGTTCGTTCTCACCGGGGTGTACGATAACGTCTGCAATCCATTTAATGTTCTCGGTGATTTGAGAAACAAATTCTTTACCATACGCAAGTCCTCCAGTTAAGACGATTGCATCGACTTCTCCTGCAAGAACTGCACTGGCTGCTCCGATTTCTTTGGCTACTTGATAAGCCATCGCATCGAATACAAGCTTTGCTTTCGCATCCCCTTCATTAATGCGTTTCTCTACTTTCACCGCATCATTTGTTCCGAGATATCCAACAAACCCAGCTTGTCCTACAAGCTTCTTCATGATTTCTTCCGCATAATATTCGCCAGAGAAGCACATCGAAACAAGGTCACCAACGGGTACAGTCCCGGCACGCTCAGGAGAAAAAGGACCTTCTCCATGTAATCCATTGTTTACATCGATTACTTTGCCTTTTTTGTGTGCCCCAACGGTAATTCCGCCGCCCATGTGCGTTACAACCAAATTCAACTCTTCGTACTTACTGTTCAGCTGTGCTGCTACTCTTCTCGCGACTGCTTTTTGATTTAAAGCATGAAAAATACTTTTTCGCTCAATTTGTGGAACACCTGAAAGGCGAGCGACATCCTGAAGCTCATCTACAACAACCGGATCAACGATAAAAGATGGGATATTTAGTTGTTCGGCAATTTCAAATGCAATAATTCCACCCAAGTTCGAAGCGTGCTCTCCAGAGTAACCGTTTCTGAGATCTTCAAGCATTTGATCGTTTACCGAGTAAGTTCCACCTTCAATTGGTCTTAACAATCCACCTCGGCCCACTACCGCATCAAGCTTGGAAATATTAATAGCTTCCTCATCTAATGCTTCAAGAATGGTTTTCTTTCTAAACTCATACTGATCGATAATTGTTTCGAACTGGTTTATCTCATTAGTATCGTGCCGCAATGATTTCTCAAATACGGCACGTTCATTATCAAAAACGCCAATCTTCGTTGAAGTTGATCCTGGATTAATAACTAGAAGTCGAAATTCTTTTTCTATCACTTGAAACCCTCCGATTATTTGCGATGCCCTAAAATATGCTGAGAGTTCATAAGGAATTGGCTTCTTGAATGCTTCATTTGCGCAATTCTTTCTTCAGCAAGACGGTCTGCAGCAGCATAGGTAGGGATACCATCACGTTTAGAGATTTCAATTACCTTTGTAATCGTATCGTAAATGCCGTCCACACGTTTCATAGCACGATCACGGTTATAGCCATAAAGCTCATCAGCTACATTGATTACCCCACCAGCATTGATTACATAGTCAGGTGCATAAACGATGCCCATCTCGTGAATCTGGTCACCATGAGTCGTTTCACGAAGCTGGTTGTTTGCTGCTCCTGCAATTACTTTCGCTTTAATTTTCCCAATTGTATCGTCGTTAATGATAGCACCTAGAGCACATGGTGCAAAAATATCACAATCCACTTCATAAATATCATCAGGGTCAACCGCTTTTGCACCAAAATCAGCGACTGCGCGATCTACGGATTCTTTGTTAATATCTGTTACCACAAGTGAAGCTCCTTCTTCATGGAGATGCTTGCACAGGTTATACGCTACGTTTCCAACGCCTTGAACTGCTACTGTTTTTCCTTCTAGAGAATCAGTCCCAAATGCCTCTTTCGCAGCTGCTTTCATTCCAACATAAACACCATAAGCTGTGACAGGTGACGGGTTACCAGATGATCCAAACGCTGGAGAAATACCCGTTACGAATTCTGTTTCTTCATGAATTGTATCCATGTCCTGAACCGTTGTACCTACATCCTCAGCTGTAATGTAACGTCCATTAAGTCCTTGGATATAACGACCAAACGCACGGAACATTGCTTCGTTCTTGTCTTTACGTGGGTCTCCAATAATAACCGTTTTTCCTCCCCCAAGGTTAAGACCGGCAGCAGCATTCTTGTAAGTCATTCCTTTTGCAAGACGTAGCGCATCTTCAAATGCTGCTTCTTCTGAAGCATATGTCCACATTCTCGTTCCACCTAAAGCAGGCCCAAGTGTTGTATCGTGAATGGCAATAATTGCTTTTAATCCAGAAGCTTTATCCTGACAAACTACGACTTGCTCATAGTCATATTTCTCCATATAAGTAAAAAGTTCCATTGTATTCTTCCTCCCTGATTTTCCTCTTTGATTAATTTGTTGAGCTAACTGCAAGTGCAATGCTATATACCTTACTTTGGGCACTATCCGCTCGTGATGTTAGAACGATTGGAGCTTTAGCACCTGCTATAACACCGCCAACTTTTGCATTTGAAAAATATACAAGTGATTTATATAAGGCGTTACCTACTTCTATTGAAGGTACAAGTAGAATATCTGCACGCCCTGCCACCTCACTTTTGATTCCTTTATGGGCTGCTGCTTCTATCGAAATGGCATTATCAAGTGCAAGTGGCCCATCAATGATGCAGTTAGTAATTTGTTCTCTCGTATTCATTTGTGTAAGTGCAGCGGCATCAAGTGTAGCCTGCATAGACGGATTAACAACCTCAACTGCAGCAAGTGAAGCAACTTTTGGTGTTTCTATCCCTATCCCTCTAGCGATGCTCACCGCATTTTTAACTATCTCTATTTTCTGTGTAAGATCAGGCTTAATGTTCATACCTGAGTCTGTGACAAAAATTAAGCGATCATATCCAGCTACATCAAAAGCAGCTACATGTGAAAGAACTTTCCCTTTACGAAGCCCGTATTCTTTATTTAAAACTTCCTTTAAAATAACAGATGTGGAAACCATACCTTTCATCAATACATCCGCTTCCCCATTACTGACAGCGGTTACAGCGGACTTCGAAGCATTTCTGTCAGATGATTCATGAACGACCTTGATGTCTGCAGATTGAGCTAAGTTAAACTCGTTTAACATCTTAACAACCTTGTCTTGATCTCCATATAGAATGAACGAAGCAAGGTTCTGCTCTACTGCTAATTTAACTGCTTCAATGACTTCCATATCTGCAGCAGAAGCTATTGCAACTGTTTTATTGGGATGATTAGAAGCATGAGTCAAAAGTTGATCTAGATTCATTGGTGTCCCTCCTTTTACGCCCTTCTTCTATTATGCAAGTTCTGTGCCAACTTCAAACCGTTGATACATAAAGGATCCAACAACTTGCACTATGCAATTTTTTGCAAAGTGTGAAAATTATTGCATGCTGGATTTTTCAATTTCATGCTTTTCCATTTTATAATAAAGGTTCCTAAGTGACACTCCTAGTGCTCTTGCAGTGGCTGTTTTATTCCCATCATAATGTTCAAGGGTCTGACTAATAGTCTTCTTCTCAAACTCATCGACAAGTTGAGATAACGTCTTTTCGGGTGTTCGCTCTACTGAAAGCAATTCAGCATCCTTTTGTTCACTCAATAAGGAAGGGATATGCTCTAAATCAATCATGGACTCAGACGTATCCATATGAATCACAATTCTACCGAGTACATTCTCAAACTCTCTTACATTTCCTGGCCAATCATACTCCTTAAAGTACTCAGCGGCTGCCGGGGTGATGCCCTCCACATTTCTTCCATAATCTTGATTTATTTTAGTTATCAAATGATCTGCAAGTGCTACAATATCTTCTTTGCGCTGTCTTAGCGGGGCAATTTGAATTGGAAGACGATTTAATCGATAGTATAAATCTTCCCTAAATGAACCATCCATTATTCTCTTTTCTAGCTTAGCATTAGTTGCAGCAATGACTCGAACGTTAATTGAGATCGGTTTTGCTCCCCCTACACGGACAATCTCTCGCTCTTGTAGCACGCGAAGTAATTTCACCTGAGTAGTAAGAGAAATTTCACCTATCTCATCAAGAAAGATGCTCCCTCCATTCGCCTCTTCAAACAGCCCCCTTTTTCCTCCCTGTCTAGCTCCAGAGAAGGCTCCGTCCTCATAACCGAAAAGTTCACTTTCGAATAATGACTCAGAAATAGCTGCACAGTTCACTCTTACAAACTTGTTATATTTACGGTCGCTTGCATTATGTATGGCGTGTGCAAAAAGTTCTTTTCCTGTTCCTGACTCTCCCCGCAGTAATACTGTTGCAGGAGTAGAAGCGGCTAGTCTTGCTTGTTGGATTGAGAATGTCATTTCTTCAGAATCCCCAATAATGTCTTCAAAAGAATATTTCGCTTCTAGTGTGCGAATAATTTGTCTAGCCCGCTGCAGTTGATTATTTAACGAATGAAGCTCTGAAATATCGTGAATAACTCCAACGCTCCCCTTCAATCGCCCATCGACAATCACAGGGGAAACATTTACTACGACTTCCCTCTTGCTTGGTCCTACCTTCATTTGAACGCCACGAACAGGTTTGCGTGTCCTTAGAACACGCATATGCATACTTTCTCCCTCAGAAATATCGGTATTCGCCGGTTTTCCAATCACTTCATCCCGCTCTAGACCAGTTAGTCGTGTGTAAGCAGGATTAATCATTAGTCCTTTACCGTGCTCATCTACTACAGATATTGCTTCATCAGACGATTGAATAATGGCCTCAAGCATCGACTGGATACTTTTTAGATTTGTTACTTCTTGCGCCATTGCCTCGATCGCTGTCATGTCTTTGAAGACTGCAAGCGCACCGATCCGTTTACCTTCTTCATCAAACATGGGGATGCGAGTGGTGATTATCTTTCTGCCATTCGGAAGTAGCTGCTCTTGATTAATTTCAGGCTGTCCGGAAGACAAGACTCTTGGCAACATACTTGAAGCCATAAGTGACCCGATTAGTTTACCACCAGCCTGCACTTTACTAATACCTGTAATTTTCTCAGCGCTTCGATTAAATAACGTTACTTCTTCATCAACGTTGATGGCAATCATTCCATCATGCGTAGAGTCCAGAATAATTTCCTGTTGTTTCGACTGATGTTGCAATGTATCAATAAGAATTTCTTTTTCTTCAATTAAATTTAGGACAATGTTAGCGACAGACCCAGGAATTAAAACAGTGTGTTTCTCTCGCCTATCTCTAATTTCTTCAAAAACCAGTTCATTACCCGTAGCCTCGATAATGACATCGATTTCAAAACGTGTTAAGGGTACTTTCCAATCAGAGTAAACCTTGATATTTGCTTCACGTGCTGTTTGTATGCCAGGGGCATCCAAATTACAATCCACGATCGCAATAACATCCATCATCTTCGTTTCCCTAAGTATATTGAGAAGGGCTTGGCCACCTTTTCCAGCACCAACAATCATACATGTTCGCAAATATTCATCACCTGCATTCTCTACATGCAATTTATTTCATACTAATCATACATCTCTTTCGACATTTTGACAAATCATGCATGGTTTTTTATTTAAAATTGTTGAAGACAACAAATGACACCCATAGACACATCAAGTTGACTCCGCTACAATAGCAAGTAGTGATGTGTAGAAAGGGTGCACGATCAATGCGTTTAATAGCTCTACTTATCGTTTTAATTCCAGGTATATTCGGCGTCATAGGCATTAAATTAATGAGAGATGTACTTTTTGGCGTGTTAAATCCACCTTTCACCTCTCTCATTGTTCAATTTATCCTTGGATTAGTTTTTCTTATTGTAGGATTATCATTCGTTGGAGGTTTCATTTTCTATCGAGATCGAAAACGAAACAAGGTACAGGATAGATTTTCTTCTAGAAGTCCTAAAAATGGCTCTAATCGTTCATAGCATATAACCGGATAACATTTAAGCCAAACAAAAAAACAAAGCCTAATCTGGCTTTGTTTTTTCTTATAAAGGTATAAAAAGTGCTTACTATCTTGTATGAGAGTAGTTATCCATGTTGTGCTCAATCCGAAGTTTATCTGCAACCATTGCGATAAATTCTGAATTTGTTGGTTTAGCTTTTGACATGCTTACGGTATAACCAAACAAATTAGAGATTGACTCAACATTTCCTCTACTCCACGCAACCTCTATTGCATGTCGAATCGCTCGCTCGACTCGAGATGAAGTGGTATTAAATTTCTTAGCAATGTCAGGATAGAGAACTTTAGTAATTGAACCAAGTAGTTCAATATCATTATATACCATTGTAATTGCTTCTCTTAAGTACATGTAACCTTTAATATGTGCTGGTACACCAATTTCATGAATAATACTTGTAATGCTTGCATCCAGGTTCCTTGGACGGTTTTCTCGCGGCTGACGCTTGTATGAACTTGAACTGCTGTTTGTGAAAGTCGTTTTCTTCCCACTTACCTGTCTCACATGACTTGCCAGATTGTCCATGTCAAATGGCTTTAGAATAAAGTACGATGCACCAAGATCAACGGCCTTCTTTGTTACATCTTCTTGCCCAAACGCAGTTAGCATAATTACACTGCACGTATAATTCATCTCTCTTAGGCGTTCAAGTACAGCAAGACCATCAAGATGTGGCATGATAATATCAAGAACTAATACATCAGGATTTTCGTCTTCGAGTACTTCCAAACATTCTTGCCCATTAGAAGCGGTTCCGACTACCTCCATATCCTCCTGTCTCGACATATATTCCTCAATCAAATTGACTAATTCGCGGTTATCATCAGCTAAACATACTTTTATTTTTTGCACGGCTCCGTCTCTCCTTCCACAAGTTTGGTTATCGTAGTAGTATAAACATTCAACGGGTTTGGTAAATTTCCTCTAAAATTTCTAAAAACATTTAAAAACAATATTTTTTCAACAAATATCTCTTGCTTTCTTACATTTACTCTATATAACAACAATTTCTGAATAATCTTTCAATTTTGTCGAATTTTCTTCATACCAAGTATATCACGCCCAGAAAACGAAAGAAAGCGAACAGTGAGCTTTTTTAGCTCGCTGCCCGCTTATCATTTTGATTTTGCTGATAGATGTTTATTCCAGCTTCTTCTAACATCCACTCAATGTGAACACCATAACCTGAAGTCGAGTCATTCACAAAAACGTGAGTTACTGCACCGATTACTTTTCCATCTTGAATAATTGGACTTCCACTCATACCCTGAACAATGCCACCAGTTTCCTTAAGCAATTCTGGATCCGTTACTTTTATGACCATTCCTTTAGTTGCAGGAAATTTCTGAGGTATAGAGCTAACCACTTCTACATCATATGCTTTAACTTCGCTGCCTTTTACAACTGTTAATATTTTCGCTGGTCCTTCTTTCACTTGATGTGATAAAGCGATTGGCATTGGTTTATCATACATTCCCTTTTTCATTTCAACATTCATTTCACCAAAAATTCCAAAGGGACTATTTCGCGTAATTGTACCGAGTTTCTGATCAGTATTAGAGAACCTTGCTAACTTTTCTCCTGGATGACCGTTACTTCCTTTTTCGATGGAAGTAACAGAAGATGGATAAATCTCTCCATGGTGAACAACTATCGGTTTTTTGGTATCCATATCGGATATAACATGACCTAATGCTCCATACTTTTTAGTATTAGGATGATAAAAAGTCAGAGTTCCGACACCTGCTGCTGAATCTCGAATGTATAACCCAATTCGATATGATTTGTTCTGTTTGTCTTTTACCGGAACAAGCTTCTTACTTAGTTCTTTATTTTCTCGAACTATCGTTACTTGTAGCGCATGGCCTTCATTTGCAGCTTTCTTTACAATTGAACCAATATCACTCATTTTCTTTACAGATTGTCCATTAATTTTGGTAATAATATCTCCCACTTGTATATCTGCTAACTCTCCTGGGGATCGATCTCCCTGATTTGTGTGAATGAGATGATGGCCTACAACAAGGACACCTCGGGTATTAAGCTTCACACCAATTGACTGACCTCCCGGAATCACCTTGAATTCAGGAAGAACCTTAACATCAACCTTCTTAACGGGAAGATCACCAACCGTTAAGTCAAGTATATCCGAACCGCTATTCTTGCCACTAATCGTCAGTTCTTTTTGTTGTTCATCAATACTTACTACTTCCGAACCTCCGATTGTGCTCGCAGCTGGTATAACAGATGGGATAGTTGCTTGATCTCCTTCAAACATGACAATCTCATCTGGAATCGATATAAATAATTGTACTGGTTTCGTGAAACCAAGTGCAATTAGAAAACCAAGGAGAACTACGCCTAACAATTTCCGAATCATGTCTGTCTTCAATTCTTCACTCTCCTCGCTCTTGCCCACACCTCCAACATGGCTGTATCTATAATTTTGCCTTGACTGCTCGTTATTATAACCTCTAAAAATGAAAATGCTACCCTTAGTTGGATAGCATTTCATATCATGATTTTATTTGGTTAGCTTGAAGTAATAATTCTCGCGCGTGTTTTTTCGTAAGTTCAGTCATTTCAGCGCCTGAAATCATTCTTCCAAGTTCTTCAATCTGCTCTTCATCACTTAAATTTCCAACACTTGTCTTCGTCCGACCTTCACCAGTCTCTTCCTTTGAGATATACAAATGATGATCAGCCATTGCAGCTACTTGAGGAAGGTGAGTAATTACAAGAACTTGAGAACCAGAAGAAAGACGCTGGATTTTCTCAGCCATTGCTTGTGCAACTCTCCCACTTACACCAGTATCTACTTCATCGAAGATAATTGACGTAATGCCTTGATGCTTTGAAAAGATTGATTTTAAGGCAAGCATGATTCGCGATAGCTCTCCACCAGAGGCTGTTTTAGATAATTGCTTCAGTGGCTCACCAGGATTAGTTGAAATCATAAAATCGATATCATCTTTTCCAGATTTATGAAACACTTCTTTCTTCTTATCCAATTCGTTAAAATGAATCGCAAATTCTGTTTTTTCCATATACAAATCTCTAAGTTCATGATGAATCGCGTCTACAAGGACTCTGGCGACTTTTTTACGAAGACCTGTTAAATTGTCGGCCTCAACTGATAAGTCGGCTTTAATACCCTTTAAATTAGATTCAAGCTCATCTACGCGATCTTCTCTATTCACGAGCTCATCCACTTCATCTTCAATTGAAGCAGCATATTCAAGAATTTCTTCTACGGATTCACCATATTTCCTTTTAAGAACCTGGATTTCGTTTAATCGTTCTTCTACAAAATCTAATCGTGCTGGATCAAACTCAAGTTGATCACGGTATGTATTTAGTTTACCTGCTGTTTCTTCAAGTAAATAATATTGATTCGCAACTTCCTCATGATAACTTTTCAGCTCTTCATCAAGATCTGAGACAGATTCAAGCTGAGACATCGCAAGGCCAACCCAATCAAGCCCTTTGTTATCACCATGTAAAGAATGATAAACATCCTGAAGAGCCGAAAAAAGCTTCTCAAAATTACCTAAACGCATTTTCTCTTCCATCAGCTCTTCATCTTCATTAGGAGAGAGTTCTGCTTTCGTGATTTCTTCAAGCTGATACTGAATTAAATCGAGCCTGTGGGCCATTTGCTGTTCATTCTCAGTAAGGTTCCTCATCTGTTGTTGTATCTTTTTATAACGTTGATATACTTCCCTATATTCAGTTAATGCGGGTCCTATCGATCCATCTCCAAATTGGTCAAGGAGAGACAGATGTTTGTCTGACTGCATGAGGTCCTGATGTTCATGTTGTCCATGAATATCTATAAGTGTTTGGCCAATTTCTCTTAGAATCCCAAGCGTTACTAATTTGCCATTAACCCTGCAAATACTTTTGCCTGCACTAGAAATATCACGTCGTAATACGACCATATCGTCGGTAAACTCAATCCCTACATCCTCTAGCTTTTGAACTGTAGGATGTTCTGGCTCTATATGAAATAATCCTTCAATTTCAGCCTTCTTCGTGCCATATCGAACAAATTCCGCTGAACCTCTGCCACCTACTAGCAGTCCTATTGCATCAATAATAATTGATTTCCCCGCACCCGTTTCGCCAGTAAGAACCGTCAAACCGCGTTCAAATGAAACGGTAATCGCTTCTATAATCGCAAAATTACGAATGGATAGTTCGGCTAACATATTCTCCCACCTTCAAAGATCATCGTTCTGTCTTAAAGCATATCAATAAAGCGTTGGGATAGCATAGGAGCGGCTTCTGCACTCTTACAGATAATTAGAATGGTGTCGTCCCCACTTATGTTCCCCATAATCTCTTCCCAATCAAGGTTATCAATTAACGCACCGATTGCATTAGCATTACCCGGAAGCGTTTTCATAACAATAAGATGATCCGCATGATCGATACTAATAAAAGCATCGGTTAATGTTCTTTTTAGCTTCTGCAATGGGTTAAAGCGTTGATCAGCCGGAAGACTGTATTTATACCTTCCGTCTATTGTCGGTACTTTAACAAGATGCAACTCTTTTATATCTCTTGAAACCGTTGCTTGCGTTACATTGAACCCTGCACTTTTGAGACTATATACGAGTTCATCTTGAGTTTCAACATCTTGATTAGCTATTAATTCACGAATTTTGATGTGACGTTGCCCTTTATTCATAGTAAAACCTCCAGAAATTCCGGTAAGTAAATTGTGACAGCCTTATTATATAGCCCTATCCTACTTTTGTATAGGCATTCATAAATATTCACATCTATGAGTACTAAAAAACTTGCCCTATATAAGATAGTAAAAAGTGGATTATCATTACGTAAGTAGAAAAAAAGGACACACATGGTGTATCCTTTTAAAACTCTTGATGCGCTCGCTCTACAACTTCTTCTGGATCCGGAACATCTTCAGTCAACATCTCTTGTTTCCAGCCAAGATGAAGAAGAAATTCGATATTACCTTCACCACCGGTGATTGGAGAATAAGAAAGTCCATTGATCTGATAGCCTTCCCGAGTCGCAAAATTCATCATCTCTTTCAAAACACGAAGATGTACTTTCTTATCACGAACAATACCTTTTTTACCTACTTCTCCCCGACCAGCTTCGAATTGAGGTTTCACAAGCGCGACTACCTCGCCGTTTTCTTTAAGTACTCCTTTAAGGACAGGTAAAATTAATTTCAATGAAATAAAGGACACATCAATTGTCGCTAGATCCGGTAAACCTTTATCAAAATCCTCTTTTACAGAATAACGAAAGTTGGTTCTTTCTTTCACAACTACTCGGTCATCAACGCGAAGTTTCCACGCTAACTGATTGTATCCTACGTCTAAAGCATAAACGAGTGTTGCGCCATTTTGTAATGCACAATCTGTAAAGCCTCCTGTAGAAGAACCTATATCGAGTACAACTTTGTTTTCAGGTTCAAGCGAGAAAACCTCAATCGCTTTTTCGAGCTTTAATCCACCACGTCCAACATAACGTAATGTGTCGCCCTTTATCTGAAGCGTTATATCTTCATTTACTTTCATGCCAGGCTTGTCCATTCTCTCTGTTTCGGAGAACACGAGACCAGCCATAATGGCTCTCTTTGCTTTTTCTCTTGTATCGATTAGCCCACGATTCACAAGAATTACATCAAGTCTTTCTTTTTTTGCCATGCTCTTTTATGCCCTCTTTTGTTTTGCTGGTATCATTTTCTTTGCTTTAGCAGCAATTTCGGTTGGTGTTAATCCAATTTCCTTGAGTAGCTCATTTACACTACCGTGCTCAATATACGTATCTGGAATACCCATTCTTTGAATGGTCCCATGTTGATAGCCACTATCGTTCACATATTCTAAGACAGCACTACCAAAGCCTCCTTGAAGAATAGCTTCTTCAACAGTAAGCATTGGAATACCTTCCTCCATCAATTCAGCCATCATCAACTCATCAAGAGGTTTAATGAATCGCGCATTGATGACCCGTGCAGATATACCTTCTTTTTCAAGAATATCAGCAGCCTTTAATAAGTCCTGAAGCGTTGGACCAAATGAAAGTAGTGCTACATCTTTACCTTCACGAATAATCTCCCAAGTACCAATAGGGATCTCTTTAAGCTCTTTATCCATTTGTATACCTATACCATTTCCTCTTGGATAACGAACGGCAATTGGTCCTTGATTATATTGAAGACTAGTATACACCATATGCTGAAGCTCATTCTCGTCTTTCGCCATCATCAAGACCATATTAGGCATATGACGAAGGAATGAGACATCAAAGACTCCTTGATGTGTTTCACCGTCAGCACCGACTAAACCTGATCGGTCAATCGCAAGAAACACGTTTAAATTCTGTCGACAAACATCATGAACTAACTGATCATATGCTCGTTGTAAAAACGTTGAATAAATGGATAAAACAGGCTTGAGTTCTTGGGTAGCTAGGCCGGCTGCCATGGTAGTAGCATGTTGCTCGGCAATCCCAACATCAAAAAGCCTCTCAGGGAATTGTTTCTCAAATCCTTCCCACTTTGATCCAACGGTCATAGCAGGTGTAATTACAGATATACGATCATCATCTTCCGCTAACTTCCGAACAGTTTCACTCACAACCTTGCTGTAGCCTGGTGCCGCAACTTTTGGTTTAATCTGCTCTCCTGCTTCGATTTTATATGGGCTTACTCCATGCCATACGCCAATCTCATCGCTTTCTGCAGGGTGATAACCTTTACCTTTTTTCGTAAGAACATGGATCAAGACTGGTCCTTTTGTTTTCTTAGCATATTTAATGTTTTCCATTAATGCTTCAACGTCGTGACCATCAACAGGTCCAAGATACGTAAAACCGAGTTCTTCGAAGAAAATACCCGATACTAGTAAATACTTTAGTGCATCCTTCACCCTCTCAGCAGTAGAGGCCAAAGCACCACCAAATGCCGGGATCTTCTTCAGTAAGTATTCAAGTTCTTCTTTCGCTTTATGATATTTCCCAGCAGTGCGAAGTTTCCCTAATACATTATGAAGAGCACCAACGTTAGGAGCTATTGACATTTCATTGTCGTTTAGAATGACAAGCATATCCTTCTGCTCATGACCAATGTGGTTTAGAGCTTCTAATGCCATACCGCCAGTTAGAGCTCCGTCACCGATAATTGCTACAACGCTCTCATCAGTCCCCTTCATATCACGTGCTGCTGCCATACCCATTGCTGCAGATAAGGAAGTCGAGCTATGTCCAGTTTCCCAAACATCATGAACGCTTTCATTACGCTTAGGGAACCCACAAAGTCCTTTGTACTTTCGCAATGTATCAAATCTTGAAGCTCTACCCGTTAAGATTTTGTGGACATAAGCTTGATGGCCAACATCCCATATGAACTTATCTTTTGGGCTATCAAAAATTTTGTGTAGTACAATCGTAAGCTCGACCACGCCCAAATTTGGACCCAGATGACCTCCAGTTTCGGATAATTTATTAATTAGAAAACATCTAATTTCTTCCGCAAGTTCGGTCATTTCATTAGTATCATAATTTTTCAGGAATTTTGGACTATCGATTTTTTCTAAATCCATGGGATTTCCTCCCCTTCTTTATTTCGATTTACGGTTGCCTTTTTTCTTTTTAGATTGATTGCCTACCATTTTAATTTTAAATGTTTTTTCAACATAATAAAGGAACCGACCTACTTGAAAGATGATTCCTGTAGAGAAGTGGATGGCAAACGTTTTACCGAGTGCTTTTCCCCCTACTGTTAATGCAGCAATTACACTTGTAAATACTACTGATATTATATATTGAAACATTGATCCATCACTATGTCCAAGTTGAAGCGTCAATTGCACTACAACAGTTGCAGAGGCTGTACCACTTATAATACCCGAAATGTCTCCAATCACATCATTACAAAAGCTAGCTACGCGATCTGCGTTTCGAGTAACAAAGATAGCATGCTTTGCTCCAGTAAGTCGTTCGGCAGCCATTGCATGGAAAGGTACTTCATTTGCAGCTGTTGATGCTACACCTATTGTATCAAAGAAAATACCAATAAGAACGATCATAAGAACAACAAACATTCCAAGTGCCCACGAAACCCCACTCAATACTGCTGTTGATATAATTGAAAAAATAGCCGCTAACACAAGTGTGATAACGGCAATAGCTAAACTCCAGTTTATGGATTTTGATACGGAAGCTTTCATATCTACTCCTTGTCCATTATATAATCACATAAAAATAGGTGTTCAACTAACAGGTATTCAAAGGGTCAGTCATCAGTCAAATGCCCCCTGTTCCCTGTCAGTCGAACAACCCTGTTGTCGTATGTAGTGAAGAGTGGTCACTTAAAGAGTAAAGACTGCGGCTTAGGTCCAGTAGGTTTTCCCAGATCGATACCTGAACGTCGCCATTCAGGCGGTTTCCCTTTACATCAATCTTAGCGTAGTCACCATTCGCTAGACTGGATTACCACTTAGTCCGCACTATAATCCCCTTTAAGTGTCACTCGGAACAGTCTAGGAGTTTTCCTCAACAGTTCCACACATTCCCTAGCCTCTTTTGCAGAGCAGATTTCATATGGGTGGTAGGAAATAAACTGCCGGCCGAGCTGCAAATTTCCAATAATCCATAATCCCCTCTAGCTCCACTCAAGGCAGGCTACGCTGTTCAACTGCGTTCCCATGCAGCTGAAACAGGTTCATACCCCAATTCATAGCAGGCAGCGTTAACCGCTCTGCTACAAGAATGGGCCTCCGCGGAAGCAGGGTCAACGCCCACATGCCTTTGTGGATCGCCCTGCGACCTTAACTCCCAGCATCGACCCAAGTCTGGGCGACTCAAGCCAACACCAGGAACTTCATCGATGTGCCCTATGGCGGATTTTTAGGCCCGCCTTCAGAAATGGCGAACTGACTAGAATACTGCACCACTCTAGCTTAACTTATTATACCATATGATATAGTAATCCTCAATTATGTGTTAATGATCACGTTCGACAATAAATTTTGCGATTGATTGAAGTCTATCATGATTAATTCCTGAAGCAGATAGATACTTTAGAGCTTCTTCGAAATGGAACGTAAGCTTTTCCTTTGCCCCTTCTAACGTAAGGAGCTTTGGATATGTGCTCTTGTCATTATTCTCATCGCTTCCTGGGAGTTTACCGATTTTGTCCTGATCGCCTTCTACATCAAGAATATCGTCACTAATCTGGAAAGAAAGACCCATATGCTCTCCAAACTTTTTTAGATGAGAACGTTGTGAGTCATCAGCATTTGCGATAATAGCACCTGCAAGTACGGAAAACACGAGGAGTTTACCAGTTTTATGATGGTGGATATATTCAAGTTTCTCAAGCGTTAACTCCTGCTTTTCTCCATCTAAATCAGCCATCTGCCCCCCAACCATACCACCCGGTCCAGCAGAATTTGCAAGAAGCTTAACGATTTCCACTTTCTGATCACTTGTAAGGGATGAGTCAGCAATAATTTCGAAGCTCTGGGTTAACAAGGCATCTCCTGAAAGAATCGCTGCTGCCTCACCAAACACTTTATGGTTTGTAGGCTTACCTCGTCTTAAGTCATCGTCATCCATAGCTGGTAGATCATCATGAATAAGAGAATATGTATGAATCATTTCAACTGCACACGCTGTAGGAATAGCTTTCTCGATCGGCTGACCAAACGCTTCTACAGTAGCAAGCATAAGAATCGGTCGAATTCTCTTTCCACCTGCTTGAATGGAGTAGATCATGGCTTCTTTAAGCGTATCAGGCATTTCAACTTTTTCGATAAATAGCGGAAGCTCTTTGTCTATCAGTTTCTTGCAAGTGTTCATATAAGAGGTTAGGTCAGAGATCACACTTCATCCTCCTGAACAGAGAAGCGTTTAATTTCACCGTTCTCTTCCACAATCTGATCCATCTTTCCTTCAACTGATTTGAGCTTCTCGTGACAAATATTAGATAAGTTCATTCCTTCCTGGAATAAAGAGATCGCTTTTTCAAGCGGAACATTTCCTTCTTCTAGCGCACCTACGATTTGCTCAAGTTTTTGCATCGCTTCTTCAAATGTTACATTCTCATTTTTCTCCATTCGAGTCACTCTCCTCTAATCCCCAAACATGGCAATCTATTTTTCCATCTGTCATCTCAACCTTTAGAACATCGCCAGGTTGAACCTGCTTAACAGATTTAATGAGTTCTTCTTCTTTATATGCAAGGCTGTAACCACGCTCCATCACCTTTAGAGGACTCAGAGCATTTAACTTGCCCGCAAACATTGAAAAATCGCGCTGTTTCCCATGCAATACTCGTTGCATTTCTTTATGCAAAGATACTTTTATTTCATTCAGTTCTTGAGCTGATTCTTTCAATAAACGATTTGGATGCTGTTTAACGAGTTGTTTATGGTTTCGATCTACTCGTTCACCGGTATAAGCTAGTAGCCTTTTCATCGTCTTCTGAAGACGATCAACCTGGAGGTCAAGCTCTTGCTCTTTTTGTCTCATAAGTTGATTTGGATAGCGAAAAGCATAAGATTTCTGCAAGTTAGACAAACGTTCTCGCTCTGAAAGTTGCTTCTCTCTCATAGCTCTCAAAAGTCTATGTACTCTCTGATCCAATCGTTCTTTCAGTTCAACAATGCTAGGAACAGCTAGTTCTGCAGCACCTGTAGGTGTTGGCGCTCTTAGGTCAGCTACAAAATCAGCAATCGTAAAGTCTGTTTCATGACCAACAGCTGAAATAATTGGTACACGAGAGCTAGCTATACTTCTTGCTACCTCTTCTTCATTAAAAGCCCAAAGTTCTTCAATAGACCCTCCGCCACGTCCAACAATTAATACATCAATCATATTCATTGCGTTCGCCATTTCAATCGCCTGTACGATTGAGCTTTTCGCACTATTCCCCTGCACAAGAACAGGGAATACAGTTATCCTAGCTGCAGGATAACGTCTCTTTATAGTTGTGAATATGTCCCGAATTGCTGCACCAGTAGGGGAAGTAATAACACCGATTTCTGTAGGATAGCGTGGGATTGGTTGTTTAAGGTCTTCAGAAAACAATCCTTCAAACTCGAGCTTGCGCTTCAGTTCTTCATAAGCGAGGTATAAGTTTCCTATACCATCAGGCTGCATTTCCTTTGCATAAAGCTGATATTGCCCGTATGGCTCAAAAACCGAAATTTCTCCTCGGATTAAAACTTTCATACCATTCTCTGGCTTAAACTTCATATGACGGTTATTCCCTGCGAACATAACCGCCTGAACACGAGATTTATCATCTTTCACTGTAAAATAAAGATGACCTCTATTATGAAGCTTAACATTAGATAATTCACCACGGAGCCATACATCTTGAAGTGCAGGTTCATTATCAATCATCCGCTTAACGTGTCTCGTTAACGCGGTCACCGATATGTAGCGATCTGCTTTCACAACAATCCCTCCTGCCTGACTTAGCTTTTTTGCATAATCTTAGAGAGAACGCCGTTAACAAAACGTCCGGATTCTTCTCCTCCGAACAGCTTTGCTAGTTCAACAGCTTCATTTAAACTAACATTAACTGGTATATCATCTCTTATGACCATTTCGTACGAAGCCATACGAAGAACAGAGCGATCGACATTCCCAATTCTACTAAAACTCCAGTTAACAAGATTTTCTTTAATTACTTCATCAATTTTCTCGAGGTTTTCAAGCGTTCCGAAGACAAGCTCAGATAGAAACTCGTCACCTTCTCCCTCACTTAATACGTGCTCTAGCGCCTCACGTGGATCGGTGTCTGTTACATCTATTTGAAACAATACCTGGATGGCTTTTTCTCTTGCATGTCTTCTTTTCATTGCTATACTCCTTTTACGCTTATATTGCTATACCAATTGATAATAGCATATTGTAGCAGACAAATACAGGTTTTCCACTGTTCAATTCTATTCTGCAAATTAAAAAGCAGAGGGAAAGCCCCCCTGCTTATTCTTCGTTTTCCTGCTCTTTTTTATCAAATGTAATGCCAACCACGCTGACGTTAACTGCACTAATTTCGAGAGCAGTCATAGTAAGTAGAGCCTGACGAATGTTTTCTTGTACTTTTTCACAAACTTCTGGGATTGATAATCCGTAGCTTACCACCACATATGCATCAAGTATAATCCCATCTTCATCTAGCTCAACCTTGACGCCCTTTCGATGATCTTTACGACCAAAGCGTTCGACGACACCCGAAGCGAAATTACCTCTCATTTCAGCTACCCCGTCTACTTCAGACGCTGCGATGCTACCAATGACTTCGATAACTTCTGGAGAAATTTCGACTTTTCCAAGTCCAGTATCGTGCTCTTCCATTTCAAATGATTGAAGTTCATTCATTTTGAACACCTCACCTAGAATTCGTTGATGGTTCTGTTAAATCATATTTTTCAAGGAATTTTGTATTGAAATCTCCGCTAACAAATTTCTCGTGATTCATTAAACGCATATGGAACGGTATAGTTGTTTTCACACCTTCCACCACAAATTCGCCAAGCGCACGCTTCATTCTTGCAATCGCTTCTTCACGCGTATCCGCGTAAGTAATTAACTTTGCAACCATTGAGTCGTAGAAAGGCAAAATGTCGTATCCAGGGTAAACAGCAGAATCAACTCGAACACCGAAGCCACCTGGAGGAAGGTACATTTCTACTTTACCTGGAGATGGCATGAACTTTTTGTCAGGGTCTTCTGCATTGATCCGGCACTCAATCGCCCAACCTTTGAACGTAACATCTTCCTGTTTAAAGCGAAGCGTTTCATCAGAAGCTGCCCTTATCTGTTCTTTAACCAAGTCAATTCCTGTTACCATTTCAGTCACAGGGTGCTCAACTTGAATTCGAGTATTCATTTCCATGAAATAAAAATTCCCCGTTGGCTCAAAAATAAACTCTACAGTACCTGCGCCTGAATAATTAACGGCTTTAGCGGCCCGCACTGCAGCGTCACCCATCTTTTGTCTGATTTTCGCATCAAGAGCTGGAGAAGGCGTTTCTTCTACAAGCTTCTGTAACCGTCTCTGAATTGAACAGTCACGTTCACCAAGGTGAATTGCGTTCCCATGGTTATCGGCAAGAACCTGAATTTCGACATGACGGAAATCTTCAATGAATTTCTCAATGTAAACTCCAGGGTTCCCAAAGGCTTGGGATGCTTCTTGTTGAGTGATATTAATCCCTTTGACTAATTCTTGCTCGTCTTTAGCGATTCGGATCCCCTTACCACCACCACCGGCAGTAGCTTTAATGATAACCGGATAACCCATCTCGTTTGCGAGTGCTACACCTTCGTCTACGTCCTTAATAATTCCTTCAGAACCAGGAACGATCGGGACTCCAGCTTCTTTCATCGTTGTTCT
The DNA here is from genome assembly GCF_005144865.1 of Guptibacillus hwajinpoensis. Classification (GTDB taxonomy): domain Bacteria; phylum Bacillota; class Bacilli; order Bacillales; family Guptibacillaceae; genus Guptibacillus; species Guptibacillus hwajinpoensis_A. The sequence continues at coordinate 306,486 of NZ_SWFM01000003.1, forward strand.
AGCAACATCTTTTGTTCCCATACGATTAATAGCTTCAGGACTAGGGCCAACAAATGTTACATTGCATTCTCTGCAAAGTTCTGCAAAATCAGCGTTTTCAGAAAGGAACCCATAACCGGGGTGAATAGCGTCGACACCTGTAACCGTTGCAATGCTCATAATATTTGTGAAGTTTAAATAGCTATCTTTCGCTGCAGTTGGTCCAATACAATAAGCTTCGTCTGCAAGTCGAACATGCAATGCATCCTTATCAGCCTGAGAGTAAACCGCTACTGTCTCTATTCCGAGTTCTTCACAAGCTCGAATTATTCTAACCGCGATCTCTCCTCGATTAGCTACGAGTATTTTTTTAATTTCCATAATGAGATCACCTATGCTTTCACTAAAAACAGAGGCTGTCCGTATTCAACTAGTTGTCCATCTTCAACTAGCATTTCTACAATTTCTCCATTTACCTCTGCCTCTATTTCATTGAAAAGCTTCATCGCTTCAATGATGCAGACAACGCTATTTTCTGAAACCTTTTCTCCTGTTTTCACATAAACATCTGAGTCAGGATTAGGGCGAGCGTAGAAAGTACCTACCATCGGCGATTCAATTTTATGTAAAGATTCATCCGCTTGCGTATTAGTTGCTTCTTCTTTCGGTTGTTCAGGAGTAGCAGCTGCAGGCTTAGCAGGCTCTGGTACTTCTTGTGCAACAGGCTGCTGGATTGGTTGATCTACCGGTGCCTGTGTGTACTGAACTTCATTTTTCTTAAGGACAATTTTCGATCCGTCGTTTTCGTATTCAAATTCATCAATGCTGGATTGATCAATTAGTTTGATCAACTCGCGAATTTCTTGAACTTTTAACAAAGTTTCCACTCCCTGTCTCGTTTTTTGCGCTTGCATTTGTAAGGAGGGTTATTCTGTGCAGAAGACACGCTCCAAGTTACATCAATTATAACATAATTCTCATTGACATTAGTATCTCCACCAAAAAGCACAAAGAATCAAAACCCTAAATTAAGACCATTGTATACAAGCTGGTCCTAATCCTATTCATCATATCATATCTTCTGTTTAGAGGGTAGAATGCATATATCAAGCGTTTTCTCAATAAGCGTAACAAAAATAGATAACGTTTTCATTCCTATAATAGTATATCATTGTTACTTCTTCAAAAAACGTCTAGATTGTTAAACTATTCAAGACTCTATTGCATAGACAAATAAAAAAAGATGGAGAATATCTCCATCTTTATTTCGCTGCAGGTTGGAACTCCACTGCAATTTGGTGCCCTTCTCCAAGTTGTTCTTGAGCAAGCACCATAATATTATTAGCCTCTTCATTAGATAATTGATCTGCTTTTACAATGACCCTTACTTTATCATTTTCGAGTGTATATACAACCGCATCACTATAACCTTCAGACTTAATGACATTCTCAAGTACTGACTCTTGTTGAGATAGCGCCATTAATTCCTGACGTTGTTCATGCGCTTCGTTCCGTAAATCAGCAGAAGCTTCACTTGCTATCACAGCCGTATAATCTTCAATCGCTGCATCTCTTTGCTCTTGAATTTCAAGTCTTAATGCTGCAAAAGCTTCATCGCTTGAGAGGCTTGATGAAACAACATCCCCTTCAGCATTTGTTTCTTTTGCTTCATTGCTTTTTGCATCATCTTGACTTTGCTCTTGATCTCCTACAAACGCTACATTATCAGTACCAGGTGTCATAATATAATAGGCCGATAGAACAATAATTAAACTTAGCATTGTTAGTAACCAAACCGTTTGCTTTTTTAAGACCATCTCATGATTCCCCCTTTAGTTTCTTCGGTAAGACCATGACGCGATGACTTTTTACATCAAGTAGCCTCGTCACTGCATCGACTATCATTTTCTTTACTTCCATGTTTTCTGCACCAACCGCCACAACCACAACCCCTCTAACAACTGGCTTTTTCGTACTTACTATAATTGGTTCCTGTCCTTTGTCACTTTGTACAACCACTACCTGCTCTTCACTGGATTGCTCTTCAATTTTTCGTGATCCACCTTCTTTTGGAGATTCATAAGTATATTTATCAGTAGAAGTGCTATTTTTCTCAACAACCTTCTCTTCAGTAGAATCTAGATTAACAATCACTGTTGCATCAGATACGCCAGCTACTTCATCGAGCGCTTCCTTCAGTTGGGTTTCGTATAAATTCTCGTATTCTGACATTGTCGACGGATTAGACTTATTCTGACCGAAAGCAGGTTCACTATCAGACGAGTCTGCCAGTTCGGAAAACACTTCCTGGCCGGGATCAGGTGAAGAAAAGAAATTTCCGGCAAACATAAAGATGATTCCAAGTGCTGCCGCTATAATTAAATAGATCGATGGCATTCCTTTTTTCTTCTTTGGTTGCTTTAACTGATCGAGCCAGCTAGTTGGTTTTTCATCCATGTAACCTATTCTCCTCCTTTCACCTGAACTCCGACCTGCTTTGGATACAGCTCCCATTCATCTGCTAGAAAATAAGCTACTTTCCTAGAAGCGCTATCAGTTGAATCGAAATCTTCTAAATTATTTTCTTCAATTACCAACGAAACAGATACAGCTTCAATATCGCTAACAGATTGATCAGTAGCCGCTTCTTCCACCATCACTGCAATTTGATCAATATTCTTCTCGCCTTCTTCTTCGGTTAGCTGAAGTGCTATACTACTTATTTGAAGATTAAATCGCTCTCTCAACTCCTTTTCAACCTGACTTTTCAATTGGACAGCCATTTGTTCTTCAATATATGCAGCATTCGATGCTTGTATTTCACTTTTCTTTGATTCAATTGTATTTTCTAGTTCTGTACTTCGGTTAAAATCGTTTGTCGTGGCAGATCTAAGCATTGAATTAAAATCTTTTGAAAAAATCGTGAGTACCGGAGAAAGTATGACTGCCATTAACATTAATCCAATAACCATTTTGACATATCGCTGCATACTGGAGTTCGGAAGCAAGAGTTCGAGAACCGTCGCAAGCAGGATGAGTACAATGATATTTGTTACCCAGCCTGTAAGAATACTCATTTAACCCCTCCTATCTCACCATTAAGGTTATGTTCCCTGATGCAATAATTATTGTGACAGCAAGGAAAAACATAAGTGATACGATAGCTAGTGCCGCAAAGATAAACAAGATACTTTTTGAAATAACATTTAATGACTGAATAATTGGTCCGCCGCCTAACGGTTGAATGACCGCTGCTGCGATGTTGTAGATCAACACAAGTGAAAGAACCTTTAACGCTGGAAAAGCACAGATCATTAAAAGAATAACGACACCTGCTAGTCCTACTGTATTTTTCAATAAGACAGAGGCACTTAATACTGTATCTGTTGCATCGGTAAACATTCTTCCTACGACAGGAATGAAGTTTCCAGTTACAAATTTTGCTGTTCGAATTGTGATCCCATCAGCCACAGCAGTTGTTGCCCCTTGAACAGATATAACTCCAAGAAAGATTGCAAAAAATACACCAAGGGTACCAATGGCTATGTTTCGAATGAGATTCGACAGTTGCGTAACTTTATAATGTTCACTTATTGTACTAACGATGGCCAGTACCGCTGATAAAAACAACATAGGCAACACAAATTTTTGAATAAGTAATCCACCAGTATTGACGAGGAATAGAACAATTGGATGAAAGAATGCAACTGACGCAACTCCACCAACAGAAGCCATAAGAGCTAACAATAAAGGAATTAATGCTAGAAGAAATCCCATCATATTTGCTATTGCGTTCTCTGTATATTGGATCGCAACATGGAAGCTGTTCAAAGCTAGAATAATTAAAACCATGTAGATAATGCCATATGCAACTGTACTAACAGCTTTATGCTCAAATGCATTTTGCATATTCTGTAGTAGGATACTGAAGATTGCTAATAAGATTAGACTGCCGAGAAGCTTTCCGTGTACAAGCAGTTCATGAAACAAAAATTTCACTAAACCTAATAAATAGGCTTTAAGTGATAATTTCTTCTCACCTTTTACAAATTCCATAAACGAACCTTTTTGGCTTTCTGGCAAGAAACCACCATACTCTTCAATTACTTCGTTCCAATAGGCTTGTATGTCTTGTAAACCTAGTGATGTTAACTGCTTGTCTACAAATTGATCAGGCATTGGTTTGTCTTCGCCGGTCTGTGCATTAACTGGACTCGTATAAGTAATAAGGGAAAAAAAGAGGAATAGCATCGTCAACATGATTTTTTGTTTGTGCACGTCTCTCCCCCTCCCTTATGCTGGCAATAATCTAAGAACAGTTTCAATGATTAATGTCAATATTGGAATCGCCATCGTTAAGATCAATAGCTTTCCAGCAAGTTCGATTTTGGAAGCAATCGCGCCCTGGCCCGCATCTCTTACAATTTGAGCCCCGAATTCAGCGATATAAGCTATCCCAATAATTTTTAGGACTGTTTCTACATATACAAGATCTACGTTTGCCTTTGCTGCTAAGCTCTCTAACATCTGAATAATATGTTGAATCTCTCCTATTAAATAGAGAAAAATTAAAGCACCTGTGAACACCGTAATGGTAAATGCAAACACAGGCTTTTGTTCTTTAACGACAATGACAAGGAAGGTTGCGATTAATCCCAGGCCAACAATTTGAATAATATCAATCGCAGACACCCCCTACCCTTGGAAAAGAAAGACTCCCCGTATTTTCTGAAAAAGGTCATCAATAATCGTAATCACCATATAAAGTACAACAATAAATCCAATCAATGTTACCCAGTGAGCATATTCTTCCTTCCCCATTTGTTTAAGAATGGTATGAAGCATGGCAACAATAATTCCGATACCAGCAATTTGAAAAATTGTATTTACATCATGATTCATCCGCATTTCCTCCCAGTGACTAAATCAAAAGTATGACAAGTAGAATTCCTCCGAGAACCCCAAGGCTCTTAAACATCCGTTCATACTTTGTTTGATTATTTCTTGCTTCATTTTCTTCACGTTCGAGATGAATCAGTGCAAGCTTAAGCTGTTTTTGCTCGTGTTCACGATCTTGCTGACCAATTGTAGCGCCAAGCTGCTTCATTATTTCTTTCTCCTCTTGTTTAAAAGCAGTATACTTCCAGACCTCCTCCATACTTTCAATCCAAGCTTCATAAGCAGTTGAATGCCCTGCATCAAGCTTTTTTCTGAATGAATCAAAAAACCACGATACAGGATGTCCCACCTGTCTACATATGTGACCGCACGCCATACTAAGTGGCGTTATTCCATAAACAATTTCTGCTTCTAATGACTGAAGTGCCGCTTTTAACTGTCTTAGTTGTCGCGAGCGCTCACTTACAGTTCTAGACCATTCAATCCCTGCCCAGGTACTAGCTAAAATTATGAGAACTGCTCCAAGTAGCTTCATGCTACATCACCTTTTTACGTCTGATTTCTCTACCTGTTTTATCTTTAATTGCTTTAATTGTGCCAGGTCCGTCAGAACGAGATAGTTCAACAATACGTTCAAAAACGCCAGAACGTATTAATTCTTGAATGCTTGGTCTCCTGTACAAATCTTCCATAACGTGACCATGTATTGTTACAACAAGTTGTATACCTGCATTAATCGCTTCAATAATCGCTTCACTATCCTCACGTCGCCCAATTTCATCAACGACAATAATATCTGGACTCATAGAGCGAATCATCATCATCATACCTTCTGCTTTAGGACAGGAATCTAGAACATCTACACGATGACCAAGTCTATGCTGCGGAATTCCTTTTACACATCCAGCAATCTCAGATCGCTCATCTACAATCCCTATTTTTGATGACTGTATCCTTCTCATCTCATCTCCTTCGCCCATAATACGAGTTAAATCACGTAGCATCGTTGTTTTACCTGATTGAGGTGGACCAAGGATAATCGTGTTCATCCAACCTCCTGCATAAAGATATGAAACAAGCGGTGTTGCTATGCCAAGCTTCTGCCTCGCAATCCTTACATTGAATGAAGCAATGTCTCTAATTGCTTTCACGTGTCCATTCGTGGTAATAACTTTACCTGCGAGACCGACTCGATGACCCCCTTGAATTGTGACAAACCCTTTCTTTAATTCTTCCTCTAAGGCATATAGCGAATATTGACTCAGTTTATTAAGCATCTGGGCCGCATCATCTTTAGAGACATAATACTCACTACCGTTTAATAAAGGAAAAACAGGCTTACCGGTCATCATAATTTCAAGTGGCCTATTAATGCGGATTCGAATTTCTTCCATCGATTCTTTATCATTTTGAGAAAAATTTTGAATAATTCTTTTCACACCTTCTGGCAGGAGACGAAGAACTTCCTCCACATATGTCCCCCCTTTCTATGCTTGTTTCTCCCTACACTAGTATTCCTGACACAATCTGATTATGTCTCAACTTATTTAAGAGAGCGTTCCTGCAAGGATGAAGGCGACTCCAATAACTATGAGAAGAATTTTGCCAATTGATAAATCACCTGCAAGACCGATTAACCCTGCCGACATTGTAACGATCAAAATAATTGGGCCAACTATCGCAAGAATGGCATTGATCAACATCGCGCTTCTAAGATCATTGAAAAGAAGGATAAGAATGGCAGCTGTAAGTTCGATAAGTCCAGAAACAATTCGCAGAATTCCCATAACTAGAACTGAATGAAGCATCCTAAGCCTCCCCTGCCTGTTTGTACAACTTATGAAGAAATTGCACATTTAAGAATGATGCTTTACCACAAAAAAACACCTGGCTACTTTATGCCAGATGTTCATCTTGCTTTAACTCCATTCATGATAAATTGGATCGTCATTTCTATTTCTTCTTCTTCATTCCACTCATGGTCAGGTAAGAAAATGTAGCGAGCCAAGAAAAAGCCCATAATCGAGGAAATTGTAAGCCTCACCACGGAAGATGGAGGCATTTGAACTAGTTCTCCCTTTTCTTGAAAGTGACGAACGATATTTTCAAACCGCGTATAAATATCTCTTGCTACATGTTCAATAAATTGGGCACGAAGTTCTTCATGAAAGGGGATCTCTTGCACTAGAATTCTTACAATTGGTAAATGCTTTTGAATAAAGGTTCGCCTATTACGTACCATAGCTTCAAGAAATTCTTCGTAAAATTCATAGTTCTTTTCTAACACTTTGTTTAGATCTTTCACAATGAAAGGTGCCACAAGGTTTCCCATAACTGGTGTTACAATAGCTAGTAACAATTCTTTTTTCGTTTTGTAATGTCTAAAAATCGTTCCTTCTGCAACACCAGCACGACGGGCGATTTCACTTGTTGATGAAGCTGCAAATCCTTTTTCAGAGAACATTTCAATTGCTGCTTCAACGATACGCTTTTGCTTATCAGTCAACTCGCCAGTTTCTCCTCCATTAAGGAGCGAATCGGTCTTACTATTATTCATTTTCATCTGTTCCTCCTGCCACTATATTCGTCGATGTTTTTTGAGCGCAAACACATTCAAGATAATAAACACAAATGAGAAGCCAATTAAAACAAGCAAATCGGCCCATATTTCTGATATTCCTTGTCCTCTGATCATAACATCACGAAGAGCATCTGCTCCATAATAGAGAGGTGTTAACGGACCGATCCAACTCAAATAATCAGATACGGTATCGAGGTTAAACAAACCAGAGAAAAACAGCTGCGGAACAACAACTAATGGTATGAATTGGATCATTTGCAGTTCATTCTTTGCAAAAGCTGATAGCAAAATCCCGAGCGTTAATGCACTCAGAGCAAGCATAAGTGTTACGAGAAGGACATAAAAGAAGGAACCCTCCATCTTTAGATCGATGATATAAATACTATAGAGAGCGATAATAGCTGATTGAAGCATTGTAAATAGTCCAAAACCAATTACGTACCCTGTGACAAGTTCCCATCTTTTAATTGGACTTGCAAGAAGACGTTCAAGTGTTCCCTGGGTTCGTTCTCTTAAAAAAGATACCCCTGCTATTAGAAAAACGAAGAAGAAGATAAAGAAGCCTACTAGAACAGGACCAAAATAATCAAATGTTGTCATATCACTTGATCCATATGTGTAAAGGATAACCATTTTGGTTTCAGCACTCTCCGAGCCTATACTTCCTTTAATTCGTTCAACAACAGCTTTATTTATGGAAGGATCGCTTCCCTCCAAGTAAAGTTTTCTTTCTTCATTATTAAAATCCATGATGGCATCGTAGTCTTTTTCTTTTATTACCCCTTTTATATCCTCGGTAGCTTCTATCTTAGTAACCGTTACATCGTTTCCTTCTATTTTTTCAATGACTGCATTCGGCACATTAACTACCCCGATTTTCAGCTTAAGGTCCTCTCCATTAAAAACAAATGATAACATCGTTAATACCAATATTGGAGCGACAATCATAAGCGCCATTGTTCGTTTATCATGAATAAACTGACGTAAAATACGGATTACTACCGCATAAACCCTCATCTCTTCACCCCCCCATAAGTAAGAAAAGCTTGCTCAATAGTTGTTGATTTGGTGTTTGTCTTAATTTCATCTGGTGTTCCGACTGCGATTAACTTGCCTTCTCTTATTAAACCCAATCTTGAACAGCGTTCAGCCTCATCCATCACATGAGTTGTTACCAGTATAAGAACCCCTTTCATTCGCAACGCTTCAAACGTATCCCAAATCCTTTGACGGAGAGAAGGATCGATACCTACTGTGGGCTCATCAAGTAAAAGAATATCCGGCTTATGCAATAACGCTATCGCAAGAGACAGTCGTCTTTTCATACCTCCTGAATAGGTCTCTACCTTCTTATCGAGATGCTGTTCAAGGTCTACTAGCTTCATTACTTCTTGAATTCGTTCTTTTCGTTCCGTACGCTTAACTCCACTAAGGCTTGCAAAGAATTCTAAATTTTCTTTAGCTGTTAACTCAACATATAGAGCATCTGCTTGCGCCATATACCCCATTCGGTTCATTACGTTAAGATCTGGCATTTGTTGATTAAAGACTTGAACAGTTCCTTCTGTCGCTTCCTCAATACCGCACAGAAGTTTAACCAACGTTGTCTTACCGGAACCTGATGGTCCAAGGAGTCCAAAAATCTCTCCCCTTTGAAAGGTTAGTTCAATACCGTCAAGTATTGTCGTTTTTCCATAGCGCTTTGTTACACTCGCCTGAACCGGATACGTATCCATAAGCTACCTCCTTTAAATAAGTGATTACTCACTATTATATTAATTGATCACTCGCATTTCGTAAAGTGAGTAATCACTCATTTCTTTGCGATAAAAAAAACCGCTCAAAAAGAGCGGTTTTGGTTCGTTATAACTATCCGCGGGAAACGTATTCCCCTTTTGAAGTATCAATAATTAGAACGTCACCCTGGTTGACGAAAAATGGTACTTGAACAGTCAAACCAGTTTCGACAGTTGCTGGCTTCGTTCCACCTGAAGCAGTATCGCCTTTAATTCCCGGCTCTGTTTCAGTTACAAGAAGTTCAACCGTATTAGGTAGTTCAACGCCAATCGTTTCCTCACCATACGTACGAATCGAAATTTCCATGTTTTCTTTCAGAAACTTTAATTCGTAATTAATTTGCTCTGCAGGGAGTTCAACTTGCTCATATGAGCTTGTGTCCATGAAAGTATGCATATCTCCACTTGCATAAAGGTATTGCATCTTGCGATTTTCGATATGTGCTTTTGCAACTTTTTCTCCTGCACGGAATGTTTTTTCTTGAATGCCGCCAGTTCGAAGATTACGTAGCTTCGTTCTTACAAAAGCAGCTCCTTTACCAGGCTTAACATGCTGGAAGTCCATAACCGTCCAGATGCCGTTGTCTACTTCAATTGTTAGTCCTGTCTTTAAATCGTTAACAGAAATCATAGGTAGTCCCCCTCTTTATTATTCGCCGAGGATCAGCAATTCCTTTGTGGAATGAGATAGCTTTTCGTTTCCTGACTCGGTGATTACAGTATCATCTTCAATTCTAACGCCGCCTTTACCAGACAAGTAAATACCTGGTTCAACGGTTACAACCATTCCCGGTTCAAGTACCGTATCAGATTTGGCAGAAAGACCAGGGCCCTCATGGACTTCTAGTCCAATACCATGGCCAAGTGAGTGGCCAAAGTAATCTCCAAATCCATTAGCTGCAATATGATCACGAGAAATGGCGTCTGCTTCTTTCCCGCTCATCCCTGGCTTAATTTGTTCCATCGCTTTTAGCTGAGCTTCAAGAACAGTATGATATACACCCTTCAGTTCTTCTCCTGGATCTCCGACAGCTACTGTTCGTGTAATGTCAGAGCAATATCCTTTGTAATAAGCACCAAAATCAAGGGTAATAAGTTCATTCTTTGCAATAACCTTATCACTTGCAACACCATGTGGGAGAGCAGAGCGAACACCTGACGCAACTATAATATCAAAAGAAGATGATGTAGCGCCATTTTTTCTCATGAAAAATTCTAGTTCATTAGAAACATCAAGTTCTGTTAAACCAGTTCTAATATAGTTTGTGATGTGTTGGAAAGCTGCATCCGCAATTTCAGTTGCTTCTTTTAACACCTTTAATTCACTAGAATCTTTAATCATTCGTTGCTTCTCAAGCAATCCGCTAATTGGAATAAGTGTTCCCTCGACTTTGTTCTCATACGCTTTAAAAACATGATATGTAAGCTGAGTTTCTTCAAAGCCTAGTTTCTTAACACCTAGTTGATTTGCTACTTTAGCAACTTCATCCACTATAGGTCCTTTGTGCTGAACGATATCAAAGCCTTTCGCCTGTTCTTCTGCTTGATCAATATAACGGAAGTCTGTAACAAACTTGGCTTCCTTCTCTGTTATAAGGACAACACCAGAGCTACCTGTAAAGTGAGAAAAATACCTACGGTTGCTCGTTGAAGTAATTAACATTGCATCAATATCATATTCTTTAAATGATTGACGTAGTTTCTCAATACGTTCCACTTATTCGTCCTCCTTCTGGATTATAGAAATGACCTTAGTGCTAGTTCATATCCATTCGTTCCAAACCCTACAATTTGCCCTTTTGTAACAGGTGAAATAACAGAGGTATGTCGGAATGGTTCACGGTTATGTACATTTGAAATATGCACTTCAACTACTTGGACAGTAACACTAGCAATTGCATCTCGAATAGCATAACTATAATGAGTAAAAGCACCGGGATTAATAATGATACCCGCTGCATCCTCTGCTTCATGAATCCAATCGATTAAATCACCTTCATGATTTGATTGTCGAAAAACAATCGATATCTGATTTTCATCAGCCACCTCAGCTAATCGACGTTCAACCGTTTCGAGGGTTTCACTTCCATATATCCCTGGCTCGCGTTTACCAAGCCTATTTAAATTCGGTCCGTTAAGCACATAGAAAGTTTTCATCCCTGGCCCCTTTACCACGACTTGTTCTACACTGTAAAACGATGGTGATGTCCTAATAGCGTTCAAAAAAAAGAGAATGTTCCATGAACATTCTACCATAGCTTCATTTGTTTGAATAGGATGTGCTCGCCTGCTGGTTCTCATGATATTCGAACGAAATCGAATAACCGATAAATACACCATACAATAGATATAGACAGATGGTGGTGACCATTGTATTTTTATCGAGCTTCATGATTGAAGGAAGTTCCGGGAACATCGGATTTAATAAGTAGAAAACAATGACCCAAAGAACAAGACCATACCCAAGTCCGGCAAGCATGTTATTGATTTTCACAAGTGTTACCTTGTAAACAAATGCGACAAGAATTGAAACGAGACCCATTGCCAATATACCAATCCACTGGCCAAGTTGCTCATTCTTCCACTCACCCAGAGCCCACGGCGATAGAATAAGGGATGGAGGTACTTTTGTAAATTTAAAGAGATAGGTTAAGTACCCTATTAAACCCCAGAACACCCCTCCAACAATACCTATTGTTACAATTTTTGATGTGAAAGAAAGAGGTTGTTCTTTTTTATCTTGCTCCAGTTGCTCTTGATCGTTTTGATCCTGTTTTGTCTCTTTTTCCATATCATTCACCTCACGGCTTAGCTTCTCCAATTGATTGGTGAATTATTTATTAATAAAATGACATGTTGATAAGATTAAAATAAATTATGTTGGGGAAAATGATTATTAGAATCTCTTACCTAGAGGTTTTTGCCTATTTCTTGTAGAATGTAAGTTAAGTACATTAGCAATTGCTAGAATATCGTTAAACATTCTACTTAACATAATAGGTTGGTGAGAGATATTGTCAGATTCAAACAAGCCGGCATATGGCGGGCAAGCAGTTGTTGAAGGTGTCATGTTTCAAGGAAAACATACATCTGTAACTGCTATTCGGCGGAAGGACGATTCAATTGATTATCTAGAAGTCCCAAAGCAGCCGAAACCAATTCGAACAAAGCTTAAGAAAATACCTTTTATCCGTGGTGTAGTCGCGATTATTGATGCAAGCGGAAACGGTACTAAGCATTTAAATTTCTCAAGTGAGCGTTATGATGTAGACCCTTCAGAAGATGAAGAAGTATTAGGGAAAGAAGAACCTTCTAAACTAACTTTGTTATTAGGTGCTGCTGCAATTGGCGTTATATCCTTTGCATTTGTGAAAACAATATTTACGCTTTTACCCGCACTAGCTGCTGCTTCACTGGAGTTTATTTTCCCTGGGCATGTTGTGCAGAACCTCATTGAAGGATTCATCAAGCTCATTCTTCTCCTTAGCTATATTTACTTCATATCGCTTACGCCAATTGTTAAGCGTGTGTTCCAATACCATGGTGCTGAGCATAAAGTGATAAACGCTTATGAAGCTGGACTTCCAATTACGATTGAGAATGTTCAGAAACAATCTCGTTTGCACTATAGATGTGGAAGTAGCTTCATCTTATTTACAGTAGTCATTGGGGTATTTATTTACCTGTTAGTTCCTACTGATCCTTTATGGGTAAGGTTAGTCTATCGTGTTGTTCTCATTCCTGTTGTACTTGGTGTATCCTTCGAAGTACTGCAGTTAACGAACAAATTGAGAGATGTACCAGTTCTAAAAGTACTTGGCTATCCTGGTCTTTGGGTTCAGCTACTCACAACAAAGAACCCTGATGACAAGCAAGTTGATGTGGCAATCCATTCATTTAACGAATTACTTTCTCGCGATAAAATACGAGAGGAAGATGATTCTAGCACTAAAGTTGTTTAAAGACGAACAGGAGGTGAATCATTTGTCGCGCCGTGTTGTTCAACCTCTTATTTATATGATTATTGGTCTTGCTGCTCTCGGCTTCATTTGGAAACTGTTCACTGACCCAATGGGTCTTGTCACGCAGCTTCTAATTACCGCCGCGATTGCTGCTCTCGTCATTTTTCTTGTCAGGAAACTGATGACAAAGAGAATGGGGAAACAATCAACGTCCTACCAAAAAGCCGCAAAGCAATCATCCAAAATGCAGAAAAAGAAAAGTGCATCACGTAGAAATGCGCCTCACCTGCGCGTTATACCATCAAAACGACTCATGCCTAAAAAACGATCTTTACAAGATGATAAAAAGCAAAATCCCTTTACAGTCATTGAAGGCCGCAAAGGGAAAAAGAAAAATAGAGCTCTTTTTTAGAAGAAAAGCTAGCTGAGTCCTTTCAGCTAGCTTTTCTTTATGTGAAATCAGGTAGTTTCCTCCACGTATCCAAGAACTGTGTTGTGCGATCTTTTCCAAGCTGGATTAACTTCTTTTGACCCTGTCTTTCTAATTTAAATTCAGTCGTCACATCTTGATTTACAGGTATAAAGACGATATTCTGAGCTTTCTGCTCTTCAATATATCTTGCATCATGGGCTTGTTTCATGGTTTCAAAAAGGGCATGATACATATCCACTGCATTGGTTATTTTATGTTCCGAAGTGTGTTCGAAATTTGCGCTTAATTGAAATCCCAATACAGGTCTCACTGCTTTCTTTTTCTCTTTAGGTTGAAAAACCCACAATGGAAAGTTACTTAAAATACCCCCATCTACAATGAAGTGTTTTTTTCCACCAATGGTGTAAAGTGGTTGTGGCTTAAAAAAGAATGGTAAACTCGCACTCATCCGCACCGCCTTAGCAACAGAAAACTGCTCTGGTACAAATCCATATTGATCAAGATCATCAGGTATGACTACCAATCGCCCCTTTGTAATATCGGACACTATGATCTTCAAGGATCCCTCAGGTAAGTCTCCAAACGTTTCTATTCCTTTTTCCTTCAGAAGTTCTCCAACCCAATTTTCTAAATCCTTCCCTGAATAAAGCCCTAAATTCCAATAGAGCATTAACCATCTCATCATTGGAAAAGTGAAGCCAGGGTTTCGTTCTAGCAATGTTGTAAGATCCGTATCAAGCAATATCTTCTCTAGCTCACTTCCTTTATAACCAGCTATAATAAGAGAAGCCATCAGGGCTCCAGCGCTTGTTCCTGCTGTTCGTTTAAATGTGAGACCCCTTTTCTCGACGGCTTGAAGGGCTCCGACTAGTGCTATTCCCTTCACGCCACCACCAGAAAACACGCCGTCAATAAACACATGCACGCCCCCTTTCTACCTTATTACAGCGTAAGCTTCCTTGATGACTTTTAGTACATAAAAAGAGCAATCCGAATGATTATTCGGATTGCTCTTCGTTTTTCCGCTGCACTTCACGCAGCTCCTCTACTCGTTTACCTGTTTCTTCAAAATACTGTACAAGATCGCCTATTCGATCGATTGCATCCCAGCTAAGATGATGTTCAATGCCTTCAACATCTTCGTATATATTTTCCTCATTGACCCCGATAACACTTAAAAATTGTTCAAGCAAAGCATGGCGATCAACGAGACGCTTGCCAAGCTTTTTTCCTTTAGGAGTAAGCATGAAGCCGCGATATTTTTCGTAAACGACATATTTACCTTTATCTAATTTTTGAATCATTTTGGTTACCGAGGAGGGATGTACCTCTAATGCTTCCGCGATGTCAGATACGCGGGCATAACCTTTTCCGTCTATTAGTGCATAAATTCGTTCGATATAATCTTCCATACTTGGAGTAGTGGCCATTGGATTCCCTCCATCTTTTATTCCATTTAAGCCAGACAATAAAAGCATACACCATAGTATGGGCTGATACAAGGAAAGGTTCCATTCGCTTTTACCACTAACATAAACAGTTAAGACAAGCTTTATCTAGGCAGTTTAACATGAAATTCAGAATTTCCAATACGTATTACCTAGGGTTTGAGATTGTATAACAACACAAAAAGATTGAAGGATAAACAATATCGCCTATCCTTCAATCTTCACTATTCTACAGTCCGCATTTTAACTGTGCACTACAGTTGTCACAGGTGTTACATCCACCGATTTCTTTAACTTGTCCTTTCCTACATACAGGACAAGTATTACCTACTTCTGAACCAATGGTAACGTCTGTTGAACGGAGATCAGTAATCGTATCTACAAGAACAACCTGCTTTTTCTCTTGCATACCATCATCGAACTCAAGTTGTTCAAACGAGTTTTCTTCCGCTTTAAGAGTTAGAACTTGAGAATCACGACTGCCGTCTACATAAACAGTTCCACCTTTTGCACCACCGTTATATAGACGCTCATATACAGCTTCGACTTGCTTAACTGTATAGCCTTTAGGTGCATTAACTGTTTTGGAAATAGAACTATCTACCCATCGCTGAATAACACATTGTGTATCAGCATGATCTTCAGGAGCAAGCTCCATTGCTGAAACAAACCATTCAGGTAGTTTCTCTGTGTCAGCTTCTGGATTTCTTTCAAAATACTCAGCAAGAATATCAGCTTTAACTTCAATAAATTTACCGAGTCTTCCACTCCTATAGTAAGAGAAAGAGAAGTAAGGCTCAAGTCCAGTTGATACCCCTACCATCGTACCGGTACTTCCAGTTGGTGCAACTGTCAGTAGGTGTGAGTTTCGAATTCCATAATCTAGAATACTCTCACGAATATCATTTGGCATTTGTTGCATGTAACCAGTGTTAACAAACGCTTCACGAAGGCGATTTGTTTCTTCTAGTGTTGATCCTTCAAGGAACGGGAAGCTACCTTTTTCTTTCGCTAGATCAACTGATGCACGATAAGCCGTGGTCGCAATCGTTTCGAAGATTTGATCAGTTAACTTATTTCCTTCTTCAGATCCGTATATTGTTTCGCAATAGATTAGAAGGTCATGAAGGCCCATAACACCAAGACCCACACGGCGTTCACCAAGAGCCTGTTTCTCATTTTCGTCAAGGAAATAGGGTGTTGCGTTTATAACATTGTCCTGCATACGTACGCCAACTTCGACAGTTTCCTTTAACTTATCAAAATCAACGGTTTTTGTTTCTTTGTTTGCCATTTCTGCAAGGTTTACTGCTGCTAAGTTACATACCGAATATGGCGCGAGCGGCTGCTCTCCACAAGGGTTTGTTGCGACTACTTTTTGTCCGTAAGATGTAGCATTGGTTTTTTCATTCGCATTATCGATAAAGAAAATACCAGGTTCAGCAGAATACGTTGCACAAATGTTAATTAAGTCCCAAAGTTCTTTCGCTTTTACTTTGCGGTACGTTCTAACAGGGAATCCTTGCTCCTCCCAGTCACGTACATCACCGGATTCATGCCAATTCTCATTGTAGAGAGCCATTTGTTCCTTAGAGTAGTTCTCCACATCTGGGAACCTAAGATCGTATTCTCCATCATTCTCAACAGCATCCATGAAATCTTTCGTAAGGCAAACTGAGATATTTGCACCTGTCAAAAAGTCAGGATTATGAACAGAATAGGTGCCTCCTGTAAGAAGCTTTTCCTGTGCATCTTGCATAACCTTTTCTTCAAATCCACCAGTACCAGGAATACTTCGATAGTTTAGAATGCTTTGGTACATCGATCTTTCTGATTCAGATAGAGGTGTGAATTTCAATTTATCTTCGGCAAGTTTTTTAATTTGTTCGTCCTTCGTATTCTCAACAAGGAAACGTAGAATACGTGGGTTTTGCATCTTAGAAATAATAAATTCAACAATATCTGGATGCCAGTCAGCTAGCATAATCATTTGAGCTCCACGTCTGGACCCGCCCTGTTCCACAAGATGTGTTAACTTCGCGATATCATCAAGCCAAGATACTGATCCTGAAGATTTACCGTTAACCCCTCTTGCAAGCGTATTTCGAGGTCTCAGCGTTGAGCCGTTCGTTCCGACTCCACCGCCTCGGCTCATTATTTCCATAACCTGTTTGCGGTGCTCCGAAATACCTTCTCTTGAATCTTGGGGAAACGGCATAACATAACAGTTGAAGTAGGTTACTTCTGTGTCAGCTCCTGCACCGTAAAGAACACGACCCGCCGGAACAAAATTCAAGGAAGAGAGCTCATTATAGAAGCGGTCTTCCCAGTATTTCTTCTCTCCTTCTGTTTTCTCTACATCTGCGAGACCGCGTGCATTTCGACGCGCAATCTGTTCATAGAAAACTTCAAGAGGTTTCTCAATCACATCAAGTGATCGAACAATCATGCCTGACTCACGTTCTTCTTCTGTATCCAGTACACCAACATAATCTTCATGAACAGCTACAGTCGCTTTATTCAATTCATAATGGAGTTCTTCAACAAAACCAAGACCTCGTGCAGGAAATTTAGGGTCTTCTTTAATCGTTAGGACAACGAAATCACCTTTTTGTAGCGTGCGTTTTTCTGTATCTTTAAACGCATAGCGATCAAGCATAACCAGACGACTAACACCTTTGTGGGAAAGATGCATATCTTCAGTGATTGGATGAACCTGTGTAAACATTTCAATGTCTTTATTTAACTGCTCAATGTTAATTGACCTTCTTCTTTCATCAGTTTGAATAGTCATATAACCCCTCCATTTCGACATTTATACATATATAGGTTTATCTAGATGTGTATAAAAGCAATAAATCTTATTGATTAATATTAGCACATGTCCATCATGCAGACAATCATTTTCCACCATATATAGTATTAATAAATATTCAGATAACACTACATATAGTGAAATGACGATAGACGAAGTGCATTTGTCAACTTTCAAATACAATGAAAATAAAAGTTTTTACTCGATAAATCGAGATTTACTACGAAGAACAATGAAAAAAGAGGAATTTTGTCCATTGCACATCACGCGTATCTCTGTCCACTCAACTCCTCTACTATCCCAATTCTTTTTATTTCTTTACCTTATGTACCATCTATAACATTAGAACACTTGTTCCTATTAAGTCAATAGCAAAAGCACCCTGTATAGGTGCTTATTTGCTGTAATTCCACTTATCACTTGCGTATTTTTCTTCTGCAAGTTGGTTCACAAAGTTCTCTTGTTCTTCAGATAATCGGTATGGTACAAGATCAATGTTAAGTCCTTTTTCAAATCCAGCGTAAAAAGCCTCTACAGCTTCTTCCATAGATACTGGCGTTGGACGAAGTGCGTTAATTGCTACCGCTTTTTTACGAAATCCTCGCTGCATTCGTTCCCTTATCCGATCATTTTTAAATTTAAAGCAATCAAAAAGCTTGTCCTCATCGATATCAAGTAGAATGGAACCGTGCTGGAGAATTACACCTTTCTGTCTCGTTTGTGCACTTCCAGCTACTTTTCTGCCTTCTACAACAAGCTCATAATAGGAAGGTGAATCGAAACAAACGCCAGATCGAGGTGCGCGAAGCTCTGCTTTTTCTTCTTCCGTCTTAGGAACAGCAAAGTACGCATCAAGTCCTAACTTTTGAAACCCTATTAAAAGACCTTCAGAAATCACGCGATAAGCTTCTGTCACAGTTGAAGGCATATCGGGGTAGTCTTCCGAAACGATCACACTGTAAGTCACTTCTTTATCGTGTAGAACAGCTCGTCCACCAGTTGGCCTTCTTACAAACCCGAGTTCATACTCTTTGACAGTTTCTAAATTAATATCACGTTCAACTTGTTGAAAATATCCAATCGATAAGGTTGCAGGATCCCAACCATAGAAACGTATTACTGGTGGAATTAAACCTTCACTGTGCCATTTAAGTAACGCTTCATCAAGCGCCATATTATACTCTGGAGAACATTCTCCCGAATCAATAAATGCCCATTGCTTCATTACAGGAACTCCTTTACCACGTCAATATTCTAACTCCTATTTTATTCTAGCAGAGGATAAAATAGATGACCATTGAACTTACTTATTTATGACTAATTAACTAGCTTAAATAATTCCAACTACTTTTCTTTATCCATACTATTAATAAGGCTGTTTTCGTAGACATTGTTTCTATAAGAGTCAATCAATCACATTTTTTCTTTCATTGTTATTTTCTTTTGCGGAAAGCTGAAAAGACGTGTAAACTTAAAGTTGTCGATTTTATTTGAAAGGGTGTAACACATTTTATGGAATGGATTATCGCAATCGCACTACTCGTCGCGTTTATTGTCTATATTGTCATTTCGCGATTCATGCAAAAAAAGAATGTGAAAACGTTAACGGAAGAAGAATTCCGCGCAGGGTATCGCAAAGCTCAACTTATTGATGTACGCGAACCAAATGAGTTTGACAATGGCCATATTCTTGGCGCTAGAAATATTCCTGTCAGTCAGTTAAAAATGCGCATTAAAGAAATTCGTAAAGATCAGCCGGTCTATATGTACGATTACAATGGCATTATTGTAGCTCGTGCTGCAAGCATTCTAAGAAAACACGGTATTAAAGACCTGTATCAATTGAAAGGCGGCTTCAAAAAATGGGGCGGCAAAGTTAAAAAGAAGTAGAAAAAGCAGCTGCATGCGCGCAGCTGCTTTTTTATAGGCTGTTTTCGAAGATATTGTTGCCTTAAGAGTAGTGGTTGATTTCCGCTCCAATCAGGTAAGTGGGGTTTTATTATAAAAAAACTCACTCAAAAACAACACTCTTTTCGAATTGAGCCTTTACTTGGTGGTTTTATTACGCTTTTTGATAACGTAAAATAGGTTTTCTTGCTGCTGTGGTTTCGTCAAGGCGACCGATAACGGTGGTGTGCGGTGCTTCTTGTACAATTTCAGGATTGTCTTCTACTTCCTTTGCAATTTGAAGCAGACGATCGCAAAACTCATCTAAGGTTTCTTTAGATTCTGTTTCTGTTGGTTCAATCATCATACATTCCTCTACATTAATAGGGAAGTAGATGGTTGGAGGATGATATCCAAAGTCAAGCAGCCTCTTTGCCATATCAAGCGTACGAACACCAAGCTTCTTCTGGTTCTTCCCTGAAATAACAAACTCATGCTTACAATGCTGTTTATACGGAAGAACAAATGCATCCTGCAACCGTCTCATCATGTAATTTGCGTTCAATACAGCATTCTCTGAAACTTGCTTCAATCCTTCAGGACCCATCGTGCGGATGTACGTATATGCACGAACATTAATGCCAAAATTACCGTAGTAAGGTTTAACGCGACCAATTGATTGAGGTCGATCGTATTCAAAACGATACGCACCATCCTCTTTTACTAGCACAGGCTTAGGTAGATAAGGGATCAAATCAGCTTTCACACCTACCGGGCCAGATCCAGGACCTCCTCCTCCGTGAGGGCCAGTGAATGTTTTATGAAGATTCAAATGCACAACATCAAAGCCCATGTCTCCTGGACGAGCTGCTCCCATAATTGCATTCATGTTCGCACCATCATAATAAAGCTTTCCGCCAGCATTATGAATAATTTCAGCCATTTCTATAATTTGTTCTTCAAACAAGCCAAGTGTATTCGGGTTAGTGAGCATAAGCGCAGCAGTATCTCCGTCTACTACTCTCTTCAAATCTTCAAGATCAACAATGCCTTTTTCATTTGACTTTACAGTTACAGCTTCAAATCCGGCAACCGTTGCTGAAGCTGGATTTGTTCCATGAGCTGAGTCAGGAACAATGACTTTTGTACGGTTATAATCTCCGTTTGCCTCATGATAAGCGCGAATCATCATAAGTCCCGTCCACTCTCCATGCGCACCTGCAGCAGGCTGAAGTGTAACTTCATCCATACCTGTAACAGCTACAAGGTTCTGTTGAAGGTTATACATCATTTCAAGTGCTCCCTGCACCGTTTCTTCTTCCTGTAGTGGATGAATAAATGCAAATCCAGGATATCTTGCTACGTCCTCGTTAATTTTGGGGTTGTACTTCATCGTACAAGAGCCAAGTGGATAGAAACCTGAGTCTACACCATGGTTACGCTTTGATAGCGCAGTATAATGACGCATAAGTTGAAGTTCTGACACTTCGGGAAGCTCTGGTTCGTTTTTGCGGTTAAATTCTTCAGGTAGCCATTCATCAAGATCAACATCAGGCACATCAAGTTCTGGAAGACTATACGAAATTCGTCCTGGCTCGCTCAGTTCAAAAATCAAAGCCTGGTCTTTAGTTGTGTTCATTGTGCTCCCCCCACTTCTTCTGCAAATGCATCAATTTCATCTTTCGTACGATTCTCTGTTACTGCAATCAACATGTGGTTTGCTAGCTCAGGATAGTCACGGCCAAGATCATACCCACCAATAATGCCCTTTTTCATAAGCCTACGATTTAGTTCTTTAACTGAACCATTCAATTTAACGACGAATTCATTAAAGTATACTCCATCAAACACTGTTTCCACACCAGCTTTTTCTAGTTGAGCCTTTGCGTAATGAGCCTTTTTGATGTTCTGCTCAGCCATGTTCCGAACACCTTCCTTACCAAGTGCACTCATTGCTACTGACGAAGCGAGTGCATTTAGTGCTTGATTGGAACAAATGTTGGATGTTGCTTTATCACGACGAATATGTTGCTCCCGCGCTTGAAGGGTAAGAACAAAACCTCGCTGTCCTTCATCATCAGTGGTTTGGCCGATTAGTCGACCCGGCACCTTACGCATGAGCTTTTTCGTTACTGCAAAATAACCACAATGAGGTCCTCCGAACTGTGCTGGAATTCCAAATGGTTGACAATCTCCTACTACAATATCTGCCCCCATTTCTCCTGGAGGTGTTAAACGTCCTAGTGCAAGGGGATTGCTCGATACAACAAACATTGCTTTTTGCTCATGAACAAGCTTCTCAATCTCTGGTAACGGCTCTAATTGCCCGAAGAAGTTTGGATATTGAATCATCACACACGCTGTATCTTCGTCAATTTCACTCTTCAGTTTATCAAGATCTGTCACACCATTGAGTGAATCTACTTCAGTAACAGAAAGGTGCTGTCCTCTTGCATACGTATCAATAACCGCGCGAGCTTCTGGATGCACAGCTTTTGAAACGATAATTTTCTTCTTCTTTGTTTGACCTGCACTTAATAAACCAGCTTCAGCTAGTGCAGTTGGTCCATCATACATAGATGAATTCGCAACTTCCATTCCTGTAAGTTCACTAATCATAGTCTGGAACTCAAAGATAGCTTGTAACTCACCCTGCGAAATTTCAGGCTGATATGGTGTATACGCTGTGTAGAATTCAGAGCGGCGAATGACATGGTCAACGACCGAAGGAATAGCATGGTCATAAACTCCAGCACCCAAAAACGAAACGTTCTCTTGTGTATTCGCATTCTTTGAAGCGAGTTTAGACATATAGCGAATAAGTTCCGGTTCAAAAAGCTGCTTCTCTACATTAAGTTCACCTTTGAAGCGAATAGCTTCTGGAATATCAGCAAAAAGCTCCTGTACAGATTCTACTCCAATGGTTTCAAGCATTTCTTTGCGGTCTTGATCAGTTGTTGGCAGGTAACGATGTTTCATGTCTCTTCTCCTCCTCGGTATCCCTTTATTTCTCTCGCTTATAGAATGGTGATGGAACGACTTTTGCACTTACACGTTTCTTTCTGATCTCTACATCTAGTTCAGTTCCAATCTCTGTATACTCTTTCTTAAGTAAAGCAAGACCTACATTTTTCTTTAGAGTAGGTGACTGTGTTCCTGTCGTTACTTCACCAATAAGCTCTTCGCCTTTATATACCGGATAATGCGTGCGAGGAATACCTCGATCAATCATTTCAATTCCGACTAGCTTCCGTTCAAGTCCGTTTTCCCGTTGCGCTACAAGTGCACTCTTCCCAATAAATTCTGCTTCTTTAGCGGTCTTAACAGCAAAACCAATTCCAGCTTCAAGAGGCGAAATATCTTTTGTTAATTCTTGACCATAAAGAGCAAGCTTTGCTTCAAAACGAAGCGTGTCTCGTGAGCCGAGGCCACAAGGTAGAATGTGTTCAGGCTCTCCAGTAGCTAGAATGATGTTCCATAGAGCAGGTGCATCTTCCCATGCAGTATATAGTTCAAATCCGTCTTCTCCTGTATATCCCGTTCTTGAGACAAGTGTATTGATTCCATCAATCTTCACGTCATTTTGAAACTTAAAGAAGCCAATTGAACTTAAATCTGTACTTGTGAGACGTTGTAAAATAGTCTCCGCTTTAGGTCCCTGAATAGCAAGTTGTGCCATCTCACTTGAAATATTCTTAATGGAAACCCCAGGTTCAATATGCTTCTCTAACCATTCGTAATCTTTCTCAGTATTCGCTGCATTGACAACGAGTAAATAATGATCATCTGCATGCTTATAAACAAGCAAATCATCAACTGTTCCACCATCTTCGTAGCACATGGCTGTATATTGAGCACCATTTACCTTAAGCTTACTCACATCATTCGTCATCATTTTCTGAAGGTAAGCAAGGGCCTGCTCACCTCTTACTTCAACTTCTCCCATATGAGAAACATCGAAGAGACCAGCGCGAGTTCGAACCGCTTCGTGTTCTTCTTTAATACTCGAAAATTGAACAGGAAGTGCCCAACCTCCAAAGTCAATCGTTTTTGCTCCCATTGCTTGATAAGTTTCATATAATGGTGTTTTTAATAAGGAATTCATCTTATTACCTCCCTGAGTCATTTATCAGTACAAAAAAAGGACAGAGAAACCCGCTGTAAAAAGCGCAGTTTCTCTGTCCCGTTGACCTGAAAGTTTCTTCTCACAATAGCGAGAATTACATCTTTGGCGGCTATAATAGCTCTCTCCAGAGGTGCGTCTAGCAAGAGTCTTTTTGCCTGAGAGATTCACAAATTTGCTTGCTCCTTCGGCGCTGCACATGGCAGTCTCTCCTCTTGCTTTCATTCGCCTATTTTCAGTTTTAAGGTATTGGATTTCATCGTTTGATTCATACTAGTAATGCTTTCGATTTCAATCCTACCACTACCAGAGTAAGGTTGGCAACAATCTTTTTAAGATTGAAAGTATTTGTACTAATTAACAAAAAGCGAACATTAATACATATTAAAAAAATATCATTCGTAATTAACATCTTGCTAGAAAGGGTTTTCATAATGAGGACAGAACTGCATTTCGATCAAGATTGGACAAATAACTTTATTAAGCAAATAGAAGAGGACGGGCCATGGGCAAATTGGGAGCTGTTTAAACTTGCAATCGAAGCAGAAAAGCATACAGCAATTCCATCTTTTACAGGTTTGCAGGCACCTGCGCACCTACCACATCTAACTCCTCACCCGTACCAGCTTGAAGCTGCACGGCGGGTTGTAGAGGAAATGAATGGAAAAGCAATCTTAGCCGATGAAGTAGGACTAGGGAAAACCATCGAAGCTGGCCTTATTATTAAAGAATACATGATTAGAGGACTAGTCAAAAAGGTTTTGATTCTTGTTCCAGCATCACTCGTTTCCCAGTGGGCTATTGAGTTAAATCAAAAGTTCTATATCCCTGCAGTTGTTCAACGAAAAAGCTATGTTTGGGATCAGTGTGATGTGATTGTTTCTTCAATTGATACAGCAAAAAGGGAGCCCCACCGCTCTATTGTTTATGACCAGCAATACGATATGGTTATTATCGATGAAGCACATAGACTTAAAAACAACCGAACAAAAAACTATGAGTTTGTCCAGCATCTTCCTAAAAAATTCTGCCTTCTCTTAACAGCCACACCTGTCCAAAATCGATTGGACGAAGTATTTAATCTTGTCTCACTTCTAAAACCAGGTCACCTAGGAAGCTACGAGAACTTTGAGAAAGATTATAAAGGAAAAGAAAAAAGTGTTGAGGATGAAGAAAGACTGAAAGCACTAATCCAGAAGGTAATGGTACGAAACCGTCGTGAGGATACTGGTATGGACTGGCCTGAACGTATTGTCGAAACGGTACCAATTACGTTAAGCCCTGAGGAAGAGGATCTTTATCGATCCGTTGAAGCATTAAAGAAAGAACCTGTCGCTACACGTAGTCAATTTTCAATTATTACGTTATTAAGAGAAATATGCTCAAGCCGAGAAGCCGCTTATATGACACTTAAGAAAATGCTAGAGAAAGAAAACGTCAGTGATCACGCTCGTGCATTAATGAATGAGCTGATTAAGAAGATTGAAGGCGTACCAACTAACTCTAAAGCTCAAAAAGCTCTTGAACTCATCCAATCAATTGAAGGTAAAGTGATTATTTTTACTGAATATCGAGCAACACAAATCTATCTACAATGGTTCCTTAAAGAACACGGTATCACTTCTGTTCCCTTCAGAGGTGGCTTTAAGCGCGGCAAAAAGGATTGGATGAAAGAACTATTTAAGAATCATGCAAAAGTGCTAATTGCAACAGAAGCAGGTGGTGAAGGAATCAACCTTCAATTCTGTCAGCATGTTATCAATTATGATCTTCCATGGAATCCAATGAGAATTGAACAACGAATTGGACGTATCCACCGCCTTGGTCAAGAAAGCGATGTTCATATTTATAACTTTGCTACAAAACATACAGTGGAAGAGCACATCCTAACCCTGCTTTATGAAAAAATCCAACTCTTTGAAAGCGTCATTGGGCAACTGGATGAAATTCTAACACGACTTGGCATGCGTGATATCGAAAAGCATATTTCAGATATTTTACTTCACTCTGAAAGTGAAGGTGAAATTCGTATTAAGATGGAGAACATTAAGGAATTAATTAACTACCAGCAGAATCAGAAGGAGGATACGGATGCGACAAGAAAATATTCATAATTACCTACGCTCGTATTTCGTTGCCAACGACTGTGCCATTTTAAATGAAAGGCCCGGTGCTCTTTCCGTCCAACTAACAGTTCAACTCGATAAAGAATTGATGAATCGTCCGTTCTACTGGCATTATTTAGAGAAAATCGGCGGAACTCCACGTCCAATGTCACTTTCTCTCATAACAAACCAGCACATTGAAGAAAATGGTGAGTTTATTCATTTCGGAGCACCAAGGCTTCATCAAATTTTTTCTTCAACCAAGAAGCTTGCGTCATATATCCGGCTGTATGAAGAGATTCCAACCTCACCGCATCAACAGCTTCCACTGCACCCGTGGCTTGGGCTCAATATTAAGGTGTCTTATCAATGCGATCGAAAAAAGCATCGCTTGTTATCACTAGGTTTGCATCTTGTAAGTGGTGCAGTCGTAAGTGACTTTCATGATTTACTACTCACTAAATCACTTACACCAAAAATTCCAGATTACACCTTCACGATCAGTCCAATTATAAAACCATCAAGTGGCTTAACTCGCCTTGAAGGTGTTGTTGATATGCTTGTCTCACAAGAAGAGCATAGTTGGGCAGACGAGGCGAAAAAACGATGGGCAGCTGACCAACTTCTCCTTGATCAGTTCTATGATGGAAGCACGGATGTAGAAAGCTACCAAGTTGAGAAAGAGGCGCTTAGGAAGCAATACGAGCCCGTCATCACGGTAGACATCATTAATGGCGGCATATTCTATCTTGGACCAGGAGTTGAATCGGAAGCTTAACGCCATAAAAAAAGCTCGGACAATTGTCCGAGCTTAACGATTTTCCTTCTTCACAAACATGGAGATCGCCATAGGAATGATGCCAAACCAACGGAACAAAAAGGGCTGTTTCGATGCTTTACGTTCAGCACGCTGATCCTTCCGTTTTTCTTTTGGTTGATCAATATAAGAAACCACTTGCTGCGTCATATATTTCACTAGATCATTTGATGACATTGTACTCATCCTTTTGTAAGTATGTTCTACCATTAGGATGCCCAGATTTTAATCAATTTAACCAATAAAACCTTGTATTTCGTTAGCGATCTCACTAACAGAACGATTAGTCGTATCAATCTCAAAATGCGCTTCACGATATAATGGAAGACGTTCAGAGAAAATCGACTGAATCTTCGCTTGTCTGTTTTCACCCGAGAGCAATGGTCTTGAGGAATCACCTTCAAGACGCTTTAAAATTTCTTCAGGCTCACAATGCAAGTAAATAACGGTTCCGTGTTTCCGCATAAATTCTCTATTTTGTTTCTTAAGAATAATTCCTCCACCTGTACTAATAACGACATTTTTATTTGGTATGGTCTTGAGTGACTCAGTTTCATACTTACGAAAGGCCTCTTCTCCTTCTGATGAAAAGATGTCTGGAATCGCTTTACCCGTTACTTCCTCAACTTGGTGATCCGTATCAATAGCAGGTACGGCTAACTCGAATGATAACTTTTCAGCAACTGTCGTTTTGCCCGACCCCATAAATCCTGTTAAATATATTGCCTTCATCCTAATTCTTCTCCCCACTTCGTGACTTTTCCCTTTACTACATTATAGTAAAATGTAGCTGCTATACGGGTACCTGTTTGCGTAGCTGCATTCAGCTTTATTTTCAATTCATCAGTCGATTGCAAATAAATAACTGACGTGACTGAACCTTCTTCATAAGTATACGTTTGTTCAGTAGCTGCACTGCCACTTTTAGTTATATATGAAATTGTATCTTTCATCCCTAGGACTAGCAAGGATTCCTTTCTATCTTGCTCTTCTTCTCGATTAAGAAACTCTCTTTCGTTTTGTGTGATCGTGCATAAATGTAAAATGAATCCAACGGAAAGTGTGCTAATGAGCATCACCATAGCTGTCATATACCCTAGCTCATTAAGCCTCATCTGCAATCTGGAAAACAATACGTTTCTGACTTTCTCCATTTTGAAGCTCCACCTCAATTGTCACTTTCTTTCCTATTTGTACAACTTTCAACTTCCTAATATGCTGTAGTACAATCTCATGCCCAGTTCCATTCACCCTTCTTCTGATTGACGATCCATAACGTTCATATAGTGCACGTGTTCCATCCGTTTTCAATAGTTCTACGTTATCACCGACTATTGTTATCCGAGAAGCTTCCCTTACTTCTTTACAGAAAAGACGAAAAAACAATTGCGCTTCCTGATGCTGAAGATCACCACCTGTACTTTTAACTGCTGCATTCATGAGAATAGGCAGTACACTTACAATTGCCACAAGAATCGTCACTGTGAGCATTAATTCAAGCAATGTCATACCCTTTTGACTATTCCTCATGTGGCAAACTCCTACAAATGACTGTATTTCTTTTTGGAGTACCTTGAAAGAATACACAAAGCTGATTTGAAGATTCCTTAATAGTGTACGTGACATCATCTGTTGTTCGCTCTTTAGGTGGTGCCATTTCTTCTAACACAAGTTCATTCCAAAATTGTCCTAGCAGAATCGTAGCCTCTTTTCTTTCTCTAATGGTTGAGCGCTCTTCATAAATGTTGGTATATAGTGGAAGTACACTTGCGGATAAAACGCTTAAAATCGATAAAGCCGTTAACGCGTCAAGTAATGTATATCCTTTACAGTTTCTCAAGATAGAAACGACCGGCGCCAACCTGAACAACAAGCTTATACTCCTCCTCTTCAGCCTTGATAAAAAGAGTTCCTGCTTTTTGGACGTTACCATTTGCACCAAATACAATCTGATATCCAAGCGTCCCTTTCTCAATTGAAATATGTTTCGGGATATCACGTGTTTTAATAACGTTTGAAGCGGTACTTTGGATACTATACGTATGGGTATCAGCTGAGATGGAAAATCGGTGCGATTTTCCATCTGTATAAGACAGTTCCTGAGCATATCGAATATCCGCTTGCATCTCTTCGATAAAATGACGAGTCGAGGAGGCCGTTTGGGTTGGTGAAATTTGAAGAAAGACAAGTGAAAGGAGAATGGAGAATGCGGAGAGAACGATGAGCATTTCAATAAGCGTGTAACCTTTTGGAGTAAGCCAATTACGATGTCGGTTTAGCACCAATTGTCACTTTTCCCCCTGTTAAAATTAGTGGTTGTCCACCAGGGCATGATGCATCATCCATATCTAAATAATCGTCAGTAACTAGGACTTCGATTGAAGCAGGATAGGTCTTATGATCTGCTTTATATGCAGCCACCTGTGTCTGGGCAACTTTTGCAGTCGCTTCACAACTCTTATCCTCAACTACCTCATTGTTTTTCGTTAAACTCGGTACAGCAATGAGTAACAATACGGAAATGATCATAATAACAATCATCATTTCAATAAGCGTAAATCCCTTTTCCTGTTTCACTAAATGAACTAATTTTCTCACGTTCAATTTCCTCCCTAAATGGATTGTAAGTAATAAAACATTGGCAATAAAATAGACATAAACATCAGCATTACGACGAGGCCGACACCAACAAAGCTAACGGGTTGGAGAATGACAAATCCTTTCTTTACTAATTCCTGGAATCTTTCACCTACCACCTCCCCATATAGAATTAATTCACTTCCTAGATTCCCACTAGCCTGGCCATGCATGAGGATCTCTTTAAACTCCGGAACATATAATCGACTGTTATCAAATAAAACTTCGAGTCGCTCCCCTCGCATTAACGACCTTGAGACGCGCTCAGCTTCCTCCTGAAAGAATATAAAATGAGATTGTTTTTTAAGTAACACATATGCTTCAGAAATTGAGAGACCGCTTTGAAGAAGAAGTCCGAGATGGAGAGAAGTATGGTGCGTGAGGTAAAGGGGAATGAAAAGGTGCGCCAAAGGGAGTTTACTATAGAAGAGCATTTTGTTAACTGCCGAAGTTCGCTTATTTTTCATTAATGATGAGAGGTAATACGCGATACAAATAAGAAAAACAATTCCTACAATCGCAGGCATAATTTGAACGAGCTTCATGAAAATTCTTGATACAAGCGGTAAAGGAACATCGAGGGATTCATACAGTGTATTGAACTGAGGCAATAAGTACTTTCCTACCACGAATAACATTATCGCGGTCATCCAGAAGAGAAAGATTGGATAAGCTAAAGTACTTCTAAGCCGCTTTTGCCATTCACTTCTCGTTTTCATTAATTGTCCAGAGGCTGATATTCCAGTAGCAAAATCTCGTTGCTCAGACATATACAAGTAAGAAAGAATATCAGGTGGGAATTGGAAATCAGACAGCACAGCGTGAAATGAATCCCCTTCCTTCAGCCTGTTCATGATTGTTTCTATGTTGGTGCGTGTTTGATCATTCTGATATAGCGCATATACTTCAAGTGCCTTCGCAAGAGAATATCCCTCTTCCAGCATTTTTCCTATGCGGGAGAGAAAATCCGCTTTCCGATCAAGCTTCCAATTGGATCGTTTCACGATTCCATAACCCCAGTTCTTTTTCTACTGTTTCTTTTTGAATATAACCAAGTGCATATGCTCGAAGAATTAAATCTTTAATGGTGGATTGACCTGGTATTGATAAGGTCTCAGGCTCGTTGAGAGCTTTTTGTAGATGCAAACCTGCAAGGATTTCAACAACAGCAAGCTTTCTACGACTCCGTCGCTTTAAGCATTCTAAAGAACAAACCTTACAATAAGGACATTTTAGAGGCACAAGTCTTTGTGTAGCGACACCCTTTAATGTTTGGGCAATGTAATGGAGAGGAATTCCAAATTCAAGAAGTCTTGGAATGCATTCAAGCGTGCTACCAGTATGAAGTGTAGAAACGACTAAATGCCCGGTCATACTCGCTCTTATGGCGAGTTGAGCTGTTTGCTCGTCACGTATTTCACCGACAACTAGAATATCTGGATCGTGTCTAAGACCTGCTTTAAAGCCTTCGTAATAGGAGAGACCCGCTTTCTCGTTTACTTCCATTTGTATAAAATCAGGATTTCTTTTCTCAATGGGATCTTCGATTGTGAGGACGCGTCTATGGCGCTTAATGCTTAACGTTTGGAGAAGTGAATACATAGTGGTCGTTTTACCTGATCCCGTTGGACCTGTAATCATAAAAAGCCCACTGTTGCAACTAACAATTTGGAGGAGTCGATTAGCTGTTGAGGGGTAAAGAAATAGCTCTTTAAAGGTATGGGTTTCATCCTGTGGAAGAATTCGAACAACGAGACTTTCATGATACGGAGTGGGGATGGTAGACAAACGAAGGTGAAGCTTTCGAGGATAGAGAATCATGTCCATTGCACCATTCTGAGGGCGACGCTTTTCACCAATGTCCATGCCACTCAGGAATTTAAAATGTGATAAAAGCTTTTCACACACTGTTAACGGAAGCCACATTGCATCATAAAGTCGATGATCGACGCGAAACTGTATGAGCGCTCCCTTTTCTTTCGGATGGAAATGGACATCTGACGCCCCTACCTCCATTGCTTGTTTAATGATCTCCTGACCTTTTTTTTCAATGTTCAGCAATTACACACCTTCCTTCCAGTTCGATTGACGGCAAAATCAGTCAAGATTTTTAAAACCGTAAGAAGAAGGATTCGCCAGCTACGTGACAATTCCTTCTCATCCTGAAAAAAATTATAATTGAAATGAAGAGAGTTCATTAACTTCTTCAATAAACTGATGGACCACTCTTTTGAATGTCTGTTCTTCTTCAAGAAATGGATAATGATTACTATTATTGAAAACCGCCAGTTGTGCTCCAGGTACTTCTGCAGCCATCTCTTCTGAAAACACAAGAGGACACTGGACATCATACTTCCCACACATCACTAATGTTGGTGCGTTCACATGGTGAAGTTGCTTTGTTACGTCAAACTGAAGAATTTCTCTCGCAAAAAAGTTCATACGAGCTGTTGCCATCTTTTTATGTATAGATTTAGAGAAATAGTTATCATACTGTTCAGGTTTATACAGCGAGAGCTTTGTTCGTGCTTCTGAAATAAACTTCCGCTTTTTCTCATCAAGTTCTGGGTCTTTCAATGTTTCAATGTAATCTTGCATTAAATGATAGTCGGGATGTTCCTCGTGATAAATACATGCTTCTGAAGATGACCCATATTCTCTTGCTGCTGCTCCGACAGCAATCATTGCTCTAAGCGATGAGGAAGCATGGATACCATATACGCAAGCAAGCATTCCTCCTGTAGAATGACCCGCAAATACCCATTGGTTTATTCGTAGTGCTCTTCGAATACTTTCTAGGTCAAAGACTGATTCGATCATAAATAGTTCATGTGGTGCCCTTGAAACATCTGACCTTCCAGCTTCCCTTAAATTAACTAAATACACCGTATGACTCTCGGAGAAAGTATCCGCAAAGTAATCACCGCTCTCGTTAAACTCAGAGTACAGATGTGTTACACAGAGAGGTGGTCCATCCCCTTTTGAGAATACTTCAAAAGTACCTCGATCTGTTTCTATGAAGTTCTGATTCCATGTCATATAGCATCACACCCTTCTCACACTTATACTCTCAGAATAACTTATTTCAGATTGATAATCTCGAACTTTCTTTAATCAGTCATCACTTTCTCATCACACACAAAAAAGCGACACGCGGAATATTTTCCACATATCGCTGTGACATGGATTATGGTTTATCTTATTCACCAATTCTATAGGACATTCCTTTTAACCTAAATTATTGGTAGTTGAATTTATTTATAAGATAAATATTCCACTACCTATACTGAAACACTCTAAATTAAGCTGGTTAGAAAAAAATCGGACCTTTTGTATAAGATCTTTTTTCATTGATCATACTAACAGGGAAATTAACTCTTGGGCTATGGCCAAGCGGTAAGGCAACGGATTTTGATTCCGTCATGCGCTGGTTCGAATCCAGCTAGCCCAGCCATTTCATTTAGGAAACAACTGCAAGTTTCTTTTTGCGTTGCTTTAAGTTCTGTAAACCAGATTTGTTATATCCAACAATTAGTTTTTTACCATTTGTTACTATAGGTCGTCTAAGTAATTTCGGTTCATTATGCATTAGTTCTAACATTTCAGATAGAGTTAGATCTTCAATTTCAATATCAAGCCCTTTAAATGAACTACTTCTTCTAGCGAGGATCTCTTCAATACCTTCAGTAGACAAGGTAATAATTTCTTTCAGTTCTTCGATTGATGGAGTGTCTTTAAATAAATGACGTTCTTCAAAATCCACACCATTTTCTTTCAACCACGCTTTTGTCTTACGACACGATGTGCAACTTGGGTACGTATAAAATAATAATTTATCTTCCATTTTAATTCCTCCCGATTTCGTTTTTCCGTTGATGATTAATATTTACCCACATTATACAACAGTTAAACAAATATTGTACAAGAAAAAGATTTGTATTTTTGTGAACGATTTGGGATAATAAATTGGAACCCTTTTCAAGGTTAATTAATGAAAGACACGATTTTGCCATAAGACTAGCATTTACTTTTTGACAGGAACTCATATATAATACGATATGTATGGGGAATGAACGAGCAAGGGAGGAACTTTTTATGCCTAGAATGTACCGAGTTTTAGCTTTCTGGACCGGCATTTTCTCACTAATGGGCTTTGTCGGTGGGATGCCAGTATTAGGATTGCTGTTCCTTGGCCAGGCCGGCATGTTTTTAGCGTTAAGTTACTTAAACTTAACAGAACGTACTTATTTGTATATTTTTGGTGTATACTTAACATTATTTATGGTCGGGTTTTCATACTGGTCTGTGTTCATGATGACACCTGGCTCAGGTGGACATTAATTAGAACATTAAAAAGACGATGCTTAGCGGCATCGTCTTTTTAATGTTTATTTTTCTCTTGCACCATAACATGAAATTGGTTGGATTCTGCAAGCCATCTTACCGCTCGATTCTGTTTCTGTTCAAGTGAAAATGGCTTATCAGGATTTGGCTTTATGAGATAATCCCACAGACCATTTTTTGAAAGAAACGTTCCCTGTGGTTCACAAGAAATCCAGTTAACCCCATGTTGTTCTCCAACCTTTCGAACAGTGTCGATTGGAATGTGCGTTGTTAAGTCCATCTGACCAGGATATCGAAGTGCATCAGTGATAAGCTGATGATTGTGATAGCCACGCAAGCTCCCTCTCCTTCTAGCAGGATCTTTCCATTCTACATCTGAATAACCATAATCAATGGTATAGATTTTCCCACTCGATAACCACTTACAAGTGCGGTGCAACCAGTCCGTCATTTTTAAAGGCACTTCAAAACGTTGATTACGAGAGATTGGATATCCATATTGCTTCATCCATGTTCCTGTTTCTACGTCTGTACATGGTTTGTAAACCTCTATAAGCTTATTTTCATCATCAAGACCGACGCATACTTCCAATAATTCACCTTCATATTGTTCTAATACTCTAACAGGGAAAGCATCTAACAATTCATTTGAGAAAATAAGACCATTTAACTTTGGCATTTCCTCTTGAAGATCCGTAAGAGAAGAAAAAATTCTTATATTAGCTGAATCTGCTCGTTCCTTAATTAATCTTTGATGATACGGGCTTGATTCAATAACATAATAAGTGAGCTTTCTATATAACAAGGCATCAATTTTCTTAACTTCTTTAAGAAAACTTTGTATGAATCTTCCGTCTCCTGATCCAACATCAACAATCACGGGGTCCATTAGGTTGTTTGAAAAATCCTTACAAATTACACTTGCCATAACACGTGCAAATACGTCATGAACTGTTGTAGACGTGTAAAAGTCACCGTTACGCCCTACTTTTTGCTTATCAATACGATAGTACCCAAATCGTTCGTGATATAAAGCTAATGACATGTACTTTTCATAAGTTATCGAATTATCGACACTATGCCTAATCTCGCTCCTTATAATTTCTAGAAGGTCCTTCACTTATAAAGAGAACCCATTAAGGAACGGATTTCCCACCATTTCCTGTTCAATTGTTGTGACAGGTCCATGTCCAGATGCGACAATCGTTTGCTCAGGTAGTTCAAGAAGGCGAGTATGTATACTTTCTAGCAGCTGTTTCTGATTTCCACCTGGAAGATCAGTTCGACCAATACTTCCTGCGAATAAAGCATCTCCAGAGAATACTATATTTGATTCTTTAAAATAGAATGAGACACTACCAGGAGAATGGCCAGGGGTCTGTAGGACTTGAAACGTAAATGAACCGATTGTCATTTCGCCTTCATGATCAATGAGATGATCTGCGGGTTTCCCTTCAATATTCTCAACAGCAGGAAATAGCTTCGAACCGTTTAATGATGCATCTGACAGCCACTTCTCTTCATATTGGTGGACATAAACTGGAATTTGGTATGTCTCTCGCATTAAATCAACAGCACCAATGTGATCAAAATGGGCATGTGTTAAGAGAATAGCTATAGGTTTTAACTCTAACTTTTCGATTTTCCGCTTTATTCTGCCTCCTTCTGCACCAGGATCAATTAGTAGTGCTTCGTTCTTATCATTCCACAGCAATCCAGCATTCGCTTGTACAGGACCGACAGGCATTTGCTTCCATTCCATTGTCAATCGCCTCCATTGAAAGATTATGGTTCTTATTCTACACTATACAAAAGGTTGTACAAAAGGAGATGTTCGGAATGAACCCCGTTTACGGAGTTGAAATGAAACCACCTAAAGGGAAGTTACCTGGATTTACAGCGCAACTTGTTAAAAAAACAGCTGAACTGGCAACAGTGATTGACCGCGATAAACAACTTGTTATTATTTCGAATAAGCAAGAAGCACGTGCTCTTAAAGATTACTATATCTCCAAAGGCGTATATGAAGAATGCTATACACTCCTTCCCCTTTCAAAAGTTGCCACACCTACTGCCATTTTCACAGATTATGGTTTCATATCTCAGAATCATGACTATTACCTCTACAATAATATGGTGACAAGTTTTAGCATAAAACAAGGAGAAGAAGAGGAAATTAAAATGGCTAAGCTTCAGTTTGAAGAACATTTAATTGCCCAAGATCAAAATATTTTCTATATTGATCAAAGTTACATTGAATTAGTAGAGGGAATTGCTCGAGCATATGGCATTCAACTTAAATTTATGGTCGAATAACACCTCGACAAACGAAAAGAAAACGGTTAAAATAAGAAAGGACTTATAGTACATACCCTTCAAGTTAAAAAATTTCAGATTTAACCATGCCATAGCATATTTCCGGGTATACTGATTAAGAGTGCATGGATAGGGAGGTATTCCGAATGGGTTTAGCCATTATTTTTGCAATCGTTACAATTTTTTGCGTATGGGGCGTATTCCGCTCACTTCGTGAAAAGAACTTTATGGGTCTTGCCTTTGCAGGACTAACGGTTCTAGTCTTTGGAGCTTTCACTGTTGCTACAATGATCGATATTCTTTTCGGATCTGGGGGCGGCGGAGGCCACTAAAAAAAACAGCCATTAAGGCTGTTTTTTTTATGTTAAATGTTTTTTTACAGAATTAAGTTTATCATCCATCTTCACTTTCTTATCACGTCGATCGTCAATTCGGATGTTCGTTGCAACACGCTCAATTCCAGCTTGAAATGGCGCTTCATGTATAGCTTGTACTACCTCTAGAAGATCTTGTAAATCTCCTTCAATGAGTGTACTCATTGGTGTTAAACGATATGAAATTCGATCGGTGTAAGAATCAAGTATTTTCTGTACATCTGCTACATACTTACTAACACTCGGACTTTCTGTGCCAATCGGAATTACTGTAACGTCTACAATTGCCATTAGTCATTCCCTCCTTCAATCGTTTGTAACTGCATATTCTTATTAAAGAAAAAGCGATAAGTAACAAGTGATATGATCATCGCACATATAGAAACTGTTGAAAAGACACTAATGGATATCACAATTTGATATCGGATCGCTTGAATAGGCGAAGCACCCCCAAGAATTAACCCAGTCATCATACCAGGGAGTTGAACAAGTCCTATCGTTTTCAACCTATCTACATTTGGTATCATCGCTGCTCGAATCGTCTTTCGTATAATCATTTGTGACGCTTGAGAAGCATTAGCTCCAAGTGACAACGCAGCAAGAACCTTACCTTGATTACTTTGAAACTCATTCTTCATTCGTTCAAATGCTAGTCCTGCGGCTACCATGCTATTTCCAATAATCATCCCACTCATAGGGATAACCTGTTCAGAACGAAACGGGATGATATCAAATACAATCCATAGTGAAAGAACAAAAACCTCAATTAAAATTAATGAACTTAATGACAAAAGAAATGCATATGGAATGCCTTTCCCTCTCCTGCTAGCCTGCAATGAAGCAATCACTAACATAACAGCTACCCACAATCCTATTCCCTGCCAATCAGGTATGGAAAACAGGAAAGTCAGAATATAGCCTATCAAAAATAGTTGAATTACACCACGAAGCGACGACCAGATGGCCGATTTACCAATTCCAAGTGAATATAGATAAGAAAGGGATACGGGTATCATGACAAAAAGAATCATCGTTAACAGCGATAGGTTGGATATATTTGTCATACGCTAAGCCTCAATAAATTTCTTTAGAGCATTAGAGTTTGGATGACGAAACAATTCACTCGTTTCGCCTTGTTCTTCCAAACGCCCTTCATTCATAAACAAGGTATAGCTCCCCAACCGTTCCGCCTGTTTCAAATCATGAGTAATCATAAGAATGGTCTTCCCCTCTTCATCAACGAGCCTATGTAATAACTTTTCCATCCACTCGACTGTACGCATATCCAACGCACTTGTCACCTCATCAAGCAATAGCACTTCAGGATCATTCGCGAGCGTTCTAGCAAAGGCCACTCTTTGCTGTTCACCACCCGACAAATGACTAACATCTTTCGTTAAAATATCAACAGGCAGCTGCACTTTCTCAAGTAGTTCAGATCCCATTTTCTTACTCCATTGCTTTTTAAGACGAGGACCGAATTTCAAATTATCTTCTACTGTGCCATCAAATAAATGGGCTTGTTGAAAAACCATACCTATATCGCGCCTTAATTCACTAATTGGATACTGGTCGATTTTCTTACTCTTGATATAAATTTCTCCCTCATCAGGATCTTCTAGTCTATTTAGTAACATTAATAAACTGCTCTTACCAGAACCTGATGGACCAATGATAGTGGTTAGTGTTCCTTCCATCAATTCGAAATGAACATCATCCACTCGTTCATTTTTCACATTTCTTGCTTCAATTATTGTTTTCATTGGACAACCTTTCTATAAAATAGGTTTCTCTTATCGTTTATATCATATTATGTTTCTATTCACCATTCTAAATGGTTTTAAAATCAACACTTACACCTTACCTTTTCAAAGTTCACCTTCCGCTCAAACCAGTTAAGTGTGAGTTTTTATAGAAAACTTCTTTCAAAAGTACAATCCATTACAAAATAGGATTTAAAAAACCCTGCAATGAATGCAGGGTTATCGTTCAATTGCTGTAGCCACAAAATGGCGATAGGCTGAGTGGTTTGTAGGACCTATTCCTTTTCCAATAGGTAGAGAATGTGTAATCGCCGCAGTGATGAAATCTTTTGCAATTGAAACAGCTTCTGGCACCGTTTTACCTTTTGCAAGTTCTGCTGCGATACATGCTGAATACGTACAGCCAGTCCCATGTGTATGCTTCGTATCAATTCGATTAGATTCGAAATGATGAAATCGATTATTGATATACAGCACATCAATAGAAGTAGCGCCTTCCATATGACCGCCTTTTATTAAAACAGCTTCCGCTCCACTTCGATGTAACGCTTTAGCTGCTTGTTCCATTTCGCCAATCGACGTAATTGGCTGACCATTTAGTAGCTCAGATGCCTCCGGAAGGTTAGGAGTAATAACTTTCCCCAGTGGGATTAACTCTTCCTTTAAAGCAAGAA
Source organism: Guptibacillus hwajinpoensis (assembly GCF_005144865.1). Classification (GTDB taxonomy): domain Bacteria; phylum Bacillota; class Bacilli; order Bacillales; family Guptibacillaceae; genus Guptibacillus; species Guptibacillus hwajinpoensis_A. The sequence continues at coordinate 345,439 of NZ_SWFM01000003.1, forward strand.
TGGCTTCTTTTCGAAGAAGAGATGCTCCACCTTTTGCAACCATAACAGGATCAATTACTAAATTAGGCACTTGATACTCTCTTATTTTCTCTGCCACAGTAAGAATTATTTCTTTTGAGAAAAGCATGCCTGTTTTCACTGAATCCGTTCCTATATCTGAAAGCACTGCATCAAGTTGGGAACGAACTGCCTCTACTGTTTGAGGGTATACTTTGTGGACGCCAAGCGTATTTTGTGCTGTTATAGCTGTAATAACACTTGTACCAAATACATCTCGCTCTTGAAATGTCTTTAAATCCGCCTGAATCCCAGCGCCCCCCCCACTATCTGAACCCGCTATCGTTAATGTTTTTCTCATTTCCATCCCTCCCTATTAAGTAAGCTGAAAACGTTCTGGTCGAAAATCGTCTATCGCTAATTCCTGTGCTTTTCCTTCAATTTCATCTGCAATAATCTTTGCTGTAACAGGACTAAGCAAAATACCATTTCGATAGTGTCCTGTTGCTAGAATAATCTTTGGATTATGCTGCAACCTCCCAATAAGAGGGAACCCGTCTTGTGTTGCAGGTCTCAAACCGGCCCATGTATGAAATGGTGTTTCCTTAATTAGCTTTGGAACTATTTTCTTGCTCCACTTCTCAAGACGACCAATTCCATGTGCAGTAATATCTGTATTAAATCCCGCAATATCTTCAGAAGCACCTGCCACCAATGATCCGTTTTCTTTTGCAACAAGATAACCCTGACTTGTAAAAATGATGTGCTGAAGCGAAGGGCCTTCATAAGCACAAATTTGCCCTCTGATTGGGTATACAGGCAAAGAACAACCAAGCTTCTCTTCCCAGTTCATTGTCCAGGCCCCAGTTGCAATAACTGTATAATCAGCTTCTATTTCATAATGCTCAGCTAAGACTACGTTATCGTCTCCAAGCGTCGCTTCTCCCGCATGTTCAATTACTCGAACACCTGTATTTCGACAAGCTTGAAGTAGAGCTGAAACGTAATCAGGTGCATAGATATGTGATTCCTCTGGACACCATAGACCAGCTACAATTTCTTGAGATAACTCCGGTTCTTTTTCTCTGATATCGTTGCCACTCAGAAGATATGATTCAACTCCGAATTTCTCCTGCCAGGCTTTCTTTGTTTCAAGCGATAGACGATCGGCTTCATGAAAAATACAATAAAGACTTCCACTTTCGTTATATTCAAAGTCCACCTGTGCAGCCAGTTTAATTTCATTCTGCCATGCAGGAAATAACTGAAGACTTCGCTGACACAGTCTAAAAAAGTCATCGGGATCTTCTTCAATCTCAGAATAAGGAGCGAGCATACCTGCAGCGGCTCCTGAAGCCTGTCCTCCACATTCCTCTGCTTCAACAATGGTCATGTCATGCCCTCTTTTCTGGCACTCATATGCAATTGATAGTCCAATAACCCCTCCACCTACGATCGTTATCCTTGCCATATAAGCCTCCCTCTTGCCTTTTTAAAGAATTGGACTGCTTGCGGTTGCATATTTTTTCTTTGGAATCCTGCCAGCTAAATAAGATAATCTTCCCGCATTAATGGCATGCTTAACAGCTTCAGCCATCTTTACTGGATTTCTTGCTTTTGCAATTGCAGTGTTAAGAAGAACGCCTTCTGCCCCGAGTTCCATCGCTTTCGTCACATCTGAGGCGCTTCCAAGTCCTGCATCTACGATAACAGGAACATTAAGCTGTTCCGTGATCCTTTCAATGTTATAGGGATTTAATATTCCGAGTCCTGTACCAATTGGTGAACCACCTGGCATAACTGCCGCCGCTCCAGCCTCCTGAAGTCTGTAGCAAAGTCCTGGATCATCTGACGTATACGGAAGAACGATAAACCCTTCTTGAGCAAGAACCTCTGTCGCCTTTAAGGTTTCAATAGGATCTGGCATAAGCGTTTTCTCATTATCACTAATCTCAATTTTAATCCAATTACTTAATCCAGATGCTTTTGCTAAGCGCGCAATCCGGATCGCTTCCTTTGCCGTTGTTGCACCAGAGGTATTAGGTAAATAACGAAATGACTTGCCTTCAATATGTTGAAGGATAGCATCTTCACTAGAATCACTTAAATTCACCCTTCTAATTGCGAAAGTAAGAACTTCTGCTTCAGATGCTTCTATTGCTTGATTCTGAACATATGGATTGGGATACCTTCCTGTTCCTAGAAAAAGACGTGATGATAACTGTATACCAGCAATCGTTAGCTTATCTTCCATGTATTTCACCCTCCCCCAACAAAATGAACTAGCTCAATTGTCATACCATCCTCGACTTTTGTATTCAGCCATTTAGATCGATCTATGATCTTCCCATCTATTTCTGTCACAACTAATCCTTCTTGGAGCCCAAAATATGTAACAACTTCTTTTAATGTTGTTACATCAAGATGATACGTTTCTCCATTTATTAAAAGATTCATGACTGATTCACCCTTTTTTCAATCTTCTGGACGAACAGTTCGCACGTTCCTTTAACATCAACACTCCCAACCACTTCACTAATTACACAGATGCGATTCGCTCCAGCACTCACGACTTCATCTACGTTATGCAGTTTAATTCCACCTATTGCAACAAATGGTATGCTGATTTCTGAAACAACTTCTTTAAGATAAGATGTTGTGACAGGATCGACTACATCGCTCTTACTTTTAGTAGAGAATATTGGCCCAGCCCCTATATAATCTGCTCCACCTCGCTCAGCCTCTCGAGCTTCTTCAATGCGATGAGTAGAAAGGCCAATTATTTTATCCTTACCTACAATTTCTCTTGCAAGGTTTAGCGGCATGTCATCCTGACCAAGATGAATGCCATCTGCATCAACTGCAATTGCAATATCAATATGGTCATTCACAATAAAAGGAATATTATATTTTCTTGTTAACTCTCTGAGTCTCATTGCTTTGTCTAGTACGATCCGTTTGGAATTCGTCTTATCACGTAACTGAATTAAATCTGCTCCACCTTGAATGGCTTCCTCCATCACCTCTACTACATCACGTGTGGGATGAAATTCTTCCCCTGTAATAACATACAATTGAAAATCTTTCATAGGTACCCTCCTCGAAGATAATAAAATAGTGAGTTCATTCATGAAAAATACTTCAATAACTAAAAAAACCCATTCCACGTATGGAATGGGGTAGTATAATAACCGCTACCGACTTCCCTACGCTGGTACAAACCAGATCAGGTTCAAGGGTAAAGGAAATAACGGTTTCCTTTTCTCAGCCTCTCCAATTTGAAGGCACCCCTAGTCTTAAACATTATGAAATTAGTTTTATTATTACAAAAAATAGCCTAAAATACAAGCAATGCTCTTACATGTATAAAGAAGAAAGAAATATCCCAATCGTATCCTGATATATTTTACTAAATTGTGAAAGGGGAAGAGGACTTTCGCCTTTCCCAATCTCTACTGTAAAACCTGGCTTTCGAAATTCTTTAATAAACCAATCTTTATAACCCGCATAACTATCAACATAGCGGACGCCGGTGTATCCACTTAGGCGCGAATATTCCGTAACAAGTCTTTCTGACTCAGGTGGTTCCATTCCCTCATATCCCCAATAAATGACTTCACCTTGGGAATGAAATGCGAGAGCACGATCAAACTTCTTTCGTCTTGACAAATCTGCCATGGCAATCGCTTCTGGTTCAGTTAGAGGGGCTTTTCCCGGGTAATTTCTTGGAGATGGTTTAGTTGGCTTCCGCTGTGCTTCTACTTCCCATTTAGCAGGATATTGATTATTTAAATCTACGCCTCGAACGTTTGCTTTCCATCGATTAAATTGATCACTTCCATTATTGATATCTTCTACCAGCGTCCGATAAGGCTCTTCCTCAGGTAAGCCATTAATGACAATATTGACCCCATCCGGATTGACCATTGGTACAAGTGACAATGATGTAGACTCATAAAGCGGTGGAAGTGATACGCCACTTAACATTTGGCTATTTGTGAGTTCGCGAGCATAATCATTTATGAATTTCATCAACAGAGCTGAAGTAAGCCATTCATTGGCATGAAAGGAAGCATTCATGTGTACCTTCTTTTTTCCATTTCCTAACACTAATTCAGGCAGCGGTTTTCCCATAACCGATTCACCTATCACGCCTTGTTTCATAAATGGATACACGGCAAGTAGCTTACGGATATCTTTAACTAAGGTATTATAGTCATAACTTTGGATTGGATTAACGAGGGACCATGTAACACGAATAGGGATATTTACTTTTTCACCTGGCATTAATGCGAACGGATTGGCATCATTAAGCAAAAGTACACCGTCAAGCGGTGCCTGATACCAACCAGCAATCTTCCACAGGGTATCACCCTTCTTAATTGTATAGCCCTTCGTCACATATCCTGGAATTTGAATCATTTCACCAATCATGAGCTGATTAGGGTCCTCCAGGTTATTGCTATCTAATATAAGCCTGAGTGGTATTTGAAATACACGACTGTATTTCCAAAGGCTGTCCCCACTTTTCACTCTTATTTGCATTCTGTATCCCCCCGCAATTATTGCCTTCATACTATGATATGAGACCTGTATTTGGGTATATGCGTTGATACAAAAGAAAAACCATACCTTAGAAAGGTATGGTTAGTAAAGTAAAATTAGTTGTCTTCTGTCTTAGGTGATTGATCATCATGTTTTCCTAAGAAACGGAGTAAATCGCCGTAAACAATTTTGTCAGAATAGGCTAGATCGGTTTTCGCTTTTTCCATGTATGGTTCACAGGCAGCTTTATCCGTTTCCTCTCCTGTTTCTTTATCGTAGCAGACGTTATTGGTATACAAATTGTCTTTGGTAATAAAACTTCCATCTCGAAGGATTGTAAAATTATCCTGTTCCTCTGCAAATAGATCATTACCGAATTTAATCATATCTTTCGTATCAATCCCAAGTAGATGCATGATTGTTGGTTTTAGATCAATTTGTCCGCTCACTTGCTCCATTACTTTTCCTTCTTGACCAGGAATATGAATAACCAACGGTACTTTCTGAAGCTCTGTTGTTTCAAACGGAGTAATTTCTTTTCCTAGAAACTCTCCCATTGCTTTATTATGGTTCTGAGAAATCCCGTAATGGTCTCCAAACATAACAAAGATAGAATCCTCGTAAAGACCTTCTTCTTTCATGCGCTCAAAGAATTTCTTCACTGCTTCATCCTGATACCTAACGGTTGTGAAGAATCGATTAACAGTTCCATCTTCTGATGTCCACTCAGGAATATATTCATCCTCTGCTTCGAGTGAGAAAGGAAAATGATTTGTTAGCGTAATGTACTTTGCATAATATGGTTCAGGTAACGTTTCAAGGTATTTAATTGATTGGTCAAAGAAATACTCGTCTTTTAATCCCCAACCAATTGAATTATCAGGTGTTACTGTAAAATCATTGATATCATAGAACTTATCGTACTTAAGTGAATCATACATCACATCACGATTCCAGAAACTTTTGTTGTTTGCATGGAATACAGCGTTATAATAGCCGTGTTCACTATAGATTTCTGGAGAAGCGTTGTATTCATTTCCAGAATGCGTGAAGAATACAGCTCCACTCGGTAGTCCATAAAGAGAGTTCTCAAGAATAAACTCTGAATCAGATGTTTTCCCCTGTGCTGTTTGATGATAAAAGTTAGGGAAATAATAACTTTCATCAATTAAATCATTTAGGAAAGGTGTAATTTCTTCTCCATCAATTTCTTCATTCACTACAAAACTCTGAGTAGACTCTAATGAAACAAGAATGATGTTCTTTCCTTCTGCTTTTCCAAACATTTCAGGATTTGGCTCTACATGGTTGGCTTTCACATAGTTCTCAATATCAACTATTTCACTTCCGTCAGCAAATGCTCGCTGTGCTTTCGCTTTCGATTGAAGGACAGCATCGTAAACATGGTAATTGTATGTGCCAATGTACTTGATTAACATTTCACGATCAAATGTACGCGTTAGAAGCTGCGGACGTTCTGTTTCAGCAAGTCCAACGTTAATTGCAAAGAGTGCTATTGCACTTGCAAATACAATTGCAATTTCTTTCTTTTTCACTGCATACACTTTTGTTTTGCGAACGAATAAGTATACAGCTAGAATAACCACATCAAAGAACAATAAGAAATCAAAACCGCTTACAAGCTCTGCAATACTGTTACCAAGTTCGCCCATGTTATTTGTTTGGAACAACAATGGAATTGTGATGAAATCTGTAAATTCTCGATAGTATACTACGTTAGCAAATAGAATAAACGATCCGATAAAATTGATAACTAGTAGGACTCTGTTGCGATATTTTGGTGAGGCGAATAGTGCAAAACCGAGGAATAACAAAACAGAACTAATCGGATTAAGGAATAGGATAAACCCTTCCATTTTATTTTCTGGTTCAATGTTAAATGCGAATTCATACACTAGATACGTTTTTAACCATAGCATAAAGGCTACGATGAAAAAGAATGAATACTTATTTTGTAGCTTTTTCATATTTTCTTAGTACCCCCTTAGTTGATTATAAGGAAAAGCTACCATGTGTTTCTTCGACCATACATAAACGCAATTGTAGTATGTTTAAGAAATTTAATCAACTAACTTTTGTCCTTATTTTTATTATTTCTTTACTTCTAGATTCTGATTCTGTCTTCCTTGTCCATTACATATAACGAACGAGCCCTGTAAAAAGTTTCATTTGTTTCTCTACTTCACAAAAAAAGAAGCAGTCAAAATCGATTGACCGCTTCATAAACCTTGCTATTATAGGGTTTGAGAGGTGTGTCGGGACTATTTGATCAATTTTGTTTTTACGAGCCACGCGCCGCCAATAACGCCAGCATCATTACCCAGAGTAGCAATCGCGAAATCGGAACCCTCTTTAACTCGTGGGAGCGCGTATTTCTCAAATTGTTCCCTTAATGGAGTTAGCAAAGCTTCGCCTGCTTTAGAAACTCCCCCACCAATTACTATTTTAGATGGATTTAATGAATTGGCTAGGTTCGCTATGGCAAGACCGAGGTGGAATGTCACATTTTGCACCACATTGATCGCATAATCATCTTGTGATTCTGAAGCTTCAAAAATATCGCGAGAAGTTAACTCATGATTGTCCTGGTATGTAACATAAAGCTTACTTTCTTTATGAGATTGGAGATCCTCCATTGCAATGCGAACAATTCCTGTTGCAGACGCTACCGTTTCAAGACAACCCGTTTTACCACAGTTACACGATGTTCCTCCCTCAGGAATCGATGTGATGTGACCAATCTCTCCAGCCATCCCATTCGTACCATGAATTATTGTACCATTGGTGATAATTCCCCCACCAACACCGGTACCTAGCGTAACGCAAAGTAAATCTCTTGCACAATCACCTGCACCGCGCCACATTTCACCGAGTGCAGCTATATTTGCATCATTATCAATAATCACAGGAAGCCCAGTTTCTAGCTCCAACTTATCTTTTAATGGAAAATCCCTCCACCCTATATTAACTGCGTGGTAGATAAACCCTGTTTCCATTTCAATAAACCCAGGTGCACCCATTCCAATTCCAGCAAAATGATCTTTTTTAACACCGATCTCTTCTATTTTATCGTCAATCGCGCGAGCAATATGCATCGTAATATGACGACCTTCTTCCGATTTATCTGTTGGTATTTCCCATTTGTGTTGAATTTCACCATAATAATTTAGGAAGGCAAGTTTAATTGTCGTTCCACCTAAATCAACACCAATTAACCACTTCTCATCTCTCATCTTCATCCACCCTTTTTAACAGTATTATCACTACTTCAATGGAAAACCTTTGTTCTCGAGAAACTTTTTCATATATGTTCGAACCGGAGTGGTTAATTTATTCGCCATAAGTGAAGACCATCCAGCTTTGCGTTGTCCACCCGTTCTAGCTTCGTAATAAGCGGAAATCGTTTGATCGTATTCTCTTAAACTATCTTTAAACGCATCGTTATCCTGCTCGTATTCATCAACATGATAAATATTATCAAGCGGTAAACGAGGTTTTACGTCGGGCTCTTGATCAGGATAGCCAACACTAAGCCCAAATAATGGAACAACATAATTCGGTAGGTTTAATAGTTCGCTAACCTCTTCAAGTGAATTCCGAATTCCTCCAATATAACAAATACCAAGACCCATCGATTCGGCCGCAACGCTAGTATTTTGAGCTGCTAGTGCAGCATCAATCAATCCAACCATAAACTTCTCAGTTGTTTGAGTTGTTTCTGTAATGGATGTCCCATGCATTTCAGCTGCGGCATGATGACGATGATAATCAGCGCAGAAAATAAAGAAATGACCATTTTTTTCAACGTAACTTTGTTCACCGGCTAGTTTGGCTAGCTTCTTCTTTTTCTCTTGATCCTTAACGCCTATAATTGAATACGCTTGGATGTAGCTCGATGTTGATGCAGCTTGAGCCGCTTTTACAAGCGTAAAGACCTGTTCATCAGTCAGCTGTTCATCTTTAAAAGCTCTAATCGAGCGATGAGCGAGCATGGTTTCAATTGTTTGATTCATGGTTTGTCTCTCTCCCTGCTGATTTCATTTCGAAGAATCATTTTAGCGACAAGATAATCATCTTGTTCAACCATTTTCATCTCATAAATCTCTTGAAGCTCTTCTTCCATTAATTCAAGATCGCCTAACCTATTCCCAGTATAGACAATCATACCAAATCGCTTTAAAAGCTGTTGTACATCAAATATTGTTTTCATTTTCCTCACCACACTTATTATAGCAATCCCTCACTGTAAAAAAAATGATTAAGCACAAATAGAATGCATTCACCTCTATGAAGTGAATGCATTCTAGATTTAACGATCTGGATCTTTCGGGTGAAGCACAGTTGGTCTTCTGTTTTTAATTGGCATTGGAGAGCGGAAGATAACGTCTCTAAAGGCTCGATAAGAGAATGGGATAAACGGCCAAAGATAAGGAATATGAAATGACTTTGTTCGGACCAAAAGAACCATCCAGAGTGTAAATCCAACAACAAATCCAGATACTCCAAAGACAGCCGTTAGGAGTAATAGAGCAAGTCGAAATAGTCGATTCGCAAGACTTAACTCATAAGAAGGAGTTGCAAATGTACCCATTGCAGCAAGCGCAAGATACAAAATAACTTCATTTATAAACAATCCAACTTCTACAGCAACTTGACCAATTAGAATAGCTGAAACAAGACCAAGCGCTGTCGCTAATGCGGATGGTGTATGTATCGTAGCCATCCGCAGAATATCAAGTCCTAATTCGATCAAAAGGAACTGCACAAATAGTGGGAGAGTGCCACTCTCATCAACTCCTATAAACTGCATGTTCGAACCAAGTAACCTTGGATTTGTAGCAAACAAATACCAGAGAGGCAGAATGAAGATACCAATCCACACTGCAATAAATCTTACTAGTCTCATATATGCTCCAACCAAAGGCTTTTGTCTATATTCCTCAGCGTGCTGAAGGTGGTGCCAGAAGGTTGTAGGCGTTATTAATACACTAGGAGAACCATCTACATAAATCAAAACATGCCCTTCATAAAGATGAATTGCTGCAGTATCAGGTCTTTCTGTGTACCTAACGAGTGGATATGGATTTAGTGGCCGTCCACAAATAAACTCCTCAATCGTTTTTTCACCCATTGGTAAGCCGTCCGTATCAATCTTACTAACGGAATCTTTAATTTTTTTCACAATTTCCGGATCAGCTATATCTTCAATATAACTGATACAAATATCCGTCTTTGATCTTCTGCCTACCTGCATGTATTCCATACGTAGTGTCTTATCTCTTACTCTTCTTCTCGTCAGTGATGTATTGAATATTATCGTTTCAACAAATCCATCCCGTGCCCCTCTCGTCACTCGTTCCAAATCTGGTTCTTGTGGACCTCGAACAGGATACGTTCTGGCATCAATCATAATAATTTCGCTCATACCCTCTACGACTAGTGCTGTAGGTCCTGCAAGCACTAAGTCCATAACAACATCAAGGTCCTTCTGCCTGTCAATTTCCACATACGGGATATGAACTTTCATTAACTTTTCAAGAGGATCTGGTTCAAGCTGATCTGGTTCAAGTCTTGATAGAAGCTTCATCAAATAATGGAGAATATCATCTTTAACAAATCCATCTATTAAAAACATAGCCATTTTTCTTCCTGCATACTCTAGATCAAGCTGAATAACATCAAAGCTTTTTTCTACGCCGAGCTCATTATGTAGAAAATCTATATTCTTCTCAAAAGACTGACTAACTGGATGAATTATTTTTTTATCAGACATAGATCCCCCTCCTCATATCCATCATTCACCATTCTTTACCATTGCATACCTGCTGAATAATTGGGCACAAAAAAGCCAGCCTCATGAATGAGACTGGCTTTCCGAAATTCAATCAATCATTGATGATTGAAGATATTTATAAATCAAATTAGCTGTATGCAACATTGAATCCTGATGCGTGCGTTCGTATGCGTGTGAAGCATCAATTCCTGGTCCAATTAAGGCATGGCGGACGTCTGCACCTGCTCGAATCGCAGCAGAAGCATCTGAACCATAGTAAGGATAAATATCCAACTTATAAGCGATATTAAACTCTTCTGCCAGGCTAACAAGATGCTTACGCAAACGATAATGATAGGGACCGCTTGAATCTTTTGCACAAATGGACACCGTATATTCATCTGAAGATTGACCGTCACCAAGTGCTCCCATATCAACCGCTATGTATTCAACTGTTTCTTCCGGAATATTTGAATTTCCGCCGTAACCGATTTCTTCATTGTTTGAGATCAAAAAATGCGTAGTATATGGAAGAGTAATATTGTCTTCTTTTAGTTTTTTAATATTTGCGAGCAATAGTGCAACACTTGCTTTGTCATCAAGGTGTCGCGATTTAATGAATCCGCTCTCTGTTAGTTGTACTCGTGGGTCAAATGCAATGAAATCACCAACGCGAATACCAAGTTTTTCAACATCTTCTACCGAGAATACACGCTCATCCAGGCGAACTTCCATATTCTGCTCATCACGTTTTACATCGCCATTATTTTTGTACACGTGAACAGATGTCTGATGCAAAAGAATTGTGCCTGTATAACGCTTCCCAGTCGAAGTAACGATTTCACAGTACTCTCCTTCAATAGCGTTAAAGCGAAATCCTCCAATTAGAGAAAGGCGAAGACGACCGTCACTTTTAATTTCTTTAACCATTGCACCGAGGGTATCCACATGTGCAGTTAACATGCGATGCTTAGAAGCATCAGCACCTTCAATCGTCGCAATAAGTCCACCCTTATTATTTCGGTATGTTGGGACGTTAAGTTCCTGCATTCTACCTTCTACCCAACTAATTACTTCATCAGTAAAGCCAGACGGACTTGGAATACGCACTAAATCCCTTGTTGTGTTTAGAAGCTCTTCTGCTTGAAAATAGTCATTCATTGCATTCATCCTCTCTTTAGGCTTAATCTCGTTCATTGTTATTCCCTCTTCATAAATTGGCTTTAAGCATCATAAATATGATGACAAGCTTAATGATTTGGAGGTTTGGGATGATCAAAAAAGTACAATACACGATAATGTTAGGAATGATTGGAGTTTTTGCTCTCATCCTTGTTAACACAAATAATAATCCTGTTCGAGAGTCATTTACGTATTTCCCTCCCGATCCAGACGTCTCATTTATATCAGCAAATACTTCTCTATCTATTCTAACGCAGGAAGATGAAGATGAATACACCTTGAATTGGAAGTCAGAATCTACTCTTAGTGAAGTAGCCTACCTTCGCCAGGATCTATCTTTTCTATATGAAGAAGGTCGCTTAATTGATACGATCTCCACATGGAAAGAAAATACGGCTACGATTCTCCAAAAAGAGAAATTCACTAGCGAAGACAGCGGTCATTATGAGGCAATCAGCTATCATTATGGTGAAATTCATTACCCTAACGACATCATTAGAAGTGCACAGGAAATGAGTTATGATCAACTCTATGTGATCGACTCACCGATGACCCCACTTGAATCATTTAAAAAAGCAACAAATGAGGAAGAAAAAGAATGGGAATATATCCTTGACCATGCGATGATTCAACAATCACAATTGATTTTCAAAGCCATGATAACAGAATATAAGATTCATCCCGAAGACTACTACATCATCCCTTTAACGTCTCTTTACCTTTATAAAGATAAACCTCTACCTGGTTTATCTATGAACCAGACAACAGACGTAATCGGGGGGATATGGGAGGGGCTTTATAAGAATTATTTTCTCGGAATTGAGACAACAGGAGGACAAACTGAATCACCAATAGGCAGCACGATTCCTATTATCTTACTCCATAAGCAATCCCCATACCTCCTGGTTTTATTCCAAAGTAAGAGCGGAAGAAATATTGAGCTCATTCAATATCTCAATGAGCCTATTTTAGATAGATAGAGCTCCAATCAACTTTGATGTGTAATTTTTCATATAAAAACCTTATCAAAACAACCATCTTATAGAAAGGCTCTTTTCGCAAACATTGTTGCTATAAGAGTGAGGGATTTCCGCTCCAGGATGCTCGCTTTCCTTGGTGCGGGCGGTGAGCCTCCTCGGCGCACAAAAACATTGCGCCTGTGGGGTCTCACCTGTCCCGCTAGTCCCGCAGGAGTCGAGCACCTTCCGCTCCAATCAGCCATGTTTGATTTTTTATAAAAAAATACTTTTAAAAGCAACAATCTTAGAGAAAAGAGCCTATAGAAAAGAGCCAAAAAGAAAGTTCTATTTTTAAACACGTAGAAGATTCAACAAATGTTGGTATGTAGAAACTTCAGGAACGTGTTTAATGGACTGTTCAATTTGCTCATTTCGTGAATTAAAATAAATGGTATCGAAGCCAGCTTCTATAGCTGGCTCTATGTCATGCTCCCATGTATCACCTATGTACAGGTAACGCCCCTCCTCTTTCCTCACATAGTTGAAGAAATCAATTTCCGGCTTAGCTAGACCGACTTCCTCTGAAATAAATATATTTTCTCTTGGAAACCACTGTAACATGCGAAGCGCTTCTATTTTTGCCATTTGAGTTTGCTTTCGACCATTTGTAATGATACCTAAGTGAATGTTTCTAAGTTGAAGACGAGATAACAGAAGAGAAGCTTTTGAATAAAGTTCTGCATAAGACGCCACCTTTAATTGATATTCTCTCTGGAATGCGAGAGCTTCTTCTTCTGAACATGATAAATCAAATTCTTCGTTCGCTTTGCAATAGCGTTGAATTTGATAAGTACCCCTTGACCACTTTCCATTCTCGTAATTCTCCCAGAATTGGTCACAATATCTTTTAAATACATTAAACCACTGAGCTGGTGAAATTTCAGAACCTTTTCTATCAAGCATTTCCTTTGCACAATGCTTGATGGTTTTTTGAAAAGCTAGTTCATGATCATAAAGCGTATTATCTAAATCAAAATATATATGTGTCCACTTCATTTATCACACCACCTCCATACACCAATCGACCTTTCGTTTACCATATTATTCTAACCCTTCCACCTGCTTAATAAAAGTAAAAAACCTCTCCACGATGGAGAGGTTCAAGACAAAAAGGATGTGAAAAGCTTTTTTCTTATCCCAGGTACCTTCAAGGTGTTTCCAACAACAAAGCGTCTTATAACGGCTATACCCAGCACCCCATTAAGAATCCGATAACGGTATTCATAGATCACTACGAGCAAAGATAATATCACAATGAGTTTCGATATTCTCATAAGAATCCTCCTGAAAAAGTACTTTAGTTCTACTGTTTACAGGAGGGTTCTTTTTTATCCATTTTTTATAGGTGACGCTTTACGCATCTTAAAATCATTCCAATATCCTAGAATGATTGTAAATATAGGTGACAACCATAGAAATATTGCAAAAGGAAGATAGCTCAGTACTGATACTCCTAGAGTTTCAGCAAAAAACGCTCCTGAAACTCCCCATGGTATCAGTGGATTCACTAATGTTCCAGCATCTTCAAGCGTACGAGATAAGTACTTACGATCTACACCTGCTTTATCATAAAAAGGTTCAAACGTTTGACCTGGAAGGAGAATAGATAAATACTGCTCCCCAGTTAGCAGGTTGACACCAATGGAAGAGCCGGCTGTTGCAGAAATTAAATGTCCTCTTCTACTAAGAAGTTTAGTTAGTCCACTCATTAGCGATTGAATGATCCCCATGACTTGAAGAACGCCACCTAATGCAAGAGCTAGAACAATAAGGGAAACGCTCCACATCATAGATTGAAGCCCGCCTCTGTTAATAATGCCATTAACAAGGTCACTGGATGTCTCACTTACAAAACCATTTTGCATAGTAGAAAGAATACTTGTGGCAGAGTACACACTTTGAGTTAATACGGCCACAACAATTCCAGCTAAGAGTCCAGCAAATAAGGTAAGCAGTACAGGTACCCGACGCACAGCAAGTACAAGTACAATTAAAGGAGGAATTAACGTCCAGATCGATAAGTTAAATTCACTCTTTAATACCTTAATCGCATTCTGCATATCCTCGGGATTAACCGAAGTTGATAAGTTCTTGCTCATCATGAAGAAGAAGATAACCGTCACGATGATAGCTGGGATTGTTGTTCTCATCATATGACGAATATGGGTGAACAGATCTACTTTTGCTACGGCTGGAGCAAAATTCGTGGTATCTGAAAGAGGAGACATTTTGTCCCCAAAACATGCTCCAGATATAACAGCTCCTGCAGCAAGTGCAGGGTTTACTCCCATCGCTGATCCAATTCCCATCATCGCGATTCCGATCGTACCTATTGTCGTGAAGGAACTGCCAGTAAAACTGGATACGATAATCGTCACAATAAGTGCGCTAATTAAAAACCACTCTGGTTGAATAAACTGAAGACCACCATATAATAATGTTGGAACCGTCCCGCTTTGCATCCAAACTGAAATCATCATACCTACAATAAACAAAATTAATATTGGTTTTAGTCCAGTCGTTATACTTTCAAGAAGTCCTTTCTCAATTGTTTCCCACTTCATTCCGAGTAATAAGCCAAGTATACCCATTCCTACAATACCAGCGAGCAATGGCATATGTGGCTCTACTTTTAATACGATGATACTAAAAAGCATCCAGCTCATCAGAAGCGCGATTACAGTTAGCGCCATAGAAAATGATAATTTCTTCAATTGCTTTCTCTCCCTCAATCTATGTTGTCCTATCTATAGTGTTGCTTTCTCTTTACTACTCCATTAAAAAAAGCCCTTCATTAATTGAAGGGACGAACGAATTCGCGGTACCACCCTTTTTGACAGTGTAAACTGTCCACCTTAAATCCTCTATAGCGGGAGGACCCGACAAAGTTCATTAGACGTAAATTCACTTCTAGATGCCCTGATTCACACCATCCATCAGGTCTCTGCTACTGCTCTCTTAGAAGTTACTCCTCTAAATCATCACTTTCATACTTTTATGCTTTTGCGCGTTTAAGTAACATTGTTATTCTATAACCGATCTGTATCTCTGTCAAGATCTATTCGTTTACAGAAAATGCATCAGCCATAAGGCTGATGCATTTCTACATTCCTATATATCTTGCATATAAGGCTTTTGCTCTTCCACTATCCTCTGTCCCCTGAATGAGAACTCGACCATCAGGAAAAAGCACAAGTCTTTCACCTTCTTCTAGCTGAGCCCTAAGAAGAAAGGGGGTTTTCTTAATAGTTGTTGTTTTATCGAGTTTTGTAGCCCATTCCTGTAGATCAAACTGAGATTCAAGGTGAATTTGAATCGTTTCTCTGCCACACATTGATGTTACTTCTTGTCTATTTCCCATCTTTAACGCTGGAAATTCATGCTTTTGACAGGTTGGGCAACCTTCTTTTGGCGTTGAGAACTTCATAGCATAACGATGGTTATTCCAAATATCCAACGTAAGTAAACTGCGATGAAGTTTATCATGAGCACCGGATACATATTTCATGATTTCTGTTACCTGATAAGATGCAATTATATCAACAATAGGTGAAATCACACCAATCGTGTCACACGTTTCACCTGACGAACCTTCTCCACTCTGTATAAAACAACGAAGACAAGGCGTTTCTTCAGGTACAAACAGAGCTGTCATTCCCCTTGAGCTTACAGCACCACCATATACAAATGGGATTTTCTTCTTAAAGCATGCGTCATTTAAAAGAAAGCGAGTCGAAAAGTTATCGGTCCCGTCCATAACAAAGTCAATTCCATCGAGGAGTTCGATGATGTTGCTCGCATTTACATCTGCTGTTACTGCATCAATCGTAATGGAAGAGTTCATTTTTTCAAGTTTCTTCTTTGCTGCAACAGTTTTCGGTAATGAGGCTGCTACATCTTCTTCGTCAAAGAGCATTTGCCTTTGCAAATTGCTTTGCTCTACGTAATCACGATCAACTATTCTTACATAACCACACCCTGCTCGGACAAGATGATTAGCAATTGCTGTTCCAAGTGCTCCCATCCCTACAATCAAAGCACTTGATTGACTAAATTGGTACTGTCCTTCTTCTCCAATAGGTGAAAAAAGCATCTGGCGTGAGTAACGTTTAAAGTCTCCCATTTAGTCTATCTCCTTTTGAAGGATCTCATATTCGTCGATCGTATTCACATTCATAAAATGACGTTGATTAGATGCGTTAACAGAAACATAGTGCACCTTAATTTCATTAAGTAAATCAATCATTCGCTTTCTACCAGCTTGTAAATGATTTTTAATTACATTCTCACAAGAAGAATGATAGATTGCACAAAGTGGCTGTACCCTTCCATCCTTTACAGGTACAATAGCTACTGCATCCGGATGGAGCATCATTTCATTTATAAGCATGGATAATAGACCTTCTGTTAGTAAGGGCATATCACATGCAACAGTGACATAATAATCGCCCTCAGTTTTTTCCATAGCAGAATAAATGCCCGCAAGAGGACCCATACCTACAAATGACTCATTATCAGTTAATAGTGTCACTCTGTCGTCCTCATCAATAGTAAACCGATCCATTAAGTCTTTCTTTGCTATGATAGCAGTTTCACTTACAATCGGAAGAAGTTGATTCAAAACAATACGATAAAAGGGTAACCCGTTGATTGTCGCAAAAGCTTTTGGTGAACCAAACCTTCTCGATTCTCCACCAGCAAGCAATAGACCATTAATCTTCATAGAAACCAGATACCTCCCGAAAGTCCACCGATAATGGAGGAAATAAAATTAACAACATCGTTATTTAAACCTGAGAATCCTTTTATTCTGAGTGTAGCGGTTTGACAATGTTCATGACGTTCAGTCTTTATCCCGCATATTTGGCAACGGAACTCTTCTTGTAACGACGCACCAATTAGCGTATCAAAGAGACACCCAATGAACCCACCCAGAGTTACGAATAACAAAATTGCCAACGAAACATCAAACACTAGAGCACCTACACTACCAATCAACAGTGCTCCAAGAAAAGATGCGATTAAGCCAAACAAGCTAACTGCTCCAGATGTTCCAGGAGGCACAAACTGTCTTTTCTTAATGTGAAATGGTGGTCGTTTAGAAAGAACGCCAAGCTCAGAAGCCCAGGTATCGGAATTAGAAGCTGCAAGGACCGATAGAAAAAAGACCAGCCACCAATTAGATGGAAAGAACGCCATCATAATACCCGCAAATGCGGCAGCACCGCCATTCGCTATTACCTGGTATTGATCTCTTGCAGATCCTTTTTCTACAATATCTCCTATCGCTTCTTTCTTCCTGGCTTTGTATTTACTCCATATAGTCGAAGATAGAAAGAAAATTCCCAGAAGAAGAAGTCCTCTCCATTCAAAACCATAAGCGATCGCAGTCCCAACTATTGTAGCAGCGATCGCTCCACCTTTTGTAAGTGCATTAACTTTAAATCCTATAAAACCTGTTATTCCACTTAACAAGAAGTATAGGAGTATCATTTGACGTTTAGAATTTGTTCATTTGTAATAATTGATTGTACAGGTAAATCAAAAGATTCGACTGGAACCGAATCCACTAATTGAAATTCATAAGCAAGAGAGACTGTTTCGTTTGGATACTTCTGCAAGAATCGATCATAAAACCCTCCGCCAAATCCAATTCTATATCCTTTATGATCAAAAATAAGGCCAGGGACAACTAGGAGATCTATCTCATGACTATGACAAATGAATGTCTCTTCAGGCTTAGGTTCCTTTAAGCCGAAATATACCGTTTCAAGTTGATCCCAACCCGTTAAGTAATAAAACGTCATTTGCTTAGATTTCGGATTACACTTTGGTACAGCTACCTTCTTCCCATCAGCCCAAGCAGATTCAATAATTTTCTTAGTATCGACTTCGCTTTTCATTGCAATTGTTAGTCCAATTGTCTCTGCCTTTAGGTAAGGTTCATATGTAAACAGTCGTTCCACTATTTCTTTATCTAGAGTTTCTTTATCATGCGCTGTGATTTCATTTAATCGCGCTTTCATATTCGTACGCCACTCATGTTTGGATTGCACAATCATTCCTCCTACTTATCTTTACTTCTAGTTTAAGGGATATTGAGCAAATAAAAAAGCAGTAGGATATCCTACTGCTTACTTTGTTTCGCGGTGTAACGTATGCTTTTTAAGTCTTGGGCTGTATTTTTTAAGTTCAAGACGATCAGGGTTAGTACGTTTGTTCTTCGTCGTGATGTAGTTACGATCGCCTGTTTCAGTGCAAGCCAATGTAATTTGTACGCGCATGAATATCCCTCCAAATCCTATCAAACTGTTCATTTAACAACATACTTCATTATGATAACAAACAAATCTTATTCAATCAAGTTGTTTTTGTTGATAACTCTTCATATTTCTCAAGATAATCCTTAACCACATCAACATAGGTTGCATGTGACCAGGTAAGTGGTGCTACAGAAAGCGGCTTACCTGTATATGGATGAACCTGCTCTGGTAGTATACCACTTGAGAGCGCCTGTTTAAATACCCAATTGATATGCGTCTTTGCTTCACACAACTGTTCAATCGTTTGTGCACGAGCAATTTTCCACTTAGCAATCCAGAGCGTGCAAATCACCCATGGATTCCCTGGAACTTCGTCGACATTTTGGGATTGCTGAAAATAATAATCGCTTACATACCGAGCAACTCCCCCTATACTCGTTTTGACTGACAATCGCTTTTCCACCTCTTTCATTGTTCGAACAATTCGAGGATCATCAGCAGGCAGAACACCAAAAGCAAACAGTCCAAAAACACTGCTCTCTATTGTATAATCCTTCGTAACTTCTCCTGTTTCGTTGTTTGTATAAAGTCCTCTAATAAAGCAAGCACAATCACTATCGTAAAGATGCGTTTCAATCCCAGTCTTGATACGCTCCGCTCCCTCATAATAACTGTCTGCTCGGTCGTCTTCTCCAAACAGCCTGGCAAAAGAATGTGCCGCCATTAATCCACCATAACAAGCTGCAGACGTGAAACTAAAGATTCCAAAGCGTTCTTCCCAGAGATCATAGGATGGTAGGGGTAAATTCAGATTCTCATCCATAAACTCAAGTAAAAACTTCGCTGCTGGTCTTACAAGAAATTTATATAGAGATTGGGCAAATTCGATATCCCCTGTAGATTTGTAATGCTCCCAGAATGCCCATAACACAAGACCTGTTTCATCTTCTTGGATGGGAAGCTGTGAATGTTGGGAACGATCAATATAAGGGTGCCAACTTGATCCTACAGATCCATCAGGATTGTATTTATGATGCAAATATCCCTCCTTCGAGAGAAGTTCTGCGCAACAACGATAGAAATTGGAAACCATACCGTGGTAACCTGCCTTTGACATGGCTGAAGCAATTAGAGCGCCATCTCTTGGCCACATATAGCTATAATGATCCCGATTATAATGTAAGATATCTGAGTCATTGGCTGCTATAATTGTCCCGTTCTGATTCGTTTGAGTACGCACTATTAACAAACTGCGCTTATATAACGAAAGGAGCTCAGGTTCCAAGTCTGAATCCGGTAGAACAGACTTGTTTACCCAACGATTCCAGTACATTCTGATCTTTTCAACAGTTAAAAGTGTTCCTATCTCACTTACGTATTCATGAATGTTGGTAACTTCCTCTTTTGTTCTCCCTACAGTCATCCAGTAATACGCTGTTTTCTTATTATTAGCTTCTAATTTTGTTTCAAGAGAAAATGTACTATCAACTGACCCTTGTGCAATTGGATTAACGTGTAAATGTCCATCCTCTGCATCACGCCATGTTCCTTCCGCTGCCTGAAATCGTTTCACACCAGTTGTATATTGCTTGATTCCCGTTCCGTCGAGTTCCCCATTAAATAGAAAATATCGATACCGCTTATAATGGATAACGGATTTCGTATCAGGACAGTAATACGCTGTGTCTCCAACTTCAGTTTCATAGATATTCAAATCTTGATGAAAAAAAAGTCTTACGTCACGGCTCCGATCCTCCAAATTATGAATCGTTATTTTACGAATCATTAACATTTCTCTCTGGTGTACGCCCTCTTCAAAAACAAGTTTAATTCCAAGGTGAGGATGATAAGCCGTGCTATACGTCACGAGCGTATCCTGATCATAGTCAGGATTAATTTCCCATTCAGATGAGTGAAGCCATGAGAATTTTCCATCTACCCAAACCCCGATTCGGTTTGCGTGCCCCTGTACGTGATTCTGCTGTCCTACATATGGATAGTAAATATCACGAATTTGTAAAAACTGATCCATATTAATAAGTAGTTGACCGTTCCCAATCACTAAATGTCTTGGCATCTAAACGCCCCCTTGTCCATCTCCTACATTAGTGTATTGCAGAAAAAGACAGGTCATTACTGTCGGTCTCAAATTAAGTTCAACCAATAGAAAAACCACATTCCAAATGGAATGTGGCTAACTTCTTTCTTAAGCATTAAGGTCATAACGTTTGCCCTTAACAACATAAATGACACTTTCTGAAATATTCG
Source organism: Guptibacillus hwajinpoensis (assembly GCF_005144865.1). Taxonomy (GTDB): domain Bacteria; phylum Bacillota; class Bacilli; order Bacillales; family Guptibacillaceae; genus Guptibacillus; species Guptibacillus hwajinpoensis_A. Next base: position 366,507 of record NZ_SWFM01000003.1, read on the forward strand.
TACAGTGATCACCAATCCGCTCGATATAACGACAAATAAAGGAAAGCTGCTGAATTTGGCTAACACTTTCAGGATGCTTTGTCATCAGTTCAAGCAATTCTTTAACAAGGCGACCATACATGTTATCAATTTCATCATCTGCGTCTGCAACAGCCATCGCCTGGTTAACATCTTCATCGTAGAATGAAGCAAGTACTTCTCTAAGCATATTATTCGTTTTTTGAGCGAGGGCTGGAATCTCTTCAATTGGTTTAACGAAAGGTTTATCACCAATACGGATGATCGACTTCGCAATATTAACTGCAAGATCTCCAACGCGCTCGACATCAGTCGTAATTTTCAATGCTGAAATTAATCGTCTAAGGTCAGTGGCAAGAGGTTGCTCCTTTGCAATAAGCCAGATCGCTCTTTCATTGATTTCTTCTTCAAGTCGATTGATTTTATAATCGTTATCAATGATCTCTAGTGCCTTATCAACATTTTGATCTTTAAGTGCTGTGATCGCTTCATCAACAGCAATTTGCGCTAAAGAACCTAGTTCTAGTAGCTGTGATTTAATTTCATCTAATTGTTCCTGAAAATTCTCTCTAACTGCCATGTATGCTCACCCCCGAGTAATATTAACCGAAACGACCTGTGATGTAGTCTTCCGTACGCTTGTCAGTAGGGTTTGAGAACAACTGATTTGTATCAGAGTACTCAACTACCTCTCCATTTAGGAAAAATGCAGTTTTATCAGAGATACGAGCAGCCTGCTGCATGTTGTGCGTCACAATGATAATACTAAATTCCTTTTTCAGTTCCTGTACAAGCTCTTCTACTTTCAGTGTTGAAATTGGGTCAAGCGCAGAAGTTGGTTCGTCCATGAGAATAACATCTGGTTCGATCGCAAGACAGCGTGCAATACACAGACGTTGTTGCTGACCACCTGAGAGTCCATATGCATTCTCGTTTAAACGATCTTTAACTTCTTCCCAAAGTGCAGCACCTTTTAGGCTTTTCTCTACAATTTCATCAAGGACCTTCTTGTTTTTAATGCCATGAATCTTTGGACCGTAAACAACATTTTCATAAATTGATTTAGGGAATGGATTTGGTTTCTGGAAAACCATTCCAACCTTAGTACGGAGGTCTTCTACTTTGTACTTATTATCAAAGATATTTTTCCCGCGATAGTTAATGTCACCAGACATTTTCACAATCGGCACCATTTCAACCATACGGTTAAGTGCTTTAATAAACGTAGACTTACCGCAACCTGAAGGACCGATGATCGCTGTAACTTGCTTCTCAGGAATGTTAAATTTGATATCCTTAAGCGCCTGATCCTTCCCGTACCACAGGTTAAAATTCTCGATACTATAGACCGTATTGCCTTCTTTTTTCTTTTCTTCCGGACGAGGAGCTTTTACAACCTTCTTTTCATCCATAATTGTCTTCATGATCAAAATCCCCTTTACTTGATGATGAGAGCATCTATTCTCTTATAATCGTTTTGAAAATTTATTCCGAATCAAGACCGCAATTGAGTTCATGATAAGAAGCATTGCTAATAACACAATAATACCTGCAGCAGCAACATCATGGAATTCGGTTTGTGGACGACTTGTCCAGTTAAATATTTGAATTGGCATAACAGTAAATCCAGATAATAAATTCTCTGGTAGATATGCAACAAACGTAAGTGCACCAATCATAAGAAGTGGAGCAGTTTCACCTATCGCTCGTGATAATGCTAGAATTCCTCCAGTCAATATCCCAGGAATTGAAGCAGGTAAGACAACTCTTCTAATCGTTTGCCACTTTGTTGCACCCATTGCATAAGATGCTTCACGTAATTCTTTCGGTACAGAACGAACTGCCTCTTGAGCTGCTACTACAATGATTGGCAAGATCAACAAACTCATCGTTAACCCACCTGCAAGAACACTCCTGCCCATCTCAAGCATTCTTACAAATACAGTTAGTCCTAATAAACCAAATACAATAGATGGAACCCCTGCGAGGTTAGATATATTAATTTGAATAAATGTCGTAAATCGGTTCTTCTTTGCGTATTCCTCTAGGTAAATCGCTGTTCCTACCCCAAGTATTAATGATACTGGAGCAATAACGGCCATTAACCATAAAGATCCGAAAAACGCTGCTTTAATCCCTGCTTTTTCTGGGAACCTTGAAGCGAAATTTTGGAAGAACTGTAAGTCTAGATAACCAATTCCTTGAGTCAATATCCGATATAGCAAGATGACTAGAACAACGAGTGCAAAAATGGTTGTTCCAAAGAAAACCCCTTTAAGAATCTTATTTTGTTTAAGCCTGGTTTGCATTCTACTTTTAACTTTTGTCTGATCAACTAATTGCATTAGTATTCCTCCCTGAATCTACGAGAAATATATTGGGCAACAAGGTTCATAATGAGAGTAAATAAGAACAGTGTCATACCAACGGCATAAATACTGTAGTAGATTGTTGTTCCGTACCCTGCATCACCAAGACTTACTTGTACAATGTAAGATGTCATTGTTTGGATAGACTCTGTTACATCAAACGTAAGTTTCGGTGTTGCCCCACCTGCTACTGTTACGATCATCGTCTCACCAATTGCACGAGATATAGCAAGTACAACCGAAGCGACAATTCCTGATAGCGCTGCTGGAAGAACTACTTTAACAGCAACCTCAAATCGAGTAGCACCTAGACCAAGCGCCCCTTCACGAATCGCATTTGGTACAGAACTCATCGCATCCTCTGAAAGAGAAGCAATCATAGGGATAATCATGATACCAATAACGATACCTGGACTCAGTGCATTAAACACTGGGAGGCTTGGAATAACATTCTGCAATACAGGAGTGACAAAGGTTAAAGCAAAGAAACCATACACAATAGTAGGAATACCTGCTAAAACTTCTAGAATCGGTTTAATGATTCGTCTTACTCTATCAGTTGCATATTCACTCAAATAAATGGCTGCTCCAAGTCCAAATGGAACTGCTACTAACATAGCGATACCTGTAATTAAAAGCGTTCCAGAAATCAATGGCCAAATTCCATAGTCCGGATCACTTTCAAAAAACGGATACCAGTCTTTGCTTGTAAAGTATTCAATAATTGAAACGTGGTTAAAGAATGTGATCGTTTCAACAATCAGTGTAAATACAATCCCAAGTGTTGTTAAAACAGAAATGATCGCACAAAGAAGTAAAAACCCTGGAACGAGTTTTTCTACAATCTTTGAACGAGACTGTTGCTTCTCTTTTTTATCTTTTATCATTTGACGAACTGACCCTTGCATATATTACTCCCCCTCACAAAAGAGCAAAACAGGATAAAGTGAGGAGCTTCACCTCCTCACCAATCTGTTTCCATTTAATATTACTTACCAGCGATTTCGTTAAGCTTATCCGTTGCTTCTGTGTACTTCTCTTCAGGAAGTGCTACATAACCAACAGCATCAGCCATTGCACCAGCGTTTTCTAGTGCATATTTAGAGAAATCATAAACAGCCGGGTTATCTTTAACAGCAGAATGCTTTATATAAGTGTAAAGTGGACGAGATAGTGGCTCGTATGTTCCATCTTGAATTGTCTCAGCATTAGGCTTAACTGCTTTTCCATCACCGTTTACAATTGGTACTACATTTAAGTTTTCTTTATTTTCAAGGTAGTAAGCATAACCAAAGAATGCCATTCCATTCTTAGAACCAGTTACACCATTTACAAGTACGTTATCATCTTCAGAAAGCGTTGCTTCTTTATTCATTTGCTGCTCATCTAGTACAACTTCATTGAAGTAGTCATACGTTCCTGAGTCAGTACCTGGGCTAAATAGTTGAATCTTTTCTTTAGGCCATTCAGAGTTAATATCGCTCCACATAGTAGCTTCGCCTGTCCAAATCTTTTGAAGTTCTTCAACTGTAAGCTGATTTACCCAGTCATTTTTTTTATTTACGACGATAGAAAGTCCATCTTTAGCGACTTCAAATTCAGTAAAGTCAATACCAGCTTCTTCAAGTGCTTTTACTTCTTCTTCTTTAATAGGACGTGAAGCATTAGTGATGTCTGTTTCACCAGCTGCGAATTTCTCAAATCCACCGCCAGAACCAGATACACCAACACTTACTTTTACGTCAGGTTGTTCAGCAGCGTATTCTTCCGCAATAGCTTCCATGATCGGAAATACTGTAGAAGATCCGTCCATTAACACATTTCCAGAAACTTGATCAGAAGAACCTTCGCCGTTGCTAGAATTACCACCGTTTCCGCAAGCTGATGCGAAAACTAAAATCATTGACATAACTAGCATAAGCATAATGCCTTTGAACTTCATGTAATTTCCCCCTAAATGGATGTTTGTACTTTGTTCGCGAGATGCCGTTACCCATCTCCCGATCACAAGTCTAAGAATACAGCTCAGATATTAATGACATATAAACCGAATGTAAAGATATTGTAAATGTATGTGGGAAAACGTTTAAATTTGTATTTTTTTGGGGATTTAAGTGATTTTATACACATTCAGCACATCTGAATTCTTTAATATTTGAGATGCATCTTTTTTTAATGTGTCCCTTAACAAATAAAAAAACCGCTTTTCAGCGGTTTTCTTAATTCGTATCTTCTTCTGAACCTTCTTCTTCAGAAGGTTTTGGCTTTTTGGCTTCATCTTTTAAATCGAAGTATGCGTCAAGAATACGTCCTCCGATTTTTTTATTTACTTTACCAGAATCTGAGTCGTTTACATCTGGAACGACGACTGAGAAAGCTACTTCAGGGTTATCACCATAAGGGGCATAACCTACAAGGGTAAGGTTGTATCCTTCATCTTTTCCAATTTGCGCAGTACCTGTTTTACCAGCTGCAACGTATTTATTGCTTTGGAAATAAGGGTATTTCGTTCCTGCTGTTCCATCGCGTGTATTCATGACCATCCACATGCCTTTTTGAACATGAGCCACTTCACTATCACTCATTTTGATTTTGTTCATAATTTTTGGCGTTTTTTGGTAAAGAATAGTATTCGACAATCCTTCATCTGCTGATGGTTCATGAACTTCATTTAGGAGGTGCGGTTCCACTCTGTATCCTCCGTTTGCAATTGTAGAAATGTATTGAGCCATTTGCATTGGTGTGTACGTATCGAACTGGCCAATCGCAAAGTCAAGAATATTACCTACCTCTTGCACATTTCCACCTAAGCCCGTTCCTTCACCTGGCAAGTCAATTCCTGTTTTAACACCAAGTCCAAACTGAGAAAATGACTCTTTCATCTGACCATAAGCTGAGACATTGTATGAATTTCTTTGTCTTGGAACGTAATCATAATCAGCCATCATCATTGCAATTCTAAACATATAAACGTTTGAAGATCTTTGTAAAGCCACAAGATCTGAGATAGATCCCATTGGCTTAGGAGTATAGGACGCCTTCCTTAATCCTCCAGGGAAATACAATGGTTCATCAACAAGCATCCTCCCTGGGTTAATTACATCATACTGATAACCCGTTAATACGGTAGCACCCTTAACAGTCGACCCCATTGCATATGCGTCACCAATGACTCCAAAAGTGCGGTCCTTTAATTTACCGTTGCTATATTCCTTACCTGCAAGGGAAAGGATTTCGCCAGTTTTTGGATTCATCATGACTACATAACCACGAGTAGCTCCATACTGTCTGGCATCACGCAACTCTTCATCAAGAATCTTTTCTACTTCCTGTTGCAATTCAATATTCAGCGACAGAACAAGGTCATTTCCTCTCTTACCTTCAATCACTTCTGGCTCACCGATTGGTTCTCCAGATTTATCAGTAACGTAAGTAAGCTTTTCTTTTTGTCCTTTTAAATATTCTTCATATTCTTTCTCAAGATAGCTAATGCCAACTTGGTCGTTTCGTTCATAGTTTCTTAATCCATAGTAACTCAGTTCATCCCGTGGAATAGGCCCAACATTACCAAAGATTGTTTGAAGGGTGTCTCCATACGGATACTCTCGTGTCGCATCAGCCTGAATTTCCACGCCTGGGAGCTCTCCAAGATTTTCACTAACCTTTGCAATTTCATCCTTAGTTAAACCAACTTTGATGGTTTGGGAAGAAAGTGCATATCCACTATCCATCGCTCTTTTAATCGCTGCTACTTCCAATTCAGCTGGATTTTCTTTAATGGTGTTTAGATCTTCATCTGTAATGCGCTCGATTTGAAGCTGATAAGCATCACTAGACTCCATTTCTTCCCATTCTTTTTCTGTTAATTTTGCTTTTGCCTCTTCAGGATTGACAATGATCCAATAATCTTTCAAGTCTCGATCAATCACATCGTCTGTATCTTTTTCAATATAGTCAGCTAATTTCTTTGCTAACTCTAATCGTTCAGCTTGTTTAGTATTTTGCGTACGAATATATGTAAGCGCGAATTCTGGATTATTATCAACAAGTACCCGTCCATATCGATCATACATTTTACCCCGTGGTGCAGTCGATTCTGCAGTAACATTTTCTGTTTGTTCAGACACACGCTGGTATTCTTCACCATTCACGATTTGGATAACTCCTAATCGCAAAATCAACGTTGAGAACAATAGAAAAACGGATAGAAACAATATATTAAGCCGGAATGGAACATGGCTTTTCTTTTTATTATGTTTCAAGATAAACTCCCCTCCAACACATATAGACACCTGTTCCAGACAGGTGTCCTTCTGTAATCTCTTCTCCTAACTATACTTACTGGTGTTCCAAAAGTAAAGGGACTAAGGAGCTATTGTAACACTTCAGGCGGCGATTCTGTTTTTGAAACTGGTTTGCTTTTGAGCTTTCTAATAAACACATAAATGAACGAGTGCCCTGCACCTACAATCAACAATAAAATGGGGATGCTTTCCGCATCGTTAAATAAAGACACAGCAATTAGAAAAAGGATAATGGAAACAATTCTTCCCAAGTTGAGATATACCTCTCGAACGACAATATATTCAATTCGCATTTCAGCTGCATTCCAAGCTTTCCCAATAACATCGTACGTTAACGAAATATATGGCACAAGAAGTAAAGGATAAGCAAGAGAAATACATATTCCATACACCAGCAGCTTCCCAAAAGTTAAATCAGATACGAGAAGAAAAACAGAGGCATAAAGTATGATTCCCCCATATAATATTGCTTTTTTTCTAAAGCGTGGTTTAATCAATCGTGTTGCCAAGTAATACGCAAGAAAGGCAACTGCTGAATTTACAAGTCCGAACGTTCCGATAGCGAGTTCACTTTCAGTTGTGATAAAGACAAGCACGACAATAATGAAAATAAATGTTCCTTCTCTAATTCCCTGAAAGAAGTGAGCATGCAATATGTTTAACCAATCTGAATTCGCTTTCCTTTCTTGAAAGACCCGTCTGAATGAAAATGTGCCTTTTGCAGAACGTCTTTCCAAGAAGAAACTTAAGATTACTGCTGCAAAAAACAAAGCAAGTGAAACTCCGAAAATCACTTTATAACCTGTAAATGCTTCAAGACTTGAAATAACAAATCCTGCGAAAATCGGTCCAATCATCCCTGCAAAGGATGTAAGTAGTCCTAGAAACCCGTTAAAAAAATCTCTTGTCTCTGGCTCTGTAATCTCAAATGTTAACACATTAAAAGCTAGCCAATAAAATCCAAAACCAATGCCAAGTAATGCACCTAGTAAGATGAGTAAGTGACTTGCATTCTGACCGAGAGCTAGTACCGTAATATAGAAAAGCGCAAGAAATATTACGCCTATCCTTAATACAATTACCCTGTCCATTTTTTTTGCCCACCTACCAGCCAATATAAAGGTCAAGGGCTGACTTATGACAACTGCAAGATTATAAATACCAATATCGGTAAATTCACCGGACTGTTTCCACAGGTATACATTTACAAACGTATTTGAGAGCGCGATGCTCAATGCATATAATCCACCGATTGTAAGCAATAATAACAAGTCTTTTGTTACTTCTATATCACCAATCATGTGTTTAATGACTTTCATAACAAACTCCCCTTTTTTCATCCACCCTTATTTTGTATTAATTCCGGCTCGTTATGCGGATGTTTCAAAAAGGATAAACTGTTTTTGAAAGGGGATATGATATGTTCTGCTTTATACATCAACACAAATCAATCATTCCTGAAGTTAGAAATCAATTTCTTATAAGGTTGGAAGAAGCACTTAATCAACTTAACCGCCCTTATGGATTTCATAAAAATCACTATACAATAATCATCAATAAAGGAATGGATGAACTTACTATTACCATGTCGGAAAGACAAATTCTTATATTTAGTAATTACGACTTTGAAGACGGTTCAACTATTACAGATCTCGTCATTGAAAAGGCAATGGATATTTTTGGTTCGATCTCCGTTCGTATTGAATACTAAAAACCCCGACAACAGAGTTGTCGGGGTTAACCAAATAGCTTTTATTATTTAGCTGCTTCGTAACGCTTAGCAACTTCATCCCAGTTTACAACATTCCAGAATGCGCTGATGTAATCAGGACGCTTGTTTTGATACTTAAGATAATAAGCATGCTCCCAAACATCAAGACCTAGAATAGGAGTAACACCTTCCATTACAGGTGTATCCTGGTTAGGTGTGCTTGTTACTTCAAGTTCTCCGCCTTTAACTACAAGCCATGCCCAGCCTGAGCCGAAACGTCCTGCAGCAGCGTTAGCGAAATCTTCTTTAAAGCTTTCAAAGCTACCGAATTTCTTTTTGATTGCTTCACTTAGGTCACCAGATGGCTCTCCGCCGCCATTAGGGCTTAGAAGTTGCCAGAAAAGTGAGTGGTTAGCATGACCACCGCCATTGTTTCGAACAGCAGTACGGATGCCTTCAGGTAGAGCATCAAGGTTACCAAGAAGATCTTCAAGGCTCTTAGATGCGTGGTCTTCGTGACCCTCTAGTGCACCATTCAATTTTGTTACATATGCGTTATGATGCTTGTCGTGGTGGATCTTCATTGTTTCTTCGTCAATATGTGGTTCTAGTGCGTTGTAATCGTAAGGTAGTTCTGGTAGTTCAAATTTAGCCATTGTGAATCTCCTCCTTAAAATAATATGTAACTTGCTGTCACGACGGGAAGCCCGTCACATGGACATGATAACGTCACAAGTTTACAGTAGCAGATTTGTCATGCGTTTTCAAATAATAAACATTTGAATCTCCATAACACATATAGATTTTCCCCGCTAAATTTAAAATTAAACATTCCATTATAAAATTGCAACAAAAAAACTCGCCATAACTGACGAGTGGGATCTTTATTAAGTGGTGGCTCCGGACGGAATCGAACCGCCGACACGTGGATTTTCAGTCCACTGCTCTACCGACTGAGCTACAGAGCCGAGGAATGTATAACGTGTAATTGCTGTATGTACTTATACTTTAAAAACAATAAGTTAATCTCTACACAATAAAATCAGTATTTATATATTGTACATTTACGTTTGAGGGAAATAGCACATAGATATGAGTTTAGGTTGCCCCTAAAGGGACTCCGAATTAAATTTAAACGTAGAAACTTATTCCACGTAGTGAAAATTTGGTTATTGGTTGCGGGGGCAGGATTTGAACCTGCGACCTTTGGGTTATGAGCCCAACGAGCTACCGAACTGCTCCACCCCGCGACGATATGAATAAATATATGCTGTGCCTGCTTCATTATGCAGCGCACTGTTTCTTCCTCTACAAGGTTATGCTCCGATGCGTATCCGTCGAAACAACTCGTTGCTGTTTCAATGATGTAACGCTCGTTGCTCCACCCCGCGACGATATGAATAAATATATGCTGTGCCTGTTTCATTATACAGTGTACTGTTTTTAACTTTGAAAGTTAAAAATGGAGGAGGAAGAGGGATTCGAACCCCCGCGGGCGATTAAGCCCCTGTCGGTTTTCAAGACCGATCCCTTCAGCCAGACTTGGGTATTCCTCCGATATTCATTTGGTGGACCCTGCAGGACTCGAACCTGCGACCGGACGGTTATGAGCCGTCAGCTCTAACCAGCTGAGCTAAGGGTCCTTATGTAATAAAGTGGGGCGGCTGATGGGAATTGAACCCACGAATGCCGGAATCACAATCCGGTGCGTTAACCACTTCGCCACAACCGCCACTGTGTGTCGTATGAAAATAAATGGTAGCGGCGGAGGGGATCGAACCCCCGACCTCACGGGTATGAACCGTACGCTCTAGCCAGCTGAGCTACACCGCCATATGGCTCCACAGGTAGGATTCGAACCTACGACCGATCGGTTAACAGCCGATAGCTCTACCACTGAGCTACTGTGGAATATTTCTTAACGACAAGAACTAATATACCATACCAGGAATTAAAGCGTCAATAACTTATTTGAAATTTATTTCGCTCACCCAAAATTAATTCTGAAAACACTATACCATTCTTTCTTTTACTCATCAAGAACTCCAAGTTATATTACATATATCAAGAAGACAATCACCATGATTGCTTGAAGCACACCTTTCATTAATGCTCCTCCTAGAAATCCAAGAAGTGATCCTACTCCAACTTGAACAGATTCTTTAAACGGCTTACGGTGAATAACTAATTCTGCTCCTACAGCTCCTATAAATGGTCCCAGTAGGATTCCAACAAACGGAATGATAAAGGGTCCAATTAATAACCCAATTGTACTTCCCCATATTGCTGCTTTTGAACCTCCGTATTTCTTTACTCCGAATAAGTTACTTGCATAATCTGCTACGAACAATAAAACAGTAAGCAGAATCTGAATAATCCAGAAATCAATCGTCATAGGGACAAATTCAAAAAACACACCGTACAAAACAAACCCTATATATACAAATAGCACAGCAGGTATAATGGGATAAATTAATCCCACGAAAGCTACTACAAAAGCAACACTAATTACTGACCAAAATAAAATTTCCATATTTTCACCCCCTCTTCCTTCTATTATATACACACAGTTTTTTTACCTTCTATAAAAATCAGCTAAAGACCATAAAAAAATGGAAGTAGGGAATTCCCTACTTCCATCTACGAATCTTTATTCTTCGCCAATAACAGCTTCCGCAATATTAACAGCGTGATCACCAATTCGTTCTAAGTTACTGATGATGTCGACAAATACGATTCCTGCGCTTCCAGTACATTCGCCTTCATTTAATCGAAGAATATGTTGTTTGCGTAGGGTTCTTTCCATTTTGTCAATTTTATCTTCGAGTTTAACGACTTCCTGTGCCTTTTCGACATCCCACTTATCAAGTGAATCAAAGGCTTCTTGAAGAGCCGAAAGTGTAAGGTTAAACATAGTATCTAAGTCGTTCATTGCTAATTCAGTCATTTTGACTTTGTTACTAATTTGATAATCAACGAGTTCTACAATGTTTTCCATGTGATCACCAATTCGCTCAATATCACGAACAGAGTCCATCAACATGCCATGTCTAGTCGATTCATCCCCAGAAAGAGATGTAGCAGACAACTGAATAAGGTAGTCTGTAATCTTATTATCCAGGTTGTTGATTGCTTCTTCATATTGAACTGTTTTCTCAGCACTCTTCTGACTTCTAGAAGTTAAATAGTTAGACGCTTCTTTAACGCCTTTATACGCAAATTCACTCATACGAATTACTTCTTCTTTAGCCTGTCCAAGTGCTACTGAAGGAGAACGCTCAATAAATACTGGATCAAGGTGCTTAGGTTTGTATTCAATTTCTGAATCTTCACCAGGAATGATCTTGGTCACAAGAATTGCAAGTCCAGCTATAAATGGAAACTGAATTACTGTATTTGTGATATTAAAAATTCCGTGTCCGAAAGCAATCGTCATCTCTGGGTTTAAATTTAACGAATCCCTAAGGTACTCGATAAACGGTGTGTAAGCGAATAAGAAAATTAAGAAGATCGCTGTACCAATTAAGTTAAAAATAACGTGAGTAAGAGCGGTACGTCTTGCTGCTACAGATGCGCCAATAGATGCTAGCACTGCCGTAATTGTTGTCCCGATATTGTCACCGAACAGAACTGGCAATGCAGCCTGAAGGTCGAGGGCGTTTTGAGAGTAAAGCCCTTGTAGCACACCAATTGTTGCGCTTGAACTTTGAACAATTACAGTAAATACAGTACCAATAACAACACCCAATATTGGGTTTGAGCTCATACTTACAGTAAGCTCCTGGAACGCTTCCAGACTGCGTAGTGGTTTCATACCCGAACTCATAAGTTCAAGCCCAAAGAATAATGCTCCGAAACCAAATACGATTTGGCCTACGTAATTAATTTTCTTCTTCTTAAAGAAGAAAATCAATAAAGAACCTACAGCAATAATCGGAAGTGCGTAGTCTTTAATAGGAAAACCTATTATAAAAGCGGTAACGGTCGTTCCGATATTCGCTCCCATTACCACACCAATAGCTTGTTTTAACGTCATGAACCCTGCGTTAACAAGTCCAACGGTTAAAACTGTTGTTCCTGAACTACTTTGAATCAGAATCGTTACAATAATACCAGCGAGAACACCCATAAACGGATTTGTTGTAAACCGATCAAGAATGTCTCTTAAGCGATCGCCAGCTGATCGTTGAAGGCCATCTCCCATATACTTAAGTCCAAACAGGAATATACCTAGACCTCCCACAAACTGAAAGATCATCTCCTGAACGTTGAGTTCCATCATTTCAACCCCTTGCACCTAGATTTATTTTTTCGACAATACTCAACAAAGTCCCTTGTCTATTATCTACATCGATACCCCCTTTGTAAAGAGTTAATATAGATTTGTAAATATATTATTGATATATCAAAATTGTTTCAGAAAAGTTTCAACAACCTTATTGTTCCCATCCGTCAATTTAAGCTAAACTGGTTTTGGAGGGTAGACCCTCCAGATGGAGAGGAGATTATGATTTGAACATTTTTAAACAACTCTATTTCAGTTTATATTCACCAAAAATGATGGCTCGCTTTCGTTTCCAAAAGCTTGGAAAGCCTATTCTTTATGTCTTTCTGCTTATGCTACTTACTTCTGTTCCTGTCGGGATTATCACGGCTGTTTCGTTTACAAATGCCTATGATGAGCTTAAAACGCACATGACAGATGTACCTGAATTTACATTGGAAGATGGGAAGCTAACATCTGATCAATCAGAACCGCTCGTACGAAATAATGATGGGCAAACTTTTATATTCGATGCGACTGGAGAAACTAAACCTGATGACGTTATAGAATATAAATCAGCCATCGCCTTTTTAGAAGATCGAATTATAGTAAATGATGCTGGTACAAATCAGGAGTTTGATTATAGTAATTTCAGTACGATGACACTTACCAAACAGGATGTGAGTGAACTTTCTCAAAACCTTGATAGTCTGCTGCCAATTTTTATTCCATTACTTATTTTTGTGGTCTATTTATTTCAAACTGGCCTTAAGTTTATTGGCATTACGGTTCTTGCCACAATCGGTTTACTATTGAGAAGTATCTCCAAACGTAAAGTTTCTTATAAACAACTATGGGTACTCTCTGTTTATGCGGTTACAATTCCAACTCTATTTTTTGCTATCATGGCAACTTTAAAAACTACAGTACCATTAGGATTCTTGCTATACTGGTTTGTAGCAATCGCGCTTCTATACTTAACGATTAAAGAAATACCGCTCCCGAAAAAGCGTGTAACAAATGAGCGAACTGAGGAATTGAAATAAAGTAAATTTCAGATTATTTACAAAAAAACTTGCAATTCATTTTCACATCATGTAGATTAATGAACAAGAATTATTACAACAACTTCATATCATTTTTATTCTTATCAAGAGAAGCAGAGGGACTGGCCCTATGAAGCTTCAGCAACCACCGGATTATTCAGGAAAGGTGCTAATTCCAGCAAGTTGAATTCAACTTGAACGATAAGAAGAAGAGCAGCCAAAGTCTTCTTCTTATAGAGGGCTTTTTTTTATTGCCCTTTACTTATTGAAAAGGAGAATGATGATGTCAAAAAAACAGTATGAAACGTCACTCGTCCAACTAGGTAACAGATCTGATCCACAAACAGGGGCTGTAAATCCACCCGTTTACTTTTCTACTTCATATAGTCATGAAGGGATCGGCCAGTCAACAGGCTTTGATTATTCAAGAACGAAAAATCCGACTCGTTCAATTCTCGAAACAGCTATAACTGAGCTTGAACAAGGAGATCAGGGTTTTGCATTCAGCTCTGGGATGGCAGCCATTCAAGCTGTCCTCTCCCTCTTTAAATCCGGTGATCATATACTCGTGTCTGACGATTTATACGGTGGCACGTTTAGACTATTCTCGCACGCTGAAAATCATTTCGGTATCAAATTCACTTATTTCGACAGTGGGAATATTGATCACATTCAAACACTTGTTACCAAAACAACAAAGGCTATTTTTGTTGAAAATCCATCAAATCCGTTAATGAAACTGGCCGATATAAGTGAAATCGCTCATGTTGCTCATAATTATAACTTGCATTTCATCGTGGACAATACGCTATTTACTCCTCTCTTACAGAATCCTCTTGTTATAGGAGCAGATATCGTCGTTCATAGCGCAACGAAGTATCTTGCAGGACACAATGACGTTCTAGCAGGTCTTGTTGTAGCAAGAGGAGAGTCCCTTTGTGCTGATCTTGAACTATATCAGAATGGCGCAGGTGCTGTTCTTTCACCATTCGATTCCTGGTTAGTAATCCGTGGAATGAAAACTCTACCTCTTAGACTCAAGCAGCATGAAGCTAATGCACGACTCGTTGCAGAGTACTTAATGAAGCATGATGCAATTACAGATGTTTTCTATCCAGGTAAGGGCGGAATGCTCTCCTTCCGTTTACGTTCAGAAAAATGGATCGATAGTTTCCTAAGAAATCTGAAGGTTGTTACTTTCGCCGAAAGCCTCGGAGGAGTCGAGAGCTTCATTACCTACCCTGCTACTCAAACACACGCTGAAATTCCAGAGGTAATTAGATTAGAAAAAGGGATTTGCAATCGACTACTTCGCTTCTCAGTCGGAATCGAACAAATTGATGATCTCTTGCAAGATCTAAATCAGGCACTGGCTATTTTTATAGGGGAGGGCGTACAACATGACTGAGCATTCTTATACATTCCAAACAAGACTACTTCATAACGACCATAAATTTGATGAGGGAACTGGAGCCGTTAGCGTTCCGATCCAACATGCTTCTACGTTTCATCAAACCGATTTCGATCATTCTGGTCGCTATGATTACAGCCGTTCTGGCAATCCAACTCGGGAAGCATTGGAAACGACGATCGCTAATCTAGAAGGTGGTGTAAAAGGCTTTGCATTTGCTTCAGGAATGGCTGCTATTTCTACTTCGTTTATGCTGCTATCTCAACATGATCACGTACTAGTATCTGAAGATGTATACGGGGGTACTTACCGCATGATTCAAGATGTCCTTTGTCGATTTGGAATCGAGCATACTTTTGTGGATATGACGAATCTAGAAAGTGTGGCTACCGCCATTCAACCTAACACCAAAGTCGTTTTTATCGAAACACCATCAAATCCTCTTCTTAAAATCACTGATATACAGGCCGTGGTTAAACTTTCTAAAGCGAATGGATGTTTAACTTTTGTAGATAACACGTTTATGACTCCAGCACTTCAACGTCCTTTAGACTTCGGAGCAGATATCGTTCTTCATAGTGCGACGAAGTTTATAGCTGGCCATAGTGATGTTGTGGCAGGTCTTGCCGTTGTTAGAGATGAAAAACTAGCCGAGAAGCTTTCATTTCTCCAAAATTCTTTTGGCGCAATTTTAAGTCCACATGATTCGTGGCTTGTTCTTAGAGGGTTAAAAACGTTGCATTGTCGACTTGAGCAATCATCTAGATCAGCCTTCCGTCTTGCACATGCACTGGCAAAAGAATCGATGGTGGAAGAAGTCTATTACCCTGGTTTCTCATTTCATCCAGGTCATTCTACCCATGTTTATCAAGCGGCAGGTCCTGGTGCAGTACTGTCCTTTCGCCTTGCAGATGAAAACGCTGTTCGATTGTTTACAAAACACGTTCAAATTCCTGTTTATGCGGTTAGTCTGGGGGCAGTTGAATCAATACTTTCTTATCCTGCTAGAATGTCTCACGCCTCCATGCCATCTGATCAAAGAAAAAAACGTGGGATTACAGATGGATTACTGCGTCTTTCCGTAGGACTTGAAAACGCCGATGACTTGCTCGAAGATTTCAAAAATGCTCTAGACGCAATGAATCAATATGACACACTGGCGTCAGGAGGCTTACACGTATGAGTCTACTAAGTGAATTAGAAAATAACGTCTTGATTGGTGATGGAGCAATGGGAACACTCTTATACTCCTATGGCATCCATCAATGTTTTGAAGAATTAAACCTTTCACATCCAGAACAGGTATTGAATATTCATCGCGCTTATATTGATGCTGGTTCAGATGTTATACAAACCAATACATATGGCGCGAATTACAGTAAATTAGTGCGGTATGGTCTTGAGGATTTTGTTAAAGAAATAAATACGGAAGCAGTTAAATTAGCAAGAAAGGCTTCGAAAGAATCAACATATATACTTGGAACAATAGGTGGAATACGAGGGATAAATACACGAGCAACTGCTCTTGATGAAGTGAAACGTAGTTTTCGAGAACAGCTTTATTGTCTCCTTCTTGAAGGCGTAGACGGAATAATGCTTGAGACTTATTACGATTTAGAGGAATTGACAACAGTATTAGAAATCGCTAGGAAACATACTAATCTCCCTCTTATCGCACAGGTTTCCATGCACGAACCAGGCGTTCTTCAGGATGGTACTTCACTTTCATCTGCTTTGAAACAACTAGAAACTGCAGGAGCAGATGTGACAGGAGTTAACTGTCGCCTCGGGCCCTATCATATGATCCAATCTTTAGAACAGGTTCCGTTGTCACAAAGTTTTCTATCAGCATATCCAAATGCAAGTTTGCCCGATTATGAAGATGGACGTTTGGTCTATCCAACTGCACCGGATTATTTCAGAGAAAGTGCCCTCGCCCTACATCAACAAGGGGCAAGATTAATTGGGGGATGTTGCGGTACAACTCCTGAATACATCGCAGCAGCTGCGAGCGCATTAAAAGGAATAAAGCCTATCACCTCTAAAGAGGTTACTGTCAAAGATAACGACTCTTTCATTTTCGAATCTGAAAGTGACCGTTTACCACATCTTCATGAGATTGCCTATTACCAGAAATCGATCATTGTAGAACTTGACCCACCTAAGAAATTATCTATTGATAAATACCTTAAAGGCGCAAAAGCACTTCAAGATATTGGGGTTGATGCTATTACGCTTGCAGATAATTCACTTGCTTCACCTCGAATTTGCAATACTGCAATGGCTTCAACCATCCAAACACAATATAATGTTCGGCCTCTTGTGCATATCGCATGTCGTGATCGAAATATCATTGGTCTCCAGTCTCACTTAATGGGCCTTCATACACTAGGAATCAATCAGGTTCTTGCTGTTACAGGAGATCCAACGAAAATAGGAGATTTTCCTGGTGCCACATCGGTTTATGATGTTTCATCATTTGATCTCATAAAATTAATTAAACAATTTAATAAAGGACTATCTTATTCAGGTAAATCACTAGGCATTAAAACTTCATTTTCAGTTGCTGCCGCTTTTAATCCGAACATTCGGCACCTTGATCGTGCCGTTTCAAGACTTGAGAAGAAGCAACAATATGGTGCAGATTATTTTATAAGTCAACCTATATTCAGTGAAGAACAATTAGTGGAGGTATATGAGGCAACAAAGCATTTAACATGTCCAATTTATATTGGAATTATGCCATTAACAAGTTCTCGTAATGCTGAATTTCTTCATAATGAAGTACCTGGAATTAAACTATCCGATACCATACGAAATAGAATGGCAAAAGCTTCTGATCAACAAGAAGCTCAAAATGAAGGACTAGCCATAGCCAAGTCACTTATTGATGCGGCTTTTGATTTATTTAATGGACTATATTTAATTACTCCATTTTTACGTTACGAACTCACAGTGGAATTAGCTCGATATATTAAAGAAAAAACTCGTTTGGAAGATGAAAGGAAGATTCGTAATGGCCTACACATCGTTTAAAGATCATCTACAGAAGAAAATCCTAGTTCTAGACGGAGCTATGGGAACAATGATTCAACAGGCCAATCTAACAGCAGATGATTTTGGTGGCGAGGCTTATGATGGCTGTAACGAATACCTGTCTTTAACAAGGCCAGACCTCATTAGATCAATACATGATGACTATTTGTCAGCTGGAGCTGATATTATTGAAACGAACACGTTTGGAGCAACCGATCTTGTTTTAGACGAATATAAACTCGGTCATTATGCAGAAAAAATCAATTATACTTCTGCCCTCCTTGCCAAGGAAGCGGTATCTAGAGTTTCCACGCCTTCTAAACCACGCTACGTTGCAGGTGCAATGGGACCAACTACCAAAACATTATCCGTAACAGGTGGCACAACGTTTGAAGCCCTTTGCAATTCTTATGCTTTACAAGCAAAAGGACTGCTAAAAGGCGGTGTCGACCTTCTTCTGATTGAAACAAGTCAGGATATGTTGAACGTTAAAGCAGCTTATATTGGAATTACAAGATCTTTCAACGAACTTAATCTAACTGTCCCACTGATCATATCAGGTACTATAGAACCAATGGGAACAACTCTTGCTGGCCAGAGTATCGAGGCGTTCTACTTATCTCTTGAACATATGAATCCAGCAGTTGTAGGGCTAAACTGCGCTACTGGTCCAGAGTTTATGAGAGACCACCTCCGTTCACTTTCTGACCTTGCTACTACAGCTGTCAGCTGTTATCCAAATGCTGGCCTTCCGGATGAAGAAGGAAATTATCACGAAACACCCGAAACGCTAGCTGCCAAAATTTCAGGTTTCGCTAAAAAAGGGTGGTTAAACCTTGTAGGTGGTTGTTGTGGTACAACTCCAGCACATATTGAAGCAATTGCCGAATCTGTAAAAAATATTAATCCTAGAATTGCACCTCCCTCACATCCTCATGCGATTTCAGGTATTGAGCCTTTTATCTATGACGAAAGTACAAGACCCATTCTCGTAGGTGAGCGCACAAATGTGATAGGTTCACGAAAATTCAAGCGTCTCATTGCTGAAGGAAAATTTGAGGAAGCATCAGAAATTGCCCGATCACAGGTGAAAAAGGGTGCTCAGGTTATTGATATCTGTCTTGCTAATCCCGATAGTGACGAATTGGCTGATATCGAGAACTTTATGAAATACGTTGTTAATAAAGTGAAAACACCTTTGATTATTGACTCGACCGATGACGCTGTAATTGAAAAAGCTCTTTCCTATTCTCAAGGTAAAGCTATTATTAATTCTATTAACCTTGAAGATGGGGAAGAACGTTTTGAATCCGTCGTACCATTAATTCACAAGTATGGTGCTGCAGTAGTCGTAGGAACCATTGACGAAACAGGCATGGCCATCACGGCAGAACGAAAGCTTGAAATCGCAAAGCGGTCTCATGACTTACTCGTTTCTAAATATGGACTAAAGTCTTCAGATATCATCTTTGATCCGCTCGTTTTCCCAATAGGTACTGGTGATATGCAATATATTGGTTCAGCAGCCGAAACAATTGAGGGAATTAGAAAAATTAAGGAAGAACTACCTGATTGTCAAACGATTCTAGGCATCAGTAATGTCTCTTTTGGTTTACCACCAGTGGGTAGGGAAGTTCTGAATGCTTCTTATTTGTACCACTGTACAAAAGCTGGTCTAGATTATGCGATCGTTAACACCGAAAAACTTGAACGATATGCATCGATTTCTGAAAAAGAAGTTTTGCTCGCGGATGAATTACTTTTCAAGACAACTGACCAAACTCTCGCAGATTTCACTGCTTTTTATAGAGGTAAGAAAAAAGAAACCAAGGTGCAGTCCACTCTCACACTTCAAGAACGCCTTGCAATGTATGTAGTTGAAGGAACAAAAGAAGGCTTAATTCCTGACTTAGAAAAAGCTCTAAGAGAGTATTCCTCTCCGCTCAAAATTATTAATGGACCGTTAATGACGGGTATGGCCGAGGTTGGGAAGCTTTTCAATGAAAATCAATTAATCGTAGCTGAAGTTCTCCAGAGTGCTGAAGTTATGAAAGCATCTGTTGCGTACCTTGAACCTCATATGGAGAAAGAAGATTCGTCACACTCGAAGGGTAAAGTATTATTAGCTACTGTAAAAGGTGATGTGCATGACATTGGAAAAAACTTGGTTGAAATTATTTTGAGTAACAATGGTTTCGAGGTCCTTGATCTAGGAATCAAAGTAACCTCGACCGATCTAATCAAACAGATTGAAGAACACAAACCTGATTTCATCGGGCTTTCTGGTTTACTTGTAAAATCCGCTCAACAGATGGTATTAACTGCTCAGGATATGAAACAAGCAAAAATTTCTATACCAATTCTCGTTGGTGGTGCTGCACTATCAAGAAAGTTCACCGATAATAAAATTTCAGCTGAGTATGACGGACCCGTATTTTATGCAAAAGATGCAATGTCCGGATTGGCTATTTCGAACAAGCTTAGTAATGAAGAAGAGAAAAGAATTTTGGTTGACGAGCATTCTAGAAAAATAACTTCTATCCCAACTAGTATTCCATCCTCTTCCGGAGCAGGTACAGCTGTGGCGATTAAGAAAGAGTCCACTGTACCTTTAGCACCAGTATTTACACCTTATGATTTCGCCCCTCATGTCTTAAGGAATTATTCAGTCGCCCACATCGAACCATATATTAATATGCAAATGTTAATTGGGCACCATCTAGGGCTTAAAGGAAAAGTATCAAGACTTCTTAGCGAAAAGAACGAAAAGGCATTCCATTTGAAAGGGGTTGTTGACCAACTCTTAACACGCGCCAAAAAGGAAAAGTGGATAAAGCCTTCTGCAAAATATCAGTTTTTCCCCGCTCAGTCTGATGGGAATGATGTCATAATCTATGACCCAGTCGATCACAAAACAATCATTGAGCGATTTACATTCCCCAGGCAATACAAAGAACCGTTTTTATGTCTTTCGGATTACCTGCGTCCTTTTTCAAGCGGCGTAATGGATTATGTTGGATTTTTTGCAGTAACAGCTGGTAGTGGAATTAGAGAACGGTCTGTGGAACTCAAAAATCAAGGTGACTACCTTGAAAGTCATGCACTACAAGCACTTGCACTTGAAACTGCCGAAGGTCTTGCTGAGCATGTTCATCAACTTATGCGTGACAAATGGGGGTTCCCAGATCCAACAGATTTCACTATGCAGAATCGCTTTTCTGCTAAATATCAGGGACAACGTTTTTCATTTGGCTATCCTGCATGCCCGGAGCTCGATGATCAAAAGAAATTATTCGACCTCATTAATCCAGGTGAAATTGGTATAGAACTCACCGACGGATGTATGATGGAACCTGAAGCATCAGTGACAGCTATGGTATTTGCTCATCCAGAAGGAAGATATTTCAACGTGTTATAAGCATCAAAGAAGGAGCATTTGTACTTTTCAAATGCTCTTTCTTAATTTGCAGAAAATATATATGTAACATTTTCTTATCTTTTGGCTCTTTTCTAAAAGATTGTTGCTTTTGAAAGAAGTTTTGTATAAAGAACCACAATTAGCTAATTGGAGCGAAAATCCTTCTCACTCTTATAGCAACAATGCTTACGAAAACAGCCTATCTTTTTAACTAGGTATAGATTCGCTTAACCATTCACCAAGCTTTTTCTAGCAACTAACTTCATCTGTCTAGTCTCTCCGATTCTCTGTAAACCCTTTTTATGATCGTGAAAATGAAGGCTAAACGAATGATAAAAACCCCGAATCCAAGACTCGGGGCCAATACATATTAAATAGGGTGTCGTTTGCTCTGTTCCTTGTGTTCTTCGATGACAATACGCGTCCCATCAACAGACGTAATAATGACCTCGACATCTTTGTTGATCCAGTTTCCTGCTGAAATTGCACTGTATTTCTTGTCATTTAATTGAATCGTACCACTTGGTCTGAACGCCGTAATGGTTGTAGCCGTTTCCCCAATTAAGCCCTTATACTCTTCATTCATGGAGTTATAGCCCATCTCGCTACTTAGTCGATCCTTTAGCGTCATCTTAGTCCACATTGAACGAGCTTTGAAAACGCGTAGAAAAAGAAATGACGCTGCTGTACCGATTAAGAACCCGCTTGATACAAGTAGCCCGTAAATGAACGAAGGCGAAGGTATAGCAACAGCAGTAACCATCATCAAGAGTCCAATTAACCCGAACGTCCCATCGTTTAATAGCTTTCCATCAAGAATAACCAGACCAAGGCCTACTGCAAAGACAAGCCCCATCCAGAGCATTGAAGATAGTGATGTAAGATGAAAGCTAAAGTAGAACGTTAGCATTAGAATTCCAATCAATCCAAAAAACCCTTTTACACGCACGAGTAATTCGCCAAATAAGAAGAGCACACTAACTAGAATGACAAGAAAACCAACAATCGGCAACGATAAAATTCCCATCCTCGCTCCCTCCTTTTCCCTTCTCTCTTCTATTACGTTTAGGAGTGTATAAAGTTTCAGTTTATTAACAATCTAAGATTGGAATATCCCTTTTAGACCATCAATAAGTGCAATAAAAAAATCTAGGATCTTTCTAATAAACGATTGCGTTTCTTCTTTATTTAGGAATTCATCAAGATTCTCTCTTGCATTCTCTAATTGACTCTTCATTTGATCCCAATCAATATCAAGGTTCTTCATACGATTAAATAATGCGACCAAACCATCAAGTTCATCCTGTGTCAGTTCAATCCCTGAATCACTAGCAATTTGCTTGATAAGTGTTCTAAGTTCTTCTTCTGTTTCTGGAGGGTTCGTCGCAATCTCATCTTTAATCTTCGTCATTAATTCAGTAGCTTTATCTGCTCCTACACTATCGCTTAGCTTTGCAGTTGTGACAAGCTCTTCATTTGCTACTTGCTTTTGTTCCTCAGGGATGACTTTGTCAGAACTAAGTTCATATGCCTTAATAAGCCCTGTAAGAGCTGCAGTTCCAGACACTTCAGTTGGTGCTGTGATATAAATATCTGCATCTTTCACACCGGCAGTTATTAATGCATTCGCGTACATTTCATCTGTTACCCAATTAATATTATTCGTTTCAACACTTAAACCGGCATCCTTTTCTCCAATTGTTATGGAAGATGAAGAAAGGGCGCGTGTTCCAATCAGTGCTTTACTTATATATTCTCCGAGGTATTTATGCTCCTCTTCATTTGTTACAGTAACCGTCATTGCATCTTTAGGAGCTTTCATTTCTTCTAACAAGTTCTGCTTTTGATCTTCCGATAAATCTTCTCCAAGAGTGACAATAACATCTCCAACACTAGCATCTGCTAGAGCAACAACAGGCATAATTGACATGATCAACAACATAGACAGGATAAATGGCATTACTTTTTTTAGCATGTTATGATCTCCTTTTTAACGTTAGGCTTCCTTAGATAAAGTGTGCTTTTACTCCTTACCTCTCTGTTATTTTACTCGACCCTTTGATGAAAGAAAAGATAATTCCACTAGAACTGTGACATATTCTGGATGGACAAGCATAGAGTAGAACTAAAATACTCTTTCAAGGGGAGCGGTGAAAGTTATGCGTAAACTTCTGTCTATCTCGCTTTTTCTGCTGGTCCTTCATACCACATATTATGATTTAACAACAGGTACTCTAGCCACTCCTGTTGTCTCAGTAGTAGATAAGCCAATCCAAAAGGAAACCGAACCTTTCATTATTTATCAAGTTAAGGCTGGCGATACAGTTCTTTCATTGGTTGAAAAAGCAAACGGGACGATTCCTGTTTCTATCGATACAATTGTTCACGATTTCGAAACATTAAACGAAATCCCCCCTAACCGTATACAAATCGGAAAGAAATATAGAATTCCAACATACTGAAGACGATTAGGTCAATCATTATTTCTTGTCAATAGCTCTCTAAAGTTGCTACAATGGGGTAGTACTAAAGATGAGTCTTATTCCCTATTCGGGGAGTATATACAAAGCGATCTAAATCATGAGGTAAGCAATCCTACATGTAAAAGGAGCGATTTTCGCATGAATGAAATTACCCACCGTAGTAAAACAAGACCTGTTAAAGTAGGTCCTTTAACAATAGGCGGTAACAACGAAGTTATTATTCAAAGTATGACAACAACCAAAACGCATGACGTTGAGGCAACAGTTGCAGAAATTAATCGTCTAGAAGAAGCAGGATGTCAGATTGTCCGCGTAGCTTGTCCAGATGATCGAGCAGCAGATGCAATACCAGAAATTAAAAAGCGAATTAACATCCCACTCGTTGTTGATATCCACTTTAATTACAAGCTAGCACTCAAAGCAATTGAAGGTGGAGCTGATAAAATCAGAATTAACCCTGGTAATATCGGTCGTCGCGAGAAAGTCGAAGCTGTTGTAAAAGCAGCTAAAGAAAAGGGCATCCCAATTAGAATTGGTGTTAATGCTGGTTCTCTTGAAAGAAAAATTCTTGAGAAATACGGGTACCCAACTGCTGAAGGTATGTTGGAAAGTGCACTGCATCATATCAAAATTCTTGAAGACCTTGATTTCTACGATATTATCGTATCCATGAAGGCTT
This sequence comes from Guptibacillus hwajinpoensis, assembly GCF_005144865.1. Lineage (GTDB taxonomy): Bacteria > Bacillota > Bacilli > Bacillales > Guptibacillaceae > Guptibacillus > Guptibacillus hwajinpoensis_A. Next base: position 391,246 of record NZ_SWFM01000003.1, read on the forward strand.
CTGACGTGAATCTTGCTACTGAGGCGTACGAGCTTGCAGCACGTTCATTCGATTACCCACTGCATCTTGGAATTACCGAGTCTGGTACACTTTTTGCAGGTACAGTAAAAAGTGCAGCTGGCCTTGGCGTTATCCTTTCAAAAGGAATTGGTAATACCGCACGTATTTCACTAAGTGCAGACCCCGTTGAGGAAGTTAAGGTAGCAAGAGAACTTCTTAAGTCATTTGGTCTTGCAGCCAATGCAGCAACATTAATCTCTTGTCCGACTTGTGGCCGTATTGAAATCGACCTCATCTCAATTGCAAATGAAGTTGAAGAATATATTTCAACAATTAAAGCACCAATTAAAGTGGCAGTGCTCGGCTGTGCCGTTAACGGTCCAGGTGAAGCTCGCGAAGCAGATATTGGTATTGCAGGAGCTCGTGGTGAGGGACTGCTCTTCCGCCACGGTGAAATTATCCGTAAAGTTCCAGAAGAAACAATGGTCGAAGAGCTCAAAAAAGAAGTCGATAAAATAGCTGAAGAACATTACAAGAAAATGGAAGAAGAAAAGGCGAAAGCTGAAGCTAACACTTGATTAATCCATTTCCTTACGAAGAAAAGCCTGACATCCAGTGGATGTCAGGCTTTTTTCTAGAACACATTTTCACTAAAAAAATGGTGCGAAGAATAAACTGATGATCATTGAAGCGGCACCGACACCAATTGCCCAAGAACCCAGCGTTGTGAGTCCTTTTCTTCTCGCAACAAATCCTACGACAATACCCGCTGCTCCAAGTATAACGGGTAGAATAAACAGCGAAAGGATCGATAAAGCTAGTGCGGCTACACCAACTCCTACACCTGTCGTTTCCTGTTCCTTTCTCTTAGCTTCAAAGTGTTCTTGACGCTCCTCAGAAGTTGGACGTTCATTTTCAGGCGACTGCAAATAAGGACGGTCTAATACACCTGGTGCTACTTCGGCTGCAGCTTCTTCAAGGTATTCCTCTTCAGATTTGCTGTGCAACCCACGTTCCTCGATGAAATCCAGATCCTCATCATGTCTGTCTTCTGTCATATACATCCCTCACTTTAGCATGTTGTGGAGCATGATTAGTATTCGTAAGTGGATAGGAGAATATGTTTTATACATCAGTAAGATACTGCCAATTTCTCAAGCTAAAGAGCCTGCAATGTATGATATGATGAAGGAAGAGCAAACATAAAGGAGTTCTGTTATGACAATTAAACGACTGGGTCTTGATATTGACGGGACTGTTACAAGTCCCAAAACCTTTCTTCCTTACTTAAATTCTTCGTTCAACAAACAGCTATCTCTTTCGGATATTACTCAATATAATCTGGCAAACCTTCTCGGCATTTCACATAAAGAATTCTATGAGTGGTTGAAAGACAATGAAGAAACCATTTATTCAAATGCCATCATAGCTGAAGATGCACACCCCATATTAGAGGATTGGAAAGGGAATTACGAACTATTTTATATAAGTGCTAGAGGTGATCATTTACTTGATACAACTAGAAATTGGTTTACTACAAATAGCGTTCCGTATCATCACATTGATTTGATAGGTAAACACGACAAAATAAGTTCCATTAAAAAGCACAAAGTCGATGTTTTCTTTGAAGATAAACATGATAATGCTTGTGATATAGCTGAAGAATGTAATATACCCGTTATTCTTTTTAATACTCCCTACAACCAGGGCATTGTTCCATCAAATGTTAAACGATTAGATACTTGGCCAGAAGCCAGAAATTGGCTTCAACAATATCACAAAAACGGAAGAGCTTAAGCTCTTCCGTTTTTGTTACTGTGCCTGACACTCTCCGCATCTTCCATATACCTCGAATTTATGACCTGTTACTTTGAACTCAGAATCACCTACTGGAATATCTTCCATCGGGCAGGATTCAATTTGCCTTGTTCTTCCACATTGCAAACAGATCAAATGGTGATGATGATGATTAGTCGAACAACTAAGTCGATAGCGTTTTTCGCCGTTCCACTCTGTCTCTTCTAGTATCTCAAGGTCTTTAAATAGCGTTAGATTCCGGTAGATCGTATCTACACTCATTCCAGGATAGCTTTTCTGCATATAGATGAGTACATCCCTTGCAGATAAATACCTTTTCTCTTTTGCAAATAGTGTAACTAGATCTTCGCGTTTTTCTGTATATTTAAAACCCTCCTCTTTTAAAATCCGCAATGCAGTAGATACATTCATACTTACACCTCAATATGTTAAGATTTCCTTTGTTTTAATCGCTTAAATAAAAGAACGGCTACAAGAATTAGCGCAGATAATAGCACAATTGTGCCTCCTGGGGCGATGTCGAGATAATATGCAAGAACAAGCCCACCAAGTACAGCCATTTCCCCAAACAAGATCGAAAAACCAATCGTTTGTTTAAACCCTTTAGCGATTCGAATACTTGCTGCAACAGGAAGCGTCATTAGAGCTGAAACAAGGAGCACGCCAACTATTTGCATCGAAACAGCAATGACAAAAGCAACGAGTAATATGAAAATAAATTGAATCGATTTCCCTCTTATACCTGAAACAACCGCATGCTCTTCATCGAATGAAAGAAAGAATAATTCCTTATATAATAAAGTTACGACAAGCAGAACCACTACTGTAATAACTGCTACTGCCATTAAATCAGTGCGACTAATGGCAATTACACTTCCAAATAGATAATTAAACAAATCTGAATTAAATCCATCTGCAAGTGATAAGAAAACAACGCCAAGTCCTATACCACCAGATAATGTGATAGGAATCGCAAGTTCTTCAAAGTGTTTATATACTTTCCTAAGCTGTTCTATAAACAACGAACCGGCTGCAGAAAACGCCATACCCATGTAAACTGGGTTAATGCCCTGCCAAAATGTAGAATACTTTCCAATAAGCAGGCTTGCTGCAATCCCAGCTAGCGTAATATGAGAAAGGGCATCTGCTATTAAGGCCTGCCTTCTAACAACGATAAACACGCCTAGTAAAGGTGCAATAACCCCGATTAAAACTCCTGCCATAAATGCGTTTTGTAAAAACTCAAATTTCCATAAAGCCTGAATCATTTATACTCCTCCATGACCATGATCGTGATTTAAAACGTGAACATGGTGTCCATAAAATCCTGAAAGCTCACGATCATTAAACTGTTCAAATTCCTCCGTTTCGCCATGGAAATGAAGCGATTTGTTTAAGCAGGCTACATGAGTAACCTTATCTGTAATTGTTCCTATGTCGTGTGTAACAAGTAGTAGAGTAATGCCATTATCCTTATTTAGCTTACCAAGAAGCTGGTAGAAATCACTTGTGGAGTTTGCATCCACACCAACGGTTGGTTCATCTAGAATAAGAATATCTGGGTTACTTACAAGTGCTCTTGCAATAAAGACTCTTTGTTGTTGACCACCTGAAAGATCACCTATATTACTGGAACTATACTCTTTCATACCAACAAGCTGAAGAGCATCGAGTACCGCCTCTCGATGACTAGCCTTCATAAACTTAAATAATCCCAACTTACTTGTTAGTCCCATTGATACGACTTCAAATACTGAAGCAGGAAATCCAGAATTAAAACTATTGGCTTTTTGAGAAACGTAACCAATTTTACTCCAATCATGAAATTTATTAATTTTCTGCCCGAAAATATTCACATACCCTTTTTGAGGTTTAAGCAGACCAAATATGATTTTAATTAATGTTGATTTTCCTGAGCCGTTTGGTCCTACAAGCCCAACAAAAGCTCCCTTAGGAATTGAAAAGGTGATATCATCCAGAACATAATCGTCTCCATAGTGAAACGAAATGTTTTGTAGATTAATAATTGAGTTAGAATTTTTCATAAACAAAACCTGCCATTTATAAGAATGATTACGATTTACATTATGTAGTATACCGTATATGATGACAATTTGTAAATTTTGTTTTAGAAGGAATTAAGAAGTTTTCAAATACAATTTGTACTTAAATCAACTTAACTGTAGATAAAATCCCCCATTTCTATTTAGGAATGGGGGATTTCTTTACGCTTCTATAAGAGAAGCGAAGGTGCTATTGGGACGATTATAACTCATGAAGGCTTGCCATTTCTAGAATTTCTTCTGAATAGCCACTTTTAGGTGTACCTTTCTCAGATACATAAGCCTTCAATCCGCCAATGCCGCGATTATATGCAGTCAGGGCTTCATCCCAGTTGCCATACTTATCATAAAGATAATCAAGGTATGTGACTGAGAGAGTCATTGAGAAATAAGGATCAAATAATTTTTCCTCAGAGTAGCTTACACCTGCCATGTCTGCAATCCAAGGAGCAGTGTTGGTCATAAACTGAGCCATACCATATGCATGTCCATATTTTGTTTCAGGTCCTGTTAGTTCAGGATCAAATGTGTTACCTGTTTCTACTTTTAGAAGTTCATATGCGATCGCAGGATCAATATCTACCTTCATGGATTGATACGCTAAGAAAAGACCCCATTTTTTGCTGAACTTCCCGTCACTGTCATCGTAGAATTGTTGCGAGTAAGCTTTAGCTTGCTTCCACTCTTCTACATTGACAGAACCTGGGTCAAGTGAATAACCTGTTTCGTTTTCTAATTTAGTTAGAGCTGTATGAGTTTTCATCTGATCGTTCTTGGATGTCTTTTGATCCAATTCCCCGACTTTTGTTTTTGCATCGGCCACTTGCTCATTGAATAAATGAGATTGTACGAGAACTAGTGCTAGGACGAGAGTTAGAACAATAGCAGTGATCATTGACAGAGATTTTTTGAAATGATTTTTGATAAAATTGATAGTCTTGCACTCCTTTTCAACTGGTATTAATAAAGCTGGAGAGCACCAGTTAAGTATATACCCTATCATTTAAGTCTCAAACCTTTCTACTATTCTGCTCGGTAAATTGACCATTTCCTTAAGAAAAAAGACCCCCTGAATTAGGAAGTCTTAGTGGATTGGAGATTTAAATTTCGCACCTCTTGTTTCTTGAGTATTCATAATGGTAATGAAAGCCTGCGTATCTATGTCATAAATAACACCTTTAAGCTTAGTTACCTCAAGACGAGTAATTACCACATAGATAACTTCTTTCTCTTCATCTGTGTAACCACCTTTACCAATAAGCTTGGTTGTTCCCCTCCCAAGTCGATCAAGAATGGCATTTGAAATTTCTTCATAATGATCAGATACAATAAGAACGGCTTTCGTTTCATCAAGACCCTGGATAACCGTATCGATGGTTTTAAATGCAATATAGTAAGCCATAACAGAATACATCGCATTTTCCCAGCTAAAAACGAAACCAGCCCATGTAAAAATGAAAATATTCGTAAACATTACAAACTCTCCGATGGAGAACGGGATTTTCTTGGTTAATAAAATGCCAAGTATTTCAGTTCCATCCATTGAACCCCCATGCCTGATAACAAGTCCGACTCCAAGACCAAGTGTAAGTCCCCCAAATACGGTTCCTAAAATCGGTTCGTTAGTAAATGGCTCTGTATGATGAAGTAATGTCTCATAAACGGCAAGCCCAATAATTCCAAACAAAGTTGAGAACGCAAACGTTTTACCAATTTGCTTGTAGCCATAGTACATAAATGGAAGGTTTAAAACAATAACGAGAGTAGCAAAGTTAAACGGAGTTAAATGATCTAGAATTAGAGATACACCTATAATACCACCGTCAATCAACTGATTTGGAACAAGGAATAATTCAATAGCCGCTGCTGCAAGAAATGCTCCGATCATAATCATTAACAAACGATAGATCAGGTGCGTTTTACTTTCTTTCCTGTGTTGTTTTTTTTGCATTTCGCCCTCCTAGGCAATCTATGTATACTTTTTCTATATTATATAAGAAATAACAAGCTTCTTAAAGCAATGAAGTCCATTCAAAGTATAATTGAACACTTCCTTGAGCGACCTGCATAGTATGAGGTAGGCAAAGGGGGCAACGTGATGAATCCAATTCAACTTCAACTGGTTAACTTTAAATTGAATCGTATAACAACCGATGAACTTCTTCAACTATCCAAACAATATAGCATCTCACTTTCTGAAAAGGATGCAAAGAAAATTGTTCAGATCTTAAAGCAAGAGAATATTGATATTGCCAATCAAACACAAAGAAAACGTATTTTGATGAAGATCAGCCGTGAAGTTAGTCCAGCTGTTGCTTCTCAAGTTAACAGGTTAATCCTCTCATTTCTTAATGAATAACAAAAAACCGCTAGTGCGGTTTTTTGTTAGGCTGTTTTCGTAAACATTGTTGCAATAAGAGTGAGAGGAATTTCTGCTCCAGGATGCTCGCTTTTCGCGGGGCGGGCGCCTAGCCTCCTCGGCGCACAAAACATTGCGCCTGTGGGGTCTCACCTGTCCCGCTAGTCCCGCAGGAGTCGAGCATCCTTCCGCTCCAATTAGCTAAGTGGGGTTTTTTATACAAAACTTCTTTCAAAAGCAACAATTTTTTAGAAAAGAGCCTTTTGTTAAGAAGTTGTTAGTTTAGTTTTAAGCTTTTCATCAAATGTTTGGTTGCGAAGCATTTCGATCTCGAGTTTGTAAGGGGCTTTTTTGCTTTTCTTATCTTCACCTACATATGGCGTCTCCAAAATTTTAGGTATATCCTTCAATTGATCGTGATGGATCACCTTATTTAGGGATTCAAAACCGATATAGCCAAATCCAATGTTCTCATGGCGGTCTTTTGAGGCGCCTCGCTCATTCTTGCTATCATTAACATGAAGTACTTTCAGACGATCAATTCCTACAATGTGGTCAAATTCATTTAGAACACCATCGAAGTCATTAACAATATCATAACCAGCATCGTGAGTATGACAAGTGTCAAAACAAACGGATAATTTCTCGTTATGAGTAACACCATCGATAATTTGAGCAAGCTCTTCAAAGCTTCTCCCACACTCAGATCCTTTTCCAGCCATCGTTTCAAGTGCAATTTGAACTTCTTGATCAGAAGTGAGAACTTCATTAAGCCCTTCAATAATTTTCTTAATGCCTTGCTCAGCACCTGCTCCTACGTGTGCACCTGGATGCAATACAATTTGTCTTGCTCCTAATGCATGAGTCCGTTCAATTTCTGACCGAAGAAAGTCCACACCAAGTTGAAATGTCTCTGGCTTTGTTGTATTTCCGATATTAATGATATAAGGGGCATGCACGACAATATTGCTTATCCCATGCTCCTTCATGTGAGCTGTCCCTTTTTCTATGTTAAGCTTTTCGATCGCTTTTCGTCTTGTATTTTGGGGCGCACCTGTATAAATCATGAAAGTAGTTGCACCATATGAAACTGCTTCTTCACTTGCACCTAGTAGCATTTTATCTCCACTCATAGAAACGTGCGAGCCTATTTTCAACATACCATTCATTCCTTCCTTTAATCACTCCATATAATAGCACAGAGCCTTTTACAAGGTAAAGCAAACAAAAACCCTCCTGTGAAAGAGGGTTTCTTGAGTTATTTTCTTCCGCGCTTGTGTTGGATGCGGTCTCGTTCTTGCTGCATTTTTTTCTTATAGCCTGGTTTTACTTTCTTTGGCTTCGGAACGAATACTTCTGGTTTAGATGAAGTAGGTTTCTTCCTAGGTGTTACAGGCTTCGCTTCTACCCATTCACCGTTCTTCACTTCTTTGTATTCAATCTGAATACCTTTTGCAGATAGCTTCTGGACAGCTTGCTGGTCTGAAGGCTCTGCTAAAGTATAAGCAATTCCATCCTGACCTGCGCGAGCTGTACGCCCTACTCGGTGGATATAGAAATCAAGATCTTTCGGAAGTTCGAAGTTAATAACATGAGAAACGCCTTTAATATCAATACCTCTTGAGGCAAGATCAGTCGCTACAACATACTGGCACTCGGCCTCTTGTATCTTCTTCATGATTTGTTTACGCTGTCGTGCTTGTACACCACCGTGCAAACGTTCAACGTTGTGGCCATTTTCAATTAGAAAATCAGCTACTTCATCAGCTGTTTGTTTTGTGTTTGTAAACACAAGAGCTAAATAAGGATTAATTGCTTTAGTAACATTTAGAAGTAACTCTTTCTTCTCACGGTATCGTGCAGGAATAAAAATGTTTTCGACCTTGTCAGCCGTCACTTGTTCAGCGTTCACTTCAACGAACTTCGGATTGTCCATATACTTTTTCAAGAATGGTTGTAGACTTTTCGGAATTGTAGCTGAGAAGACTAACATTTGTAAATCCTTCGCCATTCTTGAGGCAATATAATCTACATCTTCAATAAAGCCCATATCTAACATTTGATCCGCTTCATCCACAACTAGCATTGTAGCAGGGAAAACACTCAATGCCTGTTCCTCAACAAGGTCCTTGATTCGACCTGGTGTTCCAATAACAATATGAGGTGTATTCTTCATTCGACTAATCATGCGTTTGCGATCCGTACCGCCTACAGCCTTCTTAATCGATATCGCTTCTTCTTCAGGTAAAGTTGTAACCAACTTTAGAGCTTCATTGTAAATTTGGTCCGCCAACTCACGAGTAGGCGCTGTAATTACAGCCTGACATTCATTCTTCTCGTGATTAATTCGATGAATCAGAGGAAGTAAGAACGCTAGCGTTTTACCTGATCCAGTCTGGGATTGACCAATGGCACTTTCGCCATTTCGAATAGCTGGTACCAATCGTTCCTGTATTTCAGTTGGTCTTGTAAATTTCTGTGCTTCAAGTGCCTCAATTAAAAAAGGCTTTAATCCTAATCTATCAAAATGTTTCATTATTATTGCTCCTCCATCCATTAATCCACCTTATATTATAGACCAATTTTCCCAAAAGCGCCATACGTCAAAAAACACCAATCTATAACTGTCATGCCCAATATCTCTTGTTCTCACACCTTCGATTTTTTTGGCATATCTTATTTAGTAACAACAGTATAAATTGGTCAAGTTATGAAAAGGAGGGTATCACATGAACCAATTTCCTCCATCCCCTCAAGGTGGTCCGGGACCTGGAATGGGTTTCCCATTCTCAGGAGGTGGATTTTCTGGCGGTGGATTTCCAGGTGGCCCAGGAGGCCCACAACCACCTCAAACCGGAACAGGAGGGCTCCTTTCTAGAATTCTAGGCGGAAGTGGAGCATCACCTCAATCGCTTCCTATGCCTCCTGGTTCGTTTCCTGCTCTTCAGCGCGGCGTTATTCCAGGCGCTCCTCAGCAAGCCGGTGGAATGCTTTCAAGGCTTCTTCCTGGAGCTGGCCAGGGCGGTATGGATATGATGGGAATGATTCAAAACGTACAAAAGGTTATGCAAGCAGCAGACACCATTAAACCAATGGTTCAGCAATATGGGCCTATGGTTAAGCAGCTTCCTGAAATGATTGCACTTTTCAAAGAGTATCAGAAGTCTTCAGGCTCTACTGACGATAGTGAAGATGAGGATTCAAATGATGAACCTGTTAAAACGAAGAAAAAGACAAACAAGAGTAAGCCAAATAAACCGCCTTTAGCAGCTACTAAAAAGAAAAAAGAATCGATTTCAGAAGAAAACGTTAGAAAGTCAAAGCCAAGACTGTATGTTTAAACAATCGCCATTCATTGAGTTATCAGGTCAACTCCTTTATAATTGATGTAGATTAGTTATACAACAATCCTTATATGGGTTGAGGAGGTACTCGATGAAAGTTACAAAAATTTCACCAAGAGGTTACTGCTATGGTGTAGTAGACGCTATGGTTATAGCAAGAAATGCCGCTCTTGATAAAACACTACCACGTCCTATTTTTATTCTTGGGATGATTGTTCATAATAAACATGTTACAGATGCCTTCGAAGATGATGGCATTATTACACTCGATGGACCAAATCGAATGGAAATTTTAAAAAATGTTGAATCTGGCACAGTCATTTTCACAGCACATGGAGTTTCACCTCAAGTACGAGAGCTCGCCGAAGAAAAAGGCTTAACCGTTCTTGATGCGACTTGTCCTGATGTTACAGTGACTCATGATTTAATTCGCGAAAAGCAAAAGGAAGGCTATCACGTCATTTATGTTGGCAAAAAAGGGCACCCTGAACCAGAAGGTGCTATGGGGATTGCCCCTGACATTGTTCACCTAGTTGAGAAGCCAGAAGAAGTTGATGAGCTTTCGATTGATTCTGAACGAATTATTATTACGAACCAGACGACAATGAGTCAGTGGGACGTACAAGAAATTATGGAAAGAGCAATGGAACGCTATCCTCACGCTGTCATCCATAATGAAATTTGTAATGCAACTCAAGTTCGTCAAGAAGCTGTTGCAGAGCAAGCCGGCGACACTGATCTTGTGTTAGTAGTTGGCGATCCTAAAAGTAATAACTCCAATCGACTTGCACAGGTTTCAATTGAAGTTGCTGGAACACCTGCCTATCGAATTGCTGATGTTTCAGAAATCGAGATTGAGTGGTTAAAAGGAGTAGAAACAGTTGGTGTAACAGCCGGAGCTTCAACCCCTACACCGATTACCAAAGAAGTAATTCGATTCCTCGATCAATATGATCCTGAAGATACTTCTACATGGACTCGTGAGCGAAAAGTTCCTGCTTCCAAAATACTCCCTAAAGTGAAGGTTAAAAAATAACAGAGAAGCCCACCTCATATGAGGTGGGCTTCTCTGTCTTTATTATCTAAATTGAAAAGGATCCGTTATTTCTTTAGATGCAATGATTTCAGTATCATAATGCTTCTCTTTAACAAACGATTGTAATTTCTTCTGTACGCCTTCAATCATAATCTTTTCAATGTTATGACCAGCGTCGATTATTTGGAGACCTTCCATCATCGCATCATGTGCTACATGGTAATAAATATCCCCGGACACGAAAACATCTGCACCACTAAAACGAGCAGCATTTATAAATTTATTTCCATCTCCACCCAGTACAGCTACTTTCTTAATCGTTGATTGAAGATCACCAACAATTCGCACACCGCTAGCCCCTAGCTTCTCTTTAACGAAGCTAGCAAATTCCTCAAGCGTCATATCATTTTCTAAGTACCCAATCCTTCCAAGTCCAAGCTTCTCTGGTTCATTCTCCAACGGATAAATGTCATAAGCTACTTCTTCGTAGGGATGTGCTTTTGTTATCGCTCGTAGTACTTTACTCTGCAAGTCAGCAGGGAAAATACTTTCTATCTTCATTTCTTCTACTGCTTCCAATTTTCCAGTTTCTCCAAGATATGGGGTTGTCCCCTCTGTCGGCTTAAATCTCCCAGTGCCTTCCGAACTAAATGTACAGTCACTATATGCACCAATATAGCCAGCCCCAGCGTTTGAAAGTGCTTCTCTTACTTCTTCCTCATGAGTGGCCGGTACAAAGACCGCTATTTTCTTGTAATGGTTTTGGAACGTTTCTACAAGAACTTTCGTATTTTTTAACGAAAGTGCGTCAGCAAGCATATCGTTTACTCCACCAGGAGCCACATCCAAATTCGTATGCGCTGCATAAACAGTGATATTGTTCTTAATTAATGTTTCAATCATCTTTCCCTGTTCAGTATCTAAGTTTATTTTCTTAAGGGGGCGGTATAGAATCGGGTGATGAGCTATAATCAAATCCACACCTTCTCTAATTGCCTCGTCTACCACATTTGGCAAGACATCTAGAGCAGTCATTACTTTATTTATCTTCTTATTTAGACTTCCAACCTGCAAACCGATTGGATCGCCATCCTCTGCATATTTCTTTTTTGACCAGGACTCGAATTCCTGAATAATAGCCTGACCTGATGCTAGCTTACTCATGAAAGTACCTCCTTAATCAAGTCACGTTCATTTTTCACTTGTGCCTCTTTTTCTGAGATTCCCTCTGCACGTTCTAGTGAGAGAAGAATACGTTCACGTTTCTTTAACTCATTCTGCCATTTCTTCATAAACGCATCGTTTTTCTCTTTCATTAAAATTGGGCCAGCAAGTAATTGTTTCTGAAGTTCCTTTCCATCAAATCCTTCGTAAGGTTTCTTCCCATTACCTGCATCGAATACTAGTATTTCATAAATTTTATCATCTTCCTCTATGATGGATTCTTCTACAAGCTCCCAATTCAAGTCGGAAAGTCGTTCACGTAGAAGATGAGCTGCAACATTAGGCTGAAGTATTAAACGTTTCACGCCTTCTAGTTTCTCGAGACCACCGAGCAATATATCGCGGATAAGTTGCCCTCCCATTCCTGCAATTGTAATTACATCGACTTCTCCTGGAGAAAGAACTTCCAGTCCATTCCCCTTCCGAACAGCAATTTGATTAGAAAACCCACTTCTTTTCACTTGACTAACTGCAGATTGGTAAGGTCCTTCATTGACTTCACCTGCAACTGCACCAGTAATTCGATTATGATTCATTAAATAACACGGCAAGTATGCATGATCTGAACCGATATCTGCAACTCTACTTCCTACAGGAACATAGTTCGCCACTAGTTTAAGTCTTTCTGATAATAATTTATCGTTCATTTATTCACCACTACTTATCTAGTTTCTTTAGTTTAGTTTACCCTCTCAGTATCGGACTTAACATAAAAGAGTACAGAGAGGTCTAGTATGAAATACAAATAGAAAAGCCTTCTGTTCTCACAGAAAGCTTCTTTTTCTTCTTATTTTTTCTCAGAAAGCCACTTCGCTACTGCCTCAGCCTGTTCGCCTTCAATAAGTCCAGCAGGCATTCCGCTACCTTTACCATTCTTGATAATTCCGAGAATTTCGTCTTTGGAATACTTTCCTCCAACTGCAGTTAGAGCTGGCCCTACTTGGCCTCCTAGGTCCCCACCGTGACAGGAAGCACAGTTCTGAGCATAAATTTCTTCAGGTGCTGCTGCCTCAGCTTGCTCCTGCTTTTCACCATGGCCTTCAGCACTTTCCTCGCCACCCTGTTGCAATGCCCAGAAAGAAACACCAATAATGAGAATTAATCCAATAACTGCTGTCCACGCAAATGGGATAAGCGGATTTTTTTTCATTTCTTTTCCTCCTTGTACCGATTCGCTGATGTCGTTTTCCCCAATTATGTAAGAGTAAACAAATCATAACTTATTTTACTTGAAAACGCTATGAATGAAAAGGGGAACCGTGGCAAATCACATATTTGTCATAGTTTTCACTCTGCTTCTATCATAGCAAATTTTAACGATAAAACAAAATGGCATCAGCACAATCACTGATGCCTTCCATTTATACTTACATGGTTTTTGTCTTATTCTTTGCCCAATCAGCTGCAGATTCCCTGAGAAGGTATTTTTGAATTTTACCCGACGCGGTCATAGGGTATTCATTTACAAAAAATACATCACTAGGAATCTTATACCTAGCGATTTCCCCTTCACAATACGATCGAATATCTGCTTCAGAAACTGATTCATTTTCTTTGAGTTGAATACAAGCAACGACTTTCTCACCGTATTTTTCATCAGGCAACCCGATAACTTGAACATCAAGTACAGCAGGATGTGTGTAAAGAAACTCCTCAATTTCACGTGGATAAATATTCTCCCCTCCACGTATCACCATATCCTTTAGCCGTCCTGTTATCTGTACATAGCCCTTCTGATCCATTTTCGCAAGGTCACCTGTATGAAGCCATCCTTCATCATCAATTGCTTCATTTGTCGCTTCAGGCATATTATAATATCCCTTCATGACATGGTATCCCCTTGTACATAATTCACCTGTAAAGCCATGCTCTGCTTCATTGCCTGTTACAGGATCAATAATTTTCACTTCCACGCCTGGCAGTGCTTTACCTACCGTATTCACTCTATAGTCAATCGGATCATTGGTTCTTGTTTGGGTGATAACTGGTGAAGACTCTGTTTGACCATATGCAATTGTGATTTCTGACATATTCATATGGTTCATAACCTTTTTCATTACTTCAATTGGACATGGACTTCCTGCCATTATCCCAGTTCGAAGTGAGCTTAAATCATAAGAGTCAAATCCAGGTAGACTAAGCTCAGAAATAAACATGGTTGGTACACCATGTAGTGCTGTACACTGTTCTTTTTCTACCGTTTTCAGGACCAGTTCTGGATCAAATTCAACGATCGGAAATATTGCCGCTCCTGCAGAAAAAGCAGCAAGTGTCCCTAGCACACACCCGAAACAGTGAAAAAATGGAACTGGTATACAAAGACGATCATTTTCAGTGAGTTCCATACATTGTCCAATTTGATGTCCATTATTTAAAATATTCGAATGAGTAAGCATAACGCCTTTCGGAAAACCAGTAGTCCCTGAAGTGTACTGCATGTTAATTACATCATCTGGTTGCAGCTCTTTTTTTCGATTGGCTAACTCGTCATCACTAATTGAACGACTTTCGCCCATGAACATATCCCATCCTAGAAATGAAGGATGTGGATCATTGCCAATGAAAATAGCATCCTCTAAATGTGGGAGCATTTCAATGGCGCATTTCCCATTCACTACGTAATCGCCATCTTTTTGAAGCTTTAGAAATGCTTCAGGATAAGAGGTTCCTTTAAATCCACTAATTAAAAACAACCGAGTTGCTTCAGACTGCTTCAAAACATATTCAAGCTCTGTTGTCTGGTAATTCGTGTTTACAGTAACTAAAACCGCTCCAATCTTAGCTGTTGCAAATTGAAGCAGGAGCCATTCTGGCACATTCGTTGCCCATACTGCAATATGTTCTCCTTTTGTAACACCTAACTGTAACAAGGCTTTTGCTGTCCGATTAACTTCTTCATTAAATTCATTAAATGTATAACGAACCTCTTCTTTTGAGTAAACGACAGCTTCTCTTGATCCAAATTGTTTTACTTGCCTTTCAAGCATCGAGCCTATTGTCTCATGTAGCATTTCTGTCATAGACACACCCCTATCTATAATCTTAGCTAACCGAGCGCTCGTTCAGTTTAACAGCCAATTTCACGAGCAATTACCATCCTCTGAATCTCAGAAGTACCTTCTCCAATTTCAAGAAGCTTTGCATCTCTGAAATACCTCTCTACATGGTAGTCACGCATATAACCATTACCGCCGTGTATTTGTACCGCTTGATCGCAAACCTCCATACATATTTCAGATGCATAAAGTTTGCAGATCGATGCTTCCTTAGTAAATTTTTTGCCCTGATCTTTTAACCAAGCCGCTTTATATACCATTGTACGTGCTAGTTCAATCTTCATCGCCATATCAGCGAGCTTAAATTGGATCGCTTGAAACCTTGAAATTGCGCGACCGAATTGTTTCCTTTCATTTGCGTATTGTAACGCCTTCTCATAAGCCGCTTGAGCAATTCCAACTCCCATTGCACCTATTCCAATACGTCCTCCGTCAAGGGTAATAAGGAACTGTCTGAAACCGTCTCCTCGCTTACCGAGCAAATTCTCTTCTGGCACTCTTACGTCTTCCATAACTAGTTCCGTTGTATTGGAAGAATGAAGTCCTAGCTTTTCATAGTTATCGACTACCCTAAAGCCTGGGGCTGATGTAGGCGCTATAATTGCACTTATTTCTTTATTACCATCTTTACGATCTGTAATAGCAGTTAAGGCAAGGTGATCAGCATATGAAGCATTTGTAATGTAGCATTTACTTCCGTTGATTACCCATTCTCCGTTATCCATGACAGCTTCTGTTTCTGTTCCACCCGCATCAGATCCAGCATTAGGTTCAGTTAGTCCAAACGCACCAAGAGATTCACCTGAGCAAATGGGAGCAAGATATTTTTGTTTTTGTTCTTCAGTACCAAATAAATTAAGTGGCGCTCCACCAAGCGAAACATGTGCTGAATACGTAATACCTGTCGAACCACATGCTCGACTTAACTCTTCTACAACTATTGCAAAGCTGATTGTATCGGCACCGCCTCCACCATACTCCTCAGGAAACGGAAGACCCATAATTCCAAGATCGCCCAATTGCTGAAAGATTTCTTTTGGAAATCGCTTTTCCTTATCTCTTTGTTCAGCACCAGGTGCAACCTTTTCATCAGCAAATTCTCTAATCATTTTTTGAATCATCTTTTGTTCTTTCGTCAAGTCAAAGTTCATGTAAAAATAACCTCCTGTTAATAACTACTCCATAATGTGAATGCGCTTACATTTCATTATCTCTTTAAGTAATTATTTTTTCAACATTTTAGAAAATAAAAATAATTAAATATATTATTTTTTTGTTCATTTATTAATAAACCCTTTATTTATAAGCATGTGCGCTTTTCAAGGAAAAAGGCGGATTTGCAAAACGAATGAAAAATCAGTAAAATAAATGACAAGAAATGTATTCGCTTACGTATGGACTCGTTTATACATTTAATGTTTTAGGCTGCTTTCGTAAACATTGTTGCTATAAGAGTGAGAGGGTTTCCGCTTCAGGATGCTCGCTTTCCTCGGGGCGGGCGGTGAGCCTCCTCGTCGCTAACGCTCCTGTGGGGTCTCACCTGTCCCGCTAATCCCGCAGGAGTCGAGCATCCTTCCGCTCCAATTAGCTAAGTGTGGTTCTTTATACAAAACTTCTTTCAAAAGCACCAATCTTTTAGAAAAGAGCCATGTTTTATAACGATTAAAATTCCTCAAAAAAACTCTCCGCCTGCAAATGCAGACGGAGAGGATATTCAATCTATTCCAGAAAATCTTTAAGTCGCTTGCTACGACTTGGATGACGAAGCTTACGTAGTGCTTTCGCTTCAATTTGGCGAATTCGCTCACGGGTAACACCAAATACACGTCCTACCTCTTCTAGAGTTCTAGTACGTCCATCATCAAGTCCGAAGCGCAGTCTAAGAACATTTTCTTCTCGATCTGTTAAGGTATCGAGTACGTCCTCCAGCTGCTCCTTAAGAAGCTCATAAGCGGCTGCGTCTGATGGTGCAAGAGCATCCTGGTCTTCAATAAAATCACCAAGGTGAGAGTCATCTTCTTCACCAATAGGTGTTTCAAGTGAGACAGGTTCTTGAGCGATCTTCAGGATTTCACGCACTTTCTCTGGAGAAAGGTCCATTTCTTTACCAATTTCTTCAGGAGATGGTTCGCGTCCAAGGTCTTGAAGAAGTTGACGCTGAACTCGAATCAATTTGTTAATTGTTTCGACCATATGAACCGGAATACGGATGGTTCTTGCTTGGTCTGCAATTGCTCGTGTAATTGCCTGACGAATCCACCACGTTGCATACGTACTAAATTTGTACCCTTTTCGATAATCGAATTTCTCAACTGCTTTAATAAGACCCATATTACCTTCTTGAATTAAATCTAAGAAGAGCATGCCTCGTCCAACGTATCTTTTCGCAATACTAACAACAAGTCGAAGGTTTGCTTCAGCGAGACGACGCTTAGCCTCTTCGTCACCTTCTTCGATACGTTGTGCTAAACTGATCTCTTCCTTTGCAGAAAGAAGATCTACTCGGCCAATCTCTTTAAGGTACATACGAACCGGATCATTTATTTTGACACCCGGAGGAACACTCAAGTCGTTCAAATCAAATTCTTCTTCTTTATTAACTTCTTGAGGCGAAGGGTTATCAGAATTATCTTCGATAACTTCAACACCCTGTTCCTCTAGATATTCAAAGAATTCATCCATTTGATCGGAATCCTGTTCAAACGGGGACAACCGTTCTACGATCGTAGAGTAAGTAATTAAGCTTGTTTTCTTTCCAAGCTCTACTAACTGCTCTTTCACTTGATCGATGGTTAATTCACCTTCCGCCGGCTGGCGAGTTGGTTTTTCAGCCATTCGATCCCCTCCTTCCATACATCTCAACAATAAAGATAGTCATTTCTCAAAATGATTTTTTAATATTCTTCTTCATCTCGAGAATTTCCATGGCGATCTTAGCTGCCTGGACAAAGTCTTGCTTCATTTCCGCTTCTTTTTTCTCTTTTTCTCTCTCTTCTATCTTTATCCATTCTGGATAATTTAACACCTGTCGGACGTAATCTTGAAGTTCTTTATCCGACACGTCTTCATTTAAATCCATCATGGCCAATTCAGAAGCAATTTTGACAAGGTTAGGATCAGTAAGCTGCTCCATGAATTGGCTAACATCCGCATCATGTCCATTAGCGTAAAAGCTATACAAGTAAGCAGCGATCGCACTATGCTCATCAATATTAAACGAACCGCCAACCTCTTCCTGCACTTTTTCTGCTACATTCAAGTCACGCATCATGTATGCAAGCAGAATTCGTTCTGCATTGTGATAGGCAGGCAGGAGTTTTTTCTTCACATAGAAATTTTTCCTAGCATTATTATCCCTTTTTGGAGGAGCATTATCCTTCTTATTCTTCCCCTCCTTGTGAAATTGGAATACCTGCTGCTTTAATGCATCAAGTGAAAGCGAGAACTCCTCTGATAACTGTCTAAGATAATGATCTCTTTCAACAGCTTTCGTGAGGCCACTAATTTCTTTAAGTACTTCTTCGATATAGCGGATTCGTTCTCCTTCATCTGATAGGTTTTTTCCTGATCTGAGAACCTCCATTTTAAAAGCCATAACCGTTGGCGCTGCCCCTATTACATCCTTCTCAAAACGTTCTGCTCCGTATGTTTGGATATAGTCATCGGGATCTAGTCCATCAGGCATTTTAGCAATTCTCACATAGCAACCAGCTTCAATTAATTCATCTGCAGCTCTAATTGCAGCCTGAGTACCCGCTTTATCAGAGTCATAACAAATTACTGCGGTTTCGGTTTGTCTTCTGATGAGTTTAGCTTGATCTTTCGTTAAGGCTGTTCCAAGACTTGCTACAACATTTTGTACCCCATTCCCGTAAGCAGTAATCACATCAACATATCCTTCAAGAAGAATTGCTTGATCTTTCATGCGAATTGCTGAACGAGTTAGGTGAAAACCGTAGAGAAACTTTCCTTTTTGAAAGAGAGCAGTCTCTGGACTATTTAAATACTTTGGTTCACCGTTTCCAATGATTCTACCACCGAAAGCAACAGGTCTACCTTTTGGATCCCATATTGGAAACATAATGCGATTTCTAAAACGATCGAAATACTTGCCGTCAAACTCTCTCTTAGCTAAAAGACCTGCATCCGCTACTTTAGGAAGAGGATAATTTCTCTTCTGTAAATAGCTCGTTGCATAATCCCAAGAATCAGGTGCGAAGCCTAGTTGAAATTCTTCAATCATTTCATCTGTAAAGCCTCGATTATTTAAGTATTCACGAGCTCCTTTTCCTTCAGGAGTTTTCACCATACAGTGATTGTATAACTTAGCAAGGAAGTCATGCGCTTTGTATATCACATCGTTTTCCGATGCTTTTGACCCACTGCTCTCTCGATCTTGGACTTCAGGCAATTCAATACCTGATTTCTGTCCAAGTACTTGAACGGCCTCTATAAAGTTATACCCTTCAATTTCCATTAAAAACGAAAAAGCGTTACCGCCTGTGCCGCACCCAAAGCAGTGATAGATTTGTTTATCAGGTGCTACTGAAAAAGAAGGAGTGCTTTCGCCGTGAAAAGGACAAAGGCCAAAGAAATTTCTTCCTTGTTTTTTCAGCTGGACATAATCGCTAATCACATCAACGATGTCTGTGGAACGGCGAATCGCTTCAATTTTATCTTCTGGGATTCTGCCACTCATTAATTATCACCAACAGGTTTTATAATTTCGACAAATAAAAATAATCTCCTTCATAATTCGACAAAATTTCAATTAATTTTTTTCGAAATTGAACTCGATCATCACCAGTGAATTTACGAGGACCTTTTGTGTGCTTTCCTGCCCTCCTACTTTTAGAAGCAAGGTACCGAGTATGTAGAAGAGTTGAAATGTTCTCTTCGGTATAACTTTTTCCTCGCGGAGAAAGAACAAATACACCCTTAGGCAGTAGCAGGCTTGCTAACCCATAATCCTGAGTCACTGCAATGTCTCCTTTGCTCGAATGGCGATGAATGTAGAGATCTGCTTCTTCCTTCTCAGAGTCTACCATAACCCACTTCGCTTCTCTGAATGTTGTGCTCATATGAGCATAAGAAGCAACAAAAATAATTTCAACATCTGATAAAGCTTTGTTAAAAGACATGATTTCTTCTTTAACTGGAACTGGACAGGCATCTGCATCGACAAAAAGCGTCAGTTTCTTTTTCGTCATAATTCTCTATTCTACATCTCCCTGAGTTATCCTTCTTTTGAGATTTATGTTTTAACTTTCAGAATTTTAGTTCAGACTATTTAATAAATCTGACAATTCATCTAAAAGCCTTACTTTATGATTATAGACAATTTTTATTGACAATATTTGATTATATACTAAATTAATTAAATTGAACAGATAAAAACCATAAAAAAACACCATCATCGTATCATTTTTTTCATGTCGATGATGGTCCATTTAAGAAATTATTTTATTAGGAAGAATGTTTGCCTTTATAAAGACTTAAAATTAAATTCGCTGTCTCCTCTACGGCACGATTTGATACATCAATCACCTGACAATTCATCTTATTAATGATCGAATTAAAATACTCCAGTTCTTCATTAATACGCGACATATTAGCATAGCTAGCTTCTGCATTAAGTCCAAGTGCTATTAAGCGTTCTTTACGAATATTGTTTAATTTCTCTGGACTAATTTTCAAAGCATAGCATTTTCCTTCCGCAACATTAAATAACTCTTCTGGAGGATCAACTTCCGGTACGATAGGAACATTTGCAACTTTTAATCGTTTGTGCGCTAAATATTGGGATAATGGCGTTTTAGATGTTCGTGAAACACCAACTAATACAATATCAGCAAGAGCAATTCCTCGTGGGTCTCTGCCATCATCATATTTTACAGCAAATTCAATCGCTTCTACTCTTCGAAAATAATCCTCATCGAGCTTATGTACAAGTCCAGGCTCATTGCGAGGGGCTTTCCCTATCACAGTTTCCATGTGGTCAATCATTGGGCCTATAATATCAACTGCGTGAATATTCTCTCTACCTGCGACCTCAAGAAGAAAGTCACGCAATTCTGGAACAACCAGCGTGAAAGCAACAATTGCCTTTGTCTCTTTCGCAAGCGTCATTACTTCATGAATTGTAGCGGTATCCTCTACATATGGTACTCTTCGTACATCAAAGTCAGTGGGATCAAACTGGCTAGTAGCTGCTTTTACTACTAGCTCTGCTGTTTCACCGACCGAATCTGATATAACATACACAATTGCTCGATTAGCTGTATTTGTCATAAAAACCTCCTATGCTAAATAATTTCATCTTTGGCAAGATCAACAAGAGATCTAGTGATATTCGTTTTAGTAATTCGACCGATTACCTCGATCCCATCCTCTACTTCTTTTACAATTGGCAAGGCATCAATTTGTTTTTCAATTAATTGGTTTGCTACTTCTATTAAAAGGTCATCTTTAGAACAAACCGTAATATTAGGCATTCTTGTCATAATAATAGTTACT
This sequence comes from Guptibacillus hwajinpoensis, assembly GCF_005144865.1. GTDB lineage: Bacteria > Bacillota > Bacilli > Bacillales > Guptibacillaceae > Guptibacillus > Guptibacillus hwajinpoensis_A. Next base: position 412,662 of record NZ_SWFM01000003.1, read on the forward strand.
GGAATGCTTTCTAAATCCTGCTTGCCAAGTGCAGCTCTTAGAAGATCTTTCCTTGATAGTACTCCTACTAGGTGCGCGCGCTCATTCACCACAAATAAAGTCCCTACATCCTCTAGAAACATAGAACAAATCGCATCATAAACGCTTGCATTCTCCTGTACCACTACTGGAATAGACTTATAATCATCCACTTTAATTTTTCTGATTTTTTCAGTTAGAAGCTGCGATCCCGTTTTACCAGTATAAAAATATCCTACTCTGGGTCTCGCGTCAAGATAGCCAGCCATTGTTAGGATTGCAAGATCCGGCCTTAGTGTTGCTCTTGTTAAGCTAAGCTTCTCAGCAATATGCTCGCCTGTTATCGGGCCTTCATTTTTGACAATTTGAAGAATTGTTTCCTGTCGATTATTAAGTTGGATATGACTCACCACCTTCTTATAATGTTATACTTTATTTTCATTATTATATACGATTATACCATCTAGACGAAAGTACTCAGCCTAATTTTAGAAAAACGATAGTATTCTTCGTTTTCAAATTCGTATAAAAACGAATAAAGAGCCCATATCTCATGGGCTCTTCATTCAAGATTAAAACGGTCCAGCTGGTCTAAAAATCGTTTTGACTTTAAATATAGACCTGAATATGCATCAAAATACAAATTAAGAATATGTCTAATTTCTTTTTTTGTTTCTTCTTTCAATGAGATATTTCCCAACCTACTGAGATCAATATGAGCGAAAAGGTGAAGAAGTTCTGATGTACGCTTCGTCATAGGTATATGATATGGATCTACGGATAGACACCGATGACAAAGCAAACCACCCTCATTGATTGAAAAATGGAATTTCCCTTCATTCAAACCACAATTTGCACAGCGATCTAATTGAGGTGTAATCCCGGCTACACGTAGCATTTTCAATTCAAAGATAAATAACACAACCTCTGGATCCTTTTCTTCATCAAGAGCATGGAGAACCTGATATAGCATTTCAAACAAGTACGGATTGGGCTTTCTTTCCTCTGTTAATTTATCAACAAGCTCTGCTGCATACGCTGCATACGATGTAAGAAATAAGTCATTGCGGATGGAACGGAAAGAGTCAATAATTTCTCCCTGATTAAGTCCACCAAGACCTGAAGTATGCTGAAATAGATACTGTCCGTACACAAAAAGTTGAGAAATAGCAGAAAGACGGCTTTTTGGTTTTTTTGCGCCTCTTGCCATGACGCCAACCTTACCCGTCTCTCTAGTATAAAGCGTGAGTATTTTATTTGTTTCACCATAGTCCACGGTTCGAATCACAATTCCTTCAACCTTTTTTAACAAGAACTTTCACCAACCGTTTCTTGTTAATATTCCATCAAAAGGTCAAGTAAGGCGAGTTGCTTCTTCCACATCGGCGAGAGAATCACATTCTTCATCGTTCGGTGTTTGCATTTCCTTCAAAAGAAGATAAGTATCGATGTTTCCCGTTTCACAAAATATTTTCCAGGTAAACTCTAACACTTAAGATCCCACCTTTCAGTTTGTAAAAAGCTTTCCTCTTACCTATAGCTTGACCTTACACTTGTTTGTTTATGTGATGGAATATTTAACAAAATTTATCTTAATAGTCATCTTCTCGGTAACCGTAATCTCGTAAAGAAGAAGGTTTATTGCGCCAATCTTTTACAACCTTCACCCAAATCTCCATAAACACGCGTGAACCAAGAAGTGCTTCAATATCCTGCCTTGCACGCTTGCCAACTTCCTTCAGCATCTTACCTTGTTTTCCTATGATGATGCCTTTTTGAGAAGATCGTTCTACCACAACTGTCACATGGATATCAATGACATCTGAACCTTCTCGCTTTATCATTTGTTCTGTTACTACAGTTACAGAATGAGGGATCTCTTCTCTTGTTAGATGAAGAACTTTTTCCCTTACAAGTTCCGCAACAATAAAGCGTTCAGGGTGATCTGTCACGTGATCGCTTGGATAATATTGTGGCCCTTCTTCTAGATAGTCAACTACCTGTTCAAGCAATGTATTAACATTGTTACCTTGCAAGGCAGAGATGGGTACAATTTCAGCGAATGGGTATTTATCTTTATAGAAATTAATCATTGGAAATAGTTGTTCAGGATGAACTTGGTCAATTTTATTGATGACAAGGAAAACAGGACTTTCAACATTTTGAAGTCGCTCAATAATATATTGATCGCCTGCGCCGTAGCCTTCTTCTGCATTGATAACAAACAAAATAAGATCTACTTCATTTAAAGAGCTTTGGGCCATTTTAATCATAAAATCGCCTAGCTTGTGTTTTGGCTTATGAATTCCTGGTGTATCAATGAAAACAACCTGTGCATCATTTGTTGTATAAACGCCTTGTACTTTATTACGAGTTGTTTGAGCTTTGTCACTCATAATGGCAATCTTTTGTCCGATCACTTCATTTAATAGGGTAGATTTTCCAACATTAGGTCTGCCGACAATTGAGACAAACCCCGATTTAAAAACATCTTTACTCATTCAAATCCTCCGGTGAAAATGCGCCAGGTAAGAGTTCACTGACGGTTAATTCATGTATTTTTCCATCTAAATTCGTTAAAATCACTTGCATGTTAGGATCACATAGTTCAGAAATAACCTGTCTACATGCACCACATGGCGGGACAGGACGCTTGGTGTCTGCTACAACAGCGATGGCTTTGTACTTCTTATGTCCTTCTGAATATGCTTTGAATAACGCTGTACGTTCAGCACAGTTACACATGCTGTAAGCAGCATTCTCAATGTTACAACCACCAAATACCGTTCCATCTTCAGAAAGTAGAGCTGCACCGACTTTAAACTTAGAATATGGAACATAAGCCATTTCTCTCGACTTTTTAGCTTCTTCAATCAACATTTGCTTATCCATAAATATCCTCCTTATGACTGTATCAAATGAGTAATCGGTTCAAAAAAGAGAAGGATACCGATTATAACTGATACGATCGCAAAAAGAAAGACGGCTGCTGCCGATACATCCTTCGCTGTTTTGGCGATAGGATGCTCTTCTTCCGTTATTAAATCGATCGATCGCTCAATTCCGGTATTGATTGCCTCTAGACTCAACATGGCACCGATTACAGTTAGTAATATTGTTATTTTGATAATAGACAAACCAAGTAATACCGCAGCTAGCAGAACCAAGCCACCTGCAATAAGGTGAAATAAGAAATTCTGTTCATTACGGATTAAATAGCGAAAACCCTGTGATGCATAATTGAAGCTGTGCAAAAATCGTGACAACCGCGATCCATTACCTCGTGAGGCCATATTGCTCAAGAAGTACCTTTTGTTTTTCGAACATTTCTTTTTCATCTTCATCGGTCATATGATCATAACCGAGTAAATGAAGAAAGCCGTGAACAGTTAAGAATCCAAGCTCTCGATCAAAACTATGTCCATAGTCATTCGCTTGTTCTGCTATTTTTTCCACTGATATTACAATTTCACCTAATAGATGAGGTAGATGCTCACCAAAAATAATTGGTTCATCCCCCTCCTCTTCGTCATCAAGTGCAAATGATATAACATCTGTGGGCTGATCCTTTCCACGGTAATCACGATTAATTTCAGTAATCTTGTCATTGTCTACAAACATAATAGACACTTCACTACCAGACTCAACGCCTTCTTCATTAGCAGCATGATTAACCAGCTGTTCAAGCATTTTAAATTGTTTTTCTGTGATGGAGTTTGTTTCGTCATTAAAGTCAATTGTCAGGTTCATAAAGTCACCTTCTTTTTAATTTCTGTTGGATACTCAATGCGACTATGGAAAATTCCATTTAACGTTTCTAGTATAGTTGTTGCTACAAGATCCAATTCTCTCAATGATAAATCACATTCATCAAACTGCCCATCTTCTAGACGTTCTGTAATGATTTTTCTTACGAGCGATTCAATAGCTGTAGGATTTGGCTTATTCATGGATCTAACTGCCGCCTCTATACAATCTGCAATTCCTACAACGGCAGCTTCTTTTGTTTGTGCTCTTGGACCAGGATATCGAAAATCAACTTCAGATATAGACTGACCTGCTTGTTCATTAGCTTTGTAATAAAAGTACTTCAACAATGTTGTCCCGTGATGCTGTTCTGCTATGTCGACTATTTCTTTTGGTAAACGATGTTTTCTTAGCATTTCAGCACCATCAGTAGCATGAGAAATAATAATGGTTTTACTTAAATGTGGCGAAATTTTATCATGCGGATTTTCCATATTCATCTGATTTTCAATAAAAAAATGAGGTCGCTTTGTTTTACCAATATCATGATAATACGCCCCGACTCTTGCGAGAAGCCCATTAGCTCCAATCGATTCACATGCCGCCTCAGACAAATTAGCAACCATCACACTATGATGATATGTTCCAGGCGTTTCAACAAGGATTTTCCTCAAAAGTGGATGATTTGGGTTGGAAAGCTCAATAAGTCGTGTTGTTGAAATAATTCTGAATCCAGCTTCAAAAAATGGCATTAATCCAAGCGTTAACATAGATGATAGAAATCCCGACAGAAAAGCAAATACCATATGATAAGTTAGCTCCACACCGCTGTACTGACCATTTTTCAACATTAATAATATAGCCACAGAAACAATGTTTATCAATGAGACCAGTAATCCTGCTTTCAGGATGTTTGCACGATGATTACGTTTTCCGAGGAAAAACACTCCAGATAAGGAACTCATTAGAACATAGAAAGCTAGAGAAGCATTCATCGGACCAGTAATTTCTCCGTTAAAAAACACTCCAGCACATACGGCAAAAAGTAGACCTGAAGCTATTGCGAGCTGCTCATTAAATAGCATTTTAATAAGCATGGTTCCTACTGCAGCAGGAACGATATAAGCAATGCCTGGCAGTTCAATCCCCTGCAACAAACTAGTTAATTTGAGAACTAGCAGTGTACTAAAGTAAATCAATACGATAATAAATAAATTTGTATTGGATGTGCGGACACGTGATCTAACGTCCTGGAAGAAATAGTACAAATAACCGGTAAGTAGTAGAACTAGAAGTGCAAGACCAACATAAGGAATTGCATCGAAACCATCATCGAGCAATCCTGCCAATCGAAGCTGCTCCATGACCTCACGATTAATCATTGCCCCCTCTTCAACAATGATTTGTCCTTCTCTGATCATGACAGGCTGAACGGCTTCAATAGCTTCTTGTCTGCTTTGTTCAGTTTGTTCTGGATCAAGGAAGTAGTTAGGAATAATGCTTTGTTGTGCTACAGTAATCATTGCCTTCTTTTGATCATTCGGTATAGAGGTAAGTGATAAGCGGTCCTCAACATCATTCTTAGACTTCTCCAAATTATCGATTGATACCCTATCAGTCATAACTTCCATCACTTCAGATAGCGTAAGTTCTTTAATTAAGGTTACTTGCGACATTTCTGCTTGCAATAAAGGAACGAGTGTTTCGTCTTTCATTTCATCAGCCATTGAAACAGATAACAGATCTTTCAAGTCCTTTAAGTCTTCTTGAATAGAAGAATCATTGTCCGCATCACTCTTCTTAACCTTCTCAATGCCTGAGAATAAGTCATTGAGCTTATCTAATTGAGATTGAGCTACTTGATCACGGTATACATATTTCGCCTCAACCTGAGCAGCTTTTGATCTTTCGTCTTCTGTTGCAGTTTTGTTCTCAATCGTAATAGGTGAAGCAATATCATGATCGGCACGAGAATAAAGGGACACGTCAAGAGATTCAGGAATAACATTCGTAAGCATTGTCAAATACATAATGATGGCAATCAGTCCGTAAAGGGACCACTTAATCATTTTAATGCGTTCTATATTACGGAGATTATCCTGCACTATACGTTTAATCTTCGCAACCAATTGCTTCACCTCACAAGTTCAAGCCTTCTATTACTCTACTTCATATTTTATCAGAATTTCCTATTAAAAGGACGAGATTCCCTTAATAAGTTCTTCACAAGAGCAAAAGAAGACCCGTTACGTAACGGGCCTTCAAGCTTATTTCGTATCATGCTCATATGCATCAATGATTTTTTGAACTAATGGATGACGTACAACATCTGTCTGTTGAAGATAAATAAACGAAACATCTTTAACTCGTTTAAGAATTTTTTCAGCTGCTGCTAGTCCTGACTCTTTTCCTTTTGGCAGGTCAATTTGAGTGATATCTCCAGTAATGACCATTTTCGAACCAAAACCAAGTCTCGTTAAAAACATTTTCATTTGTTGTGAAGTCGTATTTTGAGCTTCATCTAAAATGACATAGCTGTCATCAAGCGTTCTCCCTCTCATATAAGCAAGTGGAGCAATCTCAATCGTTCCTCGTTCAATTAGACGGGTAGTCTGCTCGACTCCTAAAACATCATGAAGGGCATCATACAATGGGCGTAAATACGGATCGACTTTTTCCTTTAGATCCCCTGGAAGAAAGCCTAGGCTCTCTCCCGCTTCTACAGCCGGGCGTGTTAGAACGATCTTTTTAACCCTATTGTATTTTAATGCAGCAACAGCCATCACGACAGCAAGATAAGTCTTACCAGTTCCAGCTGGACCAATTCCAAATACTAAATCGGTCTTCTTCATGGCGGATACATAATGTCGCTGTCCGAGCGTTTTCACTTTGATTGGCTTTCCTTTTGCATTGGTCGTAATCTCTTCTTGATAGAGTTCAAGAAGTTGATCAAGCATTCCCTGCTGCACGAGCTGACAGGCATATACGACATCTCTACCGGATATACTTGCACCTCGTTTAATGAGGGAATGAAGAGTCATAACGACTTCTTTAACCATCGCAATTTTTTCTTCGTCGCCTTTTACTGATATGCCTTCACCGCGAGTAACTAACGACACATCGAGGGCTTCCTCAATTATCTTTAAATGCTCATCTCCAGGACCAAATAGAGTTTGAGCTTCATTCGAATTCTCTAACTGTAATGTAAGATCAACGTATCGTTCTGTCAATAGACCTCAATCTCCTTGAATAATTGGTATGTCTTTCCCAATCTGCTCAATCACTTCAAAGTGTATCTTTACGTTTACTTTACCATTCTCTTCCTCATGGTGCAAAATCTTTTCCTTTTTAATTTCTGCTTTATCTGATGTTTTGTCCTCAATATCTTTTCTAGCAACAGAACGTGCTGCTTCAAGGGCTTCACTTTTGGAATATGTTCTCGTCACTTCTTCAGTACCAAGCATCTTTTTAGTTTGAAAAGTAAGGGGAAGATCCCATTTCAGGAATCGTAAATTTGTTTTATGCTTTACCGTTTCAAATTCACTGAATTCAGGTTTTAGAAATCCCCAAATCGGAATGTGAAAATGCCTCAAACCGATTGAATAGCTTGTTTTTCTTTCTCCAGTATTTGTTAAAAACGTTGATGTAAGTGGAACGGATACGTTCGAAATATACCATGTTCTCCCAAAAACTTCTCCTTTTGCAGGAACAAGTTCACTCTTATCCTCTTTACCGATAAACCCTGAAATGAGGAGTTGTCCTGGTTTCACATAGGCATTCTCTTCTACCTGTGCCTGTCCTTCTTCTACATACATCTTTGTAACGATCGCTTTCTTTTTTGCCACAATATGTCTAGGACTAAGCGCAGGCTGTTTTTCTGGCAGTTGCTTTTGAACAACTTCGAAATGATATGTTGTTCCACTCCGCTTTACCCCTACCCAAGTGATTTCCTCCATCTTTTCCGTAATCTGTCGCTGAAGTTCCTGATTGGATGGAAGTTGGAAGATAAACTTCCCTTTCGTAACACCTATCTCAACCGCTGCTTGTTTAAGCTTGTGCTCTACTTCCGGTGTAGCACCATTAACAGTAATAGACCACACCATATTCGATAGAATAAATAATAATAAAAGACAGCTTATGGCACCTGTAAGAAACCCTCTTGAGTAGATGACTCGTTTCAGAATAAATGGGAAGCCTTTCCTCTCATGTATTCTAACTTTGCACCTTGTCCGTTTTAAGTGTGGCCTTATCCGACGTACGTCCGAAATATATAACGATAGAATAATTGTTTCATGGTCAAGCCTAGCAATATCCCAAATCGGAATTTTATACTCGATACAACGGTTTATAAATAACTCTGTATAAGAACCAATCACCTTTATCCGTACGTATCCTGAAAAAAGCTCTCGAATATACTCCTTCATAATAGCCCCCTATATAGTTAGCCTGGGATTAGAAAGGCCTTTAATCAGTTTTCAGGTCTCTCAAGATAGGAAACATGTTCTATTTTACCCTCAAGCAGTATTTCTTCTGGCAGAATTGTTTTCAGCATAAAATCCTTCCCTTTTATCAAAAGCTGCCCCTGTTTAAGGAGTAGACGTACTTCCTCATTCGAGAACTTCAAGACTCCCTGATGGTTCTCTATGTAAATATGAAGCTGTCCAACCATCGTAATTCGCGGTAAATCCATGACCGCATCCGCGGGAAGCTCTAATCTTCGAGTAAGCCAGGTTTTTAGATTGTGCTTCCACTTTGCCATGGATACTCCCCCTCTCATCTCATCTTTATGAGCGAGAAGCTAAAACTATCACTTTTTCATTTTATTGAATGACTTGTTTTACTTATTACTTTTTCTTTCCAAACAAAAAAGCGCCGGAGGGCGCTTTACACATTATTATCTTTTCGATTGCTTTACCGTTGTCATCGAAGGATGAGGTCTCCTCGAACGTGGTGGTCCAAGAATTTCGGCCCAGATGATTCCGTTTTGTACATTTCTTTTGCTCACAGAAATTCCTTTTTGCTTAGCTGAACTTCTTTTCGGCTTTTGAACTTTTATGTCATATTGTGCATTTTCTCGTTCTGAAATTCTCTCAAGAGCTTCTTTATAAGCACTAACATTTTCAGATTGAATCTCATCACTGGCTTCTTCCCTTTGCTGAGGAGGACGACTGGCACCCGGTCCGGCCGCTTGTCTTCTTGGACGTTCATTTTGCTGCTGATTCTGATTTTGGTCTTCGTTTCCCATGCGTTTAAAGAAACTCAAAATTCCTCCAATCGCGATAATGACGAAAACAATATTGTTAAGAATTAACTCAATAATATTATCCAATATTGTCACCTCCAAAGCCGAAGATAGTTAAGATCTTAGCGATCATCCTCATCTTCTTCCTGATTAGGTTTACCAATCATATCACGCATATCAGTATCAGCTTCAATATTCTTAAGGTTCATATAATCCATGACACCAATGTTTCCTGAGCGAAGTGCTTCTGCCATAGCCATTGGTACTTCAGCTTCAGCTTCAACTACTTTCGCACGCATTTCTTCTACTCGAGCTCTCATTTCTTGCTCTTGAGCTACTGCCATAGCACGTCTTTCCTCCGCTTTTGCCTGAGCAATGTTCTTATCTGCTTCAGCTTGATCGGTTTGAAGAACGGCTCCAATGTTTTTACCGATGTCAATGTCTGCAATATCAATGGACAGAATTTCAAATGCTGTACCTGCATCTAGACCCTTTGAAAGAACGGTTTGAGATATCATATCTGGATTTTCCAGAACTTTTTTGTGATTTGTTGAAGAACCGATTGTACTAACAATCCCTTCTCCGACACGTGCAATAACGGTTTCCTCACCAGCACCACCAACGAGACGGTCAATATTAGCTCGAACAGTAATTCTTGCTTTTGCTTTTACTTCAATCCCATCCATCGCCACACCAGCTATGAAAGGTGTTTCAATTACTTTTGGGTTAACACTCATTTGAACGGCATCAAGTACGTCACGGCCGGCAAGATCAATCGCTGCGCAGCGCTCAAAGCTAAGTTCAATGTTTGCACGGTGAGCTGCAATTAACGCATTAACAGCGCGGTCAACGTTACCACCTGCAAGATAGTGACTTTCGAGTTGATTCGTATTAAGATCAAGACCTGCTTTTACCGCTTTAATTAACGGGTTGATGACGCGAGAAGGAATAACACGACGTAATCTCATCCCAACGAGATTGAATATGCTTACCCTAACTCCAGCTGCAAGTGCAGATATCCAAAGCATAACAGGTACAAATGTGAATAAAATCGCGAGACCAATAATAACTAAGCCAACAATAACCAATAAACCGAGTGTTCCAGTATCCATAATTTTCCTCCTTGATTGAATTAAAGTGCTCTTACGATTACTCTAGAGCCGTTCGTCTTTATTATTTTCACTTCAGTCCCTGCGGATAAAAATCCTCCCTCAGTGACAACGTCAAGCCGTTCATCTCCAAAATCAGCAATTCCAGAAGGACGAAGTGGCGTAACAGCAACTCCCTCAAGCCCAACTAATTCATTTCGAGTAGTGTTTGAAACATATCCCTTATCAGATTTAGTCGAGTCAGATAGGATGATTTTCTTAAAGAAACCTTTAGAGCCGAAAATCCTTATGAAAAGATAAGATCCTCCAACTGTAACCGCCACTGCAATTAGGACAGCAAGAAGTACATATTGCATGGATTGCCCTGATGCAAGAACGATACTTGCAACAATCCCAACGGCTCCTAGCACTCCAAATATACCAAAACCCGGTATAAATATTTCCACGACAATGAGAATGACACCAACTAACAAGAGCAATAATGATTCCCAACCAGCGAATCCAGCAATCATATGGCCGAAGAAAAATAGCAATAATGCTCCCGCTCCCATAAATCCAGGTACTCCAAACCCAGGAGAGTACAGTTCTAGAACAAGGCCAAGGCTTCCAATCGATAATAAAATCGGGATAATAATTGGGTTTGTAACAAATCGAGCAATTCTTTCGGCAATACTGACTTCTGAATCAATGACTTCTGCATCTTCAAGGTTAAGTAAACTTAAAACTTCTGTCCGATCCTCGGCAATTCCTTCAGCGTAACCAACCTTAACCGCTTCTTCTGCATTCAACGTTAAAAGTTCGCCTTTAGGAGCGTTATAGTCAGGAAGGTCCACATCAGGATCTGCCATTGCAAGCGCATATTTAGGATCACGATCATTTAATTCGGCAGCAGATTTCATAGCAGCATGCCAAAATGACTCTGCTTTTTTACCTGCTGTATTTCCAGACTGATCGATGATAGCTGCAGACCCCATCAATGCACCCGGCTCCATAATAATCTGATCGGCATTTAGTGAAATATATGCCCCTGCTGAAAGAGCACGATCTGCTACATAGGCTGTAATTGGTACCTCTGAACTTTTAATTATGGTTGCAATATTATCCGCAGCATTTACCGCACCGCCTGGTGTATCGATTTCCAATACAATATGATCAGCACCTTCATCCTCAGCTTCCTGAATGGATCTTTTCAGGAACGCTTCCAAACCTCGCTCTACTTCCTGCTCTACAGGAATAAAGGAAACTAACTTTCCATCACCTTCACCTGAAGCATATTGTCCAAGAAACGGGAGAACAGCCAACATCAAACAAATTGATACGAGTAGCCTCCATTTTACCTTTGTGATATCGCTCCCTCCTTCCTGCTTCCTTCTTTACGTATGAAACAACAATAAGGTTTCAAGTTTATGTAAACGATGTAGTTTAAGTATGCCAAAATGTTTACCGAAATACTAGTTTGAAATGGCATTCATATTAAAACCAGTAGCTCTTTTCTGAAAGATTGTTGTTTTGAAAGACATTTGCATAATAATCCACACATCATAGTTGATTGAAGCTAAAAGTGCTCCCCCTTGTGGAAGCGGGTATGAGCGGAAATTAAACGCTTTATCACAACAATGTCTTCGAAAAAAGCTATTAATATAGAAAAAAGCACGTCCTGTCGAAACAGGACGTGCTTACGCTTGATCATATTTATCCCACAATTAGGACAGTAAGATTTGTAGCTCAAAATATATAATATAGAAATTAAGAGCCAAAATCAGCTACCCTAAAGGTCTGATTGGTTCAACTTACTGCACTGGAGAAGATACATCTCACAATGTTGAAAGTTTCACTTTATGATAAGTTCTTTTGTACAATACGGTTTACAAGTCCGCCGTCCGCTTTACCTTTTACACGAGGCATTAGCGCACCCATCACCTTGCCCATTTCTTTCTTCGAAGAAGCGCCTGTTTCAGAAATAACTTCCTGAACAATTTGCTCCACTTCTTCTTCAGAGAGTTGTTTCGGCAGATAGACAGATAAGATCGACAGCTCTTCATCAAGATTCTGTACAAGATCACTTCGACCAGCTTTTTCAAATTCAAGGAGGGAGTCTTTGCGTTGCTTGACTTCGCGAGTGAGAACGGTAAGTTCCTCTTCTTCAGTTAAATCATGACCCAACTTAATGGATTCATTCTGAATAGAAGATTTCACCATCCGAATAACAGATAGTTTGTTTTTCTCTTTGTTCTTCATCGCTACTTTCATATCTGCTGTTAAACGGTCATTTAGACTCACTGACCTAACACCCTCTCTTAGAACTTACGCTTTTTCCTTGCTGCCTCAGATTTCTTTTTACGCTTAACACTTGGCTTTTCATAGTGCTTGCGCTTCTTAACTTCAGCCATAGTGCCTTCTTTAGAAACCGTTCTCTTGAAGCGACGCAGAGCATCATCGATCGACTCGTTCTTACGCACGCGAGTTTCCGCCATCTCTATCCCTCCCTCCAAAACATACACAATCATAACACATGACTTTCTAACAAAGACATGTCACCTGCAATTATAATACATCACGTCCAATTTATCAACATTTCTTTCACTAATTTTAAATCGCAATAAAAAACAAGCATGTGTCGATCTTCCTCCCCATAAACTTTCAATGGAAAGGAGATGTACAAGTTAATGAGTCCATACGTTGCATCCTTTATCGTCTTTATTAGTATCTTTCTATTTGGGATGGCCACTCTTCGTATTGGTTTAAAGTCCCTTTCAAATAGCAGGATGCAAAAGATTCTACATCAAGCATCTTCAACACCTTTTCGTGGATTAATTACCGGAATTATCGTTACTTCAATTCTGCAGAGTAGTTCAGCTGTTATGGTTATTACGATTGGATTAATTACAGCAAAAGTTCTCACATTCAGGCAATCCATAGGCATCATACTTGGCGCAAATATCGGTACAACAGTTACAGCGGAACTTATGACATTGAATCCAGATCAATTTACAATTCCACTTCTATTAGTCGGCTTTCTCTTACTGCAAATAAGGAATCAGTTATTATTTAGTATAGGGACTGTTCTTTTTGGACTTGGAAGTATTTTTGTAGCGATGCATGGACTTGAGGCCATGGCAGTTCCTCTCTCAACTCTCACATTCTTTGATCATATCATTAGCGAATCCAATTCAAGTTTATTTTATGGAATAGGTGTTGGAACGTTATTAACCGCACTAATCCAATCCAGTACAGCGACAACCGGAATCACTATGAGCTTTATTAACCAGGATCTTCTTACTCTACCTTCCGCAATCGCAATCGTATACGGTGCTAATATAGGAACATGTATTACAGCTATTATCGCAAGCATCGGGAGTGCAAGGGAAGCAAAACTCGCCGCATATGCACATGTCTGGATTAATATTATTGGTGTAACACTATTCTTCCCTTTAATTACTAAATTCGGGGAAATAGTAGCTTATGTCACTACCCTACCTGATGTACAACTTGCACATGTATCTCTAATTTTCAATGTGCTTTCTTCACTATTATTTCTTCCATTAGCTGGAGTTTTAGCATCTGCTATTGAAAAGATTCATAAAGGAAATCGTTTAGCATAAAAAAACAACCGCCCTAGGACGGTTGTTTGATTTTCTTAGTAGTCAGTGTCAGCTGTCTCACCCTGAACGATTTTTACTCCAGCACTTGCACCAATTCGAGTTGCTCCTGCATCAATCATTGCTTGTGATCCTTCAAGATCACGCACACCACCTGAAGCTTTTACTCCAAGATCAGGACCGACAGTTTCTCTCATCAATTTAATATCTTCAACTGTTGCACCACCAGTTGAAAAACCTGTAGAAGTTTTAACAAAATCTGCTCCAGCTTTTACAGATAGTTCACAAGCGCGTTTTTTCTCCTCATCAGTAAGGAGGCACGTTTCGATTATCACTTTCACAAGTGCTTTTCCTTTTGCTGCTTCAACAACAGCTTTAATATCCTGTTCAACAAGGTTGTTATCCCCGTCTTTTAGTGCACCAATGTTAATAACCATATCAACTTCAGTAGCACCTTTCTCAATGGCATCCTTTGTTTCGAATGCTTTTGTTTCAGTTGTTACGGCTCCAAGAGGAAAACCAATAACTGTACATACTTTAGCTTCAGCACCCTGTAATCTCTTCGCTGCTAGTGATACCCAGGTAGGATTTACACATACAGAAGCAAAGTTAAACTCTCTCGCTTCTTCGCAAAGCTTCTCAATTTGCTCACGGCTTGTATCTGGTTTAAGAGCTGTGTGGTCTATCATTCTCGCTAATTCTTTATTCATCATATTTCATCCCTTCAATACTGTTTTATGTAATCCGGATCTTAAAAATCCGAATTTATTTAGTTAAAATGAAGCAACTGCTGTAGTTGGCTCATCCTCACTCATGACGCGAACAAATTGTCCCTCATTATAAGGGTAACCAGCTTTAGTGATTTTCACTTTAACAATACTACCAACCATTTCTTCTGTTGCTTCAAAGATAACTTTCATATAGTTTGCAGTATAACCTACATATAAGTTAGAATCAGGCTCATCTTTGAATTTTTCTTCTGGAATCACCTCGAGTACTTCACCTTCATAATTGGATGCATACTCTTTAGCAAGCTGATTGGAAAGCTCAATAAGATGATGGACACGTTTATTCTTAACATCATCATCTACCTGATCTTCCATGCGAGCTGCTGGTGTACCAGTACGCTTAGAAAATGGAAATACATGAAGTTCCGAAAATTTATGATTCGCAATAAAATCATACGTTTCTTGAAACTCCTCATCAGTCTCACCAGGAAAACCTACAATAACATCTGATGTGATTGCAAGGCCTGGAAGTGCTTCTTTAAGTCGATCAAGACGCTCCCCAAACATTTCCATCGTATACTTTCTTCTCATACGCTGAAGAACAGTGTTGGAACCAGATTGTAGTGGGATATGAAGATGCGGCACCACTTTATCAGATGCATTTAATACTTCAATCACTTCGTCTGTAACCTGACTTGCTTCAATAGAAGAAATGCGAATTCTTTTAAGACCTTGTACTTTAGCATCTAAATCACGAAGAAGTTGAGCAAAGTTATAGTCCTTTAAATCTTCTCCATATCCAGCTGTGTGAATACCTGTTAATACGATCTCTTTATAACCCGCATCAACAAGTTGTTGCGCTTGTGTGATAACAGCTTCTGGTTCACGAGATCTAAGAAGACCTCTAGCCCATGGAATGATACAGAATGTACAAAAGTTATTGCAACCTTCTTGTATCTTAAGTGACGCTCGCGTACGATCAGTAAACGCTGGTACTTCAAGCTCTTCATAGACACGAGCTTTCATAATATTACCAACGCCGTTAACTGGTTCTCTCTCACGTTTGTACTGGTCGATATAATCGAGCATTTTCACACGATCCTGGGTTCCGACTACAACGTCCACACCTGGAATCGCCATGATTTCAGCAGGTGAAGTTTGAGCATAACAACCCGTCACACAGATGACAGCATCAGGATTTTTTCGTATCGCACGACGAATAACCTGCCTACTTTTCTTATCACCAGTATTCGTAACCGTGCACGTATTAATTACATAGACATCTGACGCATGATCAAACTCTACTCGTTCGTAATCATGGTCTTTAAACAACTGCCAGATCGCTTCCGTTTCGTAATGATTCACTTTACAACCTAATGTATGGAAAGCAACTGAAGGCATATAATCACCTCATTAATTCAAAATGATAAGAGATTGCTGCCAGTACATACATGGCAGCCGTCTCTGTTCGCAAAATTCTTGGGCCGAGACCACAGGAAGTAAAACCGGCATCCTTCAGCCAATCCACTTCTTTGTCAGATAGTCCACCCTCTGGTCCGAATACAATCATGAAACGGTCATTCACGTTTGCCTCGTGGAGCGCTTGAACTAGCGCAGCAGACTCACCTGCTTTTGCTTCTTCTTCATAAGCGATCAATTTATGTTCATAGGACTTGCTAATTTCAATAAGTGATGTAATTGAATAAGGCTCCTCAATGGAAGGAATCGTTGTTCTATGTGATTGCTCAGCTGCTTCTTTCGCAATTTTCCTCAGCCTTTGAAGCTTTTTACTGCTTTTTTGCTGATCCCATTTTACAACAGACCGCTCTGCTTTAAAAGGTAAGAACGTATCCGCACCGAGCTCCGTACCTTTCTGTATAACCGTTTCGAGTTTGTCACCCTTTGGCATACCCTGCACGATTGTAACATGAACAGGCAGTTTCTTCTTCTCATCAAGCCATTGCTCTGGAACAGCTGATACCAGATCAGACTCAATCTCTATAATTCGGCAAAGAGCTGATCTTCCTTCTTCCGAACAACAAATAATATGGTCACCTGTTGTCATTCGCATTACTCTTGAGATGTGCTTAACATCTTCACCTTCAATTGTAACTTGATTCTCGGTCATTTTCGATTCAGGAATAAAGTATCGTTGCATTAGACTCTCCCTTTACTCGTGAGGCTTTCTTGCGATAAATGCAACCCAATCTTCCATTTGAAGCGTTTCTTCAATCACGAGACCTTGCTCGATAATTGATTGCTTTACTTCCTGCTTTTTCGCAGTAATTATCCCAGAAGTAATAAACGCACCACCTGGCTTTAGTACTCTAGCCACGTCATCTGTGAAACGAATGATAATTTCAGAGAGAAGATTAGCCACAACTACATCGTATTCTTCTTGAATATTATCGAGAAGATTGTTTTGGCTTACATGAATCTTACTATGCACCTTATTTAGTTTAGTATTTAATCTAGCACTCTTAACTGCTACTTCATCTAAGTCAAGCGCATCTACTGAATCTGCACCAAGGCTTGCTGCCGCAATACTTAGCACACCTGAACCTGTACCGACATCAATGACGCGTTGACCAGGTTGGATAATTTTCTCAAGTGCCTGAACACACAGAACGGTTGTAGGGTGTGTTCCTGTTCCAAAAGCCATTCCTGGATCAAGCTCAATAATGATTTCATCCGTTTTTACAGGTGAATACTCTTCCCAAGTTGGTGTAATCGTAATTCGTTCTGAAATTTTGACAGGTTTATAGTACTTCTTCCATGCTGTAGCCCATTCTTCTTCATTTACTTCACTTATTTGAACAGTGTTATGTCCTAAATCGATGTCATAAACGAGTAGTCCATTAATCGCTTCTTTGATTTGTTCAACCGTTTCACCAAGAAAACTATTTACTGGCATATACGCTTTCAAAATAACCCCTTCTTCAGGGTAATCATCTGGATTAAGCTGATAAACCTCTCCGAAAGTAGTATCCCAAGCTTTCACAAGATCCATAGGGTCTTCAATGACAACCCCACTGGCACCGGCTTCATGCAGGATATTTGATACTGCTTCAATCGCTTCATTCGTTGTATGAATGCTTATTTCAGACCATTTCATTATTGCCCACTCCTCTTTGGATCCTTTTTTCGGAAAGGAAACAGGCAGGCCATGTCGGCCTGCATTCTGTTACCAGCTTTCAGTTTTAATCACCTTTAAATGCTTTCTTCACTTTAGAGAAGAAATTCTCGTGCTGCTCGTCAGGCACCTGTCCGGAGATTTCACTAAATTCACGTAGCAAATCTTTTTGACGATCAGTTAAGTGTTTCGGTGTTATAACCTGTATCTTAACATGCTGATCTCCCTGGCCATATCCTCTAACGTTCTGAATTCCTTTTCCTTTAAGTCGGAAATTCGTTCCACTTTGCGTTCCAGCTGGAACTTTAAGCTTAACTTTACCATGCAGAGTCGGTACTTCGATCTCATCACCAAGACCTGCTTGAGAGAATGTAATTGGCATCTGACATAACACATCGTCACCACTTCGCTCATAGAAGTCATGAGACCTCACATAAACGACAACGAATAGATCCCCAGGAGGGCCACCATTAACTCCCGCTTCACCTTTACCAGTAATTCGGATTTGTTGACCTTCGTCAATACCAGCTGGGATTTTCACGTGAATCTTCTTCTTCACTTCAACCTTGCCTTTACCACGGCATGTTTTACATTTATCTTTAATGAGTTTACCTGTACCTTCGCAATGATGACAAACGCGACGGTTTACTACTCGACCAAATGGTGTATTCTGTTCAACATTTAGCTGACCAGCACCACCACAGTGTGAGCATGTTTCAGGTGAGGTTCCTGGCTTTGCACCAGAGCCATCACAAGTTGAACATTCCTCTTCTTTAGGAATGAAAATATCCGTTTCTTTTCCGAAAGCAGCTTCTTCAAATGTTAGTTCCATTGAATATTGCAGATCAGCACCCTGTCTCGGTGCATTCGGGTTTCTGCGACCGCCGCCGCCAAAGAACATATCAAAGATATCGCCAAAGCCGCCAAAGTCAGCACCGCCACCGCCAAAGCCTTGGTTTGGATCGGCATGGCCAAACTGATCATACTGAGCTCTTTTCTGAGAGTCACTTAGGACCTCATACGCCTCTGTCACTTCTTTAAACTTTTCGTCTGCACCCGGTTCCTGATTAATATCAGGATGGTATTGCTTGGCAAGCTTGCGATAAGCCTTTTTCATCTCGGCTTCCGAAGCATCCTTGCTTACGCCAAGTACTTCATAATAATCTCGTTTACTCATCGTATCCACTCCCGATTCTCTTCACATAACGTTTATCATATCATTGAGTTTATACGCTCTGCAATACTATATCGTTAGCACCAGTGAACGTTGAACAGCAAACAGTAGTAAAACGTGCCTTATCACCATTGTTCTTACGGTGTAAGCTTCCGTTTTTTCTTGTAAAGCATAAGAAAAGCTTAAGCGCCTTACTTCCTCCAATCAGGCTCAATATGAGCTTAACCAGTAAGGTGCTGAAGCTAGACATGACAGAATGTGATTATTTTGTAAAAGGTTGGTTCTTCAAAATGTTGTAATACAATGTAGATTTTTCATAGTTAAACAAACATTTCCTTAACTATGAAAAAAGTCAAAGCCAAGATACGCCTGACTTTGACTTTTTTCGTATCATATTCTTACTTTTTGTCGTCTTCGTTTACTTCTTCGTATTCAGCATCGACAACGTTGTCGTCAGCTTGCTCAGCGCCGCCTTCTTCGCCAGCTTGAGCCTGTTGAGCTTGAGCAGCTTGCTCATACATTTTAGTAGTTAGAGCTTGAACAACTTCTTGAAGTTCGTCTTTAGCTGTACGAATTTCTTCAATGTCATCATTCTCTAGGGCTGCTTTTACTTTATCTTTAGCTTCGTTAGCTTTATTCACTTCTTCTTCCTCTACTTGACCTTCAAGATCTTTTAGAGTTTTTTCAGTAGTGAATACGAGCTGATCAGCTTCGTTACGTGTTTCAACTTCTTCACGACGCTTCTTATCTTCTTCAGCGTTCGCTTCAGCGTCTTTCACCATGTTTTCAATCTCGTCATCAGAAAGACCGCTTGAAGACTTAATTGTAATAGATTGTTCCTTATTTGTACCAAGATCCTTCGCACGAACGTTCACGATACCGTTTTTGTCGATATCAAATGATACTTCGATTTGCGGAGTTCCTCGTGGAGCTGGAGGAATATCAGTCAGTTGGAAGCGACCAAGAGTCTTGTTATACTGAGCCATTTCACGCTCACCCTGAAGGACATGAATGTCCACTGAAGGTTGGTTATCTGCAGCAGTTGAGAAAGTCTGTGACTTACTAGTCGGGATTGTTGTATTACGCTCGATAAGCTTTGTAAATACGCCACCCATTGTTTCGATACCAAGAGAAAGTGGAGTTACGTCAAGAAGAACAACGTCTTTCACATCACCAGCAATTACACCTGCTTGAATTGCTGCACCAAGAGCAACAACTTCATCAGGGTTAACGCCTTTATGTGGATCTTGTCCAGTTTCTTTCTTAATGGCTTCTTGTACTGCAGGAATACGAGTAGAACCACCAACAAGAATAACTTTATCTAGTTCAGATGGAGACATTCCAGCATCTTTAAGAGCTTGGCGAGTAGGTGCCATTGTACGCTCTACAAGATTTGCAGAAAGCTCTTCAAACTTAGCACGAGTCAAGTTAAGCTCAAGGTGTTTAGGTCCTGAAGCATCTGCTGTGATAAATGGAAGAGAGATTTGCGTTTGTGCTACTCCTGAAAGATCTTTCTTCGCTTTTTCAGCAGCGTCTTTCAAACGTTGAAGTGCCATCTTATCTTGACCAAGATCAACACCTGTATCTTTCTTGAATTCAGCTACTAGGTGATCGATAATAACCTGGTCAAAATCGTCACCACCAAGGCGGTTGTCACCAGCAGTAGACTTAACTTCAAATACGCCTCCACCAAGTTCAAGGATCGATACGTCAAAAGTACCGCCACCAAGGTCAAATACTAGAATTGTTTGATCTTCATCTTCTTTATCAAGACCGTAAGCGAGTGCTGCAGCTGTCGGTTCGTTTACAATACGCTCTACTTCAAGACCAGCGATTTTACCAGCGTCTTTTGTAGCCTGACGCTCAGCATCGTTAAAGTAAGCAGGTACTGTAATAACTGCTTTCTCTACGCCTTCACCTAGGTAGTCTTCTGCATATGACTTCAATTTCTGAAGAATGATTGCTGAAATTTCTTGTGGTGAAAATGTTTTACCATTCACGTCTTCTTTATGGTCTGTACCCATATGACGCTTAATTGATTGAATCGTGTTTGGGTTCGTGATTGCTTGACGCTTTGCAACCTCACCCACTAGACGTTCTTCATCTTTAAAAGCAACAACCGATGGAGTTGTACGACTACCTTCCGGGTTAGGAATAACCGTCGCTTCTCCGCCTTCCATTACTGCAATACAAGAGTTTGTTGTACCAAGGTCAATACCGATAATTTTACTCATTGTTTTCTACCTCCAATTTCTTAATATGTAGTTACGAACTTACCTTCACCATTGCAGGTCGAAGGACACGATCATTTAATTGATAGCCTTTTTGCAAGACCTCAACAACCACATCTGAATCATGTTCATCTGACTCAACCTGCATAACAGCTTGATGAAGATGTGGATTGAAAGCTTCTCCTACAGTTCCAATTTCTTCAATTCCTTCATTTGCAAGTGCATCTTTCAATTGGCGGTACACCATTTCCATTCCAGTAAGCAATGACGTGACCTGCTCATTATCACTTTGAACAGCAAGTGCTCGTTCAAAGTTATCGATAGCAGGAAGCAGCTCTTCAGCAAGCTTCTGTGAACGGTACTTAGCGTCAGCACTACGTTCCTCGCGCGTTCTACGGCGGAAGTTGTCGTATTCTGCCTGTGTACGCATATATCTATTCTCAAGCTCTTCTACTTGCTTCTGCAAGTTCTCAAGCTCTTCATTTTCATTGGTTTCAGATACTTCAATAACTTCAGGTTCTTCATTCTCTTCAGCATCCTGCTCAAGATTATCGTTCTCTTCCGTTAGAAGTTCTTCTTCCTCTTGATGACTGTTTTGCTTTTCCACGAATTTCACCTCCCTATCGAAATATACCAAATCGTTCTCTCATAGAAAAGGATGGAAGAATTATTTCTCCCACCTTCTTCACTATTACCAATTTACCAGTGTTTGAAACTTTGGTATCGATCAGTAAGCGTTCTGGTTAGATCATTTGCTAGAAAACCAAGGATACCCATGGATCGTTGATATTCCATCCTAGTAGGCCCCAACAATGCAATTGAACCCATTCGCTTGCCTTCGATGAAATAGTCCGCGGTAACAATACTACAATTCTGCATTGCCTCAAGATCGTTCTCTTGGCCAATTTTAACCTCAATACCATTCTTCTCAGGTCGAAGTACATTGTACATGACTTCATCCTGTTCAAAAGTGTTTAATAAAAGCCTCACTTTATCAATGTCCTTAAATTCAGGTTGAGTTAAAATATTGGTCTTACCGCCATAATAGACTTTTTCTGCATTGGTATAGAGAAAAAGATTTTCAAGCATCGTATTAACTTCATTGTAATTCTCAATATGTTTCTTCAGTACAGTCGCCATTTCTTTCATCATTGTCGACTTTAAAGAAATTAATGGAACATCCTTCAATCGCTCATTCATGATATTAACAACTTTTTCAATATCAGACATGCTAACTGAAGGTGGAATTTTCATTGTGCGGTTCTCTACATGGCCACTGTCAGCTACCAGAATAACGACAGCCGTATCCTTCGAAAGAGGAATGATTTGAATCTGGCGAAGCTTTGTTTCAAATACTTCAGGGCCAAGAATAATCGACGTGTATTGCGTAAGTTCAGAAAGAATTCCTGCAGACTGCTGAATGACCTTCTCTACCTCAACCATTCTCTCTGCAAAAAGTGATTGGATGTTGTTCACTTCATACTTGGAGAGTACAGGTGGTGATAGAAGGTTATCTACATAGAAACGATAGCCTTTTTCCGATGGAACTCGACCTGATGAGCTATGTGTTTTCTCGATATACCCCATCTCTTCAAGATCCGCAAGTTCATTACGTATCGTTGCAGAGCTAAAGGTTACATCTTCGCGCTTCGAAATCGTTCGCGAACCAACTGGCTCAGCAGTTTGAATGTAGTCGTTAATCAACAATTGCAAAATGAATAGTTGACGTTCTGTTAACATCCCCTCATCACCTCTGTTAGCACTCTAAGTGATTGAGTGCTAAATCTAATAATAAGGTAACAGAAAATTATTTTGGTTGTCAATCTTTACGGTATAGTTCTTTAAACTTGTTATAAGATTGGTTTAGTGAGGAAGATCAATCTATTGCAAGAAATTCCTGAAAGACTTCATTCCCTAAGAAAAAGCCCTTTTCAGTTAGCGAAATGTGTGTTCCAGTATCTTGTAAAAGGTTTTTACTTGTTAAGTTCTCAATTTGTTTACCAAAAACACTAAACATCGGCTGACCAAATTTATCTTCAAACCTTTGCTTGGAGACGCCTTCTCTCATACGTAGCCCCATAAACATTTCTTCTTCCATCCGTTCTGCTTTCGTTAAAACATTGTCATCTATATAAGGAAAACCATTTTCGTCAATTCGATTCATATATTGCTTTAATGGCCCTGCATTCGCTCTTCTTACACCATCAATATAGCTATGCGCCCCTGCACCAATTCCATAATACTCATCGTTTTTCCAATACGTTATATTATGCTTACTTTCAAAACCCTCTTTTGCGAAATTACTAATTTCGTATTGAGAAAGTCCAGCTTCCTCTAGGCGACTTATGAGCAGTGCATACATATCAGCTTCTGCTTCTTCAGTAGGAAGCGGAAGCTCACCTTTTCTCCATTGATTATAGAAGACTGTTTTCTTTTCAACCTGAAGCGAATAAGACGATACATGTGTAATACCAAGTTCGAGTGCTTTTGTAATAGATTCTGAAAATTGATCAATCGTTTGATCAGGTAGTCCGAACATCAAATCAAGCGAAAGGTTTATAAAGCCTTCCTGCTGTGCCATTCGAACGATCTCACCGATTTCTTCTACGGAATGGCCTCTTCCTAAACGATTTAATAAAGAATCCTGGAACGCCTGGGCACCAATACTAAGTCGGTTCACACCGTAAGTTTTCATGATCCGTAGCTTCTCCGGAGTAACACTCCCTGGATTTGCTTCCATTGTAAATTCAAGTTCATTCGTAACATAAGGGCCAAAACGAGACTGGACATCTTTTAAAAACTTCTTAAGTTGCTCTTCACTCAATGCTGTCGGTGTTCCGCCCCCAACAAAAATCGTGTCAATTTTGTTTGTTGGAAAACGGTCTAGTGTGTTCTTCATTTCTACGTCCATATGTTCTAGGTAATCAATTACAGGCTGCCCCTGCATGAAAATTTTATTAAAATCACAATAGTGACAAATATAGTCACAGAAAGGAATGTGCAAATAAACAGCGTTTACCATTTCGATCACTGCTTTCTAACATAATGTAAAGACCGCAGAAACGCTCTGCGGTCTTCTAACCTACATCGTATATAAATCAAATTGCTTCTTCAACCAAAGCGCATTAATTATTCTTCGTATTATCCTGACGAAGTACAGCCATAAAGGCTTCTTGAGGAACTTCAACTTTCCCAACCGTCTTCATGCGCTTTTTACCCTCTTTTTGCTTTTCCAGAAGCTTTCTTTTACGAGAGATGTCTCCACCATAACACTTAGCAAGTACGTTTTTACGCATTGCTTTAATTGTTGAACGAGCAACAATTTTTTGCCCAATTGATGCCTGGATTGGCACCTCGAACTGCTGCCTTGGGATTAAATCTTTGAGCGTCTCGGTAATATCCTTACCTCGATCGTAAGCAAAATCTCTGTGCACGATAATAGAGAGCGCATCAATTTTCTCAGCGTTTAGTAAGATATCCATCTTCACTAGGTTCGATGCACGATAGCCGATCAACTCGTAATCAAATGATGCATAACCCTTCGTGCTCGACTTCAACTGATCAAAGAAATCATAGACAATTTCGGAAAGGGGAAGGTGATAAACAATATTCACACGACTCTCATCCATATATTGCATATCAATGAAATCTCCACGTTTCCCCTGGCAAAGTTCCATAATAGCTCCCACATAGTCGTTCGGCGCCATAATAGTCGCTTTCACATAAGGTTCTTGAACCTCTGTAATAGATTGAGCATCTGGCATCATTGCTGGGTTATCGATGATTACTTCTTCTCCGTCTGTTAGCTTTACTTGGTAAATAACACTTGGAGCGGTTGTAATTAGATCGATATTAAATTCACGTTCAATTCTTTCTTGAACGATTTCCATATGAAGCAAACCAAGGAATCCACAGCGGAAACCAAATCCGAGGGCTTGTGACGTTTCTGCTTCATATTGAAGCGATGAATCATTTAACTCGAGTCGTTCAAGTGCCTCGCGTAGGTCATTATACTGAGCTGAATCGACTGGATATAGACCACAATAAACCATCGGATTCATACGACGATAACCAGGAAGCGGTTTGTCCGCAGGATTCTTAACGGATGTGATCGTATCTCCCACTCGGGAATCTCCTACATTTTTAATTGCAGCAGTTAGGAAACCAACATCGCCTACTGAAAGATAATCTTTAGAGACTGGCTTAGGATTAAAGACACCAAGTTCGTTTACTTCGAATTCCTTTCCAGTAGCCATCATACGAATTCTATCACCGACTTTTACTGTTCCTTCAGTAATTCGGATATATGCTACAACGCCTCTGTAAGGATCATACAAAGAGTCGAAGATCAGCGCCTGTAAAGATCCCTCAGGATCTCCTTGTGGAGCAGGTACTTTTTCTACGACTTGTTCAAGAATTTCTTCAATCCCAATCCCAGACTTTGCAGAAGCCAATACAGCCTCAGATGCATCGAGTCCAATAACATCTTCTACTTCCTGACGAACGCGTTCTGGTTCGGCACTTGGTAAATCAATTTTATTGATAACAGGCAAGATCTCTAAATCATTATCAAGAGCGAGATACACGTTCGCTAGTGTCTGTGCTTCAATTCCCTGTGCAGCATCAACAATAAGTAATGCCCCTTCACAGGCTGCAAGACTTCTTGATACTTCATAAGAAAAATCGACGTGTCCAGGTGTATCGATTAAATGAAAGATGTACTCTTCGCCATCTTTCGCTTTATAAGTAAGCTGAACAGAATTCAGTTTAATCGTAATTCCTCTTTCACGTTCAAGATCCATCGCATCAAGCGTTTGGTCTTTCATTTCACGGTCAGTCAACGCGCCCGTCCGTTCTAAAATACGGTCGGCAAGAGTCGATTTTCCATGATCAATATGAGCAATGATGGAAAAATTTCGAATCTTTGACTGTCTTTTTAACATTTCTTCACGGTTCATCTACAATCACTCCTAAGGCGAAACTACGCTAGTATAGATTATAGCAATACCACTGTCGAGATTCAATCCGCAATCCGCCTATCTATTCAGTCACTTGAAAGAATAATGATTTAATTTTTAAAAGTATGATGGAAAAAAACACAAGAAAAGGCCGCGTAAGCGACCTTTTAAGATTGAAAAAATGACAAGAATGTTGTTACAAGAGTAAAAACAAACGACAAAATAGCTTGTATGACAGTGGATATCCATTTACTTAGTGTAGCACCTAATTCGCCAAGTACATTAAATTCATTCGCATGATTAAGGGTTTCTTGCTTCTTTTTAAGATCATCTTGCTTAATAGACGTTCCAAGAATTTCAGCTTCAACGCCAGTAGAAGCATTTTTCACCTGAAATGCACCTGTATTCTCGCTAGCCTGCATGTGATTCATATTTTTAGAGGCCTGTTCCATACCGAGAAGCACGCCAAATAATAACAATGAAACGAGGAGAAAGCATTTAAGAAAAAACGATGCCATTACCCCCTACCCCTTCCTAAACCAAAGCTTGTCCTACTCCTATAACTATGTTTTCAAACTTTACTTATGACTTAATG
This sequence comes from Guptibacillus hwajinpoensis, assembly GCF_005144865.1. Lineage (GTDB taxonomy): Bacteria > Bacillota > Bacilli > Bacillales > Guptibacillaceae > Guptibacillus > Guptibacillus hwajinpoensis_A. The sequence goes on from NZ_SWFM01000003.1 coordinate 439,196, forward strand.
TGTATACATTCCGCTGTTTTGCTGATCAACTTCACCGTGAAGAGCACTATTTAGTCCACCTGACAAAACATTTGCCATATCTTCAATAAATACATCGACTTCCTTCGGCGTTACCATTAAATTATGGCCCATCGGAGCAAGTACTTCTCGAATTAGATTGCGCTTCTCTGCATCTTCAAGCGTTCCTACCATACCTAAAAACGTCTGACGTTTTTCCTCATTTGGCAAATCTTCTTCCGTATACGTTTTTCGCTCACCGAAAGTCATCCCTGCTGGAGAAAGTGATTTTGAAGGTTTGTCCTTTTCTTTTAACTCTCTTCCAAAATGTTTTAAAATAAAATCAATTGTATCGCTAGTAATCGAAACAGCATCCACAACAGTAGGTATGCCAATTGCTATGACTGGAATTCCAAGCGTGTCAAAGCTTAGTTCCTTTCGCTTATTACCGACACCTGACCCAGGATGAATACCTGTATCAGAAATTTGGATAGTTGTATTTACTCGCTCAATTGATCTTGAAGCAAGAGCATCAACCGCAACAACAAAATCTGGTTTCGCTTTTTCGATAACGCCATGAATAATATCGCTTGTTTCAATACCTGTAATCCCCATTACACCGGGAGTAATAGCACTAACCGGCCGAAAACCTTCCGAAACGGTTTCGGGTTGAAGTTCAAACAAATGATTCGTAATAAGTAAATTAGAAACGACTAATGGTCCTAATGAATCTGGTGTTACGTTCCAATTCCCAAGCCCCACTATTAAGCAACTTGCATCTTTTGTAATGCCTTGCTGATTGAGGAACGCCGCAAACTCATGAGCGAAAACATCTTGAACAGTTTGCTGTAGTGCTGAATCCTTTCTACGGATACCTTGCACTTCGAATGTTAAGTAATTCCCTGCTTTCTTTCCAATCTCTTCTGCCCCTTGCTCAGTAACTTCAACGGTTGTAATCTTCACTCCTTGCTCATCTCTTTCTTTAACAATGACACCTTTAAGCGAATCAGGTTTCTCTTCCTTCATACTCTTCGCTTTCTTTTCCTTCACCATTTCCTGCGCTTCCACCGCAAGATCTGTTCTTACCTGATATTTTTCTAAATCTATGTGGCCCATAAGATCACCTCGTATTCTATCTGTTACCTGTTAGGGTAACCTCGAAATCAGGATTTCATTCTCTATTGCATTCCCTTGGGTTATTTGATAGAATGTTTCTTGTTCTATGCACGGATATGACATGGAATTGTTAAGCCTTGCAAGGAGGTGAAAGGTATGCCAAATATTAAATCTGCGGTTAAACGCGTTAGAACTTCATCAGATCGTCGCGCTAACAACATCGCTTTCAAATCTGAAATGCGTTCTGCAATCAAGACTTTTGAAGCGAAAGTAGAAGCTAAAGACGTTGAAGCTGCGAAAACAGCTCTTAGCCAAGCTTCTAAGCGCATCGACAAAGCTGCTGATAAAGGAATCATTCATAAAAACACAGTAGCACGTAAAAAATCTCGTCTAACTAAAATGTACAACGAGATTTCTGCGTAATTCCTTAAAACAATTAAAAGCTGTTGGGGCAACCCAACAGCTTTTTTATTTGTTTTTAATTTTTGTTAGCAACAATTCAAGAATAAGCTTTTTATCCATTTTACCTGTTTTCATTTCATAATCAGATTCTGCAATTTGGTCTAAAATAAACGTAAGCTTATCTTCGTCGAAACTTTTACTTTGCTGCTGTGCAATTTTGACTGCATATGGATGAAGCTTAAGAGTTGATGCCATTTGTTTTTGACCGTATCCTCGTTTAGAAAGCTCACTAACTTGATAAATAATCCTAAACTGTCTACCGATTAAAGATAATATTTTTATCGGCTCCTCGTTAATTTTAAGAAGATCATAAAGAATTCGAAAGGCTCTATTGAGGTCTTTTTTTACAATACGATCAATAAGAGCAAAAATATCGTTCTCAAGCGTTCTCGCTACTAGAAGATCAACGACCTCCTCATTAACGACACCGCCCTCACCAACATAAAGTGCCATTTTATCAATTTCTTGCTGTAGTAGTAGCAAGTGACTTCCAGTTAACTGAACGAGACGCTCTTCCCCTTCTTTTTCAAGAGTAACATGAAGTTCGTCAGCGCGTTTTCTTAGCCAGTCGCCTAAGTGACTTTCTTGAAGTGCTTCCGCTTTTACAAACGCTCCTGCTTTTTTAATTGTCTTCACTAATTTTTTTCGTTCATCCAATTTTTCATAAGGCGCTTCAATAATGAGAATGGTAAAAGGAGACGGGTCCTCTGCATAACGTTGAAGCGATTCAAGGTCATGTTCGACTTTACTTTTATCCTTAGCCGCTGTTAAAAATAATGGATTTTTTAGGATAATGACTCTCTTCTCACCAAGAAATGGCATCGTTTCCGCATCTTCAACAGCTGATTGAACTGGCGTCTCATTTAAATCATAATAAGCAAGGCCAAATTCCCTTTCCTCTTCAGGAAGTGCTTTTTCAACGATCAATTTTTGAAGCTCATCAATAAGAAAAGCTTCCGTCCCCGTTATGAGGTAAAGGGGATCAAGCTTGTCCTGTTTAATTTTCTTTTTTAAGTCTGAAATGGACATCTATGTACACCTCGTTTTTTTTCGTCCATTCCTATCCTAATGGCAGAGCGCTTGGTTGGCAAGTAGAAAAGGGAAGCTGACTGCTATAATCAGCCTCCCATTTATAGTAAACGCTGCTGAATGGGTCCTAGGACTCCCGCCCAACAACGATGATCGGTGTGTAGTAGATAGGATATCCTATGCAAAGATAAAGTATGGGTGACAACTCTTTACAGGAAAGGGAGCGGATTCAATGAATAAATTCTATTTTCAAACTTAATCAGTTCGTGGAAATAAAGACACCGCTAACAAAACATGTTACAATATGGTTTGAAATGCACCTTTATAGGAAATCCCCTACATAAAGACTACTCGAGTAGTTGAAAGTAAATACTAACGGGGAAGCAGGAGGGAAAGCCAAATGAACGAGTTTGAAAAAGATGTTCAGATGAAGTCAAATGATGCTGTTCAATCAGCTGTTGGTTTCGTTGTTCCATTTCTATTCTTTTCCATCATTTTCTTCACAGCTGTAATTATTAAAGCACTTGGCTAAATAGACTGCCCACAGGCAGTCTATTTTCTATTTAAGCATTGTGATCCATTTGCCATTACGATTTGTTATAAACTTGTAGGTTATTGTTCCACTTTGATCAGTTCTAACCGTTCCAATGCCAAACTTCTTTAATCGTTCAATTACATCACCGTTTGGATGCCCATATCGATTGTCAACCCCAGCCGAAATAATAGCGATTGATGGATTTAATTTCTTTAAAAAGGCCTCTGAACTCGATGTTGAACTTCCATGATGTCCCACCTTTAAGATGTCGATTTCTGGTAGCAATTCACTTGTAAGGAGTAATCGCTCCCCAGGCTCTTCAAGATCGCCTGTAAAAAGCCATTTATACCCTCCTATCACTGCAAACAATACAACACTTCCATTGTTTTCTTCCCCTTCTTCAAGCGCCTGAAGAATTGAGAAAGAAGCCTTTCCTTTCCTCCATGACTGCCCTGTAAGAGCTTGTGAAACCTTTGTCCCTTTTCTGTGAGCCGTTTCAATAAGATTATTTTCGATGTCTGTTTGAACAGGACTATGATCGATTATCATTCGCTTAACGTTGAGCTGATCTAGAACAGCAGCTGCACCTCCTGCATGATCATAATCTCCATGAGTTAAAATCAGCAGATCAATTGCGCGAATACCTCTTGATTTTAAATAAGGCACAACGATATCCTCACCAACATCAAATGATGAACTCTTCTGTTGCCACTCTTCCTTTTCACCATATGAGGGCTTGCCACCAGTATCAATTAATATGACTTGTTGTTGGTATGGTAACGTTATTACAATACAGTCCCCCTGTCCTACATCAAGAAATGTCACTTCTCCATATGGGTTAATATAAGGTAGAACATATAGCGTTGCAGAGAATAGCAACCAGATTACTATTCCATTTCTCACCTTTCCGACTTCCCATTGAAGAAGGACTAAAAGACAAATAAAAGTCGCAACCAACAATTCCACTTCCGAGAGTTTCCCGAATATAACCGTGTAATGAAGGTTCGTTGCCCATATAAAAACGTGGTGAAAAAATTCAACAAATGGGGATAATACATTGGATAACAAATCAAAAAGAAACATAATATGAAAAGTTCGAATGAAAGTTAGAATAAGAAGCATAGGAAGAATAATAACCGACACAATTGGTACGTAGATAAGATTTAGAGGAAGACTTAGCAGAGAAATTTCATGAAAATGATAAATAACAACTGGAAAAGACACGATTTGAGCCAAGCTTGAGAGTGCAAGCAACTGTGTAAATGGCGTTTTGTAACGTTTCAGCAACCGGCTTGATGATACGATTAGTGCAAATGCAATAAGAAAAGAAAGTTGAAAACCGATATGAAATGCATAAAATGGATTAACAGCAAGAATCGCAATACATGCTGATGAAATGCCGTCGAGCGGATTGATCTTCATTCGCAAACGCATGCTCAGAACAACACCCATGGCCATGAGGGAAGCCCTTATCACTGAAGGCGCAAAGCCCGTCACCCCCATATAGACAGGATAGAAAAACAGAAGAATAACATAAACTCGTTCCCTCGTAATACCAATACGAATGAGGAACCAGAACAACAGCCCTCCAGTCACTCCTACATGTAAACCTGAGACAGCGAGCACATGGCTTAAGCCAAGATCTTGGTATGCACTCTCAAGGTCATTCGTCAAAAGACTTCTGTCACCTATAAGAAGTGACGATGCTATACCTTGGAGCTCAACAGGATAATCATTTTTAATAGCAGAAAGCATTTGTTGTCGAAACTGTTGAATCGACATCATCATGGATGTAGCAACATGCCGACATGTGGGTTTCTTATTAAGTGTATAGATCCAGTGAATTTCTTTGTAGTAGAGGAACTGTTTATAATCAAAGAGAGAGGGTACGCGGAGCTGTGAGGGGGATTCAAGTGCACCTGAAAGATGGCACGTTAAGCCAACCTGTAACTGCTGCATTTCTAGTTTTTCGTCTTCCGAAGAGATGTAATAGTTAACCTGGAGTTTCTCTTCATTCGTTTTTATTTCAAATGACAATTGATTTCCGTTAACAGCTGGTATAGTGGAAATTACACCTATTAGTTGATTTTCCCCTTCAACTAATACAGTCTGGTTGGCTTGATCAATGACAAACATATAAGTGAAAAACAATAAAAAAGTAGCAACCGCAAAGGCCGAAAGTCGTTGATCTTTCTTTAAGAACCAAGCAATTAGAACAATTTCAAGGAAAATAGCGTGGAAAGTCTCTACACTCGCCACGCCGATTAATGCAGAAACTGCTAAAACCCAGAGCCGTCCTTTCATTACATCTTGCTATACAGTTTTGAAGCTTTTTCATATAACGGCCTTACCTCTGCTGCATCCAAACCTGAATCAGCAAGCTTTTCCAATAAATCTGCCGTTAAATTCAGCTTTTCTTGACTGTTAGTGTCCAGAATCATTTCTTCTAGTTCCACCTGACGAACAGTAACGCCCGCATCTTCAAAAAGCTCTATTGCATATGGATGATTTTTGTAATCAGCGGCATAAATGACTGTTTTAATACCCGCTTGAATGATTGCCTTACAACAGTTTAGGCAGGGAAAATGGGTAACATAAATTTCTGCGCCTGTTGTTTGGACGCCAAATTTAGCACACTGGATAATAGCATTCATTTCTGCATGAATGGTCCGGACACAATGATTATCAATCACATAACATCCTTCATCAATGCAATGCACACCTCCGGAAACAGAACCGTTATATCCTCCGGCAATCATCCGCTTATCTCTCACAATTGTTGCTCCTACAGTCAAACGTGTACATGTACTTCTAAGTGCGAGCAAATGGCTTTGAGCCATAAAGTATTGATCCCAAGAAATTCGATCCATTGATTTCCCCCCAATGTTTTATCTTCTTTTAGTTTGATTGAAACGTGTCTCCACGTCAATCTCTCACTGAATACTAATTAAATCCTTTAATTTCTCAAAGGTTTTCTCACCAATACCGCTTATGTTTTGTAATTCTTCAATTGCTTTAAAAGCTCCATTCTCCTCACGGTATTGAATAATCGCTTCAGCCTTTGATGGTCCAATCCCAGGAAGTTCCTGTAGTTCATTAAGATCTGCTGTATTAATTGATATGAGTTCTGTACCTTCTGATAAATTCCCCATTTGAGGCATCGTGCTAACCTCACCAACAACTGGGACGTAAATTACCATTTCATCAGCTACTTTTCCTGCTAGATTTAGCTGGGATTGATCGGCATCTTGAACAAACCCCCCTGCTCTCGTAATAACATCCTTTACACGGCTCACACTCTTCATTTCATAAACGCCAGGTTGAACCACTGCTCCTTTTACATCTACCATAATTAATTCAGGTTCTTTAGCTGTCTCTTCTTGGTTAGCAAGATCATCACTCTCCACGTTATTGCTGTAATCTTGCATGCTAAATAGTATCTCTTCTTTCGCTGCTTTCGTCGATTCAAAATGATAAAATAACCAAGCACCAAGACCTACTACGACTATGGCTAATAGAATTTTCTCTCGGACCGTAAAACTTTGAATATACTTCAATCTTTAGTCATTCCTTTCGAATGTTACTCAGAGATAAACATATAATGTGACTTTCTTACATATGTTTTAGGAGAAATGAGTATGGAAGGAGGGGAAGACGATTGAAAATCGGTGTAATTGGTACCGGCAATATGGGGACGGTTCTTATTTCTTCCTTTATTGACTCATGGGCCGTAAAACCTTCCCATCTCAGTATTGTAAATCGAACAATTGAAAAGGCGACGAATTTGAAGAATCAATACCCGGCTCTCTATGTTGCAATAAATGCAGAAGAAGTCGTAAGTAGATCTGATATTATTTTCATTTGTGTAAAACCTCATGAATATTTTCCGCTTCTTAAAAAGATACGTCCCGGATTGAAACAAAAGCAATTGATTGTTTCAATTACTAGTCCAATAAAAGTGAGTGAACTCGAAACGTTTGTTCCATGTGACGTTGCAAGAGCTATACCAAGCATTACAAATCGAGCGTTGAGTGGTCCCTCGTTAGTTACTTTCAGCAGCCAATGTTCAGAATCAAATAAAGAACGATTACTTTATTTAATGTCACACATTTCAACGCCAATTGAAACAAATGAAGAAGTAACCAGAGTCTCATCCGACATCGCAAGCTGCGGTCCTGCATTTCTAAGCTACCTCATTCAACAATTCATAGAAGGAGCCGTAGCGGAAACAGAGCTATCTGCTGAACAAGCGTCCGTTCTTGCTACGGAAATGCTTATTGGTATGGGTAAACTTCTTGAAAAGGATTATTTTTCTCTAGAAACACTACAAAAGAAAGTAACTGTTAAAGGTGGGGTAACAGGAGAAGGTTTGAAAGTATTAGAACAAGAAACCGGAGAAATGTTTCACCATTTGATACAGAGAACTCATAAGAAATTTGAAGAAGATAGAAGAGGAATTAAGTTGCAATTTAAAGAGGAATCGAAGCAGAACTAGGAGCCATTTAAATGAGTTCGTCAGATAATAGTAAAAACCTTCAAGAAAATAGTAAAAACCTTCAAGAAAATAGTAAAAAGGTTGATTTCATATGAAATCAACCTTTTTGTGGTTTAATCGCTCTAAAAAATATTCTCTCTGAATCTTCTGTTGGTGATTGTTCTGTGAAATCTGCTTTAATGGAAATTATCTCGAAACCGACTTCAGTCAACCACGTTTTATAGTCAGCGATTTGAAAGGTTCGTTGGAGATGTAGTTCATCAAAGCGTTCATATAATCCTTCTTCATTTTCTAAAAAGAAGCTTAGCTCATGCTCAACCGAGCCTTGTTCTTCTCCCGCAAAACTATTCCATATATATGAAATTTCTTCTTCATTGCTAGCAAAAGTTTGTCCAATAAACTCTTTGATTTTATGAAGAGAATGAACATCAAATAAAAGAATACCTTGTGGTTTCAAGTGATCATAAACACGACGAAGAACCTCTTTAACGCCGTCAATATCCGTAATATAATTCAATGAATCACAAAAGATTGTAATCACGTCATACATTTCGCCTGTTTCAAGCTCACGCATATCTTGATGAAGGAATTTAAGAGACAACTTCTTTTGCATTGCTTTATCTTGTGCTACAGAGAGCATATGTTCAGAAAGGTCAACTGCCGTGACGTTAAAACCAGACTCAGCAAGGCGAAGCGAACATTCTCCCGTTCCTGATCCTAAATCAAGAACATTCCCAGAAGACATTTCATTCTTAACAAGCTGGGCCCAATCATTATAGGGAGCGTGCTCCATTAGGCGATCGTAAACATAAGAAAAACGTTCATATGAGTGCATGTTAAGCTAGGATCTCATCCAGCGATAAATGTGGTGCATCGCCCCATAGTTTTTCAAGGTTATAATAATTTCTCTCATCCTTATGGAAAATATGCACAATGACAGATCCAAGATCAACGAGAACCCATCTCGCTTGATCAAATCCTTCAAGGCGCTTTACATCCATTCCATTCTCAAGAGCCTGATCTTTCACTTCCTTGGCAATTGCTTGAACCTGTTTCTCGGAGTTACCGTGACAAATTAAGAAGTAGTCTGCTATTAATGAGACACCATTCATGTTTAATGCAACGATATCTTCTGCACGTTTATCATCAGCTGCCTTCGCAGCAAGTGTAATCATTTGTTTTTCATTCATGTTGTTTCCTCCATTTCTTCTCAGGAGTTATGTGCTTTTACAATGCTGTTATAGGTATAGAACGTCGCCGGATAAACAGGCTGATTCTTTTTCATTAGGAACTGCACAGTATTCCTGAGAGACAACGCAATCGCTTTATCGAGATCTTGTTGAACCATTTCTCTAACTTCTTCAACTCCTGGGAATGCTCGTCCAGGCTCTATATAGTCAGCAATAAAGACACATTTCTCCATCAAGGTCATATTAGGACGACCAGAGGTATGGTATTTAATTGCACCAAGTATTTCTTCATCTGTTATTCCGATTTCGCATTTTACGAGATAAGCCCCAACTGGAGCGTGCCAGAGTTCTGAAGAATACTCAAGTAAATCTTCAGGCATAGATTGTTCAACAATTATTCTTCTCATTTCATCTTTAGGACGAAACTTCGCATAATCATGAAAAATCGCAGCTAGCTCTGTTTTTTCAATATTTGCACCGTATTTTTCAGCAAGTTCAACTGCGGTGTCTGTAACACCTACCGTATGAACATATCGATGCTCAGTTAAGTGAGGTTTTACTAGTTCTAAGGCCTTAGCTCGATTCATATAATCCCTTCTCTTCAATAAAGATTCGGACAGATTCTGGAAGTAAATATCGACCACTTTTACCAAAATACAAATCTTTCCTGATTTCGCTAGAAGACAAATCGATTTGAGGAACATCAATTAATGAGACCTCGTACTGTTCTTTGTCCGGATTATAACCAGGACGATTGACACCAATAAATGATATCATCTTGGATAATTCATCTATTCGATGCCAATTTGGAAGATCCTCAATCATATCTCCACCTATAATAAAATAAAAATCGATATTTGGATAATTAGCTTTTAGGATTTCAATTGTATCGATTGTGAAGGACCGTCCATTTCGTTCAAATTCTATTAAGGAGATCTTAAAATTTGGGTTACCTTCTATCGCTCGCTGAACCATCTCCACTCGGTGGTGATTCTCTGTAATATCACTACCATTTTTATGTGGGGGACGGTGGCTAGGCATAAACCAAACTTCATCAAGCTCACACGTCTCTAACACTCCTTGAGCAAGTGCCAAGTGCCCCAAATGGGGCGGATCAAATGTTCCACCAAGTAGACCGACCTTCATTCTTTGTTGAGCAGTCATTATGGAAGTATAATTTCTTTATTCTCTTCTGATTCTTTGTACAGAACAATCATATTACCGATAATTTGAACAAGCTCTGCACCCGTTTCACTCGATAATTGTTTACCCACTGTGTTACGGTCTTCATCACAATTTTGAAGAATGCTCACCTTAATAAGCTCTCTCGCTTCAAGTGCTTCCTCAATTTGCTTTGTCATATTCTCATTAACGCCGCCCTTACCTACTTGAAAAATAGGATTAAGACGATTAGCTTTTGCTCGTAAAAAACGTTTTTGTTTACCTGTTAACATTTATTTATGTCCTCCTAACTCTTTTAAAACCGTTCTTCTCATTCGTTGTCGATTTGGTGCGACTTCAGTCCACTTTTCAAAGGCAAGTGCCCCTTGCTCGACAAACATTGAAACTCCATTATCTACAACGGCGCCTCTTTCTTTACCCTCTTTCATCCACTGTGTCTCAAGTGGATTATAAATTAAGTCACTAAGCACAGTACCTGCTTTCAATTGATCCAACTTTAGAGGAATATGATTTAAATAGGGACTCATCCCAATGGATGTTGTATTAATGACAATATCGAAGTTACTCAGTGTTGTTTCTGCTTCAGAAAGAGATGTCGCAACCGTTCTAGCGTATTTATTGCACACGCTACTTAATTCTTCTGCTTTTTCTATGGTTCGATTCGCGATCGTTAATGAGGCAACACCCGAGCGACAAATCGAAACCGCTACTGCTCTCGCAGCACCACCAGCACCAATCACAAGAATTCTCTTTTCTTGGAGGCTTTTCTCACCAGTTACTGAAAGAAGGGACATTAAATAACCTCTTCCGTCAGTATTCGTTCCTATAAGTTTACCACCGCTTTTAAATACAGTATTTACAGCGCCAATCTCAAGAGCTTCTTGTTCAACTTCATCTAGTAAAGGCATAATGGCAACTTTATGTGGAATGGTAACATTGAACCCCTGAACGTCAAGTATTTTCATTGCTTCCACACCATCCTCAAGCTGTTCTGGCGAGAGATCGAAAGCCTGATAATGATGGGAGAGCCCAAGTTCTCTGAATTCACAGTTATGCATAACCGGTGACATTGAATGACCTACAGGATGACCAAGCAGTCCGTATAGTTTCCCCATTACCAAAAGCCTCCTAGATTAGCGATTTACGTATTGATACTCCAACACCCTCAGGTGCATACGCTTTTACAGTAGTCCCTTTACCTGATACTGTTACCCAGCCTAAACCAGAAAATACGATATCCATCTTCTCTTCTTTGATTCTGAGTTCATGGCTAACAAGCTTTGGAAGCTCCTTTTTGGATTGCTCTCCAGGTGGATAAAGAAGTTCACCAAGGTGCTCGGCATAAAGATCATCTGCTTTATCCATCTTTGTACGATGAATGTAGAGATCATTAGAAACATGACAAATAAAGGACTGACGTCCACCTTCTACAAAATCAAGGCGAGAAAGTCCTCCAAAGAACAGCGACTGCCCTTCATTCAACTGGAATACTTTTGGCTTAATTTCTTTTTTAGGGCTAATAATCTTTAATTCTTCAGCATCTACAAAATGAGCCATCTGATGATGATTAATAATACCAGGGGTATCATAGAGCGTATGACCATCATCAAGTGGGATATCAATTAAATCAAGCGTTGTCCCAGGAAACTGACTAGTTGTAATCATTTGTTCCTCGTCTCCGCCAAACTCCTGTATTAAACGATTGACGAATGTAGATTTTCCGACGTTTGTACATCCGATGATATACACATCTCTGCCATCTCTCATGCGATCAATTTCTGCCGCAACATCCATAACTCCATCGCCTTTAGACGCACTCATTAGCATAACATCAGCAGGTTTTAAGCCGTTCTCTTTAGAACTTGATTGCATCCACTTAATTAACTTAGACTGATTAACAGACTTAGGAAGGAGATCAACTTTATTCCCTACGAGCAAGACAGGGTTATTGCCTGCAAACCGCTGAATGCCAGGAAGCCAACTACCATTAAAATCAAAGATATCTACGATTTTAACAACAAGTGCGTCAGTCTGGCTAATTTCATTTAGGATCTTCAAGAAATCATCATCTGTTAGTGCTACGTCCTGTATTTCATTATAATGCTTTAAGCGAAAACAGCGCTGGCAGATGATTACATCTCTTTTGAGAGCAGATGGTGGAGCATAACCAAGTGCGTTTTTGTCTTCTGTTTGAATATGCACGCCACATCCAGCGCAAATAATTTGTTCGTTGTTCAAACCTATTCCTCCCAATTTATCTTCCCTTTACGTTTCATCCATGCTAAGAAAACACTTTCCATTCTGCGATTGAACCTCGTAAAGAAACCATCCGTACTTGCTACAGGTACAACAAGAATTGTATGAAGGCCCATACGATTCCCCCCAACAACATCAGTAAAGATTTGGTCCCCGATAACAACAGCGTCGTTAGCCTCTATCTTCATATCCTTTAGGGCTTTTCGGAAAGCTTTGGTCATTGGCTTTCGAGCTTCATATATAAAAGGCACCTCTACAGGCGAAGCAAACTTTTCGACTCTTGTCCTATTGTTATTCGAAACAATTGTAACAAGAATGCCCTCATTACGCATTTGCTTAAACCATTTTGTAAGTTCTGGCGTTGCATCAGCTCTATCCCACTCAACAAGTGTATTATCAAGATCAGTAATAATCCCTTTTACTCCACGATCTTTGAGCATCTTAGGACTAATTTGAAAAATGTCTTGAACATGTTCGTTAGGTAAAAAAGTATTTAACAACTATCAACACTCCTACTATTTGTGACATACCTATTGTATCAATATTTTTCACACGTACAACAATTAACTTCTGTACGTTGCAGAAGAAAAAATCTAAATAATATCAAAATTTTTCGACAAATTCTGATGTTCGCCCAAATTGTGGATAACATTATGCACATTTGTAGACTATAAATTCATTACTAATAATTTAGATATAAACAGTTTACCCACAAATTATCCACCTTTAACTGTGGATAACGGAACGGTTGTTCTTGCTTTATATCCGTGGTAAGCTAACTGCAAATAAAAGATCCACATACACAATATGCGGAATAGACGGAAACTAGAACCTTATTTAGGAGGTGCTTAATCTTGGAGAAGTTATCAGATGACTTATTGATTGAATCCTTTTATAAAGCAAAGGAACTTAAGCTTAGCAATGACTTTATTGGATTAATTCTAAGAGAAATTGAAAGACGAAGCCTTGATAAGCAAGTTCCTCTCATCGGGATTTAATTTTGCCAGCCTTGATCTTTTAAAGGTTGGTTTTTTGTTTCAATCTTTAATTAAAATAGCTTCCCCACTGATTTTGCCACTCTTCACCAGTAACGTCTTCCATATTCTTCATTTTCTTCGCCTTACGATAATCAACTGGCTCTGTTAATAAAACAGCAGCTATCTTTTCTTCATCTAATTTTTTGCGATACTCGGAAAGTATCTCATCCAATTGTCTTCTTTCATATGCAAAAGGTTTTAATACAACAACAGCCTGGTTATTATGTGTTAAAACAATAACATCCTTAATAGCACCTTCATTTTGCATTTTATTTTTTATATGGTTAAGTGCAGAAATAGATTTGTCTTCTTTCAAGATGGCTGTGCCAATTGGTTCTACATCAATTGCTCTGAAGTATTCTCTAGGGGCATATGGAGATTTATCTTCACTTGTATAAATCGATTGGCAGGCAGTAAGAAGAACCATACCTGTAAAAAGTATAGAAATGGATTTTATCATGTGCATACTCCTTTCGCAAATAGAATCGGCGTTGATTGGTAAACTTATACGGGTAAGTTTCTTTTACAAACATGAAAAGTTGATAAATTAGACTGTTTTTGATTACAATTGAGTTATTGCAATATGAGTTCATGTGAACTTTTATCATATTGAGGATTATTGGGGAGGGTTTTGTAGAATGCTTCATGCGGCTGTCTTGCTACCTTTTCTGGCAGCGTTTTTCATCCCGTTTATTTATCGGGGCGTCAAACAGGTCCATTTAGGCTGGTTTGTTCTATTAGTTCCGATTGTTTTATTCGGGTATTTTCTTACGTTTATAGAAAACGTCTTACAAGGTGTACATACACTAAAAACGTTTGAGTGGATTCCATCTCTCAGCGTTAATGTTACATTTTTCATCGATGGTCTTGGCCTGTTTTTCGCGCTTTTAATTACGGGAATTGGATCACTTGTTGTTCTTTATTCCATCTATTACTTAAGTAAAGCCGAGAAACTTGGCCATTTTTATGTTTATCTTCTGTTATTTATGGGCGCAATGCTTGGGGTTGTTTTGTCGGATAATCTTTTTGTACTTTATACATTTTGGGAGCTCACAAGTATTTCGTCGTTTCTCTTAATCGGATATTGGTATCAAAGGGAGAAATCTACTTCTGGTGCTCTTAAATCAATGATGATTACCGTTTTTGGTGGTCTTGCCATGCTTGGTGGATTTTTGATGATGGCAGACATTACAGGAACGACTAGCATCAGGGGGATTATTGAGAATGCAGAGATGGTTGTTCAGTCTTCCCTCTTCCCATTCATATTAATTATGATTCTTCTAGGTGCGTTTACAAAATCAGCTCAATTCCCATTCCACACTTGGTTACCTGATGCAATGGAAGCACCTACGCCAGTTAGTGCATTTCTACATTCAGCAACAATGGTGAAAGCTGGCATTTATCTAGTTGCAAGGCTTAGCCTAATATTTGCAGGCACAGATCTTTTCTTCTTAATCGTAAGTGGCTTTGGCTTGTTGACTCTTTGTTGGGGTTCTTATATGGCAGTCAGGCAGACAGATCTGAAAGCAATTCTTGCTTACTCTACGATTAGTCAGCTTGGCATGATTATGGCTATGCTCGGTTTTGGAACTGAACTTGCTGTTCTTGCAGCAGTGTTCCATATTTTAAACCATGCAACATTTAAAGGAAGTCTGTTTATGGTAGCAGGTATCATTGACCATGAAACAGGTACGCGTGATATAAGGCGTCTTGGTGGATTATTCACATTCATGCCAATCACAGCTACATTAGCCTTATTTGGAACATTTTCGATGGCAGGGTTCCCGCTTCCATTCTTAAACGGATTTTTAAGTAAAGAAATGTTCTTTGACTCTTCTCTCAAATTCCAGAACGCTTCAACCATTGTTGAGTCCGTATCACCATTCTTTCCTTATTTGGCAGTGGGCGGTAGTATTTTCACATTTGTTTATTCTGTTATGTTATTCTTCCGAACGTTTACAGGTAAACAAAGAGATGAATTACCTCAGAAACCACATGAAGCACCAATTGGGATGTTGTTATCACCAATTGCACTCATTCTGCTCGTTATCATTATTGCGCTTGTTCCAGACATATTTGCTCATGCGTTACTTTCACCTATGGTTGATTCGATTACTGGTGATGTCGGTGAAACGCATATTAAATTCTGGCATGGCTTTGGACCGCCGCTCTATATGAGTCTCGCTGTTCTTGCGCTCGGTACCGCCTTATACTTAACCCGCACTAAATGGGAACGCGTATACAACGTGTTGCCTGGTAAGCTATCTGCAGCTAAAGCATATGACGGTATCATAAATGGTTTAATCACTGGATCGAAAAAGCTGACAAATGTCTACATGACTGGTTCACTTAGACATTACATGATCTATATTCTTGTCTTTTTTGTTGGTCTAGTAGGATTTACGATGAGCATTACAGGTGGATTTCGAATCGCATTTGATGATTTAGCACCTCTTGCTGCACCAGAAATACTCATTGCAATCGTAATGGCAATTGCAGCATTTGGAACTATCTTTATGAACAACCGAATAGCTGCAATTCTTGTGCTTGGTATTGTTGGGTACGGATTATCTCTTCTCTTTGTATTCTTCCGAGCTCCTGACCTTGCGTTAACTCAGCTTATTGTTGAAACTGTTACTGTTGCGCTATTCCTACTTTGTTTCTACCATCTTCCGAATTTCGGAAAAGAAAAAGAATCAAAGCGAACAAACGCGGTGAATTGGATTATCTCCATTTCAGTTGGGGTGCTTGTTACGATGATAGGCATTGCCTCACACAGTACAAAGTTCTTTGAACCAATTTCAGATTACTTTCTTAAAAACTCCTACAAAATGGGTGGGGGAGACAACGTTGTTAACGTCATCCTCGTAGACTTCCGTGGTCTAGATACAATGCTCGAAATCCTTGTACTCGGCCTTGCTGCACTCGGGATCTTCACCATGATTAAACTACGTCCTGGCAAGAAGGAGGGGAATGATTAATGGAAATCATCATGTCAGTGCTTGCAGGAATGCTATTCACAGCAGGAGTTTATATGATGCTACAAAAACAAATTCTTAAAATTGTAATCGGTACAGCACTTCTGTCTCACGGAGCCCACCTTTTCATTATTACAATGGGTAAACTGAATCGCGGAAAACCACCAATTCTCTCAGAAGACGTAACGAATTATGTTGATCCGCTTCCACAGGCACTTATCCTGACTTCCATCGTCATTAGCTTCGGTGTGACTTCATTTCTTCTTGTGTTGGCGTATCGGGCATATCAGACGAATGGTACCGATAATATGGAGAAGTTGAGGGGAAACGACAATGAGTAATTTAGCTATACTTCCAATTCTATTACCGCTTCTAACGGGGATCATATTAGTCTTTCTTAATAAAAGGTTGCCACTTGTAAGGATGATCACTCGCATTATGGTCATCATTAATCTTGTCGTGGTTTCGGGGATCGCATATAACGTACTTCAAAATGGCACAATTGTTCTAAAAGCAGGAGATTGGGCAGTTCCTTACGGTATCGTCCTTGTGGCTGATCCGCTTGCCATTGTACTTGTTGTAACAGCAAATCTTATAGCTGTTGCTTGTGCCTTTTATGCGTTTAATTCACTTGATGAACAAAGAGAGAGATACTACTTCTATCCTCTCTTTCAGCTTCTTATTGCAGGAGTAAGTGGGGCCTTCCTAACTGGAGACCTTTTTAACCTTTTCGTATTCTTCGAAGTACTTCTGATTGCATCTTACGGTTTGATTGTACTTGGTGGAACGAAAGAGCAATTCAGGGAATCATTTAAGTACATTATCATTAACTTATTTTCATCAATTCTTTTTGTTACGACGGTGTCATTCCTTTATGCAGTAGTAGGTACTGTAAACATGGCACAGCTTGCAGAGCGAGTAGGTGAAATAAAGCAGGATGGTATATTAACAACCATTGCGATTCTATTATTGATTGTATTTGCTACAAAAGGAGCTTTGTTTCCACTTTATTTCTGGCTACCGAAATCATACACTGTTCCTCCTACAGTGATTTCAGCATTATTTGGAGCTTTACTTACTAAAGTCGGGGTATATTCAATACTAAGGGTATTTACGTTGATTTTTGTTTACAACCTTACTGTCACTCATCAAATTCTACTGATTTTGGCAGGTTTCACCCTAGTATTTGGAGTAATAGGGGCACTTTCAACAAATAATGTTCAACTTATTATTGCATACAATATCATACCTGCAGTTGGTTATATGATTCTTGGCATTGGGGTCTTTTCATCAACTGCATTAGCGGGAACAATTTATTACTTGCTTCATGACATGATTATTAAAGCAGCTCTGTTCTTCTTAGTAGGTGCTATGGCTGCCTATGCTGGTACATCAGATCTCAGAAAAATGGGAGGAATAATTAAGAATCAACCCCTGCTCGGCTGGCTATTTTTCATCGCCGCACTTGCGTTAGCAGGACTCCCCCCATTTAGCGGATTTGTAGGAAAGCTTCTAATTCTTCGTGGGGCGTTTGAAGAAGGACATTATGTCCTAGCTGTCATTGGGCTGATTACAAGTCTGTTGATTCTCTTATCCGTCATCCGTATCTTTATTAACGGTTTTTGGGGCGAAGCTAAGCAAGATAAAGTACCAGACGTTAACCCTACTAAAGGAAAAATTGTACCTGCTGCCTTTCTTCTTGTGTTTACCATTACGCTTGGATTAGGTGCTGAGTTCATTTATCCAACTGTACAAATGATAGCTGATCAAATGATTGATCCAGCAAACTATATTGATTCCGTAATGAAGGAGTAGATGGCATGCCAATTCAAATTATCATAAATCTAATTATTGCCGTGCTCTGGATGTTTCTTTTTGAAAGTTACTCTTTTAGTACATTCTTTGTCGGTTACTTATTCGGAATAGGATTGCTCCTATTAATGGAGCGATTTATTCCAGATCGATTTTACTTCTATCGACTTTGGTCCATTATGAAATTACTGTTTTTGTTTATAAAAGAATTGATTATGGCAAATGTACAGGTTGTTAAGCTTGTCTATTCTCCAAAACTCAATATGGAACCAGGAATTATAGCTGTACCAATTGAAGTTCGCACAAATTGGGAAATCACAATGTTGGCTAATTTGATTACATTAACACCTGGAACACTAACCGTTTCTGTAGCACCAGATAATATGCATATTTACATTCATGCTATGGATGCTCCGGATGCAGACGAAGTCATTAAGGAAATTAAGGGCACATTCGAAAAAGCTATTATGGAGGTGACAAGATGACTTCACTATTATCAATTGTTTCAACTATTTGTATTGTAGTCATCGCCATCTCTACTCTTTTTCTTCTCTATCGCGCAATTAAAGGACCGTCTAATCCTGATCGCGCCGTTGCACTTGACACAATCGGTATTAACCTGATGGCAATAGCAGGTATTCTAGCAATAAAGTTAGAAACACAATATTTCAACGACATTATTCTATTGATCGGTATTCTTGCTTTCATTGGAACAGTCGCTATTGCAAAATTCTTGGAAAAGGGTGTTATCATTGAAAGAAGTCGTGATTAGCATCATATTGCTTATCGGAACATTTTTTCTTTTCTCGGGAGCACTAGGTATTTTTCGGCTGCCTGATGTTTATACTCGGCTTCACGCTGCTTCAAAGAGTGCAACACTCGGAGTTGCTGGAATTTTAATAGCAGCCTTTCTTTACTTTATCTTTGAGCAACAGATGGTAAGCGGCAAACTGATTCTTGGTATCATCTTTATTTTGATGACTGCACCAGTTTCTGGGCATATGATCTCAAGGGCTGCCTATCAGAAAGGCGTTCCTCTCTGGGAAAAGACAACAAGAAATGATCTAGAAAAAAAAGAACACAAAAAAGCAAGCACGAAAGGATAATCCTATCGTGCTTGCTTTTTCTATAGGGAATTAATCTTGTCAAAAGTTTGGTCATTGTAATTCTATTTTCTGTTCGGTACTATATAATTATCTGTAATTCCCATAATGATTTGTATAATAATAGTAGCCGCCGCCTATCACGAGCAATAAAACAAGTAGGACAACGATTAATGCATAATACCCGCCACCATAGCCTGGATATGGATATGGGTATGGCGGATAGGGATAACCACAACCTGGGTAACCGTAGCCATAGCCTTTCATATTCCCCCTCCTTCTCTCTCGCAGACATCATTCTGGTAGATAGTATAGTCTATGATAGGATGGACAGTTTTGTCTGGGGATTGGCGGAGTTTTCTAAATTCATTGTAATGACTGTTCAACCTTGTTCGGATGCTCTACAATTGTAGAAGACTTAACGTCTGTTAACTACATAAAGGGGTCGATGATATGGTAACAAAACCTATGAGAGCGATTACTCCCACCTATGACCCGTGGGAAGCTTATATGGATGTTGAAGAACATGGAAGAATGGTCCTTTCCAATATAGAGCTTACAACTACTACATTATGCAATATGAGATGCGAACATTGTGCAGTTGGATACACCCTTCAATCAAAGGATCCCGAACCACTTCCTCTTGATCTGATAACACGTAGACTTGATGAAGTTAAAGAACTACGTGCATTGAGTATTACAGGTGGTGAACCAATGCTTTCAATGAAATCGGTGAAGCAATACGTAGTACCTCTCTTGAAATACGCTCATGAAAGAGAAGCAAGAACGCAAATTAATTCTAATTTAACGCTTGATCGGAAGCGATATGATCTCATATTACCTTACCTTGATGTGCTACATATCTCTCATAATTATGGTAGCATTGCAGACTTTACAGATATCGGCTTTGCTGTAATGGATCGAAAACCATCTATCGAACAACGAGAAGCCTATTTCCATCGCATGGTCGAAAATGCTCAAAATCTAACATCACAGGGTGTGATCGTTTCTGCAGAAACGATGATTAACCGAAGAACACTGCCAAATATCGAAAATATCCATCGACAAATTGCAGATATGGGGTGCCAACGACATGAGGTACATCCGATGTATCCCTCTGATTTCGCATCAGATTTAGATATTGCATCTCTATCAGAAATGCGAGAAGGCATTCATCGTCTTTTAGATCACCGAGACCCAAATGTTTGGCTTTTGTTTGGCACACTCCCTTTCTATCCATGTAGTTCAAATCCAGAAGATTTGAAACTTCTCGAACGATTGTATAATGAAAAAAATGTTACAGTACGAAATGATCCTGATGGTCGCTCCCGCTTAAATATGAATATTTTTGATGGAGACATTATCGTAACGGATTTCGGTGATACACCACCACTTGGAAATATTAAAGATACGAATTTAAACGATGCTTATTCTAAGTGGGTAGATAGTAAAATCGCTAAAAGTATTAGCTGTCACTGCCCGGCTGTGAAGTGTCTTGGCCCCAATCTACTCGTCAAAGATGCATACTATCAAGACATCGATTTTCTCAAACAGAAAACGAATCTTTCTCTCTAGACCTCCAAATAAGGGGGTTTTTTTACTCATTTTCATGTATAATTGCACTTTTACCTTTCACTTAAGTGAAGATAGGGTATAATACCTATCGTAATCTATAGGAGTGTGATTGTTGTGAAAAGAAGAATATGGATTCTGGTTCTAATGGTTGGTTCACTAGCTATCTTACTTGCACTGGCAGAGAATCAATCAGATTTTCTAAGAACAAATGCAAACGAGATGCCTGAGAATGATTCAGAATCCAAGAAGAAAAATATTACGTATTATACTAAGTATTATCAGACCAAGAAGAGTATTTACGACTCTTATACCCATCAAGATAGTGAAACGATTTTTCTTGGAGATAGCCTGACAGATTATTATGAGTGGGGTGAAGCACTCAGTGATTATAAAGTTTTGAATAGAGGTATCGCTGGGGATACGACGACAGGAGTCTTAAATCGTATTGATGAAGTTATAGCTGCAAAGCCTGACCGTGTGTATTTATTAGTTGGCATAAATGACATGATTGCGGGCCAATCGGTTAACAAAATTGAGACAAATTACAAGCAAATTCTTGATACTCTCAAAACAAACTCACCTAACACTGAAGTATATGTACAAAGCCTTTTTCCAGTCAATACAGCATTAACTGGACATCCAATAAATAATAATGTAATTAAAGAAATGAATGAGCGTCTTAAGGATCTCGCTTCACTCTATAATTATCAGTATATAGACATTCACAAAGAGTTAGTCGAATTTGGTCAGCTTAACAAAAACTATACCTTCGACGGTCTTCACCTTAATGGAGAAGGATATAAGATATGGACACGTGTAATCCTATCGACTTATAACACAAATGAAAAAGTGAAATCGTAATAAAACCTTCAATTACAATATTTATACTTACGATTTTATTGCTTTTTCGCTTTTGTGTGTTAAACTAACAGTGACCAACCTTAAAAAAAGCTATGAAGGGAGACCTTCATAGCTTTTTTGTATTATATTCCTATGTTTCATGCGTATAATTGTTTGGTTCTTAACCTAAACCGATAAGGATAAACGGCTAGGATACGCTCCAGTTTAAAGGTTCTCAAGCTTCTTCTTAGATGACAATATCCTGTCGCTTCAAGATCATTCATACTATGAAATGTTACAAACCTTTGAGTTGTCACATTGTCTTGTGATAAGTAAATGATTTCAACCGGCTCCTGCTTAAGTAGAGCTTTCCGCATGATGCTTTGCATAATAGTTCTCTCCCTCACACGATCATTTGTTCTTATCATATGACGAACATACGTTCTTTACCACTTTTTTTAATGATGTAAAATGTGGTAATGATTTATATGCAAAAAAAACCCTGCTAAGCAGGGTTATGCACCACTCTCTTTTTCTTTACGATTTCGATAAAATTCATGAAAAAGTTTCATCAAAGCACGTTTTTCAATACGAGAGACATAGCTCCTTGAAATTCCAAGCTGCCTTGCTATTTCACGCTGAGTGAGTTCTTTTTCAAGAGTCAATCCAAAACGTCCAACAATAACTTCCTTCTCCCTGTCATCAAGGATATGAATGTATTCATAGATTTTTTTCTTTTCCATGTTAAGTTGAATGAGTTCTACAATGTCTTCCGTTTCAGCCTTTAGAACATCAATGAGGGAGATTTCATTCCCTTCTTTGTCCTGACCGATCGGATCATGTAAGGAAACGTCCTTTTTCGTTTTCTTAAGGGCGCGTAGGTGCATAAGGATTTCATTCTCAATACACCTGGCTGCATAGGTAGCTAACTTTGTACCTTTGTCTGTTGAATAACTTTCGATTGCTTTAATCAATCCGATTGTACCAATTGAGATTAAATCTTCAGGATCTTCTCCTGTATTCTCAAACTTTTTGACAATATGAGCAACAAGCCTAAGGTTATGTTCGATAAGGCGATTTCTTGCATCTTCATCTCCTTCTGCCATCAATTCTAAATACTTTCTTTCATCTTTCCTTGAAAGAGGCTGAGGAAAGGCATTGTTCTTAACAAATGAGACAAAGAAAAGAACTTCCTTACACACGTAAGCAAGCGCTGCCAGTAACGACACATACTCACCTCCCAATTATGGGCTGTTACTATAATTTAAGTTTATGTATGTGCCTACTCGGTTGTGTCTGTCCTCATCAATTCCCATCCAAAAAAGAAAAAACGCTCCGGTTAACCCGTTGCGTCTTCTGAATTACTCACGATCTACTTTCTTTTCTCTCGACCATTTCTCCAACATAACTTCTTCTCTCAAATAGCGATGATGAGCAGAATTACGGCCATATTTTAATCGGATAATTGCAAAAGTCGTAATAATTCCGCCAAGCCCGATCATTTCAAACCATTCCATACCTGCCACACTCCTCTAATGGCAGTGTATTCAGGATATAATCATATTGCTACTTTATCGATTTGACGTGAGCAACTTCATAATCGTCTCGTTGTTTACGATTAAGTCTGCAAGCTGATAACCATCTAGCACTTCAAAGTAAGCTGATAATGCGTTATGAAGGACATGCTTCAACCGACATGCAGAACTAATCACACATGTATTGTTTTCCTTATCAAAACATTCAACTAGATTAAAATCCTCTTCCGTACTTCTTACAACTTGACCGATATTAATCTCTTCAGGGTGTTGAGCAAGTCGTAATCCACCATTTCTCCCTCTAATCGTTTCTATATACCCTTTTTTTCCAAGCTCATGTGCTACTTTCATTAAATGATTTTTTGAAATTTGATAGGAATCTGCAATTTCTTGTATGCTGGCTAATTTATCGTTCTTCATACTCCCTAGATAAATCAGCATTCTTAAAGAGTAATCTGTATAATTTGTTAAACGCATTATCATTCAGCCTCATTTCACTACATTGTTCATAGGTCTATTTTATCACACCAACAATAACATGGCCTTGTATACTGCTTTAATTCAATTGTGAACAACTCGTTAAAGATGTATTCAATATATTGCTTTTGGCATACGAAGCAGGTACCATAAATATGTATTATAAATACATCTTTAAATTGGAGGTCGTTTTCATGCTATCACCCAAAACTATAGCAACAATAAAATCAACCGTTCCAGTTCTAGAAGTTCATGGACTTGAAATTACGAAACGCTTCTATAACATGCTTTTCACGAACCATCCTGAACTATTAAACATCTTCAACCATGCTAATCAAAAGCAGGGAAGGCAACAGGAAGCACTCGCAAACGCAGTTTATGCCGCTGCCAAACACATTGATCAATTAGAAGCTATCCTCCCTGTTGTTAAACAAGTAGCCCATAAACACAGAAGTCTCGGTGTTAAACCAGAACATTATCCTGTTGTTGGGGAGCATCTCATAATGGCGATTAAAGAAGTACTTGGAGATGATGCTTCTGAAGAGATTTTGCGTGCATGGGAAGAAGCATATGGAGTCATTGCAAACGTGTTTATTGAAGTAGAAAATGAGATGTATAAAGAAGTAGCAAAACAGCCTGGAGGATGGGATAAGGAACGCGTCTTTGTTGTTGATCGTAAAGAACATGAAAGTGACGTTATCACCTCTTTCTATTTAAAACCTGTTGATGGTAAGCCAATCGCCTCATTTAAATCAGGACAATACATTAGTGTTAAGGTTGAAATTCCGGGTGATGAGTTTACACATATTCGTCAGTATAGCCTCTCTGACGTTCCAGAGAAACCTTACTATCGTATTTCTTTAAAAAAGGAAGAAAACGCGTCAAAGCCTGATGGGATTGTTTCTAATTACATACATGATCATGTAAAGGAAAATGACAAATTGAGCATTACAGCACCTGCTGGGGATTTTTATTTGAATGAAGAATCCACTCCAATCGTGTTATTGAGTGGCGGGGTGGGAATTACTCCAATGCTTAGTATGCTGAAAAGCAGTGCAAATCAAGGTCGAAAAACGACATTTATCCATGCATCGGTCAATGGAAGTGTCCATGCGTTTCATGAGGAAGTGACGAGCCTCAAACACCCTTCGCTCAACTATTTTGTATGTTATGAATCTCCTACACAAGAAGATCTCAATAATCGAATTTATCACAAAGAAGGATTTGTTGATCATGAATGGCTAAGTGAAATCCTCTCACTGGATCCAGAAACACACTACTATTTCTGTGGACCTCTACTGTTTATGAAAGCGGTGAAAGAAGCTTTAGAAAAGCTTGGTGTATCAGAAACTCAGATGCATTATGAGTTCTTCGGTCCTGCAGTAGCACTTGAAACGTCAATGGAATAATACTTAGATATTACTTATAAAGTTGCAAAAGAAGCGCCTAATCGGCGCTTCTTCAAATGGTAATAATAACTGTTCCATTACGCTCTTTAATTTGAGTATTAATTTCACCCCAGTCTTGCTCAAAAGGTATATAAGGGACAAAAATTGTTTCTTTGTTATATTTATTTTCTATAGCTACAACAGGGGATCCGTTTACTTTCCCAAACGTTACTGTCTTCATAGAAGTAAAAGCCACACTTCTTCGACTTATGCCCAATAACTTGTGTTCTATTCCATACTCTGTCAGTTCAATTCGCTGAGTTCTTATACAGAAGCTTAACAGCGCACAAAACGAAACATAAATGAGTCCAATCAACATGAATGACCGCCATCGTTCAAACGATAAATCACCTTTCAACCATAGTAACAGAGTGCCAAAGCTAACAACAATACCATACACGAGAGACATGAACAGTTCGATTGCCTTCACTTTCGGGTAATACGTTTTGATTACCTTCATTACCTTCACACCTTTACGTAAAATGGCTGTGAATCAGATTTTATTAATCTTATCAAGGTAATCAAATTTTGTATATATTTTTTGAAAATTCTTTTCATTTATCTCTTTCTATTTCATACATAGCTAGCGAGCGCTCCATTACAACATTTAATATATTTTGTAGTTCTGGAACAAGTCTTCTCGCATAGTTCCATGCGTTTTCTTCCATTCTAATAGAAAGTTGCTTTCTCTTTTGCTGATCCGAATTACCTGCTCGTACCATCGACAATTCCATCAGAGTCTGATCAGCTGCGTGACCAAGTTCATGTGCAAGGATCACTGAGAAGTAATCCAATAATTTCTCATCAGACCCGTAGAGACGAAAGCACTGTTTTCTCACTTCTTCAAGATAGATCGTAACCACATTCGTTTCTAGTGAATACTTTCCCCCAATCATCCGTCTTCCAGGAA
Organism: Guptibacillus hwajinpoensis; assembly: GCF_005144865.1. GTDB lineage: Bacteria > Bacillota > Bacilli > Bacillales > Guptibacillaceae > Guptibacillus > Guptibacillus hwajinpoensis_A. Next base: position 465,173 of record NZ_SWFM01000003.1, read on the forward strand.
AATGATCTTCTAATAGAATGTCCACATCTAATCCTGAAAGTTCTTGTAACTTACGAATGATTTGTTGAAAGTGATGTTCTTTCTTCTTCACATTCGATTTCCCCTTCGCAGTCCTAAAATGGCGGAACTCTACATCTATTTATATTCAAAAAAAAGAGACCTTATTCAGGTCCCTTACAATACTTATTTCCACCAGTTATCAAAAATGGTAGCAGCCATATTACGTTTATGCCTTGTCTTAACGAAGTGACTTTCAATTGTCTTTGCAGCTTTCTCTGGAACTTCTCTTCCTTCAAGATAATCATCTATCTGATCATAGCTTACACCCAGTGCTTCTTCATCCGGAAGAGCAGGTCGATCGTCTTCAAGGTCTGCAGTTGGTACCTTCTCAACAAGATGCTCGGGCATACCAAAGTATTCCAGAATGGCGCGTCCCTGACGTTTATTTAACCCAAATAGTGGTGTAATATCGCAAGCTCCATCTCCATGTTTTGTATAAAAACCAGTTACAGCTTCTGCTGCATGATCCGTTCCAATGACAAGCTTTTTTTCATCCCCTGCAATGTTGTACTGTGCAATCATACGCTCTCTTGCTTTGTTATTCCCTTTAGTAAAGTCAGTTAGTTCATTACCTGTAGCTTCAAGATATGTAGATACGGAAGCATCTACTGCAGGTTTAATATTAATCGTAACCGTTTGATCAGGTTTAATAAATCGTAATGCTGCCTGTGCATCGTCCTCGTCTTTCTGTTCCCCATATGGAAGTCGAACCGCAATAAACGAAGCCTCAGTTCCCTCTTCACGAAGTTCTTCAACAGCAAGCTGTGCTAATCGACCAGCGAGCGAAGAATCCTGACCACCAGAAATTCCAAGAACAAACCCAGTTGTTCCGCTTTTTTTAAGATAAGCTTTTAAGAAACCAATCCTTTTACTGACTTCTTCTTTAACATCAATTGAGGGCTGTACACCAAGCTCTTCCACAATTTCCTTTTGTAATTCTCTCATTCTTCGTCACTCCTTTTCTCTAACGCATTTCTTATTTTTATACATTCTGCACTACTTATCAATACCCATTCACTTATTTCAAAAAACAGTTTAATTTAACTAATATGTAGAAAGACAGGGAGAGCCCTGTCTTTTAATTAATGATGGATATAGAAACTTTGTTTATATTGGTTTGATTCAATCAAGCCTCTTCTTCTAATAACATCCAACTCTTGATCAAGCGATTTCCGGTTACGTTTGATTGAAACAGTGATTGTAGCAAACAATAGGTTCAAAGTCATTCCGATCCACTCCTCTCTTGTTAATTCCTTTCAGGTCAAGCCTTTCTCTACGGTCATCCATTTTTGTATCGCCAATTCATTTGGTGCTTTCATCTTCCTCTTCCTTTCCATTTTTTTATTTAAAATAACCAGGGCTGATTTTCAGTGATTCGCTCTGTTTTGTGCTCCATTTGCTCTTTCACTTGTACATAATGCTTTTCTTCTTGCATTGTTCTCTCATGAACACGAATGCCAATTGTTACAAATAATAAATTAATCGTTAACATGATCATCTCTCCTTATTGGTTTGAATTAGGATAGCCACATCGAAGCACGATATCGTTTGCTTTCATCTTCAGTCAAACGATTATGAATTGAGCGCTGATGCAGTTCGGAAGATAGGCTTCGTCGGAAGACGCTCTTCACTCTAGTTATGATCACTAAATGGAATGGTAACATGTTAACGACCTCCCTTCTTTTCTATTATTTCAGGGGACCCATTTTCTCCGATGATATTGCTTTTCCATTCTTGTTTTTCCATATGCCATTTTATTTCCTCCTCTCAAAATTTGGATACAAAAAGCCGCAGGACATGTTCCTGCGGCAAAAAAAGCATAGAAATACCGCAGGCGTCGACCTGCGGCTTTTCAATCCGTTAGTAAAAAAGGATTCCCTCTTATTAAGGACCGAGTCGAACAGAGCGTACATATTCAGTTAAAGTTAGAGTTGCAGTCGTCATATCCATCGAAATCTTCATCATTCTGTTCGACCTCCTTTTTTCATATTGTTTTCATAGGTAAGTATATCCATCACTTTTTCCTTTGTAAACCTTTTTTACCAAATTACCTAAATATTTTATAAAAACTATCTTTTTCGACAATTTTCCCCATTTTCCAAAACCGTCTTAGGCCTACCATCAGAAATCAAGAAAGTTCTGTAAAGTAGGACATACACATATACAAAGCGGAGGTGAAAACATGCTAAGTGTTACGACAATCGTGCTTTTCATTATTGGTTTCCTAGCTATTTTGGGTGTTACAGCAACAATTCAAATTAGCTTACAAATGAAAAAATGGCTCAGAGATATTGAAAATGCTGAACTACAGAATGAATCAAATTCTTATACCGCACCATGGATTCAGAATGTCATGAAAGAATACAAAACCTATCACCTTGCTGGCGTATCTCAAGTAAATACACAGGCACTTATTGAAAAACACTTTTTCAAGGAATCCGTTCCACTCTTTGGCATTGCTCGTGTACCAGCTGGTGGGATCATGCGATTTATGCAACAGCTTCCCCCTACATCTATTATTATTGGTATACTCGGCACGTTTATTGGCTTAACGATGGCGATCTCTTCTATGCAAGAAACGCTCATGTTTTTGTCCCAAAAACCAGATGATGCAAATTTAAACCTCGCTTCTGTTATCGAAGCCATCTCAAGTCCCTTTCAAGGTATGAGTGTAGCGTTTATTACAAGTATCGCTGGTATTGGGAACGCACTATTTCTAACACTAATCCAAAATGGTGTATTAACTGGAGGACGTACAACAGCTTATTATCTAGAAAAAATCATCTCAGACTGCGAATCTCTCCTAGATCATAATTTGAATGCCAGTCTATCTCAAGAAAAGCCTCATGACGAAATGGAGCGTATCTTAGACCGCTTAGCAGGTAGAATTCAGGATAGTTTTCAAGAAACACTTGGGAATTTCTCTTCTAGTATGATTAACTTTACATCTGGGCTAGAGCAAGCGATGAAAGACGTCCAAGCAATATTAACTTCTCAACGAACCTATACAGAACAATTCTCTAATAGCACCTCTACATTAGAAACATTCAGTATCAAGCTTCAAGAATCTTTTACTCAACTAGACGGCGTCCAAGAAAAAGCCACCAATGGTATTCTTGAACTAGGTAACCGACTGAAAACTTTAGAGAACCAGCTCCAGGCCCTATCAAGGCACCATGAGACAGGACAACGCAAATTTGAACAACTTGTGCAACGTTCTGATCAACTAATAAAAGAAACGCAGAAAAAGGCGGAGGAAACAGGTCAGCATTATTTAAGAGGGCTAGATGAGCAAATGCAGCGGTATCAGGGTTCTCAAGAAGAACTTGAACGTCGCGTCCACCAGATGCAGGATGAATGGTATTATCGCTATCAAGATAAGCAGAATCAATATGGAAGAGCTTCACAGGATTTTGCTGAATCTGTTTCACAGATGGAGAAAGCATGGTATACATCGCTTGATAAGATAAAACGTGAAGCTCTTGAACCTATTATTCATAAAATGGAACGTGATCAGCGAGATCAGCCCCTTCAGCACGAAATGAGGTCCTTGTCGAACAGTCTAGACTCCTTGTATCAAGGCCTTGCTCGTGAATTAAAAGATATTCAACATCAGCTCTCTGAATCCTACCAGCTTCAACTTCGACTATATGAAGAACAAATAAGAAGACAATCACCAACACAGCCTATTCAATCTCGAATTATCGGTGATAACCGATGAAGAATAGAAAGCGGAGATTTCAGATACAAAACGATGAAGAGCATTACTGGCCAAGTTTCGCCGATATGATGGCGATGATCGTTCTTGTTATGCTTTTTATCGCCATCATTGCTTTTGTTCAAATGATTTATGATGCCTATGACCAAACTGTTATGAAGCAAGAGCTTGCAAAAGTAGCTGATGTTAAAAAACACATTAGTGATTTAATAGAAAAGCAGCTTGAAGAAAATGTAGGGAAAGATCAAGTAGTTCGTGGTCCAAATAATACGATATCTGTTGAGGGAGATATTCTATTTGATACCGGGAGTGCTGAAATTAGTCCTGAAGGGAAAAAAGTACTCAACGATTTAGCGGAAGTTTTTGCTAATTTAATAGATGAAAAAGATATTAGTCAATATCTCTATATTATCCTAATTGAAGGTCATACTGACAAAGTTCCTTATGATAATTGGAAACTTTCAGCCGACCGTTCTGTTGCGGTAGTAAAAGAATTAATGAAGGCAAATCCGCGACTCGCAACCCCTGATTATGCCAAGTATCTTGCTGCAACAGGTTATTCTGAATATAAACCTGTAGTTGCTGAAAATACAAATGAAGCTTATAAGAAAAATCGACGAATCTCTTTTCAAATTATTCTCGACGATGAAAAGTGGCAGGGACGTCTAAAAGAAATCATGACCTATTAATCACCTTCGTCCTATTTGCTTCTATAAATACCCTAAGAGCCACTCCCTAACGGGAGTGGCTCTTTATTAGTAATTTATTTCCTTATATCTTCATGTTCGTTTAATTTTTTTTGAATGGCGATCGCGCGTGAATAGAAAAATAGCGCAATACCAACTAGAAGAAAGCCTCCACCAGTCAAAATAAGCGTTCCACCGTCTGACTTACCTTCAACTGGAAGGAAAGACCCAATGTATAAGAAAACACTTAAACTAAGCAAAACAAACGCGAAACGTTTATAATCTGTCATTTTATCTTGAAGTTGCTTCATAACGCGCTCACCTCTCATGTCTCTTATTCTACCATATCAAAGGGTACTCTGAGAGATGTAACTCTTACCAGTCAACGAAAAAAGACCCTCATCCAAGGTACGGATAAGGGCCTAACTATCATCCTAATGCGTTTGAGAGATCTTCAATAAGATCATCGGCATCTTCAAGTCCAACAGAGATACGGACAAGTCCTTCTGTAATACCAAGTTCATAACGGCGATCTTTTGGTATAGAAGCGTGTGTCATTCTTGCAGGGACTGAAATCAAGCTTTCTACCGCTCCTAAACTCTCAGCAAGGGTGAAATACTTCACTTTGCTTAACAGTTCATCAGCTTTTTTAGCACTGCCGATATCGAATGATACCATACCGCCAAAGCCTCGAGACTGATTGACCGAAATATCATTACCAGGATGAGTACTTAAACCAGGATAGTAAATTTTCTCCACTGAAGGATGGTTATTTAAAAACTCTACGATTTTGGCAGTGTTTTTCTCATGCTCTTCCATACGAACACCAAGTGTTTTTAATCCTCGAATGAGTAACCATGAGTCTTGAGGTCCTAGAATAGCACCAGCAGAGTTTTGGACAAAGTGAACTTCTTCTGCAAGCTCTTTCGAATTTACAACAACAAGACCTGCTACAACATCACTGTGCCCACCTAGATATTTGGTCGCTGAGTGAAGTACGATATCAGCACCATGATCAATAGGGTTTTGCCAGTATGGTGTGTTAAATGTATTATCAACAATAGATAAGAGATTGTTGTCATTTGCAAGTTTTGAAATAGCTTGAATATCTGTTACTTTCAGCAAAGGATTAGTAGGTGTTTCTACATAAATTGCTTTTGTATTTTCTTGAATCGCTTCTTTTACTACATTAAGATCTGTTGTATCTACAAATGTTGATTCGATTCCTAGACGATTTAACACTTTTGTCATGACACGGTACGTTCCACCATAAACATCGTCTGTCATAACAACATGATCGCCTGAATTAAATAGCATCATAACAGAAGAGATGGCAGCCATCCCTGAGCCAAATGCAAATCCTGCTACACCATTCTCGAGGTCTTTAATCAGCTCTTCAAGAGCATGACGTGTAGGATTACCAGTTCGTGAATACTCATAACCGTTGAACTTACCGACTGCTTCTTGTTTATATGTGCTCACTTGATAAATAGGAACCGATACAGCACCTGTTTGTGGATCTCCGGTAATGCCTCCATGAATAAGCTTTGTTTTTGGCTTCATTGCTCAAATGCCTCCCTGATAAATCTTCTTACTTAAGTACCTTTCACTACTATCTGGAAAAATGGTAGCTATATTTGTGCCAGGCTTTGCTTGACTAGCCTCAATTAATGCAGCTTCAAGTGCAGCTCCTGAAGAACTTCCAACTAGAAGGCCTTCCTTCTCTGCAAGTTCCTTCACCCTTCTAAAAGCTACCTCATCTGTCACTGTATGAATCCCATCAAAATAAGCTTCGTCCATGTATTCAGGCAGAAACTCCATCCCAATTCCTTCCGTTTTATGAGGACCAGTTTCTCCACCATTAAGGATCGACCCTTCTGGTTCAACAATAACAGTTTTTATTTCAGCACTTTGTTCTTTCAAATACCTGGCTGTGCCCATGAAAGTGCCGCCAGTCCCTGCTCCTGCTACAAAAACATTCACTTTCCCATCCAATTGTTTGAAAAGCTCCGGACCTAGTGTTTTGTAATAGGTAAGAGGGTTAGCCGGGTTACCAAATTGCTGTGGCATATAGGAATTGGGTATTTCTAGATGAAGCTCTTTAGCCCTCGCAATAGCACCTTTCATTCCGAGCTCAGTAGGCGTATTAACGATTTTTGCACCGAGAGCTCTCATTAAATCCTGCTTTTCCATACTGAACTTCTCTGGAACGACGAACATCACTGTGTATCCTCGATTTACAGCTGCCAGTGCTAAACCAATACCAGTATTTCCAGCAGTCGGTTCAATAAAAGTGCCACCTGGAGCTATTCGGTTACAATGAATCGCATCCTGAAGTAGTTCTTGACCTAACCGGTCTTTAATACTACCTCCTGGATTATAGAACTCAAGCTTTGCGAAAAGCCGAACACCCTCAGGTAAATCAAAATGATGGAGCTCGATGACCGGAGTACGGCCGACGAGCTCGTGAACATTATTAAAGATTTCCATTGAGTATGACCTTCCTATTCAGCGAAGACGATATGCCACTCATCACGATGTGAAAGCATCTCGTCTGCAATTTCTTTTGCTCCTTCTAAACTATGATTCGCAGCCCATCCGCACTGTACTTCATTGCATGCAGGAACTTCATCTGCATTGAGAACATCTTGAAGAGTTTTCTCAAGTACTTCTAGAATTTCATCATAGTTGGAATGATTTAATACCGCTAAGTAGAAACCAGTCTGGCAACCCATTGGACCAATGTCCACTACGTTTTCCATATGATTGCGTATATTTTCTGCCATTAAATGTTCAATAGAGTGGAGTCCGGCCATTTCCATATGATCTTTGTTTGGTTGTTTGAAACGAATATCATACTTGTAAATCTCATCGCCATTAGGACCTTTTGTTACGCCTACAAGACGTACATAAGGAGCTACAACCTTTGTGTGATCAAGATTAAAACTTTCTACGTTCATTTTTTTAGCCATTCTTTCTCAACTCCTCCACTAGATTTAAAATAAGATTTGCTGAATTTATCGAAGCTGTATCTAGAAACTCCTCAAATGAAATGTTAGATTCCTTACCAGCTATGTCAGATAAAGAGCGAATAATGACAAAAGGCGTCCCAAATTGATAGCAAACCTGAGCAATCGCTCCAGCTTCCATTTCAGCAGCATCAAGATTAGTAAGCTTTGACCTAACGTATTCCACTCGTTCTGCGTCATTCATAAATGAATCGCCAGTCGCAATCATTCCTTTAATCACTTGATGTTCTGTTACTTTTTCTGCACTTCGTTCTGCAGCATCAACAAGCATTCTGTCCGGTTCGTAAAGAGCCGGCATTTGTGGAACCTGGCCATATTCGTAACCAAAGATAGTAGCATCTACATCATGGTAACGAACTTCACTAGAAATAACGATATCGCCTACTTTAAGATTTGGATTAAATCCACCTGCAGATCCCGTATTAAGAATATAATCTGGTTTAAATAGTTGATTCATTAGTGTTGTTCCGATGGCAGCGTTCACTTTACCAATACCTGATTTCAAGAGAACAATCTCCTGACCATCGATCTTTCCTGTGGTGAATTCTGACCCTGCTATTACTTGTTCCTCGCGATGATCCAGGCGATCTCGCAAAATTCTAACTTCTTCTTCCATAGCTCCAATAATACCGATCTTCATAATGTACTCCTTTACCTGTTCAAATTTTGACTGCTTCCATCAGCCAAACAAAGTCATTTAGCTGAGTGAAGGTTACTTGAAACCCATGCTTTTGGAATAATCCCTCTAACACTGGGATAGTTGTATAATACTCCGTTTGTAAATCTTGAAGTAAATTCAAATAGCCTTTTGCCTTCACTTGCTGTTCCATTTGTAATTTAGCATTCTCATCTTGGAATACTGTGTCCGCAAATACAATTTTATCATTTTGAGCCAGTAGTTGGCTATAATTGTGAATGGCCTTATCCTTCTCTTGATCTGTTAGGTGGTGAAATGCATACGTACTCACGATTGTTTGAACAGGTGATGTAAGCTTTGGAAAGTTCATAAAATCACCATCATGGATTGTTAGAGAAGGTAATCGTTCACTCGCTTTTTCTCTCATCGCTTTTGATGGTTCAACACCTGTTACTGTCAGCCCTCTTTTAAGCAATATCGAAGTCAGATTTCCTGTTCCAACTCCAAATTCAAGAACATGACCTGAGGAAGTTTGAGCAACTGCTGATAGGATTCCATCATAGCCTTTAAAAACATCACGGTATTCTTCATCCTGACCAGAAACTGTCGTATCGTATGAATCAGCCCAGCGCTCAAATAAATCTATAAACTCTCTTCCCATTACTTTCACATCGCTTTCTTAATTTAAATTCATACTATTAAGGTATGAATAATATGCATTATAGTTCTAACTTATCACATTCTTTTTCTATTATCAATTTGTCTCTTTAAACAATTATGTGTAAACTGTTACGTGGATAGAAGAGAAGGGGGAAACAAAATGAGCTTTTCACTCGAAAGAATTGACGATAAAGTAGAATTTTTTGAAGGCTTCTCTCTTGAAGAGATTGAGAAGAAAATTCAAATACAGATTGATAACAATCGTGCTTTACTATTGCAGGTTCAAAATGTTCAGCATCATGCCGTAATACACGAAAAAACAGGCCGACCTTATTACTCAGCAGTTGTTCATTTTAAGTCAAAGTAACTAGATAACGAATAAAAGGAAGCATCCAATTTTGGATGCTTCCTTTTATTTAAAATTGGCTCTTTTCGTAGAAATTGTTACTTTTAGATAAGTGATTAATTTCCGCTCCAGGATGCTCGCTTTCCGCGGGGCGGGCGGTGAGCCTCCTCGTCGCTAACGCTCCTGTGGGGTCTCACCTGTCCCGCTAGTCCCGCAGGAGTCGAGCATCCTTCCGCTCCAATTAGCGAAATTCGGTTTTTTTATTCAGTAATTTTCTCAAAAGCAACAATCTTTTAGAAAAGAGCCTAAATATTTTATTCTTTACTAACACTTATCGGCTTCCAACCTTTATCATCAATCCATTCAAGTTCTATATAATACACTTGATTTCCTGAACCTTTTTTACTCACTCTAGCATAGGACTGTTGAGGACCTCCATTTCCACCTATCTTCCAAATGGTCATTTCATTCTCCGATAATCCCATAACCGATTCAACTGCTTTGATTTTTTCATTCCAGTCATCAGAACCAATGGTATAACTAGATCTATGATTATCACCACTTTGCGAAGTACCTACAGGTTCCCATGGACCCTCAAGGTTCGGTTCGCCTGGCTCTTGTTCAGCTTGTTCATCTTCTTTTTCTTTCTCTTTGTCTTTATTTTCTTCCTTAATCTTATCTTCTTCAGAACTTTCTTCGTTACTATCTTCATCAGCTGATTCTGAGTTATTCGAATCTGAATCTTCTGAGTCCGCTTCATCAGAGGTAACGGCATCTTCACTACTATTCGTTTCTTCATTTGTATCAGATTGCGCTGTTTGCTGTTCTTGACCTGCCGTTTGCTCAGGTGCATCTCCGAAAAAGAAGATGTTCGCAACGAGGACTAGAATCACTGCAAGCACAAGTCCAATTAAACTGTTTAGTACAATATTTTGTTTTCTCTTTGAATGACGGTCACCATATCGCGATCTCACGCCCATCCACTCCTCTATTTAACTGTTGTTCTTATTCTATCATCTCTAAAGGATTCGTAGAAGGCTTGACTTTTATTTCGTGATTATCTCTCATTTTCATATAAATGCGTAACGATCTTTGCAAATGCTTCATATGCTCGATACTGCTTTTCTTTTCGTTCAAAGTCTACTACAACAAGTGCATATCGAGGAGAATCATATGGGAAATACCCTGCAAACCACTGATGGTCATACGGAACGTTTTCACCAAGCTCTGCTGTTCCAGATTTTCCAGCAACAGCAAAAGGCAGATCATTTAAATAAGAGCGGCCTGTTCCACTTAATACTACTTCTCTAAGTGATTGCTGAAGAGATTTCACTACTTCGTTGGATAATTGACCTTTACCAGCCCGCTTTTCTTTAAAACTTAAAAAAGTTGAATGATTTCTATACAGAATGTCACTTACAACTCTGACTTGTTTTGGTTCTCCTCCCCTACCGATTGTAGACATCATATTTGCGATGGCAAGGGGGCTTAGCTTTACATTCAACTGTCCTATCGCCGTTTGATCAATGGCTTTTTTTACTGATTTATCTTTCTCATTCTTAAAGAAAACGGGGTTCGACTCATCCGGGAATTGTTTAAAGTCTTCGTAATGATAAAGCAAGTCTTCCCATCCTACGGTTGAAGCGATACCAAGTTTCTTTGCTGTATTCTCGATAAACTTAGGATCATCCTTAATTAATTCTTCTGCAAGCTCTGTAAATGCTGCATTACAACTAACTGCAAAACTGTTTTTTAGATTTAACGTGCCAAGTTCACGTTTCCCGGGTCCATCACGGTATAAATTCCGATTGCAATCAAAAGTTCGGCTCGTTGAAATCCCGTGTTCATATGCAGCTGCTAAAACAACTGTTTTGAATACAGAACCCGGAAAATAACCTTTTAACATCTGATTAACTGCACCAGCTCCCAAAGGATCTTCAGTATTGAACAATGGACGACTAACCATACCAAGAAGGTTATTTTTTTCAATATCGATTAGAACAGCCCCACCATTTGTAATACCTGCCTGATCAACTGCTTTTTCTAAAGCACTCTGTTTGTCTAAATCAAGTGTTGTCTTTATTTGAAGGGGATAGAATGAATCTGATGTTGAGAACATTTTCACATCAAGTCCAAGTAAAGGATTACCCTGACGATCGGCATGATAAAGAAGAGTCGTATCCCCTTCAGAAATTAGAAACGGATCAAATGCTAATTGCAGACCAGAAATACCTAATTTTGTATTCTTATCAATTAATCCCTCATCCCATTTTTCAGGGTATTTTGACTTAACAAGTTCCGGATTCGGTCTAACACTACCAATAACATGGCCTGCTAACTGCCCTTCAACACCAGGTTTATATACGGCATAAACGCCAGGAATACTTAATTGATTGATTTTCTCCATCTCTTGTACCGATAGACCTTTCTTATATGTGAAGGGTTGTTTCTTGCCTTCAAAAGCTTGCTCTAGTTTCTTAGGAGATTCATTAACAATTGAAGCAACTACTTCGATTGGCCATTCTCTGTCCTTTAAAAAAGGAAAGAGAACAAGGGAGGGGCTGGAATCACTCAATGGAGTCTCATTTTTATCGAGAAGCGTCCCCCTACCTTCATCTAGCACATATGATTGGGTACGCTGATTAATGCTCGCCTCAATAAGGTTTATATCTTGTTTGGAATAGGATTCTGTTTCAATTAATTGAAGTTGAACAAGTCGACCGATCAGAATTAGGAACCCACACAGAAAAAGAATTGCAATTCCCTTCATCCTTTTCCTTCTCATACATTTCACCTCTTTATGAGTTTCGACCGATGTCCCGCTTTTCAAACTCACAAAAAAAGGACAGCCCTTTTGGCTATCCCTTCTTCTGACTCCTATTATTTAACTTCTAGAATTTCTACACGAATTTCTCCGCCTGGAGTTTGTACATTAACTTTCTCCCCGATTTGACGACCAAGCAGGCTTCTTGCCATTGGAGAATCATTCGAAATCTTTCCTTCAAATGGATCCGCTTCAGCACTACCTACAATAATATATTCTTCTTCATCGCCATCAGGAATTTCAACGAATTTAACACGTTTTCCAATTGAAACAACACTAGAAGAACTGTTATCTTCTTCAATAATTTCTGCGTTACGAATCATATTTTCAACAGTTGTAATGCGCGCTTCAACAAACGCCTGTTCATCTTTTGCAGCGTCATACTCCGAGTTCTCTGAAAGATCTCCGAAGCTTCGAGCGATCTTAATACGTTCTACAACTTCTTTTCTTTTTTCTGTTTTAAGAAGGTCAAGCTCCTTCTCAAGTTTTTCTTTCCCATCCTGGGTCATATAATATTTTTTATCCTCTGCCATTTCTTTCACTCCTTCATCAATTAAGGGCATCAATCGTAATAAACTGTATGAAAAAAAGAGGTAATTATACCTCGTTTTATCCTTATAGCATTGCTTTTTCTTCGAGTATTGTATGAATCTTTGTAACCATCAGATCGATTGCTACTCTGTTCTGGCCACCTTCTGGAACAATAATATCAGCGTAACGCTTAGTCGGTTCAATAAACTGAAGATGCATTGGGCGTACAACTGATGTATATTGCTCTACGACAGAATCAAGCGTTCTTCCCCTGTCACGAATGTCTCGTACCATTCTTCTTAATATTCGTAGATCTGCGTCAGTATCCACAAATAGTTTAATATCCATTAAATCACGAAGACGTTCATCTTCAAGAATTAGGATACCTTCCAAAATAATGACATCTTTTGGTTCGACAGGAATAATTTTATCAGATCTTGTGTGAACTGTATAGTCATAGACGGGTTTTTGAATCGAGTTGTATAACATCAACTCTTTCACATGTTCAATTAGTAAGTCATTATCAAAGGCGAGTGGGTGATCATAATTTGTCCCTAAACGCTCTGGCATTGATTTCTCACTCTGATCTTTATAATAAGAATCTTGTTCAATGACAAGTACTGATTGATCAGCAAATTGTTTAAATATCTCTCTCGTTACCGTGGTTTTCCCCGAACCAGAACCTCCGGCAACTCCAATTACAACAGGTCTATTAACCATAATCCTTCCCCTTCTATTATAGAAAAACCGCTCGTACGATCGCACGCCGGTTTTCCATCATCATGAGTTTATTCGCTGACTGACAGCAAGTCCATCTCCAATAGGATAGATGGTTGTGTACAGATCAGGATGAGACATTAGAAATTCATTATATTGACGAAGTTTTTTAACCATCGATCGAAAGCGTTTCTCTTGTATCTCTTCTTCAGCTACCATACCTCGAAACAATATATTATCAGAAAGTACAATTCCTTGTTCTTCAACAACGCCAAAGAATTCATCAAAGAAACGCTGGTACTGTCCTTTTGCTGCATCGATAAACAGCGCTTGATATGGTCCATATTGCTTAAGCTCATCAGCGAGTTCAAATGCATCGCCATATAAAATTGTTATGCGATCTGAGTATCCTGCTTTTTCAATATTTGCTACCGCCTCTTTATAACGAGTTTCATCACGTTCCACGGTAATAATAGCAGTTTCAGGCAGTAGATCAGCCATTCGGATGGCTGAGTAGCCAATGGCTGCTCCAATTTCCAAAATTCGATTAGGCTTTAAAAATGATAAAAGCTGTAGCATCACAGCGAGACTTGTCTGCTCCATAATAGGAATATGATTCTCTCTAGCGTACACTTCCATCTCTTCCATTAAACCTTCTCGTTTTGGCCGCAAAGATTCTAGATATTGTTCCACATGATCGGATATCATGAGCGGTCCTCCTTCATGTAACCCGAATAATTTTATCATAATCGAAAGGGGAATGGTAGCCTATCTCCCCATTCCCCTCAAATTTTTATTCTTCTTTCTTCTTTTCTTCTTTCTTCTTATAATACTCTTCCCACTCATTCTTATATTTAGCCACTTTTTTATTATGTTCGGCATTGGTTTTTGAGAAAAGAGTTTCCCCGCTCGGTCGAGCGTAGAAATAAAGTGCATCTGTTTTGGCAGGTTCAATTGCAGCTTCAATAGAGGATTTACCTGGATTCGCAATAGGTCCAACAGGGAGACCTTTTACAGTATACGTATTATAAGGTGACTTTTTATCAAGATCTTTTTGAGTAATCTCACCTGATTGTTTACCTCTAGCATAAACTACTGTAGGGTCAGTCTGTAAAATCATGTCCTCTTCAAGTCTATTGTAGAACACTTTTGATATCTTAGTTCGATCTGCTTTTGCAGATGCCTCTTCTTCAATGATAGAAGCTAACGTCATCATTTCATGAATAGAGTAATCACGGTCTTCAATTTCAGATCGATAATCTGTAAGAACTCGATCTGTTTTGTCCAACATTTCCTTAACCACTATTTCAACTGATGGCTCTTCTTCAAAATCATACGTTGCTGGGAAAAGATAGCCTTCAAGTGGATGACGAATATCGTCTTGTAAGACATCCTCTGTTAAGAACCAGTATTCATTGATTAACGCCTTTACATAATCTTTGTCATCAAGTTTCTTTATTACATCTTCTTGTTTTAAATCTAATTCCTTGGCTATTCGAGCAGCGATATCTTCAAGCCAGATTCCTTCAGGCACAGAAATTTTCGCCACGGCGTCCTTCATTACTTTCCCACTTTTCATGATTGAAATAATTTCATCCATTGTCATCGAAGGAGAAAGCTCATAGTCTCCAGCTTGAAAGCCACTTTCATTTTTGTATTTAACGTAATACCGGAACGCTGTACCATCCTTGATTATTCCCTCTTCTTCTAGCGTCTTACCAATCGACGAGGTTGATGAACCAATCGGAATTGTAACTGTCGTATCCTTATTGCTATCTGGATCAACAGGCTCAAGAATATTTTTTATGTAGAAGTAACCACCTGTAATAACGGCAGCCACCGTTATGGTCAAAAGCAATAAAATAATAAATACGATTTTTCGTACGGTATGATTCTCATTCTGGCGCTTCAATAGCTTCTCTTTATACAAGTCTTTATAATCAGACAACGCCGTGGCCCCCTTTCATCTTTTCCTATTATACTATAAGTCGACATATTGTCAGCGACAATGCCAACGTTCGTCAATTTTTCTCCATTATGTATTATACAAGTTTCCCTTTAAAGTTTGTAGTCATTTCCTTAAATCGGTAACTTCTTAACCAAAGGCTCTTTTCGTAAACATTGTTGCTATAAGAGTGAGAGGGATTTCCGCTCCAGGATGCTCGCTTTCCGCGGGGCGGGACGCTTGAGCTTCCTCGGCGCACTAAAACATTGCGCCTGTGGGGTCTCACCTGTCCCGCTAGTCCCGCAGGAGTCGAGCATCCTTCCGCTCCAATTAGCTAAGTGGGGTTCTTTATACAAAACTTCTTTCAAAAGCAACAATTTTTTAGAAAAGAGCCTTTAAAAAAGAAACTAACCTAAAGAAAAAAGCTACCGATGATTTCACCGGTAGCTTCGTCATTCTTTTATTCGTCTGCTTCTTCTTCCTCTTCAGAGAAAGTGTTGAGCATTTCTTCAACGATTTCCCATTCCTTATCTGATTCGATAGGGAATAGCTTGTAGTCACGTTCTTCATTGTCTTCTTCTTCGTAACGAAAAGCGTAAACTTCTACTTCGTCCTCACTATCAGCTTGATCAGCAGGGACGACTGTCATATAAGAATGTCCATTCTCTTCTACATCGAAAGTAAAGAGAACTTCAAATAGATGCTCATCACCGTTTTCGTCTGGTATGATAATGCGTTCTTTTTCCTCCATATTTTCACCTCATTAATTTTGCTTGCTGTCTAAGTATCCTTGCAGAATCATAACAGCAGCCATTTTGTCGATTACCTTTTTGCGCTTTTTGCGGCTCACATCAGCACTAATTAACATCCGCTCAGCAGCGACGGTCGTTAGACGTTCATCCCACATTTGAATAGGCAAATTAGTATGTTCTCCAATCAGATCAGCGAATGCCATGCATGCCTCTCCACTTGGGCCAATCGAACCATTCATATTCTTCGGGAGTCCAACAACGATCTTGCTGACATCATTCCCTTTAATAATTTCCATTAAACGATCAGGAATAACATCCTGTGCTTCAGGATCACGTTTCACCGTTTCTAATCCTTGAGCGGTCCACCCCATCGCATCGCTAAGTGCAACGCCAATTGTTTTCGTGCCAACATCCAAACCAAGTGTTTTCATGCTGTCTCCTTATCCTTGATGATGAGTAAGATACGATTTAACAAGCTCTTCAATCAATTCGTCTCGTTCAAGCTTACGAATTAAGCTTCTCGCATCATTGTGTCTCGGAATGTAAGCCGGATCCCCAGAAAGGAGATAACCCACGATCTGGTTAATCGGATTGTAGCCCTTTTCTTGAAGAGCGCTATAGACGGTGAGCAACACTTCCTGGACATCATGATTATATGCGTCGTCTGGAAAATTAAATTTCATTGTTTTGTCCATCGAACTCATTCCTTACACCTCTTTCTCCGATCCCCATCTAGAATCGTAACTAGTCAACTAACCTTATTGTACACTAATGAAACCAAATTAGGAAATGGATTTCACCCAATCTGCTGTGTATGCAAGTGCTTCATCCAACTTTTCAGGGTTTTTACCGCCAGCTTGTGCCATGTCAGGGCGGCCACCGCCACCGCCACCACAGCGAGTAGCAAGTTCCTTAATTAATTTTCCTGCATGATAACCTTCTTTTACAAGGTCGTCTGTAATTCCTGCTGCAAGCTGAACTTTTCCGTCTGCTCCGCTACCTAGTACGACAATCACGCTTCCTAGTTGAGATTTCAAATCATCTACGATACTACGCAAATTGTTCATGTCTGTCTCAATTCGTTTGGCTACAACCTTCACGCCATCCACTTCTTGAACATCACTTGCCATTTGTTTTGCTTCAACATTCGCAAGCTTGGATGTTAGAGAATCATTTTGTCGCTGTAGATCTCGAATTTGACCTAGTAATGCTTCTGTACGCGATGGAACGTCCTTCACATTTGATTTTAACAAGTCAGCCGTGTTTTTCAAAATAGACACTTGCTCATTCAGTACCTGGTAAGCTCCCTCACTTGTTACAGCTTCGATTCTTCGTGTACCTGCACCAATTCCTGACTCAGAAACAACTTTGAAAAGACCAATTTCAGCTGTATTCTGCACGTGAGTACCGCCACACAATTCAAGGCTATAGTCTCCAACTCGAACAACTCTTACAGTATCTCCGTATTTCTCACCAAATAATGCCATTGCACCCATTGCTTTTGCCTCTTCAATTGGTTTAACCATTGTGTTCACAGGGATATTAGCCCAGATCTGATCATTGACGCGCTTTTCAATCTCTTCAAGTTCACTAGACGAAATTTGACCGAAGTGAGAGAAATCAAAACGGAGACGTTCTGATCCAACTAGTGACCCAGCCTGATTAACATGGTCACCTAGAACATCCTTTAATGCCTGATGAAGTAAGTGAGTTGCGGTATGATTCTTAACAATCGCAGAGCGGTTTGTTCGATTAATTTCCGCAACAACTTTTGCACCTGTTTGAATTGAACCAGATTCAATAACTGCTGTATGCACATGTTGTCCATTTGGCGCTTTCTGTACATCTGTTACACGAAGCTGGACGTCCTCTCCGCGAATGACGCCAGGATCTGCAACCTGTCCGCCGCTTTCTGCGTAAAAAGGTGTTTGCTGTAATATCACTTGAACTTCATCGCCCTCAGTTGCTTCCTCAGTAAGTTCTTTGTTCTTCACAATTGCAACAACTTCTGTATGAATCGAACGCTCTTCATATCCAACAAAATCACTTGCTACTGAAATGTCGCCTAGTGCACCGCCCTGAACTTGCATAGAGCCTGTGTCCTGACGTGCATCCCGTGCACGCTTTCGCTGCATACCCATTTCTTCTTCGAATCCAGTACGATCGATTTCCAAACCTTCTTCTTCTGCATATTCCTCAGTTAATTCAACAGGGAAGCCATACGTATCGTAGAGACGGAATACATCGCTACCAGAAATCATTGTGTTTCCAGCTTCTTTTTCTTTTTTAATAATGTCAGAAAGAATTGCTAGACCTTCATTTAGGGTCTCATAAAAACGATCTTCTTCATTCTTAATTACTTTCTGAATGAATTCTTTCTTTTCGTTCACTTCTGGATAGAATTCTTTCATGATGTCACCAACAACAGGCACAAGCTCATACATGAAAGGACGATTAATACCAATCTGTTTCGCAAATCGAACAGCACGACGGAGAAGTCTTCTTAATACATACCCTCTTCCTTCATTTGATGGAAGAGCACCATCACCAATAGCGAAAGTTACAGTACGAATATGGTCAGCAACTACTTTAAAGGCTGTATCTCCTTCTCTAGAATCACCGTATTTCACCTCAGCCATTCGTTCTGTTTCACGAATCGTTGGCATGAAAAGATCTGTATCATAGTTCGTCTTTGCATCCTGGATAACAGAAACCATTCGCTCTAGTCCCATACCAGTATCAATGTTTTTCTTAGGAAGTGGTGTATACGTTCCATCAGGATTATGATTAAATTGGGAGAAAACAAGGTTCCAAATCTCTAAATAACGCTCATTCTCTCCACCAGGATAAAGCTCTTCTTCTGGATCTTCTGCTCCGTATTCTTCGCCGCGATCATAGAAGATTTCCGTATTTGGACCACTTGGCCCTTCACCAATGTCCCAGAAGTTTCCTTCAAGACGTATAATTCTTTCTTCAGGTAGACCGATTTTTTCACTCCAGATTGTATATGCCTCATCATCCTCTGGGTGGATTGTTACGGATAATTTGTCAGCATCAAAACCGATCCATTCCTTACTAGTGAGAAATTCCCATCCCCATTCAATTGCTTCTTCTTTAAAGTAATCCCCAATTGAAAAGTTTCCAAGCATCTCGAAGAATGTGTGGTGTCTTGCTGTCTTGCCGACATTTTCAATATCATTTGTACGAATTGATTTCTGTGCGTTAACAATTCTCGGATTATCTGGAGTTACACGTCCATCGAAATATTTTTTTAGCGTAGCCACTCCACTATTGATCCAGAGAAGCGTAGGATCTTCGTGTGGTACAAGGGAAGCACTCGGCTCAACCGAATGGCTTTTTTCTTTAAAGAAATCAAGAAACATTTGTCTTACATCAGCTGAAGTTAGCTCTTTCATAAAACATCCTCCTTAAATTGGTTTAAACGAAAATTCATCCGAGAGGTGTGAGCTTTTTTCCATACAAAAAACTCCCACCCCTGAATAAATCAGGGACGAGAGTTTTATAAGCTCACGCGGTACCACCCTGGTTATAAGCAAACTTGCGCTTATCACCTCAAGCGACCGTAACGAGGTCGAGACGGCGGGGATTAATCCGCACTCAGGATTAGCGTTCTGCTGATCTGATTCCTGAAGCTCTTCCAGCCATGGAGCTTCTCTCTAATGAATACGTTTGTATTCAAGAATAGTGTTCAGCGTACTCGATCCGTCAATGTGTTCTTTTCTTAATCTCTGCGATTATTATAGTCAGAGCAGCAATCGTTTGTCAATCGCTTGCGTCACGCTTATTGCGATAAAGTATGAGCGCTTTTAAAACAGCAAGTACTGGTACAGCCAAAATCAGACCAATGACACCAGCTATTTCCCCACCTGCAAGAAGTCCAAAGATAATAATAACAGGGTGAATGTGAAGACTTTTTCCAACAATATATGGAGAAAGAATGTTGCTTTCAATAAATTGTAAGACGATAATTACAACTACTGTTATTATAACCATCTTCATTGAAACAGTCGATGCAATCAAAAGAGCAGGCGCAGCACCAAGAAAAGGTCCAAAGTATGGAATGATATCTGTCACGCCAACAATGACACCTAATAGAATTCCGTACGGCAATTTAATAAGCCAGAAGCCTAGAGCTGCCAATACACCGAGTACTGAAATAACAAAAAACTGACCACGAATGTAATTTCCTAGCGACTCATCAATTCTAATTAGTAATTCTTTCCCAGGCTCTCTCCACTTTGGAGGGGTTATTCGCCATGTCGTTTTCTTTAGCGTTTCAAAATCTTTCAGTAAATAGAAAACGATAAAAGGGATAATCATAATCACGAAAAATGAGCTTAACAGCTTTTTAGCAAGCTCTATCGCAATTGTAAGTGTATGATTCACTGTATTCTCGACATCTTGAAATGCCTGATCTATTTTACCTTGAAGAGATGGTGGTAAATGAGACGTATAATCATACATGTGATGAACCGTATCACGATACGTATCCATAAACATTGGGACATTTTCCATTAACTCTTGAGACTGCTTAACGATATGAGGTACGCCTTTAAATATCGCATAACCTGTTCCACCAAAAAAGAGAACATAGATTAAGAGAACAGCAATACCTCTTGGAAGTCCTTCTTTATGGATTTTTTCAACAATGGGATGAAGTAAATATGTGATGAGTGAAGCGATTAGAAAAGGAACAAGCAAAACTGTTAACACTTGTATTGCAGGCTTCCAGATTGGCGAAAGTTTAAGAAGCAAATAGACACATAGAAAAACAAGCAGAAGGGTCGTTAGATAAATGAGCCAATTAAGGTTCCATTCTCGTTTCAATGACTATTCCTCCCGCAATGTTAATCTACAACTCAATACGCATGTCATAGTCTTCAAATAGATCGTCAAGCGATGTAAGAGAACCGTCTTCTTCTACCTGATGTAGAGAAAGAACGCCTTTTACAATCGACATCTCCACGAAACAGCTCCAACAATAGAATTGATTCGCACCAATTTTTCCGATATTTTTACTTTTACAATTTGGACATACCATTTCTCTATGCCTCCTAATCCAGCATTTTAAAAAGATATACACAATCTTGCCCATTTGAAGATGATTCTATACTGATAGCTGATTCAAATGCTTCCTCACTCTAATAAAAAGGCTGCATTTTAAAACAGTGTTGCTTTTGCTATAAGAGTAGTTGTTGATTTCCGCTCCAGAATGCTCGCTTTCCGCGGGGCGGGCGGTGAGCCTCCTCGGCGCGCCTGCGGGGTCTCACCTGTCCCTGTCCCGCTAATCCCGCAGGAGTCGAGCATCTTCCGCTCCAATCAACTTTGAAGTGTGCGTTTTAATACAAACCCCTTTTTAAAAATAACAATCTTAAAAAGAGTTTTTGGAAAACATCCAATAAAAAAAGCCAGAGGATGTTCCTCTGACTTTTAGATCGATTCTTCAATTGTTGTTTGTTCACCAATCATTTCTTGTAACTTCTCCGTTAATCTCGTATTTCTATCCTGATCATCTTCCGTTTGAATAGCAAGCTTAATGGCATCTTCTTCGCCGCAGAGAATCAAATAATCTTTACTTCTTGTAACCGCGGTATAAAGAAGGTTTTTACGTAGCATACGATAATAACCTCTCACTATCGGAAGAACAACAATCGGGAATTCACTCCCCTGTGACTTATGAATGGAACAGCAGTAAGCGTGTGTTAATTGATTGAAGTCTGGACGATCATAAACAACTTCTTGCCCATCAAACGAGACGACCAGTTGGTCCTGCTTTTCAACATTCTCCTTAGCAAAGAAAATAGAAACAATTTCACCCATATCACCGTTATAAACATTTTCTTCAGGATTATTGACGAGTTGAAGTACTTTATCTCCAACTCTGTAAACAAGATCACCATGTGGAAGTTCCCTTCGCTGTTCAGAAGGAGGATTAAAAAGCTTTTGTAGCTCTTGATTTAAACGATCAACTCCCGCTGAACCTCTATACATTGGTGCAAGTACTTGAATATCTCTTGGAGAATACCCTTTTCGGAGAGCATTGCCGCAAACTTGAGACACTACTTCAATGATTTGCGCTTGAGAACAAGGGAAAAACCTTCTGTCTGGTGTAGGTTTATGAAATTCTTTCGGCAATTCGCCTTCCTTTATTGAATGTGCAAGATCAATAATAGAAGAACCTTCCGCCTGACGATAAATATCCGTTAACTTGCTTACAGGAACAGCATTCGAATCAATCATATC
This sequence comes from Guptibacillus hwajinpoensis, assembly GCF_005144865.1. Classification (GTDB taxonomy): domain Bacteria; phylum Bacillota; class Bacilli; order Bacillales; family Guptibacillaceae; genus Guptibacillus; species Guptibacillus hwajinpoensis_A. The sequence continues at coordinate 487,342 of NZ_SWFM01000003.1, forward strand.
TTTTAGGACCTGACCAGGCCCAACTGAAGGAAGCTGATCTTCATCACCAACTACAATCACTTGAATTTGAGGAGGAAGAGATTTAAAAAGTTGATTGGCTAACCATACATCCACCATTGAAACTTCGTCTACAATGAGTAATCGCCCTTCAATTGGATTATTCTCATCGTGTTCAAAACCGGCTTCGCCTTTCCAACCAAGCAATCTATGTATTGTAAAAGCGGGGAGACCGGTCGCTTCACTCATACGCTTAGCTGCTCTTCCAGTAGGTGCTACGAGTAGAACAGGAAATGGGTTATCTTTCGAATAATCTTTTGGCTCAAGTGAAAGCCCATTTAACTCAGCGTACAATTCAACAATTCCCTTTATTACGGTCGTTTTTCCAGTACCTGGTCCTCCGGTAAGAATCATGAACGGCGAAGCAATCGCTTTTTGCACTGCATCTCGTTGCGATGGAGCATATTGAATACCTAGTCGCTCTTCAAGTTCACCTAGAGCTCGATAGAATTCTGACTCAGGAAAAGAATCTGCGTACTCCGTTTGAGACATCACTTTATTTAATCCCGTTACAAGACCTTTTTCAGCATAATAAAGAGAATGCAAGTAAATTCTCTCTCGATCAAGAATCAGCTTATCGGCTTCATAAAGGGAAATAAGTTCTCTTGAAATATCAGCTTCGTCAAGCTTGTCCCCTAGCAATTCATCAACGGATTTCACAAGTGTATCGTACTCAAGATACACATGTCCTTCCTGAAGTGTCTGCTCATTCAATGTATGAAGACATGCAGCTCTTATTCTGTCAGGATGCTTACCTTCAATACCAATTGCTTTGCCAAGTTCATCTGCACGTCTGAAACCAATACCCTCTACGTCTTGGATCAATTGGTACGGATTTGATTCTACAACTTCTAGTGTTTCTTGTTTATATGCCTTAAAAACTTTCATCGATAGCTTTGGACCAAATCCAAGTTCTGTTAGCCGAATCATAATCTGATCTAGCCCCTGGTGTTCCATAAGAGAATCATAGAGACTCTTTGCCTTTTCTTCAGTTAGCTTCGGAACTTTGCTTAAAATAGAAGGTTCCCTCATGATTTTAGCAATTGCGCGTTCCCCTAAGGTATCGACAATCGCTTCAGCTGTCTTCTCACCGATCCCATGAAATAGATCACTTGATAAATATTGAACTAGTCCAGGCTTTGATTCTGGAAGCTGCCTTTCAAATGACTCGACAGAATATTGTTTTCCATATCGAGGATGATCTGTGAAGCGACCGTAGAATATATACGTTTCATCCTCAAGTAATCTTGGAATCATCCCATTTACGACTACTTCACGTTCATCATACGCCTCATTTGTTTCGGCAATACGAAGTCTTGCCACCCCATACAAACTCTCTTCATTAAAAAAGATCATTTGAATCGGTCTTCCTTTGATGTATCCTTTTTGCGGCTCAACCATAAGATCTTCTCCCCAATAACTTAGAATTTAATTGTTATTGTTCATCGCTTGTTCCATTTGCTTCTTGCCGTTACCTGCTAGGAGGTGATCTGGTTGAATAGCAAGTGCTTTGTCAAAGCAACTTATCGCTTTTGTTATATCTTCTTGATAAGCGTGGCTTACACCAAGATTAAACCATGCATCTGCATGTTCTGGGTCTTCCTCCACAACTCTCTCAAATTGTGGCAATGCCACTTCGACTGCTCCTTCTTGAGCAAGACAAAGCGCATACTGAAATCTTGCTTCTGTATCAGCCTCATTGAGTTCAACTGCACGCTGGAAAAACGGAAGGGCTAGACGCATCGCATCTTGCATAACAAAGCACTGTCCAATCATAAAGTGAACATCACTTTGATCAAGTCCCTGTTGTATAGCATTCTGGTACATATCTGCCGCGTCTTTGTATTGTTCAAGCTCAAAGAAAGCATTTCCGGCACCATAATAAGCCGTTCCTTGAGTTTCATCAAGATCAATCGCTTTCTCGAAATAAGCAACTGCCTGCTTAATTTCTCCAGCCTGTGCAAGTAGATTTCCAATATTCGTATAAGCAATTGGATCTTTGGGATTCTCTTCAATTGCTTCATAAAGAAGCGTAACCGCTTTTTCAAGCTCTCCATTATTCATCGCTTCTATTGCTTGTTCATTTTTATTACTCATTATAAAAACTCCTTATTTCTTTAGCTTAATCTCTAGTTTAGCATAACTTGGCGACAGTTTCCCCACCTCAAAAAACAGCCTCATTTCAAATTGAAATGAGGCTTGTTGTTAAACATATGTGAGTTCACTTGAATTCTTGAATACTTGATCAATCGTTGCACCACCGAGACATTCATCTCCATTATAGAAAACAACAGCCTGTCCAGGTGTAATAGCACGAACTGGTTCATCAAACGTCACTTTCAACCGATCATTGTCAAGTTTCAGAACGGTAACTCCAGAATCCTTTTGGCGATAGCGGAACTTCGCTGTGCACGCGAATTGATTCTGAATTGGAAGATCTGAAACCCAACTTGAGTTAACAGCAATTAGTGAATCAGAATAGAGCAAATCGTTATGGAAGCCCTGATCAACGTATAACACATTGCTATCAAGGTTTTTACCGACAACGAACCAAGGCTCACCATCGCCGCCAATACCAAGACCGTGACGCTGACCGATCGTATAGTACATCAATCCATCATGGGTACCTTTTTCTTCGCCATCAAGCGTCATCATCTTACCCGGTTGAGCAGGAAGATATTGCCCAAGAAATTCTTTGAAGTTGCGCTCGCCAATGAAGCAAATACCTGTGCTATCTTTTTTCTTAGCAGTAGCAAGACCAGCCTCTTCAGCCATTTCACGGACTTTTTTCTTCTCAATTCCACCAAGTGGAAACATGACTTTTGAAAGTTGTTCCTGAGTAAGCTGATTCAAAAAGTACGTCTGATCCTTATTGTCGTCAACGCCACGAAGCATCTTCACTTCTCCATCACGTTCAACGACCTGAGCATAGTGCCCAGTTGCAAGATAATCTGCTCCAAGCGTTAGCGCATGCTCTAGAAATGCCTTAAACTTGATTTCTTTATTACACATAACATCTGGATTTGGTGTACGTCCACCTTTATATTCATCAAGGAAATAAGTAAACACTTTATCCCAGTATTGCTTCTCAAAGTTGACTGCGTAGTACGGAATGCCGATCTGGTTGCATACACGGATAACATCATTGTAGTCTTCTGTCGCTGTGCATACTCCGTTTTCGTCGGTGTCGTCCCAGTTTTTCATGAAAATGCCGATCACATCATAGCCCTGTTCTTTTAGCATAAGGGCTGCAACTGATGAGTCAACGCCTCCGGACATTCCAACCACGACTCTAGTATCTTCATTCTTTCGTGCTGTCATGGTTGCACCTCCTCTTCATTAACACAAATTGTGTCCTGACTATTTTATAACTTCTTTAACCGATTGACAATCTTAACGACTTCCTCTGCCGCCTGTGTCGCATCTTCTTCTGTATTGCCATATCCAAAACTAAATCGAATGGCTGTTTGTGTACGCTCATTATCTCCGTACATGGCTTTTAATACATGTGACGGCTCATGAGATCCTGCAGTACACGCTGAGCCACTTGATACAGCAATACCTGCTAAGTCTAAGTTCATCAACATCGGTTCCACTTTCGCATCAGGAAAGCTTACATTGAGAACATGAGGTAACACATTATTTTGGTCACCATTTAAATAATATTGAATTGATTCTCTCTTAAAGATCTCGGTCATTGTTTCTTTCATTTTATGATAAAGTCTAACTTTCTCTTCTCGATCCGAATACATAAGCTTAACAGCTGTCTCCATGCCAACAATACCTGCAACATTTTCAGTTCCAGCCCGACGCTTACGCTCCTGCTCCCCACCTTGAGAAGACGGCACAAGCTTTGTTCCATCTTTCACATATAAAAAACCAACGCCTTTAGGGCCGTTTATTTTATGTGCAGAAACAGATAGTAAATCCACACCGAGCTTGCTTACATCAAGATCGATTAGGCCATATGCTTGAACGGCATCTGTATGAAAGAGAATGTCATGTTCTTTAGTAATCTGAGCAATCTCTGTAATCGGCTGAATCGTTCCAACTTCGTTATTACCGTACATAATTGTAATTAACGTAGTTTCTTGGCGAATAGCTCCTTTAAGGTCCTCAATAGAAATTCTTCCACTCTCATTCACTTGTAAATAGGTAACTTCAAAGCCTTCCGCTTCAAGACTCTTACAAGCGTTAAGTGCTGCGTGATGCTCAACGGCTGTTGTAATAATGTGCTTCCCTTTTTCAACATTCGCTTTTGCAGCTCCAATAATGGCGAGATTGTCAGCTTCTGTTCCTCCACTTGTGAAAACAATTTCATTAGGAACAGCTCTTATACTTTTTGCTATGCTGCTTCTTGCTTCATCAAGTGCATGTCTAGTTTTACGCCCAAATTGATGAATACTTGAAGGATTACCAAAATCATTCTGTAACGAAGCCACCATTGCTTCAATTACTTGAGGATGAACGGGCGAGGTTGCAGCGTGATCCATATATATTGCCTTCATTACTCTTCACCTCTTAACACCAGCAACACGCTGGTTATACTAAATATAGAACATGTAGCTGTCTTGCTCTCCTTCACCTTCATATGTTGCAAGGTCTTCAAGGGTAGTGGAGTCCAGTACATCCTTAACTGCATCTCTAATTTTCAACCAGAGATCACGCTTCGCAGGTTCTTCATCATCCATTACTTCAACTGGACTAATCGGTCCTTCAAGAACACGAATAATATCTCCGGCTGTAATTGTGCTTGCATCCTGCGCAAGGATATAGCCACCATAAGCACCACGCACGCTCTTTACAAGACCTGCGTTTCGAAGTGGTGCAACAAGTTGCTCAAGATAATGCTCAGATAAATCTTTACTTCTTGCAATGGATTTAAGCGAAATAGGACCTTCACCGTGCTTTTTTGCTAACTCCATCATAATGGTTAATCCGTATCTTCCTTTTGTCGATATCTTCATTTCTTCCACCTCTTTCTATCAATCGAGCCACAAGCATCTTGCATTGAGGCAATGAATAGCCAACAATCGGTCCAATCGTCACACAAAATAAGAGTGTTCCAATATTAACAGGACCCTTCAATAACCAGCCAAGAGTAAGCACAACCATTTCCATCGAAAGCCTGATATGCTGTACTTTCCAACCTATTCGCTTAGTTAAAACGAGCATAAGGCTATCTCGTGGACCAGCTCCTCTATCTGCTGCAATATACAATCCAATTCCATACCCCATAATGAGAATACCACTTATCAGCATGATTAGTTTTCCAATTAATTGATCTGGTGTTTTAAGAATTGGAAGCCATAGATATAAATCAATGAATAAACCAACCAGTAACATGTTAAGAAAAGCACCGGGTTTCGGCCAGGAGCGCTCTAGTAAAGACGTCGAACCAATGATGACAAAACCAATGATAATCGACCATGTCCCAATTGTTAATCCAAACTGTTGGTAAAGGCCAATGTGAAAAACATCCCACGGTGCACTTCCAATTTCTGCACGAATCATGAGTGCTATTCCAAAAGCCATCACAAGAAGACCAACTGTAAAAACAACCCAGCTCATCCAGAACCTCGACGCTTTGTTTCCTGGTTTCATTTTATCCCTCTTTACTCGATCTTAACTCATTTATTCGCCATTGATTCTGTTAGTAAACCTTCGCTATTATAGCATGAACCGGTTTTTCTTGCATTTCCAAAAGACGTATAGTATGTTTCAACTATCTATGAAAGGACGGGTGTTTGATGGATTTATTTGATTATTCTCCTGACAAGAACAACACTTCTTCTGGACCGCTTGCAAGTAGAATGCGCCCCAGGTCCATAGAAGAATTTATCGGACAAGATCATATAATCGGTGACGGAAAATTGTTACGAAGAGCGATTCAAGCAGATCAGCTAACACCGATGATTTTTTTTGGTCCTCCTGGGACAGGTAAAACAACACTCGCTCGCATCATCGCAAACACGACATCCGCTCATTTCGAGCAATTAAATGCTGTTACTTCAGGTGTAGCTGATATTAGAAGACTAACATCAGAAGCAAAAGATAGATTAAAGATGGATGATAGAAGAACAGTGCTATTCATTGATGAGATTCACCGTTTTAATAAATCACAACAGGATGCCCTCCTGCCATTTGTCGAAGACGGAACGATCGTTCTAATCGGCGCTACAACAGAGAGCCCGATGTTCGAAATTAATCCCGCCCTTCTATCTCGTTCAAGATTATTTCGATTTGAACATCTTAATGAAACCACGATAAAAGATATTTTGCATCAAGCCATCCATGATCAAGACCGTGGATTCGGTAGATATGATATTGAGATTCTAGATTCAGCGATCGAACACCTCATTGATGTATCTAATGGAGACGCTCGAACTGCGCTAAATGCACTTGAACTTGCCGTATTAACGACGACCCCAGATGAGAGTGGGAAGCTCGTTATCACGCTTGCTATTGCAGAAGAATCAATTCAACAGCGGGTATTACAATATGACAAAGATAGTGACAACCACTATGATACTGTCTCAGCTTTTATTAAAAGTATACGAGGATCTGATGCAGACGCTACATTATACTGGCTCGCAAAAATGATTTATGCAGGTGAGGATCCGCGTTTTATCGCAAGAAGATTATACGTTCACGCTGCTGAGGATATTGGGCTAGCTGATCCAAATGCACTTCTTGTAGCACATGCGGCAAGCTACGCTGTTGAGTTCATTGGTATGCCTGAAGCTAGAATTCCACTTGCAGAAGCAGCACTATATCTAGCCACTGCTCCAAAAAGCAATGCTGTAATTAAAGGAATTGACTCAGCCCTTGAAGCAGTGAAAAAAGAGAAAAGCGGCACAGTTCCAGTTCATTTAAGAGATTCTCACTACAAAGGAGCATCCGAACTTGGACACGGAATAGATTATAAATATCCTCATAGTTTCCCTGGAGGTTATGTGCCACAACAATATCTCCCTGACCACATGACTCGTAAAACGTTCTATAAACCTACTGACCGCGGCCATGAACGTACTGTTCAAAAACGACTGGATTACTTCGCAGAACGTATTAAATCTGATAACAAGAAAGCTTAACAGCAGTGCATGAGCACTGCTGTTTTTCTTTGTATTCTTACAATCTATCTCATTTTCACAAGACTTCTGTATAAATTCTTTCATACTGGCAAAGCTATGATTACTTTCAAAACGCTATGAAATGAAGATAAAGGAGCTGAATGTAAATGAAAGTAAGACAAGATGCGTGGTCTCATGAAGATGATTTAATGCTTGCCGAAACAGTGCTGCGGCATGTTAGAGAAGGTAGTACACAATTAAAAGCTTTTGATGAAGTTGGTGATCGACTCAGCCGCACGTCAGCAGCAGTAGGCTTCCGCTGGAATGCGATTGTACGTGAACGTTATGAACAAGCTTTGAAGCTAGCTAAAAAGCAAAGAAAAGAAATGAAACGTGCAGAAATCAGACAGCCAACATATACAGAAAAAGAAGTACGCCCTTCTATGATGAAAAGTGAACAAACACTCTCTCAGACAATGATTGAAACACCTGTCAAACAAACTGAGCAAGTTGTAACCCAAAAGCAAATGACAATGAGAGATGTTATTTCTTACTTATCAAATCTCGAGCAATCCGCATCTGGAACAAGCAGACTGAGGACAAATCTCGAGAAACTAGAATTGGAGAATCAACACCTAACAGAAGAAAACACTCTTCTCCACCAAAGAATCAAAACACTAGAAAACGAACAACAGGTCATGAAAGAGGATTATCAATCTCTCATCCAAATCATGGACCGAGCAAGAAGAATGGTAGTCCTAAACGACAACGAAGATCACAACGTACCCGGCTTTAAAATGGACAAGAACGGGAATTTAGAAAAACTTGCGAGATAACGAAAGGCGGAAGTGGGCGTTTAGACACGGCAGGCACTGGAGCCCTATAATTTGAACACGTTCTTTGTGTTCGAGTTATAGGGTGAAGTGACCGAGTGTCTGCCCACTGCAGCTGGATCTCACGAAAGGCGGAGACGAGCGTTTAGAAACGAAGATATTGGAACTCTTGAATTGGAACACGCTTTTTGTGTTCCGATGAAAGAGTGAAATATCGGAGTTTCTGCGAGTCGTAGCTGGATCTCACGAAAGGCGGAAGTGGGCGTTTAGACACGGCAGGCACTGGAGCCCTATATTTTGAACACGTTCTTTGTGTTCGAGTTATAGGGTGAAGTGCCAGAGGGTCTGGCCACGCAGCTAGACACGAAAAGCGGAGACGAGCGTTTAGAAACTGAAATACTAAAACTCTTAGATGAGAACACACTATCGACAAAACAATTTCTCATACAAAAAAAAGCATCAGTTCATTGAACTGATGCTTTGTTATTTGTCATAAAAAAAGAAGAGCCCCAACTGTGCCGTCCTTTCCATAATCGTTGAACCTGCATTGGCAGGTGGGTGCCCTATTCCATCCTTCGTACGTCCTCAGCTACCGAGGCATGTACTCTGGACGGAAAGGATCAGGCTCCCGTTGTAAAAGTGTTGGCTCAAATTATTATGGAAGTAAACGTACACTTCAGGACTCTTCGTTAACTTGTAATTGAATTATAGCAGACCTTCAAAACGATTTCAACGCTCGCGTTTTAGGTCCTTTTTATTATTTTACCATTTGCTTGAACACTCTATTCTTTTTCAGCGGTAACAGGCTTTTTAGCAAGTTCAAGATTCAGTTCCTTGAGCTGCTCTTGACTAACTGGAGAAGGCGCTTCTGTTAACAAGCAGCTTGCACTAGCTGTCTTAGGGAATGCAATTGTGTCACGTAAGTTTGTTCTTCCAGCAAGTAGCATCACAAGACGGTCAAGACCAAACGCAATTCCTCCGTGTGGTGGAGTGCCATATTCGAAAGCATCAAGTAGGAAACCAAATTCTTCTTCAGCTTCTTCTTTAGTAAATCCTAGCGCTTTAAACATTTTTTCTTGGATATCGCGCTGGAAGATACGCTGAGATCCGCCACCAAGCTCATATCCATTAAGAACAAGGTCATACGCATCAGCACGAACTTGACCTGGCTCATCTTCAAGAAGATGAAGATCTTCTTTTAATGGCATAGTAAACGGATGGTGCTCTGCAAAATAACGATCCGCTTCTTCATCGTAACTCATAAGTGGGAAGTCCATCACCCATAGGAAGTTAAACTTGGATTGGTCAATCAGATCAAGCTCTTTCCCTAGTTTTGAACGAAGAGATCCAAGACTGTCAGCTACAACAGATTTGCTGTCAGCTACAAAGAGAAGAAGGTCTCCCGCTTCTGCATCGAACGCTTCCTGTAACTGTGCTGAAAGTGCTTCATCAAAGAATTTAGAAATTGGTCCCTTTAAACCATCTTCTTCAACTTTAAGCCATGCAAGTCCTTTTGCCTTGTACGTTTTCACATACTCTGTTAGTGCATCGATGTCTTTACGTGAATACTTACTTGCTGCACCCTTCGCGTTAATCCCCTTAACCGCTCCTCCAGAAGATACAGCACCAGAGAATACTTTAAAGTCAGAGTCTTTTACAAGCTCAGATACATCAACGAATTCCATTCCAAAACGTGTGTCTGGCTTATCAGATCCATAGCGATTCATTGCTTCAGCATGAGACATACGAGGGAAAGGCTTTTCAATTTCTATTCCTTTTGTTTCTTTTAAAACAGCTGTCATCATTTCTTCCATCATGGATATGAGATCTTCTTTAGGAAGAAATGATGTTTCAATGTCCACCTGCGTAAATTCAGGTTGGCGATCCGCGCGAAGGTCTTCATCTCGGAAACAACGTACAATTTGGTAATATCGTTCAAAGCCTGATACCATCAGGAGTTGTTTAAACAATTGTGGAGACTGAGGAAGAGCGTAAAACTCTCCTTCATGTACTCGACTTGGTACAAGGTAATCACGTGCTCCTTCTGGCGTGCTTTTTGTTAGCATAGGCGTTTCAATTTCTAGAAATTCATTGTAATCAAGGTAGTCACGGATTACTTTCGTCGTGCGGTGACGAAGTTTAAATGTATCCTGCATAACAGGTCGTCTAAGATCAAGGTAACGATACTTAAGGCGAATATCTTCTCCTACTTCAACATCGTTTGAAATACTGATCGGCGGGTTTTTAGCAGCATTGAGTATTTCAAGCGATTCAGCATGTACTTCGATAGAACCTGTAGGGAGGTTTGCATTAACCGTACCTTCTCCACGTTCAACTACCTTCCCTTTAATACCTAGAACATATTCACTTCTTACCTTCTCAGCAAGTTCTAGCGCTTCCTTAGATACATCCGGGTTAAAAACAACCTGGACAATTCCAGAACGGTCTCTAAAGTCAATGAAAATTAGTCCACCAAGATCGCGTCGTTTTTGCACCCATCCTTTTAATTCTATTGTTTCTCCAATTTCGCTCTTACGAATTTTCCCACATGAATGGCTTCTTCCGATCATTCTCCATCTTCCTCCTTTAATTTCTCTTTGAGATATGATGACACTTCAGTTAGACTTACGGCTTCTTGTTCACCAGTTATCATATCTTTTACATTAATTTCGTTTCGCTCGATTTCTTCATCACCGAGAATAGCTACATACTTCGCTTGAAGACGATTAGCTGCTTTGAACTGACCTTTCATTTTCTTATCAAGGTAGTCTCGTTCTGTAGAAATCCCTGCTTTTCTAAGCTTTTGAACAAGACCATTTGAAACAGCTTGAGCTTCCTCACCCATTGTAACGACATAGCAATCAATCGTTTTCTCTACTGGCAATTCAATACCTTCCGCCTCTAGAGCCATTAACAACCGTTCAATGCTCATTGCAAAACCGATACCAGGTGTTGATGGACCACCCATTTCTTCGACTAGACCATTGTAGCGGCCACCTCCGCTAAGTGTTGTAATAGCGCCAAAGCCGTCAGCATCACTCATAATCTCAAATGCAGTATGATTGTAATAATCTAATCCCCGAACAAGACGATCATCCAGGACATATTCGATATTCATATGATCCAACGCTTCCTTCACTTTACTGAAATATTGCGCTGACTCTTCATTCAAATAATTAATAATTGAAGGAGCAGTTGCCATCAATTCATGATCTCTGTCTTTTTTACAATCAAGAATTCGAAGTGGGTTTTTCTCTAAACGATTTTGACAATCACTACAGAATTCGCCAATGCGAGGCTCGAAGTGATGAATAAGTGCTTTACGATGTGCTTCACGACTTTCCTTATCACCAAGACTATTTAAGTATAGTTTAAGCTTCTTAAGTCCTAATTCTTGATATAGTCCCATTGCTAGTGCTATTACTTCAGCATCTATTGATGGATCGTTACTTCCAAGTGCTTCAATCCCAAATTGAACAAATTGTCTCATTCTACCTGACTGAGGGCGTTCATACCGGAACATTGGGCCAATGTAATAAAGTTTTACAGGTTGCTCTGGCAAACCGTACATTTTGTTGTTCACATATGCACGTACTGCTGATGCTGTTCCTTCTGGACGAAGAGTTAGACTTCTATCGCCGCGATCCTGAAAGGTATACATTTCTTTTTGAACGATATCCGTTGTATCTCCTACACCACGTTGAAAGAGTTCTGTGTGTTCAAAAATAGGTGTGCGTAATTCGTGATAATTATATCGACGACAAATATCTCTTGCCTTACCTTCAATATATTGCCATAACTCAGATGTACCAGGCACAATATCCTGAGTACCTCTAGGGATTTGAAAACTCATGTCTTTGTCCTCCTTTAATCACTACCGAGAAGCCTACAGTTACGTTAGGGCACCTATTGCGCTGATCCTTTTTGAATACAAAAAAAACTCCCATCCCTGAATCGAAATTCAGGGACGAGAGTTACCCGCGGTGCCACCCTAATGGAAGGACGAGTCCTTCCGCTTAAACAGTTAACGCCTGTTTACGTCATCCCCTACTGAGCAATCTGTTCGGAGATGATCCTTGGAAGTGTCTTTCAAAAAAGCGGTATTGAGAAATGCTCTCAGCCAAAGGCATTTCCTCTCTGATCAATCCGAAATTTTTTTACTTTTCTTCCTCATCGGAGCTTCGTATCGATTTACTGAATTGTTTTCTATCATACGAGTCAGCGTTTTTTTTGTCAAGTCCATTTCACTCGCTTTTACAAACATTATCGCTTCATTTTTTGTTTCATAATTTTTATACTTTTCAATGACAGTCCAAATTCTTCAGCAAGTTCCATATTTGATAAGCACTGTTCTTTTTGAAGAAAATCATGAAAGTCCACACCGAACTCTGGTTGGGATACATTATAACTCATCATTTCTTTATTTGTTGATCTCAACAGATCTCATCCTCTTTTTATGTGAATTGTACTATTAGTTTCACCAAAAAACAGAGGATTTACTACTTAACGAAGGAATCTTTTTAACCGATAAAGAACTTATGCTGTGTACGGTCATCAAGACAAACTGAAAGGAGTCTTCTTTTGAAAAGTTATCCTGTACTCATATTGCTATTTATTATTTTATTCACGTTGCCTTCAGTAGCTTCTGCTGAAAAAATGGCGGATTTTAATCAAACGGTTAATGTTCGATCAGCTCCAACTCTTTCTTCTTCCGTTATCACTCAGGTTCATCAAGACGACTCACATCCGATCTTAGAAGAGGATGGTGAATGGATAAAGATTAAATTAGATTCAGACAAAGTCGGTTGGGTTGCGCGCAGACTTGTCACGGTAACGATAGAAGATGATTCCGCCAAAACCATTGAATCAACCGTATCCGACCTTCAGGTTCGTGCTGGTCCAGGGAAAGAATTTACTGTTTTGGGGAGCATCGATTTAAGTACTAAATGGAATGTAGTTAAAACAGAGAAGGATTGGATTGCAATCGACTACAATGGGCAAGAAGGCTGGGTTGCATCCTGGTTAGTCAACTCAACCAACGAATCTAATCAAGGCAAATCTTCTCCTACAACTAAAGAAGTTCAGGCTAGAATTTTGAATGTACGTGAAGCTCCAGGAATGGATAACCGCATTATTTCCCAACTTCCTTCAGGTTCAGTTGTAGAGGAAGTAAAGAAAGAAAATGACTGGAGTTTCATCCGCTATGAGAATGGCCAAACAGGTTGGGTAGACAACTCTTTTCTTAAAGAAACCCAGAAAAGCGGAATTTCTGGTTATGCAACGATCCTATATCAAGCAACAAATTTACGAAGCGGACCTGGATTAGAACATGGGGTGATTGCACAAGCAAGTCTCCATGAAAAATATCAAATAGTAACAAAGGAAGGACAATGGTATCAAGTTGCTTTACATGATGGAATGTCTGCTTATGTAGCGGAGTGGGTTGTTTCGACTGCATCTCAGCTTTCCACCAAACAGAATCTAAATTCTAAAGAAACTGTTGTTCTTGATGCAGGACATGGTGGAAATGACAGCGGGGCTCAAGGCATTACAACTTTCGAGAAAATCCTTACACTGCGTACAACTTCAACCATTGCTGAAAAACTAAAAAGCGCTGGTGTCAGGGTAATATTAACGAGAGACAGCGACACCTACATTTCACTAGGTGAGAGAACCACTATCTCAGAGCAATATAATGCGGATGCATTTGTCAGTATTCACTTCGACAGCACTGTCGATCCAACGGCTAACGGAACGACCACTTATTATTATGAACAGAGTGACATGTCCTTAGCATCTGCCATTCATAATAAAATTGGAGATGATACTTCACTTAGAGATCGTGGAATAAGGTTTGGTAATTACTACGTGCTTCGAAATAATAGACAGCCTTCCGTTCTACTGGAGCTTGGTTTTTTATCTAATCCATGGGAGGAACAGTTAGTAAACAGAATAGACTACCAGGCAGAAATCACAACCGAAATTGCAGATGGTATTCTTTCCTTTTTACAATAAAAAAAGCCGCGGAGCATAGACTGCTCCGCGGCTTTTCCCTATTCCTTACTATCAATAATAAGCGTAACAGGTCCATCATTTGTTAGTTGGACATCCATCATCGCCCCAAAAATACCTGTCTGCACATCAAGCTCCTCGTCTTGCAAAAAAGCATTAAACTTTTCATACAATACGTTTGCTTCATCAGGCTTTGCTGCTTTCATAAAGTTAGGACGCCTTCCTTTACGGCAATCGCCATAAAGCGTGAATTGTGAAATCGACAGAATTGCCCCATTTGCATCCTTTACGGAAAGATTCATTTTGTCATTCTCATCCTCAAAGATTCGCAAGTTAGCAATTTTACCCGCAAGGTAAGCGGCATCCTTCTCTGTATCGTCGTGTGTAACCCCTAAAAGAACGACAAGACCAGAATCAATACTTCCAGTCACATTCCCATCAACAGTAACTGACGCTTGCTTTGAACGCTGCACAACGGCTTTCATAAAGACTTCCTTTCTAAACTACTGCATAATTCTGCGAACAGCATAGATGTCAGGAATTCGTTTTACTCGCTCGACTACTTTTTGAAGGTGAGCAGTATTTCGAATCGACACTGTCATACTAATGGTCGCCATTTTATTATTATCTGAACGGCCTGATACTGACGTCATATCCGTTTTGGTTTCTGCCACAGCTTGTAGTACTTCATTCAACAATCCTCTGCGATCAAAACCACTAATTTCAATATCGACATTGTAATTTTTGGGCGAGTCACTTTCCCACTCAACCTCAAGAAGTCTCTCCTGAGCATTGTCCTCATTCACATTCGGGCAATCTTTCCTGTGAATCGAGACACCTCTGCCCTTTGTAATGTATCCTACGATATCATCACCAGGTACAGGATTACAGCATCTCGAAAGACGAATCAAGAGATTATCAATGCCCTTTACGCGCACACCAGATTCCGCTCTTCTTGGAGGACGGGCAGGGGTATGAGTGGTTTTACCCTCAATGATTGATTTTGCAAGCTCTTCTTCTTGTTCCTTCGTTCTCTCTTTACGAGCTTTATCTGTTAACCTTGTCGCGATTTGCGCTGCAGTAATCCCACCGTACCCAACGGCTGCATACATATCTTCTTCACTAGTAAAGTTAAACTTTTTCGATACATTTGCAATGTTATCTGCTGTAAGAACTGCTTTTAATTCAAAACCATGGCTTTTAATTTCTTTCTCAACCAGTTCTCTGCCTTTTTCAACATTCTCTTCGCGCTTTTCTTTCTTAAACCATTGCTTGATCTTGTTCTTGGCATGAGAACTTTGGCTGATTTTCAACCAGTCTTTACTCGGTCCATAAGAATGCTTTGATGTTAGAACCTCAACGATATCTCCTGTTTTTAAACGGTGATCAAGAGGTACCATTTTACCATTCACTTTTGCACCGATACAGTGGTTACCGATTTCGGTATGAATTCGATATGCGAAATCAAGCGGCACAGAACCTGTAGGCAACTCAAACACGTCGCCTTTAGGTGTGAAAACGAAAACCATGTCGCTGAATAAGTCAATCTTAAGAGACTCCATAAACTCTTCTGCATTGGAAACGTCATTTTGCCATTCAAGGATTTGTCTGAACCAAGAAAGTTTCTTCTCAAAAGAGCTATTTACTTGATTCTCATCGCCTTCCTTGTAAGCCCAATGAGCTGCGATTCCGTACTCAGCTACTTTATGCATATCAGACGTTCTAATTTGAACCTCGAGTGGGTCACCCTTCGGTCCAATAACCGTTGTATGAAGAGATTGGTACATATTTGCTTTAGGCATCGCGATATAATCTTTAAAACGACCAGGCATAGGCTTCCAGCACGTATGAATGATACCAAGAACAGCATAGCAATCCTTGATACTATTGACGACAATACGAACTGCTAGCAAGTCATAGATTTCATTAAATTGCTTATGCTGTTTGGACATCTTGCGATAGATACTGTAGATGTGTTTAGGACGACCAGATATCTCAGCGTCAATCGACACATCCTTCACCCGCTCTTGAATCTCGTCCACTACTTCATGAACGAACCCTTCACGTTCTGCTCGTTTCTTTTGCATCAAATTAACAATCCGATAATATTGCTGAGGATTTAAATAACGAAGTGCTGTATCCTCTAGCTCCCATTTAATCGTCGAAATTCCGAGACGATGAGCGAGGGGTGCGAATATTTCAAGCGTTTCATTCGCTTTCTGCATCTGCTTTTCTTTAGGCATATGTTTAAGCGTACGCATGTTATGAAGGCGGTCAGCTAGTTTAATGAGAATACACCTGATATCCTGCGCCATGGCAATCATCATCTTACGGTGATTCTCAGCTTGCTGTTCACGCTTGGACTTGTATTTGATTTTCTTCAGTTTCGTTACGCCATCAACTAGCATGGCAAGCTCGGGACTGAATTCATCAGAAATTTGTTCAAGCGTCACGTCGGTGTCTTCGACGACATCATGAAGAAAGCCCCCAGCAACTGTGACAGGGTCCACTTCAAGATTAACAAGAATGCCAGCAACCTCAATAGGATGAATAATATAGGGTTCACCCGATTTGCGGTACTGGCCTTCATGTGCATTGCGCGCGTATTCATAAGCTCTATTAAGATAGGAGAGATCGTCTTCAGACAGATACTGCTCCGCTCTTTCCATTACTTCTTCTATCGTCATCAAATCACCTTGATTACTGTTGGTATATTGCTTCTATTATCGTTAAAAAAAGTCACCATGTAAAGAGAATAAGAGAAAAATGTCGTTTTTCCTAACTGGTAAGCACTGGATAGGCTTAACAATACATCATAAAGAGAAAGAGCGTCCGGCAATTCGGACACTCCACACTTTAGTATGTCATCAACGTAAATATATCATGTCGGTCAAGGTTTTTACGTCCTTCTAGATAAGAAAGTTCAATCATAAACGCTAGGCCAACAACTACTCCACCAAGCTGTTCTACCAATTCAATCGTTGCATTGATCGTTCCACCTGTTGCAAGCAAATCGTCAGTAATTAAAACTCTTTGTCCTGGCTTAATAGCGTCCTTATGAATTGTAAGTACGTCTTTACCATATTCAAGACCGTAATCTACTTTTGCTACTTCGCGAGGAAGTTTGCCTTCTTTACGTACAGGTACAAAACCAATACCTAGAATATAAGCAACCGGGCAACCTACAATAAACCCTCTTGCTTCTGGTCCAACAATTACATCGATATCTTTATCTTTTGCAAAGTCTGCAATGTCATTCACAACAGCGCTGTAAGCTTCTCCATTTTGCATAAGTGGGGTAATGTCCTTAAAACGAATACCCTCTTTTGGATAGTCTTCAACAACTGCAATATAATCTTTATAATTCATTTACTTTATGGCCTCCTCAGTGCTATTGGAACAATTAACTGATTGATCGAACCAACTTTTCAAAGCATGATAGGAGGAATAGCAAAAGTCATTTTCAAGTTTTGCCTTCTCAAGCTTACTCCTATACGTTTTGGAAGAAGTTAATTCACTTTTAACAGATTGTGGATTTAGAGAAATCAGTCCATCATCCATTGTAACAAAATCTAACTCAAAAAACACCTGTGACATGAAGTGAACGGTTTCTTTTGACCAGCCTTTATGTTTAGCAAGCTTTTCTGCATCTCTTAAGTGAAAGCTTCCCTTTTTCATTAAGAATGCATAGTACCATTTAAAATCTTCACGCGAAGGCAGTGTTGAAAAGAAATGATCTTCTTCATGCTCAAAAACAGCGTATGTTCGCTCTGGTAAGCCACCCTTTTTGAACAACTCAACAAGATCTTCTTCTAAGTCTGGTAGATCAAGAAGCACGACATACTTATTATCGAACGTTAAATTCTTTTCTTTAAGTGGTGATGTTATAACGAAATCCTTCCATTGCTCAATGCCAAGTTTAGTAACTGTGCTTTCCTGAAAAGAGATCATCAATAACTTATCTAGAGGTAAGGATTCGAGCCGCTTCTTTAAGTCACGAATACCTCGATAATCAAATAACTGCCACTCATTTACTGCCATATCTTTAACGAAGATTTGTGGCTTTCTTAACCCATTCCATTCATTAACAGATAGTTGCCCAATAACACTTACTGCAGCTCTAGAAGCAATCTCTTCAAAGACATAGCCAAAGTTGAAGCCTACGCCATCAAGAGTGGCACCATTTTCCTCAAGCGCTACTTTCAAATGATTGTCTTTGCTACCGATTCTTCTAATTTGCGACAAATGAACATCCTTCAACATCACAACAGGCTTCGGATTACTTACTCCAAAAGGAGCTAATAAATTCATCTCTTCAATCGTTTCAAGCGTAATGTCTTCTACTTTACAGTGCAAATCCACCTTCGTAAGTGGCATTAAATCCTTCTCGGTTAATTTCTCTAATGCCTGTTCATTCAATCTTTCACGAAGACTTTCAAGATACGTAAGGTCAATCGTCATTCCAGCTGCCATAGGGTGCCCGCCGAAGTGTGGGAGAATATCTCTGCATTCAGAGAGGTTCATAAACATATCAAATGCTTCAATGCTTCGTGCAGACCCTTTCGCAACCCCTTTTTCACGGTCAATACTCATAACAATGGTTGGACGATAATATTTTTCGACAAGCCTTGAAGCAACGATTCCGATTACACCTGCGTTCCATCCTTCTCTTGCGATAATAAGAACACGATTGTTTTCGTTTAGCAGATCATTCGTCTCTACTTCTTCAATCGCTTCTTGTGTCATTGTATTCACAAGTTCTTGACGTGTTTTATTTAATGCATCAATCTCGCTAGCAAGCTGTTCAGCAAGTTCAAAATCATCCGTTGTTAACAGCTCAACAGCAGGATCTGCACTTTCAAGCCGTCCTACTGCGTTTAGACGTGGTCCTATACCAAATCCAAGATGCTCCTCATTTAATTCCTGTCCTTTTAATCCACAAACATCAAGTAGAGCTTTAATGCCTGGTTTGCTCGAGTTTTGCAGTGCACGAATCCCTTCACTTGCAATTAAACGATTCTCATCCTGCAATGGAACAAGGTCAGCAATCGTACCCATTGCAGCAATTTCTAGTAAATGGCCAGGAATTCGATCAAGCAGGGCCTGAGCAAGTTTAAACGCAACTCCAACTCCTGCTAACCCTTTAAATGGATAACCACAACCAGGTTTCTTAGGATTAATTGTTGCATATGCATCAGGTAGTACAGGAGGTGGCTCATGGTGATCTGTAATAATAAGATCAATACCTATTTCCTTTGCCACTTCTGCTTCATGAACTCCTGATATACCTGTATCAACTGTAACGATTAGATCGTAGCCGTCTTCTTTTGCCTGGCGAAATGCCGCTTCATTTGGTCCATATCCTTCAGTAAAACGATTTGGAATGTAATAGTCAAAACTAGCACCAAGCTCTCGGAGCGTATAAACGAGAACGGTCGTACTACTTACGCCATCAGCATCATAATCTCCATAAATTAAAATTCTTTCATTCTTTGCTATAGCATGTTGAATACGATCAACAGATTCTTTCATACCATCCATTAAATAAGGATCATGATAGGATAAATTTTCTTTATATAAAAACCTTCTTGCTTCTTCCTCTCCCTCGATACCTCTATTCACAAGTAATGAGGTAGCTAGTCGAGAAATACCTAGTTCACTCTGGAGCCGATCAATGTTTGTTTCATCTGTTTCAGCTAGTTTCCAGCGTGTTTTAGATCTTAACATCGAATCACCTCTTAACCAGTTCATTATATATAGTTTGGACATATTTGACCATAGTTTGAGAGGAGGAATCTTATTCTTACAAATGATGGGCTATATGATTCCGGCTTCGTACTATAATCAAAACCAAAAAATAAGCCCCCATGAGAATGGGGGGCAAATCAATTATTCTCCGTCTGAATCCATTCCTTCATCCTCGGTAGGACCATCTAAGGGAACGTCAACAGGTTTTTGTTCAGCATCAGCTCGAAGCTGCGCGTTTTCCTTTTGCAACTTCTTAAGCTCTTTTTTCAATCTATAATACTTGACCATCCCAAAACCTAGTACGAGAATGGCTCCCATTAATACTGATCCTAAAATAACTAGTACAAGTGGCCAGTCTGACGTACCAAAAACATAATTCACTTGAACCGGATCAACGTTCACAACTGAAAATACTGCAATAATTAGAGCGAAAACAAGGGCAATAACCAATCCCCATTGTCCTTTCATCCACATCTACCTCCCCTTCTACTTCTATACCTATTCCATTACTAGATCTATTTTTCCTTTGGTTCATAAGGATTAATGTGGACAAGCACATCATGTACTTCATCTTCTTGCAGCAAACGTTCTTTCACAGCCTTACCGATATCGTGCCCCTCTCTCACTGAAATGTCTGGGTCGACACCGAGCTTCACATCAATAATAACATAGTGACCGTGCTCTCTAGCATAAAATTCATCGAGATTCACAATGCCATCCATCTCTTCAATTACTTTCTTATATTGAACCGTATCTTCTTCATGCAAAACATGATCTAGTGTTGTATGAATTGATTCGAAACCAAGTTTAATTGCCATCTTCCCAATCAGAATAGAAACAAAAATCCCTGCAATGGGGTCTGCATAGATAAGCCATGATAAATCGAATTTACTTCCTAAAATAGCACCAGCGATCCCGATGAGAACAGCAATTGAAGAATACACATCAGAACGATGCTCATATGCATTGACGATCAGGGCATCACTTTTAATTTTTGTACCTAAACGATATTTATAACGAAACATTGCTTCTTTAACAATAATGGAAACAAGGGCAGCATATAAAGCGAGTGTGCCAGGTGCTTCAATTGGCTGAAAAATAGCTTTACCTGAACTAATCCCAATTTCAACACCTACGAGTAGAAGCAATACAGCTACGATAATTGCCGCAATGGATTCTGCTTTCCCGTGACCGTAAGGGTGGTCTTTATCAGGGGGGAGTTTTGCAGCACGCAAGCCAACAAAAACGGCAAACGAACCGGCAACGTCTGAAGCAGAATGGGCTGCATCAGCAATAAGAGCCCGACTATTGGCTATATAACCAATAACCCCTTTTAATACAGCAAGGACAATATTCCCTAAAATCCCAACAATAGCTGCAATCTCTGCTTTCCGAAAACGTTCTTCTTTGTTCATTCTCTCACCTCTAACAATTCCTTATAGCATTTCCCTTAATACCAAATTCTAAATCTTGCTGATAGCGACATGTAAGAGCCATGGCATAGCCATGGCTCTCTTTCACTCTATACTTCGCTTTCAACTGGAGCGAACTTTTTCTTCTTAAGTTGTTTCCCTTTCCAAACCGCCCATAATTGAGAGGCAATAAAGATCGAAGAGTACGTTCCTGCTATAAGACCAATTAACAATGCAACAGCAAACGGTCGAATGGCTTCACCGCCAAAAATCGTTAACGCAAGAGCCGCAAATACAACTGTTAACACTGTATTAATTGATCTTGCCAATGTTTGAACGAGGCTTTTATTAACGACACGAGCAACATCATCAAATGTTTTGATTTTCTTCTCAAATTTCATGTTCTCTCGGATTCGATCGAATGTAACGATCGTATCATTAATGGAGTAACCAACGATTGTGAGAACAGCAGCTATGAAAGTTATATTTACTTCAATCTGCAAGATGCTGAACACTGCAATAATAAAGAATGCATCATGAAAAAGTGCAACTATTGCAGCAAAGCCCTGTAGCCATTCAAATCGAAGGGCAACATATAAGATAATTCCAACTGATGCAATTGCAACTGCGATGAACGCATTTTTCGCGAGGTCAACGGCTACATCAGGTGATACCGTACTTATACTTGGTTCTATTTCATATAAATCCGTGAATTGGTTTTTAATTTCAGCCACTTCATCTTTATTTAACTCATCTTTGAAGGCAGCAACTGCCATCTCGCCACCACCTGCAAGGGTGACGGATTCTGGCTCAAGCCCAAGTTCTTCAAGTTCTTTGGTTACTTCTTCAGTAGTCAACGTGCTATCCGACTGTATATCCACGCGTGAGCCACTTGAGAAGTCGATGCCCAAGTTTAGACCAAATATAGCAATTGCCAAACCACCAAGAACGATAAGTGCAAGTGAAATCGCAAAGAACTTATTACGATGTTTAACAAAATCAAATTTAATATCTCTTACTTTAGAGCTCATCGATCTCACTCTCCTTTACGCCAAAAAGTCCGGGCTTCTTATTTAATGCCCTACTCTTAACCCATAGGCCAAGTAGTATTCGTGAACCCCAAACAGCAGTCAAAAAGCTGACAACGATACTTGTAATGAGCATTACCGCAAACCCTTTAACAGAACTTGTTCCATAGGCGAATAACACACCAGCAGCAATAAGGGTTGTAATATTTGCGTCAAAGATTGTGGTAAAGGAGCGTCTTCCACCCGCTTTAAAAGCTGACATGATCGACTTTCCTGAACGAATCTCTTCTTTAATTCTTTCATATGTGATGATATTAGCATCAACAGCCATCCCGACCCCAAGAATAAGGGCAGCAATACCAGGGAGTGTTAACACGGCATTCATCCAATTAAATACAACAAGAATAAGATAGATATACACACTTAGCGTAATAACAGCAATCGCTCCAGGTAGACGGTAATAAAATAGCATGAATAAGAAAATCAATCCTATACCGATAAATCCTGCTAGGACAGTTTTATTAAGCGACTGTTCCCCAAATTGAGCACCGACAGATGTTGAATAGATTTCCTCGAGCTGGACTGGAAGAGATCCTGCATTTAGCAACTCCTTCAAATTTTCAGCTTCTTCAAGCTGGAATGGAGGTCCTGAAATCACTACTGTATTTTGTGAGAGAACCGTTCTAACAGCAGGATCTGAAATGAACTTCTGCTCATCAGCAGGCTTAGTAACTTCCTCTTGATATGAGTCGCCTTCTTCATAATCAAGCCAAATCACAAGGCGATTATCAGGTGGTGGTAATTGACTTATTTCTCGAGTAATATTAGCAAATTTTTCAGGATTTTTAAGCGTTACTTGGACAACAGGCTGATTGTTATCAAACACTACTTTCGCAGCGCCTTCCTTCAAATCAGCACCGCTCATCTGCTCTTTATCATCAGTTGTACGGAACGTTAGCTCCGCCTGTGTTGAGAGTAGCTCACGCGCTTGGTTCTGATCTTTAACACCAGCAAGCTGAACGCGAATACGGTCTTCGCCTTCTATAGTGATACGAGGTTCTGAAACCCCGAGAACATTAATACGCTTGTACAAAGCACTTACAGTACTATTTAAAAGGTCTTGACTAAGTTCCTGACCTTCTTGAGCAGGCGTTACTTCATACAGAACTTCAAACCCCCCCTGCAAATCAAGGCCTAACTTAATTTCTTTTGTTACACCCATAACCGTTGTCCCGATCAATCCACCAAGCAGAAGGACGATCAAAAAGAACGCTACGATCCGGCCTTTTTTTACCATGGAACAAAAACTCCTCTCTAAACACCCAGCATTATTTCTTATGTAGGTCAAAATGCCACAATACTAGTTATTATACAGATATATGAATTTTTCTGTCAATTTCAGTGTGACTAAGCTTCTTGCTTTCTGAACATATCTGTCCCTTTATAAGCATGAATTGTAAGCCAGTTCATGTATTCATTTGTAGAAAGGCGCATTATTTCGTTTACAAGACGATGCATTTGAATATCGTCTAAATCTTTATTTCGTTTCAGACGAGCAAGGAGACATTCCCAGATTTCATCTGTGGTCGCCCCGTTGTATCCTAACAAATGAAATTCATCTAGCTTACTTTCTAGCGCCGGATATACTTCTTTCTTCCACTCTTCCATCATTCTGTCTCCTCTCATTTTTAGAAAATCGAGTAAATCGCTGCACCTACACCTAAACCAGCAATAACCACTCCTGTAAGAATGGATAGAAAGGCGTATTTAAATCGTATCGCAAAAAGCGCTGCTGCTACACATGCGCTGTATGCTCCTGTAGTTGGAAGCGGAACAGCGGTGAATAGAATTAATCCTATTGCTCCATATTTCTCGACATTCTTACTTTTGCTCAGTGTGCGGTGATAAAGCCAATCATAGAATCTCTTATACCACTCAAACCTCATGAACCAATTACTAAGCGGTTGAAAGAGAAGCAGTAATGGAATGATCGGCAGTGCGTTTCCAAGTAAACTTAGAAATAAGGCTTTTAGAAACGAGAAATCAAAAGCATATGCCAGAGGCAATCCTCCTCGTAACTCTAATATTGGAAGTGCAGATATGATCACTACAATCACTTCCTGTGGAAGAAAACCTAAGTTCTCTACAACGAATTGTTTAATTGCTTCTTTCATTAAAACACTCCTATATGCCTGTCATGCTTTGTCCCCTAATAAGCATATACATAGTGATAAAAAATATCTAGACTTTTCTACAATTTTGCAGGGGTATTCTGGATGGAAAGTTGGGTGAATATGTCAAAGCAAACCTTTTTACGAGGGACTCTTTTTCTAATTCTTGCTGGGCTGATTACAAAGGTGCTCGGATTTATTAACCGTATTGTGATGGTTCGAGTTATGGGAGAAGAAGGTGTCGGTCTATACATGATGGCTGTTCCGACCCTAATTCTAACCATTACGTTAACACGTATGGGACTACCTGTTGCTATTTCAAAGATGGTTGCTGAAGCTGATGCAGAAGGTGATCGCCAGAAAATCAAACGAATACTAATTGTCTCACTCTCCATCACAACCGTACTTAGCATTATTTTTACGACCGTTATGGTACTAGCGGCTCCACTCTTATCAAAGACTGTTTTCACAGACGAGCGCACTTTCTATCCTCTTATAGCTATAGCACCTGTCGTTTCTATCGTTGCCCTTTCCTCTGTCCTTCGCGGCTATTTTCAAGGCCTTCAAAATATGCGACCTTCTGCTTATTCTCAAGTTATTGAACAAATTGTGCGAATTTGTCTCGTTGCTATCTTAACAGGCGCTTTCCTTCCTTATGGGGTTGAATATGCCGCTGCAGGTGCAATGGTTTCCGTCGTGCTAGGTGAACTTGCTTCCCTTCTCTTTATGTTCTCAATGTTTAAAATGAAAAAGCGAGTGAAGATTAGGAAAGGCTTTTTCAATTATTTAAAAGGCGGCAGAAAAACATTTAACGATTTAATGAGAATTTCTCTCCCTACGACAGGAAGTCAATTAATCGGTTCAATTTCCTATTTTTTTGAACCCATTATGGTTGCAAATAGTCTTGCAATTGCAGGGGTAGCTACAAGCCTTGCTACAAAACAGTATGGACATTTATCAGGGCTTGCCATTCCACTCCTCTTTCTCCCGACTTTTATCACATACTCTTTGCAGGTGTCACTCGTACCCGCAATAAGTGAAGCACATGCTCAGAAACAATATAAACAAATTCAACACCGATTAAGTCAAGCTATTCGTCTTTCCATGGTTGCAGGAGGTCTCTCAGTCGTTGTCACATATATTTTCGCTGTACCATTGATGGATATCATGTACAATGCACCTCAAGTAGCGATCTATGTCCAAGTAATGGCACCATTCTTTTTCTTCTATTACTTTCAAGGACCTCTTGGAGCAGCACTTCAAGCGCTCGATCTTGCAAAGGCAGCGATGATTAACAGCTTCATTGGAGCTGCAGTTAAACTGGCTGCTATTTTCTTCTTAGCAACTAGACCAGAACTCGGGATAATGGGAGCAGCACTCGCAATTGTTATAGGTATATTACTCGTTACACTACTTCACTTCGCCACTTTAGTGAAAGCTATTGGCTTTTCCATCGTAGTTAGTGATTTACTTAAAGGTGTTGCAGCAATTATTCTTGCTGCCTTCGCAGGGCATTTCTTCTACCAAATTCTTGCTACATCATCATCAGATATCTTCGGAACGGTTATAGCCATTGGCGCAACATCCATCGTTTATACTTTACTTTTACTACTCCTTGGTCTAGTTAATCGAAATGATTTAAGAAGACTTCCATTTATCGGGAAGTTCGTACACTGAGGAAGACTTGGAATTTTATATAGGTGAATTTTTAAAGTCTTTTTTCTAAAAGCTCTTTTCTAAAAGATTGTTGCTTTTAAAAAGTTTTGTATAAAGAACCACACTTAATTGATTGGAACGGAAGGATGCTCGACTCCTGCGGGACTAGCGGGACAGGTGAGACCCCACAGGAGTGTAAGCGACGAGGAGGCTTACCGCCCGCCCCGCGGAAAGCGAGCATCCTGGAGTGGAAGTCAACCACTACATTATAACAACCATGTCTACGAAAAGAGCCTTTTCATAAGAACCTAAAAAAAGTAACCAATATCGGTTACTTTTTCTCGTTTTTTATATCTATAAAAAAACTTCCATTCTTATGAAGTGAGCAGTAGGAAATACATTTAATATCCTTTTGACCTACTTTTCTTAACTCCTGACGAAGCCATAGTGACGTCTTACCAATTCGTTCGAGATGTTCTTCTTGCACTTTACCATCAAGAATAAGTGGTAACGGTAATAAAGTTCCAGCATCTTTCTGTTTAGTATCATCTTCTTTTTTGATAACAGAAAGCTTTCCGGAAGGCTCGAGAATGGCAAATTCAACATCTGAAACGGATGCAATGTTGTTCTCTCTCAGTTGTATGAGGAGATCATCAAAGTTATAGCGTTGTTTCTTCATTGCTGTCTCATCAATTTTACCTCGATCAATTAATACAGTGGGTTTGCCATCGACAATTTCCCTCACCTTCTCACTTTTGAGAGAAACATATGCCATTATGATTTGAATCATCACAAGAATTCCCATTGGTACAATTGTCCGAATCATCGGCGTGTTGGGATCTTCGATTGACGTAACCGCTAGTTCCGCAATCATAATCGAAACAACAAAATCAAGGATACTGAGCTGACCGATTTCTCGTTTCCCCATTATTCGAAACACAACAATGATTAAGAAGTAAAGAACAAGCGTCCTCAAAATTATCGTCATATACTCCATTTCGAGCCCTCCTTTCATCTTCTTTTGTTTAGTGTGACCATGTGATTGATCCAGCATAAAGGAAGGTATTGGAAAAAGACGAAAATAAAAAAGCTTCCCTCTAATAATAAGGAAGCAAATAACGAAAATAAACATATATGGTACTGATTATTAATGAGATAAACACAACAGGGATACCAATCTTGAGAAATTCGATGAAGCGAACTTCCTGTTTTTCTTTTAAAGCGAGACCTGCTACAACAACGTTGGCCGATGCACCGATTAATGTGCCATTTCCACCTAGACAGGATCCTAATGCAAGAGACCACCAGAGCGGATCAAGATTTGTCATACCATATCCTGAAAACTCAGTTATAACAGGAATCATTGCAGCGACAAATGGAATATTATCAAGAAAGGCAGATAGAATTCCAGCCCCCCAAAGAATGACTAAAGATGTTTTGGGCATATCACCATCGGTATAAAGCAAAATCGCTCTTGCTACTTCGTCAATTATCCCTACCTCTTCTAATCCGCCAATTAGTATGAAAAGGCCAATAAAGAAAAATAGTGTCACCCATTCAATTGATTCAAATACTTCTTCAATTTTGTGTTCATTTTGCGTTAGTAATAATAGAAGAACTGCACCCGCCATTGCAATGTTCGTAAGGTCCGTGTGAAGAAAAGGGTGTAGGAGAAACCCAAATATCGTCATCAACAATACAATAGATGATTTATATAATAAAGGACCTCTTTTCAAATAATCCTCTGCATTTAATCTGAGTAATGACTGACGGTGTTGATCGTCTACTTTAAGTCGTTTTCGGTAGAAAAACAATAGCAAAGTAATGATAACCGCATAGATGACGACTACGATTGGAGCAAGGTTATAAAGAAAATCATTAAAATCAAGGTGATCAACAGCCTGACCAATCATGATATTTGGAGGATCACCAATTAGTGTAGCCGTCCCACCAATATTTGAAGATAATATAACGACAATAAGAAAAGGAAGGCTAGTGACTTTTAATATTCTGGTAAGCGTTAATGTAATTGGTACGAGAAGAAGAACTGTCGTTACATTATCAAGAAGTGCTGATCCAACTGCCGTAAGCGTTCCGATAACAGCTAATAATGGTAATGGCTTACCTTTTACTTGCTGAGCAAGTTTAATTGCAATGTATTCAAATAATCCGTTCTGACTTGTGATGGACACAAGAATCATCATTGAAAAAAGAAGAGCAATGGTATTCCAATCCACATGCTTCATAAATGCTGAATCAGTGGTTGTAATCCCACTAAGTAGCATGAGCAACCCGCCACCGCAGGCAACAAGGGCTCGATTTATTTTTTCAGTAATGATGCCAACATACGCAAGAACAAATATGATAAGCGCGATGATCATTTCCAATCCCTGCTGCCCCTTCCTTGTCCCTTTTCTAACATCGTATGACGAGCTGTGCGAATTCATGATTGGACTTCTATTTCACAACGCAATGAATAGAATGTACAAACCATTCATATAAAGGGGGAGTACGATGAGGTCTAAACATGCACTCTCGAGTATGGGATCAGGATTACTAACGATCGTCGTAATTGTATTAGCAACAAGCGTGTTATTATCACTCATTCTTCGATTCACAGCCGTATCACAACAGGGTATCAGTCCTATTATTATTGTTGTTTCTGTAATCGCCTTTTTCATAGGTGGATTGATTGCAGGTGGAAAGGGTGGAGAACGCGGGTGGTTGCTCGGTGGAGGAACTGCGTGTATGTATATGATCCTTCTCTTTCTTATCCAGTACCTTGGATACCGAGTCAGTATGAATGGTGAACAACTCCTTTATCATGGAGGATATGGGCTTGTTTGTATTCTCGGTGGCATTATCGGTGTCAATTTAAAAGGAGGAAGTCAACGAGAAGCTTAAACATGAAAAGAGCGTCCTCTCGTGAGGACGCTCTTTTGCATGTATTACTTAGTATTCTCAGTGATTGATTCACGGATTGCCGCTCGGTCAAACACCATCTTTGTACCATCAGTTGTGCGGATTGTAATTGTACCTTCATCCATTGCATCAATAATGCCATGCATACCACCAATAGTAACAACTTTATTTCCTTTTTCAAGGCTTGCCTGCATTTCTCTTGTTTTCTTTTGGCGCTTCTGTTGAGGACGTATCAAAAGGAAATAGAAAATCGCAAACATAAGTAGTAGCGGAATTAAATTCATTAACGTTGAACCCATACTCTTTTCCCCCCTTTCTAAAAGTGACCCATCTATAGATTAAAAGTTTTTCGCATTCGGTTTATTGAAACCATATTGCTCAAAAAACTCTTCCTTGAAGTCAAGAAGACGGTCATCCATGATCGCCTGCCTAACTTGCTTCATCAAGTTTAACAGAAAATAGAGATTATGGTAAGTTGTCAATCTAAAACCAAATGTTTCATTGGCTTTTACGAGATGACGAATGTACGCTCTTGAATAGTTACGACAAACACGGCAATCGCAATTCTCATCAAGCGGTCCGAAATCACGAGCGTATTTCGCATTTCTAACAACAAGACGTCCATTACTTGTCATTAATGTCCCATTACGTGCAATGCGCGTTGGCAAGACACAATCGAACATGTCAACGCCACGAATGGCGCCATCGATAAGAGAGTCCGGTGAACCAACTCCCATCAAGTAACGAGGTTTATCGCTTGGAAGGTGTGGTGTTGTGAAATCTAGAACACGATTCATCACATCTTTCGGTTCACCAACTGAAAGTCCGCCGATAGCGTACCCTGGAAAATCAAGCGATACTAGATCCTGTGCACTTTGTTTTCTTAACTCTTCGTATTCTCCACCTTGAACAATTCCAAATAAGCCCTGTACATCTTTACGAGCATGAGCAGTTAGACAGCGCTCTGCCCATCGGCTTGTTCGTTCAACTGAGCTCTTCATATAATCGTATTCTGCTGGATATGGTGGGCACTCATCAAATGCCATCATAATATCAGAACCAAGCGCATTTTGAATGTCCATTGCACCTTCAGGGGATAGGAATAGCTTTTCTCCACTAAGATGATTGCGGAAATGTACACCTTTCTCCTCAATCTGTCTAAGATCGCTCAAACTAAACACCTGAAACCCACCAGAATCAGTTAATATAGGCTGGTCCCAGTTCATAAATTTATGAAGACCGCCTGCCTCTTTCACAATATCGTGTCCAGGGCGAAGCCAGAGGTGGTACGTATTACTTAGAATAACGCCCGCTCCCATTTCCTTTAACTCTTCAGGACTCATCGTCTTAACAGTCGCGAGTGTTCCTACTGGCATAAACATAGGCGTCTCAAACGTTCCATGTGGTGTGTGAAGCTTACCGAGACGCGCTCCGCTTTGCTTGCACGTTTTAATTAACTCATACCGAATTGGTTCTGTCATTCTTTCGTACTCCCTTCCAAAATCAACATCGCATCACCAAAGCTAAAGAAGCGATACTCCTCTTCTACGGCCTTACGATAAGCGGAGATAATAAACTCTCTTCCCGCGAGTGCACTTACGAGCATAATCAATGTTGACTGAGGCAGGTGGAAGTTCGTAATCAGTCCATCGATTGCTTTAAATGTATAACCTGGATAAATGAAAATATCTGTCCAACCAGATGCTTCTTCAAATCGTCCTTCATGGGACGATGCTACTGTTTCAAGGGTTCTTGTGGAGGTTGTACCAACTGATATAATCCTACCGCCTTCATCTTTTACCCGATTTAACAATTCGGCTGTCCCTTTGGTTAATTGGTAGAACTCACCGTGCATCTCGTGTTCAAGAATATTGTCTACGGAAACTGGACGAAATGTTCCTAGCCCAACGTGAAGCGTAATAAACGCGACATGCACACCTTTATTCTCAAGACGTTCAAGCATTTCTTCAGTAAAATGAAGGCCAGCTGTTGGCGCTGCAGCAGAGCCTCGATTTTTTGCGAATACAGTTTGATAACGTTCCTGATCATCAAGCGTTTCAGTTATATATGGAGGCAATGGCATTTCGCCAAGCTGATCGAGAACCTCATAGAAAACCCCATCATACTTAAATTCAAGGACTCGTCCACCGTGCTCCAACGATTCAATGCATATAGCAGTTAGTCTTCCATCACCAAATGAAATTTCAGTTCCGGGCTTTACGCGCTTTGCAGGTTTCACAAGCGTTTCCCAGCTGTCATTTTCTAATTGTTTAAGAAGGAGTACTTCTATCTTGGCTCCAGTTTCTTCTTTTGTACCATAAAGTCTTGCTGGCATTACTCTTGTATCATTTAGAACGAGGCAATCGCCAGGCTTTATGTAATCTTCCAGGTTCGAAAACTCTCGATGCTCTAGTTTTTGTTCAGCAGGATCCAATACCATTAAGCGGGATTTGGTTCGTTCCTTTAAAGGTACTTGAGCAATCAAACGTTCTGGAAGTTCAAAATCAAAATCATTTACTTTCATTTTCTTCACCACTGTCCTTCTAATAGTTCAACTTAAATGATTTTACCACAGCTACTTCTGTTATCCCACCCTAACAACAATCGTGTTCAAAACATCTCTTATCGAAACTTACCGATGATGAAGAAAATTAATGTAAGAACAATACTTACGACAATTGACGTTACGATCGGGAAAAAGAAAGTTGTGTTTCCTTTCCTAATAACAATGTCACCAGGTAATTTACCGATAAAAGACCAGAGTACTCCGATCAATAGAAAAGAAATCCCTAGGACAATAAATAGTTTAGACATAACTATTCAGGTACCTCCATATCAAAATGATGATAAACCTGATGCGTTACCATTCTACCTCGAGGTGTTCGCTGTAAGAACCCTATTTGGAGAAGGTACGGCTCGTATACATCTTCAATCGTATGGCTTTCTTCCCCAATCGTAGCTGCAATGGTATCAAGGCCAACAGGTCCACCACGAAACTTCTCAATTATAGCTAGTAAAAGCTTATGATCAATATGGTCAAGTCCAAGCGGATCGACCTGCATCATTTCAAGAGCCTGAGAAGCAAGGCTTTGAGAAATAACGCCGTCGCCTTTAACTTGAGCAAAATCTCGCACTCGTTTAAGCAATCGGTTGGCGATACGTGGGGTTCCGCGTGATCTACGTGCAAGCTCAACTGCAGCTGAATCTTCCATCTCAACTTCAAAAATGTCTGCTGTTCGCATAACGATTGTTTGAAGCTCATCTTCAAGATAATATTCAAGGCGACTTAATACGCCAAATCGATCTCTTAAAGGAGCTGTTAAAAGACCTGCTCTAGTTGTCGCCCCTACAAGGGTAAATGGCGGTAGATCCAGACGCACCGACCGTGCTGTCTCACCTTTACCAATTACAATATCTAGACAATAATCTTCCATCGCCGGATACAGCACTTCCTCAACACTTCTAGGTAAACGATGGATTTCATCAATAAATAGAACATCTCCAGGCTCAAGCGCAGTTAAAATCGCCGCAAGATCCCCTGGGCGTTCAATAGCTGGTCCTGATGTTGTTCTTAAGTTTACTTCCATCTCATTTGCAATAATGGCAGAAAGTGTTGTTTTCCCGAGACCTGGTGGTCCATAAAGAAGCACATGATCTAGCGGCTCATTTCGCATTCTTGCTGCTTCAATAAACACTTCAAGGTTACGTTTCACCTTTTCTTGTCCGATGTACTGACTTAAACGCTGAGGACGGAGGCTATATTCTACGGATGAGTCATCACCGACCTGCTCTCCTGATAGAATTCGATCTTCCACTCTACTCCCTCCCTATTGCTTCAGCATAAGCTGAAGTGCCTTTTTAATGTATTGATCTGTTGTTAAAACTTCACCATCTAGCTTTGGTTTAATTTTCTTAATCTCGCGTTCAGCATACCCGAGCGCTTTAAGTGCTTCCATCGCTTCATCAAGTTCATGAGAACCCTCTTTAGGACTTTCTTCTACAGCAAAGAGTCCTTCTGTTGGTTCGCCAAATCCTTTTAACTTTCCTTTTAAATCAAGAATGATCTGTCTTGCTGTTTTCTTACCTACTCCAGGAAACTTTGTAAGAAACTTCTCGTCTTCCATCTCAATAGCATTTACAACTTTATTAGGTTCTCCGGTAGCAAGAATAGCGACAGCCCCTTTTGGACCTATCCCTGATACATTCAACAGCTTTTCAAATAATAGTCGCTCTTCTCGAGTAGGAAACCCGTAGAGCGCAATTAAATCTTCTCTTACGTAGTGATGAGTAAAAATTTGTATCGACTGATTTCGATACTTTTGAAACTCAAAAGGATTACCACAATATATTTTATAGCCAATAGCATTCGACTCTACTACAATATACTCCGTATCAATATATTCAACCGTGCCTTTAATATATTCAATCAAAGCTCTCTCTCCCCTACATACATACGAACGTGTATTTCTATCTCTCCATTCTACCACACTATGAAAGAAAAGCGGAAGCGACCGTTTGGGTCCAAAAAACGCTGGAGCCTTTCGAAATGAACACGCTCTTTGTGTTCAGGTCGAAAGGTGAAGCGTTCGAGGATCTGGTCGTTGCAGCTGGATCAGAAAAGCGGAAGCGACCGGTTAGACCCGAAAGGCACTGGAACCATCCAAAACGAACACGCTTTTTGTGTTCGGGTTGGATGGTGAAGTGACCGTCGATGTAGTCCTTAACAACAAAAACCTGTCCTCATTGGACAGGTTTCGCTGTTTTAACCTTATAGAATGTTTGTAGCATACTTTCAAATTGATACCATGATTCCACTGGTATTCCATCCATCAACTGTTCACGTCTTGAGCTTTCGAGTTTGCCAACATCGATTTGAAAAAACGTTTGGATAACTTTTTCATCAGCTGGACTACCATCAAAAATAGAGAGAATACCATCTTCTGTTAAGCCGAAGTGGCCACTTTCTTTACTCGCAGGAGAAATATCTTCAATGTTTCGCTCAAAAATCATGCGTCCCTCTTCTTGATTAACAAGCTGCCAGTCAGCATATTCATTCCAGAAATCTTCCATTGCCCATATTGTTTCATTAACAGTCTGCTTAGTTGAAACCCCATCCGCATAATTTGTCCGAAGAATGACTTCAACCTCAAGTGGCCCGTTCACTTCATGCTGTAAAGGAGCTTTGCTGTTTTTTGGACCAGTACCATTTTCTTCATTGGCTAACACCGAAGTTCCGCCGATGGTCATGAGAAGCACTAACCAAATAATCGGATAAAGGTTTTTCATATCGCTTCAATCACCTTTCTTCCATTATAAAGAAGTTCATTTCGTTAGCGTCCCCATACTAAAGCAAACTATGCATAGAAACTAAAACAATGTTACATCTGGTTATACACGTCGTCATCAATATCTGCATTATGGAATACATCTTGGACATCATCATTATCTTCAAGCATATCCAGAAGCTTGAGCATATTGAGGCTATCTTGCTCTTCTAAATGTGTATACGTTTCTGGTATCATCGTAACTTCAGCGGAAGCAAAATGAATATCGCTTTCCTCCAATTGATCTTTTACATTTTGGAATTCTTGCGGGTCAGTATAAATCTCAAAAGATTCTTCATGCGTCTCCATCTCTTCAGCTCCCGCTTCAATTACTTGAAGCATTAGCTCTTCTTCGTTTAGGTTTATTTCTGAGCGATCAATTACGAGCGATCCCCTACGATTAAACATAAATGACACACAGCCATTTTCGCCCATGTTGCCTTTATTTTTACTAAACGCATGGCGAACATCTGCAGCCGCACGATTTTTGCTATCTGTGAGAAGATTCACCATAACAGCCGCTCCACCAGGACCATAGCCTTCATAAGTGACGTTTTCATATTGAACGCCATCAAGGTCCCCTGTCGCCTTCTTAATGGCACGTTCAATATTCTCATTTGGCATATTTGCCGACTTAGCCTTGTCCACAGCTAATCTTAGTGAAGGATTTGTTTCCGGATCGCCTCCTCCACTTTTCGCAGCAACAAAAATTTCTTTCGCTAACTTCATAAATACTTTTCCGCGCTTCGCATCCTGTGCGTTTTTCCTACGCTGAATATTTTTCCATTTTGAATGTCCTGCCATCTCAAATGTCTCCTTTCCACTTATCTCATTTTCCAACTATAGCATAGGGAATGAGAGGCAGAAAAGAGTCATGCATATGTAGAAAAGCAGGCATGCGCCTGCTTTTTGTGAGAAGCTATTTGTTGTTTTCAAATGGACGCTTCGCAGCATTGCCTACGTCATCTAGAATCGCATTAACATCAGACTGAACTTCTTTGAAAGCATCTCCATCTTCAAGACGATTGTTCACATCACCCATACGTCCAAAAACATCTTCATCAGTAGAAATGGTAATGTTTTTCTGCTTTGTCACTTTTGCAACTTCGCTACGAACGCTGTCTTTAACGTCAGCATCGTTTCGATCATTCGTATCAACAGCAATCATAATTTGGTCGCCGTAAACAATAACACGTGCATCCTCGACGTTCTTCAGCTTTTCAATACGCTTTGAAAGTCTAGTCGACAGCTCATTATCATACCCAGAATAGTTGTCATCTGTTCTCATATACCCTGGACCATTCATTCCGTTACGTCGATCCATCTGCTTTTTATCTGGAGCTTTTACCCCATTATTATAGTCACGATCAATCATATCGGTAACTGCACCTTCACGGTAGTCACCATTATTATCTTCACTCGTGTAATAGCCGATTGGACGACTGGAATCATTGTAACGCGTATCCATTGCTTCATTGTCTGCAGTACATCCGATTAGACCACCCGCAAGCATCATCGTCGAAAGCGTTAGAATTGATTTTTTCATATTTGAAAACCTCCTTTCACCATTAGAATGTCAGGAGGTCGTCTGTTTTAATCTGTTATATCTAGGTAACGCTGGTACCTATTTAAGAACTAAGTTCATAAAGGCAGTTCTATCGCCGTCTTGTTGAGCCGTTTTAATCAACAATTCTTTTCTTCCACTAGGTTCCATTAACCACTCACGATAAAAGTCAGCTGGGTAGGCAAGTAACCTACGAAGGGAGGAATTCGTTAGGCAACTATTTAAAGCAGGGATTCTATAGTTCCCCCATTCCTCAAGCGACCAGTTACAAAAAGGAAGCATCCTGTTGATCAGTTGTATATAATCGTATTCCTTAGGTGCATAAACAGCTAGATCACCATCAATTAAAAAAAGGCTATGTTGATTGAAGATAAAATTATGATGTGCAGGATCACCATGAACAATGTATCCCCTGTGAAAAGCATCCTTTTCAAGGTCATCCACATTCATTTCCGAAAGAACATCTTGACCAATTTTGATATACCGTTGAATAAGTAAATTTTGTTCTGCAGAAAATAAATCTGGTTGCACAGAGTTGGTAAAGCGAAAAAAACGGGTCGTCCATTTTTGCTTAAGTGAAATTATAGGTATGTTACGGAATTTATGCCCAGTTGCTTCCTGATGGAACTGAGCAACTTTTTCACTTGCCAGCTGACGTTCTTCTTTAATTGAATAAAGGAGACTTCTTCCTGGTATAAATTCCATACAAGCCCAGTAAACACCATTACTTTCCTTTACCCATTCACCATCGAGAAATGGGATAAACGATACGAATGAGGCTGGACAACACTTAGATAGATAGACCTGTTTGACGAGTACATCTCGATTAAGAGCACCTTTTAAAATGACTTTACACCCAATCAAGTTAGTCCCTTCGCATACTAAGGGCTTGATGACATTTATTTGATGGAAAAAAGGACGGATCCCGTTCAGGATACCGTCCAGTTCTGTTCTAACGTGATTCTGCATAGCTGCTTTCCATGCCCATGTAATCCATCATAGGCGCTTTATTTGCTCCCTGTACATAACCTGGGTTAGCGTATTGAGGCATTTGTTGATAAGGGGATACCTGGTTTCCACCACATCCGCAGTCTTGTTGATGATACGGTGAAACCATCGGTTGGTTCGGATATGGCGACATCATACCGCCTACATTTTGATTCGGACTGTTCCCATATGCACCCATTATAGCTTCTGGGTATTCCTCGTTACCCTTATGGGCATACGGTGATTGCATTCCGGCGACATTTCCTGGATAGCCTGGATTACCATGACCATTCATAGATGCACCTGCTACATTTCCCGGATAGCCCATATTCATCTGCTGAGGGTAGCCTCCCGAAGCTCCTGCAACATTCTGATTCGGATAACCATTACCATAATCCTGCACTCCAGCTACAGACCCTGGATAACCAGGCATTCCGCCATAGCCTTTATTACCAGTACTTGCTCCTGCTACATCCGAGCTCTCTTCCCCTTTTTGACCATACTGGTTCATCTCTGCCCCTGCTACAGATCCAGGGTAACCATTGTTGCCTTTGTTTCCATACCCCTGATAAGCGCCGGCTACATTCTGATTTGAAGAGCCGTTGCCATAATCCTGCGCACCTGCTACAGATCCTGGATAGCCAGGCATTCCACCATACCCCAGGTTTCCAGTACTTGCTCCTGCTACATCTGAGCTCTCTTCCCCTTTTTGACCATACTGGTTCATCCCTGCTCCTGCTACGGATCCAGGGTAACCATTATTGCCTTTGTTTCCATAACCCTGATAAGCGCCGGCTACATTCTGATTTGGATAGCCGTTACCATAATCTTGAGCACCTGCTACAGAGCCTGGGTAACCAGGCATTCCACCATACCCATAGTTTCCAGTACTTGCTCCCGCTACATCTGAGCTCTCTTCTCCTTTTTGACCATACTGGTTCATCTCTGCTCCTGCTACGGATCCAGGGTAACCATTATTTCCTTTGTTTCCATAACCTTGATGTGCTCCTGCTATATTCTGATTTGGATAGCCGTTACCATAATCCTGCGCACCCGCTACAGAGCCTGGGTAACCAGGCATTCCGCCATAGCCCTGGTTTCCAGAACTTGCTCCTGCTACGGATCCAGGGTAACCATTATTTCCTTTGTTTCCATAACCCTGATAAGCGCCGGCTACATTCTGATTTGGATAGCCGTTACCATAATCTTGTGCTCCCGCTACAGAGCCTGGGTAACCAGGCATTCCGCCATAGCCTTGGTTTCCAGAACTTGCTCCCGCTACATCTGAGCTCTCTTCCCCTTTTTGACCATACTGGTTCATCTCTGCTCCTGCTACGGATCCGGGATAACCATTATTTCCTTTGTTTCCATAACCTTGATGAGCTCCTGCTACATTCTGATTTGGATAGCCATTACCATAATCTTGTGCTCCCGCTACAGACCCT
Organism: Guptibacillus hwajinpoensis; assembly: GCF_005144865.1. GTDB lineage: Bacteria > Bacillota > Bacilli > Bacillales > Guptibacillaceae > Guptibacillus > Guptibacillus hwajinpoensis_A. Next base: position 525,574 of record NZ_SWFM01000003.1, read on the forward strand.
GGGTAGCCAGGGTATTGACCTTTGTTACCATAGTCCCCGTAAGCACCAGCTACGTTCTGATTATTTGGGTTACCCATATGAGCTCCCCCAACTGAATTCGGATAACCAGGGTACCCATTGTTGTTTCCTTTATTCGCATACCCTTGAACACCACCTACAGGTCCTGGATATCCTTGATTCATCGGCATAGATGGTGGAGGAGGCATTTGCATTGAAGAGGATTCAAATTCGCTTAGCACATCCTCATCATTCATTGGATAAAATAAGTTCTCTGCCTTGCCCTTTGCTTTTTCAACTGGTTTCTTTTGTGCAGGTTTTTGCGCTTCAGCTTTCTTTTCTACAGGCTTTGTTTTCTTTTCCACTGATTTCGGTTTAACTTTTTTTGGTTTTTCTTCTTTAGGCATTATGTTCATGTTTAAACCCATATTTAATTCATTATTAATAGGCATATTAATTGACGGCTTCTCTTTCGGTTTCATCATAGGCGATTCTTTTTTCTTAGGCATTTCCTTTTTCATTTCTTTGATCTGCATTTCTTTCTTTTTAACAGGCACACCGCCTGAAGGAATTTTCACTTTCATTCCTGGCATAATCATATCTGGGTTTTTAAGCTGCGTATTAACAGCTTTCAGTTGTTCAAAATCCACACCATATTTTTTAGCGATTTTCCATAAAGTATCGCCTTTTTGAACGACATGTATTTTCAAGCTAAAAAACTCCCTCCTGTACAATATCAGTACAATGAAATTCAGTACAGTGTATGCGTGACTGGGCAGATTGCTACCTTTTTTAAAGGCAAATATCATCACATTAATATGCAGGAAATTCACTACCTATGTATGCCGTCCTTGCGATAAAACAGAAAAAAGAATCAGACAGCCTGTCTGATTCTTAATTCGTTAAACTCTATGTAGCATTCGCTCCAATGCTTTAGATGCAAATAAAGATGTTTCAGGGTCAACCACTATACGATTTGTTTGTTTTCCATGAAAAACCTCTTCAAGCGCCCATAATAAGTGAGGTAGATCAATTCGATTCATTGTAAGACACGGGCACATATTAGGATTTAACGAAACGATCGTTTTATCAGGGTGCTGCTGAATAATACGGTTCACTAAATTCATTTCCGTTCCTATTGCCCATTTCGAACCACTTTCCGCTTGTTCAATGGTTTCGATAATCATTTTTGTTGATCCTGAATAATCAGAGGCTTCTACCACTTCAAAACTACATTCAGGATGTACAATGACGTTGACATCATTAAACTTATCTCGTATATCCTCAATATTTTGCAAAGTGAATTTTTCGTGTACAGAGCAATGTCCCTTCCATAGAATGACTTTTACGTCATCATAATTCCCTTCATATTCAAGGGTATCAGTAATGGGATTCCAAATCGCCATGGCTTGAAGTGGAACACCAAGTTCGTACGCCGTATTTCGCCCCAAGTGTTGATCGGGTAAAAAGAGAATACGCTCTTTATTTGTAAATGCCCATTCTACTAGCTCCATTGCATTTGAGGAGGTGACCGTAGCTCCTCCGTACTTACCTACAAATGCCTTAATCGCTGCTGTTGAATTGACATAAGTAAGGGGAAGAATCGTATCACCAAAGAAGCTAATGAGTTCATTCCATGCACGTTCTGTTTGATGAATATTTGCCATATCAGCCATTGAACAGCCTGCTCGCATATCTGGTAAAATAACGACCTGATCGTCTTCCGTCAGAATATCTGCTGTTTCAGCCATAAAATGTACACCGCAAAACACAATAACCTCTGCTTGTTTATTTAGCGCAGCTAATTGTGCGAGCTGGAGAGAATCACCGGTATCATCAGCAAATTGTACAACTTCGTCTTTTTGATAGTGATGAGCAGGAAGATACAACCTGTCTCCCATTTCGTTTTTAATTGCAGTAATTCTTTTAACCATTTCCTCTTCATTTAAATTTTTATAATGAGCAGGTAAACCATTTGTAACAGTTAAGGCATCTAAAATACTCATTCTCCTACTCCCTTCATCCGTACACTTATATCAAGACTTTTAACAGAATGGGTTAAACAACCAAGTGAAATGTAATCCACTCCTGTTTCAGCGAAAGAAGCCAAATTCTGAAGTGAAATACCTCCAGATACTTCTGTAATGATGTTGTCAGGCACTAAACTACGATAGCTAGCTGCTTCTAATGGTGTGCAATTATCAAACATGATAATATCTGCACAAGCTCTTACCGCTTCCCTTACTTCCATCTCGGAATTCGTTTCCACTTCAACTTTTGTCATATGTCCTATACGTTTTCTGACGTGTTCAACCGCTCGTTCAATACTTCCAAATTGAGCAATATGATTGTCTTTTAACATGACGCCCCCATCAAGAGTGATACGATGATTATATCCACCACCGCAACGTACAGCATACTTCTCATACATACGAAGACCAGGAGTGGTCTTCCTCGTATCACTAATTCTAGTTTGAGAGCTGTTTAGAATCTCAACAGATTGTGCAGTCATTGTTGAGATCCCACTCATTCGCTGAATCATGTTTAAAATCACTCGTTCCCCAGTCAAAATAGCGCGAACGCGACCTTTTACTTTTGAGATTACATCTCCTTGAAGAACGGCATCTCCATCCTCAACATAAACGTCTACAAGAAGATCTTTGTCGATTAGATTGAAACCTACTTCAATTACTTCTTTGCCACAGAAAACGCCATCTTCCTTCACAATGAAAACCGCTTCTCCGTAGTCTTCTGCATGAAATAATAACTCACTAGACAAATCAGCACTACCAATATCTTCAATGAGAAATTGCTCGAGATCGTTCTTGAGTTTCAACCCAATCATCCTGTGTTATCCTCCTGGTTATCCGTTTTTGCTTAAAACTTTGTTTTTGATAAGGGTAATCCTCTCGATAATGCCCCCCTCTACTTTCTGTACGCATCAATGCCGAAGTCGCCATAAGCCAGCTCGTTTGTAACATGTTATGGTGCACTATTTCTTCTTTCGTACACGCTTCTACGAACTTTCCATGCCACTCAAGCTGCCGAATAGCTGTTGTCAAACCCTCATTCGATCGACTAATGCCGACTAGACCATCCATTACTTCTCGTAAACGATTGATTAATAGCCTGTTCTCGGACACATTCAACTTCTTGTCTATTTTGAAGTACGTTTTAAACTTCGGATCACCTTGCAGAATCCAATTTGCAGACTCATTTGCAAACACAACTCCTTCTAAAAGTGAGTTACTGGCCAGTCTGTTCGCACCATGTACACCTGTATTTGCCACTTCACCAAGAGCAAACAACCCAGGAATTGATGTTCTACCATAGCGGTCTGTCGCGACGCCGCCCATTAGAAAATGCGCACCTGCTTTTACTGGAATCCTCCCAAGCGGTACCTCGTTCTGTTCACATAGCGTAGCGATTGTTGGAAATCGCTCATTGAAATGTTTGATCATTGAGATGTCGAGATAAACTTCTGATTCTTGCTTGGCAATTGTTCTCGCCACAACGTCACGTGGTGCAAGGTCTAGCTGATCGTGAATTCCTTCCATTAGACGTTTTCCGTCACGTGTTAGAAGAATGGCACCTTCTCCTCGTACTGCCTCAGAAATAAGAAAAGGTTGTGAACCCTCACCCGCAAACATTGTTGGATGGAACTGCATAAATTCAAGATCAGACAAGATAGCTCCAGCCCGGTAAGCGATCGCAATACCATCACCTGTAACGGAAATATCATTAGACGTAACGGAGTAGAGCTGACCTGCTCCACCAGTAGCTAAAATCGTATAAGTCGCTGAAATCGTAACCGTCTCACCTATATCATTCATAACGAGTGCGCCATAACATTCCTCTTCCATTATGAGTAAATCAATCGCTAGATGATTCTCTAGTATCGTACAGCGCTCTTTCACACGACTAATTAAGGTGTTAACTAACTCCTTACCAGTCGCGTCACCACCTGAATGAAGAATGCGCGATACACTATGAGCTCCTTCCATGCCTCTTTCATATTGACCATTAGGATTTGCATCGAATTGAACGCCCATCTGGGTTAGCTGTTGTATTTGTTTCGGTCCCTGTCGAACGAGCAGTTCAGTTAGTTCCTCATTATTATGAAAAACCCCTGCGCGAATGGTATCGAAGAAATGATTTGTCCAGCTATCATCCGCTGTTGTAACAGCTGCGATTCCACCTTGAGCTAAGAGCGAATTGCTTTGACCAAGTTCAGACTTTGTGATAATAGTCACATTCTTTTCCGTCGAAAGAAGATCTGCAGCCATCAGCCCTGCTAAACCACTTCCAATCACAAGTACTTCAGTATCCACGAAATCCCTTCTCTCACTTCACGATATTAAAATAACTAGTCTTAACTTAACATGTGTCTTGACACCTATATTTACATATATTTAAATAAATAACAAGACTGAAAATTAATGAGGAGATCAAAATGATTTATTTAGACTATGCGGCTTCTACCCCTATGTCAGATCGAGCGATTTTGACTTATACAAAAGCAGCTAAAGAATACTTCGGCAACACACAAAGTTCACATGATTCAGGTACCAACGCCTCTCAGCTCCTTGAATTAGCACGCACTACTATTTCAACACATTTAAATGGAGATCCATCAGGTGTATACTTCACTTCTGGTGGTACGGAGGCAAATATTCTAACACTTACAAGCCTCATCAAACGTTATCCAAGAGGACATCTCATTACTACACAAGGAGAGCACTCATCTGTTCTTCACACTTTTGCAAAACTAGAAGAAGAAGGGTATCGAGTAAGCTACCTTACATACAATCATGAAGGCAAAATTGAAGTTGAGCAGTTGTTAGAAGTCATCTCAGAAGATACCATTCTCGTTTCTATTGCAAGCGGAAACAGTGAAACCGGAACAACTCAGCCTATTGAAGAGATTGGGAGAGAACTTTACAGACGCAACATCCTTTTTCATACTGATGCCGTTCAAACTTTTGGGAAAATGCCTATAGATGTGCAAAAATTGAACATATCTGCACTATCTATTTCCTCTCACAAGCTTCATGGGCCAAAAGGAGTCGGTGCCTGTTACATCAATCCCTCCGTTCCATGGAATCCCTTAATCCCTGGAACTGTCCACGAGAAAGGATTTAGACCTGGAACAGTTAACGTCCCAGGCATTTGCTCTTTCACCGCAGCTGTAGAAGAAACATTCGAACGAATGGAACCTGAACAAAAAAGGCTACAAAACTTACGATCCTACCTCCTCAATAGAATCGTTCATCCGAATATTGTAATCGAAGGCCAGGAGCAGCCGGGATTAGCCAATATTATCGGTCTTCGTATTAAAGGACTCGAAGGACAATATGCTATGCTTGAATTCAATCGAAAGGGTATTGCGGTATCTACTGGCTCTGCCTGCTCAGTTGGGCAACAAAAACCATCGAAGACGCTTCTCTCTATGGGACGCAATGAGGATGAAGCACGTGAGCTGATTAGAATTAGTTTTGGAAGAGAAACGACTGAGGAGGATCTTAAAAAAACTGCGGACGTTTTTCAAGAAATCCTTACACGCTGTTCCGCAACAAAGATATAATAGGAATACACATGTGGCAAAGGAAAGGGGTTCTGTAGAATGGGACAAGAAGGAGCAAAAATCCTTGGAGAAAACAGGAGGCTACTCATCTTACAATGGTTAAAAGAGAGCGATAAACCATTAACCGGAAGTGATTTATCCAAGCGAACAAACGTAAGTCGACAGGTTATTGTCCAGGATATTTCATTATTAAAAGCAAGAAATGAACCGATTATTGCTACCTCACAGGGGTATATTATATTTGATGCAGAGAGAAAAGAATCACGATTAGAACAGGTTATCGCCTGTCAGCACTCACCAGATGACACCAAAAATGAACTTTATACAATCGTAGATAACGGCGGAACTGTTAAAGGTGTTACAGTTGAGCATCCCCTCTACGGAGACCTTACTGCTTCCCTTTTCGTAAGTAATCGCCTTGAAGCTGATCAATTTCTTGCAAAGCTTTCTGTAACAAATGCATCGCTCCTCTCCGAGCTCACATCAGGTGTACATCTGCACACCATTGAAGCGAGCTCCCAATCACAGCTTGATGCCGTTTGTCGAGCATTAAAAGAACAAGGGTTTCTTTTAGAACAAGACTAGAAAAAAGAACGGCGGAATCATCCGCCGTTCTTACTTATGTCTACTACCAAACTATAGCTAACTGCAATTATTGCTAAGCCTGTCCATTAACAACAAAACACGGATACTCACCAAGCACAGAAATACCAATTCCAAGGGCTTGTATTTCCTCCATAACGCCTTTCAGAAGAACGTCACTGTTCGGCCTTTCAACATCAATAATAAAGAAATAATTCCCAAGACCAGTCTTCATCGGCCTTGACTCAATTTTCGTTAAGTTAAGGTTTCGCCAAGCAAATGCCGCTAATACTTGATGAAGAGCACCTGGATAGTCTGATGGAAGGATAATTTTGTACGTGACACGGTCTTCTCTAAATAACGGTGTACGCGGAAGAGCTTGTGGTGTTCTATGTAGAACGAGAAAGCGCGTATCGTTATCTTCCGTATCGTGAATGTTAGACTTTGCAATCGTTAATCCGTATTTCTCAGCTGCAAGCTCATTGCCTATCGCAGCTTGCTCTATATTCCCATCATTTTGAACATATTCAGCAGCTGCACTTGTCGACGCAGCATTGCTAAGTTCAGCTTTCGATAGCTCCTTCTGAAGAAATACGTGACATTGTGCAATGGCATGAGGATGTGACAGTACACGTTTCACTCGTCTCCAGTCACTCTGTTCGGGATGAATTAATAGGTGCTGTCGAATTGGCAAAACAAGCTCTCCAACGATCGGAAGCGATACTTGGTGGGAGAGAAGATCAAGCGTCATGTTAACCGAGCCTTCAATGGTATTCTCTAGTGGAACTACACCATAATCAACTTTCCCATTTTCTACAGCTTCCAGGCAAGCGCGAATTGTTGGAAAAGGGATTCGCTCCTCCTCTTGAAAAAGCGTCTTTGTAGCAATTTCTGTGAATGTTCCTTCAGGTCCTAGAAATCCTATCTTTTTGTGAGTATCCATCTTCTCCCCCTATGCTCCCGATCCGATAATTTCAGCATTGTTCACTGCTTCAATTTCTTTTATTTTCTCAAGTAAACTGCTTAGTTTAAGGTTTGATTCGCCAATTTCCATTGTTAAAATAACCGTCGCATAGCCCTGGAGGGGAATCGTCTGGTTGATTGTGAGTAAGTTGCAACCGAGAGAAGCCACCGTGCTAAGCACCCTCGAAAGTGCTCCAGAACGATCTTCTAGATGAACTGAGAGTGTTACAATCTGTTCAATAATCATTGTATGGAACGGCAGAATGGTATCACGGTATTTGTAAAATGCACTTCGACTGACCCCAACCTGATCAATCGCTTCTCGGACCGACTCAACCGTTCCACTCTCAAGCAGTAGCTTAGCCTCAAGGGTTTTCAACATTGAGTCAGATAATACATCTTCGCGAACGAGATAGAAATTCTTGTCTTCATTGCTCATTCTTCCCCTCACCTCTATCGTGGCCAGCTAATGGCCATTTAATTTAGGATGGATTTCGTCCTTCACTGTATGTAATGACAAAAAAGACCGCCCTTTCTTAAGGACAGTCTTCTCCGTTCATCAGTCTACGAACTCAAATTCGAACTCCAGAATCCGAACCGCGTCTCCATCTTCAGCTCCACGCTCTCTTAGCGCATCATCAATTCCTAAGCTACGCATTTGTTGCGCGAATCTTTTGACGTTGTCTTCTCGGTTAAAGTCTGTCATCTTGAATAGCTTTTCAATTCGAGGTCCATTGACAACAAATGTTCCATCACTGTCACGCGTCACAAAGAATTCTGGTGCACCTTTTTCATGACGATACATCACACGTGTTTCCTCTTCTTTATCTTCATCAAGAGGGAATTCAGGCGTTGTTTCAAGCTTGTCTGCAATTTCAAACAAGACTTCCTGTACACCTTGTCGTGTTACAGCAGATATCGGATAAATCGGGAAATCATCTTCGAGTTTTTCTCTAAAGATTTCAAGGTTCTCCTCTGAATCTGGAAGGTCCATTTTATTTGCAACAATAATCTGTGGACGCTCCATCAGACGCATTTTATACTGCTTTAACTCATCATTGATTTTTAGATAGTCCTCGTAAGGGTCACGCCCTTCCATCCCAGACATATCAATAACGTGTACGATAACACGTGTACGCTCGATATGGCGAAGGAACTGATGTCCAAGTCCCACACCCTCGTGTGCGCCTTCAATTAGTCCTGGAAGATCCGCCATCACGAAGCTACGATTATCTTTCGTGTCAACCACACCTAAATTGGGTGCAATTGTTGTAAAGTGATACGCTGCGATCTTGGGCTTAGCTGCAGATACAACAGAAAGAAGCGTTGATTTACCTACACTAGGGAATCCAACTAGGCCAACGTCAGCAAGAACTTTAAGTTCGAGCGTAACATCTTTCTCTTCTCCTGGCTCTCCATTCTCAGAAAGCTCCGGAGCGGGGTTTGATGGTGATGCAAAACGAGAGTTTCCTCGACCACCGCGACCACCGCGTGCTACAGTAGCTCTCTGACCATGCTCAGTTAAGTCAGCAATCACTTCTCCAGATTCTGCATTGGAAACAATTGTACCAGGTGGAACCTTAACAACCATATCCTCTGCATTACGACCATGCTGATTCTTCGAGCGACCATGCTCACCCGTTTTGGCTTTGAAATGACGATTGTAACGGAAGTCCATCAGCGTACGAAGACCTTCTTCTACTTCGAAAATGACGCTTGCGCCTTTTCCTCCGTCTCCACCTGCTGGGCCACCATCCGGTACATACTTCTCACGACGGAATGCAACCATACCATTACCGCCATCGCCTGCTTTTACAAATACTTTGACCTGATCTACAAACATTCTTTCACCTCATTTAATCAAAAACGTGCTAACTAGCTCCTGATTATTTTGCTCTAATTCAATCAATTTAGCGCTTTTCACATCAGGATTTTCGAACGCCAGCTTGAGCTTGTTTTGATCGGAAACTTCACCTTGAAAATCAAAAACAAGATGAATTTCTTCATGGTACAACTGAAGCGTCAATAGTAAGTGATGATCTGAAGGTATTTCTACCATTGAATCAAGCACTTTTGTACATTGCGTTAGCAACTCAACTAAATCAGCTTCATAAGTGGAAATATCATACTCGTCCCCGATCACTTCAAAATCCAACTGAAATAAATGGTTACACCAGTTAAACGTTAATATATATTCTGCAAGTTTCGGAGCATTTAAATTCGATAATTTTGCTTCCTGTCTCGACTGAATAATAATTTCTTCAATAATTTCCTTTGCCCTGTCTACGTGATCCAGTGCAAGGTTGCCTTTGATCAACTGCAAACGATTTAACCAATCATGACGAGAATGGCGCAGAACGTCAAAGGTATTCCACTTTTTAGACATAATTGCACTCCCAATGCTTTAACCATTTCCTTCATTATAACAATATATATATTCCGTATGTTACTTCCCCTAAAAGAAAACAATCTTATGCGAATTATTTGTGCATCGTCATTTGTTTATTCAATAAAATCCATTATATCAAAAAACTCTAACCGTTCGGTTAGAGTTTTTCTTAAGCTGCTTATGCTTCTTTGGCAACTGGATATACACTTACTTGTTTACGGTCACGTCCAAGACGCTCGAATTTAACGACGCCATCGATTTTTGCATATAGAGTGTCGTCTCCACCGCGGCCAACGTTTGCTCCAGGGTAGATCTTAGTTCCGCGTTGACGGAAAAGAATCGAACCGCCGGATACGAACTCGCCGTCTGCGCTCTTCGCGCCAAGACGCTTGGAGATTGAATCACGGCCGTTTTTTGTACTACCTACACCCTTTTTCGATGCGAAAAACTGTAGATTCATTTTCAACATATTGTCCCACCTCCTATGTGTGAGTAATTTGGATATGCTTGCCATATTCTTCGGCAATTGCTGAAATGGAAACTTCCATTCCTTGAAGGAGAAGCTGGATATTCTCATCCGTACGCTGATCCAGACGAGCTGGAACGGTACAGCTGAGATAGCCACCTTCATCCTCCATGTCAACTATTAGATGTACATCGCAAAGGGATTCAATCGCGTTCACAGTCCCAATCGACACGGCAGAAACACCTGCGCATACTAAGTCATACCCATACGGGCCAGACTCAGCGTGTCCAGATAGAGAAAAGGAAATAATGCGATTGTCAGAATCGCGCTTCAAGTTGAAACGTATCATCGTTGTTATCCTTAAGCGTTAATTTTGTCGATAACTACTTTAGTGTAAGGTTGACGGTGTCCTTGCTTACGACGGTAGTTTTTCTTAGGCTTATATTTGTAAACCGTGATTTTCTTACCTTTACCGTGCTTGTCAACTTTACCAGTTACAGTAGCGCCATCTAGCATTGGAGAACCAACTTTAATGTCATCTCCACCTACCATTAGCACACGGTCAAAAGTAACCGTTTCACCAGCTTCAGTGTTAAGAAGCTCGATGTAGATTTCTTGACCTTCAGTAACCTTGATTTGTTTACCACCAGTTTCAATAATTGCGTACATACGTGCACCTCCTCTAATACTAAGACTCGCCATTGCAGGTGCTAGTGACTAGCTTAAAAACCTGTTTTTGAGCGGTTGTAGCTCTTTGGGTGCTTCCAAACGAACTAACCACTAAATCATACCACAGCTAAAATTATCGTGTCAATGTAATATATATTACTTCTTATCACTGTTTTTATACCAGAGCACTTAGCGGTAGTCCGGCCTTTTTCCGCTGCATTTCAAAAAGACCGAGCTTAGTAAAGCCCCCTACTTTTAGACGAGGATCTTCTTTTTCCTTGCTCTTGAGTAAACTAAGTAGCTTACGTTGGTCTTGTTCATCCACTCGAAGAAAGTCTACGACAATTAGGCCACTAATGTTTCGCAGTCTTAACTGCCTTGTGATTTCTTCAATAGCTAAGACATTCACTTCATAGTGTGTTTGACTCTTCGTTCCGTATTTTGCTCCGCCTGTATCCACATCAATAGCAGTTACAGCATTTGTTTCTTCAATATGTAGGTTCGCTTTCCCGATCTTAATGGTTTTCTCCATACTTGCTATTGTCTCTTCAAGTTTGCTTACTTTCTTCTGTTGATGTGGAGCTATGGATACTTGCACATTACTTTTTAGATAAGGCAGGAATTCTTCAATAGAAGAAGCGGAATTGGAAACAATACCTGTGACACGCTGCAAAGGAAAGACCTTGCTAACTTGTTCACTTAAACCTTTTGCTTTCTTGATTGTGAATGGAGCTCGTTTGGTAGACGCTTTCTCCACAAGACATTGCCATTCTTTTCGATGATGTTGAAGCTCAGTATACAATTGCTCTTCATCCACGTAGCCTGCGCTTGTCCTAAAAATAAGACCTTCTTGTTCAATACAATGCGTATTGGCAAAGGCTAGTAGCTCTTCCCGTTTCAGATGAAGCTGTTTTGAAACCGCTGAATAACCAGCATAAGGCATGTAAACAAGCGTCTCTCCCGTAAACGTTACGAGTTCTGTTACAATTGGTCCTTTTCGGTCAACACTCGGATACTTTACCTGAACAAGGATAGCCTGTCCTTCCTCAAGACATTCAGAAACAGCCGGTTGCACTCCTCCGGCTGTCTTACGATATTGAGCTTGCGCTAATTCACTTCCATTAAGTAATCCAGGCTTTCCACGTCCAAGGGAAATGAATGCAGCACTCTTACCGTCCAAAACGTTAGAAACTTTTCCAAGGATCACATCACCTTGCGCTGGTTTATTATCATTTATTGGCTCAACCCAAATATCCGTAATTTCATTATCTATTTCAATCGCGACTGCAAGCCATTCTTTCTTTTCAAGGACAATTAACTGCATAACCGTTCTCCTTTTGCCCGTTTTTCTCTATTCTACCGAAATAACGAGCCTACTGCACATCCGATTTGATTTTTCTTAAAGTACGCTTCAAGCAATACGTGTTCATTTGTTTCGACATTCAGATTCTGTATAAAAATTTGATATTGTTTGCCCCTCGAAAAAGTAGCTAAAACATCATTTAATTTCATATCTGGCATAACAGAAAGAACCTGATTCGGTCCATTATACTTCTTGGAATATCGTTCAAGCAAAAACCTGAGATAAATATACTGATGATGTCTCCACTCTTTGAAATGCGCAACACACAGAAAGATAATAACCATCCATAAATTTAGATGAAGGGGAAAGGCACTAGCTGTCAATATGATAAGAAGTAGAAGAAAAAACAGTGAAGAACGAATCATTGTACGATGAGCAGCTTTAAAAGGATAAATTGAGGTATATAAGAGAAAAAGGAGCTTACCTCCATCAAGAGGCCATATTGGTAATAAATTAAATAGAAGAACCATCATGTTATGGAGCATAAAAAGTTCATACATCTCATGCCATAGCCCCATATAGTGAAAAAGTGTACCTACTCCCATCATCCAGATATGTTGGAATGGTCCTGCTAGAATAACAACCAACTCTTCTTTTAATGGACGATTGCCGTGTTCATCAACAACTGCAACACCACCAAAAGGCAGCAGAATGATTTCATTAACTCGCCACCCGAAATAACGAGCTGCTGTTGCATGGCCCATTTCATGGATAAGTACAACTGCGAACAGCAGTAACATCTCTCTGAATCTACCAGTTAGAAGAGAGAGTCCTATTGTCATCCAGAACAATGGATGGATTGTTATGAGACGAAGCATTATTCAATCGGTACGACTTGAAGAGGGTCTATAAAGGCTTCGTTCTTCTTTATGGCAAAATAGAAAGTTCCTGTTTCCCCGTCTTCAGAATTCGTTACACTTCCAAGTTTGTCCTTCGTTTGAACAAAGTCATAAAGCGATACATCGATCGAATCCAACATGCCATACCACGATTCGCTTCCATCGGTATGCTGAACGACAACTGTTTGACCAGTCCCGTCTTTATTACCTGCATAAGTTACGACTCCAGCATTAATCGCTTCTACCTCTGAGCTTAGAACCGTCTCTACCATGATCCCCTTACCTGTCGTCTCAAAATCCTCAAGAACCTTCCCACTAGCGGGTAGGGCATATACAGGCTTTTCTCCAGCAGTTTCTGATTCTGGAGCAGTAGGAAAGAGCGCTACTGGATTCCCAAATTTCCCTTCATACCATTCTTTTACTGTTGCGAACTGAAAATCTTGCACCATTAAATCTGATACGTACCCTTGGATTGGTGCAACTCGCTCACTGTCTGCTTTAAATAGAATCCCAGCGCTAAGGAACAAACACGCAGCAATCATCGAACGAATCATAAAACTTTGCTTGTTAAATAGCGGATGAATTTTTACCTCCGTATCTTGAAACGAGGAGGATGAAACTTTGTCATTCATTCGATCATTGCGCACAACAGAGCGTACAGGCTGGCGCTGTTTTTTCCTAGAATTCAGCCTTTTTCGAATCTCATCCAGATCGTTCCCCATTGCTCACCCATCCTTCCTATAAGTAGTATTCAGTTTATGACTTGTCCGGAAGAGTTATGTCTTTTAAGAATGCTGTTTTCGTAAACATTGTTGCTATAAGAGTGAGAGGGATTTCCGCTCCAGGATGCTCGTTTTCCGCGGGGCGGGCCGCTTGAGCCTCCTCGGCGCACTAAAACATTGCGCCTGGGGGGCTCACCTGTCCCGCAGGAGTCGAGCATCCTTCCGCTCCAATTAGCTAAGTGGAGTTCTTTATACAAAACTTCTTTCAAAAGCAACAATCTTTTAGAAAAGAGCCTTTAAGAACGAGAACAGTCATTCAAAAAGAAAGCTATAAACAAAAAAATCCCGGCCAGTTGGCCGAGATTATGAACGCATTCCAAAAAACTTTTTCATCTTAGTTAACATGCCTCGTTCTTCTTGAAGAGAAAGAAGAGGAACAGACTCACCTAGAATTCTACGTGCAATATTCCGGTAAGCAAGGGAGGCTTTAGAGCTTGGATCAAGAGCAATTGGCTCTCCTTTATTTGATGCTCGAATAACTGTATCGTCATCTCCTACGATACCAAGCAAATCAATAGCAAGGATCGAAACAATCTCATCAACGTCTAGCATTTCTCCGCTTTCCATCATATGATTTCGTATTCGATTGACGACAAGCTTTGGTGCTTCGATATTTTCTTCTTTCTCAAGAAGACCAATGATACGGTCTGCATCTCGCACTGCTGATGTTTCAGGTGTTGTAACCACAACCGATTTATCTGCACCTGCAATTGCATTTTTAAATCCTTGTTCAATTCCTGCAGGACAATCAATTAATACGTAATCATAATCCTGCTTTAATTCATCAATAATTCTCTTCATCTGTTCTGGCTGAACAGCCGACTTATCCTTCGTCTGTGCTGCCGGAAGCATATAGAGAGCTTCAAAGCGTTTATCTTTAATTAAAGCCTGATGAAGGCGGCACCTTTCCTCCGCTACATCGACGAGGTCATAGATGATGCGATTCTCGAGTCCCATGACAACATCGAGGTTTCGTAGTCCAATATCCGTATCCACCAGACATACTTTCTTCCCCGATAGTGCAAGAGCTGTTCCGATGTTTGCTGTCGTTGTGGTTTTACCCACACCACCTTTTCCGGAAGTAATTACGATAGCGTCTCCCACACAACATTCCCCTTTCTGTCTACAACCTTGTCAAATTCGGTCTAACTTTAGTTAGTACTTGAATACGATCTACGCTAATTTCTGAATAACCTTCTCTGACGAATGCACATTCTGCTTCATGAACTGCAGTACCTGCTTGATCAGGCGGTCTACTGATTAGATCAGCAACCTTGAGCTGTGAAGGTTTCATAACAGCTGCTGTAATGACAGCGTTGATGTCCCCATTTGCGCCAGCATGTGCAACCCCGCGAAGTGATCCCATAATGAAGATATTACCCGCTGCTTTCACAGTACCACCAGGATTCACATCTCCAATTAAAAGAAGGTCACCCTCCACTTCAAGAACCTGTCCTGAACGAACCGTTCTTGTTACGGATGTAACAGTAGTTCGTTTGCGCTCTTCTTCTGCTTCTTCGCGTGAAATCACATTTGAATCAATACGATCTACTTCAAGGTTCTGCTTTGATTGTATCATTGATCGAAGGGTTTCTTCTTGATCACTAGTTAAATAACGATATCCTAGTTTCAATGTAACGGTGATCACATTTCCTTCCGTTTGCTGGATATGACGAGCGGAAAGCTTTTCATCTAATTCATTTATAACATCACGAAAAGCGCAGGAATCGTCTAAAATCAGATTCAAGCCATCTTTCGTCCCTTTAATCGTGACAAACTGCTGCGTTTGCTTTTGTGCCATAGACAATTTCATTCACCTCAACATAGAATAATTCAACGCTGCTAAAGGAAACTCCTTCTTTTGGCCTGATTTTCTTGTCTACGGCTTTCAGATAATCCTTCCAATAACTGCTTCACAGGATAATAAATAACAAGTAGAAAGACACCATTAAGAATTAACGAAGGAAGATAACGGTCATAGAAGAAGGCATGAAATGAAACATCCGTTACGTTAATTAGTGAAAAAAGTTCATATACATAGAATTCAACCAACGAGACACCGAGAAGTCCAAGTACGAGCACTGTAAACCAATTAAGTTGAAAAACCTTCGATAAATAACCGATTATGTAGGCTGCAACCGAGATTCCGAACATATACACACCGACAAGGTCTGTATAAATCAAATCATGTAATAGTCCAAAACCAATCCCATAAATAACGCCATATGCTGGACTCATAAACATGCCAATCATAACAACAATTACCGTGACAAAACGTGGAATCAGCTGAAAACCAAATCCGTAGTGCTCAGGTGCAAACACTTGGAAGACAGTTCCCTCGATTAAAAAAAGAACGAAAAGAGTACCAATTAGAAGAAAGCGCCTCATTCCTCTTCACCTTCTCCATCATCAGGTACTACGTTCTGTGCTCCGCGATCAATGACCATAACGTTATTAATGTCATACAAGTCAGCGGCAGGTTTAACATGCGCCGTTTGTGTTGTACCTACATTATCTGTTTCCACATCAACTATTTCACCAATGACGACCCCGCGTGGGAATATCCCGCCATTTCCTGCAGTAATTACCGTCTGACCCTTTTTCACCTTAATATCTACAGGGATTTTTGAAAATAAGAGAACTTCTTTCTCAGTATCATATCCTTCAATTGTACCAAAAACATTCTTATCTTCCTGTGTCATTGCAGCAATTCGGTTTGTTCTGTCAACATCACTAACAAGCTGAACAGTAGAAGAGAACGGTTGAACATTTTTCACTTTACCAATAAGACCGTTTGGAGTAGCAACTGCCATGTTCACTTGTACGCCATCTTGCTTCCCTTTATCAATGGTGAGCAAATCATTCCATCTGTCTGGAGAACGAGCAATCATATTGGCATGGAACGTCTGGTAATTAGATAAGCCTGTAGACGGTTCAATATTAAGCTCGCTTTTTAATTCTTGATTTTCTTTCTTAACGGTTTTCAATTCTTCAGATAAGGCAACAAATTCATTGAGTCTGGACTTTAGGAGCTCATTCTCCTCGTACATGTCCTTCATATCACCAATACTCTCAAATAAACCCGCTACTGAATGAGCGGGTTTATAAAAGATTGACTGAATCCAGCCAACTGAATCCTTGAAAAATTGCTCCGGCATCGTAAGAGCGTTACGCTCTTTCATCGAGGTTCCAATGAGTGCTACGAGAACAATTATACTAACAAGTAGGACAACTAGTCGTTTATTCGAGAAAAATTGTGGCATGCCTTACACCTTCTAACTACTTCTGTTTTGAGCGGGAGGTAATACCAGCTCTAGATTTAAACAGATGAATATTTTCTAGCGCACGCCCTGTGCCAATAGCAACGCACTCAAGCGGATTTTCAGCTACAATGACAGGCATTTTCGTTTCATCACTAATCACCTGATCAAGGTTTCGAAGTAGAGCGCCGCCTCCAGTTAGTACAATCCCACGGTCCATAATATCTGCAGCTAGTTCTGGAGGAGTTTTCTCAAGGGTTACTTTAACAGCTTCAATAATACTATTCACTGTGTCACGAAGAGCACCAGATACTTCATCAGCAGACACACTGATTGTCTTCGGAAGTCCAGTTACGAGGTCGCGTCCACGAATGTCCATCGCTTCAATACCTTCTGTTGTTCCTGCTGAACCAATTTCAAGCTTAAGTTGCTCAGCTGTACGTTCACCGATCATCAAGTTGTACGTCTTCTTCACGTATTGAATAATGGACTCATCCATTTCATCTCCAGCAATACGAATCGATTCGCTCGTTACAATACCACCTAGAGAAATAATCGCAACTTCTGTCGTACCTCCACCAATATCTACAACCATACTACCAGTAGGCTCCCAAACTGGTAAATCAGCACCAATCGCAGCTGCAAATGGCTCTTCAATCGTATAAGGTTCACGCGCGCCTGCCTGACGCGTAGCATCTTCTACTGCTCTTTTCTCAACAGCCGTAATTCCAGAAGGAACACAGACCATTACATTTGGCTTTCGCGCAAAGACTGAACGGTTTTTCTGTGCTTGCTGGATGAAGTACTTCAGCATTGTAGCTGTCGTTTCGAAATCAGCAATGACTCCGTCTTTCATTGGACGAAGCGCAACAATGTTTCCTGGTGTACGACCGATCATATTCTTCGCGTCATTACCTACTGCCTCAATTGAACCCGTATCTGTACGAAGCGCAACAACTGAAGGCTCCCTTACAACGACGCCTTTACCTTTTACATATGCCAGCGTATTAGCTGTACCTAAATCTATTCCCATATCTCTTGAAAATCCACCAAACATTTATGTTAAATCTCCCTTCAATTCAACCAAAACTCATAAGTATGATTATACTGCATCAGTATTGAAAACGGTAGTGGGAAAACGTGCTATCCCGTGTCCGTTTTAAACGTAACCCTTTTCTTTTAAACTAACAAACTTTTGATCTCCAATAATAATGTGATCAAGCATATCTATTCCAAGCATCTTCCCACATTCCGCAAGGCGTTTTGTGACTTCAATATCTTCTCTACTTGGTGTAGGATCACCACTTGGATGATTGTGAAAACAAATCAATGAAGCAGCCGAGCGCCTAAACGCTTCTCGAAAAACTTCACGTGGGTGTACAATCGACGCATTTAAACTACCGACAAAGACGGTCTGACGATGTAACACCTGATTCTTCGTATTTAAGTATAAGCAAACAAAGTGTTCCTGTGAGAGAAAACGCATATCTTCCATCACATAGTTCGCACCATCTTCTGGTGAACGAATCGTATAGCGTTCTTCTAATTGAAGGCGGCTAACTCTTCTCCCGAGCTCCATTGCTGCGATTAGCTGTACGGCTTTCGCAGTCCCAACCCCATTTAGAGAAGTTAACTCTTCAATACTTGCATCTTTTAGAAGTCGAAGCCCTTCAAAGTACTGGATAATGCGATAAGAAAGCTGAAGGACAGACTCCTGCTTTGTTCCTGTCCTGAGAATAATAGCCAATAACTCTTGATTGGATAACGTTTCAGGACCGTCCTTCACAAGGCGCTCTCTCGGGCGTTCTTCTTCAGGATAATCACGAATCATTAAAGGTGTTTTCAGCAACACGCTTCCTCCCTGGATTCATCTTCATGCCTGACTAATGCTGAATCTCCGGAACTATGCCGAACGCCTTAAGTTCTCTTAGCGTTCTTGCAATCGGAAGCCCTACCACACTGTAATAATCACCATGAATACGTTTCACAAAGGCGGCACCGAAACCCTGTATGCCATAACCTCCCGCTTTGTCAAAAGACTCTCCTGTATCGAGATAGGTCTCAATTTCTTCATCAGTTAACTCCCAAAAAGTAACCTCAGTTGCTTCATGAAATTCAACTTTCTTGTTATGTGAAAGAATGGACACACCTGAATAAACAATGTGCGTACGACCAGAAAGTGCTCTAAGCATCTGCCTCGCATGCTCTCGGCTCTCTGGCTTTCCAAGTACATTGTGATCAAGTGTAACGACAGTATCAGCCCCAATCACAATAGCATCTGATACGTTCGCAAGTACATCATTTGCTTTACCAAAGGCAAGCTGTTCCACAAGTTCAGAAGGAGAAACAGATAAAGAGAGATGTTCTTCAAAGCCACTTACGATAATGTCAAAATGGAGGTTCATTTGCTCTAGAAGTTCTTTTCTTCGTGGAGATCCAGAGGCTAACACGAGGCGCTTCATAATACCACCCTTTTTTTGTAAATGATTCACAAGTGGGAAAAGGGCTTGATAACAGCTTATCAAATCCCTTTTCTTTCCACAATTTATTTTTCTGACGTTCCTTTACATTTTTCGTCATGTTTTGATCATGTATGTGCATACAGAATAAATTTGTTAACGATAAACTGAAATTTCCTATTTCTATTCGTTTCATCACGATAGTTAAGGAGGGTAGATCCTCCTTCCTTATCCTACCGTTAAATGATTCGCACCGCAAATATCTGACTATTTCACACTTTCCACCATGTCTTGATAAGATGACATTCCATCTAGTAGATGCTGCTGCGCGATCCAAAGAGAAGGAACTTTTTCCTCAGAAGAATACGATTGAATTTCCTTCATAGCTCCGTTCAAATCTTCTGCGAATTTTTGTCCATCAATTTTCTCCCATTCACTCATCTTTGTTCCCTTATCGTTCCAACTCTCAATGGTTTCTGCTATTTTTTCAATTTCTTTGTCTGTAACCTTTTTATCGGATAGTGCAGCTAAGTCAATTGTGGTAAGTTCCTCAAGAAGATCTCTTCCTTCCTGAATATGCTGAGCCACTACAGGATCTGCTTGAGTTCCTTTACCATCGATTGTCCAAACCTTTTTATAAACATCCTGCCCTTTACTTTCAAAGTAGCTTCCAAGCGCGTCCTGTCCTTCAACAGAAGAAGAAACGCCAATCAGTAAATAGTACTTCTCACCTTTAAATATAGTAGCAGGAAAGCCTTGCTCTTTAAATTTCAGTTGAAATTCCTTTGCTGCATCTTCTGTTTCGTAAGCTCCAGATTGAACGACATGAAGATCAAGTGATAAATCAGCTCCTGTCGTTGAAGCTGGTATTGATTTCTGTTCACTACTAGCAGGTAATGCCACATTGTTTCCTGAGAAAACCATTAACAAACTCAGTCCAAACAATACGCCAATAACAATAGCAAAAGCTGCAGAAGCTACCACCTTTTTCTGTATCGTAATCACCGGTTTACCCTTCATCAAAGAAGATTTCTTCTTTCGTCCGACTGGAAGCTTTGATCGTTTTGTAGTAGGTTCATATAATGGACGAGGTCTCTTTTGAATATGACGCTTTCGAATCTCTACTATTTTCTTAGCGTCACGCCGTTCGGGTAAAATCCACTCAAATTCTTTTTCTTCTGCTGCAGCACTTTCCTCTTTATGTGTTTCGGAAGGCTTATTCACGTCCTCCCCATTTAAACGAATTGAAATTGTTCGTTTCTCCCTGTCCATAACCATCCTCCTTGATACCGGCTTGTACTATAGTCTATGAAATGAGGGGAAATGCTAGAACAGAAACTACTAGATTTGAGGCTTTCTTCTATTAACAGCTAATCACAAAAAAGAAGCCTCTATAATAGAAGCTTCTCTCATAGACTATAGAAGAAACTACTCTTTCACTTCTTCGTCTGTTACCGTCTCATAAAGAGGATTCTCTTTACCCGCAGGTTCAGGGTAGTCAATACTTGGTGTTTGTTCTGCAAGATCGGTTAAGGAAGGAATGTAGAAGGTTGACACATCCGCTGTATACAATAATTCATTTGTCTCTTCACCTTCATCTAACGAAACAGCTTCAGGCTTTCCTGTAAAAGATAGACCACTAACCATCGCCATTCGTGGTAAACCTTCAATGGATTTTAGAAATGTTCTAAGAGATGGATAGTTATCTGAAGCCATCGCCATGCTTACGTTCACGGACTGAATACCTTCCGGAAGCCCAGGCACTGTTTCAGTTGGTGGCGCTTCAGGAGCTTCTTCGTTAGTTTCTTCAGTCTCTTCATCAGGTGGATTCTCTTGCCCGTCCTCGCTAGTCTCTTCTGAGGTGCTTTCTTCAGCATATTGGTCAGGATTAAGAACCTCGTCTACAAAATCGAGCTGTTGAATCTTACTTCTAGATACGAGTTCAGCCTGGTTCAGATCAAGGATAAACTGATCAACTAGTGGTTTTACGGGAACCATGCGCTGTAGTGCATTCGTATCATAAGATTCAGCCTGCTTATTATTCTCTTTTTCTTCGAGCACCCGGATCACATCCTCGTTCTGACTGACCTGAGCCTCTAGCCTTTCAACTTCTTGCTTTTGTGGAAGAACGGAGAACATATAGAAAAGCACAAGACCTAGAATCGGAAGAAGCAGACCAACTGCCGTTAGTAAGTTTCTCGTACGATTATCCATCAGAGCCCTCCTCTACAACCTCATTCTCATCTATTCTTAAATTTGCTTTATTAATCACAATTTCATATTCCGTTACATACCGAGGAAGAATGCGACCATCTTCTTCTGCTTCTTCTTCCGTTAAATCAGCGGCTGTTACAGTGAGAACACTCGCAGAAAGAACATTTTCAGATAAATTAAGTTCACTTAAATATTGAGAGACTTCTTTCATCTGATCAAATTGTACCGTTAACGTTACTGTTTCGCTTCCATCAAAATCGTAGTTCATAAAGTAACCACGCTTCGGAAGTCGCGCTACAAGATCATCTAATAGCTTAACAGTCGAGAACTCCACGCCATCAAGCCAGTCAACATACTCTTGTAACGTTTGGCCAGAAGAAGCTGCCGCAACGTCATTTGACTGGAGTGCGATCATAAGCTCCGATGTTTTTTCTAGCCGATCTGTTAACGTCACTTGTTCGGATTTTAATTGGTGTGAGCTAAAGAGCATCCAAAGAAAAATAGCTAGGATAACCGTACCTGCTGAAATAGGAATGAGGATAAACGAAAAAGATCGCTTCGGCTTATTAGGAAGAAGGTTAATATCAATTAACATTTTTCCACCCCTTCAATGAAAGACCATAAGCTCCGTAGTAAGGAAGTGGAAGTACATTCCCTTCCTCATCTTTAATTGCATTCGTTTCAGCATTTTGAACAGCTACTTCCACAGTTGATTCAAGGCGTTTCTTTAATAATGGAAGCTCTGGAAAGTCTCCTGATAAGAAAACACGCTGTATCTTTTGCCCGCTTTTGTTCATCGAATAGTGATAGAAATTAATCACTCGCTCAATTTCTGTAACACTCTCATCAACCATTTCAATCAGTTCTTCACGATCACCGATCCATCTCATTGTGCTCGACGATCGGGTTGTTTGAACGACATCCCAGTTGGACTGAGGTGCATCCATCATGACCTGGCGAATAAATGCAGGCTTATGCTGATAGAAGACACTAACATTAATGGCCCGAACGCCACAATGAATGAGAAGCGTTGGCTTTTGTGAGTCAATCTGATCGGTATGATAATAAAGTCTATAGAGGGATAGTGCGGTAACATCAGCGGCTTCCGGATGAAGGGAAACGGATTCAAGTAAGGAAGATAAATCATTAACAATTTCTTCAGGAGCTGCAAAAAGAAGAATTTCTTTATGTTCACTCTTTTGTCCAATTAATTCATAATCGAACACAGGATCTTTGAAAGGAAGCATAATACTTGTGCCAATTTCAAGGTAAAGGTAACCTTTAATATCTTCATCAGCAACTGAAAGAGGGATCTTCTCGTTTCTTAGGACAAGATAGGTATCAGGAACTAGAAACACAACTCTCTTTCCTTTAATCCCCCATTCTTCTACACACTCTTCTAAAATAACAGAAAGGGTATCTCGTTCGATTACTTTGCCATCACGTATAATCCCTTCAGGAAGAAATCGTTCACGGTAAGAACGAATTTCCATTGTCGAATGAGATAGCTCAACCATTCTGATCACGTGATCATGTAAAATCATACTAATTTGTTTTGATTGTGGCTTAAAACGAAAAAAAACCATCATCCATTCCCTCCATCATGACAGAAAACTAAAATACCAGTCTAAGATTGGTTCAGCATAAAAATATGTAATAATTGCACCTAGCGCGATTGATGGACCAAACGGAATGTGCTGCTTTCGTTTCGCTTTTCCACTGAGTAAAGCAGTAATACCAATAACCGATCCGCAAAGTGTTGAGAAGAAGAAAACAAGAAGTACATCCTGAAAGCCGAATACAAAACCTAGCACCGCAAACAGCTTAATATCTCCGCCCCCCATTCCCCCTTTACTAATAACAGCTATGAGTAAAAGTAGTAAGAAACCAGCAGCTGCTCCAATTAAAGGGCTATACCATGGGTTCATTGGAACAATGATTCTTGCTACGATAAAGTAAGCTGTAAAAAACAATAGAACTTTATCTGGAATCAGCATATATGAAATATCAGATACAAACACAATAACAAGAAGGGAAATCAACCCATATGAGACTAGCAATTCTTTTGACCATCCTACCAAAAACGGTGTTATCGTAAAAAGACATGCGGTCACAAACTCAACAGCTGCATAGATTGGCGATATTCGCGATGAGCACCCTTTACATTTCCCACGCTGGATTAAATAAGAGAAAACCGGAACCAGCTCGATCGCTGAAAGTTCCCGCTTACAATTTGGACAGGATGAGCGAGGGGCCACAATCGATCGTTTGACAGGTACCCGAAGACCTACAACATTATAAAAAGACCCAAGTGCGAGCCCAACTAGAAACAAATAACTATGTAATATGACCCCCATATGTTTCATCCTTCTTCGAAATAGTTTAATAGATTAAGTGCATCGGTATGTAGTTAGGAAGAAAACCCTCCGAGGAGGGTTTTCTTCCTAATATATTATTATGGTTTTAATTTTACAGAAGTTTTATCTAAAGTATTGATATCCCCACTTAGATATTGATGGTTATTATCACCAATCAACGTAACATTAACAGTTCCGTCAGTTGCAAATACTACTTTAGAAGCAGTAGGGCTATAAGAACCAGTATTACCAGGACTTTTAGGAATACCTTCTAAAAAACCTCCATCTTTTAGTGCTTTAAGAGTGTATTCAGTTGTTGCAGTTCCTTCCTGTGCTTTAGCTAATCTAGCACTACTTGCTACCTGTTTAGCATTTGCAATATGCGCATCAATCTTCGAGTTATTAATTAGATTACCTACAGCCGGAATTGCAATCGCTGCAATAATCCCTAGAATGACAATAACCACAAGTAATTCAATCAACGTTAAACCTTTCTCATTCTTCAAGTAACGTTTAAACATGTGTTTTCCCCCTTGATTTCTATTTTCTACTATGTATGACTTACTATGATGTCTATTAAACTTCTTTACTACCCCACGTTGTTGTAGATTTCAAACATTGGCACGATGATGGAAAGAACAATGACGCCTACAATGCTTGCAAGAAATACGATCATTAGCGGTTCGATCATTGCTTTTAATCGATCCGTTGCATTTTCGACTTCATCTTCATAAAAATCGGCTACTTTGGCGAGCATCGCATCGAGTGAACCGGTTTCCTCTCCAATCGCAATCATCTGCGTAACTAAAGGCGGGAAGATCCAGTGCTTTTTCATTGGTTCTGTCAAACGCTTTCCCTGTTCAAGCGATGTTCTTGAATCACGCAGAACTCTAACCACCACCTCGTTTCCTACAACCTTTTCTACAATCGCTAGAGACTGCAGAATGGGGACCGAGCTCGAGAAAAGGGAGCTTAGCGTTCGCGTCATTCGCGCAAGCGTCGCTTTTTGTAAAATTTTCCCGAATAACGGTAATTTTAGTATAGCATAGTCGAAATAATACTTACTATATGATTTTTGTCTAATAATAGAAATAAATCCTACTATTAGCACAATTACCAGTATAATCAACCACCAATAGACTTGCACAATGTTACTTGCACCCATTACAAACTGCGTAATAGCTGGTAAGTCCCCGCCTAAATCTTCAAGCATGTCCGCAAATGTCGGGACAACAGAAGCGAGTAAGAAAATTACTACCCCAATTGCCACGATCCCTACTATAACGGGATAGGTCATGGCTGAAATAACCTTCTGTTTTGTTTTATGCTGCTTCTCAAAATACTCGCCAAGTCGTTCGAGTGCCTCATCCATGCCGCCGCTTACTTCGCCAGCATAAACCATGTTCGTAAACATTGGCGGAAACACTTTTGGGTGTTTGGCTGCAGCTTCGGAAAACGGATTACCTGTCCGAAGCTCTTCTTCAATGGTTTTCAGTGCTCGTCCAAGCGCTTTGCTTTCTGTTTGCTCTGACAGAATAGCTGTTGCATCTACAATCGATATACCTGCTCGAAGTAGCGTAGCGAACTGTCTAAGATAGACAACAAAGTCTCGTAGTTTAACAGGGTTTCCAATTGAGATATCCTTCGCCAATAGGGAAGCGTTAACTTCTTGGATTTCCATTACAGCAATGCCTTTTTCACGGAGCTCTAGAATAACTTCACGCTTCGATTCTCCCGTCAAGCTACCCTTTTTCATTCTGCCTTTTGCTGTCTTACCAACATACTGGAACTGACTCATTGTTCTACTCCCCCTGTAAATACGGCTCAGCAGCTTCTTTTAAAATCGCACTCTCACTTAACAATTGTTTAATAGAGCTTTCAAGCGCAACCATACCAAGTGCTCTGCTCGTTTGAAGGACGTTAGGAATCTGATACACCTTACCGTCACGAATTAAGTTCGCTACTGCGGAATTGTTTACTAGTACTTCAAAAGCAGGTTTTCTTGATTTCCGGTCTGGTGTTGGAAATAACCGCTGAGATAAAATCCCAACGAGAACAGATGCAAGCTGCACACGAATTTGTGACTGCTGATTTGGAGGAAATACATCGATAATCCGATCAATTGTCGCCGATGCGTTACTTGTATGAAGCGTTCCTAGAACAAGATGTCCCGTTTCTGCGGCAGTAACAGCGGTTTGAATTGTTTCAAGATCGCGAAGCTCTCCAACGAGAATAACGTCGGGATCCTGCCTTAGTGCTGCACGCAGACCATGACCAAAGTTTTTAGCATCTGCTCCAATTTCACGCTGATCAATGACACAGCTACGGTGTTTGTGCAAATACTCAATCGGGTCTTCAAGCGTAATAATATGCTTTTGGACAGTATGATTTAAGTAGTTAATTGTCGAAGCTAGCGTGGTTGATTTTCCAGATCCAGTTGGACCAGTAACAAGAATGAGTCCTTGCGGTTTTAATGCTAGTTTTCTCATAATTGGAGGGATATGCAAGTCTTCCATCGTAGGAATATTGGTTGGCACAATTCTGATCGCAAGACTGATACATGAGCGCTGATAATACGCATTCATTCTAAACCTTGAAACTCCCGGTAAACTGTAGGAAAAATCAAGATCACCTTTCTCAACGAACGCGGACCACATTTCTTCGGGTATGACTATTCTTGCCATTTGCTCTGTAACTTCTGGAGTTAATTGCTCATTCCCATAACGCTTAAGATCACCGTTTACTCTCACAATTGGTGGGACGCCTACTGTAAGGTGTAAATCAGAGGCACCAAGCTGAAAAGCCGCTTTTAAAAGCTTTTCCATTTGCTCTTTCATGTTCTCACCTACTCATTAAAAGCGACTCGAAGAACTTCTTCTGTCGTTGTTTGACCGTGCTTCACTTTAAGTAATCCGTCATCAATTAGAAAAATCGTTCCCTTTTTAATGGCGTATTGACGAATCGCTGTCATCGGTTCATTATTCATGATTTTCTTTCGAATGGCGTCATCCATCACTAACACTTCCTGAAGGGCAATTCTACCTTTATACCCTGTCATGTTGCAGTTCCCGCATCCTTTGCCACGATTAACCTTAGCAATGGAAATGCCACGCTTCTTGAAAATCTCTTTTTCACGCTCGGTTGCTTGCTCTACCTCTCCACAGTCTCGACAAACACGACGAACAAGACGCTGCGACACGATACCAGCAAGGGAAGCTGCTACAAGAAAAGGTTCTACTCCCATATCTATTAATCTCGCAATTGTTGCGATCGAATCATTCGTATGAAGCGTGCTAAGAACAAGGTGACCAGTTAATGAAGCGCGGACTGCAATCTCTGCGGTTTCCGTATCACGAATTTCTCCCACCATCACAATGTCTGGATCTTGTCTTAAGATGGAACGAAGACCTTTTGCAAATGTAAGCCCAACGTTACTATTTACCTGTACCTGATTAATGCCCTCTAAGCGATATTCGACTGGGTCTTCTACAGTAATCACATTCGTTTGTTCATCGTTCAAATGATTTAATGTGGCATATAACGTTGAAGATTTTCCGGATCCTGTTGGACCTGTAATTAAAATAATGCCATTCGGCTGCTCAATCATTTTGCGAAATCTACGATCGTTTATTGGATGAAGGTCAAGCTTATTTAATTGATTCAATGTACTACTCATATCTAGGACACGAAGAACCATTTTTTCGCCATACACAGTTGGCAGGGTTGATACTCGCAGATCGACAGGCTTCAAATTAATATTGATCTTAATTCTTCCGTCCTGCGGAACGCGGCTTTCCGTAATATTAAGATTGGCCATGATTTTCACTCGAGCTGTGAGAACTTTTTGCATATGCTTTGGAAGGCTACGTTCTGTCCTTAAGTGACCATCAACTCGATATCGAATTTGAAGCTTTGTTTCCTGAGGATCGAAATGAATATCGCTTGCCCGATTTTGAACCGCAAATTGAATAATCTGGTTTACAAGCCTAACAACTGGTGATTCTTCATCTGTTATTTGCTCTTCTTCAAGATCGTTTCGCTCACTTTTTATATCACTTAGTAACTCGTCCATTGAATCATCAATTTCGTAGTACTTACTAATGGCTCTCGCAATATCATCTTTCGTTGCGATTGTTCGTTCAATCAAAAAGCCTGTGGAAAGACGAAGATCGTCAATCGCAAAGAAGTCCATTGGGTCCGACATGGCGACGTAAAGACGATTATTCTCAATTTTGAGTGGAATGAGATGATATTTATTCACAATATCCTTCGGTACAAGATCAATCACATGGTTTTCAACTGGGTAATTATACAAACTAACATGTGGAATGCCGAGCTGAAATTCAAGTACTTCAATAAGCTGTTGTTCTGTAATGATTCCCTGCTGAATTAAAGCATCACCAAGCTTAAGATCATTCGGTTTCTGAGACAAAGCTTCATCAAGCTGCTCTTTTGTTATAGCGTGAGATTCAATAAGGAGGTCTCCAAGTCGTTTCTTTGTTTGTCTCATTACTCACCCTCCTTCTGATACTCTAAGCCCTTAATAACTTCATCGTTCCCCTCTCCAGTTTGATCTTCGTTATCTTCATTTTCGCTATCATTTGTAGCATCATCATTTTGAGAGTTGCCAGTAGTGCTACCATTTTCATCCGTCTTAGTCTCATCTGTTCCTTCGCTGTCTGCTTCTATCAATGGGTTTCCATCTTCATCAGTCGTTACACCTTCACTAGGAGGCTCAGGATATGCTTTCTTTTCAATACGATGAATTGGGGAATAAAAATCCTCAAATAGGTTTTCCTTATTGATCACGCGTTTATCCTGATCGAACGTCTCGCGGAACGTAGTGATAAGGTAGCCTTCTTTACCTTCCTGGATAACCGCTTTTTCATTTCCACTTAACGCTTCTGAATACTGAATAATTGTGTCAGGATCAATTATTTCTTTGATCACCTTTGGTTTATAAGTTAGCGGAAATGCGGGACCAAATAACGTCACTACGATAGAATCCTTTTCCCATTTAAATTCAATAGTGTATGATGACTGATTGGGGTTATAGAAACTGAAATCCTGATTGGTCATATTAATGACAGCGTTCAACCCAGGTTCACCATAGACTGGTAAATCAAGCGTTGTATGCCTCTCTCTTAATTCAAAATTAGTATGAAGAAGTACTTCTAGAATCGCAGATGGGAACAGGTTCAAACTATCTGTCTGCTTTTCCGTAACATTTGCTTCTCTGAACAAGTCTTGAAGCGAAAACGTTTGTTCAGGCTCGATTGTTACATTTTTAATCGTATCTACTACTTTTGGAACAAGAATAAGATCTGACGTGCCTATCACCTTACTCTCTGCTAGCTCCTCGATACGATCACTTGTCGCGTAATAATTTGCTAAATCAATCGGTATCTCATCCGTCTCAAGAGTAGATGCATAGCCCGATAATACTTCAGAAAGAAGTGGTAAACTAAATAACTCAGAGTTCATTCCCAACTCCGCAATAAGTTCAGTGAGCATCTCTGTGTTCAACGTAACTAGCAGCGGCACTTCTTCAGTATTTGAAATAGCCATAGTGTCGATAGTTTCACTTACTTGAAAATCCCATAACTCACCCGGTAACTTGATGTTCTCTGAATCATGCTGCAATGACAAAAGTTGAAGTGTTTTCCATGTTGCTATTTCGTTTTCAATCTTCTCCTTTGCTTCAGCTGACTGCAACCCAGAAACAGATACACTCCCTACTATTGAATTTTCAGGAAGTGTATCTTCACCAAACACCTTTTGATAGGATGAAGTTCCAAAAATCGAAAAACTAGAAATGAAAATAGTTGAAATCACGATAAGTCCAGCCGTTTTAATCAAACCTCTGCGAGCAACTTCGCTCATCTTGATGAACACCTCTATTCTGAGACATGCATTGAAAGTTCAACCACGACGCCTACGCCAGTATTTTGCGCTTTCTCAATCTCTTTTCGACTTAGAATACTACCTTCTGCAAATAGTAGATTGCCGTCAGGTGCATAAATATCTTTCAGTAGCTTTTTACCTTCTAGAATTTCTACCTGTTTTTCTCTAAAATCAGAGCTCTCACCTGATTCACTAGCCTCAGCGTATTTTGAAAGTTGCTCGGACTCAATTACTCTTGCTTCTTCAATGTTTTTGTCTGGCTCTGTCTTCATTGGAGCTTCGGATAGCTGTTGCTCTTGATTTGAAAGGAAGGCCTCTGGCTGTGAAACAATATGATCAAATGCATCGATCGAAACAATCAGAAGATCTTTTCCTAACGTAATAACGTGCTCAATCGATAGGAAGTGTTCTGCATCAGCATTTTTAAACTGAAGGCCAAGAATACGACCAGTATTGTCATCTAGGAAGAATTCATTTACTTCTCCGTGAAACTGACCTCCCCTATCAATGATCTTCGTACCAATAATGCTAATCTTCTTTTTAACTAGTTCATTTGCAATTGGAATTTCTGATAGATCAAATATGGCTTTCTCTTCTTCAATCATCACTGCATACTCACCGACACCGATTACTTTACGGAATGGAACAGCTTTAACGCTTACATCCCAATCCGGGTGATCTACCGTTAGAAAATCGATTGATTTATCCGCAGAATTAATGACAAGGGATTTTACATGCCCAATTTCTGTACCGCTTTGAATGCTGATAATCGGAAGTCCTACTACCTGATTGCTTTTTTTCATCTGTCATCACACACCTATTTCATCATTTTGTTCTTTATCATTGATTGAAGATAACGAATTTCTTCAAGTAAAAGTGGGTACTTGCATCGATCTTCCATCTCAGAAAGTAACTTCTCTACTTTTGCCCACTGACCAGATTCAATTAAATGGCTTCTGTACTCTGCAGCAATTGAGAAGTACATCACATCATCAAGATTGCTAGTGAGAAGCTGGTCGACCATTTTTTCATACTCTGATACGTAACCAATTTCTTTATAATTCCGTGCTTGTTCATGTAACAAAGAAAGCATTTGAGTGGCAACCTTTTCAGAAGACTGATCCACAGCCACTTCTTCGGTTTTGGTTTCAACAGGAAATTCTGTTTCGTTTCCTACTTGCTCAATCTCATTGGTAGTTTCTAACATTTCATTCAATGCATCTTCAAGAATAAGAGATTCGTCTTCTTCTGGCTTAAGAGTATCTTCACTTTCAATTTGCTTTACTTCTCCATTCTTTTCTACTTCAAAGAGAATTGGTACGCGATCGTTCAAATCCTCTATTTCTTCAAGTCTATTCTCAAATTGATTCTCGTTCTGTTCTGAAGAAGAGTGATCACCTTCTTGTTCAAGCAAAGAAGTTGCAGTGCCAGCGGTTTCTGTTTCGCTTTTCTGCTGCAGTTGCTCTTGCTCTGCTTCACGAATGAAGTCATCAAAAAAGCTTTCTAACTCTTCTTCTTCATCGTTTTCTTCATATACGGTTTCCATACGAGCAGAAAAGTCTATTTCCTCAATTTCTTCTAGCTCAATCAGCTCTTCTGAAGATTCCTCTTCATCATTTTGATCGGCTGTGTATAGATTTAAATGTTCGTCTAAATTAAATTCTTCTGCACTGTCCACTTCTTCAAGAACCGGTTTAGCATCTGCCGCTTTAAGTTCCTCATGATCTTCTATTTCTTCTAGCTTAAGTAGTAGTTCATGATTCATTTCATCATCAAAATATTTTTCTTCCTCTTCTTGCATAACTTCTTCGCTTTCATCAGTTTCTCTATTACTACTATTATCGTCATACTCTTCTCTTTCTTTAATCAATTTGTTTCTAAACGATTCTTTTTTCTCTGAAACTGGCTCATTTTCGATATGCATCGCTACACCCATCTCATCAGCTACGTTAACGAACAAGACATTCGCCTTCTTCCAGATGACATACATTAAAATAGATGCACAAAGCAAAACTAGTATTATAGCAAGTGGTAGAGGATATATGACCTTAAAAACTAAGAGCAATATACTTAATGCTGAAGCCATTCCCGCCACCAACGTTTTTTGCACAATTGATAGCCCCATTGGCACAAGAGTTAGGATAAGTAAAAGCAAACCTCCACCGATTAAAGCCAATACATATTGCACTAGCTTTACACCTCCTCAATAAAAAAGTTGTCAAAATCTCACAATAAAAAGAATTTTATGTAGTTTATTGTATAATAGTATTAGGAAATTGGAAACAACACTATTTTTTAACAATGTTTGTTTTTTTTGCATATTGGGGGTGCAGAGCAGTGCTGCGGACTGAAAGAGGGTTCACACTTATAGAAATTCTTGTTTCACTTACACTACTAACTTCAATCGTTTTAACCGCATCCTATTTTTTTGTACAATCGAATACAGTATCTTCTTATAATAACCAAAAGCTAGTAGCGGTTAACCTCGCGCGCTCTACACTAGAACGGGTTCAACTAAATCCTGATCTTTACGTGACAAATGGGATCAAAGGGAGTCCATATACTTTTCAGTCGTGCCAAAGTAGTGGTAGTTCATCATGTCAGAACTTTCAGGTCTTGATTAACAACCATCAATATCTCATAAATATTGCACTCTCGCAGGATAATAACGAAAAAGATTTGAACATAGTTGATGTTCAGGTTGATGTATCCTTATCTAACACAAAAAAGTCTATTAAAAGTACAGTTGAGGGGTATATCGCAAATGAATCTATACTGCCGTAATAACCGTGGTGTTACTCTACCAGAAGTTCTCATTACACTCGTTCTTCTATCAATTGTATCTATTGCCATTTATTCTTTTCTCTTTAATGGTCTTCATTCCTATGAAAAAGTTCGAGCTGAAACTGGCTTTCGCGATGACGCTGATATTATCATGACGTCTTTTATCAATACACTTTACCCAGTGAAAGAATCAGAAATAACGTCACGAACATTTCAGCCTTCTACAAATACTTATCTTCTAACCATTAATAACACCGACACGATTGGCTT
Source organism: Guptibacillus hwajinpoensis (assembly GCF_005144865.1). Taxonomy (GTDB): domain Bacteria; phylum Bacillota; class Bacilli; order Bacillales; family Guptibacillaceae; genus Guptibacillus; species Guptibacillus hwajinpoensis_A. The sequence goes on from NZ_SWFM01000003.1 coordinate 558,456, forward strand.
TCAAAATGGTCAAGCAATACTGAATGGACGTATTTTGAATGACAAATCCTATAATCTATCAGGCTCAACAATCACTGAAACGTCCAAGGGAAATTTCGAGATTACAATTGCAATCTCTGACTCGAAAGTTAATCATGCTAAGTCTTTAACGCTAAAAAGTCAAATAGGGCTCATAACGGAGGATGCAAATGGACCTTAATACATTTCGCAATGAACAGGGATCAAGTCTTGTTCTTGTATTACTCGTAACCCTCATTTTTACTGTTCTAGGACTTTCTCTTTTAAGTGCTACAGTAAATGGAACGAAGCGAACTGAACTTCGTGAAGATGATGTACAAGCAACGTACATCGCTGAAAAAGGGGTAGATGAAATTGTTCAGTCGATTCAAACGGATTTAATCAATGGGATTGGTTCATCAGGGCTTACAATTGATAATTACAAGTCTCTCGTTGATCAAACCATTAACTCTCATAAATCGATTACATCCCTTAGCCATCAAACAGGAGTGTCGGTAGCAAAGGTAATCAATTCATATCAGTCAACAAATGAATTAAAAAGAGTCATTGAGGTAGAAAGTACAGGAACGGTGAATAGCGAGTCAAAAACCATTAACAAAAAACTAGAAATTGGTCCAAACGTCATTCCTGATGTCCTCAAGTATGCAGTTGGAGCATACGATACGTGTCAAAAAAAGAAAAACAATGGTAGCTGCGATACTAAAGGGGAAGGTAACCTTTTCTTACACGGAGGAGTTGCCATACAAGGGGATTTAAAAGTAGATGGTGATCTCATTACAACGAATCAGGGGTATGTGCGCTATGGAAATCACGATTATTGGATCGACACGTATTTACCTACTATTAAAAGTATTACCGATCCTTCCTCCAAAGCTAGAATCGTTCTCGGTGGAAGAGTAATTAATTTTACGAATGAGCCCCCTTATAAAAGTCATATCGACCAATTCAATTTTACTGCCAATCATTACAACGATGTGAAACCAGAGCAAGCTTTTGAAGGCAATGATTATCCAATCATTGAGAAAAGAGATTCTCTTGGTGACCCTGTTGTCATTAGCGATAATGAGAGTGTATATAAGTATACTCTTAACGATACATCGATTAAAGGTGAGCCGATTGCTAAAAAATCCCTTTCAGCAAGTAATGATAAACCACTAGAAACAATCATAACTGATGCAAATTTTTCAAACGAGAACGTTTATCCTTATCACCTAGACCGTTATACTAAAGGAAATAAGACATATGAAGATGTGCTGAATTTCGATAATACTATCCTAAAAAAAACGAATTCATTTAAACGCTTTGGAACAGAGGGAAGCTTATCTTTAACAGGAAATTCAAGCTCTTTCAGCACCACGTCTTCTAAGAATGGAATTTACGTCGGTAATGATCTTATTATCGGTAACCCTTCTAATACTACTAATAACACGAGCAGTTACGATAAACTCAAAGTTAGCGGTCCTTTTTACGTTGGAAACGACTTAACGATAAAAGGAGCGAATGTAGAATTCAACGCTTTAATGTATGTGAAAGGCGATGTGACTATTGAGTATTCTGTTCTTAAAGGGCTGAGTGAAAACGGAAAAACCGGGTCTCTAATAGTGTTTGCAGAAGGGGATATTCACATTAATAACAATTCGCAGTATGAAGATACACCAAGTTACATTCGAGGTTATTTTTATTCAAAAGGTGAACTGGAGTTGTTTGGCGTCGATTCTAATTTTAAGATAGACGGAGGAATATCTGCTCGTAAAATCGTTCTTAATGCCGTTAAAGGGAAAGTTAAATCTTCTAATCCTGGCAGCAATCAATATCAAAAATATAATTCTACCTATTTTCAGCTACCTATCTATCAAAAAAACGAGCCTTCTCGCCTACAGATCACATACAACCCTTATATCGTTAACACATACTTAGAATTGAAGCCTCAGGAATCAATTATTAAAGTCATCTCAGACCCAGTCCCACTCAATCGTACGAAAAAGTAAATCTTCTTCCACTATTAAAAACCCGCTCTTCACCTTTGGTGAAGAGCGGGTTTTCGTCATCCTACATAACTTGCAACACGGTTTCTCCCCTGCTGCTTTGCTCCAGTATACATCGCGCGGTCCGCATTACGAATCAATGTCTGAGCGTCTTCACCTTGATCAGGTGCAGTCGCTACACCGATACTAGCGGTGACGTATATGACCTGTCGATTTCCATTTTCAAGATCGTTGAAAATCTCAAATGGACGATCAGCAATCGCACAACGCAATTCTTCTGCTACTTGTAGACTCTGTTCGTGTGAATGGTTTTCAAGTAAGAGAATGAATTCTTCTCCACCAAATCGAGCAACTGTACCTCGATCACCAATTTCTTCAACGAGTCGATTGGCAAGGCCAATCAATACCTCATTGCCACTATGGTGTCCGAACGTGTCATTCACTTTCTTAAAGTGATCTAGGTCAAGAAGGATAATCGAAAATGGATCTGGACGTTCATCGAAACGCTTGTATTTCTCATCTAACAATTCTCCAAAAAACCGGAAATTGTATAAACTTGTTAACGGACATCGTTCACTTCGCCTTTTCGTCTCTTCGTAGTTCTTCGCATTCTCAATCGCTACTGCAAGATAATTGGCGAGAATTTGTAAAACAAGAATGTGATGTTTCTCATAAGAACGGACTTTGTTTGTAGCGAGTGTAATGATGCCTACTACATTTTTGTTACGCTTCATCGGGACTGAGATGACAGAGTTAGTCGATTTGGGCAAAACCCCTTTAGTAAGGTTTCTCCACTGAGAGCGTTTAGTGTATAATCTACTTCTACCGCTTCTCCATACCCTCGAACTAATGCCCTCTTCGAAAGCAAAGTCGTTCTCTTCAGGACAAGCTATCACCCCACGTCCCTGTTTAAAGCTTTTGATAACGGTTAGTTTTTTGACGTGTTCAGCATCCATAATATACGCATCATCAACAACAAACATATCCGTTACTTCGTTTAAGAATAAATGTAGAATTTCGTCTGTATCTAGCGACTGAGTGATTTGCTGACCAATTTCGCTCGTTTTTTGCAGCAGGTCGTTCACTTTTCGGCTTGAATAATACAATCTAAGCATTAATGAAGCAAGAATAAAGGGGACGCCAACAAAGAAGATGGCAATTGTACCAAGGTATGTATGTAACATGTAAAGAAGAAATCCTACAGGCAACGTAACCCCAGTTGAAATTGCTTCCCACAACATATCTTTGCCGAAGAACTTTGTGTTTTTCTCTTTATAAATGTAAATTCTTAAGAAGTGAAGTAGAATTTGATTCACAAATATAAGCGAAAAGACGTACACCATTGATGGTAAGAGTTGTGTAACTGCATTTCCTGAGAATTCTCCAGTAGAACCTCCCATGAGATAGAATAAGCCCCCTGAAGTAAGTGAAACGAGCAAAAACATTAGCATATTCACAGGATAACGATGGTTATCATGCTTTGTTACACGAAGATTTAATAGAAAAACCAAAATAGCTAGTTGGGTCAGTATGGTTTCAACAAATAACCCATACCTCAGAAACACCGCAAGAGAAATCCCCTGTATAAAGAAAAGATCTGTTCCCTTAACATTAATCGGCATCATTGCAACAACTGCAAGTAGTGCAAACAGCGCAAAAATATCAGGAAGATTGTCGGTTATGTCAGGGGGAAAGAAATAGAACGTTGCAAAAATGAGTGGTGGCCAGAACAATAGCCAGACAATCCAAACATAGCGATTCATTATTGCAGTCAATTGCTTCCCCCTCCATCTTCCAATTAGAAGAATAATTTTCCATATCTGTAATGGTTAAGTTTTATTTTAGCAAAAATTAGCGTAAAAGTCCTAGTTTTTTGTTTTTTATTCTAATTTTTTAGATAATTCCGTAATTCTGACACGAAATATAGGGACCCAGTAATGATTATTAGGTCGTCTTTCTTCGATCGATCAAAAACTGATTGAATCGCATCATGCCAATTCTCATAGTATGATTTCTCACCAAACGTCGAACGATCATATAACGAATGAGCCTTAATTGCCCGTGGAAAATCGAATGTTGTGAACGTAAGCGATTCGACAATAGGATAAAGCGGTTGAAGCATTGACTCAATATCTTTGTCTCCTAGAGCACTGAATACGACATGAATCTGTTTATCGTGATAATGTTTCTGAAGGGTTTTGGCAAGACTTTCGACCCCCTCTGGATTATGAGCACCGTCTACTATTACTAAAGGATCCTGTTGTATCTTTTCGAATCTCCCCGGCCAGCTGGCTCTTTTCAGACCTCGATCAATCATTTCCTTCTCAAAGTGAAGTCCATAAAATACGCGTAGAAAGTCTAGTGTCATTAGCGCTGCCGCTGCATTCTTTACTTGATGCTCGCCCTTCATCTCAATAACTAAATTCTCTAATGTACGAAATGGAGAGGAAAACTCAAAATGTTCCCCTTCGTCTTCACTCGTTAGGTGCTTCACATCAAATTCATTAGATAACCGATAGATTTTGGTGTTTTTCATCTTTGTTGTCTCACCAAGGAGAGTTAACACTTCATCTTTTTCAGCAGTCGTGATGAGAGGAACACCAGATTTAATAATGCCTGCTTTTTCATAAGCGATCTGTTTAATGTCGCTTCCGAGAATATGAGTATGATCATACCCAACGTTTGTAATAACAGAAACGAGCGGGTGAATGACGTTCGTTGAATCAAATCGTCCCCCTAGGCCAACTTCCATTACAACAAGATCTGGGTAGGCTACTGTACCGAAATACAGTAGGGCAATGACTGTGATAACTTCAAATTCAGTTGGTGAGCCAAGTGGTGATGCTGCAGCTATATCAACAATCGGCTTAACACGGTTACAAAGATCAATAAGATCTTCTTCACTAATAGGCTTGCCATTAATCGCAATACGTTCTGTAAACGTTTCTATATATGGGGAAGTAAATGTCCCAACTTCATAACCAGCTTCCTCTAGAACTGTGCGCATGTAGGTTACCGTTGAGCCTTTTCCATTCGTTCCTCCTACATGCACCGTCTTCAACCGACGTTCAGGATTTCCGAGTTGCTCAAGCATCCACTCCATTCGTTCTAGACCAGGCTTAATACCGTGATTAAGTAAGTCATGTATCCAATCGACAGCCTCATCATATGAATGAAACATCTTTCCACTCCTATTCTTAAAAGAAGACGAATCTCTATGAAAGAGATTCGTCATTTCCTTATTTTTGTAATTCTTTTATACGAGCTTCCACGTTACTTCTTCTTTCGAGATAATCCTTTTCTTTCGCTCGTTCTTCGTCAACCACTTTTTCAGGAGCTTTGCTAATAAACCTTTCATTCGCAAGTTTCTTCTGAACACGATCAACCTCAGAATCTAACTTCTTCAATTCACCGTGAAGGCGTTCGATTTCTTCGTCGATGTTAATTAAACCTTCAAGTGGCAAGAATAGTTCTGCTCCAGATACGACTGCTGTCATTGATTTCTCTGGTGCCTGAAGATCAGCAGAAATCGTTAATGTTTCAGGATTACAGAAACGTTCAATATACTGACTATTTTGTTCCAGTTGCTTTTGAGCTTCCTCTGATTTCGGCTTAATTCGTAGCTCAATTGGCTTACTTGGTGCTACATTCATTTCAGCTCGAATGTTACGAACAGAACGAATGATTTCAGTAAGAAGAGCCATGTCTGCTGCAGCTTCAGGGAAATCAAGCTCTTCTTGCTTCACAGGCCAGTTTGCAATTGTAATGGATTCACCCTCATGCGGAAGGTGCTGCCAGATTTCTTCTGTAAGGTATGGCATAAACGGATGAAGGAGACGCATCGTTTGATCAAGTACATAAGCTAGAACAGAACGAGTTGTTTTCTTCGCAGCTTCATCTTCTCCGTAAAGCGGTAGCTTTGCCATCTCAATATACCAATCACAGAAATCATCCCAGATAAAGTTATAAAGGTAACGACCAACTTCACCAAATTCATAATTATTAATTAGACGTGTCACTTGCTCGACCGTATTGTTCAATCGCGTTAGAATCCACTTGTCTGCTGTTGATTTCTCACCAGTTAAATCTAGCTCATCGTACGTCATTCCGTCCATATTCATAAGGGCAAAACGGGATGCGTTCCAAATTTTATTAGCGAAGTTCCAAGTCGATTCAACCTTCTCCCAATAGAAACGAAGATCTTGACCAGGTGATGAACCTGTTGATAGGAAGAAGCGAAGTGAGTCTGCACCGTACTTTTCAATAACATCCATAGGATCAACACCGTTACCGAGTGATTTACTCATCTTACGACCTTCAGAATCACGAACGAGGCCATGAATGAGAACGTCATTGAATGGACGTTGTTCTGTAAACTCGATTCCCTGGAAGATCATACGAGCTACCCAGAAATAAATAATATCGTAACCTGTTACGAGTACATTAGTCGGGTAGAAACGGTTGAAATCAGCTGCCTCTTCGTCTGGCCATCCCATTGTAGAGAAAGGCCATAGAGCTGAACTGAACCACGTATCAAGAACGTCTTCATCCTGCTCCCAATTTTCGATATCTGAAGGCTCTTCAAGACCAACATGAATTTCACCAGTTTCTTTATGGTGCCAAGCTGGAATACGATGCCCCCACCAGAGCTGTCGTGAAATACACCAATCACGAATATTCTCAATCCAATTCAAGTACGTTTTCTCGAAACGCTCAGGAACAAAATTAACCTTATCTTCGGATTTTTGGAGTTCAATTGCTTGTTCTGCTAGTGGGCCCATTTTAACGAACCACTGTGTTGAGAGATACGGTTCTACAACTGCACCGCTTCGCTCAGAATGTCCAACTGAATGAATATGTTCTTCAATTTTGAAAAGAGTTCCCGCTTCTTGTAAATCTTTCACAAGTTGCTTACGACATGCAAAGCGATCCATGCCCTGATACTTACCTGCATTCTCATTCATTGATCCATCTTCATTCATAACGAGAATACGCTCAAGGTTATGACGGTTACCAATTTCAAAGTCATTTGGATCGTGAGCCGGTGTAATTTTAACAGCACCAGATCCAAATTCTCTATCAACGTAATCATCTGCTACGATCTCAATTTCGCGACCTACAATTGGCAAGATTGCTTTCTTTCCGATCAGATGCTTGTAACGCTCATCTTTAGGATGAACCGCAATCCCTGAATCGCCAAGCATTGTTTCAGGACGAGTAGTTGCAATCTCAATAGATCCTGAACCATCTGCAAGAGGATATCGCATATGATAGAAATGTCCTGTTACTTCCTGGTGAATAACTTCGATATCTGAAAGAGCCGTTTTCGTTTGAGGATCCCAGTTAATAATGTACTCACCGCGGTAAATAAGTCCTTTTTCATAAAGCTTAACAAATACCTCACGAACCGCGCTTGAAAGACCGTCATCAAGTGTAAAGCGTTCTCTTGAATAATCTAAGGATAAACCAAGCTTCGCCCACTGGCTCCGAATAAAATCTGCGTATTCTTCTTTCCACTCCCACGATTTTTCAAGGAATTTCTCGCGACCAAGATCATAACGAGATGTACCTTCCTCGCGAAGTTTTCCTTCTACTTTCGCCTGTGTCGCAATGCCGGCATGGTCCATTCCTGGAAGCCAGAGAACATCGTACCCTTGCATACGCTTCACACGTGAAAGAATATCCTGAAGTGTTGTATCCCACGCATGACCAAGGTGTAGCTTACCCGTTACGTTAGGTGGAGGAATTACAATTGTATAAGGATCCTTCTTCTTATCTCCTGTTGCTTCAAAAAACTTTCCATCTACCCAATATGGGTACCATTTCTGCTCAGTTGCCTTCGGATCGTATTTCGTCGGCATTGTTAATTCTTTATTCGCCATAGCCTATCTCCCTTTCCATTCAATAAGTCTCAGACATTAAACCCGGATTCCCGTCAACCATGTAAGGTTAACCACCTAAAGACAACAAAAAAACTTCTTCCATCCTTAGGAAAAGGACGAAAGAAGTATTTTCGCGGTACCACCTTTATTTACAGCTAAATAAGCCTTTAGCTGTACGCTTCATTCGAATAACGGGTTTACCGGTCTCTCCTACTCAACGTTCAGAGAAACAGCTCAAGGGCGACTTCGAATGCTCTAATCCTGAGAAATCTTTCAGCAGATGATTTCTCTCTCTGAAGGGGTCACATTCTACTACTCCCTATCTTTGCCTGTCGACTATTTGTATATCAAGTTTACCTTTTTGATTCATTACCGTCAAGATACTTAAAGCCCTTTTTCTTATCATAGCCAGTCTTCACACAACCTAATCACCCAATTTCCATACTGAACATACGCTATGAGTATCATCCAACACGAAGGGGAATTTGAATGAAAAAACGTTTTGGCGGAATGAGTCGCTATCAGCTGCCTCCAGCAGTTTATAAGTTTAGAGATCTATGTGCACAGTTCGTACCACCGTTCATTATCTTTCAGACCATACGAACAATTCTATTTCCAACTTCAGTTGACGTATTAATTCTTATGATCTTAGTAGCATTAGAAGTGTGCTTTTACTTCGAGTGGATTTAAAGCGATTGAAGTACATTGCTTATGCCATTCATCACTTCTATTTTTTTCGTTAAAAGTCGGACGTGCTTTATATGAGACCATTCCTGACGATTCTCTTTAAACAATGTAACACTATTGAAAATTGTCTCAGGAAAGTATAAATAACTTGCAAGCAGCTCTTTTTCTTCGTCATATAAAGCAAATTGATTTTCATATCGAGCGAGATGTGAAGTGGTTGTTGCTGGGTTGTATTGAAATGGCTTGATGGATGAGCGGACAAAGTAAGCGAGATCTCGAATCGGAGTATCCATAACCGAACGTTCAAAGTTAATAAAATACCCTCTTCCGTCCACTGTAACAAAATGAGAAGGGGAGCATTTCCCATGGCATAGAACGCTTCGGTATCGTTTCGCCTCGATCACCTGTTCATGCCAATCATCTAGTCTTTTTTTAGCTAAATCACAGTACTTCATTAGTTGATGAAAATGTGTCACAAAAGATAGTTCGAATGGGGAAAGGTAGATCCGTTTCTCGATTTGACTAATATACTTCTCCATCTCAAACTGACGACTTTCCCTTAGAAAAACCATTTTCTGATAAGATTGTTTGATGACTTCTTCTGAAAACGCCTGTTCTTTCGCAGTGTATCCATGTAATTCAGCTAGACTATGAATCATTTGTTCTTCTTTCTGAGCAGGATTTTCTATATTCTCTTCAACCCATGGTGTTAAATAAGCTACCCTATCGTCCATTAATACGAAGGAATCCCCGTATTTCGTTTTAATTAACGGAACATACCCCTGGAAATGAAGTTGTTTAAACCGCTCTTCAAGATAAAGCAATAAGTCCATTTGTTCCTTGCTAAGCTTTGTTTCTTTTAACGCAAATGTACCTCGTTCTGTTTCTATCCGCGTTACCTTTCCATGTTTCACAACCTGTTTAGGATACAAATCATATTGAAATAACAGCGCCGGATCACTCATTTTGCGAAAACCCTCCTGTCTGAAATGGAGAGCTGGAGTGTTTCAATGATGCTCTTAGTCGCTTCCCACTCTTCTTGAAACTGTTTAATCTTTTGATCAGAATGACTCGCTTGTTGTAAAGCGAGAATACAGGATCGCCACTCCCATGGTTCAATAACACTTTGAATAATGTGAGCTTGCATCTCATCATCAACGCCATTTAGTAGTGCATCCCAGCTTTTAGTAAAACTCTCTGTCTCCATCGATTTGAACCAAGAGTGTATTTCGTTAACAATCCATTTGTACGCTGGTAATGGTGGCGCATCGGATGCTTCAAAGAAAAGCTGTCCCATGACTCGCTTTAAACGATACCCTCCATATGGTGCTGGGGGGAGTCTACTTGGTTTATCTAGTAATAGCCTTTTCTTAACTTCTGGAATTAGATTAACAAGCAGTGTATAACTTTTTGGATACAATGGCTTTAGCGTAGTGAGCGCTGTTAAAGTTTCTCTATAAGGAAATTCTGAAGAATAAGCGTATTTAGGTGAACAAGTAGTACTCTTAGCAGTCCCTACTAAAGCTGCTAGCAAGTAACCTTTCATTTCAGGATAGAGGTCTTCAGCATAAGACTCTTCAATCAAATCATGTATTGTGATGTAGAAATCACCATATTGAATATAGCCTCTGCCGTCTAGCGTGCGAATCATACGATTGCATAGTAAACCATATTGAGAAAAAAAGCGGTCACGGAAGTTGAGATGATACTCAAGCAAATCCCGCTCCCGCCAATATGATAATTTTTTTTTACCAACATTGGTTAACACTGTTTTCGGTTCCTCTAACCAACTTACATACTCGAACCCAAACTCCTTTAGCAAGCCTGCAACATCCATCTTCATTGCTCCTTTACCCCCACCCTTTTCCAACGATAACGGGTGGGGTTGAACTAACTTAGATTGCTAGCGATTTACAGGAATATATAAGATCTGACCTTCTTTCACTTCATCTTCCTCAAGTCTGTTCACACGAGCAAGATGACTTGGTAACACACGATAACGCTCTGCAATTTCTGTTAATGAATCACCAGGCTGAATGATGCACATTTTCATTCTTGAAAACTGTTCTTCTTCTTTTGTAAGCATACTCGTCAAATAAAGTGCGTTTTCTTCACGACTGCTGCGTTGGGGTTTTTCCACAGCTTCTTCTTCCTCAACATTGTAGTCGTTTGTTTCTTCCATAGCAGGTTGTTCAGGAGGATAGAAATTCGAATCCTCTATTTGTCTTGCCATCTTTGTTAAAAAGTCATAAGTAGGCTCTTGGCCCTCTTCATAATTTTCTTGATCCAAAAGATTTGCTAAATAACGCTCTGCCTTAGCTCTCATGTCAACTTGAGGCGATCGTAAATGATAAGCAAGATCTGAAGATTCCTCTTCACTATCATCAACGTATTTTACATCGGTTTCCCAAACAGTATCTTCCGTCTCATCACCATCAGCTTCAACATCCTCATCAGCTGAATCATTCTCTTCATTGTACATCTCATACTCAGTTCGTTTCTCGTCACCTTGAATTCCACTAATTGAAATATCCGCTTTCAACTGAAGGCAGTTCGCTTCATTCAACGTATAATCAAACGTATCAACCGTTACATAAATTTCTTCGAGGCTTCTAACTCTACTTGCAGGGATCGTAATGTCGACCGGAAAACGGTGACCGATTGATGCTGTACCATCTTCTCGAACATGAACTTCATGAATGGAGCGATAAGCAGATGCCTCATTTTCAGGTTCATCGCTATCATCATTGTAATCGCGTTGAAGATACTCTCCAGAAAGGTATAAACAGCCTTTAACAGCAACATAATCTTCGTACTCTTCAATTGAAATTTCAGGATCAAGGGAGATGGACAACACCTCTTCAACTTCCTGTCCTTTCTTTAACCAGACCTGCTCCTCCACGGAGAAATGCAAATATGAGCCTTCAGGCATGCTTTCTCCTCCTTTCAAACATTATCCATACATTACACATGTATGAACTATTCGAAGAAATATGTCTAATTCAAATTAGAAAGTAAGGAATGAACTCTTAAAAAACACCAAATAAAAAAGCAGTCAGCACGTTAGGCTGACTGCTTTTTATTAGATTTATACTAGCTTAGAAAAGGCTGCTTCAGCAGCTGCGATCGTTTCATCAATGTCGTGTTCTGTATGAGCTGTAGATAGGAACATCCCTTCAAATTGCGATGGAGGTAGGGAAATACCCTGATCAAGCATTTCTTTAAAATAACGTGTAAAGTGCGCCAAATTAGATGAAGATGCTGTCTCAAAATTAATAACTTCCTTATCAGTAAAGAAGAATCCTACCATTGAGCCTGCACGATTAACTGTATGAGGGATATTGTACTTAGCTGCAGCTTTGGATAACCCTTCTCCAAGACGCTCTGCTTTACGTTCAAACTCCTCATAACTTTCAGGTGTTAGTTGAGATAGCGTTTCGTATCCTGCTGTCATAGCAAGAGGATTCCCACTTAATGTACCTGCCTGATAAATTGGACCGGTTGGAGCAATGTGATCCATGATCTCTTTTTTACCGCCATAAGCACCTACAGGAAGGCCTCCACCAATTACTTTACCAAGGCAAGTTAAATCAGGTGTTACATTATAATAGCCCTGTGCACAGTTATATCCAACACGGAATCCAGTCATTACCTCATCGAAAATAAGTAATGTACCATTGTCTTCTGTGATTTTGCGAATTTCCTCAAGATATCCAGGCTGTGGTGGTACAACACCCATGTTTCCTGCAACCGGTTCAATAATGACGCCAGCAATGTCATCTCCAAATTCGTTGAACGCATATCGAAGGCTCTCCAGGTCATTGTACGGCACGGTAATCGTGTTTTGAGCAACACCTTCCGGGACACCAGGACTGTCAGGTAGACCTAGGGTAGCGACACCTGAGCCTGCTTTAATTAGAAGAGAATCTCCGTGCCCATGATAGCAACCCTCGAACTTTAAGATTTTATTCCGTCCTGTGTATCCTCTCGCAAGACGTAGAGCACTCATCGTTGCCTCTGTTCCGGAATTCACCATTCGAACGATTTCAATTGATGGAACCCGTTCAATAACTAGTTCGGCTAGTTTCGTTTCATACTTACTCGGTGCGCCAAAGCTTGTCCCAAGCTCAGTTACACTTTTAAGTTTTTCTACTACTTGATCATCCGCATGACCTAGAATAAGCGGTCCATATGAAAGGACGTAATCAATGTACTCGTTCTGATCAATATCGTAAATTTTGGATCCTTTTCCCTTTTCCATAAAAATAGGATCCATACCGACAGATTTAAATGCTCTCACTGGGCTATTCACTCCGCCAGGCATTACTTTAGATGCTTCCTTAAACGCTTCTTTTGAACGATTATAGTTACCCATTCGTTAAGCCCCTTTCAACTGATTCTATTGATTAAGCATTCGAGCTGCATCTTTTGCAAAATACGTAATAATAAGATCTGCTCCTGCCCGCTTCATACTCGTAAGCTTTTCGAGTACAACTTCTTCCTCGTTAAGCCATCCGTTTTGACTTGCCGCTTTAATCATTGAATATTCCCCACTAACGTTATATGCAACCATTGGAAGTGGAAAACGGTCTTTTAACTCACGGATGATATCAAGATACGCGAGCGCAGGTTTCACCATTAAGAAATCTGCCCCTTCTTCAATGTCGCTTTCAGCTTCTCTAATCGCTTCAAGACGATTCGCAGGATCCATTTGATACGTTTTACGATCACCAAATTGAGGTGTACTGTGTGCAGCATCACGGAATGGACCATAGAACGCTGATGAGAATTTAACAGCATAACTCATGATAGGAACATCTACAAAGCCTGCTTCATCAAGTCCCTGGCGTATAGCTGCAACAAACCCATCCATCATGTTCGAAGGTGCAATCATATCAGCTCCAGCTTTCGCTTGAGAAACAGCCGTTTGTGTTAATAATTCTAGAGATTGGTCATTCTGGACATAGCCATTTTCAATCACACCACAATGACCATGATCGGTGTACTGACAGAGACATGTATCCGCAATGACAGTTAGGTCAGGAAACTCTTCTTTAATTTGCTTAATAGCGCGCTGAACAATACCTGTATCACAATAAGCTTCAGAGCCTACTTCATCCTTGTGGTTTGGTACGCCAAACATCATAATAGACTGAATTCCAAGGTCAACAACTTCTCTAACTTCTTCGTTTAGGCGATCAAGTGAATAATGATAAACACCTGGCATTGAAGCGATCTCTCGCTTCACATTGTCTTCCTCTACTGCGAAAATCGGATATATTAAATCTTCTTTATGTAAATAAGTTTCTCTAACGAGGGACCTCATTGATTCTGAGCGTCTTAAACGACGATGACGACGAAAATCACTTTTTTCCATTGTTGTTATCCTCCCAATTGTTTAAAGTGCTGCTCTAAACTTTCGAGCATTCCTTCGATTGTATATTTTTCTGGTACGACATGGGGATGAATACCATAAGACATTAGCGTTTCTGCGGTAATGGGTCCTATTACTACTATTGTGATTCCTTTAAACCGATCTTTCAAATTCTCCGCTTCAAGAAGCTGCATAAAGTGATGAACTGTTGAAGAAGATGTGAACGTAATAACATCCAAAGCATATTCATCAACCAGTCTTTTCAATGCCGCTCCAGAACCTTGTGGAATCACAGTATTATAAATAGGTAAATCAGTTACGTCATACCCTAATTCGCTTAACTGCTCAGGAAGTTCGTCTCGACCAAGGTTCCCCCTTGGAAGTAGAATCTTCTCTCCTGTGTAAGTGTAACGAGACATAGCAGCAACTAGTCCTTCAGCGATGAAATCCTCTGGTAGAAGATCAATTTGAACACCATATTTCTCAAGTACCTTCGCTGTCTTGGTTCCTACTGCACCAACCTTTATATTCTGAGGTAAGATTGCATGTTGAAAAAAGAATTTCACACCATTCGCACTTGTAAAAAGAATCCAATGATACTGTTCTACTTCAATCGACTTTAGAATGTGATTCCTAGGCTCGAATGAAATAAGAGGGATTTCAAAAGAAAACCCTCCACGGTCTTTAATTAATTTCGTAAAAGCCGCTGCCTGCTCCCGAGCCCTCGTGACTAATACACGCTTTCCTGAGAGCGGAGACTTCATTGATCTAAATCTTCTTTCACACGATCAAGAATATCTTTAGCACCCTGTTCTTTCATTTTAAGCGCAAGCGTATGGCCAACTTTAATTGGATCGTTCCCAGATTCCATTTCTTTAATAATGACAGAACCATCCGGTTCGCCAACAAGTCCAGTTACAGTAATTGAATCATCATCATGAAGAATCGCATGTCCTGCAATTGGAACCTGACACCCTCCTTCAAGTGTATGAAGAAATGATCGCTCTGCTAGAACTGTCTTTTTCGTAACGTCATCATTCAATTTCTCAAGAATACCAAGCAATTCATCGTCACTCTCACGACATTCAATTGATAGAGCACCTTGTCCAACAGCTGGTACACAAAGATCAGGATCAAGGTATTCCGTTACAATCTCTTTTGACCATCCCATGCGATGAAGACCAGCTGCAGCTAGAACAATTGCATCATAATCTTCATCTGTAAGCTTACGGATACGTGTGTCAATATTTCCACGAATCCACTTTATTTCAACATCCGGACGAATTGCTTTCAGCTGAGCACCTCGTCTGAGACTACTTGTTCCGATAACCGCACCCTCTGGAAGTTCACGGAACGGTTTCTTAGACTCAGAAATAATTACGTCTCGATGGTCTTCGCGCTCCGGAATACATCCAATTGTGAGACCTTCAGGAAGAACAGACGGCATATCCTTCATACTATGGACCGCCATATCAATCTCACCTTTTAACATTGCATCTTCAATCTCTTTAACAAACAGACCTTTCCCGCCTACCTTAGAAAGAGTAACGTCGAGAATCTGGTCACCACGTGTAACAATCTCTTTAATTTCAAAATCAAACCCAGGATTTAACTCCTTAAGTTTGCTGATAACCCATTTTGTTTGGGTAATTGCGAGTTTACTTCTTCTTGAACCGACAATGATTTTCCGCATGATTTTTCCTCCAACCTTTGGATGTTTCTTATACATACCAGAAATGGAACTCGGAGAACGTACCTGAGAAGAATACATTAACTAAAACGATGAGAAACGCGGCAACGTTCCACATAGCAAGCGACTTCCCTTCCATATCTCTGGCTACTTTTTGATATAAATACGTGCTATAAGCTATGAGCACGAAAAATGAAATAATAACTTTGGAATCGAGTAAGCTAAATTGCTCAACTTTTAACAGAGCCCAGACAATTCCTAGAATTAAACTTAATAGCAGAAGAGGAACACCTAAAACACTGCATAAGTACGATAGCTTTTCAAGCTGAGATAGATCCCCAAATCTTCTCAAACGCTTACTCCACTTCTTTCCCTTCAACATTTGATAGAGGATCAAATACATAAGGGAGAAAATAAATGATAGCGAGAAAGCACCATAAGATAGAAACGCCATTGTAATATGAATAATCGAAAGCTCAGACATTAACTGTTCTGTTAGCAAACTAGAAGCTTGTTCTCTCGTTGCGAATAAGTTAATGGCCATAATACTGAAACCGAGTACATTTGCAAAAAAAACAAAAAAATCTACTCTGAAAAACCAATTGATAAGTAGCGAGAGGGACACAATCACCCACGCATAAAAAAATAACCCTTCAAAAGGTGTTAAGATTGGGAACCCGCCAATCGCATTAATTTGCATAACCAGAAAGGCAGTTTGGAGCACCCAGACAATAGAAAGCAACCAGAAAGCAAACTGATTTGCTCTCCGGTTGTTTTGCAAGAAATCAATAAAATATCCCAACACACTAAGTGAATAAAGTAAAATTGTTATATCATAAAGCCAGCTGGCGTTCGTCACAACTCAAGTCTCCTCTCCTAGGAGCGCAACTGCGATGCCTGTAATAAAGGGGAGTAGTTAACGGATTCATGCTGTCTTTTCTCTTCGTTTTCCTTCACTCGTTGCTTATGAAGTTCTCTTTCAATTTCTTCCTCAATCGCAAAGATTTTGGTGAAAATTTCAAGCGACTCTTCAGCATTTGGCTCTGCAGCCATCTCCTTCACTCGAACAATAGGATCACGTAGCAGCTGGTTCACTATGCTTTTCGTATGTTTACTTAATACTTTTCGTTCACGATCTGAAAGATCTGGAAGTTTACGTTCAATGCTTTTCATGGTTTCGGCTTGAATCGAAAGAGCTTTAGAGCGAAGAGCTGTAATCATAGGCACAACACCAAGTGTATTAAGCCATTCTCTAAATTGTACAAGATCTTCTTCAATCATTAGCTCAATCTTCTCTGCTTCCTTTTTCCGTTCTGCAAGGTTTGTTTCAACAATCCCCTCAAGGTCATCAATATCGTACAAGAAAACCGAATCCAAATTATTTAACGATGGATCTAAATCTCTTGGTACTGCGATATCAACCATAAATAACGGGCGGCCTCTACGTTTCTTAAGTAAAGGCTTAACATTCTCCTCTGTTAGAACGTAATTAGTTGACCCAGTTGAACTGATCAAAATATCTGCATCAAGGAGAGCAGCACTTACTTCGTCCATTGAACGAGCCTGTCCTTTAAAACGTGAAGCTAGTTCTGTTGCTTTCTCAAGAGTTCGGTTTACAACTGTTACTTGATTAACACCGTTACTTTGTAAATTCTTTGCTGTGAGCTCGCCCATTTTACCGGCACCGAGTATCACAACATGCTTGTTCTCTAGTCCGCCAAAAATCTTCTTCGCTAGTTCAACAGCTGCATAACTCACTGAAACTGCATTCTCCCCAATTTCGGTTTCAGAATGAGAGCGCTTTGCAAGCGTAACCGCTTGTTTGAACAGTTGATTGAAAATCGTACCGGTCGTTTGCGACTCCTGAGCAAGTAAGAAAGCATCTCGAACCTGTCCTAATATTTGCGTTTCACCAATGACAAGTGAATCGAGTCCTGAGGCTACACGGTAAAGATGTTCTGTTGCAGCATCATTTTCACGAATAACGAGATATGGTGAGAATTCTTCTTTTTCAATTCCAAACCACTCAGATAGAAAAGCCTTTGAATAATATCTCCCTGTATGAAGCTGATCTGCTACCACATATAACTCTGTACGGTTACATGTCGACAAAATGACAGCTTCTAGAATACTTTTAGAGTGACGCAACTTATCTAAAGCTTCAGGCAAATCGTTCTCCTGAAATGAAAGTTTCTCCCGTATTTCAACAGGGGCTGTTTTGTGGTTCAACCCTACGACCAGGATGTGCATCGTTCCACCCCCAAAAATTGTTAGCAATACATCTTTTTTGAATATCGTCTACCTTTATTCTAACATGTGACAAAACTCACAGAGTCAATAATTGTGAACAGACTATGAAAGCAATTATGATATGATGAATAAAGTATTTTCTTTGTATATTATTAGTAGTCATACAACTATTAATGTACCAGAAAATCAATTGTATAGCAAAAAATGAGTTTTTTTGACATTAGGAGGATTTGAATTGAAACGTCAAAGTGTTTTTCCAGGTGTATTATTTATTGCAATTGGGCTTTATTATCTTTTTCAGACACTTAGCTTGCCATATTCAGATCAGCTGATGAACTGGCAAGTGATCTTAATCGTTATTGGCGCTGCTATGATCATCCAGGGCTTCATTTCAAAAGAAGGACCTATGTTATTCCCTGGTGTTCTCCTGCTTGGACTTGGCCTTCACCTTTATTTTGTTAATAAACTAGCTATATGGCCAGAAAGCTGGGGAATGTACACATTAATATTAAGTGCAGCCTATCTAGTTACGTATTATAAAACGAAAAAGAACGGACTTATTCCAGGCCTTATCTTACTTGCCATAT
The DNA here is from genome assembly GCF_005144865.1 of Guptibacillus hwajinpoensis. Classification (GTDB taxonomy): domain Bacteria; phylum Bacillota; class Bacilli; order Bacillales; family Guptibacillaceae; genus Guptibacillus; species Guptibacillus hwajinpoensis_A. The sequence goes on from NZ_SWFM01000003.1 coordinate 576,929, forward strand.
CAATCATTGAACTTCTTTATACAGGACTTGAAATCTGGCTTGCTTCGACATTTTCCTTTGTAGGAAAGTTCTGGCCACTCGCTTTAATTGTAATAGGTATATATCTAGTAATGAAAAAAAAGTAAGGAGCGGCTGCTCCTTACTTTTTCTATAGGATGGAACTTAAAAAGTCCTGTGTACGCTGCTCTTTAGGATCATTAAAGATATCATTCGGATGACCTTTCTCAACAATTTTACCATCGTGCATATACACAACCCAGTCGCCTACTTCTCGAGCAAATCCCATTTCATGTGTGACGACTACCATAGTCATTCCTTCTTTAGCTAAAGACTTCATAGTAGAAAGGACTTCGCCAACAAGTTCTGGGTCTAGTGCTGAGGTTGGCTCATCAAATAGCATAATATCAGGTTTCATAGCTAGTGACCGAGCAATTGCTACACGCTGCTTTTGGCCCCCTGAAAGTTTATTAGGGTACACGTTGGCTTTGTCAGCAAGACCTACTTTCGCAAGTAGTTCTTTCCCTTCTTTCTCAGCATCTGCTCGTTTCATTTTCTTAACCGTAAGCGGCGCTTCAATAACATTATCCAAAACTGATTTGTGAGGAAATAGATTAAAATGTTGAAACACCATTCCTACTCGCTGTCTCACTTTATTCAGATCATTATTCTTAGGATCTATTGTTTCACCTTCGATAATGACATTGCCGCTGTTTTTAATTTCAAGAAAGTTCATGCAACGGAGTAGCGTACTTTTCCCCGATCCACTAGCTCCGATTAGAACCACAACATCACTTTCATTTACCTCAAGGTCAATATCTTTAAGAACGTGAAGATCACCGAAGGATTTATTCAGTTTCTCTACACGAATCATTTCAGCTTTATCTCCCATATACAGCACCTCTCTTATCTCTTAATCACTAGCGGATAATCTTTTTTCAAGCAGGTTAACAAGTAGCGTAAAGATTAGAACAAGAACAAGATAATATACAGCTACAATCAGTAAGTACGTCATTTCATCAAACGTCCTTGCTCCCTGTGTAGTCGCAACGCTAAATAACTCTGGGAGTGCAATGAATGCAGCTAGGGAAGAATCTTTTAAACCGATGATAAACTGGTTTCCAAGCGGTGGAAGTGCTCTTCGAAATGCCTGTGGTAAAATAATTCGTCTCATGGCAAGGGTGTGACTCATTCCAAGAGAGCGCCCAGCTTCCATTTGACCTTTATCAATGGATTGAATGGATCCTCGGAAGATCTCTGCAATATAAGCTCCGTTATGTAAGGCTAGTCCAATCGATGCTGCCCAGAACTTAGGAATATTAAATTCTGTTAATCCGAAATAGAAAATAAATATTTGTACGATGAGTGGAGTACCACGTATAACCGCAATATAAATGTTTGCTATCCAGTTTAAAATCTTGGATTGTGAAATCTTAAATAATGCAAAGAAGAGTCCTATAAAAACTGCAATTAGAACCGATACGAATGTAACTCGTATGGTGAGCCATAACCCTTCAAAGAATACAGGGTAGCTATTTAATAATGTTTCTAAAAAATGACCAAAAGTTGGCAAGTGAAATCAGCTCCTTAGAGTTGTGTAGCATAGTTTAAAAAGGAATGTGTGCAATAGCACACATTCCTTTTCCTTACTCGCTGTCAGGATTCTGGGTGATGTCTACTCCGATGTATTCCTCACTAAGTTCTTTAAGCGTTCCATCTTCTTTTAGTTCCTGTAACGCCTTGTTTACAGCTTCTAAAAGATTTGCATTCTCTTTCTTAATCGCAACAGCCTGTTCACTAGTACCAAGCTGCTCTACTTTTTCAATTTTAAAGCCTTCTTCAATTGCTTGTTTACCAGTAATGTCATCTGTAATAACGGCATCGTGCTTTCCTTCGCTTAAGGCACGAAGGGCAGTCTGATCACTGTCGTAATTCGAAATTTTGTCTGTGTACTCCTGTGCAGATTTCTCGTATGTCGAGCCTTTTGATACTGCTACATCTTTATCAGATAGATCTTCTACACTCTTAATGTCACTTCCAGGCTGTACGTAGAGAACAGGACCTGAATAATAGTATGGTTCACTAAAATTCACTGCTTCTTTACGCTCATCTGTAATCGTATGACTAGCTACTGCTGCATCATAGCGTCCTGATTGAATAGCTGACACCATACCACTAAACTTAAATTTCTCAACTGCTGGCTCAAGTCCTAGCTTTTCTGCAATAGCTTTACCTACCGCAACGTCAAAACCGTCAAGGTCACCGTTCTCATCAACCGTACTAAAAGGAGGAAACTCTCCCGAAACGACGTAACTGAATTTACCATCTTTTGTTAGTTCCAGTCCATCAGATCCTTCAGATCCTGACGATTCACTCTCTTCGTTACCCCCACCACAGGCAGTAAGAATAAGAACAAACGTTAACATTAGTGCGGTAAGAAAACTCCACTTCTTTTTCATCTTCACATGTCCCCCTTGAACGACTTTTCTTTTATGCAGTTAAGATTATGTAAACTGCGATATTACTATAATACCAATATTTTGACATTTCAATCAATTCTACATAAACGTTACTACACCCCCTATTAAAGCATTTACAAGCATAAGACGGACTCAGCAAGCTTATCCTTCTGTTTACTAGCCTTCCTTTCTATTCCCTTTAAAAATGATAGACAAACATGATTTTTCTGAATAATTAAAACGATTTACACAAAAAAAGACCAGCATATATGCCGGTCATAATTACTTTATAAATAGGATCTTATGGCGCTCCAAACATCTTCTTTACCCTGTCCCGTATGAGAAGAGAACGTTACGAGCTTATCAGTTGGCTCAATCTTAAGCGTTTGACTAACAACTTTCAGATGCTTGCCCCATTTTCCTTTTGGAATTTTGTCAGACTTTGTTGCTACTACGATAACTGGAATCTCATAATGCTTTAACCAATCATACATAACAACATCGTCGTTTGAAGGTGAATGTCTTAAGTCGACGATTTGAATAACAGCTTTCAACTGATCTCGATCAGTTAAATACGTTTCAATCATTTTGCCCCAAGAATCTCTTTCTTTCTTCGATACTTTTGCAAATCCATATCCTGGAACGTCGACAAAGTAAAGAATTTCATTAATCATATAGAAATTGAGAGTTTGTGTTTTACCAGGCCTCTGAGAAGTTCTGGCAAGGTTCTTTCGATTAATCAGCGTGTTGATTAAAGATGATTTACCTACATTTGATCTACCAGCTAGTCCAATCTCAGGTAATCTATCTATAGGATATTGCTCCGGTTTAACAGCGCTGATAATAAAATCTGATTTTGTTACTTTCATTTATTCTCCCCCACAAGTGCGGTTTTTAACACTTCATCCAAATGTGAAACTGGAAGGAAGGTTAAATCTTTGCGTATGCTTTCTGGAATATCTTCCAGATCTTTTTCATTTTCTTTTGGCATTATAATCGTCGTTAATCCAGCACGGTGAGCACTTAACGACTTTTCTTTTAACCCACCAATTGGAAGGACACGTCCACGAAGGGTGATTTCACCCGTCATCCCTACATCTCTTCGAACAGCCTTGCCAGTTAATGCGGATACTAGAGCTGTTGCAATGGTAATTCCTGCAGAAGGACCATCTTTTGGAGTCGCTCCCTCTGGAACATGAATGTGAATATCGTTCGTTTCATGGAAAGTAGGATCAATAGAAAGTTCTTCGGACTTTGAGCGAATATAACTGAAAGCAGCCTGAGCAGACTCTTTCATAACGTCTCCAAGCTTACCTGTTAGAATCAACTTCCCTTTTCCTGGTGATAAGGAGACTTCAATTGCAAGTGTGTCTCCTCCGGCAGTTGTATAAGCAAGGCCTGTGGCCGTACCAATTTGATCTTCTTTCTCTGCTTCACCATATCGGAACTTTGGATGTCCTAGTAGTTCTTCAAGCATAGACTCTGTTACAATAACACGTTTTTTCTTACCAGAAACGATTAATTTAGTCGCTTTTCGACAAACAGTTGCAATTTGTCGTTCCAGATTACGAACACCAGCTTCTCTTGTATACTGACGTACAAGCTTATAGAGACTTTCATCTCTAATCTGAAGATTACTCTTGCTCAAGCCATGCTCTTCCAATTGTCTTGGCATCAGATAGTTCTTAGCAATATTAACTTTCTCGATTTCAGTATAACCTGCAATACGAATAACTTCCATTCGATCAAGAAGTGGCTCAGGAATCGTTGCAAGGCTGTTTGCTGTTGTTACAAACATGACTTTCGAAAGATCGTAAGGCTCCTCAATATAATGGTCACTAAACGTGTTATTTTGCTGTGGATCGAGTACTTCAAGCAAGGCAGAAGAAGGATCACCGCGGAAATCATTAGACATTTTATCAATTTCATCAAGAAGGAAAACAGGATTCACCGTACCCGCTTTTTTCATTCCACGAATGATTCGACCTGGCATAGCACCGACATATGTTCTTCTATGACCGCGGATTTCAGCTTCATCACGAACACCACCTAGTGATATACGGACGAATTCACGTCCAATAGAACGAGCTACTGATCGTGCAAGTGAAGTCTTCCCTACTCCTGGTGGTCCTACAAGGCATAGAATTGGTCCCTTAAGAGATTTCGTTAGCTGTTGAACAGCAAGGTATTCAAGGACACGTTCTTTTACATTCTCAAGACCATAATGATCTTCATTTAGTATTTTTTCAGCATGGTTGATATCAAGATTATCCTCAGTTTCTTTCGACCAAGGAATTTGAATTAACCAATCAATATAGTTTCGTATCACTGAACTTTCAGCAGAGCTCTGAGGAATCTTCTCGTATCGATCAAGCTCTTTGTAAGCCATTTCTTGGACATTTTCAGGCATATCCGCTTCTTCAATCTTCTCTTTCAAAGACGAAACTTCACCTGTTTTACCTTCTTTTTCACCCAGCTCATTTTGAATAGCCTTCATTTGTTCGCGAAGGTAGTATTCTTTCTGAGTCTTTTCCATAGAACGCTTAACTCTTTGTCCGATTTTTTTCTCAAGATCAATGACGTCTTTCTCATTTTGGAGAATTTCAATGAGCTTATTTAATCGTTCCTGAGAATTATACGTTTCAAGAATTTCTTGCTTCTGACGAATCTTTAGTGAAAGATGGGATGCGATGATATCTGCAAGCCGTCCTGGTTGCTCAATATCACTTACAGAAGCGAAGGTCTCAGCCGTTACCTTCTTAGAAACTTTAATATATTGTTCAAATAAATCTAGCACAGTACGCATTAGCGCTTCTTCTTCAACGTTCCGTTCAGCGCTCTCATCGATCTGCTCGATTTCGACTTCATAAAATTCTTCTGTATCTTTAAATTCAATTATCTTCCCACGTTGAAGTCCTTCAACAAGAACTCGAATCGTACCATTAGGTAGCTTAAGCATTTGCTTAACGGTTGCAAGCGTACCAATTTCGTAAATATCTTCAACTTCTGGTGTCTCAATTTCTACTTCTTTTTGTGTAGAGAGGAAGATTTGTTGATCGTCCATCATAACCTTCTCAAGTGCTTGAACAGATTTATCTCGTCCAACATCAAGATGCAAAACCATGGATGGATATACCAGCAACCCTCTTAATGGTAATAATGGCAATGTTTTATGTTCACTTTTCAATCATGGCACCTCCAGACAACAAACTATAAAAAATCTTATTTGACTCGTAAAAATCCTGAGCTTATCTAGTTAATAAGTTGTACTTCATTGTATCCTAACTATCTTGCACTTGTCTAATCTTCCCTGTCCAATCTCCTAAAAAAACTTATCTACATAAAGAAAATCCCGCCCTTTAACTACCGGGCTGGGATTGTCCCATCACTATAGATGGATATTCTTGTTGCTTTCCAAGAAGAAAAGCTGCATCAAACACCTCTGACAAATGCTTAACAGGTACGACTTTGATACCCTTTATTACTTTAAGCATTTCTTCGTTATTTTCCTCGGGAATTAATGCAAGCTCTGCTCCAGCATCGCGAGCAGCCGTTACCTTTGCAAATACGCCACCAACTGGTTTAACGAACCCATGAATACTAACTTCACCTGTCATAGCTATTTTGTTACTAACAGGGCTTCCTTTAATAGCTGAATATATACCTGTTGCAATTGCAACCCCTGCTGAAGGCCCATCCACTGGAACACCGCCAGGGAAATTGATATGTAGATTGTAAGAATCAGCAGGAATGCCCATTGCCTTTAGAACAGTCATCACATTTTCAACCGAAGATTTTGCAAGACTCTTTCTTCGAATCGACTTGGATTGATTTCCAATGCTTTCTTCTTCCACAATCCCTGTAATCGTAACAGTCCCTTCCTTCTCTGCTTTAACAGCTGTTACTTCAATTTCAAGTAGTGCTCCCGTATTTGGTCCGTAAACAGCAAGGCCATTCACTAGCCCAGTACTTGGATGAAGTGGAATTTTCCTTTCAGGTCGAGGTGTTAGTCTGCTTGCATGGATAACCCATTCCATATCGGCTGCTGTAATACTCCCTCTACTCTCCGTAATTGCAAGTCCTGCAGCAATTTGCATCAAATTTACAGCTTCACGTCCATTTCTTGCATATCTGCTAACACGCTGTATTCCTTCATCATCTAACGTAAGGTTGAGCTTTTTAGCAGCTCTGGTTGCAATTCTAGCAATTTCATCCTGACTTAGTTCCCTAAAGTACACCTCCATACATCTTGAACGAATGGCAGGAGGAATTTCGTCGGGTGTTCTTGTGGTAGCTCCAATCATCCTGAAATCAGCAGGTAACCCATTCTGGAATATATCATGTATGTGTGTTGGGATATTCGAGTTCTCTTCATTGTAATAAGCACTTTCTAGAAAAACCTTACGATCTTCTAGCACTTTTAGAAGCTTATTCATTTGGATCGGATGAAGCTCTCCAATTTCATCAATAAAAAGAATTCCTCCATGTGCATTTGTTACAGCACCTTGTTTGGGTTGAGGAATACCAGCTTGTCCCATAGCACCTGCCCCTTGATAAATAGGGTCATGAACAGAACCAATTAATGGATCTGCAATGCCTCTTTCATCAAACCTTGCAGTTGTAGCATCCAATTCAACAAACACCGCTGTTTGTTTAAAAGGGGTTCCGCGGTTGCGTTTTGCCTCTTCTAGCACTAGCCGAGCTGCAGCCGTTTTACCAACCCCAGGCGGACCGTATATAAGTACATGTTGAGGATTCGGTCCGCAAATAGCAGCTCTTAGAGTACGAATCCCCTCTTCTTGGCCCACAATTTCTGAAAAACCATTAGGTCTAATGCGCTCTGAAAGTGGCTCACTTAACGAAATACTCCTTAATCGTCTTAAGTGCTCCATTTCTTTTCGGGATTCTTTATCTATAGAAACTTTCTGGGTTCGCTGATTACGAAGCAAATTCCAGAAATACAATCCTATAACAATTCCAAAAAACAATTGTATCGCTAACGCAATGCCTGTCCAATTCATAATCGTACCTCCTGGAGATTTATCAATAGCACTAGTATCTCCTGAGGTATGGTTCCATAAACCGGAAATCAATAATTTGAATCCATTAATAGGAATATAAAAAAACCAACCACCCACGGGTGATTGGTTAATTTTCTTATGCACTTTCCTTTGGTGATTTCTTATCTTCATCAATAACAGAGCCATCTTCTAAAATCAATTTAGGTGTGGACTTTTCACTTACAGTTGAAGCTGTAAGCACACATTTCTTAATCTCATCACGAGAAGGAAGATCGTACATCACATCAAGCATAATGCCTTCAATAATAGAACGAAGTCCACGTGCACCTGTCTTTCTTTCGATAGCTTGTTTAGCAATTTCAACAAGAGCATCATCTTCAAATTCAAGCTCTACATCGTCAAGTTCTAGAAGCTTCTGGTATTGTTTAACAAGCGCATTTTTAGGCTTTGTAAGAATTTCAACCAGTGCTTCTTCATCAAGTGGTTCAAGGCTTCCGATAACTGGAAGACGACCGATGAATTCCGGAATAAGTCCGAAGCGAAGTAAGTCTTCTGGAAGTACTTTGCTTAGATATTCACCTGGCTTAAGATCTTCCTGTTTTGCTTCACCACTGAATCCAATGATTTTCTTACCAAGACGACGTTTAATGATTTGTTCGATACCATCAAATGCTCCTCCGCAAATAAAGAGGATATTCGTCGTATCAATTTGGATAAATTCTTGATGAGGATGCTTACGTCCACCTTGTGGAGGAACGCTTGCAGTAGTACCCTCAAGAATTTTAAGTAGTGCCTGCTGTACACCTTCACCTGACACATCACGTGTAATAGAAGGGTTTTCAGACTTACGAGCAACTTTATCGATTTCATCGATGTAAATAATACCTTTTTCAGCTTTTTCTACATCGTAATCTGCGGCTTGGATGAGTTTAAGAAGAATATTCTCAACATCCTCACCTACATAACCTGCTTCAGTTAATGACGTTGCATCCGCTATTGCGAAAGGCACGTTCAAAATTCTAGCAAGGGTTTGAGCGAGAAGAGTTTTACCGCTACCTGTTGGACCAATCAACGCGATGTTACTCTTTGCAAGTTCTACGTCATCTGGTTTACCTGAAGCGTTAATACGCTTGTAGTGATTATAAACCGCAACAGATAGAGACTTTTTCGCTTTTTCTTGGCCGATGACATAGTCATCAAGGATCTGACAAATTTCATGAGGCTTCGGTACTTCTTTGAAGTCCACCTCTTCTTCAGTTCCAAGCTCTTCTTCTACAATTTCAGTACAAAGTTCAATACATTCATCACAGATGTATACACCTGGTCCTGCAACTAGCTTTCGTACTTGATCCTGTGTTTTACCACAGAAAGAACATTTCAGTTGTCCTTTTTCGTCGTTAAATTTAAACATGAATTCACCCCTAACCGTTGATCTCGATGAAATCCGAGTAGGTCTATCTGCAAAGAAACTCCATTAGTTCAACTGAACTAACTATCACTTATTAAGCAATCCTAACGGGCATTCACCACTGGTTTCTTATCCTATTTATGTATTGAAATTGTATCACATAACTCAAAAGGATACGAAGTAAAACGACTCTTTGAAAGCTTACTATGTATAGAGTATTTGTCCTACTACTATGTTTAGCTAATTTGAATGATTTCATTACTACTTCTTTTTTAAAAACAAGGCGCAATTAAGCGCCTTGTTTCAAATAAGCCAATGATAGCTTTAATTATGCTTTTTTGCTGTTATCTACAAGAACATCGATTGCTTTACGGACGCGAAGGTCACCTTTAAGTGCATCAGTGCCGCCCTGCATTGTTAGCATTGAACGAATTTGTTCTTCTTCCATGTTGTACATTGCTGCCATCTTGGAAAGTTCTTCATTTACTTCTTCTTCAGAAACTTCAACATTCTCAGCGTCAGCAATCGCTTCAAGAGTCAAGTTCGTGCGCACGCGCTTTTCACCGTCTTCTTGCATTTGTTCGCGAAGTGCTTTCTCATCTTGTCCAGAGAACTGGTAGTACATTTCAAGGTTCATACCTTGTTGTTGTAGACGCTGTTCAAATTCTTGAAGCATGCGATCTACTTCTGCATCTACCATAGCAGATGGAAGATCGATCTCACTATTTTCAGCAGCTTTTTCAATCAACGTGTCTTTCTTTTGAACATCAGCATCTTCTGCTTTTTGCTTCGCAAGATTTTCTTTCGTTGTTTTCTTAAGCTCATCAAGTGTTTCGACTTCTTCGTTTACGTCTTTAGCAAACTCATCGTCAAGCTCTGGAAGCTCTTTACGCTTAATGTCGTGAATTTTCACCTGGAACTTCGCTTCTTGTCCAGCAAGGTTCTCAGCATGGTACTCTTCAGGGAAAGTAACTGTTACTTCCTTTTCAGCGCCAGCTTTCTCACCAATCAATTGCTCTTCAAATCCAGGGATAAACGTGTTTGAACCGATTTCTAGTGAATAGTTCTCGCCTTTTCCACCTTCAAATGGTTCTTCACCTAGGAAGCCTTCAAAGTCGATTACTGCTGTATCGCCTTCTTGAAGCTCTCCGTCTTCAACAACAACAAGCTCAGCTTGCTTTTCTTGAAGAGCTTTAAGCTCAGCTTCTACTTCTTCGTCTGTTACATTCGTATCTTGTTCTTCAACTTCAAGACCTTTGTATTCGCCAAGCTTAACTTCAGGCTTAACTGTTACAGTTGCTTTGAAGATCAAGTTTTGACCTTTTTCCATTTGCTCAACGTCAACTTCTGGACGATCAACTGGCTCAATTCCAGATTCGTCAATAGCTTCGGAATATGCTTTTGGAAGAATGATATCAAGAGCATCTTGATAAAGAGATTCTACACCAAAACGTTTTTCGAAAAGAGAACGTGGCATTTTACCTTTACGGAATCCAGGTACGTTTACCTGTTTAACAACCTTTTTGAACGCTTCATCAAGCGCAGTATTTACCTCAGTAGCGTCAACTTCAACTGTAAGGACGCCCTGGTTACCTTCAAGCTTTTCCCATTTTGCAGTCATTTACACATTACCTCCAACAATAAATATATTTCCACTAATCGAGCGTTTAAATAAGATGACACTTTTTGGAGTATAAAAGCGTCTACTTACTTTTAAACGGTCTCTTTTACTAGTAAATATGGGTTTGCAACTATTGTATTATAACATAGAACAGCCGGTTTTCAACACATACGGCATGATTGCAAACCGTTTAGCCATAGTACAGCTTATCGATGATTTCTTTTAATCGCAAGTAAAAACATTTACTTTCCATTTATTTCTACTCAAAGGGACGGTAAAAAGGCTGATTCTCTATGTTCATAATGCGATTTGCAGCCACTTCGTACTCCGAAGATTTGATTTGATAATGCTCACGCAATTCTTCATTAGTAATCTCTTCACCATTCATGTCGGAAGCCACTTTATGAACAGCTGCAGCCCAGACGGAACTATTCGAAGGTTCAGCTTCAAATGGAGAAATAGCGAAAAGGTAATGCCACCAAATTTGCATGCACATCTCAAACAGAGCTGGGTTTTTCTGTTCTAATACGTCAGAGAGTTTTGACTTCACACTTAAAGAGAAATCTTGTAAAAAGATATCTTTTAAGTGGGATGGGTTAACAGTAATCTCTCTACCAAATTTATGTACGACGACTTCTTGATCCAACTCTTTTTCTCTTAGAACCTGTAATACAAGGCTCTTCAGAAGAGGATCTTTGTTTGTTTCATTTAGATATGTAAGGTATACGGGGATTGACTTTTTCTCATCTGCAGCGCTTAACTTCTGAATTGCCAGCCACTGTTTCTCCGTCTTATCGCTTTCTAGATAAGCAATCAGCTTGTCAGTATCTTCCTCTTGAACAGCGTCATACTCATCATGGGAATCAAGGTCATAATTTGTCATTTGTCTGCTGAAATGCAGCAGCTGATAGAGCGATTCCGCAATGTTCGACGGAAGCTGTTTTTCTTGTATTACCGCTTCAATCATCGTAACCACTTTCTGATACTTTCCAAGCTGAACCAATATTGATATGTATACTTGAAAAATGTCATAATAGTCCCCGATACCCTGCTGCATCATTGTTTCACAGCGTTCAGAAGCTTCCATTAAATCTCCCATCTCAACCAGGCTGAGCACCATCCCAAAATGCCCTTGTGGATGATCTGGTTCAATTTCAAGAAGCTGACTGAAATGTTCATGTGCCTCTTTTATTTGCTTAGCTTTTAGTGCTGCCATTCCTTTTTCGACAAGCTTGCCTGCCACGTTTGGGAAATAAACTATTTTCCGTTCATGCTTTTCTTTATCCATGACGTAATCGCTCCACTCTCTTATATTCTCTATTAAAAGAGTTTACAGCAGGAAAGGCGCAGCTACGATTAGCTATCAGTTTATCAGTATCCACATGTAAACTCAAGCTGAAGCATGCCCCCCTCTTATTTTTATCATATCACCTGGACCGTTATTTTAATTAAATATCCGTTATCTCGTGAAGTACAAAGAAAAACTAAAAAAGACATCTATCAAGAAGATAAATGTCTTTGGATTGATATACTATGGTGTCCCAGGAGAGATTCGAACTCCCGACCCACAGCTTAGAAGGCTGTTGCTCTATCCTGCTGAGCTACTGGGACAATACTAATGTAAAAGCTATGTATGTATTACTGCCGCGCAGCGACAAATATAAATATATCGAAAGGAACGGGCAAAGTCAATAGTTTTGCAATCAAAAAAAACACAGCGTAGCTGTGTTTTTCAAAAAACTTTAAGTTAAAGGGAAACTTCTAGATAGATCATTTACAAGAGTACCCTCTTCATCATGAAATGTAACCGTAACTTTGCTATCTGACCATTCTACAATGGCATATGTTTTAATTGCAGGTTGCCTTGGAAGTCTAACACTTCCTGGATTCAGAAAAAGAGTTCCATCTTCATAAACAGCAAGGGCTTCATGAGAATGACCAAAACAAACAAGATCTGCATTTGTTTCTTCAGCTTTATACGCAAGCTTCATTAGCGTCATCTTTACATTGTATAAGTGCCCGTGTGTAGTGAAGATTGTTTTACTACCTATTGTTTCAGCAATTTCATTAGGATAGCGATTATCAAAATCGCAATTGCCTCTTACTCTAATTTGGAATGGAGTCATCTCTTCAGCATCATAATCAAACTCGGAGTCTCCACAATGAACCATACATTGTACATCTCCTTGATGCCTTTCAACTAACTGATGAAGTTCTTCTGCTGAACTATGATTATCACTAACAACAAGTACTTTCAATTCACTCCACTCCTTTCATCTAAAATAATTCTTTGAAATTTTCTTCAAGACGATCAAGTGCTTTTCCACGGTGTGAGACAGCATTTTTCTCATCTGGAGATAATTCTGCCATAGTCTTACCATAAGAAGGGACATAGAAAATTGGATCATATCCAAAGCCGTTGATTCCTGAACGTTCAAATGCAATTGTTCCATTACATTTTCCTGAAAAAATTTCTGTCTTATTATCTGGAATAGCAACTGCTAAAACACACTGAAAGGAAGCTGTACGCTTCTCTTCTGGTATGTCCTTCATTTCATTTAATACTTTATCAATGTTTGCTTCATCATCTTTTTCTAGACCAGCGTACCTTGCTGAATAGACACCTGGATCTCCATCAAGAGCATCTACAACAAGTCCTGAATCATCTGCGATAACAGGTTGATTCGTTAAGCGCATAATCGCCTCAGCCTTTAAAACCGCATTCTCAGCAAAAGTGCTTCCGGTTTCTGCTACATCCGGTGCCTCTTCAAGATCCAATAAAGAAATAACAGTTAGGTTCTCTGATTCAAAACGACGCTTAAATTCTTTTACTTTTCCCTCGTTCTTTGTTGCAATCAGAAGTTTACGCATGATTAGAATGATCCCCCTTGATCTTGGAAGCAAATCCACCAATCACATCGGCTTGTTTCTCTATTAATTGTTCAATACCTTCTTTTCCGAGAGCCAGCATATCATTCAGTTGGTTCATATTGAATGTAGCTTCTTCACCGGTACCTTGAAGTTCAACAAATTCTCCGCTTCCTGTCATCACAATGTTCATATCAACTTGAGCAGAAGAGTCCTCTTTGTAACATAAGTCAAGGATAGCCTCTCCACTTCCATTAATACCTACAGAGGTGGCAGCCAGGAAATCGGTCAACGGCATTTTTTTGAACTGCTTTCTTGCAAGACCTTTTTCAATAGCAATAGATAAGGCAACAAATGCTCCAGTTATTGAAGCAGTGCGTGTTCCACCATCTGCTTGAATTACATCGCAATCAATCCATACAGTTCGTTCGCCTAATGCCTCAAGGTCAACAACCGTCCGAAGTGCTCTTCCAATTAAACGCTGAATTTCCATTGTTCGACCAGCAACTTTCCCTTTACTGGATTCACGAATATTACGTTGTTCCGTTGCTCTTGGAAGCATAGCGTATTCTGCCGCTATCCATCCTTTCCCCTGTCCTCTCAAAAATGGAGGAACACGATCTTCAATAGATGCAGAGCATATCACCTTTGTATCACCCACTGATATTAATACGGAACCTTCAGGGTGTTTAATATAATCTTTTTCAATATGTATCTCACGTAACTCATTAGGTTTACGGTCGTCAACTCTCATAATAGTCCTCCTGTTCACCATATCGTTCACAGGCTGCACTCATAGTTAGAAGGCTTTCACGAAGATTAAATATTCCATTCTAAACAAAGAAAAGAGGCAGAACTCCTGCCTCTTCATCCTATCATATTCTTTTTTAAAAACCTACTTTGTTAACGTCTACAGGTCTAGTAACTGGCTCAGAAAGGCTTTTTCCTGATTCGTCTACTACTTCAGCATTACCATCTACTGTAATGGCTACTTCTTCAACATTGGTTTGCTCTGTTAGTGAAAGAACGAGAGTATTTAAAAGTTCTTTCTCAAGCACTTTATCTTCTGCTCCAGTTAATATCGCATCATTAAAATCTAACGTTAACAGCCCATCTTCCTCTTTAGCATTGAGTAGCTTCACATCTTTAGAAATTTGTGTGAAAAGCCCTGAATGAACAGGTGGCCCTTCCATCAAACCTTTAAGTACACCTTTCACATCATTTGAGACGCCTTCCATACGCTTCGTAACAGGCACATAATAGGAGTAATCATCACTTTGTGCCATGAAGTATACTGTTATACCTTCACTATTTGAAACATCAACAACATTACCCATCTCATGGTTTATTCCATTCGCTCGGCTGAAGCTTTCGCCAATTGGTGTACCGTTAACAGGCATTTCTGTTTGATCGTACCCATTTATTTGAATCTTTACTTTTTCTACACCTTCAAACTGCGTAAGCGTCCAAGTTACTGCTTCTAAGATTTGCTTCTCATTCTCAGCTGCATAGTCTTTAAACTCTTTAGAGAAGTCGACGACTAGAGTATGATCCATTTGATCAATTCCCTGTACAACTGTTCCAGCTGGCAAAACTGCTTTAAATCCATTAGGAAGCATTTCGGTAACCGGTCCATCCACAACCAGGTATTCAAGAGCCTGTTTCGCTGCACCTTCTACTGCAGGTAATTGAACCGTTTGTGGAACGACCATTCCATTTGCATCAAGCAGATAAAGCTGTCGAGGTGTCATACCTGTTGTCGCATCAGTTGCTTGCTCTCCCTCAGCATCTTCTGCACCGCTCTCTTCTTTCACAGCACCAGTATCCTTATCATCAAGCTGCTTTCCTTCTTCAACATAGTCGACTTTAGGCGGATCAATTTCTTTAAGCGTCTTTTCAAATCCAAATCCACATCCCGATATTGTTAATAAGAATGAAAGCAACATTATGATAAATCCAATCCCACGTAAACGCATAGCTATCCCTCCCCGGATGGTTTGTACTATCATTTATACGAGTTATATAAGAATTTATACCAGAGGAATGAGAATAACTTGGCTTACCATTAATTAAGCAGAAATCTTATTAAAATTAATGAGTGGTTTCCGCTCCAAGCAATTTAAATGAGCCTAACAAAAAGCTCTAGTCCATGGACTAGAGCTTTATTTGTTCAACCTTTAAAACTGGATAATCTAGCCAGTGGGTCGCGATTCTCGTGAAATTATCGATAGATCCAGTCGTTAAAAACGTATGGGAAGGCTTTTCATCACCAGTATACAGAAGAGAGCTATATTCTAGGATTCCACTCACCTCATAGGCGGTTTCATCACCTGAACAGATAATAGACGTGCTTTCCCCCATGACGGATTGGATAACTGGTTCTAATAAAGGATAATGGGTGCACCCAAGTATGAGCGTATCAATGCCTTTATCAGCCAATGGAGCAAGAGTTGTTTTGACAGTTTCATATGTTTCTACGCTGTCAAGATTTCCTGTTTCAACAAGTGGAACAAATGGTGGACAGGCTAAACTATCTACTCGAATATCATTATTAATGGCTTTAAGGGACTTCTCATATGCACCACTCTTAATTGTTCCTGATGTTCCAATGACACCTATATATCGGTTTGTCGTTTCTTTTAAAGCGCTTCTTGCACCGGGATGTATGACACCTCGCACAGGAATATCGAGCTTTTCTTGAATTTCATTCAAGACTACAGCAGTGGCCGTATTGCATGCAATAATTAACATTTTAATTTGGTATTGTTCTAGAAGGTAATTCGTCATCTCCCATGTATACTGGCTAACTTCCGCAGATGATCTAGGTCCATAAGGACATCTCGCAGTATCACCAATGTATACTATTTCTTCTTTTGGAAGCTGTCGCATGATCTCTCTTGCTACAGTTAATCCACCAACACCTGAATCAATAACCCCTATTGGTTTCTTCAAAATATTTCGCCTCTCTAATTACCGGTCCAGTTAGTTCTTTTTCATCTCTTCATAAAGCAAGTGCAAACTCTCTTCAAGAGCCTTTACTTGATCACCTGAAAATTTCTTTGTGATCTTGTCCAAATAGACCTGTCTTTTGTGAATAACTTTCTTAATGATCTCATTTCCTTTATCTAATATATGAATTCGAACGACTCGTCTGTCGTTTGGGTCTTTCACTCTTTTAACTAAATCTGTTTTTTCCATTCTGTCAACGAGATCGGTCGTTGTACTACATGCTAAATACATTTTATTAGAAAGCTCGCCAATGGTTAGATCACCATATTCTGAGAGCCATTGAAGAGCAAGGAATTGAGGAGGTGTAATTGAGAATTCACTCAGAAGTTCACGTCCATTCTGCTTAATAATACCTGCGACCATCCGTAGTGATTTCTCTATATCAACAATTGATGCTGGTTCTCTTGTCAATTCTTCAGGCATCTAGTCTCCCCCTTATTATGTCTTACTATCTATTTTGATTGTAAGTGAATCGAAATGCAAGAGTATGCACTTACCTAGAAAGATGTCAGATTCGGTACCTGTTACCTATTAGTAAACATATAAAGTAAAGTCTATTTTCGTAGAAATACCGCTATAAAAGTAGGGGTAATTTCCGTTCCAAAATGCTCGTTTTTGGCTGGACGGGACACCATCCGTCCAAATTAACTATGAAGTATGTTTTATACAGAAAACCTTAAAACTTTAACGCAGTTATCAAAAAAAAGAGCTATAGTTTCCTATAGCTCTTCCGTTGCGAAATGTTCTGTTACATAAGCAATCACTTCTTCGTTCGTTGCGAGCGAAAGAATATGATCGATGTGAGAAGAGATTTCTTCTTTAGACAACTTTGTCATTTGGCTTCTTGCAGGTAGAATAGAAGTTGCACTCATACTGAACTCATCAAGTCCTAGTCCAAGTAGAATTGGAATGGCAATTTGATCGCCAGCCATTTCTCCACACATACCAGCCCATTTGCCTTCTTTATGAGCTGCGTCAATAACCATTTTCACAAGACGCAGAATCGCAGGGTTATACGGTTGATATAAGTATGAAACTTTTTGATTCATACGGTCAGCAGCCATTGTGTATTGAATAAGGTCATTTGTGCCAACACTAAAGAAATCAACTTCTTTAGCAAAAACATCGGCCATTGCAGCCGTAGCTGGAATTTCAACCATCATTCCTACTTCAATGTCTTCTGAAACTTTAATGCCTTCCCCTATTAGCTCTTCCTTAACAGAAAGTAGCATTTCTTTTGCCTGACGGAATTCTCCCACAGTCGCAATCATAGGGAACATAACCTTCAAGTTACCATAGACACTTGCACGAAGTAGGGCACGTAACTGAGTACGGAAAATTTCCGTTTCTTCCAAACAAAGACGAATCGCTCTAAAACCTAGGAATGGATTCATTTCTTTTGGAAGATTTAAGTAAGGAAGTTCTTTATCTCCACCGATATCAAGTGTTCTGATAACTACCGGTTTACCGTCCATCTTCTCTAATACTTCTTTATATGAATTGAACTGTTCTTCTTCCGTAGGCAATTCATTTCTACCCATATAAAGGAATTCTGTACGGTAAAGTCCAACACCTTCGCCACCATTCTCAAGCACACCTTTTACGTCTTCAGGAGTACCAATGTTTGCAGCAAGTTCAACGTGTTTCTCGTCTTTTGTAGTTGTTGGCTCATTAACAAGCTTCGCCCACTCTTGCTTTTTGGCTTCGAAGTTTTCCTTTTTCTTAGTGTATTGTGCGATTTCTTCTTCAGAAGGATCAACAATAACGTTACCATCGATACCATCAATGATAATTACTTTCCCTTCAACATCTTCAGTAGTAATAGTCTTTGTTCCTACTACTGCAGGGATTTCCATAGAACGAGCCATGATTGCAGAGTGAGACGTTCTGCCACCAATATCTGTTGCAAATCCTTTAACAAATTGCTTGTTCAGCTGAGCAGTATCAGAAGGTGTTAAGTCTTCTGCAAGCACGATTACTTCATCTGTAATCGCTCCTGGTGAAGTAAATGTCACGCCAAGTAAATGAGCTAAAACACGTTTGGAAACATCACGGATATCTGCCGCACGTTCCTTCATGTATTCATTATCCATATTTTCAAACATACTTATAAACATATTCGATACGTCGCTCATTGCGCTCTCAGCATTAACTTTTTCATTATTCACTTTATCTTTAACCGCATTTAACAACTCTGGATCAGATAAAACGAGAAGATGAGCAGCGAAAATCGCTGCTTTATCTTCTCCGAGCTGTTCATTGGCATGATTCTTAATAACTTCAAGTTCACCTTTGGCAGTATTCACGGCCGCTTCAAAACGTTCGATTTCAGCACCAGCATCTGTAATTGTCTTTTGTTCAATTTCAAGTGCTGGATTTTCAAGAACGAATGCTTTAGCGATCGCAATTCCGGCAGAAGCGCCAATTCCAGTCAGTTGGTTAGACATTACTTGCCTAGACCTTCGTTTTCCATAACTTCAGTAAGTCCTGCAATCGCATCGTCAGCATCTGATCCTTCTGCTTTGATAGTGATTTCAGAGTTTTGTTGGATACCAAGGCTCATTACGCCCATGATTGATTTAAGGTTTACAGACTTGCCATTATAATCAAGAGTAACGTCAGAGCTGTATTGACCTGCTTTGTTTACTAGTGCTGTTGCTGGACGTGCATGAATACCTGATTCGCTTGTTACTGTGAAATTTTTCTCTGCCATTTTTAATTCCCTCTTTCAAATTTTATATTTTTATTTTGATATCGTAATAATATCTTTGTCTTCCCTAGAAACGTTACCTTCTTTAGCAAGATCAATTGTTTCTCCATCTTCAAGATTCGTGAAAACGATAGGGGTAATTGTTGATGTTGCATTTTCTTTAATAAATTCAAGATCAACTTTCATAAGCTTTTGTCCTTGCTTAATTTCATCGCCTTCACTAATGAACACCTCGAAGCCTTCACCTTTAAGGTTAACCGTGTCAATTCCAACATGTATTAGAATTTCACGACCGTTAACAGACTCGATACCAATTGCATGCTTAGTTGGGAACACATTCATTATTTTGCCATCAACCGGTGCGACAATCAAGCCATCTGTTGGCTCAATCGCAAAACCGTCTCCCATCATTTTACCAGAGAATACTTGGTCAGGCACTTCTGTAATCGGTAAAATTTTACCTTCAATCGGAGCAATTAGGTGATCTTCGCCTCTTTGACCTTCTTCTGGCTTCTCTTCTTTTTGCTGATCCTGAAGAGGTTTTGGCGTTTTACCACTAATGATATCTGCAATTTGTCCTTTCAAACCATCGGATTGTGTACCGAAAATAGCCTGAATGTTGTTACCAACTTCCATGACACCAGCTGCGCCTAGACGTTGCAAGCGTTTCTTATCTACTTCTCCCTTATCAGCTACAGATACACGCAGACGAGTAATACAAGCATCTAGATTCGTGATATTGCTTTCGCCACCAAGAGCCTGAAGTACGTTATAAGCTAAAGCAGTGTTTTCTTGACCATCATCAGCAATTTCATCTTCTTCGTCTTCTTCACGACCAGGGGTCATCAAGTTAAACTTACGAATCGCAAATCTGAATCCGAAGTAATAAATGACAGCAAATGCTAATCCTACTGGAATCACAAGCCACCATGCTGTTCTTCCTTGAAGAACACCGAAGAGAAGGAAATCAATTACTCCACCGGAGAACGTCATACCAATTTTAACGTCTAGCAAAGCCATTGTCATAAATGAAAGACCTGCAAAGATCGCATGGATACCGAACAGTACCGGTGCTACGAATAGAAATGAAAATTCAATTGGTTCTGTAATACCTGTTAAGAAAGATGTAAGTGCAGCCGATCCCATAATACCCGCTACTACTGCTTTTTTCTCAGGACGTGCTTCATGATAAATTGCAAGAGCAGCAGCTGGAAGTCCAAACATCATGAATGGGAATTTACCAGTCATGAAAGTACCTGCAGTAAGCTCTGCACCATCTTTTAATTGTTCAAAGAAAATCTTCTGATCTCCTCGAATAATATCACCAGCAGCATTTGTATATTGACCAAACTCAAACCAGAATGGTGAATAGAAGATGTGGTGAAGTCCAAATGGAATTAATGAACGTTCAATAACACCGAATACAAATGCAGCAAGAGCTGGGTTTGCATCAAGCATATTATGTGAGAAAGCATTTAAGCCTGCTTGAACAGGTGGCCATACAAAGATCATGATTACACCTAGAATCAAAGCTGAAACCGCTGTCGCGATTGGCACAAAACGCTTCCCAGCAAAGAAACCAAGGTATTGAGGAAGTTGAATATTATAATACCGTTTATACATATAAGAGGCAAGAATACCGACTATAATTCCTCCGAATACTCCTGTCTGAAGCGTAGGAATACCGAGTACATTTGCATATGATGCGCTTTCAGCTACTTGATCAGCAGATACTCCTTCAAGCACACCCATCGAAATGTTCATTACCAAGAATCCGACGATAGCAGCAAGTCCCGCAACACCGTCTCCGTCTGACAAACCAATTGCTACACCAACTGCGAATAATAGCGCAAGGTTAGCAAACACAATTCCTCCAGATTCTTCCATGACAGTAGCAAGAAGCTGGAACCATTCTGCTGACATGAATGGTAATTTTTCAAGCAAAGTTGGGTTTTGAAAAGCATTACCAAAACCTAGTAACAATCCAGCTGCTGGCAAAATCGCCACTGGAAGCATTAGTGCTTTACCAACTCTTTGTAAAACACCAAAAGCGTTTTTAAACATGTTTTTTCCTCCTTTTATTTTCCCCCAAAATCATTCTCCATATAAAAAGGCATGAGTGGACGGTATGACAATACAATCAGGATATACTATACCCCAATACAGAATTGTCATTCCGGTTTCACTCATGCCTGATCGTATCAGTAACACGTTACCGTTAATTATTATATTAATTAGGAGAAAGCCTTTGCAAGTGCATTGTTAAGTAAACTGCTTCTGCATCTGGAAACTTCGTCTGAAGCTCCTTTTGCATAATCTTAATCAACTTCCATGACAGATTATAGCACAGTGGATATTCTTCTTTCAAGACTTTTTCTAACCTTTCATGTGCCTCTACAGGTTGGTTGAGCTCACTTCTTTCGATTGCATGTCGTAAATGTCGGACAAGACGTAAATAATCAATGCCAGTTCGGCTGACTTCAACCTTGAGAGACTCCTCGATAACAACTACAAGACCGTTAATCAATGCGGAATATTTACTAAGTTCAGTAATACTTCGATTCGTCACAGCGCTATGAATATGCAATGCTACAAAACCGATCTCTCCCTCAGGAAGTTCGACATCTAGTTTATGATTCAATAGTTGAATCACTTCTTCAGCAATGGTGTATTCTTTCGGATACATGGTCTGAGTTTCAATCAGAAATGGATTTTTTACTCCAAGCCCCTGTTGAATACGTTTAATAGCAAACGAGAGGTGATCCGTTAAAGCAATATGGATATGTTCATCAAAATCAGCGTCCAGCTTTTCGCTAATTAGATAGATCACTTCATTCATGACACCAATAAAGTACTCAGAAACATGCGGCACTAGAAGCTTGTACTGTTCTTGTTCAGACTTGTCTACAAGAACAAAATACTTATCTACCTTGGTATCATCCAATGTTTCGCCCTGCTTTTGATTGAAGCCTATGCCTTTCCCCGTGAGCACTACTTCATTATCTTGCTCTGTTAAAGCGATAACGACGTTATTATTTAGAATTTTTTTTATTTTAAATGGACCATTCATTTACAAGTTCCCCTCATTAAACCGGTTTCATTTATGATTACGAACGTATTAATCATAGTAAATTAAAAATGGAACGTCAATTAGAAAAGGTTCCACCTGTATGGAAAACAACAGATTTAAAGTTTTTATTTTCCAAAAATTTTATATTCCGATCATTCAAAACGTTGATTATATGGAAAATAGTTTACCTTAGTTTACTATCAACTTGGAAATTAAGATAGGTAAATAAGTTAATTATTTCACCATACAAAGCGGGTAGGAGCGCAAATCAACCGCTTATTAGCAACAAAATATACGAAAAGAGCCAAATAAAAAGACCGGCTTAAAATCAGCCGGCACTGCTATATTTCTAATTCTCCCAGACGAAGCAATTCAACAACAGCCTGAGAACGCCCCTTAACCCCCAGCTTTTGCATCGTGTTGGAAATATGGTTACGAACTGTTTTTTCACTGATAAACAGTTCTTCCGCTATTTCTCTTGTTGTTTTATCTTGAACTAGCAATTCGAAAACTTCTCTTTCTCGTTTGGTTAATAGTGGCTTTGGTCGGTAGTGGTTCCCTTTCAACATTCCACCCTCCTCGATAGGGCAACAAAGCAACTTCAGCTGAAATTATATAGTCCATACAATATATGAATCATAAGCATACGTGTTACAGTAATTAGCAAAGTCTTTTCAAACGGTTTTGTCAATCAAGGATGACAGGCTTCGTGTTCATTCATCATTTCCTGAGAAATAACCAAAAATGTTAGTGATTATATACAAAAAAAGACCCCCTTAAGGGGATCTTCCTATTTAGTGGTCACTGCCAAAGAAGTTCTTAAATGTTTGAAGAGATGTTGCACGGTTCATAGCAGCAATTGATGTAGTCAATGGAATCCCTTTTGGACATGACTGCACACAGTTCTGTGAGTTACCACAATTCGCAAGTCCGCCCTCATCCATTAATCCTTCAAGTCTTTCTTCTTTGTTCATTGAACCTGTGGGATGCGCGTTAAACAAGCGAACTTGTGAAACAGCTGCAGGTCCAATAAACTCAGATCGGCTATTAACATTAGGACATGCTTCCAAGCAAACACCGCAAGTCATGCATTTTGAAAGTTCATATGCCCACTGTCGTTTATTTTCAGGCATTCTTGGTCCCGGGCCAAGATCATAAGTACCATCAATTGGGATCCAAGCTTTCACCTTCTTAAGAGCGTCGAACATTCTGCTTCGATCTACTGCGAGGTCACGAACGACAGGAAATGTTGTCATTGGCTCAAGGCGAATCGGCTGCTCAAGTTTATCTACAAGAGCTGTACATGATTGACGAGGCTTCCCGTTAATGACCATCGAACAAGCGCCGCACACTTCTTCCAGGCAACCCATTTCCCACACAACCGGTGATGTTTTCTCACCTTTTGCATTTACTGGATTGCGTCGAATTTCCATTAGTGCAGAAATGACATTCATATTTTGACGATATGGAATTGTGAATGTTTCTTCATATGGCGCAGATTCAGGTCCATCCTGTCTTTTAATCTTTAGCGTTACTGTACGTTCTTCACTCATTACTTTTTCCCCGCTTTCTTCTTCGAATAATCGCGTTTACGAGGTGTAATTAATGATGTATCTACTTCTTCATAGTAGAACTCTGGTTTGTTGTTAACTGCATCGTATTTCGCCATAGTTGTTTTAAGCCATTCTTCATCATTACGGTCTGGGAAATCAGGTTTGTAATGAGCTCCACGGCTTTCATTTCGATTAAGGGCCCCAATTGTAATGACTCTTGCAAGCTGAAGCATGTTTGAAAGCTGTCTAGTAAATGACGCTCCCTGATTACTCCATTTAGACGTATCATTAATATTGATATTCTCGTAACGCTCCATTAACTCTTGGATCTTTTCATCCGTTTCTCGAAGCTTCTCATTATCTCTTACAACAGTAACATTTGCAGTCATCCACTCACCAAGTTCTTTATGAATCTGGTATGCGTTTTCTGTTCCGTCCATTTTCATTATCGCATCTTGTTTAGACTGCTCTTCTTGCTGATGCTTTTCAAATAATGTCGATGATAAATCTTCAACAGTTTCTTCAAGACCGTTAATGTATTCAACTGCGTTCGGGCCAGCGACCATTCCTCCATAAATAGAAGAAAGTAGCGAGTTTGCTCCAAGACGATTTCCACCATGTTGAGAATAATCACATTCACCAGCTGCAAACAATCCTGGAATATTAGTTTGCTGGTTGAAATCAACCCACAGACCACCCATAGAATAGTGAACAGCAGGGAAGATTTTCATAGGTACTTTACGAGGATCGTCACCCATGAATTTCTCATAAATCTCAATGATTCCTCCAAGCTTAACATCAAGCTCTTTAGAGTCTTTATGGGAAAGATCAAGGTAAACCATATTCTCGCCATTGATCCCAAGCTTTTGACGTACACAAACGTCAAAAATCTCTCTTGTTGCAATATCTCGTGGAACTAGGTTACCGTATGCAGGGTATTTTTCTTCAAGGAAGTACCATGGTTTACCGTCTTTGTAAGTCCAAACACGTCCGCCTTCTCCACGAGCAGATTCACTCATAAGACGTAGCTTATCATCACCAGGAATAGCAGTAGGGTGAATTTGAATGAACTCACCATTCGAATAAATAGCTCCCTGCTGGTACAAGGCACCAGCTGCTGAACCAGTATTAATAACAGAATTCGTGCTTTTACCAAAGATGATTCCTGGTCCGCCTGTTGCCATAATAACAGCGTCTGCTTCAAAGCTACGAATTTCAGATGTCGTAAGGTTTTCACCTACAACACCGCGACATACACCATCATCATCAAGAATTGCGGATAGGAATTCCCATCCTTCATATTTCGTTACAAGTCCAGCGACTTCATGTCGGCGTACCTGCTCATCTAGTGCATAAAGTAACTGCTGTCCTGTAGTTGCCCCTGCAAATGCAGTACGGTGGTGCTGTGTACCACCAAAGCGTCGGAAGTCAAGTAGACCTTCTGGCGTTCTATTAAACATAACACCCATACGGTCCATTAAATGAATGATCCCAGGCGCGGCATCACACATAGCTTTTACTGGAGGCTGGTTAGCAAGAAAGTCTCCTCCATAAACTGTATCATCGAAGTGTTCCCAAGGAGAATCCCCTTCACCTTTGGTATTAACAGCTCCATTAATTCCCCCCTGTGCACAAACAGAGTGAGATCGTTTAACTGGTACGATGGAAAGCAAGTCTACATTCATTCCGGCTTCTGCCGCTTTGATCGTTGCCATTAACCCGGCAAGACCGCCTCCAACGATTACTAATTTACCTTTACTCATAAGAACGGTTCCCCCTTAAATGCTGGCTCTGTCTGGAGATTATGTATCCAGACTTGGTGGTGAAGACTGTTCGGTTTCTTATACGAAAGCAAATAACGCGCGAATTCCAACGAACGATAGTGCAAGGAAAATAATCATTGTTACATATGTCATTGCACGTTGTGATTTAGGTGTTACTGTTAAGCCCCAGCTCACGAAGAATGACCATAAACCATTCGCAAAGTGGAAGACAGTACCTACAACACCAACGATGTAAAAGATCATCATCCCTGGGTTTGATAGAATATCAGCCATCATTTGATAGTTTACTTCAGCTCCCATGGCAGCCTGTATCCTAGTTTGCCAAACGTGCCAAGTTACAAAAATAAGTACGATTACACCTGAAATCCGCTGCAAATAAAACATCCAGTTTCGTAAATAGCCATAAGTGCTTACGTTATTTTTGGATTGAAATGCGATAAAAACACCATATATCGCATGGAATAAGAGCGGTAAGAAAATAACGAAAATTTCTAAAAGATAACGATAAGGTAGGCTTTCCATGAAATGCGCTGCTGCATTAAAGTCCTCAGGCCCTCGTGTTGCGAAGTAGTTTACTGTTAGATGTTGCGTAACATAGAGTCCGAGTGGAATAACCCCTAGAAGCGAATGCAATTTTCGGCTTACAAAGTCTCGACTTGCGGCCATGTTTTGTGTGTCCCCCTTTTAAGTTGTTAAGCTACCATCTGTCAGTGCATTTTTCTACAATAGAAGTCTTTGCATGCACAGAAATCATCGCTTTCTGTCGATTAAATTGTGACATAACCATTGTACTCCCATCATTTAGGACCGTCAAGAAAACGCGTACATTCAGATTTTTCAAAATCTCGTAGCAAGACTTTAATTTGTCACATTTGAATGCGCTTTATTTTCTTCAATTTCTATCTATCGTGCTATGGAGGATTTCGCTTCTTAACGTTATAATTGTAGCAGACAAGCTAGGAGGAATTTATGTTTAAGAAGCGTACAAACACGATCGACTATAGTCACGAAATAGAAACAACAGCTTTTGGGTATGAATTCTTCAGGGAGATTCTTCTTCCTGAGCTTTTAGGAAATGAACAGCCAGCCGTCCTTTACTGGACAGGCAAAGAAATGGCAAGACAATTCCCGCTCTCTTCTAAAGAAGAAATAATAGACTTCTTTAAGAATGCGAGTTGGGGCACGCTCTTAGTCCAACAGGAAAAAAAGAATGAGATCACTTTCTTGCTCCAATCACCATTAATCACTGAACGCAAGAATACGACTCGCATCTCCTGTTATCAGTTAGAAGCAGGGTTTATCTCTGAGCAGTATCAAAACATGCATAAATGTGTAACAGAAGCCTATGAAACTGACAAAAAGAATGAGATTCAGTTTACAGTTAAATGGGATCCAAAAGATAAAATAGAATAAAAGGGAGACCCTATGTGGTCTCCCTTTTGTTCTTTATACTTGTTGAACTGGCTTTCTTTCATCTAATTGGAATTTCTCATGTAGTAGTTCAATTGCATAAATCATCTTATCTTGTGGCACAATTGTCGACACTTTTATTTCTGACGTACTGACCATTTTAATTTCAATTCCATGCTCTGATAGTACTTCAAACATTTGCGCAGCTACACCTGGGTTTGAAATCATTCCTGATCCTACAATTGATACTTTAGCTAAATCAGACTCATGGAAAATATTCTCGTATGGCAGTTTAACTTTGATACGATTTAGTACATCCAAAGTTAACTCAAGAGATGCTGATTCAATTGAAAACGAAATGCTTGTCGTATTCTTTTCACTTGTACTTTGGATAATAACATCGACATTTATCCCATTGGACGCAAGGGATGAGAAAAGAGATGGTAGTGTTGTAATTTCATTTGGTAATCCAGAAATCGTTATTTTTGTTACATTACTTTCAAACGCCAGACCCCTGACGACTAGATTTTGTTCCATTGATGCAACCTCCTCAATTAACGTTCCAGGTTCATTCGTAAAGCTTGAGCGAACCTCAAGCAATATATTGTAATTTTTAGCAAACTCAACCGCTCTTGGATGCAGCACTCCTGCTCCTAGATTGGCTAGTTCAAGCATTTCATCATAAGAAATGGTAGACAGTTTTCTCGCTGCCTTTACATAGCGAGGATCGGTCGTATAAACACCATCTACATCAGTATAAATTTCACAACGATCTGCCTTCAAAGCTGCAGCAATAGCAACTGCTGTTGTATCAGAGCCGCCTCTACCAAGCGTAGCGATATCGTTTGTATCAGTAAGGCCCTGGAATCCTGCCACGATTACAATTTTTCCTTCTGCAAGATGTTGATTCATTCGCTTTGCATCGATATCAAGTATTCTCGCATTGCCATGAAACGTTTCTGTCTTTATTCCAGCCTGCCAACCAGTTAACGATACCGAATCATAACCTGCTTCATGTATTGCCATTGAAAGTAGCGCAGTTGTCACTTGCTCTCCTGTTGTTAGAAGCATGTCTAGCTCCCTAGCGGATGGTTTCGTTGAAATCCCTTTAGTTAATCCTAGAAGTTCATCAGTCGTTTTCCCCATTGCAGAAACAACAGCAACAACTTCGTCTCCTGCATCTACTGCCTCAATGAGTCTTCTTGAGACATTTTTAATTTTCTCTACATCGCCTACAGATGTGCCACCAAACTTTAATACGCGTAGTCCCACTCTCTCCATCCTTTCTCTCATGTAACTGGTTTCTCTTTCTATTTATGCGCTTATAGCACACGCCTCACTAAATAAGAGTTATATGGATATTCGCCTAATCTTTACAAGCGAAAGTCTTCGTTTTGTTATACTTTACTCTTTTCTATAGGCTTTTTTCGTAGACATTGTTGCTTTTACTGTATAGCGTTTGATTTCCGCTGCAGGATGCTCGCTTTCCGCGGGGCGGGCGGTGAGCCTCCTTCCGCTCCAATCAGCAAAGTGTGTGTTTTTATTCAATAATTATTTCAAGAGCAACAATTTTTACGAAAATAACCTTTTAAAAAGTAATAAAGTATAAAAAAAACAACAATGAGAAAAACCTCACTGCTGTTTTCATAACAAATCCAAGAAAACGTCCCTTTGTGAGATAGTTCTCCATCCAATTCCAGGGTAGGTATTGGATGACAGCCCTGCATTTATTTAATGCAGATCCAGCTTCAGACAGATAAGTGCCTTTCCACTTCGGCAAATCCCCCTTTCAGCTCCTATCAACGAGTCTTATCACTCTTAAGTGAGCATACTAATGGTTTTTGCGCCTCTACCATCACTTCAACTTTCGAAGTGTGGAACTATTAAATTTCATTCATTATAACGGACTTAACACAAAGCCGCAACAGGTTGCTGTAAATTAATTCGCTTGATTTTCGAATCTTGCTAGTAATTCCTTAGCGACACTCTGAGGTAAACCGGCTTCTTGTAAATCGTCGATGCTTGCTTCTTTCATTTTTTTAATTGATCCAAAATGTTTTAAAAGCATTTTTTTACGCTTCTCTCCTATACCTGGTATATCATCAAGACTTGATTTAAGCATGGATTTCCCACGAAGCTGGCGATGGAATGTAATCGCAAATCGATGGACTTCATCTTGAATTCGTTGCAATAGGTAGAATTCTTGACTGTTCCTTGGCAAATATACACCAACAGGAGGATCGCCAATGAGCAGATGAGACGTTTTATGTTTCTCATCTTTAGTTAAAGAACAAACAGGTATATCAAGGCCAAGTTCATTCTCTAGCACATCTTTTGCAGCTTGAATTTGAGCAATTCCGCCATCGATAATAATTAAGTCAGGTAGGGGCCCACTCTCTTTCAGCATTCTTGAGTAACGCCTACGAACAACTTCTTTCATTGATCCAACGTCGTTTGGACCTTCAACCGTTTTAATCTTGTATTTCCTATACTCATTTTTCTTAGGTTTGCCATCCAAAAAAACAACCATAGCAGATACAGGATTTGTACCTTGTATATTAGAATTATCAAATGCTTCTATTCGGAGCGGCGCGTCTATACCAAGTTGATCTCCTAAATTCTCAACTGCATCAATTGTTCTCTTCTCATCACGCTCAATTAGTGAGAATTTTTCATTCAAAGCAATCGTAGCATTTTTCACCGTCAGCTCAACGAGTTCTTTTTTCTTCCCACGCTTTGGTTGATGAACAGGAATCTCAAGCAACTCTTGTGCCATTTCAGCATTAACTTGCTGTGGCAATAGCAATTCTTTCGGTTTAGGGTGGTTTTTTTGTAAATAAAACTGGCCAAGGTAGGTTAGAAAGTCCTCTTCCGCATCATTATAAAATGGAAATAATGATACATCCCTTTCAATAAGCTTTCCCTGACGCACAAAAAAGACTTGAACACACATCCAGCCTTTATCGTAGCTGTAACCAAAGATATCCCTATCAATTCCATCATTGGATTGAATCTTTTGCACTTCCATTACTTTATCAATATGATACATGAGATCACGGTACTCTTTTGCTCGCTCAAAATCCATATTTTCTGCGGCAAGTCCCATTTTCCGCTCAATGTCCTCTTTAACCTCTTGATGACCACCATTTAGAAAGCGGGTAATTCCATCAATCATTTCCTTATTTTGTTCTTTAGTAACATCTTTCACACAAGGTGCAAGACACTGGCCAATATGATAATAAAGGCAAACTCGGTCTGGCATTTTTCTACATTTCCTTAGTGGATAAAGACGATCGAGCAGCTTCTTTGTTGCACTTGCTGCATACGCATTTGGATAAGGACCAAAGTATTTTCCTTTATCCTTCTTTATCTTCCTCGTAGTAATTAATCGTGGTTGCTCTTCGGAAGTTATTTTAATGTATGGATAGCTTTTATCGTCTTTTAGCATAACGTTATATTTAGGATCATGCTTTTTAATTAAATTAAGTTCAAGAATTAGTGCTTCAAGATCTGTAGAAGTAACAATATATTCGAGATCGCGAATTTCACTTACAAGACGCTGTGTCTTTCCATCATGTGATCCACTAAAATAAGAACGAACTCTATTTTTCAGAATCTTTGCTTTCCCAACGTAAATAATCGTTCCCTGGCGATCTTTCATTAAGTAACACCCGGGCTGGTCAGGAAGGATGGCTAGCTTGTTTTTAAGTTGTTGCTCCATGATGACTCACCTCACTATTCCCTTTAAAGGCGTATCTATGTTCGCCTCTCATTGTACCACATTTCCGCTAATTTCTTTATTCACGATACTCGTATAAGACAATGTTGTCATAAACTGGATCATATAAAGAAGATGAATGAAAGTCTTTCACTTTCTTAATGGCGTTTTCGATCGGAATCCCCTGTTCTTTAAATCCTTCTACGACTTCCTTTGTTAAAAAGATTCGATGATTTTCGTAATAGCTTTTATCAGATTGAAAAGTAGAATACGTATAAATTTGTTCGTGTTTAAAGTCGGCATCTACATATCCCATTACCCTTGTTTCTTCCCATGTATACACGATAATCGGTTCATTGATATCTTCTAAATAGTCAATGAGTTGATGAACTGCCGACGGCTTTTCGGCCTCTTTCATAACGTCATATGAAAAAACAGTTTGTGTAATAACGATACTTAGAAAAAGTATCATTAATCTAATATGTAGCACTTGTTGTTTTATACAAATAAAACAGACTAAACCAAATAACACCATAGTCGGAAGAGGAAGAATATGCCTTGGTTTGTCAACATTTTGTGCAAATAAAGCCCATAGAAAATAACCAATAAACATCGATATATAAGCCCAAACAAACGGAGTAAATCTAAGCTTATTTGTTCTCCTCAATATTTTAATAGCTGCATATAGAGTGAATAATCCCATAAGAGCTAGCAATAAAATACGTTGTCCACCAAGACCAGTCCACGCGATATTATAGAGCAGCAAATCAGAGAATCGTTCCAAGAATGATGAAGAAACTGAAACGGCTGTACCTCCCCATTCCTGAAAATGGCCAGTCGAAAAACCCAGTGCTAACTGAATAAATGCTGCAACTCCGCCTTCTGATACAGCAAGTCCAGCCAACCAAATCAACTGAAACAATAACGCAACACTAAGTTGTATGACTAAAAACGAGACATACTCTCGAGGGTTGTATTGCTTTATTCGTGAAAGTAGAAGGATCAAAAGTCCAATCCCAAACGGGAGATAGGATAGCCGAATGCCTAGTAGGAAACTAAATAATAAAGATGAAAAAACAACAAATCCAGTTGAGTTTTTACGTTGAAAGGCGCTATGTAATACCCAAATATACCACCATAGGATAGCTACTGCAGCTGTTTCACTCATCGGCTGAACCGTCATGACATTTAGAAAAACCGTCGATTGAATAATCGCTACCATCACTACGCTACCAGTCTTTGTGAGATAGGATCGACTCAATGCGAAAACAGGGTAAATCGTTGTAAGTAATAAAAGTGAATTCCATATCGAAAGAGCCTGAGTGGGATTCACAATCCATTTATTTATAAGCATCCCACCTAGGATGAAATAAGGATACCCAGGGAAATGTGGCTGCATAGCAAATAGGTCAAACCTAGTTAATGCCAAGGAAAAGTCAACCTGATCCCATGAACGCGGCACATCAATTGCATAGACGAGTCTCCACCATATGATAAGAGATATACTGCTTATCGAAACAGTCCATAGTGCACATACAAATATCTTATTCCATAATAAATGCTCCTTTAAACGGTTCAATTCCCATCACCCTTCACCAAGACCATTTTAAGCCGACTTGTCATAATAAAGAAAAAGCACAAGACGATATGCTTCGCCTTGCACCTTAATCAATTATTTAACTGCAGATTCATTCATCTTGTTTGATGTTTTAAATACAGTCGTTTTTGGTTCTTTTACACTCGCTTTCACGGGTTCTTTTTTCGTATTAACGAGTAAGTAAATGACTGTGAAATATCCGATATAACCAACAATTTCTTCAAGTGATGGCATAGAAGAATAACCAAACAATGCCTTAAAGAATATCCCAACATCACCAGAGAGCAGTGGCGCCACACCATGATCACGGACGTAGTGAGCATAATCAATCGGATGTTCAGGTAGGAACCACGTTAAATCGTATACGTGTGGAATTACGCTACCGATCATTTTAATATCTTGCATCATCGATATTCCCTGAACAAACAATCCACCTGCAATTAATACAATGAAAATACCAGTAACTTTAAAGAAAGATTTAAGAGGGATGCGCATTGTTCCTTTAAAGAATAAATAGGAGACAGCGGTAGCAATTACGATTCCTGTAAGGGCTCCCCATCCTTGAAATCCTTTTCCAATATCTCCACCTGTAATGGCAGCGAAGAAGAAGACAGTCTCGACACCTTCACGTAGGACGACAAGAAATGAGTGAATAACCATTCCGACCACATTACCAGTTGTTATCAACTGAGTCATTTTACCTTCTGTTTTACCTTTAAGATTTCGACTATGTGAAGCCATCCAGAAAACCATCTGAGTAAGCAGTACAGCAGAGATTAACATAATGGAAATCTTCAGGTAGATCTCACTTCCCATTGCAGCGAACCCTGTGAAGACAACCTGGAACAGCATAGCTACTCCAACGCTCGCTAAGACTGCAAGCCCTGCACCGAGCCAGACAAATTTATTATACTGGCACTGGCCCATTCTCTTCATGTATGTTGTTATGATTCCAATGATAAGAAGTGCTTCTAGTACTTCCCTGAACATAATCAGCAATGCCTGAATTTCCATTATGCTTTCCCCTTTCTGCAAACAAAGTTACGAGCGACGACGTTTTCTTGTATATATCACGACGCTCGTAATCACGACAACCAGCAAGACAAGCGGTAACCAATTGGATAATTTACCAAGGTCAGTCCAATCAGTTTTACCGTTGCTTGTTGCTTCGTCATCTGTGGCGCTTTCGCCAAAATGCCCAATTTCAACAGATTTCATATCGAATTGAGCCTTTAATCCATCAAGGATAATCTTTTTGCTTTTGATAAATTGTTCTTTATCTGATTCTTTTTCACCAACTCCGAATAATCCGGGGTTTCCTAGTGAATTAAGAAGCGTTTCGAATTCAGTTTTTATCGTTTCATTAAGATCTGCATTATTTTGTTGAACGACTGGTGAAAGCTTTTTGTATGTTGCATCTGCTTTACCTACCAGCTTTCTGGTTGTATCATATTCTTCAAAATCCTGTTCAACGCTCTCTAGGCGACGTGAAATATTGAGAACAAGAATCTGCTGCATATTCTTGATAATAGCTTCTCTATTCTCATTATCAAGCTCGCTTTGAACTGCTTGCACAGCATCATCGCCCATATGTAATTGTATTTCGTCGCTCACAGATGAGAATATTTTAGTTGCTTCATCGTACTTCGGAGGAGACTCGTTTAATTTAGCAAACATCTCAGTATAAGCTTCGGCGACCTTCTCTTCAGTTGGATCTCCGTAAGAATAGGCTCGAGCTAGATCAGGCACTGTAAGCGTACTGATCAATATCAGAATGAATGCCATTGAAAGAATGCGTTTTATCATTGAAAATCCTCCTCATTGATAATGATAATGATTATCAGCCATTAAGTCAATAATAGATCTGCAATTATTGTGACTTTTCTGCCACGAAAGCAGGTGTAGAAATTCTTGCAATAACATGTGCGTCGTCTTCAATAGTTACCTTTTTCACAGGGCGCATCATTTCTTTTAGAATGGCTGGTAAAACAGACGTGACATATGCTTTAAATTTAATATAAGATTCTCCTGTCGAACGCACCTGATACGTGATTGGCACTTCCTTAACCCTAAAGCCTTTTCTTACAAGGTTTAGTGTTAGAACCTGAGCATAGTTGTAGTCATGAATAATTTCACCATGATCCATTGCCTGTTTGGAGAACACCCTCATGCCTGATTGACCATCATAGATCCACTTCTGTAATAAAAGAGATTGTAAGAAAGTAAAACAATAATTTCCCAATCGACGGTGAAGTCGCATTCCGTCAATCGTTCCTTTGAAGCGTGAACCCATTACATAATCAGCTTCGCCACGAAATAGGGGCTCTAAAAGCTCAGGTAGTTGCCATGCTGGATACTCATTATCAGCATCAAGCATGACACCAATATCCGCGCCAAGTTCTAGTGAATAAGAGAGACCTTTACGAACAGCTGCACCTAACCCCTGGTTTGTATCAAAAGAAAAAATATAATCCGCGCCAGCATTCTTCGCTACTTCCACTGTTCGATCAGTTGAGCCATCATCAATAACGAGTACACTCACATGAACACTAGAGTGAAAATCACGAGGAATCTGCTTTATAACTTCTCCGATAGCATTTTCTTCGTTATGGGCAGGTAAAAATACAATTACGTGTTGTTTCATTAATTCATTTCTTCCTTCCTATCTTGAAAAGCATCTTCTAGGATAGCTCCTCTACTATGAGTAGGTATCGGAGCTCCTAAAAGATGAGCAACAGTTGGGGCTACAGATGTAAGACTATGCTTGTCCTCTATGATTTTTCCTTTTGCTATTGAAGGTCCATTCATAAAGAACGGTACGTACCTTTCACCTTCGTCAAGATGTCCATGTCCGCCAATTCCATCTGCTTGACCGTGGTCGGCACAAACGATCAACGTTGTATTCTCCATGAATCCTTGCTGCTCTAACCATTCTACATACTCTTCAACTAATTTATCTGCTTCTTCAATTTTTTGAATGTAATCATCATACAAAACACCACGAGCGTGTCCAGTTTGATCGGTACCGATTAACTGTACTGCAAAGAAATCAGGATTCTTATCCAACATGATTTGGCGAGCGCCTTCCATGATTTTCGTATCAGCTACATCATTGTTCATTACAGCTGTTACTGTATCAACATCTTCACCCATCGCATCAACAAGATGAGCAATACCAAGCAGGCGACCGCTTTTTCCAACTTTACGTAAAGAATCAAATATTGTCTCTACCTTCACTCCAAGCTTCCATACCATATTTGACTTAATACCATGTTCAATAGGGTAAGTGCCTGTCATCATTGAAGAAAAACACACAACAGTTCGAGCAGGGTAAACAGTCTCCATTTGACTGTATTCTGTCCCATTTTTCTTTAATGAATCAAGGAATGGTGTATTCGCTTCTTGAAAACGTTCTTTACGCATTCCGTCAATAACGATCATCATAACGCGTTCATTTATTGAAGTAGCTGGTATTTTTTTCGTATAGTCCGATTTGACCTCTGGTTTCCAATCAAATAAGTTCCGATGCAAGATAAAGCTAAATAACCAGATTCCAGCGTATAAGTATAGAAGATTGACCAAGTCGAACGATGGTCCAGTGCCCATTGATGCGTTAATCACCATCGACCATATTGGTAAAATCAGTAGAAATTTAGGCAATTGTTCTTGAGCATTCCCACTCGTTGAATCACTATTCTTAAGCACTAACTTCCAGAATCGTGTAAAGTTAAGCCAGCTTGTCCCGATTCGGAGATGATAATAGAACGTTCCCCAGAAGAAAACGGTAAAGAAGAAGTACAATCCAATTCCAAGCATTGCTGCTGAGAGGGAGAACGTATCAAATAATAATAAATAAGCGATTAACGGTATCCATAAATAATTCCTTAAAAACAGTGGGAAATCGTAGAAGTAATATAAAACAAGTAAGGGAAGAATGGCACCAAGTCCAAGGAAGAAACCTTCCCAGAACTCGACCTCAGACCACTGTGTTATATACAACAACAAAATAGTCCCTGTTACAAAGATTGGGGTGAATGGTTTACCCTCATTTAGAAGATTCCAGCACCTCGCTGCTATTTTCTCAAATCCTGACGCTTGTTTCATGATGTTTCTCCTTTCTTTGTTAGAAACGTCTTCAATTTACGAAATTGAAGAGGATAAAGATAAAACGCCACCACACCGGCAGCAAAAGAATAGAGGTACTTAAATGCATGTGTGATTAGCGCGATTGAAAGAGCTTCTTCCCACCCAAAACCGACCTGATTTAGAGAGAAGCTCATCACACTTTCATAGGTTGCAAATCCTCCTGGTGCAAGCTGAAACACACCTGCCCCCACAGATAATGCCGTTATCCACATCGCATTTAAATAAGTAAAAGTAGATTCACTCAGGCTTGCAACTCCGAACACCACAACCCCTTCAGCAATCCAACTAATACACGATAGCACTAAAACGAAAGGGAAATTGGGTGAGATCATGAGGTCTCTCAATGTGAGCAACTGCTTCAGGGCAGATCGAAACTTACTTTTTTTGAGAAATAGAATGACAAGGAGACCTGAAGCTACCAAAACAAACACCGATCCAATTAGAAAATGTAGATGCACGCTAATTCCTATCAAAGCAGCACCAACAATTGCAAATAGACCTAACCAAAAAAGATCAACAATGCGTAAAAGAACAACCGATTGAACGGCAGTCCCCCATTTCCCTTGCTGTTCCTGTGCAAGAACTCCCATCCGAACTGCTTCGCCACCTTTAAATGGAAGAAGATGATTAAAAAACAAGCTGTAGAAGATGCCTGATATGTACACTCTAAATTTAATCTTCTGATCAACAAGCAGTTGCCAGCACCAGCCACGCAACAGGAAAGAGGCTGTATACCCACTAATCATCGTTAGAAACCAAACTGGATGATCAAGTAAGTTAAGGCTGAAAGATGTTACCATTGATAAATTAAATTCATTTAATAGAAGAAAAATAAACAGAATGACGAGAAGCAAACCTACAGTCCACTTAACTAGTTGTGGTATTTTTTTGCCCATTCGACTGTTCTCCGCAACCCTTCCTCGAACCCTATTTCAGGAACATACCCAAGTTCTTTCTCAGCCTTTTCTATGTTACTCCACGTATGTCTCACATCTCCAGCACGAAACGTTTCATCCACCACACTAGCATTTGGAAAATAGGTCATTAAAAGACGAATTAATTCTTCGAGACGAATCGGTTTTCCAGAACCAAGATTATAAATCTCGGATTGACCAGTTTGATTAAATGCAAGAGCTATACCATTCACAATATCATCTATGTATGTAAAATCTCTGGACTGATGACGTCCGTAAATATTAATTGACTCTCCATTTAGAAGTTTAGTTAGAAAAAGAGGAATGGCCATATCAGGTCTCCCCCAAGGACCATACACTGTGAAAAATCGAAGAATCGTTAATTTGAACCCATAAAGCGACTGATAAGCATGACAGAATGATTCTGCTCCCGCTTTTGCAGCTGCATAAGGCGATTTTACTTTGCCATTAGCAAAGGATTCTGATACTGGACCATCTTGATTTCCATATACAGAAGAAGAAGAACCAAATAATACATGTGGCACCCCTGATATTCCAGAAGCTCTTAACACGTTCACGGTAACCTTAATATCCTGATCAATGTATGCATGTGGATTCGTTAAAGAAGGCTGAACGCCAGGTAGTGCAGCTAGATGAATTACTGCATCATATTTGTGGTTTTTAAAATGAACTATTGTTTCCTCTTCATCTAGTAAATCAAACTCATGCACCACAACAGGGCCGATCCTTTTAATTT
This sequence comes from Guptibacillus hwajinpoensis, assembly GCF_005144865.1. Taxonomy (GTDB): domain Bacteria; phylum Bacillota; class Bacilli; order Bacillales; family Guptibacillaceae; genus Guptibacillus; species Guptibacillus hwajinpoensis_A. The sequence goes on from NZ_SWFM01000003.1 coordinate 614,971, forward strand.
GATTAACCTGCTCCTTTTTCCTTTCAACATTGTAGAATGTTGAAAAGTGATCGATAATCGATACATCATGCTTTGCTTTCAATAGTGACTTCGCCAGGCTACTTCCAATAAAACCAGCTCCGCCTGTAATCAATATGTTCATATCGTGCACCCCTAAACATCATATAACCTTTATACAATAGAAACGGCCGCAATTAGCGGCCGTTAAGATCTGTCATTATTCTACTACACTTTGTAACTCGGACAAAATCTGCTCACTTAGTTTGTTCGCTTCTTCAGCATTACCGTCAGCAATTGCTTCATACCAATTTTTTGCATCTGCGTAAAGCACATCTGCTTTCTCCTGCCCGATTGCATCATTTACTGGCATTTCGATTGCTTTCAAAAAGACATTAGCTTCCATAGCATCTTCTTTTGCTTCAGTAATCTTGCCCTCTTCAGCCATTTCAGCAACTTCTTCATGATAGCCTTTGATTTTGCCTACAAAAGCCTTTACAAATAGATTGGAAACTTCGTCTGCTTTAATAGAAGCAGGATCATTACTTAGATCGAATAACTCACTTAGCTTAGCAGCAGCTTCTTCATCACCACCAGCTAATGAACCTTTAATCGCCTGATAAAATCCTAATGCTTCAGTTTGCATGATTTGGACTTCTTCAGTATCGCCAGAAGTTACAGCTTCTTCAATTTTCTCTGCGTAAGAATTTGAAGCAAGGTAATAACTTCTATAAATTGATTTATCCGTTATTTGCTTGGCTACAGCAAAGTCTTCCATACCTTCTTCACTAGAAAGAGCTTCTTCTTGTGCCGCCAATCCGCTGTTTATGTTCTCAACGATACTAGACTCTCCTTCAAGCTCGTAATAAGAATCGCGTTTCTCAGCGGTAGGAACAAAGACATCTTCAGCTAGTAACTTAATTTCATTGAAATGAAGCATTGCTTCATCACTCTTATCAGCGTCTTTCGCATCAATTACTGCTTGCTGTAGTGACTTTTGTTTCTGGTAGAAATAAGATTGAGTGCCTTTATCAATCATTTGTCGTGCAACATTCTCATCAAGCTCTTCTGATTTTCCAGCCTGAATACCTGTTGTAATGAATTGGTCGAACTCGTTATCGATTTCATTCACTGCGCTTTTCAAGTCACTAGTATAAGTTGATTCGACAAGGTCCCAATCAACGTCTTGGTTTTCTTTCATCTTATTCAATTCGTCGGTAATTGCTTTATATGCCTCGACTTGCTTTGCAGTTGCCGATTCGTCAATTGACATTTCTGCATTTTCTTCTGAAGATTGAGAATTAGCAGCTTCTTCTTGCTGAGAATTTTTCTCTGTATTTGCAGCATTTTCAGAATTATTACCACAAGCGACGAGAACTGTACCTGCTAATGTGATGGAAGCGAATAACATCATAGACTTTTTCATTATGTAAAACTCCTTTTTCCTAGGGTTGTTTATCCATGACGATTATAACGAGAACGATTATCATTGTCAATACAATTTACCTTTTAGAGAATGATAGCTAAACAAAAAAGAACCCTGATCTGTATATACAGATCAGGGCTCTTTACATTTCTTCCATTATTGATGTTTAGAAAGAGTTTGCGCAAGTGCTTCTTTTGGTTGGAAGCCAACAACCTGGTCAACTACCTCACCATTTTTGAATACTAGAAGCGTTGGGATGCTCATTACACCGAACTTGCTTGCTGTTTCCTGATTTTCATCAACGTCAAGTTTAACAACTTTCACGTCAGTCATTTCAGCATCAAGCTCTTCAAGAACTGGTGCAATCATTTTACATGGGCCACACCATGGTGCCCAAAAGTCTGCTAGTACAAGACCTTCACTTGTTTCTTCTGTGAAACTTTGATCTGTTGCGTGTACAATAGCCATTCTATATCTTCCTCCTTAAAACATTTATCACTTGAGTATACCAGGTTAAGGCCGGTTGCCTCAGTGTGCTCTGCCAGGTTGACAATTATCAACTGGCACAAAATGAGTATATCATTAATACTCATCATGATTCCATTTTTTTGACTCACATTCATTGTTCCCCATCTTTCTTTTAATCAAACGAGTCAGGATATAATAATCTAAACTATTTAGATCTTCTTTTAAACTGTCTGTTTTCGTAGACTTTGTTGCTATGCCGATATGAGTAGAAGTTGATGTCCGCTCCTGTGGGGTCTCACCTGTCCCGCTAGTCCCGCAGGAGTCGAGCACCTTCCGCTCCAATTAACTACGGAGTGTTGTTCTCTATAGGAAAATCCTTTAAAAACAACGATCATTTATAAAAGAGCCTTTAATATAAAATTCATTAAATAAAACAATCTTTTAGAAACTTCTACGACTCATAAGAAAAAGCGAGCTATATAGCTCGCTTCCATCTTAGTTTGTTTGAAGTACTTTCTTAAATTCTTCTGTAAGCAATGGTACGACTTCGAAAAGATCGCCTACGATGCCATAATCAGCAACACTGAAGATGCTTGCTTCAGGATCTTTATTGATCGCTACAATTACTTTCGAATTAGACATACCAGCTAAATGCTGAATTGCACCGGAAATACCACACGCAATATAAAGATCTGGTGTTACAACTTTACCTGTTTGTCCGATCTGAAGGGAGTAATCACAGTAATCCGCATCACAAGCTCCACGAGAAGCTCCTACTGCTGCTCCAAGAAGATCTGCTAGTTCCTGAAGAGGTTCAAATCCTTCTTCACTCTTAACACCACGACCACCAGCTACAATAACTTTTGCTTCAGAAAGATCCACGCCTGAAGTCGATTTGCGAACAACTTCTTTCACAATTGTACGTAGGTCTTTAATGTTTACGCTCTCTTCAAAAACCTCACCTGAACGAGACTCATCAATTTCAAGTGCATCAATATTGTTAGGTCTGATCGTTGCAAGAATAATACCTTCTTTAACTTTTTTCTTTTCAAAAGCTTTACCTGAATAGATCGGACGAGTAAAGATAACCTCTTCTCCGTCAAGTTCAATACCTGTAGCATCAGATACAAGACCTGCATCAAGTTTACTTGCCAGTCGAGGAGCTAGGTCTTTCCCAATTGAAGTATGCGGCATTAGAATAGCATCAGGATCAACGGAATCAACGATCTGTAAGAAAGCCTGTCCATACCCATCACTTGTATAGTTTTTAAGCTTCTGATCCTCTACTTTAATGACACGGTCCGCTCCGTAATGGAAAAGAGGATCTGTTAAAGAGCTAACATTTTCTCCTACCACTACTGCGATGACTTCACCACCAGCTGCGATTTCTTTCCCTGCACCAATCGCCTCAAACGATACGTTACGTAATTCATTATCACGAGCTTCTGCAAATACGAGTACTTTTTTAGCCATAATTGTCCCCTCCTATATAACTTTCGCTTCCTGGCGAAGTAGTTTCACTAGTTCTTCTACTTGATCACCTAACTCACCTTCAAGAACCTTACCTGCTTCCTTTTTAGGTGGAAGATAGCGCTCAATGGTTTCGGTTTTTGCTTCTATTTCATCATCTTCCACATCAAGATCATCATAATCGATCTCTTCTAATGGCTTTTTCTTTGCCTTCATAATACCCGGAAGTGAAGGATAGCGAGGTTCGTTAAGTCCCTGTTGAGCCGTCACTAGTAATGGGAGCTGTGCTTCTACAATTTCCATGTCCCCTTCAACGTCTCGCTCCATTGTAGCTGTTGTTCCATCAATATCAAGCTTAGTAATCGTCGTTACGTAAGCGATTCCAAGTTTCTCAGCAAGACGGGGGCCAACTTGTCCAGTGCTGTTATCGTTGGATACGTTTCCTCCAAGAATGATGTCGTATTCCTTATCTTCGAAATATGCAGCAAGAAGGGCAGTAGTTGTGTATTGATCACTTTCATCAAGATCTTCATTATTAATAAGAACGGCTTTATCAGCTCCCATTGCAAGGGCTGTTCTAAGCTCCTTCTCTACATCTTCATCACCAATACTAACAACTGTTACTTCACCGCCGTGGTCATCACGAAGTTGAATAGCCTCTTCTATGGCATACTCATCATAAGGGTTGATAATGAATTCAACACCTTCTTCACTAATTTTTCCGTTTTCGATAACGATTTTTTCCTCAGTATCAAAAGTTCTTTTCATGATTACATAAATGTTCATATCTTTATCCCTCCCTGAAATAGTTCACTTTATTTATCTTGGAATTGAGGCTTACGTTTCTCAATAAATGCACGAATACCTTCCTGTCCATCTTCTGAAGCAAACGCCTTCCCAAAATACTCTCTTTCTTTTTGTACACCTTCATCAAACTGCTCTGACTTAGAATAGGTGAGAAGTTTAAGAGCATAGTTAACTGCTACAGCACTCTTTAAAGCGATCTTCTCAGCAAGTTCTTTAGCTTTCGGAAGCAGATCTTCGTCGCTATATACTTGATTCGCTAGACCTGCAGCCACAGCTTCAATGCCTGTAATCGGCTCACTTGTTAGTAGCATTTCAGTTGCTTTTGCTTTCCCAACAAGTGCAGGTAGCCTTTGTGTTCCTGCAAACCCAGGGACAAGACCGAGTTGAAGTTCAGGAAGTCCAAGCTTGGCCGTTTCAGTTACTAGTCGAATGTGACAAGCCATCGCAAGTTCCAAACCTCCACCAAGAGCAGCACCATGAATAGCTGCAATGATCGGTTTTGGGAACGCTTCCATTTTATCGAATAAACGCTGTCCAAAACCACCCAGCTCTGCAAATCCCTCTTCACTACTAACGGTAGTAAATTCCTTAATATCAGCTCCAGCTGAGAAAAACTTGCCTTCTCCTGAAATTAGGACAACTTTTGTCTCGGGATCTTTTTCAATACTGGTAAGAACTTCGGACAGTTCTTTTAATACATCAGATGCTACCGCATTGGCTGGTGGGCGGTTTAGCGTTACATGTGCTACCTTGTTTTCATTAGCTACCCTAATAAATTCCACTTCTCCACTCCTCTCACATGGTGGCCCCGGTCTGAGCCGGGACATCTTTTTATTTACTCAAGCCGTTTATCAATAAATTGTGAAGCGGCTTTGCGAGTGCCTCTAATTCAAACTTGTGATCCTTCATTACCCAGTTTGTTACGGTTTCATCCAACGTGCCAAAAATCATTTGCCTAGCTAGTCGAATGTCTAATTCTTCAATAAACAAACCTGATTTAATACCTTCATCGAGAATATGATCAACCAGGGTGAGGTATTTCTTAAGTACCTCGCCGATTTGAGCACGAAGCGCCTTGTTTGTTTGTCTAAGTTCTAGTTGTGTAACGATAGCAAGCTCATAATCTGAACCAAGGTGTTTAAAATGCATATCAATCAGCGTAAAAAGCTTATCCATTGCGTTGTCTTTGCGGGCAATTTGCTCTTCTGTTTTGTCGATAAAGCTACCCATTTTTTTCTGGAATAATGATATTAATAAATCTTCTTTATTCTTAAAATAAAGATAAATTGTACCATCAGCAACTCCAGCTTCTCTAGCAATCTTAGAAACCTGTGCTTGATGATAACCATTTTGCGCAATGACAACTACCGCTGCATCTATGATTTTATCGTACTTCGGTCCCCTTTTCTTCCCCTTTTCAACCATAATATTTTCTCCTTTATTCTTTATCCGGCGCTCATTCAAAATGAATGAGCATTCATTCATAATCTTATTGTAGCGATACATTCCATCTACTGTCAACATAAGATTTCTGAGCGAGCGCTCGGTTGGAATCAGGAGCTTTTTCACAAAGTAATCATACCATAATAAGCAGAAATGTGCGAATCTTTCCAGAATATTAATTGTGAGAAATTTAAGAACTCACAAAGAAAACCAATCGCTAGAGCGATTGGTCCTTTTTCATTTTTTCTTCATCCACTAGAACACGTCGGAGAATTTTTCCGACCGTGGTTTTCGGAAGTTCTGCTCGAAATTCATAAAGGCGCGGCACTTTATAGGCAGCAAGAAATTTACGACAGTGTTGATTCATTTCTTCTTCAGTAGTGTTCTCATTCTGCTTCAGTACGACAAACGCCTTTACCGTTTCACCACGATAAGCATCAGGAATGCCTATGACGACAGCTTCTTGTACTGCTGGGTGCTCATACAATACTTCTTCCACTTCACGAGGATATATATTATAGCCACCCGCAATAATCATATCTTTCTTACGATCAACAACATAGAAGTAACCTTTTTCATCACGATAGGCCATGTCACCTGTAAAAAGCCATCCATCTTTTAATACCGCATCCGTTTCATCCGGTTTATTCCAATACCCTTTCATAACTTGAGGTCCTTTTACAATAAGCTCTCCAATTTCTTTAAGTGGCGCTTCTTCTCCTGTTGGCGTCACAACTCTTGCATCTGTGTCTGGCCATGGAAGACCTATACTTCCAACTACGGTTCCATCGGACAGAGGATTCGAGTGCGTTACAGGAGATGATTCTGTTAGACCATACCCTTCTACAAGTCTACCTGTGATTTTCTCCTGAAACTTTTGTTGTACTTCAATCGGAAGGGGAGCAGAACCGCTTATACAAGCTTTAATGGAGGATAAATCATACTGATCAAAGTCAGGTTCATTTAACAATGAAATGTAAATGGTTGGTGCTCCAGGAAATAATGTTGGCTTCTGCTTCTGGATAGCCTTTAAGGTATCTTTTGGTTCAAACTTAGGAAGGATAATCATTTTGGCAGCATACATAATCGAAAGATTCATCACACATGTCATGCCGTAAACATGGAAGAACGGTAGAATACCCATTACGCTTTCCTCACCGTATTTCGCATCAGGAATCCAGTTTTTACATTGCATCGTATTAACTACAAGATTGAAGTGAGTCAGCATAACACCTTTTGCAAGACCTGTTGTTCCTCCAGTATATTGAAGAAGAGCAAGATCTTCTTTCGGATTAACATCTAATTCAATGTCTTCATTACTTCCTTTTGCTACCCAGTCCTGGAATGTATGAATTTCTGCTGTAGATGGCATTTCGACTAGCAATCCTTGCTTCTTTTGCTTTTGGATAAGCGGATAAAGAAGGTTTTTAGGAAATGGTAAGTAGTCCTGAATTTTTGTTACCACAATGTGCTGAAGCACTGTCTTACTTTTTACTTTCAGTACTTTTGGCAGTACAAGATCAAGACAGATCATCATAGTCGCTTCTGAATCAGAAAGCTGATGCTCTAGTTCTCTTTCCATATAAAGAGGGTTCGTTTGAACAACTACTCCTCCTGCCATAAGTACAGCATAATAGCTAATGACAGCTTGCGGACAGTTGGGAAGCATAATGGAAACACGCTCACCCTTTTCAAGCCCATTTTCTCGTAATGAATTTGCTAGCCGCTTCGAACGGCTAAGTAGTTCTTGAAACGTTAGCTCTTTCCCAAGGAAATGAACAGCTGTTTTGTTGGGATGCTTTGTTGCGGCATCAATCAAATAAGCTTGAAGTGGTTTATTCTCGTATTCAATTGAGGTAGGAACCCCTTCTTGATAATAGCTAAACCATTCTTTTTCAACGTTGTTCGTCATATATCGTCAACCTCCCTTTTCGACTCCTTCCAAACCAAAAATTTCTCTCTATAAGATAATTATAATGAAAACGCTTAAAATATCCTATCTTTTTTTGATTTTTTTGAATACATTGGCAATTTAGGTCGTAAAAGGTAGACGAGCGTCATAAATGTTTTTCTTAATTAAAGAAAAAAGAAACAGGCAATTCGCCTGTTTCTTTAACTCTTACACAAAATAAATTAAATAGACGATACCGGCAATAAAAAACACGCCAGATACGACAATAAGAACTTTCCATAACGTTTCCATACCTTGCTCCTCTTATGAAATCCCTGCTCCAATAACGAAGGACAGGCCAATTGAGATCACCATCGAAATAAAACCTACCGCTCGATTATCTGCTGCAATTTCTTTATCAATCTTAAATTTAGGCGTTAGAAATTCAAAGGTAAAGTATCCAATCAATAGAAGGAAAAAACCGAATACTCCCCAACCCATCATCGTAACAAGCGAATCATTGTGCTCAATTGAAAACCGAAAGATATTGGCTATTCCGAATATCTTCCCTCCAGTAGCCATTGCTACAGCAAGATTCCCTTTTTGGATTTCCTCCCAGTTACGATAGGATGTGACAAATTCAAAGACCGCTAGAAAAACAATCATACAAACAATGACAACACTATAATTAGCGGCCGTCTGAAATGCTACACTCTCCCATAATTGATCCATTATGATAATTCCTTTCTCTACTTCAGTTCCACAACGGTTACTCCACCGCCGCCTTCATTCATTCCGCCCATACGAAGATTTTTGACTCGAGAGTGCCGTTTCAACCATTCATGAACACCTTTTCTAAGCGCACCAGTGCCTTTACCATGGATAATAGAAACCTGGCTATACCCTGCAAGAAGCGCGTCGTCAATATAGCGTTCCACTTCCATTTGAGCGTCTTCGTATCTTTTTCCTCTTAAGTCAAGTTCTGTTTTCACGCTGCTATCGCTTCCTCTAACAGTAACTAGAGGCTTTCGTTCAACGACTGGTTTTGATTTAATCGCTTCAAGGTCATTTGATTTTACATTCATTTTCATAATTCCAAGTTGAACCTGGTATTCGTTCTTCCCGACTTGTTCCACTATATGACCCTTTTGGTTGAAGCTAATCACTTTTACTTCATCACCAGGTTGGTAGGATCTCACTTTCGCTTTCTTTTGTGCTGGCTTTTCGCTTCGAAGTTCAGGTTTCGCATCCTCAAGCTGTTTCTGCGCATCGATTAACTGATGTTCTTTAACAGAGCCTTTTTGGAAGGTACGCAAATCATGAATAATCCTTTTAGCTTGCTCCTGCGCTTTCTCAACTTCTTCTGCAGCCTTCTGCTCTGCTTCTTCAAACATTCGCTCACGCTGTTTTTCGAATTTCTCTAACTGAGTTTCCAAATCTTTTTTCAGTGATTCAGCTTCTTTTCGGAGATCAGATGCACTCTGTCGATCTAGCTCGGCTTGCTTTTGGCTATCTTCTAAAGAAGAAATCATTCGATCGACTTTGTTGCTTTCACTTGAGATCTGAGATCGTGCATCCTCAATAATATCATCCATTAACCCAAGGCGTCTTGAGATTTCAAATGCATTACTTCGGCCAGGAACACCAATTAATAGACGATAAGTTGGACGAAGGGTCTCCACATCAAATTCTACACTAGCATTCATAACCCCTTCACGATTATACGCATATGCTTTTAATTCACTATAGTGTGTAGTGGCAATGACTCTAGATCCACGATTGTAGACATAGTCTAGAATCGAGATGGCAAGCGCTGCTCCTTCTTGGGGATCCGTACCAGCACCAAGCTCATCAAACAGAACAAGACTATTGTGATCAATGTTCTCTAGAATCGTAACGATATTGGTCATGTGAGAAGAGAATGTACTTAAACTTTGCTCAATCGACTGTTCATCGCCAATATCAGCAAAAATTTGTTGGAAAACGGACATCGTAGAGCCTTCATCAGCAGGAATATGTAAACCTGACTGTGCCATAAGTGTTAAAAGACCAGCTGTCTTCAGTGTAACAGTTTTCCCCCCTGTATTTGGACCAGTAATAACGAGTGATGAATAATCACGTCCAAGGTAAAGAGAAGACGGTACGACTACATCCTGAGGAAGAAGGGGATGTCGGCCGTTTCTAATCTCAAGTTCACCTTCATCATTCATGGAGGGATGTGTTGCTTTCAATTCATTCGCATATAGTGCTCGCGCGAAAATAAAGTCAATGTCCGCAAGCGTGTCGACGTTATGACGTAACGTTTCTGAAGACTCTGCAACGCGTCTAGTTAATTCAGTTAAAATACGCTCAATTTCAAGCTTTTCCTTCACTTTCACTTCTTTCAGCTGATTGTTGATGGATACAACCGATTGCGGCTCAATAAACAACGTCGCTCCTGAGGATGATTGATCATGAACCATACCTCCAAATGAACCGCGGTATTCTTGCTTTACAGGGATAACATATCGCTCATTTCGAATTGTAATTAGAGCATCTGAAAGCATTTTTCTCGTGCTTGATGATCGAATTAAACTCTCAAGCTTTTCTCTTACACGAGACTCAAAGCTTCTTAATTGTGTTCGTAGACGACGTAAATCATCGCTTGCTGAATCCAGTAAGTCTCCATCCTGATCAATGCATGCATTAATTTCCTGTTCGAGCTCTGTTTCATGCATTATTTGACTTACAAGATCTCCAAGAAGCGGAAGCTCTACCCCATCTTCAATCATATTCTCGAGGAATGTTTTAAATCGTCTTCCTCCATAAATCGTACTAGAAATATCCAATAATTCAGACGGATTAAGCATTCCACCTATTTCGGCTCTCTTAACACTCTGACGTATATCTCTAATTCCGCCTAACGGTGCCTGACCACGAAGACGGATCACTTTTCTTCCTTCTTCAGTTCCATCTAGCTGATGCTTCACATCTGTAAGGGAGAACAACGGAACGAGCTGTTCCACTTTTTGCTTTCCTAATGAAGACGATACATGTTTACTGAGTCGTTCTTTAACTTTGTCGTATTCGAGTAGTCGCAACACTCTTTTTTGCAATGGTCGTTCCTCCTAGAAGCTATGATTTAGTTAACGATGACGGTTAAAGAATGTTTCAAGTTCTTCCACCGTGTATGTGTTTAAGACGCTCTCTTTTCGTAGCCAGCCTCTTCGTCCAGCAGCTACGCCTATTTCCATATGTTCAAGCATGTCCATGTGATGGGCATCTGTATTGATCATTATTTTAACATCTTCATCCTGTGCTTTACGAAGCCATTCGGCAGCAAGATCCAATCGATTTGGATTCGCATTTAACTCTAGGGCCGTATTCGTTTCTTTTGCAAGTTGGATTAACTTATCATGATTAAGTGCATAGCCTTTCCTTCTGCCAAGAAGTCTTCCAGATGGATGCGCGATCAGATCGACGTGATGACTACGTAACGCGGTTTCAAGACGCCCCATGATTGTATCTTCGTCTTGAGTGAATGAAGAGTGAATCGAGGCGATAACAAAGTCCATCTCAGCAAGTAGTTCGTCATCATAGTCAAGCGTACCATCTGGTAATATATCCATCTCTACTCCAGCAAAAATCCTAAAGTCTGTCCAATTCTTATTTAATCGATCGATCTCGACTCTTTGTTCGCGCAGTCTTTCAGCAGTTAAGCCATTTGCTACCTTTAAGTACTGTGAATGATCTGTTATTGCGATATAAGAATAGCCCTTCTCTCGCGCACGCTCGGCCATTTCCTCTATCGTATAAGCTCCGTCACTCCAAGTAGAGTGCATGTGGAGATCGCCTTTAATGTCTTCTAATTGAACTAACTCCATCTTCTTTTCGGCAGCTTCCTCAATCTCACCAGTATCTTCTCGGATCTCGGGTGGAATATAGGACAGAGCAAAATGATGGTAGAATTCTTCCTCACTCTTAAAGGTAAGAACTTCTCCAGTTTCTAAAGACTCAACTCCGTATTCACTAATTCGCTCGCCATTTTTTTTCGCAATTTGTCTCATCTTTACATTGTGTGCTTTTGAACCTGTAAAGTGGTGGAGAGTTGTTGCAAATTCTTCGGGTTTCACTATTCGAAAATCAACTGATACGCCATACTCATCATCTAGTTCTAGCGTAATCTTCGTTTCACCTTTTACAACAATTTTTGAAATACCGTCAAGCTCTAGCAGCTTCTCTGAAACGTCTTCAGCTGTTGTAGTCGCAATAATAAAATCAAGATCTTTAATCGTTTCACGAACTCTTCGCAAGCTCCCTGCTCTTGCGAATTTTTCAATGCTCTCAATTTCATTTAATTGAACCTCGATTTTCTCTGCAAGAGGGAGCATGTAAGCAATCGATAAACGATCTGGTCTTTTTCCAACTTCCTCAAGCGCTGCAAGTATCTTTTCTTCACTTTTCTTGCCAAAACCTGGGAGTTCTTGAATCTGTTGAGCTTCACATGCTTTTTTAAGTGAAGCTAGATCAACAACTCCGAGCTCCTTATATAGTTTGGCAAGCTTTTTACCACCAAGGCCGGGCAATTTAAGAAGTGGAACAAGTCCTTCTGGCACTTCTTTCTTTAAAGACTCAAGAGTTTCAGATTCACCGTTTTCTATAATCTCATTTATAACAGCTGCGGTTCCTTTACCTATGCCTGTTAGTTCAGCAGGATCCTCGATTTGATCCATGCTTCGATCATCCGTTTCTAACGCACGAGCTGCTTTACGAAATGCAGATATTTTAAAAGGGTTCTCGCCTTTTAGTTCCATGTACACTGCAATCTTTTCAAGGTATTGAATGACGTTCTTTTTGTTCATTGTCTCCTCACCCTTCTTAATGAAATCATTATCTCTATCGTATCCATATTTACAGCTAAATCCAATTATTTAATCTTATTTATTAAATAGACATTGTTGCTATAACGATTTTCGCTCCAGGATGCTCGCTTTCCGCGGGGCGGGCGGTGAGCCTCCTCGTCGCTTACACTCCTGTGGGGTCTCACCTGTCCCGCTAGTCCCGCAGGAGTCGAGCATCCTTCCGCTCCAATCAGCTAAGTATAGTTCTTTATACAAAAATCCTATTAAAAGCAATAATCTAAAAAAAAGCTTATAACAAACAAATAACCCTTCTATGCGAAGGGTTATGCTACATGCGTACTCCAGAGATCTTTAATTTGTTCTGTCAGCACAGGGGTGTGCTTCACAATGCTCTCTGCAAGAATGGAATTCGAGATGGCGGTTTGCACCGTTTCATTTGGAACAAGGGCAGCAATAAATAGAAATAGAAATACGACAATGTACACTTCTACGAATCCAAGTACACCACCAAGCCAACCATTCACAGTTCTCAAAATTGGAAGATCCGCAAGAAAATCAAGCATGGACCCAATTATTTGCATAATGATTTTTGTACCAAAAAACAGTAGTGCAAAAGCAATTCCACTATAATATGTAGCTTCAAGATTAATTGCATCAAAAACCATGGCTGTTGATGCCGCTTCGTTCCCAAAAGATGGATATGGTATCCAAAGTTTTAGATGCGGAGCAAGGTCTTTAAAGTACATGTATGCTACAATAAACGAAACAATAAATCCGGTTAAATGGACAACCTGTAGAATTAGTCCTCTTCGAAGTCCTACAAGGAAACCTCCAACCAGTATAATCAAAAGAATTAGATCAACCATCTTACGTTATTCCTCTTCTCTCAGTTTTTTCTTCATATCTTCAAGTTCTTTTTTAATCATAACGTATTCATTTACTATATTTACTGCTGTTAACACAGCGAGACGCTTTGTATCTAAGTATGGATTTAATCCTTTAATCTCACTCATCTTCTCATCGACTAAATTTGAGACTTCACGAATGTGTTGATGACTTTCATCGCCGACGATTGTGTATTGTTCTCCATATATTTCCACGGTTGTGCGTATTTTTCCATGACTGTCTGTCACCCAATAAGCCTCCTATCATGAGAGAGAATCCTAACGTATATCATAGCATGAATAAAGTGGTTTTGAAATACAGTGCTCTTGGACCGTTCCGATTCACAAACACAGTCTGATATAATAGGATGTAAGCACAGTTCACAAAGGGAGTTTTGTTATGTCACAGGTAGTTCTAACTGTATCACCATCCATTATGAATGAAATTAAAAAGAAATACAACAGCCACTTAAGCGATAAACAGCCACCAGGAAGTATTTTTGTAGCAAAGACACCCACTTGTACTATTACAGGATACCGGTCGGGAAAGATTATGTTCCAAGGTACTGGAGCAGAAGTAGAGGCAAAACCATGGCAGTCCTCAAGTACACCTACTTCAGGTAAATCACCTGCAAAGAAAAAAGTGGGCGATCATCAATACGCACCACCTGCACATATTTCTACTCTTTCAGCTATTGGAAGTGATGAAGTAGGAACAGGAGACTTCTTTGGACCTATTACAGTAGCAGCTGCTTTTGTTGACAAAAACCAGATTCCACTCTTAAAAGAGCTTGGTGTAAGAGATTCTAAAGGAATGAAGGATCCTGAAATCATTGAAATCGCAAGAAACCTAATTAAAACAATTCCATATAGTCTTATGGTATTACCAAACGAAAAGTATAATGCAATGCAGAAAAAAGGGATGAATCAGGGGAAGATGAAGGCTTTATTACATAATCAGGCCATTCAAAACGTACAACGCAAAATTCCATCATACGATGCTATTTTAATTGATCAGTTCGCTAAGCCAGAAATTTATTTTAACTATCTCAAGGGTCAATCAACAATTGTGAAAGAAAAAGTGTATTTTGCGACAAAAGCAGAAGAGATTCATCTCGCAGTTGCAGCAGCTTCTATCATTGCTAGATATTCATTCGTTATGGAAATCGATAAGCTTGGAAAAGAAAACAACGTTAAATTGCCTAAAGGAGCGGGATCGGCTGTAGATCTTGCAGCGGCCAAGTTAATTCAAAAGCATGGTGGAGGCGTACTTGATAAACTCGCTAAGTTACATTTCGCTAACAGCTTAAAAGCAAAGAAAATTGCCGAGAAGGCTGATCGATCCTAATCCATCTCTAACACTATAGATAAAAGCTGGCTCAGTTGAGCCAGCTTTTTTGATCTTTAAGACTATAAGTACAATTGTGGCGCCTCTAGTTGATCTTCTGCATGATGCATGAGTGCTGTAATGTATTGAAAGAACATATCACGATCAACATCATTGACGACTTTTACTTCTCTTCCCTTTTCATTAAGAACTGTTCTTCCCTGACTTACCCCATCTTTTTCAACGCTACACTTAACCACCTTAGAATGGATAAACGATTGAGGGGTTACCGATACCGTTGTTAACACATCCCAAAGATAATAAGTAGAGTTTGTTTCCATATGAACAAGTGGTGGGCACATAGCATAGCATTGCCCAATAAAATCAACGCCTATTTGCTTTCGTTGTGATGCCCACATATTGCGAACTTCATTCGTTAACGGAACTTGATTGGTGCTTTCAAGAGCAACCATTTCTATTGTGATGTTAGTATCAAAAACAGTTGCGACTGCCTCTGGATCCCAAAAAGCATTCCATTCTGCCGTCCCGTCATGTTCAGGCTCTTCGACATTTCCTTCATCAAGAAATGTACCTCCCATCCAAACTAACTTATTAATCTTCTTCTCAATTTCAGGTGAGATTTCCAAAGCTCTTGCAAGATCAGTTAATGGCCCTGTGAAAAGAAGTGTAAGTGGTTCATTGCTTTGTTCAAGTGTTTGGATAAGGTGCAAATGTGCTGGTAATTTCGACTTCGGAGTGTTGATTACGTTTGCCTCATTCAATAAAGGTAAGGCATCAACGTAAAATGCGTGCATACGCCATTCTTTCGGGAATGGATTGACTCCTCGTGAAGTAGAAGCAGCAACGTTAAGGCTTTCACCCTTACCGAACCGATCAATTATTTTTCTACTTGCTGATACTGCGGGTTCTAAATAGCAATCTGCTGGTATAACAGATACACCTACTAGCTCTATTTCCTCCATTGTAAGCAATAGAAATAAAGATGCTAAATCATCAACTCCACCATCATGATTAAAATACACACGCTTTTTACTCATATGTCATCTCCCTAAACTAAAAATACTCGCCTGACTGAACCTTCAACTTTTCACTTTGTACTCTATCAGACCTAAAAGAAACAATACGTCGTATTTTGTCGATCGCTTACATATTGAGCTTGATTTTTTAAAGATTCCTACTATCTTAACAGGTTTTGCTACCTACTATTTCTTCTGCTAAATTGATTAATACAACTTCACATTTATCTCTATATAATTTTGGAAATAGGGTCCAATAAGTTTCTACCCGGCAACCGTCAATTGCTGGACTATAGGGAAGGTACGCATTGGTAAAAAATAAACATGTAGTGTATTTAGCATTCATTAGTATCCTCGCTGTGGTAAACGGCATGCTTGGTGTAGTTGGTACTGATCTTGGTTCTATTCTTGGCTATATATATTCTATCCGTTTGCATTACTTGTTGGCATTCCAATGGATGAAGCCTTCCGTGCTTCTTCAATCATTGGTACCAAAATGTCAATAAATGAATTCGTTGCATATCAAAACCTAACTTCCATACAGGATCATTTATCTGAGAAAACGATAGCGATTCTTTCAGTTGCTCTTTGTAACTTTGCGAACTTCTCGTCGATTGGCCAATTGATTATCGGACTTGGCTCACTCGAGCCTTCTAAACGTTCTCAAGTTTCTCGCCTCGGATTCAAAGCAATTATTGGAGGAACGCTCGCTTCGTTTATTACGGCTATTTTTGTTGGTATGTTTATGTAGAGAATATCTAAAAAGACTCCCTTCTATTATAAGAAGGGAGTCTTTCCTATTAGCTACGAAGAGCAGCACCAAATTGTTCTTCTACTGCTGTAAGCACACGATCATGCGCTTTCTTCACTTCTTCTTCTGTTAATGTTTGTTCAGGATTGTAATAACGCAAGGAGAAAGCAAGTGATTTCTTACCTTCTTCTAGATGCTCGCCCTGATAGACATCAAATAGATTAATTTCCACAAGCTTTGCTCCGCCAGCTTCTTCAATGACGCGCTTCACCTGTCCTGCTTCAAGGGACTCATTTACAACAAGTGCAACATCACGCGTTACGGAAGGGAAGCGAGGAAGCTTCTTGTACTTAAGATGATCAACATTTGCTTTTAACAATGCTTCAAGATTGATTTCGAAAACATACGTTTCACTTAAATCAAGTTCTTTCTCAACTTCAGGATGTAGTTGACCAATGTAACCGATCAATTCATTATCAAGATGAACTGCTGCCGTTCTACCAGGATGAAGTTTTGGTTCATCTGCTCGAGCAAATGTAAGACGCTCTTCCACACCGAACTCTACGGCAAGTTCTTCAAGAATACCTTTTACAACGAAGAAATCAACTGACTTCTTTTCTTTCTGCCATAGATGCTCTTGCCATAACCCAGATACTACACCAGCAAGATGTTCCTGCTCTTTAGGAAGCTCTCCATCTGGTAAGAAAACAGAAGCTGTTTCGTAGAAAGCAAGATTCTCTAATTGACGGTTCTTGTTATACTGCGCTACCTCTAGGAGATGCGGTAATAGACTAGTTCTAAGTTCACTTCGCTCTTCACTCATTGGCATTGCGAGACGAATGGCATCTGTTGTCTCATCAGAGAAGAATATGCGCTTTGATGGGCTAGTAAGGGAATAAGTAACAGTCTGGTAAAGGCCAGCACCTTCTAACGCTCGACGAACACGACGACGTTTCTTCTGGTAATCAGAAAGTTGACCTGGAGTGCTCTCCGTAATTGGTAACGTTGCAGGAACATTGTCGTAACCATAAAGACGACCTACTTCCTCAATCAAGTCCTCTGAAATTGTAATATCAGGACGACGAGGAGGAACCTGAACAGTAAACGTACCACCAAAGTTCTGATATGAGAATTGAAGACGCTCAAAAATAGCCGCAACTTCTGTTTCAGAAATTTCAGTACCGAGCACTTGATTAATTCTCGTTACTTCGATGCTAACGTCTTTCGCTTCAACTGTTCGTGCGCCTTGTTCCGCTATTCCTTTAAGAACTGTTCCACCGGCAATCTCTTGAATAAGCTGAGCAGCTCGTTCGCTTGCGCCAACTACACGATTACGGTCAATTCCTTTTTCAAAACGTGCGCTAGAGTCACTTCTTAAACCTAAATCTTTCGATGCTTTACGAACAAGCTTACTATTAAAATAAGCTGCTTCGAGCAAGATAGTAGTTGTATCTTGTTGAACTTCCGAATCTGCTCCACCCATTACGCCTGCTACAGCAACTGGCTTAGAACCATTCGTAATGACAAGATGATCACTTGAAAGCGTTCGCTCTGTATCATCAAGCGTGACGATTTTCTCTCCATCTGTTGCACGTCGAATAATAACCTCTTTCGATCCAAAACGGTCATAATCGAAAGCGTGTAGCGGCTGTCCGTATTCAAGTAGGACATAGTTTGTAATATCAACTACATTATTGATTGGACGAATCCCTGCAGAGACAAGTCTGTTTACAAGCCATTGCGGAGATGAGGCGATTGTTACGTCTTTAATAACAGTTGCACCGTAATAAGGATTGTCATCTTCATTCTCCACATGAAGAGACACATAATCTTCTGCGCTTTCCTCTGTACGGACAAGCTCAGGTGATGGTAGGTCAATTGATCGATTTAGGACTGCCCCAACTTCATATGCAACACCGATCATATTCATCGCATCTGCACGGTTTGGCGTTAAACCTAATTCAAGAATTTCATCGTTTAAATTAAGGTAATGAAGCGCATCTTCACCTGGTGTTACATCATCACTAAATACAAAAATGCCATCAGCAAATTCTTTTTGAACAAGCTTGCTTTCAATACCAAGCTCTTGTAGCGAGCAGATCATACCATGTGATGCTTCACCACGAAGTTTTGCTTTCTTAATCTTGAAGTTACCTGGAAGAACAGCTCCAACCTTCGCAACTGCTACGTGTTGGCCTTTTGCTATATTAGCTGCTCCACAGATAATTTGGACAGGTTCTTCTTCACCAATGTCTACAAGGCAAATGTTTAACTTATCCGCATCAGGATGTTGTTCACATGATAGAACATGTCCGATCACCACGCCACTAATTCCTTTATTAAGCTTTTCAACTGTCTCAACTTCAATACCGCCCTTAGTAATAAGGTCTGCAAGTTCATCAGCTGAATAACTATCTAGATCTACATATTGTTGTAGCCAGTTCATTGATACGAGCATTCTTTTCTCCTCCTAACCATCATCTATAGTGTGTTAAATTGTTTAATAAATCGACTGTCATTTGTATAGAAGTGACGAATATCATCAATGCCATATTTAAGCATTGCAATTCGTTCAGGTCCCATTCCAAATGCAAAGCCCGTTACTTTCTCAGGGTCAAATCCTGACATACGTAGAACGTTCGGATGAACCATTCCTCCACCAAGAATTTCAATCCATCCTGTACCCTTACATACAGAACACCCATTACCACCGCAGTTAAAGCATGAAATATCCATTTCAACAGAAGGTTCTGTAAATGGGAAGAAGCTTGGGCGGAGGCGAATTTCACGCTCGTCACCGAACATTTTCTTTGCGAATGATTGCAATACGCCTTTCAAATCACTCATGCGAACATTTTCTCCAACCATTAACCCTTCAATTTGCATAAATTGATGAGAGTGTGTTGCATCATCTGTATCGCGGCGGTATACCTTACCTGGGACGATGATTTTAACTGGACCTTCACCGTTAAGTTTCTCCATCGTTCTTGCCTGCATAGGAGACGTATGTGTACGAAGTAACGTTTCCTCTGTAATATAGAATGAATCCTGCATATCACGAGCTGGATGGTCCTTAGGAAGGTTTAGTGCTTCGAAATTATAATAATCTGTTTCAACTTCAGGGCCTTCAGCAATTGAAAAGCCCATTCCAAGAAAGAGATCTTCAATTTCTTCAATCACCCTCGTTAGCGGATGATGATTGCCTCTCTTTATTGGACGACCTGGAAGAGAGATATCAATTGTTTCTTTCTTGAGCCTTTCTTCAACAGCCGCTTTCTCTAACCCATTCGCTTTTTCTTCAAGTTGGTCTGAGATAGCTGTACGAATTTCATTCACGAGCTGTCCCATCTTAGGACGCTCTTCAGCCGAAAGCTTGCCCATCCCTTTCGAAATTTCCGTAATTGGTCCTTTTTTTCCAAGGTAAGCAACCCGAATGTCCTGTACTTCTTTCATTGAAGAAGCTTTCTCAATTTGTAACAGGGCTTCCTCTTTTAACGTTTGTAAACGTTCCTGCATCGTTTTGACCTCCACTTCATACTTTTCTGTCCATAAAGCTGTTTTAAAGCAATAAAAAAATCCTCGCTCCCAATAAAGGGGCGAAGATTTGATTTCGCGGTACCACCCTAATTCACTGATAGAATGATTCTATCAGCCTTAAGCAAAGGATAACGGTTTGTAACCGATCCGCTTTTGTATACGAACTAAGCGGCAACTCCAGAGCGAATTCGGCGGCTTCCCTATAGAAATGCTTCCAGTCACGGCATTTCCTCCCTGCAAAGGCAGTGGCAGCTTACTACTCTCTATCATTGTTTTTAACATATATAAGTTGATTCTAATTATAGAAAAAAAACCATCACTCTGCAAGCCCGATTATGAAGGGAGTAGACCGTACATGAGAATTCCAGCGGCTACAGCTACATTTAATGACTCGGCATCGCCAAATATAGGGATATAGACATTTACATCTGCCAGATTTTGAAGTTCCTCTGATACTCCATTTGCCTCATTCCCTAGAATAACGGCAAAGTCTGATTGGCTTTCAAGCTCTTGATAGGGCGTGCCCCCGCTTACTTCTGTTGCGTATATGTGCATTCCTAACTGCTTAAGCGATTTAACTTCCTCAACTAAATTCGCTTTTTTTACTGGCAAATGGAAAATAGAGCCTTGCGTAGAACGAAGCACTTTACTATTGTAAGGGTCCACTGTCCCTTCTCCTAATAAAACACCATCATATCCCGCACTATCTGCAGTACGAATAATAGTACCCAGATTTCCTGGATCCTGAATCGCATCTAGTAGAAGAAGCTTGCCATTTTGAGGTAATAAAGGCTCGACCATTTTGCAAACAGCCATTATTCCCTGTGGTGTTTCCGTACCGGTTAGTTCCAGCATCACTTTCTCTGTAACAGTATAGACAACAGGTCTTTCTTTAAACGGATATGGAGATAAATCCATACCTTCTGTAAGAATGACTTCTACAATGGGGGCTTCTGCTTTTGCAGCTTCTTCAATAATATGTGGCCCTTCAATAAGAAAAGCTTCTGCTTTCTCTCTTCCTTTTCTTGTTTGTAGCTTTTTCCAATCTTTCACTTTTTGATTCTTTACGGATTCTATAATCATTATGCTCTCCTTCAGTTCTCAATGTTTTCATTATAAAGGGTCACAACGGAAGATTCCAACAAAACTCATGAAATTAGACTGAAACGCTCATACTAATGATGCTTGTTCTAACAAGCGAATGAGAAAGGTGAGGTGTAAAGCATGGACCTTAACTTACGAAAAGCGATCCTCGCTAACATTGATGGAAATAATGAGGAGCAGCTTGAAGCTACAATCCTTGACGCTATGCAAAGCGGAGAAGAGAAGATGCTTCCAGGACTCGGCGTTCTTTTCGAAATTCTTTGGAAAGAAGCTCCAGAGAATGAACGTGAGCAAATGCTATCTTACATGGCTCAAGGCGTAAATTAACGAGCAAAATCCGGTGGCAAGAGTGCCACCGGATTTTGTGTTTAATTGAATGTAATTTCTTTAACTGTATCAGCGTCTAGCTTTTTAATGACTTCAACAATTAAGTTAACAGCATTTTCGAAGTCATCGCGGTGCAGAATCGCTGCGTGAGTGTGAATGTAACGTGTCGCAATTGTAATTGATAATGCAGGCACTCCATTTGCAGTAAGGTGAATTTTACCTGAATCTGTACCACCACCTGCGATCGCATCAAATTGATAAGGAATATCTTTCTCGTCAGCTGTGTCAGTAACAAGATCACGAAGGCCTTTATGACTAACCATTGATGCATCATACATAATGATTTGTGGACCTTTACCCATTTTGGATTGAGCATCCTTATCACTAACTCCAGGTGTGTCTCCAGCAATACCAACGTCCACAGCAAAACCGATATCCGGCTTAATCATATTGGCAGCTGTTGTAGCGCCTCGAAGACCTACTTCTTCTTGAACTGTTCCGACACCGTATACCGTGTTCGGGTGGTCGCCATCCTTAAGCTTCCGAAGAACTTCGATTGCAATTGCACAGCCGATGCGATTATCCCAAGCTTTAGCCATAAGCATCTTCTCGTTGTTCATAACCGTGAATTCACAAACTGGTACAACAGAGTCGCCCGGTTTAACTCCCCACTCCATTGCTTCTTCTTTACTTGAAGCACCAATATCGATAAACATATCTTTCTTATCGACTGATTTCTTACGCTGTTCTGCAGGAAGAATATGTGGAGGTTTTGAGCCAATTACGCCCATAATATTTCCTTTACGTGTCATAACGTTAACACGCTGAGCGAGCATTACCTGCTCCCACCAGCCTCCAACCGTTTGGAACCAAAGAAAGCCTTTATCATCAATTCGTGTAACCATAAAGCCGATTTCATCAAGGTGACCTGCTACCATGATTTTCGGACCTTCTGCTTTTCCTTTTTTAACAGCAATTAAACTTCCCAAGTTGTCATACATTAACTCATCCGCAAGAGGTTCGATGTACTTTTTCATAACATCGCGAGGTTCACGTTCATTGCCCGGTACACCATTCGCATCTGTTAGTTCCTTCAGCATCTGCAATGTTTCATCTTTCGCCATATGTATTGCCTCCTTGATATGTATTCTCTGTTTATTATAACGGTTTCCGAAATTTTTCACAATTGAGAGCGCTTCATCCCTCTAATATCCCTGATCCTGTCTATTATGATTCACTTCATTCTTTTTTAAATAGGCTTGATCAATTTCATCGATTTTTAAACCAATTCGCTCACCAAGTACAAGGTAACCGCCGATAAGCTGAAGAAAGGCAGATTCTGTTTTTTCATCAGCAACTCTCTCAATCGCCCGATAAACATCGTGAAATGCTTGAACCGCTGTGAGTTGTTCGTCAGATTCGGCCGGAATAACTCCATGGGTAAAACCTAGCTCAAGTCCTAGGGACAGAATAAAATGAATCCCATCAACATATTCCTCTAGAACTGTTTCTTTAGACGAAGGGGCTTTCTTGCTCCAGTATTTAAAGCAGCGTGTTTCATTCGCAAGTTCCCCCACTTCTACCTTTAAAGCAAGGAGCTTATTTTCAAATAGATCTTCTCCTTCAAGATCATGCTCACGCACAATTCGATTATCTAGTTGTTTTTGCAGTGCAAATAATTTTTCGAAATTCAACTTAATCGTCCTTTCTAAAACATTTCTTTTTATGAAACCTTTCTTTATCATAAACGTATAAAGAATAGAAGCATAGTGAAAATGAGGTGCTGACTAATGATTATTATTCTTTTTCGTCTTGTCATTCTTGCTGCAATGGTCTTGATTGCTTATTCTGTCATTCGCTTTTTTATCGATCCAAAACGCAAGCTCGAGAAGGCCTATGATCATAAAGATTATTATTTTTTTGATGACTCGTCTAACGTTAGAAAGAACTTTCTTGTCACGTATAAAGGAGCCCTATTTGAGGGTGAGAAATACCTTGGCACGACAGATCATTCATTCGATATCATTACAATATCTGTAGGTGTGAAGAATGCTTCAGATCTTTACTTACTAGAGAAAGAAGATTTCTATTTCCTGGAGAAAGAGATGGATCTACGCTATCCAAGTGCTCAGATTGAGTGGAAAAGCCCAGTGAAAGAATTTCTCCGTCACAGAGAAAACTCATAAACGAAGAAATCCCCCTAACTACACGGGGGATTTCTTCGTTTATAGGAATATCTATCTTGCTGGCTGAAAGAATTCATCCCACTTCATGATCCATTCTCTTCTTCTTAATAAATAGAATAGGATAGCAAGACCTGACAGAATCAAGACAATAAGGACAGGATCAAAGCCCCGTATAGCAGTTCCGAAAAAGGAATACAACAACGCAAGTGGTAAATTTGATATTATTGATGATCGTAAGTAACCCGGAAAATCTTTTGAAACCTCAATTAAACAAAGCGATATAAAATGAAAATGAACGAAAGGAACTAATCTTAAAATTGCAATTTGACCAACTGACATCGGCATTCGTTTACGCATCCATTTTTCTTTCATCCGAGTTATTTTCTTAAACAATGCCGGTACTCGCTTAACGAATAAGTAGAAAACAGTGCTTACAACTGTAATGCCTATAACCGAATAAATCGTACCGTAGAGCGCTCCGAACATAACTCCTCCAGCAATACATACAACACTTACCGGCACAAATACAAACTGACGAATAAAATGAAGAACAATAAAATAGAACGGGGCGTATATTCCGCTATTCGACACAACTTCGACAAGCGGTAGGACGAGCTCACTCATGATGTTCCCCCCTTCCATTAACGTGTATGACAGAAGACGAGTTGTTATGTCAAAAAATGAGTAATGAATTAGAATATTTTCTGGTAATACGTGGACAATAAGGGGAGATTTGAACAGAACGGTAAATGGAGGAGATTGCTTTGGATGAACTCGTTATTGCCCGCTCGTTATTTGGCATGACTATGGGTGTACATATTATTTATGCAACGCTTGGTGTAGGGTTACCCTTCATGGTTCTCATTGCTGAGCTTATGTATCAGAAAACAAAGGACAAAGACTATGCTTTAATGGCTAACCGTTGGACGAAGGGATTTGCTGTCTTACTTGGCGTAGCGATTCCGACTGGAACGATAGCTGGTGTTCAGCTTTCACTCCTATGGCCTGGATTTATGGAGGTAGTAGGGCGAGTTATTGCATTACCTTTCCAGATTGAAATATATGCATTTTTTCTTGAAGCTCTCTTTATGTCGATTTATGTATATGCAGCTGATCGTCTTTCGCCTATTATGCGTATCGTTAGCGTAACACTCGTTGCATTCGGTGCGAGCGCGTCCGCTATCTTAATCACGAACGTTCATGCGTTCGAAGGAACACCAGCCGGGTTTGAAATTGTAGATGGTAAGTTCGTGAACGTTGACCCATGGGAAGCTTTTTTTAATCCTTCCTTCTTCGTAACAGCTGGACATGTAACTGTTTCCGCTTTAATGACAGGTGCTTTTGTGATTGCTTCTATTGCTGCATATAAGATGATTCGTCAACGAGGGAATACGAGAGAGTATAAGTTTCATCATAAAGCATTAATGATGGGACTCGTAATCGGAGGTATTTTCTCACTTTTAACATCATTGAATGGCCATGAATCTGCTCAACAACTGTATCAGTATCAACCAGAAAAGCTTGCCGCTGCAGAAGGGTTGTTTGAAACACAGACGTATGCTCCACTTGCTATTGGTGGATATACAGATAAGGAAGAGCGCGAGGTGAAATGGGCAATTGAAGTGCCATGGGCGCTTAGTTTTCTTTCAGATGACTCATTTGACACAGAAGTTCTCGGACTTGAAGAATGGCCTGAAGATGAGTGGCCACCCTTATTTGTTCACACCTTATTTAATTCCATGGTAGGAATTGGTTCTTTGTTAATTCTATTATCCATCGTAGGTTTTACATGGTACAAAGTTCTGAAACGTAAAGAGTTCCCACGCTGGCTCATGTGGGGATTTATCGCAGCTGGACCACTTGCCATAACTGCAATCGAATTCGGTTGGATTTTTGCATGTACAGGAAGGCAACCATGGATTATTTATCACGTCATGAAGACAGAAGAGGCTGTAACGACTTCAGGAAATATTGGTCTACTTTTTGTTCTCTTCCTAATTGTCTATATCATTCTAATGATCTCGACAGTACTCGTTCTTCGTTATTATTTTAACCGTAACCCTATTGCAGATGAACTCGACCAATAACTATTTTCAACAGGTGATTTACGAACCCTGTACTAAAAAAGATAAGAGGTGACATTATGTCAGAAGCAGCCTACGCCATTACATTAATTTGGGGACTTGTTTTCATTTACGCAGTTATGGCTACAATTGATTTCGGTGCAGGATTCTGGTCCATGATTTATCTTAATAGAAACAACACGAAGGCGACGAATATAGCGAATCGCTATCTATCTCCGTCATGGGAAGTAACCAATGTATTTATTGTTGCTATTGTAGTGGCTCTTTTCAGCTTTTTCCCAGGTGCAACTTTTACACTTGGTACAGTTCTTCTCATTCCAGGTAGTATTATCATTCTGTTACTTGCGCTTCGAAGCGCATTTCTCGTATTTTCACATTCAGCGTCAACAAATTACAAACGCATCTTAACAATCATCTCAGGAATAACTGGTTTTCTAATTCCTGCTCTCTTGATTTGTGTTCTTCCGATAACGCATGGAAATTTTATTGAAACATCGAATGGAGCAGAACGGCTACTATTGAGTGAGTTATTAACGAGTCCAAGCGTATATGCATTTATGGCCTTTGCGATATCAAGCACGCTCTTTTTATCATCCCTGTTGCTTTCTGACTACTCTAACGTATCAGGGGACCAAGAAGCTTACGATACATATAGAAGAGACGCCATTCTCGTCGGTCCAATTTCACTAGCTATGGCGGGTCTACTCGTTCTCACTATACGTAATGAGGCATTATGGTTATATGAAAACCTGTTGACTTACACCCCATGGCTTATTGGATCTATTGGTACATTTGCTCTTGGCTATGCTTCTCTCTTTATTCCTAGAAAAACTGGAGTCGGTATCCCAAGACTTGCAATGGTGAGTATTGTTGTACAGTATCTACTAGCTAGTTATGCTTATGGCTCAGCTCATCTACCTTATATCGTCTATCCAAATGTCACAATCGAAACCGGCTTCACAGATCCCGCCACATTCAGAGCTCTAATCATCACCTATATCGTAGCCTTCTTCATCCTAACCCCAGGATTCATCTACTTCTGGCGCCTATTCCTAAAAGATAAAAGATATTTAAAACAAAATGAGTCTTAAAACGAAAAGCGAAAGCGGCCGTTTAGCCTCGACAAGCGCTGGAACCTCTCAAAAAGAACACGATCTTTGTGTTCATTTTGTGAGGTGAAGCGATCGAGAGGCTGGCCGCTGCAGCTAGACACGAAAAGCGGAGCAGGCCTGCTTAAATCCGCAGAGTGTTGGAGCCCGTGAAGATGAGACGTTTTTTGTCTCAACTGAAGGGGCGAAACAGCCTGCGGATTTGGCCTGCGCAGCTAGACATGAAAAGCGGAGACGAGCGTTTAGAAACGGAGATATTGGAACTCTTGAACTGGAACACGCTTTCTGTGTTCCGCTGAAAGAGTGAAATATCGCAGTTTCTGCGAGTCGCAGTTAGACACGAAAAGCGGAAGCGGCCGTTTAGACCCGGCAGGCACTGGAACCTTTCAAAATGAACACGGTCTCTGTGTTCAGATTGAAAGGTGAAGTGACCGAGGGACTGGCCGCTGCAGCTAGACACGAAAAGCGGAGCAGGCCTGCTTAAATCCGCAGGATGTTGGAGCCCGTGAAGATGAGACGTTTTTTGTCTCAACTGAAGGGGCGAAACAGCCTGCGGATTTGGCCTGCGCAGCTAGACATGAAAAGCGGAGACGAGCGTTTAGAAACGGAGATATTGGAACT
>NZ_SWFM01000004.1 GCF_005144865.1 Guptibacillus hwajinpoensis
CTGGACACGAAAAGCGGATGTGGCCGTTTAGGGTCGACAAGCGCTGGAGCCTCCCAACTGGAACACGGTCTTTGTGTTCCAATTGGGAGGTGAAGCGATCGAGACCCTGGCCACTGCAGCTGGATCTCACGAAAAGCGGAGACGAGCGTTCAGAAACGGAGATATTGGAGCTCTTGAATTGGAACACGCTTTTTGTGTTCCGATGAAAGAGTGAAATATCGCAGTTTCTGCGAGTCGCAGCTGGATCTAACGAAAAGCGGAAGTGGGCGGTTAGACACGGCAGGCACTGGAGGCTTTTAATATGAACACGTTTTTTGTGTTCGGATTAAAAGGTGAAGTGACCGAGTGTCTGCCCACTGCAGCTGGACACGAAAAGCGGATGTGGCCGTTTAGGGTCGACAAGCGCTGGAGCCTCCCAACTGGAACACGGTCTTTGTGTTCCAATTGGGAGGTGAAGCGATCGAGACCCTGGCCACTGCAGCTGGATCTAACGAAAAGCGGAAGCGGCCGCTTAGACACGGCAGGCACTGGAGCCCTCCAACTTGAACACGGTCTTTGTGTTCGAGTTGGAGGGTGAAGCGACTCGAGGACCTGGCCACTGCAGCTAGACACGAAAAAGCGAAACCGAACGTTCAAACCAGCCACAATATCGCAGAATAGCTAGGCTCAAGCCAACCACTGTTAACTCCCCAGCACAAACTCTAATTCTTCTCACCACTAAGCATATATGAGTTTCTTCCTATTAATAATAGGCTAAAGGAGAGCCCAACTAAATAGTTATTCGCCTTTTTTTCTCTTTTTATGCAAAAAATCCGTAGATTAGTATAGAATAATTAAATAAATGTGTTATACTACTTTTGAGATTAACAAGGACCAAACGAAATCTTTAAAAAAAGGATGGGTTTAACGTATGAAAACAGCTTCCTTCTCCTCACCGTTATTGGATGCGATTTTAAATAAGAACAATCCACATGTAAATTTATCAGTCTCTGAACTTACAGAGCATTCTCTTTTTAAAAACGAAGGAACTTTGTCTTCGACAGGTGCACTTCGTGTTGAAACCGGAAAATATACTGGACGTTCTCCCGGGGACAAGTTCATAGTTAATGAAGACTCCGTTAAAGAAAAAGTCAATTGGAAAACGAACCAGCCTATTTCTGAGAAAAGTTTTGAAAACCTTTACACAAAAGTACTGAACTACCTCGGTGAGAAAAAAGACCTTTATGTATTTAAAGGCTTCGCTGGAGCTGATCAGTCATCGAGACTTCCTATCCAAGTAATCAATGAATATGCATGGCATAATTTGTTCGCTCATCAGTTGTTCATTCGTCCTAATGAAACAGAGCTTAAAGGACATGAAGCTGAGTTCACTGTCATATCAGCGCCTGGCTTCCAAGCGGATCCAGAAGTAGATGGTACTAATTCTGAGACGTTTATCATTATCTCTTTTGAGAAGCGTACCGTTTTAATCGGTGGAACAGAATACGCTGGGGAAATTAAGAAATCGATTTTCACAGTCATGAATTATATTCTTCCAGAGCGAAACATTCTATCTATGCACTGTTCTGCTAACGTTGGCAAAGAGGGCGATGTCGCTTTATTCTTTGGTTTATCCGGCACTGGAAAGACAACGCTTTCAGCTGATGCCCATCGTTCTCTCATTGGTGATGATGAACATGGTTGGTCAATGAACGGTGTATTTAACATTGAAGGCGGTTGTTACGCCAAATGCATTAACCTTTCAAAAGAAAAAGAACCACAAATATGGGATGCAATTCGATTCGGTACCGTCCTTGAGAATGTGATGATGGACAATGGGACACGTGAACCGGATTATGATAATACGAGTTTAACTGAAAACACGCGTGCTGCCTACCCAATTGATGCAATTCCTAATATCGCGATCCCTAGTGTTGCTGGTCATCCTAACACGATCATTTTCTTAACAGCTGATGCGTTTGGTGTACTTCCTCCAATCAGTAAGCTGACAAAAGAACAGGCGATGTTCCATTTTCTTTCAGGCTACACAAGTAAACTAGCAGGAACTGAAAGAGGCGTAACCTCACCTGAAGCAACCTTCTCTACTTGTTTCGGAGCTCCATTCCTCCCTTTACCTGCTCATCGCTATGCTGAGATGCTTGGTGAGAAAATCATGGAGCACGATGTACAGGTATTTCTTGTTAACACTGGTTGGTCTGGTGGAGGCTATGGTGTTGGTGAGCGTATGAAGTTATCTTACACTAGAGCGATGATTCAAGCTGCGCTAAACGGTGAGCTTGACCGCATTGAAACTGAAACAGATCCAATTTTCGGTTTGCATATTCCATCGCATTGTCCTGGTGTTCCAGCTGAAGTTCTACAACCAAGACAAACATGGGAAAATCAAGAGAGCTATGACGTAAAAGCGAAAGAGCTAGCTACTCAATTCGTTAAGAACTTCGATAAATTCACTAATGTTTCAGAAGAAATTAAGCAAGCAGGCCCTAACGTTTAACCAACTTATGAAAAAGCACCTTAACGGGTGCTTTTTTTTGTTTTGAATGAACTGGTCAACTGCCCGCGTTGCTTAAAAGGATTTATTATAGGGCAAACACACAATTCTCCCCTGTACATAGGCTATAGTATCTTAAAACATGAGCCTATTTCATGTGACAGCGGGGGCTAGATTATGACAAAACGTTGGTTTAATAGGTTAACCCTTTATACAAGTATACTCTTCCTTCTCTTTCTATCAGCATGTGGGAATAGCGGTGAAAATGATCAAGTTCGAGTAGCAGAAGTAACTCGCTCAATTTTCTATGCGCCACAATATGTTGCCATTTCTGAAGGCATCTTCGAAAAGCATGGGATTGACGTAGAATTAACAACTACCTGGGGTGGCGACAAAACGATGACGACGCTTCTTTCAAACGGCGCAGATGTCGCACTTGTCGGATCTGAAACGTCTATTTATGTGTATGCTCAAGGTACAAACGATCCTGTCATCAACTTTGCTCAGCTCACACAAACAGACGGAACCTTTCTTGTTTCAAGAGAAAAGATGGATCATTTTGCATGGGATGACTTGAAAGGAAGTACCTTCCTCGGTCAACGTAAAGGCGGCATGCCCCAAATGGCCGGTGAGTTTGTCTTAAAAAACAAAGGGATTAATCCACAAAAAGATCTCGATCTTATTCAAAATATTGATTTCGCAAACATTTCTAGTGCTTTTGCATCAGGTACAGGCGACTTCGTTCAACTTTTTGAACCGACAGCAAGCATTTTCGAAGAACAGGGTGTTGGTCATATCGTAGCGTCGTTTGGTAAAGAATCCGGCACGATTCCATATACCGTCTTTATGGCCAAAGAAAGTTATTTAGACAAAAATCCTGACACAGCCAAACGATTTACCAAAGCACTATATGAAGCTCAGCAATGGGTAGATACTCATTCAGCGGATGAAATCGCAAAGTCAATTGAACCATTTTTTCCTGATACGGACCTCGCTCTCATCACAACCGTAGTTGATCGATACAAAAGTCAGCACTCTTTTGCAACAAATCCTATCCTTGATGAAGGCGAGTGGAATAACCTTCAAAATATAATGGACGAATCCGGTGAGCTACCGAAGCGTGTCGACCACAGCAAACTAGTGGATAACAGTTATGCAGAAGATGCGCAAAAATAGGAGGGAATGCAATCATGTCTTTCCTTCAAGTCAATGCTATTTCCCACGTTTATTTAACAAAAACGGAAGCTAAAGAAGCCATTTCTAACCTTTCATTTTCCATTGAGGAAGGTGAATTCGTATCCCTTATCGGTCCAAGTGGATGTGGTAAATCTACATTACTTTCCATTATATCTGGGCTGTTAACACCTACCGAAGGAAAGGTTATTGTAGAGGGTAAAAATAGTAATCAACCAGGTAAGTCAATGGGATATATGCTTCAGCAAGATTATTTATTCCCCTGGAAGACAATTAAAGAAAATTGTCTTCTAGGATTAAAGCTAACGAATCGACTAACCAAAGACACGATAGAGAGAACATTAAAGCTTCTAGATCAAATGGGGTTGTATGATGTTCGTCATGCTTACCCTGACCAGTTATCAGGTGGTATGCGCCAGCGCGTGGCTCTTGTTCGAACATTAGCAACTGGACCTGACCTCCTCTTATTAGATGAACCTTTCTCAGCACTAGATTACCAGACAAAATTAAAACTAGAAGATCTCGTTTTTTCCACTTTAAAAGAACACAATAAATCAGCTCTCCTTGTCACTCATGATATTGGAGAAGCCATAGCAATGTCAGACCGGGTTATTCTTCTGTCACCAAGACCGGGAAAAATCGCTCGAACGTTCCACATTCCCGCTCATCTACGTGAGCTACTCCCTTTTGATGCGCGGAATGATCCAAAATTTGCTGAACATTTCCAAGTTATCTGGAAGGAGCTTGATTCTCTTGAACAATCTCCAACTTGAGAAGCAGCACTCTGCTTACCTTAAAATGCTTAGAAGAGAGAAGTTCGAAATAACAGGTTGGCAACTTTTCATTCTACTAGCTTTCCTAACACTCTGGGAAACCGCAGGACGGCTTACCTGGATTGATCCACTATTGTTTAGCTATCCTAGCAAAATCGCTTCTCTTTTCGTAGTCAAAATAAGCGATGGATCATTGGCATTGCACACTGGTGTAACACTACTTGAAACAATTGCAGGGTTTATTCTAGGGACTGTTTTAGGAACTCTCTTCGCAGCGGCACTGTGGTGGTCTCGGAAGGCATCAAAAATATCAGATCCTTACCTTGTCGTCTTAAACTCAATGCCCAAAGTAGCACTTGGACCAATTATCATCGTAGCATTAGGTCCTGGCTATCTAGCCATAATTACAATGGGTGCCTCTATCTCCATAATCATTACAACCCTTGTGATCTATCATGCCTTCCACACTGTTGAGCCGAACTATGTGAAAGTGATTCGATCGTTTGGTGGAAATAAGAAACAAATATTTCTTGAAGCTATCCTTCCAGCTTCCTTTCCTGCGATTATTTCCACACTTAAAGTGAACGTTGGCCTTTCTTGGGTTGGGGTTATTGTAGGAGAATTTCTTGTTTCAAAACAAGGACTAGGATATATGATTATTTATGGTTTCCAGGTATTTAACTTCACACTTGTGTTATTAAGTCTGGTCATGATTGCTGTTTTCTCTTCCCTAATGTACATGGGGGTAGAATGGATCGAACGTAAACTAATTAAGAATTAGCTTCTCTATTCGAGAGGCTTTTTTTGTTGGGATTGGGCAAACTAGTTAGCTAGAACTTACAAATCTGACATCGTCCTACACGTCTAACCGATGGCAAAATGATTGCTCTAGACCCACCCGATCGCCATCTGCTAGCATGGAGAAGAATACAATTCATATGAAATCAGGTGAAGAAAATGAATGCACTGCGGGGAGTCTGGATTAGCATCACAGCATATTTGCTTCTTTCAATCACTAAGCTCTTTGCTGGATATGTCTTCGGTTCAGAGGCTTTGCTTGCTGATGGATGGAACAATGCTTCAGACATTGTGGCTTCTGTTGCTATATTGATTGGAATGAAAATTTCGCTTAAACCCCGTGATCGCAATCACCCTTATGGACATTCGCGAGCTGAAACAGTTTCTTCCCTTTTCGCCTCGTTCGTCATGATGGCCATTGGATTGCAGGTACTCTTTCACACGACATCCGTCCTCATTGAGGGTCCAAAATCCTCACCACCTCTAAGCTCAGCATGGATAGCCTTGCTTGGCGTTTTGGTAATGGGGTCTGTTTACTTCTATAATAAAAAACTTGCTGCCAAAACGAAAAGCCATGGCCTCATGGCCGCAGCGAAAGATAACTTATCAGACGCTCTTGTCAGTCTCGGCGCTTTCATTGGTATCATTGGAGCAAGTTTTCATATGTACTGGCTCGACCCACTCACAGGTTTTGTTGTCGGTCTTATCATATGTAAAACAGCTTTTGGGATCTTTAAAGAATCTTCACTTATGTTAACGGATGGGTTTGATACGGATAAACTCAATGAAATTCAAACAACGATTAAAGAGATTGATGGTGTAGAAGCGTTGGTCGATATTAAAGCACGTATGGCTGGTAGTAGCGTCATTGTTGATGCTGTAGTAGAAGTAGCTCCAGACTTAAACATCAAGGAAGGACATTCTATTACAGACGAAATTGAGGCGCGACTCGAGAAGGACTACGATATTAGAACCGCTCACATTCATATTGAGCCTGGTCAACGAAGCCAATAGAAAAAAGCCCAGGACGAGACTGGACTTTTTACTTTGAGTAATTCAGATGTTGAAGACTATAAGGAAGCACCTGGTCCTTCATCATAAAGCTGAATCGTTCATTTAGATGAAGGTCCTTCGGCAGATGTTTCAACAAAACAGGACCTCTTGTTTCCAAATAGTCTTCCTTGTCGACAAGGTGTTCAATATCAGCATAATACACATTCTTAATAATAGTGCCACCTTTACCTTCAACTCGATACTGGCCAATATATTGAAGGTTACTCACAACGCCGCCCGTTTCTTCATATACTTCACGAACAGCTGCGTCTTCAGCCGTTTCTCCTTCTTCCACCTTACCACCTGGAAATTCAATCCCACGTCTCGAGTGTTCAGTTAACAACCACTTCTCGTCTAGACGGCAAATCACCCATACATGTTTCGGAGCAGAAGAATAAGGATGATCCTGCAAAGAAAATGTGACTTGATTATGATAATAATCTGTAAACGTAAATTCGCTCATTTGATAACCTCGTCTTTTAGTTTCTTACTTTATTGTAAAAGAGTCGTCTGTTGTTGTCCAATCTGCCTATGGAAAAACAAAACGCACGGACATTTTGTCTCGTGCGTTCGCATTACTTAATTGTGAAATTTTTGATAATCCAGTGATTTTCTTCATAAAGAAAATTAATTTCTATTGTATAAGTGCCATATAGATCTGATTCATTTGTTTGAACTAGTTGATACTCAAATGTATTTACTTGGTTCAATTCATAGGGTTCTTCGTTGTCCATCCATGGAAATAGCTCTGTTGGGATAAGATAGAGTGAACCTTCTCGTTCTTCATAGTAAGTATCTGCTATGTTTGTTGCGAGATCTTCAGAAGCAACTTCTTGTAAATGTTCATTTATTTCTTCTTTTGTATTGAAATTTTCCACTTGAAAGTTTTCGTCTGAATCTTGCATGATGCGATTAATTAGCTCATTTGAAAGCATCTCTACATCTGGCTTTGCTACTGCAATTGTTTTTGCTTCTGCTTTGTTTTCTATAGAAGATAGCATCATTTCAGAATGATTTTCTGCTAGTTTGGTTACGTCCGAGCCACACCCTGATGTAATACTCAACATACCTGCAATCAGTATAAAACTTATGTATTGTTTCACGTTACCCATCCTTTTAAATAGTAAATAATTTTGCTCTACTATCAACATTCCTCAAGGCGTGAGGTGTCAAACTAACCAGGGATAGATTAAGCCTTTTTTACTACTAGCGAAAAACGCTCTTAACATACAAAAGATGAACCGGTATTCCGGTTCATCTTCCTGTTACTTAGCAATAAGGATTGTAGTTAGCTCCGCCAACGTTACCAGGTCCACCGTATCCACCCATTGCGCCAGCACCTACAATAATTAAAAGAATGAACAATACAACAATCAAAGCAAAACCTTTTCCGTATCCTCCGCTCATCTTTATCCCCCTCAATATGTTTGTTTAACTACATTATTAGATTATGTTAGTCGTTTAGTTTAGGAAGGGCAGGAGCGGAGTTCTTAAAATAATTAATGGTCCAATGACTTGTATTGAAGGTGAATTCGCACCATTTCACCAAAAAAAATAGAGGCCTACAGCCCCTATCTCCTAGTATTATGATTGAGAGCGGATAAAACGCCCATTTCTTCAATTTGTCGCTTTGTCTCAGGAGTACCTAATTGATGCATGAGACGGTAAAGATCATAAATGGCTTCGTCAGTCCAATTACGATGGCTGTCCACTTCTTTTTCATTAAAGTGATTTGTAGAAAAGAAGTCATTCTGCTGTACATATTTCTGGGATCTAAGCTTCTCAATAACCCTCTCAATTTCCATTCGTTCCTCTTGACTTGCTCGGATTTCAAATGAATTTAATTGATTGTCGATCTTCGTTTCATGAAGCTCACCTTTAGGTGTTACATAATAGGTTTCGCGTACCATTATCTTTCACCTCCAAGAAAATTTAGACTGGACTTTCTTCAGTATGGCTATATCCTTTGTATTCGTGTTGTGCTGCATCAATCGTTTTTTCTACTGTGTCTAAACGGGAACGAAACGCCCCTACATCACGACCATTATTTTTTGCTTCCTCTACGCGGTCATCATAATTTGTCTCATTTGTTGCTTCTGACTCCACGTGAAATTGCTTTTCATCATGATCGACGACGACTTGAATAAATTTCTCCATTGTCTGTACCTCCTCATTTTCCTATCCTGCTAGTCTATTTACCCGAATCAATTCAATATTAATCTTTTTCTATGAAACGAACATACGTCAATTTATGATAAAATGAACGGATGAATCTATAAAGATAGTTCAGGTGATGATCATGAATTTTACAACAACGCCACATCGTGCAGTAACTGAATTAGACCTTTCAGCACCCTTAACACCTCCTAAGGCGACGCAACCATTTCAAGATGAAAAAGAGCAAGCTTTTTTTGAATCACTGGAGGAGAGAGGAATCCGTTTAAATCGACGACAAACGGAAGCCGTACAGCATACGGAAGGTCCACTGCTCACAATAGCTGGAGCAGGAAGCGGCAAAACGTCTGTTCTTACAGCACGTACCGCTTTTTTAATGACAGTAAAAGAAAAAGATCCGAGTAGCATCTTACTCATTACATTTACTAGAAAAGCTTCTGAAGAAATGCGTGAGCGAATTAGTAGATTACCAGGCGTACATGCTCACGATGCAAGAAGATTAACAGCTGGTACATTTCACTCAATCTTCTTAAAACTGTTGAGAAGCCTTGGATATAACCAAAAAATACTTAATAGCGAACGTCATAAGCAAATCATCATGAAAAACATCCTTAAAAAGATGAAAAGTCCTGAAGCATCACTACCTGAAATTATGTTGTCCTCTATTTCTTCGTGCAAAGTGAAAATGATGGAACCAGGAGATGTGCCAGACAGCAAGGAAACAAAAGAACTAAAAGAAGCTTTCACTGCATATGAAGAATGGAAAACAAGCAATGGATACATGGATTTTGACGATATCCTTGTGTTCACTCATCGTGAATTTATCCATAATCCAGACCTTCTAACCAAAATGCAAACTCGTTTTCAATACGTCCTTGTTGATGAGTTTCAAGATACGAATCCAATTCAATACGAACTCATTAAACAGATTGCCGCACCACAAAACAATCTCTTTGTAGTTGGTGACGATGACCAAGTCATATATTCTTTTAACGGAGCGAACAGCTCCATAATCCTTGAGTTTGATAAGGAGTATCCAGAAGCATCGGTGGTAACACTTAATACCAATTATCGATCTGCTCCACCAATCGTCGGGCTTGGAAATCATGTCATCAAGCATAATACTTACCGAAGAATAAAAACGATGAATGCTACAGATAAAGATGGGAAGCAACCTTTTTATTTACGCCCTGCTACAACAGAAGAAGAAGCAAGTCATGTTCTCACTCATATGCGTGAGCAGCAGCGTGATTGGAAAGATATCGCCATACTAACAAGAACCTATACCAATGCACGAGCCATCTTTGAGCAGTTGATTGAACAGGATATCCCTTTTAATGCTCAAGGAATGAAGCAAGTTTTCTATGAACAATCTATTATTAAGGGAATGATGGACCACCTGAGACTTGCTTATGAGCACCACAATCTAGACGCCACCGCTGCCATTCTACCTTCCTTATTTATTAATCAAGAGGCAGGAATGAGACACATTGAGATGGAGAATTTTGTAGAGCCGGCCGATTTCCCTCTCGCTCATTTAAAATCGTGGAAAACGCTTCGTGATTTTCAAAAGAAATCAATTGACCGACGCATCCGTTTAATTGAGGAAGCGAAGCGGCACCGTCCAGAGAGAGCGATTCAAGTGCTTCGGGATGATTACATGAAGCATTTAGACAGTGCCAACGATGAAGCATTAACTGTTCACAAGACAACACTTAAAGAAATGATGGACGAACTTGAATTCTCAAGCTCTCGTTTTGAAACGATTCCTGAATTTCTTGCTTATGTTGATCGAATTATTCAACGTTTTCATGAACACAAGCAAAATGATCGTTCTTCTAACGCACTATCACTTCTATCAATTCATCAAGCGAAAGGTCTTGAGTTTCCTATTGTTTATGTTATCGGAGCTTCAGAAACAATTCTTCCTCACGTTTCTGCATTAAATGCGATGAAGGATAAAGAAACCTCTCATAAACAACTTTATATGAAGAATCCGACAGCTGATCTTGAAGAAGAACGTAGACTTTGTTATGTAGCTATTACAAGAGCTAAAGAAGAACTGTATATCAGTTCACCAGAAAAGCACCTTGGTAAACAAACACCTGTCTCACGATTTTTAACAGATGCCTTCAAAAAAATAGCGAAGCCACAAGGTAAAACAGTGAAGGCCTGGATCTGTACGAGCGAATTCTGCAAAGGGTGGATGAAAATAGACGAGGATGGACATCCAAACGAAAAACAATGTCCACTCTGTAGTAAGCCGATGATTATTTCACAAAAGGCTGTATCAAAAGCCTGAAATCATGTTTCACGAAAAATAAACTATGTCATCCTGTTAAGCATTGTTGCGCTTTGATTACAAAACATTTAAGAGAAGTTTAACTTAGTTTTTTTACTTATCAAACGTGCTATAGTAGAAAAAAACGCGCAACAGGAGGGCTCCTATGAGCAGCATACGTTATGAAACCATTTTTCAGAAACAGCTTGGCAATGGCACGGAAATTGGCATCATGGATTACCTTGAAGGCAAGCTGATTAAACTGAACTTGAATGACAAGGAGCCAGAATATCTGAACCCTGAATTAAAAGAATTCTTTCAGCAAGAACGCATGAAAGTTAACCCCAAACAATAGCAAATAAACAAAGGAGCCTCTCCAATTTGAGTGGCTCCTTTTTATTATATGCTTCTTTATGAAAGGCTTTTTACTTAAGTATTGTTGTTTTGAAAGAGGTCTTATATAAAAAGATTCACACTCAGGGTGGAGTGCCGCTCCACCGAGGAGGATCAAGCGTCCCGTCGAGCGTACTGTAGCGGAAATCAATCGCTTTATAGCAACAGTGCCTTCTGTTCTTTTTTGTATAATATTTCATTTTTATGAAACGCTAATAACAATTCATAAGAAATAAGTAGGATTTATTAACTATTATTTTAAAAATAGGTTTGATACAAAAATTGTTTAGGGTATATCAGTAGTAGCAATAAGCATTGCTATATTGAAGGAGGAAGTCATTATGCTAAAACAAGTTCTAGTTATTGTTGGTATCGTAGTTGTAGTTGCATTTGTTGTTAACGCGTTATTCTAGAAGACAGCAAATATAATGGTATGCATGAATTAATAAAATGACTTATTCAAGGAGGAAATGTCATGGTACGTACGATCCTAATGATTATCGGTGCAATTGCCGTAATTGCTGCAATCCTTTCATTTATTTAATTGCTAAAATATAATCTTTTACTTTGAAATTGAAATCTTACTTATTTTCTATGCAAAAATCCGTCAAGCTTCTGCAGCTTGACGGATTTTTATCATCTATTAATCATTTTTCTTCATGTTATTTTTGGCTTCATCAACTTTGGACTTAGGAATGTATATAAATATTGCCTTTTTTTTACTGTTCATACAAATCTCCTTCAAAGTTTAGTTTATCATCCACATTCATTCTACTTGATTACACCTCGTATAATCAAATATCAATCAATAATCTTTTGAAAACAATGCATTAGTACTAAATGTTCTGTGAATGTGAGCAGTGTAAATTATTAATTCTACTAAATAACTGTCAATAAATCGATAAATCTCCTCCTTCTATCGTAACAGGCGTGCTGATATACTAGTTGTATATTGCTTGTATCTGTCATTGTGAAAACCATCACAACAGTTGTTGATAAAGGAGTGAATACGTTTGTTTAAACAACCATTAAAACTATTTCGAGGTATTGGCTATGCCGAGGGAATTTCCTTTCTACTATTGCTTGGAATAGCAATGCCACTTAAATACTTCATGGGTATGCCAATGGCTGTATCAATTGTAGGAGCGCTTCATGGAGGATTATTCGTTCTATATCTTGCTGTGATTCTCTATGTGACGATCGTAAAGAGATGGTCCTTCTTAAAAGCAACACTTGCTGTCATCTCGTCAGTAATCCCATTTGGACCCTTTATTTTTGACGCACGCCTAGTAAAAAATTCAGAAGCATAAAAAAAGGCAGAACCTAAAATGGTTCTGCCTTCTTCAATGGTAATGTATTCACCGGTTCATAACGTTTCTTTTGTTAAGGTCACCCGCTCAAGCTCTTCCCTATTTAATTCGAATCCTATTCCGTAACCATCTGGCATAGCAATAGACCCGTTCTCTACTGTCACTTCAGGTACTATAATATCCCGCTCCCAATATCGAGAAGAAGCCGAAACATCACCTGGAATTGTGAAATTAGGTAAACTAGATAGCGCTATATTGTGAGCACGTCCGATTCCAGATTCCAGCATGCCACCACACCATACAGGTATGGATCGGGCGGCACATAAATCGTGAATCTTTTTACTCACGCTCAATCCACCAACTCGACCTGGTTTAATATTAATGACTCTGCAACTGTTAAGATCCAGAGCCCTTCTCGCGTCATCATATGATGCAATACTTTCGTCAAGACAAACGGGTGTTGCAAGTTCTTTTTGTAGAATGGCATGATCCACAATATCATCTGCTGCAAGTGGCTGTTCAATCATTAACAGGCCATACTGATCCAGTGCTTTCAGTTTCTCTATATCATTTAGTGTATAAGCTGAATTCGCGTCTGCCATTAAGTCAATTGAAGGATGGGTTTCTCGTATGGCTTTAATGAGAGACAGATCCTGTGAGGGTTTAATCTTCACTTTAATTCGCTCATATCCCTCTTCAATTCTTTTACTTATTTCATT
This sequence comes from Guptibacillus hwajinpoensis, assembly GCF_005144865.1. Classification (GTDB taxonomy): domain Bacteria; phylum Bacillota; class Bacilli; order Bacillales; family Guptibacillaceae; genus Guptibacillus; species Guptibacillus hwajinpoensis_A. The sequence goes on from NZ_SWFM01000004.1 coordinate 13,188, forward strand.
TAACATCGTTTCAGGTTCAGCTGCTCCAACAGCAACACCGGCTTTGATTCTTCTAGCAGTACCTCCTAACGCTTCTGCAAGACTAATTCCTTCTCTTTTTGCATATAGATCCCAAATTGCACCTTCAATTGCATACTTCGCCATGGGATTACGTCGAATTCCTTTAAGCAGGCATTCAACATCGGAAGGATGTGATAGAACTTGTCCTTTAAGTATTGGAATCATAAAATCCTTCAACATATGCCATGATGTTTTCAGCGTTTCTTCAGTGTACCATGGTGATGTAAATGCTACTCCCTCACCAAATCCTGTATGCCCTTCATCATCTCTTACTTCTACAATGATAAGCTCTCTGTCGTTAACTGTTTCAAGACTATTACCAAAAGGTGTTTTAAGGGTCATTTTGATATGATGAAGTGTTACAGAATGTAATTTCATCGGTTTGTTTCCCTCGTGTTATTTAATCGATTACGCTGAAGCTTATTAGCACCATTTCTAGGAAGCTCATCGACGAAGGAAATCCATTTAGGCAATTTATAGCTTGCGAGACGTTCAGAGAGAAATGCAAGTAAAGCATCAGATGAAAGATCCAATTCATCTTTTACAACAAATGCAACAGGGACTTCTCCCCATTTCTCATCTTGTATCCCTGTGACGCCAGCGTCTTTTACAGCATGGTGTTCAAGAAGAGCGGACTCAATTTCCGCAGGGTACACGTTCTCCCCACCAGAAATAATAAGGTCTTTTCTTCGATCTAATACAAATAGAAATCCATCTTCATCCATGTAACCAATATCACCTGTATGCAGCCAACCATTTCGAAGAGCCTCATGTGTTGCTTCATTTCGCTTCCAGTAGCCACTGGTGACAGTTGGTCCTTTCACTAGTATCTCACCGTGCTCTCCTGGCGAAAGAACGTTATCATTATCACTTATAAGTACCTCTGAAGGAAAAAGTGCTTTACCAGCAGAACCTTGCTTAAGAAGCATGTATTCTGGCGAGAGCGTTACTAATTGTGAAGCTGTTTCAGTCATGCCAAACGTCTGAAAAACCGGAATCCCTTTCCTCTCACAGGTTGTGAGAAGGGGGTATGGGGCAGGTCCTCCTCCAAGAAGAACACATCTTAAGGTAGACGGGTAGCTTGCCCCTCCCAGGTCATCAAGCATTCTACTTAGCATAGCGCTTACTACCGATACAATGGTTACTCCTTCTTGTTGAATCGATTGATTAACGACATGCGGCTCGAAGCGGGGCTTGATTATCATCGTAATGCCATAAATCACACTTCGCAATAGAATAGATAGGCCACTCATATGAAACATTGGAACAGCGCATAGCCAGCGATCATGAACATCATGTCCAAGATTCAAGCTTGAGCTGATAGCGCTCCACCAGTGGTTTCCGTAAGTTAGCATAACCCCTTTTGGTTTGCCTGTTGTTCCTGACGTGTACATAATCGTATGCAGTTGATCGAGCTCAATCGTTACTTCAAGCTTACTTAAATCCTGACTACCTGGTTTTACTTGTTGATAGACAAGTAACGATACATTTGAATCATTAAGTGCATCAGTTGTTTTACCTACAAGTTCATCATCAGCAATCACATACGTTAACTCTGCATCGTCTAGTTGAAACGAGAGTTCAGCAGCTGTTAAGCGATGATTCAATGGAACAATAACAGCTCCGATGTACATGAGGGCATGTAAACAAACAGCTGCTTCTAGGCTATTCTGCATGAAAAAACCTATATGCTGCCCCTTATCGATTCCTTCTGCTCTTAAACCATTAGCGACTTCTACAGACTTCTTTTGTAATTCTTTATATGTCACCTGTGTACCATTCTCTATGATGGCCACTCTCTCAGGAGTCATTTGCGCTCGCTTATGTAACCAATTTGGCATCGTTTCCATCTTATACATCCTTTCTTTATTTGAAAAAACAGCTTGATGGGGTTCCATCAAGCTGTTCATATACGATCGATTTAAGGAAAACGAGGGAACTGTTTAAAGTCAGGCTTACGCTTTTCTTTAAACGAATCGCGCCCTTCTTTCGCTTCCTCAGTTGTGTAATAAAGAAGCGTAGCGTCTCCCCCCATTTGTTGCAAACCAGCAAGACCATCTGTATCTGCGTTAAGTGATGCTTTAAGGAAACGAAGTGCTGTTGGTGACTTTTCAAGCATTTCTTGTGCCCACTGAACCGTTTCAGCTTCAAGCTGTTCAAGTGGAACAACTGTATTAACAAGCCCCATATCAAGCGCTTCTTGTGCATTGTACTGACGGCATAGGTACCAGATTTCTCTAGCTTTTTTATGACCAACAATACGTGCAAGGTATCCTGCACCATATCCTGCGTCAAAGCTACCTACTTTTGGTCCTGTTTGACCAAAAATCGCGTTATCAGCTGCAATCGTTAAGTCACATACAACATGCAGAACATGTCCTCCACCAATTGCATAACCAGAGACCATCGCAACAACTGGCTTAGGGATAACACGAATCAAACGCTGAAGGTCAAGTACGTTCAAACGAGGAATTTCGTCATCGCCAACATAACCGCCGTGGCCACGAACACTCTGGTCGCCACCTGAACAAAAGGCTTTGTCTCCTGCACCTGCAAGAACAATTACTCCGATATTTGAATCGTCTCTTGCAAAAGCAAAAGCAGTAATGAGTTCATTAACCGTTTTCGGGCGAAATGCATTGCGTACCTCTGGACGGTTAATGGTAATCTTAGCGATCCCATCATACGTTTCGTAAAGGATATCTTCAAATTCGCGTTCTGTCTTCCATTGAATCATATTAAATACTCCTTCCATATGTAACAAAATTTACAGAAATGAATCTGCATGCTTTTTAAGAAAAGCTACTACCATTTTATCAAAGATTTGCGGTTCTTCTACATGAATTGTATGTCCTATGTTGTTAATTTGCACAAAATCCGCTTGAGGCAGGGATTTTTTCATTCGTTTCGCAATTGAAACAAACTTTTGATCTAGTTCACCTGTCATAAGGAGCACAGGAAATTCTAGATGTTCCAATTCATCCCAATAGGGAGGTTGTGCACCTGTCCCCATTCCAATCAAGCTATTTGCAAGTCCGATTTCCGAATTTTGTAATCGCTGTTCTCTAATCTCAATCTGAACGGACTCAGGTAAATTCTTCTGAGCAGCAAACAGTGGGATTGTTTCCCAGAACTGAACAAATTCTGATATGCCTCTTTCTTTAATACGATTTGCAAGTGCATGATCTTTTCTTACCCTCTCACCCCTTTCTTCTAGAGTGAGAAGACCAGGAGAACTACTTTCAAGAATGAGTGATTTAATCATGGAAGGATATTGAATTGCAAACGCTAGTGCAATCCTTCCTCCCATTGAATAACCAAGTAAATGGATTTTATCAACGTTTAAATGATCGAGTAGAACCTTTAAATAGCGGCTCATTGTCTCCATCGTGTAGAAAGAGGAGTCATCTGGCTTACTACTCTTTCCATGTCCAATGAGATCTACTGCAATTACTTGAAATGACGAAGACCATTTATCAATAAACCCAGCCCAATTCGAACTTGATCCTGTAAAACCATGGAGGAGAAGAATCGTTTCACCTTCCCCCTTCTTTTCAACATGAAAAGAAAGATCCTCTACCCCAATCATCATGTTCAGGACACTCCCTTAGCTGTAACCTTTTTGACCTTAGCAAACACTTCCTTATGAAGCGTAAGATTCGTATCACGGTCAGTAGGCACCTCGATGATGCTTAACCCTTCCATCTTACGACTGTTTATGAAAGCACTTCTAAATTCTTCCCAGTTTGTCACACGAACAAAACTTGCTCCATAAAGAGCTGCAGCATGTTCATAATCAAGTCCAAGAGGGGTACCGAATAACTGTTCAAAATGAGTTTCTTGCTCACGCTGTGGTAAGAATGAGAAGATCCCGCCTCCATCGTTGTTCACCACAATCACTGTCATATTTAAGTGATATAACTTAGCAAGTAGTAGGCCATTCATATCGTGGTAGAAAGAAAGATCACCAATAACTAGAACGCTGAATGGATAAGCTGTGCTTGCTCCAAGTGCTGTTGAAACGACACCATCAATTCCATTTGCTCCCCGGTTTCCCATCACTTTTGGTGAGTTATCCTTTGGGTTAAAGAAGGTCTCAAGATCTCTTATTGGCATACTATTTCCAACAAATAAAAGTTCATCAGAACGGATCATTCCACTTAATTCACTAAACACATGTCCTTCAAACAGCTCTTCAGTATCTAGTGAAGTTAGTGCGTCCAGTGTCTTAGCATTCTTCTCCTGCCATTTTTCTATCCAATGGGTATCGATCTTATCTATCCCCTGAACAGCATCGCGTAATGAATCCGCAAATTGGACAGGTGAGACGGGGAGCATATCTGTACTGAAGAGAGTAGGATCTCTCCATCCAGCTTCATCAACTACAATGCTCATCGTATTTTCCAACTGCTTCACAAACATCATATAGGCTTTAGAGACAGGCATTGCACCAAAACGAAGAATAACGTCTGGATAAAGGTCAGTATCAGGCTCTCCTCTAAGAAAAGCGTCGTAGCCATCCATTAAAAGAGGTTCTTGCATTCTACGACAGTTGGAAAGCGGATCAGCAAGGACCGGATAACCCAGCACTTCAGCTAGACGAAATACCGCCGATGCCAACGCTTCGTTTTCCTGCGGACCGACTACAATAATTCCTTTTTTACTAGACAGCTTTTCTGCGTATTGCTTTATTGCGCCTTCTGTAAGAACACGAACTTGCTCCGGAACACTGACCCATGGTCGGTTCTCTTCACGTCCATCCAAAAAAAGACCAGGATAAGATAAATCCGGAATAAGCGGATCCCTGAAAGGAAAATTAAGGTGGACAGGTCCAGCAGGAGCAACAGATGAAACCGATGCCGCTCTTGAAGCAGCTGTTCTTATGTAACGAATTAAGTTTGAAGAAGAATCTGGTAGTGACATTTCCATAAACCACTTAGGGTAGTCTCCAAATAAATCGATTTGATTAATAGCTTGTGGTGCTCCATTATCCCGAAGTTCATGGGGGCGATCGGCTGTTAAAACAATAAGGGGAACTTTTGACTGAGCTGCTTCAATCACAGCGGGATAATAGTTTGCACCTGCCGTGCCAGATGAACACAAAAGAGCAACAGGCTCTTTCTGCGCTTTGGCTATACCTAGCGCAAAAAAGCCTGCAGAACGTTCATCTACATGAACCCAAACTTTTAATGAAGGATGCTCAGCCATTACCATTGCAATTGGGGTTGAGCGAGATCCAGGACTAATGACAGCTTGTTTCACGCCTGAGCGAACCAATTCATCAACGAATGAACCAACGTAGCTTGAAAGTATTTCTTGATCAGTCATATTGATTCCCTCCAAGAGCTGTTAGCATCGGTTTAAATTTCATCTTCGTTTCTTCGTATTCACTCTCAGGATCTGAGTCTGCTACAATGCCGCATCCCGCATAAAGAGTTGCTTGATCTCCATCCAATAAGCCAGAACGAATCGCTACTGCAAATTCCCCATTGCCCTGGTAATCAATCCAACCGACTGGTCCTGCATACCAACCTCGGTCAAGATTCTCAATTCGTTTAATTTCTTCCACTGCCTCTTCTTGTGGATATCCACCAAGTGCAGGTGTAGGGTGTAAGCGCTCAACCATACGAAGCAAACTTGTTCCCTCGCCTGCTCTTGCAACGACTGGTGTGAATAGATGTTGTATGTGAGGCGTTTTTAACAATTCTGGCTTAGAAGGAACTTGTACAAAATCACATTCTTCTTCCATCGCTTTCCGAATCATCTGTACGACCAGATCATGCTCAATACGATTCTTATGATCATTTAGAAGAATATGGCCGAGTTCATAATCCTTTTCAGGCGTTTCACCTCTTTGGATGGACCCAGCAAGACATGTTGAATATACCTGTTGACCTTCTCTTTTCACTAGCCGTTCTGGAGATGCACCAAGAAAGCACTTCTTGCCATATTCAAAAGCAAACAAGTAGCTGTCGCTTTGCTGATTTTTCAAATTCATTAAAGTGCGTGAAGATGAGAATGAATTAGAGGATTGCAACTTAATCTCTCTAGCCAGCACAACTTTCTCTAGTTTTCCTTTTCTTATATTAGCAGCAGCACTTCGCACCGTTTCTTTCCAATCTTCAGGTCGTATTTCTTCTATAGAAATAGCATCTATTTTTGGAGAGATATCGGTAGATGAGTGAGCTAGAATGCCGTGATGTTTTTCCAGAAGTTCTTCCGCCATTGCATCGGAATCATCATCACCACATACGATCGCATTGATTGTGAGCCACCCTTGACTACCAGCAGATGTAAGCATTAACTCTGGAAGCACCATTCCCCCTTCAGGAAAACGCTCCCAATCTCCACTTTCTGGAGCAGTAGGATCAAAAGCAAATCCACCAAGCAGTACAGGTCCAACACCTGGTCGAGATGGAGCACCTTCAACAACAGAGTGCTGAAGAAAGCTTTGCCACTCGTTCTCTATCGTTCGAAATCTGTCTCTGTATGCTTGAAATTGCTTAACAGATCCAAGACCAACAATTGTTGTGTCATTTTCCGGATCTGACCAGAACGTTCGATCATTTTCATACTTATTCGGACCAGCTGCATAAAAGGAGAGGGGATCGACTGCAGCTACTGATAGCACCTGACTAACAAGCACGGACGTTCCCCGCTTTTCTGCCTTACGAATACCTTGATGAAGCAGGCTATATAGTTCTTGATGTTGTAATGTAGACACCGTCTTTTCCCCCCAACTTTCTTCCATGCAAAAGCAGACCGAGTTACCCTCGGTCACAGTTACTTAAAGGATACACCTGTGCGGCTTAGGCTGTCAACGAAGCTGATTCGTCTAAAATGGACTTTTCATCTATAGATTCCCCATCTCAAGAAAAAAAATCATTTCAATGCTCCGCAAATGCCTTTAGCAAAATAAACCGTCTGCATAGACTGATAAATGTAGACTCTGCATAGCAGTTGTTTATGGACTAATTAAGAAGGAGGTTCTTATATGTCCAGACACTATTACCATGGTGTTTGTCGCCAACATGTTGGACAATGTGTTGAAATTAGGTGTCATGATGGCGAACTGCATCGAGGTCATATTGAAGATGTTGACGATGAATTTGTATACATTCGTCCATTAAATCGTCAGTGTGATGGTCCTCAACAGCCAGATGGGCCCGGTATGTTTTTCTTCGGGGCATTTGCAGGAGGCTTTCTTGGAGGCCTGCTTGGTGTAGGATTGGGTCGCATCGCTTTCTTCAGACCATATCCTTACCCTTATTACTAATCAAGAAGCGATCACCTTTAAATGAGGTGGTCGTTTTTCTTCTTTATCCCACCTTAAGGGCAGTATATTAGGTGGGGTGAACTGCCCCTTAAAGTCCGATTGGTTCAACTAACCATCAGATGGGATGAAGAAAACTCCTCTGATGGAAGTTTCACTCTATATTGACAAAATGATTGACACCCCCTATCCGTTTTTTTAAACTATAATGGTTATAGGGGTAATTTATATGAAGGTCATTATTTAAGGGAGAGACACAAATTTATGGAAGAGCGTATGAATAACAGCCACGATAAGCTGGGCAAAGTCACGCCTTCAAAACCAACATGGCAAGTGTGGTGGCGATTACTTAGACCTCACACATTAACTGCTTCATTCGTCCCGGTTTTCCTGGGCACAATGCTTGCCCTTCAAAATCATACATTACATTTTGGATTGTTTATGGCGATGATGATCGCATCCATTCTTATCCAATCGGCAACAAATATGTTTAATGAATATTATGATTTCAAAAGAGGCCTTGATCATGCAGAAAGTGTTGGGATTGGGGGAGCCATTGTTCGAGATGGAGTAAGCGCTAGGACAGTGCTTAACCTTGCATTCATTTTCTTTGCTATTGCTATTTTATTAGGTGTATACATTTGCTTATTAACAACTTGGTGGATTGCCGTTATCGGCACAATCTGTATGGCTGCTGGGTATTTCTATACTGGCGGACCGTATCCTATCGCCTATACACCTTTTGGGGAAATCGCAGCTGGATTATTTATGGGACTAATTCTTGTTTTATTATCATTTTATATTCAGGCTGAGGTTATTACAGCTGATAGTGTCCTATTATCCATTCCAATATCAATCCTCGTTGGAGGAATCCTAATGGCTAACAACATTCGTGATCTTGAAGGAGATAAAGAAAAAGGCCGTCAAACAGTCGCCATTCTTCTCGGTCATGATAAAGCTGTTACATCTCTAGAATTGATGTTTATTGTTTCTTATCTTTGGGTCGTTGGACTAATTATCACCATTGATGCATCGCTATGGCTTTTGTTAGTGCTTCTAAGTATTCCAAAGGCTTACAAAGCCATTAAGTTATTTGAAGGTAAAACAAAAGCAGTAGAAATGGTAAACGCTATGAAAGCAACAGCTCAAATGCACACTCAATTTGGCTTGCTAATGGCATTAGGATTGTTAGTTGCCTATCTAGTTTAAGAAAACATATTGGAAAGGTAAAAGTTCGATTAGCGAACTTTTGCCTTTTTGTATGCATTCTGTCGTGTATACTGAGAAGAGAAGTACATAGAAATGGGGAGATTGGATGGAATTCGCAAACACAATGCTTGAAGCACTTGGGATTAAAGCAATCACACTAACACCAGAAAAAGTTGTTCTAGAAATGCCAGTAGGTCCAAGTACGCATCAACCACTCGGTTTTCTTCATGGTGGTGCATCAGTAGCGCTTGCTGAATCAGCAGCAAGTATTGGCGGCACCTTGAACCTTGACTCAGAAAATGAAGCGACGTTCGGGATGGAGATCAATGCAAACCATCTTCGTAGCAAAAAGGATGGTGTTGTGCGCGCGATCGCACAACCTATTCACATTGGTAGAAGAACAATGGTATGGGAAATTAACATCGTTGACGAAATTGAAGAATTGATTTGTATCTCGCGCTGCACACTCGCAGTGAAAAGATACTAATTGCTTACGCCACAGCACGAAGAAATCCCGTCAAATCTGACGGGATTTCTGTTCTATTTTCCTTTCACTTATCTCTCTATACTCTTCATGATAACTGTCAGATATCGCATAATGGCACCCATCACAAATCAACCTTCTTCTTTCCCAAGGGAAGAGCAATTCTTTCTCACAGTAAATACATCCGTGATTCACTAAAGACCACCCCCCGTTTAGTTTATGCACACGATAGAATCGTATGACCAGAATTACTTTGAAAGGGAATGACACATGAGAGCACATTTACTGCCTTTATTTATACTTTTTATCGTCTTAACCGCCTGTTCTACTACTTCTTCAGAACCAGTCATGAAAGAAAATACAATCCCTGCGACCGTAGAACGTGTTGTTGACGGAGATACCTTAAAAGTGCAAGTTGAGAACCGCGAAGAAACAATTAGGCTCCTTCTTGTGGACACACCAGAAACCAAACATCCAACAAAGCCAGTCCAACCCTTTGGTCCAGAAGCTTCACAATTTGCAAAAGACACATTAGAAGGCAAAGAAGTTGGTATTGAGTTAGATGTCTCAGAACGAGACAAATACGGGAGATTGCTCGCCTACGTTTGGATTGGAGACAGCATGTTTAACGAAATGCTTCTCGAAGAAGGGCTTGCTAGGGTCGCTTATATATATCAACCAAATGTGAAATACGTAGATCAATTTCAGACCATACAGCGTGAAGCTCAGGAGAAAGCAATCGGAATTTGGAGCATGGAAAACTACGTTCAAGAAGAGGGCTTTAAGGGATCATCACAGAAAAAATCGGTAACGCCACCATCAAATGGATGTGAAATCAAAGGAAACATCAATTCAAAAGGAGAAAAGATCTATCATAATCCAGATGGTGCTTATTACGATATTACCGTAGCGGAAGAAATGTTCTGTAGCAAGTCAGAAGCAGAAGAAGCTGGGTTTCGTCCATCGTCAAGATAAGTGATGCTGCTACACTGAAACGAAGACCCTTATCTACAGACTCCGCTACATAATTCTCCTCACTCTAAACCAGTATAGAAGTGAGGAGGTTTGTGACGATGCAAAAAATATTTAAATCGATGCTAAGTGCGATTCAATCCCATAAAGACGATACTCCTAAACCGCCAATGCACGTGGGAGAGGTGATGAGCTGCTGGACAGCTTATGCCATTTTTAGAGAAGCCCAGATTTTCTATAAAATGGCTCTGAATACCACTGAAGATAAACCACTTAAAAACATAACCCAGGAAATTTTTGACGGCAGTGTTGAGGATTGGAACAAATTGAGAGATTTTCTAATTAAAGAAGGTGTACAGCTGCCTGCTACCTCCCAGGCTAAGCCCGATTCGACTTCATCAGAGATACCACCAGGTGTAAAATTAACAGATGACGAAATCGCTAATGGAATTGCGTTGAAGCTAGCTGCTGTTAATATGCTATGTGCCAGCTCCATTTCCCAATCCACTAGGACAGATATCGGCTTAATGTTTCTTAAGGTTCAAGCCAATATTCTTATGTACTCAGCAGAGCTTAAAACATTGATGGAGAAAAGAAGCTGGCTCAAAACACCACCTTATTACTTGCCACCTGGCGCCCCAAAACAAAAGCCGTAGCTAAGCTACGGCTTTTGTTTTGGATATTTAGTTAACTTGTCATTACACTGCCTGCTCGATCTTCTTTCCTTGCTGAAGCTGATACATTTGGTAGTATCTACCTTTACGCTCCATTAAGTCATCGTGATTTCCACGCTCAACAATCTCGCCTTGATGAAGCACAAGAATTTGATCCGCTTCTCGAATCGTTGAAAGACGATGAGCGATAATAAACGTTGTTCGCCCCTTCTTTAAAATATCGAGCGCATGCTGAATCATCATCTCTGTCTCCGTATCAACGTTTGATGTAGCTTCATCAAGAATCAAAACAGCAGGATCAAATGCTAAGGCCCTTGCAAATGAAATCAGCTGACGTTGACCAGAAGATAGCGTACTCCCTTTCTCAATAACTGGCTCATCGAATCCTTTTGGAAGCGTGCGTAAAAGCTGATCAGCTCCCACATCTTTTAAAGCCTTCTCTATTTTTTCACGTGAGATGGATGGATCATCAAGACTTACATTAGATGCAATCGTACCTGTAAATAAGAAAGGATCCTGAAGAACAATTGCCATATGCTGTCTCAACTGCTGCTTTGGAATATCCTGAATATCCCTACCATCAATGGATATAGTTCCTTTTTGATTATCATAAAAGCGAAATAATAAATTCATTATTGAACTTTTTCCAGAACCTGTATGGCCGACGAGCGCAACAGTTTCACCTTTTTTGGCTTCAAAGGACAAATCTTTTAAAACATAGTCATCACCTTTGTAAGCAAAAGAAACTTGTTCGAAGGCAACGTTGCCTTCATATCGATCAAGCTTACCGTCTGAAACTTCTTCTCCTTTTTCGTCAAGAAGTTCAAACACACGATCAGCTGCTACTAACGCTTGCTCAAGGTTCGCTAGCTGGTTAACCATATTTGTAACAGGCTGAAATAAGCGATTCATATAATCAACGAAGGCATATAGAACTCCAAGACTAATCACTGCTCCAGCAGTTAGCGAAGCTCCACCGAAATACCAAATTAACGCGACGAATGAGATATTTCGAAGAATATTAACAAGGTTATACGACATTAAAGCGTTTAAATTTAATAGCTTATTCTGATACGTAAAATGACTATCATTTAACTCTTCAAATTCCTTTTCCGTCTCATCTTGACGTTTAAATGCTCTAATAATAGACATACCCTGAATGGATTCGTTAATCATGCCATTAATGTCGCTAATTCTAGTGCGAATGACCTTATTAAACTTAGATGCATACCTCCGATAAACCGTAATCCAAATAAACAGGAGCGGAACAATCGTTAAAGTTATAAGAGCTAGCTTCACATCCAGTAAAAAGAGTGCAATAAAAATCCCCGTCATATAGACGATGCTCGTGAAAAATGTAGCAAGTACTGTTACATACAGTTCACGTATCGCTTCAGTGTCGTTTGTAATTCTCGCTACTACTTTTCCAGCAGGAAGGTTATCAAAATAATTAATATGCAAACGCTGAATTTGCCCGTAAACATCAGTCCTCATTTTCTGAATGATGCGGTTGGCTGATGTTTGCAGGATAAGACCCTGCCCATATTCAAAAAAGGAAGCAAACACAAGCAATCCAAAATAAAGTGCGATTAGCCATATCATTGGTTCAATTTGTGGTTGATAGAATGCAAGAAGCTCTTCGTTACTTAGCTCTTCAGCTCCATATGTTTCCTTTTTTCCATCTTTAGCTATCGTTAGCTCATTACCTTTAATGGATCTTTCTCCATCAAAGGCGATTGACTGATCGATGAAATAATAGTCTCGACCAACCTGAAGGATGCGAACTTCACTTCCTCTTTCTTCTCCACTTTCGAAGTTGTCACTTCGTTTATACCATTCTCCTTCATACTTGACTGCATCCTCTCCCTGATCTGATTCATACCAGGATTTTTCAATCCCCAGGATATGAACATCAATCATTCTCTTAGCTATGAAAGGACCTGAGAGCTCAGCCGTAACAGCGACTGTTAAGAGGAGAAGGGCAATGATGATACTTTTTTTGAAACCAAGTGCGTACTGAACCAATCGCTTTCCGACATGTCGATTCAATTACAGCACCTCCTTAAGAGAATCTTCCAGCTGCTGTCGATCATATTGCTCTCTATACCAGCCTTCTTGTTTAAGCAGTTCTGTGTGGGTACCTTCTTCAATTATCTCACCATTATCAAGAACAACGATCCAATCAGCATGCTTCACTCCTGATAATCGGTGTGTTGCAATGAACGTCGTTTTTCCAGCACGCTCACTTCGGATATTTGAAATGATCTTTGCTTCTGTTTTCCCATCTACTGCAGACATCGCATCATCAAGAATTAGAATCTCAGGATCAATCATAAGTGCTCTAGCAATAGATACGCGTTGTTTCTGTCCACCAGAAAGAGCGACCCCTTTCTCACCAACAAGTGTCTCTAGTCCATCCGGAAGAACGTGAATATCCTTTTGGAAATCAGCAAGTCTCAGAACCCGATCAACATCTTGATCTGTACCCGAGCTTTTCCCAAAAAGAAGATTTTCACGAACTGACCTAGAGAAAAGCATTTGATCCTGCGGGACATAGCCAATCCAGCTCTGAAGGGTACTAAGTGGCAAATTTTGAATGGGAACGCCTGAGAAAAGAATCTCCCCGTCTCCTACTGGGTACTCCCTTAATAGCTGTTTAAGTAAGGTAGTTTTACCACTTCCAGTCCTACCTACAATGCCAAGAGTTTGCCCTTTCTTTAACGTAAACGAAACTTCATGCAAATTCTTCACGGATGATGTAGGGTACGTAAACGTTACATGATTGAATTCGATCGTCCCTGGTACTTCTAGTTGCTGCGGCTTCGGATGTTCCTTCACATCCTCTTCACGTGAGAGTGTTTCTAGCACACGATCAAGTGAGGCATTACCTCGCTGCATAACATTAATTAATTCACCAACCGCAATCATCGGCCAGATAAGCATTCCTAAATATACGTTAAAAGAAACCAATTCACCTAGTGTTAATGCTTTGTGAAAAACGAGATATGCCCCGTATCCTAAACCAATTAAGTAACTAATGCCTACGAGAACCTTAATCGTTGGTTCAAATAGCACATCAACTTTCGCTACATCGATATTCTTCCTGTATACATCCTCCGTTAGGTTCTGAAATTTCCTTTGATCTGCTCTTTCCTGAACATATGCGCGTGTTACCCTAACACCCGCTATAGACTCTAGAACCTGATCATTCATATGCCCAAAGGAATCCTGAGCCGCTGTAAATCGCCTATGAATAATGCTGCCGTATTTATTCATGGCAAGTGCCATGAGCGGTAGTGGAATGATAGCAGCTAGTGTCAGTTTCCAGCTAATCAATACACCCATTGTCGTGAGGATAAGAAACATAAAGATCGTTGAATCAACTAATGTCAAAATACCGAAGCCTGCGGTCATCGACACTGCTTTAAGATCATTCGTAGCCCTCGCCATTAAATCACCTGTACGGTTCTTTTCATAAAAAGAAGGAGTCATTTTAAAAAGGTGTTTCATAAACTTCGAGCGTAGCGTTCGTTCTACGAGGAAGGCTCCTCCGAAAAGCTTATACATCCATACATACGTAATTAAATAAACGACAATTAATAAACCACCATAAATGAATAAATAATTCCTTAAGCTTTCCCAAGTTAGGCTACCAATATTGATTTCATCAATAGCCATTCCAATTAGTTTAGGGGGAATCACTTCAAGTATTCCTCCGAGGATCAACAAACTAATTGCTAGACTATAGCGCTTCCAATGCTGTTTAAAGAACCAGCTTAACTTACGCAAAATTGAGAACAATAAAACCACTCCAATCACCATTAAAGTTGGATACATTAGTTTACTTAGCTGTTGAACACCAATCTCACCTCCGAGATGCAATTAAATTCATTACTGCCTTTCCAAAACAAAAAAGGCATAACCGCGCGCGGTTATGCCTGATTGCTTATGAAGACATAGAAAAGAGCACACGTTTAGACGCGTGCCCAATCCTTTTGAAACGAAGGACTATATGACAGGGAAAGTGCGTCCATGAGTATATGAAGTTAATTGAATAGAACGTTCTGCTACATATCTCATCAAACACACTCTCCTTTACCGTTATTTTCACTCTGTAAGCTTAGCACCATTGTCACAATTTTGTCAATATTATTATTTACTTAATGGATTAACGCTTTCTTCACCTGTTAGGTCTGCAATCATTTCCACAAGTAGATCAATTTCTTCTTTCATATCTGTTAAGCTAACTGTTTCAACAGGTGCATGCATATAACGAAGTGGCAATGACACGAGTGAAACTGGTACACCATGTCCTGTTAGACGTAGCTTATCCGCATCGGTGCCTGTCATTCTTGGAGTCAGTTCATATTGTAGCTTAAGATCAAGCTTCTTTGCTGCTTTCTCAAGCAATTGATTAATCTTATGATTAATTGGAGCCCCTTTAGCTAGAACTGGTCCTCCTCCAAGATTCACTTCAGTATGTTTACTTGAATCAACACCAGGATAATCAGATGAGAACGTAACATCACATGCGATGGCCATCGTCGGCTCTATACCTGCACCAGCGAAATAAGCTCCTCCCATGTTTGTTTCTTCGTTAACAGTGCTAACTGCATACACCCCAACTTTAGGATTACGCTTCGCAACTTCACGAAGAACCTCAGCTACAATGAAAGATCCTGTTCGATTATCAAGTCCTCTTCCGCTAATTTTATCGTTAAGTAGAAACTCAGCTTCCCGCTTATACACTGCTAAATCTCCGATTTGGACGTACTTTTCGACCTCTTCCTTCGTATTAGCACCACAGTCTATGTAAAGATCCTCGAATTTAAACTCTTTCGCGCCACCATGATGTTCAGCATTCACACCAAATACACCGGTTAATTTACCGTGTGTACCAAGAATGGTTACCTTCATACCAATTGCAGGTTTTTGGCTTATACCGCCAAGCTTCTCGACGCGGATAAATCCGTTTTGATCAATTTTCTTAATCATAAATCCGATCTCATCACAATGTCCTGCAAGAAGAACTTTGAAGTCAGCATCGGGATTAAGTATACCGATTGCATTTCCGGCATTGTCCGTTCTCATTTCATCAGCGAACTTACTTACATAATCCATCCACTTGTGTTGAATTTCCATCTCCGCTCCTGATGGAGAGGGGGTTGATAGTAGTTCTAGTAGAAAATCCTGGTTCATCTTGAGCACCTCCGGTTATTAATAAAAAGCCTATTTCATTGTATCGTACCACCGCTATTCAATCTAGTTTCTCCATGTTAATCGAGAAACCATCCAAAAAAGCCCCGCAAAAGCGGAGCTTCATCTTACTTCATATCTTTCATTAGTATATCTTCTACTTCGTCTTTTGTCGGAAGTGCTGTCATCGCACCTTTTGTAGCTGCTGCAAGAGCTCCAGAAACACTCGCAAATCTAGTCATGCCCTCAAGATCTTCCTTCGTTAGCTCTGAGAGCGAACCTTCATACTCATTAAATCCATGAAGAATTCCAGATACAAATGCATCCCCTGCACCAGTCGTATCGACTGCCTTAACTTTCATAGCAGGTACTCTTAGTGAATAGTCTGGAGTGAAAACAAGGCTACCTTCTCCACCCATCGTAATGAAGATGACGGGAATTTTATAATGCGAAAGCTTTTTAATTCCTGCCTCAACGTTCTCTTCCCCTGTAATGAATGTTAGCTCTTCTTCTGAAAGCTTGAGGATATCTGCTTCTGATAGCATCGAAACGATTGTTTCTTTAGCACGCTCTTCACTTTCCCATAACCCAAGACGAAGATTAGGATCATAGGAAATAAGCATCCCTTTTTCTTTCGCTGTTTGAACAGCTTTTTTCGTCGCACTACGAGAAGGTTCGCTAATCATCGAAATAGAACCGAAATGAAGAATACGATGATGAGCAAACAGTTCATCACTAATTTCTTCAGCATTTAAAAAGCGATCCGCACTCGGATTTATGTAAAAGTCGAAGCTACGCTCACCATTTTCTGCATTCGTTACGAAAACAACACCTGTTCTGGCGGACTCAGTTAGTATCAAAGTAGAAACATCAACACCGTAATTTCTAAGCGTTTCTTGTAGAAAACGCCCAAGAACATCATCTCCTACCTTACCTAAAAAAGTCGATTTCACACCAAGACGGGCAAGCCCTACCGAAACATTCGCGGGTGCGCCTCCCGGACTTTTCTGATAGGTAAGATTCTCTTGATCAAGAGGGATAAAGTCGATTAATGCTTCACCTAAACTAATAACTCCTTTATTCATATGTAATTCCTCCTATATCTATCATTACTAACGCTGAAAGGACTTTACCTGAGTACAGCTTTGCCGTAATCATACCATGACTATTTCTAAGACTAAAGAAAAACAACTAGCGTTTTTAGCGACTCCTATATCGCTCTTAAATGATTGAATAACGACGACAAAAGAAAGAAAAGGAAGGCAATGCCCTCCTTATCCCATAATTCTCTTAATTATTTTCAAGCCATTTTTCGCAGATGGATACCGAAATGAGAAATCAAAATTTGTCGTTTGTTTCACGATACTTTTACGATGAGAAAAAGCTTCAAAACTCGCCTTTCCATGATAGCTACCAGTACCACTCGATCCGACCC
The DNA here is from genome assembly GCF_005144865.1 of Guptibacillus hwajinpoensis. Taxonomy (GTDB): domain Bacteria; phylum Bacillota; class Bacilli; order Bacillales; family Guptibacillaceae; genus Guptibacillus; species Guptibacillus hwajinpoensis_A. The sequence goes on from NZ_SWFM01000004.1 coordinate 30,491, forward strand.
CACCAAATGGAAGGTATGGTGTTACAATATGCATTAACGTATCATTCATACAACCTCCTCCAAACGAAAGGGAAGAGGTAATTAGATCCTGCTTTTCTTCGGACTCTGAGAAGAAATATAAGGCAAGGGGCTTTGGACGACGACGCACTTCGTCTACAACTTGATTAAGTTCAGTAAATTCAAGGACAGGAAGAATTGGTCCGAAAATTTCTTCCTGCATTACTGGGTCATCCCACGAAATGTTATCAATAATCGTTGGAGCAATTACACGTTCACTCTCCTTATGTTGCCCGCCAATTAACACATCACCATCAGTTAGAAAACCCTTCAGTCTCTCAAAGTGCTTATCACTAACGATATGACTATATTTGTCACTCGATAATGGATCTTCTCCGTAAAATTCGAGAAGAGCTTCACTCATATGATGAAGTAAATCTAATTTCACATCGCTATGAACATACATATAGTCCGGGGCAATACAGGTTTGTCCTGCATTAGTAAACTTACCCCATAGAATTCGTTTGGCAGCGAGCTTCAGATTTGCCTCCTTATCTACAATCGCAGGGCTCTTCCCTCCAAGCTCAAGCGTTACAGGGATCAATTGTTTTGCTGCAGCTTCCATCACAATCTTTCCTACTGGTACGCTACCAGTAAAGAAGATGTGGTCAAACGGCTGATTTAATAGCTCCGTACTCGTGTCCACTCCGCCCTCTACAACTGAAATGTAATCGTCTGGAAAAACCTCTCTAATCATTTTAGTAATGACAGCAGATACAGCAGGCGTTAGCTCTGATGGCTTTAAAACCGCACAGTTCCCGGCAGCAATTGCACCAATAAGTGGTGCCAACTGGAGCTGAAACGGATAGTTCCATGGCGCAATAATTAATGTCACTCCATAAGGTTCCTGGTGAATTAAACTCTTCGAACCTAAATGAGTAATAGGTGATTTTACCTTCTGAGGGCTCATCCACTCTTTCAAGTGTTTCAAGGTGAATTTGATTTCTTCAAGTAGGAATCCTATTTCCGTTGTATATGCTTCCCATTCAGATTTATGAAGGTCTTCTTTTAATGCTTCCATCACTTCAGGTTCATATTCCTTAATAACACCCCGTAAAGTTTCAAGCTGTTTTTGCCTGAATTCAAATGATTTCGTTTCACCTGTATAGAAGTATTGTTTATGACGGTTAATAAGTTCAGGCAGCATGTCCATATCGCGATCTCCTTTAACACATTGTAATAGTTCCTGAGTTTAATCTTTTGAACATAAAGAGTCAAGAAATGTCGTCTTAACCTCATCATTCTATGCTCTATTGCAATTCCCTGTTTAACAATGCGCTGTATAGGGGAGAAATCCTGTATAAATCAAATTCCTGTAATGAACACTATAGGAAGGAGTCAAAAAGGGAGGCTATCATCATCGAAACATTAGGTCACCATATCATTGCCGAAATGTGGAATTGTAACAAAGAAAAATTAAACGATCTAATCTATATAGAAGAAACCTTTGCAAGTGCTGCACTCGAAGCAGGTGCAGAAATAAGAGATGTTGTCTTTCATCCGTTCGAACCTCAGGGAATAAGTGGTGCGGTTATCATTGCCGAATCTCATCTCACTATCCACAGTTTTCCTGAACATGGTTACGCTTCAATTGATGTATATACGTGCGGTGATAAAATCGACCCTACTGAAGCAACAAATGCCATTGCTCGTGCCTTAGAAGCTCAAACCATTCATACAGTCAAAATCCCTAGAGGAACCGGCGAAATCGTTGTGAAGGAAATTGAAAAGACTGGCATAGAAGTTAATGAATAAACGAGTGCATTGCACTCGTTTTTTATTATGCCTCTTATCATAGACATTGTTACTATAAAGCGCTTGATTTCCGCTCCAATCAACCTTGAAGTATAAATTCTTATATACATATTTTTTAAAAACGCTGTTTTCTAAAAGATTGTTGCTTTTCAAAGATTTTTCTATAAAGAACCCGATATCATGGTTGATTGGAGCGGAAGGTGCTCGACTCCTGCGGGACTAGCGGGACAGGTGAGACCCCGCAGGCGCGATGTTCTTGCGCGCCGAGGAGGCTCAGCGCCCGCCCCGCGGAAAGCGAGCATCCTGGAGCGGAAATCAACCACTACTTTTATAGCAACATTGTTTACGAGAAGAGCCTTCTAAAAATAAGATTTTTGGAAAGAGCATTTAATATAAAAAGACTGCCTCTATCATCAAAAATATCCTTTCGTATCCAAATCACAAATCCTTCAGGTTATTTCAGGAAAAATATTGTAAATTTTTAGAAACTTATGTAAAATTCAAATGGATGTAAAAAGTAAGGGGGACTTTGATGAAAAAATTTGGGATACCAATTCTAACTGCTTTCGTTATTTTACTACTCGTCTTTCTTCATCAGCTATCAATACTCCAAGAGAAGCCTGATGAAAGTTGGAGTCGAACAGTTGATCTTAACGTTGCCGCTCGGGACAATCAAATGTTTACACAAAAAGAGGATGATCAGACCACACTCTACTTCAGCGGAGACCCTGTACGTAAAGTGACTGTTAACGAACAGTTAGAAGTTGAAACAGAGGATTTAAGTTACGCCGTTCCAGAAGGCTATTCTTTCTACGTAGATGATCAGCAAGCAATCTACAAGAATAAAGATGCGCTGGTTTACTCTAATAATGATAAAGAGGAAACAATTGTTGAGAATATCGAAGGTCTCAATGCATCTGACAATGGCATTGTTGCCTGGTCACGTCATCAGCTTTATTTCATTACACCAGAAGGTACCATTGAATCAGCAACAAAAATATCACCCTACATAAAAAGTGCCGTATTAACCGAAGATGGAAAGGCCTTGCTTTACGTTCAAACAGATGCAATGAACCAATTCTTTACACTGGAGCAGAGCGCGGATCCTGAACTGGTTTATGAAACCGCCCTATCTTCAGGTGAACTATTTAGCAACCTTCAAGCAATCTACACAGATAAGGGGTTAGTATTCACCTATACTGCTTTCGCTACAAGACAAGGAACAAGAATAGTGAACACGTACTACGGAGAAAGTGTGGAAGGAAAAATGGCTGATGTCAATCTTCTTAAAATCTCTAACACGGAAACAGGAGATGATTTTACAAAGCCTAATTATTTCTCATTAAATGAAATAAACGGCGAGCCTCATCTTTTATTCAGCGCAAATGGTGAAATTTCACCAAAACGAGAAGTTATAAGTATTTACGAAGCTACACAACAGAACGATGAATGGGTAGCATTCCGAAGAAGTACGAGCGAGGAGCTTTCAATACGCCCGGTATCTGTTTCCGAGAGTTCAGTCATCTGGATCGATAAAGAGAAAAGTGGCTATGTTTTACACGGATCTACTACTTCTCCAGATGTCGTGAAGAGTAGCAATGCAACTACTGGACAGGATTTAAAGACCGCCCTCTTCTATACTTTTACAGCTATTGTTGGGATGTTCGCTATGCTCGCCTTCTCATTCGGCTTTCTAATCCTTCCAGCTGTTGGGTTAATGTATTTGTATTTCGCAAATACAACAGCGATTGAACAGGATAAGAAGTGGGTAGAATGGGCAATCGTGTTACTATGTGTGGGATCTCAAATGATTTTTCTACCTTCTATTCTTGATGGTCCCTTCCAGTACCTAGCTCCTTCCTATCTTACATTTCAAGGTGCGGCCTATGTTTGGCCAATTATTATCTTCCTTGCTTCCTTTATAATTAGTCGTTTGGGACAGGATCAAGAGTGGACGATTCTTCAACGAACGTCGTACCAACTTGGACTTAATCTTGGAATCTTAATCTTCCTACTAGGACCTTATATCCTCTAAATAAACTAAAGCGTGCTTGGGATGAATACCCAGCACGCTTTTTTTATTTTGCCTGTTCTGCCGCTTTTGCATTAACAGCGAGCACAGCCTGGTGAAGAAGATCACTAAAGTTCCCATTTTCTAGAACCTCAAGTCCTGCTGCAGTTGCTCCACCAGGCGTTGTCACTTGATCGCGTAGCTCACCAGCTTCACGTCCATCTTTCAACATTGAAGCTGAACCATAAATCATCTGTACCACAAGCTTCCTGGCCACTTCTGTCGTAAGTCCATATGATTTTGCCGTTACTTCAAGTGACTCTGCTAGGTGATAAATAAAAGCAGGGGCACTTCCCGTTACAGCAGTTAAGTCATGTATTTGAGACTCTGATAACTCAGTTGATTCACCTATTGCATCAAGAATCGTTTGTAACACTTCTCTATGCTCCGTTAAGACATGCGTCCCACATGCAAATAGCGACATGGATTCACCAATATCAGCTGCCGTATTAGGCATAATCCAAGCTGTCGGTCGGCCTGGAAGGGCTATTTCAAGTACGGAAGGGCCGATTCCCGCAGCAACTGTTATAATAAACTGATTGTCTACTTTATCAGCAAGCTCTTTTAGTACTGCGGGATGAGCTGATGGAGGCATTGCAAGAATGATCACCTCATGGTCTGAAATAACTTCCTGCCAGGTAACTGTTTCAACTTCATATGTATGTTTTAATTGTTCCAATCGTTCTTTATCTGATTGATTTGAAATCGTAATTGTACCAATTGTTGTTGATTGTTTAAGACCGGCAAAAATAGCTTCTGCCATTCGACCAGCACCAATAAAAAGGATATTAGGCTTATTCATTTGGATTCCTCCTCTTTTCCTTATTAACTATATCAAACAGATGCTTAATAGAAAAATGATAGCTTGAAGTTAGGGTAAATTATAGGTTTGGACAATATAATTGAGTTTTAGCTAATATATTTGGTTTTTGGCCAATATAAATTGATTTTGGACAATAAATTGATATATTGGCCAATATATCAGACACTCCTACCACTTCATTAGTGTCCATCAGAAACTGAGCATCCTGGAGTGCAAATCAACCGCATAATAGTAACAAAGTATACGAAAAGAGCCTTCTTAAAAGGAGTTTACTTGATTTTGTCGAATATTGTTTGTACATACTAATAACCAATGAATAAATACAGGAGAACTGCATGAAAAAAATAACATTATCGTTTGTTTTGCTTGTTATAGTTGTAGCAGGCTTATCTTTCTTTCTATCAAGAGGAGATGAACTTTCTGCCGAGAGAACACCTTTAGATCTTTCCACATATCAAAACGACATTTCCCCAGCTAAAAGCAATCAATCTCTTTCAAATTCGTCGCTCACTCTTGCTGCTGTTGGAGATATTCTGATTCATGATCGTGTCTACGAGAAAGCTGTTGAAGGAAGAGGCTACAACTTCAACCCAATGCTCTCTAAAGTTCAGAAACAGTTACAAGATGCGGATATTACCTTTGCAAATCAGGAAACCGTCATAGGTGGAACTGCTATCGGTCTATCATCCTATCCTTCCTTTAATAGCCCTACAGAAGTTGGAGATGCCTTAAAGACATCAGGCGTCGATATCATTTCGATGGCAAACAACCACACGCTCGATCGCGGAGAAAAAGCGATACAAAATGCCATTAAATACTGGAACAAACTCGGTATTCTTTACACAGGAAGCTATGCTTCAGAAAAAGATCGTACTAAGATAAGGACGATTGAGCAGAACGGAATTTCTATTGCCTTTCTTGCTTACACTTATGGAACGAACGGGCTACGACCTCCCTCAGGTAAACCCTATCTTGTTAACTACATTGATAAAAAGTTAATGAAGAAAGAAATTCTCAAAGCAAAAAAAATAGCGGACGCTGTTGTTGTTAGCATCCACTTCGGCAATGAATACGAGCGTTATCCTAACAATGATCAACTAGCCCTATCATCATTTATAGCAGAAGCCGGTGGTGATCTTATTCTGGGGCATCACCCCCATGTCCTCCAACCACTGGAATGGATTGAAACAACAGATAACCGCAAAGTTCTTGTCGCATATTCACTCGGAAATTTCCTCTCAGGTCAACGAAAAGATTATAAAGATATTGGCGGTATTTTGAAAGTGAATATCGTAAAGAAACAGTTTAGAGGGAACTCAACAATTATCCTTACTTCCCCTTCTTTTACTCCAACATTTGTCGATAAGAACTACCACGTCAATCCGTTAAGTGAAGTTAACCCTGTTTTGTTAAAAGAAATTAATCAACATATGAAGCAATGGATTCCTGAATTACAGGTGCCTGAGGCATAACAAAAACCCGTGCAGTGCACGGGTTTTTGTTATGCTAGCGTGTAACCACCATCAATAACTAGATTATGGCCGTTTATATAACTCAACACTTCACTTGCAAGGAAATAAGTAAAGGGTTGGCACTATTTTCAATCTGCTTTCGATGCGCTACTTAGAAGAGCATGTTCCACGTTGCAGGTCCAACGATTCCATCAACCGAAAGCCCCTTCTTTGCTTGATATCTTTTAACTGCACTCTTCGTAACTGGTCCAAAGATTCCGTCTGGCTTTACATTGACAGCACGTTGGATCGCCTCTACGTCTTTTCCTTTATCTCCAATCATCACATAACTACCGGGATATGGACGAACGGGAGTTGGTGTATCGAATTTCCCTTTTCTAACACGTTTTAGCGCAGCAATCGTTTTAGGTCCAACGATTCCATCTTCAACTAATCCCGACAATCTTTGGAATTTCTGAACTGCTTCAAGTGTTTCTTTCCCAAATACACCGTCTGCTCCGAATTCACGAAGGTCCATTCCAGCACGAATGAGAAGCTCTTGTATTTTCTCAACGGCAACACCTCTATCACCATAGGTAACAATTAGTGTGCTTTTCGTGGATCTCACTTTCTCATCGGTACTAGTTGTTTGAAACGTCTTCCATACGTCCATCACGTCTTCAATAAAGTCTGCCCACGTTAGACCATAACGATTTAACGCATTTTGTGGATCAGATCTTCTCGATGGATCTAGAGTAGAATGGGCAACAATATCTGATTGTGGGTCAAGGTTGAATTTGTCACACAGATAAGCATGGTACCAGACGTAGCGGTCATACGCTTCTGAGAACGAAATCTTCCCTCCCCAACATAATTCAACACCAATTGCCTTATCATTCCCATCACCATCGAATAGAATGTTGTCCATTGTAGACACATACCGAACATGCCACGCTTTTTCAGTCAGCGGAATGATCTCAAGAATGACCGAATCATCAATGAAGGTATGCGCTGACGCTGATACAACATTCCTAGCGAAATACGCACGGTTCGCATAAGCATTTGCTCCCGGGTTACCAGTGTCATGTGCCACTATAAATGAAATCCCGTCATTCTTTTCTTTCGGTCTTGATTTGCCTTTACCTATAAAATCTCTTGTGATTTTATATTTTGAATTACTTGCCATATCATGTAACCTCCTGAAATTTTCCTCCTTCGCTCTTTATTACCATCATATGTAAACAAACAACTTATGCGATTATGAACCCATGCGACCACATGAAAACAGGCTATATCATTAGCGCTACCTAAAACTCATTAAAACCCTGGTTTTTGAATTTTTTTCTTCTCATTCATAATAATGACCTATTATTGTAAGAATAACGATGAGGTGAATGTGATGAATCGAGGTATTGGTACAGCGCTCTCCGCTATCTTACTAGCACAGGGACTGAAGATTGCAACCTATAAAGTTACAAAAGGAAAGTGGGACTGGAGACCATTTTTTCAGACAGGTGGTATGCCTAGTTCCCACTCCGCTGGAGTCTCAGCACTTGCGACATATACAGCTTTAAAAACAGGTAAACAATCAGTTGAAACGGCACTAGCTGTCGTATTTGGCGTAATCGTTATGTATGACGCTCAAGGCATCAGAAGACATACAGGGGAAATTGCCAGACTTGTGAATGATTTGGACGAGGATTTTGAATTATTATCAGGTCACTATCCTGATCTATTTCATGCAAGGAGAGATGTGGAGCTTAATGAATTGCTTGGTCATCAGCCTGTAGAAGTTGGAGGTGGCGCAGCTCTCGGTATTGCGTTAGGGTTGATTGGATACTTTTCAGGAAATAAATAACAATCATGTTGACAATAATAGAGAACCGTGTATAATGTGTAGTTGGGGTAACAAAAACCCGATATTAACAACTAGCTCCTTTAAAATAAGGAGAACTAAAATTCATAACTGGAAAGGTATGAACAGCATGATTCTAATGGGCTTGTATCAAGTTAATGGCCATACTACAATTGCTGTTGATCCTCCTCACTCGCACTGGCGCGGCTTCGGAGCCGTAAGGATGGAAGAGAGGTAGGGCTTTCGTTGTTTGAGAGATCAACAGATCTCTATGGTATGTTTACCGCGGCAATGAAGGAGTTACTGTTAATAACTAACGATCGTTATATATAAAACGAAGAAAGAGCGCATCCAAGCGATGCGCTCTTTGTTAATTTAAAGGGGAATGCTCTAATTACTTCTGAGCCATGATATTAGCAAGAACACTTCCCGTATAAAAAACAGATGATATGATTGCGGAAATTCCAAATGCACCCATAGCAAAGATCCACCTTAGTGGATATGGTTCTTCAATCGTTGCATAATCTGGCAAGTAATTGCCAAGTGTAATTCCGATATATAGAGCAACAACAATTCCTGCTAGTAGTGTATATACTGACATCTTCCTAAGTAAATATCCGTTCACGTTGCTAACCTCCTTTGTATCTATTATTCCCTTTACATATTGGGCGAAACATGAACTCTTACCACTAGCATCAGAAGGACCTATCATCTGAACGAATGACAAAACCGCATCTATGTTAAAATAAAGTGCACATGATAATAAAGGAGTAAACATATGAAAATGTTCGATCATATTCCATTTCTTTCAGAGAATTGGCAAGCTGCAGGATTTACTGAACTGTCACAGGTTCAGGAGAAAGCCATTCCTAGAATCATGGATGGCGAAGACCTACTTGTAGAAGCACCAACTGGAACTGGTAAAACACTTGCTTATCTTCTACCAATTATCCAAAAAATGGATCCTGAAAAAAATAAGACTCAAGCTATTGTACTTGCCCCTACACGGGAGCTTGCTATGCAAGTATTTGAAGTATCACAAGGTTTCTTAAAAGGTAGCGGAATGACAGCAGCCTCACTCATTGGTGGTGCTGCAGTGAAACGCCAGTTAGAAAAACTTAAAAAGCATCCTCAACTTATTGTAGGAACGCCAAATCGTATCGCTGAATTAATCGATATGAAGAAACTTAAAATGAACGAAGTGAGAACAATTGTTGCAGATGAAGCCGATCAGGTTCTTCATCCTTCTACAATTGAAGATGTTTCATACATTTGCCAGTCTGCACTTCGCGACTGCCAGCTCCTTTTCTTTTCTGCTACCATTAGCGATAAAGTACTCGTTCAGGCGAAAAAACTTTCTGATAACCCGCAAGTCTTAAGCATAGCGGCTACAGACGAAGAAAAGAAAGCGATCGATCACAGTTATTACGTTACAAACCGACGAGAAAAACCTGAACTACTAAGAAAGCTTGCACGTCAAGAAGGTGTGAAAGCACTAGCATTCGTTAACAATAGCAATTATCTTTCACGTCTTAAAGATATACTCGCTACTAAGAAAATCTCATTCGATGTGCTAGATAGTTCAACGAACAAAACAGAACGCAAAAACGTACTAAATCGTTTTCGAAATGACCAGATTCAGCTACTTCTTACAACCGACCTTGCTGCTAGAGGACTAGATATTGACAACATTACTCACGTCTTCCATTATGATTTGTCAGAAGACGCTAGAACCTACCTCCATCGTTCCGGTCGTACAGGGCGAATGGGAAAAGAAGGCTCAGTTGTGACACTCCTTCTCCCTGGAGAAGAAAAGTATCTTGAGAAAATTACCCAAAAGCTTGAGCTTGAACTTAAAAGAAAGAATGCACCAAAACCAGCTAACAAATCAATTAACAAGCGCGGAAAAAGTAAATAAACACGAACTTAAAATAAAAGCTGTCTCTAGTCGGTCGACTAGAGACAGCTTATTTTTTCTAACCCTTATTATCAATTTTTATTGAGGCTACATTCATTTGAAAACCTGCTTCTACTATAAATCAGGTCCTTCAAACCTTATTTTGAGCGTACCAAATCTTTCGCATCGAGAGGAATAACACGTTTAACAGTTCGGCATACTTCTTCAATATCAAACGGTTTAGCAAAATGAGTAATCGCACCTAAATTCATAAATTCTTGCACAAGTTTTAGTTCTCCATAAGCCGTCATGAAAATAACCTGGACTTTCTCATCGAATTTCTTCAAGGCTTTAAATACTTCTAATCCATCCATACCGGGCATTTTTAAATCGAGTAGGACTAAATCAGGACATTCTTGTCTTACAAGCTCTATCGCAGTCATTCCATTTGCAGCTTGAAGCGTTTGATAACCTTCCTTTTTAAAAACCTCGCTCAACAAAACACGAATCCCATACTGGTCGTCCACAATTAATACCTTTTTCATCCTTATGCCCACCTTTTTTGCGATATAGTCTCAGATCATGCGACTTCCTATCATTATTGTGCATCAAAAAATGGGCTGTGAAAATAACTTCGTCGAAACTAGTCATGAGATTACAAATTCCGCACATTTTCGTCCCATCTATTGTTCATTATTAAGAAATGAAAGCGTTTTATTAAGAAATAAACGACTTTATTACCATTTTCTAACTTTTGTGGAGATTTGCGTTTTAAGTTATGGCAAAGGGGAACAGTCTAGTAGAACAATATTAGGAGGCGTTAGGTTACCATGATTGGTCCAACCAAGCAGGACATCAAGCAAATCGAGAACAAAGCCAAGCAAGATCAACAGGAAGCATTAAAAGCAAGAAGTGTTGTGAAAGAAGCTACTAAAGTAAACTCGATTCACCACTCCTAGACGTGCAGACGAAATTGACCTTTTCAAAAAAAGCCAACCGCCATATATGGCGGTTGGCTTTCTAACGTTTAACGTTTACGCTTTGTACGTTTTAATTCTAGTTCAGCTGCTTCATCAAGTGTTTCGGGATGATCAGGATCTTTTTCTAACGTGCGCTTAACATCAGCCTTGATCACGTCATCCATCGTCTCTGCTCCCTCAGTTTCGACGATGATTTTCTCTACATCACGCTCTACAATGGTTGAAGCTGGAACTTCTGTTTCATCAAGCTCAGCAGCTCGCTTTACAGAATAACCACTAGCAGTTGCTGCCGCTTCTTCTTCAGGCGAACTCGTATCGCCCTTCCTATTCTTCACTTTACTTACTAAATCATTAGACTTTGTTTTCACTGTTTGTGCAAAAGCTGTCGACTTGTCTTTCACATTACCTGATACTTCAACACTTTTGTCTTTAGCTTTTGTCACGCCACCACTAATGTCATTTCGAAGGTCTTTCCCAGCTTTTGGTGCAAGTAGCACACCAGCTGCTGCGCCTACAACGCTACCAGCGATAGCAGCGATGGCAGGTGCCTTGAAATGTTTCTCAGGCTTTTCTGGAGCGGATTTATCAATTGTGATAACCTCTCTTGTTGATGATGAATACCCTTCTGGAGCTGGCTCGTGTTCAACCTTCACATCATGATTAGACGAGTTTGATTTCTTCATTGTTATCCTTCCTCCTTGGCCAATTGTATGTTCCTTTTCTTCATTCGATACTTTTCCCACATTGCTAGAGCAGTACTACCCCAATTCGCCGCCTCGGCAGCCTTTCCCTGCTTAGCATCCACACCTTTTTCTAAAGATTGTCCAAATTTGGAAAATGAGTTACTGAGATGTTGAAGTGATTCTCCCGTTTCTTTTACAGATTGAAAAACTGGTGAGAATTGTCCAACCTTCGTTTGAACATCATCAGCAAGTACATTAGTTTTGTGAAGAATCATTGTTGTTTCCTTTGTTAAGCCATCAATTTGTCCTTGAAGAGAGTCAATTGTTTCAGCTGTGTTTGAAAGTGTCTTTTCAGTTGACTTAAGAACTTTAATTAGAAACACACTTAACACAGCAAACACTAATGCGATAGCTGCTACAGCCACATATAATATTATTTCCATGATGAATCCTCCTACTATTTGAGTATAGTTACCAATACCCTTCGGTAAGAAAGATAATCGTTGAATTTCTGTTAAAAATTTTCCTGAACTCACTTATGAAAAACTGCAAGAATCGTTTCCTGCAAGTTTTCAAATAAAGGATAACAAGCTTCTTCTGATGAAAGGTTCATAATGAGACTTGAGTAGACAGAGTCATAATACCACTGTTGTTTATCTCGCCCTCGAGTAAACCGATCCCATACTGCTGATCCTTCACGGGCGAAATCTCTTTGAACGGTTCTCAAATTATGTAATTTATCTGCACAAGTAATTTGTTTTACTGAAAACGATGCTGTTCTTAGTTTTTTTATTGTATGAAGTTTCCTCTCTTCCCACTCAAGACTTTTATCTGGTTCAGAACACTCTAAAACGAGGTTTGCAACGACTTCTCCGAATTCATCTTTTAAGTTAGCAAATGTGAGTGCCGTATCTTCAATGACATCATGCAGAATCCCAGCTGCTACAACTTCTTCTGTGGAACCTGACTCTAGCAAGTAGAAACCAACTGTTACGGGATGAGATAGATATGGTAATGACGATTTTTTTCGATATTGTCTGTCGTGCGCGGTAGCAGCTAGTTCAATAGCTCTTTCAATGATTTTCATGAGACATACCTTCTTTCTTATTTCTTTTAATGGAGAACCTCTTTTGATACGTTCCCATTCTCCAGATCCATTCAACAGGTCCGTATTGAAATGAATTTAGCCAACTTCTGCTCCCTATCACTTGTAAAATAAAGATGCCTATTACTAGAGCAACTCCTGTACTTATTTCGATGCTTCCATACAACCCAAACCCATAATGGTAGAAAAGCAAAGTGCCAATAATTGATTGCAAGAGATAATTGGTTAGAGCCATTTTACCAACCCATTCAAAAGGCTTTATTCTTCTGCCTGAGTAATACAGTAACGATAGGCATGATAGATAGAATAAAGATACGAGTGGTCCACCAAGACTATCTTGGAGATGTGTAAAAGCATAGGAATCGAACAGAAATGGACTAATTTTAATAGCGAATCCAAGTGCTCCAAGGAGCATCAATTTCTTTACGAACGGAAGATGAATGACATCCCCATTGAACCACCCTTTTTTGGAAAACCCTGCACCAAATAAGAAATAAGGAAAGATCGAGAACAATAGAAAGGCTCCGTTTAGACCACCATTTACATAGTACCAGTCACTGAGACGCTGGCTCATAATTTCAAGGTAACTACCAGATCCATATACTAGAATAGAATGTTCTATCGCAGAAGGGTTATGCGTTGTTAAATCCGCGTTACTGAACGGAAGCATGAGAAGAAAAAGAATAATCACATAGAAAAGCCAGAGTACAAGGCCGATTTGTATCAATGCCTTGCCTTTCAGTCGAACAAAGAAAAGGAGCAAAAATCCACATAAGCTATAAGTAAATAGAATGTCACCGTGCCAGATAAAAGTAAAATGTATGACACCAAGTGTAAATAGAAACAGTAATCTTCTAACCATAACCGATCGAAACGGCGCCCCTCTTGCAGTGAGGCGATTTCTTAAAATAAGAAACCCGTAACCAAAAAGAAACGAGAAAAGAGGATAAAAGCTTGCTTGTGCAAATAGATCGATTGCATTCATGAGAAGTTGATTCCAATGGTCCCCCCAATAACCGATTTGATCGATATACATCCATGGTGAATGAAAATCAATCATATTAACAAAGAAAATACCAAGGAGTGCGAGGCCTCGCATTGCATCAATGGAATGTATTCGTTCGTTAGGTGCGATAGGAGCTAAAGCTGATTTCGTCATCTTGTTCATCCTTTATTAATATGTATTGTGCTTCTCATTATCGTTCCACAAACCTATGTCTTTTTCCTGGCTTCACCACACCCCTTTCTAGGTACAATTAACCACAAGGAAGAGAAGATACTCCTTTTTTTATTTAAATTCAGGAAAATCCACCCAGTTTTATCCATTCTATTCTATAATAAACGCATGCCTACAAATTATGGAAATACACACAAAATGAAACCCTTCATGCATGACCATCGTCATTTGTGTTGAAGGGCTGAAGAGGGAGGGCCAGCCTTGGGGAAAAGAGAATTCACAGCTCATACAGACATTGACCTCACGAATAAGGATGCGGTCCTTGAAACGATCATGGGTGAATATGGAGAAAGTGTTGTTTGGCTTGCTTATAGTTATTTAAAAGATAAAGCGAAGGCAGAAGATATTGCCCAGGAAGTTTTTATCATATGCTATACAAAACTCGATAGCTTCAATAATGAAGCATCACTCAAATCCTGGGTGCTAACGATTACTGCGAATAAATGCAAGGATGTGCTTAAAAGCTGGTCCCATCGAAATATCGTTTTCGCACAATCATTACTTTCAACATTTAAACACCAGGATTCTTCACCTGATTTCCAATTAGTTGGTTTAGAAGAGAATCAAGAGCTAACAAAAAACATTCTTAAATTACCAATTAAATACCGAGAAGTTATATTCCTGCATTATTTCGAAGACTTGAAAGTCCAAGAAATCAGTGACTTTCTATCAATTAAAGAAAACTCAGTTAAAACAAGACTTAGACGTGCAAGAATACTTCTGAAAGAAATGTATTAAGGAGGGGTGACAATGGATGAGAAGCTAAAAAACCTTCGTGTTAGAATGACCGATACAAAAGCCGTCACCTTTGATCACCGTCACAAGAACCGTGTTCGAACGAGTCTCAAAAATAATGCCCCAACCAAACAAGGGTTTTTAAAAGTTATTCAAGAAAGATTTCCTGCTTTTCTTACATATATTGTACTCCTAGTCATGTTAAGTGGCACTGGACTTTTCGCCTCTATTGAAATGGGAATTCTATCTCATGAGAGTAAAACTGCAGAAATGAAACAACAAGTGACTCCATCAAAAGAAGAGTTGTATACAAATATTTCACAATCATTAGAGTCAATCGATAGTGAAAATGATCGTGAGCAAGTTAGAGCATTTACTGAATCCTACCTTACTAATTTTGATAACTGGAGAATAAGTGACATGAATGCCGACTATAAAAATCATAACGCTATCCTTGCTCAGGGTAGAATAACGGAAGGTTTTTTTGACAAAACAACTTTTAGTATATGGCTCGAACCTGATACAGGACTTCCTCTTGAATTTGTCATTCGAAATCAAGAAAGTAGTGTTCTAGAAGAATTCCAGCTTTCTCGTGACACGGTTGCGAAATCTTATAAACAAAAGTAAAGACTTCTGTTACGATCAACAGAAGTCTTTATCATTTTATAGCTTACATATCTTATTAAGTTCATTGGAAGTATGTTGTAATAACTCACGATCTAGGTCAGGAAATTCATTAAGATCAATACTATTCATTACATAAGAATGAAACTTTTGAACATCCCGCTTGATCTCTTCTTTTTGCCCATCGGCAGTTAGAATTAATGCATCCAATATCCCATTTAACATAGCTACGTCATCCTGACCGTAATGTCTAATTTGATAAAAAGATTTATAGAGATATTGAAAGAATGGTTTTGGTTCTGTTAATACACGAAGATTCCTTTTATCATCAAAGAAAGCTTCTTTAGGATGATAAGTATTTCCAATCCTCGAAAGAATGGTTCCAATCCGATTTGTACAGTTAATCGCAGTATGTGGATCATTAACTGATGGCGAAATTGCTCTAAGTGCGATTTCTACAAGCTTTTGAATAGAAAATTCTAAATCCTGATCATTAATTCGTTCTGTTCCAATGGCAATTGAATTTATAATGTTGTTTTCAGAGAAAGAAGATGGATCAGCCGTCCAAACCGTCGCTAATCTGGTTCCAGGATTCACGTATCGCCCAACATCCGCGTCTATTCGAATGACGCTTTCACTTTGAGTTGCAACTTGAATCAACTTTTTGTATGGAATGAGCTGAATATAGCCCATTTTTTTGCTATAAATCGGCCAACCTTCATCTTCATTTAACTCTTTTTTCTCCCAGCTATCCCACTTTTCGAACGGCTCACCTTCATGCAATTCGCTTTTATTTTCAACAAGAGATAGTGATTTTCTTGCAATTTTTTCGATTAGATTGTTCACTTGAACAAATGCAGCAGAGTGATGGATAAATAGAACAAAGAACAATAAACAAGTAATTGCAAGAATAACAGTTAACAATGGCGAAACAATAATACGGCTTTCTTTCCCAGTAAGAAGAAGTAAATTAACTAGAGCAAAAACAAATCCCGCTACGAAGATACCAAGAACATGCTGTGTAAAGCGATCTGAAATGAAATCTTGGAGAACCCGTGGGGAGAATTGAGACGAATAGGTTGTTAGCACAACCATAATAGATGAGAACGAGATCGTCGTCATCGTTAGGATTGCGGTTACGAGCGGTCCGTATAAAGATTGTGCAACCTTTTCAGTTGATAGCAATAGCTTAGGTAATTGCCCGTTAAGTTGTGAGAAAATCATGAGATCTGCCCATGTACTCAAGGCAACAACAACGAGAGAAATTAATCCGTACACAACAGGAAGAAACCAAAAGCTATTCCGTAAATTAATAGATGTTTTGGATAAGTTCATAAAGGTAATTCCTCTTTCATAAGTATGTCGTCCTATTCTTGTTCCCTAATTCATTCAACCTAATCCCGTTTAGCTAAAATGCCTTTCATTTCCACCAATCCACTATGAGTTAAACCTCAATAAATAAACGGTACAAGCCGATAACGATCTTTCCCCCATTCACGATAAGATTCTCCAACAGATTCATAAAGCATCCGTTCTTCTAGGCGTATGCGAAATAGTAGCGCAGGAATAATCAATAGGACTGCTACAATCACACCACCCCACGCTCCGATATAAATTGGGATTCCTATTGTACTCAGAAGAAGTCCTGTATAAAGGGGATGTCTTAACAGTCGATAAGGACCGGAACTAACAAGATCTACTTTACTCTCCACAATAACGTTTCTTGAGAAGAAATGACCGAGCTCCTGAATTCCCCAGTATCTCAAGCCAATCCCTCCTCCATATAGAAGCAATCCGATTACATTCGTAAGCGCACTTGTATTAAATAAGAAAAGATCTAGCTCACGAAAGGAGAGCGTAGCAGCGATTGATGAGATAATCATAAAGAGAATAAGTAAGAAGGATCGATTCTCAATTGATGATTCACTCGTGCTTTGTTTCCCTCGCTTCATAATAAACTCCCCTACCCATAAAGCTGTAAATAGAACGAATACAGTATCAAAGATATTCATATCCCCACCCCTTTCCCCGTCTTTATGAGCAGTATATCAAACTTCATAACCCCCTGTCTGATACAAGTGTGGCGGCAATGTATAAAATACAATGTTTATTCATCCCATTAATGAAAACCCTTACATTTTGCGTTTTATCAACTTTTCAACTATGCAGTGATACGAATATTTTGGATATAAATGTTAAAAGAATACGTTTTCCAATCTTTATATATAGTGCTAAGGCTCCTTCTCATCTTCTAAGCGTATGTTAAGTTAGCTTAGAACTCACATCGTCCATATTCTTAGTTATTCTCCATGTATTCGGACTATTTGGGCAGGTCATGTTGTAAGGATATAGGCGTTTGTTATACTCGTAGAGTCAGTTGATTAAACGAAATCACACATTTAACGGCAAGTTATAGGAGTGAAATGATGAGTCTAAACGACGAAAAGAAACGAATCGTAATTAAAATAGGAAGCAGCTCTTTAACGAGCAGACTTGGAGACATTAGCCGAAGAAAACTTGAAAAACTAGTTGATGACATTGTTATGCTTAAAGATGAAGGACATGAAGTTCTACTCGTATCATCAGGTGCAGTAGCCGCTGGTTACCGTCGACTTGGTTGCCTTGAACGTCCAACATCACTTTCAGAAAAACAGGCCGCGGCATCAATCGGTCAAGGACTGTTAATGGAGGCTTATTCAGAACGGTTCATATCTCACGGCTACACTGCTTCACAAATTCTGATTACGCGCAGTGACTTTTCTGATCGAAAAAGATACAACAACGCAAGAAATACCATTAATGTATTGTTAGAACGAGGAATCGTTCCTATCGTTAATGAAAATGATACTGTAACTGTAGAACGATTGAAATTTGGAGATAATGATACACTTTCAGCAAAAGTTGGAGCGCTTGTAAGTGCAGATCAACTCATTATTCTATCTGATATAGATGGTTTATATGATGATGATCCAAGAAATAATCCTGATGCTAAGCTACTCGAGCACGTAACAGAAATTACACCTGAAATTGAAGATTCAGCTGGTGAGCCCGGAAGCTCAGTAGGTACAGGAGGCATGAGATCCAAAATCGATGCTGTCAAAATAGCGATGGCTTCAGGTACGCCATCTTTCCTTGGTAATGCAACAACAAAAGGCATTATTTATGATGCAGTACACGAAACAGCAAAAGGAACGTACTTTACACCTGAAGGACAAGCAGAACTTGATAACAAGAAACAGTGGATTGCATTTAACTCTGGTCCTGAAGGCGAAGTTATTGTAACAGATAAAGCAAGCTCAGAAATTTCCGAACATGAACGAAGCCTACAACCAAAAGGTGTTCATTATGTACACGGACACTTCAAACCAGGTGCAGTTGTAAAACTCACTGATATGGATGGAGAAGACATTGGAATTGGCGTAACAAACTATTCTTCCAAGCATCTGAAGATGATCAAAGGATTATCAACAGATGAAATTTCGGAACTCATTGATACCTCAGTTAAAGAAGCTGTTCATATTAATGACTTTGTTTACCACGATCAATTAGCTATTCCACTCGGATCATAAAACGACGTCAGAGGGGGGACAATCACTCCCTCTATTCGTTTGTTAATGCAAAGAAATTTTACTAGCCACTAAAATGATTTAAAATAGAAGAAAAAATATAGGAGGCGTTTGATGACTACTCTAGATCGTACAGTCAATGTAAAGGAACAAGCAAAGAAAGCACAGGTAGCTTCTAAATCTCTTTCCCTACTAACAACGGAAGAAAAGAATGAGGCTTTACTCATTATTGCAGATGAACTTGAAAAAGAAACAGAGTTTATTCTTAACGAAAACAAAAAAGATTTAGATCGCGGTACAGAGAAAGGATTCACTGAAGCGTTTATGGATCGTCTTCGCTTGACTGAAGAGCGTGTAAAAGATTTCGCAAATGGTCTTCGTGAAGTTGCAGAGCTTGAAGACCCTGTAGGAGAAGTTATTTCCGACTGGAACCTTGATAATGGCATGCAGGTTGAACAAGTACGCGTACCTCTTGGTGTTATTGGTATGATCTATGAAGCTCGTCCAAACGTAACAGTAGATGCAACTGGTCTAGCATTGAAGTCTGGTAACGCGATCGTGCTTAAAGGTGGTTCGAATGCGCTTAATTCCAATAAAGGCATTGTACGCGTCATTCACGAAGCACTTCCAAAAACAAAAATTTCTGCTGAAGCCGTTCAGTTAATCGCAACGACTGATCGTGAAGCAACAAGTCAGCTTTTCACTATGAAAGAGCATATCGACGTACTCATTCCTCGAGGTGGCGGAGCGCTTATCAACACTGTTGTTAACAATGCAACTGTACCCGTGCTTGAAACAGGAGTTGGGAACTGCCATATCTATTTCGATGAAACAGCTGAACCAGAAAAAGCGATTAATATTCTTATTAATGCAAAGACTGATCGTCCTGCTGTATGTAATGCGGCAGAAACACTTATCGTGCATCATAAGTGGCTTGAAGAGAACAAAGACCTTCTAGAAAGATCACTTGCTGATCACAACATTAAAGTGCATGGTGATGATCACATTGTGAACACGTTTAAAGATGCAGTACCAGCAGATGAAGATGACTGGAGCAACGAATATCTTGGTCTTGAGATTGCAATTAAAACAGTAAACAATACTCAAGAAGCGATTGACCATATTGAAATGTATGGCACAAAGCACTCTGAAGCAATCATTACAGAAGATGCTAAATCAGCTTCACTTTTCCGTAATCTTGTAGATGCTGCAGCAGTTTATCACAATGCTTCTACTCGTTTTACTGACGGATCTGCATTAGGCTTTGGTGCAGAGATTGGTATTTCTACACAAAAGCTTCATGCTAGAGGGCCAATGGGATTACCAGCTCTTACAACTATCAAGTATTGCATGACAGGTACAGGTCAAATTCGATAAAATTTTTCAGAGATAACTCCTTTTTATGGAGTTATCTTTTTTTAGGCTTTTTTCGTAGACAATGTTGCTAGAAAACAGATGATTTTCGCTACAGGATGCTCGCTTTCCTTGATGCGGGACGCTTGAGCCTCCTCGTCGCTAGCACTCCTGTGGTGTCCCGCTAGTCCCTCAGGAGTCGAGCAACTTTCGCTCCAATCAGCGAAGTGTGGCTTTTAATACTTAAATTCTTTTAAAAGCAACAATATTATCTATCTGATTTACTCGGTATGTATGAAGGGTGTAAAAATGTGGAACCTATTGTGGTGAGCATAACCTTCGTTTAATGGGAATGTATCCCCTATAATGAGTACCGTAATGACTTAGAGAAGGGATGAGATCAATGGCACATGAAAATTTATATACACCTAACCAATTAGGAAAGCTTTCATTGAACAATCGCTTTATCGTTGCGCCAATGACAAGAATTACGGCAACAGATGATGGTAGCGCAACAACAACAATGCGTGATTATTATGAACGATTTGCAAAAGGCGGTTTTGGTGCTGTCATTACAGAGGGCATCTATACTGATGAATTATATAGCCAGGGGTATTTAAATCAGCCTGGCCTTACAAATAAAAACCATGTAGAAACATGGAAAAACGTCGTTTCTGCTGTTCATGATTATGATACAGCAATCATTGCTCAATTGATGCATGCAGGAGGTCAAAGTCAAGGGAATGCTTATACTGACGTAACTGTAGCTCCGTCAGCAATCCCACCAAAAGGTGAACAGCTTGGTTTCTATGGCGGTTCAGGTACATTCGATGTTCCGAGAGCACTAACGCTCGATGAAATTGAAGAAATTCGACACTCTTTTGTTCAAGCAGCTCGCAATGCTAAAGAAGCAGGATTCGATGGTGTAGAAATACACGGTGCGAACGGCTACCTACTTGATCAATTCTTAACTGATTACCTAAATGAACGCGACGATGAGTACGGTGGTTCACTCGAAAATCGCTTGAAACTAATCGTTGAAGTAATTAAAGATGTTAGAAATGAAGTAGGAGAAGACTTTACTGTAGGCATTCGCCTTTCTCAAATTAAAGTCGCTGATCCTGCTTATAAATGGCCTAATGGTGAAGAATCAGCGAAGACGATCTTCTCTACTCTTGAGCAAGGATTGGATTATATTCACGTTACGGACCCAGATGCTACTCAACCTGCTTTCGGTGAAGGAACAAAGTCTTTAACCGCAGCAGCGAAAGCATTTAGTAGCTTACCAATTATTGCAAATGGTCAGCTTGGTGACCCGGATAAAGCAAGCGAGCTCATCGATCATAGAGATGCAGACTTTGTAAGCCTTGGTACAAGCGCACTTGCTAACCCTGATTATCCTAATCGTCTTGCAAGCGAAAATGAATTGAATACATTTGATTTCGAAAGTACACTCCTTCCACTTGCTTATATTAAAGAGCATGAAGTTAAAGCGGAAATTATTAAAGCATAATCACGAAATAATCCCTCTCCAAAACTGGAGAGGGATTTAGTATTTTTTGCGCCATAAATTAATGACAAAAGAAAAAAGCTTACCATCTCTGGCAAGCTTTTACTTCATTAATAGGAAGACTCTTTGGGTGAAGTTGGATGTTGATACGTTAGCATAGCTGAAAGCATCGTTTTGCATTGTGGAATTGAAAAACGAAGAATGTTACCAAGCATAAAGGCAATAACAATACTTCCGACCCCAACAGGTCCACCAAGTGCCCATCCTAGCAACAAGACGACAACTTCAATTCCATTCCTAACCCAATCAATGCGCCACCCTGTTTTCTCGACAATGAGAAGCATAATCCCATCTCGTGGACCGGCTCCTAGCCCCGATGTGACATATAATCCAATGCCATATCCGAGGACGATAACACCTACAACATAAACAATCCCCTGTACAACTAGTGATTCTGGAGAAGGTAGAACATATAGAAATAAATCAATAAACATTCCGAGAAGCAGCATATTCAAAAATGCGCCTAACTTCGGATACGTTTTTGTATAAAGTGAAGTGAAGCCCAGTAGGATAAAACCGGTAATAATAGACCAGGTTCCTATTGTTAATCCAAACTGTTTATATAAACCATAATGAAATACATCCCAGGGGCCTATTCCAAAAGCTTTTCCCTTAATCGTCATGGCAATTCCAAGACCGAGAACGGCGAGACCTATGAAAAAGAAGCTCCACCGAATAATTGTATTACGCATAAAATGGCTCCTCTCGTGCACAACAAATTCAAACCTTTGAAACTATATCACACGATAGAAAACATAAAAACCACCCGGAAAACTAGGTGATTCTAGTAGATTACGAACACATTTACTAGAAATCGCAAAAAAACTGCCTGATCAATGATCAGGCAGTCGGTTACTTACTATTTTACTAGTTAAGAACTGTTACAGTTAATGTCTTACGACCAAAGTCTAGTGCATCTTGGCGATCAGCCATGAATAGGTCAATACGATTTCCCTGGATAGCACCGCCAGTATCACCAGCGATTGCTGTACCATAACCTTCTACATGTACTTTAGATCCAAGTGGGATAACATCAGGGTCAACAGCGATTACTTTTTGATTTGGATTTGCTCTTAAATCAATACCAGTTGCTGTTACACCTGAACAACCAGTACAAAACGCTGTATAAGCTGTTGCTTCTACGCTGATTTCTTTACCACTCTGCTCAGAAGATTTGCTTTCTGAGTTTGATTGCTTAGCAGAAGTGGAATTAGAGTTTGTAGCAGTCGTCTTCACTTCTTCTTTATTAGAAGCTTTAGCTGGTGCAGCTCCGCCATTCAATACTGACCATGTGTTTTTACCAGCAATACCATCTACTGCTAGGCCATTGTCAGCTTGGAACGCACGTACAGCTTGTGTAGTAATAGGACCATAAATTCCGTCTACTGAGTAGTTATAATATCCACCAAGCTTTTCCTGTAGTGCTGATACTGAATGACCGCGGTCACCCTGTACTAGCGTACGTTGAGCTTGTCCATTATTTACGTTTTGAATTGCTGAAAATGTATTTGGACCTGCGATGCCGTCAACTGAAAGACCGTGATCTTTCTGGAATTGCTTTACAGCACCTTCAGTAATTGATCCGTAGTATCCTGTAGATTCATCATAGTTGAAATACCCTTTGGCTGACAGTACATCCTGTAACTCGACAACGTCGCCGTGTTTTTCACCATAAGAAAGTGTTTGATCTCCTAGTGCCGCCTCTGAAACTACCGGACTAGCAAACATCATTCCAGCTAGTGCTGTGGATGTAACCACGTTTCTTACAATGTTTTTACGAGCTACCATGTATACATTCCTCCTGAGAGTTTTTAATATTGGTGTTGTTTTGTTTCTTTCTCAATCACCCATGTTCCACATGATAACAGGCAAATATAACACAGCGATTTTAGTCCAATAACAAGTCGGTTACATAAATATGACAGATTAATACGGATTTTATAACCTTTGCATAATATAGTACTATATTACTATTTACATGAGGGTTATATTACAATTGTGTCAGATTTTTGGTGGGAAGCCTATTTTTTGGTTCTGCAAAAAGAACAAAAACAAATAATAACTTTATAGATTGCATTATGAATAGACTATTTTACCTAGGTTAATTGGAATACAATGCTAATGAATGATTTACCCAAAACAAAAACAGCACACGTTAACTTGTCCGTGTACTGTTTTCGACTTTAATCCTTTTTCGAGCTGTAAATGATTACTTAAACTCAATTGGCCCTACATTCATTTCAAATGATCCATCGTTATACAAAAGTGGCGATCTCTCCGTACCACTCTTAGAATACTTCTCCACATGACTGACACTCATATCATGTAAATCAGTAAAGTCGATTTTAGCAATTGCAACCCAATAGGCAAATTTGTTGTTTTCAAACAGTGGTGACGTTACTCTTTGTCCCATTTGATTATCAACGACTGCTTTTGCTTTCATCGATTTAAAGCTGCCTATTCCATTCGAAACCGCACTATACGCTGAAAACAAAACGTACGTGAGCTCGGACGGTTTATGTACAATAATCGTTTCTTTCCCTGCTCCTTTGGCATCTCCATCTAACGTTATATATGGTTCTTTATGGGCATGACCTGGAGTCCGATAGTACACTTTTCCTTCTGTTCCATCTTTAAGTACATAGAAACAGTAGAGATCTAAATCTTTTTTACTTTTCCATTCAAGCGTAGCGACCACTTTCTCCGACTTCCTAATAGAGATCGCTTCTTTTTTCTTCAGAGTGACCGTTAATGGTACAACCGCTTCCTGTGTTGCCGCCACTGGTGGGCTATGAATGAATTCAAGGTGCTCTTTCTTGTCCTCATTGCTCTCAACTTCAATTCCGAAATTCTCACAAAGCGCCGCTAGCCCTCCAAAGAAACCACTACCAACCGCACTGAACTTCCAATCTCCCTTATGTAAATACAGTTCGCCGACAACAATTGCGGTTTCCTTCGTTAACTCTTCACCAAATGTAAATGTGACCAGGTTCTCTCCTGTTACTTTATCTGCAATGCGGAGCGATAAAGAGGACACTTGACCAAAATTCTGGCCCCTTTCTTCCCCTTCATGGATTGTTAACGTAAAGGCTACTTTTTGAATAGCAGGCGATATCTTCTTTAATGAAAGGTATGTTTCATTTCGATTGTCACCTTGTTTAATTTGCTTCACACTTTGATCAGCACTGATCGGCTGCCCATAAAATAAGAAACTTTCATCACCACTGCATTTATTTTCTTCATTTAATAGAAACGCAGCCGCGTCTACTTCAATTGTTTGATCATCGTTTTGCCATTCTAGCGTTACAACGAGTTCCGATACGCTTCTCCCTTTAGTAATCGGTACCTTCTGGCCTCTACTTAAGATCATTGTTTTCTCCCCCTGTCTAACATAGTTCGTTAGTATTATACCTTATTTTGGTAATAATGGTGTGGTGAAGGTGAAAATTACATGTAGATTCGCCACATTTATATTGATTTTATTAGAAAATAAGTGAACTCTATAAATTGGAATATCTTATACCATCAATCCATATTTTACATTTTCCTGTTAATAAAAAGGAATTCAAAAGGTATTATGGCATGGTCAATTAGTTTCATTTTATGACATTCTATATACAATACCTATCAAGTTATTACAAAATATGCTAACTATATATAGGAAAGACTAATGAATTTTTTATATTTATATGCACATTATTTAATTATGAGGAGTGGTTACAAATGGCAGGTCAAATTCGCGTAACACCAGAAGAACTAGTAGCAATGTCCAATCGTTATTCAACAGAGTCCGGTAGAGTTGGCGAGCAAATCGGAAACTTAGACGGGATGATTAATGAATTACGCGACATGTGGGAAGGTCAATCAAGTGTTGCATTTAGCGAGCAGTACGAAGCTCTGAAACCTTCATTCCAGCAAATGCAACATTTGCTAGAAGAGATTTCTACACAACTTAGAAACACTGCTAACTCTCTTGAAGATGCAGATGCACAAATTGCAAACCAAATTCGCGGATAAGAGATAAAGAATTGATCAGGAGCGCTTAACTTAGCGCTCCTTCCTTATGAGGTGAACGAAATGTACATAGAAGTAACTGTCGATCTCGGCCACTATAAGAAAGGTCAGTTCATTGACCTAAGACTTTCAAACTATCACTCCGTTAAGAAACTCATTGAAATTGTTTGCCAAACTGAGCAAATTGAAACTCCTCCTAATCAAAACCAATGGGTTCGGCTCGTGAATAAACACAAAATCGTAGCTGCTAATGAGCGTTTAATCGACGCTGGTATCATGTCCGGAGATCGAATTGAAATACTCTGAAGGAGATCACAACCATGTCGAATCAAGTGAAACCCTATCTTGAAACACAAATAGATGCGAACATTGTAAAAGAAAAAAATACGATTACCTTTCTGTTCCAGAAAGAGAAAATCAAATTCAATGATCTGTCAGAAGTTCATTTTCTAAGTCAAATCAATACAGGAATCTCTAGAACTATTGATCTGAATGAAGATGAGGTAAGCATACAACACGAGCTTTTACCCTCGGTAACACCTCTTTCAACCAAACTGAAAGAAATGAATGAAAGCGATCGCCTCGCAAGTGCTTATCAACTTGTGCAGAAAGTGAAAGATCACCGTTACTCACGTCTTAACTTAGTTGTTTGTCCTGATAACCTTGTAATGGATCAGGGATTGACGCCACATTTCTTGCATTTTGGGGTGAAGGAAAGCCTTCCTCCATACGAAGATAATCCTGAACGCATTCTCCAAGAAACACGGGCTGCCGTTGCGGCTATGATGAATCCGGAGCAATCATTCGAACATTATCTCTATTATTCTGACACACTCACACTATCATCAGAGCTAAAGCAGGTTCTAAAAGCAAAAACACTGAATGAGCTTCAGCCCATTATTCATTCGAGAATAGAAGCGTTACATAAGAAAGATTCAGAATTTGTAAAAGTAAATAAAAAGAAATGGAAAACGAGTCGTTATGTGCTACTTGGCGTCTCCATTTGCTTACTACCAACATTACTATACTCTCTGTATTCATTGTTCCTTCTCCAACCAAAACAAGAAAACATCGTACAGGCGCAGGAGAACTTTTTGACAAATGAGTATAGTGAAGTTGTGAACTCCCTTGAACCTTATGACATTGACGACATTCCAAAAGTGACACAATATCAGCTTGCCCTCTCCTACATCATTAATGAATCACTTACAGATGAGCAAAAAGAAAGTGTTCGGAATACGATCTCACTTCAATCTGATCCAAGGTATTATGAATATTGGATTCATATTGGACGGGGTGAAGCGGAACAAGCACTTGAAGTCGCACGTTATTTAGAAGATCGCGACTTATTAATGTATGGCATTCTGAAGCGTAAGGAACAAGTCAAAGCAGATTCAGATCTTGAAAGTGAAAAGAAACAACAGATGATTAATGACCTAGAGCAAGAGTTTGAAGAATATGAAAGAGAACTTAACGAAAAGCAAGAAAAACAGCCGCAAGAAGAGACAACGCAGGATAATCAAAAAGAAGATGAGAAAAAGCAAAATGATCAGAAGAAAGATGACAAATAGATTGGAGGTGGAAAAATGGAGCAATTATGGGCCTTCTTTCGAGATACCTATCAACGAGTTGACCTTGACCAAAGTTCAAGTCAAATTACAATCGGAACAAGTATGAATGATTCCATAACGAGCCCCTCAGACCAGATGGAACGTGTAACGATTGCATTTAAAAAAGACAGCTATTATATAAGCGACCAAGATGAAAAAGTCGTTGCATTGTCTCTAAATGAACGTATTTCCTTTCAACTAGGTTCTGAGGATGTAGCTGTCATGTTAACATCTCAATCTCAGAAGAAATCCTATTATATTGGAGCTCATGAGGAGATTACCGTTGGTAGATCTTCAACTGAAAACCATGTTGAACTCGAAACTCTTACAGAGAACGAAGGATTAGCGCTAATGCGCGAGAGTAAGCACTGGACGCTCAAACCTTCAGGTCATACACCTGTATATGTAAATGGATCTCTACTAACTAGAAGCACCAAATTGATGATTGGCGATATCATTTTCCTTCGGATGTTGACGTTCACTCTCATTGCAGACGATATGATTGAAATAACCTGTCCCGTAGAATTTCAAACATCTTTACCAGAAGCAATCATTCCGACATCTGAAATGAAGAAGAAATACCCAAACTATCGTAGAACGCCAAGAATGATGTATGAATTACCAGAGGATAAGATTGATTTATCATTTCCAACGCAAGAGTCAGAAAGAAACAATCGAAGTCTATGGATTATTATCCTCCCTCCTTTAATGATGTTAATTGTCATGGGGTTAGTAGCACTTCTTATTCCTAGAGGGATTTTCATTCTAATTTCTGTGGTGATGTTTACAACAACACTCGTCACATCTACTGTGCAATATTTCAAAGATAAAAGTCATCAAAAGAAATCAAAAGCAAGGAAGAAGAGGATCTACAAAAGATACCTTGAGGATAAACGCCATGAACTGCACGAATTAGCTCAAAAACAGCGCAAAGTGCTAACGTTCCACTTCCCTTCTTTTGAACGAATGAAATATTTAACGGAACAAGTTTCAGACCGTTTATGGGAGCGAAGTTTTGATAGTCCTGACTTCCTTCAATTTCGTTTAGGAACGGGAACGGTACCAGCAAGCTATAATATATCGGTCAATTCAGCAGATATGTCAACCCGAGAAATGGATGAACTTTTAGAAGAATCTCAGAATCTTAAACAAGTCTACAATGAACTGCATTCCCTTCCTATTACCGCAAATCTATTCCAAGGTGCGATAGGCTTAATCGGAAAAGAAACAGTAGTGAAAAATGAACTTCATCAAATCATCGGGCAATTAGCCTTCTTTCATAGCTATCACGACGTTAGGTTTGTTTATATATTTCATGAAGATGAATACGCCAATTGGGAATGGATGAAATGGTTACCGCACTTCCAAATGCCCAACTCATTCTCTAGAGGATTTATTTATAATGAACAAACGCGAGATCAGCTTCTCTCTTCGATCTATGAAATGATCAGAGAACGTGATCTAGAAGAAGATAAAGAAAAGATACGGTTTGCTCCGCATTACGTCTTTATCATTTCAAATCACAACTTGATATCGGACCACGTGATTCTAGAGTACTTAGAAAATGAACATACCCATCTTGGCCTCTCAACAATCTTCGTTGCAGAAGCCAAAGAGAGTCTATCAGATAATATTCATACTCTAATCCGCTATATTAACAAAAACGAAGGCGATATTCTCATCCAAGAGAAGAAAGCCTCCCAAATCTCATTTGAACTTGATGAGCACAAACAAAGTGATAATGAACAGTTCTCTCGAATGCTACGCACATTAAATCACCAGCGAGGCATTACGAATTCCATTCCTGATAAAGTATCCTTTCTGCAGATGTTAGATATGGAGGATATTAATGAATTGCCGATCTCACATAACTGGGTAACGAATCAATCATCGAAATCACTTGCAGCACCAGTAGGACTTAAAGGACGGCAGGATGTTGTTGAACTAAACCTCCATGAGAAAGCTCACGGTCCTCACGGATTGCTTGCAGGTACAACCGGGTCAGGTAAAAGTGAATTTCTACAAACCTATATCCTTTCACTAGCTGTCCACTACCACCCACATGAAGTGGCTTTTCTGTTGATTGATTATAAAGGTGGAGGAATGGCACAACCGTTTAAACAAATTCCTCACCTTTTAGGAACGATCACGAATATTGAAGGTAGCGAGAACTTTAGTACGCGCGCACTCGCTTCCATTAAAAGTGAATTAAAGAAAAGACAAACGATTTTTGATCAGTACGAAGTGAGTCATATTAATGACTACACATTGCTATACAAAAGTGGCGTAGCTGCCGAACCAATGCCTCACCTCTTTTTAATATCAGATGAATTTGCTGAATTAAAAACAGAGGAGCCAGAATTTATTAAAGAACTAGTCAGTGCTGCTCGAATTGGTCGAAGTCTTGGTGTCCATCTTATTCTTGCTACACAAAAACCTGGTGGTGTCATTGACAATCAGATTTGGAGTAACGCTCGTTTCCGCGTCGCTCTTAAAGTTCAAAACGTTGAAGATAGTCGTGAGATTCTAAAGAATGGCGATGCCGCCTCGCTAACAGTCACAGGTCGCGCTTACTTACAGGTTGGGAATAACGAGGTGTATGATTTATTCCAATCTGCTTATAGTCGAGCGACATATATGGAAGACACCTCAGACATGGAGGATGAAGTGGCCCTTGTTACTGACCTCGGTCTTGTTCCACTGTCAGAGCTTTCTTCATCTAAGGAAAGCAAGAAAAAGAAACAAAGCGAAATTGAAGTGATTGTCGATAAAATCGTCGATGTGCAGCAAGAGCTTGGTCTGAATCGCTTACCAAGTCCATGGCTACCACCATTAGAAAAACGGTTGTATCGTCATCAATACGTATCAGATCATAAGAAAATCACTTTTGCCCTACTGGATGAACCAGAAAAGCAAGCACAGTCTCCTTATGAATACGAACTAATAAAGGATGGAAACGTTGGTGTATTTGGATCGTCAGGTTTCGGAAAGACGCAAACAATCCTGACGCTACTAATGGGAATCGCATCAACAAACACACCTGAAGAAGCTCAATTTTATGTACTCGATTTCGGTAACGGTGGCTTATTATCAATAAAGAATTTACCTCATACGGCAGATTATTTCTTAATTGATGAGGAGCGGAAACTGAATAAATTACTGAAATACATTCAAGAAGAATTTACGAAGCGGAAGCGACTCTTCCAGCGCGAGGAAGTTAGTTCAATTACTATGTACAACCGAATGAATAACAAGCCTCTTCCTCTTCTATATATTACGATCGATAACTATGATCTCGTGAAAGAGGAACTAATGGATCTCGATCCAATCTTCACTCAATTTGCACGAGACGGTCAGTCACTTGGAATCTATGTAATTCTAAGTGCTACGCGTATGAATTCAGTTCGTCAGGCTCTCATGAATAATCTTAAAACAAAGATCGTCCATTATTTACTCGATAGCTCTGAAGCATACACTGTTCTTGGAAAACTACCGTTTGCTCCAGAAGCGATTCCAGGTAGGGCCATCATGAAGAAGGAACAAACATACTTTGGTCAAATTGTTCTGCCAGCTGAAGGCGAGGATGACTATGAGCAGCTTGCATCACTGAAAGAAGAGGTTCAAACGCTTCAAGAGAAATACCGTGATGCTACTAAACCGGAGCCAATTCCAATGCTACCGACAGATCTTACATTAGAAACATTCCATTCGTATATGCAAACATCACGATCAGTTAATGACTACCCGATTGGATTGCATGAAGAAACGGTTAAGCCCGTCTACTTATCCTTTGCGCAGACTTCCCATTGCCTTGTACTTGGACAGGCGCAAAAAGGTAAAACAAATATCATGCGACTTCTTACTCAACAAGCATTACAGCAAGAAGTCGATCATATTGCGGTATTTGATTCAATCGATC
This sequence comes from Guptibacillus hwajinpoensis, assembly GCF_005144865.1. Classification (GTDB taxonomy): domain Bacteria; phylum Bacillota; class Bacilli; order Bacillales; family Guptibacillaceae; genus Guptibacillus; species Guptibacillus hwajinpoensis_A. The sequence continues at coordinate 61,796 of NZ_SWFM01000004.1, forward strand.
GAGGACTTTTCCATTTAAAAGATGAGGAAAATACGACTTATTTAGAAACAAAAGAACAAATCGAACAGTGGCTTGAACAAGTTACAGCTGAATTTAAGTCAAGAGAGGTCACCTATCATAAGAGTATTAATAGTGGTCAAACCCCACCTGAATTCTCGAAAATCTTCCTCTTCATTGATGGTTATGGACGATTTTCACAAACACTCGGGACTCTTAACCAGGATCGGATGACGGCTCTAATTAAAAACTATAGCCACCTTGGTCTAAGTATTGTTGCCTCGGGAAATAGCAACGAATTGACGAAAGGTTACGATCCGCTAACGGTCGAATTGAAACAAGTTCGTCAAATCATTCTTCTTATGAAGAAATCAGATCAAACACTAATCAGTCTGCCATTTGACCGGAAAGAACCTGATATTAAAGCTGGATTTGCTTACTATGTTCAAAGCGATAGCGCACAAAAAATCCAGGTTCCACTTGTTCAGATAGAAAGGAAGGTACATGCGTGAATGAAAAGAAAAGCATCCTTAAATTAATTCTTGTTACAGCGATCATTCTGGTTCTTCCTCTTGTCTACTTCACTTCAATTGGAGAAAATCCAATGAAAAAGAAGGAAAGCGCCACGAAAACAATCGCAGTCGTGAACGAGGATACAGGAACAAAAGAAGACGAAGAATCAGTTAAATTTGGGAACGACGTCCCTTCTATACTTAAATCTGATTCTAACTACAACTGGGAAGTCGTTGGACGCAGTGCAGGAGAAAATGGATTAAACAACCAGAAGTATGATGCGATCGTCTATATTCCATCTACATTCTCCCAGAAAATATTGACGTATGATGAAAATCAACCTGAACAAACAAAGCTAGAATTTACTGTTCAGAACCAGCTAAATGCCATCAATAAAGAGAAAGTATTACTCGAAATCGAACAAGCGACGAACCGAGTCAATACAAAGATGTCTTCTCTCTATTGGAACTATGTTTCAAATGATCTTGCAAATATCCAGGAAGAATTTGATCAAATCGTAGAGAAAGAGAAAGCATTCCAGCAGACGATGCTCTCTTTCTACACACCAAGTTCTAAAAACCTTGCAGATCAAATGGAGCAGCAAGTCTCCATGCTCGCTACTCTTCAATCTTCTTCAGAAAGTGCTGAGGAGCGTGCAGCAGTTCAAGCTGATACAATGGAAGGTTTCCAAGAAAACCTCGCTAACTTTGTAACCTCTACAAATGACTATCGCGAGTATCAACAAAAGCAACAAGAAGTACTGGAGCAAGTTCAAGCTGATTCAGTAGACTCGATTTCCCAAGCTACAGAAATGCCTCAGCCCATGTTCATGAACAATAAAGAGTTATTTGAAGGTGAATCTGAGAGCGTACTTCAAAACATGTCGCAAATGGAAAATCAATTGCTTGAACAGCAACAGATGTTTTCAGGACTGAAAGAACTACGTTATAACCAGGTCGAGCGCCAAGTCGACGATTTCTATACCTTGCAGGATCGGATTATAAACTATTACCAACAGCTAAAAGATTCAATGGTTCTGAATAATCTCGAAGGTGAAATCGCATCGCTAAGCAACAAATTGGGAGATGGAGACGATATCGTTATTCCTGATGATCCTGAACTTCCAGAGGTTCCTGCAGATCCAGAAGAACCATCTAACCCTGAAGACCCATCCGAAGAAGAGGATTCAATTAAGGATCTGAATCAACTTCTTAAAAGCTTACAGGATGAAGAGCCACCTGTTATAGAAGAAGATGGAGATAAAAAGGGTTCTACTCCAGTGGATTTAAGTGCGGAACGGAATGAGTTGTTAGCCATTGCACAAGAGATTTTGACATTACAAGAAACATTAACTGCCCTTGAGGAACCAAAAGTTGAAGATCTTGAGAAGGCTTCTACAAATTTAGTAACCCTTAAAGATCGAATTGAACAAACAGAACAGCAACTTCTAGCGAAAGAAGATGGCGACAATCCTCTTGACGGTGATCTAGAAGAACTGAAGAAGCTAGTTGAGACGCTGACAGAAGAAAATAAAAGCCTACTCGAACAAATTGGTGAACTCACTAAAAAAGTTGATGAGCTAACAAAAGAAAATGATAAGCTCACGACTCAGAAAGAGACACTAAGTGAACAGGTAGAGGTTCTAAAAGATTCAAACACTGAGCTAAAAGATTTACTAGTGATGGTATCTGATAAGATTTATCGTATCTCGTCAGGTATTAATGAGAAGGAAAATGCAATCTTAGCATCACCTGCCCTATCTCAAGCAAGAAAAGATAAGCTATCAGTCTATTTCCAGCGTCCGATCAAAGGTGCTAACTTAACGGATGTTCTACAGTACTACGCTTACCTTGATCGTTACGAAGCAACGCTGAATGGCATGCTTTCCAAAAATGATGTGAAAGAAACCGTTCTTCAAGACAATGATCTTCGCGAAGAAGTGAATAGCATGTTAGAACTTACAAGTGAAGAAAAAGGTCAGTGGGATGCTGTTGGTACACAGGTGCCGAAAACGAGCGACGCCCTTACCACCTTACAAGATGATTTCACTGTATTTCTAGCAGACTATAAGAACGTCTTAGACACACAACAAGCGGAACTACTAGAAAGCTTGAATGGAATTGAAGAAGAAGCAGGCAATGTTCTCACTCAAATGCAACAATCAGAGCAGCAGGCACCTGATGAAACAACACAGGGTGGGACACAAATCATCAGTAATCATGACCAAATCAAAAGCCAAATGAGTTCCCTGTATGAATGGATGGATTCCGTAGAAAACAGTCAATCTGAAATTCTAACATATACGGATGAACTCCAATCTCGAGTAGCGGAAGTGCAAACCGATGCGAACACGCTTAACAATAAATGGGATAACAACGTAGCATCCACGCTTATGATTCGAGATGATGTCTTTAACGTGATGGGCAATGCGTTCGTAGATGGACAATCGAATGATTACGTCTACGATTTCCTTGCCACTCCTATCGACGTGACAGGAAGCGTGTTTACAGATAAGAAAGACACCAATCTTCCACCGGTTGTTATCTTATTCGTTATTCTCTTAAGCAGCTTGTTAATTGGTTATGCAAGCTACTATTTCCAACATGGACCTTGGTGGCTACAAACCATTCTATTCTTAATGCTTACAAGTATCGTAGGTCTTGTTATAAGCTTATACAGCTTATCAATCTATCCATTAGGGAACGATCGATCGCTAGAATGGACAATTTTCACTATTTTACTATTACTAAGTTGTTCAGGCTTAATCCGAGTTGCCTTCATGGGACATCATTTAATAGGATGGTTTGTTACAGTTGGCCTTGTTGCCCTATTTGTGACACCACTACTAGCCCTATCAACACCAAACTTTAGCTTTACTGATCCAATGTCGAGAGTATATATGTCGATTCAGAACAGCACGCAAACTCTCTTTACAGAGGGCGCCATGATTCTAACCGCCGTTTTGATCGTCCTGATTATCCTTCAATATGCGTTAAGCAAACGATCATCATTGACGCAAATTAAAGAGGGTGAGGCTCATGAAGCGTAAGCTCATCAGCCTCATCACCCTGGTCTTTCTCTGCTGCCATCTTGTTCCTGTAGCAGTAGAAGCGAATACGAACATTAACGAGCTTTTACCGAATGAATACCAGAAAAACAAGTTCAAGAAAAATACCGACTTCATTCATGACACTTCGAGCAAAGAAATGGGAGAGATTTCAGAAGATCAAAAAACCATTGCATTTAACGGAGAGAAAACATTCGATCCTGAACCTACCATCAATCAATTGTTTCTCTCGATGGGTGCAGAGAACAGTACCATTAAAGATAAAGCAGAGAACCTGAAGCTATTCTCTGACACTGAGACGGCCGCATTCCAACCTATGGTAACAGAGGATACTGCAACAACTTCGTCCTCTTTTCAATTATTGATTGGAATATTAATTGGTGTATTTCTACTAGTCCTTGTTATTGTGTTAGTGATCTATAATCGTTTTTCGACATCAACAAAATAAACGAGATACAAATAACGAGAAAAAGCTACGACCTCTAGGGGCCGTAGCTTTTTCTCATACTATGAAGAACCATTCGACATATTCTTACAAATACCGGGTGGTGACAGGCACTTACTTACTCCCAGAAATGATTGTTCTCAGTACATCTTCGTTTAGATCGAGTGGTTGGACATTACTTTCATTCAACAGTTGTCTTGTATTGGTATCATCAAATGTTAAGGTTTTATCCAGGTATTGATGGAAAACTTTCATTGGTTCATTGAATTTCATTTCTTGCTCTGTTAATTCTCCATCATAATTAGTAGACACCAGTTCCACCTGATTGAAATCAAGCTCTGATTTTATAGTCTCAAAAACGAGTTGATTCGTTGGTGGTTGAGAATTCGTAATATGATAGATTTCCTTATTCTTAGAATTCTCCAGTCCAGCTACTAATACATCTACGACATAATCCACCGGAACTAGATTTTGTGCTGTATCTTGAGCACATAAGAATTTAACTCTATTAGAAGGGATTTCCTTTTTACGTTCCATCCTCTTCTTCATAATCTCAAAGCTTCTGATAACGCCATATAAAGCAAAAGTTGTCTCAGCTTCCCCTGTTCTTGAGTCACCGATTATAATCGACGGTCTGAAGATCGAAACGTTGAAATGATCTTCATATTCAAATACAAGATGTTCTGCATGACATTTGCTTTGTTCATAATAATTAACGAAACCATTATCAACAGAATGAAGAGTTTCACTAGCATACAGTTGATCACCAAGTGTATAAGCTGTACTAACATGGTAGAAGTTCTTAGCTTGGATATCCCTCGCAAATTCTAATATATTTCTTGTTCCATTCACATTTATATCAAAAGTTTTTTCCTTTTCACTATCATCAAACGACAGATACGCAGCGATATGATATACCGTATCAATCGTGCCTTTTAATCCAGCTATATTATCGTTTGAAACTCCAGCATGATCCATCATAATATTACCTTCAATAATGAATAATTTACTTTGTAGTTCGGCTGACATAGATTTAATTAAATTAGCAGCTTTTCGCTCATTTCGTGCGAGAGCATAGACCGTATGTCCTTCACTTAATAACCTGATCGTCAATTGCTTTCCTACAAAACCTGTCGCACCAGTTAGAAGTATATTCATGTTGTTATTTATCCCACCTAAACTATCGATTAGTAAATCGTAGTAGTAATTTCACTATGACACATCTTATCAAAGTTTAGCATAGAAAGCTTCATGAAACAGTAATTGCAACATAAAAAACATCTATTCAAGATTCTGAATAGGTGCTTACGCATTACTTTACCTTATCAGGTAATTTCTTTTAAGAATAGGTCGATTGAATTCCTAAAATCATGTATAGACATACAAATTCCCTATTCTTTTTATCTTTATTCGAACTACTATGGGACTAAGCTTAAATCTATCAGCCTAGTACCTTTACCTTCTATCATATCAACCAATTCCCTTTCATAACTTCTTTTCCATTCATTTACACAGTACTTTAGTCTTAATTTTCCATTATTTCATATTTTAAGATAATTACAAATACTCATGAACTAAGACTTTATCCCCTCTATAATTGTAAATAGATTACATTTAGGAGGGTTTTATTTGAAAAGAAAAATTATTGCACCACTTGTTGTAACAACCGCACTACTTTCTGCTTCACTGCCATATAACAATGTACTGGCCGTTCAGCCTGATCATCAAATAGAAAAGCATGAAGTTAAGAAATGGAACGAGAACGCTAACGTTCCACTATTTGTTAAGGAAAAGCATGCCAAACGTCAGTCCGCTACTTCTAATGATGCACTTAACTATCTTGAAGAAAATAAAGATAAGGTCAAAATTAAGAAACCGAAAGCCGAACTTAAAGTGGACAAATCCGTTAAAGATGAGATTGGGATGACCCACGTTCGCTTTAACCAAACAAAAAACGGTATACCTGTTGAAGGTGCAGAAGTTATTGTTCATTACAATGCAAACGATGAAGTTACAGTCGTAAATGGTGTATATAATACTCAAATAGAAGAAAGCGAGCTAGATACAACTCCAGCTGTATCTTCAGAAAAAGCTCTGGAAGCAGCAACATCTTCCGTAAATGCGCCGAACAAATTAGATCAGCTTCCAACATCTGAGCTTGTCATTTATCCATTTGAAGGGCAAAATCATTTAGCTTATAAAGTGAATGTAAACTTTCTGGGAGATGAGCCTGGTAACTGGTTCGTGTTTGTTGATGCACAATCAGGTAACGTTATTGATAAGTACAATGCGATTATGGACGCAAACCAATTCAAAACACAACACGGCTCAGGTACTGGTGTATTAGGTGATCATCGCCTACTTCATATCACAAAAAGCAAAGCTGAGAATGAAGGAACGACTTTTCAATTAGCTGATTTTAGTCATGAGGGCTTAGAAGGGATTTTAACCTACGACTACTCGAATGAGAATGGTGAGATTAATCTATTCTCAAACAAGAGTGCATCATTTAAATCAGATTACGATCGACCTGCAGTAGATGCTCATTATAATTCAGAACAGGTGTATGACTATTATCTAGACGAGCATGGGCGCAATTCTCTTGATGATAACGGTATGCCAATACAATCAGTCGTTCACTTCGGAGAAAACTACAACAATGCTTTCTGGACTGGTAAGTATATGGTTTATGGCGACGGTGATGGAGAATTTTTCATCCCATTATCAGCTAGCTTAGATGTAGCCGCACATGAAATGACGCATGGAGTGACGTCTAATTCAGCAAATTTGATCTACAAATTTCAATCAGGTGCACTAAATGAAGCATTCTCAGATATTTTCGGGGCTTTAATCGACGATTCTGACTGGGAAATAGGAGAAGATATTATGGCTCCTGACGCTGTCGCAAATGGCAGAGAATCGTTAAGGAGCTTAAGTGATCCTAGTAAGTACCCTGTTGGATCTAAGTATGCACCATATGGTAACGGTGAAGGAATGTATCCTTCCCATATGGATGAATTCTATGATTTGCCTGGAAATTTAGATAACGGAGGCGTGCATATTAACTCCTCTATCATTAATCATGCCGCTTATTTAACAGCTCAGGACATTGGGCGTGAAAAGCTTGGGAAGATTTACTATCGTGCGCTAACACAATATTTGACGCCAACTTCAGACTTCAGTAATGCGCGTCAAGCGATTATTCAGTCCGCTGTTGACCTTTATGGTGAGGGTAGTTCGGAAGTTGAAGCTGCTACAGGCGGTTTTGATTCTGTAGGTATCACCGAATAAATCATTTTATTGAAAAAAAGCATTGAGGCAGAGTGCCCTCATGCTTTTTGCTTTTTAATGTAAGTCCTCTTACCCACAAATATCTGGTGGATCACTTTTAAAACAAGCATTGAGGATAAAATCGTTATCCCTATTGTCTGCCTTAATATCATAAGGTGTATTTCGAAACAGTTCATTTCTGAGTAGTAGATTGTTGCTTGCTGCATCTGTTAAGTAAATACCGTTGTATTGGTTAATTGAGCTCTTGTTATCCTCAACGTTATTGAATTCAGTGTGAACAAGTATTCCGCCTCTTGAATGAAATTGTACTTTATTACCGGCTACATGATTCCCTACACTATCTAACCTTACTCCCCTAGTGTTTGATAGTATTCGATTGTCAATAATAGCACCAGAGCCAAGCCCAGCTATTTCATACATTCCGTTACTACCATTTTGACTCATTTCATTGTTGTAAATGAAGTTAAAACCGGCATTATCAGCGATGCCATTAATCGCATTCGATTTTATTCGATTTCTTGTAACGGTACTTCCAACAGTTGTGTTTCCTATAAATTGAATTCCATTTCCTCCGTTAGAAAAAATATCGTTGTCTATAATCCAGTTGTTCATTGCCGTTATTCTGATACCATCTTCACGTGCGTCGATGATTTTATTTTTCCACATTAAGGTTGAGAATGCTAATGACAATTCGATTCCGTTTCCAGCTGTAATATTCCTTATCGTGTTTTTAACCATTGATATGCCAATGCCTTTTACAGATATACCTGTTTGAACATAATTTCGAATGATAAATCCCTGTATAAGTAAGATATTGGCGGAAAGTTCAAAAGCAGTATTCAGCTTCCCTTTTCCATCTAGAATCACTTTATTACCATTGGCAATCAAGCGGATGCCAGATTTAGAAATGGGAACAATAACTTCTTCCTGATAGAGGCCATTATTGACTAGGATAGTATCTCCAGTAGAAGCGTTATTCACAGCTGCAGAGATTGTAGGAAAGTCTTTCGGAACAACGATTACATTCTCATCAGAAGCAGAACCGTTTTTTACATGAGGATTCTGAAGGATTGTATTGTTTGAATCCGCAACCACTAGATCATTATCTTTATTACTTCTAAATAAGTTCTGGAAGATGAGGTTTCTAGTCGCTTTCTCCTTCATTACGAGACCATTCTTATTTTCTATAAGTTTATTTAGCTCAATGACATTAAGCATACTCTCAACAAGAACACCTGAGAAGGAGTTGCTTACAAACCGATTATCGACAACTAGGTTCCCAGGAGTTTGAACTACCAAGCCATTGCCTTTATTTTTCTCGATCTGATTGCTTAAAGATAAGGACCCTCCAAGTTTTGTTGGTAAGTTGATCCCTTCTTTACCATTCCTAACAATCTCATTATCATAAACGAGGTTAAAGCCTTCATCCTCTAGTATGCCGCTCTCTATATTACTTCGAATCTCATTTCCAACAATGTGATTTCCAATCGTACTGATTCTAATTCCATTTTGTCCATTATGACTAAACTCATTAGCAACAACCCAAACGTTTTTCGACTGAAGATTTATTCCATCCTTATGAGCATGAGAGACTTTATTCTTCCAAATTAAGTTAGAGAATGTCCCCTTATTCAGCTGGATTCCGTGACCCTTTGTTACGGTGTGAATCGTATTTTGGATGAGTTTAATTCCGTATACTCCTGTCACTTCAATTCCCGCTTCTACATAGTCTCGGATCTGAATTCCGCTTATCTCTATATTATTCGCCATTAACGTAAATCCTGTATCTAGCTCTCCTTTTCCATTTAAAATAACATCCTTACCGTTCGCAATGAATCGGAGAGATGGTTTGGTAGAAGGATTAGAAACACTCTCATGATACGTACCATTTGCTAATAAAATTGTGTCTCCAGCTGATGCTTGATCCACCGCTTCTCCGATTGTTGGAAAATCTCTAGGAACGTGAAGAATTTGGTTATTAGGCTTTTGGGAGTCCACTGTTTCTTCATCCTCACCCATAAGAGATACGAGTTCGGAATGATAATCTTGAATCGAGTCATTCCACTTCTCAAGAAGTTCCGTTAAACTTAACTCACTCTCGCCAATTGACATACTCATCTCCACACCCTTTTTGAAATATCCTACATCTTTTGTGTGAAACAGATATTTATAATTAAAAAACTGTTTTCTTAGAGATTGTTGCTATAAGAGTAATGGTTAATGCTTCAGAATGCTCACTTTTCTTGGAGCGGGCGTTGAGCCTGCAGGAGTCGAGCACCTTCCGCTCCAATCAGCTAAGTGTAGTTTTTCACACAAAAAACTCTTTCAAAAACAACAATCTTTTAGAAAAGAGCCTAAAAAAATGAAGAAAACCATAGTCTCCTTCATTATTGACTGTATTGCTTCTATCATATGTACAACAAAAAAAGAAATGATTAGTCATTTACCTAAGTAGCGGATTTTAACTAACTCTTTTAGAATGCAAAGAAAAAGGAGGTTACCTACTGCTACGACAAAGCGTTTAAACAGTAAGAACACCCTCCGATTACTCGAAATATAATTCTCATTAAGTATCCAAGAAATTTCTACCTTTTAACTGATCTAATGACGTTATAAAATGAAGCAATAAATCTCTAGAATTCGTCAAATCGTTTAAATCGACCATTTCATGAGGAGAATGAGTGTAACGTGATGGAATAGACAAAGCTCCTGTCGCCACCCCTTCACCAGTTATATGAATCGCACCTGCATCAGTCCCAATGCCCATAAAAATCTCTTCTTGGTAGGGTATGCTTCTTTCATTTGCAACTTTTATAAGGTGCTGACTAATGAGGGGATGGGAAATCAATGATTTGTCTGCTAATTTCACACATGGACCTCCCCCTACTACTCTAGTCCCAGTCATTAGCACATCATTTGTATCACTTGTTGGTGTGGTATCAATCGCTAATGCATAGTCAGGCTTCATACTAGCCGCCACTACGGAAGCACCTCTTAAACCAACTTCTTCTTGAACGGTAAAGGCCATGTAAAGATCTCCATGTTCATAGGATTTCTCAATCAATTGATGAATTAAATCTATAAGTAAAACAGATCCCGCCCGGTCATCTAACGCTTTTCCCATCACTTTCGGAGAATGCTCTGTTCCTACTTTCTTTAGTTCCGTTCCATAGCTAATTGGTTGACCTACCTTGATCCCCATGCTTAAAACTTCTTCATCATTTAACCCACCAATATCAATGTATAATTCTCTATGATTACTAACACGACCCGGGTCATCCCATTTCACGTAATGCGCAGAAATCGTTCCGATAACTCCATGAACTGGTCCATATTCAGACTTAATCATAACAGGCTGAGATAATAGGACTCGATCATCAAATCCCCCTACTTTCTCAAAACGGATTAGACCATTTTTCTCAATCTTTTTCACTACAAACCCAATCTCATCTGAATGGGCCGCCATTAAAAGTGAAGGAAAATGAGAATTAGTAGCATTTACCTTCACAATTAAATTACCAATCGAATCAACATGATATTCATCAACATAATCCTTTACTAAAGCTAGAATCTTTCTTTGGATGTCCTGTTCATATCCAGATGGACCAATCGTATCGCATAAATCTTTTAATAAGGTATACATATGATTTCCCCTTCTATTCGACTATAGAACCTATCGTTTCAATTTATAAATACACCCCCTCATTACTTGAACAGGGGTGTATCGTGTTCTTTAATTCGTTAAGTAAACGTCCCAGAACGCATCATCACTCATTGGATGAGCAACAAACCCTTTCACATACTCTTTCTTAGCAAGTGGAGGTGTCGTATGTCCAATCAATGCCCACGGAGCATCATCATAGAAAATTTCCTGAGCTTCTTTATAGAGTTGGATTCGCTCTTCTTCATCAAACGTTGTTCTCGCTTTTAATAATAGATTTGTAAACTCCTCGTTCTTATAAAAAGCACGATTATTTGCTGGCTTTGTAGCATTTGTTTTACTTAAGTTAGGGAAAAGGAAGTTATCCGGATCAGCCATTACGCCAGTCCATCCAAACAATGCCATATCATGCTCCCCATTACTTGTTTTATCAAGGTACGTTGCCCATTCGTACGTATTAATATCAATTTCCACTCCAACTTCTGCTAAGTCAGATTGAATGGCTTCTGCTATCTTTAACGGTTGTGGCATATAAGGCCGCGGATTGCTCATTGCCCATAATTCTGTAGTGAAACCACCTTCAAGCCCTGCTTCAGCAAGTAATTCCTTCGCTTTCTCAGGATCATAAGAATACCCATCTATCTCCTCATTATACCCCCACAGTGATGGTGGAATAGGATTTACAGCTTTCTCAGCCATGCCGTTGTAGAAAGCGTCAATGATCGAATCTTTGTTGATCGCATAGTTCAACGCTTTACGAACCTTGGGGTTATTAAAAGGTTCTTTCTCCATATTGAAAGCTAAGTATCCAATATTAAAGCCAGGTCTCTTCACTAAATCGAGATTACCATCAGATTTAACGAGATCCGCATCATCCGGACTCAATCCATCAATCATATCGACTTCACCCGTTTGCAACGCTGTGAAACGAGCAGAATTATCAGGAATAACTCGAAAGATCAGTTGATCCAAGCGTGGGATGTCTTCCACATAGTAATCTTCATTTTTACTCAATAGAATTTTGTCATTTCTCGTCCAGCTATCAAAAACAAACGGTCCAGTTCCTACTGGATTCTCATCATAGTTCTCACCGTATTTCTGAACCGCTTCTGGACTAGCCATTCCAAACATCGGAATAGCAAGGTAGCTAATGAATGGTGCAGTAGGCTCCGTTAATTTAATTTCAACCGTGTAGTCATCAATGGCTTTTACATATTCAATCTTGTGATCTTGATCCCCTTTGAACCCACCATATAAGAAAGAATAATAGGTGAATTCACCATTGTGCTCCGGATGATTAGGGTCCATCCAACGATCAAAGTTAAAGACAACAGCATCTGCATTAAAGTCTGTACCATCGTGAAATGATACGCCTTTTCTCAGCTTCAATGTCCACGTTAGCTCGTCTTCCGCAAGTTCATACTCTGTCGCAAGTCCAGGCTGAAGCTCAAGCTTCTCATCATATTTGAAAAGAGTTTCATAAATATTATGTGTTACCCTGGTTGACTCACCATCTGTAACATTAATCGCATCTAACGATAACGAGTCCGCACCTCTAGCAAAGATTAGCGTTGACCCTTCGCCTTCTGATTCTGTAGACGTATCATTTCCACCTGAACAAGCCGTTATGAACAAACCAACCACAATGGTCAACAATGCCAAAACTATTCTCTTCACCTTATAACCTCCATTATTTTTTTATTCAAACTCCCCTGGCTGTATGGTTCTCTTACAAAATGTCGTGAGTATTCTTGAAAATATCGAATTGATACGTGGTATTCACTTTACGAATGCCCTTAATCTCGTAAAGCTTGTATACCATCTGTCTGATATCTTCCTGATTCGGTAAGTTTGTTTGAATCATTAGCGGATATTCACCAGAAGTTAGGGTAATATAACGCACCTCTTTGTACTCCTTAATGACCGCTACAATTTCCTGTAGATGGTTTGGCTCCACGTCTAACTGAAAAATAGCTGCAACCTTCACGCCAACTGAAACGGGATCTACAATTCCAACTACTTTCAGAACACCTGCGTCAACAAGTTTTTTGTATCTCATTCTAATCGTCTTTTCCGTCACTTCTAATTCTTCGGCAATGTCTTTGAATGACATGCGTCCATCATGAGATAAACAAACTACTAACCCTTTATCCAATTCATCTAGTATCAAATTTTTCACCACCTTTTAATTCTTACATTTACCAAAGAATACAATTACAATCTTTTAATATCACTAAAGTGTAAAAAAATAATTATTTAGTCCGGATAATGGTAAATTAATTAGAAATACTACCTTTTAATGAATTAAACAAATTATAAAGTAATGTTTGAATTTTCGCAATAATGTACTCGAAAATAATCGTTAAAATTTTCAAGTAATCTGTATTCCAAAATAAAAAAGCAAGAGAATCCATCGTAATGGATTTTCTTGCTCAAAAATTGAAACGTATTTCAACGCTAGTAATTTATATCCCTACGCCTTCTCTCTCTAACAACTCCTCCTTCTCTTTCACAAGTGGTATGACCTCTTTACCAAAGCGCTCCAGGTCCTCTTCGTAATGAAAGTGTGCAGTTAACACCAAGTCCACTCCAATTTCTTTCAATTCTAATATTCGGTCTGCAACTTGTGCTGCGGTTCCAATTAAACCTGTTTTAAATCCATCGTTGTATTGAACTAAATCTTCAATACTTGAATTTGCCCACATACCCTCATTATCACGCGTCGACTTACCAGCTTCTTTCACTGATTGCCTGAATCCTTCCACAGCTTCATCATCCTTATATCCAACTATATCACGAAGCAGTTGATGCGCTTCTTCTTCTGTATCACGTACAATTGCGAAACCATGCGCTGCAAATTTGACGGTACGCCCTTCTTCTTTAGCTAACGCACTTACCTCATCGATTTGCTTCTTTAACCCTTCAAGCGTATTGCCATTCATAAAGTAATAATCAGATACTCTTGCAGCCATTTGTTTAGCAGCAGTTGAATTGCCTCCCTGGAAGATTGGCAGATTCCCTTCCTGTACAGGCTTCGGTTTAAACGGTGCATCATTGATCCTGTAGAAGTCTCCCTGAAACGAAGCGGTTTCTTCCGTCCATAACTCTCGAAGTACATTAATAAATTCTTCTGAACGACGATATCGTTCATCATGCTCGAGCCACGGTTCACCGTATCCAGTAAACTCTTGTTTAAACCAACCACTTACAACATTAACAGCTGCTCGACCATGACTAATTTGATCTAGCGTTGCAAACATCTTCGCATATACTCCTGGATGCCATAGGCCTGGATGAACGGCTGAAATTAACTTTAATTTATCTGTTACAGCGGCTAAAGCAGAAGCGAGTGTAATTGCTTCAAGCTGATTCTCGGCACCATAACTCGCAAAGAAGCGAGTCTGTAATAAGGCAAGATCGTAACCCGATTCTTCTGCTATTTTTGCGTAACGCTTGTTAGCCTCAAAGGTCCAATCCGTTTTCTGTGGAAGCTTCGATACAACAAGCCCTCCACTAACATTAGGTACCCAATAAGCAAATTCCAAATTCTTCGACATATATAACCGTCTCCTTTCGTAAGTAGACGGACATTCTCAGATCATGATAAAGTAACTATAATGATCTGGTGTGTCCGTAATTGTCGCATGTCACATCATTGATCGTCCCTGAGAAGAGGTGTTGCAGCACCTCTTCTCTATCTAAACAACAACAAAATCAAACAAAAAAGCCCCTTCTGCTCTCACGAAGCAAGAAGGGGCGTTATTACGATATTAAAAAAGCACTCGTATAACGTCCTTCTCATCTTCGGAACAAAAGCATTCCTCTGAAATTGGCACCGGGCGTTAAACGCTGGTTGCCGAGACATCGTAGGGTCAGTCCCTCCGTCTCTCTGGATAAGAAGTTATTACTTGATTAAATTGTTAAAGCTTATGATAAATCCGAAGTGGTAACTTGTCAATGTAATTCACTAAGTTTTCTCATTATTTAATTTATAAAGTTAATCAAATGAAAAACTTAATAAGCACCTTCAGAATAAGTTAATTCGTAGCTGTGCGTATAGATCTCGAAAATGTTACCAAATGGATCTTCTACATAAACCATTTTAAATGGTTTTTCATCTGGATAGTATTCACGGATTGGCATACGCTGCTTTCCGCCATGCTGTTTAATTTTCTCAACGATTCCCTCAATATCAGGGTCCTGGATACAGAAGTGGAAGATTCCAGTTTTCCAGTATTCAAAGTTATTTTCTGGTTTCTCGTTTTCAGGGAACTCAAACATTTCAACTCCAATTTTATCTCCAGTTGATAAGTGGGCAATTCTAAATTTATCCCAATCGTTCCCAAAGACGTCACGACACATTTGACCAATTGGAGTGTCATCATTTTTAACTTCAGATGGCTCCATCAATACATACCAACCAAATACATCCGTATAAAATTTAACCGCTTCATCTAGATTCGGAACCGATAGTCCGATATGAGAAAAACTTCTTGGATATGTTAACATAGTGTTGAACTCCTCCTTGATTATTACTATCTTCTAACACAGCATCATTATACTTAGTATTAAGTCAGTATGTAAGAACGCACTTTTTTGTGCGATACTATCCAAAAGGTAAGTAAGGAGTCGAATCAACATGAATTCTCCTGTAGATCAGAAAGGGAAACTAAAATGTTCAATCGAATATACGCTAAAGAAAATCGGTGGCAAATGGAAAACCGTTATTTTATGGCATTTAGGAGTTGAAGGAACGCTTCGATATAGTGAATTACGTAAATTACTCCCTGGCGTTACTCACAAAGTCATGACTCAACAGTTAAAAGAATTGGAAGAGGATGGTTTCATTAATCGCACCCAATACGATACCATTCCACCAAAGGTAGAATACAGTATGACCGAAAGAGGAAAAACCTTAATGCCTCTACTTGAACAGATGCATTTATGGGGAACAGAAAATCAAATATGAAAAAAAGCACCTGTCCCCACTGCTAAAGCATTAGCATATGGAGACAGGTGCTTTTTCCATAACCAACCACTCGCTACTTGTCCCTATCTCATCCCATGAAGATCTCACGAAGATCTTCTTCTGTTAATGTTACTGAAGTGTGTTCTTCTGAATCAACGATGTCTGCAATAAGCTCTCTCTTTTTGTCTTGAAGCTCATTCATCTTTTCTTCAATGGTTCCTCGGGCAACAAGTTTAATGACTTTGACAATCTTATCCTGACCTATTCGGTGCGTCCGATCTGCTGCTTGCTCCTCAACAGCAGGATTCCACCAAAGATCATATAAAATCACCGTATCAGCCCCTGTTAAGTTAAGTCCTGTTCCTCCTGCTTTTAAGGAAATAAGAAACAAATCTCTCTCACCTTCATTGAATCGATTGCAGGTTTCCACTCGCGCCGGAGGAGGCGTTTCCCCATCAAGATAGAAATACGGTTGACCACGCATTGTAAGCTCTTTTCCAATTAGCTTAAGCATCTTTGTAAATTGGGAAAAGATCAACACTCTTCGACCAGCTCGTCTTGATTCTTCTACAATTTGTAGCAGCTGTTGAAATTTCGCTGAGCTTCCTTCATAACCGTCTACAAACAATGACGGATGACAACAAATTTGTCGCAATCGCGTTAAGCCCGCTAATATTTTAATGCGATTCTTTCGAATAGTATCTTTGTCGAGGTGCTTTAATGTATCAGTTCGTAGCTTCGCTAAATAAGCAGCATAGAGCTTCTTCTGTTCAGGTAAAAGCTCGGTTAACTCGAGGGACTCCTCTTTTTCAGGTAATTCAGCAAGCACGTCTTCTTTCATTCTACGAAGTAAGAATGGTCGAACCCTTCGAGCGATGGTTTTTCTTGTAAGGTAGCTGTATTCTTTTAACCCCTGAAAAAGCTCGGGAAAGACGACATGATAAATGGACCAGAGCTCTTCAATTGAATTTTCAACCGGTGTTCCTGTCAGGCCAAAACGGTTATCTGCTTTAATTCTTTTTACCGTTCTAGCTGTTTGGGTCGCTGGATTTTTGAATGCCTGAGCCTCATCAAAAAACACTGTGTGGAATGATTGGTTCTCATACCATTTATGATCTCTACGAAGTAATGGATACGAAGTGATGATAACGTCCATTTCTTTATTCTGTTGGAGATTTTCTCGTTTCGATTGATTTCCGTCTATCACAACCGCTCGAAGGTCTGAAGCAAACTTCAATATTTCATTTAGCCAGTTATACGTTAAAGAGGACGGGCAAACGATGAGCACAGGATTCTTCCGCTCTCGAATAGATGCGAGCTCAGATACAATATAAGTAATGCTTTGCAGTGTCTTACCAAGCCCCATATCATCTGCTAGCACACCGCCAAATCCATAGCTAGCGAGTGTTTTCATCCACTTGTACCCTTGTTTTTGATAATCACGCAGGACGTTGTCTAACTCCGCTGGCACCTCAAAATTCAACTTGCCGGGATGAAGTAGTTGATCCAGAAACTGTCGAAACGAATCCTCGGCTGTGAAAACCTCGTTATTATCAATGGAATCAAGAAGATGAAGACTTTTTGAAACGGGTAGATTCCACTTAGCTTCAAAATTTTCATCCTGAACCGGCACGGTGTTTAAAAAGCGATGGATTTCTTCCATTTCATTCGTCTCAAGAGAAAGTAGAGACCCATTTCGGAGACGATAATATTTTCGCTTTTCTTCTAAGGCCGCTAAAATTTCTCGAATTTGATTGTCAGAAATGCCATCCATTTCGAATTTGAATTCTAACCAATTGGTACGTTCCCTTTTCTTATGCTTCACCCTAATGGCAGGATGAGTTTCTTTTCGTACAAGCCGATTCCGAACTGCTGTTGTCGCATACATTTGAACTAATTTCTGAAGCTTTGGTACAACATGATAGAGAAATTCATATTCAAGGGCTTCATTTTGCATATGATAACCGCCATCGGTCTTTGTAAATCCACTTTCATCCATAAGCTGAAGGATCTCTTCTTCTTTCTCCAGGTCCCTTATAATCATTGGCCCCGTTGGAACGTCTCGGCCTTCGAGCGGTTGAATCACGACTCCTTCATAGTGAAACTCAAGTCCAGCAAGCAAACGATTTTTCAACCGATCGAGATACAATTTCGCCGTGAGCGGTGTTTCGAAAAATCGCTGATTTAACGCTCTTGATAGTTCAACATGTCCAATCTTTTTCAAATCCGGTACGATTTTTTCGAGAAAATGATTAATATGTTTAAGTGGAATTGGAATATAATTGGTATCTGGAAATGGAAGCATTTGCTTGAGTTCAAATAATCGATTACAGTCCTTCCTATCCAATTGAAAGACTTGACCATCGCACAGAACTGAACGATACGAATTCAACACAAGCATGCGCTCAAAGCCTTTAACTGTTAATTGAAAATTATCCTTACTTGTCTCATCAAATAGAAACTGGATAGGAGGTGTTCCCTCCACAACTCGTAAGCTTTCAAAACACCGTTCATTATACTCAAGCTTTGCTAATGAAGCTGAAAGCAATGGGACAAGTCTCATCCAGGAGGACGGAGGAATAATCAATGTTTCATTCGTTCCTTCATAACGGGAAGTATTCGACATCGATTCTAGAAAGGCTACTTCATCATGAACGACACGTATTAGATGATGAATAATCGCATCCGCTTCGATTGAAAAACAATGAGTGCTTGGATTATATGTAAATTCAGGAGATACTTTAACTTGCTCTCCTCTTTTGACGCCTAGAAGAAAGTTTCGTATTTGAAGTAACTTCTGATTTTTAAGTTCTATTTCTATACCAAACAAGTGCTGACCGTTGACAGAAATCGCTTTACAGGTAAACGAGACGTCAAGAACTGCTCTTTTCTCGAAATATCGTTGATGGCCACTCGCATTAGTTAGTGTGTCCTTGAAAAGCGTCATGAAACCCTTTGTAAGTTCTCCATCATTCGCTTGTTTTTGAAGGTTAAGTGGAGAAGTTCCCTTATGTTGATGATCATTAATCGCTAGTAGAACAGCAGCAATGTGCTGGCAATCCTTTTGAAAATTAGCTAACGAAGGACAGCTACATACTCTCCGTAAATCTCCATTCACTTCTTTTTCAATCGTTACATGAAAGTCTTCCGTACCTATAACAGTAGCGTCACAAGAGTTTTCATTATATTGGTTAAACCTCACTTTATCTGAACGATAATAAGCTTCCCCTTTTTTGAAGGAAAGGGTACCGCACATTTCTTTTATGATCTTGTTGTTTATGTTTATATCCATGTACTACCCGTTCCTTCTATGACGAATTAAGGCGATCTTATTCTCTCGCACTAGTCTTTTCACATTTTATCATATGTTTCTTTGTACAATCTAAAATCACCGAGACAACAAACGATTCAACAACCGTTAGTTTTTACCATTTCCTTCACAATAAAAAGCTCTATTTCTGTAGATCGACCAGGTCATGCTTTTAGACTACGAAACTTAATTTTTTTATCAGTCCACGTATAATTTTAGCGAAAATCACCAAACATTATAGTACTTGTAGCATAGAATAAGTAATAATGAAATTGGAGATGATCGTTGTGTGGGTGATCACGGTAATTGGAGCCGACGGTGTTCGTACCACGTTAGATGTTTGCTTCAGCACATTTGATGAAGCTGCATCGTATGCTGAAAAAGCGCAGTTTCCCTCGTTTACGATTAAAGTAGCAGCAAGATAAAATCACCTGGCGTTTCCGGGCTGATTCGACATCAATACTTAACGGATGGACTTGGGATGACTGCCAGGTCTTTTTTTTATGCTTATCAAAACAAAAGCCCTACTTTAATCGTTACTACTCGTAATGTTCAATAGCCGATTACCTTTCCAGTTTCCTAATACAACCACTTTAACCGTCATATTCATCAAAATTGTCAAATATACTTAAACGGTTAATAATGGAGATTATGTAGGAACCACAGTTTGGCGGGCGCTTAAACTAATATTAACCTGTTAGGATGGGCTTAAATGGGCATGTTAAGCATCATCTACATCCTCTTCCCCCCATGCTGGTGAAACGTTTATAGCGAAACTGCATTTTTGGCTTTATAACGTATCACTACCATTATTTATGCTTGGATTCTTTCTTTCTAGTAGGCCATGAATCACTAATGATCCTTCTGATGATCTTCCCTAACAAACTAGTATTGAGTTTGGTTCTGTTTGTCATTAATGTATTTTTGAATGTAAAAGGCTGCTGTTTTAGTAGGAATTGTTGCTATAAAGCGGTTGTTTTCCGCTTCGGCCAAGTGTGGTTTTGAAATACAAAACGTCTTACAAAAACAATTATCTTTTAGAAAAAAGCCATTTAAAAAGAGCCTGATGTCCATGTAGTTAGATGGACATCAGGCTCTTTTATTACTTACTACTTATATAGCTAATAGTGTGCTTAAAATCAGCGGAAGGATCTGGGTATTCATCCCCCATTATTTTCTAGGCTTTAAGCATCACATCTTCATGAGTTTGATCCTTTGGAAGTACCTCTACCTGTATTTTTCTTACGCGACGATCTTCAACCTGTTCGACTATGATCTTAAGATTTTCATAATAAAAAGAATCCCCGCTGTTAGGTACTGTACCGAGGTTTTCAATCACCCATCCCCCTAACGTGTGATAAGAACTTTCAGTAGGGGGCGCATTCATTAAATCCAAGAAATCATCTAACTGATATTGAGCATCAAAGTGATAGTTGCTATCCGAGATTCGTTGCATCGTACTGAATTTCTCATCTTGTTCATCCCAGATTTCCCCTACTATTTCTTCTAGAACGTCTTCTAATGTTACAAGACCCGACGTACCACCGAATTCATCCAATACGATAGCCATATGCACTTTTTCCTTCTGTAGTTTGGGTAACAACGTTGAGATCTTCATGGACTCTACGACAAACAGTGGTTCTCTAATTAACTTTTTAACATCAACATTTTGATACTTTATCAAATGGGTAAGAAATTCTTTCTCTGTTAATATGCCGATGATGTTATCAATACTATCCTGATAAACTGGTATTCTTGAAAATCTTTCTTCGAAGAAGATCTCTTTCATTTCGTCAATTGATTGATCGATATCAATCGCTACTATATCAATTCGCGGAGTTAATACCTGACCTGCAAGCGTATCATCAAAGTCCATCGAGCGATGAATGAGATCGCGTTCTTCTTTGTCAATAACGCCTTCTTCTTCACTAATATCCAACATAACCTTTAATTCTTCTTCTGTTACGGATGGAAGTGTGCTGCTCTTAGCAAAAAGTCTTGATACCCAATCTTTCAATTTAACAAAGAAGAAGTTAACAGGTGCTAGCAGTTTAATTAAAACGTATAACACTGTAGCGATCAGCAATGAATAAGATTCTGCATGTTCCTTTGCTAACGATTTAGGAAGGATCTCACCAAAGATTAAAATTAGGATAGTCATAACAACTGTACTAATAACGAGGCCAGTGTTCCCGCCAAATAAATCGGTTGCAACAGCGGCTGAAATACTAGCAGCAGCAATATTGACGATATTGTTTCCAATAAGAATCGTTGATAAGGCTTTATCGAAGTTTTCGGCAATCGCTAAAGCTCTTTTACTTCCACGCCTTCCTTCATCTGCAAAATTTCTCAGCCTAATCTTGTTAACACTTGAATAGGCGGTTTCAGCTGATGAGAAAAAAGCAGATAAAAGAATTAAGAAACCTAATAAAAGAATCGAATCCAGTGGTATGTCATTCAAAAAATTTCACTCTCCTGAGTTATTGTTTATAGTTACTTACAATCATTTCATTTTTAATAATAGGCAGGTCAAGTTGAGTAAAGAAGTAACGATTGAATAAGCGCTACAGTCTGAGGAGAAAGATTTTTCTTAATCTTCATCTGGGTGGCATCGTCTAATTTCTCAACGCTTTCGTGAATTTCCTTCAATTCAGCTTCCAGATACGTCATTTTATCCATTACTTCCTTCACCTGATTACGAACCAATTCAGTATCAACCAGACTAGATTTCTTTATTTTCAACCGTTGTTCGATTTGCTTTAAAGTCATTTGCATTTCTTTACATTGTTCTATGAATCTAATGTCCTCAATCGCGTCTTTTCCATAAAAGCGATAATTCGTATCAGATCGTTCACACTGCAACAAACCTATTTTTGTATAATAATCAATTGTACGTTTTGATACATTACATAATTCAGCTAATTCACCTATTTTTAACAACATCCCAAGATCAATCACCTCACTCTCATTTTAAGTTATTACGTGTGAACTGTACAGTAGAACGTTATACTTTTTATGTTTAACTAAATCTTCTCGGCAGTTTCGAAAAATATTTTCCATTATATTCTTATTTAGATAACCTACATACTTTGGGATAAGGTATAATAATCAAAAAGATTATAAGAGGAGGAAATCCTATGTTCTGTCCAAAGTGCGGGACAAAAAACGTAGATAATGCACGGTTCTGCATCCAATGTGGTCACTCTTATACTAATAAACAAAAGAAGAACAGATGGTGGATGGCTGGTATCATCCTTACTTTATTCTTGGTGTGCGGGGGATTTATTTATTATTTCGTTCTTAATAAAGAATTTAATAATGAAACTGTTGTGAAAGAAATAACACCAACACAGATCGAAAGTGAAGTTAACTCTACTAAACCAGAAAAACAACCGACAGTTGAAAAAGATCCGAAGACAAACACTTCGACGAACGTTGAAAAGAAAAAGAAGGCTACAAATCAGAAAGCAGCTACTCAAAAAGATAAAAAAGATATCATACGAGATGCTCAAACCAAAGTGTTTACAATCCTAACAGCGGATAGCCAGGGATCAGGGTTCTTGTTTCAGGAAAATGGTACAGTTGTGACCAATGCTCATGTTGTGGCAGGCTACATTGATGTCATGGTGCGTGACCAAAACGGCCGAGAAATGAACGGAAAGGTGATCGGCATATCAAATCAATATGATGTAGCACTTATTCAAATTCAGGACTTAGCAGGTACACCTCCTTTAGAAATGGAAATGAAAGAATCAGAGATTGGTTCAGAAGTTATTGCACTTGGAAGTCCTCAAGGATTGGAAAATACAGCATCCATCGGATATCTGACTGGTCTTGACCGTTCATTTGTTTCGGATTTTCAGTATGAGAATGTGTATCAAATTGATGCGCAAGTTTCACCAGGAAGCAGCGGTGGGCCATTACTAGATGGGAAAACAGGAAAAGTAATTGGAATCAACTCAGCTTTGCTAACTCGCGATGAATCGATTGCTTTCTCTATTCCTATGTATACGATGAAGGATCTTTTAACTAGTTGGTCGAAATCACCGATGGATAAATATGATGTAGCCAACACATTTGATTTCTATAATGAATATGTTGCTTATGACGAATATGAGTACGGTGATAGTTTCGAAAATGAAGACTATGAAAGTGAAGAAGAAGCTTATGATAGTGCGTTTGATGAAGCAAGTTTGTCTGACTTTATCCTCAATTTCCGCTCAGACTATGAACTTGCATTAACGAGTGAAGACTTCAGTTATATTGAAGATTTACTCCTATATGATAGCCAAGCCTACTATGAAATGTCTGACTATATCGATGAAATATCCGGACAAGGGATGGTCTTCAACTTCACCTCTAATGAAGTAACCAATATTGACATGCAAGCAGAACAAGCCATTGTTAGCACCTTCGAGGTTTTTGATTTCATGAACGCTGCGGGGGAATGGAGCGTGTACGAACGTATTAAAGACTATGTCGTCGTTATTGATGAAAATGGATACTATAAAATTATGGATATTGAGATTCATCAATAATAAATGACCTGTTAGGTTCAGACTGATTCGGAAGCATGGATCATCCGTTACCTGTTTATAAAGTGTTTACGTTTAAAAATGAGAGCGGCTTACTTATTCATTTAAGTAAGCCGCTCTCATTAGGAGTTGTAATGAGGAGAAATAGGTTGAATAAGACAAACATATATCTTAAAACAACAAAAAAGAGAAAGCACTCTATCATAAATGTATGCTTCTCTAGCAAATACATTATAAAGAGTGCTTCTCATAGAAAACGTTATTTTGTTACTGTGCCTGCATCGGCTGGGTGTACGCCATGACGATAGAAGTCTGCATCGATCGCATCCAACGGTTTACGTCCAAGGATAAGATCTGCTGCTTTTTCTGCTAGCATCAAAACAGGTGCATGGATATTACCATTTGTAACATAAGGCATGGCAGATGCATCGACCACTCGTAGGTTTTCCACTCCGTGAACCTTCATCGTTTCTGGATCAACAACAGCCATAGGATCTGATTTAGGTCCCATTTTGCAAGTACATGATGGATGAAGTGCTGTCTCAGCATCTTCTTTCACCCATTCGAGGATTTCCTCGTCTGTTTGAACAGAAGGACCAGGTGAAATTTCGCCGCCATTGTATTTTTGCATAGATGGTTGAGACATGATTTCACGGGTGATTCTAATTGCTTCTACCCACTCGCGCTTATCCTGTTCAGTAGATAGGTAGTTGTAAACCATACTTGGATGCTCTTTCGGATCTTTCGAGCGAATCTTCAATGATCCACGGGCATCAGAGTACATTGGTCCAATATGTACTTGGAAGCCGTGTTTTGTTTCCGCTTTTTGACCATCGTAACGCACCGCTACAGGAAGGAAGTGGAACATCAAGTTCGGATAGTCAACGTCTTCATTGGAACGGACAAATCCTCCACCTTCAAAGTGGTTTGTCGCCGCAGGGCCCGTACGGTTTAGCATCCACTGTAAGCCAATCCAAGGCATACGTGCTTTGCTTAGGTTAGGCTGTTCAGAAACCGGTTCTGGACATGTGTGTTGCACATAGACTTCAAGGTGATCCTGAAGGTTTTCTCCTACACCAGGAAGGTCTACGATCGGTTCGATGCCAAGGGAGCGCAGATGTTTTGCCTCACCAATTCCAGCTAGTTGAAGCATTTGCGGCGTTGCGATGGCACCGCCTGAAAGAATAACTTCACCTGCTTCAACTTGATGAACCTTTCCATTTCGTCGATAAGTCAATCCTTTGGCGCGTTTACCATCGAAGTCGATGCTTGTCACAAAGGCACGCGTTTTAACTGTCAAGTTCTCACGGTCCATGAATGGATGTAAATAGGCACGTGAAGCGGATAGTCGTTGGCCTTTGTACACATGCTTATCAAACGGTCCGAATCCTTCCTGACGGAAACCGTTCACATCAGGAGTACGTGAATAACCAGCTTCTATACCTGAATTGAAGAATGCCTGGAATAATGGGTTTTTAGCAGGTCCGCGTTCCAATTTGATCGGTCCGTCGTGGCCTCGAAGTTCATCGTCTGGAGATGCCAGAGCATTTTCCAAACGTTTAAAGTATGGAAGGCAATGTGCAAAGTTCCAGTTTTCCATCCCTTCGTCAGCACCCCAACGCTCGTAGTCCATCGGATTTCCACGTTGATAGATCATACCGTTAATGGAACTAGAACCACCAAGTACCTTTCCTCTAGCATGCGGGATGTTCCGTCCCTTCATGTATGGCTCAGGGTCCGTCTCGTATTGCCAATCGTAGAGATCTTTTCCTGATGGAAAAGGGAGAGCTGCTGGCATTTGGATAAGGAGATCCCATGAATAATCACTGCGTCCAGCCTCTAATACAAGCACACTTTTCTTTCCATCTTCACTTAGACGGTTGCCGAGTACAGATCCCGCACTGCCCCCACCAACGACTACATAATCATATGATTCAGTCATACTCTGTTCCTCCTTGATGTTGAAATAGGAAAATAGGTGTTCAGACGATAAACGTATTGTCCGAATCTCTTTCATCCCTATTAAACATAGTTACTAGTTTTGTATTTTTATTGTTCAGCTGATTCATCAGCTTCATTTCATATAACTAATCGTTCTCTTAGAACCAGTTGATCGTTTCCGGTTTCAGGTTCTGGAAGATGTGTTTTGTTTCTGTATATTCTTCCAAACCGAGCTTTCCTAGTTCACGCCCGATACCAGATTGCTTAAATCCACCCCACGGAGCGTGCGGGAAGTACAAGTTGAATTCATTAATCCAAACCGTACCCATACGCATTTTCGCTGCACAGCGTTCAGCTTTTGCAATATCATTTGTAAAGACACCGCCTGCAAGTCCGTAGATCGAGTCGTTTGCTAGTCTTACTGCTTCTTCTTCGGCACTAAATTTCTCAATTGTAATAACCGGGCCAAACCCTTCTTCTTGGACAACGCTCATATCTGTTGTGCAGTCTGTGAAGATCGTAGGTAAGTAGAAAAAGCCATTTTGCAATTCAGGATCTTCTGGACGTTTGCCACCAACTACTACTCTTGCACCTTCTTGAACTCCCGCATCGACATACTTTTCTACTTTCGCAAGATGTTCTGCTGAAATGAGAGGGCCCATTTGAGTGTCTTCGTCAAATCCACTACCTAATTTGAACTTCTTCACTCGCTCCACAAGTGCGTTAACAAACTCATCGTGAATACTTTCTTCTACAATCAGTCTTGTACCAGCGGAACAAATTTGTCCTGCATGGAAAAATACTCCGTTCAGAGCCTGGTCAACTGCTAGATCGAAGTCAGTATCTGCAAAAATAATATTCGGGTTTTTCCCACCTAGCTCTAGCGCTAACTTCTTCACGTTCGAACTAGCAGATTGCATAATTTTCTTTCCTGTTGCAATACCACCTGTGAAAGAAATAAGGTCCACATCCATGTTACTAGACAGTTCTGCTCCAATCGTATCGCCTGCACCTAGAACAAGGTTTGCAACACCGGCAGGTACTCCCGCTTCTTCCATTAGTTCAAATACTTTTATATGAGTAAGTGGTGTAATTTCACTTGGCTTTATGATTAACGTATTTCCAGTTGCAAGCGCTGGAGCTAGTTTCCATGACGCTTGAAGAAGAGGATAATTCCATGGCGTAATTTGGCCACAAACGCCTACTGGTTCTCGGACTACTTTACTGATTGAATTTGGCACCGGCGAATCGATGAGCTCTCCGCCGTCTTTGTCTGCAAGTTCAGCAAAATAACGAAATACGCCTGCGATATCATCCATGTCTCCACGGCTTTCTTCTACTGTTTTTCCAGTATCCAATGATTCTAGATGAGCAAGCTCCTCTTTGTCTCTTTCGATTAATTCAGCAATTCTTCTTACGATAGCCCCTCTCTCTGTTGCTGGGGTATCGGCCCATTCACCATTATCAAATGATTCTCTTGCTGCAGCGATGGCTGCCTTTGCATCTGATTCATCACCTTCTGGGACAATAGCAATAACTTCCTGATTATATGGATTAATAATTGATCGCGTATTTCCTGATTTCGCGCCAACCCATTCTCCATTTATGTATTGTTTTAGTTTCAGATCCATATCTATCAACTCCAATGTCGAAGTAATTAACTTTATTAAAAATTTATTTAACACAATTAACGTTAACACTTCTTTTTTTAAGTGTCAAAAATAAATTCAAGTCTAGGACAAAAGATTTAACTTACTCTATGATGGGTATAACTAGTAGGGTAAACACATTTCAATTTAGTATTTTGTTATCTTTTGATTGACATTTCATGTGAACACGTCAACAATAAGTTAATAAATAAATTCAATATAAATTTAACTCGATTTACCCTTTGTGAAGGAGTGACCTGTTTTATGAGTGAACCAACTGAAGGACCAGAACTTAAAATAGAAGATGCCAAAGAGAAAGTCATTGGTACGATCGCAGAAACGATGGATTTATATGGCGTAACTCCCGCTGCTGCAAACTTATACGCGACAATGTATTTTGAAGATCAAATGACACTCGATGAAATGCGAACCGAACTCGGAATGAGTAAACCTAGCATGAGCACTAGCGTACGCAGGCTTCAAGATATTAAAATGGTGAAAAAAACATTTACACGCGGTTCTAGGAAACATACTTATGTAGCTGAGAAAAATTTCTTCCGTTCTTTCATGGCATTTTATTGTCAAATGTGGGAACGCGAAGCCAAAATGAATATGGAAGCAATTGAGGAAGCACAAGAAGATTTCATAGAAGTGATTAAAGATTCTAACAGCACTTCAGAAATTGTAGCAAAAGCGAAAACATACTATGATCAATTAGAAGAATCAAAAGCATACTATCACTGGTTGGAAGACTTGGTTGAAAGTATAAGAAGCGGTAAGATCTTCGAATTTCTACCTAAAGATCAGAAATGAATAACTAATCATACAAAAAGAGGACGCCATTATGGCGCCCTCTTTTTTGTGGCTTCATTCAACCAGATTAGAGGGGCATGACAGTCTATCATTCGGATTTCTGTCTATGAAAAAGAAGAAGAATTCTCTACGAAACGTCCCTAAACGATCACCCTAAAGTCTGCTTACTCGATTTGACAATGAAAATCGAATCATATAACATTTATAATTACGTTAAAAAAATATTTAACATACTTAATTTTCTGCACGAAGAAAAGGCGGTGTTACATACGAAAAAAGCACATGACAATGCGGATAAACGAGTTAAATCCAAACGGAACGAGAAGTGATCAAAACTTGAAAAGCGGCTTAACGTTTTGGTGATTCGTTTCCGATCTCAGTGAAATAGTTAGTTCTATAAACATTTAAGATAATCTTCAGAAATAGAAGTAACTCATTGCTGGGATACGACTTAAAGAGATTTTGTTTACAAATTAATTGAAGAGGTGATGTTATTGACTGAACGAAAAGGAAGTCTACTAAAAGTAGGTATATTTGTAGCTGCTATAGTCGCAATGTTTGTTTATTTAGGAATGACGAATATTAATATTAACTGGGGATCATTTATTGCTATGCTAGCCTTTTATGCCGTCATCTATTATATCGGGGCATTTATGGCAAGTAATAAATCTGAATCAGCATCAGACATGATGGTAGCCAAACGTTCTTTACCATTATGGATTTCAATGTTTACAATGGCTGCCACCTGGGTCGGCGGTGGATACATATCAGGTACTGCAGAATCAACGTATTCATTTGGACTCGCATGGGCTCAGGCACCGTGGGGTTACGCACTAAGCTTAATCATCGGAGGAATTTTCTACGCAAGAAAAATGCGTCGATATGAATTCATGACAATGATTGATCCACTTGAACAACGGTTCGGAAAAAAAGTTGCTGGTGTTCTATATATTCCAGCTCTATTAGGAGAAGTCTTCTGGAGTGGTGCGATCTTAACTGCTTTAGGAACAACGTTTGGGACCATTCTAGGCTTAGACTTTCAAACGTCAATTATACTATCAGCGGTCATTGCAATCGCATACACAGTCGTTGGTGGTATGTGGTCCGTTGCGTTTACCGATGTTTTTCAAATGCTAGCTGTTATGATCGGACTATTCCTGGTTCTTCCTTTTGCTCTATCAGAAGTTGGTGGATTAACTTCTGTTTGGAGTAACTATCAAACGGATATGGGGAGCTATGCAAGTCTTTTCCCACCATTAGATGGGTGGACTGATCCTGCTTGGGGCAATTATTACTGGAACTGGTGGGACTTTGCCTTACTACTTATTCTTGGCGGTATCCCATGGCAAGTATATTTCCAACGTGTTCTTTCAGCTAAAACTGAGAAAACCGCTATGTGGCTATCGATTACTGCAGGCTTCGTTTGTATTATCGCAGCAGTACCGGCAGTGATTATCGGCGCAATTGGATTAGACACTGATTGGGCAAGTCTTGGTGTGAATGCACCTGACAATCCAGCTATGATTCTCCCTTATGTCTTGCAGTATTTAACGCCAGATATTATTGGGGCAATTGGATTGGGAGCACTTGCAGCTGCCGTAATGTCATCGATGGATTCTTCTATTCTATCAGCCTCTTCAATGGCTGCTTGGAATCTTTATCGTCCACTATTCAAACCAAATGCATCAAGTGATCAACTTAAGAAGGTTATTAAACGCTCAATTATCCTGGTTGGAATTGCAGCTACAATCATTGCATTAAACGTACAAAGTGTTTATGCCTTATGGTATCTTGCTGCGGACCTAGTATATGTTATTCTATTTCCACAGCTAACCACTGCTTTGTTCTTTAAAGGGGCAAATAAGTACGGTTCAATTGCGGGATTAATCGTATCGTTCTTCCTTCGAATAGGTGGTGGAGAGCCAATGATTGGACTTCCTATCTTCCTACCTTATCCAATGATCGAAGATGGACTGGTTCTCTTCCCATTCCGTACACTCGCAATGGTGTCTGGTCTACTAACGATTATCGTTGTATCTAAATTGACCAAAAAAGCATGTCCACCTAAACCTTTGTTAATGCCAGCGGAGAGAGAAAATGGTAATGAGAAAATCGAAAAAATTGCTTAAATGATGCTACGGCATTCTTAGTAGTAAATTAAAATTATATATACAATAAGCACCTGACCTGGATGACTACACTATAGAGCCATCTGGTGAGGTGCTTATTTATTGTAATTAAGAATCTATTGCTTCTTCACCTGTTATGTTAATGTGAAGGATTCGATTATGTGTTAAGGGATGATCTCCCAGTTATAAATTCCGCAAATCCTCTTTAACAGCATCTATTCTAGTAGAATAGGCGCCAACTTTCTCACCCAACTCTGTCCAACGTACTTTCCGTTCCTGCACCATTCTTTCTACAACCTGTGGATTCGGTCCCCCCGTAACGCACCTGCGTTCAATAAACTTGGATGGATCACAAATGTTATGCCAGTCTTCTTCTGAAAGCTGAACATCGCCAATCCACTCATTCACTTCAGAAGTGCTCACTTCGTACAACTCTTTCTTCCCCTCATTCGCTTTCTTACTTACGAAACTAGATAATTGATGGGCCTTTCGGAATGGTACATTGTAGTCTCTTGCTAATACGTCGGCTAACTCAGTAATTGTAATCATGTTTGTTCTAGCTTGTTCAAGTGCTCGTTCCTTGTTGAATTTCATAGTCGTAATGACAGCCGTTAACAGCTTCGTAACACGATTAGCTTTATGAAATCCGTTATAGAGATGTGGCTGTAGATCATCTTCCGTATCCACAATATCTCCATATGGCGTATTGTGAATCATCTGAATGACACTTAGTCCTTCACCAACTGCGCTGCTAGCGAGAGCTCTTGAATGTTCCAAAGAAACCGGATTTCTTTTTTGTGGCATAATGCTACTCACCTGAACATAAGCGTCAGAAACTTTAAGTAATCCTACTTCATTAGAGGCCATTCTAAGGAGTTCTTGAATCCATCTACCTATATTAGTCATCATACTTACTAATGTAAGAGCTGTTTCAAGTAAGTAATCTCCAGTTCCAATTGCATCATAGGAATTCTCCATAATGTCCTCAAACCCTAACAGTTCGACCATTCGTTCACGACTAATTGGAAAACCGGTCGTTGTAATCGCAGCCGCCCCCATCGGGGAACGATTCACTGTTTGATAAGCTTGCCATAAGCGGTCTACGTCTCTTGAAAGATTATCTGCGATTGCTAGTAAATAATGACCAAATGTAGTCGGTTGTGCAGGTTGCGTATGGGTGTGAGCAGGCATGATTGTGTGAATGTGATCTTCCGCTTGTATCACAAGCGATTGTCCTAACTTTCTTACGTTATCTAGAAGGTCAAGCATATGATCACGAATTACGATGCGATACATAGCTTCCCCCATATCATTTCGACTCTTCGCAATATGCATCTTCCCTGCTAAATCATGTCCAATTAACTTCGCAACTTCAGCTTCCACAAGGAAAAAAAGATCTTCATATTCCGGCATATAGTCCAACAAGCTTTTCTCCATTTTTGCAACTTGATTTACGCCGTCCAATATTTTCTTTGCTTCATCATTCGTAATAATCTTTTGTTCCTTCAGCATCGTCGTATGCGCACGATGAATCATAAACATCGCATCAAACAAATAATCACGCTGATCTTTAAAAACAGGTTTAAGAAGCTCGTCTACATAGGTTTTTCCGGGAAAACACGCGCCATCTTCTAACTCAAAATCTCCCTTTTTCATATTTATGTATTCACCTCTTTTACTAAAGTGTATTTTCTGATTTCACACCGAAGAATTTATAAGATATAAGCATCACGATCGCGATAAGACCAACCTGTATCATCCCATAAGCTGCGGCCTGACCAAGATTAAACATTCTTAGCTGGTTCATAATTTCAATTGAAATCGGCCGATTATCTAGCGTATACAACAGGACAGATGTAGGGAATTCTCCTACTGCCTGCACAAAAGCTAGCAACGTCCCGCTTAGAACGCCTGGCATAATAATTGGTAAGACTACTCTTCTGAATGTGTACAACCACCTAGCTCCAAGATTCTGTGCCGCTTCTTCTATCGAATCATCCATTTGTTCAAGTACAGCATTCGTGGACCTCACAACGAGTGGAATAAAACGAATAAAGTAAGCAAGTGGCAATATCCAGAATGTCCCGACAAGTACCTGACCAAAAGAGAAGATAGACTTACTGTTAAAAGCTAATATCAGATTCATACCTACAACGGTAGCGGGTAATGCCCACGGAAGCATGACGAGAATGTCAAGTAAATTCTTACCGAAGAACTTTCTTTTTACAAGTGCATATGAAGTAATGATCCCGAACACAAAACAACCTACACATGCTACGAATGCCATGATTAAACTATTCCGAACCGGGTCCCAGATGTTCGGATCCTCGAACAACAAACGATAGTTCTCAAGATTGAAAGAAGTAGGATACTTCTGCCAGGTCCATGCCCCTTCTGGAACAAACGATAGAATAGCTAAGACTGCATGTGGCAATAGAAGGACAATCATCGCTACAACGCCAAGAGAAACCATCATCCATTTTAGGACCGGATTCGTAACCTCGCTTCGATGAGCACCAATCCCTTTAGATCCCATTCGATAGTCTTTTCGATTCTGGAACCATCGCATAAATAAAAGGAAGGTAATTGAAACGGCTGAGAGAATAACAGATTGAGTTGCCGCCATCTCCAAATCCCCGTTGATTTTGGAAAAGTAGATTTGAAGACTTAGCACTCGATAGCCACCAGCAAGTAGAAATGGCGCACTAAAGGAAGCCATCGACACCATAAAGACGAGCAGGGATGCAGCAACTAAAGCTGGTGTTAATAAAGGGAAAGTCACTTTCCAGAATACACCGAAACGTCCTGATCCTAGATTCGCCGCTGACTCTTCAAGTGACGGATCGACGTTATTAAGAGCTGATGAAACTGTCATATAGAAATAAGGATACATTGTATAGGCGTGCACGAGGAGGATACCCGTAACGCCTCCAATGCTAAAAGGAACCTCCTCTAAATTCAGCAAATCCTGAAGTGCTACGGGAATAAGCCCCGCTTCTCCGTATAACCACATAAATGCCATAACGCCAACAAGGGAAGGTAAGACGATTGGCATAATTGCAATACCTGAGAAAAAAGAACGGCCAGGAAAATGATATCTTGTAAAAATAAAAGCTAATGGAACGCCAATACAGGCACTTAGCAAGACAGACAACAATGATATGTATACCGAATTCCATAGAGCTTCTAAGTTAGCCTGTGCTTTTGGTCCAAAGAAATCAACGTAATTCTGTAGAGTAAATAAACCGTTGCTCTTAAAACTTTCAATAAATGTTTCTACCGTAGGATAGAGAACGTACCCAACAAGAACGAGGATAATCGGAATAAGTAGCAGGATTGTCTTTCTTTTTTCAGCATTTAACATCCTCGATCACTCCTTCGCCACTGGTACGATTCGAACCTGATCAGGTGGTAGTTGAACATAAATATCTGATCCTTCTTGCAAATATGTACTAGGACCGCGATTCAAATCGGTTACTTTTAATGTCGTATGACCTTCATTAACTTTAATGAAACTATGAACAGATTCACCTGTGAATTGAACAAGATCTACTTTACCTACTAGAACATTTACTCCCTCTAGCTTCGTTTTTGATAAAGTGATAGCTTCTGGCCGAACAGACATTTTTATGCTTTCATTCTTCATACTATTTTCTCGAGAAGTGTGAACACGAAGGTTTAATGCCTCACAGAAAAGCCCCTCACCGGTTTTCTTCACTTTAAATAAGTTTGTTTCTCCGATAAATTCTGCAACGAAATCGTTTACCGGTTGATTGTAAATCTCCGTTGGAGTGCCTATCTGTTGGCAGTTTCCAACATTAAAGACAGCAATTCGATCACTCATCGTAAGTGCCTCAACCTGATCATGTGTTACGTAGATTGTGGTAATGCCATACTCGCGCTGCAAACGGAGAATTTCATTTCTCATTTCATCTCGTAATCTGGCATCAAGGTTACTTAACGGCTCATCCAATAATAGAATATCAGGTTCAATGACGAGTGCTCTTGCTAAAGCGACACGCTGTTGCTGTCCCCCACTTAACTGACTCACCTGGCGATCAATAAAAGGCTTTAAGCGTACTTTTTCTAAAACATCTTCTACTCTTCTTTTCACTTCAGCTTTGTTCACTTTTCTTACTTTCAACCCAAATGCTACATTTTCGAAAACGGTCATATGAGGGAAAAGGGCATAGTTTTGAAAAACCATGCCCGTATTTCTCTTCTCCGGTGAAACAGTCGTCATATCTCGATCATTGAATTTCACTTTACCAGCTGAAGGATAATAAAATCCCGCGATCATCCTAAGGGTTGTTGTTTTTCCGCATCCACTTGGACCAAGGAAAGTAAAAAACTCCCCTTCTTTAATGGTAATATCCAATTCTTTAACGGCTGTGACATCGCCAAATTGTTTTGTAATCTTAGATAAGGTTACTGCTGTCATAACCAACAACTCCTCTTTCTGGAGGTCTATTCCTCTTTTTGCTTTTCACTGTTCTTAATGTTGTTATCCCAGTACTCCATCCATTCATCAGATTTCTCCTGGAAAACCTCCCAATCAATCTCCATTGCATTAATTTCTGTCTCTTCAATCCACTTCGGAAGATCACTAATATCGTCACGCGTTGGAATTCTGTAATATTTCTCAGCTAACAACTTAGCAGCTTCCTCTGAGTTTACAAACTCGTAGAATGCTTTTGCTGCTTCTGGGTGTGGAGCACCTTCAACAATGGCAATACCTTCCGTTAACACTGGCGTTCCACTTTCAGGAATCACATAGCTAAACGGATAGCCTTTCTCTTCTGCAAGCATAACTGTATCCGGCATATTCCAAACGGATAGATTCCCTACACCTTTCGCTACTTGGTTGTACATAATTTCTGGATTCGCCGCGTATTCCTTCGTATTCTCGTCTAACTTCTGTAACCATTCATACCCAGCATCAGGGCTATCAGACTCTTTAAAATCCTTATAAATGATAGAAGAATAGATCGTGCGCATTGTACCTGACGCAAGTGGATAACGAATAATTAATTCATCTTCCCACTTAGGATCGATTAGATCATCCCAATCCTTAGGAGCTTCTTCTTCCGATATCTCTTTGTTGTTATAAAGAATTACTTCAGGTGTTTGTGATGTGCCCGTCCAATACCACTCTTCATCGTGGTACATATCATCTAACGAATCAGCATAGGTTGGCTCATATTTCTGAAGAAGTTCATCAGTCTTCGCTTCATCAAACATCACCTGGGGAGCACCCCACCAAATATCTGCCTGCGTATTATTCTTCTCTGATCGAACTCTGTCTAGAATTTCTTGTGAACCAAGATCGAGAAATTCCATATCAACATCATATTCAGCTTCGAATTGCTTCTCAAATTCACTTAAAATATCTTTCCCATGGGGAGAATACACGACAACCTTGTCTTCTAAATCTCCTTCACTACCAGACCCGGAATTCCCATCCCCACTCGCTTCCTCATTTCCTGCCATACAGCCAGTTAGAATTATTCCAAACACAAGCATGGCTACAAGTAAACCCAGCCAACTACGATTTCGTCTCATAAATAAATTGCTCCTTTCTCATAATTGAATAATTGAATCATGTTCCTCTAGAAACAGCGCTACTGCTCCGACAATTCCTGCTTCCTTCCCAAACGTTGACCGCACAATTTTGCAGCTCTGAGGTGTGAAATGCTCAACTATTTCAATCAATGATGCTTTATAATCATCGAACGACTCGCTTACACCACCTCCTATAATGACAAGATCAGGGTCGAATAATGAAACATAATTTGCGATACCAAAACCTAATTGTTCTACTGCTTCTTCGATAACTTTCTGTGCAGATTCATCTCCCTTTTTCCAAAGGGTAAATGCCTCTTTTGCCGTTACCGGTTGATTCTTAACAGCAGAGATTTTATGACCAATAGATGAACCACTTGCTACACTTTCAAGAAACCCATAACCCTCATATGTAGGATGATAACTTTTAGCATTTTCATAGTCTGTCACAAGATACCCCATCTCGCCTGCACTGAAATTACTACCCCGAAACAGCTTTCCATTAATAATCATGCCGCTCCCAATTCCAGTCCCAACAGCAATAAAAATGATATTCTGTAACGACTTGCCAGCACCAAGCCATTGCTCACCAAGAACGCTCGTATTCACATCATTCTCTACATAAACTGGAAACGAAAAGTACTCACTCGCTATTTTACGAACCGGGTAACGCTTCCACTTCAAACTTGGAGCATCAAGCACAAGGCCCTGCTCCACATTCGTTACACCCGGAACGCCAATCCCCATGCCAAGAATGTCACTATTGCTTAACTGCAGATCGTCAAGCATACTTGACACGTCTTTTTGTAAGCGCTTGAATAAGTCTTTTGAAAGATAATCACTTGTTGAAAATTCTCGGTAAGCTTGAACCTTTCCGTTAAGACACGTGACGCCTGAAGCCACTTTTGTTCCCCCAATATCTACGCCAATCACATAAGCTGCTTTGGGATTAAACACCAGATGAACAGGTTTTCTTCCACCGCTAATTGTGGACTCGCCTGGACCTTTCTCCTCAATCCATCCTTCTTCTAATAGCTGCTCTACTATGAGTGAAACAGATGGTTTACTTATTTGAATTCTCTTAGAAATTTGCGACCGAGAAATGGGTTCGAAATTTCGTATGCAGTTCAACACAAGTTGCTTATTTAAGTTTTTGATGTATGCGGCATCACCCTTTTGCATAAATCTAAGCTCCTTTATAAAGGATAATAATACGATTTGTGTCCTTAGTTAGTTAAAGTCCCTTACTAACGATTACTTTTATTTATAAAGGGTGAAATCATTAATGTAAAATACTGTTTATTGTCTCTCTCCTGAACTGAGAACTGATATACTCAGGAATGCTTTTATTTTCTATAGTTTGGAACGAAATTAGAAAATTTTATTTATTTTGTAAAATTGTTACTTTCGAACTATCCTAAAGGTACGAAAGTAGGTTCCATTTATTGGATGATTCTGGTTACAATGGTTTTAAGTTAGTTATAAACCTTTACTAACTAATTCGAATTAGGAGATTAAGGAGGATTTAGTTGAAGAACCTGGGGAAGATGTTATTGTCGTTGGTTTTGATCCTTTCTGCCTTTGGTACAAGCTCCACCCTTAGTTTTGCAGAAGAGTCATCTACACAAGATTCAAACTTAGCACTATGGGAATCTGTTGTTCCACTTACAACAACCGCAAGCTTTATGAACACGGGTGCTCATCCTGATGATGAGCGTAGTCATTTCCTTGCTTATTTATCTCGAGGACAAGGAGTGAATACGTCCTTTCTTCTTGCTACTCGTGGACAGGGTGGTCAAAATGAAATCGGTAGTGAACTCGGCGATGGATTAGGGATCATTCGGACAAACGAATTACAAGCTTCATCAAAAGTACTTGGAATTGACACCTTTTTCTTAAATGAAAACTTTGAAGACAGTATTAAAGACTTTGGTTTCTCCAAAACACCTGAAGAAACACTGAACAAGTGGGGCGAAACGGAAACCTACGAACGACTTGTTCATTACATTCGTACATTCAAACCAGACATCATGATGCCCTCTTTCCGAAACGTTGACACCCAGCATGGTCACCACCGCGCCATGACCCTACTTACCCAAAAAGCATTTGAAGATGCAGCCGACTCTTCTGTTTTTCCTAAACAGCTTAAAGATGGCTTAACCACATGGCAAGTAAAGAAACTTTACCTCCCTGCTGAAACAGAAGAACAAACCACAACTTCCATCCAAATCGGAATCTATGACGAACACTATGACATGACTTACCCGCAACTTGGTGACAAAGCCCGCTACTTACATGAATCTCAAGGAATGGGAAGAGATGTTGGAGATGGTCCAGAAACTGTCAATCTAGAGCTAGTTAAATCAACGGTTGGCGATATTCCAGAACATGAAGAGAGCATCTATGAAAACATTCCCTACGATTTCGCGGATTACGCTAACACCCTTTCAAAAGGCGGCAATAAGTACAAACAGAAACTGATCCATCTTCAACAGGATCTTGAAAAGGTGAAAAGCGCTTATCCTAATCACAAAGACGTACTGACTCAAGCTGAAAAAGCGTACAAACAGCTTCACAAACTCCAAAAGCAAATGAATGAGGACAAAAAGCTTTCGAATGATTTACGAAATACCTTAAACCATAAGCTTCAGGTAAAAGATGAACAGCTATCTAACACCATATTTACAGCTGCACAATTGGAAGTAGCCGTTGATGTAGAGGATCCGCAATTGACTCCTGATGACACTACAAATGTTAGCGTATCGATTACGAATAATGGAACTACTAAAATCAAGGATCTATCAGCTACGCTTTCCATACCTAAAGAATGGACCGTTAAAGGACAGCACTTCACGGTAACGTTAGCACCTGGAGATCAGCAAACATTCGATTTCAACGTAACTGCTGCTTCACGAAACTATTATGACGCCTACACGCCAAACGCCATTGAAGCTGATATCAGTTTTAAAACAAAAGGTGGAACGTTAACAAAAACGTTTACACCAGAAGAACGAGTGGCATTGCTTCCAGAGGTATCAGTGAAACCCGCCCCTAAAAACTTAGTCATAAACACAAAAGAAGTTGAAGACCATGTTGCGATGGATGTAAACATAGAGAAGTTTGTGGAAGGTGCTATGGATACAGACGTAACACTTCAACTCCCAGAAGGATGGACATCTGAACCAGAATTGCAGCAAGTCTCATTTGCGTGGGATGAAAAGATGAAGACCGTTTCGTTTACACTGTCTCCTCCACAGAATGTAGAAGAAGGAGAATTTCAGATCGTTCCACAAGCTCAAATACAAAACGAGACAATCAGCAAAAACATTCAACTCATTCAATATGGCCATATTGGAACAAACTATTATGTTTCTGATGCTGCTGTTAATGGCGTTGCTTTTCCACTTGAATATCCTGAGGGTCTTAAAATCGGTTATGTCGATAGCGGCTTTGATAAAGTTGCAGATCAATTGTCAAACGTTGGTATGGACATTACCCAATTAACCGAGCAGGACTTAGCTCAAGGAGATCTTTCCAAATACGATACGATCGTAACAGGAATCAGAGCTTATCTCTCAAGAGATGATCTGCTACAGCATAACGAGCGCTTATTGGAATACGTCAACAATGGCGGTCACCTTGTTGTACAATACAACAAACCGTGGGATAACTGGGATCCTATCACAACCGCACCATATGAACTTGAAATCGGACAGCCTTCCATCAAGTGGCGCGTTACCGATGAAGATGCTCCTATTAATGTGTTAAAACCGGAGGCGACCATCTTCAATTATCCTAACAAGATTAAGCAATCTGACTGGGATGGTTGGGTACAAGAAAGAGGACTTTACTTCCCGATGAACTGGTCAGATGAATTTGAAACATACGTAAGTGTGGCTGATTCTGGTGAAGATGCATTCGAAGGCGGGATTTTGAAAGCGAACTATGGAGAAGGGACTTACATTTATACGAACTTAGTCTGGTACCGTCAGATTCAGAATCAGGTGCCTGGAGGGTATCGAATCTTTACTAATTTGGTTAGTTATCCTTATTACGAAGAGTGAGAGAAATGAGGGAACCGCTTGGATATATTTCAAGCGGTTTTCTTTGTGTTAGTGTCATCATAGGCCATTATTGTTTTCATTTACTCAGCGCTTAACCCTCGCATCCTCCAAATCCTTTCTTTCTATCCTAATATTGAATTAAGAGATTCGTCCCTGTTGATTTCCCCAGACTATTGTTCTACGGCAAATTCTACTCGAGGGCGAGTTGCTCTAAACCAATGTAAACAAAGAATAAAAATTAGAACAATGTCAATCGCATCTCCCCCATAATACATCAGCATTGCACCGCTTTCTGCTTGCTCTGCAGGTACACCAATAGGTGGATGAGCATAGAGATACTTTGATAAGATACCATGGAAAGCTAAGGCAAGCACTAATACAATCGAACGATACCAAAAAGAAAGTCTATGAGGTCTTGGATCAATATAGATGATTGATACGGTAAAAAGATAACCCGCTATAAATACATGAATATGTACGATTAGATACACCAGTATACTATCATGCATAAGAGAGTATAGATTGGTAGTATACAATAACCAAAGCCCTCCTATATTGAGGAAGGATGCAACAATTGGATTTGTAACCATTCGTGATGGCCAACTCTTTAGGAGCCTTGAGAGTCGTCTTGCTAGTGGAATACTTAACGTTCGAAGTATTAATTTGATCGGAGCAGCTAGTGCCATAAGCAATGGGGATAACATCCCTAGAAATAAATGCCCAACCATGTGCGCGGTAAAGTTCACATGAGCAGAGGTAGCCAATGGATCCGACACTGCAAGAATTGCGAACAGAACTCCTAAAATCCAAAATGCTGTACGGTACATCGGCCACGGTTTGTAATACCTATTTGAACGGATAACAGCGAAAATATACAGCACCAAAACGATCCCAAAGGGCAAGGCTAAAAGTAGCTGAGGTATCATTCCAACTCCAACTGAACTATGAGCTCCATCTATATGAATAATGTGATTAGTGGCGCTCATCCGCCCCATCCTTTGCTCCAGACTTAAATCTCATAATGATGAATCCTGTTAGAATCATTAGAACAGCTGATAGATTCCAAATAAGATCATAGATTACAATATTATCTACATAACGAATCTGATGAATTTTCATCAGTTTGTGGTGAATCGTCCCGTCATATAACTGAAACCCTCCTGCTCCTAAGAGTACGGCTCCCAACCACCTCTTAAGCCAGAAAGCATTTCTCCTTCTAAGGTCAGCTAAAATAAACAGTCCTCCGATTGTCGCAAACCAACTAAAGGCATGGAAAAGCCCGTCAGAAATAAGTCCCATACTAGTAGTAGACATATCATAAAAATGATGCCAACGTAGCAACTGATGAAAAATCACCTCATCTAGAAATGCAGCAAGGCCCATTCCAAACAAAATGCCTGACCAGAGATTACGCTTCTTACGAAATGAATGATTCTTTCCTATCTCAGATTTAGTCGTCATCTTCTTCTCCTTCACAATAACATTCTTATGACTCACTAATTGTTACCACATACTAGAACTTCATAAACAACATGATTTCTCTTTCGGAATCATCGGGACGGCCCCCGTGATTTTAACAATTAAAAGATGACCCCGGTATGGTACCGAAGTCATCCATAAATAATTTTAATTAGGCTGGTTATTGTGCTCTTCACCAAGCTCGAAAGGTGAATAGACACCATTGTAATCTACGATTGTTACCATTCCGCGAGCAGCATGGTTGTTATCATGACAGTGAAACAACCATTCTCCTTTATTGTCAGCTTTGAAGTAGATTGTGTATTCTTCTCCTGGCTTAACGTGGATTATATCTTTCACACGCGGTGCATCGTATTTGTTGCCATTTTTTGAGGCTACCTGGAATCGATGGCCGTGTAAATGCATCGGATGATTCATGTTTCCTGTATTCGTAATTTTCACCTTAACGATATCTCCCTCTTTCACGTTGATAGGGGGGGTATCCGGAAATACCTGATCATTAATTTGAAAAGCTACACCTTCCCCCATGTCCATTCCCATGTTCAAGTCCATATTATACGTGACGTCAGGTTCAGGTACTTCTTCAAAAATCACTTCTTCACTTCCAAATGAAGTGCCAGTTGCAACATCAGTGCCAGAGGATGAAATTGATTGATTGTTTGGCACAGAAGCTTCATCTTCACTGGAGAGAACAGGAATTACCATATCATCTGCATTTTCTCCGCCGTTCTCTCTAATTACTGCAGGTTCACTACTCTGTCTTGTGTATTCTACATCAATCCGTTCTCCAGGCGCGATCTCTAGTACGTTCGAAGTACCACCTGAATTCTTAACCTTTTCACCATCGATTTCGATTACTTTCATTGCTTTCTCAGGGAAAACCAATTGATGTTGCTGGTAACCTGCGTTAACGAAGCGCAATCTTGCCGTTTCTCCTTCTTTCATAACAAGTGGTTCAACGGCCTGCCCCGCTTTTCCGTTCACTGTGAACGTATCATACATCTGTTCGGTATCAGCCTCGCCGTTCCCTGTCATAGCACCCTTCATCATGCCACCCATATTCGTTATATCTTTTTTCTCCTGGTTGACGGCCCATTCATCAAGGATGAAAAATTCCTCTTTTTCATATTTTTTCTGTTTCTCTTCAATAACTAGTGAACCATAGAGGCCTTTATCCACCTGTTTTGAACTATGCTGGTGAGAATGATACCAGTAAGTTCCCGCATCATTGGCAATAAATTCATATGTGAATGACTCCCCTGGTTGTACAGCATCCTGTGTGAGCCCAGGAACACCATCCATTTTATTTGGAAGTAACATCCCATGCCAGTGAATCGTGACTGGCACATTTAGTTCATTTTTTAAATTAACACGAATGTAATCCCCTTCAGTAACACGTAAAGGTTCCCCAGGTACAGTCCCGTTGTATGTCCACGCATTGACTTTCTTACTTTCACTGATGTCCCACTCAGTCTCCTCTGCAGTTAAGTTGAATGTCTTTACAGTTCGATTCTCTGGTTCTTGTGCATTCACTTCTAGAACACTAACCTCACCCTGCGTAACACCTTCTGGTAAAGATTTATCCCCACTACTATAAAGAGGAGAATTCAGAAAAGCCACTCCTCCAATAATTAATAGCATGACGATTATGATTGATCCTATTACTTTTCGTTTCATTCCGTTTCACCTCTTAGGAATTTATCTTCTGTAGTCATTTCCCCGTAAATATGCAGAAAATGTCGAGACCGTAATATGGAGTTCATCCTTTACCAGGTATGAACTCCATTTAAACCTAACAACGTAGATTACTCATTCAATTTTCTTTTTAATCGGTCATATTCTTCTTCTGTAATTTCACCTTTTGCAAGACGTTCTTTCAACGTTTCGTGGGAATTAGTTGAAGTAGACTTACTACGTGATCCAGGTTTCCTCATCCAAAATACGACAACAACAATTGCAATAATAATTAGAATGAAGAGGAAGCCGAAACCAAAGAAGCCACCTCCCATTCCTCCCATTCCGCCACCGTTCATCATCTTAATCCGCTCCTTTACTGCCTTATAGTAAGATTACTCTTCACGTCTGTACTTCAAGAAAAAATGTTCACCAATAAAAATGAATATGATAAATAGTATAGAAACTACGACAATCAACCAATCAGTAGTAGCTTTCACCCATAGAAATGCGAGCAGAACAACTGCATCAAGAGTCATGGCAGTCAGCACAATCCCTGATTTGGCATTTACTTTTTCACGTAAGTGCTTAAAGACCCCCCAGTGAACGATCATATCCATTACGAGATAAAGAATAGCCCCTACAGATGCAATTCTACTCAAGTCAAATACAACGCCTAACACCATTGCAAGCACGACTGTATAGACGAGAGTGTGCTTTTGAATACGACCCGGCATACCGAAATGCTTATGTGGAATAAGCTTCATATCTGTTAGCATCGCAAGCATTCGAGAAACCGCAAAAACGCTTGCGATAATACCAGAAATCGTTGCAATAATAGCGATTGCCACTGTGAACCAGACACCATATTCCCCAAAAGCTGGTCTCGCTGCTTCAGCTAATGAGTAATCTTTTGCCTTAATAATTTCACTTAACGGGAGGTTACTCGATACTGCCCATGCAATAATCAGATAAACCACTAAGCTTATAAGGATCGAAGCGATAATCGCTCGTCCCACGTTCTTCTTTGGCTTCACG
This sequence comes from Guptibacillus hwajinpoensis, assembly GCF_005144865.1. GTDB lineage: Bacteria > Bacillota > Bacilli > Bacillales > Guptibacillaceae > Guptibacillus > Guptibacillus hwajinpoensis_A. Next base: position 105,933 of record NZ_SWFM01000004.1, read on the forward strand.
ATTTCTGATCCACTATTAGTTATAGTCGTAAAACCTTTAAACGATAGGATTGTTAATGCGACTGCAGCAATCATGCTAGCTATAGTAGATTCTGGCGTTCCGCTCCCACCCTCAGCAGGAGCAATAGAAAACCCAGCAACCCATAGTCCTCCCATTGCAAAAATAACTAATCCAAGTATTTTTAGTAGAGAAACGATTGATGTAAATGTTTGAATAAAGCTATTACCTGAAATGTTCACTAAGAAAGCGAATAACAATAATCCAACGCCGAGCAAAGAAACCAGATAACCTGATTGGTCTACGTTAAATATTTGTAGCGTATACGTACCAAATGTTCTTGCAACAAGGCTCTGATTGATAACCATGGAAACGGCCATCAACATAGCTGCCGAAGCAGTTAACGTCCCTTTTCCATAGGCTTTAACAAGAAACATTCCGATTCCACCTGCGGAGGGAAACTCGTTACTCATCTTCACATACGAATAAGCACTAAAACCTGTGACAATTCCTCCCGCAATAAAGATCAATGGAAACCACATACCAGCGAGCTCTGCAACCTGCCCAAGTAACGCAAAAATCCCTGCGCTAATCATTACTCCAGTCCCTAAACCAATTGCTCCAAGTAAAGAAAGACTATTTTCTTTGTAATCACCCATTATTTTCACTCCTACAACATGCTATTACCTTTATCCCCATACTTTATGCAGATTTCATGCATTTCTAAAAAAACGTTAATTTTTTGTTCAATCCCGAACCTGTTAACTTAATTCCATTCACTTTTTCTACAAAAAAAACGCTACCTTTTATAAAAAAAGTGTAGCGGTTTACGTAATTGATTAGGAATTATCCTAAAAGCTCTTTCTAGATCGTTTTTCATTAACCGATAAAAGCGAAAAATGTAAAATGGGTAAAAGAAAAACCCTTGCCGGGCAGGGGAAGGAAAACTATAAAAATAAGCTATTCAGAGACAACAAGATCAAAAGAGCTTGTCTATATTCAGTGTACTATTAAATCTTAAATAGATGGACAAGTACACCTCGTAACTGAAATGATGTCGAAAGGAGCCATTGACTATGTTTACAATCATTCCGCAAAAGTATCAAAAGCCAAAAAAATCATAGCAGAGAATGACATTTTTATTGAGGTGATGGCACAAAGGGATTTGATAAAGGTTTACCGAGAAACTGTCGCTAATAGGATTGCAAATAGTATGCTTTCAACAAAAGAAGTGGAATTGTTACAACTTATTGCAGATAGATATGAATGCTATTATACTAATAGAACAAAACAGGAGATTATAAAGGACCTCTAGATGATGAAGTTGAAAGATGTGGAAATAAAGGCGTTTTAATAAAATAAACATAGTTTATCTAGAGCGCATTATTTCCATCCACTTCTTAATTTCAAACTTTTCACTTTCATTTTTTAGTTCGTCCGGCACAGAAACAAAACTCATCAACTCTAAACTGTTTCCATCAGGATCTTTAAAATAGACAGAAGCATTCCCTTGATAGGGTCTCACAAAAGGTTGTACTGATGTCCTCTGGCCAAATGGTACAGGTTTTATGCCCTTACTATGTAGCCAATTGACCGAGTTCTCCATCTCTTCAAATGGAATTCTAAACGCCACATGCCTTAATGATGGATGGTATGCTGTTAAATATTCTTCACCTTCTCAAAGTCCTAGCCAACTCTTATGCTTTTTTATCCAAATAAAAGCTGTTCCATTTTCTTCCCAAGCAAGTTCTAACCCAATGTTTTGATAAAATTGAATGGAACGTCCAAGCTCTTTCACTGGCAATTGTGCTTCGTAAATCCCTTCAATCATATTTTTACACTTCCTTTCATTAGATCTTCTATGTATTAAGTTTATATTAGAATTTAACAAAACGATTCGGCTATATGTATTAAACAAACTACTACTATAGAACTGGAATTCTATATGATACGGATAATACTTACCAATCTTTAAATCTCTCTTCATTCATAGCCCTAATTTCTGCTTGAGTACGTACTCCCCCTCTACCCTCGCAAGGATAAGTTCCTTATCGTTCACACGTATGTCAATCGCTTCAGATGACACTCCATGTTTCAATGTTCCTTGCTTTCCAAGTCCCGGTGCTTCCTGTAGCATGTTATCTTGATACCGCCATGATTCGGGATAGCGAAGTTTAGAGGGAAGAATTTCACTCTACATTGCTCAAGCAATCCTTAGATGGCCAATAAATTTTTTTAATCTGAAAATGAAGATCTCTACATCCGAAAGTTCGTGGGTTTCTATCTCGAATCAAGAGTATTGAGGAAATGATCTCAGGAAACAGCCTCCCTCATTCCCATTACCCGTTTTAAAGTTGAAGTTTATTAGAATGAACTTTCCTCTCTCTCCCTTATATGTGAAACTCGTAATGAAGACAAGACAACACATAACAAGCTACTTTAATAGCTAATACCCTTTAATCTCTATAAAGCTCTCCTTGATTATCTATTTAATAGCTATTTAGGATAAAGTATTAGGAGTTTTCATTTTTGAGGCAGCAAGATTAGACAGGATATTGCTTCATCATTCTCGGGTATTTTCAATTAAAGAACTAGTAGTTTTCGAATGAAAAACAAAGCTACTCACTAAAGTGGCAGCTTTGAATAATATTAGCCTGGATGTTTTTTATGAAAATAAATGTTTTTCATTTACTTTTACAAAACATTACACACCATTTGTATTCATAAGTACAATTCTCCAACCATCTGGATCCTCTACAGTAACTCCTTTTTCCTTCCAATATTCATTTTCTGGTTCTACTTCTTTGTATCCTAATCGATTTAATCTTTGAGCAAGATTATTGATTTCTTCTTTATTCGAAATGTAAAAAACCAATAAGTTATCTAAAGATGGTGCAGGACAAGGACTCCCATTGTCATGGCTCGTAAATTCAAGATGATAATCAGTATTAGGTAGACCAAGGATTACTCCCTTATAACCTTTATGGCCTGAAAACTCGGTTATTTTCTTTAGCCCTAATCCTTCTTCATAGAATTCAACAACCTTATCTAACTTTTCAGTAGGTCGAGCAATCCTTACCTGCGCTGCTGAGAATTCGTTAAATTTCATATGTTATCTTTCACTCCTTCATTTGCAAAATAAGTTGAGTTGACATTGACTACACTATCCATTACTCACATTGGATTCTTCATTCAAAGTATCTATTTTGTTTTTGAAAATATCGTAAAAGAGTAATATTGAAACTGCCCCCATTAATAAATAGATAATCCCCATACCCCAAGGCGGTAATAGGCCCCCTATTGATAGTCCTATAGCTCCTAAGATACTTGCACCTCTTACATTTAGTGTATTTAACGCCATGTATTTGCTTCTGTTTTCATCATCTGGTAATTCAGCAAGTAACGTATTCTTTACTGGGACATACATAAGCTCACCTATACTAAGAATTACCATTGCAATTATTAGAAAAACAAAAGAATTTGTAATAGTTAACCCGAAAAAGCCAAAGGTGAATAAAGCTGTACCCACATTTAATTGAGTCAGATTATTAACACTTAATTTCTTTAGTAAACGGTTGAGCATTATCGCTAAAACTATTACTAATACTGCATTTTCTACCTGCAGAATCCCATACATAATTATTCCTGTAATTTTAAAATCAAGTATGGAAACAACCTTAAAATCATTTTCCAATAATACACTAATGTAATTACCAAGCTGCATTTCTAATCCTAACGTTAGTAATCCAGCTAATATGAACTTTCTGAAAAGAACATCATTAATTCCAGTTTTATAGCTGTTTACAAATTCGTGAAAAGGGGACTTTTTGATTGGTATTACTTGTTTAAGGGAGTGGGTTTCAACTAATAAGAACTTAATTAAAAAGAAAATGACAAAATTTAAGAAGGTAACAAATAGTAGTAACTCAAAGAAATAATCTTTGAAAAGGAACGCTCCTAATAGCGTCCCTATAGCCATCGCAGTATTATTAAACCAATAAGATAAAGTATATACATATTTTCTGTTTTCCTTAGATGTAACATCTATAATCATTGCTTGTGTGGGAGGAATGGATAAACCTAAGCAGATATTAATTAATAATAATGAAAATATACTCATAGCTATTATTTGGTTATTCGGCATGTTAAACAATGCCATTAATAGAAAAGCACAACTTCTTGTAAATGAAGCAAATACGAGTATTTTTTTTCTGCCGTATTTATCAGAATAATATCCTGCATACAAACTAGCAAAGATACTACCCATAATCGTTATTAATATAATCAATCCAGCAGTAGCAACTCCATATTCTTGAGCAAAATAGATTGCCATAAAGGGGATTATTAGTGTAGTTCCGAGTCTTTGTAAGACTAACACTAACAACCTAATTTTAACGTTGATATGTAAATTTTTCACTATTATAACCCTTTAAACTAAACTCTTTGAGTTAAGTAAGTTTGTGTATTTTATAGTTTCTTCCATCAATAGTTGCAAGTCTTTTTCAACTTCAAAATCAACTATTTCTCTGTCTTCATTAAAAGCACTTGGATCAACAATTGTCTGATTTGAAAGAACCAATACTCCTAATCCTCTCCCTACTACCCTCAATTGATTTAAAGCATTGAATCCAGTTCTCGGAGTTCCGGAAACACCAATTATTGTAGCTGGTTTCGTTTTAAATGATGGCTTTCCTAAGAAATCCAATGCGTTTTTCAATGCACCACTCATGCCATTATGGTATTCCGGTGTACAAATAATATAACCATCGGCTTTATTAAATTTATCTTTTAGGAAGTCTACATTTTTATTCTCTATGGTTTTAGTCTCTCCATCAAATAATGGTAATTTAAGCTCATCTAAATTTATAATTGATAAATCCACATTAAAATTTAGTTTTGAATGTATTTTAATTAATTTTTTCACAACACTTTTTGTTCTAGAATTTTTTCTGGGACTACCGTTCACTATCAGTATATTTGTCATTAATTTCTCTCCTAACTAAAATTAGTTTTATTTAAAATCGTATTTATCTGACGTTCATAGTCTATTAATTCATTATGATTCTTTGCTGAAAAAATTATATAACCATGTCTAGATTTTGAATCTACGATATAGGGGGCCAGCCTTCCTTCATCCACTTCAAGGCTCATGCTATGAACAAATGGTAGGTCATAAATCGTGTTTATCTCATTTAACCTCTCTACTTCTTCTCCCTCTTTATAGCTTATATATTTAATTTTCGATATATTTTTTTTATGGAATTTAGGTATTTCATTTTGTTCTATCTTCATCTTCTGAGACAACACTTTAAATATTAATTCTTCAGCATCCTCTTCAGTTGAAATCTCTATCAGTTTGTTTATCTGATCTCCTCCAAATCTTGCTTGGGATTCTACTATTTTTACCCCATCCTTTGTCACAATTACTTCTGTATGGCATGGGCCAAATTCATATTTTGCACCATCCAAGAATCTCTTAACTATTTTTTTTATGTTGTCATATAAATTTATTGATATATCTGCCGGAAATACATGACCTAGTTCAACAAATCTCGGCGGAGAAGTCTTAATTTTTTCAGTGATTCCAACAAAATAATGTTTTCGATTTATAGTAATAGTTTCAACACTGTATTCGTTTCCTTCTAAATATTCTTCAACGATCCAACCATCTACTTCGTAATTATTCTTAATAAACAAATACATGTCATTTGCATCTGAACAAAGGTGTACGGTTCTACTTCCTGATTGATCGATTGGTTTAATAATCACTGGGAAAGTAAATTTGCTATAATCAATATCCTCATTTTTTTTATATATTTAAAAAAAACAGATGATAAACCTATCTTGTCTAATAGCTGTCTCATCTCTAGTTTATTGTTAATCTTCTTAATTGTATTAGTAGAATTAACTTGAAGTCCCAATAGTTCAGCAACCTCATAAGTTTCTTCCATCGTATCTTCATTTCCCATATGAACTATGTAGTCATTTGTTTCTAACCCACTATAATCTTTTATCAAATTTTTCAAATCACTTTTATTATCAGTAATTATAAGATTGTCTGAAATTTTCGCTATTTCAGGCAATATTTTCAATCCTTTGGGCTCCTTGTTCCATATTGTACAAATTTTTGTGTTATATTTCTTTGCTTTCTTTACAAACCTTAGCCAGGGTGTTACTAAAATTAACTTTGTTTGTTCTTCTATCATTTTGCCTCATCCCCTGAGCAATTAATTACTTTTTCTATATCCTTCTTTTGTCTTAATATATTTAAAAGCTTAGAAATTTTCTTTGCTTCTACCATATATAATTCACTTGTATGATAGATATAATAAGAAGTAACTTTGTCGTCCATTGGCTTAGTTATGATAATGATAGAATCATAACGTTCAGAAAATTCTTCGAACTGTTCCTTTTTAGGAACTCCTATCAAAATACATTCTCTCATAAATTATCACTGTTCACTTTACATAATATCCCCATATAATAACGACTTCTTTGTTCATTATATATGTAATAAGATTTTTCTATATTAAAATTGTGCTTATTCAATAATTCTTCGATTTCGCCCCCACTAAATACTTTTTTATATTTACCACTTGGTAGAGTTTTAAATTGTCCTTTATTCTCTCTCTCTCCAGTTGAATAGACTCCTAACATAAACAGTCCATTATCCACAAGTGAATTTCTAACCTTGGTTAAGTAATCTGTATATTTACTTGGATCTTGATGGTGAAAACATCCATTATCTAAAATACCTTCATAATAACCAATATCTTTTGTCGAAAACAAAAAATCCTCTTGTATAAAATCCACTTTTTCTCTTTCTTCTTCGACCCTCCCCCACTCGTTGTTTGAAATTAAATCTAAGCCCGTATAATGATAATTAGAATCAAATAATTTACTATGTCTTCCATTACCACACCCAATATCAAGGACTTTACCATGAGTGAATTTATCTTCAACAGCTGTTGCAAATATTTGAGCGATTTCAGTTAGCCCTTCGTCTTTTGACCATAAATCTAGATTTTGCTGATAACTATTTAAAAAGCTTATTTTTAGCAATTTTTGATATTCATCTACAGCTCTCATTCCATCACTCCTTTATCAGATTAAATGATGTTTCATTTTTTACATTATTTAATTTTTCATCTATCTTTTTTAAAGTATTGGACTTAATAATCACATATCCTAGCCTACAGAAATTTGAATTTAAGTCTGTAATAAAAGCTCCTTCATTTTGAAGCAATTTAAACTCTTCTACGTTATATTTGATAGTATGGTTACTTGGGATTTTTATTTGGTTTATTGTACCAGTTACTTTAGGGATAAAATGATACGACTTCAGTAAGGTGTTACTTTCTACTAGATTAAGGTTATTCATGCTTCCACAATAAATGTTGACAGCCACTTCGTTGAGGTTAATATTATAGTACTTTGAAATCATTTTTGGTATTACCCCACCTGGTAACCTTGGATTCATTTCAATAAAGTATAAGCCTATATCTTTTTTATAAATAAATTCTATATGGGCAAATCCCCATTTCATGCCAAGAGCTTCGATTATTCGTTCAATATAATTATTTAATTTAGGAATATTTAAATTCTTAATTGGGAAGATTGATTCTTTTTCAATAAAATAAGGATCCCCTTCTAATGTTCTCTTAGTAACCCCAAAAATTATGGGATTACCATTTTGAATCATTACTTCTACACTAAATAAATCACCATCAATGTACTCTTCTATCAAATATTCATCTGACCTATTCATACTTCTACCAAAACTTTTTTGAGACTTCATTTCATCAAGATACCGAGATAGTTCATGTTTGTCTCTAATTAATTTTACGAACTTACTTCCTGTGCCGTTTATGGGTTTAATTACCAGAGGGTAACCGATTTTATTAGCAGTAAAAAATGCATTATGAGCATTTGTCAAACAAAAATTTGGTGTGGTAATCTCCAAATAATTTAAAAGTTTATTAAACTTGTATTTATTTGAAGGTATTTCTATACTTAATGCACTTTGTAACCCAACACCGAGTTTTTCAGCTACTCTGGCTGCAACTGGCAAATGCAAATCATTTAAACTAATTACATTTAACAACTGATCTTTCTTATATTTGGAAGATAAAATACTAGTTATTAAATCCGATTCCGAAGTGTCCTTAATTTGTATGATCTCATGAATATACTTTTTTTGAATTTGTTTTTTATCTTCATAATATGCTAAATCTGATGTTACAAATACGATATAAATTCCTTTTAAATAGGCTTCTTTTAACACTTCGAACCCTATTGGGTTACTCTCAATAAAGCACAAAACATTTCGGTTCGCCATCCTAATCACCTACTGTAGAAATATTGATAAGCTTTGATATATTATTAACGTTTAAAAGTGCATCCTTAGTATCCTTGCCGTTACAAATCACATACCCAATTCGGTCCCCTGTACTTTCCCATTCCTTTATTACATCACCTATTGATGTTCTTATATTCAAATCAATTAGTGTTTTATTATTGTAAACAGATTCAGGAACTTCTAAATTTGTTACCTTCCCATTACTAGCATGTAGGTATTTAATAGCAGCCCCACCTGCTCTATTAAATTCAATATGGTGATTGAAATCATCCAGTAAAGCGTCTATGACTAATTGGATAGCATCAATGTTTATGCCACGCTCTAATAGATGGTAAAATTTACCACCTATTCTGATTTGAGTTTCTATTATTTTCACTCCACTCTCTTGCAACACAATTTCTGTATGAGCAGGTCCAAAATCTAAATTGACAGCATTTAAACATTTTTCAACTGCTGAAAAGATTCTCTTTTCATCCTCATATGAAACTTGAGAAGGTAATGAATGTGTGATTCCTACAAAATTAGGTGGTCCAGTATTCAATTTATCTGTTATTGCTAGTAAATGATGTTTATTGTTATTACTAAATGTTTCTACACTAAATTCTCTGCCTTGTTCGTATTTTTCAAGTAAATAAGAATTATTTTTGTCGGTGATTTTAATCTCGTTAAAGTGGTTGATTAATTTAACACCTTTACTTCCCATACCACTGATAGGCTTGAGTACCAAGGGAAACGAAATTTCTTCCCATTTACATTCACTAAATAAACAACTTTCAATATTTATTTCGGGATATTTATCAAGAGACTTCCTTAACTTATATTTATTTTGTGTCGTAAATACGGGGTCTTTTTTTAATCCAGGTACATTTAATTTTTCAGCCAAAACTGCAGCTAATTCAATGCCATCATTAGTAAAAGAATAAACACAATCATACATTTCCAATTGATGTAAAAACTCTATTTTTTTTATTAATGTCTTATTATCCCAATGATAGTCTTCTATTAATGAAATATCAGCCTTCTCAATGCTGTTATTACCGAACTTCAACTCATTCTTAGAAATAAGAATAGTTACTTTAAAACCGTTGTTTTTAAATTTTTCAATTGCATATGGAAAACTTCCTATTAATAGCGCATGTTTCATATTAATAAAACCTTTCTACTAATTTCAGCATTATATATCTTCCGCCAACCTAAACCCCATAACATACAAGTCGCTCGGGAATTTGCCATGTCGCCTTTTACATCTTGCTAAATCCTTTAACCTTGTAAAGCTACCTCCTCTAGCAACTCTATAACTTCCTGCTTTTTTTAATAAATCATCCTCTACTATACTTCCCTTACTATAAGGTTGATAATTATCAGCAACGTACTCTTCAATATTGCCTGCCATATCTAACACTCCAAAGGGTGAGGAACCATCTGGGAATATGCCTACCGGCGTACTATCTAATATTCCAGCCTCAACAGTGTTGCACTTATTTTCAAGGAATTCATTACCCCATGGAAACTCTAATTGATCAGCGCCTCCCGCTGCATATTCCCATTCATATTCTGTAGGTAATCTAAACTTCCTTCCTGTTTTTTTCGATAACCAATGAGCATAATTTTCGGCAGTTTCAGGTGTAATTGTATATACTGGGTGGTTGCCCTTCTCAATAGGATAGCGTCCAAATTCCCAACTAGATGGGGTTTCTTCACCATATTGATCATTTATAAAATCTTTAAATTCCATGTTAGTGATTGGATATTTTGATATTTTAAAAGTCTTTACATCAACCTTGATTTTAGGTGTTTCTTTTTCTATCCATTCTTCTATGATTCCGGTTTCATTATACTGTTCTACAATTCTTGGTACATCTTCCTTATCCAATCCAATATAAATATGGTTGGATGGTATTGTAACCATTTGAGGATCTAGAGTACATATTCTGGTATCACCAAGTAAGTTCAACATTAACCCGGCAGCATACCTTTTTTTTAACGGCTCATTTAAAGATTCAATCACATTGATTAAACTCTTCTCATCAAGCTTTTGAATCAGATTAAATTCTTTAGATAAGTCATGTATATTTAAATTAATATAGTCTTCGGGTAACCCCATAGCTTCTCGAAATGACAAGTTATTGAGCTCACCTTTTTTATTTGCAAGAGAAATCAGTTGCATTATTTTTACCTCCTTAAATTACATTTAGATAGAAGAAAGATGATTGCAGTCACAATCACCTTTCTTCTATTTTTTATTGCTTAAATAACCTTAAGTGTTCGGAAACATCATTATTTTGATTAATTTTATAGATACCACCATCATACGAACTTGCATAAACATCATTTTTATAGCTGACTAACGAACTCAGCCCATTATTAGCTATCTTTAGAGGTCCGACTATACTATTATCCTCATTGATAATTACTATGTTCCCCCAGTAATCTCCACTTATAATTTTGCCATCACTTGTGGAAGTTACAGATTTAATCGAGTATCTGTGTCTATTATGTTGGTTTATAACTTGTCCAGAATTTTGATCGAAAACTCTAACTACTTTATCACGACTAACAACGATAATTCTGTTTCTACTAGAGTCTAATGTTACATCGTTAGCAATGGATAATGGACCGAAAAATTCTTTGAACACAGTTTCCTTAGTTTTATTAAAAACATATAATACGCCTTCTGATGAAACACTGACTATAGTATTTTCATCTAAGTCGAGTGCTTTCACGGCCCCGTCATGTGCATCCCAGGAACGGGATTCTTTTAAAGTAATTAGCGATACTTCGTGAATATAGCCTCCATATGTCCCAATAAAGAAAGAGTTTTGAAACTCATCGTAAACAATAGTATTTATTGGGCCAGTACTTAAGTTTATACTCTCTACATGACCTGTTTTTTTATTAACTATATGGATTTCACCTGCATGATCTCCCCAAGCTAAATATTCACCGTTTGTTGAAGTACTTGTTGCATTTGTAAGTACACCCTTTGATTTGGCAATCTCTTTTCCATTTAGCCTAAATACCCCATCATCTGAAGCACTAACAACGTTATTATTTTGATCAATTGCAATTCCATTGATCGAGGGGGTTGCCAAGACTTCACTTTTATTTACGTGTTTACTAGTATTCACATTCCACTCGTTGAATTTTTTTCCAAAACTAGATCCTATAACCTTTTTTTCATCAGATGACCAAGCAAGGGATCTTTCCCACTGATATGTAGTTGTTTCTAATTTTCTAAAGAGTGAAAAATTAGTGGTGTTCCATACTTTTATTTGATGATCATAACCGGCCGTAAGTACAAGATTCCCTGAAGGAGAAAAAGATACTTGTTTTATGCCCCTCTCATGAGCCTTTAGTTCTTGAACCAGTTCAAAGGAAGTAGCATTATAAAACATCACCTTGCCATCATCTCTACCAATTGCGAAGAGATTTAGTTCTTTACTTCCAGCAACCGTGTCTATTTCATAATCAAATGGACCTAATTCTTTTATTAAGGTTGATGTTGTAATATCCCAAATAAACACCTTTCCATCGTCACCTGTTGTAAATGCAACATCCTCTTTAATCCAAACACTTAATACATCCTTATCATGAAGACAAAATTCATTTTTTACAGCCCCTGTTTGGACGTCCCACACTAAACAACGATTGTCTCGAGAGACTGAAACTAATAATGTATCGTTATCATTAAAAGCTAAGTCTTCTACATCATCAGAGTGCGCTTTCAATGTATTCACTTTTTTATTAGTCTTTATATCATATAAATTTATAGTATAATCAGAGGAAGCACTTGCTAATAAATTTCCATCGTTAGACATTGTTAACCCATTAACAAGGTGCTCGTGTGATCCTAACAACTTGGCATCTCCTGTTTGTTGATCCCAAGAGATGACTTTTTTATCGTATCCCCCTGTGAAAATTCTGTTATTATCTTTGCTACAACAAACCGCAGTAATTGGACCAGTATGCATATAAATTCCTCCTACTAATTATTAATTAAGTGACCTGATTTTTTCACTTTTGTTTTAAGGTAAAATTCATTAAAATGAGATTTAGAAGTCCAGAGTGATATTACTTCATTTATATCAACCCCAGCTTCTCTTAAACTATTAATTTTTTGAGGATTATTTGTAATAAGTGTTACAGCTCTTGAGGTTAAATGCTTCAATATTGTGATCGCTTCGGAATATGATCTGCTATCTTCTTCTAACCCTAACTCAAGATTTGCATCCACCGTATCAAAATCATTCTCTTGTAAAATATAAGTTAATGCCTTATTAAACAAACCAATCCCTCTACCTTCATGATTGGCTAAGTAAAAGAGTGCTCCACTACCATTTTCAACAATCATATCTAATGATTTTTCTAACTGTTCTCCGCAATCACATCTTTTACTTCCAAATATATCACCTGTATGACAAATACTATGAAAACGTACAAATGGACTTTGATCCAGATTGTTTACATCTCCATATAATAAAACAGAGGAAAATTGGTAATCTCCTATATCATTGGAACTAACAAAATCAATTAAGTCAGTTTCGTTTTTGTCAGCTAGCGCTTTATTAAGCCATACATACCAGCTGAATTTAACAACTTCACCATTCACTTCAATAGGTAAATCAATAGGACCTACTAGAGCAAGATTATAGTTTGTACTGCATATGACTTCAGTATATTTTGATAGATATTTTTTCAGTTGGCTCATGGTAATCTCTCCTAACTAATCAAATTTTCCCATTCTTCTTTTGTACCTTGATCAGGGAAAACCGTAACCACTGTAGCACTCTCACCTAAACTTTTTGCAACTTCTTCAGCAACAATCAAATTAGCAGCTGCCGATGAACCAATTCTAATTCCGGACGTAATGTAAAAGTCATACATTTTCTTTAAGCAATCATCATAACTTATCTCCCAAAAATCATGGACATCATTTTCAATTTCTTCTATAAATCTCTGTTTTCGTCCATCTCCCAATCCGCCTGAACCAGCAAATTTAGGTAAGCTATTCGGAGGTTCATTACTTCCATATGAGAGTTCTTTGGGAATCACTAAGTGTAATTTTAATTTATCATTAACTGACTTTAAACTTTCAAAGACACCTCTTAATGTCCCCCCTGTTCCTACTGCAGCTACCCACGCATCAGGAGAAACTTCTAATGATTGAAGTTGTTTGATTATTTCTTTTCCAGTACCATTTTTATGAGCATTAATATTAATATCATTTTGGTGTTGATACAAAAATGTATATCTTGAATCTTCTTGAGACATTTTAATAGCTCTATCCATAACACCCCAAAAACCTTTTTCCTTATCAACTAATTCAACTGTTACGTTTAAACTATTTAGTTCCTCTAATAAACTTTTTTTTGACCCGGAACTTAGTACTAAAGTAAGATTAATCTCTAACAAATGACATTGTTTTGCAAGAGAAAGTCCAAGGTTGCCCCCACTGTACTCTAGTATGTGCAACTCTTTAGGGTTACCACTATAAGTTTCTAATACGTTTTTTAACATTGAAAAAGCTGGACGATCTTTAATCGAACCTGTTGGGTTTTCCCATTCTAACTTAGCGTAAATTCTTCCATTATTTTCAATTTTATGAGGTATCTCTAACAGAGATGTATTTCCAATTTTCTCGCTAAATTCTTTTAATTTATAATGATTAAATCTAGTTAGTTGCATACAATTCCTCCTTTTTAATAAAGGTTTTTTTTATATTGTCCTTTATTTGCTTAACTTCTTTAAGGTCATATTCTAAAGACTGGCTGATAGAATTTATTTTGAAATCTTGAAAAGGAGATAAACCTTCACCACCTATTATTATTGGCGCTTCATAAACAATTACACGATTATAAATTCTACTTTTCATAAAGTTACTAATAACTTTTGCTCCTCCTTCTACAAGTAAGGACATGATTTGCTGTTCTCCCAAATAATTAACAACCTCTGATATGTCATAAGGTCCATTTTCTAATCCCACAACTTTTACATTGGTACCAAGGTAAAAGTTGTCATTTTCTTTCCTAGTCAGAATAATTGTAGTAGCTTCATTATCTGTTAATACTTTTGAACTTAACGGAATACGCAGGTCAGAATCTAAAATGATTCTAATGGGGTTTTTCCCTCCAAATTCTAGCCTAGAGGTTAAAGAGGGATTATCTTTGATAACGGTTTCAACACCTACTAAAATAGCAGAAGATTCGTGTCTTAAAGTATGCGTATCCTTTCTACTTTCTGCATTGCTGATCCACTTACTTTCTCCATAAGCTGTAGCCATCTTGCCATCTAGTGATACTGCAGTTTTAATGGTTACATAAGGTCTTTTAGTAGTTATGTAATGAGAAAAGGCATCTAATAATTCATTACATTCATTTTCAAGTATTCCTACTTCTACTTTAATACCTTGGCTTTTTAATTTTTTTATGCCTTTACTAGAAACTTGTGGATTAGGATCTATCGCTCCTATTACCACCTTTTTTATTCCCTTTTCAATTATTAAATCCGTACAAGGTGGAGTTTTACCATGGTGATTACATGGTTCAAGCGTCAAAAAAAGTGTAGAACCCTCAGCTTGCTCACCTGCCACTTCAATAGCCACTCGCTCAGCATGAGACCCACCTGCAAATAAATGGGTTCCATACCCCACTATCTGATTGTTCTTTACTAATACTGCACCAACCGGAGGATTAGGATTAGTTTGGCCTTTAGTATACTTTGCTAGATTGATTGCGAAATTCATGTAATATTCATTATTCATAATTAAATGTCTCCTTAATTAAGAGCTCCTGGATCTTCATCAGAATATGTTGTAATTGTCTGGTTTAATGCTGTAATAGCATCTTCTGAAAATGATTCTGGGCTACTTGTGACTATTATAGATAGCACCATAATCTTTAAAACTATAGAAAAAACAATAGCTGACTTCTTCATATAACCACTCCCAACAAGAACAATACCTCAAGTATATTTTTTTTAAAAATTACAAAAACATCCATATTAACTGAAAATTCAATGTATCTTTAACTTTATCTATTAAAATCATGTTGGTATAATATAATTTATAAGAATATTTATAAAATCTACTTTTTTAGGACTGATTTATTATTACTAAACTTAATTTCGGAAAAAAAATTAAAGAATATAGAAAATCTATTGGGGTATCTCAAGCAGAATTAGCAGAGGGTATTTGTACTCAGGCTTTCTTGAGCCTGATTGAAAAAGGCGATTCGTATCCATCGATAGATATAGCTTATTGGTTGTCTTCTCGTTTGGGCATTAACATTGATTATCTAATGGAAAGTTCATTTGACAATAATCATGACTATTATTTAGAAGTAGAAGAGCAACTGAGAGAGGCAAGTACGAGTCGTTCTTATGAGTCTTTACAACAAATTATTAATACTGAGATAAATAACTATGTTTTCCAAAAGGGGTATAAAAGAAAGTTATTATTATGGCATCAGGGCATTGTTGATTTCTTTTATTATAAAAATCTCAATAAAGCATTACATACTTTAGATGTAGCATTAAATTTGGAGGGAAAAAATACTAAAGCTTATAAAATGAATTTAGAAATAATGATATGCAAAGGAAATATATATGTAGATACTGGTGATTATAAAACAGCGATAAATATCTATGAAGAAGTAAGTGATATTCTACTGCTACAGGAAAATTACACAGATATATATTTACATATTAGATTGCTATATAATCTTGCAAGGACACATATGTTATTAAATCAATACGAGTTATCAATACAATACTGCGAAAAAGCTATTAAAATGTGTCATAAGAATTACATTTTTTATGCTTTAGGCGACTGTTATATAATATTAGGTCTCAATTTACAAAAATCAGAAAAAATCGCTGAAGCTAAAGACGAGTTTAACAATGGATTAATTGCTTATAAACTCCAAAAAAATATATCAGGAATTCACCAAACAACACTTAAGTTAAGCGAGCTTGAGAGCTATCTTCCTAATTAATAAGCTAGTCACATAAGTTAAATGGAATCCTTCACCCCTTAATTTACGGTAAGACATAAAGTATTCTAATTTCTTATCTAATAAATGATGGATCTTACGGGCACTTGCCTATGGCAATTTTAAAAAAAGACGCAATCCCTGCAATTGGATTACGTCCTACCTATTTCTACACTTAATTGTTCTGCTTCTCCCAATACATATTCAAAACAGGTTTCATATACCTACACAGCTAATTTGAAAATTCCGAACTAAATGCTTTAAAATAATGAGCGTAGCCAGACACTCACCCTCCAAATATATATACATTATTAACAAGCCGCATTATTTTTTCTGTTTCTTCTTAATATGAATTCGCTCTCCATCGTCTCTACACCTACTAGAAGGAATATACTAATGACCGTGGATTCTTCCCTTTGTATTGGCGTGCCTACCTTTTAATGAATATCCTCTAAACGGTTCTCGCGATTCATCGTCCATTAATTTGCATACAATTAATGCCCTTTAACCCGTTGAAAGCTCAAGATTTTTTACCTTGAAATAGAATCAAGAGAAACTTCCCCACTGAGTCTAACCCGTACTATTCCTCTAAGCCCGCTATCCCGAAGCCCCCCGCTCCAGAATGAGTCGAAATCATTCCGCCCGCTTGGATCCATCTTATATTTTGGAATCCGTTTTCTTTGGCAACCTCATCCATCCGCTGCTTGATCCTTTCGTCGAGTCCGATTGAGTAGATAAAATAAAGCTGCTCTCGATCAATGTTGAATTCATTTAAGTAATCACTGAAAAGTTTTTCACTAGCTCCACTCATTTTCCCGCGGTACTTCTTTGTAGACATAAGCTTTCCATCTTTCAACTCAATGCATGGCTTTATTTTCAATAGAGCTCCAATCAAGGAAGCCATATTGCTTACCCGTCCTCCCGCTTTAAGAAACTCAAGGCTGCCTGGGATGAAAGCTAGCCTTGATTTAGGAACGATTGCCTCTATTTCTTCAACTAAGCGTTCCGGTTCAATGCTAGGTTCTTTTTCTAAAACTTTAGCGGCATACAATACAATTGCAGCTAATCCACCAGTAACGTTCAGAGCATCAATGAGAAAAACGTCTTCAAATTCTTTCGCAGCAATGACAGCATTTTGAAAAGAAGAAGACGCTTTTGATGTATATCCAATATGTATAATAGTGCAGTCTGGGAAATTCTCTCTTATAGTTGCGAAGAACTCTTGATACTCATGAGCATTTGTAGAGGTGGTAGAAGGTATTTTCTTCGTACGTCCGTAATAGTCATAAATATCCTGGACCGGCAAAGAACCGTCTAAATAATCCTCTCCATCCATAATGATGTGCATGGGAACGACTTGAACATCGTACTTTTCAGCTAAATCACCTGGTAAGTCGGCACCGCTTTCGGTCGATAAGATGATCCTTCGCATTCAATTTCCCCCTTGGTTATAGTTTGGTTCGCCTTCACTCTTCCTACATTATGCTTTAACTATACATGATAAGACTGCATTAGCATTGTGAAAACTTTATTTGCCGTACTTTAGGAGCGAATTTTGATGATTTGATACCTACAAGATTGAGGATTTGTGAAAAATCGGCGTGTTTGTTTTATGAGCTTATTAATGAAGTTTATCATAGGAAGGGAAACTTTCCATTGTGGACGGCGTTATCCTGAATTAGACTGCACTACAGGAAAAAAGGTGCCTGAGCCTCGAAACGTTACTAAATTAACATTTCGAGGCTCAGGCACCGAATCCATGCAAATGGTTGTTTATCTGATCATATTTACCAGGGTAGCTTCGAGTCCTTTATTTCTACTGCCCAAATATCCTTTAACTCGTTGATCATTTCGATCGATAAGCTGCCTTCTGATGCAGCTATATTCTGGTTGAATTGTTGAATGTCTTTTGCTCCAGGGATAATGGTAGATACTTCTTGATAGGAAAGAATAAATTGCAGTGCTGCTTGTGCCATTGAAATATCATCTCCCAGAATACGTCGAACTTGTTCGACTAGAATTCCTCTTCGTTCAATTTCTTCCGCACTCCATCTGCTTCTAATTCCGCTAAATCTACTTTTCTCATCATACTTTCCTGTCAGCCAGCCTGAATCGAGAGGCACCTTGGTAATCACGCCAACCCCTTGATTTTCAGCTGATTGTATCGCAGCCGCTGGTTCTTGATGAAATATATTAAACATAACCTCAATAATCTGACTATCCGTCTTATTTAATAGTTCATCCATCTCTACTCCAGTATCGACCGAAGCTCCATATGCTCTGATCTTCCCTTGCTCTTTCAGTTTTTCCAGTACTTCAAACTGCGGGCCGTTTCCATTAAGGGTTGAGAAAGGTGGGTTATGAAGGAGAAGACTATCAAGATAATCGGTATGTAACCTTCGTAAACTACCTTCTACTGATTCCATCAATTTTTCAGGTTGGAAGTTTTGTTCACCATTCGAATGATGTCCACATTTACTGCTAATGACCACCTGATCTCTTTTTCCTTTAAAAGCTTTCCCAAGCAGTTCTTCACTTTTCCCAGCTCCATAGTTAGGAGCAGTATCAAAGAAATTACACCCGGAATCCATCGCGTTCCTCACTAAATGAATTCCTTCATCCTCTGTCATCTTTCCCCAGTCTTTTTCATTCCCTAGTTGCCATGCTCCAAATCCAACCTCGGAGACTTTTATTCCTGTATTTCCTAAGTTTCGGTGTTTCATGAAATAGTTCCTCCTTTTCCTCATGCAAACTTCTATTGAAAGCTGAAAGTTACTATAGTTTTTAGAAGGTCTAACAAATAATATATCGTGCATGAATAATTTTTCGTATAAGATTCTACGTTACTATTTTAACAATAATTTCCTGAGTTTAGCTAATGAGGACTATTATTGATCATATAAGAAAGAGCCTTCCATATGTTCACTTTGAACGATGAAAGGCTCTTTCTATTATAGTGATTTTTCTAACAGATTATTATCAATGGAGCATAGCGGGCTCGAACCGCTGACCTCTACACTGCCAGTGTAGCGCTCTCCCAGCTGAGCTAATGCCCCGTATAAATGACAGCGATTTCCTGTCGACAAAATTTATTTTATCATAGCCTTAATCAGAACAGCAACTATTTTCTTACAAAAAGAAAGAAACGCCGTCTCCCGGCGTTTCTTTCTCCTACTACCTTACCTTCTCTCTCGTTCAGTCAATCCCATCGCAACAAACCTTACAATCAATGACGCGACAATACTATATACAATCAGTGCAAACACTGCCGAGAATTCAACGACATATTGGCCGACGAATTCCGTGGTTGGAAAGATATTTCTAAACGGATATAAGAGTGGCGCTGAGGTATCATAGATCCACTGCACGAATGGTGCACCGGGGTTTGCGCTGAATAGTTTCAATAATATACGAATTCCTAGAATCGCTTCGATGATGCCAAAGATAAGGCGTACAACCGATACGAGGAATGAAGATATAGTTCTCATGTTAATCACCCTTTTTTAAACTGTCATATCCTTTCTTTACCCTATTGCGATTGATCAAACACGTGTCGTTTTTTTCCAGTGATTGATGGACATAATGGGAATGGAGAAAGGAGCGTTTATTTTGAGGTTACGTAATTTAGTTTATTATATATCTCGGTATCCACCTATATTACAACTCGGTGTTTTAACTGCACTTATTCTTATTTCCATGGGCTTTATTATGCACCTAGTTGAGCCAGACATGTTTCCAACTGTTTTTGATGGGGTCTGGTTTGCGATTGTGACGGCATCAACGATCGGGTATGGGGATGCTTCACCTGAATCCGTTAAAGGAAAAGCGATTGCAATCGTGTTTATCATGTTCGGTGCGGGCTTCATGACTTTCTATATGGCAAAGCTCGCTTCGACTTTTGTGGTGAAGCAAGGTTCAATCGGGCGAGGTGAGCGAGGTTACACCCGTAGCAATCATGTGGTTATTATTGGATGGAATTCGCGAAGCAGGTATACAATCAGTGACCTGCTAGCTAACCAGCCGGAAAGATCAATTGTTTTGGTCGACCAATCGTTAACTGAAAATCCTCTTCAGAAAGAAGGGATTCATTTTGTAAAAGGGAATCCTGGTGAAGACAGGACGTTAAAGCACGCGAATGTAGAAGAGGCTCATACCGTTCTGATTACTGCGGATCAGTACAAAAGTGAGCTCGAAGTTGATATGCAAACGATCCTGACGCTTTTGACCGTAAAGGGGATTAATCCTACGGTTTATACGATTGTCGAGATTCTATCTCCAGAACAAATCGTTAATGCTGAACGTGCTGGCGCTGATGAAATTATTGAGAGTGCCCATCTACTCAGTACCGTGATGACGAATAGTGTTTTCTCACACGGGATTTCAACAACACTACTCGAGATACTGACACATTTGAAGCCAAATCAAATTGATTTTATGAGTGCGGAAGCGTTCAGTGACGATTCATTTTGTGATGTGGCACAGCGCCTAAATGAAAAGGACATTCTCATGATTGGTGTTAAAAGAGGGAAGGAACTGGTAATGAACCCCTCCCCTTCGTTTATCATTCAACCCGATGATCATTTACTTGTGATTCACACATAAGGCATGAGCGCTGCGTCGAGTTCTTTTAGATAGCGCTCACCGTATTTCAACCATTTCTCATCGATTTCAGCATCTTTATCTGTTGGCTCCTGAAACTGATTAAAAGACGCAGTAATATTGGTGATGTTTCCTTTTGGATCGACTCCTGCCTGGTACATATGAGAGAGCATGAACGGTTGACCGATTTCAACAATCGCGCCATCTTGATCTAGCTCTTTTTTTACAGCTTTTATCGGTACTCTTAGAAAAAGATAGCCGTCCTCATCATCGATTTTATAATCGAAATAGCCGTGATCATATTCCCAACCGCCTCCATAGCTATAGCCAAGTTGACGCAGCTTGTCTTCCATAATGCTAAGTTCAATCGTTTTGCCTTCGAGCACAGAATCCATTGGAATCATAGGTGCTTCCTCCCTGTTATACGTAGTCTACGCTTATCGTGTCCAAACAGAGAGAATTTCATGATAAGAAAAGCGCAAGCGCATTGTTCAACCGCGACAAGCTTAAGACCTTAAACGGGTGCGCTTGAGCTAGACCTAACTGAATTTCATACTTTCTTATCTTTAAATCTAAAGGCTCTTTTCTAAAAGATTGTTGCTTTTAAAAGGATTTTTATATAAAAACCACACTTAGCTAATTGGAGCGGAAGGATGCTCGACTCCTGCGGGACTAGCGGGACAGGTGAGACCCCACAGGAGCGTAGCGACGAGGAGGCTCACCGCCCGCCCCGCGGAAAGCGAGCATCCTGGAGCGGAAATTAACCCACGCTTATAGCAAAAATGTATACGAAAAGAGCCAATAAAAAAGAGAGTGCCGCAGCACTCTCCTTGTATTTCTATTCGTGAGACTTAAGACGATCCTCAAGCTCTGCTTTTTCTTTCTCGAATCCTGGCTTACCTAGAAGCGCGAACATGTTCGTTTTGTAAGCTTCAACTCCAGGCTGATCAAATGGATTCACGCCTAGAAGGTAACCTGATACAGCACATGCTTTCTCAAAGAAGAATGCAAGGTAACCGAAGTGGTAAGGCGTCATTTCTGGGATGTTCACGATCAAGTTCGGAACGTCACCATCTGTATGAGCAAGCATAGTACCTTCAAATGCTTTCTGGTTAACAAAGTCCATTGTTTCGCCAGCAAGATAGTTTAGCTTGTCCAAGTTCTTGTCATCTTCTTCGATTGTGATTTCATGGCGTGCCTTCTCAACGTTCAATACTGTTTCGAATAGGCTACGGCGACCATCCTGAACGTATTGGCCCATTGAATGAAGATCTGTTGAGAAATCAACAGAAGCTGGGAATAGACCTTTGTTGTCTTTTCCTTCACTTTCACCGAAGAGCTGCTTCCACCATTCAGAGAAATAGTGTAGGGATGGCTCGTAGTTCACAAGAAGCTCAATGTTCTTCCCTTTATTGTAAAGCGCATTACGAACAGCTGCGTACTGATAAGCTTGGTTTGATGCAAGGTCAGATGTGTTCAAGTCATCTTGAGCATCTTGTGCACCTTTCATCATATCTTCAATGGAGATTCCGCTCGCTGCGATTGGAAGAAGTCCAACTGCAGTTAGAACAGAATAGCGTCCACCAACATCATCAGGAATCACGAAGCTTTCGTATCCTTCTTCGTCAGCTAGTGTCTTAAGAGCACCTTTTGACTTGTCAGTAGTCGCATAGATACGGCGTCTTGCTTCTTCAACACCGTATTTCTCTTCAAGGAACTTACGGAAAATACGGAACGCGATTGCAGGTTCTGTCGTTGTACCTGATTTCGAAATAACGTTAACGGAAACGTCTTTTCCTTCAAGTACGCTGAAGAGATCTTTCACGTAAGTTGAGCTAATGTTGTTCCCTACAAAGAAGACTTGTGGTGTTTTACGCTCTTCTTTAGTTAGTACGTTATAGAAAGAATGGTTCAGCATTTCAATTGCTGCGCGTGCTCCTAGATACGATCCACCGATACCAACAACAAGAAGAACGTCAGAATCTGATTTGATTTTCTCAGCAGATTTCTGAATGCGTGAAAATTCCTCTTTATCATAATCATGTGGAAGCGTTAGCCAGCCAAGAAAGTCGCTGCCTGCTCCTGTTGAATTATGTAGCGCGTCATGTGCAGCCTTCACTGCATCCTTCATGTATGTTACTTCATGTTCGCCAACAAACGACAATGCTTTTGAATAGTCAAAACTTACTTTTGAAGTCATAGTTAGCCTCCAATTATCATTTTTTATTCTTCACTCAAGTTTAACTTTATCCGAAGAAGTATTCGAAATCAAGAACACCGACCCATGTAAGCGTATACCTAAAGAGATTTCTTTTTAAAGATCTTGGAACTGCTTTTGAACTAATATCTTTTCATCACTTTAGGGGACAATCTACAACGCTCGAATTTTAGATTATTCGATTGAAACCTTCCATCATTTCATCTCTATCAAAAAAAGACCGCTCCAAACGGAACGGTCCTTACATCATTTCTTCTTATAGAGAAGCTTTCAAAATTGCAATTACATCGTCACGCTCAAGTGACTTGAAATTACCGAAAGCGCCATTAGCCATTGCGCGGTCTGCCATAAGATCAATCTTGCTATCGTCAATATCGTAATCAGCAAGACGGTTAGGTGCACCAAGGCTGCTCCAGAACGCGCTTAGCTTGTCGATACCTTCAAGAGCGATATCGCGATCTGTTTTACCTTCTTCACTTACACCAAGAACCTTAACAGCAAGACGCTTGAACTTACCTACGTTCACATCAAGGTTGTGTCTCATCCAGTTCGGGAACAAGATCGCAAGACCACCAGCATGTGGAATATCGTATACAGCTGATACGGCGTGCTCGATGTTATGAGAAGCCCAGTCACCGCGAACACCCATCTGTAGAGATTGGTTAAGAGCTACTGTACCACTTAGCATGATTGTTGCACGGTGGTCATAGTTTTGCATGTCTTCAAGCAATTTCGGAGCTGTATCCATAACAGTTTCAAGAACAGAGAACTGCATGTTTTCTTGAAGCTCTGTTTCTGTTTCTGGGTGGAAGTATTGCTCAAGTACGTGAGACATCATGTCTACCATTCCGTATACTGTATGGTTCTTTGGAACAGTGTACGTGTTCTCTGGATCAAGGATTGAGAATTTAGGATGTACGAGTGGGTGTCCCCAGCCGTATTTTTCTTGTGTTTCCCAGTTTGTGATAACAGAACCAGGGTTCATTTCAGAACCAGTTGCTGCTAGCGTTAGAACTGTACCGAATGGAAGAGCTGCTTTTGGAGCTGCTTTCTTCGTTACGAAGTCCCATGCGTCACCATCATATTTAGCGCCTGCAGAAATAGCTTTTGTGCAGTCAATTACACTACCGCCACCTACTGCTAGGATGAAATCAATGTCATTTTCCTTACAGATATTAACACCTTTATGAACTGTAGTAAGACGTGGGTTCGGTTCTACACCACTTAGCTCAGAAACTTCTGCGCCAATTTCGTCTAATGTTTTCATTACGCTATCATAAACACCGTTTTTCTTAATGCTTCCTCCGCCATAAACAACGAGGACCTTTTTGCCGTATTGTGGAATCTCATTCTTAAGAGCTTCAAGTTGCCCTTTACCGAAAATCAATTTCGTTGGATTTTGGAATGTAAAATTATTCAATGTTATGTCCCCTTTCATTTCAAATCACGTTTATCCCAGCCTTAAGGCGCAGTAAACACTCACCTCTTTAACTTTAGTAACGCAAGAAGTTTAGGTGAGAGTTAACTGCCCCTAAAGGTCCGATTCGTTCAACTAACCATCAGAAATAAAACATCTCTGATGGAAGTTTGACTTTATTATGCCTCATTCTATTTTTAAAATAAAGTAATCTGTTTGGCCAAACTTTTTTTGCCAGCTATGCATAATGAATGACTCCGTGAGTTATCTTATGAATGAACCGCTATGTTTCCTAATAAAAGGAGGTAGTCTCATGAGCACAATACAACGCATTGCTCTTGCATTAGTTATTATCGGTGCGATTAACTGGGGCCTCATTGGATTTTTCCAATTTGACCTTGTAGCTGCTATTTTCGGCGGGCAAAATGCTGCGCTTGCTCGAATTGTATATGGTCTTGTTGGGTTAAGCGGACTTTATTGCCTAACTTTACTTTTCAAGCCGACTGAAGAGCTTTCACATGAACCAGATCGCTCTACAACATAATTAAGAATGCGTAAGCGCCTTGTCCACCCGCGACAAGCTTAAGGCGAGCCTCAATGTGGCGCCCTTTGCCACAATGAAGATTGACTTAAGACCTCGAGCGGGTAGGTGCTGTAGCTAGACAAAAAAAGCGGAAGCGCCCCGAAAGGTTCGACAAGCGCTGGAAGGCTTTCAGGTGAACACGGTCTTTTGTGTTCCACTGAAAGTCTGAAGCGATCGAGAACCTGGGCGCTGAAGCTAGAAATTGAAAAGCGGAAGCGCCTTGTTTACCCGCGACAAGCTTAAGACGAGCCTCAATGTGGCGCTCTTTGCCACAATGAGGCTCGTCTTAAGACCTCCAGCGGGTAGGCGCTGAAGCGAGACAAGAAAAGCGCAAGCGCCCGGTAGGTTCGACAAGCGCTGAAAGACTGAAGCGACTCGAGAACCTGGGTGCTGTAGCTAGACTTCACTGATTTTTTAATTTTCTTATCTTCACAAAAAAAAAGGCAGCCATATGGCTGCCTTCTTTCATCACTTACTTCTTAAGACGTTTGTTTAGCTGTGCTTGACGGTCGTTAGACTCTTTCAACCAGTCTTTAAGCTTATCTTCAAGCGTGTTGAAGCCTTGTGGAGAAGAAGTTTGTTGTTGTTTCTTGTTTCCACCGCCGCTTGGTGCTGCTGGGCGAGGCTTTCTTTCCGGACGCTCAGGCTTAGGCTGAGTAGCGCGGATTGAAAGAGAGATTTTACCTGAACCTTCTTCAACGTTAAGGATTTTAACTTTTACTTCGTCTCCAACAGTAAGTTGGTCTTCGATATTTTTTACGTAGCCGTGAGAAATTTCAGAGATGTGAACTAGACCTTGCTTTTGGTCGTCAATTGCAACGAATGCGCCAAAAGGCTTAATACCAGTTACCTTCCCTTCTACGATATCACCGACGTTATATTGTTCTGCCATGAAAACACTCCTAACAAATTTTTTCAACTTAACTAGTATAACATAGATATTGCGTCAAGACAAAGCATCCTACTAGCCCTTTTTTTAAAATCATACATCTCCACTAAGGGAATAGCAAGAATATTTATTTCTGTCCTTATAAGGATTTACTTTCAAAATAAAATTATCACAGGAAACTCTTGAAAACCCAATCATATCAACCCTTACACCAAGTGGTAAATAAATACAAGAATATTTGATATTGACTGAATACTTCCCGCTCGCTATAGTGATAAAATGCATAAGGACTTATTACATATGAGGTGACAATATGAAATCAAATGATCAATGGTCGTCCAAGTTCGGATTTGTACTCGCATCAGCAGGATCCGCTATTGGACTTGGAGCACTTTGGAAATTCCCATATATGGCTGGCACAAACGGTGGAGGCGCGTTTTTCCTTGTTTTTCTTCTTTTCACTTTTGCTGTTGGTGCACCCATGTTGCTTGCTGAATTTGTAGTCGGTCGACATTCACAACAAAATGCGGTCTCTTCTTATGAATCCATTTCAGGAAACCCCAAATGGAAGTGGTTAGGCTACCTCGGAGTGACGGCTTCCTTTATCATCCTCTCCTTCTATAGTGTCATCGGAGGATGGGTCATCACTTATTTGCTTAGAAGCTTTTCTGGTTCCTTAACAGGACTTCCTAACAGCAGATATGAGCAATTATTCGGTGAGATTATCGGTAGCCCTTCTACCTCATTGATTACACAGGCAGCTTTTCTAGCGATAACAATCGCGATCGTACAATTCGGAGTCCAGAAAGGGATTGAAACAGCAAGTCGCTATATGATGCCAGCACTCTTTGTGCTTTTCTTAGTACTTGTTGCTCGTTCCCTTTCACTTGATGGCGCAATGGAAGGTGTCGCATTCTTCTTACAGCCAGATCTAACAAAGCTTACAGCTGAAGGCGTCCTCGATGCACTTGGACAATCATTCTTTGCACTCAGCGTCGGAATCTCATTGATGGTTACGTACAGCTCTTATCTTGATAAGAACGCTGATCTAACAGGGTCTGTTATTTCAGTCGTTTCTCTGAACGTGTTTATTTCGTTTCTTGCTGGGCTCGCGATCTTCCCTGCCGTCTTTGCATTTGGATTTGAGCCTTCAGGAGGAGCAGGACTAATCTTCACGGTACTGCCAGCTGTTTTTAACAAGATGGCATTTGGAGGCCTGTTCTTTACAATCTTTATGGCACTCTTGCTGTTCGCAACCTTAACGTCTGCTTTTTCACTTTTGGAAATCATTGTTTCGACTGTCACACGGGGCAAAGGTAATCGTAAGAAAGTCTCCTGGATCGCTGGATTTCTTGTCT
Organism: Guptibacillus hwajinpoensis; assembly: GCF_005144865.1. Classification (GTDB taxonomy): domain Bacteria; phylum Bacillota; class Bacilli; order Bacillales; family Guptibacillaceae; genus Guptibacillus; species Guptibacillus hwajinpoensis_A. Next base: position 133,341 of record NZ_SWFM01000004.1, read on the forward strand.
TTTTGCTAGGTATTCCTTCTGCTTTATCTTTCGGAGTACTAGCAGATGTATCGATCTTTGGAAGATCGATCTTTGATGCGATGGACTTTCTTGCAAGTAACCTGTTGATGCCGGTTGGTGCTCTACTCATCTCAATTTTCGTGTCACGAACGATGAAACGAGAGATCCTTTCAAGTGAAGTGATGATGTCATCAAAAATTGGTCGAGTGATTTTCCCAATCTGGTATGGCTTAATTCGCTACATCGTTCCAGCTGCTATCCTGATTGTTTTAATCACGTCATTACTTGCTTATTAGTAAAAGAACTTTAATAAAAAACACCACGCTTCGCTAATTGGAGCGGAAGGATGCTCGACTCCTGCGGGACTAGCGGGACAGGTGAGACCCCACAGGAGCGTTAGCGACGAGGAGGCTCACCGCCCGCCCCGCGGAAAGCGAGCATCTTGGAGTGGAAATTAACCCACTCTTATAGCAACAATATATACGAAAAAAGCATTTTTATAAAAAAGGTATATTCTTCTCAAACTTTGGGAATAACAGAAGTAGTAAGCTATCTATATTCCCCCTTTTGATAGACGAGGCAAATGCCTCGTCTTTTTTTTTGTTCATTTAGCATCATTGGACGTAATCATCCCAACAGCCTTCTAGTCGGATAATCTTCTTGAATTTAAGCCAAACTTTAGATAGACGATTAGAGAGGAGCGATTATTTGTGTTTGCCCACATGAAGAGAAAGATTGGCAATGTTACGCTTTCATATGAGTATTACAAGCACCCGAACATAAGCGCTCCAACACTTGTCTTTATTCACGGCTTTCTTTCGTCATCTTTTAGTTTCCGTAAGCTACTTCCGCTCCTACATAAAGAGTACAATCTCTTGTGTTTCGATTTACCTGGATTTGGTGAAAGTGAGAAAAGTTGCGATATCCACTATTCCCTTCATGAATATGCCGTTCTTACAAATACACTGCTTGAAGAAATGAGTATTGATAAAGCCGTTCTAGTTGGTCACTCGATGGGAGGTCAAATTGCACTCCGTACGTGTATTCAACATCCTGAACGAATTGAAAAGCTAATATTATTATGTAGCTCAAGTTATATTAAATCGTCTTCCCCAGGTCTCAGACTATGCTCTTATCTTCCCTTCTTTCCTTATTGTTTGAGCATTTCAATGAGTGCAATTAACCTGCAGAAAAATTTCGAGCATTTGGTTTATGACGAAACGCTTTTAACAAAGAAAATTATTGATGGATATACAACAGCCTTTAATGAGAAAGGCTTCTATTTAGCTCTTAGCCGACTCATTCGAGAGCGAGAAGAAGACTTATCGACAAAGGCACTGAACAAAATTAATTTCCCAACTTTATTAATATGGGGAAGTGACGATCGGCTCGTTCCGCTCCGAGTTGGTGAGCGAATGAAAAAAGATCTGCCCGATGCAGATCTTCTTGTTTTCTCTCATACCGGCCATCTGATTCCAGAAGAAAGACCTGAGGAGACGACGAAAGCTATTCGCGACTTCCTTTCTAAACCATAACAAAACCGCTCTTATATAGGAGCGGTTTATTTGTTGGCCACCAGTTGCGTCTCTTCTTTCAAGAGGATGCTAAAGAATCCGGATATCACAAGAAAAGCTGCTGGTATGATATAGAAAATAGATAAAAAAATAATCCCGCCTGCTGCTGATACAAGTAAACTGAAACCTCCAACAATCGGTTTTGCTTTCATTAGATAACAGCCTACTATTGCAACAACTGGAAAGATAAAAGCAGTTAGAAACGATATATCTCTGACCTGTATTAGAGGTACCACATTAAACCGGGAGAGCACTGCTGCGACGATGCCTAGAACACATCCTGCAAGAGCCAGTTTAAACATGCGTTTTTGTTTCATTCTATTCCCTCTCTCATTAAAAAACCTTACTCACTATACTTTATTCGATTTCATTTACCTTTCATCCTTCTAATATTAGAGACTTTCCACTAATCTTCTACATTCTAACATGAAAAATCAGTCTCAAGACGGAGAAAAAATCAATCTTAAACTACATTTCATCTTTCTATAATTCAATTATGCTAATAGTATCATGTTGCTATAAAAGTAGTGGTTGATTTCCGCTCCAGGATGCTCGCTTTCCGCGGGGCGGGCGCTGAGCCTCCTCGGCGCACAAGACCATTGCGCCTGTGGGGTCTCACCTGTCCCGCTAGTCCCGCAGGAGTCGAGCATCCTTCCGCTCCAATCAGCCAAGCGTGGTTCTTAATACAAAATTCTTTTAAAAGTAAAAATGTAGTGAAGACGTTTTTTAAAACTTGTTGTATCTAAATGAGGCTTTCAATAAAGAAATTCATCCATGCCGCATATAGAAAGTAAGTAGTTTTACCACATGATTCCTATATAAGAGCAGGATTAATAATTATTACTGTCTAATATGTTTCTAGAGACAGAATGAATTGAGGAGATTTTATGAAACACTTTCACACCGGACAATTCCTTGCTGCTACGTCATTTGTAGCCCTCGGTATTTTTCTTCTTCTTATAAATATCGGCATTATTTCCATGGAAATGACGGAAGCTATTGTCTTTTTTTATCCTTTCTTGTTGGTTTTACTCGGAGGAAAGTATATTGCAGACGCTATTATTCCTTCAACAGTACGAAAGAAGTTGTCCACTGGAATCCTACTCCTAACACTTGGTCTTCTCCTCGTTATGGATCGTTTTCACATCATTAGCTTTAGTCTATGGAGCATCTGGAAACTCTGGCCACTTCTATTTGTGCTGATTGGAATTAAATTACTCGGGAAATTTCGAAATAACCAAGGATTCAGTCTCGTCCGTTCTCATTCTTATAAAGAAACGAACTGGAAAGTAGAATCCATTCATGACTGGAGCTTTGTTTGTGATTATGATTTTGACTTCTCCACAACCTTTATCCCAGAGGAAGAAACGATTATTAACCTATCAGGCTTTGTAGGTGACATTTCTATTCTCATTCCAGAGGATATCCCTTTCAAAGTTGAAGGGAGTGCTCATGTGCTTTCAGCGAAGATTGATAAACACAGCCAAGATACAGTGGGACGAGGTCACATCATTAATTACGAATCAGTTGATTTTGAAGATTCACTACAGCGGCTAGTTTTTCAATTAGACTTTTCGGTGCTTGATATAAGAGTGGATCGGATTTAAAGGAGGATACATAAGTTTGAAAAGTTTAACGTTACGATGGAAATTTCTCAAATCCACTCTTTATCTCTCAGTATTTGCCGGCCTGATCTTTTTCTTATTTGTTCAGATTTGGCTCTTCTTCTTCCCTATTTCAAAGTTAATACTTAGTCTAGTGTTCCCAATTATCATTATGATCATTGTTCTGATGGCAGGAAGTTATTTCAGCTATAAAGACACAAGCTCAATTAAAGATCGACTCGAAGATCTTTCGATGCACATTAGAATTCTATCAAAGGGAAAATTCTCAGAACGAGTTGAAATGGTGGAGCTAGACGAGATTGGAAGCATTAGTGAAGAATTAAATGAACTTGGTGAGAAACTGCAGAATCAAGTAACCTCCTTACAAAATCTTGCCAATCAAAAGGCTGATTTAGCCGACAAGGCTAGAGGGGCAGCAATTATTGAAGAGCGACAAAGGCTGGCACGCGACCTCCATGATGCGGTAAGTCAGCAGCTTTTTGCGTTGAATATGATGTCCTCTGCTGCCCTTAAGGTAATGGATAGAGATATGGAAACAGCTAAAACACAGATGATTGATGTAGCGGATCTTGCAAGCAAGGCTCAAGTCGAGATGCGAGCGCTTCTTCTCCACTTAAGACCCGTACAACTTTCAGATGATACATTAGGCGATGGAATTCAAAAGCTCGTTGAGGAATTACAAAAGAAATCAGGAGTAGACTTCCACCTCTTATTGGATCAGCTTCCTGAACTGTCGAAAGGGATTGAAGATAATTTATTTAGGATTGTGCAGGAAAGCCTTGGTAATGCACTAAGACATGCTAATGCATCTGATATTCACATAACAGGTAAACTGAAAAACAATCAATTGCTCCTGCAAATTAAAGATAATGGTACAGGATTCACGATCGAGCACGATCGAAAAGGTGCATATGGGCTCGGCTCTATGCAAGAACGCTGTGATGAGATAGGAAGTCAGTTGCGCATCGTCTCACGAATAGAAGAAGGAACATTGGTCGAAGTTCGCGTTCCATTGGAGGATTCAAAACATGACAAATGATATTAATGTAATGATCGTAGATGACCATGACATGGTCAGAAAAGGGTTGAAAGCCTATTTGTTAACCGAGCCAGATTTTCTTATCACAGGTGAAGCTAGGAATGGAAAGGAAGCAGTTTCAATTGCTAACGATCTAAAACCTGACGTTATCTTAATGGACTTGATTATGCCAGAGATGACCGGAATTGAAGCTACACGAGAAATCATGGCAAACCATCCCTCTATCAAGATTATCATCATTACGAGCTTTTATGATGATGAACAGGTTTTCCCTGCGATTGAAGCTGGTGCATTCAGCTACCTTCTTAAAACAGCTTCTGCAGACGAAATCATCTCCACTATACGTAAAGCAGTTCTAGAAGAAAGCGTGATAGAACAAAAAGTGGCTCAACGAATGATGAACCAACTTCGTACGAAACAAAAGTCCGCTCTACATGATGGGTTAACAAAAAGAGAAAAAGAAGTTCTTCTACTTATTGGCCAGGGCAAGACGAATAGCCAGATTGCAGAAGAACTATTTATCGGTTTAAAGACAGTTAAAACTCATGTTTCCAACATTCTAGGTAAGCTTGATGTACAAGATCGTACCCAGGCTGCGGTTTACGCTATACGTAATGGGTTAGCACACTAAGTCATTAGCTGTAGCCCTCCATTTTGGCACCTCTTCCCTCTAGGTCGCATTTACTATAGGAAGTAGTGATTTAAGGAGGAATAAGCGATGACAGATAGGTATGAAAAGTGGTCAGAGCTTCCTTACGCAGGCGAAAGCAAGCCCCCTCATAATCCAGAAGAACCTTATGCAGGATCGTGGCCGAATTATTATATCCGCAACAAGCCACTCGGGCGCTTTGAGACGCTTAATGGAAGACCGATTCGCTTAGCAATCAAGCATCCTTCAACAATTGATTGGGATGCTGAACAAGAGAAAGTAGTGGAAACGTTAAAACACATTACCCCCCATCAAGTAACGTTAGCTGAATATTGGGGAACTGGGGTAGCAAGCAAACAATGGACGCCAATCATTGATAAGTTAATTGATAACTACGGTGTAACAGCTGCTCGAGCAGCTCGAATCATCGCTTGTGTTTCAGCAGGAATGAACGATGCTTTTACAACTGCCTGGTACTTAAAATACAGATGGGACGTGGCTCGACCTAACCAACTTGACCATGAGCTTGCTACCATTGTCTGTACACCGAGGCATCCGACATACCCATCAGGACATGCTACGGTAGCAGGAGTGACAGCAGAAATCTTATCTTACTTCTTCCCAACTGAAAGAAAACGTCTTTTCGAACTTGCTGAAGAATGCTCAGACTCTAGACTCTACGGTGGCGTTCACTTCCCGATTGATAACTCAGAGGGACTTCGACTTGGGAAGCAAATTGGTTCGATCGTCGTATCCGAAATCAGTAGAGAAGAAAATAGTCGTGGTCAAATGATTGACACACCTTATCGTGAAGAACGCCATGTAAAATTAACTCCTCCACCTTATAAGCAGGTAATTGACCATAAGTTTGAAAACAAGTGTAGTTCAAAGATCGAGCACCCAATATGCAAAAACAATGCGCTTCTTTCAAAACCAAAGTTATTTTATAAGTAGGCTCTTTTCGTATACTTTGTTGCTATAAGAGTGAGGGATTTCCGCTCCAGGATGCTCGCTTTCCGCGGGGCGGGCGGTGAGCCTCCTCGTCGCTTACGCTCCTTTGGGGTCTCACCTGTCCCGCTAATCCCGCAGGAGTCGAGCACCCTTCCGCTACAATCAACTAAGTGAAATTCTTTATAGAAAAATCTTTAAAAAGCAACAATCTTTTAGAAAAGAGTCTTTAGAAAAGAAGCTAATATTAGATCGAATAGAAGGGTTCGTTTCCAACACATAGTTTGGGAAATGAACCTTTTTTTAGGCATTCATTCCGTGCAAAAATCTCATTCTCCGTTATAATAGATGGAAGATTAGATTATGAAAGGACCTTACATATGAGGCATTTGCTAACACTCTTTCTTCTCCTTATCGTTATTTCCGGTTGCGGGACAAATGAAGCGAAACAGACAACGCTAACAGTTGCTGCAGCTTCAAGCTTGAGTGATGCTATGAAGGAACTGAGTGCAAAATACGAAGAAGAACACCCTGATACAGACATTACGCTTAATCTTGCTTCTTCTGGTGTTCTAGCCAATCAAATCAAGCAGGGTGCTCCAATCGATGTCTTTCTATCAGCTTCAGAGGACCATTTTACAGAGTTAGTAAAAGATGATTTGATTGAGCCAGAGCTACATACGAACTTATTAAGCAATAAGCTTGTTCTTATTACGAATGAACCGACATCGGTCACAGGATGGGATGACTTACTCTCAAACAGCATAGGCCGAATAGCTATTGGAACACCTGAAACCGTTCCAGCGGGAGCTTATGCGAAAGAAGCACTAGAATCAATGAAAATGATAGACAAGCTACATGATCAACTCATATTCGGAAAAGACGTTCGTCAGGTGCTTACCTATGTCGAAACAGGCAATGCTGATGCTGGTATCGTGTATAAAACGGATTATTTAACATCTAACAAAGTGAGTCTTGTAGCAGAAGCTCCTCTCGACACTTACTCATCGATTACTTACCCGGCAGGTGTTGTAGAAGATGGACGAGAAGAAGCCCAATCTTTCTTCACTTTTCTACAAAGCGAACAGGCTATGACTATTTTTAAGAAATATGGATTTCAAGGAAAGAAGTGAGAACCGATGGCTAACTTTCTTGATCCCATCTGGATTTCACTGAAAATCTCACTTGTAGCAAGTGTTATTGTGACAGTTCTTGGGATCTCCGTCAGCAGAATGATGGCTGGGAGAACTTTTAGAGGAAAAAGCATTGTTGATACGATTATTATGCTCCCGCTCGTTCTCCCTCCTTCCGTGGTGGGTTTCATTCTACTTGTCATGTTCGGAGCCTCGAGTCCTATCGGACAATGGATTGAAGCGACCTTCCACCACCCCCTTGTCTTTACATGGCAGGCTGGCGTTATAGCAGCTAGCGTCGTTGCCTTTCCACTTATGTACCAATCAGCAAAGGTTGGGTTTGAATCGGTAGATCGGGATATTGAAGATGCAGCACGTGTCGATGGTGCAGGAAGATGGATGGTGCTTCAAAAGGTTTCGATCCCACTTGCTTCTAACGCGTTACTATCTGGCATTATCCTAAGTTTTGCCCGGGCACTCGGAGAATTCGGAGCGACGTTAATGTTCGCTGGAAATCTTCCTGGTAAAACACAAACCATGCCTACAGCCATTTACGTTGCAATTGACTCAGGCCAAATGACGCTCGCCTGGTCGTGGGTGGTCGTCACGATCCTAATTTCTACCATAATGCTTCTCCTCTCCTACCGCATTGCCGTTAGAACATGAAAAAACTCGCATACTATGCGAGTTTTCTATTCTTCCTTCTCTTCATCGTCTGATTGAATGGAAGGCGGATAATTTTCTTTCTTTAAATAAATTTTATCGATTATTTGATTCTCTCCGCTATCTTCTCCATATATCGTGACATCAGAAAAGCCATCAATTAAATAAATCGTAACTGGTTTTTCGAATGGATTAGAACCTTTCCTCAATTCTTCAACCTCAAAACCAAGACTTGCAAGAAGAAGTCGATTGTCGTCTAGATAGTGTAGTGCTTCAGGGAAATAGGTCATCGAAATTGCAATATTATTCTTAAAAGTTACTTCACCATTCTCAAAAGTCATTTTCATAGGATCCTTTTCATGAGGATCAATCTCCTTTGGAAAGTTTGATAGGAACTCTTCTCTTGATAATCCTAGTAACTCTTTTGCATTAACAATTAGCTCAATTGAGGCTGGATCAAAATCAATTTCTTCCTCAATACGCGCTTGCTCTTCTTTCATTTCAACAGGTGCTTCATCTTCATTTTTTTGATTGTCAGATATAGCTTCATTCCCATTACCAGTCACTTTATCCGGTTCAGGACTCATAAAAGAAGGCATGCCCCAAACAGCTATGTACAAAGCAAGCCATAAAATCGCAAAGATTGCAGCTCTTTTTCTTGTCGAACCAATAAAAGGTTTAATAACATTTGCAGCCATGATAAGAAAAGCAAGTAAAACAATAAATTCAAAAAAGTCCATTACAATTCACCTCACTTCTTACTATAGATCCAATCATTCAGAAAGCACAACAGTTTATTTAAACTGAAACTAATTTACCTTTTTTCTTTTTTTACTAGTTATTTACAATTTCAAAAAAGGATAAAAGAGTTAAGTATCTAACTAGAAAGGTAGACTGAACTTAAGGAGGTAACAATGTCTACTGACCGATTTAAAGATTTACCCATTCACAGCTACCAATCCATTCGTGGTGACATTCAAACAGGCGATCTCCTTCTTTGTAGCGGCTCTTATCCAGTAAGTAAAATCATCAAAAAAGTTTCTAAGTCTCGGTTTAGCCATGTATCTCTTATTTTCCAATGGGTAGATCGATTGATGATTCTAGAAAGTGTTGAAAGCTATGGTGTTCGCATCGTCCCGCTCTCTCATTACTTCAGTGACTATCGAAATTCTGGAAAACCATACAAGGGTAACCTCTATCTTGCAAGACATTCAGCTGTAAAGGATCTTGTACCGAACAAATTGAACGCTATGCTGAGGCGCGGAGCAGACTTAACAGGTCAACCATATGATATTGAAGAAATAGTGAAAATCCTCGCAAGCGTCGTGATCGATGATCTTACATCGATTCGAAATGATAAATATATTTGTTCAGAATTTGTTCAAGAGTGTTACAAGAAAGCGGGGCTATCTTTTCAAGACGATGGCCGGGGGTTCATATATCCTGAGCACATCTCGAAGGACCCATCTGTTAAACCACTATATGAACTCATTCCTTAAAAGCCTATTTATACCAAAAACCTCCAAATCGTTGAGTTTGTCCATGCCAATTCTCGTTTATTTAATATACTACTAGTATCCGACATAGATGGAGGGAGTATATTGAAATTAATTGTCATTGACCCTGGACACGGCGGATCTGACCCAGGTGCGACATTTAAGAGTTATAAGGAGAAAAATTTTAATTTTCTTATTTCACGTATGGTTAGAGATCGTCTTCTGTCGAAATATGATGTCAAAGTTGTTCTTACTCGAGATTCAGACAAAACGATGGAATTAAAGGAAAGAACTGACCTTGCGAATGCATTAAAACCGGATTTCTTCCTTAGCATTCACCATAACGCCTCAGGTGGGAGTGGATTTGAGAGCTATATTTACAATGGAACAATTCCGAAAGAAACAATTCAACTTCAAGCAAGGATTCACAATAAAATCGCAAGTTCGGTTCTAAAGAAATATCAAATTACAAACCGTGGTAGAAAACGGGCAAACTTCCATGTCCTACGCGAAACGAATATGAGTGCTATGCTAATCGAAGTATTGTTTGTGGATAATGCTTCTGATCTTAAACATCTCACTAATCCTGCATTTATTATGGACATGTCAACGAGCATTGCAGATGCAACAGCAGCTGCTATGAATTTACCACTTAAACCCGCTCCTCCAGAAGGTTCCTTATATAAAGTCATTGCAGGATCATTCAGTAAACGCGAATTAGCTGACGACCAGCTAAACCGTTTGATTCAAAAAGGATTCAACGCTTTTGTTGTCACAGCTGTTGTAAATAATCAAACCGTTTATCGAGTTCAGGCAGGAGCATTTAAAGAAATGGAAAATGCAGATGCACTTGTTGAAAGGTTAAACAAAGCAGGATTTGAATCATTTATACTGATAGACAAAATCACGCCACCTGAAGAACCCCCTAAGCCTGAGCCGGAGCCAGACAAAGGACACCCTATTCAAGGACCTACAATTTTAACAGCGGCTCAAATGAACGCCTATATTCGCTCAATTAACTCGAAAGCACCAAATCTTGGAGCACTCTATCTTTCTCATAGTAAACGTTACGGTATACGAGGAGATATAGCCTTGGCTCAAGCTATTCATGAAACGAACTTTTTCCGCTTTACAGGAGATGTTAAACCAGAACAAAACAACTTTGCTGGTTTAGGGGCGACTGGAGGGGGCGCTGCTGGTGCATCTTTTCCTGATGCTTCAACAGGCGTTATCGCTCATCTTCAGCATCTGTACGCCTACACTTCAACTAAACCTTTACCTGTAGGTGACAAACTAGTAGATCCACGCTTTTCACTCGTTCAAAGAGGATCTGCTACAACGTGGCAAGCATTAAACGGTAAGTGGGCTGTTCCTGGAACAACGTACGGACAACTCATTTTAAAGCACTATGAAAGAATGGTAGAATTCGCTATCGATGGATTAGAAAAGCAACAAGAAAAACTTAAATCTACTTTGGATAATCTCGAAATTTAGCTTGTTATACCAAAAACGTTCAGCTCTGAAGGCTGAACGTTTTCTTATTATATTCTGCTCATTAATCCCACGCAAATCGCTGTTCTTTCCAAGGATCACCATACATATGGTACCCATTACGTTCCCAGAATCCTTGTTGATCTTCAGATCTAAATTTAATCGCTCTTACCCATTTAGCGCTTTTCCAGAAATACAAATGCGGAATCACCATTCGTAATGGGTAACCGTGCTCAGGTGTTAACGATTCCCCATTATGCTTGTACGCCAAAAGACTCGTTTCGGCTAGAAAATCATCAAGCGGAACATTTGTCGTCCATCCCTCTTCCGCTTCTAGCATCACAAACTTCGCTTCTTTTCGAATTCCAACATGTTCTGCTATCGCACGGGTTGAAATGCCTTGCCATTCGTTATCGAACTTTGACCACCCTGTTACACAGTGGATATCGTTTTGTTGAGAGGTTTCAGGTAAGGCTAACAATTGATCAAATGTTAGAACTGTTGGACGATCAACCAATCCCCCTATTCTTAAATCCCAATTCGATAAATCTTTGTTGTAATAAGGGACATCTCCGACATGCAGGACAGGCCAGCCTGATGTAAGTTGCTGGTTTGGCGGAAGACGGTCATGGTTGTGATCCTTTACTTTACCAAAATACATACGGCACCTCTTTTCATTTCTTTACTATAGTTTACCAGACCGTTTATTCAATACAATTAGTTCCGATAGTGTGGTTGATTTCCGCTCCTGCCCGCTTTCCTTGGGGCGGGCGGTGAGCCTCCTCGTCGCTAACGCTCCTGTGGGGTCTCACCTGTCCCGCTAATCCCGCAGGAGTCGAGCACCTTCCGCTCCAATCAGCTAAGTGTGGATTTTTTATACAAAACAAAACAACAATCTTTTAGAAACGAGCCTTAATCACACAACAAAAAACACAGGGGAAGCATCCCCTGTGTTCGTTTAATTAAAAGATCATGGCTGCAATCCATCCAAATAAAATCAATGGAATATTGTAATGGAGGAACGTCGGAACAACGGTGTCCCAGATATGATTGTGCTGTCCATCAGCATTCAATCCTGAAGTTGGTCCAAGCGTACTATCAGATGCAGGCGAACCTGCGTCACCAAGAGCAGCAGCTGTTCCAACAAGCGCAATTGTCGCCATCGGACTAAAACCAAGCTCCATTGCAAGAGGTACATAAATGGCTGCGATAATCGGAATGGTTGAAAATGATGAGCCGATTCCCATCGTGATAAACAAGCCAACAATTAACATAAGCAGCGCAGCAAGAGCTTTATTATCACCAATAATGCCGGATGCTTGTGTAACAAGAGTTTGTACTTCACCTGTTTGTCTTAGTACTTCTGCAAAACCATTAGCCGCCAGCATAACAAATCCGATGAAAGCCATCATTTTCATACCTTCTGTTAAAACAGCTTCAGATTCTTTGAGACGAATACTTCCTGTTACATAGAGAACGATAATTCCTGACAGGGCTCCGAGAATCATCGACTCAGTCGGAATCTGCACGGCTAGTGTAACGATGACAGAAATGGCAGCAAACAGAATTGAGCGTCTCGAATAGACGTGTTTTTCTGGGAATTCTTCCTGAGAAATAGAAAGCTGTTTGTACGTTCTCTGACCACGGTATGAAATAAACACAGCAATCAATAGACCCACTACTAAGCCAGCTGTTGGTAGTAGCATTGCAGTTGGAATAGAAGATAATTCGATCTCCATTCCACTATCCGCCATATTCGACTGAAGAATTTCGTGAAATATTTTTCCGAAACCAGCAGGGAGTAGAATATAAGGTGCAGTCAAACCGAATGTTAGTACAGATGCAACTGCTCTACGATCGATACCAAGTTCATTCAATACTTGCAGGATCGGTGGAATAAGAATTGGAATAAATGCAATATGAACCGGAACAAGGTTTTGGGAGAAAATTGAAATTAGTAAAATGATAAATAGTATAAGAACTTTCGCTAGTCCTTTCTTACGATCGCCTCCCTGGCGATTAACCAATTTAAGTGCGCGATCAACGATTAGCTCTGGCAATCCTGTACGAGTTAGACCAACAGCAAAGCTTCCAAGTAAAGCATAACTTAATGCAACGGTGGCTCCGCCTCCGAGACCAGAACTAAATGCGGTAATCGTATCGTCAAGAGACAAACCGCCAAGTAAGCCCCCAGCAATCGCTCCTATGACAAGAGCAATAACAACATGTATGCGAAATAGGCTTAGACCTAGCATGATTAGAACAGCTATAATAACGGCATTCATAACGTAACAACCTTTCAACTAATCCTTTAGTTTGGTAAATCACTAATAAGTTAACATGTAGGAGCGAGGGTGTCAATGGAAGCACCTAATGTTGTTTTGAGTTCAGATAACTCAGCAAATTCATCGGCCAATAAAGTACAGCGCCTACACAATATGGTATAATTGACTGATAATTTATGTGGAAAATACGTACTCCATTGCGTATAAAGGGTTAAGAAGGATCTGTCCTACATAAGCTCTTACACTCGATTAAACTAGGGTAACTTAGGGTAAAGCACACAAAGGTTCAATTTAGAAAGGAAGATGTTGTCACTCATGGATATTTTGTTTAACTTCCCACTTTGGGCAGCGTTATTTGGCGTCTTCTTTGCCCAATTTCTTAAAGTACCAATTTATTTTATTGCAACAAAACAAATTAATTGGTCACTATTCAATGCTACTGGTGGTATGCCAAGTTCTCACTCTGCTGCTACAACCTCGCTTGCAACAGGCGTCGCGCTGGAATCTGGACTTGATTCTCCCGTTTTTGCAGTAGCAGCCATGTTTAGTATTATCGTAATGTTTGATTCAACAGGCGTTAGAAGACAAACTGGTGAACAGGCAATCGTACTAAACCAGCTTGTTATGAATTTCAATAGATTTGTTTCAGAAGCGAAGAACTGGCAACAAAAGCAGGAGCGCGAAAAGATCGAAGAATTAAAAGAGCTATTAGGCCATAAACCGATTGAGGTTCTGGTAGGTGGTTTACTTGGTATTATCGCAACGATCATTCTTTATTATGCCCTTCAACTTGGTTAGAAAGGAGACATTTGATGCGCATTGTTTCTCTCTGTCCTAGTAACACAGAGCTTTGTGCTTTTCTAGGAATCACAGATCAGCTTGTTGGTGTTGATGATTTCTCAGATTGGCCTGAACAAATCAAATCATTACCGCGACTCGGTCCTGATCTTTCAATAGATATGAACAAGGTAGCAGAATTGAATCCTGATCTGATCCTCGCTTCACTAAGCGTACCCGGTATGGAGAAAAATATTGAAGCCCTTGACCGTTTAGGGCTTTCTTATACGGTTTTAAACCCTAACTCACTTGACGATATTTGTAATGATATTGTTACGCTTGGTGAATTAACGAATAAACGTGAGGAAGCGACCTCCTTATCGCAGCGTTTCAGAAACGTCCTCAAAGAGTATAAAGACATCAGTGAATCGATTGAAAACAAACCCGAAATTTACTGGGAATGGTGGCCGAAGCCTATTTTTACGCCAGGCCAAACGAACTGGCTCACTGAAATCAGTGAACTCGCTGGTGCTAAGAATTGCTTCCGTGATGTTGAGCTTGCATCTGTTCAAACAGACTGGAACGATGTTGTGAACCGAAAGCCTGACCATATTTGCCTTGCATGGGTTGGCGTGAGGAAGAATAAAGTGAATCCTGCAATTGTGAAGAAACGTGAAGGATGGGAAAAGCTCAATGACTGTCCTATCCACGTTCTCGAAGAGTGGCTTTACTGTAGACCGTCTCCACGTCTTCTCACTGGACTTATTAAGCTAGCTGCCATTCTTCACCCAAATCACTATCCCACTTATGAGGGCGAGGATTCATCCCTTCTCACCTAACCACATACAACAAAACGACGGAGGTTACCTCCGTCGTTTGCTTTTTTATTATCCCATTAAGGATCCTACCTACTGTTATTCTACCTTTTTCAGAAGCTCTTGCCTGAACACCTGCATCGATTCTTCCTCATTCAATAATTGCAGCGCTTCTTCTGTTAATGTACCCTTCCCTTTTTGAATGAGGTACACATTAAGCGTCTTTTTCCCCCATTCTTTATACACATCTTGAACCGTATCGTAGTAAAGATCAATTCGATCTCCTTTTATAGCACTTCCTGTATCTGCAACAACACCAAATCCATATTCAGGTATAAACAACACACTTCCAATTGGGAAAACAGAAGTATCTGCTGCAATCGTCGAATAAAGATCTCGTTTTACTTTCACACCGGAATACGTTATGCCGTAAGCAGGATGGTCGGGCGTCTTTCCCGTTGACTCTTTTCCTGCTGTATATCCTGTTGCCGTCACCTTATGTGCAGGATACTGCGTCCAATCCTGAGATGCATCAAGATCTCGAGGCTTATCTTCCTCGCTTAATACAGCCTGATCTCGAAACATCCACTTTGTCGCCTCGTTTAGTGACACACCGGATAATAATAAATACGTTGATAACAAAGCTGCTGCAAATAGACCTGTGAAAAACAAGCCTTTTATCATCAGCACAAAAACACGCACGTTCTTCACTCCTCTCATGGTCTATTCATTTCCAGAGAACAGTGATGCTATTCATCAATTTACGAGTGGATCAAGCTCGTCTAGCTAAAAATGATTCTAGTGAACACATACTAATATGGTATCCACCAATATTTAGACAAATAAAAAAAGCTTCTGCCAGCTATTGGCGAAGCTTTTAGAACATTTGATAACCTCTAACACGAAGCATGCGTATGGCAACTCCCGCAAAAACAGCTCCTACGAGTCCTGCTGATAGGATAATCGCGTCTGCACTACCAAGTGAGAGAAGGTCAGTACCCAACGCTTTAAAGGCAGCACCTGGCATTGAGAAGTATTGGAAAAATGAAACGTTATCAATAATCATAATGACGATAATTGGATAGACAACCGCCATGATCCATGTTGATCGTAGCAGCATATTAAGTAGAAATCCGATTCCAAAGAAAAGTACTATAAATAATAGCATTGAGATAATTAGCTGTGGAATAGCCATTACTTCACCCCCGTTTAATCATTGTTAGTTTACTGGATTGTTTCCAGTTAGTCAATGAACAGGAGGTGAACGGTTCCGATAGAAAAGCTAAGCGCAACTTGCGCTTAGCTTGATGAATTATGCTTTTGCACCACTTCCCGAACAACTATCACATGTTTCTGATCCGCCTAGAAGCAGTTGAAAATACCCCTTCCCCTGGCAATAAGGACAGTCCGTTGCTTTCCCCTTATCCTGCTGTCTTCTCAATTCAACCACTCCTTTTGTTTCAATTTTCTGATAATATACCAAGAATCA
This sequence comes from Guptibacillus hwajinpoensis, assembly GCF_005144865.1. Classification (GTDB taxonomy): domain Bacteria; phylum Bacillota; class Bacilli; order Bacillales; family Guptibacillaceae; genus Guptibacillus; species Guptibacillus hwajinpoensis_A. The sequence continues at coordinate 149,325 of NZ_SWFM01000004.1, forward strand.
TTGAAAAAGAAAAACCCCAAATTTCCTCTTGATTGCTTGTGTAAGCGGATACATATTATATTATCAGAATATTTCGTCCTTTATCTAATCATTACTCTGATTTGATAACAATTTATAGGAGGTGTAGCCAAACTGTGCTCCAGGGTTCATTTCTGTCATGAATTTCTCTAATCCATTTAAAAAAGGAGGAATCATAGAAGACGTTCCAGGGTCTGTTAGCAGTTCTTGCTTTGTTCGAAATGAGCTCTCTTCAATTTCAGTTGCTTCAGATGCGAGTGTGCCTCCAACCTTACGCATGTGAAATACAATTAAATTATCACTTATATCATTTGTAATAACACCTGTACGGATTCCTGCGATCCCTACCGTCTCAGCAATAATGCCTGTTTCTTCAAATACTTCTCTAACGGCAGCTTCGTCTACTGTTTCACCTGCATCTACAAAGCCAGCAGGAAATGACCACTGCCCCTTCAGTCCACCGTATTTCTTCTTTACAACAAGGTATTTCCCCTCAGATTCAACAATACCAGCAGCGGCAAGCCAAACCTTTCCTCTTTCAGTCAAGATCGATTCCTCCCTGGCATATTCTATATCGTTTGAACATAAGCTGTACCATAGCCCCTATTCCTTTGAATAGATTAGAAAAACTGGCATATCGCCATTTCCTTTCTGGCGATAGCCTTTGTTTTTCTAGTACTGTCATTCCAAAAAAATGCATGACTCTTGTAAAGTACGAAAAAGGCAAAGACATAATGTCTTTGCCCTCTTTATCCTGCTATCTTAAAATAACTTTAGTTTACCTTTTTTCCAGACAAGCCCTGGTCCACCCAGCATGAATAGATAACGGTTATCGATAATTTTCTTCATAGCTGAAGCTGTTGAACCGTAAAGCTTTTTATTTCCAACTTTACCGATTGCTTCACCTTTACCAAGCGAAGCCACTGTTCCCTTAATATCAGGAGTGAAGCTTTCAAGCTCCTTACCACGTACAAGGTTAAGCAGGTTCTTGGAAACTGTTCCAGCTGCTTGAATCGCTACCTGTGCAGTTGGAGGGAATGGACGATTGATTTCTTCGTTGATAAGAAGCGCACAGTCTCCGACAACAAATACGTTATCGTAATCAGGAGTACGCTGGTCTTTACGAACAGGTACACGACCACGGTTCGTTTCGAAGCCTGAATTTGCAACGATGGAGTTACCTTGAACGCCACCAGTCCAAACAACAGTTGCAGATTTCACTTCTTCGTCTTCACCAAGAATAACGCCATCTTCTGTCACTTCTTTAATCATTGTGTTCGTACGGAATTCAACGCCTTTACGCTCAAGAAGGTTCATCGCATATTCAACTAGCTCTTCATCAAAACCTGGAAGAACCGTTGGAGATGCTTCAACGTTAATGATCTTTACGCGGTCACGTGGAATATCGAACTCTTTACAAAGTTCAGGTACACGTTCTGCAAGCTCACCTACGAATTCAATTCCTGTGAATCCTGCACCACCAACGATAATAGTTAGAAGATCATCACGACGCTCTGCTTCGTTGTTATAGCTTGCGAATTGGTATTCAATGTGCTCACGAATTTTGCGAACAGAGTTCACACTGCGAATGCTGAATGCATTTTCTTTAAGACCTTTAATACCAAACGTTGCGGGTTCGAAACCTAGCGCAAGTACAAGATAGTCATATTCGAGCTCACCGTTTGAGAGAATCACTCGCTTCTCATCTGGTTTCACTTCTACAACTGTATCTTTAACAAAATTGATTTTGTTTGTGTCAATAACGTCATTAATCATGATTCTTGTTTTGTCATGATGCATTGTTCCAGCTGCTGGCTCATGAAGCCACGTTGTTTGATAGTGATAGTCATGCTTGTTTACAAGCGTTACTTCAACTTCGTTTGCACCCATTTCCTTTTGAAGACGAGCCGCTGTCATAATACCGCCGTAACCTGCACCTAAGATCGCAATTTTGGGCCTACTCACTAGTATCACATCCACCTTTTACCGATATTTTTTAGGACATATTAAGAGATTCCCTTAAGTGTCCAACCGTGAAACGTCATAAAACGTTAAGAATAAGGATATTATCCCTCATATAATAGAAAATAATAGAAAAGATCGAGAGACATTGTTAAGGATTTCACGTTCTAGACCAAAAAAAGATATCTAGCACGCACTTTGTCATAAATACTTCAAATCTGACGCTCAATTTTAATCATATTCTTTTTTATTTTGTTTTTCAACCCTTATAATGAAACTTCAGGCGTGTTTTCACGTTAGGGGTTTAGTTCCGTTTTTATTATGATTATAATAATGAAAGCACAACGATTAAATTTAAGGGGGACTGACAATGACAGACCAGCAAGAACTTTATGATATTACGATTATTGGCGGGGGTCCTGTCGGATTATTCACTGCTTTCTACGGTGGTATGCGCCAGCTTCGCGTCAAAATTATCGAAAGTATGCCACAGCTTGGAGGGCAGCTCTCTGCTCTTTATCCTGAAAAATATATTTATGATGTTGCGGGTTTCCCGAAAGTACTCGCTCAAGATCTTGTTGATAATTTAAAAGAGCAAGCGAACCAATTTAATCCGGAAGTCGTTCTAGAGCAATCTGTTGAAGAAGTAAAGAAACTTGACGATGGCTCACTTTATTTGCGTTCTAATACAGGTGAGGAGCATTACACACGCGCGGTTATTATTACTGCAGGCGTTGGTGCCTTCCAACCTCGTCGTCTTAAAGTAGAAGGCGCAGATCACTATGAGGGGAAAAACCTTCACTATTTCGTGAATGACCTAACGAGATTCGCTGGCCAGAAAGTTCTCATTGCTGGTGGTGGAGATTCTGCAGTAGACTGGGCTAATATGCTCGAACCAATCGCTGAAGAAGTAACGCTCATTCACCGTCGTGATAAGTTTAGAGCACATGAACACAGTGTTGAGCAACTTATGAATTCATCCGTAAACATTCAGACTCCTTATAACATTAGTGAGTTCATTGGAGATGGTGAGCGAATTAACCAGGTTGTTCTTGAACAAGCTAAAGGGGAAGAAACGATCACGAAAGACGTTGATGCCGTTATTGTAAACTATGGTTTCATCTCTTCTCTTGGACCAATTAAAGAATGGGGTCTCGACATCGAGAAAAACTCAATAGTTGTTAATTCCAAAATGGAAACGAATATCCCAGGTATATATGCTGCTGGTGACGTTGCTACATATGATGGCAAAGTGAAGCTCATTGCTTCTGGATTTGGTGAAGCACCAACCGCTGTAAATAATGCAAAATCCTATATGGACCCAGATGCAAAAGTTCAACCACTTCACAGTACAAGCTTATTCGATAAGAAGAAGTAATTTAAACGCGAGGAAGGGATCTTTATGGACGAAATTATTTTTATTATAGTCATGGCTGCAGGTCTTGGCTATTCCCTATTCCATAGCTTGAAAGAAACGCCTAAACCGGATTGGAAATCTGTTAAAGAAAACCTCTTCCATTCTTCACATTAAAAAATGATCAAAAACCCCGTACTTTTTCAGTACGGGGTTTTTTAATGAAAGTAAATACCCATTCAAATTCGCACTGTAAATTCACAAGATGCGACTTTGTTGTTATTTTAAAGTTTCTTTCAATCGTAGAGATGTTAATATGCCTGCAAAAAGAGGTAATAGTGCGACTAAACCAATTGCCCAATTAACATCAAGAAGATCGGCAATGATCCCGGCCATTAATGCACCAAAGGCATAGCCACTGTCACGCCAGAAACGGTAAACCCCCATTGATGTTGCTCTCCAATCAGGATGGGCAACGTCACCAATGGAAGCAATGAGCGTTGGATACACCATAGCTGTACCAATCCCTAATAAAATAGCCCCAATCATCCACAATGAATAACTATCTACAAATAAAATCCACCAAAGAGAGACAGCTTGCAGCCACATCCCGAATGTAATTAGCCATTTACGACCGATTCGATCACTTAATACTCCTGTAAAGAGTTGAAAGAAACCCCAAGCTGCTGGATAAACGGCAACAATAGTTCCAATCTGTCCTACTGACAATCCTTGAGTAGCAAGGAATATCGGAAAAAGTCCCCAAGCCATTCCATCTTTTAAATTTGTAGATAATCCCGCGAAACTAATACTAGACAGGTTCTTGTCCTTCCATGTTGTCTTTTTAAACACTTCTTTTGAATCAATACGTTCCGAAGACGCTTTTTGCTGAGCTTGAACCTTTAATTGTTTCTCAGTATTTTTGACGGACATTGAAAGGACGAATCCTAATATAACGATACCAATCCCTATATAAAATGGTTCTGGTCTCATTGAATAAGTTGAAGCTACATAGCCAGATATAACAGCCATCAAAGCTACACCAATATATCCTGCGAATTCATTAAGCCCTACGGCTAACCCTCGCTGTGTCGACTTTGCCAGGTCCACCTTCATGTTAACAGTCATCGACCATGTTAACGCCTGGTTAATACCGAGAAGGATATTGGCAACAACAATCACCCACCAAGAGTGTGCGAATATGACAAGTAACGGTACGAATAATCCGATTCCCCAACCTAATAATAGAACTTGTTTTCTTCCAATTTTATCTGCAAGATTACCAGCTATAACGTTAAAGATGGCTTTCGAGAAACCGAAGCTAACAATGAACGATAGAGCAGCACTCGCAGAGGCTATTCCGAATTGCTCTTCACCTATGATAGGCAATATGGTTCTCTCGAGACCAACCATAGAACCTACAAACAAATTAATGACGACTAATAATGAAAATTGTAAAAGGTTTTCTCTAACGCCAACTTGTACGTTATTTAACGGTCTTTCCATTTCACTCACCTCCTAACAAGATCCTGAAGAAAAGTTTGGTTCGTTTTTCAATTTTATAATCAATGAAAATGATTTTCCATTTGGTTCCATTCATGGATACCAGCTTCTAACCGTATCGCATGGTAGCCGTTTAATTTAAGAATTTCCACAGCCTCTGTCGCATATACACAGTATGGTCCACGACAATAAGCAATCACTTCTTTATCTTCTGGTAAATTCTTTATATGCTTTTCAATTTCATGAATAGGCATCGATATAGCTCCAGTAATGTGAGCCGTTTCATATTCGTTACTAGGTCTAACATCAACTAGAATGTGATTACCTTGTTCCATCCGCTCCATCAATTCTGAAAGTTCAAGTGTTTCTAGCTCATCCGATCTTACAATGAATTCATTACGTAACGTATTAACTTCATCGATTTGTTCTGCTCCAACAGCTTTTATTGAGAGTAATAAGGAAACTACCGTTGGACTTGTTAATTCATAGAATACAAAGTTCTTTTCTTTATAAAATGTAACCAAACGAGCTTCAAGGAGTGCTTGTAAATGTTTAGATGTATTCGCAACACTCATCATCGTAGCTTTTGAAAGTGCTTCTACAGACTTTGGAGAATGAGAAATCAAATCCAATAACTCTAAGCGCTTGGGACTTGATAAGACTTTTCCAATACGTGAAAACTCGCTATAAACATTATCTTTAAACTCTCTTGAATCCATAGAAACATCTCCCTCTAACTATTCAACTTACTGGTTGAATAGTAGCATAGGCGTTAATAAACTGTAAATGGATATGGTTGAACAGTTATTCTTTTCGTAGAAATTGTAGCTATAAGAGTGGGTTAATTTCCGCTGCAGGTGCTCGCTTTCCGCGGGGCGGGCGGTGAGCCTCCTCGGCGCACAAAACATTGCGCCTGCGGGGTCTCACCTGTCCCGCTAGTCCCGCAGGAGTCGAGCACCTTCCGCTCCAATTAGCGACATGTAGTTTTTGTTTCAAAAGCAACAATCTTTTAGTAAAGACCCTTACAACAATGTCTACGAAAACAGCCCATTATAAAGAAGTCACTTAATCCTAATTCGCAACTCAAAATAGAGCCATACAATTACATAAAAAGAGTGCATTTACATAATCGTAAACGCACTCTTTTTAATATTCCTTTATCCAATAATTCATCAAATCGATTACTTCTATTTTTGTTTACAGAAGCATTGCTTGATATGTATTACCAACCGAGCCCAACTTTAGTTGTAAGAATCGATTCACCTGAATCTTCTTGCAACGAAATTTCATAACGTCCAGGCTTATTTGAATAGGCTAGCGTTTGCTTCTTAAATTCAACATTAGCACGATAGCGCACCTCGATATTCTCGGTTTCAAGATCACCTGAATCTTCCTCACGTATCTTTAATAAGTACACAATATATCCCCCCATAACAAGAATTTATACGTTAATTCTATCACCAGGAGAGTTCTTGAGATATGAAAAATAGTTTACAATAAGTCCACTTTTTTCCATGAAAATTATTTTCAAATCCGAAATCTTCATAGGATTATTTTTTTGCGATAGCGGGTACTAGCCATATTAGTTGATATAAGACTTTTATTAGGAGGATTGGTTATGAATAGATTACAAAACAAAATTGCCGTTATTACTGGCGGGGCTACAGGAATAGGCAAAGCAACTGTTGAGCTTTTCTCAAATGAAGGTGCGACGGTTCTATGTGCGGATATCGATAAAGAAGAACTGGAAAAGACAGCAGAAGAGCTAAACAAAGATGGCGGCAACGTTAAACCGTTTCAAGTAGATGTTTCTGATGAAGATAGCGTCAAACGTTTCGCGAATCAAGTGAAAGAAGAGTATGGCACAATTGATGTGTTATTCAATAACGCAGGTGTGGACCAAGAAGGTGGTAAAGTTCACGAATACCCTGTTGAGCTTTTTGATCGTATTATTTCAGTTGACCTGCGTGGGACATTCTTAACGAGTAAATACTTAATTCCACTCATGCTTGATCATGGTGGATCGATCATTAACACCTCTTCTATGTCAGGTCGAGCAGCAGACCTTGATCGCTCTGGATATAACGCAGCTAAAGGTGGCATTACAAACTTTACGAAAGCCATGGCGATTGATTATGCCAGACAGGGAATTAGAGTGAATTCGATCTCTCCTGGTACGATTGAAACACCGTTAATTGATAAGCTTGCTGGATCAAAAGATGAAGAGATGGGTCGGAAATTTAGAGATGCGAACAAATGGGTCACTCCTATGGGACGATTAGGTCGACCTGATGAAATGGCAAAAGTAGCTCTCTTCCTTGCATCAGATGATAGCTCATATGTAACAGGTGAAGATATCACAGCTGATGGAGGAATTATGGCTTATACATGGCCTGGGAAGATGTTGATTGATAAGGAATGGAAAGAAGATACCGAATAAGAGCTATTGAAAACCCCGACCTCCTATAAAAGGAATCGGGGTTTTCGTTAAGCTTCTAAGCCCACCACATCTCAGTCGGTTGTTCTTCAATTAAAACAGATTGAAGGTTCTTCACAGCTCGTTGGAACCCTTCTTCAATCGACATCAGTGGATCTTCGTGTTCAATACTAACCACGTGATCATAATCATACATCCGAAGTGCGCTCATCATATTCGACCATTCTTGATTGCTGTGGCCACAGCCAACAGATCGGAATGTCCATGCGCGAGATTTCACTTCTCCATAAGGTTGCATATCTGTTAAGCCATGCATGTTCACATTGTCTTGATCGATATAGGTGTCTTTCGCATGGAAATGATGAATCGCATTCTCTTTACCTAGAATCTTAATGGCTGCGACAGGATCAATTCCCTGCCACCACATATGACTTGGATCAAGGTTCGCTCCAACTGCATCACACGTAAGCTCACGAAGCTTCAACATCGTGTACGGTGTATGAACAAGGAACCCTCCATGAAGCTCAAGACCAATCTTTACATTATGATCTTTAGCGAATTGTCCCCACTCTTTCCAGTATGGAACAAGCTTCTCTTCCCACTGCCACGTTAGGACGTCAGAATACTCAGCAGGCCATGGTGTAACTGGCCAGTTCGGGAATTTTGCTTCCTCATGATCGCCAGGTGTTCCTGAAAAACAGTTTACGACTGGTACATTCATAAGAGAAGCAAGCTTCACTGTTTTCACGAACGTATCGTGACACTGTTCTGCAAACACTTTATCAGGAGAAATAGGGTTGCCATGACAACTAAAAGCACTAATTTCAAGTCCTCTTGCCTGTACCTTTTCAAGATATTCTGAGCGCTTTCCTTCGCTATCTAACAACTCATCAAGATTACAATGAGCATCTCCAGGATAGCCTCCCGTTCCTATCTCAATCGCTTTTAGACCGGATGCTTTGGCATGATCGAGCATGTCTTCAAATGATTTATCGGAAAATAGAACTGTAAATACGCCAAGTTTCATCTTCTCACTCCTATACTTTCATAATGATATTATAATTGAACGCTTTTTCCTGTAGCACAGCTTTCATAAATTGCTTCAATCACCTGTGAAACGGTGCGTGCTTCTTCTGCACTCACAATAGGTTCCTCAAGACCGAGACAACTGTTTACAAAGTTTGCTGCCTGTGGCAGTCCTGGATCTTCGTCACCTGGCACCCACTCACTACTGCTGTTTAACAACATGCCATACTGCGCTTTGTTCAGTTGAAATGGAAATACCTCAAGTCCACCGTCGCTTCCAGATATACTAACTGATTCTTTATCTTCAGGAATGTTAGCTGACCACGACGTTTCAAATAACATCGAAACGTTGTTATCAAATTTAATATACGCTGTCACATGATCATCCACATCGAATGTCTCATGGTCAAAGCTCCCCCATAAATTCACTTGTTCAGGTGTTTTACTCAATCGATTATAGGTTGTTCCTGACACCTCTACTGGCTTTGGATTTCCCATAAGCCACATGCTTAAATCAAGAAAATGACAGCCATAATCGATCAAGCTACCACCACCCTGAAGCTGTTTATTCGTAAACACACCCCATCCAGGTACTTTACGACGGCGAAGTGCCTGTACTCTCGCAACCATCGGATCGCCAATTTCTTTTTCTTGAATGACCTGACGAGCGGCACGCGGTTCCTTCATAAAACGATAGTGATAAGCAATCGAAAGGACTTTGCCTGACTCCTTTTCCGCTTCAATCATGCGATCACATTCTTCTACTGTCATCGCCATAGGCTTCTCACAAAGAACGTGTACGCCCGCTTCTAACGCCTGTACAGCAAGATCTGCATGGAATTTGTTTGGTGTACAAATCGTTACAGCATCAACTTCTTTTAGCATATCTTGAACTTGCTCGTATACATTTGTAATGTTAAATAATACTGAAGCTTCCTTTGCTCTCTCATAGTCAACATCATAAACACCAAACAACTCAACCTGTTCGGCGAGTTGTTGGTATGAAGGGATATGACGTGACTGAGCGATTCCACCAGACCCGATAATTCCCATTCGTAATTTCGTCACGTGATCACCTCAAACGAATCATTTTCTTCGTTTCATTTGATTCAAGAGCCGCTAGCACAACTTGAAGTGAATTCATTCCTTCAAGACCACTTACAGGTGACTCTTTATCAGAAACGATACTATCTACAAAACGATCAATTACTTGTGAATTCGACTGACCACCTTCGTCATTCGATTGGATTCCACCGAGCTCATACTTCACAACCTCACCCGTTTGATACTGAACAACTAAAGAATTCACTGGATCATCTTCTAGTCTAAGAATGGCTTTCTCGGCATAAATAATCGTCGAGTTGTCTTCTTTTGCTGTATAAGCCCAGCTTGCTGCAAGTGTGCCAATAATGCCACTTTCAGATTTCAAGATGCAAACTGCATTGTCATCCACCGTTGCAAATTCCTTTGCACTCGTTTCTACAAAAGAACCTACTTCTACGATTTCTTCACCTAGCACATAACGAATGAGGTCTGTTTTATGAACACCAAGATCTCCCATTGCTCCAATAAATGCTTTCTCTTTCTCAAAGAACCAGCTATCTTTCCCATCAACGCTCCATGCTTCAGGTCCAGGATGGCCGAAAGCCGTTCGGAAACTATACACTTTGCCTACTTCACCACTTGCTAGAATTTCTTTTGCTTTTACGTGGGAAGGAACAAAACGTTGATTATGAGCAATCATTAGTTTCTTACCGCTCTCACGGGCTGCTTCAATCATCTGTTCTGCATCTTCTCGTGATGTTGCCATCGGCTTTTCACATAGAACATGCTTGCCCGCTTTTAGTGCAGCAATGGAAATCGGGGCGTGCAAATAGTTCGGCGTACATACGCTCACTGCATCGATTTCTTCGTTCTGAAGTAATTCTTCAACACTTTCATAAGAGACCGCACCATAAAGTGCCGCTATTTCATCAGCCCTCGTTTTAACGATGTCACAAACGGCAGCAATTTCTATTTGTTTGTTTGCTGCGTATTCAGGAAGATGGCGATGCTTTGCAATACTTCCACATCCGATAACACCAACTTGTAGTTTTTTCATAGTTTCTCCTCCTCTATCTTTCTATTATTTAGATGTAATGGTTTCGAGTGGTTTTGCATTTCCATAGACTGGTTTTGCTATCGTCGTAGGTTTTGCCCAAGCAACAGCATTCTTCATCACTCGCTGAATATCTTCATGATAATAAGTCGGGTACGTTTCGTGTCCTGGTCTGAAGTAGAACACTTTTCCTTGACCACGTTTATATGTACAGCCGCTTCTGAAAACCTCTCCACCTTCAAACCAGCTAACAAATACAAGCTCGTCCGGCGCTGGGATATCAAAATGCTCTCCATACATTTCTTCTCTTTCAAGCTCAATTGTTTCTCCAAGCCCTTCTGCAATTGGGTGAGTCGGATCGATTACCCACATTCTTTCTTTCTCATCCGCTTCACGCCATTTGAGATCACAACCTGTTCCCATCAGTTTCTTAAAAATCTTTGAGAAATGACCAGAGTGAAGCACGATCAAGCCCATACCATCAAGTACGCGTTGATGAACACGTTCTACTATTTCATCTGATACTTCTTCATGAGCAATGTGGCCCCACCAAAGAAGAACATCGGTACTATTCAATACTTCTTCTGATAAACCGTGTTCAGGCTCATCAAGCGTTGCTGTTCTCACTTCGAAGTCTTCCTTCAAAAATTCAGCAATCGCTCCATGAATGCCGTTCGGATAAACATTTCTTACTTCTTCACTTTTTTGTTCGTGTCGATTTTCATTCCATACAGTAACGTTAAGCATGTGATCCACTCCTATTTTATTTATTCTTTTACTGAACCTGATGTTAAGCCTGATACAATTCTACGCTGGAAGATTAGTACCATGATGACAAGCGGAACGGTTACAACAACAGTTGCAGCTGAAATCTCGCCCCATGGAATTGTAAATTGTCCCTGAAAAAGCGCAATCCCGACTGGTACGGTTTTAAACTTATCAGCCGTGTTAATCGTAAGAGCAAAGAGGAATTCATTCCACGCCGCAATAAAGACGAGAATAGCTGTTGTGAAAATTCCTGGTACTGCAAGTGGCATAATGACTTTCCAGTACGTTTGCCATAGCGTTGCACCATCAATTCTTGCTGCTTCTTCAAGATCAAATGGGATTTTTCTGAAGAACGTCACGAGTAACCAAATGGATAATGGAAGCGTGATCGTCGTATACGGGATAATAAGTCCCAGGTAGCTATTCGTAAGACCCAGGTTTTTAAGAAACATGTAGATTGGTGAAATCGTTGCAACCTGTGGAAACATAGATACAGATAGGACAACTCCCAGAATAATTGGTTTCCCTTTAAAATTAAGACGCGCAATCGCGTAAGCAGCGAAAGAAGCGACAAGAACGGTATAAACTGTGGTAATCGTAGCTACAACAGTACTATTCCACAGATAGCGCATGAACGGATAATCTACGAAAACGGATACATAGTTTTGTAGTGTGGGGTTCGATGTAAATGGATTAAACGCTTTGTCACCAAATAGCTCAGACAGCGGTTTAATCGAACTCGCGAGCATCCATAGAAATGGAAACATAACTAAAAAGACAAACACGACTAGAAAGACATAAAACATCGGTCCAGCTTTCTTATTCATCTGGCTGACCCTCCTTCTTCATCATAAAATACATTCTCATTATTTTCCAGAACCATCTTTGATTAATTCAGATCCAAGAAGTTTAATAAAAATTCCTGAAATGATGGCCACACAGATAAAGACCACAACTGAAATAGCTGATCCCTCTCCAAAGTTCGTTTGCTTGAACATGAGTGTATAAGCGAGCATTGATATTGTTTCAGTTGAGTTTGCTGGACCCCCACCAGTTAATACGTAAACTAAGTCAAACACACGAAACGCATCAAGCGTACGGAATAGTAGTGCTACAAGAAGGCTTGATTTAAGTAGTGGTACCGTGATTGTAACAAACTGCTTCCATTTATTCGCTCCGTCAATTGATGCTGCTTCATAAAGGGAAGACGGTATTGTTTGTAAACCTGCGAGAAGAAGTAAGGCCATATATGGCGTTGTTTTCCACACATCAGCAAAAATAACAGAGAACATCGCACCAGTATCTGTCGTCAGAAGCATCGCCATTCTATCAATAAGTCCAAAATCTTCGAATAGCTTTGCAACAATTCCGTTTTGACCATCATATAGAAACTTCCACATAAGTGCAGCAACCGCAGTTGGGATAGCCCAAGGAATAAGAATACTTGCTCGAATTAATCCTCTTCCAAGGAAAGCTTTGTTAATAAGTAGTGCAATAGCAAGCCCAAGAATAAGCTCAGCTAACACTGAGATAAATGTAAAGACACTTGTGTTCCAGAGTGACCTCCACATCCTTTGATCAGTTAAATTCTCTTTATAGTGATCGAGTCCAATAAAGTTAGGCTCTACAACAATTTCAGTAAGTGCAGATGATAATCCAACGATTTTATCGCCTTGCTCCAAATCGCCATTCTCATTTATCGTTTTTAAATCATCATTTATTTCTTTAACGGAAGTAGTAAAATCTTCTGCAACGCTTTCGTCGATTTCAATATACTTCATGTCAGAAGGTATATTCTCAAAGTTATCTAATTTCTCATTAATTGTATCGTAGTTCTCTTGTGCCTCAGGCTTTTCCTGAATACCTGCGTCAAGATTTTCAAGCGTCGATTTAATCGCTGTTAATTCTTCACTTGAATTTCCTTTATTAATTTCAGAGTCAATGGCTCCGACTAGAAAAGGGAAGTTCTGTAAATAACGATCTAAATCGATTTGGTAATCTAGATGAACTTCTGATTTAGTCGGCTCATTGAGCTGAAGATCAAAAAGACTGAAGTAAAAAGATTGAATGACTGGCCAGATCGAAATCGCTAGAATTAGAATAAGTGCTGGGGCAACAAGTAAATAACCTACAACCGCATCATTCTTCTTCTTTTTCCTTGGCTGTTTGTCAACTTTGATAGGCTCATTCGGATCGATTTCTGTTTGCATACCACCGCTCCTCTCTTAGGAAAGACATTAGCCTTCGATTCGAAGGCTAATGTATATCACATTTACTTTTCTAATTTCTCATTCATTTCTTTCTCCATTGCAGCAGCAGCTTCTTCAGGACTTTCTTCTCCTGCGATCGCTTTTGATACATGGATTTGAATGATTTCAGAGATTTCAGGATAGTTCGGTGCTACAGGGCGAGAAACAGCTGCTTCAAGAGCAGTTTGGAATCCTTCTTCGCCAAAGAATGGATTTGCTTCGATGATTTCTTCATCTTCGAATAGAGCTGGAAGTGTAGGAGCGTGTGAACCTACAATCGCATCAATCTTCTGTCCTTCTTCACCAGTCATGAACTTCAATAATTCCCACGCTTCTTGAGGATGCTCAGAGAAATTGTTGATCGCTGACATCCAGCCACCTAGAGCTGCAGCAGAACCTGCGTCACCTTCAGGAAGAGGCGCTACTTCTACATTCCCAACAATCTTAGATTGCTCTTCATCATTAGCAAGTGCGTACTGGTAAGGCCAGTTACGGATAAAAGGAGATTGACCTTCGATAAATGCAGTGTGAGATTCTACTTCAGTGAATGTGTTAATGTTCCCTGGAACAAAATCAGAATTTGCAATCTCAACCATTTTTGAAAGTCCTTTAATCGCTTCAGGGCTATTAATAACTACTTCGCCATTCTCATCGATGAACGCTCCACCATAAGAAGCTACAAATTCAACAGCGTTTGTTACAAGACCTTCATATTGCTTCGCTTGCATTAGGTAACCAAACTTCGTACCATCTTGACCTTTTAGTTCAGAAGCTTGAGTCATAAGCTCATCCCACGTTTTTGGAGCTTCAGAAACCATATCTGAACGATAGAAAAGCATACCTGCATCAATAAACTTTGGCATAGCCCACTGCTTACCATTAAATGTTGCTGCAGAAACTGGACCCTGGTTATAATCGTCCATGTTAATGCCATCTTTCTGGATGAAGCGATCTAGAGGTAATACATAACCTGCTTGCGCGAATTCAGCTGGCCAGATTACATCGATATCAAACACATCAATCTCTGATGATTCTGCGTTCAGCATCGTTACATATGCATCATGTTGTGCACCAGTATCTGTTGGCATTTCACGGAATTCTACATCGATATTAGGATTCTGTTTCTCAAATTCTTCAACCATCGCATCTGTTGCTCCAGTTGCATCTTTACCACGTGCATAAACGATTTTGACCTTTTCGCCATCTCCAGAGCTTGCGTTTTCGTCCCCAGAATTAGTGCCGCTGTTTGAAGATGAATTGTTTGAAGAGCTACATGCAGATAGAACAAGAATTAGAGCCAATACGATAAAAAGTAGCTTACTATTCTTCATAATGCGCATAATGCTAAATCCCCCTTAAATTTGGTTGAAATCGATTACAATAAAAAGATAACGCTTTCAATAGTGTTATTATGTTGAATCACGAATAACTAATGATAGTGGCAGTTCAATAACAGATTGACTCATTCGTTCACGTATACCGTTCAAGCATTCAATAAAAACGGTCATCGCTCGTGCACCAATTTCGTCTCCTGGTTGATAGATGGTTGTCAGTTCTGGTTCTATTAAACTCGCGATCGGTTGATCATCAAACCCGAGAATAGCTATATCTCCTGGTACATGAAGACCACGTCTTCCCGCTTCCTTCACCATTACTGATGCGACCTCGTCGCCTCCAGTAAAAATAGCAGTAGGTCGATCGGAAAGCTGAAGGATCTGCTGAAATACTCGTTTCCCATCTTCCATCGTGTATGTATCACGGAAGATCCATTCTGATTTCATTTCAATTCCCGCTTCTTCTATCGCTTTAAAAAATCCACGGCGTCTGTCAATAGATAATCCACTCGTAGAGCCCATACAGTATGCAATTTTCGTATGGCCTTTCTCAATCAAATGTCGAGTGCCTAAATAGCTACCCTGTACCTGGTCCAGACGAACCATCGGAACCGTCGCATCGTGATGGTATTCATTGCACAAGATAATTGGTCCATATGCTGTGTAAGGCTGAATTAGTTCCCACTCATTTTCAATCGATGTAAAAATAACACCATCAACCTGCTTCGTTTGCAGCAAGTTAAGAAAGTCAATTTCCTTCTTTTTACTCGATTTAGTCTGACAGATAATCAACTGAAACCCATTTGCTTCGGCTACTCTCTCAATTCCATCTAGTATTAAAGTGAAAAATGGATTAGTCAATCTTGGAATTAAGACAGCTACTAAATTCGTTTTACGATTACGTAAATTTCTAGCAGATGTGTTGGGAAAATACCCAAGCTCTTTCATCGCATCATGCACTAACTTGCGCTTGTCTTCAGATACGTGTGGATAATTATTTATGACGCGCGAAACAGTGGCACTTGATAAACCTGTGTACTTTGCGACATCAGCAATTGTAGCCATGTTACATCCTCCCCCGAAAGTTCAAAAGACCTCCCCTCTTTGTAATCGATTTCATGAAATCGATTACATTTATCTTATATCATGTTCACAGAATGTTCAACATCATTATTAGAATCTTTTCACACTTTATTTCTGAAGCTGAATCTTTCTTAAATACTGGTAGCTTTGGGTAACACTCTCGATTGGATCATAATCACAATGATCCTGCTCAACGACCCACCATTTAACGCCACTGCTTTTTCCTTGCTCAAGAACTTCTTCAATTGGAATGTTTCCTGTTCCAAGAATAACTGTTTCTTCCCTCTCATCATCGGAGCGATCTTTCAAATGAACAATTGGCGTTCTTCCAGAAAATCTCTGCAACCACTCAACTGGATCATGGCCAACCATATTAAGCCAATAAATATCAAACTCAGCTTGAATTGAATGATCAGCTTCAAGAATGGTATACAATTCGCTTCCTTCTAGATTTCGGCCTAGTTCAAAATCATGATGGTGATAGCAAAGCTCGATGTTTTGCTCAGCACAAACCGCAGCGGCTTTTTTCATTACATTTGCCACTTTTTTGAAATCTTCAACTGTTCTTCTTTCAGGTGGTAACCATGGACAAACGATACGAGAATTACCAAGCGCTACTTGTTCTTTAATTACTTCCTCAAGTTCGTTTTCAATCCGCTCAATTGGAATATGATGCCCAATAACGGCTAAACCAAGTTCATCCAATTTCTCCTTCACTTCTGCCGGCTCATGATTGTACAATCCTGCTAGCTCTACCCCTTCATAACCAATGCCCGCTGCTTGCTCTAACGTAGCAAAGAAATCTTTCTCACATTCATTTCTCAATGTGTACAACTGTAAACCAACACCAATTTCATTCATTAGTCTCTCTCCTTTTTTTCAGTAACAATGAGGTTAGGAAATACTTATCGTTGCGAAGGTAAAAGCGTTACCTTCTCCCAAATGTTTCGATAAAACGACTTGAAAACCTTTTTTATCACAAAAAAATTAGCTTTCAATGTTGCTATTCACAATATCCTTTCGAATCTGCTCACCAATGAGCTTTAAAGAAGCACTCGATCCATATGTTCCATGACTCAAACCGTTGCCATCGCGTTTGCTACCGAGACCAATAAACTGTTCGGATGGTTTGAAGTGCAGACCTAGTAATGGAATTTTGTTAGTAGAGTAATAACCAACCTGATAAGCTGCATCTGGAAAATCACGAGGAAATTTCACGTCTCCAAGATACGTTTCATTCTGTGAGTGCACGATTCTTTCACAATGTTCTTTTCCTAGCACTATGATTAGTGAAGGCTTTAAAAAAGCTAAAAGATCGACTAATGAATTACTTACAAAGTCTGAGTTAAGCAGTTCTTCTTTTAACTTTATTCGTCCCATCTGCTTACGAGTTGGAATCGGAAATAAATCCATATGGATAACTGGCGTGTATTCATTGGAATTGTAAAAGGATCCTCCCATTCCATTAATAAACGCTTCGAGTTTACCGCCACCTTCTCTTCCGAACCAACTTCTATACGCAGTGTTCCTAGCGAAATAGGTACGATAGTAGTCAATTGTTTTCTCTAGCTGTTGATCATCCTCTTTATATTCCTCGAGGCTTACATGAGGTTCCCTAATAAAAAATCTGGCTTTTGCGACCGCTAATAACTCGTTATCTTGATTTAAAAACTCTTTAGAAGAAGGATTTGTTCCAACCGTTACGATATTCCCCGGTACATTTTCACCACGCCAAAGTACAGGTGTAGCTCTTTCAATTAATTCATCAGAAATCGTACATTTACTGCATTCTTGTTGATAATCGATAGCTCGTTTAAGTAGGTATTTTGCCATTTTCATTTGGGATGGGGACAAGTTAGAAGAAGGTTGACTCATTTCATTCACTCCAATATGTAATAACTAATGTCTTCTCACTTCTTACCCTCTTTCCATAGAATCATTACCATCGACTATGCATGTACGAATTAACGCAAAAAAACCTTCTCTAGTTGTAATGTGCGTACCATTACTTTCGAGAAGGTTTCAATCATTCAAAGCGTATTTAACAATTCTCCGGCGTACCAGCATTCGTAGCTGTCTTAAACGAAGAACCACAGCCGCATGATGCGATTGCATTCGGATTGTCGATGGTGAATCCGCCGCCCATCATGTTTTGTTTATAATCAATATTCACACCGTTCAACACTGGTGCACTCTCTTTATCCATAATAATTGTAACGCCGTGCTGAGCATCAAGTGCTTCATCGTCGTCATTCATTTCTGTGTCAAAGCCCATGCCATAGCTTAAGCCAGTACAGCCGCCACCCTTAACACCTACACGAAGATAAAGGCTATCGCCTTCTTCTTGCTTCATCATTTCTTTTACCTGTGCTGCTGCAGCTTCAGATAAATGGATCATATAAATCCCTCCAATCACCGTATTGCTACTATTAGTATACCGCGCCTTGCATTTGAGCTCAACAGATGCACCTTATCTTACCGGTGCGCTCAAATCTTTAGACTGATATTTATATTTCAACTGCAATATTAGATTATGCGTCTCATCGAGTTTTTGACTATACTCTAGTACGTCGGGATGATTTAAACCGAGGACCATAGCCGATTGTGTCATTTTTGCTCGTAGAATTTCAATTTCATCGTTGTATCTTTGCATTGCTTCACAGTACAAGACTTGAGTCCCCTCTCCAATCACTTCCTCCTATTATTCTACATGATTATCCTTTTATTTACAAACTTTCTTCTTGTCTAAACTTTTGAATAAAAGACTCCAGTTGTTATCTTTACAGCAGGCCCAGTCATCCAAACATGATCATCATTGTCCCATGTAATGAGAAGGTCACCTCCAGCAAGATGAACCGTTACTTCGGTTCCTTTCGTCGTTTTCTTATTCAACACGCCAGCAACGACAGCAGCACAAGCACCAGTTCCGCACGCCTGTGTGATTCCCGAGCCCCGTTCCCAAACGCGGAAATGAAACTCTTTGTTAGAAACCACTTCTACGAATTCTACATTAATGCTTTCTGGAAACATCTCATGATCTGTAAAATATGGACCGGCAGTAGTAAGAGGTGCTGCTTCAATATCGTCAACAAACATAACCATATGTGGGTTTCCCATCGAAACACCAGTCATACTAAGCACTTGATCTTCAAATTGCACTGATTCGTTAACCACTATATCTGTTGATTCACCATTCATAGGTAGACTGCCTCTTGTCCACTGAGGTTTCCCCATATCGATTGTAACGGTCTCAACACGATCCTTCATGAGATGAACTTCAGCCTGGACGAGTCCACCAAGTGTTTCAATCGCAAATTTCTTAGAGGATACTATCCCATTCTCATATGCATATTTCGCCACACAGCGTAAGCCATTTCCACAGTTTTTACCTTCTGATCCATCTTTGTTGAAAATCCTCATTTTGACATCAGCAAGCTCAGACGGACAAATTAGAATCATTCCGTCTGAGCCAATTCCAGTATAAATATTCGAAACTTCGATGGCGTACTGCGAAAGTTTCTCTTCTGGTAAGTTTTCATCAAATTGGTTTATATAAATATAATTGTTTCCTAATCCATGCATTTTTGTATAGGTTATTTCACGCAATGCTTTCACTCTTTCTATAGTTTAATGGCCTTTCCGAACAGCTTCAGTTGTCCAGAAATAATCATTATCGATTTTTTCAATCATAAGCTTCCCGTTACAGCAAGGCATCACGAGCCTCGTTTTAATTTCTTCACAGCCCTGCTTGTAATCTCTGTCCGTCATAGGTGTCAGGACGTTCTCACTATGACAAAACGGACATTGCGGAATATAGACATCACCCATCATACGATCGTATGGCAGTGTATGTTCAAAGCTACTCAACAGTGATCCCCTCCTGTCTTTTATTTAGACAAGTATACCGTAATCAAACGAAAAAACAATATTCGTTTGCCTATATAAATTCGTTTAGTATTACTCTTGTGTGGAGATAAGGTCCTCCGGGGGATGACTCGCTTTCCGCGGGGCATGCGTTGAGCCTCCTCAGGCTCCGCCTTCCGGGGTCTCACCTGTCATGCTCATCCCGCAGGAGTCTCGCCATCCCCCTACGGACCTTGCCGCAGTAGGCGCGAAATCTTCCTTGTGACGTCCTGGATAAAAATGAGAGAAAGTAACTTTTAGAAACCCCACTTCGATGAATGAAGCGCAAATCACCCCCCTCCTCATATTGCAACAAAGTATCCGAAGAGAGCCAATAAAAAAAAGCCTCTATAAAAGAGGCTCCAAACTTAGAAAATAAGCATACCAGCAATCGCTGCGTTTAACAGGTTAGCAAGCGTACCTGCAAGGATCGCACGCATTCCAAACTTTGCAATTTCAGGACGACGGCTCGGCGCAAGACCACCAAGTCCTCCAAGAAGGATTGCAAGAGATGAGAAGTTCGCAAATCCACAAAGAGCAAAACTGATAATAGCTACAGATTTGTCAGTTAGGGTTCCTGCACCAATTTCAGGACCGAATGCAGAGAAAGCAACGAATTCGTTAAGAATAAGTTTCTGACCGATATAGTTACCAGCCTGAACTGCATCCTGCCAAGGTACACCAATGACAAATGCTAACGGAGAGAAAACATATCCGAGAATTTGTTCAATCGTAATGTCTCCGTATCCGAAGAGTCCGCCAATTCCACCAAGCAAACCGTTGAAGAGTGCGATAAGTGCGATAAATGATAGAAGCATTGCTCCTACGTTTAATGCAAGCTTAAGACCGTCAGATGCACCGTGTGCAGCAGCATCAATGACGTTGACGTGCTCTTCATTTCGTTCCATTTTAATTTCATTGGCTGTTTCAGATTCTTCCGTTTCAGGCATGATCAGCTTCGCCATCAATAGACCAGCTGGAGCTGCCATGAAACTTGCAGCAAGCAAGTACTCAAGTGGAACACCTAGAAGAGAGTACCCAATTAGGACTGAACCAGCTACTGAAGCAAGTCCACCTGTCATAACTGCGAACAACTCAGATTTCGTCATTTTATCAATATAAGGTTTGATCACCAGCGGTGCTTCCGTTTGACCTACAAAGATGTTCGCTGTTGCAGAGAGTGATTCAGCTTTACTTGTTCCAAGCGCTTTTGAAATCGCTCCACCAAGAATTTTGATTACCCACTGCATTATACCCAGGTAGTAGAGTACGGAAATTAAAGATGAGAAGAAAATAATAATCGTTAATACTTGAAAGGCAAATATAAACCCAATACTTTCATTCCCAATTAATCCGCCAAATAAGAATGCTATACCGTCATTCGCGTAATTTATAATATCTTGTACTCTAAGTGAGAGCCATTTCAGTCCAGCTTTACCGGCTTCCCATTTAAGTACAACAAACGCAAATGCGACTTGGATTGCTAGTGCACCAAGGACCGTACGAAGGTTAATCGCTTTGCGGTTTGTAGAAAAGATAAGTGCGATGGCAAATAGGACTGCCATACCACCTAATCCCCATAGAATTTGCATATTTTACACCCCTCGTGAATTATTGAATCCGTTTATAAGCATAGCCTACCCCATTACCAGTTATAAAATAGAAATATTATAGCCATCAGCTAAATGTAGCGCTTACAAACAGTGTTTGTCGTCTGAATATTCGACATTTTTCGCACGCATGCGGAAAATAAAAAGCCTGCTCTCTCTCTACCAGACTTCAATGAACCTTTGTCATTATAACACAGAATAAAATGATTGAAAGCACTTAATCACGTTCGTTTAATTTTCTGATTATTTTCTCTATTAACGCTTCAGAGGTATCCGCATGAACGAGCACGCCGCCTACAATCGCAAAGGATTCGGAATAGCAATTCCCACAATAACCAAGGCACCGATAATCGACTAATTCTGTATTCGGTATTTTCTCCAATTCTCTCAAAACAACTTTATTCTCTCTCAAATTGCCGGCACAATATTCAATCGTAGTCAAACTAAAGCAACTCCTTCGCTACGCATTTCAGAAATTATATTGTACATATGTGGCAGTTTCGCTATACTTTTAACTGTCAGAGCTGAAAGAATGTATAGTTTATTATAGCGCGTGTTGCTTTCTTTTTTCATATTAAATTCTAGAATCTTCGTACCATTTTGATTAACAGGGACACAGCGTTATCGAATTTTACCAAAGGGGACCTCTTATCATGAAAAGGCTAGTGCTTTTAGGCGGCGGGTACGGTGGTATGCGCATCCTACAGAAATTATTTGCAGCGGAACTTCCAGAAGACCTCACCATTACGCTTGTTGACCGAAATCCCTATCATAGTATGAAAACTGAATATTACGCCCTTGCTGCAGGGACAGCAAGTGATCATCATATACGTGTCCAATTCCCCGTTAACGAGAAGCTTGAAATGAAGTACGGAGAAATTTCAGGCATTAACTTAGAACAAAATGTAGTTAACTTTAAAGACGATGACGACTTACCATACGATATGCTCGTAATTGGATTAGGCTGTGAAGACAAATACCACAACGTACCTGGTGCAGATGTTCATACCCTCAGCATTCAAACAATCGATTCGTCCAGAAGAACGTATGAAGTATTAAACAATCTTGGTCCACGTTCTGTTGTAGGAATTGTTGGTGCAGGATTAAGTGGAGTAGAGCTTGCCAGTGAACTTCACGAAAGTCGACCAGATCTCCAAATTAAATTGTTTGATCGAGGCCACACAATTCTATCTGCCTTTCCAGAACGACTCGGTAAATATGTTCAATCCTGGTTTGAAGAGCGCAATGTAGAAGTGGTAAGTGAGTCTAATATCACGAAAGTTGAACCACAAACCCTCTATAACCATGGCGAACCCGTTCATTGCGACTCTATTGTATGGACAGCTGGCATCCAGCCAAACAAAGTTGTAAGAGAACTAGAAGTAGAGAAAGACGCACAGCAACGCATCATTCTTAATGACTATCATGCCATGCCAGATTACAATAACGTATTTGTTGTGGGAGATTGCGCGAGCCTGCCACATGCACCAAGTGCACAACTCGCAGAAGAACAAGCTGAACAAATCGCACTTGTGTTACAAAAACAATGGAAACAAGAAGCCCCACCCGCTCTACCACCCATCAAAATCAAAGGTACACTTGGCTCACTCGGAAGCAAACACGGCTTCGGAGTCATGGCCAACCGCCCTCTAACCGGAAGAGTACCAAGGCTTTTGAAATCCGGGATACTATGGATTTATAAGAATCATAATGGATAGAAAAGCGGAGACGAGCGTTTAGAAACGCAGATATTGGAACTCTTGAACTGGAACACGGTCTTTGTGTTCCGGTGAAAGAGTGAAATATCGGAGTTTCTGCGAGTCGTAGCTGGATCAAGAAAAGCGGAAGTGGGCGTTTAGAAACACAAATATCGAGAAACGAAGCCCCATCAAACAAAAGCCAGTAAGCGAAATTTCGCTTACTGGCTTTTTACTATTCAAGCTGATGCAGAATGATCTTCTAATACAGCGTACAAATCTTTTAATTTCGGGTTTCCTTCAGAAACGATTTCATTTCGTATAACGACGACGGGATAGAAAAGATCTTCATTAATTACTTTTGCAGCGAATGCAGCTTCCGTGCCTGAAAGCTTACTATGGATATCTACATACCTTACAGCTATTTGTCGATCAGGATATTTGCGTTCAAGTGCAGCTCTCAACCATTCAGCTGTTTCCTCTGAAGAGGGCAAATTAACACAGCTTGCACAACGTTCTCCTGCTCCATAGACGAGTACTTCTTCCATGATGCAAAACGCCCTTTCTGTATCATCACTTTTCTTTATTGTACCTTATTCATGTGAGGACGAAAAGAACCATTCGCCTTTTTCCTTTCCCAATCTTGAATGTGGTACCATTGCGTGATAAAGTTATAGTGATAATTATAATCATTCCACGTTAGCACATAGATTTTTCAGTTAATTATCAGTATAATGGAAGTATGAAGGGAGTCGATGAATGATGCAAGAACAAGTACAGGATGTATTGAATAAACTGCGTCCATTCCTACTGCGTGACGGCGGAGACGTAGAGCTTGTAGACATCGAAGAAGGTGTTGTTAAAGTACGTTTAATGGGAGCGTGCGGCAGCTGCCCTAGTTCCACTATTACCCTTAAAGCAGGTATCGAGCGCGCACTTCTTGAAGAAGTTCCAGGCGTAGTCGAACTTGAGCAGGTATTCTAAATTAAACAAATTCATCCCCTCCAATTGCTGGAGGGGATTTTTTAATTTATTTTTCCATTAGGCTCTTTTGTTTAATATTGTTGCTTTTGAAACAATTTGTTTAACACCAAACTTAGCTGATTGGAGCGGAAGATGCTCGACTCCTGCGGGACTAGCGGGACAGGTGAGACCCCGCAGGAGCGTTAGCGACGAGGAGGCTCACCGCCCGCCCCGCGGAAAGCGAGCATCTGGAGCGGAAATTAACCACTAATCTAATAGCAACAATGAGTACGAAAAAAGCCTTTCATTAAGATAACCACTCGATTTTTCTCATTTGGCTTCCACGATCACCAATCAATTCCTTAAATAACTTACGATATAAATCTTCACGTTCTCCCTCTCTTCTCACAAAATCCTTAATGTGAGCAAGACTTCTTTCCTTTTCCTTTAAGTTGCCTTCACTATAATAATGCTCTACTGCTTCAACATAAGGTAGTGGAAACAATAATCTTGCGAAAAGCAAATTCCAATCCATCTGATTTAAAGTGCGTCTCTCATGATAATCCCAGAGAAATGCTCGAATGGTTTCAAAATCCCCATTGCTATGAGCTAATTCACTCCTAATCCACTCAGCAAGATCTCTTGCAGGATGATCGAGAATAAAGTCGCTTGGGAATAGCGCTTCAGATGTTCTTTGAGAGGAAGATGTATATCGATTAAACGCTAGTGTTCTCACTTGAAATGGATTTGAACCGGTGTCCATTCCTGAATCTACGATATATTGGATGGCGTTTTCTGATACACCAGAGTAATAAGGGAACGTTTCGATGAACCACTCATCGAATTCTCTCAAGCTCTGTTGCTGATTTTTTAATTCCTCTCGAAAAGCCTCTAATTGATCCATTCGATACTGCCACCTGATTTGCCACGGTTGAATCTCTGGTAAATCAGTGTAGGCTGCTAGTAGATTTCCTCCTTTACGGTGCAGAAGTGCCAGGCGTTGCCCATCACTTAATCTGCTATACCCTCGATTGATTGGCTTTTGGTAAAGTGTATAGGCTTCATTATTAATTGTTTCAATGTACTTGCCTCGTCTTGATTGAATCGGTAACATTGTTGGTTCATTTTGCTGATTATAATACTGAGCAACCATCTCAAACCATGGAAAATCACCTTCTTGTTCCATTATCGTGCGCCTCAGAATATATTCAGACATATCAGCAGTTCTGATATCGTACTCATTATTTCTCTGATTCTGCTGTTCAACTACGATGCCATACTGATGAAAAAGCTCCCGTTCAAGCATGATGACCCTCCGGCATTACGTCATTATATTCGTAACATATGCTTGAAACGCCCATTCGGTGTATCTCATCACGTAATATTCATTGTCATATTTCCAGAGTTCTCACCATATACTAATAAAATCAATAACCTACAATACCAATTTACTATAAAGTTAGGTGGGACAAGAATGGGCGAAAAACCTATGGATCTTGTGGAGCAAGCAGCCAGAACGAAATTAAAAGAACGCGGGGTTGAGATTAAGGATATTGCAGACCTAGTCTACTATCTTCAGGAAAAATATCACCCGAACCTTCAAATAGAAACTTGCGTGGAAAATATAGAAAGAGTACTGTCAAAAAGAGAGGTTCAAAACGCTATTCTAACGGGTATTCAATTGGATGAATTAACAGAGAAAAACATGTTAGATCAACCTTTGCAGGATATTCTAATGAAAGATGAAGGATTATATGGTGTTGATGAAATTATTGCCCTATCCATTGTGAATGTCTATGGATCAATTGGCTTTACAAACTATGGTTTTATTGATAAACAAAAACCAGGCATTCTTGAGAAACTTAACGACAAATCAACGGGAATGTGTCATACGTATCTTGACGATATTGTCGGAGCTATTGCAGCCGCAGCATCCAGTCGCCTTGCCCATCGAGCTCAGAAACTTGAATAAATGGCTAACAAAAATAAAAACGCCCCTTGAGGCGTTTTTATATTTTCCATTCATCTAAGGTTTGCGCTGTATAAGTCGGTTGTTTCTCTACTGATTCCAGATGCTCTTTCGTGGTAACACCTGTATGCACAAGCAATGTATCCAGTCCTGCATTCAGACCAGCTAGAATATCCGTTCTATAGTTATCTCCAACCATTAATGTCTCTTCTTTCGGTGTTCCAAGTTGAGCAAGTGCTTGTTCCATAATTATCGGTTCTGGCTTTCCAATAAAAATCGGCTCTACTTCTGTAGACACTGTTACAACTGACGTTAACGAACCATTGCCTGGAAGCAGGCCACGTTCAGTTGGAATCGCAATATCACCATTTGTCGAGATAAACGTAGCACCATTACGAACAGCTAAACAGGCTTTAGCGAATTTTTCATACGTAATGGTTCGGTCAATACCAACTACTACATAATCTGTGTTTTCGTCTTTCAACGTTAATCCCTTATCTGTTAATGCATCGCGAATCCCCTCTTCACCTATAACATAAACAGAAGCATCACTCTTCTCATTGGAAATATAACTTGCTGTCGCCATACTAGTTGTAAAAACGTGGTCTGGAGTACAAGGCACACCAAATTGTTCGAGTTTCTCGGAAACCTGTTCTTTCCGTTTCGATGAGTTGTTTGTTACGAATAAATACGGAATATCTGCTTCTTGAAGACGCTTAACGAATTCCACCGCCTCATGAATTTTCTCAGTGCCACGATACATTGTACCGTCAAGATCTATTAAATACCCTTTATACTTTTTCAACTGACTTCCTCCCAACTTTTCTAACCATAAGAAAACCGCTTCCCAATATGAAAGCGGTTAATTAATTGGTGTTGTCATATGAAGAACAAATGTATGCTGTTTAAATAAACCGTTGCTGTTCATCATTTCAAACACCTCTCATGTTTCTAACTACACACAGTTTAGCTTATGTCACGATCCCTCATCAACTATTTATAGTCTTCAGGGATAAATGCAGATACTGCTCCTAGCTCTTCATTTAAATACGTTCTAACGTAAGTAGAAAAGCTTTCAATTGCTTCGATATTTTGTCTTACATTCTCTTCAATCGCAGCATGATCAATATCAACATACGATTGCATCAGAGGTTTCCTCATCAAAACGATTTTCTTCAAAGCTTTAGAATTTTCAGCAGGTATGACTTTTTCATCCGCTAATATTTCAATGATGTCTTCATAGCTTCCGGGATCCCTCATAATAAAACCATCAATAAGATTATTCCCCACATCAATCATGCTTTCAATAAACACATGATGAAGTCTCTCCAAGCCTAGTTTTTCAACCGGCGTCTGAAACGTACTTTTTTTGAAAAGCGCAACACCATTATCTAAATAAACTAGATGCTCTTCAATTTTCTTTCGATCAACAAAATACATGGATATCCACCTGCCTATTGAACAAATTAACAGTAATATAACTAAGGCACTCAATGCACCTATATGAGCATAGCTTCATTTTAGCATATCCTAAAATGAAAAAGCTTACATTTTAAACGCAGCTTATATGAGAAAACGTAAGAATTTGGTATGATAACGGTAACTAGAAAAAGGAGGGTGCTACTATGGATGACGACAGACTCATCTATGATGAACAGGAAGCAACTGAAGCTAGGTTTGTATGCTTTATGGGAAGCAATCATCGGTTTGATCTATGCATTGTGAAATCGGATCGTTTCTATGGAAAATCTCTCGTTCTTGACATTCAGGGTGGTAAATTCGCCATTATTGGTCACGACGACCTTAATGAGCCAGGTAACCTCGAACATGCTTATTCACTTAATGAAGAAGATGCAGAGGAGCTCCGAAACTTCCTTCGCGAAAGACTTAGCGCTTAATAATTCAACCATGCAATGAATACACTACCTGTTAAAGGTGGTGTTTATTCATGTTTGATGATGAAAACTATACAGACTTTGCCAATGTAGAAAAGGGGCGCAATTACGTGTTACCTGAAGATACACCTGAAGGGCCATACGGCTCCCCAGTTAATAAGAAACTGGGGAAAACGACTCCATGGCGAGAGGGTCAGCGTTCTTATAGTGCGTTCAATTATGAGAATAAAAACCTTCACCAGAACCTGCCACGCCAAGATCCTGCCTCACACCCTCCACATGATGACCCTGAAAAAGACTCTGAAAAACCATATAAAGCATAAGCCTGTTGGCTTATGCTTCTTGCTGTTGCTTCTTAGGCTTTTCCTTTTTGTGCTTCTTTAACACAAAATAAGGACACCCAAAGTTACAGTATTCATATAAATAATCCAGCACAGTGCTGAACTTTGTATCAAACGTCGCTTTCTGATTACGATCCTCAAAGAATCCCTTAAGCCTCAATTGGCCATATCCCCAGTCGCCGACGATATAATCGTATTTATCCAGAATTTCGCTGTATCGTGCGGTGAACGCCTCTTCGTTCCAGCCTTCCCGCTCATCTTTGACCAACTCAAATGTATGTTGATTAACTGTTATCACTCTACTTCCCTCATTTCCATATGGGCTCATTAGTATTATGATACCTTTTTTATTTGAATTGTCCAAGTAATACCAGTAAAAAAGAAACGACAATCGGTCATGATAACCGTATGGAGGTGAATGTGAGTGAAAAAGCAAATGCTATTAATTTTGCCACTTGCACTAGGACTTGCAGCATGCCAGGGGCAAGATGCGACAGATTCTTTTGACCATGCAGATTTAACACCAGTCAAAACAGATCCTGAAGAGTACGGAATGAACATGGCGAACTCACAGGATAGAGCAAAAAAAGGGAATTTCGGATACGTTCGTGAATCAAGAAATACAAACAACATGACTTCAAAGAAAAAACCGAGAGACGTCGTCTATCTTGATCGTGAGCGATTGGCAGACATGATCACGTCAATGGCGATTGTTCTTCCATACGTAAATGATGTTGCCACACTCGTAACTGATGAAGAAGTATTAATTGGTTACAAATCAACAACGAAGGACCGAGATGCTACTGCAGATCAAGTTAAGAAAACAGCCCTTTCCGTTATCCCGCGTTATTACCATGTGTACGTCTCAGATGAACAGGGAATGATCGCCGAAGTTGAGCGGTATGAGAATGGTTCAACTGCTAGTGATGAACTCGATAAAAGCATCGAGCAAACCATCGCCAAAATGAAAAAAGCACCACAAGGTAAAATCGTTAGTGAAGGCGAGAATGAGAATGGTGAAATGAAGGGCGAAATGAATGACGAGTTAAATGATACAGAAGGAAACGAAATGATGTCGAAATAAAAATCGGCCCTTGGTAAGGGCCGATTTTGTTATGTTTGTTTCTAATCGCTCGTTTCCGCTTTTCTTGATCCAGCTGCAGTGCCCAGCCGCTCGATCGCTTCACCTCACAAAATGAACACAAAGAACGTGTTCTTTTTGTGAGCCTCCAGCGCTTGTCGAGGCTAAACGCCCACTTCCGCTTTTCTTGTCCAGCTGCAACTCGCAGAAACTCCGATATTTCACTCTTTCACAGGAACACAAAAAGCGTGTTCCCATTCAAGAGTTCCAATATCTGCGTTTCTAATCGCTCGTTTCCGCTTTTCTTGGCTAGCTGCAGTGGGCAGACACTTGGTCACTTCACCCTATAAATCGAACACAAAGAACGTGTTCAAGTTATAGGGCTCCAGTGCCTGACGTGTCTAAACGCCCACTTCCGCTTTTCTTAATTAGTCGCTTGTTTTGCGGCGTTTACTTGTTCGTCAGCATGGTAGGAAGAGCGTACCATTGGGCCGGATTCACAGTGTTTGAAACCTTTTTCTAATGCAATATCTTTTAACTCAAGGAATTCTTGTGGAGTCCAATATTTTTCAACTTTCAAGTGCTTCTTAGAAGGCTGAAGGTATTGGCCAAGGGTAACGATATCAACATCATGTGCACGAAGATCGTCGAGGGTTTGGATGATTTCTTCCTTCGTTTCACCAAGTCCAAGCATGATGCTTGATTTCGTAGGAATTTCTGGGTTCATTTCTTTAGCTCTTTGAAGAAATTCGAGTGTACGACGATATTTCGCGCGTGCACGAACTCTTGGAGTAAGGCGTTCAACTGTTTCAATATTATGGTTCATAATGTCTGGTTTAGCATCCATTAGTGTTTCAAGGGCTTCATATTGTCCACCCATATCAGACGGGAGTACTTCAATGGAGCAGAATGGATTTTTTCTACGAATTGCACGAACCGTCTCAGCAAAGACTGCTGCGCCACCGTCTTTTAAATCGTCTCTAGCAACCGCTGTAATAACAACGTGTTTCAAGCCCATTTGTTCAACAGAGTCTGCTACACGTTCTGGCTCAGCCCAATCAAGCTCAGTTGGAAGCCCAGTCTTAACCGCACAAAATCGGCACGCACGAGTACAAACGTCCCCAAGGATCATAAAGGTCGCAGTTTTTCGAACAGCCCAACACTCATGAATGTTTGGACATTTGGCCTCTTCACATACAGTATGTAGCTTTTTCTCACGCATCATCTTTTTAAGACCTTTGTAGTTCTCGTTTGTATTCAATTTTATTTTCAACCACTCTGGTTTACGTAGATATTCTTCTTTCTTGCTCACTATTATCACCCCATCAATTCCTTTTCTGTATTAAAGAATAACATATCCAATATGTGCATTTCTAGGAAAAGTATGAATCTAATGACGATTAGGGCTTTTTACCTTCCAATATTTAGACCTAATGTTTTGGACGATGGAAACCACACTAAGAGTAACGACAATTTACGAAAGGAGAAGAAACGCTTGAGAAAATACAGTTTTCTTATCCTTATTCTTTTCTTTCTCTTACCAGCTAACATCTGCCTTTCTGCAGAAATAGACGAAGATAAATTAAGAGCTGAACGAATGACTCTGTTTCATAAAATGGAGGCCCTAACACAAGTACCCTGGTACATTTACGCAGGAATTGATCAATATGAACGAAGTATTAGACGTTCACAAAAAGATATTCCACGTGAAAAGGGCGCAATTGCAATCCATATTCCACCTGAGAAATGGGCTGGCGAAGTTAACCCGAATCCAGCAGATTCTTCCGCTGAATCTATCTCTTTCTTTGGAGGAATCGGTCTTGATGGAAACGGTGACGGGAAAGCAGTTCTAACAGACGATGAGGATCTTCTATATACGATAGGTCATTTCTTGCAATCTTACGGGACAACTATTGAGGATTTACGAATTGGATTGTGGGATTATTATCATCGGGATCAAGCAGTTCGAACAATTATAAGCAATAGTGCTGTCTATCGGACATTTGAGACACTAAAGTTAGAAAGACATGCTTTTCCTGTTCCACTTCAAGCGGATTATAGCTATCGAAGTACTTGGGGAGACCGTAGAGGTTGGGGAGGGCTACGTATCCATGAAGGAACAGATATTTTTGCCTCCTACGGTGTAGCTGTTAAATCAACAAGCTACGGTACTGTTGAAACAAAAGGATGGAATCGATACGGTGGATGGCGTATCGGCATTCGGGATATTCAAGGAAATTACCATTATTATGCTCATTTAAATGGTTTTGAAAAAGGCATTGAGAAAGGTAGCGTCCTTCAACCTGGACAAGTTATCGGCTATGTTGGAAGCTCTGGTTATGGTCCAAAAGGAACTGCAGGGAAATTCCCTCCTCACCTTCACTATGGCATTTACAAAGATAATGGAAGAACAGAATGGTCCTACGATCCTTACCCTTCTTTACGTTTATGGGAACGCCAGGAACGATCACGTAAAAAGTAAAAGAGGAACTAACAGTGTTAGTCCCTCTTTCTTTTTTTATTGTTTTTTCGATACTCTTACAGCATTGAGAATACTCGCTGCAAGACCTCCCCAGATAATAACCATACCAACAATCATCATGAAAATTGCACTTCCGCCCATATTAACTTACCTCCTTGTACTTTTCCTGCTCGACCTTTGCATCCCATTTCTTCAAGCTGAATAGAATTCCAACTAGGATTGCGAATGCAGCAACAAACCAACCGCTGTAAAGAATAAAGCCATTTGAGTAATCTCCGTAGTTACCAGATGCCGTATCGAACTGACGAAGAAGGTTTGTTTTGAAAAGATCAAACATCATGTATCCAAGGACAAGTGGAGTAATTACACTAAGACATGCTTTCCACCAGAAATTCAAAGGAATATCAGAAATCGCGTTCGCATGTGCTTCTAAATCGTTTAGCTCACGAAGCACCCATGCCACAACAATCACTTCAACAAGTCCTACAAATGCAATTCCGAATTGGTTAATAAAGTAATCCGCTGCGTCTAGGAAGAATAGTCCGCCCTGTGTAGCGAAAAGAATTGAAATCAGTGAAGCAACTCCCCCACCAATCAAGACTGCCTTTGTACGAGAAATTCCAAATTTCTCCGAAACTCCTGCAACGTACGTTTCAGAAATGGAAATAAGGGAAGACAATCCCGCAAGCACGAGTGATGCAAAGAATAAGAATCCGAACAAACCATTTAACGCTGGGAACTCATTGATAATTTGTGGGAAGACGACGAAAGCTAGTCCAACTCCCCCACTCACAACTTCACCAACACTAAGTCCCTGCTGCTGAGCCATAAATCCAAGTGCTGAGAATACCCCAATACCTGCTAGAAGCTCAAACGCTGAGTTACCGAAACCAGTAATAAACGCATTATTTGTGATATCTGATTTCTTAGGTAAATAACTAGAATAAGTAATCATAATAGCAAAAGCAATCGATAAACTGAAGAAAATTTGTCCGTATGCTGCAACCCAAACGCTACCTGAAGTAATGCTGTCAAAATTAGGTGTGAAGAAGGCATTTAGACCTTCAGCAGCTCCCGGTAATGTCACTGCTCGAATAACGATGATTAAGAAAAGAACAATCAATGTAGGAATGAAGATTTTATTCGCACGTTCAACTCCTTTTTTAACTCCAGCTAGAAGAATACCAAGTGTGATAACCCAAACTGCAATTAGAGGAATGAAAACGCCAGGAACGATGCTCCCTGTTTCTCCAGGAGAAACTGTTAATTTTAAATACTCATTGAAAAGGAATCCTTCTGTATCTGATCCCCACGTTTGATTAAAAGCAAAATAGCTATAAGAAATGGCCCATGCAATAATAACGGCATAATACGTCGAGATTACGAAGGCTACGATAACGCCCCACCAACCGAGCCATTCCATTTTTTTGTTCATTCTAAAGAATGAGAGTGGTGCAGAGCCTCGGAATTTATGGCCAATTGTGAATTCCAGAATTAAGATCGGGATACCAGCTGTAAGTAATGCAAATAAATAAGGTATAAAAAATGCCCCACCACCGTTGTCATAAGCAACAGCTGGAAATCTCCATATATTCCCTAGACCTATAGCTGAACCAACAGCAGCTAGAATAAAACCAGCTCTTGATCCCCATTGCGCACGATTTTCCAAATAAATTACCCCCTTAGACAAATTAAACCTTTTTTCACTACAAGCCTCCTTCCAGAAAAAGGTTGTGACTTTTAAGTAAATTCAGATTATTTTGTTTATAGTATATCTAGTACGAATGACCATGTCAAAACAATCTTTTCTCTTTTTTGGTATAAATCGTCCATTTTTTGATAAAAATCTACACTTTTTTGTGAATCCATATAAAAAAGCAGGAGGAATGTCCCCCCTGCTTTTTAATTTTTAGCTACTTCAACTGGTCGATTGGCATATTTTGTTTTCAGCATAAAGACCAATATTCCAAAAAGGATAGCTGTAGCAACTAAGCCAAGAATTGAGCTTCCTGTAAATCCAAGTACAAGGTAACCAAGTAACGATATGCCAGCGACAAGTAACGCATAAGGTAGCTGTGTCATGACATGGTCGATATGATGGCTTCCTGCACCTGTTGAAGAAAGAATCGTTGTATCAGAAATCGGTGAACAATGATCTCCAAAAACGGCACCTGCAAGTACAGCTGCAAGAACAGGAAGCATGAAGGTAGGATCAGTTGCAGCAGCAATCTCACCTGCTATTGGTAGCATGATGCCAAACGTTCCCCATGATGTTCCAGTTGCAAACGCCATAACCCCTGCAAGTAGAAATAGGATCGCAGGCAAGAATCCAATCACAATGTGCTCATTAACAAGTCCAGCTAAATATTGGCCTGTCCCTAGAGACCCAATAATTTCAATGAGGGTCCAAGCAAAGAAAAGAATATAAACTGCTGGAAGCATAGACTTAATCCCTTCCCAAATTCCTTTACCTAGAACAGCTCCTCCCATGCGCTTCATGAAGAAGAAAATAAGTGATGTTGCAAGACCAATTAATCCTCCATAAAGAAGCGAAGTAGCAACATCCGTGTTTTCAAAAATAGATAGTACCGTAACTGCTGTATCAGTTCCACTTACAGCCTGGATACCAGTCACAATCATAAAGGTAACTGTTCCTGCAATTAGCATAATAATTGGCCAAGCAAGATCAGCAACGCTACCTTTGTCACTTTCCGGTAGTCCAGTCGTTTCGCCAGGTACCGCACCCTTCTCTGGATCAAGAACTTCTCCTGATGTTTGAGCACGGTCCTCATGTACTTTCATAGCCTTAAGGTTAATATCGAAATAGCTTACAAAGAAAACCATTGCTAGAGCGAATAGCGCATATAGGTTCATTGGAACCATTCTCATGAATGCTTCAAGTGCCCCAACGCCGGTAATACTGTGTGTAGCTAGCACTCCTCCAATGAGGGCAATGATATAAGCTCCCCAGCTAGAAATCGGAGAAATGATACACATAGGTGCAGCAGTAGAATCAATAATGTAAGCAAGCTTCGCTCTAGATACTTTATGCCTGTCCGTTATTGGTCTACTAACGTTCCCTACGGCAAGAGAGTTAAAGTAATCGTCGATGAAAATAATAACTCCGAAAATGGCTGTGACAACTTGAGCACCTACTCTTGTTTTCACGCGCTTCATTGCCCACTCACCAAAAGCACGGCTACCTCCTGAAATGGAGATAAAGGCGGTCATCATACCAAGTAATAGTAAGAAGAAAATAATGTACATATTCCAAGTATTTAAACCACCGCTTTCAGTATCAACAATAATACCTTTAACAATTGTATAAATTTCCTTAATGGATGCTGTAACACTCCAATTATTGATCATAAGTGCACCAAGAATAATACCTACTCCTAGAGACGGGAGCACTTTCCTTGTCACGACTACCATTAGTAATGCAACAAGCGGTGGAATAATAGATAAAAATGAGTTTTCCACGGAAACCCTCCTTATATTTAATATTAGATTGCGATAGGGGTGGGCTCATAAAGCGTTCTTCATTAAATTCTGAATGATGCAAGCCATCATTGTTCAATTTACTGTACCTGTTATATAGATAACCAATATAAGAGCACAAAAAAACGAGCAATGATAGGATTGGTCCTATCATTGCTCGCTTCACCGAGTCAATGTTAAGTGTCCACCCCGATCAGTAGTTCACCATTATAAGTTAGACTCATAATGACAGTTCGACATTTATTCAATGCCGCCCCAACAAAAATAACGTGACAATTATTATTGCTTCGGCAGATCTCCCTTTCGATGCTGATCATTGGTGTCATTCTCCCAACACGTACTAATGAGGATCTGCTCCTCTACCTCATCGTAAAAGATAAGGAACGATATTAAGTTCAGTTTAAAAGTATACCTTATCTTACTCCTTTCTGCAATTAGAAATTATTCCATGTCTTTCATATCAATCGATGGATTTGGAGCACCTTCTCCAGATCCGTTGTTATAAAAGTTAGGAACATCCCCTTTAATTATTGTTGCAATAACAGGTATATCCGTCGTGACGACATCAGAATCGCTCGCAAAAGGAATAACGATTTTAACATTCACTTCGATGTGAACACGAATATCCACCCAGATATTATTGATCCCTACCGGCTCAATCTTATGTTTAATATCTGACTTTACTTCTCCAATGGCAGTGAAACGAACTGGAACTTTTGGTCCAAAGTTTGCGAGTAGCGTATTGTTAAAAGCCTGACCAATTGGAATATAATGTATTATTCCCGTGTTTACAGGCGTATCTTCATCTACTTTAAGATCAACACCATTTTGTTCTGCCCAATAATCGATCTTACCGTCTTCAACGCTTTTTAAGAACTTTTGAACTTTATCCGTCGATTGAGCGAGAACCTGACTTACTGCTCTTTGGTTAATCTGAACAAGCACAACTTTGCCTTGATCATCTTTCACTTCTGTTATAAGCGTTTCCTGGTAATTATCTACTTCTTCTACAATCTTTTGATTGATCGCCTGGTTAATTGCAAGTGTAGCGATTCGATTTGTCTCTGTCCTTGCAATCTCAATGAGAGTAGGTTTGATTCCCTTTTCAACAACCCATAACCCCTGTACGGTCATGAATACGAAAAGGATGAAGGAGATGATAAAAACATATCGAAAGGGAAGTGGTCCCTTTCTAAAGAATTTTCTACGAGTTCGAAACAAACATGAACCCTCCCTTCTCTTCTTCATGTATATGCCAAGAAGGAGAGAAGTATGGACAATTTCCCCAGAATGCCGTTTCCATAGCACAAAGTGTCTTCCGGAGTAAAAGAAAGAAGCCGTAGCACTGCTACGACTTCTTTCACATCATTTTAAGCATGGCATCTCTGCCTATTGTACCAACTGTAATGCCCCTCGCTACAGCTTCATGTGTAACAGACTCAAGTGGAGCATCTAGCAGCTGTTCGATCGTCCTTACACCTACAGCTCTTCCTGCAATAATCTTCCGGTCACTCAATTTCTCGTTAAGTAAGGCCACATCAAGTGCTCCGCACATGATATATCCATTCTCATTCATAACCGCAAGAAAATTCGTTTTCGGAAGCTGCATACTAACAGCTGTAAAAGGATGACCGTCAATCATGATCGGTGACATAGTAATCACTTCATTCTCGCCTCCTGACTTGAATGATTATCACTATATCTATATGAAAATTTCTAGTATCTGTTCTCAAGTCTCCATGCAAGAAGATCCCTTAGCATTTCAGGTAAATAGTATTTCTTTTTGGCATGCTTCATCTGAGGATAGAATTTCCCAAACGTAAACATATCAGCTGTAGCCACAGCATATTCTTCATCAGATGCTAGCTGCTGGCCATTATGGAGAATGTCCGTTACATGTTGAAGACCATCTTCCATTAAAACAGTTTTTACTTCTAAGCCATCAAACGCCATAATACCCATTACTTCTCCTCGAAAGCCAAGCCCCTTAAAACTTAGATTCACAATGTCATCTGTCATAGCGTAGGAAATAATTTCTCGAAGCTCACTACCTTTGAGGATTACTTTACAAGGATTAACCGGATGCGGACAAATACGATGAATGTTTTCGCGAGAAATGTTGCCTTCAGAAAGCCCATCAAGTAGCATACCAGAGTTAATCATACCGATATCAGCATGACACCACTCTCTTAAGGCTGCGGCCAATTCATCGGGTAATACGGATCGTTTAAACCACTCAGCTTCTAGCGGTTGTTCCAGTCGACAGACTACTTCGTCTAAAAGGTTTTGTGCTTTAATACTCAAATGTTGGATGCTTTTTCGTGTAGGATCGTCTTCTTTACGATTACGAACAGACACAGCATATGCTTCTTTTTCAAGAACATATTCACGTTCTATATCGTAAGAAATCGTTACTTCCCCAACATAGTTGCCGTTTTTTCCGGCCTGGGTAATGAGAGTATCATTTACAACAACACCGTGCTTTAGAACATGATGAGTATGAGCACCGATGATGACATCAATCCCTGTCATCTCTCTTGCTAATTGCTCGTCATTCCCTAGCCCCATATGAGACATAAGAATAACAACGTCAGATTCCTCTCGAACGTCATTCACAAGCTCCTGAAGGTAGTTATAAGGTGAATCGATTGTCCATCCTAGAAGAGAATAGAACTGCTCATACGGGATTGTAATCCCTATGATACCTACCTTTACACCACTCAGTTCATGAATTTTATATGGAATTGCCCACGAAGGCCTTGTACCATCTTGATGATAGAGATTGGATACAATCACTTCGAACTCTGCTTCTGTATATAATTCCTCAAGTTCCTTCTTAGAGAACGTAATTCCTTCATTGTTTCCGATCGTAGCATAGTCATATTGAAGATCATTGAGTAACTGCACATTCCCCTTCCCAACCGTTCCTTCTGTGATTGGATGGACTTTATCAGAATGGTCACCAAGATCAAGAAGTAAGTAAGGTGTTCCCTGGAGTTCATGCATCCTCTTTTTCTCTTTGAGAAAAGAAGACACTTTAGACCAGTTCTCAAAGTGACTATGAAGATCATTTGTATAATAGATATTTAGTGTTTTACAAGTCAAGTCAATCTTCCTTTCCTACCCCATAGTTCCCTGAAAGATCAGTCGAATTCCAACAATGATTAACATCCATCGTAAAATAACTACAACGGTCTGGTCTGATAGCTTTTGATTAATATATGCTCCTAACTTGGCTCCAACCCACGCTCCTGGAACTAATCCAATTAAGAGAAAGCCTTCCACGTTTCCAAGTGCTAGATGGGTAAGTGTACCCGTTATGCTTGAAAGGAAGATCATAAACATTGAAGTTGCGACTGCCACCGTCATAGGGAAGCCAAATAGCAAGATCATCGCAGGAACCATTAAGGACCCTCCACCAATTCCAAACAATCCTGAGATAACTCCTACAAAGAACGAAACCACGACCGCTGCAGGAGCTGAAAATTGATAGGTTTCTTTCTTACCTTCAGAATTAGTAAAAGAACGTGTGAATTGTCCATTCAATTTCATTGGGCGTAAACGATTCCTTATCATTAATAATATGGAAACAAGCACCATAAATACCCCAAAATAGATAGAAAAATAATCTACTTCAATAAATTTATTTAACCAGGCTCCCAAAATGGCTCCTGGTCCACTTCCTAGAAAGAAGAGCGCTCCACTTTTATAATCCACACTTTTCTTCTTCATATATGCTAATGTAGATGAAAGTCCAATTGCAACAAGTACAACGATCGAACTTCCTACAATTAATTGAGGAGATAAAGGCGGTAGCCAATTTGTGTATTGATCAATGATGAGAAGTACTGGGACGATTATAATACCACCACCAAGACCAACAAGACTACCGATTGTACCGGCAGCCAGACCAATAAGAACTAATAAAATCCAGGTTATCATCTTAAAATCTCCTTATTCTTCAAAAAGATCAAGTTGCTTCGGATTTAGATTTGTATACTCTATATCAAGCATTTGAATCATCTTCTTCGCATTACCTGCAGCATGACCACCTGAATTATTGTTAAATAATATAATGACATTCTCACATTTTTCTTCCAACTGGCGAATACGCTCTTTCCATTCCATTAACTCTTTATGGTTGTAATCGTACAAATAACGAACGTCTCTCCAATTATGGCGATTGCCTGGATTTGTCCATCCATTCACATTTCGTCCATGTAAACGTACGAGGACTTGATTCGAATTAATCGTTTCCATAACGAGAGGAACAGATCCTTCTCCTGCCTGTGGCTCATCGCAAATTGTGTGGATAAATCCCTGTTCTTCGAGAAAACGAAGCGTTTTTTCATAGAAAGCTTCATGATACCAGGATTGATGACGAAATTCTACTGCACAAGGAATGTCCCCCATTCGTCGCTTACAGTCTCTTAATATGTCCACGTTCTCCTTATTCACATCAAACCACGGTGGAAACTGAAACAGCACCATCGCAAGCTTACCTGCTTTCTGAATAGGAGTCAGAGAATCTATAAAAGCTTGGAACATTTCTTCTCTTGTATCGAACGGTACATCTCCACGTTGATGACCTGTCATACCCTGATAAGCCTTCACTACAAAACGAAAACTTTCAGGTGTTTCATCCGCCCACTTCTGAAAATTCCTTGTAGGCTGAACAGCATAGAAAGATGAATCTACTTCAACAATTGGAAAATGGGAACCATATATTGAAAGCTTCTCATTGCTTTTGACTCCAGGTGGATATAAATTATCATGATCGCCCCATCCTGTAACGCCTATGTATATCATGCAATCCTTCCTTTCATCTTCGATGGAACATCCGAAATCATTCAATCGGTAGTCGTTATAACTAAAATACTTCTACTTCTATTTTCATGTGAAGGTAAGAAAATAGCAAGGAAGAAGCAAAAGAGCCTTTCCAAAATGCTCTTTTAAAAACATTGTTGCTATAAAAGGAGTGGTTGATTTCCGCTTCAGGATGCTCGCTTTCCGCGGGGCGGGCGGTGAGCCTCCTCGTCGCTTACGCTCCTGTGGGGTCTCACCTGTCCCGCTTATCCCGCAGGAGTCGAGCACCTTCCGCTCCAATCAACGTCGAAGTGTGTGTGTTTTCAAAACCTCTTTTAAAACAACAATCTTTTAGAAAAGAGCCTTCCAGTAAGCTTCATTCAAGATAATCATCTATTCCCGAATACAAAAAAACGAACCGGAAAATCCGGTTCGTTTCATAATAGTGCTTAACCGATTGAACCTTCCATCTCAAATTTAATGAGACGGTTCATTTCAACCGCATATTCCATAGGAAGTTCTTTCGTAAATGGCTCGATAAAGCCCATTACAATCATTTCAGTTGCTTCTTCTTCAGATACACCGCGGCTCATCAAGTAGAAGAGCTGTTCTTCCGAAACCTTCGATACTTTCGCTTCGTGTTCAAGTGAAATGTTATCGTTAAGGATTTCGTTGTAAGGAATTGTATCAGAAGTTGACTCGTTATCCATAATGAGCGTATCGCACTCAACGTTCGAACGAGCGCCTTCAGCTTTACGGCCAAAGTGTACGATACCACGGTATGTTACTTTACCGCCTTGCTTCGAAATGGATTTCGATACGATTGTTGAAGATGTGTTAGGTGCTAAGTGAAT
Organism: Guptibacillus hwajinpoensis; assembly: GCF_005144865.1. GTDB lineage: Bacteria > Bacillota > Bacilli > Bacillales > Guptibacillaceae > Guptibacillus > Guptibacillus hwajinpoensis_A. The sequence goes on from NZ_SWFM01000004.1 coordinate 190,256, forward strand.
CATCTTAGCTCCTGCATCCTGGTGCTGTCCTTTACCCGCAAGAGCGATTGAAAGGGTCATGCCTCGTGCGCCTTCACCTTTCAAGACAACAGCTGGATACTTCATCGTAAGTTTGGAACCAATGTTACCATCGATCCATTCCATCGTTGCATTTTCTTCCGCAACAGCACGCTTCGTAACAAGGTTAAACACATTGTTAGCCCAGTTCTGAATCGTTGTATAACGGCAGTATGCGTCTTTCTTAACGATGATCTCAACAACAGCACTGTGTAGAGAGTTTGTTGTATAAACAGGTGCAGTACACCCTTCAACGTAATGAACAGAAGAACCTTCGTCTGCAATAATAAGCGTACGCTCAAACTGTCCCATATTTTCAGAGTTAATACGGAAATACGCTTGAAGAGGCGTATCTACTTTAACACCTTTAGGAACGTAGATGAACGACCCACCAGACCATACAGCAGAGTTAAGAGCTGAGAACTTATTGTCCGTTGCAGGAATTGTTTTCGCGAAATACTCTTTGAAAAGGTCTTCGTTTTCTTTAAGAGCAGTATCTGTATCTTTGAAAATAATACCCATATTCTCAAGATCTTCTTGCATGTTGTGGTAAACAACTTCAGATTCATACTGTGCAGAAACACCTGCAAGGTATTTTTGTTCTGCTTCTGGGATACCAAGCTTATCAAATGTTGCTTTGATTTCCTCTGGTACTTCATCCCAAGATCGCTCAGACTTCTCAGAAGGCTTTACGTAGTACGTAATTTCATCGAAATCAAGATCAGCAAGATTACCGCCCCACTGAGGCATTGGCATGCTGTAGAAATGCTCTAGCGATTTCAAACGAAAATCAAGCATCCATTTAGGCTCATCCTTCATACGAGAAATTTCTTTAACGATTTCAGGAGTTAACCCACGCTCTGAGCGGAAAATTGAAACGTCTTTATCACTAAAACCATACTGGTATTCGCCAACTTCAGGCATTTTTTTAGCCATTATATTTCCCTCCTTGACATTACACATGTCAGTGTTTGGCTGTTGTTCTCTTTCAACCATTCTAGTATGAAAAAGAAACGATGACAACACCTGGAAGCGAGTTAAGCCTCACCCTGTTCCTTGAAACCTTTCTCCATTGCTTTCCAAGAGAGTGTTGCACATTTAATTCGAGCAGGAAATTTCGAAACGCCTTGAAGTGCTTCAATATCACCAAGATCGAATTCTTCTTCGTCATACTCTTTGCCCTGCATCATATCAGAGAAAATTCCAGACAACTTCATCGCCTGATCAACTTCAAGCCCTTTGACTGACTGTGTCATCATTGACGCAGATGCCAGGCTTATAGAGCAACCTTCTCCAATAAACTTCGCATCCGAAATTTTCCCATCATCTACTTTCAACTGTAGTTGAATCGTGTCTCCACATGTAGGGTTATTCATATTTATTTTAAGGTCGTTTCCTTCAAGTTCCCCTTTGTTTCTTGGGTTCTTATAATGATCCATGATGACCTGTCGATATAACTGGTCTAGATTGTTAAAAGACATTACCGAAAAACTCCTTTGCTTTTCGTAATCCTGCTACAAATGTATCCACGTCTTCTTCTGTGTTATAGAGATAGAAGCTAGCACGTGCTGTAGCCGATACTTCAAGCCACTTCATTAGCGGCTGAGCGCAATGATGTCCGGCGCGCACGGCGATGCCTTCTGTGTCTAGTACAGTAGCCAAATCGTGTGGATGAACTTCGTCACTATTGAAGGTTACAACGCCAGCACGCTTTTCAGGTCCGTATATTGTTACGCCTTCGATTGTGGATAGCTGCTCCATTGCATACTTAGCAAGATGTGACTCATGCTGCTGGATATTATCCATTCCAACTTCATTTAAGAAATCAATTGCTGCTCCGAGACCTACTGCACCTGCAATAATTGGAGTACCCCCTTCGAACTTCCAGGGAAGATCTTTCCACGTCGAGTCATAAAGACCTACATAATCAATCATTTCCCCTCCGAATTCAAACGGATCCATCTCTTCTAGTAATTGTCTCTTACCATAAAGAACACCAATTCCAGTCGGTCCACACATTTTATGTCCCGAAAGTGCAAAGAAATCACAATCGAGATCCTCCACATCAATCTTCATATGTGGTGTGCTTTGAGCCCCATCTACGACCATAACGGCACCATTTTGGTGAGCAATGGCTGCAATTTCTTTAATCGGGTTAATTGTTCCAAGAACGTTAGAAACCTGCATAACAGAAACGATTTTGGTGTTCTCTGTTACCGTTTTTTCTACGTCTTCAAGTGCAATTGTTCCATCTGGTTGAAGTGGAATATATTTAAGAGTGGCTCCTGTTGCCTTCACAACCTGTTGCCACGGAATGATGTTACTGTGATGTTCCATCGGTGTGATGACAACTTCATCACCCTCTTGAAGATTTGCACGTCCATAGCTTGAAGCTACAATATTAAGTGCTGTTGTTGTTCCGCGAGTGAAAATGATTTCTTCTGTTGAAGAAGCATGAATAAACTCACGAACCTTTTCACGTGCACCTTCATAGGCATCTGTTGCATGTGTGCCAAGCGTATGAACACCACGGTGAACGTTTGAATTAATTTCCTTGTAGTAACGCTCAACTGCATCAATCACTTGAGCTGGTTTCTGAGACGTTGCTGCACTATCAAGGTATACAAGAGGTTTCCCATTTACCTCTTGATGTAAAATGGGAAACTGCTTGCGAATGTCCTGGACATTCATCATTAATTTACTTTCCCTTCAGTAACCTCAACCGCACGTTTACGAACGCCTTCAATCGGAAGTTCGTTAATAACTGGTGCAAGGAAACCGTGGATAATCAAACGTTCTGCTTCATGGCGAGAAATCCCGCGACTTTGCAAGTAGTAAAGCTGAATTGGATCAACTTTACCTACAGAAGCAGCGTGACCAGCCATAACATCATCTTCATCGATTAGAAGAATTGGGTTAGCATCTCCACGTGCTTTCTCATTCATCATAAGAACACGCTGAGTTTGCTCACCGTTTGACTTGGCAGCGCCATGCTCAATCTTTGTTACACCGTTAAAGATCGCACTTGCACTATCTTTTTGAACACCGTGAACAAGTAGCATACCTTCAGAATTTTTACCGTGGTGGATAATCTGATTCGTGAAGTTCTGTTTCTGATCTCCGCGACCGATTGTTACCGTCTTAGAATCAGCGTTGGAACCATCACCAATTAGGTGCGTTGTGTTCGTAGATACCGTATTACCGTCGTTCATCTGAGCAAGTGCCCAGTCAACTTTACCATCACGAGCAACGTTCGCACGACGATTCACGTAAGTTGTAACTCCCTTAGCAAAGTTATCAACAGACCCAAACGTTACACGAGCATTCTGTCCTACGTGTACTTCAGCAATGATATTTGCAACAGACTCTACATCATTTCCGTAAGAAAGATAGTTCTCCACATATGTGACTGAACTATTATCTTCAGCAACAATAATCACGTGATTGAATAGCCCTGCTTCAGGATCTTCCTGCCAGTATAGAGCTTGAACCGGAACGTCTACTTCAACATTACGAGGTACATATAAGAATGTTCCTCCATTTAGTAGTGCTGCATGAACAGCAGTTAGGCGATTCTCGTCTACCTTCATAACGTCTTTCATGAAGTACTTCTCGACAAGGTCACCGTGCTCTTGTAGAGCTGTTTGAATATCTATGAAAATAACTCCCTGTTCTTTCAGCTCTTCAGAAAGCTGATGAAAAACAGGTGTAGAATTACGATGTACTAGAAGATTACCTGATTGCTGATCTTTAGCAACGAGTTCACGTACGTCTTTTGGAAGGTCATCCAGTGAAGAAATAGCGTCTGCAGGTACATCGTGTTTAAATGAAGTGAAGTTCCACTTATCGATTTTCGTTTTATCAGGCTTTGGCATAGGAAGGTTTTCTGACTTCTCTAAGGCCTTTAAACGCAGGGATTCCATCCATTTCGGTTCCTGGCGTCTTTCTGAAAAAGATTTAATGTAATCTTGATCGAATGCAATCTTCGTATCCACTGACATTGTCATCCTCCTTACCGCTTACGCTTCTTGACCAACTGTTTCGTCTTTAATTCCAAGTTCTTGTTTAATCCAATCATAACCTTCTGACTCAAGACGCTGAGCTAGTTCTGCGCCTCCAGATTTTACAATTCGACCTTGCATCATTACGTGTACTTTATCAGGTGTAATGTAGTTCAATAGACGCTGATAGTGCGTAATGATTAGGCAACCAAAGTCATCGCTACGCATAGCGTTAACACCTTTTGATACAACTTTAAGTGCATCGATATCAAGTCCAGAGTCAATCTCATCTAGAACAGCGATTTTTGGTTCAAGCATCATAAGTTGAAGAATTTCGTTACGCTTCTTCTCACCGCCAGAGAAACCTTCATTCAAGTAACGCTGAGCGAATTCTTCACCCATATCAAGCTCTGCCATTTTCTTGTCTAGCTTCTTGATGAATTTCATTAATGAAATTTCATCGCCTTCTTCACGACGAGCATTAATTGCAGAACGAAGGAAATCAGCGTTTGTTACGCCGCTTACTTCACTTGGGTATTGCATAGCAAGGAAGAGTCCAGCTTTTGCACGCTCATCAACTTCCATTTCAAGTACATCTTCATTATCAAGGAAGACACTGCCTTCAGTGATTTCGTATTTAGGGTGTCCCATAATAGCTGACGCGAGGGTAGATTTACCTGTACCGTTCGGTCCCATTACTGCGTGGATCTCTCCACCATTTATTTCAAGGTTTAATCCTTTAAGAATCTCTTTTCCCTCAATGGAAACATGAAGATTTTCAATCTTAAGAGTTGATGCTGCCATTTGTGAATACCTCCAATAACGTTTATACTATTCCTTCCTTATTGTAGTATCTATAAGGTGTATGTCAAGGAATGTGTGCTGAGTCATTCTCAATCTATTTTCATTCTAATTTTATAACAAATCCAAACTAATATCAAGGAACCGGGGGATCATACTTTCTAGCGTTCTCCACAAGATCTACCGCTATTCCTGAATGAGAATGAAAGGTGAATATTTTAGATATATCCATAGATAAGACTACCATTTAATAGTAGACCATACAATGAATGAACTACTTCGCACAATATAAAAAACCAGTCGGTCGACTGGTTTTTCAAGTTATGTTCTTTCTGGATGCTGATTCATTTAGATAGTCTACGGTCGAATTCACTTACCATTTTAAGACTCTGACGGTGATTCATCTCACGGTCTCGTTCGACTTCCATTCGTTTATTGAAATTCCGGCTATACTCCGCATAACCTACTCCGTGAGACTGGTACATCGCCTTTTCCATTTCAGGTGTGTGGTTTAACCGCATGGGGCTAATAATGAATCAATCCTTTCAGTATCTTTTTTGCTTACAAAGATACTTTACCACGTTGAATTAGTAGCTACAAACAGCATTTACAAGGGTGAGGATGTCTATGGAAGGATGAGGATAGTTCTGAATAAACAAAAAACTCTATCTCTTATTTTTTCTCCCTATTCCACCCTATTTCATTAACTTCTGTATGAACCACATATATAATAGAAGAAACCCGGTGTTTTAATGCGTCATTTGATCGAGATCTTTAATACATTCTTGTACAAGCGTAACCGCCTGACTCATTGCAGCTCCACCACCAAAAGCGGCTGTCACACCAACAGTTTCAAGAATTTCTTGTTCAGAACATCCCTGATCAAGACACCCCTTTGTATGGTAGATAATACAATACTCATCCTGTGAAAAAATCGAAATTCCAAGAGCAATCATCTGTTTCTCTTTCTGACTTATTGCACCTTTTTTAAAACACTCTTCTGTAAATGCATTATATTTCTTAGCAAGCTGAGGCATTTTCTCAGTAAACATCCCAAGTCCTTCTTTATAATCATGCAGCGCCGCTTCTGAGAAATTGTTAAATTCTTGTTCTTGCTTCAAGACGCATTCCTCCTTCTATTTATTCCATGTTAGTATGAGAAGACAAGAACTAAGCTATCCATGAAATTTTCAAGGAGTCTGTTTTATAGAGAGGTAGTGGTGGATTTCTGCTCCAGGATGCTCGCTTTCCGCGGGACGGGCATCCTTCCGCTCCAATTAGCGAAGTGTGTTTTTTTCACAAAACTTCTTTCAAAAACAACTTGCTTTCAGAAAGAGCTTTCCAGAAAAAGAACTACCGAGTGTTCCCATGTGAGCGCCGCCCAATTAATGGGTAGAACTTATAACCTTGGTACTAAACCTAATAAGGAGTGGATTTCATGCATGAAGGAAAAACGACTCGTGTAGCACTTATTGGAACAGGTTTTGTTGGAACAAGCTATGTCTTTTCTTTATTAAATCAAGAACTTGTGAATGAACTCGTGTTAATCGATTTGAATAAAGAAAAAGCGGAAGGTGAAGCGAGAGACTTGAATCACGGCCTTCCTTTTGGTGCTCCTATGAGGATTTGGGCTGGTGATTACGAAGATTGCACTGAAGCAGACATCGTTGTTATTTCTGCAGGTGCTAACCAGGCTCCTGGGGAGACCAGACTTGATCTAATTGATAAGAATACTGCGATTTTCGAAAAGATCGTTTCGAGTGTGATGAAGAGTGGTTTTGACGGAATCTTCATCGTGGCCACTAATCCTGTTGACGCTCTAACCTATGCAACTTGGAAGTTCTCTGGCCTACCAAAAGAACGCGTGATTGGTTCAGGTACTATACTTGATACAGCTAGATTTCGATACTTATTAGGTGAGTATTTCAATGTGGATTCGAGAAATGTTCACGGGTATATTCTCGGAGAGCATGGTGATACCGAAGTTCCGATCTGGAGTCATACGACAATTGGAAGTAGACCTATTCTTTCTCTAATCGAAAACAATAAAAAAGCAAAAGAAGAACTCGATAATCTATTCGTTAATGTACGTGACGCTGCTTATCATATCATTAACCGCAAAGGTGCTACCTATTACGGAATTGCGATGGGCCTTGTTAGGTTAACGAAAGCCATCATTCGGAACGAAAACTCTATACTTACAATATCTACTCTTCTACAAGGAGAATACGGACAGGACGACATTTACATTGGTGTTCCTGCAATCGTAAATAACAATGGGATTAGGGAAGTAATTGAGCTAGACCTTGATCCAAACGAAAAGGAAAAATTCCATCAATCAGCACATACATTAAGAAAAGCGATGCAGCCTATTTTTAAATACGAAAAATAATCTAGCCCCATATAAAAAGGTTCTCCACATTTGTGGAGAACCTTTTGTTCTTTATTCGTTTACTGGTACAACAGCACCGTCATACTCTTCTTTAATAAAGTTCTGAATTTCTTCAGAACGAAGAACTTCAACTAGCGTTTTGACAGCTTCTTTGTCTTCGTCACCTTTATTAACAGTGATAACATTCACATATGGTGAATCAGAATCTTCTAATGCAATTGCATCTTCTTGTGGATTCAAGCCCGCATCAATGGCATAGTTTGTGTTGATCATAACTGCATCGCCTTCACCTTGCTGATAAATCTGAGGAAGAAGAGATGCTTCAACATCTGTTTTGAACTCAATATTCTTAGGGTTTTCAGCGATATCTTCTACGGTAGCATCTGCTGCTTTCACACCATCTTTAAGAGTGATAAGTCCCTGTGCTTCTAGAAGAGAAAGCATACGTCCGTGGTCAGAAACAGAGTTACTCATAATAATTTGCGCGCCTTCTGGAAGCTCATCTAAGCTTTTATAATCTTGAGAGTACACACCGATTGGTTCAATGTGAATCCCACCAGCATTTACAAAGTCATAATTCTCGTTCTCTTCCATTTGAAGCTCCATGTAAGGAATCGTTTGGAAGTAGTTTGCATCTAATTCGCCATTAGCAAGCGTCTTATTTGGAAGAATATAATCTTGAAACGTCTTAATTTCAAGATTTACACCTTTTTCTTTCAAAATCGGCTTTGCTTCTTCAAGAATTTCAGCGTGTGGAATGTTTGATGCCCCTACAACAAGTTTATTCGAATCTTCTCCCTCGCCTGAACCTTCACTGTTGCTGTTGTTAGCACCACATGCAGCGAGTACCGCTAAAGCAAGGACAGCCAACATTGACAAGATTTTCTTCATAACTGAATCTCTCCTTTTCTCCTCTTTATCTTTTATCTATTGCTCTTGTTGTTAAGTCTCCACTAATTTGAAGAATAGCAACAATAACTAATATCAAGACAGTAGCAACTAACGTAACATCAGGGTTGTTTCGCTGAAAACCTTCAAGATATGCAAGGTTTCCAAGTCCACCCGCTCCAACGACACCAGCCATTGCCGTATAACTGACAAGAGCAATTGCTGTTACAGTGATACCAGAAATAAGTGCTGGCATTGCCTCAGGAAGCAGTACTTTAAATACAATTGCACCATTTGATGCCCCCATAGATTGAGATGCTTCAATAACTCCCTTATCCACTTCTCTTAACGCAATTTCAACCATTCTTGCATAGAATGGTGCTGCCCCAGCAATTAGTGCTGGTAATGCAGCATTAGCTCCAAGCATCGTACCGATAATATAAACTGATAATGGGATTAGTAATATAATCAGAATGATAAACGGAATGGATCGGAACAAGTTAACAATTCCAGCTGTAATTCCATTCACAAGTTTATTCTCCCAGATATTTCCTTTAGCTGTTAGAAACAACAGAAGACCAAGAGCAATACCGAGAATAAACGTTGCTAGAACAGATATGGCTGTCATATACATTGTTTGAAGTGTAGCTTCCCACATGTTTTCCCAATTCACGTTAGGAAATAGTGACTCAGTCATTCAAAATCACCTCCGCTTCAACACCTTGCCCGCGAACATATGCAAGCGCCTCGTCTAAGACAGGTTGCTTCCCTTTCATAAACACGGACAATTTTCCGTAAGGTCCGTCTTGCGTATGTGAGATCTTCCCTTGAATAATGTTCACTTCAATATCATATCTACGGATCAACTCTGTAACGAGGGGTGAACCAGTCTTTCCTTTAATGAATGTGAACTGGACAAGTTGTCCATCTTTACTTGCTGCCAGATGTGCAATCGATTCCTTCATTTCCTCAGGTTCACTCAATTGATTAACAAAGTCCTTTGTAATGGGTTCCTTTGGATGATGAAAGACTTCTAGGACAGATCCTTCTTCAACAACATTTCCATTCTCCATTACAGCGACACGATGACAAATCTTACGAATCACGTGCATTTCATGAGTAATTAGAACAATGGTAAGACCTAATTTCTTGTTGATTTCTGTCAATAGCTCGAGAATGCTATCTGTTGTTTTCGGATCAAGTGCAGATGTAGCCTCATCACACAGCAATACTTTAGGGTTGTTCGCAAGAGCCCTTGCGATACCTACACGCTGCTTTTGACCACCGCTTAGCTGTGAGGGATAAGCATCTTCACGACCTTCAAGCCCAACAAGCTGAATCAACTCGTCGACACGCTTTTTACGCTTTTCCTTTGATACGCCGGATATTTCAAGCGGAAACGCAATGTTGTCTCTTACTGTACGAGACCACAAAATATTAAAGTGTTGAAAGATCATTCCGATATCCTGTCTTGCTAATCGGAGCTTCTTTTCATTTAAAGAGGATAAGTTATTCCCAGCCACCGTGACAGTTCCATCTGTTGGTCTTTCTAGTAAATTCAGCATCCGAATGAGCGTACTCTTACCGGCACCACTGTATCCGATGACTCCGAAGATTTCACCCTTTTCAATTGAAAGGTTAACATTCTTTACGGCTTCCACTTTCCCAGATTTCGCGAAAAATGTTTTGTTAATGCCTTTTAGCTCAATCACATGTCTCACTTCCCTTATATCAAAAGATAATCTCTATGGTTATCTTCATAATTTAGCATTAGCACTTATAAAACAAAAAATGCCTTCCTGCTATGAGCAGAAAGGCATGGAATAAACAATGTCTTTCTCTCATTTCTCAAAGCATACGCTTTGCAGGAATTGGCACCTTCTCAAACGGTTGTTTGACGGTTGCCGGGCTTCATAGGGCCAGTCCCTCCACCTCTCTGAATAAGAGATATAAAATTCTAATTGCTTTACTGTGGTTAAGTACTAAACTGAATTTTAGCATGGGACTATGTGACTGTCAATTACTGAGCAAAAAGTCGCAATAATCTAAAATATTCCGTTCACTCGGGCATTGAGAAAACCATTAGCTTATTTTTCTGATGGTTTTGGCACGCTCAGCAAGTTTTTTGTAAGAAGAAAATTTCTCGATATCCGCATTTCCTCCACTAATAACTGCGCCAATTCTATGACTTTTCATCTGATTAGCTTTGCAAAGAATAGCTGCTAAGGAAGCTGCCCCCGCACCTTCAACGAGCGTTTTATGCCGCTCAAGCATAAAAATGATCGCAGTAGCAATCTCCTCTTCTGATACTGTCACCATGTCGTCTACTAGCTGCTCAATGATAGGGTAGGTTAATTTACCAGCTTCTTTAACAGAAATTCCGTCTGCAATGGATTGAACGGAAGGGAGGACTTTAGGTCCAGTACCTTTGAAACGATTCCACGTCGCAGATGCTTCTGAAGCTTGCACACCAATGATTTTCACGTGTGGAAAATACGACTTAACAGCTAATGCCATACCAGCGAGTAAGCCACCGCCTCCAACTGGAACAAGAATGGTATCGAGATCTGGGCACTGTTGCATCATTTCGAGTGCTACTGTACCTTGTCCTGCCATTACATCCGGGTCATCAAAAGCATGAACAAATGTAGCTCCACGCTCTTTTTGCTCTCGCTCTGCACCTTTGAACGCTTCATTGTAAGATTCACCTTCAAGCACAATTTCTGCACCGTACGAACGAGTTGCCTCAATTTTACTAACTGGGGTATGAACAGGCATGAAAATTTTCGCTTTAATTCCTCGTTCACTTGCAGCAAGAGCGACTCCCTGAGCATGGTTTCCGGCAGATGCTGCAACAATCCCTCTTGCTGCTTCAATATCCGTTAACATAGATACCTTATTGTAGGCACCTCGAATTTTGAAGGAACCTGTTCGCTGTAAATTCTCCATCTTCAGAAAGACATCTTTATGTGAGATTTCATTTAATGTTGTTGACTGCTGTAATGGTGTTCGGTGAACAGCTTGCAGCAGATTTTCCATTGCATTTACGACATGGACGCCATATTTCTCCTGGTAATTCCCAACGTCATTCACTCTCCTACAAATTGTTTTTCTTCATAAAGTTTAATTTGATCTTCTAATGAAAGAGTTCGTGAAACTTCATCCCATCCATTTAATAGCATCTCTTTCCAGTAAGGATCAATTTCAAATGAAGCAACCGGTCCATTCTCATCACTGACTTGTTGCTTATCTAGTTCAACGAAAAGTTCATAACCGTTTCTTGCTTTAGAGAATAGTTGTGAGATGATCTCTTGATTTAAAGCAATCGGTAGAATACCATTCTTTACACAGTTGTTATAGAAAATGTCAGCGAAGCTTGGAGCGATCACGACTTTAAATCCATAATCGAGTAGCGCCCACGGTGCATGTTCTCTTGACGATCCACATCCAAAGTTCTTCCCTGCTACTAAGATCGTAGCATTTCTATACTGTTCTTCGTTTAGATTGAAATCACTTCTAGGACGACCATCATCATCAAATCGCCAGTTATAGAAAAGGAACTGTCCGAAGCCCTGTCGCTCGATTCGCTTCAAGAACTGCTTTGGAATAATTTGGTCTGTATCAACGTTAACCTGTTCAAGGGGATAAACAACACCCTTGTATTCATTAATTGGTTCCAGGACTACTCACTCCTTTTACACTACTAACGGTTTTACTTTCCTTGCATCCGTAAATCTTCCTTCAATCGCAGCTGCAGCAGCCATCGCTGGACTAACCAGATGTGTTCTCGCTCCATTTCCCTGTCGTCCTTCAAAATTCCGATTAGACGTTGAGGCACATCGCTCACCTGGTGGAACAATATCATCGTTCATTGCGAGGCACATACTACAACCAGCCTCACGCCACTCAAATCCTGCATCCTTAAAAACTGTATCAAGACCTTCAGCTTCAGCAGCATCTTTAACAGATTTCGAGCCCGGTACAACTAGTGCAGTTACACCTTCATGAACTTTTCGTCCGCGAACGATCTCAGCAGCTGAGCGAAGGTCACTCAAACGAGAATTTGTGCAGGAACCAATGAATACATATTGAATTTCAATATTTTGTATCGGTGTACCTGGTTTAAGATCCATATAAGCAAGTGCTTGTTTAATCGCTTTTTGATCACCTGGATCTTTATAATCTTCAGGAAATGGAACTCTTGCATATACAGAAGATCCCATTGAAGGGTTCGTTCCCCACGTTACTTGTGGTTCAATTTCTTCAGCACCAATCTCAAGCACTTCGTCATACTCTGCACCAGGATCTGTAGCAAGCTTTTTCCATTCAGCGACAGCTTCATCAAACGCGGCTCCTGAAGGAGTGTGTCTTTTCCCTTTCAAGTAGGAGAATGTTGTTTCATCAGGACTGATTAGTCCGGCTTTCGCACCAGCTTCAATGGACATATTACAAACCGTCATACGTTCTTCCATTGTCATGTTACGAATCGCTTCTCCAGTATATTCAACGACCGCACCCGTTCCAGCATTCACACCAAACTTAGCGATTACAGCGAGGATTAAGTCTTTAGCGGTAACACCTGACCCTAAACGTCCGTTGACACGTACTTCAATCGTTTTCGGCCTTGATTGCCACAGCGTTTGTGTAGCAAGCACATGCTCAACTTCACTCGTTCCAATTCCAAAAGCAAGGGCACCAAACGCACCGTGTGTTGACGTGTGACTATCGCCACAAACAATTGTTTTTCCTGGCTGAGTTAAACCAAGTTCAGGTCCAATAACGTGAACAATCCCTTGATCCGGATGGTTTATATCAGCAATTTCAACTCCGAATTCATTACAGTTCTCTTCAAGTTTCTCCATTTGAACTTTAGATACAGGGTCATTAATAATATGACGCGCTATCGTTGGAACATTATGATCCATTGTTGCAAAGGTTAAATCAGGTCTCCTAACGCGGCGGTTATTCATTCGCAGGCCTTCAAAAGCCTGCGGTGAAGTAACCTCATGAACAAGATGCAAATCGATATATAATAGATCCGGGCTACCTTCTTCTTCATGAACAACGTGTTTATCCCAAATCTTCTCAATAATTGTTTTCGGCTCCACACCCATCCTCCTCTTACCTTTCGTCATCAAGCGTATGCTTCCATGATGCCAGCTGTTGCATCAGCTTCTTCTAACTGATAAATGACTTTCTTAATCATGGCATCTGTTCCAAGTGCTTTTGTAGAACTATTTGCAAGGTCAGTTGTGTAGTAACCTGCATCAAGCACTTCTTTAACTGCCTTCTCAATCGCATCTGCTTCGTCATGCATTTCAAAAGAATACTTTAGCATCATAGCGCCTGATAAAATCATCGCAAGCGGATTCGCAAGGTTTTTACCGGCAATGTCTGGTGCGGAACCGTGGACGGGTTCATACATTCCAAAGCCATCACTCCGTAAGCTAGCAGAAGGAAGCATTCCTAGCGATCCGGTAATCATAGAAGCTTCGTCACTAAGAATATCGCCGAATAGATTTTCTGTTACGATAACATCAAAGTGAGACGGATTTTGAACCATTTTCATCGCTGCAGCATCGACAAGCATGTGCTCAACTTCTACTTCTGGATAAGCTTTTGCTTTCTCATCCACAACTTCTCTCCACATTCGGCTTGATTCAAGAACATTGGCTTTATCAACACTTGTTAACTTCTGACGTCGTTTACTTGCTGCTTCAAATCCTTGCTCAACAATCCGTTCAATTTCTGACCTTGTATAGTGAAGGGTATCAACAACTTCGTCTCCACCGTTTCGACGTTCACTTGGAGTACCGAAATAAAGGCCACCTGTTAACTCTCGAACGATTAACATATCAACACCTTTAATACGGTCAGGCTTAAGCGGAGATGCATCTAGTAAACTGTCAAACGCTGTAACTGGTCGAAGGTTAGCAAATAATCCAAGCTCTTTACGAATACCAAGAAGACCTCGTTCAGGACGAAGATGACCGGGAAGGCTCTCCCACTTTGGACCGCCTACAGCACCTAGAAGAACAGCATCGCTTTCTTTACAGATGCGAAGCGTTTCATCTGGTAGAGGCTCGCCATCTTGATCAATAGCGTCCCCACCGATTCTCCCTTTGTGAAATTCAAACGTATGGCCAAATCGATCTGCTACGGCACTGAGAACTTTCATCGTTCCTTCCATTACTTCTTTACCAATTCCATCACCGGGTAATACCGCAACTTTTCTCTTCATCCATCAAACCTCCTTGTTATACGTGCGCTTGTTTTTTCACTTGATAACTTTCACGTGCAAGAATGCGATTAATTGCATTCAAGTAAGCAATAGCTGACGATTCAAGCACATCTTGTGCCGTTCCTCGTCCGTTCGACTCCACTCCGTTATAGGTTACGCGTACATGAACTTCAGCAAGAGCATCTCTTCCTCCACCAACGGAGTTAATGCGGTAATCTTGAAGTTTAAGCGTTCCTGGAATCATCTCTTCAAGTGTATTGTAAATCGCTTCAACACTTCCTGATCCAGTGCCAGCTTGCTGCATCATTGTTCCATCTGGGGCTTCAATTGAGATGGTCGCTGTCGGGATATTCGCAGTACCATATTGTACCTGAATGCTCTGAATCTCATATTTCTCAACGATTTCATCCGTTTGAATATCTGTTAATAGGGCGAACAAGTCATCCTCTGTCACTTGCTTCTTCTTATCAGCAAGGTCTTTAAATTCTTTGAAAGCTTCATTGATTTTCGCGTCATCCAATACAAAACCTAGCTCTTTCACTCGATCTCTGAAAGCATGCCTTCCTGAGTGTTTACCAAGTACTAGACTAGTAGATTGAACGCCAATAAGTTGAGGACTGATAATTTCATAAGTTGTTTTTTCTTTTAACATACCATCCTGGTGAATTCCGGATTCATGCGCAAATGCATTCGCTCCTACAACCGCTTTGTTTCCTGGAACAGCCATGCCTGTGAGCTTACTAACAAGATTGCTCGTTCGCTTAATTTCATCAAGCTTCAAACGAGTTTCAGCTTGATAGAAATCATTACGGATGTGAAGTGCTACTGCAACTTCTTCTATGGCAGCATTACCGGCTCGCTCTCCTATGCCGTTAATGGTTCCTTCTATTTGAGTTGCCCCACATTCAATCGCAGCAAGCGAGTTGGCAACGGCCATGCCAAGATCGTTATGGCAATGGGCAGAAAGGTCAACACCTTCAATATTCGGAACGTTATTTCTTAAATAAGTGAACAGCTCTCCGTATTCCTGTGGACTTCTGTATCCCACTGTATCTGGTATATTAATGACAGATGCACCAGCATCAATGACTTCTTTAATAATCTTGGCAAGAAAAGAACGATCTGATCGGCATGCATCTTCAGCCGACCACTGGACTTTCGGGAAGAATCGCTTTGCATATTTCACAGCTTCCACTGCCGTTTCCACGACTTCGTCCGGCGTTTTCTTAAGCTTATGCGTCATGTGAATGGGAGAAGTGGCTAGAAAAACGTGAAGTCTTGGATCAGCACCGCCTTTCAACGCATCCCAGGCTGCATCAATGTCGCTTACATTCGCTCTTGCAAGTCCGGTTACAGATGCATTTCGAACGGTATCTGCAATGTTTTTCACACCCTGGAAGTCACCACTGGAAGCAGCAGGAAAGCCTGCTTCCATAATGTCGACTCCAAGTCTTTCTAGTTGTTTCGCGATTTCCAGTTTCTCTAATGCATTCAGATTGACTCCGGCTGACTGTTCGCCGTCACGAAGCGTTGTATCGAATACATTAATCTTTCGCACTGGCAACCACTTCCTTCTTCGATTTTGGTTTCACAAACGGCATCATTGCGCGAAGTTCTTTCCCAACCTGTTCAATCGGATGCTGTTTTTCTTTTTCATTGATTGCATGGAACTCGGGACGATTTAATTTATTTTCTAAGATCCATCCTTTAGCGAACTTACCAGTCTGGATGTCTTCAAGAATGTCTTTCATTCGTGCCTTTGTATCAGCATCTACTACGCGTGGTCCTGATACAAAATCGCCCCATTGGGCTGTATCGGAGATCGAGTAGCGCATACCAGCAATTCCATCTTCATACATCAAGTCAACGATTAGCTTAAGTTCATGTAGACATTCAAAGTAAGCAACTTCTGGCTGGTATCCTGCTTCTGTTAACGTTTCAAATCCAGCTTTGACAAGGGATGATAGTCCACCGCAAAGGACAGCCTGTTCGCCAAAAAGATCTGTTTCCGTTTCTTCTTTAAATGACGTTTCAAGAACACCTGCACGTGCACCACCGATTCCTTTTGCGTAAGCAAGTGCCAGTTCTTTTGCGTTTCCTGAAACGTCCTGATAGACACCGAATAGTGCAGGTACACCAGCCCCGTCCTCAAATGTTCGTCTAACTAGATGTCCTGGACCCTTAGGGGCTACTAGGAATACATCAACATTTGATGGTGGTACAACTTGATTGAAATGAACGTTGAATCCGTGTGCGAATACAAGAGCATTGCCTGCACGAAGACCAGGCTCAATTTCTTCCTTATACACTTCAGGTTGATACTCATCCGGAAGAAGAACCATGATGACATCAGCTTCATCACTAGCTTCCTTTACCGTTTTTACGTCAAAGCCATCTTGTTCCGCTTGATCCCATGAACGTCCTTTTCGTAAGCCAACTGTTACATCAAAACCACTTTCACTTAGATTTAGCGCATGTGCATGGCCCTGAGAACCATAGCCAATGACTGCGATTTTCTTCCCCTTTAGAGTTCCTTCGTTGATATCACCGTTATAATATACTTTTGCCATTTTGATTCATCCCTTCTCGATTTTGTTTAGTGGTTAATTTAATATGGAATATTGCTTTATATCTGTAACTGATTTTTGACTTCCTCGTGGGAAGGCTGTGATTCCTGTTCGAACCATTTCTTTAATGCCGTATGGTCTTAGGAGATCAATAATCGCTTCAATTTTCTCTGAGTCCCCTGTCACCTGTACGGTAATGCTCTCACGACTTACATCAATGATGGATGCACGGAATGGCTCGATAATTCCTGAAATCTCACTTCTGATCTGTGCGTTACTAATGACTTTAATTAAAGCGAGCTCTCGTACTACGATCGCCTGATCTGTAATGTCAGACACTTTCAAAACATCAATTTGCTTATTCAGTTGCTTGATTAGCTGCTCAATTTTCCCGTCTCCGTCTACGTTTACAACAAATGTCATTTTCGAAACGCCTTCTGTTTCCGTATGACCAACAGTAATACTTTCGATATTAAACTGCCTCTTTGTCATCAAGCCTGTAATACGATTTAGAACACCGCTTTGGTTGATCACTGTCGCGGTTACGATTCGTTTCATGGTTTCACCCCAATCATCTGATGAAGCCCTTTACCAGGTGCAATCATTGGATACACATTTTCCTTTCCACTAACTCGACAATCGATTAATACGGGATCACGATGTGAAAATGCTTCTTCAAAAACAACTCTAGCTTCTTCTTGGGTTTCTACTTTATAAGACTTAATTCCATACGCTTCACCAAGCTTCACAAAATCAGGTTGAACAGGAAGTAATGAGTGAGAATAACGCTCTTCATAGAAGGCTTCTTGCCACTGCCTTACCATACCAAGTGTGTGGTTATTCATGATGACCACCTTAACTGGTAAGTTCAGCTCTTGAAGAGTCGATAGTTCTTGGAGCGTCATTTGAAAACCACCATCGCCTGTTAGCGCAACAACCGTTTGATCTGGGAATGCTAGCTGTGCGCCAACCGCTGCTGGGAAGCCGAAGCCCATTGTTCCTAATCCGCCTGACGTTACCCATCGATTGGCATCTGTAAAGGCGTAATACTGAGCGGCCCACATTTGATGCTGTCCAACGTCTGTCGTAATAATCGCGTCCCCTTTTGTATACTCATGGACAAGTTCGACAACCTGCTGCGGCAAGAATTCATCTGTATTCGTTTTTTTCCAGAGAGGATAATTCTTACTGTTCTCTGTTAATTGATTTCGCCAATCTTCTGTATCTGGTGTTTCTGAATCAACATCTACTAATTTCCTAAGCGCTTCTCTTGCATCAGAAACGATTGGTATTTGAGTAGGTACGTTCTTTCCGATCTCAGCTGGATCTACATCAATATGTGCAACGACTGCATTCTTAGCAAAATGAGCAAGGTTTCCAGTTAGTCGATCGTCGAAACGTGCGCCGATACTAATTAACAGATCACATTCATATAAGGCCATATTTGCTGTATACGTTCCATGCATTCCTCCCATTCCAAGGAAGAGCGGATGCTGTCCGGGATAGCTCCCTAAACCGAGAAGTGTGTTAACGACCGGAATCTTATGTTTCTCAGTAAATGTTAAAAGCTCTTTACCAGCATTGGCATGGAGGATACCAGCACCGGCTAGAATAACTGGTTTCTTTGCCTGACCAACCGCATCTGCAAGCTTTTTAATCTGCAAGATATTCGGTGAAAACGTTGGTTGATAGCCAGGTAAATGAATAGTCGAATCGTAGTCGGGTGAAATCGTTTTATTCGCTACATCCTTAGGAATATCAACAAGAACTGGACCGGGACGTCCTGTTGTCGCAATGTGAAACGCTTCTTTAATAATTCTAGGGAGGTCTTGAACGTCCCTAACTTGATAATTATGCTTTGTAATTGGTGCCGTTATCCCCATGATATCTGCTTCCTGAAAAGCATCTGTTCCAATGACAGTACTTGCAACCTGCCCTGTGAAAATAACGAGGGGCAACGAATCCATCATGGCATCTGTGATACCCGTTACAAGATTAGTAGCTCCTGGTCCTGATGTTGCAATGACAACACCAGGCTTTCCACTAACCCTTGCATATCCTTCAGCTGCATGGATCGAACCCTGTTCATGTTTTGAGAGAATGTGCTTAATTGGTGATCGATACAACGCATCATAGATTGGAAGAACTGCTCCTCCCGGATATCCGAATAGCACTTCAACATTTTCTTTTTTTAACGAATGAATTAATACTTCTGCCCCGGTCATTTCCGCTGTTACTGCTTCGGCTTCTGGTTTCGCCTTCGCCCGCATACTCATACCCTCCAATGCTTTATTGTCTTGCATTATCTTTGATTAGTAGAAGAAACGTATAATTATAAAAAAGCCTTCTCATCCCTACGCCGCATCTTACGGTCCATAGGGGTGAAAAGACTTCACGGTACCACCCTATTTTGCGACCTATTAAACTAGTCGCCTCATGAACAGCATATGCTGCTCGCTTTGATAACAAGTGTCCAAGAACACTTGGTTGATCCTATCTTACTTGTTTCAGATCAACACTCGGAGGGGATGTCGATTCAGGGGGTAATACCGGCTTCCACCACTACCGGCTCTCTGGTTACTACCAAATCCTGATTCTTTTGCCTCGTCATCGATTTTAAATATTTATTTGTAGACTTTCTTATCCTGCTTGCACATCACGTTTAGATGGGTAAACGCTAACGCCATCTACAGTGACAATGTTTCGAAATGCTCCAAGAAGATTATTAGTTGTTTTACCAGGTTTTCCTTCGCCAATGACACGACCATCTACTTTCACAACCGCTATGACTTCTGCAGCTGTTCCAGTTAGAAACACTTCATCCGCAACATAAACATCATGTCTAGTAAATGTCTCTTCTCTCATGTCATAGCCTTTCTTACTTGCGAGCTCCATGATGGCATTTCTCGTAATGCCTTCAAGTGCCCCAACGTATCCAGGTGGTGTTTTGATTACGTTGCCTTTCACAATAAAGATGTTATCTGCCGATCCTTCAGCAACATATCCTTGATCATTTAACATCAAAGCTTCGCTAACACCAGCAAGGTTGGCTTCGATCTTAACTAGAATGTTATTGAGGTAGTTCAATGATTTAACCTTAGGACTAAGTACATCCGATCGGTTTCTCCTACTCGCTACCGTTACAATATCAATCCCTGATTCATATAGATGCTTAGGGAACAAGGCCAGTGATTCTGCAATAACAATTACTTGAGGTTCCTTACATGTAAATGGATCAAGACCAAGATTACCAACACCACGTGATACTACGATACGAACATACGCATCTTGAAGTTTGTTCTTCTTCAATGTTTCAACAATAATGTTAGTCATTTCCTCCTTGGTCTGTCTGATTTTAAGCATGATTGAATGAGCTGAATCATAAAGCCGGTCTAAATGGTGCTCAAGTCTGAAGACGTTGCCGTCGTACATTCTAATTCCTTCGAACACCCCATCACCATAGAGGAAGCCATGATCGTATACCGATACTTTGGCATCTTCTTTTTTCACAAATTCGTTATTAAGGTAGATCCACTGTTCACTCACCTTGTTCACTCCTTTCTGTTTATTAGATAGACGCAGTAAAGCGTCAGGATGTTATTTTAGGACCATTTTTTTAAAGTTCGGTCCCTCGTTTGTTTTGTGTGAGTTGTTTGAATACTTTGTTTAATTGAGGATTATATTACGCCGGTTTGAAGTGTAGGTCAACACCCCTTTTGAAAGTTTTTAGATAATTTAGATATATCAGTCTTTTTGGAACCGCTTACATTGTTGTCACGCGTGAGATTTCATTCCATAAAATTTTTTATTGTAAATTTTAATAAAGCGCTTACACAATTGGAATTGAAAAAACCCCTCTAAAATCTGAGGGGTTTGAATACTTATACAAGAGCCAGATTAGATATGTCACTCTTCTCAATCGGCCCTTTGATTGGATATAGCTTTAGGAAAGGTTTTTGCTCGAGATAAGATTCAATATCGCTTCTTTTACCGCTAGCATAGTATGCATCTTTTTCTGATAAAGGGAGAAGTTCAATCATTAACTCTTCTGGAATATCACCTAACAACAACCAATCATCAACTTCAGATTTATTTTCCTGTGATCGAGAATAAAAGACACCTTCCGAACTGTTTCGATAGAGACTAAGTAAATCCTCAATCATAGCGCTAGCTGTTGGATAGGCACCAGCACCAGGTCCGTTTAACGTAATACTTCCTGCTAGGTTACCAGATACCTGGAGTGCATTGTTTACACCCGTTATGTGGAAAAATGGATGGGAAGAAGTGACTGCGACTGGCTCCACTGAAATAACCGGTCCATCAACAGTTGAAGTGAGCGAAGCGATATGCTTGATTCGGAAGCCAAGCGCTTCCGCCTTCTTGATATCGGCAGACGTCACTTCGTTAATTCCTTTTCTAATAATTCTCTCCCATTCAGGCTGCTCGCCATAGACAATATCAGAGAGAATGAGAATTTTATAAAAAGCATCCCATCCTTCAATGTCATTCGTAGGATCAGCTTCCGCATAGCCTTTTTCTTTAGCTTCATTAAGCGCTTGTTCAAATGAAATTCCTTCCCGTTGAAGTTCGCTAAGAATGAAATTCGAGGTTCCGTTTAAGATTCCATTGATTTCTTGGATTTGATTGCTCTTCAATCCTTCTCTTAATGTGCTTAGTATCGGAATAGAAGCTGCCACCGCTGCTTCATACCTTAAGCCTACTTTGTGTTTGGTCGCAAGGCTCCTTAGCTCTTTCCCTTTATGTGCTAACAACTCTTTATTTGCCGTTACAACATGGCAACCTTTTTCGATAAATTTAGCTAAATACGTTCGAGCAGGTTCAACACCAATTATCGCTTCAAAGACGACATCAAGCTGAGGTAGACTCAGTAGATCCTCGACATTCGTAGTTAACATGATCTTGTTGTCTACTTCTCTTTCTAGATCTCCGTCTTTAATTAATATGGCATCTATTGAAACTTTCTTACCTAGCAGGCTTTCTAACTGCTCGCGCTGTTCTTCGATGCTCTCGTATATCCCTTTACCGACTGTGCCGAAACCAATCAGTGCTACATGAAGTGTTTCCACTGACTTCACCTCCATTATTGAATTGATCTTTCTTTCAGTACTCTTCGTAAAATTTTACCGCTGATTTTTGTTTTCGGAAGCTCATCAAGTACTTCTATTTCTCTAGGTGCAGCATGTGCAGCGAGGTTCTTTCTTACGTGCAGCCGAATATCTTGGATAAGTTCATCCGTTTGTTCGTAACCCGTTCGTAACGTGATATAAGCTTTGACAATTTCGCCCCTTAATTGATCCGGTTTACCCACAACGCCTGCCTCAGCTACTGCAGGATGGGTAATAAGCGCACTTTCGACTTCAAATGGTCCAATTCGCTCGCCAGAAGAATTAATCATATCGTCGTCACGACCTTGGAAGAAGATATATCCTTCCTCATCTTGATAAGCAAGATCTCCTGAGACATACCATCCTCCATATGGAAAATAACTTTCGAATTTGTCGGGATTGTTCCAGACGGTTTTCATTAACCCTGGCCATGGTGCTTCAATTGCAAGCTGACCCGTCTGTCCTATCGGCAATTTGTTTCCGGCTTCATCAAGTATCCCGACCTTTACACCTGGAAAGGGTCGCCCCATTGAACCAAGCTTAATGACTTCGCCTGGAAAGTTAACAATCAGATGCCCTCCCGTTTCTGTCATCCACCACGTGTCGTGAATTCGCTTTCCCCATACTCTGGATGCCCATTGAATCACTTCTGGATTCAATGGCTCGCCTACACTTAAAATGTGTCGTAACGAATTCAGGTTATAGTTTTGTACTCTATCTTCATTTGCCATTAACATCCGAAAAGCAGTAGGTGCACTATACCAAACTGTGACATTCAATTGATCGATCAGGCTATACCATTGATCTGCATCAAATCGTCCTCCAGAAATAACAATCGTTGCACGGTTTAACCATGGAGCAAAAAGTCCATACACACTCCCTGTCACCCAACCTGGATGAGAAGTACACCAGTATACGTCCGATTCCTTAAGATCAAGAACCCAATGTCCAGTCTGATAATGATGAACAATAGAGCGGTGAACGTGTAACACACCTTTAGGCTTACCTGTTGAACCGCTCGTATAATGAAGAATTAAACCATTTTCTGGATCAACCCATTCAACTGGAGTTTCATTCCCAACTTCTGTGTTCTCCACTTCCTTTGCTGTAAGAATAAGTCTAAGCGAAGGAATATCTTTCACTGGGACACGTTTCTTTAGCTCCTCATCTGTAAGTAAAACGGTTCCTCCACAGTCGTTAATACGGTCTTTCACTGCTTCTTCCATAAATGCTTCAAATAGTGGAGCGGCAATAGCACCGACTTTAATAACAGCAAGAATGGCGATGTAGCATTCAGGATTTTTGGGTAGAAAGATGAAAACTCTTTCTCCTTTTTCTACTCCATGCTTTTTTAATACAGCTGCATAATGATCTGTTCTTGCTTTTACATCATTAAAAGTAAGTGATTGTTTCGTGTCTCCATTAACATAATGTAATGCTGTTTTATTTCCATAACCGTTTTCCACATGACGATCAATGCATTCGTAAGCGGCATTCATTTTCCCAGTAGAACGATTGATATAACGGTTCTTTTTATTCTGCCACTCAAATGTAGAGTAGATTTCTTCATAGCTACCTAGATTTGTTTCAAAAGCTTGTGAAGGAATTTGGTTTGTCGGTATGGTCATATGCTGACTCCTCCTGGCTAGTTTACAGGTGTAGTTAATTCTAACCTATTTAAAATATGTTCCTTATACGCGGCTAGCTTTGCGCTCCCGCGAGATCGAGGTCGTGGTTCATCAATAAATAGTTCTTCATCTATTGTTCCAGGCTGCCCTTTAAGGATAATGAGTCGGTCACATAAATAGAGCGCCTCTTCAATATCATGGGTTACAAGTAGAATCGTAGTTTCGTATGCTTCCCAGATTTCTAATACTAAATCCTGTAACTTCATTTTCGTAAAAGCATCAAGTGCACTAAATGGTTCATCGAGTAACAAGTACTCAGGAGAGGTTACAAGAGCACGTGCAATCGCAACGCGCTGTGCCATGCCACCTGAAAGTTGCTTAGGAAAGTCTCTTTCGTTTCCTTTAAGTCCTACAAGATCCAGGTACCTACCTGCCTTCTCTTGCTTCTCTTCTTTTCGATCATTCAAGCCAAATGAGACATTATCTATGACCGATAACCACGGCATCAGTCTTGGCTGTTGAAAAATAAACCCAAGTCGTTCATCGACATGTTTGCAAACATGACCATCGAGGAGTACATCTCCACTATAGGACGTATCTAACCCTGATACCGCTCGTAACAGGGTGCTTTTTCCACATCCGCTTGTTCCTAGAATGCCGATAATTTCTCCACGCTCTGTACTAAATGAGATATTTTCAATCGCTTTTCTATTCTCAAATTCTTTACTTACGTTCCGAACTTGTAGACTCATCTTAAATCCTCCTCACCGTTGTTCCATCCGATCCTGCCAATGGAGTGACTTACTTTCAACCTTCTTCAATACAGCATCAGTCAGCTTACCAAGGACCGCAAACAGGACAATGCTTGCAATAATAAGTTCAGGAGAGTAGGTGTTCTGTCCAAGAACAAGCAAGTAACCAAGTCCCTGGCTCGCTCCCATTAATTCAGCAGCTACAACAAACATCCAACCAAGTCCAAGCCCACTTCTGAGTCCTACTAGAAATGAAGGTAGTGATGCAGGAAGAATAATTCTTTTTACGAGTTGAAAACTGCTTAGTCCATACATTTTTCCTACTTCAATTAATTGACGATCGACACTCAATATCCCGCTCACAACATTTAAATAAACTGGGAAGAAAACACCAACTGCAATTAACGTAACTTTTGATGCCTCAGCAATGCCCATCCATAAGATAAAGAGGGGGACCCAGGCAAGGGATGGGATGGAGCGAAACGCTTGAATAATAGGATCAAAAAACTGCTCCGCTTTTCGATAAAAACCTACAACTGATCCTAGCAGTAACGCTGCACCAGATCCTAACAAGAACCCAAGAAAAATACGATAGAGTGTAATGCCGATATGCCCCCAGAGTGACCCGTCAGCACCTAACTCGATTATCGTATTTACGATTACTGTTGGAGCTGGCAATAAATAAGTTGGGAGAACGTCTAATCGGCTTAGCCCTTCCCAGATAAAGAGCAATAGAATTGGAAGGATACTGCCGATAATGGCAGGATGTACTGTTAGTTTCTTTTTGTTAGGCGCCCTCACTAGACGCCTAAGCGGTAATGCTTCCGAATGTCCTTGTCTCGCCATTTCCACAGCTCCTTTCTATTTCTCAATAACTTCTTCTGCAAAGGTTGGATCAATTAACTCATTCGTTAATTCTTTTACATCTGCTTTAGCATCAATAATCTCGCTTTCTTGAAGAACGTTACCTGCTGCTATAATCGCCTCTTTCTGCTCTTCTCCTGGTATTGGGTTTGAGAAATCATTTCGTTCTAATTGCTTCTTCGCTACATCAAGCTGAATATCAGCTTCTTCTGCTAGCAGCTCTGCCGCTTCTTCTGGGTGGTCAAGAATCCACTGTCTAGCTTTCTCGTAGACTTTAATGACACGTTTCACATGTTTAGGGTATTTTTCAGCAAACTCGGTTCGCGTATTCAAGAACCCATATGTGTTCAAATCAGCATTCCGATAGAAGAGCTTCGCCTCTGTCTCAAGTTCCACTCTTGCCATATGTGGATCAAGTCCAGCCCATGCGTCAACTTGATCGGTGCTTAATGCTGATGCACCATCTCCGTGCTGGAGGTTTACAAGTTCAATATCATCTTGAGATAATCCCACTTCATTTAAAGAACGTAGCAAGAAAATATATGGATCCGTCCCAAGTGTTGCGGCTACTTTTTTACCTTTTAAATCTTCTACACTACTAATTTCGGAATCTTTATTTGTGACGAGTGCTGTCCACTCTGGTTTTGAATAAATATACACGTTCTTTATTGGTGCCCCTTTTGCTTTTGCCATTAAAGCAGCAGCACCTGCAGTAGAGCCAAAGTCAACACTGTTACTCGTTAGAAATTCTAATGCCTTGTTGCTTCCCTGACTCAATACATAATCGATTTTAATATTGTCTTCATTAAATTCTTCTTCAAGAAAACCAAACTTTTTTACAACTAGACTCGTTGGTGAGTAGTAAGCATAATCAACTCGAATCTCTTCTGGTCCAGAAGAGTTGGCTTCTGACGATGAACAACCAGCACTGAATAGAAGCACAAAAGCTAGCACGAGTACACTTAAACTCCTATAATCAATTCTTGGAAAATTTCTCATAATGGTTTCTCCCTCTCTTAGTTAGATCTCACATGCATAGGTTGATATCGTTCCTCTGAGCCTCTGGGCTTCTTTGTATGTGCAACGATTATGAACAACCTGTAAACCAGCATCTGCTG
The DNA here is from genome assembly GCF_005144865.1 of Guptibacillus hwajinpoensis. Lineage (GTDB taxonomy): Bacteria > Bacillota > Bacilli > Bacillales > Guptibacillaceae > Guptibacillus > Guptibacillus hwajinpoensis_A. Next base: position 216,691 of record NZ_SWFM01000004.1, read on the forward strand.
CTATTTGTGCCGCTTTTTCTGAAACGACACCTTCCTGAAGCCAGAACAAGCGCGGCTTAACCTCTGCTGCTTCTTTCGCTACTTCTATAGCTGCTTCAGGGCTTCTAAAGACTTGAACAACATCTATTTGGTGAGGGATACTTCGTAGATCCGGATACGCTTTTTCTCCGAGAATCGTATCAGCCTTTGGATTGACTGGAATGATTTTGTAGCCGAGTCTCTGCATCTTGCGTGCAAGACGATGGCTCGGGCGCGCTTCATTTCCACTTAGACCAACAACAGCAAGTGTTTTTTGTCTTTGACTTTCTTTCCCATCGATTACTTCTTTCAAGTAAGGACTTTGCAATGCCCACCGAATCTCACCTTCATCATTAATCACAATTCGACTCCCATTTTCTAACCCTGTTGCTTTGCGAAGTGATTGGTCCAGGTCAAAAATCAAATCATCGGCCCCTTCTACTCCAACAGATAGACGTATAAGTTCTTCTTTCACCCCGGCTCGTTCCAGTTGTTCCTCATTCAGCTGTTGATGTGTTGTACTTGCAGGATGAATAATTAAACTCTTAGCATCTCCTACGTTCGCAAGATGGGACCAGAGAGATACGTTATCTATTAGGTCTCTACCTGCAGTCTTTCCACCTTTAATTCCAAAGTTCACAACCGCACCAAATCCATTTGATAGGATCTCTAGAGCATCTTGATGGGATGGATGAGAAGTTAAGCCAGGATAGCTTACCCAGTCGACCGAAGGGTGGTTCTGTAAGAACTCTGCAAGTTTCATCGCATTTTGATTATGCTTCTCTGCTCGCAGATGAAGGGTTTCAAGTCCCTGTAAAAGTAGAAATGCATTAAATGGACTAAGACATGATCCGAAATCACGAAGCAGTTGAACACGAAGCTTTGTGCTGAACGCTAGTGTTGCAAAATCAATTGCATAGCGAATGCCGTTGTAACTTTCATCCGGTTCAATGAAGGCTGGATACTTTGAAGAGTTCCAATTAAAACGCCCACCATCAACTACTACGCCACCAATCGATGTTCCGTGTCCTCCAATCCACTTTGTAGCGGAGTGAACAACAATATCTGCCCCAAGAGTTAGTGGTTTACATGCATATGGCGTAGCAAACGTATTGTCAACGATCAGTGGCACTCCTGCTTCATGTGCAATGTCTGAAACTTTTTCTACATGAAGAACCGACAAGCTAGGATTACCAATTATTTCTGCAAATACCGCTTTTGTTTTGTCCGTAATCGCTTCTCTGAAATTTTCTGGATCTGTAGGATCAACGAAGGTAACGTTTATCCCGTATCTCGGAAGCGTAACGGCAAATAAATTATAAGTACCACCATATAAGTTTGAAGCGGCCACAATTTCGTCGCCTGCGCTCGCTATATTCATAATAGAAAGTGCTATTGCTGCTTGCCCTGAAGACGTTGCGACAGCTGCAACACCTTCTTCAAGAAGGGCCATTCGCTTTTCAAAAACATCCACAGTCGGGTTTCCTATTCTTGAATAGATGTTTCCTGGTTCATCGAGTGAAAAAAGCCTCTCTGCATGCTCACTATCATGAAAAACATAAGAACTCGTTTGATAGATCGGTACTGCTCTAGAACCCGTTGTAGGATCTGGTGACTGGCCACCATGTAAGGAAAGTGTGTCGAATTGATATGATTGTGTCATGATTATTCCTCCATTTTTCAATTAAAAGATCAAAAAATGCCCTCTTCAATAAGAAGAGGGCATTAGCCTCCCCTTATCTCTCAGAATAGTAGCTATTCTGCTGGAGTTAGCACCTTATTAAGCAATGCTTAATGGTTGCCGGGCTTCATCGGGCCAGTCCCTCTGCCTCTCTGGATAAGAGTGATCTATTTAGTTTGTCTATATAAATTAAACGTTCGCTTCGACTCTTGCCTTTGCAATAGCTTGATCAAGATCTTCAATAAGATCATCAATGTGTTCGATTCCAACGGAAAGTCGGATTAAATCATCTCGGACGCCTGAAGCTTTTAATTCATCTGCACTTAACTGCTGGTGCGTTGTGCTTGCTGGGTGAATAATTAAGCTTTTAGCATCTCCTACATTCGCTACATGCGACCAGAGATCGACTGCATTAATAATTTTTGCTCCTGTTTCTCGCCCACCTTTTATACCAAAGACAACGACAGCCCCCGCTCCTTTAGGGAGATATTTCTGCACGAGTTGATTGGAAGGATGGTTCTCCTCTTCAGGATAGCTCACCCACTCAACCGCATCATGATTCTTCAGATATGAAACTATTTTGCGAGTGTTAGCCACATGTTCCTTCATGCGAACGTGAAGTGTTTCAACGCCAAGAGCGATTTGAAATGCATTAAATGGACTTAATGAAGCTCCTGTATCCCGTAACAGTTGAACGCGCGCCTTCACAATATATGCCGCTTCAGGAAGTGCTTCAGCAAACACAATGCTATGATAGGAATGATCAGGCTCAATGAATCCTGGAAACTTAGAAGAATTCCAGTCAAATTTACCTGCATCAACAATAAGTCCGCCCATTGTAGAACCATTTCCACCAAGCCACTTCGTTGCGGAATGGACCACAATGTCTGCTCCATGTTCGATTGGTCTACACAAGTAAGGAGTAGCAAATGTATTGTCTATAATTAACGGAATTCCTGCTTCATGAGCAATTTCTGCTACCTTCTCAATATCTAGTACGTGAAGCCCCGGATTTCCAATTGTCTCTGCGAAAATCGCTTTTGTATTCGGTGTAATCGCACTTCTAAACGATTCCAGATTTTCCGGATCTACAAAGTTGGTTTTTATACCGTATTTAGGAAGCGTAGTTGCAAAGAGGTTATACGTTCCTCCATATAGCGTTGAGGCTGATACAATTTCATCACCACTATTCGCGATGTTTAGAACAGCAGCAGTGATGGCTGCCATACCACTCGCAAATCCAAGCGCTCCGATTCCGCCTTCAAGCTGAGCAATTCGTTCTTCAAGTGTACCGACAGTTGGGTTACCAATACGAGAATAAATGAACCCTTCTTCTTTTAATGCAAACAAGTCTGCGGCATGATCCGTATTATTAAATCGATAAGCATTAGATTGATAAATCGGCAATGCTCTTGCTCCTGTAGCGGGGTCTGCCTGTAATCCTCCATGAATTCCAATCGTTTCTAAATTGTAACGTTTCTCTGCCATTCTCCATTCACTCCTTTAAATTTTTAAAGTTTCCTTCAACTGTTCTTTAATTAATGGACCCCATTTATCAAATTCAACGAGAAATCCATCATGACCAAATTTGGTATCGACAATATAGAATTTTGCTAAGCTTTCAAGTGAGAACATGCTCTCTAAATTACGAGGAGGATAAATTAAATCTCCTTTAAAGCTAATTGCTAGTACGTTTGATTGGATCTGTTTAGCCGCCTCAGTTATGTCACCTCTTCCCCTACCAATGTCGTGCATATCCATGGCCTTAAGTAAATACAAATAGCTATTTGCATCAAATCGGTGAGTAAGCTTATTTCCTTGATAGTGAAGATAGGATTCCACATCATAGGACGTTTCTGTATGACTTTCACCCGGATTTCCATTCTCATTTCGACCGAATTTCTTTTGAAACATGTCATCGGTTCGATAAGAGATCATGCCAATCATTCGTGCTGTTGCAAGTCCTGCTACTGGAGGATGATCAAGGTTGTAATACCCATCTTTCCAATCAGGATCATTTGTAATGGCAAACCTAGAAATAGAGTTATAGGCAATACCATATGCGCTTAGAGATGGCGTTACAGCTAATGGGACTAGATGCTCCATCCAATCCGGATAAAGAATCCCCCATTCCAATACTTGCATTCCTCCAAGTGAACCACCAATTACGGCATGAAGATGATGAATTCCTAACTGCTGTAATGCTTTCTTCTGAGAATGAACCATATCTCGCACAGTGACGAATGGAAAATCCGACTGATACTCATGACCAGTTTCGGGGTTTATGGACAGCGGTCCGGTAGATCCATTACATCCTCCAAGAACGTTAAACGTAATAACTTGAAATTCTGACGTATCAACGTACTTACCATGACCAATTAATCCTTCCCACCACCCAGGTTCCGACTCACCTACTGTATACTGATTTCCTGTTAAGGCATGACACACTAGGATGACTGGTGCTTCAGTTGGCCCAACCCGCTCATAAGCAAGTTCTACACTAGGAAGTTCCTCACCCGATTCGAGCACGAATGGTCCAATAGATACGTTACAATCCTCGTATCTCTTTTCTCTCTCCAAACCTTTATCACTCCTTTCAAGCAATCAACATGCTTCGCAGTACTCAATGAATCATGTGAGTTTTGCGATTTAAATACAAGGCTGTTTTCTATTAGGTTGTTGCTTTGGAAAGAATTTTTTTGTGAATAGCACACGTAGCTAATTGGAGCGGAAAATCACCCACTCTTATAGCTAACAATGTCAAAGAAAGATCCAAAAATAAAAAGCCTCTCTGAAAGACAGAGAGGCTTGATTTAATCATCAGCTCCGCTTATCTTCCAGGATTTCTCCTGCAGGAATTGGCACCTTTTCAAACCACGAATGGTTTGACGGTTGCCGGGCTTCATAGGGCCAGTCCCTCCGCCTCTCTAGATAAGAAAGAATATTTCGTTTTCATTTAATTTTCATTTAATTGTGTTCATTTTAGCAAGGTACCGTATCAGTGTCAAACAATTTCTGAAAATTTATATAGAATCATTGTACGGTAGTAATATTTTGATTAGAACTAGAATTTTGATAAAGTGATGATAGTATAAATCGGTGAGGTGAGAAACTTTGGATGCGCCATATTTTGAATTAGAAGAACTTAGAAGCGGTGAAACCATTCGACTATCCGACTTTGCAGGCAAGCCAGTTATGATTACATTCTGGGCTTCCTGGTGTCCAGATTGCATGAGAGATTTACCAATGAAGGAGCAGTTCTATCAGCATGCCGATCTAGATAAACTTGGTTTCATTACAATTAATGTGACCGGACGAGAACGATCTCCTGAAGCGGGGAAAGAATTTACGAATAAACATCAACTACCCTTCCCCGTCTTAGCAGATATCGGTCGTGAAACGTATGACAATTATAACTGTACAGGAGTACCTACAACGGTGTTGCTTGATAAACAGCATCGTATTTTTAAAGTATTTGATGATCAATCGTCATTTCTAGATGTTGTGGGAGCACTCCCAGAGCTTATGCTGTAGAATCGTAAAAAGCCAGAGGGCAATCCCTCTGGCTTTTCTAATAAATAATATAAATAATAGCGTGAAGCGTTACTTGTCTTTCTCGTCTTTCTTCGAATCATGTTCTTTTTTATGTTTATTCTTTTCTTGTTTCTTTTCTTTCTTATCTTCTTTCTTTTCTTGCTTCTTATTCACTTTCTTTTCCATATCTTTCTTGTAGTCTTTCTTATCTTTTACATCTTCTTTTTGATGCTTTCGATCATTTTTTTCGTTCTGTTTATCGTTCTTCTTTTCTGCTTTTTTTACTTGGTTTTTAGTTTTTTTTTCAGTATTTTCAATTTCACTTGGATTGTTATTATCAGTTTTTTCTTCTTCTAATTTGACAGATTCCTTGTTGATCGTTGGTTCTTCATCCTCAATTTCTGGAATCGTCTCTTTAGAATTATCTTGGTTATCTTCCAAATCACTCTCATTCGATTCTTGTAAAATCAATTCGTTATCCGTTGTTTCATCTGTAGAAGGTGCCTTTTTGTCATTCAATTGGATAACTGAATCCTCTAAATCTGATGATTCTTTAATAGGGTCTAATGAATCTGATTCATCAGCAGTCATGTTTTGGGAATCCATAGCTTCAATTTTTTTAACGGATAAATTCCGCACATCACTTAAGGTAATAGAGACGCCTCGATCTAAAGCACTTAAATACGTCACATATTTACCAGGTGAAACACCCTTTTTCACAGCTTCTTGACGCGTACTGTAATCTGAATTTAGAACAGTCGTGATTGCAATAGACTGGTTCTTTAATGATTCATTTTGTTCAATGTTACGAATTGCTTTTTCAAGAGCAGCTTTGATGTTTTCGGATCTCTCCTGTTTCTCAACATCTGAGGCTACAATTAACAGCTTTCCTCCATTTGAAAGATAGCCATCCTTATCCAGTCGTGATACAAGAAGACCTGCAAAATCACTAAGTGGCATGTTCTTTGTTTCCTTGCTTAAATTCAACCCTTCTCCGTCTGAGTTCCATGCTTGATATTGAACAACTTCAAGATCAGAATTCACTCCAACCTCAATACTAGGATTAATATCAAAGCTTATATAGGCTGCAACTGCATCGTTCTGTGTTACAGGTATGACGCCTGTGACAAGAACAACTAACAGCAAAAGCGCCGTCATTCCGGCCAGGGTAGGCATAGAGGGGGTAAAATAACCCTTTTTCTGTTTAATTGGTTTTGGTGCAAGTTTAATTTCAGAGCCTATTGTTAACGTATGATTTCGCTTAAGATTAATTGTTGTAAATTCACCATCTGGTGTTAAAACAACAGCTTTTCTACCACGAATGTCCATAATGACCCCTTTTTTCATCCCCTGGCCCCCTTAATTCAACTACTGTATATACGATTTCAGAGCATTAAAACCACCGAGATGGATTAATGCAACTGCTATTATATACTTTCGATTACGTTCGATTGTTTTGCGACTGCATGTAACGAGCGCTAACAAATCTTTTATTGGGAGCTGCTTCTTTTCCAACAAATAGCTTGATAATACGTTATCGTCTGCAATTAACTTTGCAATCATCTTGGCGTTCTCTCTGGCATCAATATGTTTCGGACAATTTTTGCTAAGCACCTTAAACGTAATACTGAATTTCTTTAACAATTGTTCATATTCTTCAATTTCATACATTCGCATTTCACTTTGCTTGTCCATTTCATAGACATCGAGTGCTGCTCTTTGTTCTGCATAACTATCTTCAAGACGACCTTCTTCATCAAGTTCTTCAGGTTCAAGATAGATGTATTTGTTTTGTCTAGCTTCCTTACGAATGTAATCGATAACCCTTCTTCTAATGACCATATCTGCAAAAGTAAGAAAACGGCTACCCTGTCCTCTTCGGAATTGATCCATCGCTTCATTAAACGCAGACAGTCCAATACTGAACTCGTCCATCGTATGATTGATATATCGGTTGCAAACTTTGGATGTGATCTTTTTAATAAATGGTTGGTAATCTTCTAGTAGTTGGTTTCTTAATAGTTGATTGCCATTTTGTATACTATCGATTTTATCTTCTAATGTAATGCTATCTCTGTTATTCGCGAAATTTCCCATTTTCGTGCTGATTGAAATGGTTGTCATGTTTTACACCTCTCATTTTGCAATCAATTTCGATTGATTGCTTATACGGGTTGGATTCTTAGATGTTATAAATTTGAATTATTGGATCAAAGCTATGAAAATGAAATGTGCCACCGTTCGAAATAATCGAATGGTGACTCTATATTCAGTTATACCATTCAATCAGCATCAACGAAAATACAATTTTATGACAATGTTACTGTTTCTTTACTGGCTGTTATACTAATTTATCATTGTTAATATTACGAAATTTTCAGCATATTATTTATCTTAAAAATCCCTCTCTGGTGGCGTTTATTGCATTCGATAAATAACAAACAATTGGTCAAATATAATCAAAGTAATTATTCATCACTTAAAAAAGTATCCACCTTAACAACCGATTCAAAAGCGAAAAGGGTGTCACCTGGATTTCCATCTCTATAAACCGTTAATGCAGGAACACTTTGTATTTTAAGGTTTTCAGCCACCCATGGGAAGTAATTTAAATTACAAGCATAAATCTTCTCTTGAAGATCTTTTGATTCTATAACAACTTGCAGCATTCTCTGGGCAATTTTGCACGTCCGGCAAAATGGGGTATAAAAAAAGAGAATACAATGAGATTGAGCCATCAGCTCTCGCATCTCATTCTCCTCAGTAACTTCTTTCATTGGTATGCTCCTAACTAGATAAGACCTCAGGGAAGCTTAATTAAGCTTCCCTGAGGTAATATGTTCAATCCCACGCTATATGGTCATGACTTTGAATTTAGCTGCTCTTAATATTCGAGTTAAATAGTTCAGTGGTGTTTCAGCCACCTCACGATGAAGCATTGTGATGTAAAGATGTTCTGCGTGAGGAATCTCCTGTGAAAGCTGCCTCCGGAGCTTCTCACCAGCATCATCTGCATCTACTAGTACATAGACGTCCATTTCCTCAAGCTCTTCACTAAGTTCCTCGAGCCTTTCAAAACTAATCGTACCATACGTACAAATAATACTAACAGGTTCATCTAGAACCCTCATTAGTTGCTCTTTATCCGTCTTTCCTTCAACAATTATTACTTTATCATTCATGGCACAACGCTCCATTTCAAGCTGTCGTATCAATGCTTTTACTATAGCATATGGATGTGGAGGCAGATCGTTTCTATTTTTGCAATTTGAGTTGATTAAATATTATTTGAGCAACAGCTATTCATTAGAGCTTTGAAGATTACTCATCCTTGTTATCTGGATTGTCTTCTTCCAGGTAAGTCTCTGAAGTCGAATTACCGTGCTCATTCTGCAGATCATCGGCTGTTCGAATTCGATCATCTACTCGATTACCAGGTGTTTCAAATGTTGCCTCATCATCCGGTCTGCTATCTTCTTTTGTTTCTTCTAATTCATCTTGAGCCTCTTTTGTTCGAATTGCATAGGGAATTGCTTCTAGTCGTTCCTTATTAATCTCTTCTCCTGTATCAATACATATACCATAGTTACCTTCACGAATTCGATCAAGGGCTGTATTAATTGCACTCAAACGTTCTCTAGCAGCATCTTCTAGCGTAATATCCTTTTCACGTTGATCTAATTCAGATGCCATGTCAGCGAAATGATTATCGTATGAAGTCAGTTCACCTGTTTCATCAGATAATGCTACATTCTCATCATGTTTAGTTGCTCCACTATCTAGAAGTTCCTTTTTTAAATCAAGAAGCTGTTTTTTAAAGTGCTGTAGTTCTTCTTTCGACAAAGCCATTATAGTTCCCTCCATTGGTCATTTTCTTTTCTACTATCTATTTTCCCTAAACACAGTTCCAGTTAAACCATTCAATTATGTTTTATCATGCTCAAGTGGTGGAAAGAAGAACATAAGAATAAAGATTGGAGTGTTTATAATGACAAAGTTAAACCTTGGACAAGAAGCACCATCTTTTTCTCTCGTTAACACAGAAGGTGAGCTGTTTCAGTTCGAAGAGCACCAAAAAAGCGATAATCGCTGGCATATGCTAGTGTTTTTCAGAGGTGAATGGTGTCCAGTATGTAATGAACAAATGGAAGAAATTCAGGAGCACCTTGGTGCATTTCAAAAATTAGACGTTCATCCTATCGCAATTGCTAAAGACAGTTTAGAGTCTCTTAGAAAAATGAAAGAAAAGCATAGACTACAGTTTCCAGTGTTAAGTGACAATGAAAACGCAGCAATTGATGCTTATGGTGTCATGATGCACAGTGAAGATGATCCATACGAAGATCATGGTGAACACGGTGAACCAGCTATCTTCCTTATTGATGAGAATGGAAAACTTATGGCGCAGTATCTGCAGTCAAGCCCATTTGGTAGACCTTCACCTAATGGTCTTATTACGACAATCAAGTACATTAGAAAAAATAAAGCATAAGAAAAACCGGCCAAATAGGCCGGTTTTTCTAACACCATCCAAGGTCACAATCTTCTACATACCTTCCGTTTTTCTCCATCGCGCGTTCATAACGAAAGATCCTATCCTGGTCGAATTCAAATCCATCGGAAAATTCATAATGATTCCCCTCATTGGTAAATAAGATGCGGCCGATCTTTTCCTTGTTTAAGAAAAGGTTCATAGAGTTCTGATCGAACTTGCCATACACCTTACTTGTAATATCGATTCTTTCCATAGGACGAGATTGATCATTCATCGATAACAACCCCTTATATATAGTGTGTTTCATTAAAACCGTCATTAGGCTATTTAATAGGCTCTTTCTAAAGGGTTTTTCTATAGAGAACCCCACTTAGCTGATTGGAGCGGAAGGTGCTCGACTCCTGCGGGACTAGCGGGACAGGTGAGACCCCACAGGAGCGTAAGCGACGAGGAGGCTCACCGCCCGCCCCGCGGAAAGCGAGCATCCTGGAGCGCAAATCACCCCCCACTCTTATAGCAACAAAGTATACGAAAAGAGCCATTTAATAAATAGATGACAGAAGCTTTAAATACATGCACTTTTAAAGGTTAACGATGAAAATTTTTCTTCCCTGGCTGATTGGTCTATTAGTCTTCGCTTACCATTTTCTCATAAGCTTCAGCTGTCATAAGCTCTTCAATCTGAGAAGGCTCAGTTGGTTCTACAACAACCATCCATGCTTTTTCGTATGGAGATTCGTTAACGAATTCAGGGCTATCTTCTAATTCTTCATTTACAGAGAGAACTTTTCCTGAGATTGGCGCATATAGTTCGGAAACAGTTTTCACTGACTCAACACTTCCAAAAGGCTCGTCTGATTCAATTGTGTCGCCTTCTTCTGGAAGCTCCACGAAAACAATATCTCCTAATTCTGATTGTGCGAAATCAGTAATACCAATGCGGATGTTTCCGTCTTCTTGTACTTGTACCCATTCGTGTTCTTCTGAGTAGCGAAAATCTTTTGGTAAGTTCATTTGTAATTCCTCCCTGAAATAGTTTCTCTAGTTAAGTTATTAATATTATTTACAATAACTATCGTATAATAGTTATTATTAAATAAGCAACCATTTTATCGTTTCCATATTTCCTCAAATGTATCTTCTTTAAACCCTACCGTTACTTCTTGTCCATCTGTTACGATCGGACGCTTAATTAACATACCATCTGATGCTAACAATTCAAGCAACTCATCTTCTGTGGCAGTGGAAACACGATCTTTTAACCCAAGTTCTCTGTATTTCTGGCCGCTAGTGTTAAAAAACTTTTTGATTGGTAGTCCACTATGATCGACTAACTGTGCTAACTCATCTTTAGATGGTGGATTCTCTACGATATGAACTTCATTAACTTCTATATTATTTTCTGCGAACCACTTTTTGGCTTTACGACAAGTTCCGCATTTTGGATAAGCATAAAATGTGATGGCCAAATCTGTTCCTCCTTAAAACACGTCAATGTGATGATGTCGTTAGTTTACCATATGTGAGGAGTTCGACAAATTCAGACGCATCTAAAAGTAGCTTTCGTCATCCAAAGAAAAAATCCTCTTTTTACCCCAATCTTTATATTTCCTTAACGAGGTAAAAAAATCCCTCCAAATTCTTGGAGGGATTAAGAGAGAATATGGTTTGGAGGTTATTTACACTGTGTAACGCTGGTTATTAAGAATAGTAGCAGCAATTTCTCGCTTCTTACCAATAACGTTAATTGGTGTATAACGTGTTAGCTTACGAAGAGCAGAAATCATCATTCGAAGAGTATCACCTGTTTCAACAGCAAGTAATGTTTCCTTCGCATGTGCCTCAATTCTGTTGAAAGATTCTTGACAGAATACTTGGGTAAGAAGTAGCTTATTCTGTTGCTTTTCAGCAGTTGATTTGTTCAATGCTTTTTCCGTACGCAATACAACAGATTCCATAGAATAGATTTCGCTCACGATATCAGCAATGTTTGATAGAACTTCTTGCTCTTTATCAAGTGCTTTACCATATTTCTGTACTGCTGTTCCTGCTGCCATTAGCATAACCTTCTTAGCCATAGCAACAAGGTACTTCTCTTGCTCAAGCGGTGCATCGCCAATCTCTTGAGGAGTTAGCATCATCAACTCTTCTTGAAGTGCTTTTGCTTTCTCAAGTAATGGCAGTTCACCTTTCATCGTTTTACGGATTAGCGTTCCTGGAACGAGAAGACGATTAATTTCATTTGTTCCTTCAAAAATACGATTGATTCGTGAATCACGATACATCTTCTCTACTTCATACTCGGACATAAATCCGTATCCACCGTGAATTTGAACAGCTTCGTCTACTACGTAGTCAAGCGCCTCAGAAGCAAATACTTTATTTAGTGAACACTCGATGGCATATTCAGCAATAGCTTCAGCCACTTTCGCGCCATCTTTTTGTTCTTCATCAGAGAGCTTCCCTAGCTTCTGTTCAAAAAGACCACCAGTACGGTAAGTAGAACTTTCTGTTGCGTAAGTTGCAACAGCCATGTTCGCAAGCTTCTCTTGGATTAGAGAGAACTTTGCAATTGGTGTGTTAAATTGTTTACGCTCAGTTGCGTATTTAGCAGAAAGCTCGATGCCACGCTTCATCCCACCAATTGTACCTACTGCAAGCTTATAACGACCAACATTCAGGATGTTAAATGCAATAACGTGACCTTTGCCAGCTTCACCAAGAAGATTTTCTTTTGGTACAGCTACGTCATCTAGGATTAGTGTTCTTGTAGAAGAACCTTTAATACCCATTTTCTTCTCTTCTGGACCTGTTGAAAGTCCTTTCGAATCGCGTTCGACGATGAATGCAGAGAAGTGCTCTCCATCAATTTTTGCATAGACGATAAAAACATCGGCAAATGCTGAGTTTGTAATCCATTGCTTTTCACCACTTAGAAGGTAATGAGTTCCTTCTTCATTTAGCTTAGCAGTCGTTTTCGCACCAAGTGCATCAGATCCAGAACCTGGCTCAGTTAAAGCATACGCCGCAATCAATGCTCCTGAAGCAAGACCAGGAAGATACTTTTGCTTTTGCTCTTCATTACCAAAGAATACGATTGGAAGAGAACCAATACCAACATGCGCACCATAACTTAATGAGAACGAACGAGCGCGAGCGAACTTTTCTGTAATAACAGAAGAACTAATCTTATCAAGACCAAGACCACCGTATTCTTCAGGCACGTCTGCCCCTAGCAGTCCAAGATCGCCTGCTTTTTCTAGAAGTTTACGAGAGATTTCGAATTCGTGTTCTTCAATCTTATCAAGCTCTGGAACAACTTCTTTAACAACAAAATCTTCTGTCGTTTTCCCCATCATCACATGCTCATCAGAGAAATCCTCCGGTGTAAAAATGTCCTCAGCAGTTGGGTCCTCGACTAGAAAGCTCGCACCTTTAATAATTTTGTTCATTGTATTAGACATGCTTGTGTTCCTCCCTTTTCATCGTTATGAATACTCACTTTAAAGAATTTCAAACACACCGGCAGCACCCATTCCGCCACCAATACACATCGTCACGACACCGAACTGTTCTCCTCGTCTCTTCATCTCATGAATCAGGCTAAGAGTAAGCTTCGTACCCGTACATCCGAGTGGATGACCGAGTGCAATCGCACCTCCGTTAACATTCACTTTGTCTTCATCAAGACCAAGTTTCCGGATCACTTGAAGTGACTGTGAGGCGAATGCTTCATTTAATTCAAAAAGGCCAATATCAGATAGCTCAAGACCCGCAAGTCGCAGTGCCTTCGGTATCGCTTCGATAGGTCCAACACCCATGATTTCAGGTGCTACACCAGCAACTGCAAAGGAGCGGAATTTCGCCATTGGCGCTAGCCCTTCACTCTCTGCTTTCTCCCGATCCATGACAAGAACGCTTGCAGCGCCATCACTCGTTTGTGATGAATTCCCGGCAGTCACAGATCCTCTTACGTTAAAAGCAGGTCGTAACTTCGCAAGCACATCTAATGAAGTATCTGCACGAACGCCTTCATCCTGGGAGAAAAGGAATTTCTTTTCCTGAAGTTTGTTCTGCTCATCAACCCATCGTTTCGTTACTTCAACAGGTACGATTTCATCATTAAATTTACCGTCTTTGATTGCCTGTGCTGCACGTTGGTGACTTCTTAGAGCAAAGGCATCCTGATCTTCTCTGCTAATTTCAAAGCGTCTTGCTACTTCTTCTGCCGTATGTCCCATACCCATAATGTACTCTGGCTTTTCTTGTACAAGAGTAGGATTTGGTTTAATCACATGCCCACCCATTGGGATAAGACTCATAGTTTCTACACCACCGGCAAGGATCGTTGCCGATTGACCAAGCATAATTCGCTCTGATGCATATGCAATGCTTTGAAGTCCAGATGAACAATAGCGATTGATTGTAATAGCAGGAACAGTCTCAGCAAGCCCTGCTCGTGCACTGATCATTCGAGCTACATTTAGCCCTTGTTCTGCTTCCGGAATGGCACATCCCATAATGACATCATCTATCTCACCATCATATCCACCCGCACGCTTCAACGTTTCGGCAACCGTAATCGCTCCTAGGTCGTCGGGACGCATTTCAGCAAGGGTTCCACGATTTGCTTTTCCAACAGGTGTTCTAGCACCAGATACAATAACTGCTTCTTTCATCAAACTTCCCTCCTCCATACTAGTTGCGCAGCGGTTTTCCTTTTACTAACATGTGCTGCATTCTTGCTTGCGTTTTTGGCTCTCCTAGCAGGCTGAGGAACGCTTCACGCTCAAGATCTAGAAGATATTGCTCATCTACATAAGTGCCTTCTTTAACTTTTCCGCCCGCAATGACGTGCGCAAGCTTTTCTGCGATTTTCAAATCATGATCTGATAAGTAGCCGCTCCACTTCATCGTTTTCGCTCCCATTACCATAGCTGCGTATCCAGCTTCTCCAGCAACAGGAATCTTCTTAGCTACCGGTGGCTGATATCCCTGCTCAGCAAGGAAAAGCACCTTTTCTTTCGCATCATGGAGAACATGATCTGCATTTGCACTAATGCCGTCTTGTGGACGAATAAACCCTCGTTCCTGTGCTTCATGTGCGGAAGTTGAAACCTTCGCCATTGCAATTGTTTCAAACACGTTTGCTGCAATATCGGTTAGGTTCACATTTACGCCAGAAGGAATTTGTTCAAGCTGGCGCAAGTAAAGCTCTTTATTACCGCCTCCGCCAGGAATTATTCCAACGCCTACTTCGACAAGTCCCATATAGGTTTCAAGTGATGCTTGAATGGATGCAGCAGGCATACAAACTTCTGCCCCGCCACCAAGTGCCATCTGGAAAGGTGCAGCAACGACTGGTTTCTTCGAGTAACGAATACGTCCCATTGACTGTTGGAACTTTCTTGCAACCATTTCGATTTCGAAGAAGTTATCATCCTGAGCCTCCATCAACATATAAGCAACGTTAGCTCCAACGCAGAAGTTTTTCCCTTGGTTACCAATTACAAGCCCTTCGAAATTTTTCTCCGTTTCATCAACTGCCTCGTTAATCATTTGGAGAATATCCATTCCGATCGCATTGTTTGGTGAGTGGAATTCAAGTCCAGCTACGCCATCTCCAAGATCAAGAAGCGTGGCACCTGTGTTCTTTTTAATCACCCGATCCTGAGCTTTTAGCCCTTTAAGGTGAATAATTTTCTTACTCTCTACAACGTTCTTTTGATCACCTTTATGGTAGAATGATTGACTTCCACCTTCCTGCTTGTAGAAGGATGTAATACCTGAAGCGAGCATCTCGTCTACCCAGGTAGGAATCGTTTCACCCTCATCCTTCATACGTGCAATTGACTTTTCAACTCCAAGTGCATCCCATGTTTCAAAAGGACCCATCTCCCAGCCAAAGCCCCATTTCATGGCACGGTCTACTGCGTCGATATCATCTGCAATTTCATATACCTTCTCAGCAGAATAAAGCAATACAGGTTTCATAATGTTCCAGATTAACTCACCGGCACGGTCATTCGCATACGCAAGCGCTTTCAGTTTATCTGCTTTGGATTTGGCCTGCTTACTTGCCTCTACAGACGCCGTCTTCAACTTCTGTCTCTGTTCATATTCCATAGTAGAAGGGTTTAATTCGAGAATTTCGCTTCCTTTTGCTCCTTTTTTCTTTACAAAGAAGCCTTGCCCTGCTTTAGCTCCAATCCATCCTTGTTCCTTCATTTGTTGCATAAAGTCAGGAATGCGGAAAACTTCTTTCTCATCACCTTCAACTTGATCGTAAACATTATTCGCGACGTGGATAAATGTATCAAGTCCTACAACGTCAAGCGTTCTAAATGTTGCACTTTTTGGTCGTCCTATAGCTGGACCTGTTATCGAGTCAACTTCTCCAACTGAGAAATTACGAGCTAACATCTCCCTAACCGTTACAAGAAGACCGTATGTTCCAATTCGATTGGCAATAAAGTTTGGCGTATCCTTGGCTTCTACTACACCTTTACCAAGAACATCCTCACCAAATGTTTTCATATATGAAAGCACTTCAGGATTAGTGTCCTTCGTTGGGATCACTTCAAGAAGCTTTAAATAACGAGGCGGATTAAAAAAGTGTGTGCCTAGAAAATGCTTTCTGAAATCCTCGGATCGCCCTTCAGCCATTGCCTCAACGGAAATACCTGAGGTGTTTGAGCTAACAATCGTTCCAGGACGTCTGCATTCATCTACTTTTTTATATACTTTCTTTTTGATTTCTAGATTTTCAACTACAACTTCAATAATCCAATCAACTTCTTTGAGTCGCTCCATGTCATCTTCCATATTCCCTGCTTCAATTAATTGAATATGGTCTTTCTTAGAAAGTGGTGCTGGCTTTTGCTTCTTCAGCTTCTCAATCGCATCAGCTGCGAGGCGGTTTCGAACTGCCCGATCTTCAAGCGTCAGGCCCTTTGCTTTTTCTTTTTCATTCGGTTCTTTTGGTGCAATATCTAATAAAAGACTTGGTATTCCTACATTCGCCAGGTGGGCGGCAATGCCTGATCCCATTACTCCTGCTCCTAATACAGCGACTTTATGAATGCTACGTGTCATAGCGAACCTCCCCTGTTGAATGAATGCTCATTCATTTTTAGTTCAAAAAAAAGAGCGAGATTATTTCCTCTGTTTATACTATAAAATATATTCTGAAATTTAGCAATATAATGCGAGGATTTTTTTGACAAATTTCATTCTTTTTCAAAAATGGTTGAAAGCGGACATTGGCCCGCTCTCTTTTATTTCATCATTCCTTTTAGAACAAAGGCTACGTTTGCTGGACGTTCAGCAAGACGTCTCATAAAGTATCCATACCAATCTTTCCCATAAGGAACGTACACTCTCATTTTATAGCCGTCTTTAAGAAGATCTTCCTGGCGATCCACACAAATACCGTATAACATTTGAAACTCAAATTGACTTCGGGGAATATTATATTCCTTAACAAGCTTCTTCGTGTATTCGATAATTTGGTCATCGTGAGTTGCAATCGCAGTATAGTTCCCATTTAATAAATGCATTCTTATAATCTTCCTAAAGTTCTGATCAACATCTTTTTTGTCTGGAAAAGCGACTTTAGGAGACTCCTTATAAGCACCTTTTACAAGTCTTAAATTAGGAGAAAGTTCATTCAGATTTGCTACATCGTCAGCTACTCGATATAGATAGGCCTGAAGCACTGTACCAATGTTTTCAAACTCTTTCTTAAGCTCAGTAAAGATCTCAATCGTCTTACCGCATCTTTCGAAATCTTCCATATCAATTGTGACAAAGACATCGTGCTTATCGGCAGCTTCTAGAATTCTTCGCATATTTTTTAATGTCATATCATAGTCAATATCGAGTCCCATTGACGTTAATTTAAGAGAAAGCTGTGAATCCAGGTTCTCTGCAGCAATTCGTTCAATCGCTTCAATACAGTGTTTTGTCATTTCATCAGCTTCTGCTGCGTTATCGACAAATTCACCAAGGTGATCTATTGTGACAGATAGACCTTTTTGATTTAGCTTCTTAATCGCATGAACAGAGCTATCGAGAGAAGCCCCCGCTACAAAACGACTTGCCCCGAAACGCATACCGTATCTCTTAGCTACTTTAGTGGCTACCTTGTTCTTCCCCATGTATAAAAAGAAATTACGCATTGCTTGTTCCATCATAACCCCTCCATGAAAACGCATTCATAGCATCATAAAAATATATAGTGGAGAAAAACGGCATATAAACCCAAAAACCGCCATATTTCGCCTTCAATGCTATTCTACCATGTAATGCTATGAATAGGTCTATATTTGATAGATTTTCTCTTGAATTAATTTTGTTAAATAATGACTGTTTTATATAACAATACCCGTCAATAACAAATCTAAAAACATAGAGATAGAATAGTATATTTCATTCCTTGCACAGTTGATACTTTAAATGCCCTTATCAAAATAGTGTTTTCAACTTTACCGAACTCTACAATCAAAAAGGCTGTTTTCGTAGACATTGTTGCCATGAGTGTAGTGGTTGATTTGCGCTCCAGGTGCTCGACTCCTGCGGGATTAGCGGGAGTCGAGCACCTGGAGCTACAATCAACTTTGAAGTGTGAGCTTAATAATATAAAACCTCTTACAAAATCGGCAATCTTTTAGAAAAGAGCCAACAAAAAAAAGAAACCAGGATCCCCTGATTTCTTTAATCTGATTTACTATTTTCCTGTGCTTTGCGATGCTCTTCATTCATGGTCTTGATTTCAGACACTAGCTCTTTCATCGCATCTTTCGCTTCAGGGTATGTTTGATTCCAATGCTTTGCAAGCGGTGGCATTGTCTTTGATAGATGTGTGTACATGGCCCAGAGTTTCACTTTCTCCTTAAGTTCATCATTACTGTCACCTAGGAGCAGTTCTGTATACTTTTCCATTAACCCATCGACTTGTTCCTGAAGTGTTTCTATACTCATTTCAATCACTCCAATCACGCGCAGAATATCCTGATTATAACATAGTCAATGTGATACTCTCCCGTTCATCTGTAGATCACGTAACCTTCCATAATCAATTCGTTCCTGATTTCTTTTAATCGCTATTATCAATTCTTCAATGAGTACTTTCTCATCTGTCACAATAAAAAAGCGACATGAAATCATAGCAAAGTCTCCGAAGAATGCTTTACAACCAGCATATCTTTTAGCATCTCGAATGGGTTGATATGGAAAAATGAAATTTCCGTTTTGCTCAAAGTCAGGGTCAAGAGGATGTTCTTCAAGTTTCTTAATCAACTCACGGATGGTTAACTCACGACCGTGTTCGTTTTTCCCTATTTCGATAATTTCTAGCAAGGTCATTCCCCCTTCTTTAAGAAGATTCGTAGAAACTCTAGTGTGATAGAGGGCAGAACGTTGGAAACAGTCGAATCCTGTTAAAGATAACACTGTTTTCGTTGACATGGTTCCTATAGGAGAGAGTTAATTTCCGCTCCAGGATGCTCCAATTAGCGAAGTGTGGCTTTCTAACAAAACTCATTCAAAACCAACTCTTTCCTTAAGAAAGAGCCTTTCAAAAAGGATGTTGTTAGGGAATAAAAAAAGAGCCAGGGAAATCCCTGACTTAATATGGGCCACATAGAGTGAGTTTTGCGAAGGGGGGGACCTAACCTCACTCTTACCTTATCTTATGTTCTGTTGTAAGAGTTGGCTGGACAAGTACCATGGTACAAACATGGAATTTTCATATCATTCTACTGTAAAACAACTGTTGTGAGCATAAGCTACACACATTGATACATGATTGTAGGGAGTGCTACGTTTATAATAGAAAATAAAAGAAGTTTCGTACACCATGGGGGGATTACTTTGGAAATTATCATTATTGGAGGCGGAATTGGTGGATTGACTGCCGGTGCTTTGCTTACGAAAGATGGCCACAACGTTACAGTATTAGAAGCTTCAAATGAATGGGGTGGCTCTGCAGGCAAGTTCAGTAGAGGGAAGTTTCTGTTTCCAGTTGGTGCTACGATGGGAATGGGTTTTGAAAAAGGTGGCATTCATCACCGCATTTTCGAAGAGCTGAATTTGTCTTTTCCTGCTCTTGCACTTGACGAAATTATGAGAGTTTATAACGGTAGTCTTGTTATGCCTTATTATGCTGATCGTAATCGACACCTTTCCGAGTGTTCATCTCAATTTCCAAAACACGCTAGTCAAATCATCTCCTTTTATAAAGAAGTTTGGAAGATCGGTGCTGAAGTCAGGAAATTAATTGAGCCGCTCCCTGTTGTTCCTCCCGTTACCCTTTCTGAGTGGAAAAAGCTAATACTTTCTCTAAAGCCTGGTACTCCAAGTCTTTTGCCATATCTACGAAAAACAGTGGGCGATCTTTTAAAAAAACACAATTTAGATAGAGCTGATTCGTTTCGGCATTTTATTGATGGCCAATTAATTGATAGTATGCAAACAACTAGTCTGGATTGCTCTGCTTTGATGGGGGCGCTTGCTCTCGATATTTATCATGAGGGGGCCTATTATACCGAAGGCGGATTATACAGAATAGCAGAAACGCTTCAGAAATTTATTGAAGATAATGGTGGAAGAACTTACAGAAGAAAACAAATTCAAACGATACGAAAAGAAAACGGACGGTGGGTTGCAGTAGATCAGAAAGGTGAAAGCTGGCGAGCAGATCATCTAGTTTGTAACTTACCTATACAGGGTTTCGTTCCCCTTCTCCCAGAACCTCTCCAGAAACAGCTGCCTGCTAAGCTAGTGAAAAGGAGCAAAATTGCGCAGTGGGGTGCTTTTACAATGTACTTTGCTCTAAATGAAAAGGTCATTCCAGAGTATACCGCTCTCTTCAATCAGGTGTTATCGGACGGGTCAATGACAGAAGGTAACCACCTTTTTCTTTCGCTCTCCAAATCGAATGATATAAATCGTGCTCCCAAAGGATTTCGAACACTAACCGTTAGTACACATACTGAGCTCCATCATTGGGATACGAAAGAGAAATATGACAAATACAAAGAAACGTTATCTGAAAAAATGTTGTCAGGTATTGAACGAGTTATTCCTCAAGTAAGGGATGGCATTGAGTTGCAGATGACAGGTGCTCCTCGCGCCTGGGAAAGGTTCACAAAAAGACCAAAAGGAATGGTTGGTGGCTTTCCTCAAACAAATGAATATAGTTTATTTAACAGCCTCTCTCACAGAACTGGAATAAATGGTTTGTGGCTTTGTGGAGATAGCGTCTTTCCAGGCGCTGGAACAATTGGTGTATCAACAAGTGGATACCACGTTTATCGTTCCATCGTAAAAAAATAAGACTGTTTTCGTAGACATTACAATCATTGAGAAAAGAGCCAAAACTTAAGAAACATCTTGTGTTCATTGCGAAATTCTTCCTTCTCCGAATAAATTCCGCTTCCTTAGGCAGAATGATACTATCATTCATTTGGTAAAGGAGCGTATTTATAATGATGGATCCAAAAAACAAATTGGTAACGTCTGATAGTGAGAAACTTCTAGGGTCTGTTCGGGAGGAAATTGCTGAGGAGTTTCTCGTAATGGAAGCCGTAACAGAACAAATAGAGGAAAAGGATTTCTACACATATCATTTATTAAATGAAGCCGAAAAATTAAGAAAGAAGAAGAATTAAGGCTTTCTTAACATGACTAACATGATTCCATGTTGTATACTGCTTGTAACTGATTTAAAGGAATGATGCGAATTATGACAACTCATACGTTTAGTGTTGGTGAAGAGCGTGCGAATTATATTACTCATGGAATTGGCGCTCTAATTAGTATTGCTGCCCTTGTCATTTTAATTGTTTTTGCATCACGTTATGGAACTGCGTGGCACATTGTTAGCTTCACACTCTTTGGAGCAACGATGCTATTGCTATATACAGCATCCACTCTTGTGCATAGCTTCCCCGAAGGAAGAGCGAAAGACTTTTTTGAAATACTTGACCACTCATCCATCTATTTTTTTATAGCTGGAACATATACGCCATTTTTGTTCATCGTCATTGAAGGCCCTCTCGGCTGGACGCTATTTGGAATCGTATGGGGACTTGCGATAGCAGGAACGGTATTTAAAGCATTTTTTGTGAAAAAGTTTCTATTTATTTCTACCATTCTATATGTACTAATGGGTTGGCTGATTGTTCTAGCCTGGAACCCTCTGACTCAGAATCTACATCCGAACGGTATGTTGCTTCTAATCATCGGAGGAGTTCTTTATACGATTGGTGCTATCTTCTACGTTTGGAGAGCTTTTAAGTATCACCATGCTGTCTGGCATTTATTTGTTGTAGGAGGAACGTTAGCTCATTTCTTCTGTGTGTTGTTCTACGTTCTTCCGATTTAAGAAACTTCCTTCTGTGCATAGCGCAGAGGGATTTTTTGTTTTAATGGAAGGCTCTTTTCGTATACTTTGTTGCTATAAGAGCCGCAGTGCTCCAGGATGCTCGCTTTCCGCGGGAGTCGATCACCTTCCGCTCCAATCAGCTAAGTGGGGTTCTCTATAGAAAAATCTTTGAAAACAATCTTTTAGAAAACAGCCTATTGAAAAGAAGACCCTTTCGTTAAAAGGGTCTTCTAAATATCACTTCGATTTAGTTGCTTCTTCGTTTTTCACTTCTTGCTTATTCCACGTTGTAGTATAGATACTAAACAGTGATTCCAACTGTTTAATTATACCTAATGCAAGCAGTCCATTACCTTCAGCTTGCTTTGTAGATCCCATTGGAATAGTCCTTCTGATTAACTGGGCATAAATCTCAGCTTCACTTAACGAACGCTTGAATTCGCTTTCCGATACGTTCATTATAAGCGCTAAAGCACCTGAAACATGCGGTGTTGCCATAGACGTTCCAGAGAGTACAGCATATTCACCACCAGGGTATGTGGATAGTATATTAACTCCTGGTGCAATTAAATCAATCTCATTATTTGTGTTAGAAAATGGCGCAAGCGTTCTTTGAAATGAAGCCGCTCCTACTTCGATTACTTCATTGTAAGCACCTGGATATGCAAATTCAGGCGTATCCTCTCGTGCATCGCCTTCATTACCAGCTGCGCATACAACAGATATATTTTGGTTAACAGCATCCTTAATGGCTTCATGTAGCTCAGGCAAATTCGACGGTCCACCAAGGGACATTGAGATCACGTTAACGCGCTCACCATTTGGACCCTTCCAATCCGTTGCATAACGAATACCTTCAATAATTGATTGATAAGATCCGCTACCTGCTCCATTAAGCACCTTCACGATTAAAAGCTTGGAATCAGGTGCTACACCTTTTACACCCTTGGCTCCTCCTACTGCCGCAATCGTTCCAGCAACGTGCGTTCCATGACCGTTATTATCATCGAAACGGTCTTTGGCTCCCCCAAAATCTTTTGTGAAATTTCTACCGTCAATGATACGAGATTGAAGATCAGGGTGGTCGATCTGACAGCCTGTATCAACAATTGCAATAACTCTATCTTTCCCTTTTTGAGCTGCATCCCAGATAGCAGGAGCTTGAATCATCTCAACGCCATCTGGAAGAGCATCAGCTTGTTTTACGACAGCATTAACTACAAATGGTATTAACTTTATTTCACTAATAATCAGCGCCTCCCTTTCCTTTACCAGAATTATCTGATAAAAGAGGCTTGTCTGTCCAGTCCTTTATGGTCTATTTTCCCATCTAATTTCTTAGCAGCTTTCGTTCTATTTTACTAGTTAGAGAAGTGGCTCTATCCTTTATGATTTGTTACAAATTGTTTATACGTTGCATACTCGATGAAACCAACTTTTTTCAGAATTGGCTCAGACGTTCCCTGCTTTGCCTGGGTCACTACGAGATGACATCCTTTTCGGATTGCTTCGTTTAATCTTCTTGCAACCATTTCACGATAGACCCCTTTTCCTCTATACGATTCGATAACGCCTGATCCATTCAAATAAAGAACAGAGTAATCGTGACTGTAACGATAATTTGAGTATGCGATAGGCAGCTCATCAAGCACAACCATATATCCTCCTCGTCGATTAGGAAGCTTTACATAATTCATTCTTTCAGAGAAGGCAGCCTGTTCCGCTTTTTTATCATAACCCCATATTTCACTCGCTACTTGAGCGTGCAGAAGAGCACCCTTTTCTGTTGTTACTTCTTGATAAATGTACTTTGAATCGACCTCTTTCTCTTTCTTATGAAGTTCCTTCGCTAACCCAATATAGGTATCGAGATGACACATTCCTCGTTTAGCTAACTCAGCTTCAAGTTCACTAGATTGTGAATCTACACGAACCCACCATGAAAATGGACATCCTTCAAAAAAAGCAAACACTTCGTCAATTTCGTCATAACTTTTATCGAATCTAATCACTTTATTTGCATAAATACTCGTTGAATTTTCATTTTTTATCATCACAACGTCATCTTTTTGAATATAGTGAATAGATTCAGGTACAAGAGCTTCTTCATAATCCCATTGAATCGCCTCTATGGCTTGTACGATTTGTTTCTTATTCATTTATTAACATCCTTTATCTATGTAGTAAGCAACGATCGCTCTTATATACAACGAACTGAAAAATTGTCGTTTCTGTCACATCAGATTCCGATTAAAGAGCATGAACTCAGGACATACTGGGAATAAAAAATTGATAAGGAGGTTGTGCTCATGGAAGTAAATCAGCTTAGAAAAGCTCTTGAACAACGACGTCACTATTACATCTCTAAACTAATTGAAGCAGGAGCTTATTCTACCGCAGATCAACATCTATATCACTGCACGCTGACTGACCTCGAAAAAGAGTACAAACAACTTTCCAACTACTAAGTTAACAAACGAGCCAGAGATTCGCTTTAGAATCTCTTTTTTTATGCAATTAAATCAGGAATTCAATGTATAAAAACGCGATAGGCTGGTGAAAATGGAGCTATAGAAATGAAACTAGCAAAATCAGAAAGGATGAATGTGATGAATAAAGCAGAACTACTATCAACTGTTGCAGAAAGAGCTGAACTGTCAAAAAAAGATACTGCGAGAGTGGTAGACACATTGATGGATACGATTGCTGAGGCACTTGCCAAAGGTGAAAAGGTTCAACTAGTAGGCTTTGGTAACTTCGAGGTAAGAGAACGTTCAGCGCGTAAAGGCCGCAATCCACAAACAGGTGAAGAAATTCTGATTCAGGCTTCTAAAACACCTGCCTTTAAGCCAGGAAAAGCACTGAAAGAAAAAGTAGTCTAACATTTAAAGAAGCTGGATCCATTTGGTTCCAGCTTTTCTTGTGAGGAGAAATCCATGGAGCTTATGCAACTCGTTAAATATAGTGTTACGATCATTACGATTATCATGTTGATCATCTTCTATTATCGGATGGCCAAAAAGTAAAAGCGCGCTGTCATAGCGCGCTTAACTGTTTACTTAACTTGTTATACCAGCTCTCCGATAGTTCTTTCGCAAGCATTGCCTGTTCAAGACCTACTCGGTCATTTTTATCATGATACGTTAATCGATTAATAAGCGCGACCGTTACCCCATGAGATGGTCGATGTTCAACCACTATGTCATCCTCTTCCTTAACATAGCCTTCCTCCAACACACGGAGATAATAGCCACTATAACCATTTTCCATCACAAAAAGATGCATATTGTCGACCTCAAACTTCTTCGCAAGCTTGAAACAAGGCTGCCTTGGAAGGCTCACCTGAACTCTCGTTTCACCAATTCTGTAAATATCTCCAATATGTGCTTCATTCTCATCTACACCAGAAACGGTGAAATTCTCACCAAACGCGCCAGGCTTCAATTGACATTGTAACTTCTTTTCCCAGTACGAATAATGCTCTTTAGGATAAACACATATCGCTTTTTCGGAACCACCATGATGAACAAGATCCGCCTGCCCATCTCCTTCTACTTGTTCACGAGATACATATACCTTTTCGCTTACTGGCTTTTTGTAAATTCCTGTTTCAATGTTCTTTCCTTTATAATCCGTTTCAATTGGTTTGCCTACATTTATGCTAAGTAATTTCACAACTAGGTCGCCTCCTTATCGTTATTTTAGCACAGGATTTATTGGCCTCTACATACAAAAAAGCAGCCTGCAGGCTGCTTTTTCAACTACTATACGTGTTTATTATCAATTCGTTTTTCAATCTCAGCAAGTTCTTTTTCATTCTTTAGAAGTTCTGCTCTATTTTGATCGACTAGCTGCTTAAAAGTCAATTTCTTTAGTTTCTTCAACAGAATTCACCAACTTTCCCTCTGGATGACTTCATTATACAATAGGAATGGGTAAGAATACGTTACAAACTGTTAAAATTTTGTGAAAATTTACACACATTTAGTTTATGAACGGTAATTCAGAATTATGACTGGTCGTTGCCTTTCAATTTACCCATTAACCCATAAAACATTGATTCTATAAAAGTAGTGGTTGATTTCCGCTCAAGGATACTCGCTTTCCGCGGGGCGGGCGGTAAGCCTCCTCGGCGCGCAAGAACTTCGCGCCTGTGGGGTCTCACCTGCCCCGCTAGTCCCGCAGGAGTCGAGCATCCTTCCGCTCCAATCAGCTGAGTTTGATTCTTAATACAAAAATTCTTTCAAAAGCAACAACCTTTACGAAAATCGTCTATAGAAAAGAGACTAGAAATAAGAAAAACTTGAAGATACCTTTCAATAATTCATTTCGACATGCTCCTGGTATATCGACATTTTGTCATTTATTCTTAAAGTGAAAGATAAGTATGATTAACGTCCAAAAACAATTGAGGGGGAACCTTATGATTGAATTAAATGGTTTAACGAAAGAGTTCTCTAATGGAAAAGGTATATTTGATGTTCGTTTCTCCATTCCAAAAGGTGAAGTGTTTGGATTCCTTGGACCAAATGGAGCTGGTAAGTCTACGACGATTCGTCATTTAATGGGCTTTATGAAACCAACCAGTGGATCTGCTTCTATCTTTGGAATGGATACGTGGAAAGATGCTGCAAAGATCCAGGAACGGGTTGGGTATCTTCCAGGTGAGATTGCTTTTCTTGATGGGATGGATGGAATAGAATTTCTTAAACTAATTGGTGGCATGCGAGGTCTGAAACAAACGAACTACCGTGATGAATTGATTCAACGACTTCAACTTGATGTTAAAACACCTATACGAAAAATGTCCAAAGGAATGAAACAAAAAGTAGGGATTGTTGCCGCTTTTATGCATCAACCTGAAGTAGTTATTCTCGATGAACCCACCTCAGGTCTTGATCCTCTCATGCAACGAATCTTTATTGATATTGTCAGCGAACTGAAAGATAAAGGCACCACTTTTCTTATGTCGTCTCATAGTTTCTCAGAAATTGAACGAACTTGCGATCGAGCTGCTATTATTAAAGATGGCAAAATTGTCGTTGTTGAAAACATCCATGCTCTTCAGCAGAAACAGAGAAGGTTGTTTGAAGTCACTTTCAGTTCTGCCGAAGAAGCGCAACAAGTGAGAAATCACCTTAACGTGATTTCTGTTAGCGATAACCGAGCTGAAATTGCAGTGCAGGGAGATTACAATCAATTTATACAAGTACTTGGAGCTTATGAGATCCTTAACATCGATCTTCATGAACAGCACCTTGAAGACGTCTTTCTGAATTACTATGACAGGGAGGCGCAAATATGAACATGACGCTATACTTCAAAATGCTTAAGGTCCACGCTAAATCAATCTCAAGCTATGCGATTGGATCTGCCCTTTATTTACTTCTTATAATAGGCATCTACCCTTCTGTTGCAGACGCGCCAGGCCTCAATGAATTAATGGACTCTATGCCTGATAGTTTCTTAGCTGCTTTCGGAATGGAAGGTGGTTTTCAGCACGTTAGTGACTTTATTGCTGGGGAATATTACGGCTTATTGTATATTGTTATCCTTTCGATTTTCTCTTTAATGACATCCTCCCAACTCATGGCGCGACTTATTGATCGGGGCTCGATGGCCTATATTCTAGCCACACCTAATTCCAGAAAGAAGGTTGCCTTTACTCAAAGTCTAGTGCTAATAACAGGTCTGCTCATTATTGCTTTAACAACAATGCTTGCAGGTGTAATTGGGACGGAACTATTGATCGACAATAAACCGTTTGAGGCTATGACTTTTATTAAAGTGAATCTTGTTGGATTGTTATTGTTCTATGCCATTTCCGCCTACTCTTTTCTCTTCTCTTCATTACTAAATGATGAACGCCAAGCACTTGGAATATCAGGATTAATAACAATAGTATTCTATGGTATGGATCTGATAGGAAAAATGAGTGACAAGCTCGATTGGTTGGTAAATCTCTCTCTATTCGCAACATTTAGGCCGGTTGAAATTGCAAGAGGTTCTGTCGAGATTTGGCCTTCTGTCACGTTTCTATTCATTCTTGGGACAGCTCTATACGCACTTGGTATCATTCTCTTCTCAAAAAGAGATCTTCCTTTATAATAGGTTGGAGGGGGAATTCATTTGAACTACGTAAAAGAGCTACGTGATTTGGTTGGCCACCGCCCGCTCATTCTTGTTGGTGCAGTGACATTGATCCTTAACAAGAATGACGAGATCCTCCTGCAGTTACGGAATGAACGGAGTAAGAGATGGGGCTTGCCTGGGGGATTAATGGAACCTGGTGAATCAACAGAAGAAACGGCTACAAGAGAGACTTTTGAAGAGACTGGTTTAACTGTTGAAAATCTTACTCTCTTCAAACTTTACTCTGGAGAAGCATTTTTCACTAAAGCTGATAATGGCGATGAGTTCTATTCTGTTACAACTGCCTACTACACTGATGAGTGTTCAGGATCGATCAAAGCAAATCCAGATGAAAGCTTGTCATGCAAATATTTCTCCTTTGATGAGCTACCTGAAAATATGGTAGGCAGTCACAGACGCATGGTTAGTGATTATTTTAATAAGAATTAGTCGAAAGCAATAGAGGGCTACGCCTTCCATTGCTTTTTTATTTAGTACTAAACCGAGATTTTGATTATGGCCAAGAAAAAGAGCCTGATCTACAGGCTCTTTCAAAACTCGTTGGGATTATCCTGCCACTTTCTTCTCTTCACGCTTTTCGTCCCATGCCTCTGTTCCCTCAATTCCAAGTGCAGTAGGGTTGAAAACAGGGTTCTTTCCTGCCTTACGTTGCGTTTCGTAATCCTTCAATACCTTCATTGCGACTTTCGCTAACATTCCGATCGCAATCAGGTTAATTACTGTCATTAGAGCCATGAATAGATCTGCCATTTTCCATACAAGACTTAGACTAGAAACAGAACCAATCAATACGAATGCCATCGTAGCAACACGGTAACCGAGAATCGCTTTCTTGCTTTCCTTGATAAACTCAATGTTCGTTTCTCCATAGTAGTAAGAACCTATAATTGAGCTGAATGCGAATAGGAAGATTGCCACTGAGATAAAGATTGCTGCCCATCCACCAATGTGTGAATCAAGAGAATTCTGAAGCAATTCGATACCAGATACTTCACCAGTTCTGAATTGAGGAGCAAGTAAGATGATAAATGCCGTAGCAGAACACACAAGAATTGTATCCACAAATACGCCTAATGATTGAATAAGACCTTGCTTCGCTGGGTGTGAAGTCGTTGCAGTAGCTGCTGCGTTTGGCGCACTACCCATACCAGCTTCGTTAGAGAACAACCCACGTTTTACACCATTCATGATTGCAGCACCAATTGCACCACCAACCGCTTGTTCAAAACCAAACGCGCTTTTAACGATTAATGCAATAACAGAAGGTAATTCTGTGATATTCATGAACATGACAACTGTTGCGATGGTTAGATAAAGAACGGCCATTACAGGAACGATTACACTTGATAAGTTTGCAATACGGTGGACACCACCGAAGATAACTAACCCTGTAACAGCTGTAATGATTAAACCAACAACTAGGCGATTCATACCAAACGCGTTTTCAAATGCTAGCGCGATCGTGTTACTTTGAACTGAATTAAATATGAGTCCGAATGTAATCGCAATTAATACTGCGAAGATAATACCTAACCATCTTTTCTTGAGACCTTTTTCTATGTAATAGGCAGGTCCACCACGAAACGCTTTCGAATCTTTGATTTTGTATACCTGGGCCAACGTACTTTCAATGAATGCCGTCGCTCCACCTAGAAGTGCTACAATCCACATCCAGAAGATAGCACCGGGACCACCAAGCGTAATTGCTACCGCAACACCCGCTAAGTTACCAGTTCCTATACGAGTAGCTGCGCCAACACAGAATGATTTAAACGGCGATATATTCTTCGAACCATCTTTAAACTCCGGCTTTTCTCCAAGTACTCTTACCATTTCCCCAATAAAACGAAACTGCACAAACCGTGAAGCGACCGTAAAGTAAATCCCGATTCCGAGTAGTCCTGCGATTAGAACATAACCCCAAAGAATGCCATTCCATGCATCAACCATACCATTCATAAATTCCGCCATACCCCATTCGCCCCTTATTCGTTCTTTTAATTTTCTGAAATTTCTATACTTTTATTATACAAATAACCCGAATTAAAGCAAGACATTTTTCGACAGAATTTAAAAATCAAAATACTCATGAGGATGGGCATTAATTATGTAGTTTTTGACAAGTTCAATACCTTGTCTCCTTCAACCACTTATTTCGACCTATTTTTACTTTAATACACTAAAAACCAGTTTTTATGTGTTAGAATTGTGGAATTATTTCAATCGAAATACATCACTATAAATGATATAAGGAAGTGAACAACATGAGGAATTTCTACCTGCTACTTCTTATTGCACTCGTTGCGATCATCTCTGCTTGTTCTGACTCTACCGCCACTTCATCCAATAAGGATGATAAGAAGTCAGAACAACAAGCATTGAACGAAGAAGACACGAGAGAAGCAACCACTCAGCCAGAAGAAGAATCACAACAACCATTTGAACCGATGAAACCATCAGAGAATGCAAAACCTTTAGAGGAAACGATGTCCAAAGAAGAATTAGCCAAGATGCCTGTTGTTGAAGCTCATGGGGCCGATCGTACAAGAAGCACCCCTGTTGGACAAACGTTAATAGAAGGAACGACCGATCAAACGGACGGTCTTTTAAAGAACTATCGGCTTGTTGCCTATTATGGACAACCAAATTCGACGAAAATGGGCATCCTCGGTGAAATGGAACCAGATGCACTAATGTCTAAATTAAAAAAACAAACGCAGGCGTACTCAGATGCTGATCCATCTCACCCTGCGATTCCTACAATCGAACTGATTACGACAATTGCTCAGCGTGATCCAGGACCTAATGGATTATATTATCATATGACCTCTGAGTCAGACATCGATGAATACGCAAAGCTTGCGAAGGATAACAATGCACTACTTATGCTTGACGTTCAGCTTGGACGTGACACCGCTCTTCATCAGGTGAAGTTACTTGAGAAATGGCTGAAGCTTCCTTACGTCCACGTTGCAATTGATACAGAATTCCACGTCGATGAAGGCCAAACACCAGGCGTCGATCTCGGTAGTGTGGACGGCGCTGAAGTTCAAGAAGTTGTAGAATACGTATCCAATCTCGTGGAAGAACAGAATTTACCTGATAAGATTGTGCTTGTTCACCAATTTACAGATCATGCCGTCACAAACAAACAGAAAATTAAACCAACTGACAACGTTGAAGTTGCTCTTAATTTCGATGGGTATGGTGACTACGCAACTAAAATGTCGCTCTATCGCAAGTTCGTTCGCAATGACCCGGTACAGTATGGTGGATTTAAGATCTTCTATAATAAGGACAAGCCAGTGCTGTCACCTGAAGAGGTGTTGAAGCTCGATCCTAATCCTGCGATAATTAATTATCAATAAAATCAAAAGCTCAGTCTTCCTCTTGGCGAGGAAACTGAGCTTTTTAATGGATAAGCGTTATTATGGTACGTCTCATACGTCTTCTCTTCCTTGAGCAAATCCCATTCTACACATTGACCACTTGAAGCTTGTTTGTTGGATCTCATCACTAATATCCCACAAGTTATTTACAACACGTAATTCAACATTCCTTGAAGATAATGCTTGAAATAAATCAATCACTTCAAATTTCGCAATCGGAATTTGTGTCGTTTCACTTATGTAGTAACCAGCATTGTCATCCTGAAGTGTAAACTGCCTTGTATCAAATTCATACAGGGTCAAGTTCGTATTCTTCATCGTTTCAAACCATTTGTTCTCAATGACAATCATATGTGAAGAGGATTTGGCTGATAAATAGGTTTGCTTATCACTTTCCGAAGTATTCGGTCCAACATGATAACAAACACGCGGACAATTCCTAGGCGTTAAGAAATTCGGCAGGCATTTGTCATTAATTGCCCACACAAATTTCTTTGTTTGATCCAAATCCATTCGAGTAGGACTTCGAGGTTTAAATAGTTCAATATGGTCTTCTTCACTTACATGATATAACCGCACCGGCTTGCCCCCTCAAAAGTAATGGACTGTCTCAAGTATTTTGTTAATTAGCTTACAAGCGATTTCACCATCGTATAATAGCAAGTTCCAGGAGGATAATCCTTTATTTCACCTACTACCTGATAGCCATTCATCTCATAGAAAGTTCTGGCTTGAAACTCAAATGTTGTTAACAGAGCGTTCTTTGCACCCTTTTCTATTCCAATGGTTTCAACTTTCTTAAGTAACTCTGTACCGATTCCATGTCCTCTAAGTTGCTCACTTATCCAGAAAACATCTATTTCAATCCAACTCCAATAAACCTCAGCCGTTATGCCTCCAATCCATTGGCTGTTTTCATCAGAGACAATAAGGTTGATTGGTTCTACATAGCCTTT
Organism: Guptibacillus hwajinpoensis; assembly: GCF_005144865.1. GTDB lineage: Bacteria > Bacillota > Bacilli > Bacillales > Guptibacillaceae > Guptibacillus > Guptibacillus hwajinpoensis_A. The sequence continues at coordinate 249,305 of NZ_SWFM01000004.1, forward strand.
TGTTCTTGATAACTTGTGTTGAAAGGAATGTTCATCGTTAAATTCTTTTATCTGATCCTTCATAAACCTCTTGAATTTTTCATCTTCCTTAAGTAAAGCCTCTACCTTATAGTCCATCGGCCTTCTCCCTTCTACACTTAATTCCAATTATTTCAAAGGATTTAATTTACAGCAATCTTTAATTGCAAATAAATAGGGCTTATCCATTAAGGATAAGCCCCCTTTATACTATTAAGTCTTTTTATGAGTTTTCATTTTCACTTCAAATAAGCTGTGCCTGCATCAATAAAACGTAGAGGCTATCCCTGTAACTAGTAAATATATTGTAAAAAGTGTAAGTAAGATGGTTGTTATGACATATGAGCGCTTAGACTTGAAATCGATCGCAACACCATTGTTTGGATCAACGAACCAACTGTACTGGACAAGTCCATTCGCTAACAATAGAAATATTCCAAATGCAATATTCGTCATGGTTATCTTCCTCCTTACTTCGATTCTATTCCACATTGTATTCCTTCTAGTATGTTATACGAAAGAACCGCACAAAAGTTTCATTATAAAGGTGAAATTTCATGGTCTCACTTTTAGTTCGCTACAAGCTCTTAAATAAAAAATGGGAGTTTTCCCTTCATCAGGGTAAACTCCCCGTATCTCAAAAAAATGATAATAAAAGGCTCTTTTCGGATACTTTGTTGCTATAAAGCGGTTGATTTCCGCTACAGGTGCTCGCTTTCCGCGGGGCGGGCGGTGAGCCTCCTCGTCGCTAACGCTCCTGTGGGGTCTCACCTGTCCCGCTAGTCCCGCAGGAGTCGAGCACCTTCCGCTCCAATCAGCGAAGTGGGGTTCTCTATAGAAAAATCTTTTAGAAGCAACACCTAGCTAATCGGAGCAATAAGCAACAATATCTACAAAACAACCTAAAAAAGATCGACAGCATCTCTTGTTAAACTGATATCGATTAAATAAAATACTGCACAACTGTTCCTTTGCCATTTGTAAGTTCAACTTCAGCATAACATCCATTAATAAACGTGTTTTGCGGTGGAACGTGTCCGCAATCAATGTCATATAGGATTGGAACTTGAATTTCTTCAAATAAATCGTTATAAACGTCCTCAATCACATAATTTCCAACTGGCGTATTTGCTGGACTTCTGCCGAACAATATTCCTGAGCAGTTTTTAAACCAGCCCGCTAATTTCATATGCACTAACGTTCTTCGTAATTCTGTTGTCGACATATCGCAGTTTTCAAAATACCATACAATTGATTCATTATTGATATAGTGCTTACTAAAATTAGATACATTTCCAAAAGGTGTACCTATCAAATGTCGGACTACGTCAATGCATCCTCCTAGTAAACGGCCTTGGACTTTAATATTTTCGTCTGATACAGATTTCCACTCTGTTTGCTCTGTTAGATCAAAGACACATGGAGTCGGTTTATCGAACTGCCATTCTTTTTGGAACTTCTCTGAAGAATGTTGGACAATTGATGCACCAGCTTCAGTTGATAAAACTGATTCCCACATTGCAGTCGTATCATCTGAATACTCGCCTCTTAGATCTACTAAATTCGTACCATGTGCAGTCGCAATACCTGTTTTTAACGTTATAGCCAACAATAAAAGACTAACATCTGAATACCCTAATACCCACTTCGGTTTCATACTATCGAAGTCAATATATTCAAGCGTTTCGATTAACAATTCGCCACCCCAAGGCGGAATAATGATCTGTATTTGTTCGTCTGACATCATCTTATTGAATTCATGAGCACGTGTTTTTGCGGGTGCAGACTTTGCTTTGTCCTGCGTCCAACTTGTCTCTCCAAATAATACTTCATATGAATTAGATTCTAAGCGATCACGTGCAGTGGTCAGTACTTTATGTAATTCAACAGGAGCACCAGATGATGGTGCAGTAACTCCAATTGTCGCTCCTTGAGTTAAAATCGGATAACTTATCCTATTCATTACCTTCTCCTTGTTAACCAATATCGAATCACCACTTTCTTCACTGTTAGATAATCACTAGTCTGTTTTTATTCCCTTTAGCCATCGTTATATTAATACTCCTCAATCCCACATTATTCCTCCTCTTTAAACTATTTTTGCTAAGCAATTCCTGACAATCATTCTATAGGATAAAGCTTTTATATAAGGAAATAATAGGTATTACTCAAAGAAATTGAAAGGAATTTGGTTATGACATTTCCTGTTATCCATACGAACTTCTGGGACGCTGTTCTTGCTGTGCCTGTTGTTATGGTGCTGACTCAGTTAATTAAAATCTTCTTACCTATCCCTCGAACCTATATTCCAACCGTAGCCATTGTATTAGGTCTCTCTATTTCGATATTTTATAGTCATCACCATCATCTTTTGGCAGGTATTTTCATGGGTTATTTTTATGGTTATGCAGCTATTGGAAACTATGCTGCTTTAAAAACTTCGCTTATTGCTCTAAAGAAAAAATTTGCTCAGAAAGAGAAATTCACTTAAATTCAAAAGAGAGGGAACCCGAAATTCGGGTTCCCTCTCTTCGCTCACTCTCTTACTCATCACCTAGGTCAACATTGTGATATACCTGTTGAACATCTTCTAGCTCTTCAAGTGCATCAATCATTTTCAAGAACTGCTCTTGATCTTCCTCTGAAAGCTCCACATCATTTTGTGCAAGCATCGACAGTTCTGCGATCGTGAATTCTGTAATGCCTGCGTTCTTGAAAGCCTCTTGAACTGCGTGGAACTGATCCGGTTCAGCATAGACAATTACAACATCGTCTTCTTCCATGATGTCGCGTACATCAAGATCCGCTTCCATTAATAGCTCAAGTACTTCATCAGCAGATTTTCCTTCAATACCAAAAACAGCTGTTGCATCAAACATGTAGGCAACGGAACCGTTCACACCCATGTTGCCCCCGTTTTTGCCAAAAGTTGAACGTACATCAGATGCCGTACGGTTCACGTTGTTCGTTAACGTGTCGACGATGACCATTGATCCGCTTGGACCGAAGCCTTCGTAGCGAAGCGTGTCATAGTTCTCATCTGCTCCACCTTTTGCTTTTTCAATCGCACGGTCAATGATTGCTTTTGGTACGTTGTATGTTTTCGCTCGTTCTAGTACTAATCGCAGTGCCTGATTAGCAACCGGGTCCGGTTCCCCCTGCTTTGCAGCTACGTAAATCTCTCGTCCAAATTTCGCATAAATCCGACTAGTATTCGCATCCTTAGATGCTTTCTTTTCTTTAATGTTATTCCATTTACGACCCATATTATTTCACTCTTTTCTACTGGAATCTTTTATAGAAACCTTACTTTACTAGCACTCTATGTCCACTCAATTATACCATATTTTTCAGTTCTCATTGTTTAGAAGAATCGTTCATATAGTCGTGTTTTGGAAAAGTGGAAAGAATAGTAAGATGAGAGTAGAGAGGGGCGATTGGTATGAAACAAAAAAGGTTAAGAGAATTTGGAATTGAGATCGGTGAGTTGGAACCTGGAATGAAGAATTCAATTTCGGATGTAGAGGGTGTAACGGTAGGTCATACAACATTAAGCAAAGGAGATATCCAAACAGGTGTAACAGCAATCCTTCCGCATCAAGGAAATTTATTTCAGGAAAAGCTTATCGCATCTAGCTATGTTCTAAATGGCTTTGGAAAAACGATGGGAACCATTCAACTGAATGAACTCGGCACAATTGAAACGCCTATTGTTTTGACAAACACGTTAAGCATTGGAACAGCTGCAGATGCGGTCATTGACTATATGCTTGAGCACAATCCTGAAATCGGGAGAACTACAGGTACTGTGAATCCAGTTATTGGCGAATGTAATGATATGTTTCTAAATGATATAAGGGGGCGAAACGTTCGTGAGAAACATATTCGTGATGCGATCGCAAACGCCACGCCAACATTCGAAGAAGGTTCAGTCGGTGCTGGGACAGGTATGCTGTGTTATTCGTTAAAGGGAGGAATTGGGACTTCTTCGAGAAAAATGAAACTAAAATATGATACATACACAATCGGGGTATTGGTTGTTACAAACTTTGGAATTCTACGTGATTTACGCGTGAACGGAAAGGCAGTTGGCAAGGAACTAAAGGACTCTCTCCTTCAGTCATGGGAAGAAAAAGATAAAGGATCTGTGATGATCATTGTCGCGACAGATCTTCCCGTCTCAGAACGGCAGCTACAAAGAATTATCAAAAGAGCTTCCACTGGGTTAGCACGAACAGGATCTATTATGACAACCGGTAGTGGTGAAATCATACTCGGTTTCTCAACAGCTAACAAAGTTCCACATCAGTACACTTCGAACACTCTTTCCATGGATACAATTCATGAGGAAGAGATTGACACGGCATTTCGTGCAGTAGGAGAAGCTACCGAAGAAGCCGTTTTAAATTCTTTAGTTACAGCTACTCATGTTGTCGGCCGTGATGGTAACGAGAGGCCTGCATTATCTGATCTACTTAATCAATTTGATATTACGCTCTCATAAACAGAAGCCCTGTCATTCACCTGACAGGGCTTCTTACTCTACTTATTTCCGATTTCTTTCCGCATAAGGATAGATCGGGTCTTTTAATTCGAAATCATATGTTTGTCCATCAACAATACCTACTACTTTATTGCTATCATAGAGGTCTAGCATAAAGCCTGCCATTTCTTTAGCTGTATGGAACTGTGGCACAGTACCATCATATTCAAAGGTATCAATATCCCTTGCACGATTTGCAAATTCTGTTTCTGTTGCAGCAGGTGCTAATACTTTCGCTTGCATCTTCGCACCCTGTCCCTTAAGTTCCTGAGCCAACCCTTCTGTGAATGCACTAACAAAGAACTTCGTTGCACAATACGTTACAGCATCCGCTACAATCGTATATCCTCCGCCAGACGATACGTTAATGAGCTGTGTTCCTTCAACATCTGCATAATCACGAACGTAAAGAGATGAAAGAATGGTTAATGCCTCGTTATTTAATCGAAGCATCGTTTCAATCTTAGGAAGTTTTTGCTCGTTAACAGGATCGAAATTACCAAAGCCTGCATTGTTTATGAACGTTTCTATTTCAATATTTTCTAAGCTTGCGTAGAATGCATAAACATTTTCATTTAAGGACAAATCCGCCTCACGAATAATCACATCAAGCTCAGAATTGATCTTGTGTACTTCACTTTTCAATTCTTCTAATTTTGCCGTTCGACGGGCAGCAATGACAAGGTTTTTCCCTCTTGCCGCAAATGCTAGAGCTGCTTCATATCCAATTCCTGAACTTGCTCCTGTAATAACAGTGTACTTCATTCTAACGCCTCCAACTGTATAAGTTATGCCACTTCTATTGTTTACCCTAATTGGAGGATATTATTTACTAGATTCTAACTAAATGGACTTCAAAGTTGACTAGAGTTCCTATCACTCTTGGTTCTATAAGCAACTTCCATAACCAAATGGTTTCTATGAATGACTTCCTCAAATGTAGGTGACTCCATTCTCCATTCGTTTCTTCGCGTGCCGATCATATGCTCTAAAGAAGCTGAAGAATATGCGATTTTCCCTCTTCCTAATAAATCTCCTTCAGCGCCATGAACTTCGACTACATCCCCTTCTTTAAATGTACCCTCTACTCGTTCAATACCTCCATGCAACAAACTTTTCCCATTTGAAACGATGGCTCTTTCTGCTCCTTCATCAACATAGATTTGCCCAGATATATGTGAATGCATGCCAATCCATTGTCTATTAATTGTTACCGAAGATGCCTTTTCACGTTTAACATATGTGCCATCACCGTGACCTGAAAGAATTCTTAGAAGTTTGTAGCTCCCTATTTCCTTCCCTATAAAAACAGTAACACCAAGGTTTAACGCCGTTCTTGCAGCAAGCAACTTAGACCTCATGCCACCTGTTCCAGCACTTGAACCAGCCCCTCCTGCGTTCTCAATCATGTGATCTTCAATTTCAGATAAATGGTTGAACTTGGTCGCATCTGGATTAGTAGATGGATTCGAATCATAGATGCCATTCACATCCGTTAATATAATAAGTTCATCCGCATGAACAAGCCCGCTCACAAGGGCAGATAGCATATCATTGTCACCGAACTTCAATTCCTCCGTTGATACCGTATCATTCTCGTTAATAATTGGCATGACTCCTCGTGCAAGTAGCTCCGATATCGTATCAAAAGCATTTTTATATTGAGCTTGATTAGAGAAATCTGGTCTAGTTAATAGAATTTGAGCAACAGAGACATCTCTCGCTTTAAATTCTTCTATATACGCTTTAATTAGTAGACTCTGCCCGAGCGCAGCTGCAGCCTGCTTTCCTTTTAACGTAACAGGTCTCGCTGGATAACCTAATTCTTTAAAACCTGCTGCAACGGCACCCGAAGAGACGAGAAGCACTTCATGACCTTCCTGTCGTAGATTTGCCAGTGCTTCAACATGATCTACGAGTTTTACAAGGTCAATTTCACCTTTTCCATTCGTTAATGAGCTACTCCCAATCTTAACTACGATTCGTTGCTTTCTCATGATACATCTCCTTATATGAAACCGTTCTATAACGTTTAACAACAATGTTGAAATTTCTAAAATCTTACCACAAAAGCTGAGAATTGTATTGCTTTCTATCACTCAAAAATAAATATTTTTCGTTATGTAGCAATAAAGATAAAAGGAAGGTTATCATATAGAAAAGGACCCTTTGTTAATATACAAAGCGTCCTTTTTTCATATGCAATCTTTAAGGTACTCAAAACTGAGAGAGTTCGATTGTAGGCGTTCCTAAAAGAGCCCAGGTTAGCGTCGAATGGATAGGAACATCAGGATTAGCATCTTGTACTTTCATTTCTTCCAGACGCTTTTGATCTTCTAATTCAACCCATTCCTGTAAACGATTGTTAGGGGCAACATCCTCCATCACGATACCCATACTGTCTCATACATTGATAAACACACGCCTGGTACATCTGATCATTTTGCGCATAATTTTGATAGCAGTAGTTCAGACATTGTCTATAAAGATTATGTGTCTGAGAAGGCGGCAACCCACCAGGTCCAAGCCATGGCTGTTGATGTGGGTAAGGTTGTGGATAGGGCTGTGGCCAGGTTCCTCCATTATAACCTGGAGGTAGACCACCTGGACCAACCCACTGTTGTTGCTGTGGAAAATTCCACCCACCTGGAATAGATGAGCCACCATTAAAAATAATACGTTAATGAGGTTGATGATCGTAACCGTTTGGCAACGAAAAAGCTCCCTTCTTTCAATAATAATTAAGTTCTTTATTAAGTTAGTAGGTGGCCCACTGATTTGTGCCTGACTTTTAGTAAACAAAAAGGAAGGGATCCGTGGATTCCTTCCTTTTTTCAATATATCTACAAATCATCAAATCCATTATCATCTGAAACTTTCGTATACTGCCTGGACTTCTGTTCAAAGAAATCACTTTTCCCTGCGTTAACATCTGAATAAGCTTTAATCCAGCGCATCGGATTTTCGCGATGGCCTTCAAAAGGACGCTCGATTCCAAGCTGATTCACACGTGTATTCGCCATGAATTTAATATAGTCTCGTAACTCGTTCATCGTAATACCGGGGAAACGATTCCCAATGATGTACTCTCCCCATTTCATTTCAAGCTCGGCTGCTTCACGAAATGTATTGGTGATGAAATCATGGTTTTCTTTTGTATTTAGCTCAGGATGTTCATTGAATAATTCCTTCACAATGTTAACGAACAATGTAACGTGAAGCTGCTCATCACGATTGATGTAGTTAATCATCGTTGAAGTAGACACCATCTTTTGATTTCGGGCAAGGTTGTAAAAGAAAGCGAACCCCGCGTAGAAAAATAGCCCCTCAAGGATAATGTCATAGACAATCGATTCAAAAAACGTTTGTGGTGTTGGATTCTGAACAAAGGCTTCATACCCTGAAGCTATAAATTGATTTCGTTCTAACAGCACTTCATCATGCTTCCAGTATTCAAAAATCCGATCCTGCTCATTTTTATTAACAATGGAAGAAAGAACATAGCTATACGACTGGTTGTGCACAACTTCCTGAAACGAAAGCACCTGCATGAGCGCAGTAAGGCTTGAATCTGTTAAATAATCTGCAACCTTACTCGAATAGTCCGTTTGGATAGAGTCAAGAAAAGCGAGAAGTCCGATGATTTTCTTAAAAGTGTCTTGTTCACCCTCACTTAATGCATCCCATTGCTTCACGTCATTCGACATATTGATTTCAAACGGAGTCCAAAAGTTGCCTAGCATATTTTTATACATAGGGTACGCCCAGCTGTAGCGGACGTCATCCCAGTTTAGTACGTTTGAGTTCTCCCCATTAATAATTCCTGTTGAGCTATTCGGTGCAGACACGTCATAGAGTTTTCTTTTCTGTATCGTCGCCAATCCGATCTCCTCCTTTAGCTTGCGCAGCTTTCACAGTCTTCAATATCCACTGATGTACTTCTTGTGTAATACGTTGTTTTCAATCCTTTTCTCCACGCTGTCATATGAATGTGCAACAAATCCTTCGCTTTAACAGTGCTCTGCACATAGATATTGAACGATATCGATTGATCGATGTGACGCTGTCTAGCAGCATTCTGCTCAATGCTCCAAAGCTGATCAATGTGATAAGCCGATTTGTAATACCAGGTCGTTTCAGGTGAAAGATCAGGCGCCGTAACAGGAATTTTATAGTTTTTCTTTTCCTCGGAGTATTCTTTCTGGAAAATTGGATCAATAGATGCTGTTGATCCAGCTATTAAACTCGTTGAACTGTTAGGGGCAACGGCAAGAAGATAGGCATTTCTGACACCATCCACTTGAACCTTTTCCTTAAGAGACTTCCATTTTTCACTAGAATAACCGCGTTGATGAAAGTACTCCCCATTTTGCCAATCAGATCCTTCAAAGAGAGAATAGCTTCCTTTTTCAACAGCAAGCTCATTGCTCGCCTGAATGGTAAGGTAATTTATCGTTTCATATAATTCGTCCGCATAGTTTGCCGCCTCATGGCTCTCCCAAACTATCCCCTTTTTCGCAAGAAGGTGATGCCAGCCAAAAGTGCCGAGACCGATGCTTCTATATTTCTCATTTGTAAATTGCGCTTGAGGCACTTCAATCGTATTAATATCAATCACGTTATCCAGCATTCTCACTTGGATGGGGATTAATCTCTCAAGTACATCAGCTGTAACGGCTCGCCCAAGATTAATACTTGATAGGTTACAAACCACATAGTCACCAGGCGTTTTCGTAATGATAATTTTACCGTCTTTGGTGATCTCCTCTTCAACGGTCGTCGCACTCATATTTTGCATAATTTCTGTACAAAGATTTGAGGCATAGATCATACCTGCATGCTTATTCGGATTCGCGCGATTGACCGTATCTCGATAGAACATGTATGGCGTCCCAGTTTCCAATTGAGACTTCATAACACGCTTCATAATCTCAATTGCCGGCACTGTTTTTCTTGAAAGTTCAGGATGATTCACGCACTGCGCATATTTCACGCGAAACTCTCCTGCTCCTTTTTCTTTGTCATATACATCTTCCAGAGAGAACCCCATCACCTGACGTACTTCATGAGGATCAAACAAATGCCAGTCGGCCCGTTCTTCTACCGCTTCCATAAAGATATCTGGTATACAAAGACCAGTAAAAAGATCATGTGTCCTCATTCGCTCGTCTCCGTTGTTTAACTTCGCATCAAGAAACTCAAAAACATCTTTATGCCAAACATCAAGGTAAACGGCGACTGCTCCTTGACGCTGTCCTAGTTGATCCACACTAACAGCTGTATTGTTTAATTGCTTCATCCACGGCAAGACACCTGAGGAATTTCCTTTGAATCCTTTAATGTCACTTCCACGTGAACGAATTTTACCAAGATATGCTCCAATTCCTCCACCATTCTTCGATACCGTAGCGACATCTGTATTGCTGTCATAGATTCCTCTCAGACTGTCATCAACAGTATCAATGAAACATGAACTGAGCTGACCATAACTTTTCCCAGCATTAGATAGAGTTGGAGTCGCTACCGTCATATACAAGTTAGATAATGCCCAATAGGCTTCCGCTATTAGATCTGCTCGCTGGTCCTTTGGTTCATTCATCATCAGTGTTAGTGCAATCACAAGAAACCGTTCTTGAGGAAGTTCGTAAGGATTCTTGTTATGATCTGTTGCAAGATAGCGATCAGCAAGCGTCCGCAATCCGATATATGTAAAAAGACTGTCTCTTGAAGGGACTATTAACGCTGCTGCCTGCTCAATTTCTTTTTGGGAATAAGATTGAAGAAGCTTCGGTGTGTAAATGCCTTCTTCTGTTAGTTTTTGAAGCAGTCGGTAGAAGCTCCCTTTTCCATAGACACTTGACTCACTTCGGTTGTTTAGTGACGAACAATAAAGCGAGCGAAGGTGAAAAGCAGCCGCAATGTATGTCCAGTCAGGTTCCTCAACTGTAATTCGTTCGAGGGAATGTAGAATAAATATGTTCCTGATATCCTCTTCTTCAATTCGTTCTGCCACGCTCATTGTTTTTTCGATAAAGCTATCGCTCGAAAGCTTAGGGTATCCTTCAATAAGTGTTTTAGCTTCATTCAACAGATCGTTCTTTGTGAATTCTACGATTGAACTCATTTAATTCTCTCCTTTTTAACCAAATTAAAAAGCTCACCCCGGAAAGAGTGAGCTAAGAGAAAACGACAAGTTAAGAATGCAGAAAAGCCGCATTCAGTCTGCCATTTCTCATCCTCAATCCCCGAAGAATAGAAACGTTCTTGAATACACGGCAGGTCTACTGGCTTGTGCTTCCTCCTCGGTAAGCCTTCCCGGAGAAATCTCCAGTGGCTTCTTACCTCGTCCACACGACAGTTGCGGGGACAGCTCCGGATTCAGACCGGATTCCCTATTAAGTCGTTATACGACACCGCATACTCAATTAGTTTAATATGATGGATTTAACCCATATATAGTATTACGAAATTAAAAAACACACTAAATGTTGATATCCTCATCTTACATCAATCGCTCATCTCATACAAGTCCTATTTTTGCATTGATGCAAAATAAATCCTACTATCATGACTAGAACCTATCACTTTCACTTTGTTAATGCATATATTGTTGGTACTAAAAAAAGTTTCCCTAAGGAAAAAGGAGGATGAGCATTGTGAAGAAACCACTTGATTCTTGCTTTAAAAAACTAGCTGGTTACACACAGCTCTGTCAGAAGATCGGATTACTGAGCGAAGAAGAAAGCAAAGATATTCTTGAGAAATTAACACAACATAAGCACTAGTTCGAGTTTGGAAGTGAAATGACAACTCTTGCGCCTACGTCATTGTCACTCGCAAGAATGCTGCCTCCATGCTTTTCTACTATTGTTTTTGTAATGGCAAGTCCGATTCCCGAGCCTTTTTGATCGCCTGTAAAGAAACGGTCGAAAACTCGGTCAGCAGCATCGCCAAAACCCGGTCCATCATCTTGAATTTCGATACAGACAAATTCTTCATTACGATAGACACGAACTTCTATAAAAGCTGATGCAAACCGTAGAGCATTTCCAATAAGATTGATCAATGCTTGCGTCATTTTGTCAGGATCCATCTTTACATCAAATGACGTTTTATTATTATAATTAAGCTTAATATGATGCTTATTGGCAAGAGGTCTCATCGTTGTTAAAGCAGTACTTATAACATCATCAACTTCGATTAGTTCATACTTGAAAGCTTCTTCTATCGTCTCAAGTCTTGTTAAATAGGAAATATCCTGAACAATTTTCTTTAATCGTTGGGTTTCTTTTACGATGATTTCAAGACTAGCATCGATATCGTCTCCAACAATGACTTCATCCAAAATTCCTTCTGCATTTCCTTGAATAGCCATCAGTGGCGTCTTCAATTCATGTGAGGCATTCTGAAGAAATTCTTTTTGATCAAGATCAAACTTATAGAGTTGCTCGCTCAAAACTTGAAATGTTTCAGCTAGTTCATTTATTTCATCATTTGTTTTTAGATTTAATGGCTTTTTCTTTTTCCTCATTGAGAACTGTCGCATGTGCTCAGCGAGTAACGAGATCGGTCCTGTAAGTCCTTTTTGCATAAAGGCTGCTAGAATGACAGCAACAGCTGCGGATGCAATTAAGCTTATGGTCTGCGATTGTTGAATGATCTGATTAAACCCTGCAAGACTCTCCACTTTTGTGAAAAGCACAACGCTACCAATTTGTTCACCTAATCGCTTAATGGCGACTTGCTCTGTGACAAAGGACTTACCTTTGTTTTCTTCATATTCTGTTTGAACATCTTCATCTACATTAGAATAAATAACGTCATTATCACGGTTATAAATAATAAATTGGGACGAGATTAAGTTACCTGCTAAATCAATTCTTCTTCGATCTAGCCACCCTCCTGGAGATCTTTCTCCATTCCACCGTTTATCTTCTAACATCTCACTGATTTGAAGACCTTCCTTATGTAGTTGATCTCCTGCTTCACGGACAAGGTATTCTTGAAAAAGGTACCGAAATGAAAAGGTCGTAATTAGAATAATAACGGCTATGAGAACAAGATAACTTAGAAATAATTTCGTACCGATATTAAATTTCTTCATCAAGTTTATAACCATACCCCCAAACCGTTACAATCTTTACAACTGAGTTAGCCTCTGACATCTTCTTCCGAAGCCGTTTAACGAGGTCATCTATTATTCTTCCGTCGCCTGCATACTGATAGCCCCATATCTTCTCAATTAACTTCTCTCTCGTAAAAGGTTGACCTGGATATTGAATAAGATAAGACAGCACGTCGTACTCTTTTGGTGTTAGAACTAATTCTTGATCTTCAACTAAGACCTGTCGCTTTTGTTTAAGCAACTGAACGTTCCCAACTTTCCAACCGTCAGATAATGCCTGCTGACCTGTTCCATTTACGCGTTTAAACAGGTTCTTAATTCGTACAACAAGCTCTCTTGGGCTAAAAGGTTTCGTTAAATAATCATCAGCACCGAGTTCGAGCCCAAGAATTCGATCAAGCTCTTCGTCTCGAGCCGACACAACGATTACTGGTACAGTCGAATGCTTTCTAAGCTGTCTCATTAACTCTAGTCCATCTACTTTCGGCATCATAATATCTAGCACTAATAAATCCGGTTCAATCGTTTCTAATGCATCAAAAACTTCAGCACCATCAGTAAACGATGATACTTCATGGCCTTCCTTTCTAAGGTACTTCTCTAAAATATCACGTATATTCTGTTCATCATCTATTACAAAAATATGAGGAATGTTATTCAACTCCGTTTCTGGGATCCAGATGCGAGAACCTTTTTCATAGTTTATCCTAATGTGAAGAGGCAGTAAATCCATCTTAAGTACGTCTTGCTTTTACTATGGCCACTCAATTAAAAAGGATCTTTACTAAAAGATTGTTGTTTTTGAAAGTAGTGGTTGATTTCCGCTCCTGCCCGCTTTCCTTGGTGCGGGCGCTGAGCCTCCTCGTCGCTAACGCTCCTGTGGGGGTCTCACCTGTCCCGCTAGTCCCGCAGGAGTCGAGCATCCTTCCGCTCCAATCAACTTTGATATGTGGTTTCTTTACAACAAAAGTCTACGAAATAACTCTTTCAATAAGATTGGTGGACATAATAGTAAAACTACTCTTTGCTAATTGGAACGAAAACAATATAAAAAAGAGATAGGCGCACCCCTACCTCTTCCTTTCGTTAGCTAAGTTTCTTTATTAACGCATCCATTACTTCATTTTTCTTTTGTACAAGCTCGTATGCCTCTGTTCTCTTTTCTTCCATTTGGGCACGTTCAGCCTCATGTGCTGCTTTCTCTTCATCTGTTAACTGCGGGCGCTCTCCGCTGTCTTTCAATTCTTGCATTTGCGCTTTTCTCTCATCTCGAGCTGCCTGTGCTTCCTCATGAAGGGTCGTTAGCTGAGTGTTAATATCCGCTAGCTCCTTCTGAAGCTCATCAACTCCCTCTACGCTTGATGCATCTTGATCTAGTAGTAGATCGATTAGTTGATTCTGTTTGTTATATGTTTCCATTATCGCTTCACGGTGTTCAGAATTCTCTTTGAAGTGCCCTCGCTTACCATGATGACCTTTCATTTCTTGACCCTGACTTTGTTCTACAGCTGGCTCTTCATTCTCAGCTGAACTGTCATCTGCTGCATAAACATTCGCTCCTGCAATCCCTCCAGCTAGCATTACCGATGCAAACGTACCAATCATCCAATTTTTCATATTCTTCAATCTCCCTTCGTAGGTATCTCTTACAATTTTTATTATGGACAACAAACTACGAAGAAATTTGTAAGAAGTATGTGAAAAGGATGTGAGTTTGAATCACTTGTCTTTTAACTTTTGGATAATACGGTCATCAAGACTCCGAACATGTAAATCTCGCTGAGGGAAAGGAATTTCAACGCCGTGATCTTCAAGAATACGGTTCAGACGAAAGTTCAGGTTACTCTTCGTTTCGACAGCCGCTTTCGGACTTGAAATCCAAATGAAAAGTTGGAAATCTAGTGAAGAGTCCCCAAAACCAAGGAAATTAACAAACGGTTTAGGTGTGTTAAGAACATACATTGATTGCTCCTTCTCATCTTCCGCAACTTGTAAGAGGAGATTTCGAACGAGTTCAACATCTGAACCATAGGCAACACCAATTGGAACGACTAGCCTTAGTCTTGAATCACCATAAGAATGATTGACAACTTGCTCTTCAATAAAATAGGAATTCGGCATAATAATACGCTCATTATCGAGCGTACGGATAATCGTTGCGCGCATATTAATTTTCTCAACATCTCCGATAACATCATTAATGATGACTCGATCGCCTACTTTAATTGGTCTTTCAAATAAGATAATCAAACCTGAAATAAAGTTATTCGCGATATTTTGCATACCAAAACCGATACCCACTCCAAGAACCCCGGCAAAAACAGTTAATGCACTAAGATCAAGACCTACCGTAGTTAAACTAATAACAATAGCAACGACCATTAATGTGTAATGAAAAATACGATTGAACGTAAATCGCAAGCCAGTATCAAGGCTATATCGATCATAGAGGGGAGGCATTAGAAAAGAAGTAAATATTTTTGAGAGTCTATTCGCTAGTGTGATAATAAACAGCGCAATTAGGATAAGGAATAACGAGATCTCAACACTGCCGATTGAAAACAGTTTATTAAACATCCACTTTGTATCAGAGAAATAAAATAACACAAAGAGAAGGATCGCATAAACGGTTGTCCAATTAATAAAAGATAATACAGCTGGTCGAATTCCATTCGGATATTGATCTTCCTTGTCTCTTCTTGTAAGCCATAGTTTGATAAGAAACCGAATGAAAAAGAGAACACCCATCACGGCTAACGTAATTAGAATATCTCTGATCATCCGGTTATCGATTAAAGTGACCAAGACCTGCAACTCCTTTTTGATGAATTCAGTTATCTTTCATCATACCATTTATTGTGTAACGTTTTCAGCACGAATGTCGTCTAATATAAAAAGAAGCCTGGGGGCGAAATTATGGGAAGATGGATTCTCTGTTTCAGTATCATTTTGCTACTACTAACAGGGTGTAGCTCAACAGAAGAGCATTCTTCAGAAAGTGCAGATATGGCTGGACCTGATACTGACGAAATGGATAACAACGCTGGTAAAAGTAAAGAAGCTCCTAGCGATGGGAGTCAATCGCAAAGCAATGAAGTTTCTGAGATTATGCCATTGCAAGCCGAGCGGAAAGTGATTTTTAACGCAAATCTCTCCTTAACCGTAGAAGATTTACCTCAAGCAACAGATAAACTGAACCAGCTCACTACTTCATACAAAGGCTACGTCGTTGAAGAAAGCACGTATACCGAAGGGGAATCGGTTTTCGGCTCTATGACTGTTCGAATTCCACAAGGGGAATTCTATTCGTTTCTAGATAAAGCAGAAGCAATTGGAAAAGGTGTACCACAAAAGTCGATTACCGGCTCTGATGTGACAGAGCAATACATCGATCTTAATTCTAGACTTAAAGCAAAAGAAGCCGTTATGAAGAGACTTGAAGGGTTCCTTGAAGAAGCAACGAAAACAGAAGATCTTCTATCCATCTCAAATGATCTCTCACGTGTACAGGAAGAAATTGAGCAATTGAAGGGACAAATTAATTATTTAGACAATCAGAGTGAATTCTCTACTGTCACTCTCTCACTCGAACAACAGAAAATCACCGTTCCTACTTTTGCTGAGAATGAATTTAGTACGCTTGCTGAAGCGAAGAAACTCTTTATGACAACAGCAAACGGATTACTATCTTTTGGGTCAAAAACAATTGTATTCTTGATTGGTCTTTCCCCAATATTACTACCACTTATGGCAATAGGCATTTACTTCTTTATCCGCTATCGTAAGAAAACAAAAAAAGCCGATCAGACTTTCTGATCGGCTTTTCGTTATGCGGCCACGTCTCTCTTCGTAAACAATAACCATGATAGTAAGAGAAATACGATTAAGTAAACAAGCAGAGTCACTAGCGAAAAGCCTAACGTCATGCTATCAACGATTGGAGATCCATCGAAGTAGACACTCAAATCAGTATTAGCAAACAGGATATATTTCACCCAGTCGTATTGGCTTAGGATGTACGTTAATTGACTGCCTGTAAACATTAAGAAAATCGCAAGCCCAATCGCAAGAGAAGAGCTTCTGAATATGCTCGATAACATAAAGGCGAATGTGACCATCATCAAGAGATCCACACTTGCAAGTGCATATTCTATAACAAAGTGCAGAGCCATACTTGTTTCTGTTACTTCTCCGTTAGAATATGTCAAATAAGGTTGATCAATTGATTCAAATCCTAGAAGCAATCCACCAATCAGAAACGAAGATATGTAAAGAATAACAAGAGAAAACAGCGCAAATAGTAGCGTTGCAATAAACTTTGAAGCTAGTATTTTCGTGCGCGATGCTGGTCGAATGAGGAGTAATTTAATCGTACCCCATGAGTATTCACCGGCTACAATGCCAGCGCCAATGATAATCGTAAAGATTGATATCAGCACAACAATCCCAGTTGAATTATTCATGAAGCTCCAAATAGATCCTCTCTCGAGAGGTGGGATATTGTTATCTAATCGGTACTCATTGAGTGCAATATCACGCTTTAAGCTATCTTTGTATGCTTTAGGCATTCCTTCAGCAGAATCTTTCAAGATTTTTTCGGACTCCTGAATGGTGTTTTGAGCATTCGTTCGCCAATCTGTTGACTCATCACTTCCGCTTAAATTCGTGATAATTCCTGCAGTCAGTACAGCTGCAATAATTAGACCAATCATTACCCATGTGCCCGGTCTACGATAGATTTTCATATTTTCGTTTTGAATAAGGCGGACAATACTAGACAACCTGCTCACCCCCTGTTACTTCAAGGAAGACATCTTCTAACGTCTTCACTGACGTTTGAATGCCATAGATCCGAATCCCTTTTTCAACTAGAAATGCTGTCACTTCTGGGATCATTTCATGCTCCATTTTCATCATTAATTTTCGGTCAGATGGTTCAATTTCACGATCAGGGTATGTATCCTTTACTGCTTTTACAGCACTTTCAAGGGGATCAACATCGAATGCAACCATCACAGCCGTATCATTCTGAATGAAATCATTCACGCGCTGCACATCAACAATCTTTCCTGCCTGAATAATACCGATGCGATCACACATTAACTCGATTTCAGAAAGCAAATGACTGGAGACGATGACTGCAACATTTTCTTCTCTAGCAAGAGTACGTAAATACTGCCTGATCTCACGTATTCCTGCAGGATCTAGACCATTTGTTGGTTCATCTAGAATAAGAAGCTTTGGACGATGGAGAAGTGCCTGCGCAAGTCCAAGGCGCTGCCTCATCCCAAGGGAGTACCCTTTCACCTTGTCATTAATACGACCCTCCAGTCCAACAAGTTTAATAACTTCTTGAATTCGATCTTTTGTTATCCCCTTCATCATTCGAGAATAATGAATTAGATTTTGATAACCTGTAAGAAATTTGTACATTTCAGGATTTTCAACAATCGCTCCAACTTTCACGATCGCATCCTCGAAATTCGTTTTGATGCTAGTTCCGTCGATCAGCACTTCTCCTTCGGTCATGTCCATTAAACCGACCATCATACGAATCGTTGTCGTTTTACCCGCACCATTCGGTCCAAGAAAGCCGAAGACTTCCCCTGGATAAACATCGAATGACAGATGATCGATAATCGTTTTCTTTCCAATCACTTTTGTTAAGTCACGTATTTGAACAATTGGTTCTACTGACATCGTCACACTCCTTCTATAGTTTGGTAGACTCTCTTCATCTACTCTATTATTCTAATACGATCTTGTTTGCAATAAGTTTCAATATCTTCCATTTTCCAAAAGCCAATTTACATAAAGAAAACCTCATTAAAAAGTGATCCATTTTCTTTTTGATTTCGTTAGCTTATTATGACTAAGATGAAAGTAACGAATGAATAGTTAGATGATTAGCTCAAAAAGAGGTGAAGATATTGAAGAAGTTTATGTTACTGATTATTGGGGCGATTATCTGGCTTGTGCTCGCAGGTTACAACAATAATTACGCGAATCCAGAACCTGTCCAAGAAATTACGAATGAAGAAGTGCAAGAAGCACAAACTTCTCAGATCAATGTTGAAGAGGTAGAAAAACCTGCAGTGTTGTCAGATGAATTTCTTCTTTTAGATTCTCAAAAAGAGAAAATCGAACAAGCCAAAAAAGTACAAAATACCCAAAAAGGCATCAGTCCTGTAAAAGTAGAAATCCCAGCCATTGATGTGACTGCTAATATTGCAAACGTTGGAATCCTAGAGAATGGACAAATGGGCGTTCCTGAGAACATTAATGAAGTAGGTTGGTTTGAACCTGGATTTAAACCAGGAACGAAAGGAAACTCCGTTCTTGCTGGACACGTCGATAGTAAGGAAGGACCTGCTATCTTCTTCTATCTAGATAAACTCTCAAAAGGCGATGAGATCATTTTAACTGGGAAAGATGGAGAAAAACTTACTTTTGTCGTAACCGGGAAAGAAAGCTATCCTTATCAAAACTCACCTATTGAGAAAATCTTTGGACCAACTGATTCACGAAACTTAAATCTGATTACATGTACAGGAACGTTCAACCGTTCGAAAGGTACACATGAAGAGCGGCTTGTCGTAACTACTGTTCTTAAAGAAGATCCGAAAGAGAAAGAAGTGACAGTGGATCCAAACGAAGTGCCGGATGCTCCAACAAACGTCACTGCTAGTGGGAACTTCTTATCATGGCACGCTGTTCGCGATGAAAACGTAGTAGGATACCGTATTTATAAAGCTGATCAGAACGGATCATATAAGCAAGTCGAAAGCATTTCAAGCATAGAACGAAAAAGCTATACTGACGAAAATGCCTCAACATCCTCTTACTATGTGACCGCTGTTGATATTTTCGGAAATGAATCTGCTCCGTCTAAGAAATTTATACCTGAGCAATAGCAAGGCTGGGGACTTTCATAAGAAGTTAAATAAAATAATGTAATAGAAAAAGACCAGCAAATCATCTACGATTTGCTGGTCTTCATTTAGTCTCTAAACCCCGGATTAATGAACACTTAATATGTATCTTTCATTTTATCGCCACTTACTTGTAACCTAATAACAGAAGCAGCTATTCCTATTAGACACATTATGATTCCTATAGGAACAAAAATAAATAAAATAAGATCAGACACTCCGAGCTGAGGTAATAGTATACATAGTGGAACGCCAACTGTCATTGTAAGAATAACCAGTAAATCTAATCTTTGGATATTCATATAACAACCCCCTCCAAAACTTAATTATTATTGCAGAAAAAGACTAATCATGACTCCAAATATAAACCCAAGCAAGTGTGAAAAAGCACCACCCCTACCGATAAAATTCCCTAAGATTGAATATAAGAGAATATAATTTGTTTTCCAAGTTCCAAGTTGGAAATCAAATAGCTCAGGAGTTTGTGTAAATAGATATACGAGACAACCTATTAATGCAAATATGCCGGGGGAAGCTCCTGTACCCTTACTAAATGAAAAGAAGTTAGAAAACAACACGGAAACAAACAAGTTTCCTACCAAGTAAATAAGCAAAAACATAGAACTACCTATTTTATTTTCTAGTACTAAACCGACGAAGTAAATGCCAAAAGCGTTTCCCATCATATGAACTAAGTTCATATGAAAAAATGGAGCAGTGATAAGTCGATACCATTCTCCTTTTCCCATATAGTCAAAACTCTTTCCAGTGCCCCAGTTAGACAACTTACTATTTAAGATTTTATCTATTACGAAAATAATTATGTACATGATAAATATAGTTAGTGTCACAAGAGGTGTATTTGTAATCGACATGTTTTCAACTACCTTTCTATAAGTGTCGATTCAAAGGAACCTACAATATTACAGGTAAGCTCATCTTATATGGAATAAGTTCAAATTATCCATCCATTGAAAACCATCCCCAGATTAATAACAATGTGAAAAACTATGGATGGATAGATACTCTTAGTCTTTAAAACTACGATTGCATAGAAAAGCCCCCCGAAAGAAAAGAGCAAGCTAATGATTAGAGGTATTCCAATAGATATATGTAGCAGTCCAAATCCTATACTAGTTATTAAGACAGCATAGAAGGTGGAAACATTTCTTTTTAAACTTGATAACATAATACCTCTCCAAATTACCTCTTCAAGTGTAGCGTTTATAATGGCAAACAATATCCCAAAAAGTAATATTGATTTTAAATAGTTAATTTCTTGATGTATAAATAACGGTATAAGTATTATGCTCGAACCCATTAGCCCAATAAGTAAAAAATACGGTAATTTTATTGTATGGAAAGGCATTGTGATAAGTCTTTGCCGATCTGGTAATTGTGCGAAGAAAAAAATCTTCTGCTTAGATAACATCAGTGAAATCACTGTTCCAACAAGTATCAGCATAAGTAAACTTCTATTTAAAATGATTTTACTTTCTTCGGATATGTTCCATTCATAGATGAAGGTGCTTCCAATTTGAAACATCAATAGACCTAATAAGAAGAACATAAACAAAGAAATGGAAACACGGTATTTATTAGTTGTAATGTAGATAATGAGTAAGGATATCAGCGGTAAGAATCCCCACACAAACAATCTAAATGAAAAAAGAATAATACCTACGAAAAAGAAGATTGCAGAAAATAAGAGGAACAAATTCTTCCGCGGGTAATAAATACTAATTCCCCCTTTAATAATACACAAGTCATTCGTTATTCAATTAATAATTATTCAAAATAACTGTTCTAAGCCTTTATAGAGCGCATACCTTTTATTCAGCAAACGCTCCGATAATTTTATAAAGAGAAATTCAATTATTCATTAGTCCACTTGATTGTTGGGATGGTGTCATAGCCTTACTCAATATAGAAAATATCAATTTATAAATAAGGAAACCCAAAACAGTCCCTAGTACATTACAAATAACATCGTCAATATCGACTACGCGTCCCATTCCAATTCCTAAAAGCAGCTCTACAAATTGTAGGCATTCAATAGATAAAGAGACAAGAAGTCCAAGTAAAAGTGTATTCTTAAGCCTCTTGTACATATCTAATAACATCGGAGCAAAGAATCCCAACGGCATCAGCAATAGTATGTTACCACCAACATTCTTCACTATCAGCTTAAGCATAAATAGTGTATCTCCATCATAAGCTGTTCCTATTTGTTCAATATCTCTCCATATAGAGGTAAGAGGAGTGTAATTTAAAGACCTAAAAGAATTTATTCCGTACGTGTTATCACCTAATACCAATGGGAACAGCGTTACTGAAATAACCATAAATATGTATATTACAGCCAGCATTCTTATTAATTCTTTCAACCATTTAAAAGAGTTTTTGTATTTAAGTTTTAATGCGAAAATTACCCTGACAGCTATGTAACATATAATTCCAATGACAATAACCACTTCTCCATCAACTAACAAACTTACCAACCATCCTTAATACAGTGAGAATAATGTATTTTAAACCCTTCATCTGATCACTTCACTAGAAATCTTGAATAATGGAAAAAGAAGTATATTCACTCCTTTATTCCAGAAAACTTCCTTATTTCGTAATTGAAATTATTTCAAACCCCAATAAATGAATATCTACTACTAAAATTTAGTGTAGGAATTATCCCGTAGTATTTTCTCTGACAGTTTGATGTTAACCTTTAAATATTCTGGCAACTCTGTATTAGCAAGAATCTCTGAAGTAGTCATCCATACAACATCATCTACTTCATCACTGCTTTTAGGATAAGGCTCAATTGACTTATGCTGACATAGAAAAACAATATCAATGACATTGATTCCAGAATCAGTAACAAAAGAAGAACTATTTACGTATTTAAGTCCTGCTACTTCGCAACCTACTTCTTCAAAAATTTCTCTTTTCAAAGTTCTTTCTAGAATATCAGATGAAAAGCCTTCAAGTTCACATTTTCCACCAACTAGTGAAAGAGTACCTCCAGCGTGTTCTTCCTTTTCACTTCTCAAGATTAAAAGCCATTTACCGTTGCGCTCTATGGCACCTTCTACATTTACTACAAACATAAAACGATCCCCCTAAAAAAACATCACTTAATACCAATTATTACTAAAAACCTCATATAACTCAATCTTTTATTTCATATAAAAGAAGCCTATCTTATTACAGATAAGCTCCAATTTAGTTGCAATACGTAATCTCAATTCTGTTCACCTATCTTTGGTTAACTGCTGAATAACTATGAACAGCTAATAAATGCAAATTTTTTAAATTTCAGTAGAGGGTAATTGAGGCTTTATACAAGTTAGATCTTAAGTTCTGACATTCGTTCACCTTTCTCTTATGACGTTGATTGCATGGCAATCTGGAAGACTCCTAAGAAAGCGACTAGATGCCGATCCAATCGACAATCCCATCCCTATGAAAAAAGTTGAATCTCGTCGGTAAGACGCGATCCAACTTTACAATGCAAATGCTTTGGTTTGCTAATTAATAATTAACGGCTTCTTCTTCTTGTTGTTGTTTTGGATCCTTCTCAGTCTTTTTAATGTCTAACTTCATAAGAATGGAGACGACAAGGGCTAAGAATATTAAAGCAAGAAAAACGTAAAATACAGCAGTGTAACTATCGGTTCTAGCACGAATTTGTGAAACAATCATAGGTCCAAATACGCCACCTAGAGACCATGTTGTCAACAAGTACCCATGAATGGCACCGAGTTGTTTCGTTCCAAACAAATCACCAATAAATGCAGGTAGATTAGAGAATCCTCCGCCGTAACAAGTAACAACGAGGAAAATTAGAAGCTGGAATAAGATGATGTTTGTTGTAATCGGAAGCATGAAAAAAGCAACAGTTTGTATTAAGAAAAAGATCAGGAAAACATTGGGGCGGCCAATATAATCTGAAGCTGTTGCCCACCCAATACGACCTCCACCATTAAACACACCCATAATTCCGACCATCGTGGCAGCTGCAGCGGCTGATAACCCTACAACTTCTTGGGCCATCGGTGAAGCAACTGAAATCATCATAATCCCTGCGGTAGTATTAATAAGCATCATCGTCCAAAGCAGCCAAAAACGCTTTGTTTTAACCGCTTCTTTTGAAGTCAATTGTTGTAAATCCTTTTTATAAACTTTATTCCCAGAGGCCATATTTTGTTTCATAGAAGCTGGCATCCAGCCTTCTGGGGGTGGGGCAATGTAAGAAGCACCTAATATAATAAAAACAAAGTAAGCTGCCCCTAATATGTAAAATGTATTAGATATTCCAATCGAAGTCATTAAGTTGGCTGCAACGGGAGCTGTAATGAGAGCTCCTGTTCCAAAACCAAGTACCGCTAATCCGGTTGCTAAACCTCTTCGGTCAGGGAACCATTTCACAAGAGTTGATACCGGTGAAATATAGCCAATGCCAAGTCCAAGTCCACTTGCTACCCCGTAGGACATTAGGAAAAATGGAAGTGAATCAATTGCGATCGCAATCCCTGAACCGGCTTGTCCTAATCCAAACAAAACACCAGCCAGAATTGCTGATTTTCTTGGACCATTTTTTTCAACAAACTTCCCAAATAATGCCGCGGATGACCCGGCCAGTGCCATCATAATGGTAAATGCAATCGTTACTTGAGTTGGGGTCCAACCCATTTGTTCACTTACGGGGGTGGTATATACGCTATATGCGTAGGCACCTCCGATGGAAAGGTGGATGGAAATAGCTGATAAAGCAATTAACCATCTGTTTTTCATTGCTTGCATATTATGTACCTCCTTCACTCTATCTGTAAGCGGATTCATAAGATAGAATACAACGAGCAGCGAAAAAAATCAAATTATTTGAAATTGTTTGAAATTACTTCAGAATCATGTAGTGGTATTGTAATTAAAATTAAAAAAATCTCAGTTCAGTGAACTGAGATTTTTTCTTCTATTTATTTCAATTGATTATTCAACTAAAGCTCCGATTTAATGGAATAACATTATTCTATAAACTTGCTGCTAGGTAGTAATGTTAAATCCTTTATAGATAGATAATTGTTTTTATTTAAGAACCACTTTATTAAGTAGAACCCTATGGAGTAGCCGCCCCAAAAAGGTACTCCCTTATCATCATTACCGAACATATATATATCAGTTGTAGTACCCTTATCATTTATATGTTCCTATAAGTGCTTTCCCATATGGTTTTAGCTTGCGTTTCAGATAAAGCATCCTTATATGGCCCAAGATACTGGTGCCCTAGTCTTGTCTTAACAAAATGCTCAGCTAATCCCTCTAAAACCATTCGGTCAAGCAAAGTTTCTCCATCTTCTTTCAGACCTAGTGCACTGATACGCCAATGATGATGATATTCGTGGGTTACGACAGATTTAATTGTTGAACGTACGTTTTCTTCTGGAAGAATTGCAAAACACATCTTTTCATTCCAATCCGTAAAAGCCGATACTCCATTAAGTTTGGATATAACAAAATCATCATTCTCATCTAAAATGAACAACTCAAAATCTACAGTCCTATTTGACGGGTACTCTTTATGCAAAAGCTCCAATTCTTCTTTTATGAAGTTTTCAAAATCAAGCAATCTCATATTGGTCAATTGTTCTTCAAGTGAGGCAATGTCATTGTTTAAATTAAACATTCCGAAGAACATCATCATTTCAAACTATTCTTCATCAAATTTGAAAATATCCAAGAAAATCTCTTTCCTATTTTCATTAGGGTTCGATTTCACTACTGAAATAAATTTCTCCATATCGGCAAGTCTATCTTTATTTCTAACTAGACTATCTCTTCGGGTCATTTGTTCTCCCTCCTTTTACAACCAAAACTCTTTATTCCGTTAAATTACCCATCTCTTAATTCCAATTATTTCAAAACCCTATCACTTACTCAACCTTTTTCTTAAGAGAAAAGACGTAATTCCTAATGCGGAATTACGTCCCTTTAATGAAGACAATCTTTACAATTTACGCTGCTATGGTATTACAGGATTGCTCCGATTTAACGGAAGATCGGCACACTTATTTAGCTGGTTAAGCTAAATAAATCTTGTAAGTTATTATGGATGTAATTTCTTAGAAGAATTAGTTCGGTTTCGTCAAATTGATATGAACTTTTCTCACTCTGATAACTGTTCACAACTTTATACATGGTACCTTTCATCTCATCTGGAAGTGATGTTAATCCCCAATTACCAGCTTCCTGTTTCAATGAAATAATCCCCTCTTTCACATACCAAAATACTCGCAACATATTTAATGAACAATAGATTGGATCATTTACAATATTTGCTAAACACTCTTCGTAATCTCCTATTATTGAAGAGAAATAATCTGATGAAGGGATCGTGGGGAAGACTTCAAGAATAGAACTTCCTTCGATACATATACCTCGATAATACATTATGGTTATATGTGCAGCTAGATCAGGGTCAGTTTTAATATCATCGTTTAAGTATGTAAATCTATTTTCCAATAAATCAACTTCATACCTGTCTCTCCAAAATTCACTGTAATGAAATTCATATGGAGAAGGGTGTTCCCAGTTGTCTAATTGTCCTTTAGTCAAAAAGCTAATTTCAATGGGATACGGATTAGTAGAATAAATCAAATAGAGTTTCGCTAGTTTCCTCTTTGTTTCTATTGTTATTGATTCATGAGTGACTACCAAAACATCAAGATCACTGCTCTGGGGATTGAATCCTCCCATTGCTAGCGAGCCGTGAAGGTAAAAACCTATGTAATTATCACACATGATTTGTTTAGTCTCACATACCAAATCCAAAACAAATTTTTTAGTTACTGGAGAAGCATCAATCCAATTGTAGGTCATTCGAGAAAACTCCTTGTCCTGTAAGAAGTTAAAAAAAGCAATTACGTTATAAGTGAATCGCTCCGATTTAGTTGAAAACTCGATATTGAGATACTTACAAGTAAATCTCTAACTAACGCAATCATACAGTGAAGTATTCAAAGCAATAATCACTTTTGTAGTTCCTTTAAAATTTGTTTCAGTATATCATCTTGGGACATATCATTAGTAATTAGCACTTCTCCCTCCACTCCAAGAAAATCGTTTGGATGCCACCAGGCCAATAAGGAGTCTTCACCGAACTCCATCTTTTGAGAGCGTGTGTAATGACGTGTAACTGTTTCTTCAAAGGATAAATCAAAATAATATGTATATGCCTTTTGTTCATAGAACTGAATTAAGTTATTCAGCATATCACCATAACGTTGCTTCATTAAAATCCCTTCAACTATAACAAATTCACAATTATCTTTACCATATTCTGCGATTTGACGTATTAGATCAATTGAAGGATTTCCATCTCTATCGTGTACTTTTAACATATCACGACGAACAACATCCTGAGATACTAAGAGCGTACCTTGACCTAGATGATCTTGAAGGCTTTTTGCAATCGTCGTTTTTCCACTCCCTGAATTACCTCGTAAGATTATTAGTTTAAATTCCATAGATTCCCCAACAATATTTATTTACTTGCTTAGTTAAACTTGAATATACAATCAATGTTCGCTCTTGGACATAACTACCCTGTTAGCTTAATGAGCACTAGCTATATTGTGCAGCTATCGCTCCGAGATTGTTTAATAGTTAGAATTCATCAATTAACCTAAACCTCGTATTTACATGGTAGCCATTTACTATGACCTCACCATTCTGTTTTCCCCCATTATAGTAAGTGGTTTCTAAAGTATCTTCGTCATTTTTCAAAACAAGCATATAACTTGAACCAATGCCGTCCCAGTTATCAGTTCTCTTAGAAGTGTTAATTTGGTCAATTATTTCTCCAACTCGATTCTGATTGTTCGTTTCATATAACGTCTCACCCGAGTCAATGTTAAGCACTTTTGCTTCAGTATACTTCTTTGTAATTAACGGCTCCTTGCTACAAGAGGCTAGTATGATAGTAATGATGAGAAGTAAAGGAATGAAACTCTTCATTATGTCAGCCCCTTTCTATAAGCCGTTTATGAAATTTCAAAACTACTTGCTCCAGAATCCTGCCCTTTATGCCGCGCTTACTCCCCAAACGCTCCGATTTAATCGAACACATCTATAGGTCATTTTACAGAGCAATAAATTCTTCTAATAATTTAAGTTAATCTACTCTTCTGGTGTATTTGATACGAAGAACTTTAGTATATGAGAAATAAGAAGGGAAATAAGACATACATAAAAAAGTGCAATACAACTTTTTTTGGAAGCTTCTGGACTTAATAGCCCAGAATCATATCCTATAATAGTAAGGGAAAAAGCCAAACTAGGAATTGCAATTGAAAGAATAATTGCTTTATTGTAATATTCAACTTTAAATGCAGTATAAGTAAAATACACCCCCGTTAAGAATACTAAAATCCCCCAAATATAAAAGGGTGTATTTTGAGCTAAATAATCCAATGTTTATACATCTCCAACGTAAACTAATTTGATAACCTTGCTATTCCAAATATTCTTCTTAACAAATCTAAACTAGGAGTAGGAATAGTTCATTTAATTTTTCTACCCTTCATCGAATCAACTAAAAGCAATCACTGTATTAAGTAATCGCTCCGATATTATAGAATATTAAATCAAAGTTTCAGTTGTTTTAGCTAAAGGTATTACAGGATACTTTTCATCAATAATTCCAGATCATACTCCAGTGAGCTTCTTTAATCGTTTCTCCCTTTATCTAGCCCTTGACCTCTGTTATTGGCTTAACGGGACAGGATGGGGTGGCAACTTGTAAAGTTCATATATTCTTGGAGATAAAGTATTACCTCTTTAAAAAGTAAATTAACATTTCTCATCTCGTCCTATTCCTTGATTATCTTCTAAGCTTTGATTGACCTTTTAATCTAGGAAATATAGTTATAGAATTCGTAAAAGTATAACCACCATAGAAGTAAAGGAAAAACAACCGATGCAACTTTAGATTGATAAACACTTAAACTCGGCAGTATAAATCTAGTTGATACCCAGTATATACTGAAACTAATTCCTAAAAATATTAAATTCATAGATAATAAATAGAGCCCAATATTTTTATCTGTATCAATCCAATGTCCCTGGGTAAAACCTATAATAACGTAGGTAAAGAAACCTATAGAGACAAGAATAGTTGCGGACATTTTCATAAAAGTGTATTCTTTATTTTCAAAAATCCTTAGTGCTACCAGCATGATTAAAAAAACAATAACAAATTCAATAATTTCTTCTGGTGATGTTAAGTCTATCCTCACAAAGTTCTCTCCCCAATCACCCTATTTCAGCATCTGAATATTCCCTGATAAACTTTTTCTTTATTTAACATTCGCTCCGAGATTGTGGAAGTATTCAAAACAAAATAATATATTTGTAATTGACCGCAGCTACCGAAACCAGTTGTAAACATAACTAGATTCTATTTAGAGGTTAGATGTTTATTCCTATTTTATTTTTACAGGAATTTCAGTCTTGTGTTCTCCATTTTTTCGCCAACTAATGACGATAGAAGTATTTTCTATATGTTTCTTATAAAATTCAAGTTTGTTTTTTTTAGTTTTAGGTGATCCTCCACTTGTTGCTTTTTCAAAAGTCACTTGCCCTGGGTCAAGTGAAGAGAATTTACCTATACTACCTTTTCCCATTTCCTCTGGAAATTTCCACTCATAGCTAACATTTTTAGGAGTACCTTCTCCAATATAAGTTAATACTGCATTTTCCGAAAATCTCTTTTCCTCCACCTTATATTCAGATGTGACTTCCCATTGCTCATTTTGACCTTTAGCTTGAAAGCTGCCAGTGTCAGCTGATTGGTTGTTACATCCCGTTATAATGAGAAGTAAACCTAATAATACAAATGTGGGAATTCCCCTCATTAACATTCTCCTTTATATCGAATTATACTAAATCGCCTCTCTCAGCTTTAGTTAACAATTGCTAGTGGTTAAATCTATGTGTTGCTCTTTTCGACAGAGAAAATTTGGTTCCCTTGTTTATTCGAGAATTGCTCCGATTTAATGGAAGACTTGACTTCGAGATATCTCCGATTCTTAAAAAGGTCTTCTTAGTAACCTCGAACCATTTTTTAAGAGCCCACTATATGATGGTCAGAATGACCATAATTTCAAGATTGTTCAAAAGCCCACTCATATCTCTCAACTGCAATATCATAAGTTTGTTCAATTTTTTCAATTACTTCTTCAGTGTTATCAAAGTTACTTGAAGAGTCATAATTTCCTTTTCCTGTTTTTTTAAAGGGTAACTTCTCTAGTACTTTCCATTCTCCATTCTCTTTATTTAGAATGATAAATGAATCCAAATTGTACTTAACTTCCTGGTTGAAAACATGTGATTCTTCACTTAATAGAATAGCCGTTTTGTCATAAGAATTAATGAGGTTAACTTCACGAGAAGCTAAAAAATGTTCTTCTTTACGATCCAAATTAAATTTTTTTTCTAATTTTTGAAGAGAATGACTGGATAGCCTATGACTATAGGATTGGAGGTATGCTTCTTTATTTCCTTTGTTATGTGCTGAGACAAGATCTTTATATGCTTTAATTTGATCAGCAACATACCAGGAACTATTTTGAATAGTTAAGTCTTCTGTTACCTCGTATTCTGCAACCCTTTCTGTTTCTGGTGACCTATCTTCCGTTGCGAAGGCTATAATCCAACTGTTACTTGACTCAACGGCGGAAGTAACGGTGATCCCTTCTGGGTCCTTACCATACCTATCTTTAAAGTCATTTTCGAATTCTTCATAAGCAACTTGAGTAGCCTGACCTAATAGATCAGGTTGACGATATCCATATACCGACATCAGAATTCCTATTAAAATAACAATTCCCACAGCGACACTTTTCTTCTTTTTATTCAAATGTAATAGCTCCTCTCTTCCGTGATAAATGAGACTAATGCATTGGAATTACTCCAATTTTTCATTTGCTGTCGTGAACTCTCTAGCATTAATGAGTATAGAAAAACACAATGCATTTGTTCAAAATACTTCCTTTATTGAATAATTCCAATTATTTCAAAACTCAACCACTTACTCAACCTTTTCTTCAAAGAAAAGACGTAATTCCTTAGTACGGAATCACGCCCTATTATTCAAGATCAAACTTCACTGTTTACGCTGTTATGATATTACAGAATTGCTCCGAGATTGTTTAATAGCTAAATAAGGACATGTAGTTTATTGAAAAATTGAATCCTTCATTAAAAAAAATGAAGATATAAAGAAGATAACCATCAAAGTAACCTTTACATAACCGTTATACTTGGGAGTTTCAATTTTCTTTTCAATAAATGATACATAGTTAATTAATAAGATTAAACCAATGAATGTTATAACATATCCAGTTATATCTCGTTGAACAACTAAAGATCTTAATGCTATAAAACCTAATGCAAAATACCCTATATAACCTAAAGTATAATAAACTAAAAATCTCATCTTTTCTCCCCCAAATTGTACATAGGTGCTTAGCGTATCCTCTTTAATCCGCAAACGCTCCAAGTTTACGGAAAACTTGAATTCGAGATATCCTCAGATTTTGAGCTAAGCCCCCTGTAGTTTAAGAATTTTTATTTACTTCATTCTCAACGACCTTGAATACCTCAGAGTATATTCCTTGTACATTATCTCGTTGTACTTCACTGTTTTTAATTGGGTATGAAAATTTCCAACCACGATAGCCTTTTTCTTCTCCCTCATACAAAATTCCTGATATAAAATTTTGGGTACCATTAACCTTTTCAGCTTCTTCTTCATAAGACATGGGATTTTCTAGATCTTGAAAAGGTATAGTATTTGCTTGTGAGCCTACAAAGAAGAATGGAACGTTCTTATTCTTATACATTTCTACATATTTTGAATTTGAAGCATCAGATAAATGGTCTTCCATAATGAATACTGCATCATACTTTCTTAAGTTTGAATTATGTAACTCACTTAAAGATAATTCATTAAAGTTTATCTGTTCCTCTCTAACATTAGGTTGTTCACCAACAACTGCAATCTTTAAAGGCACGCCATCATATGGCTCTTCTTTTACATTATTCGTTTGACAAGCACTCAAAAGAAATAACATAAATGTTAAAACAGTTAAAAGTAATTTATTTGATATTATAATAAATACCCCTTCTCTCATCTTCTACATACCAACATATCATTTTGACTTTACTGAACTCTACTGCCCAATTTGTTTTAGAACTTCAGAATCCATTTCCCCTATTAAACTGACCTGTTACTAGCTTAAACAAAATAGAGCGTAATCCTTTTAGATTAACGCTCCGATTTTATCGAATAAGGTATGAGTCATATATTGTCTAGTTTGCTAGTTAACATCCCCCTGAAAAGTGTAAGCTGAAGAAGATTTCATTAATTCCTCTACTCCATTTTTATGGTAGGGCATTAACTCATTAGAAGTATCAATGTCTACCCACTCTATCTCAGTGATCTCATTCTTATCTTCAATTTGAACCTCTCCATCAATAACAGTAGCTTGAAATGTAAACATTAAACCGTGATGTTGCTGCTTAGTGAAAAATGCTTCATTAACTGCTAGAATCGGTCCTGCTTCAATTTCTAAACCAGTCTCCTCTTTTGTTTCACGAATAACTCCTTGTTCTAAGGTTTCTCCTAATTCAACTGCTCCACCTGGCAAAGACCAAGTTGAATGTGCATTGTTCACCATTAATACTTTTTGTTTTAATGGGTCAAAAATAAAAGCATAAACTACATCTACTCGCTTCATTTCTAAAACTCCTCTAATTGTCTAATAAATAATTTACTGGAAAGAGCGATTACCTAAGTATGCGGTAATCGCTCCGAGTTTGTAGAATAGGAAAAATTATCATTTGAGTTTATTTAGTGTTTTTATTTTCTCTACTAAATCTATTTACCAGTAACCCTGAAAGACCAGATAGTAAAACCACTAAGAATCCTATTGTTGCATTCAGGTTTCCTGAAAACTTCAGGATACTCAATGTTATGAATAAAAGTGGTAAAAGAATCAAAGAAACCTTTGTTTTTAGACTCATATATTACCTCCTAAATCTTTGCTCAATTTAACTCCCAAGGCATCAATGCCAATTATTTCAAATCTGCACGCATAACTCAATATTTATTTCACATATAAAAGAGCTTATCTTATTACAGATAAGCTCCGAGATTACAGAACAAGGAATATACTCATTAAGATCTGCTAGTCCTCTGCAGCTCTCTTTTAATCTCACGTAGTTCCTCATAAATCAAGTATAAAGTCACAATAATGACTGTAATAAAAAAACCCAAGGGACCTAAAAGTGATGTGCCTAAAATACCAAAGAAAAATGCTGTGATTGCTGCTGTAATGTATTTGCTCAAATTAAAAGCCCCCATATTTTTTTTATAAACATACTTCTAAAACGCCAAAAATTACTAATCTTATTACAGATAAGCTCCGAGTTTCTTGAAGACTCGATTTCAAGATAATTCATCTTAAAAGACACCAACCTTTTATGCTTATAAACTGGTATATTTAAAAGGATTATTTTGACGACTTGTCTAACTGAGAATAAACCCTCTTCAATAATCTAATATAAAATCTTTTTACTCATCACTTATCATGCCTAATTTCTTAATACCACTCATTTCATATGAAAAGAGGGTCAGTTCATCTAAAGCCTCGCGGCGCATAAAAAACACCATCCTTGTCATCATATTACAGAAAGAATAGCGTTTTTTTCATTTTGGGGGTAATGATATGCCTTAGCTTGATGGGCATGTGGCAGTCCCCCTTTATCTAAATATGAATGTTGCTTCAATTCCTAGCAATAATAAAAAACTCACATCTAGTATTGATCGAATATATAATTTATCTTTTTTTTGATAGTACCCTATTCCAAACAATAATGCTGTTAAAGCACCCACATAAGGAAATAAAATATACATTAGATTGTCAGGAATAATCCTAGCTATCCCAAACAAAAAATATATAATAATAATGCAATTTATAGTCCAATTGATAAAAACATTATCAAACTTTTTGTTCCAAACCCTTTTAGGTAAATTGAACTTTTTGCTAACAATCTGATTAATACTAATCCACAAGATAAACGTTACTACTAATGGAAATATATTCATTAGCTACTTACTACCCCTTTCAGTTTTGAATTATTTGTTACAATAAAGAGGCTGATTTTCTGGTGATTATCTTTGTTTTTCTTTTTCTTCTTCTAGGGATAAGGAAACGATTCGAGGTATGAGGGCCACTATGGCGAAATCAGAAAATGTAGATTTACAATGTTTAGTAAATAAAAGCCTGATTTCACCTCCAAAATGCTGAGAAATCAGGCTTTTATTACTTTACAATCGCTCCGAGATTGCTTAATAAGGAATTTATATTAGATCAGTATCTAGAGTCCAACGTAAACGTCTAACCCACTCCTGTCTAACATCCTCAGGTGCTTGAGTTACTTTGTTTAAAACTTTCCATACTTTATACAAACAATAGGCTTTTAATTTATCTGAAGATAACTCAACTGAAGAGTGAATTTTATACTCATTAATAAAAATTGAATTTAATATATCAGAGTGATGTGGATAATGAAGTTTAGTAAACCAACATACCCAGCCCACGTCTATGAGTGGGTTAGCCCATTCAGCCCATTCCCAGTCTAGAACAGTAATTGAATTTTCCTTAGTAAATAAAACGTTATGTATCCCATAATCACCGTGAGTTAAAACCCAATCATTCTCTTTATCGTCAACATTATTTAATATTTTTTGGGTGCGTTGGATAAGAATTTCAGGTACAAAGTCTAAATCAAGATTAATTTCCTTGATATTACATTGATTTAACGGTTTTAAGTTTGGTTTGAACTTTAAAGAATGAACCGAATTTGAAAGGGTTTTTCCTAATACTCTATATAATATTTTTGTTGTCTCTAAATCATTATGATCTAAAATCGATTGTCCATTTATCCCCTCACAGTACTCCATCACGATGATTTGCACACCATCTTTTTTTATGTAATCATAAATCTTTGGGACGACACTTATTTCTTTAGTAATCTCTAAACTATTAACCTCATTTTTTAGGTCTGAGTTAGAAAGTCTACCAACTTTAGCTACTAACTGCGGACACGTCGCATTTATTAAATATGTATCATTTGTATATCCCCCGACCAAACGGGTGGGAGTAAATTCACCATACTTTTCTTTTAAATACTTTTGTAAAATTTCCCTCAATTTAACACATCCTGTCTGTAACAAGGTTTTTCTTTTAATTAGGATAAAACAAATATTGGTCGAGATTCTACTGAGGTTATCTCTCCGAATACCTTAAATACAAATTATTTTATTTAGAAATCAACTGGCTCATAATGATGGCTTTATCGGAGATGACAAGAGAAGCCAATCATTAAAAAACAAGATTAATTCCTTCCCTAATACTGAGGTAAAACACTTCCACAATACACATAAAAAATTTAGTGACCGCGTTGTTTCTGACTTTCATAATTTTGCCAATAAATTAAAAGATGAATTGGGTTTGAAAATTAATTCATAGGAGGTATTTCATATGAAAATTCGTACTAATCAAGACTACTTTAACAATGTTTCTGAAAATGCAGCTAGGACCTTCACTGAGTTACCCGACCCTTTGCCTTGGATTGAACCATCCATTAATATGCTTTATTTGAATGCTGCATCTTCTATCCTCTTTGAGAATTATTTCGCTGCAATTTCTACTACCGGAATAACATTAGAACATGTATTAAGACTAGCTATTTTGGAGCCAGATTTGAATGGATTGAAACGTGAAATGAGTAACAACCAATTGAATAAATATCAATCAATAACTTCATTACTAGATGCCCCTAATGTTAGAAGCATAATTCCCTCCAAAGATGATTTTGAATGGTGGGAATCAATAGGAAAACAGATGAGAAATAAATCTGCCCACTATTTGGTCCCAGTATTATTGAAAAAATTTACCAAGGAAGATTATCATCCTGGTTACGTTCTTACTAAAGAAGACGGGGAGCCTTTAGATCCTATTCTTCACGACTGGGGGTCGTTCTTTCATAAATCGGATAAAATTATTGCATTGAAATTCTTCCAAGAAGCAACATCCCAACTAAAAAATATTATTAGTAATACCAATTGGGTATCTGACGAAAGTTGGTGGAAGTCACAAAAAGTGCAATACGATATGTTTTTTAATTATAATTGGTCTCTTGAGAACATGAAACAGAGCCTTGAAAACATGTATATAAATTTCCCGCGAAGAAAGGATTAACTCTTTTTAAGTTTATTTGCTTAGAACAGTGCTCAATCTTATAGCAATCCGGCTTTTTAAAAACTTAGTAGGTTGAGGGGATAAATTACTTCAACCTACTGCTCCAGATACGCTCCGATTATCTTTAGTAATATATTAAATAAGCTTCCAAGCTATAAATCCCGCTACAATTATAACCAACCCTATTATTTTATTGAAAAATTTCAGTATAAAACCAATCACTATACCTAAGATACACAACCACTTATAATCATAGGTGGGACGAACATACTCTGCTATGTATCCCATCCAAGTACCAGATATTAATAGCATTAATCCTAATAACACTATTACATTAATAGCAATATCTAACCCTTTTAAAAATCCTTTCATATGCTCCCACCTTCCAGCCACTCTTACACTCATAACAACTAATGGTTTTAACAGGGATATCCTGATAAAAAGGGATTGCCAGCCCTTACTTTTTATTAAGCAAATGCTCCGAGATTATGGAGGAGGGCTATTGTACTTTTAATCATTTTCCTTTATATTTTTCTCCCCCAAATCTTGAACAAACCTTAATAGATATCCATCTGGATCCATAATTAAGAACTCTTTTTGTCCCTTTATTTTTGTATTTGCTCTATACCAATTTTCTTGAATATCAAACTTAATCGGATAATCATGCTTGATTAAATTTCTGTAGATTGGATCAATGTCATTTATTGTGATTTGGAAATTAACCCCTCTTCCAAAAGGGTAAGATAACTTCCCAGTATCCCAGTGACCATTTACTTCTTCTATCATTATCTGACAATCACTTAATGATAATAAAGCGAACTTGTCCTCTAGTCGCTCATATTCAATTTTGAAAGTAAGAATTTCTAAATAGAATTCTAAACTTCGTTCAATATTTGAAACCGAAAGCTCAGGTATTAATGCATTTAGTTGGTGCAAAGTAGCTTCCTCCGTTATTCTATAATCTTCCACATTAGCTCCGAGTTAACTGAATAAGGTTAAATGTGATGGACCTTAATTTTATGCCAGATTGATTCCCAATTTTTCTTAATTATTCGTTCCTCATAAATTGCAGCTCGTTCTTTCGTATCTTTAAAATATGGTGTCGGCTTCAACTTTAAATTTAATACATCATCTAAACCACACGGAGCAGTAAGAATTAGTTCGTTATTCTTATCTACTTTCACACCAAGAGCAGTTGCTGTCTCCGGAAACTTTGAAATAGCGTCTTCAGCAGAAGTGTAAGGTGGAATATCATTGATAACGTGCATTCTTGCTTCATTCTTAACCGACCAAGGTATATCTGGAAGGATCCTCCTTAATTCAGCTTCTAATTCCTTTTCCATTTTTTCTTTCGTGTCCTTATTGTCGAAATAAATAACATCAACGTCTGGTGTCTCTGTTCTATTTTCGAATCCGTGTAATGTGTCCCAAATTTTCGAGCGTACAAATCCTGCGCAAATCCACCAATCTGGCAAATTCAGTTTACTTGCAGCCTTAATAACTTCCATCATTCGATCATCGTTTTGAATTAGCATAATTACATCTTCTTTGGTCCTCAACATAAATCCCCCATTCACGAACGTATATTCCTATTATAACAGCACAGAAATAAATTAGAGAGATTATTCAATTTTTTGGACTAAAGTCAGGTAAAGCGTTTACTTTGTATTAAGCAAACGCTCCGAGATAACAGAAGACTCGACATCGAGATGTTTCTTAATTGAAGATAGAATATAATTGAACAATTAGAAGATCAATGAAGCAATTATAAAACCAATAATGATCGCACCTATTAAAATTAATGTTCCCTTCCATCCTAAACTACCTACTAAATCAACTAATCCCCCATTATTAGCTCTAT
>NZ_SWFM01000005.1 GCF_005144865.1 Guptibacillus hwajinpoensis
ACCATTGGAGCTCTTGAACGTAAGGCGCTTTTCGCCTGAAGTGAAAGAGTGAAATGGGCAAGAATGTAGCCTGCGGAACTAGACATTCTTATTGGAAAACGTTGCGAGTGCTATCTAGTTTTCAGGGAATGAAAATTTCTCTTGAACTTCATAAAGAAGTATAGTAAGATATATCTTGTCCTTGGTTAAACACTTTCTAGTGGATCAACCATTGATTAGTCTGGTAATGATGGCGAAGAGGTCACACCCGTTCCCATGCCGAACACGGAAGTTAAGCTCTTCAGCGCCGATGGTAGTTGGGGGATCTCCCCCTGCAAGAGTAGGACGTTGCCAGGCTAATATTATTCCACAGTAGCTCAGTGGTAGAGCTATCGGCTGTTAACCGATCGGTCGTAGGTTCGAATCCTACCTGTGGAGCCATGGAGAGCTGTCCGAGTGGCCGAAGGAGCACGATTGGAAATCGTGTAGACGGTCAAAGCCGTCTCGAGGGTTCGAATCCCTCGCTCTCCGCCACTACCTACATAATAGTATTGGCCCGTTGGTCAAGTGGTTAAGACACCGCCCTTTCACGGCGGTATCACGGGTTCGAATCCCGTACGGGTCACCAACTTTACTCAATACTTATAATTTTTTACTCTGTGGAGGATTAGCTCAGCTGGGAGAGCATCTGCCTTACAAGCAGAGGGTCGGCGGTTCGAGCCCGTCATCCTCCACCATTTCTAAGGTCCCGTGGTGTAGCGGTTAACATGCCTGCCTGTCACGCAGGAGATCGCGGGTTCGATTCCCGTCGGGACCGCCATTTATATATTGATATTATCGCGGGGTGGAGCAACAAGCGATACTTCATTGAAATAACATCGAGTTGTTTCGACGAATACGCTTCGTAGCATAACCTTGTAGAGTAAGAAACAGTGCACTGCGTAATGAGCAGGCGCAGCATCATTTCATTCATATTATCGCGGGGTGGAGCAGTTCGGTAGCTCGTTGGGCTCATAACCCAAAGGTCGCAGGTTCAAATCCTGCCCCCGCAACCAATTTTCAACAGCTCTATAGTGGGCAATTATAAAACATGGCTCTGTAGCTCAGTCGGTAGAGCAGTGGACTGAAAATCCACGTGTCGGCGGTTCGATTCCGTCCGGAGCCACCATGTTGCCGGTCTAGCTCAATTGGTAGAGCAACTGACTTGTAATCAGTAGGTTGGGGGTTCAAGTCCTCTGGCCGGCACCATTTTTTCCGAGAATGGATCATTTACCATTGCCATTTCATACATTGTGTATTACAATGGTAATTGTCAATTTGGAGGGGTAGCGAAGTGGCTAAACGCGGCGGACTGTAAATCCGCTCCCTCAGGGTTCGGCGGTTCGAATCCGTCCCCCTCCACCATTTTGATAGGGGTATAGTTTAAAGGTAGAACAGAGGTCTCCAAAACCTCCGGTGTGGGTTCGAGTCCTACTACCCCTGCCAATTTAATTAAATTTTGTGGCGGTTGTGGCGAAGTGGTTAACGCACCGGATTGTGATTCCGGCATTCGTGGGTTCAATTCCCATCAGCCGCCCCATTTTTGGGCTATAGCCAAGCGGTAAGGCAACGGATTTTGATTCCGTCATGCGCTGGTTCGAATCCAGCTAGCCCAGCCATTTTTGTTGCGGAAGTAGTTCAGTGGTAGAACATCACCTTGCCAAGGTGGGGGTCGCGGGTTCGAATCCCGTCTTCCGCTCCAATTTTTAAGGCGGCATAGCCAAGTGGTAAGGCACGGGTCTGCAAAACCCTTACGCCCCGGTTCAAATCCGGGTGCCGCCTCCAAATTTCATATTTTCACTTAAAAGTCCTGCCGGAGTGGCGGAATTGGCAGACGCACAGGACTTAAAATCCTGCGGAGGGTGTACCTCCGTGCCGGTTCGAGCCCGGCCTCCGGCACCACTAATTTTTCTGCCTAAATTGAATATGGTATTTTTGCCGGTGTGGCGGAATTGGCAGACG
Source organism: Guptibacillus hwajinpoensis (assembly GCF_005144865.1). Classification (GTDB taxonomy): domain Bacteria; phylum Bacillota; class Bacilli; order Bacillales; family Guptibacillaceae; genus Guptibacillus; species Guptibacillus hwajinpoensis_A. The sequence goes on from NZ_SWFM01000005.1 coordinate 1,981, forward strand.
CGCACGACTCAAAATCGTGTTCCGAGAGGAGTGTCGGTTCGAACCCGACCACCGGTACCATTACATACGTTATTACAAGACTTCAACGTTATCGTTGAGGTCTTTTTTGTTTCTATTAATAATAAGGTCATTTGATTATTCTAAGTATGATGTCTACCACTGTGAAAGCCTATGAATCTATTTCCTTTCTAATTTCTATTAATAATCTTCTCAATAAAGTAACTTCATCTGTAATATTCAACTACTGAAAATAAGTTAGACTAAGTCCCTGGAAAAGTGTCCTAATAACAAGTGAGCAGAATCCTGCTCATTAAACACATGAGGTGATAGAATACAATTGTAGGTTTAGTTATGATAATTAATAAGAAAGAGTGATACGATGCAAATTGAAGTATGGTCTGATTTTGTATGTCCATTTTGTTATATAGGTAAACGACGTCTTGAGAATGCGCTCAGTACATTTCCACAACGTGATCAAGTAGATGTTATCTTTAAAAGTTTTGAACTAGATCCGAATGCAAAGGAAACGAATGGAGAAAGCATGGCGGAGCTACTCTCAGCGAAGTATAATGTGAGCTTAGAACAGGCCCACGGTATGTGCGAGAATATGAAACAGCAGGCAGCTGGAGAGGATCTAACGTATGATTTCGATAAGATGATCCCTACGAATTCGTTTGATGCTCACCGTCTTGTTCATTACGCAACAGAGCATGGTATAAGCAATGAAATGTCAGAACGCCTATTCTATGCGTTCTTTACCGAATCTAAGAATATTGGTGATCATGAAACTCTAGCCTCTCTTGGTGAAGAACTTGGGTTAGATGCTACTGATATTAAGCGTATGTTGGGTACCGACGAGTTTAGTAAAGAAGTACGTAATGATGAAGCAATGGGAAGCCAGCTAGGCATTCAGGGAGTCCCGTTCTTTGTATTTGATGGTAAGTACGCCGTATCAGGTGCTCAGCCTGTAGAGATGTTTGAACAGGCACTTACGAAGGCCTGGGGAGAAGGCAATAAGCTTGAGGTTGTTGGTGGCGATGCAGAAGCTTGCACAGCTGATTCTTGTGATCTTCCGAAATAAGCATGTAAAAAGCTCTCTTATTAATAAGAGAGCTTTTTCTTATGCATCAGTATTTTCTTGTTTAATCGTTTTGTATGCCGAATCTAAATTACGAATGCGACGAACGATTTCAGAGTTTTTATTCAAGTTATCATAAATCATGGAGGAAACAACTGAGCGGTAATAGCTGTTCATTGCTTCTAGCTTTGAAAAAACGTCGCTATTTTTTTGTATGTACTGACGAAAGTTCTCTTCAAAAAAAGGTGTTGAAAATGGTTCCATATATTTGCTCCTTTCTGCTTGGCTCTCTGCTTGATTATAGGTGGTGTTTTGTTTAATCGTCAAACCGGAAGGGAGGTAGATGAGTCGATTTGTAAGTGAGATGTAAAGAAATTATAAAAATCTATTGTTTATTGTTATTGTTCTGTGGTATTCTAACTACATCAGCGAGGAATGTAGAAATTCCTCGAATTTTCACCATTTACCCAACGCAGTGTTTCGTTATATTAACGAAGCGTTGCGTTTTTTTATTTTCAACGATCGATAACACCATATTGGAAACGGCCACCGTGAATCTGGTTAAACATTTCTGATGAAGCTTTAACGAGTTTCTCTGCTTCAATGGTAGGTAAAGATGGTTGTATATAGAAAAGCTGGATTGCGTTTTGTGTCTCCTCTGTTACTACTGTGCGTTTTGAGTCCACTATCGGACTACCAAAAGGACCCACACCATCGCTTGAGATAAGCTTATTATTAAATGTCACACTCCGTCCATTTAATCCCTCATATGAATGTGACTCATCCCCAATATGAATCGTAATAGCGCCTTTTACCTGATCCAGATCATATATGCCAATTGGTATTTTGTATTGAAGTGAAAGAAGATTATTAATGTCAGCAGCAGAATGAATTAATGGCAAAGGTGTGCCTTTTTTCAATCGACGCAAAAGTGCTTCTGAAGAGGGGCGATAGCGAGATGGATCTGTTCCAATCCGTTTAAATATGGAACGCCATTCTGCAACAGCATTGAATTTACTTAAGTTCGTTTCTTCGAGATCCATCATCATTGTTTCTTGATAGAATTGATAGCGCCCGCGTACCATTTGCGGTGAATTTTCAACCACGATATCATGATAAGTAGCGTATCCAATTTTAAATTCCGGAAGTGTATCAGCAATAATTGGAGAGAATGATAACTGTGTCATGACGTTTTCCTCCGATTCATACATTTTTCGTTCATTTTATCACATACAAGGAAACGAAGCTTATAAGGAGGTTTTCCTCAAATGAAAGAACTTAAAAGCAAGTTAGATAAAATAGATGGTAAAGGATATAAGGCTTATAAAGACATTAGGGGGAGCTATTCATTCCCTGATTATACCCTATCAATTGATTACGTTCAGGGTGATCCATTTGCAAGTCCTTCTAGAATTAGAGTCATCATACCGCGTCATAAGACTATTATTGATTCAGAATGTGACATAACGACAGTTAGAAGAATTCGATCAGAAGACGAGATCGCAAGAAAGGTAGCTTCTGCGATTCAGAAGCAACAGGGTAGGACGAAAGGTACTGGGAAAAGCGGTCTTATTTCTATTGATGGACCAGGTCAGAAAGTAATCGAACGCTCTGCTGTGACCATTACCGAAGATAAAGTTACGATTTGCTTATCTATTGGTCTACCAGCACAGGGAAGACGTGTCCTAGGGAAACAGGCGCAACAGATGTTATTTCATCAGTTGCAAGAGACAGTGAGTAACTCTGTCTTCTCATTAAATAAAGAGAAAGTAACGAAGGCACTCTACCTGGCTGATCAGCAACATGCCATAAGGAAGCATTTAGTAGACAACGGATACATATCATTCATCGCAAATGGTGCTGTACTCCCCCGAGAGAGTGGAATTAGCGACCGTCCTATGGGAAATCACGCTGTTGCATTTCAATCGCCAAAACAAATGGAAGTATCACTCACTCTCCCTCATCGTAAAGAGCCTCTTAAGGGGCTTGCAATCAAAGAAGGGATTACATTAATAGTTGGTGGTGGTTACCATGGTAAGAGTACCCTCTTGCGTGCAATGGAACACGGCGTATATGATCATATTGCGGGAGACGGCAGAGAATATGTCATCTCGAATGAAAATGCTATGAAGATTCGTTCAGAAGATGGCCGTAAAGTAACTGGTGTTGATATATCACCGTTCATACAAAATCTTCCTTACGGTAAAGATACAAGCTCATTTACTTCAGAAAATGCTAGTGGAAGTACATCACAGGCTGCGAATATTATTGAGGCCATTGAATCGGGTTCCAAAACGCTATTTATTGACGAAGATACAAGTGCAACGAATTTCATGATTCGCGATTTTCGCATGCAGCAATTAGTTGCTAAAGAAAAGGAACCGATTACTCCATTTATTGATCGTGTAAAGCAGCTCTTTACAGATCAAGGAATTTCAACCGTTCTTGTTATGGGAGGGTCAGGTGATTACTTCGATGTAGCTGACAACGTCATCCTAATGGAAAATTATCTTCCTTATGATGTAACTGAAGAAGCGAAAAGAATTTCACATGAGAACTCTTACACCCGTAATCAAGAAGGTGGAGAGCGGTTTGGTGAAATGAGGAGAAGGATTCCAGCAAAGGCAAGTTTGAACAGTCAGAAGGGTAAGAAATCCAAGGTTTCCGCGAAAGGATTGCACCACATCTTATACGGGAATACCGATCTATCATTGCATCAGGTAGAACAAATCGTAGATCCTAGTCAGACTCGCCTGGCAACTGATGTGCTTCATTACCTCGAGAGAAACGACTTACTCGGAGAGTATACAATTCCTAAGCTACTCGATTTCATAGAAGATAGGATGAATAAAGAAGGAATAGGAGCATTTTCATTATTTCAGAATCAGCATCCTGGAGACGTTGCTCGTATTAGAAGATCTGATATGGCAGCAGTTCTGAATAGACTTCGCACGTTAATAATCACGTAAAGTATGAACAGGGTAAAGAAAGGAGGGAGAAACATGATAAACGCACAGTTAAAGTCAGATATTGTAGCATACAGTAAAACCATTGGGATTGATAAAATCGGTTTTGCAGCAGCTGATCCTTTTAAATCACTTAAAGAGCGATTAAAGCGTCAGCAGGATCTCGGTTATCAGTCTGGGTTTGAAGAATCAGATATTGAAAAACGAACTGAACCAGAACTATTGCTTAATGGTGCCACAACGATTATTTCAATCGCAATTGCATACCCTTCTAGAATGAAAGAAAGTCCAAGAAGTAAGCGAGGAGAGCGAAGAGGTCTATTCTGTCGCGCATCATGGGGGGTCGATTATCACCATGTGCTTAGAGAGAAACTCTCCCTTCTAGATGCATATATTAAATCTAAGGTCCCAGAAGCGAGCACAAGTTCAATGGTGGATACAGGAGAACTTTCTGATAGAGCTGTTGCAGAAAGAGCAGGCATTGGATTTAGTGGTAAGAATACAATGACAATAACCGAGGAATTTGGCTCATGGGTCTACCTTGGCGAAATGATTACGGATCTTTATATGGAACCGGATGAACCGGTAGAGGAGGGGTGTGGAGACTGTAATATATGCGTTGATGCATGTCCAACAGGAGCGCTGATTGAAGGAGGACAGCTCAATGCTAACAAGTGTATTGCATTTCTCACTCAAACAAAAGGATTTCTTCCAGATGAATATCGAGCAAAACTTGGCAACCGATTATATGGTTGTGACACATGTCAGCTCGTCTGTCCTAAAAATAAAGGCAAGGATTTTCATCATCATCCAGAACTAGAACCAGATCCTGAAATGGTTAAACCGAAGTTAATCCCGCTACTAACGATGAGTAATCGTGAGTTTAAAGAGAGATTTGGAAATGCGGCTGGATCTTGGAGAGGGAAAAAACCGATTCAACGAAATGCTATTCTAGCTCTTGCCCATTATAAGGATGAATCATCGGTTGATACACTAATTGAATTGATGGAAAAAGATCCACGTCCTGTTATTCGCGGAACTTCAGCATGGGCACTAGGGAAAATTGGTGGAGATAAGGCATATCAGGCACTTTATAAGGAGCAAATGCGAGAAAAAGACAAGGATGCAGCTGATGAGATAGCTAAAGGGCTGTCAATGCTTGAAAATAAGGCATAATGCCGATGGTCAAACAATAACATGCGTTGTAAGATAGTGAAAAATGTACAAAAAGAAGGGATAGTATGGAGAAACAAGTGGTTCATTATGGGGAGTTTCAATCGCCAATCGGTACAATAACGGTATTCACTAGTCCTGCAGGTGTTAGTAGGATTGATTTTGGTTGTGCGGATGATGTGCTACCTGCTGCTGAAACGTGGTATAAAAAACATCATGTTAGAGCGGACCTTGTTTTCAATCCTGAAATGATCCAACCCATCAACATGCAGTTAGAGGAATACTTCAGTGGTAAAAGAAGATTCTTTGATCTTAAGCTTGATATGATTGGAACGATTTTTCAGCAGAAAGTATGGAACAACCTTACTGAAATTCCATATGGTGAAACCCGATCTTATAGAGATGTCGCTGTTAACATTTCAGCACCAAAAGCTGTACGTGCAATTGGTTCAGCTAATAATCGTAACCCCCTACCGATTATTGTTCCCTGTCATCGAGTAATAGGTAGTAATGGGGCTTTAGTAGGTTACGGTGGTGGCGTTGATAAGAAAGAATATTTATTATCGCTCGAACAGCAGAATTCAATGCATATAGCACTACCATAAATTATTAGCCAGCTTCCCTCTTGTAACATAAAGAGGGAAGCTGGCTTTTTACTTATGATAGCTGCCTCTCCTTATGCATCACTTATTAGTAGCGTTAACTCTAAGGCATGTGTTTGTAATCCCTGTCATAAAGTGCGATGAGGGGGGACGCACATGGGGTGGGGAGACCAGCTTAAATCATTTTGGGAAGAGCAAGCTAAGACCTTACTAAATAGAACTGATCATTCTAGGCTAGGAACCAGGCCTGCAGATGAAGAAGAAGCTGCCGCGAGATACATGAATCAATGCAACGAAAGAGGAGCATCTGTTATCCGTATCCAAAACCGTGGTATTCTACTTGGTAAAAAGACTCTTGTTAGTACTCAAATTTACGATTATTTATTACATCATCAGTACCTTATTAAGCAGGGGAGTAAAATTTATCAGGAAGAACGAATAGAAAAAAGGCTAGCAAAAATGGAGGATGGCACCCTCGTTCTTGATAGAGCTGTTGAAACGGAAGGTAATGCTACTGAAGCGAACATTGAAGGTAGTGGTAATACTGTGATGCGTTCGAAAGGTTCATATTATGATCGCCTTTCAGCTGTGAAATACGCTGAGCGTTGGTGGGATGATTACAATCCTGCTTATAAGGGTTTTGATGTTGATTGTACAAATTTCATTTCCCAATGTCTTTACGCTGGAAAGGCACCGATGCGCGGATATCCAGATCGTACAAAAGGGTGGTGGATGCAAGGGCAAAGTTGGAGTTATTCATGGACGGTTGCTCATGCACTAAGATGGCATTTAAGTGGGTCTAAAAGCGGTTTAAGGGCACGCGAAGTATCTCAGGCTGATGATCTAGTCCCGGGTGATGTGATTTGCTATGATTTCGATGGAGATGGTCGCTTTGAACACACTACATTCGTAGTGGATCAAGATGAGAAAGGCCATCCACTTGTTAATGCTCATACAATGAACAGCCGCTTACGTTACTGGGCATATGAAGATTCGACTGCATGGACACCGGATATTAAATATAAGTTTTTTCATATAGAGGATTAGTGTATTCCATCTTCCTTATTAAAACATGCTATAATAGATATGTTTTGATGTGGAGGTGAATGAATATGTCTTTAAATATCGTCCTTTTTCAGCCAGAAATTCCTGCTAATACTGGCAATATTGCTCGTACATGTGCAGCAACTAATACTAGTTTACATTTAATTCGTCCACTAGGATTCTCAACAGATGATAAAATGCTTAAACGTGCTGGATTGGATTACTGGCAATATGCTGATGTGCATTATTATGATTCCCTTAATGAGTTCTTTGAGAAGAATCCTAATGGGGATTATTACTATATTACGAAATATGGTACAAATACGCACACTGACTTTGATTACTCTGACCAGGACAAAAACACTTATTTTGTTTTTGGAAGAGAAACCAATGGTCTGCCAGATGATTTGATTCAGAATAATAAAGAGCGTTGCTTGCGTCTTCCAATGACTGAGCATGTACGCGCGCTTAACCTTTCAAATACAGCAGCCATTATGGTGTATGAAGCACTTAGGCAGCGGAATTATCCTAACATGGACTAAAAAAGAACGACCTCATATGAGGTCGTTCTTTTTCGTACGTCACTTCGATATGTCAGTCTTTCACCAGTGTTCTAGTTCAAGAGCTCCAATATCTAAAGTTCTAAAAGGGTGTCTCGGCTTTACGGTAGATCTAGCTGCAGTGGCCAGGTCCTCGATCGCTTCACCCCACCATCCGAACACAAAGACCGTGTTCAAATGGTGGGGCTCCAGCGCTTGTCGGACCTAAGCGGCCACTTCCGCTTTTCGTTAGATCTAGCTTCGACTCGCAGAAACTGTGATATTTCACTCTTTCACCAGAACACAAAAAGCGTGTTCTAGTTCAAGAGCTCCAATATCTCCGTTTCTAAACGCTCGTCTCCGCTTTTCGGGTTTACCGACTTCCTTTTTTGGTTTTGCTTGGTCGGTCGTTGTAGCCAGCTGTAAAGATGGCTGCAAGAAAAGCTAGGATTACTACTAAAATACCCAGGAAACTCATGGTCTCATCCTCCTCAGGTAAAATTGTGTCCAAATCTACCTCTCATTATAAACCAAGTTCTTTATGCTGTGAATGTTTTGAGGGTAATTCTTCGTTTATGGAGTAGATACAATTGGAAAAAAACGCTAGAATTCGATACGATAGGAGTTGAAAGGTAAAGGAGGATTTACTTATGTATGTTGTGATGAACGAATTAAAAGTACCTGATGAAGCGAAAGACATGATGAAGCAGCGTTTTGGTAAAAGTGCTGAAAGTATGAAAAATGTAGACGGTTGTTTGGAATTCATGTTCCTTGAACAGTCTGCTGAGAATGGCAAACTCATCGTTTTTACAAAGTGGGAAAATGAAGAAGCTTATCAAAACTGGGTTCATTCAGACTCGTTCAAGAATGCTCACAAGGAGAAACGCGAATCCAAAGAGAAATCTCCTGCAACAGGTAATGAATTAAGTGAATTTACAGTTGTCTATCATACGTGAAGGAAAGAGCCGGTCCTACCGGTTCTTTTTTTTGTTCTATCGCCTATCGTTAAGGTAATATACTCTGAATGAATTATGTTAGACAGAGGCTTGCTATATTGAGGCTCAAGTGAAAAGAAAGCCGAATGTTATAGGACATCCCCGCATAACATGTATTAAATCCGATGAATCAAACTTGGAGGGGGCTCTTAATGGATATCTTACGTAAAATCCAGCAGCATCGAGAAGAAGAGAGGCGGCTGAAGTGGGAAGGAACCTTCAGTGAGTACTTAGAAATTATCCGGGAACGACCTGAAGTAGCGCAGTCAGCTCATTCACGTGTTTATAATATGATAAAAGATGCTGGGATTGATGAAGTCGACGGCAATAGAAGTTATTCCTTCTTCGCAGAAGAACTTTATGGACTAGAGGAAGCCATTGAGCGACTGGTAGAAGAGTATTTTCATCCTGCTGCTAAACGATTGGATGTTAGAAAACGTATTCTCTTATTAATGGGTCCTGTTAGTGGAGGTAAATCAACGTTAGTGACGGTTCTGAAAAGAGGACTGGAGAAATATTCTCATGAAGATGCCGGTGCGGTCTATGCAATCAAAGGCTGTCCAATGCATGAAGATCCGTTACACCTTATTCCTCATCATTTAAGAGAGGAATTCCATAATGAGTATGGCATCCGTATTGAAGGAAGTCTATCACCACTTAATGTGATGCGTCTTGAACAAGAATATGGTGGGCGTATTGAAGATGTTATGGTTGAAAGAATTTTCTTTAACGAAGACAAAAGGACAGGTATTGGAACGTTTAGTCCGTCTGACCCAAAATCACAGGATATTGCTGACTTAACTGGAAGCATCGACTTTTCTACTATTGCGGAATTCGGTTCAGAGTCAGACCCAAGAGCTTACCGATTTGATGGAGAATTAAACAAGGCGAACCGTGGAATGATGGAGTTTCAGGAAATGCTGAAATGTGATGAGAAGTTTCTATGGCATTTGCTTTCATTAACTCAGGAAGGAAACTTCAAAGCTGGCAGATTTGCTTTAATTTCTGCTGATGAGCTGGTAGTTGCCCATACGAACGAGGCGGAGTATCGTTCCTTTATTTCAAATAAAAAGAACGAAGCTCTTCATTCTCGTATCATCGTTATGCCTGTTCCTTATAACTTAAAAGTGAGTCAGGAAGAGCGTATTTATGAAAAAATGATTCGGGAAAGTGATGTTGCAGATGTTCATATTGCACCTCATGCACTCCGAGTAGCTGCTATATTCTCCATTCTTACAAGGTTAAAGGATACCAATCGTCAGGGTGTTGATCTTGTTAAGAAAATGCGCCTTTACGATGGGGAAATTGTAGAAGGCTTTAACCAGGTTGATGTCGATGAACTTCATAAAGAGCATTCAGATGAAGGGATGAGCGGGATTGATCCGCGTTATGTCATAAACCGTATTTCATCCACCATTATCCGGAAAGAAGTGCCTTCAATCAATGCGCTTGATGTGCTCCGTTCTTTGAAAGATGGACTTGATCAGCATGCTTCCATCTCAAAAGAAGATAAAGAGCGGTACATGAACTTCATCTCAATTGCTCGTAAAGAATACGATGAAATTGCGAAGAAAGAAGTTCAAAAAGCATTCGTTTACTCGTATGAAGAAAGTGCGAAGACGCTTATGGATAATTACCTTGATAATGTAGAAGCATATTGCAATAAGAATAAGCTTCGTGATCCTCTTACTGGAGAAGAAATGAGTCCAGATGACAAGTTGATGCGTTCCATCGAGGAGCAAATCGGAATTTCAGAGAATGCAAAGAAAGCGTTCAGAGAAGAGATTCTCATTCGGATTTCAGCATATGCTCGTAAAGGGAAGAAATTTGATTATAACTCACATGAACGTTTAAGAGAGGCGATTCAAAAGAAGCTATTTGCTGATCTAAAAGATGTTGTGAAGATCACGACTTCTTCAAAGACGCCTAACGAAAACCAGCTTAAGAAAATTAACGAAGTTATTGCCCGCTTGATTGATGAACATGGCTATAATTCTATTTCAGCAAATGAATTGCTCCGCTATGTTGGCAGTTTGTTGAATCGTTAACTTAACGAAGCATACCTTAATGGGTATGCTTTTTTTTTACATAAATTGAATTGCTGTCTTGAAACCGCTATCAAAACTTCGCGTGCTTGTGCCTATGGATTATGAGTGATAGATTATACGTAAGACGTATCGAAAAGAGGTTTAACATGAAGAAGGAACGCAGTCCGCTATGGGAATGGATTAAAGCTTTTTCTATAGCTGTCGTCCTAGCCATTGTTATACGTGAATTTCTTATCACTAACTATGTAGTTCACGGTGAGTCTATGATGCCTACGATTCAAGATGGGAATCGTTTAATTATTAATAAAATAGGTTATGAAGTGTCTGAACCAGAACGGTTTGATCTCGTTGTTTTTCATGCCAATGAAGAAGAAGATTACATTAAAAGAGTAATTGGTTTGCCAGGAGATACGATTGAATACAAAAATGATGAGCTATATATTAATGGACATAAGATAGAAGAGGATTATCTTAATCGATATAAGGATGAGATCTTTAACGGAAATTTAACGGAGAATTTTAAGTTAGAAGATAAGACAGGGAAAGTTGAAGTGCCAGAAGGATATTTATTTCTTATGGGAGACAATCGTCGACATAGCTATGATAGTAGACATATCGGTTTTGTTCCGATGGATCAAGTTGTAGGAAAGGTGAACCTTCGCTACTGGCCACTCGAAAAATTCGATTTCAGTTTCCACAAATAACATAATTTAGGTTAGCAGAAACAAAATAAGGGTAATGTACCTCATGGGGTGATTCATTGTGGCAAATCGTAAAGAAAAGCCTGAAAACAGTTCGATGGCAATGGATGAGAAAGAGATGAAAGAGCTTGGTAAGGAAATGGAAGAGCTTGATACGAATGAACAAGTAAAAGAAAAAGGACGCCGCCCAGATCCTGAACAATATGCAAATGACGATAGAAAAGGATAACTCCCATATAGGGAGTTATTTTTTTGGATTAAATTCAGGTGTTTGAAGTCAAAACCGGTGAGATAATGTACAACTTTTGATTAAATATTGAAATAAGAGCGGTTAAAGCCTTATTTGTCAGAATTAATTGTCAATTATCGCTTGTATTTGCATAGGATAAAGTATACTATTCCACGCAGCCAAGGGATGTCCACATTAGGATTATGCTTTTGAACAATCATCATGAGCGATCATCGATCATTGAATAAATTTCCGATAGAAATTTTATTTTTTTAAGGAGGGGAATAAGGCATGAAAGACAAGGACTCCAACAATTTCGTCGTCTCTCAGGAGAATTGGTCCCTCCACCGAAAAGGCTATCAGGATCAACAACGCCATGCCGAAAAAGTTCAGGATGCTATCCAAAACAATCTCCCGGATCTCATCAGTGAAGAGAACATTATTCTTTCCAACGGTCGAGATGTCATTAAAATACCAATTCGTTCTCTTGATGAATATAAAATTCGTTACAATTATGACAAGTCAAAGCATGTTGGGCAAGGCGAAGGTGATAGTCAGGTAGGAGACGTAGTGGCACGTGATGGCTCCGGTGAAAAGAAACCCGGTGCAGGTAAAGGTGAAGGAGCAGGCGATCAACCAGGTGAAGATTATTATGAAGCAGAGGTCTCACTTGTAGAACTTCAAGATATTCTATTCAAAGAACTTGAATTGCCAAATTTACGTGAGAAAGAAACAGCTGATGTTGTGCAGAAAAAAGTGGAGTTTAATGATATTCGAAAAACAGGTCTAATGGGTAATATTGATAAGAAACGAACAATCTTAACGGCGTATAAGCGAAATGCAATCAGCGGGAAGCCTTCGATTGCTCCAATTTATCAAGATGATCTCCGTTTCAAAACGTGGAATGAAGAAATCAAGCGTGAGTCAAAAGCTGTTGTTCTAGCGATGATGGATACAAGTGGCTCTATGGGTAAATGGGAAAAATATATGGCAAGAAGCTTTTTCTTCTGGATGTCTCGTTTTCTAAGGTCTAAATATGAAACAGTGGAGATTGAGTTTATCGCTCATCATACAGAAGCAAAAGTCGTCACTGAAGACGATTTTTTTTCAAAAGGAGAAAGTGGTGGAACCATTTGTTCATCCGCTTATAGAAAAGCGCTTGAGCTAATTGATGAAAAGTATTCGCCAGCTCGCTACAATATTTATCCATTCCATTTCTCAGATGGAGATAATTTAACATCAGACAATACCCGGTGTGTTAAATTAGTTAATCAAATTATGAAGGTTTCAAATATGTTTGGATATGGTGAAGTCAATGCGTATAATCGTCATTCGACGCTTATGAGCGCATATAAGAACATTCACGATCCGAAATTCAGGCATTATATTCTTAAAGAGAAAAAAGATGTTTACCATGCAATGAAAAGTTTCTTTAGAAAAGAAGAAGAAATTCGTTCTTAAAGCTTTCCCTAAATGGGAAGCTTTTTTTCTTTTAGTTAGAAAAGAAACGTACATACTAATTAGAAGAAAAGCTCTGGAGGAATGTATATGAAGTATGCAATTATATTCTTTTCTTCGCTCCTTTTTTTACTGCTAATGCCTGACAACGTAACAGCGCAAACGAATGAAGCAGAAATTCATTTCATTGATGTTGGACAAGCGGATAGCATTCTTGTCATTCATGGAGACAAATCTATGTTAATCGATGCAGGAGACAATGGGGATGGGGACATTGTGACAGATTATATAAAGAAAATTGGAATCGATCAGCTGAATTACGTCGTTGCAACACATCCACATCATGATCATATCGGGGGTATGGATGATGTATTGAAGACATTTGAAGTTGGAAAACTTATCATGCCTGATGTGTCATACCCAACTGCTCATTATAAAGCTCTACAGCGAGTTATTAAGAAAAAGAAAATTAGTGTCATGTATGCAGAGGAAGGAAAGAAATTCAAACTTGGACAGGATGTAAACGTCCAAATCTTGTCGCCACAAAAACGTGCTGAATACGAGGACTTTAATGATTATAGTGCTGTTTTAAGACTTCGACACAATCAAAACACATTTCTCCTAATGGGTGATGCTGGTGTGGAGGTTGAGAAAAATATGATGTCTTCAATTAAGAAAAAACATTTGTCTTCAGATGTGTTGAAATTAGGACATCATGGGGCGGATTCGGCCACCTCAGAGTTATTTCTTAGTACCGTTTCGCCTGAAGCCGCTGTTATATCTGTAGGTAGAAATAACAGGTATCACTTTCCAGATGATAACGTATTACAGAAGCTGAAGTCGCAAAACATCCCAATACTTCGGACAGACCAGATTGGTACCATCATTGCTACTAGCGATGGTAAGCATATTGTTTTTCATACAGATAACAGTTTCATTTCACAGAATAAGGAAAAATAATTGAAGGAGAAGGAGTCTACACTAGATGGTGAAAGGCGTTGTCTTTCATGTCTTGCGATCTAAAAACTCGGGAGGAATGCTTGTGCATAACAATCTGCAAAACCTCATGTCGAAGAATATTGTGTCAGTTACTCCAGAGCAATCCATCCAGGAAGCGGCAGCATTAATGAATCAGTATAACATTGGTTCACTGCCAGTCATGAAAAACGGTCAGCTTTGTGGCATGGTTACCGATCGAGACATCACAACTCGAGCTACTGCTACTGGAGGAAATGCGAATTGTCAGGTGAGTCAGTGCATGTCTGATAACATCGTTTCTGCCACATCAAACATGAGTGCAGAAGAAGCAGCGGCCTTAATGGCACAGAACCAGATTCGACGCCTGCCTGTTGTTGAGAACAATCAGGTTGTGGGAATGGTATCGCTAGGTGATTTCGCTACGAAGACACCGGGTCAGCAAGAAGCGGGTACTGCACTATCTAGCATTTCTCAGAATAGAACGACACAAGTGTAAAGACAGAGAGGCTGACGGAAGTCAGTCTCTTCTATTTGAATAATCGTATGATAAAATTAGGGTAGAACGATGACTAAATAGGGTACATAGTAAAATAGATAGAGTGTGGAGGGAAAGCAGATGTCAGAATTAGACGTTTCGAAATTTGAGAAGAAGATTGAACTAAGATCCATACGTTATGAGGACATTGATGAAATTCTTGCGTTACAGAAAAAGTGTTTTCCCGGGATGGATCCGTGGAAACGAGATCATCTTGAGAGCCATTTGGATATTTTCCCTGAAGGCCAGTTTTGTGTAGAGCTTGAAGGAGAGATCATCGGTTCATGTTCTAGTCTAATGGTGAACTTTGATGAGTATGATGACCAGCACACTTGGGACGACATTACAGATGAAGGGTATATTACAAATCATAATCCAGATGGATATAACTTATATGGTATTGAAGTAATGGTTGATCCTAAGTACAGGAGAATGAAAATTGGCAAGCGACTTTATGATGCTCGTAAGGATCTCGCGCGAGAATTAAATGTAAAGAGTATTATTATTGGTGGTCGAATTCCGAATTACCATAAACATTCGGATGAAATGAAAGCTTCAGAATACGTAGAAGAAGTGAAATTCCAAAATATATACGATCCAGTGCTGACGTTCCAATTAATGAATGGATTTAACGTAATGAGGATTAATCCAAATTATTTACCGGACGATAAAGCTTCTAAGCAGTTTGCCACATTAATGGAATGGAATAATGTTGAGTATAAAGCCAAAACACGTAGGCATTTTAGATCCTCTTTCCCTGTTCGGATTTGTGCCATTCAATATGCAATGAAAAAAATCTCATCATTCGAAGAATTTGCGAATCAGTGCGAATACTACGTTGATGTAGCAGCTGACTTTGGATCTGATTTTGCTGTATTCCCTGAAATTTTTACAACACAGTTAATGTCATTCATGGATGAAAAGATTCCAAGTAAAGCCGTAAGACGTCTGACGGAATATACAGAGCCTTATATTGAACTATTTACGGATCTAGCTGTAAAGTACAATGTGAATATTATTGGTGGCTCTCACTTTGTTCTAGAAGATGAGAAAATTTATAATATCGCCTATTTATTTAGAAGAGATGGAACGATTGAAAAGCAATACAAAATTCATGTCACTCCTAATGAACGTCGCTGGTGGGGTATACATGGTTCAGATGGTATTGAAGTATTCGATACAGACTGTGGTAAGATTGCAATCCAAATTTGTTACGATATTGAATTCCCAGAGCTTGGACGAATTGCAACTGACAAAGGAGCAAATATTCTATTCACACCATTCTGTACTGATGACAGACAGGGATATCTTCGTGTACGTTACTGTGCGCAGGCTAGAGCTGTTGAGAACCAAATCTATACTGTAATTGCAGGTACGATTGGAAACCTCTCTCAGGTGGAGAATATGGACGTGCAGTACGCACAATCAGGTATATTCACTCCTTCAGACTTTGCGTTCTCAAGAGACGGCATTGCTGGTGAGTGCCATCCAAATATTGAAACAGTTGTTGTAGGTGATGTTGATCTTGAAATACTTAGAAGACAGCGCCAATCTGGAACAGTTCGTCAGCTCCGTGATCGAAGAAAAGATTTATATGAAATCCATTATAAGAAGTAAGCCGATACACGGCTTGCTTTTTTTGTGTCCAATTTGCCTCGTTTATTAAAAGAAAAAGTGATTTTTCTGAAATGTCATTGGCATATATTTCAATTCGTATTATGATGAATAAAGAAGTAGAGAGAATGTATACCAATCCTTAAAAATAGCAGGATTTTTGCTGATACTCTCGAATTTATACCATTACAGAAGATCTATATTACAGGAGGCCAAAATGGACTGGAAAAACGAATATCAACGATGGGCAACAGCGACTTCACTTGATGAGGAACTGAAAAGAGATCTTGAAGCTCTTAAAGGACAAGACAAAGCAATTGAGGATGCGTTCTATAAAAATCTTGAATTTGGAACAGGCGGTATGCGCGGTGAAATAGGACCGGGTACAAATCGGATGAATCTTTATACGATCCGCAAAGCGTCTGAAGGTCTTGCTCAATACATAGATGCACATGGTGAAGAATCAAAGAAACGCGGAGTAGCAATCGCGTATGATTCTCGTCACAAATCTCCTGAGTTCGCTATGGAAGCTGCAAAGACGCTTGCAACCCATGGCATTCAAACCTACGTATTTGAAGAGCTACGCCCCACTCCAGAGCTTTCATTTGCAGTAAGGAAGTTAAACGCCTACGCAGGTATCGTTATTACCGCAAGTCACAATCCTCCCGAATACAATGGATATAAGGTATATGGTGAAGACGGTGGCCAGTTACCACCTAAAGCAGCAGCAGAAGTTATTTCCTACGTTGATGGTGTTGCGAATGAATTAGAAGTACAAGTTGATTCAGAACAGAAGCTGAAAGATAACGGACTTATTCAGATGATTGGAGCAGAAATTGATGCTCAGTATATCGAAGAGTTAAAAACGCTTCGAGTTAATAAGAAGCTTCTTGAAGAAATGGGAGACCAACTGAAAATTGTATTTACTCCATTACATGGAACAGCAAACCTTCCTGTACGTGAAGGTCTTAAAGCATACGGGTTTAACCAAGTAACAGTTGTAGAAGAGCAGGAGCTACCTGATCCTAACTTCTCAACAGTTTCTTCACCAAATCCAGAAGAGCACGCAGCATTTGAGCTAGCTATTAAGTATGGTGAGAAACAAGATGCTGATATTCTTCTAGCGACAGACCCTGATGCGGATCGTGTTGGGGTGGCGGTTAAGAATAGAGAAGGACAGTACGTGGTGCTTACAGGTAATCAAACCGGGGCTCTTTTGCTGAACTATATCATTACTCAAAAGAAAGAAAATGGCGAATTACCAGAAAATGGTGCTGTTCTTAAAACAATTGTGACATCAGAGATTGGTCGCAAAATTGCGGAAGACAATGGGCTTACCTCTTATGATACATTGACTGGATTTAAATTTATTGGAGAGAAAATTAAAGAATTTGAAACATCAGGTGAACATACCTTCTTATTTGGATATGAAGAAAGCTACGGTTACCTGGTTGGTGACTTTGTACGTGACAAAGATGCTGTACAGGCCTGTCTCGTAGCAGCCGAAGTAGCTGCTTTCTATAAATCAAAAGGAATGACGCTTTATGAAGGATTGCTTGAGGTATTTGAGCAATATGGTTATTATCAGGAAGGACTTGAGTCGTTAACGCTGAAGGGTAAAGAAGGGGCTGAAAAGATTGTTTCCCTGCTTTCTCAATTCCGCGAACAGCCACCGACTGAAGCAGCCGGCCTAAGGGTGGATAGCGTAGAGGATTACGAAAGTGGTGTAAGAACTTATTTGGAGAAAGAAGCCACCGAGAAAATCGATCTTCCAAAGTCCAATGTATTGAAATACAAACTAGAAGACGGATCATGGTTCTGTCTCCGCCCTTCAGGAACTGAACCTAAAGTTAAATTTTACTTTGGCGTCAATAGTGACAATCTCGATAACAGTAAGAACAAACTTGATGAATTAAGAAAGTCTGTTATGAGTAAGGTTCACGACCGTTTGGGGTAACATAGTATTGTGAAAAAGAAAGCCAGGACGGATGTAATCCTGGCTTTTAATTGAATCAGTAAACATAAAGAAAACCGGCTTTATCAGCCGGTTTTTCTATTATTGGTGAAGTTGTTGTTTATTTAATTGATGTTCATATTCAGCTTTGTTCATACGAATGAGATTAAATACTTTGTCTTTCGTTTCGTTATCTAATTTCTCAAGAATTTTACCTGCTTTGTACTCGTTCGAGGTAACAATTTTTCGATAAATTTTTGATAACCGTTTATCATCTTCGGATAAATCCAAAGGGCACTGCCTCCTTTTATTTACCTAAACCTTTTTCCTATCCTTAAATTACGATTTATTTTACAATATATGAAGAGAAGTAGCAAGAAATTAATTTATTTATGACAGAATATTTGAAAATTACTTTTTATATAATTCAATTAGGAGGATTATTATGGAATATTCAAAAGAGATGAAAAACCGATTAAAGAGAGTAGAAGGTCAGATTAGAGGTGTTCTACGTATGATGGAAGAGGAAAAGGATTGTAAAGATGTAATAACTCAACTTTCTGCAAGCCGAACAGCGATAGATCGTACGATTGGATTAATTGTTGGATCTAATCTTGAAGAATGCTTGCGTGAACAATTGAGTAAAGGTGAATCAACGGAGGATGTTGTGAAACAAGCCGTTGAACTTCTAGTTAAAAGTCGATAGCATTCGGATGTGTCTAAAAGTATAAGTCTGTGAAGGTGAAAAACGTTCATGATTACTATCGGAAAAATTTCAGTTCCATAACAGTTTATATGGGCTGGGATTGGTATAATTTGTGCACTAATGATGATTTATTTGCTTGAGAAAAAATGGTACAACCGTTCATTGGCATCTTCTATTGCATATGAGTCGGTGATTTTTTTTGTGCTTGTTTGGAAAGTAAGCCTATTGTTTTTCGATCCAACACTTGTTTTTAAAACTCCATTATCCCTTGTCTATTTTACTAAAGATAGCTATGGTTTTGTGATGGCAATCTTCTTAAGTGTAGGGCATGTTGGGTGGAATCTCGAAGCTACACGAGCGAAGAAACATTTTATTTCTATTAGTAATAGCGATAGAGCTAACTTCAATCATTATTGCGGGATGTTCCTGGCTATATAATGATAAAAAGTATCTTGTTTATGCTTCTGCACGCGCTTCTTCTTGGTCTCTTACTTTTCACAAAACGATCCCAGTGGTTGTTTCTTGATCTTTTCCTCTGGGGAGGGATTCTATCTATCATTTTAGAATTTTACATTGGTGTGCCGATATTTCTAGGTCTATCAAATTGGCAGTGGATTAATCTTATTACTGGCGGGTGTGCAGCTTTTATTCTACTTTACTTGCATATGAGGAGGAGCTACGAATGAAACGATCGCTTTTGGGAATAGTTGTCCTTATTACACTTTTCACTATTGGTGTAGTTTCTTCTAATACGAGCAAGTCAGAAAAAAGTGAAGACCAAGAATTAACAGCACAGGTCTCAGGAGAACAAGAAGTTGGAATAAACGAAGGAAATGTAGCTCCTGATTTTACATTATATTCATTAGAAGGGCAGGAAGTGAGCCTTTCAGATTTCAGGGGGAAAGTTGTTTTTGTGAATTTCTGGGCAACCTGGTGTCCGCCTTGTAAAGCAGAAATGCCTCATATGGAAGAATTCTATAAAGAAAACGCTGAAAAATATGATGCAGAAATTCTTGCAGTAAATATTACGAGTGAGGAATCATCCTCCCTAATGGTCGAAGAATTCATTAAAGAATATGAGATTACGTTTCCTGTGCTTATGGATACCAAAGGAGAACAAGCAAAAACTTTTGCAACAATTACAATTCCTACTACGTATGTGATTGACAAAAATGGTATAATAATGAAAATACTAGTTGGACCAATGAGTAAAGAACGGATGATTAAACTAGCATCTTCTACTGAATAGAAGGTGCTAATAACTGATGGATAGCGACTGATCGTTCGTTTTATAGAACGAATATTGTCGAAAATTGTTAATTTAAATTATAAAAAGAACAGGTAGGGGTGTAAAAGGAGGGAAGTTGGCAGTGACAAGTTTAGCATCTGGAATTATGCTGCTATTCATACTGGGGTTTGTTCAATACAGTTGGTTATATGAACCAATCAACGGGGTAGCAATTGATTTTCAATCAAAGTGGTCTTATTATATTATTTCTACTACTTTAGGGGTTCTTGTTGGTTATTTAATTACGACTGGATTGCATTTTTCTTAGGGAAGAAAGCCTACTGATTCTAGTAGGCTTTCTTTCAATGCTAATGCAGTTCATAAATTGTATAGTCTCTTTTCGTATACTTTTG
This sequence comes from Guptibacillus hwajinpoensis, assembly GCF_005144865.1. Taxonomy (GTDB): domain Bacteria; phylum Bacillota; class Bacilli; order Bacillales; family Guptibacillaceae; genus Guptibacillus; species Guptibacillus hwajinpoensis_A. The sequence goes on from NZ_SWFM01000005.1 coordinate 22,242, forward strand.
TTGCTATAAGCGTGGGTTAATTTCCGCTCCAGGATGCTCGCTTTCCGCGAGGCGGGTGGTGAGCATCCTTCCGTTCCAATTAGCTAAGTGTGGTTTTTTATATAAAAATTCTTTCAAAAGCAGCAATCTTTTAGGAAAGAGCCATTGTAAATGAGGATATGTTAATGTTCATCGCCCACCATTTTTCATCCTGTGGGCGATTTTTATATTATATTAGAAAGGAAATGAGCTATTATAGATGTTGGACTGCCATAATGGTAGGGGGAGAGACGAATGTCTATTCTAATAACCTATGCAAAGGAGAAATTACGTAATGGAGTTTTTAGAGGTTGATAACAAATGGCTTCAATTAGGAATCGCACTAGGAATTTTCCTTCTGTTTCTCATCATGCGGAAAATTTTCGCGAAATATATCTTTACGTTGTTTCTCAAAATCAGTAGAAAGTCTTCTAACGAGTTCTTTACGCATTTATTCCTAGCTTTTGAAAGACCAACCCGAATGCTTTTTGTCATTATTGGTTTATATATTTCTGTTCGATATGTACCGTTTTGGAATCATCATAATGATATTTTCCTTCAAATCATGCGTTCTTCTCTCATCTTTCTTGCATCATGGGGGTTGTATAATCTATCTTCTGCATCTTCGTTGTTTTTCAACACAGTCAATGATAAATACAATTTGAAAATTGATCAGTTGCTCATCCCATTTCTATCTAAGACGATTCGTTTCTTAATTGTAGCAATGACCTTCAGTGTTATTGCAGGTGAGTTTGATTACGATGTGAATGGATTTATTACAGGGCTTGGTCTTGGTGGTCTTGCCTTTGCACTTGCTGCAAAAGAAACAATTGAGAACTTCTTCGGCGGTATCGTCATTATTACAGAGAAACCGTTCTCGATTGGGGAATGGATCAAAACGCCTAGTGTTGAGGGTGTAGTTGAGGATATCACATTTAGAAGTACAAAAATTCGTACATTTGCTCAGGCGCTTGTTACCGTACCAAATGCGAGATTAGCAAATGAAAATATTACAAACTGGTCGAAGATGGGCAAACGTCAAATTACGTTTCATCTTGGTGTAACGTATGATACACCATCTGAACGGCTCGAAACCTGCATTAATCGTATCGAGAAGATGCTTCGAGATCATGACGATATTCATCCTGAAACTATTTTTGTATCCTTTGATGAGTTCAATCACAGTAGTCTTGATATCTTCTTATACTTCTTTACAAATACGACTACATGGGGTGACTTCTTAAGTGTGAAGCAGGATGTGAACTTTAAGATTATGAGAATACTTGAAGAAGAGCAAGTCTCCTTTGCATTTCCCACTCAAACACTTCATCTCGAGAATACATCTTCTAACAAAGAAGAAGAGAAAGTATATAACTAAATTTAAGACAGGTCCTTCAATGAAGGGCCTGTCTTTTCATTATGCACTTTTACTTTCAATAGCACCTTTATTTGGTTTACTAGCTGTAGTTTTCTTACTCCAAATTGTCGCAAGAATTGGTCCTGATAAATTATGCCAAACACTAAAAATCGCGCTTGGTACGGCGGCGATTGGGTTAAAGTGAGCCGCAGCCAGTGCTGCACCAAGTCCGGAATTTTGCATACCAACTTCGATCGAAATAGCGCGCTGATCGGATTCCTTCAAACGGAGTATCTTTGCAAGCCAGTAGCCTATGAGAAGCCCAAGAAGATTGTGAAGAATAACGATTGAAAAAATAATTAGACCAGTCTCAGCAATTCGATCCTTACTTGCCCCAATCACTGCGGCTACGATTGCAACGATAGAAATAACAGAAATAAGAGGGAGAGCTTTAACGCTTTGCTCCACTCTTTCTTTAAATATTAATTTAACAAAAAAACCAAGTGTAATTGGAATAACGACCATTTGAAAAATGGAGAGAAAAAGATCACCTGCTGAAACTGGTAACCATTGACTAGCTAATAATAATACGAGTGAAGGCGTTAATAGTGGTGCAAGCAGAGTAGAAACTGCTGTAATGGCTACTGACAGAGCTGTATTCCCTTTGGCAAGGTATGTCATGACATTAGAAGCTGTTCCGCCTGGACAGCATCCTACTAGTATAACGCCAACTGCTACTTCTGGAGGTAATTGAAACACAACGGCAAGTCCATAAGCAAGGAGCGGCATAATAATAAATTGAGCAGCTACACCAATCGCAACGCTTTTAGGTTGTTTAACCACTCCTTTAAAATCACTTCCTGACAAGGTCATACCCATACCAAACATAATAATACCAAGCAAAATCGTTATGTAGGACGTGATCCATGTAAAACCTTCTGGGAAAAGATACCCGAGCACAGCAAAGAGAAGAACCCATACTGCAAATGTATTTCCTGCAAATCGACTGGCATTTTCAAGTAGCTTCAAATCATCAACTCCCTTACAAAATTTATCCTTGATTATACTCTTAATAATAGAATTTTCAATAGATTTAAAAAATGCTGTTAAGTAGCTTGTTTTTAATCCCTCTAATCATGAACCTACCTGTCCGGTCATACATATTAGTAAGCAATCCTTTAGGAGGGAATGACATGACTACAGAGAAAGAAATTTTTTTCGCTATTGAAGAGATTACAGAGATAGCGAAAGGATTTGGGCTTGATTATTATCCTATGCGTTATGAGATTTGTCCTGCAGATATTATTTATACGTTCGGTGCTTATGGAATGCCTACGCGCTTTTCACATTGGAGTTTCGGTAAACAATTTCATAAAATGAAACTTCAATATGACCTTGGCTTAAGCAAAATTTACGAACTAGTTATTAATTCTGATCCCTGTTATGCGTTTCTGTTAGATACAAACAGTTTAATTCAGAATAAGCTTATTATTGCTCATGTACTTGCTCACTGCGATTTCTTTAAAAATAATGTTCGGTTCTCTAATACGAGGAGAGATATGGTTGAAAGCATGACTGCAACTGCTGAACGTGTTGCTTACTATGAACATCATTATGGTAAAGAGGAAGTAGAAAATTTCTTGGACGCTGTGCTCTCGATTCAAGAGCATATTGATCCATCCATTATGCGACCGAGATTAACTTACAGTACTGACGCAAATGATGTACCGTCAGTAAGGCCTGACTCTCCATATAATGATTTATGGTCACTTGATAAAGAAGGTATGAAGGACGAGCCAGCTCCAAAAAAGAAGAAGAAGTTTCCACCTCATCCCGAGAAGGATCTTTTGCTATTCATACAAGAAAACAGTACTGAACTAGAAGATTGGCAAAGGGACATTATGACTATGATGCGTGAGGAAATGCTTTATTTCTGGCCACAACTTGAAACAAAGATCATGAATGAAGGATGGGCGAGTTATTGGCATCAACGCATTTTACGAGAAATGGATTTAACAACAGATGAAGCGATAGAGTTTGCTTCCCTTAATGCGAATGTTGTTCAGCCTTCCAAAACGCGTATTAATCCTTATTACCTTGGACTTAAAATCTTTGAACATATTGAAGAAGTATACGATAATCCAACGGAAGAAATGAAGCGAAGAGGGTTTATGCCTGGTGGTGGCAGAGAGAAAATGTTTGAGGTTCGTGAAGTAGAAGCGGATATTTCGTTTATTCGAAATTACTTAACCAAAGATCTTGTGTATAGAGAAGACTTATATTTATTCCAGAAGAAAGGTCGTGACTACAAAATAGTTGATAAAGAATGGGAACACATTCGAGATCAACTTGTTACGATGAGAGTGAACGGAGGCTTCCCATATTTAACGGTTACAGATGGGAATTACATGAAAGCTGGAGAGATGTACGTGCATCATTCATTTGAAGATACTGAACTTGACCTCCAATATTTAGAACGAGTTCTGCCATACATTCATCAATTGTGGGGCCGTCCTGTTCATATGGAAACGAGAGTAGAGGATAAAGAAGTATTATTTTCTTATGACGGAAAGAAATTGCACCGGAGATACTTATAGAAGATGGATGTTATTTCTGATTTAACAGATCATTTCTGGAGTTATATTGTATTCATTAGTGTTGCAGGGGCACTTGGCGGTGTTGGTAATGTTCTTATGTCTGGAGAATTCCAACCCTGGCGAAAGATTGTTAATCAACAATCTAAGACGATTCATTATAGCATTGGATCGTTGAAGGAGCCCTTCATTGGGGCGGTAGGGGGAATATTAACCACACTTTTGTTTATTGAGAGTGGGACTGGACAATATTTATTATATCTCTCAATGTTAACAGGATTTGGGAGTAGTGCTTTTTTAAAAAGGTACATTGATCAGAAAACAAATCAAATTATTGAGGAAAGTAACATTAAAATTAATGGGGAAAACATTCAAACATATCAACTAACAGATGAACATTCTACAACTCCAGTTGTAAAAGGAGTCATGTCACAGCCCCCTGTTTATTTAACAGAAGAGGAGGTAAATCGCCTCACTTTGCTTCAGTGCAATTTAGCTGAATCAATCGGGCCAAGAGAAGCAAAAGTTTTTCAGTCAGAAATCAATGCGTTACTGAATAACGGAAGACAGCGAGCGTTTTAGTTCTATGCAACTGTTTAATTTTATACAAAATAGAAGGAGCTGATTATTTCAGCTCCTTCTATTTTGTATAAATGGATATATAGGTATTTCATTTTGGACATGCTTTCATATAAACTAGAAGGAGTATCAAGAATAGAACGTGTGAAGATTCTCAATAATGGATGATATAGGAAAAGAGATTGACACTTACCTTATTTGAGTTAAGATAGGGATGGTGATTATCTAATCTTTAAGGGGCAGTAGAACCTTTACCTCAAAACAGGTGAGGCAACTGCCCCTTTAAGTCCTATATATTAAGCTAACCAATAGAGGGAATAAAGCCCCTCAAACCAAGGTTTCACTATTATGAAAAGGCTGTGGATGCTTTGTTACGATCTCGTTTTCGACGCATACGATTAACCTCTGTACAGTTAATTGTTTTATTCTATTTATTGGCGGTAACGATTTCTACTTTTTTAATCGGCTTACCTATAGCACATCAGCCAGGAGTTGAGCTGTCCTTTATTGATGCGCTTTTTACTGCCGTTAGTGCTGTAAGTGTAACTGGTCTTACTGTTGTATCCACAGCGGATACATTCAGTGTACCGGGTATTTTTATCATTGCTTTCGTGCTGCAAATTGGTGGAATCGGAATAATGACCCTAGGAACTTTTGTGTGGCTAGTTATGGGCAAAAAGATTGGGCTAAAGGAACGTCAGCTTATTATGACGGACCAAAACCAATCCACTTTGTCCGGATTAGTTCAACTGATGAAGCAAATACTTGGTTTAATCTTCATCATTGAGCTTGTCGGTGCACTTGTCCTTGGTACTTATTACCTTCGGTTCTTTGAAACTTGGCAAGAAGCCTATTTGCAGGGATTCTTTGCTTCAGTCAGTGCAACAACAAATGGTGGTTTTGATATAACAGGACAATCTCTTCAACCATTTGCACATGATTACTTTGTACAATTTATTCATACATTGTTAATTGTAACCGGAGCAATCGGATTTCCTGTATTGATTGAAGTGAAAAACTTTCTATTCTCAAGACAAAACAGCTATCGTTATAAATTTTCTTTGTTTACGAAACTCACAACGATGACGTTCTTAGTGCTTGTTGTTTCAGGGGCCATTCTCATATGGGCATTTGAAGCAACATCATTTTTTGCAGACAAGAAGTGGCACGAGACGTTTTTCTATTCAATGTTTCAATCCGTTACAACTCGAAGTGGCGGTCTCTCAACAATGGATGTGAATGAGTTTCAGGAGCCAACACAGCTGCTTATGTCTGCACTGATGTTTATCGGTGCTTCACCAAGTAGTGTAGGCGGCGGTGTTCGTACAACAACATTTGCCATAGTTTTGCTTGCGATTTTCTTTTTTGCAAAGGGTGCGACATCCATTAAAGTATTTGGTCGGGAACTACATCATGAAGACATCCACAAAGCATTTGTTGTCTTTTCTGTTGCGATTATTGTGTGGAGCATTGGCATTGTGACACTTTCATTCTCAGAACCATTTCCGATTGTAGCGATTATTTTTGAAGTATCTTCAGCGTTTGGTACGACAGGACTATCAATGGGTATTACTCCTGGTCTAAGTACATTTGGCAAAATCGTTATTATGTGTCTAATGTTTATTGGACGGATTGGAATTCTTTCATTCTTATTCCTAATTCGTGGAACGGTTCTACGTGAGCGATACCACTATCCAACTGAACGCGTCATTATTGGTTAAAAGTAAGAGGGATAACTCCTCTTACTTTTTTTTTTGAGTATTTTTGTACATGGTCATAATTACCAATTCTTTTTGGTATATAAAAAGTAAGATTTCACAAACTAGTTGTACAAAGGAGGTGATTGACATGGCTCAACAACAAAGCAGACAAGGAAGCTCTAACAACCTTGTAGTACCTGGTGTAGCTCAAGCTATCGACCAGATGAAGTATGAAATCGCAACTGAATTCGGAGTACAACTTGGTCCGGACTCAACTTCTCGCGCTAACGGATCTGTTGGTGGAGAAATCACTAAGCGTTTGGTTCAAATGGCTGAACAACAGCTTGGCGGTTACCAAAAATAATTATATACCATGGCTGTAAGGGGTGGACAAGTCCATCCCTTCTTACGTCATTCAGTACATAAGAATGGGGGATATCGATGACGTTTGAATGTCCACTTTGCAATAGTTTTGCGGCGATTCAGCTTGTATGTCACATATGTGAGTCTATTCCGTTAGTAGATCAAGGAAGAGAAGCAGATTTTTATGATGATTACAGTCCATATGAACCAATTGAGTCGGTAAAACAAAATGATGGATATCAAGATAACGCTCATGAATGTCCTCACGTTTTAGCATGTCCTACATGTGGAATGAGCGATGTCTACTTAATAGAAGAGTGGATGACATAGAAAAGACTGTATGAGAGCTTAGCAAAAAGAGCTGCCTAACTTAGGCAGCTCTTTTCATGAGGATGGAATATATAATCTTTTTTCTAGAATGCTTTGTATAATGTTAAGGATGGTTGTGAAGAACCAATAAATTAGTGCTGCTGTTAATAAAATCGGTAAAACTTTATAAGTAGATGCAGCTAGCTGATCAGCATTATACGTTAGCTCAGAGATTGTAAGTACAGAAGCAAGTGAAGAAGCTTTAACGATGTCAATCAACGAATTCCATACAGGTGGAATAGCTCTTCGCCATGCTTGGGGTAATATAACCTCTTTATAAATTAATGATTTCTTCATACCGAGCGACATAGCTGCTTCCCATTGTCCTTTTGAAAGGGATAGGATGGCTGCACGAAATGATTCGGATATATAGGCACCAAAGTGCAGAATCAGTCCAGTGTATGCTGCCTGCCATGCTGTTAGTTCGATATTAACTGAAACAAGTCCGTAGTATAGAATGAATAACTGTATAAGCAAAGGCGTGCCTCTAAAGAACGATACGTATAGTTTTGCTACTCCTATTGCAACTTTGTTTTTCGACAAACGTAACAAGGCGATGACTAAACCAACAATTAAGGCACCAAATATAGAGAAAAAACTAAGGAGAAGAGTATTCTTAGCCCCTTCTAATAGAAAAGGCAAAGAATTAATTAAAACATCCATTGTATCACTCACTTACATTCTCTCCAGCGAAATACTTCTTAGATAGTTCTTCTAGAGTGCCATCTTCTTTCATTTCTTTTAATGCACCATTAATTTTCTCAATCAAGTCATCGTTTCCTTTTGGTAAAGCAAAGGCCATTTCTGTTTCATTAAAAGTTTCTCCAACGCCTTTGACTTTATAATCTTGTTCAGAGAGTTCAGTTAGAATAAAAAGACGATCATTCATGGCAGCATCGATGTTACGACCACTGCTTAAGTCAGTTAACACTTGGTTAGCGCCTTTATAAATTTTTGTTTCAGCTCCTGCTTCTTCAGCAGCCTGTGCGTAGTTACTACCTTGTGTTGTACCAACTGTTTTGTCTTTGAGATCGTCAATTCCTTTAATGTCATTGTTGTCCTCGTTAACGATAACCTGGCCACCAGAATAAGTGTAAGGTGATGTGAAGTCGAATTGTTCTTTACGCTCATCTGTAATGGTTACCTGATTCGCTACCATATCAATGCGTTCTGTCTCAAGAGAAGAGAGTAGGCCTTTCCATTCAATCGCTTTAAATTCAGGCTCCATGCCAATTCTGTTGGCTACTTCGCGTGCAACTTCTACGTCGTATCCTGTGATTTCATTATTATCATCTCGATAACTGAATGGTGGATAAGTTGCTTCTGTACCAATTAGAAGCGTTTCTTTATTATCTGAAGAGTCTTCTCCTGCATTATCAGTATCTTGATTACTGCCACATGCCGCAAGCATGCTGAGTGTTAGAACGAATATCAAACTTAGTATCCATTTTTTATTCAAAATAAATCCCCCTTAATTCCTACAAAATTGATGTGAATTATAGGTTTATTGTAGTCAGGATTCGATGGAAAGTCAATCTCGAAACATTATTGACGTGAATTCTATTATTCATGCATTATGTCACCATAAAAAAACACTTCCTCAAAATAGAGGAAGTGTTTCAACTACACGTTACTTAATACGAAGTTCTGACTCAGTATCGAAGAAATGACACTTATTCATATTGAAAGCAAGGCTGATGTTTTGTCCGTTTTGCATATCTGTACGAGAATCAACGCGTGCAACGAAATCTTGGTCAGCTAATTTCGAGTAGAGGTACGTTTCAGCACCCATTAGTTCAGCTACGTCGATGACTGCATTTACTTTTGTATCCTGAGAAGACTCAATAAATACTGGCTCATCATGAATGTCCTCTGGACGAATACCAAGCATAACCTCTTTGTTTAAGTATCCATTTTCACGTAGCGTTTTCATTTTTCCTTCAGGTACTTTCACTTTAACGTCGTCCATTTTAAAGTTTCCATCTTCAAGTGTTCCGCGGAAGAAGTTCATAGCAGGAGATCCAATAAAGCCACCAACGAAGACATTATCAGGTGCATCATATACTTCTTTAGGTGAACCAACCTGTTGAATAACGCCATCTTTCATAATAACGATACGTGTTGCCATCGTCATAGCTTCTGTTTGGTCATGTGTTACGTAAATTGTTGTCGTCTGCAAGCGCTGGTGAAGTTTAGAAATTTCAGCACGCATCTGTACACGTAGCTTTGCATCAAGGTTTGAAAGAGGCTCATCCATTAAGAATACTTTAGGATCACGAACAATTGCACGTCCTAGTGCAACACGCTGACGCTGACCACCTGAAAGTGCTTTAGGCTTACGATCAAGAAGACTTTCAAGACCAAGGATGCGAGCAGCATCTGTAACGCGACGCTCGATTTCTTTTTTGTCGAATTTACGAAGCTTTAATCCAAATGCCATGTTGTCGTATACATTCATATGTGGATAAAGGGCGTAGTTCTGGAATACCATTGCAATATCACGATCTTTAGGTGCTACGTCATTCACGCGACGATCTCCAATAACAAGGTCACCATCTGAAATATCTTCAAGACCCGCGATCATACGAAGTGTTGTTGATTTACCACAACCAGAAGGGCCAACGAAAACGATGAATTCTTTATCTTTAATATCTAAGTTAAAATCCTTAACTGCTTCGAATTTATTATCATATCTTTTGTAAATGTGATTGAGTGTAATTTCTGCCATTGTAAAAGCCTCCTAAGAATTGAACTCTTTTGCTAGTTCTAAGTCTACTTTATGAAAACGCTATCGTAAATTGGAAGCGTGCACAAAAAAATTGGAGGGTTTTGTGCAGTATGAACGAAAAAGCTCGTATAAAGTTACAAATAAAGAAAGAACTGCGTTTTATCAACGCAGTTCTTGAGCTAGAAGGGATAAATAGACCATTACCGCTCCTTTAAAACTCTTCACGTCTATTCCAGTTTTCTCAATGAATTTATCTACACGGTATTGAAGACTGTTTCTATGTACGTACAGCTGTTTAGCTGCAAGCGTGATGTTTAAATTACATTCCAAATATATTCGAATGCTCTTCACTAATTCAACATCTTCCTGAACAGGTTCAATTAGTTTTATTAAATATTGAATGGTATCTGTACTTGCTTCATTGAAGAGAATAGCGGGAATAAGATCCTGGTGAGTAAAGACCAGTTGGGAAGGAAATAAGTTCAATCCTGAAGAGAACCACTTCTTTTCGGAATTATAAATGCGTGTTAAACTCCTTTTCTCCGTTTGTTGAATCGTTTGCCCAACGAACAGAGCCATGCCAGTAAAGAAGTCAGCTGTAAGTGCAGCAGCCATTTGTTCAAGATCATGAACACTTTCTCCATCTATCGCATTCAATTGAATAAGAAGTCCTTCTTTTTCATTTTCAAAAAGTAAGATCGTTTCCTCGGAAAATAACCCTGTCATTGCTTCTCTGAAATCGAGAAGATCAGAGGGAGCCTCCTTTAAGTAGAAATGGATGTATCGTATAGGAGCTTTAATATTAAGGTCCACATTCGGGTCCTCATGAAATAAGAAGGAAGCCCATTTCTTCTGAGTAGGATTTAACTCTTCTTCAAGTCGTATAGTGGGAAAAAGAGCGTTGAGTAGGCTTTTCTCTCGTGATGTTAATCGAGTTTTACGGATACCAAACCGTTCTCCCTCAGGAGTTCTGTACCAGAAAAATTGTTCTGGCTGATCCGTTCTAATTGTATAATCGTTTCCATATAAATCAGCTAGTTTTGTATTTATAAGGAGCCCTCCTTTCTAATCAGTATCCTTTAGTATAACGCAACACTTCTAACAAATTAATACAAGGTGGAGAAATAGAAAGAACCTCTGTAGGTGGCAGAGGTTCGAAAGTATTATTTTTTGCTAATCGGGATTAATTTTACTTCTTCTTTGAACGAGGAGGTTCCTGTTCCATAAGCGGTGTGGCTTCTTCAATCTGAGCCTGCTTATAGCTATGGTGAACAGCTCCACCAGCCATTCCTTCATTGACCATACGATCAATATCCATATCGTATTTATCTCGACCTTCATACATAGAATCTTCAACTTTTTTCTTGGTCAAAATCCTTCAACCCCCTGTTTAGTTAGATAGGGTTAGTATGAGGATATACAGATATAATTATGAATCTTATTTCTCATAGACATGGAAAAGCATTAACTCATGTATTTGAGATTGGAGCTTTTCCTGCTCAGACTCAGGAGGAGCAGGTTCAAACCAATCAAATTTACCGTTGTGAAGATAAAGTGCACGGTAATAGGCACCCTGGTAGAAAAATGAGATCTCCCATTTTGGTTTTCTTGCTTTTAATCCAACTGATTTATATTGAAAATGTGAAAACATTTTACTCCCCCATACATCGTTTTTCTTAATCATAACATAAGGTGTTAGAATGCGGAGAAGGTTCGAAATGAAGCAATGAGTGATTGAATATAATCACGGTGAATGTCAGGTTCGTCAAACCGCATTGGCTTAGAATTGGCTTCAAATATCCAGTACCGTCCGTCCGAATCTTTGCCAATATCCATTGAACATTCATGCATCTTTGTGTGTTCTTCGAGCACTTCAGCTGCCATAATGGCGATCCTTTTTAATTTTGCTTTGTCCTTATGATTAGCAAGTTTATGGAATGGTATAATTCTTCCTCCCCGTGGGACATGTGTAGTTAAACTACCGACTTGTGCTGCACGTATACCGATTCCTGTTACGTTCCAACTGTTGAGGGGTTTCTGAACAAGGATTCTGAAATCATAGGAATGGTTTTCATAAGTGTCAAGTTGAATGTCACGCTGTATCATATAGTTTTCATGAAGAAGGGGGTGGATATGGTCATATAGGTTATTGATTGAAGTGAAGCTATGAGCGTTATCGTGATCGATGTATTGATAACCTGTAGAGGTGTTTTTTACTTTAAAGATGCCTCTTCCTTTACTCCCAGAAGAAGGTTTGCAGAAAACGGATGGATACATGTTCAGATACTCCTCGAGACTCGTGATTGTTAAACTTTCTGTTTCTGGTATGAAGTTAGTTAGTTTTTCATTGCTGGTAAGATGTGAAATAATCGCATCCTTTTGGAAAAATGACCGATTAAAATAAGGTATTCCTTTTTGTGAAAATAAATTAAATAGAAGAGCTACTTTCTCTGCTTGTTCTTCCTTTCGGTCAGGTATCCGGTTGTAGACGATGTTCGGATAAGGAAACCGGTAACCTGTCCACTTTTTTGAATTTGGATCATAGAGATATCCGTTAATGAATGTACGATATACATCGTCAGGGGTAAAAACATAGGAAAGCCCTCCTGTGTTACGGATTTCTTTTTGAATGGATTTGAATATAGAGGCATTCCCACTGAAGTGATGAGATGAATTTGATCCTGCAAGAATGCCTACAAGTGGTCGGATTGCATCATTTTTATTTGAATTCAATGTGATGATTGAAGATATGGAAGAACTGGAAGGGGGAGCGAGCCTTTTCTGCTCTTTCCCCCAGTAAATAAATTGGTATGTGCTTTTTTGTAACCATTTATTTGTCTTTTCATTGTAGAAAAGTTCAATCATACGGTTGTAACCAGCTGTTTTTCAATAGCAGATTTCGCCAGGAATATGGCATATTCCATTGGTAAAGATCTTGTTCTAGCTTCTTCTGATTTAAGTCTAGCGTGTGAAAAGATTCCTCTACCTGGCTTAGAATTCGCTTCGAAAAGATATATTTTACCTTCTTTCGTAACACCAAGGTCAAAGCCAATTTCTCCGATGAAGCCTGGGAGCTTTGAATCGATATTACGACTTAATTGCAAAGCAGCTTCCATTAAATCTGTTTCGATTTGTCTATTAATACCAAATTCAGAAGCGAGTTCACCAATTGTTTTAACTGTTCCGTCCGAAGCCATATGAGTCGTTAAACTTCCTGCGCCTGCTATTTTGGCAGCAATTGCGCTTACTTCCCATTTTCCTTCTTTGTTCTTGTTCGTATGAACACGGTAATCCATAGGTCTCTGATTAATGCGGTGGAGGTCTATCCCTTGTTGAACAATCAAGCCTTTCAAACCGTTCGGATATTGAGTCTTCAACAATCTAGAAAGAGAAGAGTATCTTCTCAGACGGTTTTCTTTCTCTGTTCTGAAACGACAATAGTAATACTTTTCATTTGCTGGCTTTAGGATTTGTTGAATACCTAATCCGAGACTTCCGTTCGCTGGTTTAATATAAACCTGCTCATAATCATTTAGCATTCGCGATAGAATGCTACTTTTAGGATTCAAAAGAGTTTCTGGTAAGTATTGCTTAACAGCCTGATCTTCACGAAGCTTCTCGAACATCGTCCATTTATCGAAAAACCCAGGGTTAAACCATGGCGTGAAGTATTGTGACTGTAATTTCTGCATCGTGTCTGTAACTTGTTCGATTGCTTCTGAGCTACGGTTCGGCAGACGGTCATAAACAACATCTGGAATGGGAACCGTTGCCCTGTACCAACCTCGTTTGTTGTACATTAGCCCTTTAATCGTTCCTGATTTCCAATTAATTTGATGTGCACCAAAAACAAAACCGACTGCACCTGATTTTGTAGCAGCTGAGAGCAATTTAGCAAAATACATACTACGTTCTCCAATTGGCCTCATACTATCCTTCGTGAATCCGGCCGTGAAAATACCAATTAGTGGTCCAATATGAAGTGAATTTCCTTTCTCAAAAAGATGGATCGGACACTCTTCAGGGATACCAAGTACCTTCCAAAGATCCTCAGAAAGCAGGTATTCTTCCTTATTTTCTGGATGTGGGGAAACGGTACAAAATGATCGACGAGAACCAAAACAGAGTTGATTTGGGAACGAAACCTGATCTACCCAGCTTTTAAATCGACTTGGAGGTACATAAAACGTTCCAGTAGAATTTTTTTCTTTTTTCAATGAAAGTATCGTATTCATATTTTCTTAACCCCTTCCTTCTCGTTAAGGAGAGAACCACAGTATTCAAATAACAATGCAGGATAATTAACATGACTTTGAATAATTTGATGACCAGGTTTTGAATTAGCTTCAAGTAACCAAACTTTACCTGATTGATCTATGCCAAAATCTAGACCAAGTTCGAAAAGAGGAGGGAACTTTTTTTCTAATAATGTAGCAATGTGTGAAGCAAGTTGTGTGATCTTCTCATCTGCAGCTAATAGTACCTCAGATGGTATCGCAACTTGATCGTCCTGTTCGATCGAACCGCCACTATGCAGATTAGAAACGAAAGATTGCTCTTTCCCTACGCGCATTGCACGGCCTAATTCGCACCACATGCAATTTGCTCGTTTCTTTAATACAACTCTTCTGTCGAATGGTCTCTGCCTCTCGTCGAGCAGTTTAAGCATTTGTTGTGCCATGTAATTACGTTTGTACAACATTCTAGTAACAAAGTTAAGAAAAGAACTGGTTGTATCATAAGTATGATGAGTGACATTGCCTTTATGATTGATTTGAATAGAGATCTTATGTGAAGTCTTTGTAATATGAATAAGTCCGTTTCCTTGAGAGCCAATAATAGGTTTCAAGATAAGAGTATTATGGTTCTTAAACCAATCAGTTAAAATTCTGGCACTGGTATGACGCTGAAGTTTAAGTGTTTTGGGAAGGTGTCTACGAAGTAGTGGGTCCGATTTTAAATATTTATATATAATCCATTTGCCAGGAAGGCCATAACCAAGAAAAGTTGCATTCGTTTGATTTTTCAACCAGTGGACAAATGAAGATTGGTTTTCTTGTTTATTTGCAGGGTAGAAACAGCGATCATAGATAAAATCTGGTACAGGGAATGTTGCCCTTTTCCAAGTTTGTAATGATCGATCGTAGGTTAAACCGCTTATATCATTTAAAGCAATCTGATCAGGTAAAAAACGGTAAATGGAATAGCCCAATGAGCTCCCTTCTTGTGCGATTCTTTCTATATAATTCTGCTCGTGCATGAATGAGGACTGCATTATGCCAAATGATGTCATATGTTCCTCCTAAGATGTGTACCAGTTAAAAAAGCGAATGAGTGCTTTTACTGATGGCCGATAACAGTTTGTATTGATTCCATCAGACGTCTTAGATGGCTTTGTATTAACTTCAATAATCCATGGATGTCCGTCTTGGTCCACAGACAGGTCAATACCGAGTTCACCAAACATCCCGTCACTTTCTCGATCAATAATTTGTGAAATTTCGCATGCAAGTTCAGGAACAATTCTTTTGGTTTGTTTCTGAATTGCTTCATCGAATTGAATGAGGCCATCTTCAAATTTTTTTAACAAAGCTCCACGAGCAATGTTAGATACAAACTGGTCTTTTGACTGAGCAATGCGTGCAACTGCTGAAACGACCTTCCATCTTTCGCCGGAATCCTTTAAACACAAGATTCGGAAGTCAACAGGGCATCCATCAATTTCAAGAAGTGGGATCCCTTGTTGGACAAGGTAAGGTACAAGCTTGGAACGACCGCGAATGGTTGGATAAAGTCCTGAAAGAGTTTTTGATGTGATGGTCTGATTCCCTTGAAAGCTAGAGTAGTCGAGTTGAAAATGGTGGTCTCGATAACTAATACGAAAAATATGCTTTCCTTGACTTCCGTTAAGGGGCTTTAAATAGAGTGTAGGATAGCTGCTCATCATGGACTGAATGTTATCGAATGATTCAAGTAGAATCGTCTCTGGAAGATAAGGAGCCACTTCATCATGCGGGAGCAGTTTTTGATGCACTTCCCATTTATTAAGAAAGGATTCATTGAAATATGGAATGTTTTGTTCTCGCCATATCGCTTTCAGTTTCTCAATTTGACTCGATTTCTCTAGTTTTCTTGAATGAATGCGGTTATAGATTAAGGATGGTTTAGGAAGATCCGAATTAATCCATGAGCGTTGATTCCATATCGTTCCCTGCACTCGATGTTCATTCCATGGCTTTAATGTGTATACATAGAACAGTATGTGGTGTTCTTCGCAATACTCGGCGATTTCTCTGCAGAAAGCCGTGTAAGCTCCAAACGGTTGTGACTCGTCGCCCTTTGCGTTAGTTGCGAGACAAAGAATTGGACCGAGCGATATCATATTCAGCTTATTGCAGAATGTAAGTGTGATAGGGATTGTTTGATTGGGTAGTGAAAGGGAAGTGAGAAGAGCAGGTGAACAGTATACGGTATGACTTGAACTAGTTCGATAGACCTGTACCTCTACGACTTCTTCAAGTGCGCCACATTGAAATAAGAGAGATGGTTTATTTATTTGCCACTTTACAGCAATCGTTTCTGGGATTGATAGTGACAGAAGAGTGTTATTCTTTATTTCATTATTGGGTTGCAAAATAATCTTTTCAGTATGTTTCATCACAGACCCTCGTTCAACTGTTTTTCTGATTTATGCCTTCCTATAACTGGATAGGCAATAGCGGATATCGTATACTATGAAGATGGAGTTTACTATGTGAATGTGATAGATAGAAAGGTTGAGGTACGATGTCGTCCATTATCATAACTGTCTTATTTATGATAGCGATTGGCGCTATTATAGGAGGACTTACGAATTCATTAGCAATTAAAATGCTATTCAGACCATATGAAGCGCGTTATATTGGCAATTGGAAAATTCCGTTTACACCTGGACTTATTCCTAAGAGAAGAGATGAGCTTGCTGTTCAGCTCGGAAGAATGGTTGTTGAACATCTTCTTACCGCCGAAGGAATACAGCAGAAAATGCATGATCCAGTTTTCAAGCGAACGATGATTGAATATGCACAAAAAGAAGTACTTCGTTTCCTTGAGACAGATGAATCAATAGAAGCACTTCTAAAAAAAGGTCTTCATATGCAGGATCCTACCAATGAAGTGAAAATGAGAGCTTCCTCTTATATTAGTGGCAAGCTTGAAGTGAAGATGGTGGAATTAAAACAAAAGGAAGTTGTTGACATTCTTCCTGAACGATTGCAAACGAAAGTAGATGATTCTATTGAACCGTTTGCTGACTTAATTCTTACAAAAGTAAGTAATTATATTGCCTCGACAGAAGGTAAGGATAAGTTATCGGTTATGATTGATCGTTATCTAGCTGATCGTGGGACCCTTGGAAGTATGATTAATATGTTTTTTACAAACACTCGACTTGTAGATAAAGTCCAGCCAGAACTGCTGAGGCTTTTGAAGCAGAAGGATATACAAAATGTGATTGTTACGATGCTTGAGAAGGAATGGAACGAGCTGAAGGTAACGAAGCTGGAATCGTTTGAAGGTAAATTCAATTCAAAAGAAATAGTTGATGAAATTACTTCACTTATTGTAAATGAAATTCCTATTGATCATTTCATGCAGCTTTCATTAACGGATGCTGTAGCCCCGTATAAAGATCGTATAATTGAAGATTTTGTTCCTAGGATTGTGGATGCTGCTGGAAATTATTTAAGTAGCAATCTTCAGCCACTCATGGAACAAATGCATCTCGCAGATATTGTAAAAGGACAAGTAGAAACCTTTTCAGTAGGGCGAATAGAGGAGATGGTTCTTTCCATTTCAAGAAGAGAATTTAAAATGATTACGTACCTTGGAGCAGTGCTCGGAGGGATGATCGGATTGATTCAGGGAATTGTTATTACCCTTATCGGATGAATTTCATCTCAGTCTTTGTTATAGTGGGTAAGTAAAGGGTTATGAGAGCGAAATAATCCTCAAACTAAGGAGGTATATACAATGGCAGAGAAGAATTTATACGACGTAGCATATGAGCTAGAAAGCGCAATGCGTGAGCATGAGGACTACACGAAGCTTAAAGAACTATACGATCAAGTAAACCAGGATGAAGTTTCAAAGAAACTATTTGATAACTTCCGCAACATGCAGATGGAGCTTCAACAAAAGCAAATGACTGGTGAGCAAATCACTGAAGAAGAAGCACAAAAAGCTCAACAACAAGTTGAACTTGTACAGCAGCACGAAGTGATTTCTCAATTAATGCAACAAGAGCAGCGCATGAGCCAGGTTATTCAGGACGTTAACAAAATCGTAACTAGACCACTTGAAGATCTATACGGTAGCCCTGAAGAAGGTTCCGAGCAATAAGTCGTTATAAGACGATAGAAGAACGCCCGCCATACTAATGGCGGGCGTTCTTTTTAATTTGCTTGCTTCCTAGTTAGGATGATTTCTAGACAGCGTTTTCGATTACTCCAATTACTTCAAACTGCTGTGGCTGAGTTGTAATCCTCTCTGTTACTTCACATTGAGGGCAATCCAGTTCATAATTCCTATTCTCATTCCCACCAATCAATCCACGAAATTCATGGTCACATTCTGAACATTTGTAAACATGCGGTTCCTCTAATGTACCAACGCAGTCAAATCGAATGCGTTCTTTCCCTTGTGTCATACTTACTTGCCCCTCTCTTCTATTGTAATACATTTGTAATAATAGTAGTTTCATATTAAAACTTCCCACGGTCCAACCATTCTAAACTCCTAATTTTAACAATAAGTCATTTGGTTCAAATTTATGTGATAGGACATGATTCAACCTTCATAGAGTTAAGTGATAAGAGGACTACTTTGGTTCAGGAGGGATCCGAATGGTATACAAACTTCTGGCTTTAGACATCGATGGAACCCTGCTTAGGTCTAATCATAAGATTGATAAAGAAACGAAAGATGCAATTAGTTATGTACAGGAAAAAGGCGTATATGTAACACTTACGACGAGTCGCAATTTTGCATCTGCAAAAAAGATTGCGAAGGCAGTAAAGCTTGATGAAGCTATTCTCATTACTCATAGTGGAGCTTTCATTGCTGAACAGGTAAAAGAGCCTATTCATGAAGAGAGGATATCAAACAAAGATGTTCGAGAGGTTGTAAAGATTCTTGAGGAATTCGATTGTCATATTCGCATCATTCATGAACGATTAGCAGTAGGGAATCGGGTTAAGCATAACCATTATTTGTCGGCAAAAATGACACTAGGGATAGGTGATCCACTTTTCTACCCAGTTAACTTTGTAGAAACGCTTAGTGACTATTTAGAGAAAAAAGAACTCTCTCCACCAAAGATCGATGCTCATTTCTTCCATGAACAGGAAAGAGAAGAAGCTCGTCGTCTTCTTGAAGAACGCATTCCTTCAATATCTGTCGTTCGTTCGACAAAGTGTAACTTCGGTATCGTTCCTAAAGGAGTATCAAAAGCAAAGGGATTGCGTCTGCTTGGTGATAAATTAGGAATATCAGTGGATCAAATGGTAGTAATAGGCGATGCAGATTGTGATGCAGAAATGATTCGTCAAGCTGGGCTTGGCGTTGCAATGGGAAATGCGTCCTATGAATTAAAAAGGCTAGCAGATTGGGTAACGCGGTCAAATGACCAACAAGGTGTGTCTTATATGGTGAAGGAAGTATTCAGGAGACAAATGCGTGTACAGTTAAAAAGATAGTCGCTCGTGCGTTGAGAATAGAATCAATTTTTTACGCCTTAGTCGAACCTTGTCAAATAAAGGGGGATTGAGGCGTCTTTTGTGTGACTTTCGATGCATTTTTACAAAATGAAAAGGCTTTCACGGAAAAATATCTAATATTTATAACGTTTGATAATTTTATTATCTGGAGGGATAGTTAGTATGCAAAAAATTCTCGATTTGAGTCCAAAGGTAGCAGAATTTCTGAAAGGTACGAAACAACTCTACATTAACGGTCAATGGAAAGATTCAGTCTCAGGAAGAACATTTGATACACTAAACCCCTCAACTGGAGAAGTTTTAGCAACAGTTAGTGAAGCCATGAAAGACGATATTGATGAAGCGGTTATGGCTGCAAGGAAAGCATTTGATAGTGGTCCATGGTCTCGTATGTCTGCTTCAGCCAGAAGCCGATTAATTTATAAACTAGCTGATTTAATGGAAGAGAACAAAGAAGAGTTAGCTATGATTGACACGCTTGATAACGGTAAACCAATTCGCGAAACTCGAAATGCTGACGTTCCTCTTGCAATCGAGCATTTTCGCTATTATGCAGGATGGTCAACCAAAATCATGGGACAAACTATTCCTGTAAATGGACCGTTTTTTAACTATACTCGTCACGAAGCACTAGGTGTTGTCGGACAAATCATTCCATGGAATTTCCCATTACTTATGGCGGCTTGGAAACTTGGTGCAGCACTTGCGACTGGATGTACAGTTGTCTTAAAACCAGCTGAACAGACTCCGTTATCTGCTCTTTACTTGGCTCAGCTAATGGAAGAAGCAGGCTTCCCTGAAGGTGTTGTGAACGTTGTACCTGGATACGGAGAAACTGCAGGAGATGCACTCGTTAAACATCCAAATGTGGACAAAATTGCTTTCACTGGATCAACCCCAGTTGGTAAATATATTATGAGTCAGGCATCAAACGACTTGAAGCGTGTAACGCTAGAGCTTGGTGGGAAATCTCCAAATATCATTTTACCAGATGCTGATATGACAAAAGCGATACCAGGTGCCTTGAGCGGTATTATGTTTAATCAGGGGCAGGTATGTTGTGCAGGATCAAGATTGTATATCCAAAAGAAAGCTTATGACAACGTAATGGCAGACCTAGTGAGCCATAGTCAAAAGATTAAACAAGGAGCAGGCCTTGATCCAGATACGGAAATGGGACCGCTTGTATCAGAAGAGCAGCATCAGCGTGTAATGAATTACATTACTAAAGGGCAGAATGAAGGCGCAGAACTACTTACTGGTGGACAAGTTCCATACGAAAAGGGCTATTATGTCCAGCCGACTATTTTCTCTGACGTTGATGACAAAATGACAATTGCGAAAGAAGAAATTTTCGGTCCAGTTGTAGCAGCTATGCCGTTCGAAGATCTTGATGAAGTAATTGAACGTGCAAACGACTCGAACTACGGCCTAGCAGCAGGGCTATGGACTGAAAACTTGAAATCTGCACACTATGTAGCAAATAAGATTAAAGCCGGAACTGTTTGGGTTAACTGTTACAATGCATTTGACGCCGCTTCTCCATTCGGAGGATACAAGCAGTCTGGAATTGGAAGAGAAATGGGCTCTTACGCACTGAACAATTACACAGAAGTAAAGAGCGTTTGGATTAACTTGAAGTAAGAAGAAGAGAACCGCCCGTCCATAAGGTATGGACGGGCGGTTTTTGTTTGGATTGAAGTGCTTGTCGGACCTAAACGGGCTCTTCCGCTTTTCATGTCCAGCTGCGACTCGCAGAAACTGCGATATTTCACTCTTTCATAGGAACACAAAGAACGTGTTCCCATTCAAGAGTTCCAATATCTCCGTTTCTAAACGCTCGCCTCCGCTTTTCGTGTCCAGCTGCAGTGGGCAGACACTCGGTCACTTCATCCTATAACTCGAACACAAAGAACGTGTTCAATTTATAGGGCTCCAGTGCCTGTCGTGTCTAAACGCCCACTTCCGCTTTTCATCTTTTAAACAAAATTAGTTTGCCTTGTGATGAGACGACGCGGGCGGAGTTTTTTTCTAGTCCTTTTTGTTTGAGTAGTTCTTCGCCGACTTTTTTGGCTTCTTTGTCGTCCTGAGCTTCGAAGCTTTCGTCTAGGACATTGGTTCCGTTTTTTTCGAATGCGGTGATAATGTACTTTTCCATTTAATCCCCTCCTGCTATTATCCATTTTACCGATTGTGCTTTTTGTTGTCACTTTTTTCTGAAAAAATGAATCTTTTGGTTTAATCAGACGTTATACTAATTATGGAAAGTAATGTTAGTTTAGCGAGGTCAATTTACTAGGGGGGAATTATGCTTCAATTTCAGAATGTAACAAAGCGTTTTGGAGCTTTCACAGCAGTAGATGGTTTGAATTTATCAATACCGGAGAATGAGATTTTTGGGCTACTTGGAGGGAATGGTGCTGGAAAGACAACAACGTTTCGAATGCTTTTACGTCTCATTGATCAGACTGAAGGCAATATTTTATGGAAAGATGATGCTATATCTTATGATTCTAGTCATGTGATTGGTTATTTACCTGAGGAGCGGGGACTTTACCCCAAAATGAAAGTGAAAGAACAATTAATTTATCTTGGTAAATTACGTGGTATGAAGAAATCCGAGGTAGAGAAGGAAGTAGTTTTATGGCTTGAGCGGTTTAATGTACCAGAGTACATTGATAAGAAAGTGGAAGAATTATCAAAAGGTAACCAGCAAAAAATCCAGTTCATTGCAGCGGTCATACATAAACCAGAATTACTTATTCTTGATGAGCCGTTTAGTGGTCTTGATCCCGTTAATGTTGAAGTATTGAAAGACGCTGTTCTGGATCTCAAGAAGTTAGGTACTACAATTCTTTTTTCCAGTCATCGAATGGAACATGTAGAAGAACTATGTGAACATTTGTGTATTCTTCATAAAGGAACACCAGTGGTATCGGGTAACCTGAAGGAGATTAAGCGGTCCTATGGTAAAAAAAACATTCTCATTAATGTTGATTTTGATCTCGCTTTTCTTGAAGAACTTGAGGGAGTGCTTCGTATCAAACAGGGATTGAATCATAGCGTTGTCCAAATTGAGGATGAGCAGGTTTCTCAAGTTGTTCTTCATAAATTAACAGAAAGAGGATTTGTTCGAAGGTTTGAATTAGAAGAGCCATCCCTGAATGATATTTTTATAGAGAAAGTAGGGGCGGCATATGAATAAGTTTTTAATCGTCCTTTCCCGAACGTACTTAAATCGGTTAAAGTCAAAAGCTTTTATCGTAACAACGGTGATTACGCTACTAATGATCTTTCTTATAACAAATATATCCACTATTATTGATCGCTTTGATACTAGTGAAGAAGATCAAGTTGGCGTTGTCACAACCAGTAACTATTTCCCGATGCTTCAGGCGCAATTAGATAAAATGGAGTCTAATCTCGTTCTAAAACCGTTTGAGGGAACGGAGAAAGAGGCGCAGCAGGCGATTGAGGAAGGAGAGCTTGATAGTTATTTGATTTTAGATGAAAACGAAGCTGGTGAACCAACAGCTGTCTATAAAGCAGAAACCGTTGCAGAACAAATCACGCCTCAATTGCTTGAATCAGCACTCCAACAAGTTAAGAGCTCCATTGCTGCAGAGAGTGCTGGGGTAACACAAAAGCAGCTTCTTGAAATTGATCAGCCTGTTCAATTTGAGAAAGTAGCGCTTGAAAAAGGTGCAAAGACAGAAGAAGAATTGAATCAAGCGAGAGTGTTTGTTTATGTGCTTTTGTTTGTTATTTATTTCTCAGTAATTTTCTATGGCAATATGGTAGCTGTGGAAGTGGCAACAGAAAAATCTTCTAGGGTAATGGAGATCTTGATTTCGAGTGTATCTCCAGTAAAGCAAATGTTTGGGAAAATTCTTGGTATAGCTCTACTAGGTTTAACGCAATATACGATTATTATTTTAAGTGGATACCTCTTTATGCAGCTACAAGATGAAGAAGTATCACAAACTGGTTTTCTTTCATTTCTCGATTTTAGTAATTTAACTGTTTCACTTGTTGTTTATGCGATTGTGTTCTTCGTTCTTGGTTATTTGCTCTATGCTACAATTCTTGCAATGGTCGGATCTTTAGTAAGTCGAGCAGAAGAAGTCCAACAGCTTATTATGCCTATTCAATTTTTGATCATTATTGCTTTCTTTATCGCAATGTTTGGGCTAGGTACACCTTCTTCTCCTTTCGTAACAATTGCATCATATATTCCGTTCTTTACTCCAGTCGTCATGTTTTTACGAGTTGGTATGCTTGCCATTCCATTTTGGGAAGTCGCAATTAGTCTTGCACTGCTTATCGGGACAATTATTGTATTTGGAATACTTGGTGCCAGAGTTTATCGAGGTGGAGTATTGATGTATGGCAAATCATCTTCGTTAAAAGATATAGGAAAAGCATTGAAATTATCCAGGAAAGAACGGTAGCCCGTCCCTGGTTTTATTAAAAGTCATCCGGCATAACGTACCGGATGACTTTTTAAGTTTGTATGGCTTAGTTGAGGGTTAATCACAGAGCATTTTTGGAGATTATAAATGTAAGGTTGTGCGAACGTGCGCTCGCTTGAATATGGTAAACTAGTAGGTAAAGAGAGCATATGAAGGAGAGATGAATAATGACGGCAATATCCTTCCTGCACTGCGCGGATCTCCATTTAGACAGACCTTTTTCCGGTGCCAATCGACTTCCAAATTCTTTGCACGAGTTTGTAAGAGATAGTGCTTATCGTTCGCTAAGGCGCATTGTTGATCTTGCACTATCTAATAAAGTCGATTTTGTCCTTTTTGCAGGGGATTTATTTGATACAAGCTATAGAAGTCTTAAGGCGCAGATGACACTTTTAAAAGAATTACAGAGATTGCATGATGCCGGAATTAATAGCTATTTGTCACATGGAAATCATGATGCGCTTGATGGAGAATGGGTAAATTTAACATGGCCAGAAAGTAGTTACTTCTTCCCGAGCAATGTAGAAGCGATTCCATTTGAGCGAAATGGCAAAAGACTTGCTCATATTCACGGCTTTAGTTATCCGTCACGTCATGTAAATGAAAAGATGATCGATCAATATAATAGATTGGAGGAAAAAACTTTCCAAATAGGGATGCTTCATGGAAATCTTGAGGGACAGACAGAGCACTCTTCATACGCTCCGTTTTCTCTCAATGAATTAGTGGAAAAAGGTTTTGATTACTGGGCTCTTGGTCATATCCATCAGCGAGCACAGCTTTTAGAAGAGCCTCCTGTGATCTATCCCGGAAACATACAAGGTGCACATAGGAAGGAAACAGGAGTTAAAGGATGCTATCTTGTAACGTTAAGCGAAGCATCTTCATACACCTCTTTTCATCAAACATCTGATGTTACATGGCACCGACAAGCTATCGATTTGGGGCAATATGAAACAATGCAAGGTCTTTTGCAGGCTTGTGAGGAGCTTTTGGATCAAGATACCTATGCTTCTGGAGGGCATTTAATAGAAATTGAGCTTATTGGCATTAGTCACTTACATACGCAACTACTTCAAGAAGATCAGCTAGAGGATCTTCTTCAGGCGCTTCAATTAAACCGAGATATGGAAGAGAATAATTTTGTTTGGCCGTATAAATTCTCTTTGAAATCAAAGCCTGCATGGGATCGAGAAGTCTTAAAACAACAAGATGGGTTTATGCAGGACATTCTTGTTACTTCAGATAATTATGTGAACAATCATTTTCAAGAAGCGCTGGCACCTTTATTTGAACACAGGCGAGCGAGAAAAGCGCTTGAGTCTATTGACAATCAAGATCAGCTGATGAAAGAAGCTGAGGAACTGTTGCTTTCATACCTGATTGAGAATAATGGAGGTGATGTTAAGTGAAGCTTCTCGAATTGCACATTTATAGCTTTGGCAAATTTGAAGATTATCAAATGACGGATATCTCTTCTAATATACAACTTGTTTACGGTGAAAATGAAGCTGGTAAATCGACTCTTATTGCTTTCATTGAATCGATTTTGTTTGGGTTTCCTTCGCGTCAGGATGAAAGTTATGAATTGAATCATCATAGTCGGTTTGGTGGAACGCTCACATTAGAGAGCAATAGTGAAACGATAATTGTTGAACGAACGAAAGGGAAGGCTTCAGGTGATGTTACGATTTATTTCCCTGATGGATCAACCGGTAATGAAGAAGAATTAAAGTTACTTTTAAAAGGGATGAATCGAACTAGCTTCCGACAAATTTTCTTTTGCAATCTCACAACTCTTAATGACTATCGAAGTTATGATGAAGACGGATGGAACCAAGTTCTATATGAGGCAGGTATGAGTGGAGGGGCATCTCTGTTAGCAGTTGATAAGGCATTTGATAAGCGACAGGGAGAGCTTTTCAAACCTGGTGGTAGAAAGCCTCTTTTAAACGAGGAACTTGAAAATTGGGAGAAGTTGAAGAAAAAAACAAGTGAATGGGCGAAAAAGAACGGAGAATACAATCGGTTAGTTCAAAATAAACAGGAACTGGAAGGTCAGGTTACTGAGCAAACTGAACGATTAGAGCTCTTGCATAACGAACGTCGGATACTTGAAAGGGAAAAGCGGGTATTCCCCCTTTTAAAGGAAAAGCGTAGATTAGAGAGTCTTCTTAACAAACTTCCAGAATTTAAACCATTCCCAGAAGATGGATTAATCAGAATGGATAAGTGGAAAGAACAAGCCGTTCTTCTATCTGGAGAATCAGAAAGTATGATGAAAAGACTTCAAAAAATGAAAGAAGAAATTGATAGCTATGAAGTCATGTCAGAATGGAAAGTGTTTCTACAAGACGTTTCATACTGGAATGAACAAATGGTGCTGTTTCGAGCAAGATCAGAAGAACGGAAAGAACTTGAACGTGAAATGGTTTCTCTCGATTCAATCCTTGAAGAAGAATTAGAGAGTCTTGGATTAGTAAAAGAAGATGTTATTCAGGTGAACACTAGCTTTACAGCGAGAGAAGAACTGAAGCTACTTATTGAAGATTACAATCGATCTGATCAGGAGTATCGCTATATAAATGAAGCTTTCCTGTCAGCACGAGATGAACTGGAGAAAGAAGAGAGCGAATACGAGTTGCTAAAGGCAAGGCTTTTGTCTGAAAGCGAAAGAGAGAAGATCAGTAATAAAAAAGGATCAAGAGGAAAACAGAAATGGCAGGGCGGGATGGTCATTGGCGCGGTACTCCTTTTTCTTGGATTAGGTCTATATGAAAGCTGGGTTCTTGGAGCGGTAGCATCAGCTATAGCCCTTATAGGCGCTTTTCTAATGACTCTTACGAAGGAGAATAACCATGGGAGCGATCATGAGTTACTTATCCAGGATCTTGAGCTCAGAAGGAGAGTTGAGCAAGCCAAAGACCAGATTGATCGCTTAAATCGTATTTATATAAAAGCTGCTAAAAACGTAGATCGCTGGGAAGCAGAACGATATCAAATTGAGAGTGCTATTAAAAAATGGAGGTCATCCAATACATTTCCAGAGAGCATTCCCCTTCATTCAGTAATGGATGCAGTTGATCGAATTACTTCCATTAAAAAGCGTCAACAGAATTATGATCATATGCAGAGACAACTAGTAGAACTTGACTACAGTTTAAAGGTAGTTGAAGATGGAATTAAGAAATTATGTGATGATACGAACATTTCCTATTATCATGCTGAAAATGCAATGCAGTTTTTGCTTCAGAAAGCAGATGCAGAGCGTGAAGCAATACGAGAAATTGAAAAGCTAAGTGATCAATACCAATCCCTTGAATCGCAACTAGCTGACATTAACGAAAAGCTTATATCATGCAAAAATGAAATGAAAGATTTAATGAGTATGGCAAAAACGGATACGGAAGAAGCTTTCAGAGTGAAAGGAAATGCCCAAAAGGAAGCAAAAGTACTGATGAATCAACTTGTAACCATTGATTCACAGTTAGAGGAATCGGATCTAGTAACAGAACGTTCATCAATAGATGAAATAGAGAACGAACTCATTGCCATTGAGCGTGAAGAAGGTTCTCTCATGAAAAAACAACAGGAAACCTACCAGCATATAGCTACCGAACAGGAGCGAATTCATCTATTAATAGAAGATGGGACCTATGAAGACCTTTTGTTACAGCAAAAGCAAAAGGAAGACGAAATGAACGCTCTAGCGTGGAAGTGGTCGGTGTTTAAAGTGGCATCTGACCTCTTAACAAAGGCAAAGGCACGTTATCAAGAAGAGCGTCTTCCTGCTGTTCTAAAAAGAGCAGAAAACTATTTCACATCTATCACAGAAGGGCGCTATACTGCCATTTTCCCTCCTACTGAAGGTATGGGTTTTCGTGTGATGCATTGCGAAGGAAAAGGATACAAGCCCTCTGAGCTTAGCAGGGGAACTGTTGAGCAGCTATACCTTTGCATTCGACTTGCTCTTGCTTCTATATCAGCTATACGATTACCAATTTTCCTGGACGATATTTTTGTGAATTTTGATGCAAAACGAACAGAGAAAGCGAAAGAATTTATAAAGAAGTTTTCTCTAGATCATCAGGTGATTTTATTAACTTGTCATATGGACACGACCAGGGGTCTAGAAGAGAATATTCATGTTCTAGAGCGTACGCCATTCTCTACAAAAAAGGTACAATAACATGAGGTGAGTTTATGGAAGAAACCTATAAAGTGCATTTGGTCGAAGATGAAGAAAATCTAGTGCAAATACTTAAAACATATATGGAGAAAGAAGGATTTCAGGTAAAAACTTTTATGAGTGGTGAAGAGGCTATGGAGAGTATTCATGAGTCTTGCCATCTTTGGATTCTTGATATAATGTTGCCCGGAATAGACGGTTATGAATTATTAAAGAAAATTAAAGCAGAGGACGACGTTCCGGTCATCTTTATATCTGCAAGAGATGAAGATCTTGATCGCATTGTAGGTCTTGAATTAGGAAGCGATGATTACATTGCTAAACCTTTCATGCCAAGAGAACTAATCATTCGAGCTAAAAAGCTTTTGAATAGAGTGTATCACCAACCTTCACAAAAGCGATTTGAAATTGTTGAATATGAAATTGATCCAATAGCACGTAAAGTACTGGATCGTGGTGAACCTGTTGAATTAACAACGAAGGAAATGGATTTAATTCTATACCTTGTGGAGCATGTGAATCAAACACTGTCGAGAGAACAAATATTAGTTCATGTTTGGGGCGACGATTATGTTGGGTCCGATCGTGCTGTCGATGATGTCATTAGACGAGTCCGCAAAAAGATGCCACGAATGAACCTTGAAACATCTTACGGACTTGGTTATCGGTTAATTACATGATTCGTCTTAACTTAACGAAACGGATCTGGTTATCGTTCATGATCCTTGTTCTACTCGTTGGGGTAGTTATTGCAGTAATCTATCCACTATCTATTAAGGGAACCTTGACTGAAGAAACGTATCAAATTATTGAGAGTGAACAGCAGAGGTATACCTTTCCAGATCAAGATGGGCCACTTCCCCCCCAAACTGATGAAGATTTTATTGAACGAAGAGACGCTGAGCGTTCAGTAGGTCACACGTTAATTACAAGGTTATATAGTGGACCGCTACAGGGAGATCCTATACCTGATGAAGTAATCATTGAAATGCGTAAAAATGCACTAAATCAAGAAAAGGATAAATCCCGGTATGAATTAACCTATAATGATCAAGCGTCCCTTTTTTATGTTATCTCTAAAGTTGACGTAAATGGACAGGAAGCCTATTTTATATCATATATGTGGGATACGTACCGCGACCAGATGATTGATCGTCTATGGTGGAGATTAATTATTATTCTTCTATTCGCTTTGCTATTAAGTCTATTCCCTGCAGCATGGATTGCAAGGTATTTACGAAGACCCCTAACTGTTCTTGGGGAACGGTTTGAACAAATAGCAAACCGTAACTGGAAAGAGCCATTTCGCTGGGAGGGTGATGAAGAATTTCAGAAGCTTTCCAATCAGTTTGAGTTGATGAGACAGAATTTAATGCGGTATGACAAAGCTCAGAAGACATTTATCCAACATGCTTCACATGAATTAAAAACCCCGATTATGGTTATCAAAAGCTACGCCCAATCAATTAAAGATGGCGTAATGCCAGATTCACTTGATAATACGATGACGATTATTCTAAATGAATCCGATCGAATGGATCAACGGGTAAAGGCAATGCTAACGTATATTAAATTGGATTCCATTGATGAACCTGAAGGTAACTTTGAAACCTTTCGATTTGGAGTTCTAGCAGAGGAAATTCGTGAGCGATTTATGTACCAGCGAGAAGATGTGATGTTTACGATATCTGGTGAAGATATTGAAATTACCGCCATACGCGAACAAATGCTAACGGCCATGGACAACCTTGTTCAAAATGCATTACGGTATGCTAGTAGCAAAATAGAACTAACTGCTATTCAAAGAGATCATCAGGTAAGAGTTGAGGTTTACAATGACGGTGAACAAATTTCTTTCGAAACAGTAGAGAAAGAGCGTCTATTTGAACCCTTCCAAAAAGGGGATAAAGGGCAATTTGGAATAGGCCTTGCTATTGTGAAGAAAATTGCAGAGCGTCATGAAGGTTCAGCAGAAGTAACGAATTTAAAAGATGGAGTGGTGTTTTCAATCATTATCCCAAGTGAAATTAAGAAATAAAGTAATGGTCCTATCATAAATGGAGGCTGTGCTATACTAGGTAGATAGATTTTGCCGCGGAGGTGGAAAGATGAAGGAATTTAAAGGAATCGGTCATTATCGTGTTGGTGATCAGGTTGATCACTACTTATTAATAAAATCATCAGTTAAAGGTGTGGCCAGCAACGGAAAGCCTTTCTTAACGTTAATACTTCAAGATAAGTCAGGTGACATTGAAGCGAAGCTTTGGGATGCATCTTCTGATGATGAGGAAAGCTTCGATGCGCAACAAATTATTAAAGTAAAAGGTGATGTAACGAACTATAGAGGGCGCAACCAGCTTCGAATTAAGACAATTAGGCTGGCTACAGATATGGATCAAGTTAAAGTTAGTGATTTCGTAGAATCTGCTCCGCTTGAAATAAATGAAATCATGGAGAAGATCACGCAATATGTATTTGAAATGCGCAATCCAAATATTCAGCGAATCACACGACATCTTGTTAAAAAGCATCAGAATGAATTTCTCACTTATCCTGCAGCAACAAAGAATCATCACGAGTTCGTATCGGGATTATCTTACCATGTTGTATCCATGCTTGATATTGCTAAATCTCTTTCCGCTCTCTATCCATCGTTAGATACAGACTTGCTTTATGGAGGCATTATTCTGCATGATCTTGGAAAAGTTGTTGAGCTATCCGGTTCAATTGCTGCAAGCTATACGAATGAAGGGAAGCTCCTCGGTCACATTTCAATTATGGTAAACGAGATTGGACAAGCTGCGAAAGAATTAGAAATTGAAGGAGAAGAAGTGATGCTTCTTCAACACCTCATTCTAAGTCACCATGGGAAAGCAGAGTGGGGAAGTCCGAAGCCCCCTATGATCCGTGAAGCAGAAATCCTTCATATGATTGATAACATAGATGCCAAAATGAATATGCTTGATCGTGCTCTTGATAAAGTAGAACCAGGTGAATTCACTGATCGAGTATTCGCTCTTGATAATCGCTCATTCTACAAGCCACAGATGGAAGCTTTAAAAGGCGAAAGCTAAAAGAGGCAGGCGAACGAAAGAGAAACGAGCTAAAGAGCCGTTTCTCTTTTTTTTGCGCCTTTTTAATTACCGGGGGTTAACATATGAGGATAAAAGATTGGGATCGGAACTTAAAGATTCGATTGTTTGGTGAAGGAATGATGAATGTTCTTTTCTGGATGTTCTTTCCCTTCATGGCGATATATTTTTCTGATTCATTTGGAAAGGGAATGGCAGGTCTTCTTCTTGTACTTTCTCAAGTAATTGCAGTTGTTGCTAATCTTGTTGGTGGTTATTGTGCAGATCAATATGGAAGAAAACGAATGATGTTTGTTTCTGCAATAGGACAAGGAATAACGTTTATTGTATTCGCGCTTGCTAATTCTCCATGGTTTGACTCTCCGATGCTAACATTTATTAGCTTCTCAATACTTGGGGTTTTTGGATCATTATATTGGCCAGCAAGTCATGCAATGGTAGCAGACGTCGTAGAAGAAAAAGATCGAAATACCGTTTTTGCTGTATTTTATACAGCACTCAATATATCAGTTGTGGCTGGACCAATTCTTGGTGGAATTTTTTTCTTTCAACACCGGTTTGAATTACTATTACTAGCGGCACTCGTAAGTTTTGGTGTCAGTGCTCTAATTGGAGTGTTTATTCGAGAAACAGCTCCCGATAAGATGCAAAAGAAACTCGTTTCTGAGTCTTCCACAAAGTGGACAAGCTTTATTTGGGATCAGCTTAGGGACTACAGGATTATTGTGCAGGATAAAGTTTTTCTTTTATTTATTCTTGCAGGAATTCTTGTAGCTCAAACGTTCATGCAGCTAGACTTGTTAATCGCTGTCTATCTAAGTGAAGCAGTACCAGAACAACCTGTGCTATCATTATTCAATTTCAATATTAGTGCTGATGGAAACCGTATTTTCAGCTGGCTTATTTCAGAAAATGGACTATTAGTCGCTTTACTAACTGTATATATGACAACAAAAATGAGCAGGTATAAGGAGCGAAATGTCTTTATCGCTTCATGTCTAATTTATGCTTTAAGTATGGTTATGTTTGGTCATACGAATCACGTGTGGATGCTTGCAATAGCAATGTTTGTTTTCACTTTGGGAGAGCTCATGGTTGTTGGTATTCAAGAAGGGTTTGTGTCAAGACTTGCACCTGAGCACATGCGCGGTCAATATTTCGCTGCTGGAAGCCTTCGTTTTACAATTGGAAGGACACTAGCACCAGCAGCGATACCAATGACAGCATTAATAGGTTTTCAAATGACTTTTTATCTCATTAGTATACTCGCTGTAGGTGCAGCGTTAATCTACGGTGTAATGTTTAAGCTTCGTAGTCAACAGGAGGTAAATCAAATTCCATCCGAAATGTAACCTGAGGCATAATCCCCTCTATTCTTTCATACAGTGTAGTAATCAAATGAGCTTGTACGAGAGTAGGAAAGGAAGTGGCTTGCGTTGAGGAAAGGTGTTCTTATTATACTTGGCTTTCTATTTATCCTTAGTGTTCTTCAGCTTACTGAGATTTCTTCGACTTTATCTGGCTTTTTCTCCAGTTTCCCATGGTGGCTTTATTTTGTATTAGCAGGAATTATTTACAGCGGCTATAAAACAATGCAACTGACAGCAGAAGAGAGAAAAGTAGACCAGATTCATATTGAAGAAGAAGGCCGTGTTTATGTCGAGAGAATGGAAGATGAGCGTAAACGAAGGAAGCAAGCTACCGATAATTAATAAAAAAACGAAAGGGCGCAAAGGCCCTTTCGTTTTTTAAATTATTCTTTGGAATCTTTGTTAGCATCTGATTCTTCTTCAGCAGCTTCTTTCTCAAAGAGATCTTTGAATTGATCGTCCTTCACTTTAATGTCAGAGTCCTGGATTAGCTTATCAATGACAGTTGGAACGTCTTTTGCATTTTGTAACATATATTGCTCTTCAACTTGATCTTTAGCTTCTTTAAATGGTTTAACCGTTTTACTCTTTAGCTTAATGATGTGATAGCCGAATTGTGATTGCACGATATCACTAACTTCGCCTTCTTTTAGAGCGAATGCTGCTTCTTCGAATTCAGCTACCATGTCACCCTTTTTGAAGATACCAAGTTCTCCGCCATTTTCAGCTGAACCGTCTTTAGAGTATTCCTTCGCAAGCTTCGCAAAGTCACCGCCATCTTCAAGCTTCTTTTGAACTTCTTTAGCTGTTTTCTCATCATCTACAAGAATGTGACTTGCTTCTAATTCAGTAAAGAGATTTTTGTTATTCTCATAGAAATCTTTTAGCTTTTCATCAGTTACTTCAACACCTTCAGTAGCAGCTTTCTGAGCGAGAAGCTGTTTGCGTACATCTACTTTAAACTGTTCAAGATCTTTGTATCCATTAGATTGTAGTGCTTGTTCTAGCTGTTCGTCTGTTTCGAAATTTTCCTTAATCTTCTCGAGTTCCGCATCTACTTCTTTATCAGAAACGTCATATTTATCTTCAAGAATTTTAGTTTGTACTAAATCGCTTAATACGGCCTCACCGGATTGGTCTTTCATTGCTTGATAGAATTCTTCTTTGGTTACATCGCCAGCACTTGTCTCTACAACGACTTCTGAGTTATCAGCAGAATCATTACTGCATGCAGAGATAGCTAGCATTGCAATCAAAACTGAAAGCATAATGAACATTTTTTTCATCAAAGATACACTCCTAAAGGGTTAGTTATATTTAATCTGTTTGTGATACAGTTAATACTATAGCATAGAAAGATATGGTAAGTTAAATTGATTTGGAAATATGAGAAAAATTACATAAAAGAGGCAAAATTTACGGAAATTGATAAAATTATGTGCGGAGCAGGTTATCATACTGCGACAAATGGACTATCTTACTAAAAAGCTGTAAATATTGTTGTATTGTAATAAGAGTAGTGGTTGATTTTCCCCCGATCCCTTAGGCGCTCCAATCAACTTTGATGTGAGAATTACTTTACACAAAAACTCCTTTAAAATGGCTCTTTCTAAAAGGTTGTGATTTTGAGATTATCATTGTATAAAACACCACTCTTAGCTAATTGGAGCGGAAGGATGCTCGACTCCTGCGGGATTAGCGGGACAGGTGAGACCCCACAGGCGCAATGTTTTTGTGCGCCGAGGAGGCTCACCGCCCGCCCCGCGGAAAGCGAGCATCCTGGAGCGGAAATTAACTCACTCTTATAGCGACAATTTCTACGAAAAAAAGATGAGGCATGATTGCCTCATCTTTTAGGTCAGCTGCTAAGTGAAAAGAACTTCTACATATGAAGAAATTAGCAAAATGGTAATAAGAACATTAATCGTTCTAAATACATTAGGTTGTTTTTCCTCAGGTATATTTTTCTTTAAGCAAAGAGCATTTGTCATGGAATTAAATGTTACTAGAATGAACGTTGCAAATAGGATGAAGAAAATTCCAATAATAGTCATGTAAGAACCTCCCAGAGTCCATTTCGAAAATTCGAAGAATATATAACGATTTACTTTAACTAAACTCTCTATCCGTAGTATGATGGAGAATATTCGTCCCACAAGGAGCTGTTAGAAATGTTTAAAAACCGATGGAAGACGGCCTTTATTCTTCTTTTCGCTACTGTCATCCTCATATTGGCGGGAGTAATAGGATTCTATCAATACTATTTTCCTGAAAGTGAAATTGCCAAACTCTCAAACGAGAGAAACAAGGAAGAATCTTTTGAAACGACATTTTCCATACAGATGAAGAAAGATGAACTAAATGAAACGATCAATCGAGAGCTTGAGAAGTATAGTCAAAAGCAAGAGAACATTGGATATAGTGTTAACCTCAATGAACTTGCTACCTTTCAAGGCTACGTGACGATATTTGATCGAAAGGTTGATTTCTTTTTGAAATTTGAGCCACAGGTTCAACCGAACGGTGATCTTTTGTTAAAAGAAAAATCCTTTCAAATTGGCCTTTTAGAGCTCCCAAGTGATAAAGTTCTCTCATTTATAAAAAAACAGGCCTCACTTCCGCCTGAAATAACAATTGATTCAGATAAAGGGACAATCTACATAGCTGTAAGCGATCTAGAGCTAAAGAATGATATGAAGCTTAAAGCTCGATCATTCGATCTTCCAAACGATAAAATCATATTTGATGCCTACTATCCTATTAAGTAGTTCGTTGTCCTAATGTTATTATGAAGGAAGTCTTATGAGAATTCAATACTGACGACTGTGTCCCAAATACAAAAGAACAGAGCGCTGATCTTCAGCGCTCTGTTCTCTTGTTATCTAAAATCATACTATCGTTTTTACGAAGCTTGTTTAATGAGGATGTGAAATCCTTCACTTCGATCTTCTACATATGCATTTTTAGGTGCGCGTAGCACTTGAGAAGCATATAGAAAATCACTGAAGCTAAAACCAAGGTTAATAGCAGCTAAGATCGAGAAGAACGAAACATATGTTGGCATATATATTGATGCCGAAATAGCAGCAGCAGTAATAATAACTGCTGGGGAAAGAGCGGCAATCAAAAAGAGATTGCGTGAAATTGGACTGCACGTTTCACATCGCATCATTGGTACCATAGTGCCTTTTTCGAACTTCATCGTTGCTTTCAATCCGGCTAATGTTAAAGGAAGCCAGTGAATAATCTTATGAATAGGGAAAAGGACAGCTAAGGAACCTAGAAACGGTAATATAGGTACAATCGCATGTTTTGTTGTCGGGTATAACAAACTAAATACAAGATAAAATGCAATAAAGTATAATAGTGTTAATAGCATAGAGAAAATAGTTAATCGATGTGTTCCAAATTCGCGATTTAGGTAAATCGATTTCCAACAATTCATAAGAGTCACCTGCTTCCGTAGCTTTCTTCTAAGTTTGTTTTAATATTGAATACTCGTATACTGTACAGCGATTTGGTAAAGAAATCAACACGTTTTTTTGTAAAGAAATTAGTCAAAATCTTTTTGACAAAAACAGCGCTTTTTCGCACTGGATTAGTCTGGAAAATACATTTCAATTTAGACCCTATTCCGTTAAACTATAAGTACAATTGATCGCAAAGTAAGGAGTTAAGTTGAGAATGGAAGCCATCCACAAACGATTAGACAAAATTGAATTTCATATGCGCTTACTTGCTAAGATGAAAGAGGAAGGTGAGTACCCATTTTATCGTATGGTTATCGAACAGGGGCTTACAGAAGAAGAATTAATAGAAGTGTATAAACTATGCGCAGAAGTCAACAAAAAAATGCATGAACAAGTGGAGGAGGGGCTTCTTAACCGATCCTCATTGCTCACGCATTTTGTAGGGATGTTGAATATTAAACTGGACCCACTTGCAGCAATTAAAGCTTTAAAAGCTCAGGAAAAGCTTTATCAGGAGCTTATGGAGACCCTTTTAAAAGTATCACCTTATCGCTAAAGTGATGATGAGCGATTCTCAACACCTTGTTCAGTGAGTTCTTTTGAGAATTCACTTTCAAGCTTGGTGAACGATTTCTGGAAGATTTCCATAAAGTCTTCACCGTAGAGACTTTTTATGACACACATCATTTCTGTGAACTCAGGGAACTTGCCGTATAGCTCACGTAATGGCATGGATGCTTTCAAGACGCTATCTCGATTCGGAGAATAATGTTTCCATGTTTCCTGGAGAAGTCTCTCCCCCTTTTCAGTTAGCTGTACATATGTATTGCGTTTATCGTTTTCTTTTTTTGAAAAGGTTAGAAGGGACCGTGACTCTAGCTTTTTTGAAAAGTTAAAAGCTGTTGAAACATGCATAACACCGAACTTAGCGATATCAGAAATTGAAGAACCGTCAAGGTGATAAGCAATTGAAAGAATATGATGCTCGTTAATATTCAAATCAAATGGCTTAAGCCACTCTTGCCAGTCGCGTTCAACGGATTTCCAAAGTGCTTTGCTTAGTTGTCCAATTCTGTGGCTGAAAATCATTGCTTCTTGAATAGATATATCCTGTTTTTCTTTCATAAGTTCCTCCTTTACCTCTATCATCTCTTAAGCTATATTAGAATATTGTTGTCCATCTGAAAAAAAAGCCGGCTATTTCGGAGCCGGGCTGTTTACTTCATCCTTAACCGTTTCAATGGTTTTCTGCATTTCTTCAACATCATCTTTTAATCTGGTAAGATTTGGCTTTATATCCTCCTGATAAGAGGCAATTGAACGTTTAAGGTCAGCTGCAACCTCTTGTATCACTTCTTTACCCTCTGAAGATAACTGTTTTACTTGAGCAGTTAATTCATTTAGGTCCTGTTTAAGCCTTGTAAAACCTTCCTTTATATCATCGCTTTTATCTTTTGCGTCAGCGATTACTTCTTTGCCTGATTTTGGTGTTGTTAAAAGTACAGAGGCAGCGGAAACGATTCCACCA
Organism: Guptibacillus hwajinpoensis; assembly: GCF_005144865.1. GTDB lineage: Bacteria > Bacillota > Bacilli > Bacillales > Guptibacillaceae > Guptibacillus > Guptibacillus hwajinpoensis_A. The sequence goes on from NZ_SWFM01000005.1 coordinate 59,826, forward strand.
AAAACAAACCCTGTTAGTAATGTTTTAGCTTTTCCCATGGAGCTCATCCTTTCCTATCCAATCTATCTAGTAATACATCGACTTATTAGACAATAGTTCGCCACGTACGTGTAAATTCCTTCTTTTCGTTGTAACTCATTTCAAGCGATGGAGGTAAAAAAACATAAGCCGCTTATCAATCCCAAACTCCATAAGGGTATGAAAATAGGTGTATTCACATATACCTTGTAGTATACGTTATGGCAAAAAGGAGAGGGACGGATATGGCTGGATTTATCTTCATTCTAATAGTTGTAGGTAGTTTACTACTTACGGCAATGATAAGTAGGTTATTGCTCATAAGAAAATATTCGTTTCATAATGAGCAAATGATTCGAAAGCAAAAAAGTGCATATTTGTTCGGAACGTGTGCGATTGTCTTTCTAGTTCTTGGCGTATCGATGGCAATGCTTCTTTTTTAACAGTCATTTATTATTTTCCCCACGGATTTCACTTCACAAACATAGAAAATTTAGTGTATTTGGTTAGAAACACGCTCTAATGAGGTATCTTATAGAGAGAAGGGTAACGAAGGAGCGTGTGAAAATGAATCGAATGGTTAAGAGCGTATTTAAACGTATGACAAAAAAAGCTGTATCTGTTGTAAAAGATAAAGATCAACTTAATGAGATTTCAGTTGACTCATTGAAAAAGGGAGCTCTATACAAAGGTAGAAAAGGCATGGATGAAATGTGGGTTGATGTGAAAACATTCTCGAGGCTTGTACAGGAAGTGAGAAAGGGCAGTTATCGAGATATTTCAAAGAAGTCTGTGATTATGATAGTGGGTGCATTGCTCTATTTTATTAGCCCAATTGATGCTGTACCCGATCTTTTAGCAGGAGTGGGATTGCTTGACGATGTTGCAGTTATTGGATTTGTTGCAAGTCAGTTGAAGCAGGAGTTAGAAAAGTTTCGCGAGTGGGAAACAGGGATTAGAATATAAGAAAACCGGCCATTTAAGGCCGGTTTTCTTATGTTTATTTAATAAGCAAAACTTGTTCGTTTAAGGATGGATTGTACAACAGGGTAGATTAGTACAATAGCTATGGTGTTTACTGCAGCAGTTGGAAGAACTACAGTTAAGAATAATCCTGTAAATGCAGCGCCGCCAGGAAGTCCTGTGAATACAAGTGCTGCTCCAAGGAATATCGCTCCGCTAATCATGGTACCAATTGCAGTTAGTACACCAGCAGTAATTAATGACTGACCAAAGCGCTGAACAAGTAGATAAAGTCCGAAAAAGGCAAAAGCAGTAATCGGCTTATCAATTATGTTAGCAAGTTGTCCACCTGGAAATGTAGTTGTTGCAGCTGAAATTACGCCAGTTGCAAGACCAAGTACGAGTACACTTTTACGTTCAGGAAACAATAGAATCCCAAGAAACATCATTGTAAGAAGCATATCGTTTTTCATTCCAGATATAAGACCAGGTATGATGGCGTGAAGAATTGTGCCAATCCCAAGTAGTAAAGCCATTAATACTAAATTTTTCGTTTTCATTAAAAATCTCTCCTCTTCTCATCTCATTCTCCGCCAAAAGACGGTGTTCTCTCCACCAGTGCGCTATTTGCCTGCTGCGAAAGAACTAGTTTTAATTATAATAACAAACGATTACCTAATTTTAAAGTGTTAAATATTGTGTTTGTGATGGAATGTGTGCATAAAGTCGCATAGTGCTTGGACTGATTCAATCGGTACAGCGTTGTATAGTGAAGCTCGACAGCCGCCAACTGAACGGTGTCCCTTCAGACCAACAAAACCTTCTTCCTCTGCTTCCTTAAGAAATAATTCTTCGAGTTCTTTTCCAGGAAGCCTGAATGTAACATTCATGGATGAACGGCTTTGTTTTTCAGCTGTTCCGTGGTAAAAACCTTTGCTTCCATCAATAGTATTGTAGAGAAGGTTTGTTTTTTCTGCGTTCATTTTTTCAATTGCTTGAATACCACCTTTCTTCTTCGTCCACTGAAGTACAAGTGAGAGCATATAAATGGCGAAAGATGGTGGTGTATTATAAAGAGACTTTTTATCAACATGTGTCCGGTAGTCTAGCATAGTTGGAAGGTTGTCTGGAACGTTCTTAAGCATGTCTTTCTTTAGTATTACCACTGTGACACCAGCAGGACCAAGGTTCTTCTGAGCGCCAGCATAAATAAGACTAAATTGGTTAATAGGAAGAGAGCGACTTAGAATATCACTCGACATATCGGCAATGAAATTTGACTGAGAATTTTCTGGAAATCCTTTCCACTGAGTACCGTGGATCGTGTTGTTGGAAGTGAGGTGAACGTAAGCGTCACGATTACTATACTTAATCGTATCCATATCAGGAATGCTACGGAAATCATTGTCTTTACTGCTGCTGCCAATGAATGTATGCCCTACTTTCTCTGCTTCATTTAGTGCTTTCTGGGACCAGCTTCCAGTAATAAGATAGTTACCTTGCTTACCTTCAGTGAGAAAGTTCATAGGGATCATTGAGAACTGTAGGCTTGCTCCACCCTGTAGAAAAAGCACCTCATAATCATCTGGTATGTTTAATAATTCTCTTAACAGTTCGTTCGCTCCGTCATGAATCTTCTGGTATTCTTTGCTGCGGTGACTGAATTCCATGATCGACATGCCAAGTTGCTGATAGCTGAGAAGCTCTGATTGAGCGTGGTCCAGCACTTCCTGAGGTAATGCTGAAGGACCAGCGTTGAAATTATAACGACGTTCCACTAGTAGACACTCCTTTAGCGATGTAATGCGACTTGATTTTACTTGTCATTATCCTATCATTAAAAGAATCAACGTTGCTATGTTTTTTTCTATTCTTTTTGAATATTTAGCATTTGCTCTTATTGCAAATTTTGCTATTCTTGTAGAATCGAATGAACAGAAAGTGGTGTATTGAAGAATGTATCGAGAAAACAAGCCAACACTTATTGGGCCTTATGATCATCCAGATATTTATCCCGGTCCAAGACCTTCTTCCTCTTTTCTCTACCATAAAGGGAAAGCGCATCGAATCGAGGAGAAAGAAAATGTACCTGTTGAGAAGCAGATCGTTCATTATGCAAGAGGAGAAGATGTTTCAGGCTCATTGGCATTCTCTTCTTCTGAGCAATATACGGTAGAGGAGTTAGTAAGGAAGGAAGGTTTGACTCCAATTGAAGATCGAATTCCATTGCTAGCATACGGGTCGAATGTGTGTCTTGCACAGTTAAGATACAAATTTAGCCTAAACCCAGATTTAAATGATTTCATTCTGTATTATCGTGCAGAAATTACGGATACTGACGTTGTAGCGGGATCATTTCTTGCGCCTTATGGAGCTCTTCCTGCTGTGATTGCTCCAGTAAAAGGAGCTAAAACAGAGGTCTGGGTAACATTCGTTGATCGGGAACAGCTAGAATTGTTAAATCGTACTGAAGGCAGTTATGTTCTTAGGGAACACCAAAACGGGAAGTTAACGCTTAAAACAGGAGAGCATTTCGAACGAGTCTATGCATATTACTATCCCCATGCCTATCTTAGACAAGGTTCATTTGTTCGATTTATGGATATACCAGGGGAGTCGAAGCTTCCTTCTATGTGGCAGGCTGACTTGTTAAATGAGTTGAAATCATTGATAGGTTACGGTGGACATCGAGAAGAATTTATTCATGAATTAAGATGGAATGGTAGTTTGCGAAAGAAAATGACGAGGATGTTAAAGGATTTAGATGAAACGTTTGATCATCCAGATTGGATCGAACCAAATGGATTTCATACGTTAAAAAATATGACGCGATCACAAAGAAAAAGGAGACCTTAATGGGTCTCCTTTTCACTGATATTGCGAACGAACACCCTCTGCAAGACGCTGTAATGTATCAGCATCATAATCATTTTCATGTGTTTTCCATACCGCACCAAATCCATCTCCCTTACCGTAACGAGGGATCAAGTGTAGGTGATAATGGAACACTGACTGACCTGCGATAACTTCATTATTATTTAGAATGTTCATGCCTTGAGGTGCGAAATTCGCTTTCAAAGCATTAGCAATTTCAGGTACAGCAGCAAAGAGCTTTGATGCTGTTTCAGGTTCGAGTTCGTAGATGTTTTGTTGGTGTTTTTTCGGAATGACAAGGGTGTGTCCTTCCGTTACTTGTGTAATGTCAAGAAAGGCAAGTACATCATCATTCTCATACACTTTCGCAGAGGGAATGTCTCCGTTAATAATTTTACAGAAAATGCAATCTGGTGAATGGCTCATCATCATCATCCTTTCAATCTTTTTATTTATCGTACCATAATTTTCTATCAGTTAAGACTATTTCACTTTACTAGAAATAATAAATTAGTAGTAAAATACTCTAGAAAACAAAGCAAATGGGCTCTGCCGGGGGTGCAGAGCCCTGAGTGTAACTTATTTCAGGGAAGACGTCACACTCTCTATAAGGATGTTCGCAAATTCATTGATCTATTCAACTATTTTCAAATGTTTTACGAACTTCGATGAGGGTTTCTAGAAACTCCTTCCAAAACACGATAAGATATGGACAGATAGATGAGTCGGAGGGGATAAAAGATGAAGAGAATCAGAATGTCAGCATGTGTCGGTATATTTGTTCTTGGGATCATCTCAGGTTGCGGAAGTGAAGACCACAATGAGACACATATGGTAAATGGGGATATAAGAGAAACGACGGCTGATAAAGACATACTTCCATCATTTCTTGAAAATAAGCAGGATACTGTCAAAATTATATATGCAGAAGTTGCACAAAATAAAGATCTGCTAGAATCCATTCCCTGTTACTGCGGATGTGGGGAAACTGCTGGGCATACAAGCAACTATGATTGTTTTATAAATAATCAGGATGATAGCGAAGTTACGTGGGATGATCATGGTACAAAATGCGGCGTTTGTCTTGATATTGCAGTTCAATCAATGAGTTGGTCTAATGAAGGAAAAACTGTGAAAGAAATTAGAGAACGAATTGATAAAGCGTATAAAGACGGATATGGTACGCCGACGCCAACTCCTGAAGTATAAATCAGTTTAACCCTTACTTCACCCGTCCACAAAAAATTTGTTAAAATAAAGGCAAATGAAGAAATGAGAGGACCTCTATGACAAATTCAATTTTGGAAGTTAGTAATCTTACTGGTGGATACCAGGCGAATAAACCTGTTCTTCACGATCTATCTTTAAACGTAGGACCAAATGAAATTGTAGGATTAATTGGTTTAAATGGTGCAGGAAAGAGTACTAGTATTAAGCATATACTAGGCCTCCTGGATCCAATGGAAGGTAATATTCGTGTAGCAGGAAAAACTTTTTCTGAAGATAAAGATGGCTATCGGAAACAGCTTTCTTATATACCTGAGACCCCGCTATTATATGATGAATTAACCCTATGGGAGCATCTCCAATTAACTGCTCTTGCATATGAGTTAGGTAACGATTGGAAAGATCGGGCTGAAGATCTTTTGAAAGAATTTCGAATGACAAATATGAAAAAATGGTTCCCGGGACATTTCTCTAAAGGAATGAGACAGAAAGTTATGATTATGTGTGCTTTTCTCGTGCGACCTTCTTTATACATTGTCGATGAACCTTTTGTAGGTCTTGATCCGATTGGTATTCAATCTTTTCTTGATACAATGTTACAAGTGAAAGAAGAAGGGGCTGGTGTATTAATGTCCACACACATTCTTTCAACAGCCGAAAGATACTGCGATCGCTTTATTATCCTTCATGACGGGGTAATTGTGATGTCAGGAACACTGAAAGAGCTACGAAACCAAATTGGCCAATCAACTGCTACACTCGACGATATTTATATTGAAGCGACCAGGAGTGGGAAATGATGCAGCTTGATACGTTATGGAAGGAGAGAGCGGGGGCATTTTGGAAAATTGCTCTTCGCTATTTTCGATTAATAGGGAACAGTAGCTTTTTGTTTACCCTCGTTCTGACGTTAATATTTGGAGCGTATTATTACAGTGAATTACTTAAGGTTCTCCCAGAATCGTTCCCAGGCTTAGTCGTTATAACCGGCATCGCAGCAGTTGTACTCGTTCGAACTCCACTTCGTTTCTTCTTATACGAAGCAGATCTTGTTTTTTTGTTGCCGGCTGAAGGTAGGCTAAATGGCTATTTTCGTAAATCCCTTATATATAGCTTTCTGCTCCAGGTATTTACGACAGTCGTAGTGTTAACGATTCTTGCACCTTTATATCAACATGAAACAAACGCAGGTACTGGGTATTACGTTTTTGTTATTGCAGTTTTAATAATTCTAAAAGGTCTAAACGTAATCATGAAATGGTTGGAACTTCACCTACCTGAGCATCGATCAGTAGTCGGGTATATCCTTTTAAGGCTGTTACTTACTATGCTGATTACATACTTATTGCTGATTCAGGCTCAGTGGCTTTATGTCGCTTTTGCAGTAGGATTGATTGTTGGCATTCTGTTCCTTCTGTTTTTACCGCTTCAAAAAAAGTATTCGATAAAGTGGCAGAGGTTACTTTCGGTAGACGAACACCAAAGTATGAAGTTCTACCGAACAGCAAATTTATTTACTGATGTCCCTAAACTAAAGCAGTCTGTTAAGCATAGACGCATGTTAAGTGCTTTTGCAGAAAAAGTTCTTCCCGTGAATACTGTTTATGCAACGCTTTACCAGAAAGCGTTTATCCGCAGCAATGAATATTTTGGTATATATATACGCCTTCTGCTTGTGGGACTAGCCCTTATCGCATTTGTGCCGAGTGAAACAGGTAGAATAATTGGAGCAGCGCTTATCGTCTATTTGACAGCTGTCCAGTTACGCACTCTATACCCTCATTATCAGTCACATGTGATGGTGAAGCTGTATCCGATATCTGACTCGGATCAGGAAAAAGCATATCGGTCTCTTCTAACTCGTCTGCTTGGTACTCAGGCTGCTGCTTTTGCACTTCTTTCACTTATTCTTCACTTTAACTTAGTTGAGTTTATACTGATTGCATTGGCTGGAGCTGCGTCAGTAGTATTTGCTACGGTTAGTAATCGTACGAAGAAATTCACGTTTATGAACTAGCTTTTACTTAAAGAAGGCCAAGAGTGAGGGAGATTTCAATGGGTAATTACCGTAGTGAAATTGAAGAAGAGCTTGAGTCGTGGGAGCGGAAAATGAAGAAAAAGTCTTCGATCGTTTCGCGAACGGCAAAAAACGTACAAAACCGAATAAACAATGTAATTCCTGAACGTGTGCACAAGGTTGTAACAGGAAGCATTAAAACGATGGTGCAGGGCGTTCTTGCTGGGAATACCTATACTGTTAAAGCACCTGTTCAGAATTTGTCGCTTCGTTCAAGGGATACGAAGGCAAAACAATTGATCCAAACATATAAGCGAATTGCCGCGGCTGAAGGGGCAGGGACTGGCGCTGGAGGCATCCTTCTTGGATTAGCAGATTTCCCTTTGCTCCTTTCCATTAAAATCAAATTCCTTTTTGATCTCGCAAGTATTTATGGATATGATGCAAAGCAATTCGAGGAGAGAGTATTTATTCTCTACATCTTTCAATTGGCATTTTCATCTGATCGAACAAGGAAAGAAGTGTATGAACGTATTCAGAATTGGGATCAGTCTTCACTCCATAAACAAATAAGTGAGACATTTAACGAAAAGCATGATTGGAAAGCATTCCAACTTGAATATCGTGATTACATTGATTTTCCTAAGTTACTTCAAATGATTCCAGGTATAGGAGCTATTGTTGGAGCATACGTTAATTATCATTTTATTGACTGGCTTGGTGAAACAGCAATAAATGCCTACCGACAAAGACTCCTTCAAGAAGAATATAAAGAACAATAACATAACGAAAGGCCAGCCGATTCGGCTGGCCTTTCGTTATGTTATTTATTCAAATCGTGCATCGCTTAAAATGCGATCCATTTCTTCCATATGATGTGTTTCATCAGCAATCATGTCATCAAGCTTAACGACTAGTTCAGTAAAACCGAGCTCTTCAGCTTGCTTTTTGCGTTTTTCGTAACGTTCTATAGTATCTTTTTCAGCTGTTCTAGCTTCAATCAGCATTTCTTTCACATCTGTAAGTTGTTTTACCTCTGCAGGTGCTGTTGTTGGCGTACCACCTAACACTTTAATCTTCTCAGCAAGATAGAGAGCGTGCCCTTGTTCATCTGCAATTTCACTTTCAAAGAAAGGTTTTAATGTTTGACGGTATAGTCCAGATACAACTGCCGCATTGTAAGTATACATAATGCTTGCAGCATATTCGTTCGCTAGGTCTACATTAAGTCCATCAATTAATTCTTGTTTCTTGTCTGCCATTAAAAACATCCTTTCTAATTCAAATCAGTTTTGCTTCCACCTTATTTTTACCCTTTGAGTTAATTAATAAAACATAAATACAATAAAACATATCAACACTCTATAGGAGGTTTGACAGATGACTGGAGGGGTAATAATCAATTAAGAAGATCATACTACCATTATATAGGAGGGCTTCACTTGAGTAAGATCGCAGTACTTATGACAAGCATGTTTGAAGATGTAGAATATACAAAACCCGCAGAGCAGTTTAAGAACGCAGGACATTCATTAACCGTGATTAGTCCAGAAGCTGGTCAGGAACTAACAGGAAAACAAGGGGAAGCAAAAGTAACTTCTGACAAAGGAATTGGTGAAGTTAAACCTGAAGAGTTTGACGTACTTTTCATTCCTGGTGGAGTTTCACCAGATGAATTGCGTGCGGACGATCGGTTTGTAGCTTTTACTAAAAAAATGATGTTTATGAATAAGAAAACATTGGTCATTTGTCACGGTCCGCAGCTATTAATTTCTGCAGAAGTTTTAAATGGACGAAACATTACTGGGTTTAAATCAATTCAAACAGATCTTAAATATGCTGGAGCAAATGTATTTGATGAGGAAGTTGTTGTATGCGGAAATCTTGTGAGTAGTAGAAATCCCGATGATCTCCCAGCATTTATTGAGAAATCACTATCTCTTCTAGATAGCTAATTAAAGGAGTGTAATTGATGAGTGAGAAGAACCATCTTGTGAATAAAGACAGTGAGCTTAACGTAAATAAAGTAGATGATACAATCGATCGAATGAGTGAAGAGCGTGTTGATGATATCCTAGCGAATTTCGAAGATTTTAAAGGGTATCTTGCAACGAGAGTTCAAGTTGGTGAAAAGCTAGGACTTAATGAAGAAGCGCTAGCACAGGCTGCTGAGAAAGTAGCTGGATATTTAGCCAAGAAAGAAGAACCAAAGAACAGAGAAGAGAAACTTCTTCAAGAGTTATGGTTGGTTGGAGATAAAGATCAACGCCATCAACTTGCACACCTTCTTGTAAGAATGGTGCAAACAAAAGAGAAGTAAGAAAAAAGCCGCTGCTGGTTCAGCGGCTTTTTTAAAAGATTAGAAAGGGAAAGGCGAGATTGTATGAATAAAAATGAATTTTTCAGTTCATTCCCAGGAGTATTAAAACAAAAAAAAGTATGGTATCCACTTGTACTAAATGCATTTGGCCTTTTAGTTGCTATTATTGCTATTATGTTATTTTCTGAACTAGCGGAAGAAATACTTGAAAAAGAGACGCTTCAATTTGATCATACTATTATTTCAGCCGTAGATTTAATTCGGTCCGATTGGATGCTAAACGCCATGGGAGTGATTACGGAATTAGGGGCAGTATGGTGGATTACAGTCGTTTCAATTCTGACGATTGTCATTCTTTGGTTTAGAAAAAAAGATGTGTGGAGCATTATTTTCTTTCTTGTTGCAGTGATTGCTGGGGGATTCTTAACTAGTGTGTTAAAGCATTTCTTTGCGCGTTCTAGACCTACTGTTGATGCTGCTTACGATGCCGTTGGCTATAGCTTTCCGAGCGGACATGCGATGGGATCCTTTATATTATATGGTTTTATTGGGTACTTAATTATTAGAAGCCAGAGAGGTAGAACAACAAAATGGATAAGTGGACTATTAGTAGGACTTTTCATCCTTTTAATAGGATTTAGCCGAATTTATCTCGGTGTTCATTATCCAAGTGATGTTCTTGCTGGCTATGCAGCAGGTACACTCTGGCTTTTTGTGTGTATCTTTTCTCTAGAATGGGTGATGTGGATCAAACGATCATCCGTAAGCTTTAACTCATTCAGGAAAATGTTCTCCAGTAAGGACAGTTAAATAATCAGGTAGGACTTCGAGAGATGAGGGAGTGGTGTGATGCCGCTCTCCATCACAGTCGATATTCTGTTCAGGTTCAGTTGAAATGCGTAAACTATTCGTTTGAAAATGGATGATACCTTCGTTAAAGCGTGACTCTTTCATGATTTTGGATTGGAAAATAGACCAAAATGTTGAAAGAGATGATTCCTTAATAATTAGAACGTCAAATTTACCGTCCTGAAGGTTGTTTTGCGGGAAAAAGGCTTGAATGCCTCCCGTAAAAGGACCATTTCCAACAATCATCATTACAGCTTCGCCTTCAAAAGACTGTTCATCTGACTCCACTTTAAGGTGAAAAGGCTCAGGATTACTTACTGTCTGAGCTGTACTAATGTAATAGGAAAGTCTTCCTAAAACCTCTTTTGTATCAGAGTTAATGTTCTCTGAAGCCTGAGTAATTAATCCAATTCCCCAAAAGTTTAAAAAATACTCATCATTTGAGCAACCAATATCTATTTTGGAACGTTTGTCTTTGAGCAGTTGTTCTACTGCTTGGAGTGGATTCTGGTTCATACCAATCGCACGTGAAAAATCGTTGGCGGTCCCACCTGGAATTATTCCAAAAGCAGGACGTTTTTCTCTTCGGCATATGGCATTTGCCAGTTCATTAATCGTGCCATCTCCACCAGCACCTATAATGACATCTACCTGATCGGCTACCTGATCGACCAGTTCTGCTCCATGCCCTTTGTAATCTGTTTTATATAGCGTTACTTCATCGAACTTTTCCTGAAGTCGATGGTGAATGGTCTCAATTTGATCAACCATTTTGTCATTCCCCGCTTTGGGATTCAAGATCAATGCTACACGTGTCACTATGATTTCCCCTTTCGCGTTATCTTTCTTTCTTATTCCCTGATCAGAGGTACTCTACACGCAATTATCGTGACTATACCAAATGATTCGATATGCAAATAAAAAGGAGCAAGCCTATGCTGCTCCTTTTTTGTTATTTTGCTTCTTCTTTTGGAAGGCGATCTTCATCGATTTCTTCTTTAAACGCATAGGTAAATGTCAAGGCGACAAGTATACCGCCTCCAATTAGGTTGCCAATACTAGCAGGAACAAGGTTGAAGAACAGAAATTCAATCCAAGAGTATTCTGCACCATGGATAAAAGAAGTACTGAAATAACCCATATTTGCTACGCTGTGCTGAAAATTCCCTGCGACGAAAATGATAACAGGTAGCGTTGTTGCTAGTACTTTTCCTGTTAAGTCACGTGCAGCAGTTGCTAGAAATGCTGCCATTCCAATTAGCCAATTGGCGATAATTCCTGAGATAAGTATTTGAAACCATCCTAATGTACCATTAGATAGGAATTTCATTTTGTGTTCAGTATATGTTGTTAATTCTGAATAAAATTCAGGAGATAGAGAACCGGATGCTACAACAAGTGCGCCAACGAGTAGAGCACCAAGAATATTACCTATATAACAAACAACCCAGAACTTGAGAATGTTTTTCGGAATCCAGAACTTTCTCTGTAAGATGTAAGTCGGCAGAAGCACATTAACCTCAGTGAATAAAATAGCTCCAGAAATAAATACAATGGCATAGCCGGTAACGAATCCAATACCTGCAAGTAGGTTATGAATGCCTTCTGTCTCGACTCCAAGGGCAATCAAAACAGAAAAAATAGCTCCAAAGGTAACAAACGCTCCAGCTAGTATAGATAAAATAAATTGTCGGTTTAGTGGTCTTGCGCTATGAGATTCACCTTTTGCAATAAATGTTTCGACTATTTGTGCGGGGAAATAGAATTGTCTCTCGGGATATTTTACGTCCTCGTTTTTCTTTTTTGATTTCTCCACGATAAATCTCCTATCTATATTCTTTTTCTACTAAATAATCTTTCAATGATCGAAAGAAAACTGTTAAATAGGCTTGTATAATGATGAATAAGCAAACCTATCTGCTTTTGCTGTCTAAAAGTAAGATTTCCTGGGAAATTAAATTACAATGTGTCTGAAATAGACGAGAGCGAGGTGGATCTCCACCTCGCTAGAAATTAAAATTTCCAATATCCTGTTTTTCCGTAATGGGTATGAAGATCTTCTTCAAAACGTCGAGAGATAGGTTCGTTAAGTCTATATTCAGGAGAATTGTGAATGTCCTCTTTTGTAACGTCCACCTGTACAGTTCGATCCTGCCAGTGAATATCTGTAATCCATTTGGTTGAGAGTAATACTTCCTTACCAGGAAGCCAGTTTTTAGTATCTATAATGAAATAGCGTAACTGCCAGGTCTCTTTATCGAAAATGAAATCTTTCACATGACCGATCTCTCCATCGAGTGCATGAATGTGATACCCACCAATTTCTTTCGTACTTCTTAAATGGTTTTCTTCTTCTTTTGAAGTTTGGAGCGGTGATTCATCTTCCACCATATCTTCTGCCATAAAAGGTCTAGGGTACATTCCGCTACCCCATGCACCTGTACCTACCCAATAATATGGCCAGCTAAAATGGCGATTGATTTCCATCTCATGCTTTCTAGAAATAGGTTGCTCAGTATCAATGTCTGGACTATCTTTGACTTCATCGCTTGTAAGTGAAACGGAAATTGCCTCATTCTCATGGTCTAATTTATTAATTGAAAGAGGAGACAGAAGAACTTTACGTCCAGGTATCCATTTATGAGTATCGACAACAAGATACCGTATTGTCCAATGTTCGTCATCGAAATAAAGTTGCTTTAACACGCCTTTTTCTCCATCACTCGTATCGATTGAATAGCGATACACTTCATTTTCGCTAACTAACATTTCTATCACTCCTATAGGCAATAATCTACGTATTTAATACAATTCCCTCGTATCAGTTAGCCTAAACGAATTACTCGACTTGATAGGTTTTAAGGTAAGGTTTTCCTGAAAAAATAGTTTTAGGTAAGCCTTTGCTTGTATGTCTGTTCTTATGTGCCTCCCCATACGCTTCGGAGGATTGCCAGTTTTTGAAATCTTTTTCTGAATTCCAGAAAGTAGCCACAATGTATGGGTCATTGTGAACAGGTCTTAGTATGCGTATTCCCTGACAACCAGGTTCGCTTTCTACTTTCCCTGCTCTATTCTTGAAACGGTCCTCGAATACAGCGCGTTCGCTTTCTTCTACAGGGATGTGATTTAGCACAACAAATCCTGGGTCTGTCAATGTGCCTTTATTGTCCATGAGTTCATATTTCTTAGCATTTTTGAAAAAAGTTTCTGATGAAGTTTCATGATAGAGGGCTGCGCCGTCAGGATTAGAGAAGAGCATAACCTCTTCTTGATCATGTTCTTCTTTCATTTTTGCTAAATACTCGTATGTTCCATATGTAACAAATATATTCATCCTACTCATCATCCTTTCAATGAAGTGATCAGGCAGAATTGCCTGATACTTTACCCTTATTTGGCAAAAGCTAAACAGAATCGTCACTGTATATAGTACAAAAAAATCAATTTTTCATGTAAGCTTAGCTTTAATTAAGTTTATAAGGGAGTGCCTCATAGAATGAAAAAGCTTGGGATAGGCCTTATCGCCACAGCAGCAGTTTTCTTGATAGGATTGTTAGGCTATCTTGGCATTTTGCTTGCAGGTAATTATGTAATTGATGAGAAGAAACTAGTTATGAATTCCGCCACTAAACTTGTTGATACTGATGGGGAATTAATTACAAAGCTCTACTTTGAAAATCGCGATCCTGTTTCAATAGATGATATACCTGATCATGTTCAGGAAGCTTTTGTTGCAACAGAGGATAGTCGGTTCTACGATCACCATGGTCTCGATATTAAAGCAATTGGACGTGCGCTATATCGTGACATTCTTGCAGGTAAGAAAGTAGAAGGTGGAAGTACGATAACGCAGCAGCTTGCGAAGAACGTCTTTTTAACGAATGATAAATCCTGGCTTAGAAAAACAAAAGAAGCCGTAATTGCTATTAACCTTGAACGAAATTATAGTAAGAATAAAATTCTAGAAATGTACTTAAATCAAATTTATTTTGGGCACGGGGCTTACGGTATACAATCTGCTTCCATGATGTTTTTCAATAAACCAGTTTCAGAACTCAGTGTAGAAGAGGGCGCAATGCTAGCAGGTCTTCCGAAAGCACCTTCTAATTACTCGCCTATAAACCATCCTGAAGAAAGCAAAGAGCGAAGGGATCTTGTTCTTTCATTAATGGAAAAACACGATTATCTAACAGCTGAAGAAACAGTTCGACTACAAGGGAAAACACTTTCGTTGGATGTAGCTGAAGTGACGAAAGAACCAGCTTATCTTACGTATATTGATATGACACTTCAGGAAGCAAAAACACGATATAAGTTATCTAATGAAGAAGTTCTAAGAGGCGGCTACAAAATAGTCGTTCCGATGAATGTCGATCTGCAAAAAACAGCTTATACGCAATTTCAGAATAAATCTTTCTTTCCAGGTAGTGACACTGAAAACCCTCCGGAGGGTGCACTAACGATAATGAATGCAAAGAGTGGAGGAGTCGTGGCTGTTCAGGGTGGAAGAGAATATGTCCAAAGGGGTTTTAATCATGTGACTTCGAAAAGGCAGCCGGGCTCAGCGTTTAAGCCCATTGCCGTGTATGGACCAGCGCTAGAAAAAAAGGACTACAGTCCATATACATTATTGAAAGATGAAAAAATAGACTATGATGGCTATTCACCTTCCAATTATAACAATCAATATACAGGGGAAATCTCTTTATACGACGCAGTTAGAACATCAGCAAACGCACCAGCTGTCTGGCTTTTAAATGAAATGGGCATATCTTATTCTAAAAAGTATCTAGAAAAAGTCGGAATTAGTATAGAAGATAAAGATTTAAAGATTGCACTTGGAGGCATTGATAACGGTGTATCCCCTTTCGAAATGATGGAAGCTTATCGCCCTTTTGCGGCAGAAGGGAAACACATTGATCCATATTTCATTACGAAGCTCTACAATCACGATGGAAAGCTAGTAGGAGAAGCAAAACATGAGGAAAAGAAGGTATATTCAAAACAAACAGCCTGGTATATGACGAGGATTTTAGAAGGTGTCGTTCGAAATGGCACAGCAACTAGCGGCGAATCTAAAGTTGAAGTTGCAGGGAAAACTGGTACAACAAGTTATGAAAAAGTTAAAGGTGGAGCACGTGATGCATGGTTTGTTGGTTTTACTCCAGAGTTAGTAGGAGCAGTATGGGTAGGTTATGATCGGACAACAGAGACGAATTATCTTACAGGTGGAAGTGAATACCCTGTTCAGCTTTTTAAAAAAGTAGTGAATGCCGATATAAATGATAAGAGTATGGTTTCATTTGAGAAGCCATCTGGTGTAAAAGATATGGAAAAGCCTATTTCACTACCAGATGTAGCGGATTTAAGTGCTGAATTTGACTTCCTTTATGGTCTTCCGGCAATAAAGCTTAAATGGACACCTTCAGCGGACGATCGTGTTACATACCATATTTACGAGATAAAAGATGGTAAACGGGAGCAGATTGCAAAAGTAGAAGGAAAAGGGGAATATACTCGAAATTCGATCTCTTTCTTTGGTTCAGTAGCTTATCAAGTTATACCATATAACTCATTAACCGATCAGGAGGGGAATCCTTCTAATGAAGCATCAGTTAGCTTATTCAATAGTTTTAAAAACGATAAGAAAGAGAAAGAAAACAAAAAGAAAGCAAAACAGGATGAGTGAATATTGTCTTTCCCTTTAAGACTGATTCTAATATGATAGAGTAGATGTAAACGGCTACAAACTAGGACGATTTTATGACTTTTTTCCTTAACGACTGTACACAAAAGCCTTCGATCGCTATAGTATGTAGGGATGTAAAAATGAACGTTTTGCAATTAGAAAGGGTGGACAAGCATGAATAAAGCACCATTTAATGATCAATTTCTTCGGGCATGCCGAGGAGAAGAGACAGACCATACACCTGTGTGGTATATGAGACAAGCTGGCCGGTATCAGGCTGAATATAGAAAGATTAGACAGAAATACTCTTTTCATGAAATGAACCTTAATCCGGAAGTAGCGGCAGAGGTTACGCGTTTTGCAGTTGAACAGCTTGGTGTCGATTCTGCTATTTTGTTCGCAGACATTATGACACCACTTCCATCAATTGGTGTCGATGTTGAGATAAAATCCGGTATAGGTCCAGTTATTGATAATCCTATCCAATCGAGATCAGATGTTGATCGTCTAGGTGAACTTGATCCATTGAAAGATGTTCCATACGTGATGGAAACGATTAAAATGCTTCGTGAACAGTTATCTGTACCGCTAATCGGCTTCAGTGGAGCACCGTTTACTGTTGCAAGCTATATGATTGAAGGCGGGCCATCAAAGAATTATCATAAGACCAAAGCATTTATGTACACAGACCCAGAAGGCTGGCACCAATTAATGAATAAACTTGGTGATATGACGATTGCCTATTTGACAGCGCAGGTTAAAGCTGGTGCTCAAGCCGTACAATTATTTGATTCATGGGTAGGTGCATTGAATGAAGCGGATTACAGAACGTATATTGCGCCGGTAATGAATCGAATCTTTTCTTCTCTAAAAGAATTGGGAGTACCGCTTTTAATGTTTGGTGTAGGAGCAAGCCATCTTATTCAGGAATGGAATAAGCTTCCTGTTGATGTAATTGGGATTGACTGGAGAATCACGATTAAAAAAGCGCGAGAAGTAGAAGGAATTACGAAGCCTCTTATGGGAAATCTTGAGCCTGCACTCTTGCTTGCGCCATGGGAAGTAATTGAAGAAAGAACAAAAGAAATTCTTGATCAGGGTATGCAGTCACCAGGATTCATCTTCAACTTGGGACATGGCGTATTTCCACAAGTTAAAGTAGAAACTTTACAACGCCTAACAAGCTTTGTACATGACTATACACGTAAGAACAGCTAGGGAACGGGAGGTGTAGCATGAAGAAGACGATTGGCCTTCTTGTAATGGCTTATGGCACACCGCGAAGCGAAACAGAAATCGAACCATACTATACGCATATTCACCGGGGAAAAAAACCTACAGATGAAATGCTACAAGATTTAATCGATCGGTACGAAGCGATCGGTGGCATATCTCCTTCATCGGATATTACGAAAGAACAGGCTCAAAAGTTAGAAGATCGTATGAATGAGCAATTTGGCGATGAAACCATCCAATTTAAAAGCTATCTTGGGTTAAAGCACATTGAGCCGTTTGTAGAGGAAGCGGTTAGAGACATGCAAAAAGACGGGATCACAGAAGCAGTGAGTATTGTTCTCGCGCCTCATTATTCCACGTTAAGTGTTAAAACCTATAATGAACGGGCAAAAGCAGAAGCGGAAAAGCTTGGTTATCCTTATATTTATACAATTGACCAATGGTACAACGAGCCGAAATTTATCCAATACTGGGTAAACCAACTACAATCTTGTTTAAGTGAAATGAATGAAGAAAAAAAGAAGAAAACGGTTGTGATTTTTTCTGCTCATAGTGTCCCAGAGAAATTATTGCAAGATGGCGATCCATACCCTGCTCAGCTTGAGGAGACTGCGAAGCATATCGCAGATCGGGCAGGGATTAAAAATTATGCTATTGGGTGGCAGAGTGAAGAAAGCACACCAGATCCATGGATTGGTCCTGATATTCAGGATTTGACGCGTGATCTTTTTGAACAAGAAGGCTTCACAGGATTTATCTATTGTCCCGTTGGTTTCGTAGCAGATCATTTAGAAGTTTTGTACGATAATGACTATGAGTGCCGACAAATGACGGATGAGCTTGGAGCTTTCTATCATAGACCAGAAATGCCTAATGCAACGGATGAATTTATAGAAATTCTAGCAACAGTTGTGACACGTGAATTAACTAAAAAGAAGATGATTAGTAATGAATAAACAGCCAAAAAGAATTGTTATTGTAGGTGGCGGAATCACAGGATTAACTGCTGCCTATTATCTTCAAAAGGAAATGCATGAATCAAACGTTCCTTACGAGATTACTTTACTTGAAGGTAATGACCGATTAGGCGGGAAGATCCAGACTGACACAACGAATGGGTATGTAATTGAGCGAGGACCTGATTCTTTTCTTGCTAGAAAAGAGAGTGCGGCTCGTTTAGTCAAAGAAGTGGGTATGGAGGATCAGCTTGTCCCCAATTCCACTGGGCAAGCATTTGTTTTGAATAATGATCAACTTTACCCAATACCAGGTGGTGCCGTTATGGGGATTCCTACTGAACTGGCTCCATTTGTGTCGACTCAGTTATTTAGCTTGAAAGGAAAGGCAAGAGCTGCCTTTGATTTACTTCTTCCGAGAAGAGAAGACGATGGAAAAGATCAGTCGCTTGGTCTGTTCTTCCGTAGGCGCCTAGGGAATGAAGTGGTTGAAAATCTAATCGAACCACTCTTATCCGGAATTTATGCTGGTGACATTGATAAGTTGAGTTTAATGTCTACTTTCCCACAATTCTATGAAGTAGAGAGAAAGTATCGTAGCTTAATTCTAGGTATGAAAAAGACAACACCGCCATCACGGAGAAGCACTGGAAAGAAGAAGCCGGCCTTCTTGACCGTGAAGTCAGGTTTACAATCATTCATTCAAGCAATTGAAGATAGGCTGACAGATGTAGAGATCAAAAAAAATGTAAAAGTAGATAAGCTAACTAGAGAACAGGATTCTTATATCCTGACGACAACTAATGGTGACGAAATTCTAGCAGATGCGGTCATCGTTACGACTCCTCACCAGCAGGTTCACCATATGTTACGTGATCAAAAAGAAGTAGCACCTCTTGATGAAATGCCTTCTACAACGGTTGCAACTGTCGCAATGGCATTTCCAGAAGAAGCTGTGAAAAAGGCAATGGATGGAACGGGATTTGTTGTATCTAGAAATGCTGACTATACCATTACAGCTTGCACTTGGACGCATCGTAAGTGGCAGCATGCTGCACCAAAAGGTAAAGTACTATTACGCTGTTATGTTGGAAGAGCAGGCAAAGAAGAAATCGTTGAAAAAAGTGATGAAGAAATCGTACAAACCGTTCTAAATGATCTGAATCAGATCATGGAAATTGAGGGACATCCTGAATTCTATCGAATTACTAGATGGAGACAATCAATGCCTCAATACGAAGTTGGTCATCGAAATAGGATCGATGTAGTGAAAGAAGGAATTGAAGGGATAATGCCAGGTGTATTCCTAGCAGGTGCCTCATATAATGGAGTGGGGCTTCCAGATTGCATTGATCAAGGAGAGTCATCTGTAACCTCTGTACTGAGTTTCTTACAATAAAAGACTGGTTCACCTTTAAGTAGGTGAACTTTTTTGTGTATTGAGGAAGTTTCAAAAGTTGGTAGGAGTCCATTGTGTTTTGTTTTATAATAGTGTAGGTTTGCATCTAATGGTAGAATAATATTGGTAACAATTAGTAATAAAGGAGAAAAAATCATGTTGGAAATGGCGAGACCTTTACTTATCAATATAGCAATGCTCTTCTCTGTATTATTTATTTGGAACATGGTCATGCCATTTAGGAGATCAACATCAATTAATTTGAAGAAGAAGCTCATCTACGGATTTATTAGTTCAATAATGGCACTTCTCTGTATGCTTTTTCCGCTAGAGACATTTGGGGAAACAGTATTTGATTTAAGGATCGTTCCTCTTATACTCGTCACATTGTATGGTGGTGGATTTGCAGGAATAATATGTATGTTCACAATAATCCTTATGCGACTAGGAATGGGTGGAGAATACGCATGGGTAGGTGTATTGATTGCTATAGTCGGTTATATTATCTCGCTTAGTTTTTATGGGTATTTTAAAAGATCAATAAGAAAGTGGAGAGTTATTCTACTGACTGGTGGAACGTTTATGCTTTTTTATATAGCAATTGTGCTTACATTGATCGTTCCATTGAAAGCCTATTTTTATCCGATTTATTTTACTTCTTTCGCTATTGCTTACTTTTTTATTTTCTACTTAACAGAGCGCCTTGTTCTTATTAATATACAGCTTGAAGAAACGGTATATCTAGAAAAACTTTCTGTAGCTGGGAAAATGGCAGCTGCGATTGCTCATGAAATACGTAATCCACTTACAACGGTTAGAGGACTTCTTCAGTTTATTTCTAGTAATACAGAAGATGAAAAGATTAAGAATTATGCTCCATTAATGATTGAAGAAATTGATCGAACGAATAAAATCATTACTGATTATCTTATGCTCATCAAACCCTCAAAAAGAGATTATGAAGTTGTCAATTTAAATAAGGTTGTAAAAGATACAACAAATTTGACGGAGGTATTAGCGTCTTATCATGCGGTTAAGATGCAGTATGAGGAAAAAGGTGATTTTGAAATACATGGGAATTCACAGGAGCTAAAGCAGTGCTTAATTAATTTAATTAAGAATGCTATAGAATCAATTGAAGAAAAAGGACTTATTCTTATTACTTTGCAAAATGGTATAAAAAAAGGTACGGTAGATATCGTTATTCAAGATAATGGAGCTGGAATGAGCGAAGAGCAGCTTGAAAAGATTGGTCTTCCCTTCTATACCACTAAATCAAAAGGTACTGGTCTTGGAACTATGATTACGATCCAACTCATTCGTAACATTGGAGGTAAAGTTTTATACAAGAGTAAAATCGGAGAGGGTACGACCGTTACGGTCACGCTACCAACGCATAATTAAAGGGGGAGAATGATGGTATTTGATCGAAGGAAGAGTATATTAGAAGCAGCTGAAAAGTCATTTTCAATGTTCGGATATAAAGCAACCACAATGGATCAAGTAGCGAAAATAGCTAATGTAGGTAAAGGAACGATTTATACTTTTTTTAAAAATAAAGAAGAGCTATTTAATGAAATTGTTACCGGTATGGTAAAGGAATTGAAGGAGCTTGCCAAAAGCTCAATTAACGAAGAAGATAATTTCTTTGATAATTTGCATAGAGCCCTCTATAGTGTACTTGAACATCGAAGAGAACATCAATTAGCGATTAAACTTTCACAGGAAGTACGTGAAATCGGAACACAAGCAGCAATTGATGCACTTGAACTTGTAGAAAAAGCGATTCTTGCCTTTTTAGAACTAGAAATTGAAAGAGGAATTGAAAATAAAGAAGTAAAAGATTGTGATCCATCCCTTACAGCATTTCTATTGTTTAAAATGTACATTGCTCTTATTTTTGACTGGGAAAAATCGCACCAATCGCTCACCAAAGAGGAGATTGCAAATCATCTTGAATTCTATATGATGAGAGGCATTAAGGTAGAATAGTAATAGAATAAATAAAGTGACGAATGACTATTGCTATTCAAAAAAAAGGGTGTTATATTACTATCTGTAGCAAAAAATGACTAAAAATGAAAAGTGGTCAATCGGGATTTAGATAAATAGAATAGTACTATTGCTCTTTTTTTTGTTTCAAAATGACCAATTGAGAAAAATGGTCAATTAGACAGGAGGATATAATATGAAAAAATCATTTCGTCAATTTCGTTCGGAATGGTCGTCACTACTTAAAAACAAGAAAGTTTTAATTCCCGTAATCGCAGTATTGTTTATTCCGGTTTTATATAGTGGAATGTTTCTGTGGGCATTCTGGGATCCTTATGAAAACCTTAACGAGATTCCAGTAGCTGTCGTAAATAATGATGATGGTGCTGATTTTGAAGGTGAACATCTGGAGATAGGTAACGAATTAGTTGATAAGTTAAAAGAGGAACCTGATTTCAAATGGAAGTTTGTAAGTGAGAAAGAAGCCAATGAGGGTCTTAAAGATCAGACCTACTATATGAAGATACAAATTCCGGACAATTTTTCCGAGAAGTCTACTACTGTTCTTGATGAACATCCGGATAAATTGAATCTCGAATATGTTCCAAATGAAAGCTTTAATTTCCTTGCAGGGCAAATCGGTGGTACAGCTGTTAAGGAAATTAAATCTCAAATAGCTGAAAACATTACGGAAAATTACAGTGAAGTTGTGTTTGATAAATTTAGCGAAATCGCTGATGGCTTGTCAGATGCTTCGGACGGCGCAGGGGAACTAGCTGACGGATCATCTGAACTGAAAGATGGCACAAAGCAGTTGAAAGATAATCTAGCTGTACTTAATGAAGGTTCAATTGAATTAACGAATGGCCTTAGCAGTGCAGAAAATGGATCAATTCATCTTGCGAATGGTATTAGTGAAGCAAACCAGGGATCAACAGATCTATTAAACCGGTTAAAGCAGAAAGAACCTGAAATTAACCAGTTGGCTGATGGAGCACATCAGGTTAGTAATGGTATCGGAGAGCTTAGCGATGGCATGGGACGGTTCAAATCAGGACAAGAGGAGCTCCTCGCTGGTGTTCAAGGTAGTAGAGCCGGAACCAAAAGACTGATGGACGGTCTGAATCAGAGTGTTACGAAGTTAGAAGATTCATCTCCAAGTAATGTAGACACTGCAGGGTTGAAGGAATCTTTAAAAAGTGGAGGTACAAAAGCAAAGGAAGTTCCACAAGAACTTCAGGGTGTTATTGAATCGATTCAAACGAGTGACCATTATACTGATGAGCAGAAGCAAGAGCTAATTAGTCAGCTTAAGCCGATTGCAGAGAAATCAGGTTCTGCTGCTAAATCAATTGGTGATGTAGCAACCGAATTTGCTACCCTATCTGAGAAACTATCTAGTGCATCAGCAAATGCAAATGCTCTTCTAGAAGGACAGAGAGATTTAGCACAGGGTGCTTCTGATCTTTATAAAGGTCAATCAAAACTAGAAGAGGGTCTTGTTAGCTTCGGTGATCGGTTGAATCAAACTAACGATAGTGTAGACCAACTTCATGATGGAGCAGTCAAGGTTGCAGAAGGAAACAGTACTGTTGCATCAGGTTGGACGACAATGATTGATAAAGTTGGCCAACTTAATTCTGGTATGAATGAATTGTCTAGTGGATCACAAGAGCTTGCAAATGGACTTTCTGAACTTGAAGGTGGCTCGAATGAACTTTCCTCTGGTGCTAGTCAATTAGCTGACGGATCTAAAGAACTTGATAATGGTGCGCAGAAGGTAACAGATGGATCAGCAGAGCTTCGTGACAAACTGGGAGATGCAGCAGAAGAGACATCCAAAACGAAAGCAGACGATGAAACGTACAATATGTTTGCTGATCCAGTAAACGTTGATACAGAAGCTGTATCTTCAGTACCGAACTACGGTACAGGATTTGCACCATATTTCCTTTCACTTGGTTTATTTGTAGGAGCGCTCTTGATGTCAATTGTGTTCCCTTTACGCGAACCAGCTGGAAGTCCACGTTCAGCAATCGGTTGGTTCTTGAGTAAGTATGGTATTCTCCTAACAGTTGGTGTTATTCAATCTCTAGTCGCAGATGCATTATTATTGTATGGCCTTGGGATTGAAGTTCAAAGCGTACCATTGTTCCTATTGTTCTCGATTGTTTCAAGTCTAGCTTATATGACGCTTATTCAGTTCTTCGTTACTACATTAGGAGATCCTGGACGGTTTGTTGCTATCATCATCTTGATACTGCAACTCACTACAAGTGCTGGTACCTTCCCGATTGAATTAATACCAGAAGGCTTGCAAGTGTTTAATATATGGTTACCTATGACTTATACCGTTTCAGGTTTGAAAGCAGTCATTTCAAGTGGTGATATTGCGTACATGTGGCAAAATGTATATGTTCTTTTAGGATTTATTGCGATTTTTGCAGTAGGTACGATTACGTTCTTCTTCTTCAAATTAAAAAAACACAAAAAACAAGGATTAGAACCAGCTTTTAACGAATAATGAAACCAGAAGCCTTCTCAAAATTTTGAGAAGGCTTCTTTTTTTGAAAATGCATTGGAAAAACGATACAGTAATAGTAAGAAAGTTGCGGTTGAGCCTGTTAATTGGTTTAATAGTAATCTAGAATAGGGTAGATATAATGAAGTTAAGGATTTTAGGGAGGCAGGAGAAGCAAAAGAATGATTACATTTGAGCATATAAGCAAAAAGTTTCCTGATGGAACAGAGGCACTAAAGGATATTAATCTACATATTGAAAAGGGCGAATTGTTAACGTTAATTGGTCCGAGTGGCTGTGGAAAGACGACAACAATGAAGATGATTAACAGACTGATTGAACCAAGCGGAGGTCAGATTTATATTGATGGAAAACCTATTTCTGAACGGGACCCTGTTGAACTTAGAAGAAGCATAGGCTATGTCATTCAACAAATTGGTCTTCTTCCACATATGACGATTGCAGAAAATATTGCATTGATCCCTAATTTAAAAAAATGGGACAAAGATAAAATAGACAAAAGAGTCGACGAAATGCTTAATCTTGTGGGTCTAGAACCTGCAACTTTTAGGTCACGCTATCCTCTCGAGCTAAGCGGAGGACAGCAACAACGAGTAGGTGTTATTCGTGCTCTTGCAGCAGAACCGCCAATCATTCTAATGGATGAGCCCTTCAGTGCGCTCGATCCAATTAGTCGGGAACAGCTTCAGGATGAGCTTGTTAAGTTGCAAAAAGAAATCCAGAAAACCATTGTTTTTGTGACACATGATATGGATGAAGCAATGAAGATTGCTGACCGAATCGCTATTATGAAAGATGGAGAAATTCTTCAGATTGATACACCTGACCGTTTGCTACGACATCCTAAGAATGAATTTGTACGCAACTTCATTGGAGATGAACGGATGGCAAAGGGACAGGCTCCATCTGCAGTAGATTTAATGATCCGTAAAGTAGCTACTGTCAAAGAAAGTCGCGGGCTTGCTGAAGCGTTTCGATTGATGAAATCTGAACGAGTAGACAGTCTTGTTGTGACAGGGCCAGAACATGCATATAAAGGTGTTGTTACGATAGATCACGTACAAGAGCATTATGATGATGATGAAAAACGAATTCAGGACGTTATAGAGGAGATTGAACCAATCAGTCCAAATGTACTTTATCCTGAAATTGCAAAACGATTTGCAGAAAAGCAGTCGATTAGTATTCCAGTAGTAGAAGAAGGAAAGCTTGTAGGCTTAGTGACGAGCAGTAGTATGATGCGTGGTTTAGCAGGACTTGAGCAGCATAGCTATCGAGAGGAGGGTGCTCTGAGTGAATGAAGAAAACTTTTTCTTCCTATTTATTGATATCGTACAAAGTCGTTGGGATGATATTTTTGTTGCCCTTCAGGAGCATCTATTCCTATCATTTATCTCAATCTTCATCGCTATAGTAATATCTGTTCCACTTGGTATTTTCATCTCAAGAAGAAAGAAACTTGCAGAACCCTTTATTGCGGTTACAGCTATTTTTCAAACAGTACCTAGCCTTGCTTTATTTGGTTTTCTAATCCCCTTTCTAGGCATTGGGAATGTGACTGCGATTATCGCTTTGACGGTTTATGCTTTACTACCTATTTTAAGAAATACTTATACGGGAATTACGTCCGTTGATCAGTCATCCATAGAAGCTGGAAGAGGAATGGGGATGACGGATTTGCAAATATTAATGAAAATTGAAGTTCCACTCTCGCTCCCTGTTATTATGGCAGGTGTGCGAACAGCGACCGTTTTAACGATTGGTGTAGCAACACTTGCAACCTTTGTTGGCGCTGGCGGTCTTGGTGATATTATTTACAGAGGGCTTACATCAAATAAAGATGAACTTGTGTTAGCTGGTGCGCTTCCAGCAACCATTCTGGCGCTTGGTTTTGATTTAATTCTTAAGTTACTTGAAAATGCGGCAACTCCTAAAGGGGTTAAAGCAAAAAAATAAAGGGAGAGATTTGATTGAAGAGGTTTGCAATGCTACTGATTGGAATAGTGATGGTACTTGCTGCATGTGGTGGTGATAGCGGAAGTGAAGAAAGTGATCCGATTGTTATTTCTGGAAAGCCATGGACGGAACAATACATCCTACCACACCTTCTCGCTGAATACATAAAGGCGAATAGTGATTATGAAGTTGAAGTAGATGCAGGAGTTGGTGAGGTAAATATTCTTCAACAAGCTCTTGTTGATGGGGATATCGATATGTATGTTGAGTATACTGGTACAGGTCTTGAAGCAGTCCTAAAGGAAAGTGCTGACTCATCAGAATCAGCAGATGAAATCTTTAAACGTGTGAAAAAGGGATATAAAGATGAATATAATCTTGTTTGGCTTGAACCACTTGGGTTTGAGAATGGATATACCCTTGCGTTAACTGAAGAAACAAATGAAGGTTTAAATGCTGAGACTTTCTCAGATCTTATTGCAAAGTCAGAGCAAATGGTTTTCGGTGCACCTCATGCATTTTATGAGCGTGAAGATGGATATGAAACGTTAGTAAACGCATATGGATTTAATTTCAAAGGCACTGAAAGTCTTGATCCAAACATTATGTACGATGCGCTTAATGAGGGGGAAGTAGATGTTATTCCAGCATTTACTACAGATGGACGTATTGCACGATTTAACCTTGTAACTACGAAAGATGATAAGCAGTTCTTCCCACCTTATTATGCAGCTCCAGTAGTTCGACAAGAAGTACTAGATTCACATCCCGACCTTGAGAAAGTTGTGAATGAATTTGCCGGAAACATTTCAGAAGAAGAAATGGCGGAAATGAATGCGAAAGTTGATATGGATGGCAAAGAGCCAGAAGATGTAGCAGTTGAATTTCTGAAGAATAAAGGCCTGATTGATTAAAGAAAAGGTGCTGACAAATTTGTCAGCACCTTTTTTGATGTTGTTATTCAGCTGGCTTTAAATCTTCAATAGAATCTGCTTCTACATAAGAAGGAACAACAAGGCCAGTCTTAGCACCTTCAAGGTTTGGTCCTAGTCGATCCATTGTGTCACCATATTCATCTAGAAGGTCAGCATGAGTAATTGGAAGCCATCCAGCTACCATAGCATCAGCATCACCTTCGGAAACAGCGATGAACATAGAAGCTGCATCAAGTTGGGTCAATTCTACATTGTATCCCATGCTCTTAAGTACTTGAGCAACAACATTCGTACTAGCAATTTCAGAATCCCATGCAACGTAAGCTAGAGAAATTTCTTCGCCATCTACTTCGTCTGCACCGTTTGTCCATTCTTCTACCATGTCAGTGTGTTCGTTTACCCAGTTTTTTGCTGCTTCTTCTGGCTTAGCACCTTCTTGAATTTCTACCATTACGGCACTCATATCTTCTGGTGTCCAGTTGAACTGATCTAGAATTGTATGAGCAGAAGACTGATCTTCTTTTAGCCCTTGACGTGCAAATGTTTCAATGTTTTCTTCTTCACCATATAGACCTTTAGGGTCTTCTAGGTATTTAAGGTCATATTTCGCAAACATCCAGTGTGGTGTCCAACCTGTTACAATAACTGGCTCTTCATCTTCAATCGCTTTACCCAGTTCTGCTGCCATCGCTGCAGAAGACGATTCAATAAGTTCCCAACCTTTTAGGCTATCGTATTCTTCAATTGCGGAAGTAGTTGCTTTCATAATACCAGCGCCTGGTTCGATCCCGACAATTTCGTAATCCACTTCTTCTCCAACACTAGATCCGCTTTCGCCTGATCCTTCGCTGCTATCACCGCTATTGTTTCCACCGCAAGCAGCCAGAATCAATGTGAGTGAAAGAAATAGTGCAAGTCCTGTTAAACCTTTTTTAAAGTTAAACATGTAATTCCCCCTTATTTTTTAGTGTTACCTATATTTTGAGAAATCCGGTCAAGCATGATTGCGAGAATAACAATAGCAAGACCAGCTTCAAAACCAATACCTACTTTAATTTGTGTTACAGCACGATAAACATCCGCTCCTAGACCAGGTGCACCTACTAGAGATGCAATAACAACCATCGAAAGTGAGAGCATAATGCTTTGGTTAATACCAGCCATAATCGTTGGAGTTGCTAGCGGAAGTTGTATTTTAATCAATTTCTGCTTAGTTGTTGATCCAAACGCGTTGGATGCTTCGATCAAATCTTCAGGTACTTGACGAATACCAAGGTTCGTTAAACGAATAGTAGGAGGCATCGCGAAGATTACCGATGCAATAATCCCTGGAACCATTCCAATTCCGAAGAACAGGATCGCTGGAATTAAGTAGACGAATGCTGGCATCGTCTGCATGAAATCCAGAATGGGTGTTACGATCCCTCTAAATCGATCACTTTGTGATGCCCAGATACCGAGTGGTACTCCGAGTATGATCGATATAATCACGGAGGTTAATACAAGTGCCAATGTATCAAGAGTAGGGTCCCAGTAGCCGAGATTATCGATTAACATGAGCCCGAGAAATGT
Organism: Guptibacillus hwajinpoensis; assembly: GCF_005144865.1. GTDB lineage: Bacteria > Bacillota > Bacilli > Bacillales > Guptibacillaceae > Guptibacillus > Guptibacillus hwajinpoensis_A. Next base: position 88,371 of record NZ_SWFM01000005.1, read on the forward strand.
GAAGATCGCAACAGGCCACCTGCTTGACCACCATGCAAGAATGGTGAAGATTGCAATGAGTACGATGGCTGGTGGGAAGGCCAAAATAGAAACGATTCCTTCTACGAACCAATCAATTCCGGTTGTAATACCATCAAAAAGCGGTTCAAGGTTATCAGTTAACATATCAACAATGCTATCAACCCAGTCAGCTAATGGGATTTTAGGAAATAACTGCATTTAATTCACCTCAGCTTTCGTTGATTCAGTTTCGTTGCCTGCAAGTGCTCCAATTACTGCACCTCGAACGATTATGCCTTTAAATTTATCGGCCTTATCAATTACGGGAAGAGGTAGCGAAGACTCTGCCATCTTCACAAACATATCGGTTAGTAAAGTATCAGGTGTAACGGTATGAAGGTCTGTAATTAAGATATCTGTAATTTCCTTTTTAGAGTCAATTGCTTTTGCTGCATCGTCTGCAGTAATTGCTCCTAGAAGTTTTTGTTTTTTATCTACAATATACAGACTGGAAAGTCCTTTATCTTTCATAAGCTGCAGTGCGACTCTCGGTCCGCGATCAGCTCTTAGCGTTTCTGCTCGTTTCATGACGTGAGAAGCTGTTAATACTTTTGATAAATCAACATCTTCAACAAAGCGTTCAACATAATCATTAGCAGGATTCGTCATGATTTCTTCTGGAGAACCAATCTGAACGATAGAGCCATCTTTCATTAAGGCGATTCGATCACCTATCCGAAGTGCTTCGTCTAGATCATGGGTAATGAACACAATTGTTTTCTCCATGGATTCTTGAAGTTCAAGTAGCTCATCCTGCATATCTTTACGGATAAGTGGATCGAGAGCACTGAAAGCTTCATCCATTAGAAGAACATCAGGATCATTTGCAAGGGCACGAGCAAGACCAACACGCTGCTGCATACCACCACTTAATTCTGAAGGGAAGCTATTCTCATAGCCTTTTAATCCAACAAGTTCAAGTGACTCCTGTGCTTTCTTAGCTCGGTTTTCTTTTCCGATATTTTGTACTTCAAGACCATATTCCGTATTCTCAAGCACAGTACGGTGTGGGAAAAGAGCGAAGCGCTGGAATACCATACTAAGCTTCTTACGTCTGACTTCGCGAAGCTGTTCAGGTTTCATCCTGACGATATCTTCATCATCAATGAGAACCTGACCTGAAGTTGGTTCAATTAATCGATTGAGCAATCGGACGAGTGTTGACTTCCCACTTCCCGAAAGACCCATGATGACAAAGATTTCACCGGGATAGACGTCAAAGCTAGCGCGATTAACACCAACAGTCATCCCTGTTTCTTTAAGTATTTCACTTTTTGATTTGCCCTGACCTAACAGTTTAACTGCTTGTTTGGGCGATTTGCCAAAAACTTTTGTTACATCTTTTACTGTAATTTTGGCTTTTTCCATTGTTTCACCTCTGCCTTTATTAATAAATTTCAACGGGTAATGTTACAAAAATCACTGAAATATGTCGAAATTTACGATAATCAGTCATTTACTAGTCATTTTTTACCGACCTATTAAGTATAGAGTTTGGGTCTATCATCCTACAAATGGCGTGAGTGCTCAAATTCAGGTAATTCTGTACATACAGAAAAAACTGTACAATCTAAACAGTAAAATGCTTAAGTATCTTCTAAAATGCTACTATATGCTAGTAGCTTTATAGGTAAACTTTACAATTACAACGGTTAACACTACACTATGGAATGACAAATGACAGAAAAAGTAGGTGTATACTTTGCAAGATGAAAGACTGGAGAATGCTCGCGAAAGAGTGATTGAATCGATCTCTAAAAACATGGACATATACAGCGTAACCCCTTCTGTAGGTAGGTTGTATGGTGCTATGTTCTTTGAGAAAGATCCAATGACACTAGACGAAATGAAAGACAAACTTCAAATGAGTAAGACAAGTATGTCGACTGGTGTTCGGACTTTAATCGACCTAAATATGATCGAGAAGGTATGGAGAAAAGGGGAACGTAAAGATTTCTACGAAGTGAAGTCAGACTGGTATCAAACATTTACTGACTTTTTCTGTATTCATTGGCGTAAAGGAATTGAGATGAATCGTGATGCATGTAAAGAATCAATCGCTGAATTAATAGGGGTAATGGAGGAAGATCTATCTGAAGAAAAAAGAGCAACTGCTCAGGAAGACCTGGATCGAGTGTCCTATGCATTAGGATATTATGAATGGTTGAATAAAGTGGTTGATTTGTTCGAATCTCGTAAAATCTTTGATGTAATTGATAACGTGGAATAGATTTATTTCTTATTAAAAGGCTCTTTTCTAGAATTGAAAGAGGTTTTGTGAAAAAACAACACTTAGCTGAAGCGAAAATCAACCGTTTCATCGCAACAATGTTTAAGAAAACAGCCGACTAAAAAAGCGTACAGGGTTTAAGCTGTACGCTTTTTTTATAGAATTTTACTTAAAAAGGCTTTCGTTCGCTCATTCTGAGGATTAAAAAATAGTTCTTCAGGTACGTTTTCTTCTACTATATAGCCACCATCCATGAAAATAACCCGATCACCTACTTCACGAGCAAATCCCATTTCGTGCGTTACCACAACCATGGTCATTCCCTCTTTTGCTAGCTGTTTCATAACTTCAAGCACCTCTCCAATCATTTCTGGATCGAGTGCAGAAGTAGGCTCATCAAAGAGCATAACACTAGGTTCCATTGCAAGTGCACGTGCAATAGCAACACGCTGCTTCTGACCTCCAGATAGCTCACCAGGATAACTTTCAGCCTTGTCCTTAAGACCAACCTTTTCAAGAAGATCAAGTGCTTTTTTGGTTAAAGTATCCTTGTTTTCTCCTTTTACTTTCAAAGGAGCTAGTGTAATGTTCTGAAGCACTGTTTTATGCGGAAAAAGATTAAAGTGTTGAAAGACCATCCCGACATCTTGTCTAACTTTGTTAATATTCGTTTTTGGATTTGCGATGTCGTGCCCATTCACTATGACACTTCCACCTGTTATCTCTTCCAATTTATTTAAACAGCGGAGAAAAGTACTTTTTCCTGACCCTGAAGGACCGACCACGCACACTACTTCTTTCTCCTTAACATCTGTATTAATGTTCTTCAATACTTCTAAGTCGCCAAATGATTTCTTTAGATCTTTAACTTGAATGATGCTCATGGTTGTAATGATCTCCCCTCCGAGAAAACTTCCTTGTTATTATAATGACTCGTCATTAGTAGAAGTAAAGGTTAATGTAGATGTACTATAGTATAACAAGTAATTTCGCATTTAAAAAAGATCCTGTCTTAATTAGCACTTCCTTTCACTTTATAAAGTTTTTATAAATAATTCATTCATCAAAGTTGATTAGAGGGGAAATCAACGTCTAATCTTATCGAAACAAAGTCTTAAAATCAGTCTTCTCTAAAATAGAAGGATTGAATGAATCCTTTCGAGGGAAGATAATTTTGTGTTAAAGAAATTAGTAGGAAATGTGATCGGTTTCCTTTTTCTTTTTGATCGAATATTGTATAATTACAAATGTACATTTGTTCATAAGTGATTTTACTAAATTTCATAATAAAAAAAGGAGTGTATACATATGACAACGACTCAAATGGATTCACTTGCTGTTAACACGATTCGTACGCTAGCAATCGATGCGGTAGAGAAAGCTAACTCTGGACACCCGGGTATGCCGATGGGGGCTGCACCTATGGCTTATACGCTATGGAGTCAGTTTATGAACCACAATCCTTCTAATCCCAACTGGTTTAACCGCGATCGTTTTGTTCTTTCTGCAGGACATGGTTCGGCACTTCTATACAGCATGCTACATTTGTTTGGCTATGATGTAACAATGGAGGATCTAAAATCATTCCGCCAATGGGGAAGCAATACGCCAGGACATCCTGAGTACGGTGAAACACCAGGAGTTGACGCAACGACTGGACCGCTTGGACAGGGCCTTGCAATGGCAACTGGAATGGCAATGGCTGAACGCCACCTTGCTGCAACTTATAACCGTGACAACTTTAATGTTGTTGATCACTACACATATAGCATTTGTGGTGATGGTGACCTAATGGAGGGCGTATCATCAGAATCAGCTTCTCTTGCAGCACACTTGAAGCTTGGACGTCTTATTGTGATGTATGACTCAAACGATATTTCTCTAGACGGTGATCTAGATCAGTCATTCTCGGAGAACGTGCAACAGCGTTATGAAGCTTATGGCTGGCAGGTTATTCGCGTTGAGGATGGCAATGATATGGCTGCTATCGCTGATGCACTTAAACAAGCGAAAAGCAACACAGAGCAACCAACATTAATTGAAGTGAAAACAACAATTGGTTTCGGTTCACCTAATAAAGGTGGCAAAAATACTTCTCATGGTGCTCCACTTGGTAAAGATGAAATCTCACTTGTTAAAGAGAACTACGAGTGGTCTTACGAAGAAGATTTCTATATCCCTGAAGAAGTAAAAGGTCAGTTTGCTGACTTTAAAGAAGCTGGAAGTAAGAAAGAGCAAGAATGGAATGAACTTTTCTCAAGCTACGAAGAGAAGTATCCTGAACTTGCAAAACAATTAACAGCTGCATTAAATAATGAGCTTCCTGAAGGTTGGGACAGCGAAATTCCTTCATATGAAAAAGGAACGAGCACTGCTTCTCGTGCCGCTTCTGGAGAAGTTCTTAATGCGATTGCAAAGAACAACAAACAAATCTTCGGTGGTTCAGCAGACCTTGCTTCTTCTAACAAAACAATGTTAAAAGATGAAAAAGATTTCTCACCTGCTGACTATAGTGGACGCAATATTTGGTTCGGTGTTCGTGAATTCGGAATGGCTGCAGCAATGAACGGTATCGCTCTTCATAAAGGTCTTCGTATCTTTGGAGCAACGTTCTTCGTATTCTCTGACTATCTTCGTCCTGCACTTCGACTATCTGCTTTAATGGGTACGCCAGTAACATACGTCTTTACTCATGATAGTGTCGCTGTAGGAGAAGATGGCCCAACTCATGAACCTGTTGAACAGCTTGCATCTCTTCGCGCAATGCCTGGTCTTTCAGTGATCCGTCCTGCGGATGGAAATGAAACCGCTGCTGCTTGGAAGCTTTCTGTTGAAGCAACGGATCACCCAACTGCACTTGTGCTTTCTCGTCAGAACCTGCCGGTTGTAACAGACTCACATGAGCAAGCGTACGAGGGTGTTAATCGTGGAGCTTATGTTGTAGCTGGTGGGGAAAATGCTGAAGCAATCCTACTTGCATCAGGATCTGAAGTAGGGCTTGCTGTTGAAGCACAAGAGCTTCTTGAAAAAGAAGGCATCTCAGCTTCTGTTGTCAGCATGCCAAGCTGGGATCGTTTTGAAAAACAATCAGCTGATTACAAAGAGAGCGTATTGCCAGAAGGCGTAACCGCTCGCCTTGGTATCGAAATGGGAGTATCATTTGGCTGGGATAAGTATGTTGGCCAAAAAGGTGATATCCTTGCGATTGATCGCTTTGGTGCATCAGCTCCTGGTGATACAGTTATTAAAGAATTTGGATTCACAGCTGAGAATGTTGTTAACAAAGTTAAAGCAATGCTATCAAGATAAAGAAGTGACTTTACTCTGTCATAAAAAAGCGGATTTTAATTCACTTTCTATGTTGAGGTGACACTTTTTAGTAAGGGGCTTTCAGAAGGCGTAAATAGTCTTTCTGAAAGCCTCTTTCTTAACATGTGAATGATACTAAATATTTTATATATAGGTGTTGCTATGGATAAAGATAAACTTGCAAAGGTAGTTGAAGCAGCTCGTTTGTACTACCAGTTAGACAATAGTCAACAAGAAATCGCGAAGAAACTTTCTGTTTCTAGACCAACCGTTTCTCGCTTACTAAAGCAGGCTAAAGCGGAAGGCATTGTGGAAATTACCATTCATGACCCTTCGCAGGATGTTTATAAGCTTGCTTCAGAGTTAGCAGATACCTTTGGGTTGTTTGATGCTAGGGTGGCGATTGTTCCTCAATTTGAAGATCATATTGTCAAAAAGCATATTGGCAAAGTAGCCGCGGATTATTTGAATTCGTTGTTACAGGATAATGATTTAATCGGTGTGTCATGGGGAACCACTTTAAACGAGGTTGGGAAAAACCTCCGCCACAAATTACTAAAAAATGTTTCGGTCGTACAATTGAATGGTGGTATAAGCTACTCCGAAACAAATACTTTTGCTTATGAAATCATTCAGATGCTCGGACGTGCGTTTCACGCAACTAGTCACTTTTTACCTGTTCCAGCTATAGTAGATCATTTGCTTGTAAAGCAAACATTGGAAGAAGATCGACATATACGAAAAGTATTAGACATGGGCAGAAATGCAAATATTGCTTTGTTTAGTGTAGGAATTCCTACAAATGATTCAGTTATCGTTCAAGCTGAGTATGTGTCAGAGCAGGAATTAGATACGATTCATTCTAAGTCAGTCGGTGAGATATGCTCTCGATTTTTTGATGAGAAAGGGAAGCTTATTCATAAGGATTTAAATGCCCGAACCATTGGAATTGATCTTGAAGAACTTTCAAGAAAAGAGAAATCTATTCTGGCTGCAGGTGGACCAAAGAAGATTGAAGCAGTTTACGGAGCCTTACAGGGCGGCTATGCCAATATTCTTGTAACAGACCAATATACGGCTAGAGCCCTTTTAGAAAAGAAGAAACAGGAGAGTGAAATAGTATGAAAGTAACAGTGCTTGGTCCATGGGGAGGTTATCCTAAAGCAGGTGAAGCAAGTGCTGGGTACCTTGTACAGCATAACGGATACAACTTGTTGATTGACTGTGGAAGCGGTGTGTTATCACAGCTTCAGCATTACCTTTCTGTAGAAGAACTCAACAGCGTAGTAATTAGTCACTATCATCCTGATCACATTGCAGATACGGGAGTACTGTATCATGGAAGGCTCATTCAATCGAAAATAGGATCTGAGCTTCCAGTTCTCCCTATTTATGCACATCCTTATGATGAAGCAGGATTTCAAAGTTTGAATCATAAGCCTTATACTGAGGCGAGACCATATAAGGAAGAAGACAAACTTGAATTAGGTCCATTTACAATCACTTTTCTTGAAACAAATCATCCAGTAAAGTGTTATGCCATGCGCATAACAGATGGACACCATTCCATGGTATTTACGGCTGATTCTAGTTATAAAAAAGAGTTTGAATCTTTCTCAGACGGAGCTGATTTACTTATCTCCGAATGTAACCTATACAGTCATATGGATGGAGCTGCTATGGGGCATATGAATAGTACTGATGCAGCAAACATTGCAAAAGAAGCGAACGTCTCAACATTGATGTTGACTCATCTTCCACACTTCGGGGATCTTGCGGAGTTAGAACAAGATGCGAAAAATCATTTTAAAGGTGAAGTAATCTTAGCTTCAACTGGGCTTGTTTGGGATTCGGAAAAGTAAGAGTGATTAAGGCCAGAAGGAATTTTCCTTCTGGCCTTTTGAAATTGCTACGCTTTTCATAGATTCAATTTCAGATCTTGTCTGGGCTAACGGGCCACTTCCGCTTTTCGAGATCTAGCTGCGACTCGCAGAAACTACGATATTTCACTCTTTCACCGGAACACAAAGAACGTGTTCCAGTTCAAGAGCTCCAATATCTTCGTTTCTAAACGCTCGCCTTCGCTTTTCGTTATTCCCCTAAAGTTGAGTCCAGTTTCCCGTTCATGTCCATTAGGAATCCGATTTCGCGTCCTAGTAGTCTGGCTAGTTCTTTTGATTTTTTTTCGCCTTCGGACTTGATTTGATCGAGTGTAAGGCTTGAGTTAAGGTTTGATGCCCCTACGATTACGGGGATGTCACCTTTTTCGTAATATACGATTTTCATAATGCTCCTCCTCAAAGTACGTTTGCTTACAATATTCGTAAAGAGGAGCGGAAGAAAGGGTAGGGGGTTTTCATTTTTTAATACTATTGTCCGAGGGTCATAAGTATCAGGTTTTGATTCCGTCACGACAATTCATTAGAATAGAAGAAGAACATACAGGAGGTAACGTTATGCTTTATATTGATAATGAGAACATTATGGACGCTGGCATCAATCTAGCTATTGAGGAATATATCCTGAAGGAGCTTGATCCTGAGGAAACCTATCTTTTGTTTTACTCAATGAATCCGACAGTTATTGTGGGGAAAAACCAGAATACTATTGAACAAATTGATACGAGTTATATTCGTGAGAATGATGTAGATGTAATTCGTCGCCTGTCAGGTGGTGGAGCAGTTTATAATGATCAAGGTAACTTGAGCTTTAGTATTATTACGAAGGACGACGGGAATAGCTTTCATAACTATAAAAAATTTACTGATCCAGTGGTGAAAGCGCTAGGGAAGTTGGGCGTTGATGCGGAGCTAAGCGGACGAAATGATCTTCTTGTTAACGGTAAGAAAATTTCAGGTAACGCTCAATTCTCTACAAAAGGAAGAATGTATAGCCACGGGACATTGATGTTTAATGTGAATCTTGAAAATGTCGTGAAAGCTCTTAAGGTCAATAAAGAAAAGATTGAGTCCAAAGGGATTAAATCAATTCGTAGTCGAGTGACAAATATTAGTGAACACATGGATCAGGAGATGACACGAGAAGAGTTTAAAGCAACTCTTCTACAGTATATCTTTGAAGGGGAGGAAGAAATTCCTTCTTACACACTAAAAGAAGAGGACTGGACTGCTATCCACAAGATTGCAGAGGAACGTTATAAGAACTGGGATTGGAATTATGGCCGTTCGCCTAAATTTAACATCCAGCATTCAAAACGCTTTCCAATTGGATCCATTGATGCTCGTCTTGAAGTTAAAAAGGGCTATATTGAACAAGCCACTATTTTTGGTGACTTCTTTGGAGTGGGCGATGTGAAAGAAGTAGAAGAACGTTTACAGGGCGTACGATATGAGCCAGGTTCCTTAGAGGATGCGCTCAATGACGTAGATGTTTCTCATTATTTCGGAAAAATAACGAAAGAAGAATTTATAGATCTTCTTTATTAGGGAGTAGGAGCTGGATATCCAGCTCCTTTTCTTATTTTTAACCCTTTAGATGGTAGTATTTAGTTATTTAATTCATGAACTTTCCTCTGTTCCCCTTGCTAGACGAATTTTCTTCCAATATAATATATTTAGAAAATTAAAAATGAATGACCACTCATTCATACAGGAGGAGAGCGAATGAATTTATCTGAGCAGTTAAGACAGACGGCAGTCACTTATCCGGATAAACTTGCCTACATTTTTGACCATCAAGCTGTTACATATGAGAACCTCGATCACAAGGTGTCAACGTTTGCGGCAAATCTTTCTTCAGAAGGAATTCAAAAAGGGGATCATGTAGCCCTTATTCTTGGTAATTCACCAGAATTCCTAATTGGTTATTATGGTGCGTTACGAGCCGGAGCTGTCGTGATACCTATTAATCCGATCTACACACCAGATGAAATAGGGTATTTGCTTCATAATGGAGATGTTAAAGCCATTGTAACCCTTGAGCAAGCATTGCCTCTAGTTGAGAAGATGAGCCATCAGCTTCCAGACATTTCGTTAGTAGCTTACACTGGAACTGGAGTAGAAGAAAAGACTATTTCAAACACTAAATTGAAACCGTTTACAAGATTGGTTGAAGAATCTGGCCATCCCGTTCCTAACGTTTCAATTGAAGACGATGACCTTGCTGTTATTCTTTACACATCTGGTACAACAGGTCAACCAAAGGGTGCAATGCTTTCTCACCTCAACTTATTTAGCAATGCTTCAGATACAGGAGCTTATCTCCAAATTTCTTCAGAAGATGTTGTCATAACCGCATTACCAATGTTCCACGTGTTTTGCATGACGGTCTCAATGAATGCACCACTCATATCAGGTGGCACAATTCTCATTCTTCCTAAGTTTAGTCCTCAAGAGGTTTTCCGTGTTTCAGAGAAATACAAGGCTACTATTTTCGCAGGCGTTCCAACCATGTACAATTTCCTATACCAATACCCCGAAGGTCGAGCAGAGTATTTTCAACATATACGTTTATGTATCTCTGGTGGTTCCTCTATGCCAGTTGCTCTTCTCCATCGTTTTGAGGAGAAATTTAATGTGCGTATTTCTGAAGGATATGGTCTCTCGGAAGCCGCACCTGTTACAACCTTTAATCCCCTTGATCGTCCACGTAAGGCAGGATCGATCGGCATGAATATTACAAATGTATCTAATAAAGTAGTTGATGAACTCGGGCAGGAACTTCCTGTAGGAACGGTAGGAGAACTTGCGGTGAAAGGTCCAAATGTCATGAAAGGGTATTATAAAATGCCTGAAGATACTGCGGTTACAATTAAAGAAGGTTGGCTCTTTACTGGTGATTTGGCGAAAATGGATGAAGAAGGTTACTTCTATATTGTGGATCGGAAAAAAGACATGGTCATAGTTGGAGGGTATAACGTCTATCCGCGTGAAGTGGAAGAAGTTCTATACCAGCACCCTGCTATCGTAGAAGCGGCGGTTGTTGGTGTGCCTGACCCTAATTTTGGGGAAGCGGTACAAGCTTTTGTTGTTTTAAAAGAATCTGTCACAGAAGATGAGGTTTTGAAGCACTGTAGCGAGCATCTTGCGAAGTATAAGTGCCCTACGATTGTGGAGTTTATTGAAGAGTTACCGAAGAATACAACTGGTAAAATTCTAAGAAAAGCACTTCGTAAGCAAATTAATGTCTGAAGAAAAAGCTGATCCGGATAGGATCAGCTTTTTCTATAGGAGGTAAATGTCAGAAAACATTTGATATTTATATAACAATAAAATATAATGACGTTAAATAAACGTTATATAGGAGGTGCGTAAAATGACAGTTGCTTCAGAACATCAGTTGGAACGGTTCATGAATCGAATTGATAGTGGTGAAAAGATTGAAGCTAATGATTGGATGCCAGATGATTACCGTGAAGCCTTGATCCGCTTGATTTCAATGCATGGCATTAGTGAAATTATGGGAGCTTTACCTGAGAAAGAATGGGTTCCAAAGGCACCAACCCTTCATCGAAAGCTTGCTATTATGGCAAAAGTGCAGGATGAAATGGGACACGGACAGCTGCTTCTTCGTGTAGCTGAAGACTTAATGGAGCCTCTTGGCAAGAACCGTGATGACATTATGCAGGACTTATTTTCCGGAAAGCTTAAATTTCATAATGTTTTTCATATGGAGGCACCGACATGGGGAGATGCAGGCATTATTGCCTGGTTAGTGGATGGTGCAGCGATTATTTCACAGACGATGATGCTTGGAACTTCGTATGGGCCATATGGCCGCGCCTTGAAGCGCATATGCGCTGAAGAAGTGTTTCACGCTCAGCATGGTGAAAGTATTATCATGGCACTTGCTGAGGGAACGAAGGAACAGAGAGAGTTATTACAAGATTCAATAAATAGATGGTGGCCCTCACTATTGATGTTCTTTGGACCTAAATCAAAAGCGGAAACCGGTCATACAAATCAAGATAAAAATATGCGCTACAAGCTCCGTACGAAAACAAATGAACAGCTGCGACAGGAATTTCTGACAAAGTACGTTCCACGAATTTGGGCATTAGGGTTAACGATACCTGATGAATCGCTCCGCTTCGATGAAGCCGATGGTGAATGGAAATATGCTCAACCAGATTGGAATGAATTTAAGCGGATTGTAACCGGTCATGGTCCTAAATCACAGGAACGATTATCGCTTAGAGTACGTTCATATGAAATGAATAACTGGGTAAGAGAAGCACTAGGGAAGAGCGCGCTGGCGAGTGAGGTGGGAAGCTATGAGTGAGGAGCGAAATGGATTTTATCAAGTTTTTGAAGTGTTTAGTAAAAAAACAGACACTTCATCGTTACAACATCAGTTTAGCCTCCTTGCTCCAAACCGAGATCTTGCGTTTATTATGGCAAAAGAAAATTTCTTTAGGCGAGAGCAGGTAGCTGACATTTGGGTGGTAAAACGCGATGATATTAAGCGCATGTCTCAGAGTGAGCGCGAAGCAATGAAGCATCTAAATAAAGATTATCGTGAAACAAAAGGATACGGGTATTTAAAGAAGAAATGGCGTCAGTATGAACAGGAGCAGCTTACTGAAAAAGATATTATGGGGGGAGGGGATACGTAATGGATTCAGGTGAGTATCGCAATTGTTTAATAGAATTATTGTATCAGCTTGCAGACGATGATTTCATCTTGGCTTATCGTGGATCTGAATGGATAGGTCTTGCTCCACATATCGAAGAAGATGTTGCTTTTTCATCCATTAGTCAGGATTTAATGGGGCATGCTACGCTTTATTATTCTTTGTTGGAAGAGCTTGGTGAAGGGCAGGCTGATTCACTCACACACAATCGCCCTCCTGAAAAATTTCATAACGCCATTATTCTAGAACTGCCAAATGGAACAGGAACTTATCTAGAGAATCCCGACTACGACTGGGGATTCACTGTCGTCCGGAATTACTTTTATACTCTTGCTAAGAAAATTCGACTCGATTCAATTAAAACAGAGTCATATGAGCCTCTTCAACAAATTGCAAAGAAAATTTCAGTGGAAATGAGCTACCATCTGATGCACTGGGAAACATGGTTTAACCAGTTAATGAACAGTACTCCTGAAGCACGAAGTCGAATGGAGAAAGCTATTAAACTCGTACTAGAAAATTTTGATGGGATTTTCTCATATGGCGAACTAGGAGATCAGATTGTTAAACTATCTCTTATCGAAAGTGAAGCAACACTCAAACAACGCTGGATAACAGAATTGCAGAAGAAAGAACAAATCGATTTATCAATGACGATGAATAAAGGAAATGGCCGTAATGGTATTCACACCAAGCATCTGACAACATCGTTAGCCACTCTTTCTGAAGTCTATCAATCCATTCCGGCAGCAGAATGGTAAATGAAAGGGTGGTTGTTATGACACTTGAGGAACAAGTAATGGAGGCTCTTCAAACAGTGAAAGATCCTGAAATCCCTTCAGTCAGCGTAGTGGAACTGGGGATAGTCTATGCTGTTCGGATAATCGATCGTCATGTAGAAATTGATGCAATGCCGACGTTCTCTGGTTGTCCTGCTCTAGATATCATTAAAAGGGATATGACGCTCGCTGTAGAAGATATTCATGATGTGAAATCTGTTACCGTAACATTTATTCGCGATCCCATTTGGACGACAGATCGTGTCTCTGAGAAAGGGAGGAGCGAATTGAAGGAGTTTGGGATAGCACCACCTGAGAATCATCAAGGTGATGAGTGGCGAGTTCCATGTCCTTACTGTGGATCTGTTTATACAACGCTGGATAATATTTTTGGTCCGGCTGCTTGTAGAAGTATTTTGTATTGCAAGTCTTGTAAAAACCCATTTGAGGCAATGAAGCCTGTATCGATTTAACTAATTTGAGAAAGGTTGATGAAGAATGGTAAAAGTGATTGCATTGTATAAACAGCCGGAGAACGCACAGAAATTTGATGAGCATTACTTTAATACGCATGCTCCAATTACATCGAAAATTCCAGGACTGAAGAAAATGGAAGTTACAAAAATTGTAGGATCACCAATGGGGAAAAGCGACTATTATTTAATGTGCGAAATGTTCTATGAAGATCATGAATCGATGAAGGCGGGGATGAAGTCTCAGGAAGGTAAAGCATCAGGCAAAGATTTAATGAGCTTTGCAGGCGATCTCGTCACGTTAATGATTGGAGAAGAAGTTAGCGAAACAGTTAATACAAAGTAATGAGGGACGGTGTCAAAGGTATGTTCGAAACCATTGAATACGAGGTAAAGGATCACGTAAGCTGGGTCCGTTTAAATCGACCAGATAAATTGAATGCGTTTACATTTAAAATGAATCAGGAAGTAGCAGAAGCAATTGGGAAAGCTACAAATGATCAAGAAGTCCGCTGTATCGTAGTGACAGGGAATGGTAGAGCTTTTTGCTCCGGTCAGGATTTAAACGGAGTAGAAGAAGGAATTGATCATGGTGAAATGCTTAGGACTGCTTATAATCCAATGGTAAAACAAATTGTTTCCTCCAGTAAGCCAATTGTTGCAGCAGTTAATGGGGTAGCTGCAGGTGCGGGCATGAGCCTTGCTCTTGCGTGTGATTTTCGATTGGCGCACGAGCGTGCTAGTTTTATAGAAGCATTTGTTCATGTAGGACTCGTTCCTGATTCAGGAAGCACCTACTTTCTTCCTCGCCTCGTAGGCCACGCGAAGGCGCTGGAGCTTGCAATGCTTGGGGAAAAGGTAAATGCACCTGAAGCGAAGGAATTAGGTCTCGTTAACGAGATTATTCCGAATGAACAGTGGGAGAAGGGAATAGTAGAATTTGCGAATCGTCTTGCGGCACTTCCACCGAAAGCTGTGGGTCTAATAAAACAGAGTTTTTCAAAGAGCTTTGATAATAGTCTTGACCAGGTGCTTGATATGGAAGCAAATGCACAGCGTGAGGCAGGGCGAACGAATGACCATGCTGAAGGGATTAGGGCATTTGCTGAGAAGCGTAAGCCTGTCTTTCAGGGTAGCTAAGATAACGGGTACTTAGATAAAAGAAGGAAACAGGGGGATTATCAAGAATAGATGCTATAGAGTGAAAGTAGCCGCGGAGGTTGATTGCGCATTTCAATCAATTGCCCGGCTCTTTCCTATGCTTACAATACTAGAGGAGGTAATGAAATGGCTGTTGTTACATATGAAGTGAAAAATCACATAGGGTACGTTACATTAAACCGTCCAGATGTATTGAATTGTTTTAATTTCGAAACGCTCTCAGTTCTGCAAGGAATTGTTGATGACATTTATTCAGATCGCAATGTCAGGGCTGTTATTTTTATGGGAGCTGGTGAAAAGGCTTTCAGTGCAGGTGCTGATTTAAAAGAAAGAAGAACGTTATCAGAGAGTGAAGTCCGTCGAAATGTTAAGAAAATACGTGAGGTCTTCACTGCTGTCGAATCTTTGCCGCAACCAACGATTGCTGCATTGAATGGCTACGCATTCGGAGGTGGATTTGAACTAGCGCTTGCCTGTGATTTCCGTTATGCAGTAGAAGGAACGAAAATGGGTCTAACAGAAACAAGTCTTGGTATTATTCCTGGAGCAGGTGGAACCCAGCGACTTCCTCGATTAATTGGGACTGCAAAGGCTATGGAGTTAGTATTAACAGCTCGTAAGCTGTCTTCGGAAGAAGCACATGAATATGGCATATTGAATGGTGTAGTTAATCGAGAAGAGTTGCTTACAACGTGTGAAGAGCTCGCTACTGAAATTTGTCGCAATGCACCTGTTGCTGTGCAACAGGCGAAGTTCGCAGTACGTGAAGGTATGAATGTGGATCGGCATACTGGGATGGCTATTGAATCTAAAGCTTACGAAGTTACGATTCCAACAAAAGATCGTTTGGAAGCGCTTGAGGCGTTTGCTGAAAAGCGTAAACCAGAATTTAAGGGCGAGTAAAAGTTGCGTTGAGCGTTGTGCTCTGGTAGTATAACATCATATTTAGGCTACGTGTTATTAACGGTATACCGTTAGGACGAGCGGGGGTATGATGATGAATGAAGGTTTAAACACAAGGTCGATGATCTTCACTTTATATGGAGAATATATTAGACATTATGGAAATGAGATCTGGATTGGAAGTCTTATTCGCCTTTTGAAGGAATTTGGACACAACGACCAATCAGTTCGAGCAGCTATTTCAAGAATGAATAAACAGGGATGGGTGCAATCACGTAAAGTAGGTAATAAAAGCTTCTATTATCTGACGGAGCGCGGTGTAAAGCGTATGGATGAAGCAGCAAGAAGAATTTTTAAGCTTCAGCCATCTGAATGGGACGGTAGATGGAGGATGTTCCTTTATACGATTCCTGAAGAAAAGCGACATATTCGCGACGAGCTTCGTAAAGAATTAGTTTGGAGTGGGTTCGGCAGTTCTTCTGCTAGTCTGTGGCTATCACCGAATCATCTTGAGGAACAAGTGGAACTGCTCATTGAGAAATATGATATTAGCGAGCATGTTCATTTCTTTATTGCTGACTACAAAGGACCGCATGAAAACATAGCGCTGGTGAATGAATGTTGGGATTTGAACGAAATAAGTCATAAGTATCGAGAATTTATCAAAATGTATAGTGAACGATATGTAATTGATCGAAGCAAGATTGAACAAGGTAAGATGAGCGATGGAGAATGTTTCGTAGAACGAGCAAAACTGGTGCATGAATATAGGAAATTCTTGTTCATAGATCCAGGTCTTCCAACGGAATTGCTTCCTGATGAATGGCCAGGTGAACATGCTGCGAGGTTATTTAGTGATTATTACAAAACGCTTGCTAAGCCATCGTCTCAATTCTTTGAAGAGGTTTTTAAAGAAGGAAATGAATTAACAAATAAGGACAATGGGTACGATGCATTACAACATCCACTATTAATTGACCGACCATAGAAAGAAGGAACGGGAGCCCCGTTCCTTCTTTTTCTATTTTACTTCACTTACGGTGTGAGATTGCTCTTTAAATTCTTTCCCTTTTGTCTTATATGTTTCAATAGTTAGTCTAATAAGTTCTCTGTCCCTATCAGATAATTCTCTGATAACTTTACCGGGTGATCCAAGAACCATCGAGTTTGGTGGTATTTTCTTGCCGGAAGGGATGAGCGTATTTGCTCCGATTAGTGATCCTTCTCCAATCTCTGCTCCATCAAGTATAATCGCTCCCATCCCAATTAAAGCACCTTTCCTAATTGTACAACCATGAAGTATAGCATTATGTCCTACTGATACTTCGTCTTCTAATACAAGAGGATAACCCTCGAACAAATGACAGGTGCAGTTGTCTTGAATATTACATGCGTTACCAATCACGATGGGTGCTTCGTCTCCTCGAAGAACGGCATTAAACCATACGCTAGATTCTGCTCCAATTCGCACATCGCCAATGATTTTGGCACCTGGTGCAATAAATACATCCTCATTAATTACTGGTTCAATTCCTTGATACGAAATTAACATAAAAAATTGCTCCCCTTTCCATTAACTTAATGCAGGAATATGATAGGTCTTTTTTGAATGTTATAAATAAGTATAACACGAATAAGTTATATCGTTTGTTTATCGTTATATAAAAAGGAAGGAGAATAATAGATGAATTGTGTTTGTGAATTACTTTCGATTCGGTACCCGATTATCCAGGGTGGAATGGGGAATATCTCGAGTCCTATTCTAGCTGCTGCTGTGTCAGAAGCGGGAGGTCTTGGAACAATTGGAACAGGAACAATGGGGTCAGATGAAGTGGAAGAACTTCTGCTTGATATGAGGAATCGAACTTCTAAACCATTCGCCCTTAATATTCCAATCACCGTGACAACAAATTTTAAAGAGATGTGTGAGTTAGCAGTGAAACACGTTGTTCCAGTTGTATCCCTATCTGCAGGAAATCCTGCACCTTTTATACCTTTTTTTAAACAAAACGGTATAAAAGTTATTTGTGTCACAGCAAGTGTTAAGCATGCCAGAAAAGCAGAAGAAGCTGGAGCTGATCTAATCGTTGGTGAGGGTTATGAAGCCGCAGGTATTAACTCACCTCTTGAGCTAACAACAATGACCTTAATTCCTCAACTAGTTGCAAATGTATCAATCCCTGTCATTGCAGCAGGTGGTGTTGGAGATGGACGAGGACTAGCTGCTGCTTTTGCTCTTGGTGCAAAAGGAGTGCAAATGGGAACGAGGCTTGTGGCAACAAAAGATTCTCCGTATCATGAGCGCTATTTAGCAAAGCTTATGGAAGCAAACGACACTGGAACAGTCATTATTGGTCGTAGTGTAGGAAAGGTCCGCAGGGTGTTGAAGACAGAGTACTCCGATCGCTTGTTAAAAGCAGAGTTGAATGGTATTGATACGGATAACTTTGCAGCAATGACTGATGAAAACAAGCACAGAATTGGCGCGATTGAGGGACGACTTGATGAGGGTTTTATTAATGGTGGGCAAATTAGTGGATTATTGACATCTACTCCTACGGTAAAGGAGCTATTTGACGAGATGATAGGGGAAGCAACAGGGATCTTTGAGAATCTATCTTCCAATTTTAACACATTAATGCAAAAGGGTTTATAACTCCTATTTCACAATAATATTTCCGAAAATATAAAATAGTTATAATTATTTGACATCTCGTTGACAAGCTAGATTTGCAAGTGTACCATAACGATACAATATGCCGGATGAATAAGTGCTCAGTGGTGTATAGGAAAATATGAAAAAGATAAGTGTAATAACTTATCTGGGGGAGGACAGGCGTGTGAAATCCTGGAAAAAGTGGGTTGGAATATCTCTTGTTAGCGTAATGGCTCTTGCGGGGTGTGGATCAAATAGTACTTCGTCTAACTCGGAAAGCAGCGATGGTGGAGAAAGTAAGAAATCTTATACGATCGGGGTTACGCAAATTGTTGAACACCCTTCGCTCGATGCTGCATTTGAAGGATTTAAAATGGCTCTTGAAGAGAACGGTTTTAAAGAAGGCGATAACGTTACATATGATATTCAAAACGCACAGAACGATATGAACAACAGTAACACAATCGCTCAAAACTTAGTAGGAGATGAAGTAGATCTTATTTTCGCTAACTCTACACCGAGTGCACAGTCAGCATTAAATGCAACATCAGAAATTCCGATTATATTCACATCTGTTACGGATCCAGTTGGTGCGAAGCTAGTTGAATCCTTTGATAAACCAGGAGAGAACATTACAGGAACAACGGATACACACCCTGAAGCTATTCCCAAAACGATCGAATTTATTGCTAACGAATTTAAAGCTAAGAATGTTGGATTAATTTACAACGCTGGCGAACAAAATTCAGTTGCGCAGGTTGAAATCGTGAAGGAAGCTTTAAATAGTAAGGGGATGAAGGCGGTTGAGAAGAGCGTCTCAACCTCGGCTGAAGTTAAACAGGCTGCTGAAGCTCTTGTTGGTAAAGTAGATGTTATCTACATTGCAACAGACAACACTGTAGTATCTGCTCTCGAATCAGTCATTAGTGTAGCAAATGATAAAGACATTCCAATGTTTGCCGGAGAATTCGATTCGGTTAATCGTGGCGCATTTGCAGCATATGGTTTTGACTACAAAGATATTGGATATGAAGCAGGACAAATGGCAGCGAAGATCCTTAAGGGTGAAGCAACAGCTGCAGATATGCCAGTTCAGTATCCACAGAATCTAAAGCTTAAGATGAACAAAAAAGCAGCAGAAGAAATGGGTATCGAAGTGAAGTCAGAATGGGAAGAGATGGGGGAATATACGGAGTAAATTGACAGGTTCGAAAAAGAGGGTATCTTCTTTTTCGAACCTTTTTTGAGGAAAGGTCCCTTAAGGGGAGGTAAATGAAACGGATTAGGAGGGATTTTGCATGAGCTCAGCGATGTTTGGTGCAGTAGAATCTGGAATTATATATGCCATTATGGCACTCGGTGTGTATTTATCTTTTCGCATTCTTGATTTTCCAGACTTAACGGTTGATGGAAGCTTCGTCACTGGGGCGGCTATTGCTGCGATATTAATTGTGAATGGAACAAATCCATTCTTTGCAACATTGCTAGCAATCGCAGCGGGGTTTCTAGCAGGGTGTGTAACGGGGCTTCTTCATACGAAAGGGAAGATTAATCCACTACTAGCAGGTATTTTAATGATGATTGCTCTCTACTCTATTAATCTAAGGATAATGGGAAGGTCGAATGTTCCTCTACTAAATGAAGAATCTGTTTTTACAAAGATAGAAGTTTTTTTCACCTCAACAGGTTTGGATGCCCTATTTGGAAGCATGGCAGCAGCAATCGGTCTTCAGAACCTAACGTCGACCTGGTCAGTCTTAATTAGCATGTTGGTCGTAACTGCGCTTATCAAAATTATCACAGACTTATTTCTACGCACCCAAATTGGTCTTGCGCTTCGTGCGACAGGGGACAATAAACGAATGATTCGGAGTTTCTCAGCGAATACAGATCAGCTGACGATTCTTGGACTTGGTCTATCAAATGCACTTGTCGCTCTTGCAGGTGCGCTCATTGCTCAGTATAGTTCTTTTGCAGATGTTGGAATGGGAATTGGGATGATTATTATTGGTCTTGCTTCTGTCATTATTGGAGAGGCGATTTTTGGTACAAAAACGATCGCTGTGACAACTTTCGCTGTAGTAGGTGGGGCCATTGTATATCGCATCGTTGTCAGCCTTGCTCTCCGAGTAGACTTTCTTGAAACAGGTGACATGAAGCTGATTACTGCTGTGATCGTTATTGCAGCTCTCGTATTGCCTCAATTAATTGATGGACAAAAAGAACGAATTCGAAAGAAGAAAAAACGTCTCCAGCAAGAAATGAAAATTAATGAAATGAAAAAGGGAGGTGAAGAGTATGCTTCAACTAAATCAAATTCACAAAGTATTTAACGAAGGCACACTAGATGAGAAAATTGCGCTTGAAGACATTAACTTAACGCTTAAACCAGGAGATTTTGTTACTGTGATTGGCAGCAATGGTGCAGGTAAATCGACTCTTATGAATATGATTTCAGGTGTATTGACTCCTGATGTTGGAGAGGTGTTCATAGATGATAGGAAGATTACGAACTTACCAGAGTATAAAAGGTCTCGATTAATTGGGCGCGTTTTTCAGGATCCGATGGCGGGAACGGCGCCGTCTATGACAATTCAAGAGAATCTCGCACTTGCTTACAACCGAAATCGAAGAAGAACATTGATGAAGGGTGTAACCAAGAAGCTAAGAACAACATTTCAAGAAGCATTGGAAACACTCTATCTAGGTCTTGAAGATCGTTTGTCAGCAAAGGTTGGTTTACTTTCAGGGGGGGAGAGGCAGGCACTTTCTCTTTTAATGGCAACTTTTACTGAACCTAAAATGTTGCTACTCGATGAGCATACAGCTGCCCTTGATCCAGCGAGAGCAGCTTTGATTACCAAACTTACAGGTGAAATTGTTGAACGCACGCAACTGACCACTCTGATGGTGACACACAATATGCAGCAAGCACTTGATCTTGGAAATCGATTGATCATGATGGACAGTGGTAGAATCATTCTAGAAGTAGACGGAGAAGACAAACAGAACTTAACCATTGAAGCGTTGCTTCATGAATTCCAACGAATTAAAGGTTCTAAAATGACGAGTGATCGAGCACTTCTGGGATAATGATGTAAAACCAATTGGCGGTAGCTGGTTGGTTTTTCTTCGGCGAAAGATCGTAATTTTTTGACAATTAATTGACTGTCATTATACGTGATGTTATTATATCGTTAAATAAACGTCATATATTTAAGTGTGATGAGTATGGGGTGAAACAGATGAAAAGTGGAATTTCGGTTGGACAAAAGGCCGTTATTCAAGCGGAAGTAACACCCGACATGTATGCACAATTTGAGGGAGAAGTGATTCACCCGGCCTATTCAACAGTGTCGATGGTTTATCATATGGAATGGGCAGCAAGACAGCTTATTCTACCTTACCTTGAAGATGAAGAAGAGGGGATAGGTGGCGGAGTAGAGGTGAAACATCTCGGACCAGCTTGTTCTGGACAGTCAATAGAAGTCATTGCCACTATTACTGAGCTTACTCACAAGTCAGTAATGAGTAGAGTAGACGTACGGAGGGGCACTGATATTATCGGCACCGGCAAAGTGATTCAGTTTATTCTGTCGAAGAAAGAAATCAATAATAAATTAGAAAGAGCGAAAATGTAAGCGATTTCATAAAAGGGGTGAAAATCGTGTTTGATCGAATAGCAGAGCACGAACAGGTACTATTTTGCAATGATGCGGATACGGGGCTAAGGGCAATCATCGCCATACATAATACAACGCTTGGTCCCGCGTTAGGTGGCTGTCGAATGAGGCCATATGAAACAGTTGATGATGCGCTTGAAGATGTTTTAAGGCTTTCAAAGGGCATGACGTATAAATGTGCAGCAGCAGATGTGGACTTTGGTGGAGGAAAAGCAGTCATTATCGGTGACCCACTTAGAGATCGTACGCCTGAGTTGTTTCGTGCGTTTGGACAATTCGTGGAATCATTAAATGGACGATTCTATACAGGTACTGATATGGGGACGACGCCTGATAATTTCGTACATTCATTAAGGGAGAGCAGTTGCATTGTTGGTGTTCCTGAAGAATATGGCGGAAGTGGGGATTCATCAATTCCGACCGCTAAAGGAGTACTATATGGAATTCAAGCTACGAATAAAACGGTTTTTGGATCAGAGGAGTTTGGCGGTAGAACATATGCAATTCAAGGACTTGGCAAAGTAGGTTTTAAAGTAGCAGAAATGCTCCTTGAGAATGGGGGAGATCTTGTTGTTTCAGATATCAATCGACATGCGATCGACCGTTTGATTCAGAGGGCGATAGAGCTTAATCGTGGCGTAAAGGTTGTTTCTGGAAATGAGATCTATGAAGCGGATGCAGATGTATTTGTTCCTTGTGCACTTGGTGGCGTCATTAATGATCAGACGATTCATAAGTTGAAAGTTCGAGCCGTTGTAGGTTCTGCTAATAATCAGCTTCTCACAACAGAACACGGTGATCAGTTAAATGAGCGGGGTATTCTCTATGCACCTGATTATATCGTGAACAGCGGTGGATTAATTCAGGTATCTGATGAACTTTATTCTCCTAATCCGATGCGAGTTCTTCAAAAAACAAAAGCAATTTACGATACTCTTTTTACTATTTTTGAGCAGGCAGACGCTCATTCGATTTCCACTATTAAAGCAGCCAACCTGTTTTGCGAGCAACGTATTGAAAGTCGAAAGAAAAGAAATAGTTTCTTTGCACACAAGAAACCTGGTAAGTGGACTGTACGTTCATAATACGAAATGAGAGGAGGGTTTTTTATGGATATATCCGATCAATTTCCACTCGTTCAGCTTGTTGATGGAGAGGGAAAACAATGCGAAGAAAATTCACATGTCACAGTTGAAAACGCAAAGCGTTTTTATGAACATATGACATTTTCCCGTCTCTTTGATCAAAAGGCTGTAAATCTCCAACGTCAGGGGAGAATCGGCACATACGCTCCATTCGAAGGACAGGAGGCATCTCAAATAGGTAGTGCTCTAGCCCTTGAAGATGGAGATTGGATGTTTCCTACGTATCGAGATCATGCAGCAACAGCAGCCTTTGGACATTCACTTGAGAATATTTTTCTGTATTGGAAAGGGTGTATAGAAGGATGTGTGCCACCACCCGGTAAGCATATTTTCCCACCGTCTGTGCCAATCGCCTCTCAAATTCTTCACGCCACAGGAACGGCATGGGCTGAGAAGAAAAAAGGGAGCGACAGAGTATCGCTCGTTTACTTTGGTGATGGAGCTACGTCAGAAGGAGATTTTCATGAAGGATTAAACTTTGCAAGTGTGTTCCAAATTCCAGTCGTGTTTTTAAACCAAAACAATGGCTATGCAATTAGCGTCCCACTTGAGAGACAGATGAATACTAAAACGATCGCTCAGAAATCTCTTGCCTATGATATGCCTGGCGTTCGAGTCGATGGAAATGATGTGTTTGCTGTCTATAACGAAACAATGAAAGCAGTTGAAAGAGCGAGAAGCGGTAATGGACCAACACTTATCGAGGCCGTGACATGGCGCTACGGTGCTCATACAACGACAGATGAGCCTTCGAAATATCGGGATCAGAGTGAGAGTGAACGAAGAAGAGAGCGTGATGATCCGATTACAAGAATCGAACGTTTTCTTAAAGCAAACGATGCGTTTGATCCTGAGTGGGAGATTAAAGTAAAAACAAATGCAGAAAAAAGGTTAAATGAGGCTGTTAGCGAAATGGAGAAAACACATAAATCAGATGCAGCCCTTATGTTTGATCATGTGTTCGGGACTGAAGTTTGGCCAGTTCAAGAACAGAAGCAGCGCTTTTTTCATGAAGGGAGCGAGAAAGCATGAGTATCGCTGTGAATATGAAAAAGATGACAATGGTGCAAGCCATTACCGAGGCGCTAAAAGTGATGCTTGAAGAAGACGAATCTACTCTTGTCATTGGTGAAGACGTAGGTCGAAATGGTGGGGTTTTCAGAGCTACGAATGGTTTATTCGAACTATTTGGTGATGAACGAGTTATTGATACGCCTCTTGCTGAATCAGGCTTAATTGGGACATCAATAGGTCTTGCGATGAACGGTTTTAAACCTGTAGTAGAAATTCAGTTTCTAGGTTTTATTTATCCAGGTTTTAATCAGTTGATTACACATGCTACTAGAATTCGAACGAGAACCCAAAGCCGCTATACGGTGCCATTAACAATAAGAGTTCCTTATGGTGCCGGTGTGAGAGCACCCGAAATTCATAGTGATAGTACAGAAGCGCTTTTCACGCACATACCAGGTTTGAAAGTGGTTGTCCCCTCTACACCGCATGATGCAAAAGGACTTCTCATTAGCAGCATAAAAGATCCTGATCCAGTTCTCTTTCTTGAACCCATGAAAATGTATCGATCAGGCAAAGGTGATGTGCCAACAGGAAGTTATACCATTCCACTGGGAAAAGCGTTCAGGCGACGCAAGGGTGAAGATGTATCGATCTTTGCTTGGGGTGCAATGGTGAGGGTTGCTGAAAAGGCGGCTGAAACAGCAGCTAAAAACGGAATAGAATGTGATGTGATAGACCTTCGGACATTATACCCTCTCGATAAAGAAATGATTGCTGAATCGGTTCAGAAAACAGGAAGAGCAGTGATTATCCATGAAGCTCCTTCTTCTGGTGGCGTTGGTAGCGAAGTAATTACAATTATTAATGATACGTCTTTCCTTTACATGAAGGCTCCAATTAAAAAGGTTACTGGATACGATACGCCAGTCCCTCTTTTTACACTTGAAGATGACTATCTTCCGGATGAGAAAAAAGTAGTTCGTGCTATAGAAGAAACTGTTCGTTTCTAAGGAGGTAGAACTAATATGGAAGTAAAGCTACATGATATAGGAGAAGGAATGTCAGAAGGGGAAATTGTTCAGATTCTCGTAAATGCTGGGGATCATGTTACGGTTGATCAACCCCTAGTTGAAGTTCAAACAGATAAAGTAACAGCTGAGCTTCCATCACCGTTTGCTGGAAGAATTGAGAGCATCTTTGTTTCTCCGGGTGATGTTATTGAAGTGGGAGGGGTTCTCCTGACGATTTCTCCCATTGAGCGGGCAAACGAAGTGAAAACCAAAATAAATAAGTCTACAAGAATACTAGCTGCGCCATTCACGAGAAAGATAGCTCGAGAAAATGGTATTGACATCGAAACCATAAAAGGGAGCGGTCCAGCAGGGCGCATCTTAGATGAAGACGTAATGAAGTATATTGGACTGAACCATGCAGCACAGCCGGAACCTCTTCCAAGTCATAAAGAAAAGAAAGAAGCCGAGTCCGATTCCATACCATTCACTTCTAGACGTAAACAAATAGCTGCTAAAATGACGAAATCAGTTCAGACCATTCCGCACGTTACTCATTTTGATGAAGTAGATGTAACGAATGTACTTGAAATTAAGAACATGTTAGCAGAGAAACGTGGCATTTCACTGTCAGTTGCAGCTTTTTATATTAAAGCAGTATGTGTAGCACTGAAGGACTTTTCCGTTTTTAATTCAGAATTACGTGAAGAAGAAAGTCTTATTTATTTGAAGAAGGACATTCATATTGGAATTGCAACCGATACAGATGAAGGACTAATTGTACCCGTCATCCATCACTGCGACCGCCTCTCCATTCAGGAGATACATGTGAAGATGAAGCAGTTACGCGAACGAGCATTGAAAAACGAGCTAGGAAGAGAAGATCTTTCATCTGGAACGTTCACGATTAGCAACGCTGGTCCGCTTGGGAGCACTGGAGCTACGCCAATTATTAATTACCCTGAGGTAGCTCTGTTGGCTTTCCATAAAACGAAAAAAAGGCCCGTCGTGACAGATGAAGATGAAATCGTCATTCGCTCAATGATGAATCTTTCTATGACGTTTGATCATCGAATAACAGACGGAGGTACATCCATGCGTTTTACAAATCGCATCATTGAACTAATTGAACATCCATCATTACTCTTAACGGAGCTTGTGTGATGGTAGTTGGAGAAATTATTCACGAAAAAGATGTTGTTGTAATTGGTGCAGGACCAGCAGGATATGAAGCGGCTCTACGTGCTGCTCAACACGGCAGAGATGTTACGCTTGTTGATCGATCACGGTCTGGTGGGGAATGTTTACATAGCGGGTGTATCCCATCAAAATTACTTGCGATATCAGCAAGAAAAATGTGGGATTCAGCCCCAGGGGTCACCATGGCCGCAGAATTTTCTATGCAACAGTGGCACAATGAAAAAGCAGCTACCATTGAGACATTAGAAAAAGGGCTGGAAATGCGCTTTAAATCAAACAAAATTGAGTGTGTAAAAGGTAGCGCCTCCTTTCTATCTAGCGAAAGGTTGGGTGTAGAGCAAGGGGAGAAATTTGAAGTATGGACCTTCGAACACGTGATTATTGCAACGGGTAGTCGTCCAAAAGTTCCTCATTTTCTTTCTGAAGACATTCCTGGCGTCATTTCTGTCGAACAGCTTTATACGGTGCCTTCTGTTCCTCGTCGTCTTGTGATCTATGGCGGAGACTATATGTCTATAGAAGCAGCAAGTACGTTCAAAGCTCTAGGAGCAGAGGTTACGGTTGTTACGGAATGTGACTCACTCATCGGTGACATCGACGAAACGATCAAAAGAGAGTTGCAAAGACAGTTGAAAAAACAGAAAATCCGAGTGATTACTGGTGCTTCAGAATGTAATGTGGTGACCAATGAAAACCTCTTTTTTGAAGGAATAAAATCAACAGGGGAGCGATTTGAAGTACAAGCAGATAAGATCGCTTATTCAGCAGGAAGAATAAGTAACATTGAGTCCCTCTGTTTAGAGCAGGGAGGTATTGAGGTAAAAGGGAACTATATTAGAATAAATGAAACTTGTGAAACCTCAATTTCAAGAATTTATGCCTGTGGAGATATAACAGATGGGCCAGCTTTAGCTATTAAGGCAATTAAACAGGGCAAGACAGCTGCAGATCATTGTTGTGGTGTAGCTGCTGCATTTGCACTTGAATGTATGCCTACAATCATCCAAACTCAAACTCCACTAGCAACAGTTGGTCTAACTGAAAAAGAAGCTACAGAAGCAGGTTATCAAGTGATTGCTGAGAGCAGTCCTATGCGAGCAAATGGATACGCTAGCTTGCTTCGACAAACAGAAGGTGTTGTAAAAGTGATTCGAGATAAAGAAAGTCATCTTCTTCTTGGTTTTCATGCTATTGGAGCTGGAGCAGTTGAGCTGATTGAAAAGGCAACGTTAGCATTGGAAATGGCAGGGAGGGATGAAGATTTCAGTTATCCTTATTCTCCTCATCCTGGTTTTGGTGAACTCTGGTCAGAAACAGTTGATCTAACAATTGAAAAGAAGACAAGAGCTATTGAATATAATGTTAATCAGTAGAAGCGCTCCCAAGTGAGCGCTTTTTGTATATAGTTAGTAGAAAGATGTAGGGTAATGAATAATCATCATAGCCTTACAGGAAGATTCAGATTCATTCCGATAGCAATGAGGGTAATTTGCAGTGAACCGCAAACTTTCCCCGTTTGAAACTGTATAAGATTGTGTTTCAACTTCGAGAGATATAGCCCCTTCTTCTACGAATAAGTACTCTTCCACACCTTCTGGATGAGGATTTGAGTGGTAATCGCATCCTGGTTCTAGCTCAATATAAAATGTTTCAAAGGATTTGCCCGGTTCCATTGGATAGAGTGGAATTACTTTCATCTTTCCACTTTCTTCAATTAGAGGCTCTATTTCATTTCGATTCACTTTCTTGATGACAGGTTGTTCCTCATCAATGAAAGCTGTGAAGGATACACCAAGTCCATTAGCGATTTTCCATAACGTATTTACCGTTGGGTTCGAAGCACCCCGTTCAATTTGAGCGAGCATGGGTTTACTGACAGAACATCTCGTGGATAGTTGGTCAAGGCTTAATCGATTTTCAAGGCGTAGTTTCTTCAGTTTCACACCAATTTGCTTTGTTAAAGAGTGGTCTTCCATTGACTTCTCCTATTCGATTCATTTTTTGTTGAAGAGTTGTTTAATATAACATACAATAAGTTTAATATATTTTACAAGTGATAACAGTAGGAGGGGTTTCATGCAGGCTATAACTAGTGTAACAAAAAGTGAATCTGGATTTACAGAAGGGCTGAAAGCAGGTATTAGTATTGCTATTGGATATATGCCAGTTGCACTCACATTTGGATTACTTGCAAGAACCACAGGTCTCACCCTTTATGAGGCTGTTTTAATGAGCGTGCTTGTATTTGCAGGAGCTGCTCAGTATATTACTCTTAGTCTACTTGCGATAGGCACCGGCGCTTTTGAAATTATTTTTACGATCTTCATAGTTAACATTCGCCATCTATTAATGAGTGCCTCCATAAATGAAAAGGTTATGGAAGATACGCCATGGAAAAAAGCGATTTATGCTTTTGGAATAACGGATGAAACTTTCACAGTATCAGCTACAAAACACGGAGAAATAACGACAGGCTATATGTATGGACTTTGTCTCATTTCTTATTCAAGTTGGGTTGCGTTCACAGGAGGAGGATACATAGTAGGTGCTTCACTTCCTAGTGTGGTTCAACAGGGGATGAGTGTTGCCCTATATGCGATGTTTATCGGATTGTTGATCCCTTCAGCTAAAAAGAGTAGGAAAGTACTTTTTCTAGCTGGAGTTGCTGCGTTATTAAACAGCTTGTTCACATGGGCACATTTCTCAACAGGTTGGGCGATAGTACTTGCAACACTACTGTCATCCATACTCGTCGAGTGGATTATAGGGAGGAATAAAAATGAGTAGTACGATGCTAATGATTATTCTAGGTCTTGCCATTGTTACGTATATTCCAAGAATGATACCACTCGTATTCTTTAAATCTGAAAACATTCCATCCTCTGTACAGAATGTATTGAAAAATGTTCCATTTGCAATACTAGGTGCTTTAATTTTTCCTGGTGTTCTAACGATTAGTGATAATATCATGTTTGGTATCGTTGGAGCGGGTGCTGCGTTTTTGGCTGCTTATCTTGGTGCAAACTTGATTATCGTTGTGATGGTGTCTGTGAGTGTACTTAGCACATATGCCTACTTTTTTTCGTGATAAGCAAAATTATTTGATTACAAATTTTTGTTAGATGTGATATAACTAATACAAACCAAATTATAGAGCTTAAAAAAGGAGGAAATAACATGCATTTCTTTCGCATATTAATGGTTGGGTTTTTCTCGATGACTGCATTATCGCTTGTCTGGTTCCAATCTGTAGAGATGCTTTCCTCATTTATTGACTACTTTATGAATAACAAAAGATAATACCTACTAGAGAGCTTTTTTGAAAGCTCTTTTTTTGTTTAATCCAAGTTTTATTAAAATGGAAAAGGATGTTGATTTTATGCGATGTATTTCAATTGATATGGACGGAACGCTTCTCACGAATGAACAATCTGTCAGTTCTGAGAATGTGAACGCCATTCGAGAAGCTCAAAGTCAGGATATAACGGTAGTACTAAATACTGGGAGGGCCTATGATGGCGCTTTGAAACCCCTTGAAGGAACGGGTTTAACACTCCCGATCATTTGCTACAATGGTGCAGAAATACGTTCAACAGAGGGCGAGATTCAACATGCGATTTACCTTGATGACCAGCAAGTTCGCTCTGTTAAAGATATTCTAGATGAGGAAGGTATTTATTATCAACTTTTCACAAATAAAGGTGTATTTACACATGACTATGACGGAACAATTGAACTAATTATCGATATGATGAGAAGTTCCAACCCTAATTTAACAGAAGAAGAAATGAAGGTTGGTGCAGAGCGACAGTTTGAGAGCTTATCTTTAAAGACAGTAGATAATTTTAATGAGTTGATAGAGGATAACGAACTTCATGTTTATAAGTTTCTTAGCTTCTCTTCTGATAAGGAGCGCTTAAATCGCGCTTCAGCTAAAGCGAATGATATTAAACAAACCGTTGTTACATCCTCTGGTAAAGAAAACCTTGAAATTAACCATGAGAATGCACAAAAAGGCCTAGCGCTCGAAACATTTGTTGCTGATCAAGGATTAAATATGAAGCATACTGCTGCTATTGGTGACAACTACAATGACCTTTCCATGTTAAGAAAAGCGGCTTATTCAATTGCGATGGGAAATGCAGATCAGGAAATTAAGAATAGTGTAGCTTTCGTAACGAAAAGCAATGAAGAGGATGGGGTGGCTCATGCCATTTATAAAATAATGGATGAAGATTTACTGTCTAACTAGTTTAAGTAAATGTCTTTTTTCTATAGGGCTTAAAAGATTTTTCTATAGAGAAAGCAGCGCTCGACTCCTGCGCGACTAACGGGACAGGTGAGATCCCTCAGGAGCGCAAATCAACCGCTTTATAGCCACACTCTCTCCAAAATTAGCTAACTTAATAAAGTATGAATGTTTGAATTTTGAGTTAACGGGAACTTCTTTCTACAGGAAGGGATTCCCAGCTAAATAAAGAGGTTTTCCGGACCCTTGTTCTCGCAGTCTTTGAAATACTCTGCAAAAGGAGATGGAAAAACGATGATGAAACCAACAGAAATAGAAGAAAAAGCTACGTGCCGTATGTGTGACAATGAGTATACTTGGTTTATCCCTCTTGCAAGCAAGAAAAATGAATTAGATGATCGGGTTGAAGCAACAGGGATTACAACAAAAAGCAGTCAGGCACCTATTGTAGAACTACACGTTCTGGCAGAATGCCCGGATTGCGGTATCCTAAACCGTTTTGATCACACCTACGATCGCACAAACTTATATGTAGAAAAATAAGCAAATTTGAGGCCGACAGAACTTCTGTCGGTTTCTTTTTTTGTGAAGTTTAAGTTGTGAATTTCATTGTTGGTTAATGGCTATCATTGATCTGAACTTGCTTGAAAGAATGCAAGTGGATATGATTAAGCAGAGATAGTTCTAAAAAAAGGATTTGCTCGTACTATTGGTAAAGAGATAGCATTGGGAGGAGATTGAAAATGAAAAAACGAATAACCTGGATTATTCTGGGCTTCTCCATTTATGCCCTCTTTATGGGGCTTTATTTGTTCTACTGGGCTGATTTCGGAGTACCAGACGCTTATAAGGGAACAGCAGCCGATCCAGCAACCTTCATGACAGATCGACAGCTTCAACTTTCAGAAGAGTATTCTCGCTACAGAAGCTTTTTATCCTTTCTTGCGATTCCATTGGATTGGATTATTTATTTGGGCATTCTAGGCTTTGGTTTATCTAAGCTCTTTAAACAATTTAGTGAAGGTATTTCAAAAATGAAGATTGTCATTGTACCTCTATACATTCTTCTATTGACAGCCTTCACTTGGGTGTTAACTTTTCCGCTTCATTATTGGGCAAGATCACTTTCAATTAAGTATGGCATTAATACTCAGTCATTTTCCGGATGGATGAAAGATGAGATGATTTCATTTTGGATTGATGTTGGACTAACTTCACTAGTAATTGGTGTTCTCTATGCACTTATAAAACGCTTCAAGAAGAAATGGTGGCTTGCAGCATGGGGATTGATGATCCCTTATCTCGCATTTATGATGTATATTCAACCTGTAGTAATTGATCCTCTATACAATGATTTTACTTCCTTGTCGGATAAAGAATTGGAAGAGCAAATTCTTGATATGGCTGAAACAGCAGATATTCCTGCAAATCGAGTTTTTGAAGTTAACATGTCAGAGAAAACAAATGCCATGAATGCATATGTTTCGGGAATTGGTTCGAATCTTCGCATAGTACTTTGGGATACAACGATGAATAAGCTAGATGATGATGAGGTTCTTTTCATCATGGCTCACGAGATGGGTCATTATGTGATGAATCATCTTTATGGGAACTTAATTGGGGCACTCGGTACAAGTTTGATTGGTCTTTATCTCGCCTATCGACTTCTTGGCGGGATGATACGGAAATGGGGCAAATCCTGGGGAGTGTCTTCTGAATCTGATCTTGCTTCCTTACCTGCGTTGTTTCTTTTATTCTCCGTTATGTCATTTATAGCAAGTCCAGTAGAACTTGCTATATCAAGACATGCCGAAATGGAGGCAGATCAATACGCGATTGAAATGACGGATGATGTAGACGCAGCGGTTGGTTCATTTCAAACACTTACTGTGAATAGTCTAAATGAGGTTAATCCACCTTTTATTGTGAAGTATTTCAAATACGGTCATCCAACGATGATGGAACGATTAATTATGCTCAATGACTATAAGAAAAACACTCACGCTGAGTAGCGTGAGTGTTTTCTTTAGGCTCTTTTCTAAAAGAT
Source organism: Guptibacillus hwajinpoensis (assembly GCF_005144865.1). GTDB lineage: Bacteria > Bacillota > Bacilli > Bacillales > Guptibacillaceae > Guptibacillus > Guptibacillus hwajinpoensis_A. The sequence continues at coordinate 120,882 of NZ_SWFM01000005.1, forward strand.
TGTTGTTTTTTCTATAGAGAACCCGACTTTCTTAGCTGATTGGAGCGGAGGGTTGCTCGACTCCTGTGGGATTAGCGGGACAGGTGAGACCCCACAGGAGCGTTAGCCACGAGGAGGCTAAGCGCCCGCCCCGCGGAAAGCGAGCATCTTGCAGCGGAAATCAACCACTCCTCTTATAGGAACAAAGCATACGAAAAGAGCCTTTTTTATGAACCTGTTAACAGAACCTTCACTTTATGAATGGTTAACTCTATTATAGGATGGTAGAGATAAGCCTTTCTAACTGGCATTGAATTAAGATTCTGTGAGAAGATAGAACTATTCTACAAAATGAGGTGGCAAACGTGAACGAAGATATTAAGCGAGTTCTTGATGCTGGAATACATGGTACACCTGAACTGAAGCCGGCTGAAAAAGCACTATATTTATCAACCTTTAGAGAGCGGGTGTTTGTGGCTCTTACTAAAAGACAAGTAGCACAGCAAGCTGTCTACAAAGAGGTTAAAAGAGAATTGAAGGGAATTCACAATGGGATTCTTTATCTTAATGGTGATTTACCGTATTCAATGCTTTCTAAATATATTAAAGAAGCAAGTAAATCATCTTTGTCATTTGAGATTGTAAATGATAAAGAAACAGATACACCGCTCGGTCTTGTACTTGCTTCAAAACAGGATGCAGTAGAGAGAGAAGAAATTTTTGTACATGACGACTTCTTTGAGCTAGACTGACCTTTGAAGAAAAAGGAGCGAAGGCATATGATAAAGAAGTTTGTATTGCTCGTTCTAGCAATAGCACTAGGATGGGGCGTATATAATACGGTTATAGCGGATCGAAGTGTTGGTACAGAAATTGGTGATAAAGCCGCAGACTTCACTCTAACAACGCTTGATGGGGAGGAGGTTAGCCTTTCAGATTACAAAGGTAAACCAGTATTCCTTAATTTCTGGGCCACGTGGTGTCCCCCTTGTAAAGAAGAGATGCCGGACATCCAAAGTTTTGCGGATGTCCACGGTGAAGAGGTTACCGTCTTATCAGTTAATTTCACTAAGTTTGAGCCTGATAAGGAAGCTATCCCTGCCTTTGTGGAAGCAAATCAACTTAGGTTTCCAATTCTAATGGATCGAGAAGGAAATGTAGGAGAGAACCTTTACAAAGTGATCTCAATGCCAACTTCATTTATGGTTGATGGGGAAGGGATTATTCGAGAGAAACGAGTCGGTCCTCTTACATTAGAGGATATGGAAAAATGGTTAGATCATGTTAATTGATAGAAAAACGGTCTCATTAGAGGCCGTTTTTTTCTGTTACTACTCACGAGAAAGTGGTTGATAGGCATCATGAAAACCAGTAGCATCAGCCAGCTTCTCAAGTTTTTCATTAATGTAGCGATGATCAAACTCATCAAGAACGTTAGGATCAAACCCTCTAATAACAAATTGACCGAATTCCCAAATGGTTTCATGAGTATCGTGTTTATTACCTTCTGCAGCGATTTCTAATGATTGAAGAATGGAGGCAAGAACTGAAACGTCTTCTCTAGCGTAGTGTCTAATTTGATAGAAGCTTTTGTATAAGTAGGTACTATACGTTACTGGCTTAGTAATGACACGTAAATTCTTCTTGGTATCATGATAGAGCGGCTCTGGAATATGCTTTTGTCCTAATCGGGATAGGACTTTGCCAAGACGATTAATGCAATTGATCGCAGTATTAGGATCGTTTATTCCGGGTGAAATCGCTCGTAAAGCTATTTCTACTAACTTTTGAATGCCATATTCAATATCCTGATCGGTTGTTCGCTCTGTGCCAAGAGAAAGAGTATTTAATAGTTTGGATGCATCAGGCTTAGTTGTAGAGGACCAATAAGAGAAAATAATCGTTCCTTCATCCACATATTCTCCAATATCTTTTTCAAGCCTAACAATAAAGTCTTGATTAGTCGCGAGTTTTATTAAATCCGGAATATCAATATTCTGAAGATAGCCAGATCTAGAAGCTCGAATTGTTGTAGGACTTTTCATTTTAATTTCGTCCAATTCCCATGAATCCCAAGAGGCAATTTCACCTTCATTCGCTTCTTCGAAATCTAAATAAGCCCTATCAATTGTCGTTAACGTGTTACTAGTAATGTGGTGTATCAAGTTACCAACAAGAATCCAATTTGAGACATGATGAATAAAGAAAACAAAATACGCAACACATATAATGGCATAAACAACGGCGAACACTGGCGCAATATAAACAGTGTCCTTATTGCTTTCTTCAATTAAGAGTAGAAGAATAATAAAGTAAATAACACCGCCCACAAAAATTCCTAGAACTCTTTTGGTGATACGATCTGTTATGAAGTTCTGAAGGGTACGGGGAGAAAAATTAGATAAATATGTTGTAAGAACAACCATAATTGTTGAAAACGTAATGGTTGTCATCGTTAGCATAGAGGATACAAGAGTACTAAGAATGGTCACACTTGTATCGTAAGAAGCAAAGAAGAAGTATGGAAGGATAATGGCATTTCCTTGAATAATGTATCGATCAAAGAGAAGTGTAACAATTGCAGCGATAAATGCTCCGACACCATAAAAGGTTGGAATAAACCAAAAGCTCGATTGAATAATTTTGAATTTATTGTGCTCCATATCTGTCAATATCCTCCACAAGTAGGTTTGTTATTAGTATGTGGTAAGAGGATACAACTTCATACGTAAATCAATTCTAGGAACAAAATGTATTTTATACGAGTCTATTTACGGGTAATAATAAATGAATAGGAAAGAGGAGGAGAAGAGGATGAGGATTGAGAGGACAGGGATCTATCGAAATATTAATGAGAAAAGATATGAGTACTGGGTTGTAGAATCGACTGATGTGAAGATTATGGCTTCTTGGATTAGTTGGGAAGCTCCGAATGATCAAATAGAGAAATGGAAAGAGGAATTGATGTTATCAGGCACATCCTGAAGTAACTTTTTAACCTCCCTTAGCAAGGAGGTCATTTTTTTAGGCTCTATTCTTAAAGATTGTTGTCTTAAAGGGGTTTGGTATACAAAATTCACCTTTCAAAGTTGATTGGAGCGGAAGGTGCTCACCGCCCGCCTCGCGGAAAGCGAGCATCCTGGAGCGCAGATCAACAACTACTCTTATAGCAACAATGTCTACGAAAACAGCCTTTATAATACGTAAAGGAAATAGATACATCCTCAAGATATACTCCACTAATACTCAAAGGGAAAAGCATTCAATCTAATTGACGGTTCTCTTTTTCCATTTTTCTCTTAACGACTTCTTTTGGTTCCCAGCAATTAAATTGATATATAGGTCTTGTTTCAAAGCCTAGTCTTGCGCACCGATAGGTAGTCTGTTCTTTCTTAACAACTTCGTAATGAATGCATGTGGCACAGCAATGGAAACGTTCAATATTCATTATAACCCTTGCCTCTCTAGGTTTATGTGCTTCATTGATTCATAGCAATCATCTTTGAAAGTTAGACAATAAATATCTGGGTTAGTTAATGATTTCCATGTATCAAATCCTAAGGACGATTCGAAATGACGTAATAGTAAAGTTAAGAGGTTGCCATGTGTCATGAGTAAAGCGACTTCCTTCGTATGTTGAATTGCTTCCTCTAGGACTTCCAAACCCCTGCATGCAGCTTCCTCACTTGATTCTCCACCACCAAGTTTATAAGAGGGATCGTTGAACGTTTTTTCAAGTTCTTCTAGCCAGTTATCAATTGGTTCGGCTGTTAATTTTCTTTCACTAAGACGATCATCAATTGTAATTGGTTTATCTAACGCAAGCGCAAGAGGTTCAATAGATTGTGTCGCACGTCTAAACGGGGAGCTATATAATTTATCGAAGGGTACGAAACCAAGGGTGTTCGCAAGTTGAACGGCTTGATTACGCCCTTCTTTTGTTAATGAGGCCTCTGCTTCCTGTCCTTCTGCTGAACAATGTCTAATTAGATAAAGTTGTTTCATCATCATCACTCCTGCATCATATCTAAATTGACCCTACGGTTATTTAATGAAATCTTATCATGTAAAAGATTAAAGAAAAAGAATTTGAAGAATAATGAAACTTTTTATGTAGTTTAGTCGTTATTAAAGAGACCCCTTAAAATAAGTTGTTTTCCCCCATGCTTAAGGAATGCATATTGTGCGTTCTTTAAGCTTTTTTAACTAATTCATAATAAAGGAATGAAAACAGTGACTAAAAAGCATTTCCCAGAACTAGTGACGAAACGCCTCAAATTAAGAGAATTGGATGAAGAAGATTTACCTGCTTTATTATCCATCTTCTCAAACCCCCACACTATGAAATACTATGGTAGTGACATGATTAGCAATCTAGAAGAAGTAGAAGGAATGTTAATGAGCTTTAGAAAAGGGTTTGATAATCAACAGGCGATTCGATTTGGCATAGAGTGTCGAGAAACTGGTAACTTAATTGGCACATGCGGCTTCCATAACTGGGCAAAGAGAGTTAACCGAATAGAGATAGGTTATGAGTTAAAACAAGAAGAAGAAGGCAAAGGTTACATGACAGAAGCTTTAACAGCTATCATCTCCTTTGCCTTCCGTGAATTACAGATTAATCGTATTGGTGCGTTAATTCACCCTGATAATACAACTTCTAGGAAACTCGTTACCAAGCTAGGATTCCAAGAAGAGGGTCTCCTGCGAGACTATATATATGCTAGCGGGAACTACATGGATTTACTCATGCATTCTCTTTTAAAGAAAGATTGGTCAAGTTTATAAGACGGGTGAGAAGAGCCTTGCAAAAGATTCTTTCGTGCGATGCTTCAAGCCGCGTTTGCTGTAGGAGTCTTTAGTAACTTTGACCGAGTCATTTATGTCGTTTTTGTATGCTTCTACAAGATCATTTACCGTGCTGGCTTGAAATAGAAACAAGTTAACTTCGAAATTTAGATTCATGGATCGCATATCCATGTTCGCTGTTCCAATCGTCGCAATGTCTTCATCGATAATCATGATTTTTTGATGTAAAAAACCTTTCTGATACATATAAATTTCTACACCATAATCAAGAAGTTCTGAAAAGTAGGACCTTGTACCATATTGTGTTAGAAATCCATCACTTACTTCAGGTACGATCAACCTTACTTGAATACCTCTCATTGCCGCCATCGCAAGGGCAGTCCGGATCGCTTTGTTTGGAACGAAATAAGGTGTAGCGATCCAGATCCGTTCTTGCGCAGATGTAATTAGACTGAAATAAAGATCAGACATCGCCCCTCGTTTTGTATCAGGACCACTTGCTACAAGTTGTGTACCCCCGTCCCCTTTTACTTCATACATTTCAAGGTATTTTGTTGTGTTTAATTCTTCTCCACACATGTAGAACCAGTCCATTAGGAATACTGCATGAAGGGCAGAAAGAACTTCACCTTTTACAAGAACATGGGTATCGCGCCAAAAGCGCATGTTGTTCATATCCCCAGCATACTCGTCACCGATATTAAGGCCACCAACAAAACCTGTCTTCCCATCAATAACGATAATTTTGCGATGATTGCGGAAGTTCACTGTTTGATTAAAGAAGCCATATTTGATTGGTAGGAATTGTTGTACGCTTGCACCAGCCTCCCTTAACGCTTTTTTGGAAGCTTTAGAGAGGTTATGGCTACCGATTGAATCGTATAGTACCCTTACCTCAACGCCTTTTCTTGCTTTCTCAATAAGTAAGTCAATAATAGACTTTCCTAGTTCATCAGAGCGGAACGTATAGTATTCCATATGGATATATGTTTCTGCCTTCTGAATTTCTTCTTTGATTGAAGAGAAGGTTTGACTACCGTTAAGCAATAGCTTTGTGCTAGATCTCATGCTTATTGGACTTGAAACCATTGTTGCAATTAAGTTAGAGAAGTTCTGGTTTCGTTCAGATAATTCATTCCAATGTTCTGAAGGAGGGAAGTTAACGTACTGTTGGAAGAACTTAAGTCCATTTGATCGTTTTTCTTTAAATAAGTGTCCTTTCACTTCGAGTTGGCCAGAAAATAGGAAGAATACGTACCCAATGATTGGAAAGAAAATAAGAACATAAATCCAAAGTAATGTTTTGTATGGCGAACGGCCCTCTAGTAAAAGAACAAATATAATGGAAAGTAAAATGACACTATACGTTATACCAGAGATCCACTTCCATTGAGGTGACAAAGAAGTGAAGAATATTATTGAAAGTGAAGAAGTCATTACTATAAAGAAAATAATTTGTCTTGTTTGCTTCATAAATAGCCCACCTAAGAAAAATTTTTGGACGAAAAAAAGTAAGGGCAATGCCCTTACTCCGCTTCGTTTGTCTTTCGCTTCACGCGGTAGCGGCCCCACAAATCAATAAGCTTGTCACCAATTTCAGTTAATTGAGAATCAGATGTTTCACGCTGTGGATTTGGCGTGTTTTTAATTGATGAGAATAGCTTTTTGAAAGGTTCAGGTGAAGCCTTAGCTGTTTCAATAACACTTTGCACCGTTTCCTTCTTCGTTTGAATCCCATTAGATATTGTAGAAGTAGTTTCTGTTAATTGGTTTGTTTCATCGTTAATTTTATCAACTTTTTCTTGAAAACGTGCAGCAGTTTCAGAAAGATCCGTTAATGATTTCTTCGTTTCTTTTAGATTATTTACTGCTATGTAACCTAAGTAGACAAGTGATAGAACGACAATTGCAATACTTATATATACGATAATCATCTCGATACCTCCTAGTCGCTTGTATTAGGGTTAATTTACCCTTCAAAACCTATTCACAAACAATTTATCTCGAAATAATTTACTCAAAATTGAAACGATTAGTTATTGTATTACGTAAGAAGAGAATGGAAGGGGAGATCAGAAATGAATCGATATTCAATTGAAGAATTTATACAGTCAACTGAACAGAAGGATAAAGGCGAGGGGTTCTTTGAACTTGAGACACCGAGAATTCTTGAAGTGAATTTAAATGGGCGTGTATGGACTAAAGCAGGCGGTATGATTACGTATAATGGTGAAATTAAATTTGAAAGAGAAGGTATCCTTGAGCATGGGTTAGGGAAAATGTTCAAGAAGGCACTAACAGGTGAAGGTGCATCGCTGATGAAAGCACAGGGAAATGGGAAGCTATATCTTGCGGATGCAGGGAAAAAGATTTCCATTATTCATTTGGGTCATGGCGAATCAATTAGTGTGAATGGGAATGATTTATTAGCATTTGAAGATGGAATTGAATGGGATATAAGAATGATGAAACGGATTACAGGTATGATGGCCGGTGGTTTATTTAATGTAACATGTAAAGGACCAGGTATGGTTGCTATAACAAGTCATTATGAGCCTCTAACGATTCGGGTAACTCCTGGAAAGCCTGTCATTACAGATCCTAATGCAACAGTAGCATGGTCTGGTCACCTTGACCCAAAATTTCAAACGGATATATCCTTGAAGTCCTTCTTTGGCAGAGGTAGTGGAGAGTCCGTTCAAATGAGATTTGAAGGCGATGGGTTTGTTGTGGTACAGCCATTTGAAGAAGTTTATATGCAGAACAGTCAAGGATAAAATGGAGTCAATTTTAACGCAAAGTGAACGAGACGCAGGTGTGAAATTACTTGATGGTCGTCCATATTATCTAGCGGTTGAAAATCTGGAGAAGTTAGAACCAGATGATGAGCTGGAACACTTTATTAAACGACTGGAAGAGTTAGCTCTGAAAGAACAAGTTCAGCACGTTACTATTACAATTGATTCATCTTTCGATAGAAACTTTCAGCAATTGAAGAAAAAGTTGTATATTTTAAAATCACGCTCATTAGAATATATCAATGATCTTTCTATGGAAACCCTTTCCTATAATTATAATTGTAATATCACTTTTTTATCTGCAGATGAGGTTGGAGTTGATGTGTTTCTTCATATGTGGGAGATTTCTATGAGTAGCTCAATGAATGCTCCTTCAAACTATTCCATAGAAGAACAGTATGAAGGAATGAAGCAGGAAATTGGTGTTCAATATAAAACGAGTTGTTATGCTGTCTTCAAGGAGGGGATACCGCTTGGAGTAGTTATACCAATCATTGAACCAGGAACCACAGAAGAAGGGCGCTTATTTTATTATGGATTATTACCTAATCAGCGGGGCAAAGGACTTGGTACAATTGTTCACCATATTGGATTAAAGCTTCTAAAGCAAAAGGGTGCCTCTTATTATATTGGAAGTACGGGAATAGACAATGAACCGATGCAGCAAATATTTCGAAATAACGATTGTGTACGTATTCGTGAAGTAGTTACGTTTACAAAAGCGTTCTAAATATAGCGAAACTTATCATATTATGCAGAAGGAAGTAAAATATTCCTATTGAAATTAAAAGAATTTTCTTTATAATCATACAAAAGGGTTCTCTACAAAGGAGAGTGAATGTATGATCAGTTTAGAAAAAGGAAACCTTCTTAAAAGTGATTGTACCGTTATAGCTCATCAATGTGACTGTTTTAATGCCATGGATGTTGGTATTGCAAAGTCAGTAAAGGAAACGTACCCTGAAGCAGCAAAAGCAGATGAAGACTTTCCATTTTCGCCGAAAAAAAAGCTCGGTAAGTGCTCGTTTGCTTTAAGCCGTGATAATAAACGAATCATTGCGAATTTATACGGTCAATATAAACCTGCAGGACTTCAAACAAATTATCCTGCGTGGCTTAAATCGTTTGAACATATGATTAAAGAATTAAAGCCATTCGAAGAAAAAGGATTTAAAATAAAGATTGGTTGTGGAATCGATAAAGATGACCTAATCAATGTAAAGAAGTCTCTTGAGAAGCTTTCAAAAAAATATGAGAAACCAATACATGTGTACTATTCTTAAGTGTAACGCCCCCGTCATGGGGGCGTTTTTCTTTTGAAAGATACTTTTTCTATATTTAGTAAGATAGAATCAAAAATGTAAAATAACACCATTATCCCGTTTGTAAAAGAGATATCGTGGAATACAACGAGTGTAGCGGAAACCAAATAAAAATTAAATGAAAGGAGAATGTAAAGTGGCTGATAACAATAGCGACAAAATGAGTAGAGAAGAAGCAGGCCGTAAAGGTGGTAACAAGACATCAAGAGAGCATGATAAAGAATTCTATCAAGATATCGGTCAAAAAGGTGGAGAAACAACAGCTAAAGAAAATGACAAAGAATTTTATCAGGAGATTGGTGAGAAGGGCGGAGAGCAAACCTCCAAGAATAAAGACAAGGAATTTTATCAAGAGATTGGAGAAAAAGGCGGTAAGAAGAGCGGTTTTCAAGACAGTTAACTTGTTCTCTTATGTTGTATAGTTACCTTTCTACTAGAACATTGTTTTCATGACGACTGAAGGTGTGTTACTTAAAATAATTAACAATACTTGAGGAGGATTCAAGATGACGAACAATAATGACAAAATGAGTAGAGAAGAAGCAGGCCGTAAAGGTGGTAAAAAAACAGCAAGGGAACATAATAAAGATTTTTACGAAGATATTGGACAAAAAGGTGGAGAAAAGACAGCTAAGGAACATGATAAAGAATTTTACCAGGAAATTGGAGAAAAGGGTGGAAACAAAACATCCAATGAACATGGTAAAGAATTTTATGAAGATATCGGTGAAAAAGGCGGAAAGAAAACAGCTAGAGAGCATGATAAAGAGTTCTATCAAGAAATTGGAGAAAAAGGCGGAGAGCAAACCTCCAAAAATCAAGATAAGGAATTCTATCGTGAGATTGGAGAAAAAGGCGGTAAGAAAAGCGGAGGAAATCAGAATTCATAATGAACGAGCGGAGGGTTATCCCTTCGCTTTTTTATATAAGGATCTTTTCTAAAAGGGTCTTTTTTCAAAGATTGTTGCTTTTGAGAGAATTTTTGTATTAAGAATCAAACTTGGCTGATTGGAGCGGAAAGCGAGCATCCTGAAGCAGAATTCCCCCCTCACTCTTATAGCAACAATGTCTACGATAAGAGTCTTAAAATAATTAGAACGATAGAAATCCCCTTCACGAATTCGTGAAGGGGATTTCTATGTATATTCATTAAAATGTGCGTTCTTCTTCAACTTCATGCTGTTCGTTTAGAATTAGCAAGCGGCTAGGTGTGTCTTCCTGAGCTAGTTCTTCTGCTTTCTCAATCGCAGTTGAACGCATTTTGTATAAGTCTGTTGGTGCAATGTCCTCAATTTTAACGTACCAACCTGTTACATCTTTATTTGGTGCTACTGTATATTCCTTCATGGGAAATATCCTCCTTTAAACTGTTGTAGTAATACTATTTCCCAACTAAAAGAGAGCTAAAACATAGTTTTCGATACAATAAAAAAATCAGCGTATATACGCTGATTTTATTGCGGTCTTGTTGTGATGTAAAAACCGACTATGAAAGCGATTGGCACAGCCCATACCATAAACGCTAGTGCCCAAACAGTAAAACGGTTCCATTCTTTTTCTTTAGCAGCCAAGAGCAGACCCTCCACATTATAAGTTTAGTTCCATTATAACATGGACATAGCTAAATTATGTGTGAACATACTAAATTCTTGGAAATTCAAGACACGAGTCGAATTGTTAAAGGGTAACGATATGTTTCGCCTTGATTAGATTTAACTGATGCAATAATAATAAACACAAGATGGAAAATGAAAAGAACAGGTAGCAGAATAAGCCCAATTATTACAATACTTAAAATCCCGAGAATAAGGGTATAGATGGTCATACTAATTTGGAAATTTAATGCCTCTTTTCCTTGATTATCGATAAATGGATCAGATTCTCTTTTAATTGACCATATGATTAAAGGCCCGACAATATTTCCGAAAGGGACTAAGTAACCTGATAAGGCAGAGAGATGTGCAAACATGGCCCATGTGCGTGCTTCCTGATTAGGAGTAGTTGCATCTTGTTTATCCAATAGAATCCCTCCTGATAAAGCTATCTATCATCAGCATATTAAGGAGTAAGAAAGGATATTCTTAGGGTGTTTTATATTAAATTAAAAACGGAAACCAGATGGTTTCCGTTAATTAGGATTGTAACTTATGTGGTAAGAAGCACGTGAACTTCCTATCATTAGTTCGTTAGTCTGGTGGTTCACTTCGTTGATATTCTCTAGTGGAATTTCAAATAATGAGTGTGGAAGTGGAACAGTAGCCTCATCGGAGATCACTTTACCTTCTCCCTTAAGCTGAAGAAGTGTTGATGCTGTGTAGTCATCAACGGTCTTACCACGATGTAGAAATGCAAAGTCATCAATCTTCATAATTATCTTATCCACATCGTCTTGTTCTTTCTTCTCAATAATTAAATGTCCACCAACCCATTCAGTAAGCGTAGTACGAATTTCTGTTAACATTGTTGAAGTTTCCATACTATTCACCTCACCATTAACTTCCCCATTTTGAAGGTAGATAAACCGTTACTCTGAACTTGTAGAAGAGTAGATGCTATACTTAAAATACGAATAGAAACAAAGGATGATTGTAATGAAGACAATTACGATAAATGATGTTCTGGATAGAGAGCTTACGCTTATTGATGTACGAACACCAGCCGAATATGAAAAATTTCATATTCCAGGGGCCATCAATTTACCGGTTTTTTCTAATGAAGAAAGGGAATTGGTTGGGACGACATATAAGCAAAAAGGAACAGAAGCAGCGAAAGTACTAGGTATATCACTTATTTCACCATATCTTCCTGAATTTTATGAGAAAGCGAAAGAACTATCTGGTGGAGAAGAATTTGCGGTTTATTGTTGGCGTGGAGGTATGCGAAGCAAAAGTTTGACTGTTATATATGACATGATGGGACTTTCATGCTATCAGCTTGAAGGTGGTATTCGTTCTTATCGTCAAAAGGTGACAGAAGGGTTAGAGCATATAGCCAATCTAAATACACCATACATTGTTCTAGAAGGATTAACTGGCACATCCAAAACTGAAATTCTAAACGATTTGGAAAATAGAGGTTATCCTGTAGTTGACCTTGAAGGACTTGCTGCTCATCGAGGATCAGTATTTGGAAGGGTTAACTTGCCTGAGCGAAGTCAGAAGGAATTTGAGGCAAAGCTCTATCACAGATTAAAGGAGATTGGAGATACCGCTTTTTATATTATTGAGTCTGAAAGCAAGCGACTTGGAAATATTATTATTCCTGACTTCATTCTCGATGGAAAACAAAAAGGGACGCGTATTCAAGTCCACGCCCCGCTTTCTTATCGAATTCAAACGATCCTAAATACGTATCATCCTGAACAACATAAAGTTGAGATTATGAGAGGCATTAACAAGATCGAGAAGCGTTTTTCTGATGAAGATCGAGATGAAATCTACTCAGCAGTTGAAGACAACAATTATGCCTCAATTGTGGAGAGATTATTGCTTCATTACTATGACCCGCGGTATGAGCACAAAGCATATGAAAACGAAGGTGACATTGTTAATCTTTCTTATAAAACACTCGAAGAAGGATGTCGGCTTGTCCAGAATGAAGTGGATCGATTGGGAACTATGCTTCGATCAGAAGGCGAGAAAGTTTCGCTTTAATTGATTTTCTTTCTTCTGGTAGCTGTTCATTGTTATATCGTTCAATAAGGTCGTCAATTCGTTTGAAATACAAATTACTAACCCATGCCACATAACTTTTATAAACAGGCGACTTCAGGAAATGGATAAGCATGTTGTCGTCTGGACCGAAGTAATAGGATTTGTCGTCAAAAAAAGTAAAAAAGCGAGTGAATGATAATTTCGTAAATGAGTTGTCCATTTCAAATCGAAACCTGTTTAGTGGATCAGGAATTAAGCGAATAGTAAAAACGTCATCATTATCGAACATTTCTTTCGGTGTGGGTAAAATTAAATAAGGGTAGTCTCGATCATCAAGGGCAATGAAGAAATCTCCAGGCGACTCGTGACAGGTAGGGACTCGTTTGACGGTCGTTTCAACAATCAATTGATAGACGGAATCATTCATTGGTAATCCTCCCTTTTATAATCTATCATCATTGTTACCGTACTAGTAAACTTGTATACCCTTTGTCGAAAAGTAGTTTATTACAATCTATTATCCAACCCTTAAAAAAATTCCTTTATTTCAAATATTACAATTCAAAAGGCTGTTTTTGCAGACATTGTTGATAAAAGAGTAATGCGTGCTTTCCGCTCCAGGATGCTCGCTTTCCGCGGGGCGGGCGGTGAGCCTCCTCGTCGCTAACGCTCCTGTGGGGTCTCACCTGTCCCGCTAGTCCCGCAGGAGTCGAGCATCCTTCCGCTCCAATCATCTAATTGGGAATTCTTATACCAACTCTTTTCAAAAACAACAATCTTATAAAAAAGAACTTTTCAAAAAAAGCTGAGACTTATGTCTCGGCTTTTTTCTTTCTAAGTATTTTAGGAAAAAGATAAGCAAATCACTTGAAAGTCAAAGATAGTCAAATTATAATAAAGTTACAAGGTCAAAGATAGTCAAAGTCAAAACAACTACTTTGCCCTTTTACTAAACAATATTTAATTTAATTCTAAGGATATATATTAAAAGGAGGCCATCATATGCTTTGTGATCATTGTCAGCAAAATAATGCGTCAGTTCAATTGAATGTTCAAGTAAATGAGAGTAGAAAACGAGTTCATCTTTGTAGCACGTGTTATACAAAAGTGATGAATGGTCAAACTGCTCCATCACCAAAGGGTCAAATAGACGATTTCTTCAACTCCTTTATGAACCCATCAAACGGTTCAACTAGTGAACACGTGCCTGAAGCAGAAACTGAAAACGGAAAAAGCGGCTTGCTTGATGAATTAGGTCGAAATCTTTCTGATGCTGCGAAAGCTGGTTTAATTGACCCTGTGATTGGTAGGGAACAAGAAGTAGCTCGCGTGATTGAGACACTAAATAGAAGAAATAAAAATAATCCAGTTCTTATCGGAGAAGCAGGTGTTGGTAAAACAGCCATTGCCGAAGGTCTTGCTCTTCGAATTTCTGAAGGAAACGTTCCTTCGAAGCTAAAAAATAAAGAAATTTACTTACTGGATGTAGCGTCTCTTGTATCAAACACAGGAATTCGAGGACAGTTTGAAGAGAGAATGAAGCAACTGATTTCGGAACTACAAAATAGAAAGAACGTCATTTTATTCGTGGATGAACTTCACCAGATTGTTGGTGCAGGATCAGCGGAAGGGTCAATGGATGCCGGAAACATTCTCAAACCAGCACTCGCAAGGGGAGAGTTGCAGCTTATTGGTGCAACTACGCTTAAAGAGTATCGACAAATTGAGAAGGACGCAGCACTTGAGCGACGTTTCCAGCCAGTCATGGTAAACGAACCGTCCGTAGAAGAAGCGATTGAAATTCTAAATGGGCTTAAGCAGAAATACGAGGATTATCATGAAGTTAGCTACACACAAGAAGCAATCAAAGCATGTGTAACATTGTCTAACCGATTCATACAAGATCGTTTCCTTCCTGATAAGGCGATTGATTTACTGGATGAAGCAGGTGCGAAAATGAACTTAACATTTGCTGAAACAAACCATGAAGAGGTTCAGAAACGTTTGCAGCAAATAGCTGTAGACAAGAAAAAAGCGACAGATGCTGAAGACTATGAACAAGCTGCTAAACTTCGAGATGAGGAGTCTAAGCTTGAGAAACAGCTTGAAGAAACAGTAAATCATTCTTCGAAGAATGAGAATGTGATTGATATAGAAGAGATTCAGCACATTATCGAAGGTAAGACAGGAATCCCTGTACGCAAACTTCGTGAAGATGAACAAACCAAAATGAAAAACCTTGCTGAAAGACTTAATACGAAGGTAGTTGGGCAAGAAGATGCCGTAAACAAGGTAGCAAAAGCGATTCGCAGAAGCAGAGCAGGTTTAAAACGTCAGAATCGACCTATCGGTTCGTTCCTATTCGTGGGGCCAACAGGTGTAGGTAAGACAGAACTTTCTAGATCTCTTGCTGAAGAAATGTTTGGAGACAGAGAAGCAATAATTCGACTTGATATGAGTGAGTACATGGAGAAACACTCTGTTTCTAAGCTCATTGGCTCACCTCCTGGATATGTAGGTCATGAAGAAGCAGGTCAGTTAACCGAGAGAGTGCGTCGCAAGCCTTATAGTATCTTATTAATTGACGAGGTCGAAAAGGCACATCCTGATGTCCAAAATATGTTCCTTCAGATTCTAGATGATGGTCGTTTGACAGATAGTCAAGGGAGAACGGTTAGCTTTAAAGATACTGTTATTATTATGACAAGTAATGCTGGTACTGCTGAACGCAAAATTACTGTAGGCTTTGATTCAGCTGAGAGCTATACAGGAGTTATGGAAAGTTTAGGAAACTATTTCATGCCAGAATTCTTGAATCGATTTGATGGTATCATTCCGTTTAATTCGCTCGAGCAAACAAGTCTTGTGACGATTGTAGATTTAATGATTCATGAATTAGATGAAAGTCTTGTTGAACAAAATATATCACTAACGATTAGTGATGATGCGAAAGTGAAACTGGCAGAATTAGGGTACAATCCAAAGTTTGGTGCACGACCTCTTCGAAGAGTGATTGAAGAACATGTTGAAGATGGAATTGCAGACCTACTCGTTGATGAGGGTGACGTAAAATCAGTCACTGTTGAACTTATTGAAGGTAACATTGTCGTGAATAAACAAGCGTAATAGTTGGAAAGGAAGTCGTTCTAAACAGAGCGGCTTTCTTTTTTTGTTACATTTTTACAAAAAGAGGGAAGTACATAAGTAGCGGTATTCCTGACCTATTCCAATTATATAGGTGTCATATAATGTCGTTTTTTGACTTCTTTTGTAATTGTGTGGCGAAAGTTCAGAATATTAGTTAAAATAAGTTGTTATATCTGCTACGTTATATAAGGAAGGTCAGGAAAGACTTCTCTACTATTTTATAAAGGAGCGAGAACAAAATGGAACTGGATCAGCTAGAAATGAACCAGACGTTACAAGAAAGTCAGCCAGAAGGAAAGACAATTCCATATTTAACAGCATTGATTGGATGGAGTCTTCCCGCAATTGAGGCCTGTGACAAGTTGAATCGGCCTTTTGTAGTGGTGGGTCCTCCTGATTTTAAGGAATATGCCGAGAAACACGACATCACTTTCGTAGGTTGGGAGTTTGACAGATTAAATGAAGGTTCTGACAAACTCTATAAGCAGCTTAAAGCATTAGGTGCAGAGGTTGCAGTCCCCCTTTATGAAGAGTGTGTCGAATGGGCAGGAGCTCTAAATTCACGCTTTAGAGAAGAGCCAAGACTTTTCAACCGTTCTCTCCTTTTAAGAGATAAGGGAATGATGAAACGTAAGGCACAGATGGCCGGTATTAAAGTTGGCGTGTTTGAAGAAGCAAGAGATAAAGAAGATGTAAAACGTTTTCTTAAAAGAGTGAACGAAGCTCTTCTGAAAGTAGATGGAGATAAATACGAACCGATTCACTGTAAGCCTCTAGATAAGGCTGGATCAGTGGGACATCGAGCTATTGATGACCCTGCAGATATTGAAGCACTAACAGACACTGATTTTCCTCTACTAATGGAAAGTCATCTAGATGGACAAGAATTCTCTTGTGAAGTTTTCGTCCACAAAGGAAAAATTCAATTTCTTAATATCACAGAGTATGTAAAGCTTGGATACTCTAACTTTGTACCGCCTTCCCCATCTCTTGAAGCGAAACGTCCAATCATTCGAAAAGCAATTGAACAGCTAATCGAAGCATTTGAAATTGAGAACGGTGTTATTCATCCAGAGTATTTTGTTATGCCTGATGGTACCCTTCATTTTGGTGAGGTAGCGGCGAGAGTACCTGGTGGACATATATTTGATTTAATTGAACGCGCTTACGGATTCAGTGCATACGAAGCTCAAATTCTTTGTAGTGATCCAAATACGACAGAAGAAGAATTAAGAGAATTCTTCCCTGCTGAAGATGAGGCGCGAGGTTATGCTGGATGTCTAATGGTTCATCCACATGTAAACTTTATTGAGGAGCTCAACATTCCGGAAGAGCTTGAAAATCATGAGTTATTTGAGAAACATGATATGTTTACACCACCTCAAGGGAAAGTGGCTGAGCGAGTAGGATTTGGAAATCATTATGGTACGATCTTCTTCTTCGGAGATGATAGTGCTGAAATGACTCGTTTACTAGTTGACTATGAAAAGTATGACTTCTATTTATAGAACATTATCTTTACCATAAAGGAGAATTTAGCATGCCATCTGAAGTAACAGAAGGAAAGATTGCAAGGTTTTCCCGCTTTTTGACACGTCTCGAAGATGCTCCTTCTTACGCGAAGTCGCGTTATCAAACAGATGTTTATCAAGAAGCAAACCGTCTCCTTGAAACAGAAGAGGGGCTTGAAGTACTTTATCAATACGCACATCGATTTGATGATGCAGGTGTTTTTCAGGACGGTCCATGGGAGGATGCATCGAAGCTGCAACCTCCACTAGTAGCAGGCTCTCTGCAGGCAAAAGGGCTTCCATATGTTATTGAGATGCTCAGCGATTTGCGTATGTTAGCCATTGCAGATGGAAAAGCCAATCATCCTAAAGTATCACAGGAAATGGCGATGGACTTCTTGAATGAAGTTATGGCTCTAAACCTGGATTTACTTTTTCCAGATGCTTCGGAGGCGTCTAGAATTGAGAAAAAGGAGAACACAGTTGAAGCACAGAGACTGTTTCGATTTATTTCACAGTATCTTTCTTCAAGCGCGCTATCGGAAACACTTATTCATGAAATTGAACGCTTAACAGCACAGCGTCCTATTACTGTGAAGCGGACTGTTTCAATGATAAGAATGGCCAAAGAAATGTTGAAAACGGAAACAAGTGACACACAGCGCAATGTCCTTGAGAAGTACATTGCTTCAGTTGAAGGGGCGTCAGAGTTAAGTAGTGCAAATCCGTTACCAAATGATTACCGTAAACAGCTGATGGCACTCTCTACTGAAGAGTTGCGTAAAGAGAGTGAAGCGCTGGGAGTTTCGATGAGAAATACGGGACTTTGCTCTCCGCAACATAGCGTTCTAGCAAGGTTTTTGAGTCGAAAATCTCCACACCTTCTTCCTATTTTGCTTCAGTTGACTGGCAAGGGGAAGGCGAATCTTGAAGAACACGCTGAACTTGTACACCAGCTTATTAAGGTAGCTCTCTTCCCTTCAACATGCCAATCGGTTTACGGTCTTGCTCTATTACTTGAAAGAGGAGTATTGTCTGCATCTCCAGTAATGCCAGGCTTAAGGCGATTGATTGAACTGGATATACGTCCTGAAGTACGGAGCGCACTCTTCAAAACAGTAGGTGAAGGAGAAGGGCTAACAGCAAACAGCATTTTACTTGCTGGAGTGATTAGTGTTCTTGGTCAACCTCTTGGGGTTGGACAGGGTCTTAATCCAACTTGTCAGGCAGCGAGAGGAATTAGTCTATGGGCTCAGCACGCCCCAGGTTATTTATTAGAGATTATTCCAAGAGCTGCACGTGATGGTGATATTGATATGGTGTTCGAAGGTATTCACATTCACTCCAAAGATCTTCATGGAGGACTTGCACCAGATCTACATCCAGAGCTTGATCCTGTATCGCTTGTACTTGTCCCGCATCTTGATCGTATATACAGCGAGATGATGAGCCGAGTCGCTCTTAGAGGAGAAGATGGGCACCGCTGGGTTAATCCAGCTTTCTATGGCGACTGGGTACAAAAAGGGTTTAGTACGGTTATCGAACCGATAACAGGTAGTGTAACGGATTATCCTGGTTTTGTTAGACTGTTTTATGCTACACATCATCCTGAATACAACGATGACTATGAACTAATCTATCCGAATCCTGTTGGCATTTTTATTACAAATGTTCATGGGAAGATGCTTGGTTTCCATGCTGTATCAATCCAAAGAATTGCCAAGAGCCCAGATGGAGAATATAGAGTTTATTTCTATAATCCGAACAATGATGGTTCGCAAAACTGGGGTCAAGGTATCGAAAGTACAGTGATGGATCAAGGAGAACTTCCTGGCGAAAGTTCTCTCCCATTCGATGAATTCACATCGAGGTTGTACGCATTTCACTATAATCCTTATGAACAGGGAGATGCTTACGCAGTGGAGTCAGAGAACGTCTCGAATGTGAAGTCAATGGCTCTAGAGAGTTGGGGTCAGGAGTACACATGGATTAGTAAATAATTAGGAGTTACAGCGCCTTGGATTTGTTTCGAGGCGCTGTTTTGTGTATAAATAAGGAAAAGAGAAGGAGGAGTTACAATGATTGAACATGTTGTATTATTTAAGTTTAGTAATGAAACAACAAAGGAACAGAAAGAAGAAGGGATGAAAAGGCTAATTCAGGTAAAGGGCAAGATTCCTGGCATTGCCGATATTCAAGCTGGAACTAACTTTTCAGATAGGAGTCAGGGCTTTGAAAGTGGATTAACGGTTCGATTTGAATCAAGAGAAGCTCTAGAAGCATATGGACCTCATCCAGCCCATCAAGAGGTAGTCGCATACTTAAAAGAAATTGGCATGACAGAAGTGTTAGCACTCGATTTTGAATGCTTGTAAGGAAGTGAAAGGAGAGAATACATATGAAAGGATTTGTGCATGGAGGCCACGCTGGAAACGAAGGATTAGCTCTTCATGATCAACTAAATGAAGTAACCCCATCAAGTGGAGAAGTGAAAATAAGACTAAAGGCGTCGGGTCTTAATCATCGTGACCTAGTGATTCCTGAGCGACACGGTGCCTCTGAACCGGATGTTGTTCTAGGATCAGACGGAGCGGGTGTTGTTATTGAAGTGGGTAGCAAAGTAAAAGATGTAAAAGTTGGCGATCATGTCCTCATTAATCCTTCACTTGGTTGGAAAGAAAATTCAGCGATTCCACCAGAAGGATTTCAAATTGTTGGGTTCCCTGGTCATGGGACGTTTGCAGAAACAATTGTGGTACCTGCTGAGAATGCTGTAGTAAAGCCTGAGTCTTTATCCTTTGAAGAAGCAGCTGTTGTTGGACTCGCTGGTTTAACCGCATATCGTGCATTATTTACGAGAGGTCAGCTTACGAGAGGTCAGACCGTATTTATTCCAGGGATAGGTGGGGGAGTCGCAACATTTCTTCTTCAATTCGCAAAAGCAGCTGGTGCAAGAGTCATTGTGAGTTCAAGAAGTGAAGAGAAGAGAGCTCTTGCACTTGAGTTAGGAGCTGACAAAGCTCTTTCCAATGAGGAAGACTGGGAAAAAGTAGCTGCACATGAACAGGTCGACCTTGTGATTGAGAGTGTTGGAGCTGCTACTTTTAATCGATCACTGAACTTATTGAAACGAGGAGGTACTCTTGTCATTTTCGGCTCCTCAACAGGAGATTCAATTGATTTTGATTTGCGCTCCTTCTTCTATGGCCAATACAATTTGCTCGGATCAACCATGGGCAGTGCAGAAGAATTTAATCAAATGATTGCTTTCGTAGAAAACCATTCAATTAAACCTGTCATTGATGAAACGTATTCGTTAGATGAGATAGAGAAAGCATTTGAGCATTTAAGCGATGCGAATCAATTTGGTAAACTAGCTGTAACGATTTAGCATGATATAGTTTTGAGAATGCAAAAAGGAAGCCGTGATGGCTTCCTTTTTCTTAGTAATAATATGGTGGATATCCGTAATACGGATAATATGGATATGGTCGATAATAAGGAATGAGACTTAGCGCTGCAATTCCTGCTAATGGGAAGAAAAAACGACCGAATCTACGATAGCGATATCGTCCATATTGTCTGTTCATGTCTGGCCCCTCATCTTCCTCGACTTCTTGAGGGATCATCATTGACATATGTTCATCATCAGAATCCATTAAAATGCCTTCATACTCCATTCCATCCTGCATTTTAACTTTCGCGTGATATTGACTGTAACGGTTACATAATTTTTTCATATCGCCTTTAAGCTCTTTCTCTTTTCCATGCATCATAGCACCTTGAACAGCTTGATTAGGCATATTACCTTGCATAGCACCTTGAACAGCTTGATTAGGCATATTACCTTGCATAGCGCCTTGAACAGCTTGATTAGGCATATTACCTTGCATAGCGCCTTGAACAGCTTGATTAGGCATATTACCCATCATAGCACCTTGGACAGCCTGGTTAGGCATATTACCTTGCATAGCACCTTGGACGGCTTGATTAGGCATGTTACCCTGCATAGCACCCTGTACGCCCTGGTTAGGCATGTGATTACCGTACATGTTCATGAGTAATTCCTCCTTTACACAACACAGGATATTCACCCATATCTAATTCAGTTCCTACTATGTTAAAGGATAGGTGCCCAAATATTGGGGGGTATGACCTATCCTTCTTGAAATTTCCATAAATAAGCTATACGATAAGTTCAAATGACCTTATATGTAGGGGTGTACGATGAGAGGATTTTATTTAACAAGAACAGAGATGGGAACATTGTTACAAGCAATACGGAATCAAGAAGCACCATTTCAAATCCTTGAAATTGCTTTAAATCGTTCAGGAAATTCAGCAGATATATATGAAATGTCGTCAGAGCTACCGCCTATTTTTGGGAAGTTACTTAAGATAGGTAAAGAAGCTTTTGGTTTATCGATTAATGAAATTGTTAGCCTTGGAAATCAACTGGAGTATGCGAGCTTCCGTTCAACAGCCGTCCAAAACTGGGTGAAGCGAGATATAAAGGATTGGATCGGTTCACCACAGCTTGGTAAAAAATATTCCATAGAACAGGCCGCTATTTTATTTATTGTTGAAGATCTAAAAAACACTCATGACTTTGAGAGCATACGACTTTTACTTCGTTATGCTTTCAATAATCCCGCTGACCGAAATGATGACTTAATTGATCCGCTAATTTTCTATACTGCTTACGCTCAGCTTTTCGAAGCGATTCATTCAGAGCTAAATCCATCTAAGAAAGACTTCACAGAGAAAGCAAGACAGTTAACATTAATCTTTGAACACTTAACGCTCAGCCAACGTGAGGATATTGAAAAACTATTAATTTCTGCAGCGCTTTCTGTTCAGGGTGCTTATTATCAAGCTCTCTCCAAACACTATCTGGAAGAGGTATGGAAATAATAATAGGCCCTTTTCCCAAGATTGTTGCTTTTGAAAGAATTTTTGTATAAAGAACCAAACTTAGCTGATTGGAGCGGAAGGTGCTCGACTCCTGCGGGACTAGGAGGCTCACCGCCCGCACCAAGGAAAGCGAGCATCCTGGAGCGGAAATCAACCACTAATCTTATTGCAAAAGCAACAATGTAAATGAAAAGAGCTTTTAGAAAATAGCCTAATAATAAAAACAAGCTAACCCATATGTCATAGGTCAGCTTGTTTTTATTTACTCTATTGTAAAATCGATAGTTGTCTTGTAATCGCCTTTTCCTTCGGTAGCTAACCAAACATCTAATTTATAAGTACCTGGAGAAAGCTGATCAATCGTTATTGGATATTCCAGAATTTCAGCCTGTTTAACTTTGAGAACTTCTTCTTGTTTAACAAAACTTTTGTCAGCGGAATAGGTTTTGAGATGAGCACCTTTTTCATTATAAAGCTTGTATTCATATTTCTGACTACTTGGAAAGGTGATTGTTTGAACTTGTTCCGTTTGATTTTGTATGGTGTATTGAAAAGTTACTTTGCCATTCTCTTTCGTCTCTAATGTTAGGGAGGGCTCCATAGAACCAGCTACAATTCCAGAGGAACCAGATACCTGTTCACTTGTGTTACTGTTTGTGTTCATTGATGAATTCTCCTCTCCGCAACCTGAAAGCATAAGGAGGACCATCGTTCCCACAGTGAAATACTTTAACATTTAATCACTCCTTTATTAACTAGACGGGTTAAGCGTACATATGGTTACAGATTTACCAGAACTAATTTAGAAAATACCTTATCATGTTGGGATTGGGTCTAGAAGGGGATAAAATGTTTCTTATACCGTATAATAGAGTGATAGCATATTAGTATAAAGGAGTTAGATAGAATGAAGCCATCGTTAGTAGATATTAATTCTAAAATACATGGCAGAAATGCAGAAGTCCTCGGTAATGAACGGTTCTTTAAATTTGCTGTACTCCTACCTTTAATCGAAAAAAATGATGAGCTTCATGTGTTATTCGAAGTGAGAGCACATACTCTTAGAAGACAACCAGGTGAAGTTTGTTTCCCAGGAGGTAAAGTCGATCGTCAGGATAATAGTCCAATGGATGCGGCAATAAGGGAAACGTGTGAAGAGCTTGGCGTAATGGAGAAAGAAGTAAACATTATGGGAGAGTTGGATTTTCTAGTTACTTCGTTTCAATCTATTGTTTATCCATTTGCAGGCGTTATAAAAGCAGGAACAAAACTATCTTCTAATCCGGATGAGGTTGAAGAAGTATTTACTGTTCCGCTTAGTCATTTTATTAATCATCCCCCTGAACGTCATGATATTCGAGTACATGTAAAGCCGGATGACAGCTTTCCCTTTCACCTTATACCGAATGGGGAGGAGTATAATTGGTCTTCTTCAGCCATGCCAGAGTTCTTCTATTACTATAAGGATTATGTGATTTGGGGAATGACGGCAAGAATTCTCTATCACTTTATTCATTTAACACAGGGAGAATAGGGTATATGTATTTCCATTGAGCCCCTATTGCCAATTTAATAAAACATGGGTAAACTAGAAAAGGTCGATTTATGTCGGTTTTTCTAGTTTATTTGTATTTCAAAATTACTAAAAGTAAATGAAAACGACAAAAATGAGATTCTCGATTCGAATCAATTAAATGGATAAAAATTATGTGCAATACATAGAGAGAAAGAAAGTAATCTAATAGGGGGAAAAGTTATGTTGTTAATTATCTTTGTTTTACTTGCCTGTTCACTTGGATTCTTTATTTACTCATATTTCGTCAAGGACTATGCTAAAGAGGTAAAAGGCCAGGTTGATGATGTTTACATTAATTTGATGAAAGAGTTAAAAACAGTGAAACAGCGTACTGAAATGCTTGAAAGCAAAACAAAATCTGTCAGTGGTGGTCACAATGAGTAAGCAAGAAGCAAAAGGAATTGCTGCAGGTCTTTTGTTCGCTGCTATTCTTTTAACAGCATATTATTTCATGTTCTCGCAAGCGACTGCTGAAGAAGGAAATCAGCTGACTGATGCCGCTGTTGAGCAACATCTTAAAGAAAACGGTATGGTTATGGTGAAGAAAGAGGAATATGATTCTCTAAAGGTAGATCAGCAAAAGGTTACGGCTGATAAACAAGAACATGAGGAAAAAGTTTCAGAAGAAGAGAAAAAAGAAGAAGCTGAATCTAATCAACCGAAGAAAGTAAGCTTTACAATTGATGAGGGGATGACTAGTCTAGAAGTTGCTCAAAGTCTCGCTGATCAGAAACTAGTTAAGAAGTCAGATGACTTTATTGATACCCTTCAGGATAAGGATAAAGAGACAGCTGTTCAACCTGGTAAGTACGAGCTTAGAACAGATATGTCTGCTTCTGAGATTATAGATGAAATAACAAGGTAATGAAAGCACCCGGCACATAGGCCGGGTGTTTTTTGTATGTTTTAGTTTATTGTAACAGCGTTAGGGGATTGAGGAACCGAGAGTTTCTCGTTAAGTGAGTAGTTTCCAATCTGATCGAATCCTGTGTTTTCAAAGAGGATGGTTTTGTAATTGTACTGAGAAGCTGCAAGCATAATGGCTTCGATTGTCTGTAATGCTTCCTCTTCTGATTGGAATTTACTGTCTTTAGTAAAGGCAATTGTCGCTTCAGATCCATCACCTTCGAAAGAATAAATGGATACGTCAGAAGGAATAGCTGGTTTATACCATGTTGCTTCTTTCGAGCCCTCTTTCATTTGTGAAAGAGCTACATCAAGCTGAGCTCCTTCTTCGCCCTGAAGACTCGGCCCTTCAACAAGAAATCGGTTTTTCGTATTTGTTTCATAAAGATAGTAAGGAGAAGGTTTATTGTTAACTGACGTGTCAGCTGGTCCAAAGTTCCCTAAGTTATAGCCTTCTTCTCCCTTGGTTTGCCAGCTGATTTCTTCAGCATTTAAGCTTGCAGCTAGTTGTTGGACGCTATCATTAATCATAATCGATTCATTTGAAGAGAGACTGTCACCAGGTTCCTCGAAACTAACGACAAGCGTTTTCGTTCCATCTTCCGTTACCACATCAAATGTTGCATTCACTAAGGGTGAACTAGCAAGACCATATTGAGATGCATCAAAGGTCGAAAGGGTGTCTTGAATATTATTTGCCATTGTTTTACTACTATCAACCTTGAATGAAATGGGGACGAGTAGCAAACTCTCTGGATCGGGATAAGAAAGAACGACGCTCTCACCATTCGTTTGTTGAAGGGCAGGTATATATTGTTCAAATTTGGCCTCTGCTTTAGGTAACGGTGGATCTTCTTCCTTCACGATCGTTGTGTTTGCTGCTAAATCATTTGAAGAATCAGATGGTGCTTCGGTTGTATTCTCAGTCTGTGAATCGTTCTCAGATGCAGCAGAATGATCTGCTAATTCGCTTTTTTCGTTTGATTCCTCAGTGATAGCAAGATTAGTTGGACCGTCGTTTTGATTGAATAATCCAGGTGTAATGAGAACAGCCAGTAGAATTACAAGTGCAGCTGCGAACGTCGGGATAACCCATGGCGTCTTTTTCTTCTTTTTTGTTCGTGATTGTGCAGGTTCATTCATTTTTTTCTGGATATTTTGATAGATGGTTTCTTTATTTCTCTGATCTTTCAATTCAGGTAGTTGGGAGAGCAGAGATTTCGTTTTATCGCTCATTATAAAACCCCCTTTAGTTGGCTATTGGTTTGTTCGTCAACGAGTTCACGAAGAGCTTTAATGGCTCTATGCTGTGTGGTTTTCACCTTACTTACACTCCAATTAAGAATTTCCGCCGTTTCATTGATCGATAATTCCTGAATGTAGCGCAGAATGAGAACCTGCTGTTGATCAAGAGTACATTCTTTCAAACACTTATAAACCCCTTGAACCTCTTCTTTTTGAACTAATATTTCATCAGGTAGTGGAGTGCTATCTTCTGTTTGTTGTTTATTGAAATCGAATTTACTTAACCATCTGGATGTTCTTCTGTTATGGGTACGTAAATAATCAATGGCAACATTTCTTGCAATTGCTAGAAGCCAAGTTTTTTCGTTGCTTCGTTCTTCATAATATTGATAAGAACGTAGTACGTTAATATACACTTCTTGAACTAATTCTTCAGCCACTGCGCGGTTCTTAACCATATAAAAGATAAATTGAAATAAGTTCGTGTGATAATGCTCGTACAAACGGTCAAAAATCTTATCCATCCTGCAACCCTCCCTCTCTCCTAAATAACTAAACGAGATTATTAATTAAAAGGTTACAGTAAGATTACAAAAAGGGGTAGATCCATTTTAACTTGATAGTGACTTAGATTTGTTCTATTAAACAAACAATAATGCAAAGTGTTTTAGTATTACACGGTTCTTCGATAGAATGGGATTTAGTTACAGTTTGAGAGGGGTTTTTGGATGGCGCAATCTTCATTGCAAAAGAACTCGCCCTTTTTCTATGGGTGGTATATTGTCCTGGCAGCTGCAGTAGGTGTTTTCTTCTCAGGTCCTGGACAAACTTACGCAGTATCTGTTTTTATTGATTACTATATTCAAGACTTTGGGTGGAGTAGGTCACTCGTATCTGGTATATATTCTTCAGCTACTCTTGCAGCAGGTCTGCTTTTATTTCTTGTTGGAAGAATGGTAGATAAACATGGGCAAAGACGAATGATGTTGACGATTGGATCATTACTTGCAGTTGCTTGCTTCTGGAATAGCTTTGTACTTGGTCCAGTTATGCTATTCATTGGCTTTTTCATGCTTCGTCTATTTGGTCAGGGGTCCATGACCTTAATTCCTAATACCCTTGTGCCACAGTGGTTTGTCGTTAAACGTGGTCGTGCTCTTAGTTTTATGGCGATTGGTGGATTCTTAAGTTCAGCTTCATTCCCACCATTAAACACATGGTTAATTGCTTCTTTTGGATGGGAGAATGCTTGGAGAATTCTTGGCTCAGCCCTCGTGCTTATTTTCCTACCTATTGTCTTTTTTCTTGTGAAGAATAAGCCTGAAGACATTGGACTTCTTCCAGATAATGCGGCTTCTAAAAAGAGATTAGCAGAACGTAGGGAAGAAAAGCTGGAGGAAGAGCACGAAGGATTTGAAACGAATTGGACAGTGAAAGAAGCGATGAGAACAAGGGCTTTCTGGTTTATTCTCTTTTGTGTAAGTATTCCTGCCCTTGTGAATACAGGGCTTACCTTTCACTTGTTCTCTATTCTAGGTGAACAGGGAGTTCCAGGAAGCACAGCTGCCCTTATTCTAAGTATAATGGCCATTGTAGGTTTCCCGGTTACAATGGTATCGGGGTTTATTCTAGAAAGAGTGAATGTACACATTGTTCTAGGATTGTCCTTTATCGGTCAGATGATTTTTATCTTATTACTAACACAGGTGAATACGTATATTCTTGCTATTGGATTCGCAGTTCTATGGGGAATCATAGGTGGAATTGAACGCATTTCATTAAATATTATTTGGCCAAATTATTTTGGAAGAGAGCATCTTGGAAGTATCAAAGGAATTGCTACGACAACGATGGTCATTGGATCGGCTTTTGGACCTCTTCCGTTTGGTATTGCTTATGATGTCTTTGGAGGCTATACCGAAATCCTCTTAATTATATTAATCTTCCCTATCCTGGGAACCTTTGCCGCATTTTTATCTCCTCCACCAAAAAAGACAGCATAATAAAACGCTTCTTCTGGTATCCGGAAGGAGCGTTTTCTATTGATATAGGGAATAAACAAGAACATGATAATACCTATTTCTTAAATAGACATGATCTCGAAATGTGCCTTCTTTTTGAAATCCCAATTGTTCAAGACGTATAACAGCTGCACGATTATCCTCAATTGTTTGGGCATATATTTTGTGAAGGCGCATGTGGTCGAATCCATAGGTAATAACTGCTTTTGCTGCTTCTAAACCGTATCCATCTCGCCAGAAACCTCTTGAAAGAATAGCGCCTATTTCTGCTCTAGAAGATGTGCGATTCCAATTCTGAAAACCAACTGTGCCAATTAAATCCATGGATTCTTTTGATCGTATTCCCCACCTAATTGCATTTGTGGTGGAAATAGATGTCACATCTTTATATGCATTAATGTAGTGAAGAGCTTGTGTTTCAGTTTTCATTACTTTCCCACCATCAAAATAAGTAACAAGAGGGTCTGAAAAAATTGAAAAAAGGGAGTCCAAATCATCTGTTTTAAGAGCTGTTAACGTCAGTCGATTTGTGTGAAGTACAGGAAAAGACTGCATTGATTTCTCTCACCATCCATTCTCCATAGCATATGCAGAAGAAAAGACGGTGTAGAGGGCTTATGGCGATGTTATAAGCCCGAATCCAAGTGCTTATGGTTTTGGAAAGCGAACGGTAATAAAATTCTTAATAAATTCATCTTGATTGTTTTCATAATCCTCAATTGAAAGTGTAGAGCGTTTAAGGCTCTTATCAAAAAGGATGATTTTTCTACTGTCTTCTGTTCGGTTATAGGTGAATTGATACAGATAAGAAAAGCCAGGTCTTGTTGCAGGAAGCATTAAATAAGGCATGCGAGTGGCGCCAGGGCGTCTTCTTAATGCAAGTGCTTCAATCATTCCCTGTAGTGGTCGAAAACCTAACCCATGACCAAAAAAAGTCCCATCTCCTAAGTCAACAACGTTCTCGCCTTGCCATTCAGGGGTGAGAGGGTTTACGTCTGGATTCTTCACGTATCTAATATCACCTGGTAGATAATCGGGAGGGATATTATGCACGATTTGTAAATCTTGATCGAACTTCCAACCCCATAAACGAATATTAGCGAACAAACGATTAAATTGTTGAGGAGGAATCATTTTAATGGCTGCCCGATATAAAATGATGATCATCGCTGTAGCACATTCGAATGCGTATAGCCTTCCATTTCGGTAGATATCTAGAACAGCTTCTGAAGCTGGTACGCCCATCTTAAGTTGAAAAGCACCATCTGGAAGTAGCTGCCAGAACATTGGATTGCAGTGTGAACGATAGAAGTCCGCAAATTGCACACCGCTATAATAGAGTTCCCGCGAGCTTTCTGTGATAGCAACTCGAAATCGGACTTCAAAAAATAAAGCTTCAAGTGTTCGAAACGAATAGTTGAAATTACTATTGTACATCACGTTAAGAATTGTCTGCTCCAGTGGGCTTTGTAACCCTGCATTCATAATTTCTTCCTTCTGTTTTCCACTACCTCCTATAATGATCATGTTGAACCTCCTCAATCAACCTAATCTGAGCATCTAGAGGTCGCTTCATCCACTCCTTCCATTCTTCACGAGATTTCCTCCTTAATTTGTATGAGAAATCTGCTAAATTCTCTTTAAGGTCTTCTGAAAGCGATTGAAATGTTAGATCTTCATGTCGTTCAAATGATTGTGTGCTGCGCTGCTCCTTATATTTCGCGAAATAATCCACCACATAAGGCGAGAGTTCAGCAGTCATTTCGTAGTTATTTTCATTAGGAGAAAGGTATGGGAGATTTTCTTCATACCAGCTTCTGAAATATGCATAGCGGTCGGTACTTTCATCGAGTCCAGTTACAAAGTGAAGAAGCTCACTTGCAAACGCTACTTGTTTCTGAGAAGGTGATTGTAATTTTTCACCTATAGGGAGGAGGCTAGAAAAATTTCTAGACGAGAAATACGCACATGTTAAGTAGTGGGTAGAATGATCATCCTCTTTCCTTTTAAATAGTAAGTCGGATACAAGAGGGATATCAGTAGGATCCTGATAAATCGTTGTAAGCAATCCTGCTGATCTGTCAATAACAAGACGATATCTCGCATTCAATTTATCTACTGAACCTGTTTCCACCATCCATCTGAGAACGGAATGAACGAATTGTGGGAGATCACAGATTGAATAAGGAAATGGGGCAGAAGGTGTACGTTCCTTTGCCAAAATATCCTGTTGAATAGCAAGTGCAACCTTATTCCGATCTGAAAGATATTTAATCATTCCGTTCTCACGAATTGTAGAAGAAAGAATATAGAGGGTTGAATAGGTGAGACTTTCATCATTAAGATGGGTAGCAGTCAACTTCTTATCATGCTGAATGAGTTCAAAAACATGCTTCTCAAGTCGTTTAATTCCTTCTGTTTTCCGGATTGTCTCCAAGGAAAGTGATGGATTCATCGTGTATCCTCCTTTCTAAAGTCCGCTATTTAAATCGTATTCCTATAGAAGACAAATCATCACTGGTAATAAAAAAACCATCAAACAGAAACCTTTAGGGACTAGTATCGTCTTTATATTGAAGAGGTTATAAAAGGGGGATAAGAGATGGGGAAAAAAGTAACACATATTGGATTGAAGTTTATAGGAGCTTTTCTAGGTGTTCTTCTTCTTGGTGCCATACCTGGTTTGTTCGATGGAATGAATCTTACCTTCTCAGGGTATGTGAACAGACTTTTCACTACGATTGATAAACTGATTCATTATGAAGAGCTGACTTTTCGTTCAGGTGATGAAATCTATCAATTATTTCCTACTATATTTGAATACCTAACTTATTCATTAGTGATTTTGTTTGGTGCATTAGCTTTATCGTTTCTAGTGGGGTTCTTACTTACATATATTACTCTCCATCTTCCTGCACCACTTCAGAAAGTATTCAGGAGAATAGCGTTCATAGTGGAGTCACTACCGGATGTATGTATTCTTGCGATGGTTCAAATCGCAGTCATCTGGATCTATAAAAAAACCAACATTCTCGTAATGGATGTAGCGGCATTTGATCGGATTTACACAATGCCAATTCTCGTCCTCTCAGTGTTGCCAACTTTTCTATTCTACCGAATTATGCTTCTCGTGTTTGAAGAGGAATTAGCAAGACCTTATGTAACATTAGCTCGGACAAAGGGGATAGAATCATCAGTTATCCTACTTTTTCACGTTTTTCGAAACGCGATCTTATCAATCTACTTTCATTCAAAATCAATAGTCTGGTTTGCTCTTTCTAACTTATTTATTATGGAATTTGTGTTTAATCTTAATGGCTTGATCCGTTTCATTTATGAACATCCAACACCCGAAATTTTCACGGTCAGTGCCTTGTTATTATTTATCCCGATCTTTATCGTTCTGAGTATTTATCAAGGACTAGCGGAACGAGCTTCAAAAGAAGAGGCACTATTATAAAGAATGAGTGGAGGTAGATAAAATGCTGAGAAATGCACTACGAAATCCGATGTTTGTTTCTGGAACACTCTTTGTCCTCATTCTTTTTGGTAGCAGTTTGTATTATTCCTTAGTTTTTCATGATCAGGTTCCACAAACCTCAATGTATTACAATGATGACGGGCAATTGATTGACCGTTCTCCTCTTTCACCTGCACAGGTTCCACCATTTGGAACCGATAAGTACGGCTACCATTTATTTGAGCAAATCATAATTGGCGCTAAATATACGATTGGTATTGCTTTTATAGTTGCTTCAATGAGAATGGCGCTCTCATTTATAGGAGGGGTTCTTGCAGGCACTTATCTGCAAAGAACTTTAAGAAGTACTTCAGGCTTAGTTGATGCAATGCAATATATCCCAATATCCTTATTGAGTTATTTTATTTTAAGAGGTGTTTTAATGGAAAACGGGATGGAAGGGACTTTTCAATATAGTTTTGTAGAGCGTGTTATTTTTGAAGTCGTTATTCTGACCGCCGTTGCGATTCCTACAACGACAACGTTAATATCTAACGAGACAAACGCTGTGTGGGGGAGGGAGTTTATTGAAGGGGCTAGAACGTTGGGAGGCTCAAGAAGTCATATTCTGTACAAACACATTTTCCCACATCTTGGTCCGCGAATGGTTCTCATTTTTCTTCAACAAATGGTGAATGTGCTAATCCTTTTACTTCATCTCGGTTTGTTGAAATTATTTTTTGGCGGGACATTCTTTAATTATGATCCTCTATTAGGAAATGAATATCTTTCAGTGTCATCAGAATGGTCAGGACTAATCGGCCATACATTTAAATTTCTTCCATACGAAACGTGGATTCCGCTTATTCCTATTCTCTTTTTTGTGTTGGTCATTCTAGCGGTGAATTTTGCTTTAGAGGGTTTTAAACAGGCAATGGAAAGGCAGAGTGAGAGTGGCGTGCGGAGAAGAAAACCAATTGTTCAAAATAAAGAAGCAATCGTCAATCAAGATTCTTTTTCTTTTATTAACGATAGAAGCGATTCATATATTCAGCGCAAAATTGCAAGCAGGTAAGAAATAAAAGCACAATCAGGGATTGTGCTTTTATTCGATTGTTGCCCACATTTCCTTCGGGTTTAGTTCGTAAATGTTATTCTCGCGGTACATAAAATGATTAATAATAAATTCTCTACGAATTGTCGCGAAATCAGGATGGAACCTTTTAATGTACTCATTAATTTCTTTCTCAGGGTACTTTTTCCCTGGTTCTAAACCATTGATCAAGTGCTTAAGAATAATGATCTTTTTCTTTCGTTGAGAAGGAAGATGTTTTAAGGTACCATCTGCTGCTATGAAATTATTCACCACTGCTTGCGTTTGCGTTTTCAATGAATCGTCCTCCTTATCATGTTCAGGCTGGTAAAGCATTTTAGATAGGGCTTCAGAATAAGAGCGGAATTTCTTCTCGTCAATGTGGTAGTAGATGGTGTTTTTATCTCTACGTTGGTTAACGATGCCAGTGTCTCTTAATTTAGTCATATGATGAGTGATGGTAGGTGCTTTTAACCCAAGTTTGCCAGCGATTGCTTGTCCGTGGAGAGGACCTGTCGCAAGTAACGTAAGAATTCGTATTCGAGTTGGGTCACCGAGTGTTTTATGAAAATTGACTAATCTGTTTAACTGCAATAGGCTACCTCCTGTTGTCTAATTAGATAATAATCTAATTAGATGATAGTCTAACTTATGTGGTTTGTCAAAACTTTCAAATTTAATCATTTTATCCTTAGACTCATTCCTTCATTCCTTCAACGCCTTTTATTAAAAGGCACTTTTCTAAAGGCTCTTTTCGTATACATTGTTGCTATAAGTGTGGGTTAATTTCCGCTCCAATTAGCTAAGTGTGGTTTTTTATATAAAAATTCTTTCAAAAGCAACAATATTTACGAAAATGGACCATTAGAATGCCGAATCTACACCTATAAAGTTGCGATAGTATTAAAAAATTTATTATAGATGCCCCTTTTTCCTCTTTTCATTCGATATATAAGGTAGGAGGGAGGACGTTAGTTCAAGTAGATTAAACAAGAGATTTAATTGAAGAGAGGAGTGAGGGTTCATGATTATTATTGACGCCGGTCATGGTGGGGCGGATCCAGGAGCAAAAGGACATGGCATAATCGAAAAAGACTGGACACTTGAAGTGTCGATACATCAGTATCACTTTCTGAGAAAATTAGGTATACAGTGTCTGGTGACAAGGGAAAGGGATTTACTGTTACCACCAGAAAAAAGAGTTGCTCTTGTAAAGCAATCAGGGGCAAAGGTATGTATTAGTAATCATTATAACGCAGGTGGGGGGAGCGGGGCTGAAGTTATCCATTCGATCTATTCAAAGAGTAATTTGGCAAATCAGACAGCAGATGCATTAATGAACGCAGGTATGCCGGTACGGCGAGTGTTTTCGCGAAAAGGAGCAGGTGGCGATTATTATTACATGCATCGCTTAACAGGATCAGTAGAGACAATCATTGTAGAATATGGATTTATAGATTCTTCTGTTGATACAAAGAAGTTAAACGTTCGTTCATTTCGTCTCAAACTGGCAGAGGAAGCAGCACTTGCTGCAGTAAAGTATACAAGAGGTGTTAAAAATTCACTCTATGTTGTTCAAGCTGGTGCTTTTCATGCTAAAGATAAAGCAGAGAAACTATGCGGGGAGTTAAAACAAAAAGGGTATGAGGCATTTGTGAAAAAAGAAGGCTAACCATAATGGTTAGTCTTTTTTACTTTATTTTAAAGGCACTAAAAAGAGCCGTGCACGGCACGACTCTTTTCATGAATTATTTAAGTAGATCAGGGTTTTCACTTTTAGCTCGTTTCACTTTCGGCTTACGAATGCCCCCTGCGATATCTGCTTTCTTAAATTCTTTCGCATATGCTACCTCTTGAGCGTCACTTAATGAAAAACCGCTCTCGTGTATTGGTTGATATTGAGAATTCTTAGCCATTTGTAACTCCTCCTTATAATGTCTCTTATAATTTGGGTACCCGTGTGAAAATCTCATTAAACATACAGTTGTAATTTTGTTAAACGATTCATATTTGTGGTACCTTATAATTAATCAATTAATTTGCGGAGGCACTATGAAGAAAAAAAGAATACTAAACATTATTATAGCAAGTATCGTAACTCTTATTAGCCTATTTGTAATTGGAAGGTATACGTATGTACATGAAGAGCATATTGAGCGTGGTGAAGTGATTAAAAAGGAAAAGACCGATCACCATTACTACGTATTTGTTCAACCGGAAGGTGAAGGGGAAGCTAAAGAATTGTTAATGGAAGAGAAAATGAGCTGGCACCTTGTTCAAGAAGGTGAGATATACAACGTGCACTATTCATGGTACGGAGCAAAGGAACCGACAATTGAAGAGATGGAACGAATAGAACGCGAATAAGTACATTCGCGTTCTATTTAATAATGCCTGTTTCATCAATTTCCACTTTAACTTTTGCCTCTAGCTTGATTTCTTTATATTCATCCTCCCACCTCTCAGAATTCCATACCTTATGATGATAGGCATTCATATCACGACCAATTCCAAGAAAGTCACAGTTCGCTTCCTGCAATTTTTGTAAAATATCATTAGCTCTTACTGTTAGTCTTTGTGATAATTCGTCAGCAATATCTTTTACTTGGCTCCTTTCCATCAGATGATTTTGAGGATATTCTGCAATGTTTCCTATAATTTCAAGATTGATGACAGCTTTGTCTAATTTACCATTTTGGAAAGAATAGGCCATGTCTGGTGAGGATTTGCGTACGCTAATTGTTACTGTATTCGTAAGAAACCCATTATCTGGATCATTATCAAGAGCTTCTATAATATTAGTTTGACTACTTTTATTATCGTTCATTAATAGGAGTAGTTTCGATTCCATAGGTGAGAGTGTAGCACCTGTAAAAGTGGTGTGATGAAATAACGCTAACCCATCAAACTCAGGGCTTTGTACTTCTTGGTTATAAGAAATATAGGGTAGAGCGTAATCTTGACCCTCGTCTAAAGAGTAACGAAAAGCTTTCTCAACAGTCATTTTTGTGGCTTCTGTTTTGTCTTCTGCTCCTTTAATTAAATCTGTCGTAAACTCTGTTATGAGGGTATCGCCAATATGATCAAGTTTATACATATCTAAAGCTCTACCTTCTACGACTGCTATTCTTGCATCCAGAGGACTTTTGGGATCTCGAAATAAAATATCTAACATATGATCAATGTTGTGCTTGGCAACTTCCTCTCCTAGGAGGAGAAGTTGATTCTTTGATGCACTTAGTTGCTTTGAAATGATTCGATCCATTTGTAACCTTGTATCACGTGAAGAACTCCCGACAACAGATACAACGCGATTCGAGTATACGCCCCCTTGACTAACTGGTATCCCAAGGTTACGAACGACGAAGGTTGTTCGTATCAAGTTATTCTCCTCATAATCAAAACCAGCCCCATACACTAACTTTGATTCTTTTAACAATTCTTGATCCCAGCAAGATGTTAGTACGAGAGTGGAACAAACGATAAGAATAGTATGAAATAGTTTCTTTATCATAACGCTCCCTCTTTCTTTTTAAATATAATACTAATTAGCCAGAGGACGATAGGGATGCCTAATGCGAAAAAGTAACTCGCTTTTGCATGATAACCAGCTATGACTTCTATGGTATAGCGATCATGAGTAAACAAAGACAAAACAAGTGCAATTACAGCGA
The DNA here is from genome assembly GCF_005144865.1 of Guptibacillus hwajinpoensis. Classification (GTDB taxonomy): domain Bacteria; phylum Bacillota; class Bacilli; order Bacillales; family Guptibacillaceae; genus Guptibacillus; species Guptibacillus hwajinpoensis_A. Next base: position 156,990 of record NZ_SWFM01000005.1, read on the forward strand.
CTAGTATGATAGGGCCAGTTGTTTTTTTTCTTTTGGTAAGATGTTGAAGTCCTTTGCCAGCGATATAGAGATAGGAAGCATAAGACGTCATAACAGAAACAATCCAGATCGAAAGAAAAAGTAAATCCACTCTGTCCACAATGATAAAAGAAACACCTTTCAGCATATACACAATCGGTTCTGGAATCATTTCGAGTTGTTTTGGACTGAAAAAAACATAGGTAGTAAAGGTGAGGAAAGCATATAAGCTAGTTACAGCAATGTTCGCTAGCGTTGCGCTTTTCAATGCTGCCTTTCCCTTGTCCTGTACATATGGGTATACAAAGAGAAGGATCTCGAATCCCAGCATTGACACAATCCCCTTCTGAGTTGCTTTTAGAATTGTTCCTACTCCATTCTGACCAATAGGTAAAATATAGCGCAGATCAGCATCCTTTAATGTATAAGCTGCCATGATAACGAGTGGAACAATGAGGATTGATACAAATTGATAAAACCTTCCCATTACTTTTAATTTGCCGACTGCAAGATAGGTCCCTGTAATAGTAAGAAGTAACAAAATCGCTAGCATTGGGGTGCGAAAAAGAATCCAAGTTTTGATCGTTGTTTCAAACAGTTCCAAAACAATGACAGCTGTTGCGATTGCAAATGCAATGTATAGTAAGGATAGAATGAATGCGATATACTTCCCAACGATTTTTGGAGCATATTCGTACAAAGTGGATGAAGGGAATCGGTTGCTTAGTAGGTACAGAATGAAAATGATACCCTGAATAATGACACCTGTAATTAAAAGTGTAATCCATCCATCCGTTTTCGCCCCAGCATAAAGAGAAGTTGGTAATGAGAGAACACCAACTCCTACTTGCGTTTGAAAAATGATAAAAAACAATTGCGTCGAATTGATTGTATTATTCGTCTTCATTGCGCTTCCACCTTCTTGAAAACCATTCCTGTCTCTCTTCCTGGGCTTTGACATCAATTGGGCGTTTTCCAAGCAACCATCGTGGGAGTCTTATAATGGAATCTTTGAGCTCATTAAATCGAAAAGGTGCGAGTGGAGAGAAATAGGGTGTGCCAAATGTTTCTAATCCGCAAAGATGAATTAAGATCAACGATAACCCGAATACTAGCCCGATAAATCCAAAAGATGCAGATAACAACATCAAAGGAAAACCAAGAAGTCGAATAGACATACTCATTTCGTATGATGGGACAGCAAAGGATGAAATAGCAGTTAGGGCTACGATTATAATCATCATATTTGATACGAGATTTGCTTCAACAATAGCTGTTCCGATAACCAAACCACCTACAATACCAATTGTTTGGGCAATCGGACCCGGAAGCCTGATGGCTGCTTCTCTTAGTAGTTCGAGAGTAACCTGCATAATTAGAGCTTCTATTAACGGAGGGAATGGAACATTTTCCAGCGAACTTTTAATATTTAAAATAAGCTCAGCAGGAAGAATTTCTGAATGAAACGAAACCGTAGCAATGTATATTGAAGGTAATGCAAGAGCAAAGATAAAGCTCGTGATTCTGATTATTCGTAAGACAGAGCCAATATACCAGCGGCTATTGTAATCCTCAGGTGACTGATAGAATGAGAAAAATGTTACAGGCATGATGAGGGTAGATGGACTGCCTTCCATTAACAGGCCAACTCTTCCTTCAATGATATGAGCGGTTAACCTGTCAGGGCGTTCAGTACTAAGCATCTGTGGAAAAGGTGAAAAAGGGTCGTCTTCAATAAACTCCTCTACATAGCCGGGAGTTTGAATGGAATCTGTTTCAATGGCGTTAATCCTCTTTTCAACCTCTCTTATTAAATCAGGATTCGCAAGATTTTGTATGTAAACAATGGCAACTTTTGTATCTGTTGTTCTTCCTACTTTGAAAAATTTTACAACTAAATTTGGGTTCTCAACTCTACGACGTAGCATTTGGATATTCTGCATGATGTTCTCCACAAATCCCTCATGAGAACCTCTTACGACTTGCTCATTAACAGGCTCTTTCACAGTTCTGGAATCTGCTGAAAATGCTTCTAATAAATAGAATTTCTGAACGCCTTCAGTTAGAAAAACGACAAATCCTTTGGTGAGTCCGGAAACTGCTTTAAGAAGATCTTTCGATATGCGAATTTCTTTTGAAGTAACAATATGATCAACGTTTAGTTTATTTCGTTCCATTAGGGGCTTCATAATGGTTCTTTGCAGTTTATCTTCATCCACTAAGGGGTCTAAATAACAGAGTAAGCAGGGCACATTCTGTATAACAATTTCTCTGAATTTAAGGTCTTGTGTATGATAAAAGGCTTCTTTTAGATACTGTTGATTTTCTTTAATAGTCCAAAACGCATCATGGGATTCAGCAGAAGTGGGGATTTGATATGGCTTATTCCGAGCTGATTTTCGTGTACCACGTCTCACTACGCATCCTCCTTAAATAATCATGATTGCCATATAGTTTGCTATATAAATTGAGGTTTTATGTATAGTGTAATATTTTGTTGAAATGTAGGTCTAAAGTCTAGTGCGCAAAATGTAGAATGCTATATATTAGTAGTCTTTTGTATCGTTTTTATGAGAATAAAGTTTTATAATGTATAACCTGTGTACATGGTCTGTTTATCTAATATATAATAAGATAAACAGACTTACGGAAGGTGGTTCTTACAATGACGATTAAAAATATCCAAAAGGAAAAGCTCGCAGTTGATCGGTGTATGAAGCATTTGGAGGTCGTCAATGTTGAACCAAAAATAAGACAGCTTGTGTCTATGTACATGACGTCTATCTATCGAGAGGCGTATGAAGAAGGATTTTCAGATGCTGAACAAGTGAAAGTTCATTCAAGTTCAAAATAGTTTTTTTCTTAAGAATGATTGATTATTTCCTATAATTGTCTATAATGATTACTAACATAATGATATCGTCAATGCGAAAGAGAGTAATGTTTGTAGCAGAATAAAGCGATTCGGGGAAGGTGAGAGCCCGAAATCTGAGCAAGCATGAACCGGACTTTCAAGATACTGTTCTGAATGAAGTAGGATCAGTCGGACTCCCCGTTACCCGAGTGAAGCAGGCTCTGCCATCTGGTCGAGCAATCAGAGTGGTACCGCGGGTTAACCTCCGTCTCTATTATAGAGACGGAGGTTTTTTGTATCATCAAGTTGGACCGCGTGAATCCCATTATAGGAGGTCAAGATGTGAAGTATAAAGAATTATTTGCACAAGAATTGTATGTCGCTTGTGATGAACAATTAACCAAGGAAGAAATAATACGACGAATAGAAAAACCGAAGCATGAGGAGCTTGGTGATTATGCGTTTCCGTGTTTTGATCTCGCTAGAGTGCAACGAACAGCACCTAACAAAATAGCAACGAACATGGCCACTCGAATTTATACTCCAATCTTCGAAAAGGTAGAGGCTGTGGGACCCTATATCAATGTATTTCTTGAAAAAGGATTAGTAGCTTCTGAAGTTGTGAAAAAGATTTTAGAGGAAGGGAATTATTACGGATCCTCCAATATAGGAGACGGCGGATCCGTAACAATAGATTTATCATCACCGAATATAGCAAAGCCATTCTCGATGGGGCATCTGCGTTCGACTGTTATCGGAAATGCACTAGCACTTATCCTTGAAAAAAGTGGATATCGTCCAGTTCGAATTAATCATTTAGGTGATTGGGGAACGCAGTTTGGTAAACTAATTACAGCGTATCGTAAGTGGGGAAATGAAACTCAAGTGCGTCAAAATACAATAAAAGAGTTGCTTGCTCTATATATTAAATTTCATGAAGAAGCGGAGTTGACTCCAGCTCTTCTGGATGAAGGTCGAAAGGCGTTTAAATCCCTAGAAGAAGGGGATCCGGAGGCCGTGGCTTTGTGGAAGTGGTTTCGAGAGGAATCTCTTAAGGAGTTTAATCGTATTTACGAATTAATGGGAATTACTTTTGATTCAACGAATGGAGAGGCGTTTTACAACAACAAAATGCAGCGTGTGGTGGAGCTTCTTGAAAAGAAAAACCTTCTCACTGAATCCAAAGGTGCTATGGTTGTGGAGGTTAATGATGATACCCTTCCACCGTGTTTAATTAAAAAGAAGGATGGAGCGACTCTTTATGCAACGCGTGATTTAGCAGCCGCTCTATACCGTTATGAGACATATGGCTTCAGTCAGGCCCTTTATGTAGTCGGGAATGAACAAAGCCTTCACTTTAAACAGGTGTTTGAAGTGTTAAAAAAGATGGGTTATGAATGGGCGGAACAAATGTATCACATTACGTTTGGGATGATGTTAAAAGATGGTAAGAAGATGTCGACGAGAAAGGGAAAAGTCGTTCTACTTGAAGAGGTTTTAAATAACGCCATTGATCTTGCGAAAGAGAACATTAATTCAAAAAACCCATCATTGAAAAATAAACAGATCATTGCTGAGCATATTGGCGTAGGAGCTGTTTTATTTCATGACTTAAAAAATGATCGTCGTAACGACATTGATTTTTCTCTTGAAGACATGCTAAGAGTAGAAGGAGAGACTGGGCCATATGTACAGTATACTAATGCACGCGCATGCTCTATCCTTCGTAAAGGTCACTTTCAAAAAGGGGAGCCATTTGAACAAATAAAGGATAAAGAAGCGTGGCCGATTATTACTCGTCTTAACGAATTTCCGCGAACGGTTGAGCGAGCCGCAAAAGAATACGACCCATCACAAGTTGCCAAGTATGTTCTGGAGCTAGCTCGTTCGTTTAACAAATATTATGGTCAAATTCGCATTTTGGACGATGATACACATTTGAAAGCAAGACTTCAACTCGTTTCGGCTGTCTCAATTGTTTTGACTGAAGGACTGAGATTGCTCGGGTTGCACGCACCTGAAGAAATGTAGATAAATGCCCTGATCATGTATGATCAGGGCACTATTTGTTTAATAGTTAAGGTCAGTATCTTCAATTGTTCCGTTATTAACTTGATCTTCATAATCATCTAGCTCGTCTTCATAATGTTCATGAGCCTTGTTTGGAATGACTCCAGTAGGCTTGCCATCAAGATCAGCTGAGAGGAAGGTTTCAATTTCTTCAACATATCCATAAGGTTCATGCGATTCAATGTACATACTGTCATAACTCATTTGTTGTTCATTAAAATCAGAAGGTGTTTCTGAGGTTCCATACCTTGCAGCTCGTTGCCAGGAATCTTCCGCATCAAAAAAGTTCGCATCTTTTGTATCATTAACATATTTACCAAATGGAGGGTTCAATGAGTCCTCTTCGGCAGGTCTATTAACTGAAGTCTCCTGAGAAGGACTATGCTCAACACACGTTGATGCAGTTGGAATAGCAACAAGTCTTTCGACAGAGATGTCACCTCCACATACTGAGCACATACCATATTTACCACTTCCAATACGTTGTAAAGCATTAGTTAATTCTGAGAGTTCTCGTTTCATATGTTCACTTAAAGAGATGTCTTTTTCACGTTCGTATAGCTCTGTAGCTGTATCACCAGGATGGTTGTCATAATTTGAAAGCTCGCCTGTTGAATGTTGAACAAACGATTGAGAAACGCCAAAATCGTCATTATTGTGTATTTCTTGGTTAATTTCCTTTATTCGGTTCTGGATAATTTTCTTAAAGGACCTAAGTTGATCAGTAGTTAGCACTGGTCTATCTCCTTTCTTTTCATCTTATCTGTAGTATGAGACAAAAAGAAAATCACTACTTCTGAAAATAATTCCATGTGAGTCGCATTGTATTCCAGAAATATGGAAAAAGTAAAACTAAGGGATAAGTAGAGAAGAAGCGGTGGTGAAGTGGTGAGGAAGGTTTATCCGTTAGAAGTTCTTCTATGGAGTATTGCATTTCCAGGGTTCGGACAAATCATTAATAAAATGTACATTAGAGGTGCATTTTTTATACTGTTAGAGTTCGTCATAAATGTAAAATCAAGTTTAAATATGAATATCTTATATAGCTTTCAGGGAAAGTCGAATGAGGCGGTTCTTGTCACTAATTATGAATGGGCGATGTTCTATCCATGTGTTTATATGTTTGCCATATACGAAAGCTACTTTAGGGCAATCGAAAAGAATGGTGAAAAGCCGCCAGTTTATTTATCTTTACCTTTTGTGGCGGGAGCGTATTTTTCAACTGTTGGTGTTATTTTTTCAAATAAACTTCCGTATGATTATTTAATTCCTCCTACGTTTGTTCCAATTATGGGTATTGCGATTGGCGTAGCTGTTGGATTCTTTGTACGCTTAATATTAATTCGTTTTTCTCGACCGATAGAAAAAAGCCGTGAATAGTGATTCACGGCTTTCCCTAATTATATGGTTTGAAAGGCTCCAGTTTATCGAGGCTAAACGAACGCCTCCGCTTTTCGTGATCCTCGAACACAAAAAGCGTGTTCAATTTGGTAAGCTCCAGTAACTGCCGGTTCTAACTGATCACTTCCGCTTTTCAGATCCAGCTGCAGTGGCCAGGTCCTCGAGTCGCTTCACCTTTCAACTCGAACACAAAGAACGTGTTCAAGTTAAAAGGTTCCAGCGCTTTTCGGACCTTAACGGCCACTTCCGCTTTTCATTAGATTTAGCTGCAGTGGCCAGACCCTCGGTCACTTCACTCACCAACTCGAACACAAAAAGCGTGTTCAATTTGGTAAGCTCCAGTGACTGCCGGTTCTAACCGACCACTTCCGCTTTTCATTAGATCTCATTAAGTCTGAATTCTGAGGATTGTAGTTCTTCGTCGTCTTTTAGGCGTTCAGTTCTTGACCATTGGAAGAAGATATAGCCGAGTGTTGTACCGTATGAGAGTTCTTGAATGATTTTCATAATAATGCCGCCGAGCTGCTGGTCTTCCATTATGCCGAGCGGTTTAAATTGGGCAAAGAGTTCTGGGGAGACAATAGTGCCATTTGGTACACAATATCCCATTGCATTTGCCCATACTGTTGGGTCTGTGTAAGTCGCGTAAAGAGGTGTATCAGCAAATATAATTAATGCACAAGCTGGTGTTAGAAGTACACCATTTGCAAAGATATACCCGAGTTTCTTTACGCCCGATAAGGTGTCATATTCGGGTACAGGACAAACAAGTGGCCACCACATTGCAAATGCTGAGATAACAAGTGCGGCTTTGTAGAAATCTTGTGCTGTATAATGCACCATTAAATAATCAAAGATTTCGGGAATATGATAGAAAGAGAATAATCCATTAAACAATAGTAATGAAATAATCGGGAAAGTGAAAAACTTAACTAATTTATGAACAAATTTAATGTTCAAAATCGGGCGAATTAGCCACGCTGGCGTTCCGACAATCATTAGTGGTGGAGCAATTAAATATACAATGGCCATTTCAGACATGTGAATACTAAGTAACAAATGCCCCATTAACGATAGTGGTCCACCAAAACCAATATAAAAGATGAATACACCTATTAAGAAAAAGATTTTCTTATAAACAGGAAAAGGTGCAGAATCTTTAAATTTACTTTTTAAAGGTCCTGTAAGTAGTAAATATAAACCGGCAATGAGGAGAGCTATTGTTAAGATTACCGGACTCCAGAGAGCAGAAAAAGAAAATGTGCTCGATAATTGTTCCCACATAAGGAACACCTCCATATATCTTCATAATACCTGACAGTAAATGAGTAACGTTTTCATCATACCATATGAGGCTCTGTCATCCTATTACTTAAAGAGAAGAGATGACTATCTCTATTGTATGAAGGTTTGTCTTCTAACTCAAGGAAGCTAGGTAAGAAAGTGTGAAGGAATAGTGACAGGTAACCGGTTATGGAGTTGACAAAAAGAGCTGGTTTTTCATACAATGACAGCAGACTTATATGAATAAGTGTTCATATAATAATGTGGAGGGGAAGAATATTGGATAACGAGAGACATGATATAACAAAAGAAGACATGGATCTTGATGAAGAAACACTTTTTATCGTTTCTCAGACGTTTAAAGCGCTTGGTGACCCGACACGAATTAGAATTCTAAATTTACTTGCTGAAAAAGAGTGTGCTGTTAGTGAAATTTCTGACAAATTGCATCTATCTCAGTCCACGGTATCTCATCAGCTTAGATTTCTTAAAAATTTACGATTGGTTAAATTTAGAAGATCAGGGACAAGTATTTTTTATTCTCCGGATGATCAACACGTAATGGCATTACTTCATCAGGCAATTCATCACGCTTGTCATGACTAGGATGAGGATTTGTATGGTAGAATCGTACGGAAACGTTCAATAAAATCTTAATCATGAGTGTGAAAGGTCGTTATAATTGGGGGAAGACGGAAAGGGGATTTGCTTCGTGTTAACTAAAATTAAGCAACATAAAACGGAATCCGCGGTTATTTTCCTAGCATTTATTCTGCCTTTTATAACGATGGTCGTTATTGGCGCATTCTCTATTTATTTATCGTATAGTGGTTAATTGATTTAATAAGGAAAGGTGGACAGGCAATGGATATAGGTTCAATCCTTGTTTATATGTCAACTTTGCTCTTTTTTGTTGTATTTGGCTTATTTGGTTTCTTTTTGTACATGATGAAAAGAAAAGAAAGGCTGAATGAACAGAATGAGCAGGGGGAGCTAAAAAGAGATGAGAAATAAAAATATACGTCTGCTTATCTTCTTACTTGTGCTAAGTGCGGTATGGGGAGTTATTTACTGGGTATGGGCGTTTAGTAATGGATGAGATGCCTTTTCGCTACATCGAAAAGGCTTTTTCTATTAGGCTGTTTTCGTAAACATTGTTGCTTTTATTATAAGAGTAGTGGTTGATTTCCGCTTCAAGATACTCCGTTGCCGCTAATCCCGCAGGAGTCGAGCACCTTCCGCTACAATCAGCAAAGTGTGGCTTTTGTACAAGCCCCTTTACTAAAGCAACAATCTTTTAGAAAAGAGCGTTCTAATAAGAAGGAAGGCTAACTGATAAAGGAGATAATTCAATGGGTCATCATCATGATCATAACCATTCCGTCAAAAATATTCGCGCCGCTTTCTTTCTGAATTTCGGCTTCACAATGATTGAAATTATTGGGGGATTATTGACGAATAGTATGGCCATTCTTTCTGATGCTCTTCATGATCTTGGGGATTCGCTCTCACTAGGTATTTCGTGGTATTTGCAGAAGAAAGCAGATGGCAAAGGCGAAGATAAGAACTTTACCTTTGGTTATAAACGATTTTCATTATTAGGGGCATTGATTAATAGTATTATTCTAATAGGCGGTTCGCTATTTATTCTTACACAAGCGGTTCCACGTCTACTTGATCCTGAACCAATTGAAGCAGGTGGAATGTTAATTCTCGCTATTCTTGGTATAGCAGTGAATGGTATGGCTGTACTTCGACTTCAACGTGGGAAATCCATGAACGAAAAAGTTGTCACATGGCATCTTCTTGAAGATGTTCTTGGGTGGGTTGCGGTACTAGTTGTAAGTATTATTCTACTTTTTAAAGATTTACCGATACTTGATCCGATTTTATCCATTATGATTACTGTGTACGTACTGTATAACGTTATTCGTAACCTTAAGAAGACACTTATGATCTTTCTAGAGGCTGTACCAGAAGACATTGATTTCACAGAAGTGAAAAAGAAAATTGCGTCTCTATCAGGTATCGTATCAACTCACCATACGCACCTGTGGTCACTTGATGGGGAACAAAATGCGTTAAGTACACATATTGTTGTGGAAGATTCATTATCTCGAGCAGAGATTATAAAAATAAAACAACAAATCCAGGAATTTGTTGAGGAGTTGAACTTACAACACTTAACTATACAAGTTGATTATGTGGACGAAGTTTGTTGTATGGATGATCAGGCTAATAAGAAGCCTCGTTGAGGAGGAGTTATGGATTATATTAAAGAGGTTCGATCATTAGTTGGTAGTCGACCCCTGATTTTACCTGGTGTTGCTATTCTACTTTTTGATGAAAATAATGATAAGGTATTACTTCAAAAGCGCACGGATAATAAGCTTTGGGGGCTAACTGGTGGGTTTATGGAACCAGGAGAATCATTTGAAGAAACGGCTCATAGAGAAACGTTTGAAGAGCTCGGTGTTTCAATTAAGAATCTTTCATTCAAATCGATTCTTTCAGGTGAAAAACTCTATTATCAATATCCAAATGGTGATGAAGTATATAGTGTCATTGCAGTATACTCAGCTAATTGTGGGCCTGAGGACTTTAAGCTGGATTATGAGGAAGTTTCTAAAGTAAAGTATTTCGATCCCGAAAAGCTTCCCAAGGACATTAACCCTAATCACAGGACAGTACTAGAGGAATTAGGTTATCTACAAGAACGTTAAAGCTAACTTATTGATAGAATCCAAACGATTTCCCTGCAAACTGGTGACGAGAAACAAGAACACGCCTGAATCGCTATGGTTCAGGCTTTTTCCGTTCAAGAAATGCTCATAACCAAACCTGTAATCTTGTGGTAACTTTTGTGCTTTTAAGATAAGGTAGAGGAAGCATATTATTATTTATCTACTGGAGGTCACTGTAATGAGAAAACGTTTACTATTTCTAACAGGTTTACTGAGTATGCTTGTTATCATAGCAGCATGTGGAAAAGATGTTCCAGACGATCTTGATTGGCAGGTTGAAGAGTTTACATACACCGATCACACAAATAGCGAATTTGGCCTGAATGATTTGGAAGGCAACGTCTGGATCGCCAATTTTATTTTCACAAATTGTGAAACGGTTTGTCCGCCTATGACAGCCAATATGTCTCAGCTTCAGGATAAGCTTAAGAAAGCAGATATCGATGCAGAGTTTGTATCATTTTCAGTTGATCCTGAACGTGATACACCAGATGAGTTAGTTGCCTTCTCAGAAAAATTCGATGCTGATCTTTCCAATTGGCATTTTCTAACTGGCTATAGTGGAGATGAAATTCAGGAGTTTGCTCAAAACAGTTTTCAAACACTCGCTTTACCAGATCCTAACTCTGATCAATTTACACATGGGACTGCTTTCTATCTCGTTAATAAAGAGGGTGTTGTAGTAAAGAAATATTCTGGTGTCTCCAATGTTCCGTATGAAGAAATCATTAACGATGTGAAAGCACTGCAATAGTGAGATCAGCTCTATAAAAGGGCTGATCTTTCTATTAGGTAGACTGTGAAGCTTAATCGCTATATTCTCTGTTAAATTGACAAAAAAGAACAGGATTTCTATAATAATCTTTGGAAAGCGATAACAAAATGTTGGTTTATCCTACTAATATGGGGTTAGTTGCTCCAATGGCAGGGGATATTGCTATCGTAGAAAAAGGTAACCGCTCATTTGGAGTTTACCTGCTTTTTCGATGTGTCCTTATAGACCAGAGAGAAGGAGAGAAGATCATGGCAGAAAAGCGTCAAATCACAGTAGCTACCGGAGACGGAATAGGTCCAGAAATCATGGAAGCTACATTGCATATTCTAGAACAGGCCGGTGCTGAAATCGAACCTGAATTTATCGATGTAGGGGAGAAAGTGTACCTGACAGGGAATTCCACGGGTATTCCTCAGGAAGCATGGGATTCACTCCGCCGAACAAAAGTGCTATTGAAAGCGCCAATTACAACACCGCAGGGTGGGGGCTACAAGAGCTTGAACGTAACGATTCGTACAGCAATGGGTCTTTATGCAAACGTTCGCCCTTGTGTATCCTATCATCCGGTAATTGAGAATAAACATCCTGATATGGATCTTGTCATTGTACGAGAGAATGAAGAAGATCTATATTCTGGAATTGAGCATCAGCAAACACCTGATGTGGTTCAGAGTTTGAAGCTTATATCCCGTCCTGGATCTGAGCGTATTATTCGTCACGCTTTTGAGTATGCGAGACAGAACAATCGCAAGAAAGTGTCATGCCTTGTTAAAGACAACATTATGAAGTTGAGTGATGGTCTTTTCCACCAGGTCTTTAAAGAAATCGCTGCAGAATATCCTGATATTGAATCCAATAGTTATATTGTTGATATTGGAATGGCGCGAATCGCTGACTCTCCAGAGGAATTTGATGTTATTGTTACATTGAATCTTTATGGGGACATTGCATCGGATATTGCAGCACAAATCGCAGGTAGTGTAGGACTAGCAGGCTCTGCTAATATTGGTGATGAGATTGCAATGTTTGAAGCGATTCACGGAAGTGCTCCTGATATAGCTGGTAAGGGAATTGCCAACCCATCAGGACTTTTACATGGTGCGATTATGATGCTCGTTCACATTGGTCAGCCTGAAGCGGCAGAGAAGGTTCATAACGCCTGGTTGAAAACAATTGAGGACGGCGTTTTGACTGGTGATATGGCAAAAGGAAAAGAGGCTGTCGGAACGAAAGAATTCGCTCATGCGGTCGCTGAAAGACTTGGACAGTCGCCTTCAACTCTTGAGCCTGTCACATATAGTAAGGAACCGATGGAGAAAGCTGAAAAGAACATTCGTCCAAATTATGTTCCAGAGCGTGAGCTTGATGGAACAGATGTTTTTCTATTCAACAATACATTAACGATTGATGAAATTGCTGAGAAGCTTGAGCGCGCAGCTGGAAGTAATCATGATTTTGTGATGATGACGAATCGTGGTGTAAAAGTATATCCGAACGGTTTCTCTGAAACGTTCCTATCTGATCACTGGCGCTGTCGTTTCCAGCCAGTTAAAGGTGTGAAAGAAACACAAACTGAGATTAGAGAGTTATTATCACGTATAGAAGCTGAAGAGCTAGACTGGATTAAGATCGAGAATCTTTATCGTTTTGACGATAAGATAGCCTACTCCTTAGCACAAGGTCAATAGAGTAGTAAACACGCCATTTATGGCGTGTTTTTTTGTGTTTTTTTATAGCTGAGTAGATTCCAACGGGATAAATTGAAGAATCCTGCAAACACTACAAAAAGAATCCCAGATTGTGTGGTGAAAGGCTTTGTTTCGATGGTTTAAGAAAACCCAATCTCCTGATAAATTAAAAAACTTACCGGAATTAATTAAGAACTTAAAAGAATCTGGTGACTTTTTTCATTTTGAAAGCAAGCAGCATGGTAGTTCATTCTTTCTTTATTATTTTAAAACGCTTGTTCATGAAACTCCCCTCAATGAGCATATTTTGCGTTTTCTTTCTCAAGAACCTATAACTAGCCTGAAAGATATTAAGGACAAAGTACCAATTACAGGAATTATCATTACAGAAGATTTGAAAATCATATGTGAAAAAGTAATGACTGGCTATGTTATTGTCCGCTTGAATGAAAATTCAGTTGAATGCGCTCTAATACCATGTCAGGTGAAGAAAGCACGCCAAGTCTCACAACCTGAAGTTGAATTTACTGTAGTGGGTTCAAAAGAAGCTTTTGTAGAATCTTTAGATACGAATATTCATCTCGTCAGAAAACGATTGCCAGTACATGAACTAAAAGCTTATGAATTAACACTAGGAAAGCTTACAAATACGAAGGTCGTTGTCATGTATTTGGAAGGCATAGCGAATGAAGAGAATGTTAATACAGTGAAACAACGTCTTGAAGATATTCACGTCGATCAAGTTGTTGATAGTTCAGTTATCATGCAACTTATCTCAGATAACCGAAACTCGCCTTTTCCACAGCTTGTTGATACCGAAAGGCCAGACAGAGTAGTATCCGTTCTATGTGAGGGGAAAGTTGTCATTTTATCAGATGGCTCTCCACAGGCTTTGATTGGCCCAACGACTCTTGTGGAGTTTTTTTCTGCTTTCGAGGACTACTTTGTTAATTGGATTGTAGCTTCAACAGCAAGACTGATACGTTTTTTTGCTATTCTCTTTTCCATTCTAGTTACGCCAGTTTATGTTGCTACATTAACTTATCATTACGAACTGATTCCAAGTGATTTGCTGAGTACATTGGTTAGCTCAAGACAGCGAATTCCTCTCCCGCCTATATTAGAAGCGTTATTCCTTGAACTCGCAATTGAATTATTAAGAGAAGCTGGAGCTCGCCTTCCTACAAAGGTAGGTCAAACCATGGGTATTGTTGGAGGTATTGTAATTGGTACTGCCTCAGTAGAGGCGGGGCTTACAAGTAATGTTCTCCTTATTATTGTTGCACTTTCTGCCTTAGCATCCTTCACTACACCCGTCTATCGAATGAGTAATACGATTCGACTAACCCGATTCCCGTTCCTCATATTCGCCCATTTGTGGGGGTTACTTGGAATTACACTTTGTTTTAGCTTTCTAATTGTCCATCTTCTGAAGTTAAAGTCTCTTGGTCGTCCATTTCTCGAACCGATATATCCTCTAAGAGTAAAAGATCTAAAGGATGCCATTATCAGATTGCCGCTAAGATTCCAGAGTACAAGGCCTGTTCAGTTACAGACAGAAGATACGAAGCGGTTTAACATAAAGATTCACAAAGATAAAAACGATTTTCATGAGTAATGTGAAGGGAGATGCTCTACATTGTCAGGACCCATTGTGAGAGACCAATATAAAGTATCTCCATTCTTAGTCTTCTACCTGGTTCATTCTGTACAAGTAGGCGTGGGTGTTATGGGATTTCAACGCATTAGCTCGAAAGTGGCTGGAAATGATGCTTGGATGTCCGTTTTAGGAGCTGGTCTAAGTATTCATATCATCATATATCTCATATATAAAATTCTTAATAAAGAAAAAGGGGATATTATCTCATTACACAAGAACCTCTTTGGTAAGTGGATAGGAGGATTACTAAGCAGCATCGTAATCGTTTATTTTATTGCAATGAGTATTACAGTTCTTAGAACATATATCGAAGTTATACAGGTATGGATGTTCCCGGACTTAAATAAATGGCTTTTTGGCGGTGTATTTCTGCTCCTAACTTACTATTGCTTATCCGGAGGATTCAGAGTGGTCGCAGGAATTTCGTTCTTTGGAGTAGTGCTACCTTTTTATCTAGTTTTGACCATGGTTTTTCCAATATTCTATGGTCATTTCCAAGATCTTCTGCCCGTTTTCAACCACTCTGTGAAAGAGATATATGAAGGAGTGAAAGGTGCCTCCCTCTCTTATTTAGGATTTACGACGCTCTTTATGTATTACCCATTTATTAAAGAACCGGAAAAATCTCATCGATGGGCACAGGCTGGGCATTTGGTCACAGTTGTAATTTATACTCTTGTCATGGTCGTAACCATTGCCTATTTTAGTACAGATCAACTTGAAAATACGATTTGGGCTACGTTAACAACCTGGAAAATTGCTGAGATGCCATTTGTACAGCGCTTTGAGTATATTGGCATTGCTTCTTGGGCAATTGTTATCCTCCCTAATCTCTGTATAACCGTTTGGGCAGGCGGAAGAGGAATAAGGAGATTATTGAAAGTAAGTCAAAAATCGGCAACGATACCTCTTTTAATCCTTATTTTGATAGTAAGCAGTGTTTTTGCTGAACGAAAAAGTATTGATCTTTTAAATGAGTACACAAGTAAAGTAGGTTATTATTTTGTTTACGTATATATTCCTATGCTTTTTGTTGTACAGTACGTCAAAAGTAAAGTGGTGAAGGAAAAATGATACGCTCATTGCTTATTTTACTATGTATACTTCTACTGACAGGGTGTGTCCAAAAAAAGATTCTTGATGACATTCAGATGGTCACCATTATTGGGTATGATGTTCCCGATGAAGACAAAGATGGTGGTCTAATTAAAGGGATTGCTGTAGCACCACAATATCAACCGGATGGAAAAGTTGATAATACCGTGTTTATTGAATCAGCTGAGCTTAGTAAAGAAATTAGGAGTCAGTATAATTCTGGATCGTCAAAACCAATTGTAAGTGGGAAGCTTGAAGTCGCTCTATTCAGTAGAGAAATTGCAGAAAAGGATGGCGTTATTGAGCTTGTTGATACACTACAACGAGATCCTTCTATTGGATCAAGGGTCTTCCTTGGAGTTGCAAATGGTGAGATTGAGGAAATGCTCAGTACAAACTACGGTAATGTGGACACTGGCACCTATTTTAACGATATTCTAACACACAATAGTAAGCATGGGATGTTACCGCAAACGAATCTTCATAGCTTCCTTTACTCCTATTTCTCAGAGGGAAGTGATCCGTTTCTTCCGTTGCTTGAGATGGATGATGAGACGGTTAAGATTATTGGAATTGCACTATTAAATGGGGATAAAATGGTTGGGGAATTAGACGCTGATAGCTTATTTACATTCAAAATACTTTATGAAAAATTTAGTAGCAACGATTCATTTTCAGTGAAACTAGGTCCAGATAAATACGCATCTATTTACAATATTGCCTCCAAGCGTAAAATTGATTACAAACGAGCAGGAAATGGGAAAATTCTAATAACTGGTAATATACTTGGCGTCATCAAAGAGTATTCAGGAAACAAGTTATCACCTGAAGCTCTCAAAGAAATTAAAGAAACAATGGAAAAAGATATAGAAGAGAGGGGGACCAAAATGATCAAAACTTTTCAGGAGTTGCGGATTGACCCTCTAAGTCTTGGTAACGTTGTTCGCAGCAGAACACGAGGCGAGTTTGACCGTGACAAATGGATAGATGAATATAAAGACATGGATATTTCTTTTGATATGAATGTCAAAATAACAGAGTCAGGAATTATTGAATAAATTTGAGAATATAAAAAGCATCCTACGATGGGATGCCTTAAGGGTTAGTTCATTTCAATTTGTTGTTCAACCGTCTTAGTTAATGAAACAAGCTCTTCGACGACCACAGTTAATCGTTCTTTTGCTTTTACATCAATCATGTAACCTTTCTCATCGAAGCACGTCGGATCGGCGCAAAATTGATCGGGTAGAACAAGCGCATAAAGTCCACGCATAACGGTTCTCATGTTATTCAATGCATTGATTCCGCCTTTTCCGCCGCCTCCAACAGACGCTAGAGCTGCAGGTTTATGCTTAAAGTGGCTTCCACCTAGAAAATCAAGGGCGTTTTTGAGAGCACCGCTCATGCCATTATGGTATTCTGGTGAGCAAATGACGAAAGCATCTGCTTTTGAAGCATGATTCATCAATCGCTGTACTTCTGGATGGTTAAGGTCTTCCTTGCTGCCTTTGAAAAGCGGAAGTTCATGAAATCCAGTATCAAATGTTAGGACCTCAATTCCTTTTTCGTCTAGTTGATCAGTAATCGCATTTGTTAAATTACGAGTCATTGATTTTTCTCTTGGACTCCCATTCATTACAAGTATTTTCATAATGAAACTCCTTCCTAGCTACTATTATATTTCCTTTGTTATGCCTGAGGTAACACCTCTAGTAGTTAACTCAGTAGTGACTTTAATTATCTACTTCAAGTATATGTGAAAAATGAACACTCCAAATCGTCTGAAGGTATGAATGTAGTCTCATACTTTAGTCTTATGCTTTTTCACCAGACCAGTGCTTCTTTGTAGCAAGAAGAGCTGCTTGCGTGCGATCATGAACATTCAACTTTGAAAGAATACTGCTTACATGGGTTTTAACGGTCTTTTCTGTTATATAAAGAGAAGCAGCAATTTCTTTATTGCTTTTGCCAAGGGTAATCTCTCTTAGCACATCTCTTTCTCTTTTTGTAAGAGTTTCAAAACGAGGTGCTTCCTCATCCTTGTTTGTCTCAGTCATATGTGACATTAACTGATTAGTAGCCTGTGGATGGAGGTGTCTCTTGCCATTGAACGCTGCTCGTATTGTATAGATGAGTTCGTCAGGATCGATGTCTTTTAATTGATAGCCTTCTGCACCAGCTCTTATAGCGGGGAGGACATGATCTTGATCTGAAAAGCTAGTTAAAATAATGATTTTCATACCTGGGTATTTCTGTTTCAGTTGTTTGGTTGCTTCAATTCCATCCATTTCTGGCATAATTAAATCCATTAAAACAACATCTGGTTGTAGTTGTTCTGCGAGTGTCACGGCTTCTAACCCAGTTGATGCCTCTCCAACGATTTCAATATCCGGTTGTGATTGCAAAAATAACCTTAAACCTTTTCGGACCATAAGATGGTCGTCAGCGAGAAGAAGTTTCATTTCATCATGTCTCCTCTTTATATTAGTCTGTGTTCGTAGACGTTGTAGCTGGAAATTGGTTAATTTCCGCTCCAGGATGGTCGCTTTCCGCGGGGCGGGACACTTGAGCCTCCTCGTCGCTGATGCTCCTGTGGGGTCTCACCTGTCCCGCATATCCCGCAGGAGTCGAGCAGCCTTCCGCTCCAATAAGCTAAGTGTGGCTTTTCATCAGAATCTCTTTTTAAACAAAATTCTTCCAGAAAAACTCTTCTACTTAAAATGGAAGAACAACTGTTATGGTGGTCCCTTTATTTACTTCACTCTTGATAGACAAATCCCCTCCAAGCATATCTGCTCGTTCTCTCATCCCTTTTAATCCAAGTGTGTAATCACCAAGCGTTTTTTGGTTAAACCCATGACCTTTGTCTTCAATAGTTAGTGATGCACGTTGATTACCAATATTTAGGTAGATACTCACTTCTTTCACACGTGCGTGCTTTTGAACGTTATTAAGAGATTCCTGTCCAATGCGAAAGAGTGCTTCTTCAATCGGTCCTGGTAGCAACTTCAGTCCAGTGATGTGACAAGTCGGCTTGAGATCTAGACCCTTCGCATATGTTTCCAGAGATGTCATGATTCCTACTTCTATGCCGACTGGACGAAGTTGCCAAATTAATGTTTTCATTTCACGCATAGCTTCTTGGGACATTTGCTGAATATCCTTAAGGGCATCTCGCAAGATTGGATTGTTATCCTGCAAGTCACGTAGTCCTCTTGCTGTCATCGAAAGAGAGAAAAGTTTTTGACTGACAGAGTCATGTAAATCTCTTGCTAATCTATTTCGTTCTTCTGAGATCATTAGTTCCTGTCGCTTTTGGTTAATTCTAGAATGTTCAATAGCAAGAGCAGTGTGATCAGCGATGGCTTTTAACACATCCCCGTCGCTCTGATCAAAGTCTGTGTTCTTATCGCTTAAAGCAAAGAGAATACCTACGTGGTTATTTCGGATAGACACATTTCTAGCAATAATAACCTGAAATTGTTTGAAGAAAGATAATTGATTTCTTGATAAAAGTATAGGTTTCTCAAATTGAATAGCATCAATCAATTCTTTGAAATTCTCACTTCCAAATAACTGCTCAACTTTTTGTAAACGACCTTCTGAATAAACAGAGTCAAGAAAGATCTGATTCTCTTCTTTCGTGCAATACCCCACAATCGGCCATTCAAAGGAAGTGGCAGTTTGCTCCACAATACCAGTGATGATGTCCCTACCTTGTTTGCGCTTCCACAATTCTCTGGTTAATGTTTCAAGCTTCGCATAATGCTCAGCTCGTTTTTGCTCATTTTGATATAATTTTGTTCGTTTAATGGCTGTCCCAATTTGGTAAGCAACCGATTCAAGTAATGTTAATTCTTCTTCATTGAATTTCTCTTTACCTGGAGAGCCGACATTCAATAGTCCAAAAGTTTCGCCTGCTGCCGTTAATGGAACGGTTGCATGGTGAGTGAGTCCTTCAGTATCCCCAAGATCATTCTTTACTGCGTCTTCAAGCCGTTTGCATTCTATAATATTAAAAGCTTGGTTTAATTTACCATCCCAGTACTTATTTAAACACCAGCAAGTACCTGAACACATTGGACGTTTATTGTTTATGGAAAGGGCATGTGGGAGCCGTACGTCTGCAGTGCAAGTGAATTCATGTTTCCCATCAGATAGAAAAATCCAACCTGTTTGAAGCCCTGTTACGGCTAGAAGTTCTTCAAGAACGGATTGGAGCATAGGTTTCAAATCGCTTGATCGATTTAATGTTTCTGCGATCGTTTTTAGAGTTAATAATTCTCGTTCATGCTGCTGATCGTTCACGTACCATTCCCCCAATATTCAAACAAATCGACCTTGTTTATTATACTATAAACAAGGTTGTTCTCTAAATACCTATTAATACATAAGAGACTTGTTTATATAGAAATAAAGTGAAGTACATTTTATTACTGGTTAATGTATGTATTGTAACAATTGTATCGATATGAATACGTTTTCAATTATACTGTTATTCTTAACTTGTAACTGGGTACATCACTATTAATTCAAACTTTGAGGAGGAAGAGATGATGTACAGTAAAATCGTAGTGGCATATGATCGTTCTGAAGATAGTGAAAAGGCGCTTCAACAAGCTGTTAAGCTGGCAGAAGTAAACCATGCCTCGATTCATTTGGTGCACGTCTCAAAGCAGTCAAATAAATTTACAACTCAGCCTGAAACTCGAATTCCTTATGGGACTGGAAGTATTGGTAATGAAGGTCATGCAGGTGTTCCGTCTCCCGTTCAAGAATCAGGAAGTGACGGTGTTCTCATCGAGAAAAGTAAGGGTGAAGCATTGTTAAGAGAAGTGAAAGAAACACTCTATCATATGGGAGTGAATGTTCAGTCAGATGTGAGAGTGGGAGACCCAGCTAAAGAGATTGTTGACTTCGCTGTAATGACAGAAGCTGACTTAATTGTAATTGGGAGCAGGGGTCTGAGTGGTATGAAAAAGTGGATGCTTGGTAGTGTTAGTCAAAAAGTAGCCCAGCAGTCTCCTTGTCCTGTCTTGATTGTGAAATAGCAAAAAAAGCCCGGTGCACCCGGGCTTTTTTTGGTGTACAGATAATACAGGAAGTTTCTTTATTACCAACAGAGTTTTACCGTTACTTCACTACAGTTATCCTCGTTTCCAGCCGTAAGGTCAATTCGAATCGCATCAGGAGTGAAAGCGGTATGAAAGGATGATGTCACACCAGCCCTCCTGATCAGCATTTCCAAATGCGAATGATCATTTTTCTGAGCTGCATCTTTTAACTCATGTGCAAAGTTAGTGTCCTTTTGAACTTTCTCAAGAAGTATCCGTGCTTCACTCATAAGCTGACAAGACGTATGTGCAGACCTTTGAAAGCGAGTTACTTCTACAGGTGGATAACGCAAAAACGGAGGGTAAGGATAATAGGGAACCCAATTAAGGTTGTATTGCTCGTTATACATCTTTAATCCTCCCCAAAACATGATACTATTACCGTATGGATTTCGTTGTGAAAAGTGTATACAAAAGGATAATTTGAGAAATGCAATTCAAACAGGTTACAATAGTATGGAAGCCGTTTTTGAAGGGGTAGGGGCATTTGAAGAAGTATATTATTTTTACTATTAGCTTAATTTGTTTTTATTTTATCGTTAATTTGCTTATGAGTGCTCTTGTAAATACAGCATTCCAGTCTGGATGGTTGGGAGCATGGAGCAAAGGACAACAGTTGACTGAAAGCTTAACCTTTGGTCTTCTATACAATCCAATTGATTTAATCAGTTTAGTAATCTCATTTGTTGTAAGTATATTTGTTACATCCAAAGTCAAAGTCTCTTAAACCATGTCTAATACATGGTTTTTTTATTTGGCTCTTTTCTAAAAGATTGTTGCTTTTGAAACAATTATTGAAAAAACCACACTTAGCTAATTGGAGCGGAAGGATGCTCGACTCCTGCGGGATTAGCGGGACAGGTGAGACCCCACAGGAGCGTTAGCGACGAGGAGGCTCACCGCCCGCCCCGCGGAAAGCGAGCATCCTGGAGCGGAAATCACCCCCCACTTAAAGCGACAATGAAGAGCCTTTTGTTTAAACATATTGATCTGGCAATCCTTTACTCGTTAATTGAAAGAATAGTATGATAAGTTTGTGTGGAATATATGTAAAGGAGAATGGGATGAAAGATATTAAACGTAAAAAAATAGGTATGAAGCTTATACCTGTTCTAATTCTGTTCGGGGCGTTTCTTGTATATCTTAATTGGAGTCAAAATAGTGAACCAACCTTTGAGATTAATAAGGAATTCAACGAAGTACAAAGTGAAACTAAAGTATTCAAACAAATCTCGCAAGAACTTACTGGCTCATTTATGCCTATAGAATATCAACTTTTTCAAGATGTGGATCTGGAGAAAGTATTAGTGAAAGAAAGAAGGACGTTAGAAATAGAAAAGGTATGGATGCAGGATAATTATCTTCACCTTATTTACAGTGTAGATTTGCTTCAAGAAGATCAGAACGATAAGGATATTCCTCAACTTACTCTTAATGAACTTTCTCTGCATTCTAAAGAGAACTCCATCGCATTGAAAGTTAATCAATCATCGAATATGAGATCGAATACGATTCCGCAAAGTTATGTGTATAAGCACAAACTATACAGAGGAATTGCATTTAACATGCTAAGCTCTGAAGAAGCACATGATGACATTCAAAAAGTTTACGAATGGAACAACGTTGATTACATAACGCTAGTGAATCCTGAAATGGTTCGAGACTCTGGAAAAGGAGAAGCACTGGATTCTATTTCTTTCGACACATCATTAAACCCACTGTTTGATCAGACGCTTGAAGCATTCGAACTAAATAAGACAACGAATTTGGACAATGGCCTTCAAGTGAATTGGAAGGATTTGATGCTAAAAATCAACCACTTTAACCTTTCATTTCAGCTTGAGAAAACAGATGAAGACTTGCAGGGTATAACACTTGATACAGTTTCAAATGGAAAGGTGATGAGCGAAGGATATTATCCAGTAATGAAGAAAGACAATTATTATGAAGTGAGTTTACCTACATTCGAGAGTACTCCTGAAACCTTTCAAGTTCAGGTGCGTGCATTAGATTTCATCGATCATAATGAACCACTCTCTTATACAATTAGTAGTGAAATGATTAACAGGGGCCTTGCATTGCCCAAAGGTGATAAGGTAGATATTATTGAAAAGCTAGGAACAAGAAATGGAATGACCATATCTTATGCTGGGGTATCCAATGCATTACCTGGTTATGAAGAAGATGAAGGACAGAGCGATGTGTTAGGCATTGTTATTCAACTTGAAAATATTCCTGGAGAGCGGTTTCGGATGTGGTTTAATATGGTAACAGAAGAGATGCAGAACTTAAAGTACAATAAAACGGAGTCTCAATCAGATTCAGAAGGCTACTATAATGTTGGACCGCTTATTAAAATCAGCAATGAGAATGGGGAGCTAGCAGAATCATATGGCAGTTCATCTGAGACGTTGCCAGATAAAGAGATTCAAGCATTTCATGTGAAGAAAGAATTCTTTGAGCGTTCGAGTGAAGTAACAGTGAAGCTGAGCGAGTTCCCTATTCATGAGAAAGTAAGTGGTAGCAAAATGACATTTGATCTTCGATGAGAGCAGGTGATTGTCTTCATGATTATAGAGGAAACCGAGAATTATCCATTTGAACTCCTTCTTGAAGCGGATCCTTCTATTTATAAGATTAAAGAATATGTTGAAAAAGGAAAATGCTTTATTGCAGTCGATAAAGAAGTGCTGCAGGGTGTCTATATCTTAGTGGCACACACCCCTAATAAAGCAGAAATAACGAACATTGCTGTCATAGAGGAAGAAAGAGGGAGAGGGCTAGGAAAAAAGCTTATTCAAGATGCTTTACAGCGTGCAAAAAAGTTGGGGATGACTTCAGTAGAAATCGGCACAGGTAACTCGAGCATAGCTCAACTTGCTTTATATCAAAAATGTGGCTTTAGAATATGCGGTATTATCCAGGGTTTCTTTGACGATTATCCTGAGCCAATTGTGGAGGATGGCATTCGCTGCCGAGATATGATTCGTCTAACTTATCAAATTAGCTAAAGTGGAAACTGCCGATCTTTACTCGGCAGTTTTTTGGCCTAAATCAGCAACCTAAGAGAGTGATACAATAGAGGCTAGAACTACTAAAGGAGTGGCTGAGGTGAACCCCAGTGAACTTGCAAAAAAAAGCAGAATGCTAGAAACAATAATTGATAACGCTTACGAATGGCTAGTTGTCGTTAACAAAGACGGTATGATCGATTATATGAATAAAACATATTGTGAATTTCTTGAGGTGGATCGTGAATCGGTAGTAGGAAGACATGTGACAGATGTAATAGAGAATACCCGTATGCATATCGTTGCTAGAAGTGGAAACATGGAGCTTGCTGATTTACAGTACATTCGCGGCAATTATATGATTGCAAATCGAGTTCCCATTTACCAAGATAACGAATTAATAGGAGCGGTAGGAACTGTTATTTTTCGTGATACTGAACAATGGAAACAGATGAATACACATATCAAGGTACTTCTATCTGAGTTAGAATATTATCGAAGTGGTTCCTCGAAAGAAAATGGTGCTAGCTATTCACTTTATGACATTGTGGGAACATCTGAGCCGATACGAAGTCTTAAAGAAAAGGTAAAGCAAGTTGCAAGCGGAAACGTCTCCGTTCTCATTCGTGGAGAAAGCGGAACTGGCAAAGAGTTATTTGCTCATAGCATTCATCAGCTTAGTGAACGTAGCAATCGTCCATTTATTAAGGTAAATTGCGGAGCTATACCTGATCAGTTACTTGAGTCTGAGCTGTTTGGATATGAAGAAGGAGCTTTTACAGGAGCCAAAAAAGGTGGGAAACTCGGGAAGTTTGAGCTAGCGGATAAAGGTACGATATTTCTTGATGAAATTGGTGATATGCCAGCAAATATGCAGGTGAAGCTATTACGTGTATTACAGGATCGAGAGGTAGAGCGAGTCGGTAGCCTGCGAACTAAGAAAGTGGACGTAAGAATTATTGCTGCAACAAATCGCCCTTTAGAGGCAATGGTGGAAGAGCGGAGATTCCGTGAAGATCTATTCTATCGCATTAATGTGATTCAATTATTTATTCCTGCATTAAGGGAGCGGGTGCAAGATGTGAAGCCATTAGCAGAATCATTCGTTAGAAAGATTTCTGCGAAGGCTGGCAAGCGTGTCATCGGTATTGAAGATAACGCAATGCAATTACTTCTTCAACACAATTGGCCAGGAAATGCCCGAGAACTTGAAAATGCTCTTGAAGCATCTGTTCATTTAACCCGAACAGAAACAGTTGATGTTGCTTCTCTTCCAGATTACTTAAAGGAGAACGAAGGGCTTGTTACAGGGTATCGTAAGCTGAAGGATATAGTAGAAAAAGCAGAATGTGAAGCGATACGTAAAACCCTTATCCAATGTGAGAATGATAAACTTGCTGCTGCAAAAATTCTTGGTATTGGAAAAACAAGCTTATACGATAAAATCAATAAGTATGATTTGTTCTAAATTTTTCCGGAAAATCGGAATCCATTCCGATTTTCTGGAATTTCTATTTTAATAGGTTAAGGAATTGAGGAGTAACTTGAGACTTTCATACATATAATGCGTTTATTCCGGAAAACCGGAATTTGATAGCGCGTTTTTTTTGCAGATTAGGTAAACGCTTACATTTTAGTGAACTTTCACTAATTGGCATAGAACTTGCATCTTATGTGAGAGAAGACGAAAAAGGAGTTGTGAATATGAAAAGACAATTTATGAATGGATATGATGCGGTGAAAGATATCGCAGACGGATCAACCATAATGGTTGGTGGATTTGGATTGGTTGGGATACCGGAACAAATGATTTTAGGATTAGTTGAGTCAGGCGTTAAAGGACTAACAGTAATATCTAATAATTGCGGTGTGGATGAGTGGGGACTTGGTCTTCTACTTAAAAATCATCAAATCAATAAAATGATTGGTTCTTACGTAGGTGAAAATAAAGAATTTGAGCGTCAGGTGCTATCAGGTGAGCTTGATGTGGAGTTGACTCCACAAGGAACGCTTGCCGAACGAATTCGCGCAGGTGGTGCAGGCATTCCTGCTTTTTATACACCGGCAGGAGTTGGAACACAAGTCGCAGAGGGGAAAGAAACGAGAATATTTGATGGAAAGGAATATGTGTTAGAAAAAGGATTGAAAGCAGACTATAGCCTAATTAGAGCATTGAAAGCTGATGAGATGGGAAATTTGCTATACAACAAAACGGCGCGTAATTTTAATCCTATGATTGCTGCCGCAGGGAAGGTTACTCTGGCAGAAGTTGAAGAAATAGTACCGACTGGCACGATAGAACCTGACTCTATACACACACCTGGTATTTATGTACAAGGCATACTTGAAGCAATACAAGAAAAACGTATCGAACGAAGAACCGTTCGTGAAGGATAGGGGAGATTTTGAATGAAAGGTATTAAAAGCAATGTCCGAGAACGAATAGCAAGAAGAGCTGAGGAAGAAATTAAAAGCGGTTACTATGTGAATCTAGGTATTGGAATGCCAACACTAGTTGCAAATTACATATCTGAAAACAAAGTGGTCGTACTTCAGTCAGAGAATGGATTGCTTGGAATAGGTGCATATCCAGCCGAAGATGAGGTTGATCCTGACCTTATTAATGCAGGTAAAGAAACGGTAACTGCAATAAAAGGAGCCTCTTATTTTAATAGTGCTGAGTCGTTCGCTATGATTCGAGGCGAGCATATTGACCTTGCCATACTTGGTGGAATGGAAGTATCTGCACAGGGAGATCTAGCTAATTGGATGATTCCCGGTAAAATGATTAAAGGTATGGGCGGAGCAATGGATCTCGTTCATGGAGCCCGAAAAATTACTGTTATTATGGATCATGTAAACAAGAATGGAGCTCCAAAGATTGTAAACAAATGCTCCCTACCATTAACAGGAAAAAATGTTGTGAATCGCATTATTACTGATCGTGCTGTACTAGATGTTACGAAAAAAGGGTTAGTTGTTCGAGAAATAGCAAAAGGATTTACGTTAGAAGAAGTAGAGAATTCAACAGAACCAGATATCATCGTACCATCATCGATTTGTTATGATGCGTATTAATAAGGGGGAAGAATCATGTTAAGTATGATTGGGTTAATCGGTGGGTTACTACTTCTCATCTATCTCACGATGAAAGGTATGAATTTACTTGTTGCAGGACCACTTTGTGCAATCGTAGTAGCTGTATTGAGTGGATTACCACTTTTTCCACAGTTAGTAGAAGAAGGAGCAGCTAACTTCGTTGGTAACTATATGGGAGGCTTCTCAGGGTTTGTTGCAGCATGGTTTCCAATGTTTCTACTCGGTGCAATATTTGGAAAGGTGATGGAGGACAGTGGTGCAGCCGACAGTGTTTCCAAGTGGGTTGTAAAAAAGCTTGGACTCAAACAGGCGGTACTAGCCATTGTACTTGCTTGTGCTATTCTAACTTATGGCGGAGTTAGCCTATTTGTTGTCGCATTCTCTGTTTATCCTATGGCTGTAAGCTTATTTAAACAAGCTGATTTACCCCGACGCTTTATTCCCGCAGCACTTGCATTTGGTTCTGTTACATTTACGATGACCTCTGCAGGATCACCAGAGATTCAGAACTGGATTCCGATTGAATATCTAAATACAAGTCCATATGCCGGCTGGGAAGTGAGCTTAATCGTCGCTCTATTCATGGCTTCGTTCGGATATTGGTGGTTGAAGCGAATGATAACAAAAGCTGTTGTTAAAGGAGAGCGATTTGAAGCGCGTGACGAAGATCCAGAGATTGAGAATCGTCCACTTCCACATCCTTTGCTTGGTCTTGTTCCACTTGTTATCGTTTTAATTATTTCATTTGTTTTCCATGATGACCTAAAACAATCAGCGCTAATAATTGCACTTCTAGGCGGTATTGTAGCGACTTATTTGTTAAACAGGAAATATTTTGCGAACTTTGGAAAAGCCGTTTCTGATGGAACGCTAGGTGCATTAATTGCAATTGGTAATACAGCGGCAGTAGTAGGATTTGGAGGCGTGGCTAAAGCAGTTCCCGCCTTTGAAACAGCTGTTAATTTCATGACTGGTATACCTGGAAGTCCCCTAATTGGAGGTGCTATTGCTGTTAGCGTAATTGCAGGATTAACAGGATCTGCTTCAGGTGGTCAAGTTATTGCTTTACCAATCCTTGCACCTCATTATATTGACGCAGGTGTGAATCCAGAGGCATTGCATCGAACAATAGCGATTTCTTCTGGTGCTCTCGACTCTCTACCTCATAATGGTTATGTTGTTACAACGATTCGAGCTATTTGTGGAGAAACGCATCAGGATGCATATGGCGCTGTAGGGGCATTAACAGTCATTGTTCCTCTTCTAGGACTTGCACTAGCAATCGTATTATTCAGTCTTGGACTTGGAATTTAAAAAGATGGAGGTTGAAGAATGTTGTTAGTTGAGGACAAGGTAATTGTGATTACTGGAGCAGCAAGTGGAATCGGTAAAGAATTAGCGTCTGTTTTTGCGGAGAATGGTGCTCATGTAATTCTAAGCGATTTAGATGAACAGAAAGTAAAGCAGGCAGCATATGCACTGAATGCTAAAGGGGCAAATACGATTGGTATTCGCTGTGATGTTACGAGCGAAAAAGAAGTGGGAGAGTTAGTAAATCAAACGCTCAATCACTATAATCGAATCGACGTATTTATAAATAATGCCGGGCTTCAACATGTTTCAGAAATTGAATCTTTTCCAACCGAGAAATTCGAGCTGTTAACAAAGGTTATGCTTGTTGCACCTTTTATAGCTACCAAACTAGTATTCCCAGTTATGAAAAAACAAAAGTTTGGTAGGGTGATTAACATGGCATCTATCAACGGACTTGTTGGCTTTTCTGGTAAAGCAGCATACAACAGTGCGAAGCATGGTGTAATTGGTCTAACGAAGGTTGCAGCACTTGAAGGAGCAGAGCATGGTATTACTGTAAATGCAGTATGTCCTGGTTATGTTGATACGCCACTAGTGCGTGGTCAACTTGAAGACCTCGCATCAACAAGAGATGTTCCATTAGAAAAGGTACTTGAAGAAGTAATTTATCCGCTTGTACCTCAAAAAAGATTACTATCAGTCCAAGAAATAGCAGATTATACGATGTTTTTAGCAAGTGATAAAGCAAAAGGTGTAACTGGGCAGGCAGTTGTTATAGATGGAGGATATACAGCACAATAAACTTGTAAACGCTTTCCTTTTATTTGTAAAATAGAGAAGAATGGAGGGAGAAATATGAAAGATGTATTTATTCTAGAAGGGGCCAGAACACCATTCGGAACGTTCGGGGGCTCTCTAAAAGATGTTAGTCCAACTGATTTAGGCATAGTGGCAAGTAAGGAAGCATTAAGGAAAAGCGGTGTCGAGGCTTCAGAGATCGACCTCTCAGTGATAGGAAATGTTATTCATTCCACTTCGAATGCATCGTATCTCGCTCGGCATATAGCGCTAGGAGCAGGTGTGCCAATTGAAAGTCCAGCACTGACGGTAAATCGTCTATGTGGCTCCGGTATGCAGTCCCTTATTTCAGCTGCTCAATCCATCATGATGAATGAGGGGAGAACGGCACTTGCAGGTGGGGCTGATAACATGAGTTTATCTCCTTATGCACTTCGAGGTAGTCGCTTTGGAGCAAAAACAGGAGCGCCGAAAATCGACGATATGCTAATGGCAACTTTGACGGATGAGTATACAGGTTTTGGCATGGGAATAACAGGTGAGAATTTAGCTGAAAAATACAACATTTCTCGTGAAGATCAAGATCAATTCGCAGCTGAGAGCCAGCAAAAAGCGGCGCAAGCAAGGGAACAGGGGATTTTTGCTGAAGAGATCGCATCAGTAGAAGTGAATAGTCCTAAAGGTGTTAATCATATTTCGATTGATGAACATATTCGTGAAGGAACAACTGTAGATAAGCTAGCATCATTGAAACCTGCTTTTAGGAAAGATGGAACGGTAACGGGTGGAAATGCAAGTGGTATTAACGATGGCGCAGCAGCCGTTGTGTTAGCAGGAGAAGACTACGTATCATCTAATAGTTGTGCCCCCCTTGCGAGAATCGTCTCATGGGGTATAGCTGGTGTAGATCCTTCTATTATGGGGATTGGGCCGGTTCCTGCCATTAAGAAAGCATTGCAGAAAGCGAATATGACTCTTCAGGAAATGGATCTTATTGAAGTTAACGAAGCGTTCGCAGCTCAGTATTTAGCTGTAGAAAAAGCGCTAGAACTTGATCGCTCAAAAGTGAATGTAAATGGTGGTGCGATTGCATTAGGGCATCCAGTTGGTGCGAGTGGTACACGAGTATTGTACACGTTAATTAAAGAATTGAAGCGACGAAATGGAAAGCATGGAGTAGCCTCTCTATGTATTGGTGGCGGGCAAGGAATTGCCATGGTTGTTGAAGTTCTGTAATTTGTCAGAAAACATTTGCAATTAGTAGTGACTTTAGTATAATAGACTTAACAAGTATCGGAAAGGGGTTGTGCACTATGGTAAATTTCAATAATCATTTATTACTAATTGCATATTGTGCACAGTCCGAATTGGTTCTTTAAGGGAAGTAATCTTTCTTCTGATTAATAAGGATAAAACCATGGACTGTGCACTCCTGTCCATGGTTTTAT
Organism: Guptibacillus hwajinpoensis; assembly: GCF_005144865.1. Taxonomy (GTDB): domain Bacteria; phylum Bacillota; class Bacilli; order Bacillales; family Guptibacillaceae; genus Guptibacillus; species Guptibacillus hwajinpoensis_A. Next base: position 187,363 of record NZ_SWFM01000005.1, read on the forward strand.
TACATTTCTAGCATGTTAGTATGCGATCTGTATCGAAAAAGCCGGCTGATCAGTACGGCTATTTTTTATACGGTAAATTACTTATTAATCAGGAGGCTACCAATTGAATTTAATTAATTTAGGTTGGAATTCTTTTCATGACGAAGCGTATCAAGAAATGAAACAAGAAGGTCTTGAGCCAGCAAGAGTTAAACTTGAACACAGAGGTTCTTATGAAGTTTCAACAGAGAAGACCACTTACATGGCGGCGCTCTCAGGAAAAATTAGATTTGAATCAAAATCACGAGACGATTTACCAGCGGTAGGAGACTGGGTGCTCATTGCACCTCAGGAAAATCAACGAGCAGTTATTCATCATTTACTACCCAGAAAAAGTAAATTTTCAAGAAAAGCAGCAGGGAATACAACAGAGGAACAAATTATAGCTGCAAATATTGACACCGTCCTCCTTGTTAATGCATTGAATCAGGATTTTAATCCTGGTCGAATCGAGCGTTATCTTGTTATGGCTTGGGAGAGTGGTGCTAATCCCGTTATTGTTCTAAGTAAGGCAGATCTTGGTAAGAACATAGAAGAAAAAGTTGAAGCATTGGCTGGGATTGCAATAGGTATTCCCGTTCATGTAGTGAGTTCAGCAACTGATACAGGTATTGATGAACTTACATCTTACCTATCAAGCGGAACAACTACTGCTCTACTTGGTTCTTCAGGCGCAGGGAAATCAACACTTATTAATAAGTTATATGGAAGTGATGTTCAGACAGTTCAGGATATAAGAGAGGGAGATGGTAAAGGAAGACACACGACAACGAGTAGGGAACTTATTGTTCTTGAAAGTGGGGGTGTCTTAATTGATACGCCTGGAATGAGGGAATTACAGTTATGGGAAGCAAGCGATCTGTCGCATAGCTTTCATGATATTGAAAGTCTGGCAGAGGAATGTCATTTTCGAGACTGCAAACATAATGGAGAGCCTGGCTGTGCAGTTGAAGCAGCGATACATGATGGAGAACTTGAGCGGAGACGCTTTCAGAATTACCAAAAGTTTCAACGTGAACTCTCTTTTCTTGAAAGACAAACAAATAAAAAAGCCCAACTAGAAGAAAAGAAAAAGTGGAAGAAGCTAGCAGGTGATCGCACAAGACAGCATCGACGATAGGTTTGTTAATTCAGGAAGGAGTCGATCAGATGACAGATCAACGTTCTGTATTAAATGAATACGCTTCTTTAACGGACTGGCTACAAGAAACAGCAATGAAGATGAGTGAGGAAGTATTTTTTAAGGCAATTAAGCCAGGGAAATGGTCTCCTGCTGAAATTATTTCTCATATCAGGGCATGGGATGACTACCTTATGCAAGAAAGAATTCCTTATCTTAGTAGTGAAGCATCCCTTAAAGCTCTTTCTTTCTCAGTAGAAGAAGTAAACAGCAATGCTGCAGTTCATGCGCGGTCTGGCCTTTCTAGAGACGAGCTAATTAATGAAACAATTAATGAAAGACAGAGAGTCGTTAATCACCTTAAACAATTGGAAAGAAAGCAATGGGCTGATACGTTTTATATCGATAAGTTTCCCCTATGTCTCACAAGTTATATTAAAGGATTGATTGAGCATGATGAGCACCATAAACTCCAAATCGAAGTGTTTATGAGTGAACATGGACTTTCGCTATCTCTCAACTCCCAATATTGAGGACCGGATAATGAAAGCATAACCTGGAAAGGCTATACGGTGGAGGTGAGAAGAATGGCAAAACATAAAGCAAACCCTACTACAAATAGCCTGGCTTCATCTCAGCCTGAAGGTCAGGGAACTGGAATTGAAATGGGATTACCTAAGGATTCAGCAAGAAAAAAGAAAAAGAAATAAAGAAAGAAGGCATCGTCACTTTGACGGTGCCTTTGTCATTATCCGATATCATGAATAAATTGCTGCGAATTGCATAATGTGTAATCGATTCAGAACTGCAATGAGACGGCTTGTTCCCTCTAACAGATCTTCTCTTCTAACATACGAAAGAGGGATTTTTATTCTAACTGAATGTTCTTGTCCATATAGAAGTAATAAAACTTTGGCTTCTAATAGTGCATCAAATACTTCCTGCTGATTAAGGGCTGGAGTGAAGTCAAACAAGATTGCTGTCGGGTCGTCTTTATCAAGTATCGTAATGTGATCTTGGAGTGTCTTAAGCTTGTGCAGCACTTCGTTTTTTCGCGTATTAAGTTCTCTACTAACTTTTTCGAAATGGTCATTAATTTCGTCCGAGTTCAAAATGTTCTCTACTAATTCAAGGAGAATGGGTGGAGGACTCAAACTCAACTGTTTTTGAAGGTTTTGCACACGTTCCATGACATTCTCTGGACCTAATATCCAGCCTATACTTATACCAGGTGATATCCCTGTAATATGTCCAATTTGAAGAACTATTTTACGATCTTGTCCAAGTTCATAATAAGAGAGTAGTTTCTCACCCGAAGATTGTGTGAAAAATGGCGCATCATTGATTTCTAGAATTGGGATATTCCCTTTCTCACAATGAGAAAGGAGTTTTTTTCTTTTCTGAATGGCAGATGATGTATAGATTGAATGATCGTAAAGTGAACTTGTGACAACTAACTGTATATTTTCATTCTGGACCAGCTGGTTAGTTAGAGGTCGATCTGTTGAAAACCAGTTTATTTTAATACCTGAAGCAAGCAACATGTTCAAATTGGAATAATTAACTGGTTCTTCCACAGCAATGGTATCTCCTGGACTGAGAAAACATTTCACCGCGATTAGCAATGCATGCTCAAGACTAGATGTAATGACCATATTATCAGGTGTTACTTCTTCATCTAGTAAGTGACAAATCGATTGAGCTACACGTGTAGCAGTAGGAGGGAAAGTCTTTAATCCAGTTGTAAATGGAATCAAGTCATAAGCCGTTCTAGCCAAGCATAGCTCAGGTGCTACAGATCCTGAAAGGAAATTAATAAATGATGGTTCATTCATATAGTTTGTCACTTTACTGAAAACAGAAGAATCCTCAGCTAAATGATGATTTCTTAGTTTACTCCAAGTTATGGAGTAATCAGGTAGAAGGTCTGTTGCGTCTTCGCTAACGCGAGTTCCACTACCCTGTTTAGAAGTTATCAGACCATTGGCACGTAGTTCTGCGTAAGCAGTTGTGACTGTACTACGGTTTACTCCGAGCTGTAAAGCAAGATCGCGTTCAGTAGGTAGCGATGTACCGATTTGTAGAGAACCATTTATAATAGAATTTTCATAGTAATCAACGATTTGTTTGTACAACGGTTTGTTGCTTTCCAGGTTCAGAGTAAGTCTTGCCATTGTCCATCACCTCACTCCCTATTATAGACAAAAAATTCGAAAATTGTGTAAATTATTCAAAAAATTTGCGTTTAATATTCTCTTGAAAATACAGGTTTTAAGCCATTTGGAGGTTGTTTTTGTTGGATCAGACAAATTGGATGGGTCTTTTTGGTTCGATTGGATGGTTACAGAAACTTTTCTGAAATTTACAATAAGTTTAATCATTCAGAAAACTATCGATTATAAGTAGCGGTTTAACTATGGTATACATAGGTTGGGTGAAATGACCTCCCTGTTATAAAACTCACAAAAGGTGCCATAGTTACCAACCATACTTGTAATGGGCAGTTAAAGGTCAATACAAGATTGACCCGAATGGTACAAACAAATAGGGGGTAACACAATGAAGAAAAAGTTTTCACTACTGCTTTCGGTCATCTTGTTGTTAAGCCTTTTCCTTGCTGCGTGTTCAGGAAACTCAAACACATCTAGCAACACGAACAGTGAAGGAGAAGCTGCAAGCGGATCAGATGGTGATAGTTCTAAGGGGTCAGCAGAACAGGTTCTAAATTTAACGGATTCACAAGATATACCTACTATGGATACAACACAAGCGACAGATCAGGTAGCCTTTAATGTTATTAACCAGGTATTTGAAGGTCTGTACAGATTAGATAAAGATAATAAACCAGTTCTTGGTATGGCTGCTGAAGAGCCACAAGTAGAAGAAAAAGACGGCGAAACAGTATACACGTTTAAACTTCGTGAAGATGCTAACTGGTCTGATGGTACACCAGTTACCGCAGGTGATTTCGTTTATTCTTGGCAAAAAATTATTCACCCAGATACAATGGGCGGATACGCGTCAATGATGGGTGCTGCTGGAATCAAAAACGGAAATGAAATCGTAACTGAAGGAGACCCACTTTACGGTAAAGTGGAGGAGCTAGGAGTTAAAGCTGTTGACGATAAGACGTTAGAAATCGTTGTTACTCAACAGGTTCCTTACTTCTTTGATCTTCTTACATTTGCTTCTTTCTATCCACAACCTCAGAAATTTGTTGAAGAGCAGGGTGAAGACTACGCTTTAGAAACTGACACTATGCTTTACAATGGACCATTTACACTAGCTGAATGGAATCATGGAGATGGATGGAAGTTAGCGAAGAATGATGGATATTGGGATGCTGATACTGTTCAGCTTAAAGAAGCTAACTACAAAATTGTTAAAGATGAAGCAACACGTGTGAATCTTTATGAAACTGGAAAGATTGACCGCGCTGGTCTTAGTGCAGACTTTGTCGATCAGTTTAAAGACAGAGAAGATTTCTCTACTGTTCTTGATACATCTATTTTCTTCCTACGTATGAATCAGAAGAACAAAGCGCTAGCGAATAATGATATCCGTAAAGCATTGTTCCTAGCTTATGACAGAGATGGTCTTGTAAATGTATTGCTTAACAATGGATCAGTAGCAGCTCGCTACCTTGTTCCGAAAGATTTCCTAACGCTTGACGGAGAAGATTTCCGTGCTCCAGCTCCAGATGGTTATCTTGCTGATAAAACAGCAGAAGACGCTGCAGATTATTGGAAGAAAGGTCTTGAAGCGCTTGGCACTGATAGTGTAGACCTTGAATTCCTTACAACTGACAGTGATCTTGCTTCAAAAATTGCAGAATATGCTAAAGATCAATTTGAATCCAAACTTGATGGACTTACTATTAAAATCAATAAGCAACCTTGGAAGCAATTCCTTGATCTTGAGGATGCTGGGGACTATGATATTTCAACTGGTGGATGGGGACCAGACTATCCAGATCCAATGACATATGTGTACATGTTTGAAACTGGTGGAGCATACAACCGTATGGACTACTCAAATGAAAAGTATGACAAGTTAGTTTCTGATGCAAAAACAGAATCTGATGAGCAGAAGCGTTGGGAAATGATGCAAGAAGCAGAGCGTCTTCTAATTGAAGAAGATACTGCAATCATCCCTACTTATCAAGCAGGAAGAGCCATTCTTATGCAGGATTATGTGAAGAACTATTACGTTCATAAGTTTGGAGCTGACTCTTCTCTTAAATGGGTAACAATTGAAAAGTAAAACAAGAAAAGCGTGGACCATTTGGTCCGCGCTTTTTTCTATACTTAATTAATTTATGAATATTAGAATTTCGGGAGCTTACGATATTTTGTTTGCTGTTCGTATACATAGGCCAATTTAATGAGTTGTGGTTCACTAAACCCTTTTCCTGTGAACGTAATGCCAAATGGTTTGTTATTTGATGTATAACCTGCTGGCACCGTGATAGAAGGATATCCTGCTTTGGCAGGTAGAGTTGAACCATAGCAGCCAGTAAATAGTAAGGCATCCAAACGCTCAGTTTCCATGATAAAGTCAAGTCCTTCTTCTTTTGCATATTTTAAATCGAAAAGTCTGCTCTGTAGATAGTCTGGATCAGTTAACTGCCCATTCGTTTGGTTTGCTTCTATTAATAGAGATTGACCGTAACGCAAAGCCAGATCTTTATTAGAATCATTGAAACCAATGATTGATTCAAGTGTCATGCTTGTCGAATTTGTTTCTTTAGCAAGGTAGTTATTGATACCGGATTTAAATTCATGAAGAAGGACCTGGTAGTCATTCTCAAGATCTTCCTGACGAGCGCTTATCTCCACAATCTCTACAATCGTACATCCAACGTTCTTAAGTTCATCTAAAGCTCGATTCAGTTCCTGTTGTTCTTCTTGATGCATGTTATCGTAATATCCTTTATTCACGATTCCGACCCTAAATTCTTCAAATAGCGTTTGGAGAAGGAATGGGGTGTAATCATGATAAGAAGGAACATGAGAGGTGGATGGATCTTCTACATCAACCCCAGAGATAACGCCGAGAATGATCGCCGCATCCGTTATGTTACGAGTAATGGGTCCTGCGATATCCTGTGACAGTGAAATAGGAATAATCCCTTTCCTGCTAACCGTTCCTATTGTGGGTTTTATCCCAACGACTGCATTTGAACTAGCCGGGCTTAGTATTGATCCATTTGTTTCAGTGCCAATCGCAGCTGTAGCGAAGTGGCAGGCAACTGCTGCAGCAGAGCCAGAACTCGATCCTCCTACGTCAAGAGTACCTGGTCCATATGGATTAAGAACCTGGCCACCCCTTGAACTATATCCATTGGGCATTGAGTCACTCATGAAGTTTGCCCATTCTGTCATATTCGCTTTACCGAGTATTACTGCTCCTGCCTCACGAAGCTTTTTGACTAGGAAAGCATCCTCCCTACCAAAGGAATGAGATAGGGCTGAAGAACCTGCACTTGTATGCATACTATCTCCAGTATTAATATTGTCTTTTAATAGTATTGGAATGCCATGAAGAAGACCTCTTGATCCAATTTGTTTTCTTTCTCGATCAAGACTCTCTGCTATAAAAAGGGCATCAGGATTTACTTCTAATACAGCGTTAATATGAGGATTGTATTTTGCTATTTGTTCGAGGTAGAAACGAACAAGCTGATTTGATGTGAGTTCCCCTTTAAACATTGCTTGTTGAAGATCTATGATTGTTGATTGTTCAAGCCACTCTATTGTTAACATGATTAGAAACCTCCTGAACCATTTTTGTAACTTATTCTACAAATTATGTCATTTTTCCTTTGTTAGGCTAACAATATGGCGGTAGAGGTTGGCAACTTCAAGAATTAGTTATAATAAGTAATTCAAAAAAAGCCAGAACCTTAGTTAAGGTTCTGGCTTTCAGATTATATTGTTCTGGCTTGCCTAACAAACCAGGGTTTTAATTTAATAAAGAAGGCAATAAAGATCCCTGCTACAATTGCACCTTTAATTAGGTTAAATGGTGTTATACCAGTTAACACAAGTGCCTGGCGAGCTGATGCTGACATTTCTTCAAAGCCCATAAACCAAGTATATGCAGGAAGAATAATGACATAATTCAACAATCCCATCATTGCTGACATCAGAATAGTTCCGAGTGTAAGTCCCAGTGTTAATCCTTTCTGGGTTTGGTTAAACTTACGGAAAATAAGAGATGTTGGTACGATAAAGAATACTCCCGCTATGAAGTTTGCAAGCTGACCGATCGGGACGCCTGTGAAACTTCCTTGAATACCGAAATGAATAAAATTCTTAATCGCTTCAACGAGAATTCCTGCTACTGGCCCATATAGGATGGCCACAAAGAGTGCTGGTATTTCACTGAAATCAATTTGAAGGAAAACAGGAAATCCAGGTAGTGGAAAATCGAGTAACATCAGTAAGTATGAAATACTACTGAACATAGCAACGACGATCATGCGTTGCGTTTTAGATACACTTTTCATTTTGACATTGCTCCCTTTTTTTCGAACCACCGAAAAAGGAGATGTGGCCCCAGTGCACACAAAAAACCATGAGTATGGGGCTCATGGTTGGTTACGGCATGGGGAAATAAGCAAGCACTTTCTTAAAATGAAAGCAACTTACTACTCCACCATCTTCTCCCATCCAGACTATACTGTCGGCTCTGGAATCACACCAGATCCTGCCCAAAATACAGGCTCGCGGGCTTGAGGAATTGCATATCCTTCACCGCCGGTCGGGAATTACACCCTGCCCCGAAGATAGTTCGCTATAATGTTTACATCTTCATTATACAGCGGTAGATGAGATATCTCAATAAAAACATCTTGAAACCAAGCTATTTTGTGATAACGCTTTCTTTTTTGCATTCTAAAAACCTTCTGTTCGTTTGAACAGAAGGTTTTTAGATAGAGCGCTTTCATCCCATCCTTAAGGAGACAGTAAACACCTCAGAACGTGAGTCAATCAAGACGTTTAGGTGGGGGAAACTGCCCCTAAAGGTCCGATTGGTTCAACTAACCATCATAGGGGAGAAAGCCCCCCTCTGATGGAAGTTTCACTTTATCCCACCCTTAAGGGGCAGTAACCTCCCACCTCGGAACGTGAGTGAATCAAGACGTTTAGGTGGGGAAACTGCCCCTAAAGGTCCGATTGGTTCAACTAACCATCATAGGGGAGAAAGCCCCCCTATGATGGAAGTTTCACTTTATTTCTTTTCAGAAAGCCATGTTGCTACTAACTCTGCTTCTTTTCCTTCAATTAAGCCTGCTGGCATTCCGCCACCTTTACCATTCTTAATGATGCCAAGAATTTCGTCTTTGGAATATTTACCGCCAACTGCTTCAAGTGCAGGTCCTGCACCACCACCAAGGTTTTCTCCGTGGCATGAAGCACAATTTTGTGCAAAGATTTGCTCAGCTTCTCCTCCAGCAGAATCACCGCCTTCTTCAGATTGCTCACTGTGGCTACCTTCGCCACCTCCAGCATGTTCTTCGGTTGTGGAAAGCCAGTATGTAAATCCTACAACCAAGACAAGGAACAAAATTGTTGCACTTATATATGCGGATGATTTTCCCATTCTGTTCACCTCCTGTATCCTCATCTTTATCATACTTTTCACACATCCAATTATCAAATACATTTTCGTTCTACCTTTCTGAATGACGAAAGCCTTTCTATGTTTGCTAGTAAAAAAATCTTCTAAATTGAAGATCCTTTTCATAGAAATAGATTAAGAATGAAAGGAATGGTGGGAGGTAATTAGAGATGAAAAGCAACTCAATTAAGTTGTTTAGTGATAGAAGCAGCAGTCAAATTAGGGCATTTTCATTTATTACGATTATTGGACTAGTTATTTTATTTATTCTAGCTGGAATTATTTCATCTTCAGAAACAAAATATCAGCTCTCATCTTCTATGATACATGACTGGATCACAAGTTTTTCTACAGAAGCAATGGTATATGGGATGGGGACTGAAAATCATTATTTGACGCAGGTTTTACCTGAGGAAAGTGAACCGCCAGCTTTGTCCCTTGTTGCCTTCCAATTCATTACGAGCATTAAACCAGGAGATATTAGAAGTTTGGTAGGTGGGGAATTGCCTGGGTTTGCTTTGTATGATGCCAAGATTCATGTCGCTGGTGAAGGAACAAATTTCACGAACCTACCAGTAGAATCAGCACCGCCACTTAATGAGTTATTGAAAGAGCGTGATGTTTCTTCTGATAAACTTCAAATTCAAGATTCTAAGGATCAGGTAACTCCTCCACTTCATACAACGAATGGACGAAAGGTGGCTTTTATTTATCATTCCCACAGCTACGAATCCTATCTTCCGTTACTGGGGTTAGAAGGAGAGAAAAATGCAAATCTAGCTAACGATGGTAAAACGAATATAACGCTAGTAGGGAAGATGCTCGGTGAAGAACTTGAGAACAGAGGAATTGGAACACAGGTAGATGATTCGAACATAGGAGCTCTGTTAAATAAAAAGGGTTGGGAACATGGAAAGGCTTACGATGTATCTAGAACAATCGTTCAATCTGCGATGGGTGGAAATGATGGTTTAGATTTATTTATTGATATTCATCGGGATTCATTAAGGGAGAAAGATACAACGGTGACAATCAACAACAAAGAATACGCGCGTACTGTATTTGTCATAGGCGAAGAAAATCCTAACTATGAGAAAAACTTGGCGTTAGCGAAAGACTTACATGAGGCGTTAAAGAAGGAATACCCTGGACTAAGTAGAGGGGTAATTGGAAAGAAGGGGCAGGGAGTAGATGGAATATACAACCAGGATTTATCTCCTAGCGCGTTGTTAATTGAAATTGGTGGCGTCGATAATAACTTAGAACAACTTAGCAGAACGGTTAAAGCAATTGCAGATGTTATGAGCGAACATTATTGGAGTACTCAAAAAGTTAGTAATTAGCATTTTAAATGGTTTGCTATAAAAGTGGTGGTTGATATCCGCTACAGGGTGCTCGCTTTCCGCGGGGCGGGCGCTGAGCCTCCTCGACACGCTTGGGCGTGCCTGTGTGGTCTCTGCTGTCCCGCTAGTCCCGCAGGAGTCGAGCACCCTTCCGCTCCAATCAGCTAAGTGAGGTTATTTATACAACAAAAGTCAACAATCTTTTAGAAAAGAGCCTTTTAAATAAATCGCTTACTAAAAGCGCATGTCCATAGGGCATGCGCTTTAGGTTGGTTGTTTATGAAGAGTTAACAAGCTGGTAGCAATTCCGACGGCAAAAATAGTTACAGCTGAGTACATTGTAGCGTTCAAACCAATGGTATTTGAGCCGATAATAATAACAAAGCCATCAATAAGAAAAATAATCATTCCGACGTTTAAAGAGAGTACACGTGCAATGAATTGTGCAAGAAGATCTGTACCACCTGTACTTGTATCAAATTTAAGCATTAAACCTATACCTGAACCGACAAATAATCCACCGAGGATGGCGCTTGGGAGTATGGAGAAGGCAAAGGTATGACGAAGTGGTGAAAGAACATCAATGAAAAAGGAAGATAGTAATAAGCCATGTAGACTATTGTAGAAATAGGGCCTGAAATAAAGAAATGCAATAATGTAGAGTGGGATACTTAAGAAGATAATCGTTAGTCCTGTCTGGTAACCCCACATATATTTAATAATTAAACCAATTCCAATCATTCCACCATCTATTAAATGATTAGGAACAAGAAAACCGTTGATGCCAAAACCAACTAGAATACTTCCAATGAAAACGGCTGTCATTTTCTTGTACATAAGATGCTCACCTGCTTGTTCATGGTTGTTCCATACTTATGTATAAAATACAGCTTTCATAACGAGTTCATCATTATTTACACAAACGTTTAGAGCATATAAACAGTTATCGTTTGGTAGCAGAAGGCCGGGTGTTTAAATGAATTCATTACTTTCTTTATACAATATTGAATACTTATATACTTTATCTGGATTTATACTATCCCTACTTTCCTTTTATGTAGGGATTTCGGTTGTTATTGTAATAAAAAAAGAAGATCATTTTAACAGTAATAAATGGATTATTTTAAATTCGATTTTTATGGGACTTTCTTTTTATGCTATTAACTTATTAGTGAATTTATCAGTTTCCCCTGCAAGTAGTATGAAAGTTTATATTCTTCATGCTATTATTCTGATTTTGTTGAGTGGGTTAAATAGCTATGGAATTTTCCGCAACGTCACACAAAACACAATGCAACATCGTTTTCACTTGAGTAATGGATTATCTTTAGCTACAGGGATTCTAGTAGTTTTTTCGGCTGGAAACCTCGTGTACTTTAATGGAGTTATTTCATTTTATCCTTTGCACTTGGTGTTAGCGGTTATCGTAATCATTGGATTTGCCATGTGTCTCGTTCGTTTTTTATATTTAATTAAAATAGAAGAGAAGCTAAATTACTATAAAGGTTTGAAACTTACAGGGGCTTTTGCAGCAGGCACCGCCTTTCTATGTCTACCATACCTACTGTTCTATGGAATGATTGATCAAACGACATTTTCAAATCCTAGTGAGAAGTTTGATCCTTATCTCGTTTCTCTTGCCTTTATTTTAATCTGTATAGGAGGACTCATTTATATTCCAGATCGTTTAGGAATCATAAGGCAAATGGAGCAGTCAGAAAGACTTGCTAAAAATGAGCAACAGTTTCAATCTCTATTTCACCACAATCCTGATGCTGTGTTTTCAATCAATACAGAAGGAAGGTTTATAAGTGTTAATTATATTGCTTCAGAATACACTGGATACTCGATTTCCGAATTAAAAAAGATGACCTTTGATGAAGTTATATCTCCTAGTGATGTAGCACTTGCTAGAGGAATGTTTCATAGGTCTTTAAAGGGAGAAGTTCATCAATTCGAAGTGAAAATCCAAACAAAAAAGAAAGATCATAAAGAACTTTATATCTCAACGGTACCGATTATGATCAGTGGTAAAATCGTTGGCGTTTATGGAATTGCTAAGGATATAACAGAGAACAATCGAGCAGAGAAGATGATCCATTACTTAGCTTATCATGATGAGCTTACCAGTTTGCCAAACCGTCGTTATTTCAATGAAAAGCTTAATGGACTTCTTCAAGGAGATGAACATGAAGCATTTGCCGTAATGCTTATAGATTTCGACCGATTTAAACGTATTAATGATTTATTTGGTCATGAGTTCGGTGACAGGGTGCTTCAAGCAATTGGTAAGCGTCTAGAGCAGGTACTTAATGGCAGGTTCGTGGTTGCTAGATTAGGAGGAGATGAATTTACCATTCTCGTCACTGAAGAAGAACAGCATGTTGCTAGAATTGCAAAGCAGGTTCTTGAATCCTTTCAACAGCCATTATTAATTGATACTCAGGAATGTTTATTAACAGCTAGTATAGGCATTTCTCTTTATCCTCATCATGGGAGTGATGCAGCTGAGCTACTGAAGCATGCAGACATGGCAATGTATGATGTGAAGGATAAAACCACTAATAATTTTGCTTTTTATATAGAAGAAATGAGTAACCAGACCCTTCACAAGATTATACTGGAAAACGATTTGCGGAGAGCAATCGACGAAAATGAACTTGTAGTTTATTATCAGCCGAAAATAAATACTTTTCTAGGGAAAGTAATTGGATTTGAGGCACTTGTAAGGTGGAAACATCCAAACATTGGACTAATTCCTCCAGATGAATTTATTCAGGCAGCTGAAGAAACAGGGTTAATTATCCCGATAGAAAAGTGGGTAATGAGACAGGCGTGTGAGCAGATAAAGCAGTGGCATGTTCTTTATGAGAAAGAGTTAACGATTGCAGTAAATTTATCACAACGACATTTCAATCAAGAGGATATTGTTTGTACAATTCATACGATATTAACAGAAGTAGGGTTGGAACCGGAATCTCTTGAAATCGAAATTACTGAAAGCATGGCCATGTTTAACGAGGAAGAAACAATTGAAAAGTTACATAAGTTAAGGGAGTTAGGACTAGAAATTAGTATGGATGATTTTGGGACAGGTTATAGTTCACTAAATTATATGAAGAAACTTCCCATCAATCGATTGAAGATTGATCGATTATTTATTAAAGATATTACGAATAGTTCATGTGATCTTGCGGTAGTGACAACGATTATTTCAATGGCCAGGCATCTTGAATTAGACATCATAGCAGAAGGTGTGGAAACTGAAGAGCAGTTGTCTGTTTTGAAGGGGCTAGAGTGTTATGAAGTTCAGGGGTATTTATATAGTAAGCCAATTCCAGCTAAAGAAATAGAGGAATTTATGGAAACCTATGTTGTTTAATTAATAGAATGCATTCATAAAATAGACTTGATGTGCGAATCATTTATTGCGTTAAGCTAAGCAAGCTTTAAAGGGTAAAAGAAGTAAATGATTTAGGTTATAGTACTATGGTTTCATCATATAACAATATAAATACGAAAGGCAGGCCATTGGCCTGCCTTATTTGCATGTAACCGCCTAATTATGGAAATGTTTACCAATTAACAAACTTGTAAATAAAGTATACCATTTTAAAATTCAAAATGTTATTGGGAAATGGCAGCTGAAAAAGCTTAATAGAATACTGTGGATACAACTATATTTCCCAATACAAACATCAAAAAATCTGTGATAATCTACTAATGTACTAAAAATTCTAACTATTCCGAAACGGAGGAAATGAAAATGAAAAAAGGAATCGCCGTTGTTCTTGCGACTGGTCTTGCATTTGGTTCAGCCCTACCTGCTGCTTCTGCTGCTTCTTCAAAGGATTTAAATCCGGAACAAAAGCAGGCACTAGAAAAAATGGAAATTGTGAAGCAAAATTGGGAAAATGAGCGTAAGGTGCCATCTTTCCTTTCCGGAAAACTATCGGAAAAGAGTGTTAAAACAGAAAAAGCGGTTAAATCATACTTAAAATCTAATGAGAGCCTATTTAAAGTAAAAGCTAAAGATTTAAAACTTGTTAACGAATCAACAGACGATCTTGGTATGACTCATTATGAGTATGTTCAGACGGTTAAGGGAGTTGCGATCGACGGAGCGAGATTCATCGTACATACAGATGAAACAGGCGAAGTTGTAGCAGTCAATGGAGACCTTCACCCTGCTGCAGAAGAGAATTTCAAAGGCAATTCTGAAGTAAAGCTTTCCGAGAAGGAAGCAGTCAAAGAAGCTTGGAGCCATATCGATGTGAAGCCTAAGAACGTGGTAAGTGACAATCCTAGCTTTGTCAAAAAATCAGATGTTTCTGATATGATTGAGAAAAGTGAAAAAGTAGTTTATCAAAAAGATAATAAATACTATATGACTTACAAGGTACAGCTTCAGTTTATCGATCCATATCCTGCAAACTGGCAAATCTTTGTAGACGCACGAGATGGATCGATCGTAGACTCTTATAATGCCGTAACTGAAGGTGCAACAACAGGTTACGGATATGGTGTACTAGGTGATTACAAATCACTTAATACGTATTATTCTAATGGCACGTACTATCTCTATGATACAACGAAGCCAATGAGTGGTGTCATTGAAACGAGAACAGCTAATTACGGATCTTCTCTTCCAGGGAACTATTCAGTAGACAGCAATAACGCGTTTACTGCAACATCCCAGGGTGCAGATGTTGATGCAAACTATTATGCTGGTACGGTTTATGACTACTATTACAATACGCACGGTCGAAACAGCTATGACAATAATGGTGCAACAATTCGTTCAACTGTTCATTATGGCTCAAACTACAATAATGCATTCTGGAACGGTTCTCAAATGGTTTATGGCGATGGTGACGGTTCAACTTTCGATCCACTATCTGGAGCGCAGGACGTCGTTGCGCATGAAATTACACATGCTGTAACAGAAAGAACAGCTGGACTTCAGTATAAAGATCAATCAGGTGCATTGAATGAGTCGATGTCCGATGTATTTGGATACTTCGTTGAACCAGGAGACTTCCTCCTTGGTGAAGATGTATATACACCTAATACACCAGGAGATGCGCTTAGAAGTCTTTCGAATCCAGATGCGTATGGACAGCCTTCCCATATGGATGATTATTACTACACATCTTCAGATAATGGCGGTGTTCACACAAACAGCGGAATTCCGAACAAAGCAGCTTATCTAACAATCCAGAGCATTGGTAAAACAAAAGCTGAGAAGATTTACTACCGCGCGTTAAGCGTATATTTAACACCTACAAGCAACTTTAGTGCAGCGCGTTCTGCTCTATTGCAGGCAACTTCAGATCTTTACGGCACAGGTTCAACGTACAATTCAGTTGCAAGTGCTTGGAGTCAAGTTGGTGTAAACTAAATTACTCTACATGAAAGAGCTCTCAAATGGGGGCTCTTCTTTTCTTTATCCGCGATTTTCCATTCTTATAATAATTTGGTTATAATAAGAGAACAATAAATAATCGGAGGCGGATTATGGAACATTTAGATATGCATCATATATTCGAACTGGGATTAATTCTGACGATGATAGCAGCTGGGATAACAGCAATCGCCAAAAAGCTGAAACAGCCATATCCGATTGCACTTGTTATTATTGGCACTTTAATTGGGCTTTTAAATATCCCGGTTCTTGAACCACTTAAAATGTTTATTACGGAGGGGGATATTTTTAATTTTGTCATCTTAACTATTTTCCTTCCAGCTTTATTAGGTGAGGCAGCTTTAAAGCTCCCGTTCTCTCATTTAAATGAGAACAAGAAACCAATTATCGCTCTTGCGTTTGGAGGAACATTTCTTTCCTTTATTGTAATTGGATTTTCTGCCCATTTTTTGCTCGGTCTTTCGATACCGGTAGCGTTTGTGTTTGCAGCATTAATGAGCGCAACAGATCCAGTTAGTGTTCTGTCTATCTTTAAAAGTATGGGTGTAAACCACAAGCTGTCAACAGTCATTGAAGGTGAAAGTTTGTTTAATGATGGACTTGCTGTTGTCCTTTTCAAAATATCTGCTTTCTCTCTCCTTGCTTATATCGATATGGGATTAGGTGGGCTCACAAGTGGTTCATTCGAATTTATTAAAGTTGTTGTTGGAGGATTGCTTGTTGGTGGTGGACTTGGGTATGGGATTTCCATTCTTACCAAGTATTTTGATGATTATCCACTTGAAATCATTTTCAGTATTCTGTTGTTCTATGGGGCATACATAATCGCGGAAAGTATACATGTATCTGGAGTAATTGCAGTCGTAGTAGGTGCCTTAACTTTTGGTAACTTTGGATCAAGAGTTGGCATGAGCCCAACGACACGCTTGAATATTAATAATTTCTGGGATGTTGCAGCTCTCCTTGCGAACTCCATCGTGTTTCTTATGGTCGGACTCGAAATCACTAGGATTAATTTCTCAGATCAATGGGGGACAATAGGTCTTGCTCTCCTTATTGTCTTAATAGGAAGAACGATAGCTGTTTATGGGAGTACTCTACCAATTAAAGGTCTGCCATGGTCTTGGCGACACGTCCTGAACTGGGGTGGGTTAAAAGGATCGCTATCAATAGCTCTAGCATTAAGTCTTCCTAGTGATTTTGCTGGAAGAGATACGGTTCTTATTCTCACATTCAGTATTGTTCTCTTCTCCCTTGTCGTCCAGGGATTAACCATTAAACCATTAATAAGTTACTTCGGATTAAGGGCAAAGCACAGCGGTTCAAAAGAATATGAAGACATTGTGGCTAATTTGCACCGACATGAAGCCGGTATTTCTGAAATTAGAAAGTTAAAAACCCAACTATTCGTGCCTGAACCAGTCTTCTCTGAAATGCTAACAAGTTATCAAAGTGAAATTGATAAGAGCCATAATAAACTTGACCGATTGCTAGAAGAAAATCCAGACCTCAAAACCAGTCAGTTAATTACGCTCAAAAAGCACTCACTATATGCACAATACGATAAAATAACTGAACTTGAGCAGGAAGAAATCATTTCTGGTGAAGTTGCTTCGAAGTATAAAGAAATTCTCAACAATGGTCTTTCTGATCTTGAAGAAACCGATATTGTAAAAGCTTCAAAAAGAAATCATTGAGTTGCTACGATTTGTAGCAGCTTTTTCTTATGAACTGCATATCCTATTAAGGAAAGGGACAAAGTAGCAAAAAAATGAATATTCCGTTTATTAAAGAATGTTAGGGGTATGGTTTACAGTAAGTAAAGCATTAAGGTATAGTGATTAAAGTCATTTTCATACTACAAAGAAAATAACTCACAAGGAGGATTTTTGAGGAAAATGCCTTACCTTCAGACCGATCGTCTGACCATTATTCCTTTTTCCTTTGACTTAATCAAAGCAATGGCAAATAAGAAAGAGCTAGAAAAGCTTCTAAAAGTTGATGTTCCAGAAGAATTTGATAATGTTCAATTTGAGGAATTCTTGCCTTTTCATTTAAATGATTCATCTGTCTCAAGAGTGAGTCATACGTGGGAAGGGGTTCTTATTCACACATGTGACGAAAAAGTAATTGGGACAATGGGATTTAAAAATGTGGAATCGTCAAATAATCTTGAAGTGGGCTACCAATTGATACCAGCATATCGAAATAAAGGATACGCTGTAGAAATGGCCAACGCGCTTGTGAATTGGGCGTTCCCAGAGAGAAAAACAGACAAAGTAAATAACGATGAAGTTAATGAAATTATGAAGCGATTAGGGTTATCTAGACTTACCGTTGAACCCCACATCGTTAAAGATCGAATAGATGAAGAAAAGCTTAAAAAAGAGAATGAGTATATGTAAAACCCTACACATTTTGTAGGGTTTTTTCTTATATGTAATATTTGAAAAGTATGGGGATTTTTGTCGAATAAGTTATGCTATAATTAGCTTTGTTTTGTAATATTTGTCACTAATAACGCAATGTAAGGAGATATTATGAAAATGGTTCCTCCCAAAGAAATCGATCTCAAAGAGGAAAAGCGAGCTAACACATTACTCTTTTTCTTATTCTATTTAACGTTTGTATTATTTGATGTGTACAGGTTCGGTATTAGGCCACTTTTGAATCCAGATTCAGAACCTATCTTATATAAAAGTTTAACTATCATGATCGCACATATTTTGATCTACGTTATAACAACAGCTTTGTTACCTCTTTCGATCTATCTTTCTAAAAAGCAAAAGCCTTTTTTCGTAAAGTATTTATACTTCTTTGTCTTCATGGCAGGTTCTCTCACAATTGAAATACTAGAATACCATGGAACAAACAACGTTTATGCAAGTGGTAGTCCAGTTGAATTGGTATTTGTCTTATTCTCACCTATTTTTGTGGATCGGACATATTATTTTGTCATTGTCATTGGATTAGTATGTAAGTACGCCTTTATGGGGATTTTCACTTCTTCTCCTGAAGTAGCCCTCCCTATTATGCTTTTGTTGTTGTTCTCAGTCGTGACATTTATCATTCTAAATCGATTTATTGGTTATCTTAACGCAGTAGAGAAATCATACGAACATTCTTCCCATAATGAAAAGCTTGCCTTTATTGGACGCATTGCGACTGGAGTCACTCATGAGATAAAAAATCCACTTACTTCGTTAAAGGGATTTGTACAACTACAGGAAGTTGAACAGAAATATAATCCAAAGTACTCAAAGATTATGTTACAGGAATTAGATCGACTGAATATTATTGTAAATGACCTGATGGTACTCGGAAAGCCACAGGCAGTAAAGCTTAAACCGCTTGACCTTCATGAGTGTATTACATACGTCGTTGATCTTTTTCAACAAGAAGCTGAAAACAAGTATATATCTATTTATACTCATTATGATGAACAGGTACAGGTGTTGGGAGAAGACGGGAGAATTAAGCAGGTTCTGCTTAATATACTGAAAAATGCGATTGAGGCAATGCCTGATGGAGGAGAAATCAGAATTAAACTGTTCAAAGATCAGGAGTGGACAACTGTTCAAATAATCGATAGAGGAATTGGAATACCTCAAAAAGATATACCTAATCTTGAAAAAGCTTTCTACTCAACAAAAGAGAATGGAACGGGTCTCGGACTGATGGTCAGTTATAAAATTATCGAAGAGCATGGAGGAAAAATTAGAATTGATAGTGAAGTAGGCGTGGGTACTACCTTTTCGCTTTGCTTTCCTACCCCTATTTAATAAAGGGAAATAACGTAAGAATATCAAATAATATCAAAACTCTCACATATTTATGATTTGACCCACATCTCTCGTTACAATAGATTTATAAACAAATCAAAGGGGAGAAAGGGTGACCAGATAATGGGTTACTATGATGAAAATAATAATATGAGAACAAATCGGCAATCGAAAAGAGGGATGAGCTGGTTCCTTCCAAGTGCGTTCGGTGCAGCGGTTGGAGCGTCGGTAATGCTTGTAGCAGGCCCATTTGTTTCAAATATAGAGCAACCATCTTCAAATCAAGCAGCAGTAACGACAACAGCTAATGAAGATGTGGCAGCATCAAATGTTTCGTATAACGTTTCGTCAGATATTACTTCAGCTGTCGAAAAAGCGCAGGACGCTGTTGTAAGTATTACAAGCTATCAAGGTGGTTTTTCTCTTGAAGATCCTGCTAATCAGTCGGGTCAGGCAGCTTCCTCAGGTTCAGGTGTCATTTACAAAAAAGAGAACGGTCAAGCTTACGTTGTCACGAACAATCATGTTGTGGAAGGTGCATCTTCAGTAGAAGTAACGTTAAGCAATGAAAAGAAAATTGAAGCTAAAGTACTGGGAACAGATCCTTTAATGGATTTAGCTGTTCTCGAAATCGATGGTAAGAATGTCGAGAAAGTAGCTGAGTTTGGATCTTCAGATCAATTAAAAACAGGTGAACCTGCAATTGCGGTAGGTAACCCACTTGGCTTTCTACAAGGATCAGTTACGCAAGGGATCATTAGTAATCCGAATCGCTCTATTCCTGTAGATCTTGATCAGAATGGGCAACCGGATTATGAAGCAGATGTAATTCAAACAGATGCTTCTATTAATCCAGGAAATAGCGGTGGAGCTCTGATTAATATTAAAGGGCAATTGATCGGTATTAACTCATCAAAAATTGCAGAAGCTTCGGTAGAAGGTATTGGATTCGCCATTCCAATCGATGATGCACAGCCAATTATTAATCAGCTTGAAGAAACCGGTGAAGTGAAGCGTCCTGTCATGGGAATAACACCTGCTTCACTAGCAGAAGTGCCTACGCAATATTGGACAGGAACGTTGAACCTTCCTAAAGATGTAGAAGCTGGAGTAGTACTAATGGGAATATCTCCTAATTCACCTGCTTCAGAAGCAGGATTGAAGGAAAGAGATGTTATTGTGAAATTAGATGGTAATGAGATCAATACTTCTGCTGAACTCAGAAAGTATCTCTATTCAAGTAAACAAGTAGGCGATGAGATGAAAGTAACATTCTATCGTAACGGCAAGCTTCAAACCGTTACAATGACACTAGCAAACCAAAATGGTATATAAGGAAGTAGAAAACCGTCATTCATGACGGTTTTTTATTTGATTTCCATCTCTTTTCACACATTCAATCTCTTAACTGGCAGGAATTGGAGTTTATTTGTCCAATTATAGTTAAATACGAATGTGATACGGAAGGAGTACGCTCATGAGTATCTATTTCATTACAGGTTTTCCTGGATTTCTTGCCGTTCATCTTGTGAAAGAATTAAGAAAGCAGAATCCCTCTGCCTTTTACTACCTTCTTGTACAAGAAGGTCAACTAGAAAAAGCGCAACTGGTGAAAGAGGATCTTCAGCTATTAAATGCTCAACTAGTTGAAGGTGATATTACAATGAGAGGTTTGGGTATTGATCCAGTTAATAGAGAAGTGATTAATGAAACTGTCACACATGTTTTCCATCTTGCCGCCATTTATGATCTTGCTGTCCCTGCAGACATAGCCTGGCGCACAAATGTGGAAGGAACAAGTCATGTAGTTGAACTTTGTGAAGACTTATCAAATCTCAAACGGTTTATTTACTTTAGCACAGCTTTTGTCTCAGGTAATCGAGAAGAAACGATTTATGAGCACGAATTAAGTAAGGGTCAAGCGTTCAAAAATCACTATGAACATACAAAATATGAAGCAGAAGTCATAGTAGAGCATTCTTCGCTTCCTGTAACGATTGTAAGACCTGGAATTGTGATTGGGGATTCTAAGACAGGAGAAACATCGAAATTTGATGGACCGTATTACATATTACGATTTTTCGATCAAGTTCAAAGATTGCCGATTCCTTTCCTTGGTAAGGGAGATGCTTTCGTAAACCTTGTTCCTGTCGATTTTGTGATTTCTGCAACAACGTATCTTGCTCACTGTGATGAAGCTGTAAATCAAACGTTTCATTTAACCGATCCAGCTCCATATCCTGCTAAGAAGTTATATGAAATGTTTTGCGAGCTTCTTCTTCATAAAAAACCATCGTGGATACTTCCGAAATTTGTTGTCCTAAATGCCTTATCAGTGAAATCACTTCGGAAACGACTTGATGTGGTTAAGGAAACAATAGATTATTTTGAATGCAATGCTCATTATGACAGTACTCGCTCAAGCGAATTGCTCTCTAGTGTGGGGATTACTTGTCCTGATTTGAAGACTTATATTGAAGAGATCGTCCACTTCTATGTACGCAACCGAATTGATGACGAGAAAAAACAACCAGTTCAATAGAAAAGCCTCTGGAGCTAGGTCTCCAGAGGCTTTTCTATGTTTAATTGCTTTTGGTCCTGATTCGATAGTTTAGTAAGCAAATAGAAGATTGGTGTATCTAATAGCGCAAGCGCCATCTTGATAACGAATTGAGATAAGATCATTATCCAAATATTTGGTACAGAACCAATAAAAGCAATGGTGATAAAAATCGTTGTGTCAATTAGCTGAGAGCCGAAAGTACTGGCGTTGTTTCTAAGCCATTTATGCTTCTCCGCAGTTCGTTCTTTAATTTTTGAGAAAATGTATACATCCACATGCTGTGATACAAGATAGGCTACAAGACTAGCGAGAACAAAACGATAGTTCTGGCCAAGAAGAATCTCGTAGGCAGCCTGAGTATCATAGGCAAATGGAGCAACTGGTAGAAGCATGCCTAGAAAAATCATGATGCTTGCGAAGATTTGAGCCGCAAAGCCATAACGAATGGTTCGAGTAGCTTCTTCTTTCCCATAACGCTCATGAATAATATCTGTAAATAGAAACGAAAAGGCGTACATAACGACAGCAGCTGGAATGACGAAATTACCGATCATTACCACTTTGCCTGCAAGTACATTTGCAATCACGATCGAAGTAGCAAATAGTACATTGAACAGAATAAGACTACGGTCGATGAGTTCACTTTTCATATTAAGAAGTAGCCTTCTCTCGTACAGCGGTTGTCTTAAGTTCAATACCACCTCGAGCAGACTGGTACACAGTAATTGTTACTTTCAAAGGATCAATCGCGTATACCACATCATCAGCAATACGAGCTGCGAGCGTTTCACAGAAACTACCCTCATCACGATAAGACCAAAGATAGAACTTCAGTGATTTCGATTCGATACATTTTTCGTCTGGGACGTAAGAAATTTCAACACGTCCAAAATCAGGTTGTCCTGTTTTAGGGCATACGGCTGTAAATTCAAGTGCATTAAACGTAATTTCTTGTACGTTCGGTGCATCAAATGCTTCATTCTTTATTACTTCTCTTGCTTGCTCTACACTTTCTGGGCGAGGCATTGGACCAGAAGATGGTAGCCAAGCTTTATCCATGCTATTCATATCTATTCCTCCTTTAGTTTTGTTGAAGCAGGAAGGTTCCGAACTGCTGTCATACAACGCTGTCTATTATAACAGAGGCTCTTTACTATGCGAAGAAGGAAGTTGATGTAAATTAAGGGGGCGGGTAACCCCCACCTCAAAATGTAAGCTAATCAAGATGAATAGGTGGGAGGTAACTGCCCCTAAAGGTCCGATTGGTTCAACTAACCATCAGAGGAGGAAGAACTCCCTCTGATGGAAGTTTCACTTTATTAGTTTAGTATTTACCACAAAGGGAAAGAAAAAACTAGCTAAGTAATTTACGATAAATCATATTGGAGGAATAGTCATGCAAACGACAACAACAGTTAACGAAGAGAAAAACGGTAAACTAGTTAAAGGTATTCTGGTTGGTGCGATTGTAGGTGGAGCTGTTGCTATGCTTGATTCCACGACACGTAACAAAGTGCGTTCAACTGCTGGAAATGTAAAGAGTTCATCAAAAGGTTTTTATTCCCGTGTGAAAGAAAATCCAAGTGAAGTAAAAGATGACTGGATGGATCGTATTCAATCAGCATCAACTGTATTAAAAGAAGCGATGAATGATGCACAGTCTCTTTACGAGAAAGTAAACGATGACGTAATGGATCAGGTCAACCAGGTTAAGGAAGATTCAACTGAAGTTCTTTCAACTGCAAAAGAAGCGGGAGAAGACTTGAAGGATATTGGAAGTAAAGTAAAAGACGCCGGACAGGAAGTATCTGGTGAAGAAGGATATGAGCCAACAAATGTTCCTGGAAGTGAAACTAGAACGCCAGGGAATACTTCGGCAAATCCGAATACAAGTTTGTAAAGAAGATAAAGTATAATGAAAAAAGGCTTCCGCTCTAATTCTGCGGAAGCCTTTTTTTGTATTATGAGGTCGTCACAAATACTTTCAATTAAGAAATATACGATGCGCCAATAATAATTAAAAGAATAAATAGAACTACAATTAACGCAAAACCTTGACCATATCCGCTCATGATAAATCCTCCCGTCAATATCCGTTTCTTCCCTAATAACGTATGTTGAAGAAAGGGATTGCGGAATTAGGCATATGCACATTTTGGGTGGGCAAGGTTAAAACGATTGAATGGATGAGGCAGGAAAGTCAGTGAAGATGGCATCGCAACCAAGTTTTTGTGCTTTCAGAATCTCTTTTTGATCATTAACAGTAAATGCTCGAACAGGAATTCCTCGTTTTTGAGTATTATGCATTAAATCCTCATCTAAGGATTGCCATTCAATGTGAAGGCCATGAGCTCCTACTTTCTTTAAATAGTCCCACGGTTCAACTAACTTCTCCATAATCAGAATAGCCGTTTCTGGGGGCGAATCCGTTTGTGTTATATGCTTTACACTATAGTGATTGAACGATGAAATAATACATCGATCTTTAAGTTGATAATGGTTGAGAAGGGCAAGTATTTTGTCTTCAATGCCCTCATAAGAAACATAGCCAGTCTTCAGCTCAATGTTCAGGGATAGTGTTGTAGAAGTAATCCATTCAAGTACCTCATCTAATGAAGGTATCGGTGTTCCTTGAAAACGACTCGAGAAAGATTGACCTGCATCAAGTCGAATTAAATCCTCGTAGAGAAAATCCTTAACCCATCCAACTCCGTTGGTCGTTCGATCAACGCGCTCATCATGGATAACAACTGGTATACCATCTTTGGTTAATTGAACATCCAGTTCAATGCCGTTAGCTCCAGCTTTATTAGCGGCTTGAAAAGAAATTAACGTATTCTCAGGATGTGTTCCGGAAGATCCTCGATGTCCAAAGATTGTTAAAGAAGCCATACTCCACCTCTTTCTAATATTTCTAGTATAGGGTTGTTCTTTTACTATTCGATGATGAAGGTGTGCTTCCTTTGGTTTATTGATTATTTGTTTAAGAAACAGGTATTTGAGATGAAGTTTCGCATAGATGTTTCTATAGGTGGGGGAAGGAGGAGATCATTTTAGTGAAATGGAATGCTTTGCCCTTTGCACATTCACATCATTTTAAAGGTCGTATCGAAAAGCGTAATGACCATAACCATTCAATTCTTATCGGATTTTCGTTTCCCGTGAATGGAACTGGTTACGATCAGCATGTTCATCAAATTGAAGGATTAACGATTCAGGAAGACGGGCACCAGCATAGATATAGCGTTCAATCTGGCCCCCCAATTCCACTTCATTCAGGAAAACATTTTCACTATTTTGATGGGGAGACTTTTTCTGAAGATAACCATAAACACGTTATCTCTGGAAGAACAGGTTCTCAGATAGGGAATTATCCCATTGATTGGTAAATGGCGGTGTAAGTGGACCGCCATTTTGTTATATACTAATTTCTCGGTTATTCTGGTAGAACGTAAATGAATAGGCTAGGTACTGAAGTTTCTGTTGAATCAGATGTAGATATCTGGACGGCGATCTTCAAAAATCGGAATGCGAGTTCTAATTGAAGAAATTTCGTCTTCATTAATTGAGCCTATTAGAATTGTTTCATCGGTTCCTGCTTCAGATACAATCTTGCCCCATGGATCAATAATCAAGGAATGACCACCGAACGCATTATCAGGATCTGAACCTACGCGGTTACAGGCAATTACATAACATTGGTTCTCAATTGCTCGGCTAATGAGTAGCGCCCGCCAGTGATCTGTCCGCTGTTCTGGCCATTCAGCAGGGACGAATAAAACCTGTGCACCTTCAATTGCATGCAGGCGAAGCCATTCTGGAAACCGAATATCATAACAAATGAACCCTGCACACGGTAGGTTTTCTAATGTGAAGTGACTTTTGGAATTTCCAGAAACAAGATACTTTTCTTCGTTCATCAAACGGAAAAGGTGTGCTTTGCTATATTCGTGAACAAGCTCGCCATCTCGGTTGAATACAAGCATGGTGTTTGTGACTTCGTTGTTTTGCTGTTTCGGAATAGAGCCACCAACGATGTTCACTTCATACTCTTTTGCGAGATTCGACAGAAAGGCGATCGACTTCTTGGCGTCTTTATCGCCAATTTCATCAAGTCTCGATAAGTCGTATCCCGTCGACCACAATTCTGGCAAAACGATGATATCTGGTTTGCTAGCTACAGCTTCAGATACTAGCTGCTTCACTTTTTCAAAATTCTTCTCAGGACTACCAAATGCAATATCAAATTGCAACAGGGCAAGCTTTTTCATCTAAACGTCCTCCTCAAGCTTTTAGAAAATTTGCTTTACATGATTGTGTATACAAGATAACATAAATTACTAGAATTTAACGAATATTTTAACAGGATGTGATAACACATGAAACAGTTTCAGCCTTCAGATGCACTCAAGCGTTTGCCGGAACAATTTTTTGCTAAGCTTGCAGGGAAAGTGAACCGCTATGTAGAGGCAGGATACGACATTATTAATCTAGGTCAAGGAAACCCTGATCAACCTACACCGTCGCATATCATCGAATCATTACAGGCTGCCGCTAAAAAGCCTGCTTATCACAAATACCCGCCATTTCGAGGGCAGCCTTTCTTGAAAAAGGCTGCAGCCGATTTTTATAAGCGAGAGTTTGGTGTCGATCTTGATTCAGAAACAGAAGTAGCAGTCTTATTTGGTGGGAAGGCTGGGCTTGTTGAAGTTAGTCAGTGCTTACTGAATCAAGGAGATGTTGCATTAGTTCCCGATCCTGGCTATCCGGATTACTGGTCGGGAGTTGCGATGGCTGAAGCAGATATGCATATGATGCCTCTATTAGAGCAAAATGACTTTCTACCAGACTATGGATCTATTCCAAATGCATTACTTCAGAAAGCAAAGCTTATGTTCTTGAATTACCCGAATAATCCTACTGCTGCTCAAGCAAACGAAGCTTTTTTCAATGAGACAGTATCATTCGCAAACCAGCACGATCTCTGCGTTGTACATGATTTTGCTTATGGGGCAATTGGATTTGATGGTAAACGTCCAATGAGTTTTCTTGAAACTGAGGGAGCAAAAGATGTTGGAATTGAAATTTATACGCTTTCGAAGACTTATAACATGGCAGGGTGGCGTGTGGGGTTTGCTGTTGGTAACCCATCTGTTGTCGAAAGTATTAACCTTTTGCAGGACCATTTTTATGTTAGTCTGTTTAGTGCGGTTCAGGAAGCAGCTGCAGAAGCGCTACTTGGATCTCAAGAGTGTGTCGAAGAACTACGTGCGACTTATGAATCAAGACGTAATGTCCTAATTCATGGATTACATGAAATTGGGTGGGATGTCACTTCACCATCAGGGTCTTTCTTTGCTTGGTTAAAGGTACCTGATCGCTTTACTTCAGAACAATTTGCTGACTATCTTTTGGAGAACGTGCAAATCGTAGTAGCGCCAGGTAATGGCTTCGGAGAATTTGGTGAAGGGTATGTAAGAGTTGGACTACTCACATCTGAAGATCGACTTAAGGAAGCAGTAGAAAGAATCAATACGCTCGATCTTTTTTAAGAAAGAAAAGTTCAAAAAATAGTTTTGTAGTTCTTCAAAGTGTTGAAATAATTCGTAAGCTCATCCATATAAAGAAAAAGAAAACGTAAAGTAAGTAGAAAAAGCCGTGAGAATCACGGCTTTTGTTGTTGTTATATTAAGTTGTTTTTAAGCAGTGAAGTCAAATCATCCCAGCCAAATGCTGTTTCCTGTAATGTCTTACCGCCAATTGTAACTTCTTCTTCTGCAATCCGAACTGGATGTAAATGTTCGTAGAATTGGGCAGCGGGGTTACCATTCAGCACCCATACAAGCATAGAGTGAAACCCTTCTTCTATTAAGTGTTTTGCAACATAAGCAATTAACTGGCTACCTGCTCCTTGTCGTTGTGCTTCTTCTAACATGTAAATCGCATAAAGTTCACTGTCATAGGGATATTTTGTATTTCTATTTCCTCCACCATTCGCAAAACCTACGATATTATTCTCATGATTCACAACGATAAATATAGTATTTCCTTCTTCTAAGGATTTTCGCCATCGTGCTTCACGAATTTGAACATCCAATGAAGCTAGATAATCATCAGGAATAAGGCGCTGGTATGTCGTTCTCCAACTGTTTACATGAACAAATGCAATTTCGGAAGCGTCCTCTACTACAGCTTTTCTTATTTCCATCTTATACCTCCTGATGCGTTAGTATTTCTTAACAAACTCATTTCTAGGTAAAGGGAATGATTCCTCCTAGTCGAATAGGTTAATTATGGATAAACGAAAGGATGATAGCATCATGAAGGAGTTTGATATTAAGGTAAATGGAGAAAGTATACATGGTTTCAAATGGGGAGACCCAACGATGCCCCATGTGCTTTGTCTCCACGGTTTGACTAATAATGCCTTAGGATTTAATGAAATGGCTGAAGTTCTTAAAGAGGATTTTCATCTAATTTCTATTGATCTTCCAGGGCATGGGAAAACGATCGGTTTTAATGATGAACAGTCCTACTTTTATGACTCGATGTCTGAATGGGTTCATAACTTCATTTCTTGCGTAAGTAATTCTCCAGTATATATTATTGGTCATTCGTGGGGAGCAGCAATAGCTCTTCATTATAGTAAGCGATATCCACACATGGTAAATGGTATCGTCATGCTAGATGGAGGGTATGTTGAACTTTCAGACGATCCATCCACAACACTTGAAGATTTGTTGAGTGAAATGTCCGAATGGGTAAATGGAAATCAATTTAGTTCAATAAAAGAATATGAAGATAAGAAAAGAGTAGAAATTGGTAGGTGGAGTAGTGCAATAGAGCAAATGGTTCATGCTGATATGACTATAGAAAGTAACAAGGTTAGAATGAAAGCAAGTGAAGATACAGTACGTGCGATTATGAAGGCCATGTACATGGAGCCATTTCGAGAAGTACTAAATGAAGTGGATGCGCCTGTCTACCTATTAAGAGCAACACAGCCTCCAGAAGGGGAAGCCGTAAGAAATGAAGGTGCCGATCTATTAAGGGCAGAATTAAAAGGTGAATGTCGGATTAGCCCAATACCTGAGACGGGACATGTTCTCCACTGGCAAAAACCTGTTGAAGTCAATCAAGAAGTGAAAAGTTGGTTAACTGCTCAGAACAACCATCAGGTATATGAACACAACCCCCGGTAAAAAGGGGGTTAGTGTGAAGGACATTTTGGAAGAGTGATTGTAATCCTTGTACCTTCTCCATGCTGACTAGTGATTTCTAATTCCCCATTATGCCTACCAATGATCCGTTTACATATTGCAAGACCGAGCCCTGTTCCATCTTTCTTTGTAGTAAAAAAAGGCGAACCGAGTTTCTCTAATTCTTGTTCGGGAATTCCTTTTCCGTTATCTTGGATGCTAACAATTATTTTATTCTGTATCTCTTTAGCTTCAATCCGAATTTCTCCATTTGAATTTCCCTCTGATATAGCTTCTAGTGCATTTTTAATAATATTAATAATAACCTGCTTTAATTGATTCCTTTCACCATATACGTGAGAAAGCGTCGAAGAGTAGTTTTTCTTTAAAATAATTGATTTCATGTTTGCCTGACCATTAAGAAGTTCAATAACTTCATCTAATAGCTGATCAATCCTCTCATAAGTGAAATTAGATTTAGTAGGTTTCGCTAGGATAAGAAACTCATCAATAATCTGTTCTATTCGTTGAAATTCAGAATTCATTACTTGAATGTAGCGGTCAACCTCTGTATTCGTATTTTTATAATCAATGAGTTTCAAGAAACCTTTTAGTGAAGTTAGTGGATTTCGTAACTCATGAGCAATTCCTGCGGCGAGCTGGCCAACAACAGATAACTTTTCCGATTGAGCGATTTGTTCTTCACTTAATCGTTTTTCAGTTATATCCTTAGCGGCTCCTATAAGTCTTGAAACAGTACCACCTTCTACAATCGGAACTAGCGTAATGTCGAACACTCTGTATCCTTGTTTAGGGAAGGAATATCCTTCTTCGAAATGAATGGGTTCTTGGTGAAAAATCGCTTCTTGAAAACGTCTTATCGCTTGTAGACCTTGATCGACTCCAAGAAATTCTTCTACTCTCTTACCTGATAAGTCATCTTTAGAGGTTTCATAATTGGATAAATAGGCTTCGTTCACAGCTTCGATTTCATAATGGTGAACGTCAACAACGCGAATTTGAAAGATGAGGTCTGAAAGATGATGAAAAATCAGATCTATATTCGAGGTAGCTAACTCATTTCTTTTTTCCATAGAAATCCCCCATTATCTGCTTTTGGAATAGCACTAAATTGGATATTTCTACAGGATATTCATATCCACTCTTAAAAATGTTAGTAAATATGAAAACAGTGTAGTTTGGTGGCGAAAGGCAGACTTATTATTCAACAGAAGACATTGCTATTGCTTTGGGTATGCTATAGAGTAATTGAGAACACCATTTGCTAAAGAGAGAGGTGCTCTCAGATGAAAAAAAGGGATTCGGTTTTCTATCTTAGTCTATTTTTGTTCTTTTTCCATGCTTCAAACACAATTATAATTAGTTATATGCCTGTCTATTTTCAACACTCTGGTATGTCGGAATCCAAAATCGGATCCATTCTTGCTATTGGTCCATTAGCTGCTATTCTCGCTCAGCCATTCTGGGGCTACATAAGTGACAAAACAGGAACGATCAAAAAGGTACTACTAGTTACGTTGATTGGAGTATTTATTGTTAGCGTCTTCCTACTCACAAGCCAAAGCTACATATTAATATTATTCTCAGCTGCTATTTTCTATGTTTTCATGTCTCCTACTGGAGCGCTTGGTGATAGTCTTGCGGTTAAAACAGCTGCGCGTTTTAATAAGAACTTTGGTAGTATTCGTACCTGGGGATCGATTGGATTCGCTTCATCGACCCTTCTTGTCGGTCAGTTTTTTTCTTTTGCTGGAATTGAATTCATTCTGCTTCCTTTCTTATTTATGATTACATTTGCGTTTTTAACTGCTATGAAAATTTCAGATGTAAAAACGGGTAACAAACCTGTTACAGTACTAGACGCAGTAAGGATAGGTAAGAATCCAAGGTTTCTTTTCTTTCTTGCTGCGATCATGTTTTTGACAATTCCTCACAGGGCAAACGACAGTTTCATTGGAATCTACTTGACTGAGCTTGGAGGAAATGAGTCTCAAATTGGGATAGCCTGGTTCGTAGCGGTCGCAAGTGAAGCTGTCATTTTTGCTACAAGCCATTATTGGTTTAGAAAATATAATGAAATAGTGTTTATTTTCATTGCTGGTTTGATATATGCACTAAGATGGATCATCCTAGCTTATGTTAGTGGTCCAATAGGAGCAATCCTAATGCAGGTGCTTCATGGTGTTACATTTGGTGTGTTTTATGTTTCAGCCTTCCAATATGTGACTAAGTTAGTTCCGGCAAATCTGCAAGCTACAGGGCATTTGCTATTTATCTCTGTCTTTTTCGGTTTATCAGGGATCTTAGGTTCATTGTTCGGAGGTATAATCTTCGAAGAAGCTTCTGGTTCTGCTTTATATAGCTTTATGGGGTATATGTCTCTAGTTGGATGCATTGTTCTACTTGCTTATATGTTCTTTGATAGAAAAAGGTCTAAAACAAAAACGAGTTATGCTTAGGGTGGGGGATTTCCACCCTTTTTTTGTTGAAATAGTCAATTACTTCTTACCCAAATTGTTATCATATGAAACCGGCTTCCTTGGGCTCTTAAAAAGAAGAAGAGATGGATAGACTAGTGGATATTGAAGCATTCATAAGCAGAGACAATTTCAAGTCTCATAATTATTGAAAATGGTGAGAAAAAATATGGCGAATTATATTCCATACCTTTTGTTAACAGTTATAAGTATAGGTGTACTCATTTGGATTTTTGTTAGCACAAAAGACTTATCTTATTTAACGCATTACTTTTTTATCGCTGGGTTAGCCTATGTTTTTGAATATATCATTTTAATTCTTTTGAATAGCTATACGTACAAACCTCATCTCTTATCAATCGGTGTTTATGACAGTATTGTAGGAGATTTGTCTTCACAAGCTTTTTCGGTCCCTGCTGCAGCTATTGTAGTAACAGCTTATCAAGTCCGGCTGAAGGGTGTGTTTTCACTTGTCATGCTTTTCATTGGAATAGAGGAGATGTTTCTCTATTTAAACATCTATGATCATAACTGGTGGCGCACATATTATACGGGAATCTTTCTACTCGTTACTTTCTTCCTTGTTAAAGTATTTTACAATTTGATTCTCGACTATACGCTTATTCGCTTTGTAGCGTTATTCTTCTCTCTGATTTTCTTTCTTTCTAATAAGCTTTTTCTATTATTCTTAGCCCTTCCAGACTTTTACTTCCATGTTGGGTGGTTTGAGAACATCTACAGAGACAATATTACATTCTCTACTTTATTAATCATATGTAAGTCCTTGTTCATTGTTCTAGCACTTTACATTAGGAGATACAGTATCTTAGGATTTTTGTTTCTGTTCGCTATTTTTGACTACTACTTGGTTAAGATAGGTACTCTTCATGTGCCTAATGGTTATGTTTATCCTATTCTTTTCGTTATAACGTTATCTTCGTACTTTTTCATTATATGGACAAATAACATTTGGATAAAAAAATTAAACGAAAATGTAATATAATGTAAAGAGGCTAAGTGCTAGGCGTAGAGAACATGGTTTAGTGATGAAACATTAGGAGGCTGAACCATGATCAGTATTTATAAGGAAAATGAACAGCGCTATTTAGGGTGGCATCAACTAAATCCCGAGGGATATGTATTCAATCATTTCAAAGGGTCAGACCCCGGATATAACAAAATTCATACAGCAGATTGTCGGACACTATGGCGGGAGAAAGATCATGGAGCAAGAACGAAAGTAGAGAAAGTATGTTCAGATAATCTTGAAGAGCTTTTGAATATGAGTGATGTTATTAGAAAGAACAAAGGGTATTCATTATGTAAGATATGTATGAAAGAAGAACAGGTAAAGCGTTTTAGATCAACTGCTACCTTTCTACATCGTTAAAATAGCTAACATAGATTGTTATAAATGAGAAAGTAAATTTGCGACTACTAGTTGTTTTAAGATGAGGGTGAGGGGAGATTTAAATACGTATGGATTCGATAGAGATTAAAGGAAAGATTTACGATAACGAAACGAGGTGTGAACATTATCATAGTCAATTAGATATTGTTGCGATTAAGTTCTATTGTTGTAAGGAGTATTATCCTTGTATTACATGTCATGAAGAAACCGCAAATCATGAAGTTAATATTTGGCCAGCGAACAAGTTTAATGAGAAAGCCATATTATGTGGAAAATGCAAAACGGAAATGCCCGTTCATGAATATCTTGCCTCAGATTCGAAGTGCCCCAACTGCAAAGCGAATTTTAATGAAGGTTGTAAGCTTCATCATCACTTGTATTTTCATATAGAAAAGAAATAAATAATGTTCTTTACTTGTTCTGATGCTTCGATGTATTATTATCTCAATTATAAGAGAATGAAGGTAACTCTTTGAAAGCAGAGGGCAATACTCAACTCTTTATGAGGTGAAACCTGCCTATGGTAGGATACTTCAAACTGTATGGGACAAGTTTTTGTGAAAACACAGTGCCCCTGTGTTTTTTATTTTGTTCTTCTAAATGGTCGATTCGTAATATCATTAGAGAAC
The DNA here is from genome assembly GCF_005144865.1 of Guptibacillus hwajinpoensis. Taxonomy (GTDB): domain Bacteria; phylum Bacillota; class Bacilli; order Bacillales; family Guptibacillaceae; genus Guptibacillus; species Guptibacillus hwajinpoensis_A. The sequence continues at coordinate 220,998 of NZ_SWFM01000005.1, forward strand.
TAATTTATTGTCGTAGATCCTTTATAAAGGAAGAAGGGTTCGAATTTGAAACCTGCCAAACCACTACTCAATCCACCTCGTGCTTTACTCTTTCTGTTCCTTATTGTTAGTACGCTAGGGACATTGTTGTTAAAGCTTCCACAGGCCACAACCACTTCTATCACCTGGTTAGATTCTTGGTTTACAGCTATATCAGCTATTACAGTCACTGGACTTGTCGTAGTGGATACTGGTTCTGCTTATACGATGTTTGGTGAAATCGTTATTTTGTTGCTTATCCAAGTTGGTGGTCTCGGAATTATGTCTTTTGCAGTAGTCATATTTATTCTAATTGGAAAGAAAATCGGCGTATCTCAAAGGTTATTGATTTCTCAGTCACTCAATCAAAAAGGGTTGGGAGGAGTCATCAAACTTGTAAGGAACCTTTTTATCTTCTCTCTTTTAATTGAAGTCATTGGAGCGGTCATCCTTTCTATCAGGTGGATTCCGGTTTACGGAGTAGGTACCGGAATATATGCGGCAATCTTTCATTCCATATCTTCATATAATAATGCCGGTTTTTCTATATGGTCCGATAGCTTATCAGCATATGTTAGCGATCCGGTGGTAAATATAACAATTGCATTATTATTTATTCTTGGAGGAATTGGTTTTACTGTTTTAATAGATTTAAAAGAAAAAAAGCATTTCTGGCAATTAAGCTTGCATACAAAGTTAATGGTGATCGGTACTGTCGTAATAAATGTGATAGCCTTTATAGTTATTCTTGCTTTAGAGTGGAATAATCCTGCAACACTTGGTCCACTTAATACTGTCGGAAAAGGATGGGGAGCTTTTTTTCAGGCTGTAACCCCCAGAACAGCTGGATTTAATTCGGTTGACATCGGAAGTATGGAAGAAGCCTCACTCTTCTTTACGGTTTGTTTAATGTTTATAGGTGCAGGGAGCGCCTCAACTGGTGGTGGTATTAAATTAACAACGTTTATCGCTATGCTCTTATCTGTAAACACATTTTTAAAAGGGAAGAATGAAATTACAGTCTTTCACAAAACATTAGCCTTTACAATTGTCATCAAGGCACTTGCTATAACTGTGATATCAACAGGTGTTGTCTTTCTCGGAGTTTTTATACTTGAACTAACACAGGAATCATCATTTATAGCTAATCTCTATGAAGTTGTTTCAGCGTTCGGAACTGTTGGCCTTTCAATGGGGTTAACAACTCATCTTGATACTATAGGAAAAGTAACGTTAATCATGATAATGATGGTGGGGAAACTAGGCCCATTAACACTTGCCTTTATCTTTGCATCAAAGAAGACTCCTAAGATTAGATACCCTGAGGAAGAAGTGCTAACAGGTTAATATTAAACTACCTCTACAAATCTGTAGAGGTAGTTTAAATTATTTTAAGATAATAGTTGACGAAGCTAGAAATCGATGGTAAGATGAATCTTGTCACTTCGCAACAACAACGTTGCTTGCAAAAACGATCATAAAAAGTTATTGACAAGTTAACATGTTGTTGGTAAAATAGAATTTGTCACTCGGCGAAATCAACCGAGATTGATAGATTGATAGATTGAAAGACAATCGATCTTTGAAAACTGAACGAAACGCCATGTAAGTAGTTGTTTCTACGGAAACAAAACATTGTTTTAAAAGCTAGATTAAGCTTTCTATCGGAGAGTTTGATCCTGGCTCAGGACGAACGCTGG
>NZ_SWFM01000006.1 GCF_005144865.1 Guptibacillus hwajinpoensis
GGCGAAGAGGTCACACCCGTTCCCATGCCGAACACGGAAGTTAAGCTCTTCAGCGCCGATGGTAGTTGGGGGATCTCCCCCTGCAAGAGTAGGACGTCGCTGGGCAATTAAGGAAGTCAGAGATCAATCGTCTCTGGCTTTTTTGTATGGTTTAAAGTTCTTCCGCTTCAAGAATAAACAAGAAAAACATCTTCGAAACCTACGTAGGGGTGGGAGAAGCAAGAAATTCGAGGAAGCAAGTGATGTCAGACCGGAGTGGATATTCGGGAGAACCATGAGGATCTGGCATCGCGCAGCTGACGAAGAAGTTCGCCGCTTATCGCGCCACGTGTGAGAACACAGAAGTTAAGCTCTCGCGCCGATGGTAGTTGAGGAATCTGCCCCTGCAAGAGTAGGACGTCGTCGCTGGGCAACTTAAGAAAAGCGAGAAACCAATTGGTTTCTCGCTTTTTGCATGGTCTAAACCAGTTGCTCTTAGCTAATTACCACTGCTTACAAATAGAGTCGTGGATAAATGGCGCATTATCACTAAAGATCTTTATCACACCGCCAATTGATCATAAATAATCAGTAAATAATAATAAAACATCCTTCAGGGGATACTAACCTCCTTAATTACAAAAAATATTGAAAAAGGTGATTACATTTATGGGAATGAAGGAAAAGATTTTTGGAAATGTTTCAACGAAAAATGAAGGTAGCAAGGCTTTCTTCGAAGCAGTGAAAGAAAGAAGGTCTATCTATGGTATTGGAAAAGAGCGAACAATCTCAGATGAGAATCTACAAGAAGTGATTCAATATGCTGTTCTCCATACACCGTCAGCATTTAATTCACAGAGCGCGAGAGTGGTAGTGCTGCTTGACTATAGTCACACTAAGCTATGGAATGAGATTACGAAAGAAACCCTTCGTGGCATTGTTCCGGCAGATCAATTTAGTTCTACAGAAGAGAAAATGAATAGCTTTGCAAATGGATATGGCACCGTGCTCTTTTTTGAAGATCAAGATGTAATAAAAGGGCTTCAAGAAAAACTTCCTACGTTTGCAGATAACTTCCCGAAATGGTCACAGCATTCTTCAGGTATGCTTCAATTTGTCATCTGGACTGCTCTTAAGAAGGAGGGTCTAGGCGCTTCCCTTCAGCATTATAACCCGCTTATTGATGCACAAGTAAAAGAAGAGTGGGATATTCCTCATAGCTGGGAGTTAATTGCCCAAATGCCTTTTGGTAATCAAACTGCTCCTCCTGGAGATAAAGAGTTTCAACCTGTTGAGGGACGAGTGAAATTTTACTAGTAAGTTACCTGAGGAAGTATGATGCTGCTTCTTTTTTTGTTTAATTTATTATATTTTTTCGTGAGAAATGAGGAGTCATGATAGTGCTATCCGTGCTTATATAAAAATGTAAAGACTACTAATTCTTAATAATAAACAAAGAAGCGATTGAATATTATCAATCACTTCTTATTCAATTATTCTCCTGATTCATCATCTTTAATCTTCAAACGCTTCCGTTCTTCCTTCGATTCGATCAGTCGATGGAGATGGATCAACAGTATACCCCGCTTGTAGCTAGCATCAATTGGTTTTTCGCGTACTGGAAATGGAAGTTCCACAATTCGTTCAAAAGGACCATGCTTGTATTCTTCCTGAACATTTCGATAGCCTTTAAGAGATAAATTTGTCTGACCTTTTACTTTGAGCGTACGATAATGAATATAGACATCCACATCATCCACTTTTTTTATACCAGGGAGATAGACGGTGCAGATCAATTCATTGCCAGCTTCGTAGAGATTGACGAGAGGGCCATTTGATACGAACATATCCTGAAAATCCGTCCAGAAATCATCTCCCATGAATTTGTTCATTTTATTTCGCCAGTCATACATTTGACTCCAGTAATCTCCCATGACTTCTCCTCCTGGGCTTTTTTCCAGTATATGCTCACAGTATATCTTTGTTAAAAAGATAAAATGCAGTTTAAAACCCTCGGTAAAGTGAATGGTATAAAAGAAGGTTCTGATTGAAATAGACTATTGAAACTTTTTAGTTAGAATCAGTAAATAACGCATGCGGTACGATGTTTGATCGTGTTATGCTAGGGAAAGTTCGAGTTTTAGCGATAAGGAAGAAGGAGGATGGACATGCTTGATAGTGGTCTTGGCATGGTTGCTACCATTTTTGCTATTAATATCGTATATGTATCATTTCTTACGATGCGTACGATTCTAACGCTTAAAGGGCAGCGATACCTTGCAGCAATTACTGGGACAATTGAAATTGCGATTTATGTTATTGGACTTGGTCTCGTCCTCGATAATCTTGGGCAGATACAGAACGTTATTGCTTATGCCCTAGGTTTTGGTGTGGGTATTATAGTAGGAATGAAGATTGAAGAGTACCTTGCACTTGGTTATATTACAGTAAATGCGATTACTACGAAGCTTGAAGATGATATTCCCAATAAATTAAGAGACGTTGGCTATGGTGTAACACATTATCTTGCCCATGGACGTCAGGGAGAACGCCTTGTGATGCAGGTTCTAACTTCACGCAAGTCTGAACGTAAGCTCTATCAGGCAATTGAAGAGCTCGATCCGAAGGCATTCGTCATCTCCTATGAACCCCGTACCTTCCAGGGAGGATTCTGGGTTAGAAAAATCCGGAGGTAATGTATGGAAAAGAAGCCTAAGAAAAAGAAGTTTGAAGTTCAAGAAAATGAATCTCTCTCAGACTGCTTAAAGCGAATGGATGATGAAGGCTATATGCCAGTCAGACGCCGTGAAGAGCCAGTGTTTAAAGAACGTAAAGGATCTAAAGAACCCGAGCATTGCGGACAGAGAATTGTTTTTGAAGGAAAGTTGAAGTAAAAACCGAACATTATCCATAATATAAAACACATCGTTCGATTTTACGTTGACAGTTGAACGTGGCTCTTGTTACTATGTAAGAAGAGTTAAAAGGATACCTCATATAATCTTGGGAATAAGGCCCATAAGTTTCTACCTGACGACCATTAATCGTCGGACTATGAGGGGGAAAGTCGTGTTTTGCATAGTGCAGGACAGGATGGATGTGTTTTCGCCCGAGGTAGAAGCTTCTTCTAGTTAATAGAAGAATTCTATCTCGGGCTTTTCTTTTATTATCGAACTATTTAGATTAATCAGCACCTTCACTGAAGGAGGAATAGCATGATAGCGGAAATTGGCATCATAATGGGTAGCACATCAGATTGGGAAACGATGAAGCATGCCTGTGACATACTAGAAGAACTTAATATATCATTTGAGAAAAAGGTTGTTTCAGCTCACAGAACACCTGAGTTAATGTTTGAGTACGCAGAGTCAGCAAGAGAGCGCGGACTTAAAGTGATTATTGCAGGTGCTGGTGGCGCCGCACATTTGCCAGGTATGGTTGCTGCTAAGACAACACTTCCAGTAATAGGGGTGCCTGTTCAATCGCGAACATTGAATGGTCTTGATTCATTGCTTTCCATTGTTCAGATGCCAGGAGGAATACCAGTCGCAACAGTGGCGATTGGAAAAGCAGGAGCGAAGAACGCAGGGCTTCTAGCAGCACAAATTCTAAGCACGAACGATAAAGGAATTGAACAGAAGCTTAGCGATTATCGAACACAGATGAAAGAAGCGGTACTCGAAAGTAGTGATACTTTATGAATAGAACCATTTTACCCGGAAGCACAATAGGAATTCTAGGTGGCGGTCAGCTTGGTAGAATGATGGCCTTGAAGGCAAGAGAGATGGGCTATCGTATCGCTGTACTTGAACCTAAGAGCGGTTCACCATGTGGTCAAGTAGCGGATCATGAAGTTGTAAGTGGGTATGATGATCTGGATGGAGCTAGAGAGCTTCGAGATGTTAGTGACGTGATTACTTTTGAATTTGAGAATATCACTCATGAAACAGCCCAATGGCTTACGGAGAATGCTTATATGCCACAGGGTGGCGAGTTACTTCGCATCACACAGGATCGTTACATTGAGAAGACAACCATTCAGAAATCAGGCCTTCAAGTTGCACCTTTTGAAGCAGTGGATTCTAAACAAGACCTTGAGAATGCTATAAAGAAGATCGGCTTACCTTCCGTACTTAAAACACGGACTGGCGGTTACGATGGAAAAGGTCAGTGGGTTTTAAGAAAGCAAGAAGACATTGAATCTCTTTCGTTTCCAAATGTACCTTGTATACTTGAAAGCTGGGTGCCGTTTCAAAAAGAACTGTCTGTTATTGTCACACGAAGCGTAACAGGAGAGACAACAACGTTCCCTGTAGGAGAGAACATTCACGTTAACAATATTCTTCATCAAACGATTGTTCCAGCGCGAGTAGACGAGACAATGAAGAACGAGGCGAGTGAGGTTGGAAAACAACTTGCCAATAATCTGAACCTTGTTGGAACACTTGCAGTTGAACTTTTCTTAAAAGATAATGAGCTATATGTAAATGAACTTGCACCAAGACCTCACAATTCAGGACATTATACGATGGAAGCATGCGAGACTTCTCAATTTGAACAACATATCCGAGCGATATGTGGCTTGCCACTTGGAAGCACGAAGCAGTTAAAGCCCGTTGTAATGGGGAATTTACTCGGTCAGCATGTATCACCTCTTATGAAAAGTGTATCGGAACTTGGTAGCGCAAAGCTTCATTTATATGGAAAAGACGAAGCGAAGCATAATCGCAAAATGGGTCATGTTAATTTTCTTGCATCATCAACTGAAGATGCGATTGAGCGGATGACGCAATGGAAATTATGGCAGTAAAGATAATAGACCAGGAGGACTTAATATGATTGAACGTTATACACGCCCAGAGATGGGAGCTATTTGGACAGAGGAAAATCGCTACAATGCGTGGCTCGAGGTAGAAATTCTTGCATGTGAAGCATGGGCAGAGTTGGGAATTATTCCTAAAGAGGACGTACAAAAAATCCGTGAGAACGCAGGATTTAACGTGGAACGCATACATGCGATTGAAGAGGAAACGCGCCATGACGTCGTTGCTTTTACTAGAGCTGTTTCAGAAACGCTAGGAGAAGAGCGTAAGTGGGTGCATTATGGTTTAACGTCAACAGATGTGGTCGACACAGCTTTGTCTTACCAGCTTAAGCAAGCGAACGATCTTTTGATTAAGGATATTGAAAAATTCATTGAGGTCCTAAAAGCAAAAGCACAGGAACATAAATACACAGTTATGATGGGTAGAACGCATGGTGTTCATGCAGAACCAACAACTTTTGGTCTTAAAATGGCTCTTTGGTATGAAGAAATGAAGCGTAACCTTGATCGCTTCAAAACAGCTTCTGAAAATGTTCGATTCGGTAAGCTATCTGGAGCCGTTGGAACATATGCGAACATTGATCCGTTTATTGAGCAGTATGTGTGTGAAAAGATTGGTCTTCAACCAGCACCAATTTCGACACAAACACTTCAGCGCGATCGTCATGCACACTATATGTCATCACTTGCGCTTGTTGCGACGTCTATCGAGAAGTTTGCAGTTGAAATCCGTGGACTACAGAAAAGTGAAACGCGTGAGGTGGAAGAATTCTTTGCGAAAGGCCAAAAAGGCTCATCCGCAATGCCGCATAAACGTAACCCAATCGGCTCTGAAAACATGACGGGTATGGCACGCGTGATTCGCGGCTACATGACAACAGCATACGAGAATGTAGCACTTTGGCACGAGCGCGATATCTCTCATTCTTCTGCAGAACGTGTGATTTTGCCAGATGCAACGATAGCACTTAATTATATGCTGAATCGTTTTGCAGGGATCGTTTCAAAGCTAACGGTTTTCCCAGAAAACATGAAGCGTAATATGACGAGAACATACGGATTAATCTACAGCCAGCGCGTTCTTCTATCTCTTATTGATAAAGGGATGTCACGAGAAGAAGCATATGATCTTGTTCAACCGAAAACAATGGATGCTTGGGAGCGCGGAATTCAATTTAGAGAGCTAGTAGAAGCCGATCCTAAAATTACCGATCAACTGAGTGAATCAGAAATTGAAGATTGCTTTGACTACAACTACCACCTGAAGCCGGTGGATATGATATTTGAACGTCTCGGACTTTAATTAAGCATCGGAGGGGATCACCATGGAAAAGCAAGGATTGTTGTACGAAGGAAAAGCGAAGAGAATTTATGCAACAAACGAAGCAGAGGTTGTTTGGGTCGAGTATAAAGACTCAGCAACAGCTTATAACGGTGAGAAGAAAGCAACAATCACAGGTAAAGGAAGACTGAACAATGAAATTACGAGTTTGCTCTTTAATTATCTGAAGAGTGCGGGTATCGAGAGTCATTTTATTGAAAAGTTGTCTTCTACAGAGCAGCTTGTGAAGCGGGTATCGATCGTGCCACTTGAAGTAGTTGTTCGGAACATCGCTGCTGGGAGCTTTTCCAAACGAACCGGTGTTGAAGAAGGTAAACTTCTAAAACAGCCGATTGTTGAATTCTATTACAAGAATGATGACCTTGGTGATCCTCTTCTTACGCTTGATCATGTGCTCGAACTTGAGCTTGCAACAGAAGATACGGTTAACGATTTGAAAGAACGGGCGTTAAGAATAAATACGCTATTACGAGAGTATTTTCTTGAGCGTGATGTGAAACTAGTGGACTTTAAGCTTGAATTCGGTATAACAGCAGATGGAATGATAATGCTTGCTGATGAAATATCGCCGGATACATGTAGATTATGGGACAGCAATACAAATGAAAAACTGGATAAAGACGTGTTTCGAAGAGATATTGGTAATCTAACAGAAGCGTACGAACAAATTCTAGCTCGTTTAGGGGGATCCGAATCATGTATAAAGTAAAAGTCTATGTAACGTTAAAAGAAAGTGTACTAGATCCACAAGGGAGTGCTGTTAAGAATTCACTCCACAGTCTTTCTTATAATGAAGTAGAAGATGTACGAATCGGGAAATACATGGAGCTTACCGTTAGGGATACGGAAAACCTTGATCAGCGTATTCAAGAAATTTGCGAGAAGCTTCTTGCTAATACAGTGATTGAAGATTACACCTATGAAATCGAGGAGGGAGTCGCACAGTGAAATTTGCAGTGATTGTGTTCCCGGGTTCTAACTGCGATGTGGATATGTATCACGCCATCAAAGATGAGCTTGGAGAAGAAGCGGTTTATGTCCGGTACGATGAGCAGAATCTAGCAAACTACGATGCGATTCTTCTACCAGGTGGGTTTTCATATGGAGATTATTTACGAAGTGGTGCGATTGCTCGCTTTGCACCAATCATGCCTGAAGTGATTAAGGCAGCTGAAGCTGGTAAGCCAGTATTAGGTGTTTGCAACGGATTCCAAATTCTCTTGGAAGCAGGTCTATTGCCAGGGGCAATGAAACGAAACAAGAACTTGAAATTTATGTGCCGTCCTGTGACATTACGAGTTCAAAACAATGAAACAATGTTTACTTCAGCATATGAGAACGGTGAAGAAATTACAGTGCCGATTGCTCATGGTGAAGGAAATTACTATTGCGATGAAGAAACGCTAGCACAGCTTAAGAAAGACAATCGTATTGCATTCAGCTATGCAGATAATCCGAATGGTTCGGTTGAAGATATTGCAGGAATCGTGAATGAAGAAGGCAATGTGCTTGGCATGATGCCACACCCTGAACGAGCAGTGGATGAGTTATTAGGAAGCGCGGATGGATTGAAGCTATTTAAATCGATACTACGCAACTGGAGGGAATCCAATGTCACACATGCATGAACCTACACCTGAGATGATCAAAGGTCAAAAGATCTATAGCCAAATGGGCTTAACAGATGACGAGTTCGGTATGGTAGAAAAGATTCTTGGCCGAACACCTAACTATACAGAGACAGGGCTTTTCTCGGTGATGTGGTCAGAGCACTGTAGCTACAAGAATTCTAAGCCTGTACTGAAGAAGTTTCCGATTACAGGTGAACGTGTTCTTCAGGGACCTGGTGAAGGAGCGGGCATCGTTGATATTGGAGATGAGCAGGCTGTTGTTTTTAAGATTGAAAGTCACAATCACCCTTCAGCTATTGAGCCCTATCAAGGCGCAGCTACTGGAGTTGGTGGCATTATCCGTGACGTTTTCTCTATGGGTGCTCGACCAATTGCGCTTCTTAATTCTCTTCGTTTCGGTGAACTTAGCAACCCGAAAGTGAAGTACCTTTTTGAAGAAGTAGTTGCAGGGATTGCTGGCTACGGTAATTGTATCGGAATTCCAACAGTGGGAGGAGAGGTACAGTTTGATGCTTCTTACGACGGTAATCCACTTGTTAATGCTATGTGTGTTGGTTTAATTGATCATAAAGATATTCAAAAGGGGATTGCATCCGGAGCTGGTAACACGGTGATGTACGTTGGTGCAAGCACAGGACGTGACGGAATTCACGGTGCAACCTTCGCATCAGAAGAATTGACAGATGCTTCTGACGAAAAGCGCCCTGCTGTTCAAGTTGGCGATCCGTTCATGGAGAAACTTCTTCTTGAAGCGTGTCTCGAGCTTGTTCACTGTGATGCACTTGTTGGTATTCAGGATATGGGAGCAGCTGGATTAACATCATCCGCTTCAGAAATGGCAAGTAAAGCTGGTATGGGAATTGAGATGAATCTTGATGAAGTTCCTCAGCGCGAAAAAGGCATGACACCTTATGAAATGATGCTTTCTGAATCACAGGAGCGAATGCTTGTGGTTGTTAAAAGGGGTCATGAAGCAGAGATCAAAGAAATTACGGATCGCTGGGGTCTCTTGTGTAAAGAAATTGGCGTAGTGACAGAAGATAAGAGGTTCAAACTTCTTCATAAAGGCGAAGTTGTAGCAGATGTACCAGTTGATGCACTCGCTGAGGAAGCACCTGTTTACCATAAACCATCCCGCATTCCAGATTACTATATTGAAAATCAGCAGATTCATAAACCGATTCCAGTTGTGGAAGATGCGAAGGAGATGCTTTATACCCTTCTTAGTCAGCCAACTATTTCAAGTAAGGAATGGGTTTTTGATCAGTATGATTACATGGTTCGTACGAATACAGTTGTTGCACCTGGATCTGACGCAGCCGTTGTTCGCGTCCGCGGTACAAGAAAAGCCCTAGCGATGACAACGGACTGTAACTCTCGCTATTTGTATCTTGATCCTGAAGTTGGCGGACAAATTGCTGTTGCAGAAGCTGCGCGTAATATTGTTTGTTCTGGTGGAGAGCCACTAGCGATTACAGATTGCTTAAACTTCGGAAACCCTGAGAAGCCTGAAATCTTCTGGCAGATTGAAAAAGCCACAGATGGTATGAGTGAAGCGTGTCGTATGCTGAACGCCCCAGTAATCGGTGGAAATGTATCTCTTTATAATGAAACGAACGGCGTCGCAGTCTATCCAACGCCGGTTGTCGGTATGGTAGGACTTGTTCATGACCTCGATCATGTAACAACACAAGCCTTCAAAGAAGAAGGAAACTTGATTTATATGCTAGGAGAAACTGGTGAGGATTTCGGTGGGAGTGAGCTTCAAAAGTATCTAGACGGGAAAATTTCTGGTCAGGCTCCTACTTTAAATCTTGAAGTGGAGAAAGAGCTTCAGAACCAATTGTTAACAGCGATTCAGGATGGATTTGTAGAATCAGCACATGACCTTGCAGAAGGTGGACTTAGTGTCGCTCTTGCAGAATCATTAATTGGAACAGATTTTGGTGCCAATGTACGCATCGATGGAGAAGTAACAACAGATCTATTTAGTGAAACACAATCTCGTTTTCTTGTAACCATCAAGGGGGAACATCAGCGGGCATTTGAGCTACGAACTGGAGCGAAACTAATCGGCGAGGTTACTGGTACTGGTATTTTAACGATTATGCATGAAGATGAAACGCATATCTTCGATGCTCCTGTTCAAGAACTTGAAGCAGCCTGGAAGGGAGCTATTCCATGTTTGGTGAAATCAAAGGCTTAAATGAAGAGTGTGGCGTATTCGGCATCTGGGGTCACCCGGATGCTGCTTCGCTTACGTATTATGGACTTCACAGTTTGCAACATCGTGGGCAAGAAGGAGCAGGTATTGTTTCGACAGATGGTGATCGTCTCTATAATCATAAGGGGCTTGGCCTAGTGAATGACGTGTTTGGACCAGGTGATCTTGATCAGCTTGAAGGCAACGGTGCTATTGGTCATGTTAGATACTCGACAGCTGGTGGCGGTGGATATGAGAATGTCCAACCGCTCGTTTTCCGCTCTCAGAACGGCGGTCTTGCACTTGCGCATAACGGAAACCTTGTGAACGCTAATGCGCTCAAGCATCAACTTGAAGGCCAGGGAAGTATTTTTCAAACGACTTCAGACACAGAAGTGCTTGCACATTTAATTAAGAGAAGCGGTTATTTAAGTCAGCGTGAAAAGGTCAAAAATGCTCTTACAATGGTTAAGGGTGCGTATGCCTTTATTATGATGACAGAAAAAGAAATGATGGTTGCTCTTGACCCACACGGTTTAAGACCTTTGTCGCTCGGAATCCTTGAAGGTGCGTACGTTGTCGCATCCGAAACATGTGCATTTGACCTTATCGGAGCTGAATATATTCGGGATGTACAGCCTGGAGAGCTTCTCATTATTAGCGAGAATGGCTTGGAGTCTGAACGCTTCTCATCATCGGTTTCTCGTGCCATTTGTTCAATGGAATATATCTATTTCTCAAGACCTGACAGTAATATTGAGAACATTAATGTGCATACAGCTCGAAAGAAGCTTGGTAAACAGCTTGCGAAAGAGGCACCAATTGAAGCGGATATCGTAACAGGTGTACCTGATTCAAGTATCTCCGCTGCGATTGGATATGCTGAAGAATCTGGCATTCCCTATGAGATGGGGCTAATCAAAAACCGCTATGTTGGAAGAACGTTTATTCAACCTTCACAGGAGCTGAGAGAACGTGGAGTGAAAATGAAGCTTTCCCCTGTTCGTGGTGTTGTTGAAGGAAAGCGAGTCGTGATTGTTGATGATTCGATTGTGCGTGGAACAACGAGTAGGAGAATTGTCACTATGCTCAGGGAAGCTGGTGCAAAGGAAGTGCACGTTCGTATCAGTGCTCCTCCAATTATTAGCCCATGTTATTACGGAATCGATACATCTAATTCAGGAGAATTGATAGCAGCGAAGATGAGTGTCGATGAAATGTGTGACGAGATCGGTGCAGACTCACTTACATTTCTCTCAACAGCAGGTATGACGACAGCAATCGGTAGAGAAGACGAAGGCTCCAATTGCGGACAGTGTCTTGGTTGCTTTACTGGAAACTATCCTACTGAAATATATCCTGATACGGTTCATCCTTACGAAAAAGTCTAACCGAAGGAGGCCATTATGGCAGAAGCATACAGGCAGGCAGGCGTAAATATTGAAGCAGGTTATGAAGCAGTAGACCGGATTAAGCCTCATGTGAAGAAGACGATGCGTCCAGGCGTTTTAGGAGGACTCGGCGGTTTTGGTGGAATGTTTGATTTATCAGAACTACCTTATGAAAAACCAGTCCTTGTTTCTGGAACAGATGGCGTAGGCACGAAGCTGATGCTTGCGATTCAAATGGATCAGCATGATACAATCGGGATTGATTGCGTAGCAATGTGTGTAAATGATGTTGTAGCACAGGGAGCAGAACCACTTTATTTTCTAGATTATATTGCAACAGGCAAGCTAGCCCCAGAGCGAATTGAAGCTATCGTTAAAGGTGTTGCTGAAGGCTGTTCACAAGCAGGATGCGCACTCATTGGTGGAGAAACAGCGGAAATGCCTGACATGTATAAAGAAAATGATTATGATCTTGCTGGATTTACGGTTGGTGCGGTCGAAAAGTCACAGTTGATTACAACTGACAATGTGAAGGAAGGCGACGTACTTGTTGGCCTTGCTTCAAATGGCATTCATAGTAATGGCTTCTCACTTGTTCGAAAAGTATTGTTAAAGGATAACGCCTTGGATCTAGAATCCTCATATGAAGCTCTTGGAACGACGCTTGGCGAAGCCTTGCTTGCTCCAACTCGCATCTATGTTAAACCTGTTCTTAACGTTCTTAAGACGCACACGGTTCATGGGATTGCACACATTACGGGTGGAGGATTTGAAGAAAACATTCCGCGTATGCTTCCTGAAGGGCTTGCGGCTCAGATTGATTATGGTTCATGGCCAATTCCGGGAATCTTTGATCTAATTGAGTCAAAAGGAAGCCTTGCTCGAAAAGAAATGTTCACAACATTTAATATGGGCATCGGTATGGTGCTAGCGGTTCCTGGGGATGAGGCTGTCAGTGTGATGAAACAGCTTGAAGCAGATGGCGAGAGAGCCTTTATGATCGGTCGTGTTATTAAAGGTGAAGGAATTGAATTCGGTGGCGGTGACTTGTCATGAAAAAGATAGCCATATTCGCATCTGGAAGCGGCTCGAACTTTGAAGCGATTGCCGCAGCAATCGAGAACGGTGAACTTGATGCGGAGATTTCGCTTGTCGTTTGTGACCGTCCTGGTGCCAAAGTAGAAAAAAGGGCAGAAGCATTCGGCATTCCTGTCCTTTCTTTCTATCCAAAATCTTATGAATCAAAAGCTGATTTCGAAACATTTATTCTTCAACAGTTGAATGAAGCAGGTATTGAGTGGATTATTCTTGCAGGCTATATGAGATTAATCGGACCGATACTCCTTCAAGGATTCGAAGGGAGAATTATAAATATTCATCCGTCACTCCTTCCGTCTTTTCCTGGAAAAGACGCGATCGGACAGGCTTTTGAAGCAGGAGTTAAACTAACGGGAGTAACCGTTCATTTCGTGGATGAGGGAATGGATACCGGACAAATCATTGAACAGGATTATGTTCGAATTGATGAGAATGACACCAAAGAGGATTTAGGACGAAAAATTCAGGCAGTTGAGCACCTCTTGTACCCTGCCGTCATTCGTTCCCTTCTTGAGGAGAAAATTAAAAGGTAATGGGAGGAAGTAGTATGGCTATTAAACGAGCATTAATTAGTGTTTCTGATAAAACGGATATTACAGCATTTGCAAAAGGACTTGCCGACAAAGGTGTAGAGGTTATCTCTACTGGCGGAACCAAGCGTGCCCTCGAAGAAGCAGGTGTGAACGTAATAGGTATTTCTGACGTAACAGGATTCCCTGAAATCCTTGATGGACGAGTAAAGACACTTCATCCGAATGTACATAGTGGTTTGCTTGCTGTTCGAGACAATGAAGATCATCAGAAGCAGCTAGATGAATTAAACATTCAGCCAATCGACCTCGTAGTCGTGAACCTTTACCCATTCCAAGAGACAATTGTTAAACCTGATGTAACGTATGAAGATGCAATTGAGAACATTGATATCGGTGGACCGACAATGCTTCGCTCTGCAGCGAAAAACCATCGTGATGTAACAGTTGTTGTTGACCCTTCAGACTACAATCGTGTGCTTCGCCAGGTTGAAGAGAACGGAGGCACCACCCAAATACTTCGTAGAGAGCTTGCAGCAAAGGTATTCCGCCATACTGCTTCATACGATGCTGTCATCTCTGAATACTTAACAGCACAATCAGGTGAAGAAGCGCCTGAATCGTTAACAGTTACGTTTGAACGAAAACAAACATTGCGATATGGTGAGAATCCTCATCAGAAAGCCGTATTCTATCGTAAGCCACTCTACAAAGGAGCGTCTCTTGCTTCAGCTGAACAATTAAATGGTAAAGAGCTTTCTTACAATAATATTAATGATGCGAATGCTGCACTGAACATTGTGAAAGAATTCGATCAGCCAGCGGTCGTTGCTGTTAAACATATGAACCCTTGTGGTGTTGGTACAGGGGAGACAATTGTTGAGGCATACCAGAAAGCATATGAAGCAGATTCGACTTCTATTTTCGGTGGAATTGTTGCAATTAATCGTGAAGTAGATGAAGCCACAGCAATGAAACTAAAAGAAATTTTCCTGGAGATTATTATGGCGCCTGCGTTCTCGGAAGAAGCTCTTACTGTCCTTACAAAGAAAAAGAATCTCCGCTTACTGAAGCTTGATGTCTCTGCCTCACCTGCTATTGAACATCAGCTTACATCAGTAAATGGTGGACTACTTCTTCAAGAACGTGATCGTTATGGATTTGAAGAAGCTGATATTTCAGTACCTACTGACCGTGAACCGACGGATGAAGAGTGGGAAGCACTGAAGCTTGCGTGGAAAGTTGTAAAGCATGTTAAATCCAATGCCATTGTTCTTACGAAAGATGATCAAACAATTGGGATTGGAGCAGGGCAAATGAACCGAGTGGGTGCTGCGAATATTGCTATTGAGCAAGCAGGTGAGAAAAGCAAGGGATCTGTAATGGGCTCCGATGCTTTCTTCCCAATGGATGACACTGTTGAAGCAGCTGGACGTGCTGGTGTTACGGCTATTATTCAGCCTGGTGGGTCAATTCGTGATGAAGATTCAATTAAGAAAGCCAACGAATATGGAATTACAATGGTCTTTACTGGTGTTCGTCATTTTAAACATTAAGAGGAGGTTTTACCTGTGAAGGTTTTGGTGATTGGGCGCGGTGGTCGGGAACATGTGATGGCTTGGAAGGCGGCACAGAGTAGTCTTGTTGATCAAGTATACGTAGCCCCAGGTAACGCAGGGATGAAAGAGGCTCAACTAGTACCGATTGAAGAGAACGACCATGAAGGACTCGTAGCCTTTGCGAAAAAGGAAAACATCGAGTTAACACTCGTTGGGCCAGAACAACCTTTACTCGATGGCATTGTGAATCGATTTCAAGAAGCAGGTCTTCGTGTATTCGGGCCCACACAGGAAGCGGCTCTAATTGAAGGAAGCAAAACCTTTGCCAAAGAGCTAATGGTAGCGAACGGAATTCCTGCTGCTTATTCAAAGTCCTTTACTAATTACAAAGAAGCGAGAGCTTATGTAGAAGAAATGGGAGCACCTATTGTCCTAAAAGCAGACGGTCTTGCTGCTGGTAAAGGTGTCGTCGTTGCAATGACCCTTGATGAAGCACTTGACAGCCTTCATGATATGATGGAGAACAATCAGTTCGGTACAGCAAGCGATAAAGTGGTAGTAGAAGAGTTTCTAGATGGAGAAGAATTTTCGTTAATGGCTCTAGTAGAAGGGGAACACGTCTACCCGCTTGTTATCTCCCAAGATCACAAACGAGCGTTTAATGGTGATCAAGGACCAAATACTGGTGGTATGGGTGCCTATTCACCGGTTCCACAAATATCCGAGGATGTTGTGGATCATGCGGTAGAGTCGATTTTGCGACCGGCTGCCAAAGGGATGAAAGCAGATGGACGTTCATTCACGGGAATTCTTTATGCAGGTTTAATACTGACGAATGAAGGACCGAAAGTCATTGAATTTAATGCCCGCTTCGGTGATCCTGAGACACAGGTAGTATTGCCAAGAATGAAATCAGATTTTGTACAAGCTGTTCTTACCATGCTGGATGGTAAAGCACCAGAGCTAACCTGGAGCGATGAAGCGGTTATTGGCGTAGTTATTGCATCTGGTGGATATCCTGGCAGTTATGAGAAGGGAAAGCCTATCACTGGGTTAGATGAGGTGAGTTCTGAAGCACTTGTTTTTCATGCTGGAACGAAATACACCGAAAGTAATTTGATAACAAACGGTGGGCGCGTGTTACTTGTAGCTTCTAAAGGGGAAGATTTGAAACAAGCAAGTCGTTCCGTTTATAAAGAATTAGAGCATGTTACCGTTGAGGATGGCTTTTACCGTACGGATATCGGATATCGAGCTATCTCGCACGTTTCTTCTTAATATAAGCGAAAGCAATCGCTACAATACTACCAATGACCATCGTATAGATTAACCAAGTATCTGTTATATACTCGAGCATATATGTACCTCCTTATGATTAGATAGATGAAACTTCCCTGGTGTCAGGGAAGTTTTTTGATTTTAAGTGTCTAGGAAGGATTGATAACTTTTTCCAGTGCAGTTTCATCGGGATCGCGGTTTTCATCCTGTGTCATAAGATCCACTACGGGGCAATACCGAGTGTGACCTTCAGCGATTTTCATAGCACCTACAGTTGCCATTAATAATGCGGTCATGCTATTGTCGTCTTTACACAGTTTAGCTGTTGACCAGGAGAGCAAAGCAAAACCTGCAGTAAGGCGAATAAAAGCGTTCATCATACTAATATTTGGTTTCATGGAAAAAACTCCTTTCATCAAATACAAATCAAAAGTAGCAACGTTTCGAAATTATGTTAAAATAAAGAAAACTTCTTGAATCGGGTGATGGTTATGGCGAAACGAAAAAATTTATGGACAAAGCAGCAATTACGACAACACGTGCAAGTAGTCTCTGGCGAGTTGCCACCATCGATCGTTTTTTATAATGCAACCTACTTAAACAACGGATTAAAAAAATGGGTTACGTCGAATATATGGGTATACGAAGATCGCATTGTCTATGTTGGTGATGATCTACCTGAAGAGCATCATTCAACAGAATGGATTGATTGCAAAGGAAAATGTCTTGTTCCAGGTTACATTGAACCACATGCTCATCCATTTCAACTTTATAATCCCCTTACGTTTGCACGCTATGCATCCGAGCGGGGAACAACGACATTGATGAATGATAACATGCTTTTCCTTCTCGGTTTACCTCATGAGAAAGCGCTTACATTAATAGAGGATCTTGATCAATTTCCTGTTTCGATGTTTTGGTGGGCACGATATGATGCACAGACAAAGCTTCT
The DNA here is from genome assembly GCF_005144865.1 of Guptibacillus hwajinpoensis. Classification (GTDB taxonomy): domain Bacteria; phylum Bacillota; class Bacilli; order Bacillales; family Guptibacillaceae; genus Guptibacillus; species Guptibacillus hwajinpoensis_A. The sequence goes on from NZ_SWFM01000006.1 coordinate 16,789, forward strand.
TGATGAAGACGCTATAACAAATAAACATATGAAGGAATGGCTTTCCCACCCGCTTGTTATACAAGGTGGAGAGCTTACTGCCTGGCCTGATGTATTAGGTGGAGATGATGAAATCTTAGAATGGATGCAGGAAACGAGAAGGCTCGGTAAGCCTGTTGAGGGACATCTCCCGGGTGCGTCTCTTTCAACATTAACGAAGATGGGTCTACTTGGCGTCTCATGTGACCATGAAGCGATGACTGGAGAGGAAGCGCTTCGTCGTTTAGAGATGGGAATGGTGACATCGCTTCGCTATTCATCCATCAGACCAGATCTACCAGTTATCCTTGAGTCCCTTCTTGAGAAAGGAGTTACGTCGTTTGATCGAGTTATGATGAACACTGATGGCTCAACTCCATCCTTTCTTGAACAAGGGCTGACAGACAAGTTGATTTCCATTGCTTTAGAAGCAGGCGTACCTGCTGAAGATGCTTATTCAATGGTGTCATATAATGTGGCAAACCACTACGGTATAGCCGATACACATGGTATGATAGCACCTGGTAGACTTGCTCATATTAATATTCTTGAATCAAGTGAGAAGCCGCTTCCTATATCCGTCCTTGCGCGTGGAAAATGGCTGAAGCGTGATGGAGTAGAAGTAGACCAGGACTGGTTTTTTGATTGGGAGGATCACGGACTTACTTCAATTAAAGAACAGTGGGAGCTTAAACCGAACGATTTAACGTTCTCAGGTCCAGCTGGTGTCGAAATGATAAATGCTGTCATTACAAAGCCTTACAATTTATCAATAGAAACCTCTGTCGATGAATTGCCTGCAGGTTCTGACGAATGTTTTATTATGCTTTTAAGTCGTGAAGGCAAGTGGCGCGTAAATACAATCATTAAAGGATTTGCAACGAACGTTAAAGGGTTTGCTAGCAGCTTTTCGAATACAGGGGATTTTATTATTATCGGAAAAAAGAAATCTGATATGATCGCTGCCTTTAATCGAGTGAGACAAATTGGTGGTGGGATTGCTCTTGTAGAGAACGAAGAAGTTATTGCTGAGATTCAATTGCCTCTTATGGGAAAGATGTCTGTTTTACCTCTCGAAGATTTGATGAAAGCAGAGAAACGGATCATTACAGAGCTAGAGAAAAGAGGATACGCATTTGGTGACCCTATCTATAGCCTTCTGTTTTTCTCTTCTACGCATTTACCTTTTATTCGATTGACGCAGCAAGGAATTTATGATGTAAAGCGGAAAATGGTACTTTTTCCTTCGATAATGCGTTAAACTATAACAAGGTAAACACTTAACGGAATAAAGGAATGATTATACGGCTAGATTGTTAAGGTAGCCATAAAATGATGGAAGAATGAAAGTGAAACTTTTTCACACAGAACCAACCGAATAGAATGATACATATTTTGAGTAAGGAGAGTGGACTAACAATGCAAATTGATAAACTTCGAGGTAAAACACTTGATCAGCTTTTTGAAGCTATCCTTTCATTAAAGGATCTTGAAGAATGTTATTTATTCTTTGATGATCTAGCAACAGTGAACGAAATTCAATCTCTTGCACAGCGCCTAGAAGTTGCGCGTATGCTGAGAGAAGGGTTTACTTATCATAAGATTGAGACTGAAACGGGAGCTAGTACTGCAACCATTTCCAGAGTGAAACGTAGCCTGAATTACGGAAACGATGGCTACCAAATGACACTTGATCGTGTTCATAATAAAGAGTAGAGAGAATGAGCCGGAGATCGGCTCATTTTTTTGTGGGGAATTAGTGCTTATAATCCGGCGCTTTTAACATTTCGCGGATATAACATCCATTTTCGCGGATAAAATCATACTATCGCGGTTATATTCCGAAAATCGCGGATAAGTTTTGTTTTTACTAGTTGTGCTCCAGTGCTTGTCGGGGCTGAACGATCGCTTCCGCTTTTCGTGATCTAGCTGCAGCCTCCAGACCCTTGGTCACTTCACCCTCCAACTCGAACACACAGACCGTGTTCAATTTGTAGGGCTCCAGTGCCTGCCGGGTCTAAACGGAGGCTTCCGCTTTTCGTGATCCAGCTACAGCGATCAGCCCCTCGAGGTCATAAACCAAGCCTCATTGTGACAAAGGACGTCACATTGAGGCTCGTCTTATGCTTGTCGGGGCTGAACGATCGCTTCCGCTTTTAGGGTATTCTTTGATATAATCCAACTTATGAGGAAAAGTGAGAGGAAGGTTAGGATGTTTGATTTTCGAGAGTGGAAGCATGTTTTTAAGCTTGATCCGAATAAGGAAATTGAGGACTATGATCTAGAGGCGATATGTGAGTCTGGGACGGATGCGGTGATTGTTGGGGGAAGTGATGGTGTAACGCTTGATCGGACGCTGGACTTGCTTGCGCGCATTCGCAGATACGCGGTACCATGTGCACTGGAGGTCTCCACGGTTGAGGCTGTGACGCCAGGATTTGATTTCTATTTCATTCCAACTGTATTAAATACGGAAGATAGCCGCTGGGTTACGGGATTGCATCATGAAGCGGTTAAAGAATTCGGTGAGATTATGAACTGGGATGAAATTGTGATGGAAGGGTATTGTATTCTAAACAGTGAATCAAAAGTAGCGAATCTAACGTCGGCTAATACGACAATTGAAGAAGATGATGTGCTTGCATACGCACGAATGGCAGAGAAGATGTTCAAACTGCCAATTTTTTATGTGGAATATAGTGGAACGTATGGCGATGCTGATTTGGTTCAGAAGGTTAGCAAGGTGCTTGATGAGACGATGCTTTTCTATGGCGGAGGAATCGACTCACCAGAGAAAGCAAAAGAGATGGCAGCTTATGCTGATACCATTATAGTTGGGAATAGTATATACGATAATATAAAGCAGGCGATTAAAACAGTTGCTGCTGTTAAAGGAAATTGATTCTCTCCTGTCGATCAGGTAAAATAAGAAATAAGAACATATGTTTGTGAGGAGTGCGAAAACATGCAGCGAATAGTTGATAAATTATTAAACGGATTGAACCCCGAACAGCAGGAGGCGGTCAAGCATACAGACGGACCGCTCTTAATTATGGCCGGGGCAGGAAGTGGAAAGACAAGGGTGCTAACACACCGCATTGCATACTTACTTGTTGAGAAGCAGGTTTCCCCGTGGAACATTCTTGCCATTACATTTACTAATAAAGCAGCACGAGAGATGAGAGAACGAGTAAATTCCATTACTGGTCCTGTGTCAGAGGACATATGGATCTCCACATTCCACTCCATGTGCGTACGTATTTTAAGAAGAGATGGAGATCGAATAGGGATTAACCGTAATTTTACGATTCTTGATTCGGGGGATCAGCTAACTGTCATTAAGAAAATTTTAAAGGAACAAAACGTCGATCCTAAGAAATTCGAACCTCGAGGCATTCTCGGTAGTATTAGTTCCGCAAAAAATGAATTGCAATCACCTGAAGATTACAAAGCGAATGCGAAGGGACCATATGAAAGTGTTGTATCTGATGCGTACGAGCAGTACCAGAAACAACTTCGTAAAAATCAGGCGCTTGATTTCGACGACCTAATCATGCGTACGATAACACTTTTCAAAAAAGTACCTGAGGTTCTTGAATTCTACCAGCGTAAATTTCAGTATATTCACGTTGATGAGTATCAGGATACAAACAAAGCCCAGTATGTACTGGTTAAATTGATGGCTGAGAAGTACCAGAACCTGTGTGTTGTTGGTGATTCGGATCAGTCAATTTACCGCTGGCGTGGCGCGGATATCCAGAATATCCTTTCATTTGAAAAAGATTATCCGAGTGCACGGGCAATTTTCCTTGAACAGAACTACCGTTCAACAAAGAAAATTCTTCAAGCAGCGAATGTCGTGATTGAAAATAATATGAATCGAAAACCAAAGAAGCTTTGGACGGATAACCAGGATGGGCCGCATATTACGTACTATCAGGGCAATGACGAACACGATGAAAGTCGCTTTGTAACCGGAAAAATCCTAGATATGGTGAATAGTGGAAAGCGTACAAATTCACAGATTGCGATTCTTTATCGGACAAATGCTCAGTCCCGAGTCATTGAGGAAATTCTAAATAAGTCTAACATTACGTACAACATTGTTGGCGGTACAAAGTTCTACGATCGTAAAGAAATTAAGGACGTGCTTGCTTACCTTAGATTGATTGCAAATCCAGACGATGATATTAGTTTGCTTCGTATTGTAAACGTACCAAAACGGGGCGTTGGCGCATCTACAATGGACAAGGTGGCACAGTATGCTGCAAATCAAGATATATCCATCTTCACTGCACTTCAAGAAGTAGAACAGATTGGTCTTAGCGCTCGATTTACTAAATCACTTCGAACTTTTGGGAATCAAATGGCGAATTGGACACAGATGCAAGAATATTTAGCTGTCTCTGAACTTGTTGAAGAAGTGATTGATAAATCAGGTTACCGTGATTCCTTGAGAAACGAAAATACGATTGAAGCACAGACAAGATTAGAGAATATTGATGAGTTCCTATCGGTTACGCAAGAGTTTGAGAAAGCGAGTGAAGATAAAAGCTTAATCGCATTCCTTACAGACCTTGCGCTAGTAGCTGATATCGATAAGCTTGATGAAGATGAGAACGAAGAAAAAGAAGCGGTAACCCTCATGACGCTCCACTCTGCAAAAGGTCTTGAGTTTCCTGTTGTCTTTTTGATTGGCATGGAGGAAGGCGTCTTCCCACATAGTCGTTCTCTATTTGAAGAAGAAGAAATGGAAGAAGAACGTCGTCTAGCTTATGTTGGAATAACAAGAGCTGAAGAAGAGCTTTTCTTAACAAATGCTCGTCTTCGCACGCTTTATGGTAAAACGAACTCAAACCCGGTATCTCGCTTTATTGGCGAAATTCCAGAAGAGTTACTTGAAAAAGAAGGACAGGAGAAACCTGCATCACCATTTTCCGGTGGATCAAATCCGCGTTCTTCAAGAGTAGCTACGCCTAAAACGCCACGCCGTCCTCAACTTACTTCAACGGGAGGAGACTCACTTGACTGGAAGGTTGGAGATAAAGCTAGCCACCGCAAATGGGGTGTTGGAACGGTTGTTAGCGTAAAAGGAGAAGGCGATTCTACCGAGCTAGATATTGCATTCCCAAATCCAGTTGGTATAAAGCGTCTTCTGGCGAAGTTTGCCCCTATTGAGAAGCAATAGCCACATTAGAAGGTGAGGTTTGACGATGAAAGAAGAAACGAAACGCGTCGAAGAGCTTCGTCAGCTCTTAAATCACTATAACTATGAGTATCATGTGCTCGATCAACCAACCGTTCCTGATTCAGAGTATGATCGGATGATGAATGAGCTCCTTTCTCTTGAAGAACAAAATCCAGAGCTTAAAACACAGGATTCCCCTACACAGCGTGTTGGGGGACCACCTCTTGAAGGGTTTCAAAAAGTAGAACATCGTGTTCCAATGTTAAGTTTGGGAAATGCATTTGGAGAAGAAGATTTGAAAGATTTCGACCGACGTGTACGAGATCGAATCGGCGAAAACTTTTCTTATGTATGCGAATTGAAAATAGACGGTCTTGCTGTTTCACTCATTTATGAAGATGGTGTGCTAGTTCGCGGTGCAACTCGTGGAGATGGTACAGTTGGGGAAGATATTACACAGAATTTAAAAACCATACCTGCTATTCCACTTCGATTAAGTGAGAATGTGAGTATGGAAGTGCGCGGTGAAGCGTACATGCCAAAACCATCATTCCTTAAGTTAAACGAAGCTCGTGAGAAGAATGAGCAGGATTTATTTGCTAACCCAAGGAACGCGGCAGCTGGTTCTCTTCGTCAACTAGATCCTAAAATTGCAGCAAGCCGTAACCTATCTGTTTTTGTTTATGGTGTAGGTACCGTTGAAGGTAAGGAAATTTATTCGCACTCTGATGGACTGGATTTCTTGAATGAACTTGGTTTTAAAACAAATCCAGAATGGAAGCGTTGCGAAACCATTGAAGATGTTATCAAGTTTATTGATGGATGGACCGAAAAGCGACCAGATCTCTCATATGAGATCGATGGAATCGTCGTTAAAGTAGATGCACTAGAGCATCAAGAAGAGTTAGGTTTCACAGCTAAGAGCCCTAGGTGGGCAATAGCTTTTAAATTCCCAGCTGAAGAAGTGGTAACCAAGCTTCTCTCGATTGAACTCAATGTAGGTAGAACTGGAGTAGTGACGCCAACGGCTGTTCTTGAGCCTGTTCTTGTTGCAGGGACGACAGTACAACGCGCTTCGCTTCATAATGAAGATTTAATCCGAGAGAAAGACATCAAAATTGGTGACTATGTAGTTGTTAAGAAAGCTGGAGATATCATTCCGGAAGTAGTTTCCGTCATTGAAGATCGCCGAACAGGCGATGAGGAAGCCTTCTCAATGCCTGAGAGATGCCCGGAGTGTGAGAGTGATCTAGTTAGGCTAGAAGAAGAAGTAGCTCTTAGATGTATTAATCCAAAATGCCCTGCACAGCTAAGAGAAGGTCTTATTCACTTTGTTTCACGTAACGCGATGAACATTGATGGGCTAGGTGAACGCGTGATTACACAGCTGTTTCGTGAAGAATTAATTCATGATGTAGCTGATATCTATAAGCTTACACATGAACAGCTCATTGAACTTGAAAGGATGGGCGAGAAGTCAGTCTTTAATCTTCTCGAAGCCATTCAAACCTCGAAAGAAAATTCACTTGAGAAGTTACTTTTTGGCTTGGGCATTCGCCATGTTGGTGCTAAAGCCGCAAGAACGCTTGCCCAGCAATTTGGATCGATGGACAGTATTATGGAAGCCAGTGTAGAAGATCTTGAAGCAATAAATGAAGTAGGTCAAAAGATGGCTGATTCTGTTGTGCGTTATTTTCAAAATGAAGAAGTGCATGAACTCATAGAAGAATTGAAGACCGCTGGTGTTAATATGACCTATAAAGGTCCGAAGCCAGTTTCGGTAGAAGACATCGATACTGTTTTTGCGGGTAAAACAGTGGTATTAACAGGTAAACTCGAGCAAATGAGTCGCGGAGATGCCAAAAAGATACTAGAACAGCAAGGAGCAAAGGTGACTGGAAGCGTGAGCAAAAGCACTGATCTTGTGATTGCAGGGGAAGATGCGGGATCGAAGCTTGAGAAAGCAGAATCACTAGGAATAGAAGTATGGAGCGAGAACAGATTCCTTGAAGAGTTAAACGAATGAGGAGAGAGAAGTAATGCGAAATAAGCAAACGTTCATCGTTAGCCTTATGGCCTTTTCGCTCGTATTATCCGGTTGTGTTCCTAGTTTTATGAAGAACGAGCAGGATGAAACAGTGAAGGCACCTAATTCCGAAGGTGAAAGTGAAGAAATGATTGTAAGTGATGATATTAAAACATCGGAAAGATATTATCGTTCGGTGCTTGAGAAGGATGGGGAAAAGAATTCTCTTGATACGTCTAAGGTTCGAGGACTAGTAACAGCTGGTGTAGACAACCGTCTCGACGTTGATTCCCTTGAGATGGGGCTAATTAGACTTTCGCAGGAGCACTATGACCCAGATAAATATTTCTTTAAAGAAGGACAATTGTTTGATTCTGACCAGATTCATAGTTGGTTATACCGAGATAACGGTGTTTCAAAGAAAGAAGCGGAAAAGGATAAAAAGAAAAAAGTAAACGAAGGTCTTAATCCTGTTCTTGGTGTAAAAGATGATCAGGCTAATTATGAACAGGTCATTGCAGCTGAAAAGAAAAACCCCAAATTCTTATCTTATATTCATGAACAGGATTACTATGTTCAAAATAAAGATGAAGAACTACAGCTTGGTGGTATTTCAATTGCCCTTTCGCTCTATTCTGAATACCCTTATTCCGTTCTAGATGAAAAGGGTCTGAAATATACAGGGTCCGTGAAGTTAGATAAGAAAGAAGTTATTGCGAAGGCTAAAGAGTCAATTACCCCAATTATTAAGAAGATTCGGGCTGAGCATGATGTTCCAATTATGTTCTCGCTATTTATGGAGCAACCAAGACAATCGGTCGTTCCAGGTAACTTTGTTGCTAGCGCATATGTAGAAGAAGGAAAATCTAGTCCAGGTTCTTGGAAGGACTTGAACGAGCAATATGTGGCGTTTCCGTCATCAAAGGCGGAGACTGAATATCCAGCAGAGTCAGAGAAATTCGCTGATTTTACACGTGAAATTCAGGACTTCTTCCCAAATTTTGTAGGCGTGATTGGTACAGGTTTCTATAAACAGGATAAGCTAAGCCAAATGAAGGTTGAAATTCCAATCCAGTTCTATAGTAAAGCTGAAGTGATTTCATTTACACAGTTTGTAAATGGACTAGTCAAAAAAAGAAATGATACTTTTCCTCAGGATTTACCGGTTTCTATTTATATAACAAATAACGATGAACCTGAAAGTATGATAGTAAAAGATCCTAATGAAGAAGAACCGTTTGTTCATATTTATCAATAAAGAATAAGAAAGGCCCACTCTATTTTTACTTCAGAGTGGGCCTTTCTGTATGTGTGATTAGTTAGATAATGCTTTTTTCATCGTGTGAATATTCTTTTCCATAAGGGTTAGATAAGTTTCATTGTTCTTAATGTCTTTTTCACTTAGAACGGATAAATTATGAATACGTAGCGTTTTAAGACCAAGCTCTTGTTGAACGGCTTTCGCAGGCTTAGGTGTAGCGTTCTGCTCAAAAAGCATATAAGAGATACTATGACTCTCAGCCGTATCAATAATGTCCTCTAATTGCTTTTGTGTTGGTTCTTGAGATGGAGATAGTCCAGAAACACTTAGTTGCTTAAGTCCATAACGACTCTCCCAATAACTATATGCATCATGAGAAATAAGGAATTCGTTCTTAGGTGCATTAGAAACCATATCTTTAAAAGATTCATCAAGAGCAAGGAGATCGTTTTTTAATGCTTTAAAGTTTTTTTCAAACATCTCTTTTTTTTCAGGAGCTAGATCAACTAGCGTGTCTTTAATGTTCTCTGCAAGCTGAATAGAAAGAATAGGATCAATCCATATATGGGGATTAATATCACCGTGATCATGACCATCATGGCTTTGTTCATCAGCATGAGCTTCGTGTTCTTCTTCAGTTTCATCCATATGAATTCCATCTGCAGCTTCTAAAACAGTTACATCTTCGTTCTGAAGTGTTTCTTTAACGGCTTCCGCAAAACCTTCCATACCAGCACCGTTATAGATGAAAATGTCTGACTCTGCGAGCTTGGTCATTGTTTTTGTTGTTGGTTCAAAACTATGTGCATCGCTACCTGGTGGGATAATTGACTCTGCATTTACATCATTACCACCAATGCGTTCAGCAAAATATTTAAGAGGATATATGGTTGTATAGATATCGATTATGCCATCACTTTTAAAATTAGGATCTTTGGGCGAACACGCCATGAGTAATAAAGTAGTGATGGATAGAAGCGTAACTACTTTAAAAGATGTTCTTATCATAATGATTTTCCCTTCGTTTTGCATAGTGTTAATTATTATATCGTAGTCATTACTGTTTGCAAACAGTAATGACTACGATTTATATATACGATAGAAATTGAGTCAGTTAACACTGGTTTTATAGTAAGGATTAAACCGACTCAGTTAAGAAATTTTATTAGAAGGTGAGTATGAAACATGATAAAAAGACGCAATCTATAAAAAATATTTCAATTTGACGATTAACATTACAAAATGGTGGGTAAATGTTACTAGAGTGTGTCGCTGTTTCACATAATCGTCAATTTATTTAAATAAGTTATGTTGAATACTTATGACATTAAAGTTGCCAAACGGAGGAAATAGTTAACAATGGTGAATATTTATTCACTATAAAGTTTATCTTATAATGTTTTGATTGTTCAGAAAAATATTTTGTGATATAGTAATGATTGGTTTGTAAAGGACTAATGGTCTATATCAATAATTTGTACCCACAGGAAAAATGCATACCTGTGAATAATGACTTTGGAGGGGGTGAAAGCGTGGAATATACCTTAACTACAGCAACATGGTTCTGGCTTCTTATACCAATGCCTTTATTAGTCGTATTATCAATAATAACTTTTTTTACTGAAAGGAGAGAATAGTGCTAAATGAGTATTGAGACGCCTACGCTAGTCACGTTTATTGTTTATCTTGTCGGTATGCTTGCAATCGGATTAGTTGCATACAAAATGACAAGTAACCTGTCCGATTACGTTCTTGGAGGAAGAAGATTAGGTGGATCTGTTGCTGCACTAAGTGCTGGCGCATCAGATATGAGTAGTTGGCTCTTACTAGGACTGCCTGGTGCAATGTACGCAGGCGGAATGAGTCAAATTTGGATTGGGATTGGGCTCGCAATCGGAGCATACCTGAACTGGCAGTTTGTCGCTTCGCGTCTACGCCGTTACACCGAAGTGGCGAATGACTCGATTACGGTACCGGATTATCTTGAAAACCGTTTCCGTGATAGCTCGAAAGCTCTTCGTGTTATCTCAGCGATTGTCATTCTTGTATTCTTTACGTTCTATACGTCTTCAGGTCTTGTTGGGGGCGCAATCCTGTTTGAAAGCTCGTTCGGTATGAGCTATGAAAGCGCATTGTGGATCGGTGCAATTGTAATTATTTCTTACACGTTCCTCGGTGGTTTCTTAGCAGTAAGCTGGACAGACTTCTTCCAGGGAATACTTATGTTCCTTGCTCTTGTTATCGTGCCTATTGTTGCTCTAAACGAAATGGGCGGCTGGAGCGAAACAGTTAATCAAGTAGGTGCTACAGATACTACTTATCTTGATATCTTTACTGGTATGAGCTTTATGGGTATTCTTTCCCTACTTGGTTGGGGACTAGGTTACTTTGGTCAGCCTCATATCATCACACGTTTTATGGCTGTTAAATCTTCAAAAGAGATTCCTAAAGCACGCCTTGTTGGTATGTCATGGATGGTTCTTTCCCTGTTTGGTGCAATCTTTACTGGTTTTATCGGTATTGCTTACTTTAATGCAGGACTTGAGAACTCCGAAACAGTCTTCATCGAATTTACGCAAGTACTCTTTAACCCATGGGTATCCGGCTTCTTACTTGCTGCGATCCTATCTGCAATTATGAGTACAATTGACTCTCAGCTACTTGTATCATCAAGTGCTGTAGCGGAAGATTTCTATAAAGCAATCCTTCGTAAGAACGCTAGCCAGACTGAGCTTGTATGGGTTGGCCGTATTGCAGTACTAGCTATTGCGTTGCTTGCTATCCTACTTGCATATAACCCTGATAGCAGTGTTCTTAACCTGGTAAGTTATGCCTGGGCAGGATTTGGTGCCGCATTTGGTCCAGTTATCATACTGAGTCTATTCTGGAAACGAATGACTCGTAATGGTGCAATCGGTGGTATCATCACAGGTGCGGTTGTCGTAATCCTATGGGCTCAATTGTCCGGCGGACTATTTGATCTTTATGAACTAATCCCAGGCTTTATCCTAGCTTGGATTGCTGTAATGGCATTCAGCTTTGTAGGTAAGGCTCCAGGTGAAGAGATTGAAGCAGAATTTGAAGAAGCTAAAGTTTCTAAATTCTAAGTTGATAAGTGAAAGGCTCACCCATAAGAGGGTGAGCCTTTTTTACAATATTGGAAAAAAGCTAAACAAACGTTTGATTAATGACCATTAAATAAACATTTGTTTAAAAATGGAACAGACGGCGTTCTGTTGCTTAATGAAGTCTCTTTTTGGTATCATCTATATATTGCAGGTTGTTCGAATTTTGTGGAGGTGAAAGAGATGTCCAGAATTACCAAAGAACAGGTGAAGCACGTAGCGAACCTGGCTAGATTAGAAATGGATGAGGCAGAAGTAGAAAAGTTCACAACTCAGCTTGATGACATTATTTCAATGGCAGAACAGTTGAATGAATTAGATACAGAGAACGTAGAACCAACAACCCACGTTCTTGATTTAAAGAATGTTCTTCGTGAAGACAAGGCTCAACCATGGCTTTCTCGTGAAGAAGCATTGAAGAATGCGCCGGACCATGCAAACGGTCAGGTTAAAGTCCCATCAATATTTGAGTAAAGGAGGCAACGTCCTTGTTTGATAAAAGTATTAGTGAGCTTCACAGCTTGCTTCATAAAAAAGAATTATCCGTCAGCGAAATCGTTCAATCATCGTTTGATCGCATCAACACGGTTGATGAAAAGGTAAAAGCGTTCATGACGTTAAATGAAGAAGGAGCTATGCAAGCTGCAAAAGCACTTGATGGAAAGCTCGGAACAGAAGAAGCGAGAGGACTTCTCTTTGGTCTTCCAGTCGGTGTAAAGGATAACATCGTAACAAAGGGTCTTCGCACGACAGCATCAAGTCAGCTTCTTGGAAATTTTGAACCATTACATAACGCAACAGTGGTTGAGCGCTTAAACGCAGCGGAAACGATCACAGTTGGTAAACTTAATATGGATGAGTTCGCAATGGGTTCTTCAAATGAAAACTCTGGCTTCTATGGCACGCGTAATCCATGGAATACAGACTATGTACCAGGTGGATCTAGCGGTGGCTCTGCTGCGTCTGTTGCTGCTGGAGAAGTATTCTTCTCATTAGGTTCTGATACTGGTGGTTCAATCCGTCAACCGGCTGCATTTTGTGGCGTTGTTGGATTAAAACCAACTTACGGACTTGTTTCTCGTTTTGGACTAATTGCTTTCGCATCTTCTCTTGATCAGATTGGACCAATTACGAACACAGTAGAAGACAACGCATATCTTCTTCAATCAATTGCTGGTCATGACAAGATGGATTCTACGTCTGCCAATGTTGATGTACCAGATTACCTTTCAAGCCTAACTGGTGATGTGAAAGGTCTTCGCATTGCTGTGCCGAAAGAATATCTTGCTGAAGGTGTAGACGAAGATGTGAAGAACAACGTCCTTCAGGCACTTAAAAAGCTTGAAGAGCTTGGCGCATCTTGGGAAGAAGTATCTCTTCCTCATTCGAAATACGCTGTAGCTACTTACTACCTTCTTTCTTCTTCTGAAGCATCTGCTAACCTTGCTCGCTTTGATGGAGTACGTTACGGCGTACGTGCTGAAGCAGAGAACCTTCTTGATCTTTATAAGAAAACAAGAAGTGAAGGCTTTGGTGACGAAGTAAAGCGACGCATCATGCTAGGAACGTTTGCGCTTAGCTCAGGTTACTATGACGCTTATTATAAGAAAGCACAGAAAGTACGGACGCTAATCAAGAACGATTTTGAAAAAGTGTTTGAAGACTACGATGTGATTATCGGACCAACTACGCCAACACCAGCATTTAAAGTAGGCGAGAAGATCGATAACCCGCTTACGATGTATGCAAATGACATCCTAACAATCCCAGTTAACCTTGCAGGCGTACCTGCGATTTCGGTTCCATGTGGATTATCGAATGGCCTACCTGTCGGACTTCAAATAATCGGAAAGCACTTTGATGAGAGAACTGTATACCGCGTTGCTCATGCGTTTGAGCAAGCTACAGATCATCATAAGGCTAAGCCAGAGCTGTAAGGGGTGACTACTGAAAATGAATTTTGAAACTATTATTGGTCTGGAAGTTCACTCAGAACTAAAGACAAACACGAAGATTTTCTGTAATTGTTCAACTGATTTTGGTGCACCACCTAACACGAACGTGTGCCCGATCTGTCTCGGTCACCCTGGTGTCCTTCCAGTGATGAACGAACAGGCTGTTGATTTTGCAATGCGCGCAGCAATGGCTTTGAACTGTGAAATTGCTGAAAATACGAAATTTGACCGCAAAAATTATTTCTACCCTGATAACCCGAAGGCATATCAGATTTCCCAGTATGATAAGCCGATTGGGGAGAACGGTTGGATTGATATTGAAGTAGACGGTAAAACAAAGCGAATTGGTATTACTCGTCTTCATCTTGAGGAGGACGCTGGTAAGCTAACACACGTTGATGGAGAGAACCACTCACTTGTCGACTTCAACCGTCAGGGTACACCTCTAGTTGAGATCGTATCTGAGCCGGATATTCGTACACCAGAAGAAGCTTATGCTTATCTTGAGAAGCTAAAAGCTATCCTTCAATATACAGAAGTATCAGATTGTAAAATGGAAGAAGGATCACTTCGCTGTGATGCGAACCTTTCTCTTCGTCCATATGGTCAAGAAGAGTTCGGTACGAAAACAGAACTGAAGAACTTGAACTCATTTGCGAATGTGCAAAAAGGTCTTCAATTCGAAGAAGTACGTCAGGAAAAAGAGCTCCTTACAGGAAACGTAATCGGTCAGGAAACACGTCGTTACGACGAAGCTGGCAAGAAAACGATTCTTATGCGTGTGAAAGAAGGATCTGACGACTATCGTTACTTCCCAGAACCGGACCTTGTTCGTCTAGAGATTAACAAAGAATGGATGGACCGCGTACGCGAAGATATCCCTGAACTTCCAGACGCACGTCGTGAGCGCTATGTGAAGGAATATGACCTTCCAGAATACGATGCGATGGTTCTCACTCAGTCTAAGAAAATGTCTGATTTCTTCGAAGTAGCGATTGGCCAAGGAGCTGATCCGAAACAGACATCGAACTGGCTGATGGGTGAAGTGTCTGCTTACTTGAATGCGAATTATAAAGAAATTGATGAAGTTGCCCTAACTCCAGAAGGGCTAGGCAAATTGATTTCTCTTATTGAAAAGGGAACAATTTCTTCTAAGATCGCGAAGAAAGTTTTCAAAGACCTTATCGAAAAAGGCGGCGACCCTGAGCAGATCGTTAAAGACAAAGGTCTTGTACAGATTTCTGACGAAGGCGAGCTTCGCTCAATCGTTTCAGGTATTCTAGACGAAAACGAACAGTCGATCGAAGACTACAAGAACGGTAAAGACCGTGCCCTAGGCTTCCTAGTAGGTCAGGTTATGAAAGCAACCAAAGGAAAAGCTAATCCTCCGATGGTTAACAAACTCATTGTTGAAGAAATGGATAAGCGATAAGAAGTGCCCCCTCCTGAATGGAGGGGGATTTTTAATGTGTTTGAGTGAAGTTTTGTTCACAATCCATAAATATACCTAAGCTCTTTTTTTCATTTTGCTTTTTTTAGGGGAAAAGCCTATAATCATAACAGAAGGTCACGCGGTGGAAAACGGTCACGAGAATGTGGGCGTTTTTTGTTTGCGACTATCATATAATTTACTAATGATGATGTCTTTAAAACTAATTAATAACAGATGATAAGAAGCAGAGAATCGAGATAGAGAAGATAGGATGATGAAGGATGAAACGTGCAAGACTGATCTATAATCCAACGTCCGGAAGAGAACAGGTAAAGAGGTCACTGCCTTATATTCTTGAACGTCTTGAAGTAAATGGTTACGAAACTTCAGCTCATGCGACAACGTGTGAAGGGGATGCTACAGAAGCGGCACGTATTGCAGTTGAGCGGAGATTTGATCTAGTAATTGCTGCTGGAGGAGACGGAACAATTTATGAAGTGATTAACGGTATTGCTGAGCAACCGTATCGCCCTAAAATGGGTATCATCCCAGTTGGAACAACGAATGATTTCGCGCGAGCGATTGGTGTTCCACGCACAGTTGAAGGTGCGATGGATGTCCTATGCAATGGACTTGAAATGCCAATTGATATCGGTCGAGTAAATGAACATTACTTTATCAATATTGCTGGTGGCGGACGTCTGACCGAATTAACGTATGAAGTACCAAGCAAGCTTAAAACAATGCTTGGCCAACTTGCTTACTATATGAAAGGGATTGAGATGCTTCCGTCAATTCGTCCAACCAAGACGCGCATTGAATATGATGGAAAGCTTTTTGAAGATGAGATCATGCTTTTCCTCGTTTCAAACTCGAACTCAATTGGTGGATTTGAGAAGCTAGCACCTCATGCTTCATTGAATGATGGATTATTCGATCTTATGATTTTAAAGAAGACGAATATTGCTGAGTTCATTCGGATCGCAAGTAGTGCTCTACGTGGTGATCATATTAATGATCCAAACGTTGTCTACAAGAAAGCAAGCCATATTAAAGTAGAATCTGTTGATAAAATGCAGCTCAATCTCGATGGTGAATATGGTGGGCCACTCCCAGCCGAATTCACAAACTTGTATCGTCACATCACGATGATCGTGCCTAAGGAAACAAGCGAGAAGCATACAAATGAAGAAGAAGCAGCTCACAAGCGAGCTGTATCTGATGAGTAAGGTCGTAGAGAAGCCAGAGATTTTGATCTCTGGTTTTTTCTATTCCGGTTGCTTTGGCTAATATAATGTAAATTTGGTCAATAAATCTTGGATTTGGCCAATTTATAGAGATTTTAGCATTAGAGATTCGGCCAATAAAACGATCTTCACCTCATTTTAGTGGTAAAAACTTCACCGGTTTGGAGCGTAATTGTTACATTTCGTGATCCAATCACACTGTGGTACAATTTTTGTACATGAAATCGAACGGAAAAGGACGGAAACCTAATGAGTATTCAAGATGTACCTGTTAAAAAGAACGATGTTGTGGAAGTGGAGTTTGTTGATATATCCCATGACGGAGCTGGTGTCGCTAAAGTAGACGGCTACACCTTGTTCGTGCCCTATGGTATACCAGGCGAAACAGCTGATGTAAAAGTAATTAAAACGAAAAAAGGCTTTGGTTTTGGCAAACTTATAGATGTAAAGGTGGAGAGTGAAGACCGCAACACGCCTCCGTGTCCGATCTTCTATCAGTGCGGTGGCTGCCAAACGCAGCACATTACGTATGATACCCAACTGAAATTCAAGCACAAGCAAGTTCAAGACGTGATGGAGCGTATTGCGAAGATCGATGTACCTGTTCACCCTGTCCTTGGTATGGAAGACCCATGGCGCTACCGCAACAAAGCGCAAGTTCCTGTTGGAGAACAAAACGGCAAGATCGTGGCAGGCTTCTATCAGCAGCGTAGTCACCAGATTATTGACATGGATCAGTGTCTCATTCAAGAGCAGGAAAACGATGAAGTTCTTCGCGTTGTAAAAGAGATCGCTGAAAAATACGGCATCCGCGCATACGACGAGCGCTCCCATCGTGGAACGCTAAGACACGTCGTTGCGAAATACGGAAAGCAAACAGACGATATTATGGTTGTTATTGTCACAAAGAACAAAGACTTACCAAATCGTAAAAACATCATTAATGACATCACAGAGCAACTTCCGAAAGTGAAATCGATCGTTCAGAACATAAATCCAAAACGTACAAACGTTATCTTTGGTGATGAAACAAGAGTACTTTGGGGATCTCCATATATTTACGACACAATTGGCGACATTAAATTCGCGATCTCAGCGCGCTCGTTCTATCAAGTAAACCCAGATCAAACGAAGGTGCTTTATGACCAGGCACTTGAATATGCTGGACTTACAGGTAACGAAACGGTAATCGACGCTTATTGTGGCATCGGAACGATTTCTCTTTTCCTTGCGCAAAAAGCAAAGCAGGTATATGGCGTTGAAATCGTACCTGAAGCGATTGAAGATGCGAAGCGAAACGCAGAGCTTAACGGTATTACGAACGCTGAGTTTGCCGTTGGTGAAGCAGAGAACGTCATCCCAGCGTGGAAAAAGCAGGGCATCAAGCCAGACGTCATCGTCGTTGACCCGCCGCGTAAAGGCTGTGACGAAGCCCTACTACAAACAATTATTGATATGAAGCCAGAGAAAGTTGTTTATGTATCATGTAACCCTGCGACACTTGCAAGGGATCTACGGATTTTAGAAGACGGTGGGTTTGAAACGAAGGAAGTTCAGCCGGTTGATATGTTCCCGCATACGACGCATGTAGAGTGCGTAACCTGGCTAGAAAAGAAATAAATCATATAATGCTATATAAAAAAGCACCTTACCAGACGCCCTTGAAGCGAATGGTAAAGTGCTTTTTTCATTATTACGCGTTAGACGCCATCTTATCCTTACTCGTTTTAAGATCAAAACGGTCAGCGTTCATGATCTTAACCCATGCGGATACAAAGTCGCGGACAAATTTCTCTTTGTTGTCCTCTTGTGCATATACTTCTGCATAAGAACGGAGGATCGAGTTTGAACCGAAGACAAGGTCAACGCGTGATGCAGTGCGTACAAGTTCTCCAGTTTTGCGGTCACGTCCTTCGTATTCATTGAAGTCAGCAGGCTTCCATTCAATGCCCATGTCGAGTAGATTCACAAAGAAGTCATTCGTAAGTGTACCAACACGATTAGTAAACACCCCATGCTTCGTACCGTTATGGTTTGTCCCAAGCACGCGCATGCCGCCAACAAGAACGGTCATTTCAGGTGCAGAAAGGCCAAGAAGTTGTGATTTGTCTACTAGTAGTTCCTCAGGGCTAAGCGTGTATTCCTTCTTCTGGTAGTTACGGAATCCATCTGCCATTGGCTCTAATACATCAAAGCTTTCTACATCTGTTTGCTCTTGTGTCGCATCACCACGTCCAGGTGCAAATGGAACGGTAATCTCAACACCAGCATCTTTGGCCGCTTTCTCTACAGCTGCGCTACCGCCAAGAACAATCAAATCAGCTAGGCTAACTGTTTTATCAAGTTCATTTTGAATCTTTTCATAAACAGAAAGCACTCTTTGAAGCTGCTCAGGCTCATTTGATTGCCAATTCTTCTGCGGCGCAAGGCGAATGCGTCCACCATTGGCACCACCGCGATGATCAGATCCACGGTAAGTGCTCGCAGAAGCCCATGCCGTTTTGACGAGCTCGCTAACGCTTAATCCAGAATTAAGGATTTTCGCTTTAAGGTTTTCTACTTCAGCAGCAGTTAATTCATAGTCTACATTAGGGATTGGATCCTGCCAGATCAATTCTTCCTGTGGCACCTCAGGTCCAAGGTATCTTTCTTTCGGGCCCATGTCACGGTGAAGTAATTTAAACCATGCACGAGCAAATGTATCAGCGAAATATTCGATGTCCTCGTGGAAACGGCGTGAAATTTTCTCGTAGATTTCATCTTCACGAAGAGCCATATCAGCTGTTGTCATCATCGTATTTACTTTGATGGAAACATCTTCAGCATCTGGTGCAAGATCTTCTTCTTTAGGATTAACAGGCTTCCATTGGTGAGCACCTGCAGGACTCTTTGTTAGTTCCCATTCATAACCGAATAGCAAATCATAATAACCGTTATCCCACTTAGTTGGCTCGGAAGTCCAAGCACCTTCTACACCACTTGTAATCGTGTCACGGCCTTTACCGCTTCCGTGCGTATTTTTCCAGCCCAATCCTTGCTCTTCAATATCAGCGGCTTCTGGTGCAGCACCAACATGTGCTTCAGCATCTCCAGCGCCGTGTGCTTTCCCAAACGTGTGACCGCCAGCGATAAGGGCAACCGTTTCTTCATCGTTCATTCCCATGCGAGCAAATGTTTCACGAATATCTCGTGCACTGCCTAGCGGATCTGGTTCTCCATTTGGTCCTTCTGGATTAACATAGATAAGTCCCATTTGAACGGCAGCAAGCGGACTTTCAAGCTCGCGGTCGCCTGAGTAACGGTTGTCGCCTAGCCATTCTTTCTCAGTACCCCAGTAGATATCTTCTTCTGGATGCCAAACATCTTCGCGTCCTCCGCCAAAACCAAATGTCTTTAAGCCCATTGATTCCAGTGCGACATTACCAGTGATAACAAGTAAGTCAGCCCAAGAAATCTTATTCCCATGCTTTTGCTTAATTGGCCATAGGAGACGACGCGCTTTATCAAGACTTGCGTTATCTGGCCAGCTGTTAAGTGGAGCAAAGCGTTGCGATCCAGTTGCACCGCCGCCGCGTCCGTCACCAGTACGATATGTACCAGCCGCGTGCCATGACATACGGATGAAGAGTGGACCATAGTGTCCGTAATCAGCAGGCCACCAGTCCTGGCTATCTGTCATTAGTGTACGAAGATCCTGCTTTAATTCGTAATAATCTAGTTTTTTAAATTCTTCTGCGTAGTTAAAGTCTTCACCCATTGGATTGCTTTTTCTATCGTGCTGTTGAAGAAGATTCAAATTTAACTGGTTTGGCCACCAGTCTTTATTTGTTGTGCCAACTTTAGTAGTGGTGATAGCACTCTCTTCTTTCGTTTTTCCATGAGAGACAGGGCACTTTCCAGCTTGGCTATCGTGCATTTCGTTTTTATCCATATTTAAAATCTCCTTTCGAATGTAAGAAAATTAATTATAACCTCTATTAGATTATAATTATAATAAATTAATAATCATTTTGGAAGAGTTATGCACTAATTTTCAATAAATAATTTCGAAACCTCGTTGGATAGGGGTGTTACAATTAATAAAATGTAACTCTTCTAAATAAAGGCTCTTCTCGTAGGTATTTTTGTTATTAGATTAGTAGTTAATACCCGCTCCAATTTGATTAGTGTTGCTTTTAAAACTGCTTTAATAACAATACTCTTTTAGAGGTGAGCCTAAACGATAGACTAATAATGAATATGGGTAGAACTCGACAGGAAGACGCGCAAACGCTTCAGGTTCATTCAACCTACTATAATACTTTCGATTCCATTACGAGTTTACCTCTTTCAAAAAACAGATAAGAGCACATCCATTAACAGAAAAGAGAGGCGGTGTTTAAACACCGCCTCTCTTTTATCAAAATTATTTTGTTATGAGCTGATCCTTTAATAGAAACTTTTCAACTACTTTTGCAACACCATCATTCTCGTTCGTATCTGCAATGTAATCAGAAATCTTTTTGATGTCATCTGGAGCATTACCCATCGCAACGCCAAGTCCAGCAAATTCAATCATTTCTTGATCATTGTAGCTGTCTCCAACTGCAATAACTTCTTCTCGTTTAATTTCACATTCATTAATAAGCTTCTCAAGGCTTGTCGCTTTTGTAATGCCTTTATCTGTGAATTCAAGGAAGTAAGGCTTGGAGCGCATTACGCTGAATTCTTCTCCTAACTCCTTTTGAAGCTTCTTTTCCACTTTTTTAAGGTGCTCTGGTTCACCAACCATTAAGACTTTAACAACGGGGGCTGTTACACCATCCATAAACGAATCGACGACCTTAATTGGTAGTCCTGTTAGTTCTGATTCAATCGTCGTGTATGGATTCTCTTCTGCAGTTATAATCTCATCTCCAATGTATGTGTGAATATACACATCTTCGTGAAGACTAATCTCGTATAGTCTTTGAACAGCTTCTATCGTTAATGTTTGACTGAAGAATTCTTCATTCGAATGACAGTTGATGATCTTCCCGCCATTAAAGGAAAGAATGAAGCTCTCGTAGTCAGCAAGTGAAAGTTCCTCTGCAAATGGAATCATTCCAAATGTAGGTCTTCCAGAAGCTAAAACAACTTTCAAGCCTGCTTCTTGTGCCTTCATTAACGCTTCTTTATTTCGAACAGAAATCATTTGTTTGGTATTGAGCAATGTATCGTCTAAATCTAATACAATCATTTTGTATGTCATGGTGAATAATCCTCTCTATTCCTATATTCTTTTATCATTCTACTAGATTTTACAACAAATGGGGCATATGTTTGAAATGTTAGAGTAAAAGGGAAAAAGTACCTTGAGAGATTGTTGGATTCATAAATAGAAAAAGAAACTATGAGATTCGGTGACTCCTATTGATTGAATGTTTACGAAGCAAAATGATTGACCATCTTCGTTTAGGGGAGTATCTTGGAACCTATCATTTAACTATATTTATTTTAGTTACAGTTAACTCACACTTATAACCTACTGGAGCATAGGTATTGTTTCATCGTTACTATATTTTAAGTGAATTAAACAAATAAGGAGAATGTAAGATGGAGAACTATCAAGAACTTACAGCAAAACAAAAGTCATTTTTCCTTAGCGGGAAAACGAAAGATGTACAATTTCGTATTGATACATTAAATAAATTGAAAGAGCTTATGACGTCACATGAACAAGAAATTATTGACGCTCTTAAAGCTGATCTTAATAAACCTGAAGTCGAAACAAAGCGTGCAGAGATCGGTCTTGTATTAGGCGAAATTAATTTTATGATTGAGAATTTATCTACTTGGTCAACTCCAAAAGAAGTGGAAACACCATCAACCCATGCAGGTGCGACAAGCTTTATTGTCCCTGAACCATATGGATCAACACTTGTTATTGCACCATGGAACTATCCCTTTCAACTTGCGGTCGCTCCACTAGTAGGAGCAGTTGCAGCTGGTAACAGTGTTGTATTAAAACCTTCTGAATTAACACCTCACACTTCTAGCCTTTTAGCTAAAATGATTAATGAGAATTTCCCTGAAGAACTCTTGTGTGTCGTTGAAGGGGAAGTTGAAACAAGCACAGCTCTATTAAAAGAGAAATTTGATTACATCTTCTTCACTGGTAGTACTGGAGTAGGTAAAATTGTTGCAGAAGCAGCAGCGAAGCATTTAACGCCTACAACCTTAGAGCTAGGCGGTAAGAGTCCTGCGATTGTACATGAGGATGCTGATCTGGATGAAACCGCAGCACGTATTGCGCGAGGTAAATTTGCAAATGCTGGTCAAACGTGTGTGGCACCGGATTATGTCCTTGCACACCGTAGTGTAAAAGATCAACTAATTTCTAAGCTTAATGATGCTATCACAAACACATATGGAGAGAATATTTCAGAAAATCCTGATTTCCCACATGTGGTGAGTGAAAGACATTTTGATCGTTTACATCAATTCTTAAAGGACAGGGATTTAGTAGTTGGAGGTCAATCAGACAGATCGAACTTATTGATTGAACCTACGATTTTAGACAATATTTCTTGGGAAGATTCCGTTATGCAAGATGAAATCTTTGGGCCGATCTTACCTGTGCTAGTATACGATGAAACATCAGAAGCGGTTGATGCAATCGTTCAACGTCCAAAGCCACTAGCTCTTTATCTTTTCTCTGATGATGAAAAGGTACAGGATGACGTTCTAAATAACATTTCATTTGGTGGTGGCGCGATTAACGATACGATCAATCATATGACCACTCACTACCTTCCATTCGGTGGTGTGGGAAATAGTGGAATGGGAGCTTATCATGGTAAAGCAAGCTTTGACACATTCTCACACTTCAAAAGCATTCTTAAACGCTCAAATAAATAAGAACTAAAGAAGCAGTAGTGTCACCATAATGGGTATAGTACCAATGAGTAGCAGTCATTATTAATTCCACTTAGAAAATGTGGATGGTATTTGGCTGCAGATCATCGGTATATCTCAATTACTTAGAAAGGGTGTAGGAAATGAAAGTTCTAATTGTTGGAGCAAACGGTCAAGTTGGGAAGCATCTTGTTTCTTTTATCCAAGATCATAAAGAATTAGAAGCGAAAGTCATGATTCGAAAAGAGGAGCAAGCTTCCTACTTTAATGATTTAGGTGCTGAAACCGTTGTAGTTGATTTAGAAGAAGACATTAACGCTATAGCAAAAGCAGCTGAAGGAGTAGATGCGATCGTCTTTACAGCAGGTTCTGGACCAAACACTGGGGCAGACAAAACCGTGCTAGTTGATTTAGATGGTGCTGTTAAAACAATGAAGGCGGCAGAAGAGGCTGGGGTGAAACGCTTCGTTATGGTTAGTTCCTTCGATACAACGCGTGAAGCCATCCAATCAGCACCGTCATCTTTTGCACCTTACGTAGCGGCAAAGCATTATGCAGATGAATGGTTGAAGACAACCGATTTAGATTACACGATCATCCACCCGGGTGCACTAACAAATGACGAGGGTATTGGAAAAGTGAATGCCGCATCTAAAGTAGAAAGAAATGAAATTTCTAGAGAAGATGTGGCAAGTGTAATCTTAGCTACTCTAGAAAATGACGCTACGATTGGTAAGGAATTCCAGGTAGTAAAAGGAACAAAATCGATTAAAGATGAAATCAATTCGATCTAATTGATTGAAAACGGCCCCTTGTATCCTTGATACAAGGGGCTTTTATTTTGGCGTTATAAGTTGTACGTACCTGTTTAGCACACCAAGCCTTTTCCGAATTACAGAAACGTCCTAACCCCTACACTTTCCAAAGCCTCATTCACATCATCCAAATCATAAATTTTCTTATCAATACAAAACTGTATGACTAAATCAAACGGGTCACTTTCAGATAAAGAGAAACCAGCCGAACTCAACAGTTGATCGGTTTCTTCTAGATCGAGCTGAAGGGCAAGGGCGAGTGCAATGGCGGGTTTTTTCCCAATTCGATAGCTAGGATTAGACCGTATTTTAGAAAAGTGCTTACGATCGATACCTGCTTTTTTATAGATTTCGATATCAGTGAATCCTCTGTGATCAATCATCTGCAAAAGTTCGTACCGAAAAGGTGGTTTTGAATGGGTTGTTATATAAGTTGTTAGTTCATCTTCAAATGTGTGTTCAACTTGTTCCTGATCAAAATGAGGAGCAGATTCATAACTATTCATGAGTGGTGGCTCTAGGAAATTATTAATATATATTTTTAATTCTAGTAACGTCTTATTACTTAGCATAAACGACTCCTCCAAAATGTCGCTTCGTAGGCGACCAGATGATGGACTAAATTAGCTACTATTATATCATCAACACATTGGAGGAGATGAAGACTATGAAAAAAGGATTAACAGAAGTCGTATTTTTACTTGATCGAAGCGGCTCAATGGCAGGGTTAGAGTCGGATACAATAGGTGGGTTTAATGGATTTGTAAGAAAGCAGTGTGAAGAAGAAGGGGAAACGCTTTTAACAACAGTTCTATTTGATGATCAATATGAAGTTCTGTGGGATGGTGTTGATGCAACTAAAGCCATGCTTACAGATCAAGATTATTATGTGAGAGGGATGACGGCACTTCTTGATGCCGTTGGTCGTACGGTAGTCACTGTAGGCAATAGGCTATCTGAAACGCCTGAACATCGAAAGCCAGAGAGAATTATTGTAGTCATTACAACGGATGGGAGGGAAAATGCGAGCAGTGAATACACTCATGAAAAAGTAAAAGAGTTAATTAAGCATCAGAGAGATACCTATAACTGGGAGTTTATTTTCATGGGAGCAAATATAGACGCTACTAAAGAGGCAGCGAATATTGGGATTATTGAGGAAGATGCGTATCAGTTTGAAGCTTCAGAAAAAGGTGTTGAGAGTATGTATATGCAGGTTTGTAAGGCAGTTTCAGATAAAAGATAAACATAAATAAAGCATCTGCTCTTATGCAGATGCTTTATTAATAAGGCTCTTTTCTAAAAGATTGTTGCTTTTCAATGATTCTTCTATAGAGACCCCACAGGCGTAATGTTCTTGCGCGCCGAGGAGGCTCAGCGCCCGTCCCGAGGAAAGCGAGCATCCTGAGCGGAAATCAACCACTACCTTTATAGCAACAATGTTTACGAAAAGAGCCATTAATAAAGAAGATTACTTCGCTAATTCATCGCGATCAGCTGCCATTGGCGGTTGTTCTAACCATTTTCGATCGATAAGCATCTTAACACCATCATTCGAGAACTTAGCGATTTCCGTGACTAACCTTGCAATATCAACCGAGATATCATATCTGAATGTTGATGTTAGGCTTATCCCGTAGTTAAACAGACTCCCTGCATTAGCTAATGCCACGTGATAGAGCATAAGTTTTTCAGAGAAAGGCGGAACTTTAGACTCAAGTACTTCAGGATCCCATAACTGAGGAGCTGGTAAGTGATCCTTTGTGAGAAGATCTTGAAGAATGACGATATTCTTATGTGAGATATCTCTTCCTCGTAACATATATTTTTTGATATCTTCAGATTGCACTACCTGACTAAATGCCATCATAAGTGACTTTCCCAATTGATTTGAATCAAGGTTCACGTACATGCCTGTTATTTCTGTCGAAGCCATTGGTCTTTGCTGGCCAATTAATTTATGTAAAAAGTCTTTCGATTCAACGAACTTTACTTCGGTAGGGACTGGTATAAATGGAGCTCTTATAATTAAACCTTTTGCTAACATTGCATTCATCGTTTCTTGGAACAAATCACTCATGTCATTAACACATTCAGAAAAGTATTCTCTAACATCGGCTCTGAAAGAAACAGTTAATGCATTAGAGAACTGAAGTAAATTAATTCTAGATGTTTCCTTTAAGTAAAAGAGATAAAATTTATCAGTAAAAACAGCGGGCGCCTGGTCATTAATATCGTTTTTCCCAAATCCAGTTGGAATTGCAAAACTTTCTTTATTGAATAGTTCCTCTAACTTCATCATGTGCTGTTTTGTAATATTACTTGCTTTTTCAAGTGTTGCTCTAATTCGATCATCATCTACATTTGAAAGGTAATGTGTGTATACACAGTTTAACAACGATTCACCTATATAATTTTTCCACAACTCACCCAATTCAGTGGAAGTAAGAGTAATATGTCTACCATCTTGATTAGTCAAAAAATCACGCTCCCGGTATGTATTCCATATTAGCCTTACCATAAGATGGGCGATTATTCGCTTAGAGAAATATGAGGTTTTAGGTGTAAACCCCATACAGAATTTATAGGAAACGACGAGTTTATTTGGTTGTGAATAAGACTCTGTAGTTATACTGATTTATGAAATCGCCTAAACAAATAACGGTAAACTATGATTCCCATCATGAGCATCAATCCACCTAAGCAATAACCTGCTAGCACGTCTGTTAAGAAATGTTCGAGCATAATGATGCGGCTGAATCCTATTACAGTCATTAATAGAATTGCTAGTGATAGTGTTATTATTTTAATGAATGCATTGTGTGTATAGTGGAATATATAATATACGATTAAGCCATACATAATAAGTCCAACCATAACATGACCACTTGGAAAGCTATATCCTTCGACAATGTGCCCTTCTATAAGAGGCCTTTCTCTTTGTATTAAATTCTTTAAGAGTTTGTTAGTTAAATTCCCAACGAATACGAATACAAATAGTGTGATCATACCTACATAATCTTTCTTCCATAGCCATAATACCACCATGGACAATAAGGTAATCAGAATAATTGCTGGTTTTGAAGCAAGCTCCGAAATTAATTGGATAACCTCAATCAAATTACTCCCTATCCAATCTGAAAGAATATATCCTAATCTTTTGTCAGAGGAGAAGGAATCATAATGCTGAATATAGATGAGCAAAAACATTGTACACGATAGTAGAAAAATAAATAATGCCGTGTAATATCTTTTGTGTTTGCGATTGTATACCTTGTTCGGTTCTATTAAAATCACTCCTTTACTGTATAAGCAATTACTTATTATAGTGCATTTTTGGCATTGTAGTATAGATGATAGAAGGAAAAAGTATCTTCTTTAAACTACGCACCTAAAAACAAACACCGGGAGGCTCCCGGTGTTTGTCGTATCTTCGAAATTAGCAATCGTTTCCTTTAACAAATGAAGCGCCAATAATGATAAGAAGGATAAACAAAACAACGATCAATGCAAACCCATTACCGTAACGAGCGCCACCAACCGGGTAACCACAGTTAGCTGGTCCAACCTGGTTTCCGCATCCGTAACCATAACCCATGAAATCATCTCCTCTCATTGAATCTTCTTTAATATATGAAGGAGAATGACGTAGTGAATAGGTGAAGAACTAGTTATATAGAAGATAGGTCGGTTTCGAATGAACTAAAAAAGGACTATTATGGGTAAAAAGTAGTCCTTTTCGTAGCTTATTCATTTGATAGTCACTTGAACCAACCTTTTTCTTTAAAACGCGAAATAGCTTCAATGCGGTTCGTAACCTCTAACTTATCAAGTATGACGGAAATATAATTTCGAACAGTACCAGGTGTGATGTAGAGCTCACTCGAAATATCTTTCGTGTTTTTCCCATCAGCCATCAGTTGAATAACTTGTTTCTCACGTTCAGTTAATGGATTTTCATTGCCAAAAGCTAGATCAACTAACTCCGGTGAAAAAATACGCTGACCTTCCATGATTTTACGGATAGAGGTGGCAAGTTCATCACTTGGACTATCTTTAAGAAGGTAGCCACTAACACCTGCCTTACGTGCTCGCTCAAAGTATCCAGCCCGAGCAAATGTGGTTAGTATTATAATTTTACATGACTCGTTGCTTAATTCTTCAGCAGCATCAAGTCCGCTCTTTAAAGGCATTTCAATGTCCATGATGCAGACATCGGGCTTCAATTCTTTAACAAGGGAACAAGCTTCTTCTCCATTTGTTGCCTGGCCGACAACCTCCATTCCTTCTTCAAGATCCAGTAAGGAGCCAAGGGCCCCAAGCAGCATACGTTGATCCTCCGCAAGCACAATGCGAATCACACCGATCCCTCCTGTTTGTTTTGTTGGATGATATTAGGTACACGAATGTTTAATACCGTACCATTGATTGATTGGATTTCTAGAGAGCCATTAACGAATTCTAGACGTTCTCTCATGCCTTGTAGTCCATTTCCTTTGAATGAGTTGGCCCCTTTAGGTACGCCTATTCCGTTATCTTCAACCTGAATGAATACTTCGTTTGGAGACTGTTTAATGAGAACTCTACACCATGAGGCATTGCTATGTTTCACAATATTGGT
Organism: Guptibacillus hwajinpoensis; assembly: GCF_005144865.1. Lineage (GTDB taxonomy): Bacteria > Bacillota > Bacilli > Bacillales > Guptibacillaceae > Guptibacillus > Guptibacillus hwajinpoensis_A. The sequence continues at coordinate 45,353 of NZ_SWFM01000006.1, forward strand.
TACTGCTTCTTTAAGGCACATGCTAAGAACGTTTTCTACTAGTAATGGCGTATTATCAAGAGTTTGTTTCCCTTCAAGATGGAATTCCATCTCTGCAGCACTTAGTAGTTGCTGAACACGAAGTAATTCGTCTTCAAGCTTTGCTCCTCTCATATTTGAAACCATTTCTCTTACTTCTTTCAGAGCGGTTCGAGCTGTTTGTCTAATGTCATGAATCTCATTAATTGCGGCTTCAGGCTTTACTGGAATTAGTTTTCTAGCAAGATCACTTTTTAAACCAATCATAGATAGCTTTTGCCCGAGAGTGTCATGTAAGTCACGTGCAATTCGTTCCCGTTCTTCAATCACCATTAATTGCGATATTTTCTCATTCGCGTTTTCGAGCTGCTCTTCTAATCGGTGCTGTTTATTACGATAGCGAATGGTGAAAGGTAATAGCGCTACGCCCAGGACACAAACGAATACAAATGGAAGTTGCGGAAATAGAGCGTCATTATGAGTGAAGAAAATAATGACCGTTGCTACGATTGTAGTTGTGAGGTGAACAATGTATAACGAAAGGAATCCTGCTTTGTTCTCTATGTTACCTATGAAAAAGGCTAAGAAGAGAGAAAAGTAAACGTAGCCAAACAAAATTGTCATAACAATGCTGATGGCCATTTCGATACTCACCCATAGATACACGAGTTTACTATTTGAAATAAACGATAGTCGGTAGGATAAGAAAAATAATAAAATGACGAAGATGCCAACTGTAATTTCTATAATCGATGATGATCTGAATATAAAGAAGAAGGGAAGTAGACAAAAAATAATCCAAACGTAAGAACTAATACCCGTGTTCTTAGGGATAATATGATACCAATTCTGCATGGTCATCTCCTTTCTGATATAAGACTGTGATTACAGGATATACCATTAAATATAGGCTGTCACTTGTATAGTATTAGTATAAACCTAGCTTGGACATTGAAAAACCCATTCATAGCTGAATGGGTTTTTCAGGTTATGTTATTTTTCCTGAAGACTTGGTCTTTTCGTCATCATCGCTAGCGCTGATGGATTCTTCAAAAGTGGCTTCACTTCTTTAAAGCTAACAAACGTTTTGTTCTTCGTATCGTAAAGTCGAAAACGAATCGACTCCAAACTTGATAGTAGCGTAATGGTTGTTGCTTTATGCAATGGGGGCGTTGATTCATGTGCCTTTTCAAGATTGTAATTCGGTACTCTTGGGCTTAGGTGGTGAACATGGTGATAGCCGATGCTTCCTGATACCCATTGAAGAATTTTAGGAAGTTTGTAATATGAACTACCATCTACAGCTGCTTTTACAAAATCCCATTCTGTTTCATCTTCGAAATAAGAATCTTCAAATTGGTGCTGAACATAGAACAACCAGATGCCGAGTGAGCCTGCGACATAAAGAATCGGAAGTTGAATAATTAGGAAAGCTTCCCAACCAATCGCAAGAATTAATAAAGAATATATTACTATGATTGATGCGTTCGTAATATATGTGCTCATGCGTTCTTTCCGTTTTGCATCTTTTCGATTAAAGCGATTAGTAATAAGGAACAGATAAATTGGACCGAGTCCAAACATGACAATTGGATTTCTGTATAAGCGATAAGCAAGGCGGCCCCATATTGAAGCTGCTGCATATTCTTCCACAGTCATTACCCAGATATCACCGGTACCGCGCTTATCTAAGTTACCGCTCGTTGCATGGTGGATATTATGCTCGCGTTTCCACTTTTCAAATGGAAACATCGTAATAATTCCTGTAATGGTGCCAACAATCCGATTGGCTTTCTGACTTTTGAAAAATGACCCGTGCGTGCAGTCGTGAAAAATAATAAAGATCCGAACAACAAATCCTCCAGCAATCATAGCTAGTGGAACAGCTAACCACGCAGACAAGCTTAAGCTTTGGTATGCAAGAAACCATAGCAATAAGAAAGGAAGAAGGGTGTTCAATAACTGTCGTACCCCTGCGACCGTGTCGGGCTTTGCGAAAGGTGATACACTTTTTTTCAATTCTTTTTGTTTTTGTTTGTTTTCATTCATATGGTTACCCCTTTGGTTAGGCTTAGTTGAATAACTCTAATCCTAATAATAGTGGAAGGGGTGTCTAGGTGTAAGACATAAACGTCAGGAAAGATACATGATACTTGTCATGGTTTTGTTGTGGTAATTTGGAAATGAAGTCCTGCTCGTATTAAATAATTTAAAATAAATTATGAGATTGATGCCTTATGCAAAAAAGGTCATACGAATTATCGTTCAATCGATACATGACAAAAGACCCCAAGATCTCTCTTTACAATAGGATGTTAGGCGCGTAAAAACGTCGGAATATAAGTTAATGTAGCGCTTTCATTGTTTTTCGGTAATATCCAACAAATTTCAACAGTATATTTAGTTGCAGGAAAATAGTCCCTGTTTTATAATAAAATTGTAACCTGTTTAAAAAATTCCAAAATTAAAAAAGTCTACGATAAAGGCAAACTTGCTGGAAGGCAGGGACGCAAAATCACAGGCCTAACATTCCTGTTGGAATCAGGCGGCTGGATTACCGAATAGCACTTGGGGCTATTCAATATTCATATTGAGTAGTCTCTTTTTTTCCTTACAACTTAGAAATTAGCGAATATGAAATACTAGCAAACTATAAGGGGTGAGAACTGAAAGAGAAAACTACTGGATACTTACAAATTTACTAGTCAATCCTTACTTTAAAACAAACTATTATACGGAGGAGAATCCTTATGAAGAAATTATTATCAACTCTATTTGCGCTCATATTATGTTTCGGTTTTGGCACAGGTGCTCTTGCAGATGTTCATAGCCCTAATCACCAAAAAGTCCTTGAAGATATCGAAAAGACGAATCTGGATATCAACAAAAAGATTGAAAAAGCTGTAGAAGATGCTGATGAACTACAAGCAGAATACCTTCAAGATGTTCGCGAAATTGAAGAAGGTAAAGAAATCGTCAAGTTAAAAGAAGAAAAAGTGAAGGTTCTTAAAGAAGTTAATGAAGCTGGAAAAGATGAAAAGAAAAGGGAAAAAGCGTTAGAAAAACTAGAAAAACTCAATGCTAAAATGGCTGAGGAAACTAGTAAGCTAGAAGGAAAGATAGAATCTATTGAAGGGGAGTTAAATGAACTAACAATGCAACTTGCTAGTCCTGAAGGCAAAGACAAAAAGAAGATTGATAAGAAAGTAGCGAAATTAAGAGAAAAAATGAATAAGTCTAGAACTGAATTGGAAGAACTCACGAACAAGTACACTGAAGATTTAGATGAAATCATTACAAAAGTCTACGATGAAACACTTGAAATGTCTACAAAAACAATTGCAAAAGCAGCTGAAGAAGGAGTTCAAGCTGAATGTAGCTGGACACTTGTAAGGTTTGCCCATAAATCAGTTTGGATTGATCCAATTAAAGTGGTTGGTGGCTACTAATTCTTTCAAAATAGGTGAGTTAATAGAGCGCGTTGTGAATATCAACGCGTTTTATTTTATTGAAATTTTTCACTTGATGCAATAATTATTTTTACAAAATCCTGTATTAAATTCAATATACTACAAAATTCTGCAGGTTAAGAACCCACTCATGTCGTATATTGTAGGGATAAGAGCGATAGAAACGATTTTCCAATTGGGGTTTGTTCTTAATAGGATTTTGAGGTGATATTAATGGAAGGTTTTACAATAGGAAGAAAAGGAAGCTCTTTGGAGACGACACTATATGAAGAGAGTAACATAAGTCTACTTTCTCATGGCGGTGGAGTAGAAGTATTGCTTCATCAAATTAACAAGGGGAAATTGTTCTATCTATACCCGAGTGAAGATCCAGATGTTATGGAGTTTTTCTATATTCTTTCAGGTCAATTAGTATGTGAAGTGGATAATGAAAAGATAGAATTATCCGCTAATGACTACTATTCCGCTAAAAATCTAAAAGCCCCCATTCACTTTACAGCTTTAACAGATTTGACCTTTATTTGGGTTGTAACTGAACAAACCTTTATTCATCTTAGTAATCACATTTCATCACTAATGGAAATTGTTAGGAAGGTTGAAAGAAAAGATCGTTATACATATCTCCATAGTGAACGTGTGGCTGAGTATGCTGTTAAAATTGCAAAAAAACTAGAGTTAAAAAAGGTACAACTTAATAACTTAACAAATGCTTCTTTCATACACGACATCGGCAAAATTAATGTACCAGAAGAAATTTTGAATAAGCCAGGACACTTAACAAACGAAGAATTTGCAGAGATAAAGAAGCATCCGAAAGATGGCGCGGAAATGGTGAAAGGCACTTATTATGAAGAGCTGGCTCCAATTATTGAACAACATCATGAACGGTTGAATGGCACCGGCTATCCTAATGGATTAAAAGAAGATGAGATTCTTCTAGAAGCTCGCATTATAGCGGTTAGCGACACGTTTGATGCAATGACAGAAGATCGGGCGTATCGTAAAGCGATGAGTGCTGAGATTGCTATTGATGAGCTAAGAAGGTTATCTGGTAGTCATTATGATAGTGATGTCGTAAATGCCTTTGAACAGGTATTAAGAGAAGAAGGACGTATCAAATAACTTGTGTGTCTTCTCATTAATATGAATAGTGAATGGGGAACGAAGATGTATAGAGGGTTTTATTGTTTTCTCTTTATTGTCATTTTGGGTTTATTATCTGGTTGCAGTCTTCTTCAGACTGAATCTCAGACTGGAGTAAGTGTTAAGCAAGGTTACCTTAATCTCAATGATTGGGATGGTGAGAAGAACGGGGTCGTTCGACTAGACGGAGACTGGGAATTCTATTGGAAAAAGACAAGGGATTTTCAAGAAAACGAGAAGCAGTATATTTCAGTACCATCCACTTGGAGTAACGAAAAAGGTGTTCCGGGGCATGGGTACGCCGCTTATCGTGTTGTTATTAATCATGTGAATAAAGACACTGAATATGCTTTGGATATGCCTTCCATTTCTACTGCATACAATCTTTGGATAGATGGGGATTTAGTTGGTTCTAATGGTACACCTGGAATAGATAAGAAGACGACCATGCCAGCTTATCATCCACAAGAAGTTTATTTTTCCAGTGAAGATTCAACAATCGAAATTGTATTACAAATTTCTAATTACCATTATCGTGATGGTGGAATTTGGGAGAGCATTACGTTCGGAACAGCGGACCAAATAAAAGATATAGCTTTTAAAGCAGATGCACTTGAAATGGTTATCTTTGGTTGTTTGCTGTTGTCAGGTTTATATCATACAGTTCTTTTCATTCAACGAAGACAGAATCATTCTGCTTTGTTTTTTAGTATTGTTTGCTTTTTGGTTTGCATTAGAATCGCAGCAACTGAGGATATTCTTATCGTGGATTTCTTCCCAAACATTCCATGGAGCCTCATCGTTAAGTTAGAATACTTAAGTTTCTTTCTATCTGTTCCAATGTTTTTATGGGTTTTATATACATTGTATCCTAATCATATAGCAAAGAAATTTTGTCAGGTACATATGTACGTAAGTGTAATTTTTTCTATGATAGTCATATTCACATCCCCTAATACGTTTACTCACACCAACATTGCTTATCAATTGATGACAATTATATCAATCGTATATGTATCTATTGCGTTACTTAAAGCTTTGAAAGATAAGCAAGAAGGAGCATTGATTGTAAATCTATGTGCTGGTTTCTTATCGCTAACAGTTATTAACGATATTCTTTCAGTTAATAGTATTATTCATAACTATCGCTTATCATCCTTTGGATTATTCGTTTTTATTTTCTCGCAGTCCTACATTATTGCCAACCGCTCTGCGAAGGCTTTTAATGAAATGGAAAGAGTTACTCATGAGCTAGCTGTGCTAAATCAAACGCTAGAGGAAAAGGTAAGAGAGAGAACGCTATCTCTTGAAGATTCGAGGGATGAATTGAGAAAGGCGAATGTTAAGCTAGAAAATCTTTCTTATAAAGATCAACTTACACAAATACCGAATAGACGATATTTTGACGAAAAGTTTCATATAGAATGGAGTAGAGCACTAGAAATACAATCGACTATAGCTGTCATGTATATTGATATCGACTACTTTAAGCTTTATAACGATACATACGGACATGAAGCAGGGGATGACTGCTTAAAGCAGGTTGCTAAAGTGTTGGAAGAGACTTTGAAACCTTACAATGGTCATATTGCTCGTATTGGTGGGGAAGAGTTTATAGTCATTGTAAGTGATGTAACGGCGGAGGACCTTAACAAGGTTTGTGAAGCATGCAGAAAGTCTATTGAGTTATTAAAAATCACTCATGTAAAATCCGTGCTGTCTAAAATCGTAACAGTTAGTATTGGAGCCGCGTTGGTTCTTCCACATACAAGGATGAGTAGCAGGGATCTAATCAATGCTGCTGATCATTCTCTATACGTAGCCAAGGAAAAAGGGAGAAATCAAGTTTGTATCGACTTTCGGAAAAAATAATTTCGTAGATTTTATAAGAATATCTAAATGTTAAAGACCGCAAAGTATGGTAATGAATACTTTGCGGTCTTTAAGTCTTTTTCCTATTCTAAATTAGCATGCTTACCGTACATCTTATCCGTATCCAAGCCTTTCTTCTCCATGAACCTTAGAATGATTGCATCATAGAAAAGCAAAAGAGTCTGTTCGAATAGGGATCCCATTGGCTGAATGGTTTCGTAATCACCAGACTGATCCTTTGGTGATCCGGGTAGCGTAACAACGATATCTGCTAGCTCGCCAATTGTGGAGTCAGGATTAATCGTAACAGCAGCGATCTTTCCGCCGATATTAGCGGCTTTATTCGCTATGGAAACGAGCTGTTTTGTTTCACCAGAACCTGATCCGATGATGATCAGATCACCTTCTTCAAAGTTTGGTGTGACCGTTTCGCCAACAACGTAAGCATCAATTCCCATATGCATCATGCGCATGGCAAAGGACTTTGCCATAAAGCCAGATCGGCCACCGCCAGCAACGAAAACTTTGTTCGCTTCGAGAATTTCGTTCGCTAACTGTTCAGCTTCTTCGTCAGCAATGAGATCTACTGAACGATTTAGCTCATCAATGATTTCAGCTAAATAGTGAGTAGTCTGCATGGTTTGTTATCCTTTAATAAGCTCTTGCATTTTTGATGCAACGGCTTTTTTGTCGTCTTCACCAGTAATACCGCCACCTACGATGACAAGGTCTGGTTGTACTTTCACAACTTCTTCAAGAGAATCAAGCTTAATGCCACCAGCGATTGCTGTTTTCGCATTCTTTACAACACCTTTAATTGTTTCAAGGTCTTCAAAAGAATTCTGGCCTTTTGCTTGAAGATCGTATCCAGTGTGGACACAAATATAGTCAACGCCAAGTGCATCTACTTCTTTCGCACGAGTTGCGAGATCTTTCACTGCCATCATATCAACAAGGATTTGCTTCCCTTGTTTCTTCGCTTCTTCAACTGCACCTTTGATTGATTCATCTTCAGCAGCACCAAGAATTGTGATGATATCTGCGTTAGATTCAGATGCTTTCATAACTTCATATCCTGCAGCATCCATAATTTTAAGGTCAGCAAGAACTTCAAGGTTAGGGAATGCGGCTTTCATTTCTTTGACAGAACGAAGACCCTCATTGATAACGATCGGCGTACCAATCTCAACGATATCAATATGTTCCTGAACTTCTTTCACTAGTTCAATACCTTCTTCTGTGGTTACCAAGTCTAATGCTAGCTGTAATTTCATAATGCTTTCACTCCTAATCCATTTTTTCCTTTATTTCTCTCTGTTATTAGACACCAATATTATCCTGTGTTTGATGTAGTAGCAAGTATACTGCTTACAACAAATAAATGTAAGTACGCACATTTATCATACATAGTGTCAAAAAGTATACTGTGAGTTATAATGGGCTTAGATGGAGGTGATGAGTATGTCTCGTACCCAGGATAAAACATTTAACTGTGAAAAAGAATTAACTCTTGCTGTTATCGGAGGAAAATGGAAAATGCTCATTTTGTGGCATTTAGGTAAACAGGGGACAAAGCGATTTGGTGAGCTAAAGTCTCTTATGCCTGGTATCACCCAACGTATGTTAGTGAACCAGCTCAGAGAATTAGAAGACGACCAGATCGTGAATCGCAAAGTATACCCAGTTGTTCCTCCGAAGGTAGAGTATTCTCTCACAGAACAGGGTGAAACATTGATGCCTATTCTCGATTCGATGTATGAATGGGGTAAGAACTATAATAAGAACGTGATTCAGAAGACAACAGAAAACAAAGAGTCCGTTTAATAAGCATTATGCAAAAAAAGCAGCCTCAACCTTTTAAACTATGGTTGGGGCTGCTTTTCTATCTTCTTAATGTTGGACTAGTAAGAGGATTTCTTCTTTTATTGTTTCCCATGCAAAGGAGTTAACATCAGTTAGCATGAAATGTTCTGCTGCAGGAAGCTCAATAAACTTTACGAAGTCACCTGCACCTTCCGCTTCTCGATGATAGTGATCGCTAATTCCTATAGGCACATGGACATCAAGTGAACCATGTACAAGGACCTGCTGAACGCCTAGCGGAAGTAGTTCAACTGGGGAAGCATTTTTATATCGTTCAGGCATGTCTTCAGGTGATCCACCCATTAGCTCAGCTGTAGGGTTATTTGGCTCTAGTGAAAGAACCTTATCCCGATAATGGTGTACGCCGTGCATCATCTCTAAATCATTTACACCAGCGAGGCTGATGACGCCATGAATAAGAAGTGGATGTTCAGTAATGTAGAGCTCACTATTACGGTCAATGCGGTGGCGAGCAGCTAACCACGTTGCGAGATGGCCACCAGCAGAATGTCCGATGGTGACAACCTTCTCTAAATTAAGGGGATATGTTTCTGCAAGAGTATTAAGGTAGTCGCTAGCTTTAGCTACGTCTGTAAGTGTTCCAGACCAGCCTCCACCTTCTTGACCGGTGCGTCGGTATTCAATGTTCCACGTGGCAAAACCGCTCTCTGTTAGATCTTCAGCAACTTCGCTCATTAACTCAAGCGTAAACGGGTTACGCCAGAAACCACCGTGAATCACGATTGCTACAGGATGAGGTCCATCTCCTTTAGGGAGTCGAAGTTCTCCGAATTGATTTTCATTTTCTCCGTAAAAAATTTTCTCCATGCTTTCACCTCAAATGATCTCAATTTCATTCTTATTTATTATCGCATAGATTGAAAAAACCAATCGCCTAAACGATTGGTTTTACTTCGTAAAAAGTATAATGAGGCCTATTTCCCAATTCTAATCCCTTTTGCAATGCTATAAAAGTTGTTTACGATCATAAACGAACCTGTATTGCCGCCGCCTGAACCAGTTACTGTGTTACTAACGGATATAGGCGATATAGTATGAGCGCACTGTACGACTGTGCCACTATTATTCGTGATGATAACCGGTCCTCTGATAAAACATCCCACTTGTGATCACTCCTCTGATGCCAACATCTCCTTACAGTATATGGACAAACAGCAAAAGTGCTTGGACATGGTTCAAGAAAAGCACATACTAAAAGAAAAAACGCTCATTTCTGAGCAAACTGTTTGTTTATCAAAGAAAGAAAGGTGAATAGCTGTAAGCTGCAATTGATGCAAGTCCAACAGCAATTAAGGCTGCCCCTAAAAAGAAGTAGCTTCCAAAGCCAGATCCATCATCACCTTCTCCATTCATGGGGCGGAGGTAAACATGATCATTATCGCAGTGATCGATGTACCCGTAATGTGTAGTCCCGCCAAGACAGCGAATCGCAACACATCTGCCAATATTGTTTGTAAACTCGTCGTGATAAGACATTATTCTTCCTCACTTTCTTTATTGTCCTAGAGTTAATATACTCCTTTAGCTTGGACACATTATTAAACTATGAAATCAATGCTAGATACGTTTGGACAGGAATGGAGAGGGAGGGAATTGTACTTTTGAGTTAGGGAAGCATTTTCAAAATTTAATAAATGTGTGAATAGTAATAAAGAAACAAAAAAGACTGAGATCAAGGAGAGGATCTCAGTCTTTCTACTATAAAAATACAATTAGCGCGATTCCACATATGAATAAACAGCTAAGAATGAGTTTTCCGTACAAAGGGAGTTGCTCTTTCCCTTTCTCGTTTATCCGTTCTTCCTCTTCATCAAGGGTATCTTTGTATTTATTGTTACAGCAGCCCATCAAAACTCCCCTTTTAAAATGAATTTAATCAAGTCCTTTAGGGGGATAACTGCTCCTAAAGGTTCGATTGTTTCACTTTACGCCACGCTGTCCTTGTTCAATCCAGAGATGTCTTCTTCAAGTGGCGTATTGGCAGCACGCTGTTTTCTTGCCGAGAAGAAAAAGGCAACGATAACGGCAATTGTAATGATTGTGGCTCCTATATAGGCAACGTTCATTGGTAACCTAAATCCAATTGGAGCGTTTAGAATGTAAGTTGTTGTCGCCATTGTGATGAAAATCGCTGGAATCACTGCAATCCAATAGTTCTTTTTCGCAATGAAGAGATACATTGCACCAACCCATAGTGCAATCATAGCTGTTGATTGGTTAGCCCATGAGAAGTAGCGCCAAAGTAGAGTAAAATCAATTTTTGTTAGACCGAATGCAACCACAAAAAGTGGAAGGGCGATCCAGAGACGGCTAGATACTTTACGTTGTGAGTAGTTGAAATAATCAGCAATGATCATACGTGCACTTCGGAATGCCGTATCGCCTGATGTAATTGGAAGTACGATAACACCAAGAATAGCTAGCGTTCCACCGATTGCTCCAAGCATTAATGTAGAAGCTTCACTTACGATCGCAGCAGGTCCGCCATTAGCAAGTAGTTCATTCAACCCTACAGGACCATTGAATAGGCTCATTGCTGCAGCAGCCCAAATCATTGCGATGACACCCTCTGCAATCATCATACCGTAGAAAATTTTACGTCCTTGTTTTTCGTTTTGTGTTGTGCGCGAAATAATCGGTGTTTGTGTTGCGTGAAACCCAGAGAGTGCCCCACAAGAAATCGTTAAGAATAAGAGTGGGAATACTGGTGCACTATCAGGGTGAAGATTACTTAGCGTAATTTCTGGAATAGGTGCACCTGTGAACACAAGACCCACACCAACACCAATTGCACTGATAAGAAGCAGTGCACCGAAAATAGGATAAAAGCGTCCAATGATTTTATCAATTGGTAGTAATGTCGCAAGAATGTAGTAAAGAAAAATTGCGCCAAGAATAAGGCCCATTGTTGCCCAGCCATTCATTAAGTTATTTAAAAGACCAGCAGGCGCAGTAACGAACACAGTTCCTGTAAGAAGAAGTAACAACACAGCGAAAGCGTTCACAACATGTTTCATGACTTTACCAAGAAATCTCCCTGCAAGTTCAGGCAGGTGAGCGCCTCGGTTACGGATGGAAATCATTCCAGTTAAATAATCATGCACAGCACCGGCGAAGATACAGCCAAATACGATCCACAGAAAAGCAACCGGACCATAAAGAGCGCCTAGAATTGGTCCGAAAATAGGACCTACACCTGCTATATTTAAGAGTTGGATTAATGAGTTCTTTTTTGTGTTCATCGGTAGGTAGTCGACACCATCTTGATGTGTGTAAGCTGGTGTTTGGCGTGCTTCATTCACCCCAAAAATTTTCTCAACAAATTTTCCATATGTGAAATAACCAATAATAAGAAGTGCAACACCTGCTAGAAATGTATACATAAAATCATCCCTTCTCGTTCTTTGTATGCGTTTACATATAGTATAAGAGAGAAAGGGGATGAGTGGGGTGATTGGATGTTAACATGCAATAATGAGGGTTCAAGATGCACATTCTAGAGACTGAAATGCACATTTGGTTACAGTTCTAGCTTCGAACGTAGCGGTTTAACGTAATTGCGGCTTACTGAGAGTTTATCTTTCACACCTTCTAACTCGAGTTGATAAGCCCCATTAAACCATGGTGTAAGTCGTGTTACATACTGAAGGTTTACAACATATCCTTTATGAATTCTAAAAAAAGAATGAGAAGAGAGGCGACTTTCTAACTCCTTCAAAGTGGATTTCACTTCATAATCACTATTTCGTGTGATAATCCGTGAAATTTTGTCATCGCGGAAAATATATAGGATATCACTTGGATCAAGATAGTGAATATCTCCTTCAATCTCAATTGAAAGTTTGCTTTTCTTCAACGGCTCTTGTTCTTCTTTTTTTGGAGGTTGAACAAACTTCTCAAGCCGTTGTACCGTTTGTTTTAGCTGGTCTTCATCATAAGGTTTGAGTAAATAATCTACAGCTTCATAACGAAAAGCCTCAGCAGCGAATTCAGGATAGGCGGTAGCAAAAACAATGAGCGGTGGTTTCTTAAGCTCAAGTAATGCTTTAGCTGCTTCCATACCATTCATGCGGGGCATTTCTACATCGAGAAACACAACGTCCGGTTGAAGCTGTAGTGCTTTAATAATAGCAGCTTCACCAGAGTCTGCTTCGCCTAAAACGTCGATCTGTTGGAATTGTCCAAGAAGATGGACTAGCTCCTGGCGGCTGTACCGTTCATCATCAACGATTAATATTTTAATCTTGTTCATATCTTAGTCCTCCGTAGTTGGAATCAGAAAGCAAATGGTAGTGCCCTTGTTCTGTTCGCTTTTAATCTGTATGCTTGCGTCGTTTCCAAATAACATTGTTAAGCGTCGGTTCACATTGTATAAACCAAGTCCTGTCCCACTTTGAGAGTGGACATGCGATACGCCAAGCTCATTGACTCGATCAGGCGTCATTCCTTCTCCGTTGTCTGTAACGCAGACGAGAATACCATGTGATTGACTATTGATGCTGATTTCAACAATACAATCGATGTCTTTATTTTTTATACCGTGCTTAATTGCGTTTTCTACAATTGGCTGCAAAGTGAGTGGTGGGAGCTGAACAGAAAGTGCAGATTCTTCAATATTGTATTGCACGGTGAGTCGGTCTACGAAACGGGCTTCTTCAACTTCCAAGTAAGCTCTGACGTGCTTCAATTCTTGGTTAAGAGAGGTCATATTGGCTGTTGTGCCAGATAAATTCTGTCTAAGAAAGTGCGACAGTGAGACTAATAATTTACGTGCCTTGTCTGGTTCAATACGAATTAATGAAATGATTGTATTTAGTGAATTAAATAGAAAATGTGGACTAATTTGCGCTTGCAGGGCTTTAATTTCTGCTTCCTTTGCAAGCTGATAAGCTTTGTCCGCTTCAGCAATTTCTAGCTGGTTGCTTAGAAGATTACTAAGCCCCGAGACAAGTTCTGTAATAATATGTGTGATTTCTTTCTCGGACTTAAAATAAAACTTCAGCGTTCCGATCGTTTTTCCACGCTGCTTTAATGGCGCAATGATAGCTGCACCGAGCGGACAGTGTTCTTCGGCACAATGAATGGCCCTGTCATTTGCGATAACGACCTCACCTTTGTCGATTACTTTTCTAGTTATGGTGGTCTGTATTGTATGTCCTGACTGATGATGATCGTCTCCGAGGCCAACGTGACTTAAAATATGTGATCTGTCTGTAATGGCGACAGCACTACCTTCGATTTCTTCGTGAAGAATAAGACATACTTCCTTCGCTGAATCAGGAGTAAGTCCTTTCCGTAAATAGCCAAGCGTTTGATCTGCAATACGAAGCGTTTTCTGGGCCTGAATAGCTCCGGCTTTTTCTTCCTCATTTACTACGTTTTTAATTACAAGAAGAAAGAGGGCGCATCCTATTCCGTTAGCAAGTATCATTGGGATACCAATGATTTCAACGAGTGCCAGGGCATTTTCCATTGGCTTTGATAACAGAAGAATAATAAGCATTTGAACCGTCTCAGCGCCTGCTCCAATAAGAAAAGCGGAGTGGAGCTTTACATGACGATTCCGTTTGTGAAGGGAACCTGCAATAAGTCCAGCAATGATTGAAGCTAGTCCACAAGCAAGAGCAGTGAAGCCCCCCAGCAAATAACGGTGGAGCCCAGCAATTAGTCCTGCTCCTAGTCCAACTCTTTTTCCTCCAAGAAGTCCAGCAAGTACAACACCAATTACTCGGGAGTTCGCGATCGCTTCCTCTGATGAGAGCTCAAGCGGCCACGAATTAAATTGAAGGGATTCCGTACTGAATGTTAGACCTGTATACGTGCCGATAATTCCAAAGAAGCCGAAGAAACCAATCGCAACATACTGTTGCTTACGTGCAAGCTGATCGCTATGTATCATATCTCGAAAGAAGCGAAAGCGAGTTAGCACAAATGCAATCGTTACAATGATGCCAAGTCGCTCAAGCATCGTAAGCAAGAGTTCAAACATGAGAGAAAGCTCCTTTCGTGGTTCGTGGTGCCTGTCACCACCCGATATACGTCATATTCTGTCGAATAGTGAAGCGGTTTCTTCTTATTATAACGGTTTTGGATGAGGGATAAAATGGGGGGATGAGCATGTCTAATCTTTATTTAATAATGGGCGTATCCTAAAGGAGAATTAAATGGACATCTTATGCATGAAGTGTTTTGTTACTGAATGGAAGAAAAGCGATTAAAAAGATATAATACATAAAAGAAAGAAGCAGACAAGGTCTGCTTCTTTCTATCGTAAATCACCTCATCCACAAAGTTCAGCAAGAATCTTTTGAACTGAATAGATACTATCGTCTTTCTTAAACTGCTTTGAAAAAGTGGGAGCCTGTGAACTAGAAACCCAGATCTTAAGCTCAGCATCAAGGTCAAAGTGTCCGGCTGTTTCGATGCTATAGTGTGAGATATTTTTGTAAGGAACTGAATGATACTCGATTTTTTTACCTGTCATTCCTTGCTTATCCACAAAGAGTAGACGCTTGTCAGTGAATACAATTAAATCACGCACAAGCTTAAATGCTGCATTCACTTCTTCCGTGTCAGCAAGAATATTGGAAAGTTCCTTCTTAACATCTTCCTTATCCATGGTAGATGCGTTTCCCATAAAGCCGCTTAGAATACCCATTATTATTCCTCCTCTGCATGTTAACTGCTATCTTACTAGTATTCTATCATAGGTGGTGCCTGTCACCACCCGATTTAGCTCGACTAGTGTCGAACGATTTCTAGAATGTAATGCCAGAATAA
This sequence comes from Guptibacillus hwajinpoensis, assembly GCF_005144865.1. Lineage (GTDB taxonomy): Bacteria > Bacillota > Bacilli > Bacillales > Guptibacillaceae > Guptibacillus > Guptibacillus hwajinpoensis_A. The sequence goes on from NZ_SWFM01000006.1 coordinate 60,520, forward strand.
GCATACGTTTCCAATGATGCCAATGATAAAATAAATTCAGTAAATCGCATCATAATAGAGAGCGCATTACTCTCACATTTAGGAGGGAATCACATGCCAATTGTGAACCTAAATCACGATGTAGAGCTTTATTATGAAGATGTAGGAATGGGTTCGCCAGTTATCTTTATTCATGGAGTATGGATGAGTAGTCGCTTTTTTAAGAAGCAATTACCTTACTTCAGGCAAAAGTACCGAGCTATTTCATTAGATCTAAGAGGTCACGGTCAATCTTCCCATGTTCAGTCAGGACATACCGTTGCCAATTACGCTCGAGATCTAAAGCATTTTATTGAGAAGCTCCAGCTTAGGGATGTAACTCTTGTGGGCTGGTCGATGGGCGCGTTTGTCATCTGGGAATACTTACATCAGTTCGGTGAAGAGAATGTAAAAGGAACCGTCATTGTTGACGAGCTTGCATCTGATTTCAAATGGCCTGATTTTGAAATCGGTGCATTTGATCTTCCCACACTTACAGGTATGATGCGTGATATTCAAACCGATCATGCCGGACTTCTTAAAGGATTCATTCCTCTGATGTTTAAAGAAGATTTGCCTCAAGCTGACCTCGATTGGATGCTTGAAGAGACGACAAAACTTCCTTCTTCTATAGCAAGTGCAATCCTATTCGATCAGTCGATTGTAGATTGTCGCCCTTATTTGAATGGCATCACCACTCCAACATTACTGTGTTTCGGAAGAGAAGAGAAACTCATTCCTGTAGCGGCAGGCGAGCACTTGTGTAGAGAAATTCCTAATGCAAAATTGGAAGTGTTTGAAGAAAGCTGTCACTGCCCATTTCTAGAAGAACCAGATCAATTTAACCGAGTGGTTGATGAATTTTTAAAGTCTCTTTATAAATAAATAATGAGTTAAAATAGTAGGCAAGTGCACGCTTGTACTTGCCTTATTTTTATCGAAAAAAATATTTTGAAAATTATCAAAAATAGTATTGATTATCCCAAAATCGTGGGCTATAATAACATCAACGAAAGCGCTTTCGATCCAGAGGAGACCACGATGATCACAATCTATGATTTAGCCAAAAAAACTGGATTTTCGAGTACTACCGTTTCTAAAGCACTCAATGATTATCCCGATGTTAGTAAGAAAACAAAGCAGGCAATTATTGATACAGCTGCTGAAATGGGTTACTTGCCAAATGCTCATGCACAATCTCTTTCAACTAAGAAGTCATGGACAATAGGCGTAATGTTTTCTGAATCTAATGGGGTAGGAATGAGGCATCCATTCTTTAGTGGTGTTATCGAAAGTTTTCGTAAGCATGCTGAGAAGGAAGGTTATGATTTAATTCTAGCATCCCGAAATCTTCGGAACAGAGGTACAAGCTACCTTGAGCATTTCCTATATCGTGGAGTTGACGGGATCATGGTCATTTGCTCAGACCCAAAAGATCCACAGGTTCAAGAAATGATCAATAGTAGCATTCCTATCGTTGTTATTGACATGAGTAATCAAGACTGTAGCGTTGTTTTTTCAGACAATCTTTCTGGTGGAGAACTTGCAATTAACTATCTCTATTCTCTAGGGCATACCAAAATTGCCCATATCGCAGGAGATCACACCATTTATGCTGGGAAGGTTCGAATTAAAGGATACATTGACGCTATGAAAAAAAGAAATTTGCCAGTGCCAGAGAGCTACCTTGTTAATGGCGGATTATTCTCCATTCAAGAAGGCGCATTAGCAATGGAGAAGTTGCTAGACTTAGCAGATCCTCCAACCGCAGTCTTTGTTGCTGGAGATCATATGGCAATTGGAGCTATGGAAACTGCTAAGACAAAAGGTTTAAGCATACCTGAAGATCTTTCGATTATCGGCTATGACGATATTGAAATGGCAAGTTACGTAACACCTAAGCTAACGACGATCAAGCAAGATACCGATCAAATTGGTGTTCGAGCAACCCAGCTTCTAATGAAGCAAATTATACAAAAGAAGAAAATCGTTACTGAGGAAATTATTCCAGTTACTCTAATGGAAAGAGAATCTTGTAAACGCTTAGAAAAATAAATTTTTTTAAGTAATCAGGAAACCGCTTTCTTATGACTTATTCTATATTTTTTTGGCTTAATCGAAACCGCTTTCGATTATATTTTTATCGCAAATTCGAAACCGGTTTCGTTAACAATATTATTTTTTCTAATTTGGAAAGGGGCTCACCCATGAAGAAAGTTGTAGGTCTTATAATGTCACTCGTTCTATTGTTTGGTGTTCTTGCAGGTTGTTCAAACACAGAGACTTCAGGAGATGCGAAAAGTGATAAGAAAAAGGATGTAGATCTAAAGGTTTGGTCATTCACAGATGAGTTGAAGAAACCAATTACAACATTTGAAGAAAAAAATGGTGTCAAAGTTGAACTGACAATTGTACCAATCGCTGACTATCCAACTAAGCTTAAGCCAGTACTTGAAAGTGGCGTAGGTGCACCAGATGTATTTACTGGAGAAATTGCTTTCTTGAAGCAATGGGTAAATGCTGGATACTGGGAGAACCTTTCCAAAGAACCATATAACGTAAATGAAATTGCTGATAACTATGTACCATATGTGTTCGATTTAGGTAAAGACGAGCAAGGCGATGTTAGAGCACTATCTTGGCAGACAACACCTGGTGGTCTTTTCTACAAGCGTAGCATTGCGAAAGAAGTACTAGGTACTGATGATCCAAAAGAAATCGGTGAAATGCTTACTTCTATGGATAAAGTATTTGAAGTATCAGAGAAAATGAAAGAAAAAGGCTATCGTATGTTCCCTGATGAAGGTTCAATCCGCTGGTTCTCTCAAGGCGACGATCCACAACCATGGGTTAACGAAAACGATGAGTTAAAGCTAACAGATCAGAAGATTGAATTCCTTGATTATGCTAAGCAACTACGTGAAAACAGCTATACAGCACTAGCGCCTGAATGGTCTCCATCTTGGTTTGAAGCAATGGATAAGCCAATTAAAGTTAAAGAAAAAGGTAAAGAAACAGAAACGGAAGTATTCTCATATGTTCTTCCTACATGGGGACTTCATAGCGTCTTGAAGACAAACGTTAAAGAATCTGATGGTGACTGGGCTGTAACAAGCGGACCAAGCCCGTATTTCTGGGGTGGAACATGGTTGGGTGTCTACAACAAGTCTGAGAATAAAGAGCTTGCTTATGATTTCGTGAAAATGATGACACAAGATGACGAGTTCCTAACTGACTGGGCAAAAGAAACAGGAGATGTTCTTTCTTACCTTCCTGTTACAAACGAAATCAAAGACGATTTCAGTGATGAATTCCTAGGTGGTCAAAATAACTATCAATTCTTCCTTGATCAAGCGAAGAGTATTGAGCCAGGTATCGTAACAAAGTACGACCAGCAGCTTGATACGTTCTACGGAAATGCGGTTCAAGAGTACGTAGATGGTAAGAAATCGAAAGATGAAGCAATTGCTGAATTCTACAAAAAAGCTCAGAATGCTTACCCTGAATTGAAAGTACCAAAGAAGTAACAAGTGTAAGCGGTGTAAGTTTTCTTATGCCGCTTATCTTATTTTGAGAGGAGCGATGAGATGAAGAACCTCAACAACTATGGCTATGCCTTTATAGCTCCGTTTTGGATCATCTTTCTCATATTTAATATCTATCCGGTAGCACTAACTTTCTATTATAGCTTTACGAACTACAGCGGAAGTGGAACTGCTGAAGTCGTTGGATTAGCCAATTATCAGCGTTTGATTGCAGACTCTTACTTTGTTGAAGCGTTTTTTAACACCTGGAAGATCTGGGGCGTTAACTTTGCGCTACAAATTGTTATTGCACTTATTCTTGCTGCCATATTCTCTGATATGCGGGTGAAAATGAAGGGGCTTTCCTTCTTCCGATCTATTTTCTATCTTCCGAACTTAATTACAGTAAGCTCCGTTGCGCTACTGTTTGGTATTCTACTAGATTGGCAACACGGATCTTTAAATATGGTATTGATGAACATTGGTCTTATCTCAGAGCCGATCAACTGGCTGAATGAACCAGCTTCTGCTCAGCTATCAGTTTCACTTATCCTCACATGGATGTGGTTTGGACATTCATTCATTGTTGTGATGGCAGGTGTTTCTGGAATTTCAACTGACTTCTATGAGGCGGCACTGATTGATGGTGCGAATCGCTGGCAAACATTTACGAAGATTACTCTTCCATTGTTAAAGCCAATTCTTCTCTATATTATGATTACTTCTTTAATTGGTGGTCTTCAGCTATTCGATCTTCCAATGCTATTAACAGATGGAATCGGTTCCCCAGATGGTTCACTAAATACAATGGTACTTTATTTGTACAATCAGGCATTTAAGTACAATAACTACGGTTATGCTGCTGCTGTTGCATATGGTTTGTTCATCATTACGATTATCTTCTCAGCTATCGTATTCAAATCAATGTATGGTAACGAGCGTAAACAAGCGAGGCGGGTGTAAATCATGATGGACAGAACTGAGATCGAAAATAACGTAACGCCTGAGCAACTTAGTAAAAGAACGTTGGTGCCTCAAGCACCAAAACCAAAAAAGCGTCGATCCATTATCAAGGGAGTTATTTATGCACTCCTTATCCTTACAGCGATCATCTGTTTTATCCCTTTCCTTATGATGCTTGTGAATGCGACTCGTTCAAATGATGCAATTCTAACCGGTTTCACGTTAATTCCAGGTACAGCACTATTAGAGAACTACCGTACGATGATGGAATACGTGAACATTTGGAACGGTTTTAAAAATAGCTTGATTATTTCCGTTCTTGTAACACTTCTGACTGGTTATTTCTCGGCTTTGACAGCTTATGGATTTGCTTTCTATAACTTTAAAGGCAAGAACTTTCTCTTTGTTTTCATGCTTGTCATGATGATGGTTCCTGGTCAACTAGGACTAATTGGATTCTATGAACTTTGTAAAAATCTTGGCATTCTGGATACTTTCATTCCTTTGATTATTCCAGCTATCGCTAGTCCGTTTGTTGTATTTTTCTTACGTCAATACATTCAAACTACGCTCCATCCAAGCTTAATTGAAGCAGCTAGAATTGACGGTGCTAGTGAATTGCGCATTTTCCATACTGTAGCCATTCCAATCATGATGCCGGCTGTTGCAACTATGTCGATCTTTACATTTATCGGTTCATGGAACAACTACATTGTGCCGTTAGTCGTTCTATTCTCGCCTGAGAAATATACTTTGCCTGTACTAATGGGCTTCTTAAAAGGTTCACAGGTAGCACAAAATCTAGGATCTATGTATCTTGGTATCGCAATATCTGTTGTTCCTATCATGATTGCATTTCTATTTTTGTCTAAGTACATCGTTAATAGTATCTCAGCTGGAGCTGTTAAAGAGTAGGGGAGTGGAAGTATATGAAATTTAATAAGGATTTTACGTTCGGAACAGCAACATCTTCGTATCAAATTGAAGGCGCTTATAATGAGGGTGGAAGAACCCCTTCAATCTGGGATATGTTCTGTGATATTCCAGGGAAAGTACATGAACAACATAATGGAGATGTTGCTTGTGATCACTACCATCGCTATGAAGAAGATATTCAAATTATTAAAGAACTTGGAGTAGACACCTATCGTTTCTCCATTGCCTGGCCACGTATCTTCCCTGCAAAAGGGCAGTATAACGAAGAAGGAATGGCGTTCTATCAAACATTAGCAAAACGATTGCGTGAAGAAGGAATTAAACCTGCTGTTACACTCTATCACTGGGATCTTCCAATGTGGGCACATGAAGAAGGCGGTTGGGTAAACCGTGATTCAGTCCAGTGGTTCTTGGATTATGCAAGAGTTTGCTTCCACGAGCTAGATGGATTAGTAGATTCATGGATTACTCACAATGAACCATGGTGTGCAGGTTTTCTTGGTTACCATATGGGCGTTCATGCACCAGGACACACAAACTTAGATGAAGCAGTACGTGCTGTTCACCACATGCTCCTATCCCACGGGGAAGCAGTAAACATGTTGAAAAATGAATTTGCTTCTGAGACATCAATTGGTATTACGTTAAATCTATCTCCGGTTTATCCAAAAACGGATTCGGTCAATGATCGTCTTGCAGCAAACAACTCAGATGGTTACTCAAATCGCTGGTTCTTAGATCCTGTCTTTAAAGGAAGCTATCCAGTTGACATGATGAACTTGTTTTCCAAATATGTTCATAACTATGATTTCATTCAAGAAGGGGATTTGCAGACAATATCAACACCGTGCGATTTCTTTGGTATTAACTACTATAGCCGTGGATTAGTTGAATTTAATGCTGCGAACGATTTTCTAACTCAAGGCGCACATTCTGATTATGAGAAAACAGGAATGGGCTGGGATATAGCACCAAATGAATTTAAAGATCTAATTAGAAGATTAAGAAACGAATATACAGACCTTCCAATCTATATTACGGAAAATGGTGCAGCTTATGATGATAAGCTGGAAGATGGCCGTGTACATGATCAACTAAGAATTGATTATGTAGAAAAACATCTTCAAGCGGTATCTGATTTAAATGAAGAAGGTATGAACATTCAAGGCTACTATCTCTGGTCGTTGCTTGATAACTTCGAGTGGAGCTTCGGTTATGATAAACGTTTTGGCATTATTCACGTGAATTATGAAACGCAGGAACGAATCTGGAAAGACAGTGCGTTGTGGTATGCGGACATTGTGAAGAATAGAGGATCCGTTCAACCACTTAATGCATGACGGGAAGGAGAAATCGATGAAAACAAAAACAATTACTCATATTCAATCGGCGAGAGATAACGGAGACCTTCTTAAAGTTAAGGAACCACTTCAGGTCTCACCTCTTTCAAATGCAGATGCTACTCAGATTAAGCTCGATCCAAAACAAACATATCAAACAATACTAGGGTTTGGCGGTGCCTTCACAGAGGCATCTGCCTATACCCTTTCTCTTATTAGTGAAGAGAAAAGAAATGAAATTATCCATCGCTATTTTCATCCTGAAGAGGGCCTCGGGTATCGTTTCGGTCGTACTCATATTAATAGCTGTGATTTTTCGCTGGGGAATTATACGTATGTTGAAGAAAATGATACATCCTTATCAACTTTTTCGATTGAGAGGGAGCAAGAACTTGTCATTCCTTTAATAAAAGATGCAACTAAGGTAGCGGGGGACAACTTGTCCATCGTTTCTTCACCATGGAGTCCTCCGCCCTGGATGAAAAGCAACAATGAAATGAATCATGGAGGAAAGCTTCTTCCTGAGTACAATTCAGTATGGGCTGACTATTACATCAAGTATGTTGACGCAATGGAAGCGGAAGGAATTCCGATTTGGGGACTAACCATCCAAAACGAACCTGAAGCGAAGCAAGTATGGGACTCCTGTCTTTATACGGCAGAAGAAGAGCGTGACTTTATTAAAAACCATCTTGGACCAGCAATCCGTAAGAACGGAAGAGACGATCTTAAAGTGATCATCTGGGACCACAATCGGGATGTCGTTTATGAACGAGCAAGTAAAGTGTTGTCTGATCCAGAAGCAGCTCAGTATGTGTGGGGAACTGGACTTCACTGGTACGTCTCAGAAGAATTTGAGAATCTATCAAAAGTTCACAATGCGTTCCCTGATAAGCATCTTATTTTCACGGAAGGGTGTATTGAAGGCGGCGTACAACTCGGTGCGTGGCATACTGGTGAGCGTTATGCACGAAATATCATGGGTGATTTGAACAACTACTTAGAAGCGTGGATTGATTGGAATATCGTGTTGAATGAAGAAGGTGGCCCTAATCATGTGGGGAATTATTGTGATGCCCCGGTCATAGTTGATACGAAGTCAGGAGAGGTCTATTACAATAGTTCTTTCTATTACATTGGTCACTTTAGTAAGTATGTGAAGCCTGGTGCTGTTCGAATAGGCTGTACTTCTGTAAAAGAAGATATTCAATCAACTTCTTTTAGAAATGAGTCTGGCGAAATTGTTGTGATTCTAATGAATGAAAATGATGAAGAGCGTGCTGTTAACCTTGAGATTGAAGGACAGAATGTAGCTGTTACGATGCCTGCTCATTCAATCTCTACGGTTCTCATATAAAAGGAAAACTTGAGGAGGACAATTAATAATGCGAAGTGTCATACCCGTTCTACTTGCCGGTGTTCTTGCTTTAAGTCCTGCGATTCCAACCGCTGCCTCTAGTCATGAAAAAGGAAAAGAAAATAAAAAGAGTGAACATGTTGTTGAGCGATCATTTCATCCTGCTGTAACGAAGGGAAAAGTTCACGGAACAACGAAAATTAAAGCATCTGTTCAAGACAATCTTCATCTTGCTGTGAAAATCTCTAATGAAGCAATCCAAGCTAAAGTAGGAGAAGATGTACCAGGTGATCGGACTGTTACGAATCCTTATGTATCTGGCACAGATTTATCTGGTGTCGATGAAGAAATTAATAAGTTCGTGATGGTCTATGTCCTTGATGAAGATGATGAAATCGTCGACTTTAAGCAAATTGAGTTAAAGAAAAGCGACATTCAAAAAGAAGAATGGAATTTAGTTTGGGAAGACGAATTTAATGGAAAAACCATTAATGAAGAGAAGTGGAATTTTGTTCAGGGTGGCGGCGGCTACGGAAACAATGAGTGGCAGAACTACACGAATCGGGAGAAAAATGCTCGTGTTGAAGATGGCGCTTTAGTAATAGAGGCCCATGAGGAGCAATTCGGAGGAAATGAATACACTTCTGCGAAGTTAACAACCCAGAATAAAGGTGATTGGACCTATGGGCGTTATGAAATTAAAGCCAAACTTCCTAAGGGGCAAGGAATGTGGCCTGCTATCTGGATGATGCCAACGGATTATGAGCTTTACTCAGGTTGGCCAGCAACTGGAGAAATCGATATTATGGAGCTCCTAGGTCATGATCCTGATACAGTTTATGGCACACTTCATTATGGGAAACCGTGGAAAAACACAGGTGAATCTTATGATCTTCCAGTAGGAGATTTTTCAGATGATTATCATACGTTTACGTTGGACTGGGAACCAGGAGAGTTTCGCTGGTATGTAGATGGTATTCTCTATGCAAAACAAAACGACTGGTTCACAAAAAACGAGAACGAAGCGGCTGCCTATACATATCCAGCTCCATTCGATCGCGACTTCTTCTTGCAGCTTAACTTGGCTGTAGGGGGAAACTGGCCAGGTTATCCAGATGATTCAACCACATTTCCAAACCAGATGCTTGTTGATTATGTAAAGGTTTATGAGCTTGATGGTGAATACCGCGAAGCGGGTGAGCGTCCTGTATCAAAAGAAACCAATGAAGATTTAAGAGAGCCGGTAAATGGCGACTACGTCTATAACGGTCTTTTTGATACAGACCTCGAGTATTGGGATTTTCAACCCTTTGAACCATCTGATTTATTTGGTGGAGAGGGGGAAGTGACTGTAGTGGATGGAGTAGCAAAAGTGACGATTTCTGATCCAGGCGATCAACCATATGCTATTCAATTTGTGCAACCAAATATTCCACTAGAGAATGGAGAGCGCTATAAGCTTTCATTTGATGCACGTTCTAGCGATGATCGTGGAATGGTCGTCAACATTTCTGGTCCTGAGCAGGGGTTTGCTAGATATTTGTCTGATAAAAGCATTGCGCTTACATCAGATTATCAGAGTTATTCGTTTGAATTCGATATGGAGAATGGAACAGATCCACATTCTCGTATTGAGTTCAACATGGGGGAGAGTTCAGACCTGCCAGTCTGGATTGATAATGTAAGTCTCGTTAAGCTTCCGAAAGATCCGAATGCTTCCAAAAAAGTTCTTCCAACTGGGAACTATATTTACAATGGAACGTTCGATCAAGGTAGCGATCGAATGGTGTTCTGGGAGCTTGGTCAAGTTGGAAAGGCAAAAGCTACTGCTTCTGTAGGTGAAGCTATTCCAGATCGAGAGATAACTATTGATATTAAAAAATCCTCTAAGCAAGATGATGTACGCCTCAGTCAGAATAACTTAAATATAGAAGAAGGGGTTTATGTTCTTACGTTTGATGCAAAAGCAGATAACGCTAGACAAATCGGATTACGACTAACAGATGATAAACGTTTAGAAGATTATGTTGTCAATGAGAACATTTCCATTACAGAAGAGATGAGCTCTTATCAAGTTATGCTCGATATGAAAGAAACAGATCCTAAAACAGTATTTGAATTTTTACTAGGTGGTAGTAAGCGCTCTAACGTCACGATTGATAATGTGGAGATGAAACGAGTAGCACCACCTGTTACGATTGAAGGCGTAACGAAATTAGAAGCCGAAGATTTTCAATCAATGTCTGGTGTTCAGCTTGGAGAAGATGGTAAGAGCGTTGGTTGGATTGATGAAGGCGATTGGATGCAATACGCTGTCGATGTTAAAGAAGAAGGAAATTACACGATTCGCTATCAAGTAGCTTCAGGAAGAGATGGAGGCAACATCACGTTATTAAATAAAGCGGGTAACGTGTTCGATGGCACGCTTGGAATGGGTGAAATTTTCGTTGATCAGGCAGATGAAGTAACTTCTATTGCTGTTGCTCAAACCGGTGGTTGGGGAAACTGGAAGACAGTGTCTTACACGATTTATTTGAACAAAGGTATTCAAACACTTCAAATTAATGCTGCAAATGTTAATTTAGATTGGTTCGTTCTTGCACCTGAACAGCCAGAGAATGAATCTGTTGTGAGAAATGGTGATTTTTCCAATGGTCTAACAAATTGGGGATCATGGTGGGGAGATCAGTGGAGTGGCGCCGCTGAAGGTGAAGTTGTAACGGAAGATGGTCAAATGAAAATTGTAGTATCGAAAACAGGTGATCAATCTTACAGCCCACAAGTCTTTCAAGAAAATCTTTTCTTTGAAAATGGCCGTACGTACACTGTATCCTTTGATGCTAAATCCTCGGTTGCAAGGGAAATTAACCTTGTTATCGGTGAACCATTATCACAAGATCCATGGTTCATTCCGTTTATGGATACGAAGCAAATTTCAATAGGTACAGATATGACTACGCATTCGTTTACATTCGAGATGCAAAATGCTACGAACTTGAATGGGAAACTCGTTTTTGAAGTTGGGAAAGTTAACGGTGCTTCTGTGCCCTCTACAATAACAGTGGACAATGTAACGATTAAGTAAAGAGTAGCGATAAAAAAATAAAAAGATCTCAATTCAAAAGCAGATAGGTCATAATTCCTAGCTGCTTTTTCTTTGTGAAACCATGCTAAAAACTTTGTGTAATAGTGTTTATACAAGTTACATTTTGTGAATAAAAATAATAAATTTTTGTTGAATAAAGGAGTATTTTGAAACTCGTCGAATGTTTATTATTGGAATATAAACATGACTTAAGTAGGAGTGGTGTAATGATAGAATTAAAGAAAAAAGGCGAGTCTATTAATCTTTCTAAATCAAACAAACCTATTGGTGAGATTCTAGTGAATTTAAACTGGAGCCTGGCTAAACAACAAGTGGGTTTTTTCTCAACGCTTTTCAAAAGTCAGCCTCAGAATACGGATCTTGACCTAGGATGTCTTTATGAACTCAAAAGTGGAGAGAAAGGGTGCGTCCAAGCACTAGGAAATGTGTTTGGCTCATTCGAATATTATCCTTACATGCAATTAGATGCAGATGATCGAACAGGTGCGATATCTGGTGGAGAGAACTTAAGAATAAATGGTAGTCGCATTTCAGAGATTAACAGAATTGTAATTTATGCTTTTATTTACGAAGGTGCAGCGAATTGGTCTGAAGCAGATGGTGTTGTTACACTTACATACCAGAATGGGGAAGGTATCACAGTAAAGCTGGATGAGCACCGAAATGGGCAGAATATGTGCGCGATTGCAATGGTGGAGAATGTAGACAATAGGACGTTTAAGGTGGAAAGGCTCGTAGAGTACTTTAATGGTCATAAGCAAATGGACCGTGCCTACAACTGGGGAATGAACTGGGTAGCTGGCACTAAGTAGATTCACAGCAAAAAAGGAGCAAACTATGTCGAAAATTTGGTTTAACAGATGGTTTACAACCGTCGCGCATTATATTGAATTGATTCGAAATAATGAAGATGGAGCAGCGTTTGAAATTTACGGCTCACATCCAAATGAAGATGCCCTGTATTTACAGTATTGTGATCATGCTTTTGTCGAACCTGACATTAGTGGTGAGGCTTACATCGACTATTGTCTAAGCGTGTGTAAGGAGAAGAAAATTGATCTATTCATTCCAAGGAAAGAAAACGTCCTCATCTCACAAAACCTCTCGAAATTCCACGAAATTGGTGTTAAAGTGCTTGTTTGTAACGCAGAATTGATGGCACTGATGGACAATAAAGCTGCTATGTACCATTCGATTATTGAACGAGAAAAAGAAAAAGGCATCCCTCTTGTCCCGATTCCTGACTATGCTGTAGTTACCAATGTACATGATTTTAGAAAAGCCTATTCTGATCTCACTAAAAAAGGTCACACGGTTTGTTTTAAACCTGTAATAGGTGAAGGAGCAAATGGTTTTCGTGTTATTAAAGAGGGGCAGGAGACGATTGAAGAACTGTTGACAGAAGGAGTTTCACGAAGAATATCATTTGAATATGCCTGTTCCATTTTAAGTCAGAAGGATACGTTTCCTGACTTAATGGTTCTTGAGTATTTGGACGGGTATGAGTATAGCATTGATTGTCTTGCCTATGACGGTGAGTTGCACCTTGCTATTCCCAGAAAGAAGGCTGGAGGGCGAATAAGAGAATTGGAAGAGAATCAAGAACTTCTCGATATCGCACGTGCCCTTCATCGAGAGTACAGCATTGATTACATATCCAATATTCAGGTGAAGTTCAGTAAAGGTGTACCAAAGCTTCTTGAAATTAATCCTAGGATGGCAGGTGGGCTAAATATTAGTTGCTTATCCGGTGTGAATATTCCTTATGAGGCAATCAAACTATTATTGCATGGTAATAGTCAGATAGAAGAGTTTAAACCAACTATGGGAATTCGTGCGAGCCACATTGAGAAGGAAATAGTTCTTACGTAAAATTCACGTTGTGTTTCTTATAGAAAAGAAGAAAAACGTGGTAAATAATTGACGAAATCGACAATATGTTGCGTAAGCCTATCAATTCTTAAGTGTTAAAGGATTCATTTTATCTGAAAATATGTTAATTTTAAATAGAAAGAAAAGGTTTCTTGTTCAAAAACGTATTTATTTTGTTGAAACTTGAAACTTTTGAAATCTAGGCACGTATAACAAAATAGGCACTATAAAATTAAGATTACTAGTTATTACATCATACTTGTTTTTAATCTATTAATAGGAGTGATACGATTTGACGATTTCATTGCAGAAAGGTCAACGAATCGACTTAACAAAAGGAAATGCAGGCTTATCGAAGATCATGGTTGGCCTTGGCTGGGATCCTGTTCAGCAAAAGAAAGGTGGCGGCCTTCTAGGCGGTCTATTCGGAGGCGGCGGTGGCGGAGCTGACGTTGACTGCGATGCTTCCCTTCTAATGCTTGAGGATGACAAGCTAACTTCGAAGAAAGATTTGATTTACTTCGGTAACCTGAAAAGCGCATGTGGAAGTATTAACCACACAGGTGATAATTTAACAGGTGCTGGAGACGGCGATGATGAGCAAATTTTGGTTGATCTAAGCAAAGTCCCACAGCGTATTACGAAGTTAGTCTTTGTTGTTAACATCTATGATGCAGTGAAACGCAAACAGGACTTTGGCATGATTGAGAATGCATTTATCCGTGTAGTGAATCAATCGAATCAAGAAGAGCTAATTAAGTTCAATCTCACAGACAACTACTCTGGTAAAACGAGCCTATTTGTAGCAGAAATTTATCGTCACGGTTCTGAATGGAAGTTCGCGGCGATTGGTAATGGAACGAATGACGCTGGCTTAAGCGACATTGCAAAGAAATACTAAACTACTTAAAAATCTAAAAGGGGCTGAATAGCATGGCTGTATCATTATCAAAAGGACAAAAAGTAGATTTAACAAAAACGAATCCTGGTCTATCAAAGGTTATTGTAGGACTTGGCTGGGACACAAACAAATACGATGGTGGAAATGACTTTGACCTTGATGCAAGTGTATTCCTATTAGATAGCAATGGTAAATGCGCATCTGATAAAGATTTTGTTTTCTATAACCAGACTGAAGGTGGCGGCGGCTCAGTCGTTCATACTGGCGATAATCGTACAGGAGAAGGCGCTGGCGACGACGAACAAGTGAAGGTTCACCTTCAAGACGTTCCTTCTACAGTTGAAAAAGTCTCATTTGTTATTACAATTCACGATGCGGAAGCTCGTAACCAGAACTTTGGACAAGTATCCAATGCATTTGTGCGAATTGTTAATGAAGATTCTAATGAAGAGCTCATTCGTTATGACCTTGGAGAAGATTTCTCGATTGAAACAGCTATTATTGTTGGAGAATTATATCGCCATAACGGCGAATGGAAATTCTCTGCAGTAGGATCAGGCTATGAAGGCGGTCTTGCAAGAATCGCTTCTGATTTTGGTTTGCAAGTCGGATAAACTCTTCTTTGTGGCAAGAGGGCTAAGCCCTCTTGCCATTCCAATATAAACGCGAATTGGGGGATGACATTGGGTATTCAATTATCAAAAGGACAGAGAATTGATTTAACGAAAACAAATCCTGGACTCGTTAAAGGACTCATAGGACTTGGGTGGGATACGAATAAATATCAGGGCGGATCAGATTTTGATCTTGATGCATCTGCGTTTTTAGTTGATGCTAATAATCGATGTCAGGATGACCTAGATTTTATTTTCTATAACAATTTGGAGCATCCGAGCAAATCGGTCATTCATACCGGAGATAACCGTACTGGTGAAGGTGATGGAGATGACGAACAACTTATCGTAGATTTCTTCAAAATTCCATCTCACGTAGATAAAATTGGTATTACGGTAACCATTCATGATGCTGAGACGCGTCACCAGAACTTTGGACAAGTATCGAATGCATTTGTTCGTCTTGCAGATGAATCAACTGGAGAAGAGCTGTTGCGATTTGATCTTGGCGAAGATTTCTCAATAGAAACGGCTGTTGTCGTTTGTGAACTTTATCGCCACGGTAACGAATGGAAATTCAACGCAATCGGTAGTGGGTTCTCTGGCGGACTTGCTTCCCTTTGTAGAAATTATGGCCTAGACGTTTAACGTAAGGCTTAGCTAGTTGACATTAGGAGGAAACATCAAGTGGAAATCTTACAAGAAATTCTTAACACATATGCCTCATTCTTTGATTGGGAAATGTGGGGAGAAGTTTTAACTGACCCTGTTGCGTGGGGATTGATTGGTACGCTAATTCTTTTAGAAGGTTTACTTTCAGCCGATAACGCACTGGTTCTTGCCGTTATGGTTAAACACCTACCACCAGAAAAAAGAAGAAAAGCTCTAACTTATGGACTAATTGGAGCTTATTTCTTCCGTTTCTTATTTATCGGAATAGGAATGTACTTGATTAAATTCTGGTGGATTAAGGTCTTTGGTGCAGCTTACCTTGCATTTATTGTTATTCAACACTTTAGAAGTAAAGGTGAAGAAGAAGGCACAAATGGCATGAAGAAAGACAGCTGGCTTGTTCGTACGTTCGGTATGTTCTGGGCAACTGTTATTTCAGTAGAACTAATGGATATTGCATTCTCAGCTGATAGTATTCTGGCTGCACTTGCGATATCTGAACAGGTATGGGTTCTAATACTTGGAGGTATGATTGGTATTCTCCTTATGAGAACAGTAGCAGGCGTATTCCTTAAGCTAATTGAAAAAGTACCTGAGATGGAGAATACAGCATTCGTTTTGATTGCAATTATTTCTCTAAAAATGTTCTTAAGTGTGTTTCATATCGAAATACCACACGTTGCATTCTTTGGCATTATCGTCATTGCGTTCCTTGGAACTTTCGTTGTTCATTACTTTAACAACAGAAATCGTCCGTATGCGGAAGAAACGGCATCAGCTAAAGAGAATGAATAGCAAGATTAGGAGGAGACATAAGTGTTCTCCTTCTTTTTTTACGATAAAATACAACTATTTGAACAAAGATGATGGGTAGGGGGTGACGATAATGGAATATTTTCAATACCTTTCGGCTTCTGAGAAACAAAAAGTTTTCTTTAAAGAGCCTTCTCCAATAACGAAATACGATGCAAAAGAAAAACTCTCCTATGCTGTTGGCGCTGCTCTTTATATGCCTGCTATCAGGAGAGACATATCTGGATTGATTATTAATCAGAAATACAAAGAGGTTAGTACCATTGTTCTCGATCTTGAAGATGCAGTGGGAGATAACCGCCTTGCAGAAGCAGTCGATCAGACTATTGCACATTTTGAGGAAATAGAACGAGCGGTTATGCAAGGTGTCGTAACCATAGGAGAGTTACCACTTATCTTTATTCGCGTTCGTTCAGCTAATCAATTGCGTGAAGTATCTGAGAGGCTCGGAACTTCTATAGAGTATTTAACAGGCTTTGTATTCCCGAAAATTTCATCATCTAACGCTGAATTATATTTCTCTGCTCTTGAAGAAGCTTCTAATAAATGTGGTGTACGACTGTACAGTATGCCAATTCTAGAATCGCCTGAGCTTATGTATAAAGAAACCAGGTTTAAGGAATTTCAGTACCTGTCTTCGCTGTTTCAAAAATACGAGTCTTCTATTCTTAATGTGCGAATAGGTGCAACAGACCTTTGTGGGCTGTACGGTATTCGACGAAATGCTCAAACGCCTATTTATGACATATCAATAATGAGAGATTTCATCTCTGATGTAGTGAATTACTTCGGAAGGGACTTTATTGTATCTGGTCCTGTGTGGGAGTATTTCGATAGTAAAAAAGACGGTTTAAACCATGCTCTATCAGAAGTTAACGAATATAATGCGGGGCTTCTTAATGAAACTCTGCTTGATTTATCAAATGGACTAACTGGAAAAACGGTCATTCACCCCTCCCACATTAAGGTGGTACAAAGCGTGAATGTCGTTACTAAAGAGGAATATCATGATGCATTGAGCATTATTGAGAACGCTAGTGGAGAAGTTGGCGTATTGAAGAGCGCTTCCTATAATAAAATGAATGAAATTAAACCGCACTACAAATGGGCGATGAAGATCATAACTAAATCTGACATATACGGGGTGTATCATGAACAGTACAATTTCCTCAAAATGCTTACCGACACAATACCATTTTCCAATCTTGTCGGAGATGAGCGTGAATCTGAACGTTACTCAAAACAGGCTAACTATCCCGGTTGATGAATTTTTTAACATGGCTGCAAGAATAAATAAAAAGAGAGGTTTCTTGTTTGTTAGCAAGATGCTCGGGAAGCATATCCCAGTAGATCCTTATAAACCTCTGCTTGCGTCTGGGTTACTTGCCTTATCTTACTATGAGAGTGTGATGAACACGCCTTTAGAGCACATACAAGATGTGAGGAATGGCTTTCTTTCTAATGAGAGGGAAGAGCTTAGAAAAACATATGACTTATTAAAGAGTAAGCCTCTGAAACTTCAAGATGCACCTATTGTAATCGGATTTGCGGAGACAGCAACAGCACTTGGACACGCTGTGTTTGATTGCTTTGATCAAGCTTACTATATCCACACCACTAGGGAAGCAGTTGACGAGCTAACACCGGAATTTAATTTTAAAGAAGAGCACTCGCACGCAGTGGACCAACGGTGTTATGCTGATGAATCAATATTGCGAAAAGCTCATCCTATTCTTTTAGTAGATGATGAAATTACAACAGGGAAAACGTGCTTGAATATTATTAAAGAGCTCCACGCCAAATATCCTCGCAATCATTATTCCGTACTCTCTCTTTTAGACTGGCGTTCCGAAGAGCACATTAATCAGTATAGGGCTTTGGAAAAAGAAATAGACATTACCATCACCGTTCATTCTCTCTTAAAGGGGACGATCTCTTTTGAGGGGAAACCTCTTGAGGAGCCTATTAACGAGTTTCATTCTAGTATATCAAAACTGAATGGAGCAGTGGTAAAGCGGCATGATCTTTCTGCTCACTTCCGTCATTTATCAGGTTCTAGCTATCTAGCAGACAGCGGTCGCTTTGGTATTGATGATTCCGTTAAAGAAAAGATAGAGGAATCCTGTCAGAATGCATCGAATCAATTAAACAGAGAAATTCAGGGCGGAAAAACCTTATGTCTCGGAACTGGAGAGTTTATGTATATACCGATGAAGATCGCTTCCTACCTGCACGGGGACATCTATTATCATTCAACAACACGAAGTCCTGTCCAGCCTGTTGATTCAGAAGGATATGCTATTCGAAGTGGATTTACTTTTCCTAATCCTGAAGATCAGTCCGTTCAGCATTATGTATATAACATTCCGGTTGGGAAATACGACCGCGCTGTTATCATGTTTGAGAAAGAGGTATCAGAAGAAGAAGCGCAAAGTCTTACTTCTTTATTAGCTGAAAGAAAGATTAACAAAATTCATATCGTGACGTGTTCGTGAAGAAAGAGGTGGAAGAATTGCATACACAGGTAAAGAAAATGGGGAGTTATCCTGACGAGGACGTAACGTTCCTGCTTAAAGATTTATCTGAGATCAGCATGGAAAAAAGCACAACGGAACGGGAACAGGCGATTCAGCAGGGAACGCATTATTCCGAAATGCTTCCAATTGAATACAAACCGACTGACGAATACATGTCGTTATTCTATCATTCTCTAGAAGATACGAAGCATAAAGTGGCTGTGGCTGTAGGTATTGTAGCTGAGCAAATTATAGCAGAGAGAGGCTTTCAAGTAGCTCTCGTATCGCTTGCCCGTGCAGGAACACCAATTGGCGTATTAATTAAACGCTATATATCCTTTAAATATAATAGAGAACTTCCTCATTATAGTATCTCTATTATTCGCGATAGAGGAATCGATGATCAAGCGCTCACTTATATTCGTAAACAACACCCTGACCATGAAATCACGTTTGTTGATGGATGGACTGGAAAAGGAGCTATCACGAACGAGTTAACGAAATCTGTTGCTCATTACAATGAATCAAATGGAACGAATTTATCAAGTAAACTCGCAGTACTTGCAGATCCTGGGGACTGCTCGGAATTGTATGGAACAAGAGAGGATTTTCTAATTCCAAGTGCTTGTTTGAATTCTACTGTTTCAGGCCTTGTGAGTCGAACGGTTCTTAATTCGAAGTGGATTAACGAAGGTGATTTTCATGGAGGGAAATACTACTCTGAGCTTCTAGAAGAAGATGTATCCAATCTATATGTCGATACGATATGCACACAGTTTCCACTAATTGCGAGCGAAGTCGATAAAGGATTGTCAGAAATCATGAACGAATCTCAAAAGCCTCAGTGGAAAGGTCTTACATCTATAGAAAACATTCAGCGTGATTATGGTATGGCAAATACGAATTTTATTAAGCCTGGTGTTGGAGAAACGACGCGTGTACTATTGCGTCGCGTCCCATGGAAAATTCTTGTGCACCCAGATGCTGAGATGAACCTTGAGCATATTTTAGTTCTTGCAAGAGACCGTGGGGTTCCAATTGAGGAATACACAGGCATGTCATACTCGTGTTGTGGTTTGATTAAACCATTGGAGCAAGAATAATGAGGGCATTCGCAAGCGATTTAGATCGCACGTTAATATATTCTAATAAATTGATGAAACAGTTCAGTGAAGAAGACTTTCAATTGATTGAAACGCTCGAAGGAAAAGAAATCTCCTATATATCGAACAAAACAAAAGGATTACTGCACACCATAAATAAGGAAATGCATTTCATTCCTGTTACAACGAGGACGATTGAGCAATATCGTCGTATTTCACTTTTTCAAGATGAGATTGTACCAGAATACGTGGTAACAAGTAATGGTGGTCATATTCTAAGAAATGGAGAAATACTTCAAGATTGGTCTGATCATATTAAAAGTTGTTTAGAGAAATGTTTACCTCTAGATGACTTTGTGAATAAACTCGAATCCCTTGTGAAAGGAAACTGGATTGAGCGAATAAGGGATGCAGATCACCTTTTTGTGTATTTAATCATTAAGCGAGACGAAGTACCTTCAGAAGAACTTACTCGTTTGTTCGACTGGGCAAGAGAGCAGGGGTGGCAACCTAGTTTACAAGGAAGAAAGTTGTATTTCGTTCCAGCCCCTGTGAACAAATGGAATGCAGTAGACTATTTAAAGAAAGAGTTATCTTTAACATACATTCACACAGCAGGCGATTCTTTACTTGATTACGACCTGATTCAAAATGGTGATGATGGCTATGCACCAGCACATGGTGAGGTTTTAGAGACTTATCCGGATTTACGCCGAACAAAACAAAGTGGCATGAAGGCTTCAGAAGAAATAATAGAGTCTATTCTAGGTCAACTTGCATCACATTCAACATTATAACTAAAGTAAATTTGTTAATGATGGAAGAAATAGTATGTTATTCTGTTTTATAGAAGATGTTATATTGGAATGAATAATAGTTTAATAGATAACCATTCTGAAGAACATGACTGTTTCATATTCGATCCTATAAAGACAGTTATTGAGGGCTTTAAAGCCACACTGGTCGCCGGAAAGGAATGAGAAAGCGGGGAGAACATCATGAGTCACTATGAACGGATTCTTATCAAGAATGCTTCATTAGATGATGAGAATTTAAATAATTTACTATTCAAGCCGTTTCCAGAACGTAATCCTTATGAAAACGGCAAGGAGTTAATCATAAATCAGATAGCTGGAAGATTTCTGGGGAGCTATTATGATGAGAATGAATACTTTCTTCATTTACATGAATTTTATAAATCAGAGAAATTTCACGTTTTAAGTGAAGAATTGAATAAGGTGATCACGCCAGAACGTCTTCAGGCTATCCAATCGATCCACTCGATCAATCAGAAAGAAAATGGGTTGTCTGCTAATCGATTCGTAGCATTTCTAGAAGGTGCGACGCTTATTCCATCTCATCCAGATCAAACAATGCACCGCCACATACGAAAGTCCTTAATTACAATTCTTGAGTTGTTTGAACAACATCATAAAGATGGATTTAATCATCCTGATTTTCGTAGGGTACTGGTTGATTTAATGAAATGGACGTGGAATCATCTTGATCCTTGGCTTAAGGAATCGGATATCCAAATTGAAATGCCCGGGATTGTCTGGTACGGAGAAGCATCTAAAAGTCAGCAATACTTCCTTCTTTATTCAATAGTACTTGGATGTGATGTGCTCTATTTTCATCCAGAAGGTATTGATTCTTTTGCTACTATCGATCCAGAAGAACGTTTCATCAAAAAGAAAACTCTGCCATCAACCGTTGGGCTCGAACCTTTCCCAATGGAGAAACCAGAAAGACGTTCTACGGTAGCCTATAGGGCTACAAAAGAAATGGATACCGTACTACACCATGAAGGATCACAGCTATTTAAGCCGTGGCAGCTTAGAAACTACTCACCTAAATCAATTACGCTTAAGACAACTTACGATGAACTATTCTTGATTGCAAAAGAGAAGGCGTTCATTCGCCCAAATTTTAAGGCTGAAAAAGGGACAGTTCATATCCCTTCTTTGTTTGCAAAAATCATGGGAGTTTCTGAGAATAGAAAAGAATACTGGAATCGGCTTCAGGATTTAAGTGAATCAAAATCCACTGTAATGATTCGAGAGTTTCCATTTACAACTGAAACGAGGGCTAATCAGAAATTCCATTACCAACATTCATTAAATCGGGATGGAGTACTTGATCCTGAGCTTATGATGCAAGGGAACTGGTGGCAGTATAAGCATTTGCCAATTGAAACACAAAAAGCGATTGGACATGCTATCTCCAGAATGTGCGCAGCACCAAAGTTGCTCCCAGAAGGGTCAGAGAGGGAAGAGGATACGAAACTGTATCTATTCTCGCAGACGACAACTTTACCTGAAGAGTTCGTGAATTTAATGCAAACGTTTGATTATTCACAGGAAATTCCAAAGGTTGTGCTCTATAATACAGAAATGAATGGTACCCTGTCACGTTCAGACGCGGTTGTTTTGAACTTATTAAATGAGTTTGGACTTGATATCATTCTCTATAATCCACCAGGACATCAGTGTATTGAACGATACATTGATTCCTCTCATTTTGATATTCACTGGCTTGAAGAAATGGCTTTTCGACAGGATTTTAAGGAACCATCGGTGTTTAGAAAGTTATTTAAATCCATTAAACTATAATCAGGGGAGTGAACGGCCATGACGAATGATACAGGAATAACAACATTAGACAAAAATGAAGAAATAACGGAAGCGAAGGCGGATGATATACGTCTGAAGCTTCGCGGAGAGCAAGAGGTTCAAAAACTTGCAGGAGAAATTGATGTTAAAGACCAAATGGCATTACTAGAATTCGGTAAAGAACCAGCGGTCGAAATTTCTCAGTTCTCAGATAAAATTCTATCGATGATGCGTACGACTAGTGTAACCGATTCTGGGAACATGCTTAAGCAGCTTGGTAAAATCATGGATCGTTTCGATAAGAAAGATTTTGAGGAGCCGAAGAATGGTTTTCTTTCGAAATTCTTCAAAAAAGGTAATGATGTGGTCGAAAAGATCTTTGGTAAATACCAGACGCTTGGTGGAGAGATCGAGAAGGTACACGTTGAGATTTCCAAGTATAAAGATGAGATGTCTCGATCTACCGTTACCTTAGATGAAATGTATCAGCATAATTTAAATTATTATGTTGAACTTGAAAAGTATGTCGTCGCAGGACAAATGAAACTTGAAGAACTTCAAGAAAAGGTTCCGGCTATTCAACAAAAAGTTAGCGCTGGAGATCAGATGGCGCAAATGGAGCTCGACACGCTCAATAATGCAATTCAAACTCTCGAAGAAAGAATTTATGATCTAGAGATGGCGAGAATGGTTTCCATTCAAACAGCACCACAAATTAGACTGTTGCAACGAGGAAATACGAAGTTAATCGGTAAGATTAATTCGGCCTTTATTATTACCATTCCTGTTTTTAAAAATGGCGTTATTCAGGCTGTTACAGCTAAACGTCAGAAGCTTGTTGCAGACTCAATGAATGAGCTTGATCGCCGTACTAATGAAATGTTGAAAAATAATGCACAGAACATTTCCAATCAAAGTGTGGAAATTGCGAAGTTATCTGGTAGACCGAGTGTAAAAATTGAAACAATTGAAGAATCGTGGAACACAATTGTGAAGGGAATGGAAGAAACCAGAGCAATTGAGGACGAAAACAAGCGTCTTCGCGATGAAGGTACAAAGCGTATATTAGAGCTTCAAGATAACATGAAGAAGCTAGGGAATAGATCGTAAAAATAATAAGCATAGAAAAAGGATAGCGGTTCTCGCTATCCTTTTTCTATGCTTATTTATCTTCGTTAAGGTTTCCCTTACGTTCCTGGTATTCACCTTTTGATTTATCGCGCTTTCCTTCCTCTTGAAGGCGGCTATCATTCTTTGCATTGCCAACCTGGTCTTTCACTTCGCCCTTCGTTTTGGAAACGGCGCCTTTCACTTTGTCACTTAAGCCTTTATTATCACTCATTTGTTAAAACGCTCCTTTCCTGTGTCTAGTATAGAAAATACCCCTTGAAGCATGATGCCAAACGGCGATCTTGTTCAAGGGGTGATAAATGGTAAATTAGTTTGATTTATCTTTAACAGGTCGATCTGTCCATATGTCTGATTTCAATCCTTTGATTGTATCTGCATAGAACTGAGGGTCCTTACCAGCTTTTCGCTGATCTCGGTAATCTTTCAGAGCTACAAATGCTACCTTACCAATAATGGCAATAACAATTAAGTTAAGGAGTGCCATGAGTCCCATGGAAAGATCAGCCATGCTCCATACAATTCCAAATCCTGCTTTAGCACCGAACATAACCATTCCCAGAACGGCAAGTCGATAGATGAAAAGAGCTGTTTTGCTGGATTTAATGAATTCTATATTGGTTTCTCCATAATAATAGTTACCGATAATTGAACTAAATGCGAAGAGAAGAACGGCAATAGCTACAAAAATACCTGCTCCACTTCCCAAGTGTTGATTCATTGCTTCCTGTGTTAGCTGAACGCCGTCAAGTTTTGAATCAACATAACCGTTTGACATCATAACCATAAAAGCAGTAGCTGTAGCAATTAAGAGCGTATCTACGAACACGCCTAGAGCCTGAATAAGTCCTTGCTTAACAGGGTGAGAAACATCTGCTGTGGCAGCAGCGTTTGGCGCACTACCCATACCAGCTTCGTTAGAGAAAAGACCACGTTTAATTCCAAGTAGCATCGCAGCTCCGACACCACCACCAGTTACTTCTTTCAACCCGAAAGCATGCTGGAAGATAAGAGCAAACATTGCTGGGATTTCAGTGAAATTAACGATAAGTACGTAAGCTGCAACAAGTAAGTAGATACCAGCCATAATTGGAACGATGATTTGAGACACAACGGCAATTCGACGAACACCACCGAAAATGATAATGGCGGTAGCAACAGTAAGAATGGCACCGAGTACCCATCGATTAACATCGAATGAATTTTCGAATGCAAGGGCGATCGTATTTGATTGTACAGAGTTAAACACAAGTCCGAAACTAAATGTGATTAAGACAGCAAAAATAATACCAAGCCATCTTGCATTTAAAGCACGCTGCATGTAATATGCAGGGCCACCTCTGAAATCATCTCCATCACGTACTTTGTAAATCTGAGCAAGCGTACTTTCTACAAATCCACTTGCAGCACCTAGAAGTGCAATGACCCACATCCAGAATACAGCACCAGGACCACCAATGCTGACAGCTGAAGCTACACCAGCAAGGTTCCCTGTACCAACGCGGGACGCGGTACTAATGAAGAAAGCCTGTAAGCTAGATACAGATTTCTTTCTTCCTTTCATTGTGTCCTTTTCAGTAAGAACATGGAACATTTCACCGAATAGGCGAAATTGAACGAATCGAGATCGAATTGTAAAGTACAGCCCAACACCAATCAGGATAAAAATAAGCACATTAGACCAGATTAAATCATTACCAAATGAAACGATTTTTTCTAAAATATCCATATGTAGGTCCTTTCTATAATGGTTTAGTATTAATTAAGAAGGTTAGTAGTTACCTTCCCTCTACTGCACACAATCTAACTTAAAAACGACTATGGGTTATAAAAAAATGCAAATAATAATCGCATTTAGACTCTGAGGATACACTTTTCATCACAATAGCCAATTATACATTGTTTTTATTAAAAGGCAGAAAGGTTATGTCAGAAAATCTGACATTGTAAAAATAGCCAATTATCCCTTCTACTTCGAATTCTTTCAAGAGTGGAAGAGATTAGTAAATGAATACAAACCGATTATAACTACCTTCTCGAGTATATCATATATTGTTTTCTTTCTTCATCAGGTACAGAGTGGTAAAATAAAGGTGGAAGCATCAAAATCAGCTCTGCCCGGGAGGGATATCAATGATCGAGCAACAGCAAAACGTTACAGTTATCTCGAATCAAAGACCTGTCCAATTACGTGTCGAGCGGCTTGCGATACATCATAGAATGAAAATTCTTGAGGCCGTAAAATCAAATGGTAGTAAATTTTATCTTTTCTTTTATAAAGATGATTTTATAACTGGAAAGACGGTAGACGTGAAGAATGGTTCACTTATTGAAAAAGCTTTTCAAAAAGGAATTGTGCTGCAAGCTCCACACCCACTAATTAATCATTTTCTAGCTGATAGAACTCTGCTTTTAAAATCCACAAAACAGGTCTTTCAATCTGTTCAAAAGCATTATACTCCCCAAGAAACATCTTTTATTTTCTCTTACTTTGATTCTTTTCTCTCCACTGATACTCTTATTAAACTCATGCGAAAACACTTTTATGAATATCGAAGAAATGGGCAACTGCGTAAAGCGTTCCAGATTCTTGCCATACTCCTTCATTTTGATCCGACTAATAAATGGGCCCAAGAACTGACTCGTAAATTGGAATATCAAAAAATGAGAAGTTTTTATGATGTAGAAGATACTGAACTACGCGAAGTTGATCCGCTCTATTCTGAAATTCTTGCTTATAATGAACTTGAGAAAAACCATATGTATCTCGAATCATTGTTTCAAAAGGATAAGCGAACCACAGATCTATCCGCATTGCGCCTTCATCTATACCTCCATTCATCCAACCAGGATGAACGAGATCCGCTCACGATCATCGAAGATTCGTTAACTGAATCGGAATCCGCCCTTCTTCTATGGAACATGTATGACGAAGCACCTCAACATAAAATCCTCCGAGAAAAAGCATTTCAAGCTCTTATGTATTTAAA
Organism: Guptibacillus hwajinpoensis; assembly: GCF_005144865.1. Lineage (GTDB taxonomy): Bacteria > Bacillota > Bacilli > Bacillales > Guptibacillaceae > Guptibacillus > Guptibacillus hwajinpoensis_A. The sequence continues at coordinate 86,985 of NZ_SWFM01000006.1, forward strand.
AAAGACAAGTGAAGCCATTAATTTACTTACCGCCCGTAAAGCTGCTTTTACAGCTAGTGAAAGTGAATTATTGATGAAAGCATTTCATGAAGAAGAAACAGATTTCACCAAAATTAACCTCCTTTTACTTCAAGACTGCCTACGTATCAAAGAAAACCGTGTTCTCCTTGAAGGGTTACTTCATACCTTAATACCAAGAATGCTAAACGAATATGGACTAACCTACGTATATAACTGGCTTAAGCCTCTATATGAAGGGAATCAGAATCTCGCCATCTTATCAACTATACAAACCATGGTAGAAATTCAGGATAATCCCGATAAGCAGTTTCAGCTCGGCAAGCTTTATCATAAGCTGAAACAGTATGATGAGGCAATTACATGCTTCGATTGGGAAATGGAGCTCCATCCAACAGACCCTACTCCAGTTCAATGGTTAACAAAGGTCTACCGCGAGATGGGGAAGCTTGAGGAGTCGAATACCTATATGTCTATCTATTCAAAAATGCAAAGAATATCTCATTAGGAGAAGCGCAGGCTCTGACCTGCGCTTTTCTTATGCAATTTCAGTAAAACCCCACCTAAAAATGTAAGTCACTCAAGACGTTTAGGTGGGGGAAACTGCCCCTAAAGGTCCGATTGGTTCAACTAACCATCAGGGGGAATGAACCCCTCTGATGGAAGTTTCACTCTATATTTCTATTTGATATTAGATATACCATTCATATAAACTAAGAAGCAGTAAGCATTAACAGGTAAGGTTTGTCAGGAGCGAGTAAATGGAAAATCAATCGAGTTATACTTATGACGTTATCCAAGTATGTCTGTTAGCTGGCAAAGTAATGTTGCAGAATGGCGGAGAGACGTATCGAGTGGAGGATACGATGACAAGGATTGCGGACGCTTGTGGAGCTACCAATTCGAATAGTTATGTAACTCCAACTGGAATTTTTTTCTCGCTTGAAGGTCCTGAACCTTCAAAAACACAGCTCATACGCATATCAGAACGGACAACAGATCTTGATAAAGTGACAAAAGTTAATAGTATTTCAAGAAGGATTAGTAGTGGTGATCTTTCGATTCAGAATGCTCACATTGAGCTTGATCGACTTGATAAAATGACCGAGCGCTATACTTTTTCGAAGCAGCTTATTGCTGCTGCAATAGCTAGCGGATGCTTCCTCATCATGTTTCAAGGGTCATGGAATGATTTTGTTCCAGCTGTGCTAGCTGGCGGTGGAGGCTTTTTTAGTGTGAATTTCTTTAATCGACTCGTACCGATTAAGTTCTTCTCTGAATTTCTTGCATCATTTGTTATTGGACTACTAGCAGTCTTCTTTGTTTCTACAGGTTTAGGTGAACAACTTGATAAAATTATTATCGGCTCTGTTATGCCGCTTGTTCCAGGCTTATTAATTACAAATGCAGTTCGAGATCTAATGGCTGGTCATTTGATATCTGGCCTCTCCAAAGGAGCAGAGGCATTTCTAACCGCTTTTGCAATCGGAGCTGGTATTGCTATTGTTGTATCATTTTTGTAGAAAGGAAGATAGAAAATGGCGATCATCGCTCAAGTTATTACAAGTTTCATTGCTAGTGCAGCATTTGGATTAATGTTTAATGCACCCAAATCTTCTCTTATTAAAGGTGGATTTGTAGGGATGTGCGGCTGGATGATTTACTATTGTATGGAGGCTTCAGGCGTAGATCCAGTTGTATCAACCGTTACTGCGTCATTTTTTATAGCTGTCATTAGTCAAGTGTTCGCTAAAATGTACCGTACGCCTGTCATCATATTTAGTGTAGCTGGTATTATTCCGCTAGTCCCTGGAGGGCTTGCCTATGATGCGATGAGGAATTTTGTGCAAAATGATTACAATAGTGCTATTAATCTTGCTGCAAGAGCATTCATGATATCAGGATCTATTGCAGTTGGCTTAGTGTTCTCGGAAGTTATCAATCAAATTATTCGTCATTCTACTTTGACTAGAAGACAGAAACAGTGAACATGTAGGTCCAAGTCCTTTTGCAAGCGTCCCTATTTCTATGATAACTTTTAATTGGATCACTGTGTCGAACGGTGTCATATAATGTTTGTGACTGGGGAGGAACAACGATGAAAACCTATCCCTATTTAGGGTTGTTAACGATTCGAATAATAGTAGGAATGCTTTTTTTCGCTCATGGTTTTTTCAAATTCTCAGAAGGTATTGCCAATACGGTTGCATTTTTTGAAACGATCGGTTTATCTGGATTTTTGGCATATGTGGTTGGGTTAATTGAGTTAGTAGGTGGGATTCTCATGATCGTGGGATTAGGGACACGAGTCGTAAGCGTTTTGTTCTCTTCAATACTAATTGGAGCGCTAATTTTAGTAAAGCGTTCAACAGGTATGCTAGGAGGGTATGAACTTGATATTGCTCTTCTAGCGATGTCTTTGTCACTCTTTTTAAGTGGGGGAGGTCCATATAGTCTTCGTCACTACTTAATTAATAAAGGATGGACGCTGAAGTTCCAACAAAACACCGTAATGAAAGATAAATGAGGAAGTGAATGAATGGCTAAGAAGAAATTAAAGAGAAGTGTTAAATGGTCAATAATAATCTTTGGGCTCACTATTCCTCTAATCTTTCTCTTTCTACTTAATCAATCTTCTGACATCAACGAGTCAATGATGAAAAATCAACCCTATTTAGGTGACGAAATAGCACCAGTTGAGATTATTGAGTTTGGTGATTATAAGTGTCCATCTTGTAAATCTTTTAATCAATCTTTCTTCCCTCTTATTCAGGAGAAGCTAATAGCTACAGGTAAAGTTAAATTCTACTTCATCAATTATCCTTTTATTAACGTGGATTCAAAGCGTACCGCTGAATTTGCTGAAGTTGTGTACGAAGAGCTTGGTAATGATGTTTTCTGGCAGTTTCATCATGTGCTTTATGATCAGCAACCAAAGAACTCAGAACAGAAGGATGTTTTTACTATAGCGTTTTTGAAAGAAACACTTGGTGGTCTAGTGAGCGAAGAAGAGACCGCACATGTGATGAATGCTTATGAAAAAGGTCTTGGAGAAAAAGCAGTTAAATCAGATCTCGCTTATGCTGAGGAGTTCGGTGTAACTTCAACACCATCTTTATATGTTGATGGCAAACGTTTTGAAGGTAGCACGATTTCAGATTTAGAAAAAATGGTTGAAGAATCAACAGATGAATGAGAAAGGGCACCTAGATAGGTGTCTTTTTTACTGTTTAAATAAACGTTTGTTTAAGAATAACTCCCTTAAACAAACGTTTATTTAACTACAAAAATCTTCTTATAAAACTTAATTCTACTATTTTCTTTATAGTAGTTAAGAATAGAGAGATGTGTGGTATATGAATGGAGTGGTAATTATTTTAGTAGAGGAGACAAGCTATGTGGATTAAACACGATTTCTTTAAATATATAACTGGTATTATTTTGGTTCTTATTTGTTTTTTCTTCTTAACAGAGCTTAATCTATTGAAGCCTGTCAAAACCATCATTGGGACTTTGTTTTATCCAGTTTTAATAGCTGGATTTTTGTATTATGCAATTAAGCCTATTGTAAGGTTTGTGAAAAGACTGCCTTATGTAACAGATATTGTTGCAATTATACTTGTATTTGCTAGTATTACTGGGTTACTATATGGGGCATTTACTTTTCTTGCAAATCCAATTCAGAAGCAAGTATCTGAGATCTCAAAACAGCTACCTGAGAAATTGAAAAAATCGGCAGACGAAGCTGAAAAAGCAATTGAAAAAAATGATATGGGCATGCTTTCAATGGAGAACATTAGGCAAAAAGCAACCGGCTACCTTGGCGATTTAACACAGAATCTTGGAGACCATATTACACAGGTCGTTGGGGCACTTACAAGTGCTACAACTGTTCTCATCATCGTGCCTTTTGTTCTATTCTACTTCCTTAAAGATGATCACAAACTTAGACCGTTCCTATTAAACTTTATTCCAACGAACCATAAAGATGAGGGAAAGAAGATTCTGCACAATATTAATCAAACACTTTCTGCCTACATTATCGGTCAAATTATTGTTGCTATCGTTGATGGAAGCCTTATGTATATTGGCTATTTGATTATCGGACTTCCATATGCTTTAATCCTTGCACTATTCGTAACAGTAACGGCAGTAGTACCGTTCTTTGGACCAATTATTGGGGTGATCCCTGCTCTTGTTGTTGCATTGACACAGGATCCCATTATGGCATTCTATGTCCTTATTATTATGGTTGTCGTGCAACAGCTTGAAGGTAACCTTGTGGCGCCAGTTGTATTAGGAAGTCGACTTAATATTCATCCATTAACAATCATTTTGCTACTCATCGTAGCGGCAGCACTTTATGGATTCATTGGAATGTTAATTGCGATTCCATTGTATTCAGTTGTTAAGGTAACTATTAAAAATTTATATAATTTTTATAAGCTTCGTCATTCTCAAGTATAATAAGAATAAAAACAAATTCCTCCCTGATTTCTAACCAGGGGGGTTATTTATTTGTAATTAAAGGTAGATGCGAGCAAGACGTTCATAGGATTTTTTCCGTTCTTCAAAGCTGTGTATATTCGTAAGCACCATGAATTCTTCTGTTTGATAACGGTTTGAAAGTTCGTGCAGTTGTTGTTTAACGGTCTGGGGTGAGCCGATAACCATTCTTCTCCTGTTATTCTGTATACGTTCCAATTCTGTTTTGGTATAGGAGTGATTTTTGGCTTCTTCTACTGAAGGAACGCGACTATCGAGACCTTTCTCAACCCTAAGAAGCCAAAGGTCTTGACTTCGCGCAAGCTCCTCAGCATGCTCATCTGTTTCACCACATATTACAAAAATCGCAATAATTGCTTGAGGTTTGGGATGATAATAAGTGTATTGAAACCTTTCATAGTAGGTGTTTAATGTATTTTTACCTCGAGTAGGCTTAATGAAATGCCCGAACACATACCCAATTCCAAGATCAGCAGCTTGCTCAGCACTATTTTCACCCATACCTAATAGCCAAAGTGCTGGAGGAGTTTCCGTATGAGGCGCTGCTTTAATTCCAGTAAAGTCATGCCCACTTGGAATGGAGTCTGTAAGATAATGAGATAGCTCAGTTAATTGGCGGGGGAACTCATTTAGACTTTTATTGATGCCATCAGTAAGGGCGAGTCTTGTTTTAGCTGTTCCACCTGGTGAACGACCTACGCCAAGATCGATCCGATTAGGATGAAGCGCTTCAAGCTGCCGGAAATTTTCTGCAACTTTAAAAGGGCTATATTGTGGTAGCAGTACGCCTCCTGAACCTACTTTAATACGAGAGGTTGAAGCAGCTATGTGCGCCATCATGATTTCCGGAGCAGTGCTTGCTAGACCCTTTGTGCTATGATGTTCAGCAAACCAATAACGATGATAGCCAAGCTGTTCAGCTAGAAGTGCCAGTTCACGCGTTTGTTCTAGTGCCGTATATGAATTACTTCCTTTTGGTATTGGAACTTGATCAAGAATGCTTAATGTTATCAAGGCAAGAGCAACTCCTTTTTCTTATCTCTAATCGTTAGTATAAGCTTCTAGTTTCTATCCTAACGCGACCAAATAGAAGGGGACAGTATTTTGCTTCAACCTATTCTTGAACGTTATGTGAAATGGTGAGCAAAGTTGTTGCGAAGTATTAACTCAAGCTATATACTAAAAATATAGAAATTGTGAAATACATCACATTCTCATTTACTATTATGTGAAATAATTCACAATTGTATTAGGAGGAATGAGAAATGAAAGTAGCAGTTGTAGGTTGTACTCATGCTGGAACAGCAGCAGTTTCAAATATAGCAAATCTTCACCCAGAAGCGGAAATTACTGTATACGAACGAAATGATAATGTTTCTTTTCTATCATGCGGCATTGCCCTTTACGTTGGAGGGGTTGTGAAAGATCCACAGGGTCTGTTCTATTCATCTCCTGAGAAGTTAGAGGAGATGGGTGTTACGATGAAGATGAGACATGAAGTACTTGATATTGATACAGACAATCGGCGTATTCGAGTGAAAAACTTAGAAACAGAGGAGGAACTTGATGACACTTACGATAAGCTTGTGATGGCTACTGGTTCTTGGCCGATTGTCCCTCCAATTGAAGGTATTAAGCTTAATAATATACTCTTATCTAAGAACTATAATCAAGCTAATACGATTATCGAGCGAGCAAAAGACGCAAAGCGAGTAACTGTTATTGGAGCAGGATACATTGGGGTAGAACTAGTTGAAGCTTTTCAGAAGTATGGTAAGGAAGTAACGTTGATAGATGGTGAGGATCGTATCCTAAGCAAGTATCTAGACCCTGAATTTACAGAGGTTATTGAAGAAGACTTTAGGAATCGAGGTATCCGTCTCGCACTGAATGAAACAGTAACACGCTTTGAAGGAGATACAAACGTATCAAAAGTTGTCACTTCCAAAGGAGAATATGAATCAGATCTTGTTATTCTTTGTGTAGGTTTTCGTCCAAATACTCAACTTGTTAAAGGTCAGGTCGATATGTTACCAAATGGAGCAATCATAGTGGACGAGTATATGAGAACCAGCAAAAAAGATATATACGCTGCAGGTGATAGTTGCGCGATCCGCTACAACCCAACTGGTGAGCATGCCTATATCCCTCTTGCTACAAATGCTGTACGAATGGGAACGCTTGTAGGACGTAATATTGTTAAACCGACGACTAAATATATGGGTACACAGGGAACATCAGGATTGCACCTATTTGATCTTAGCATGGCTTCCACAGGCTTAACTGAAAAAGCCGCATTTTCTGCGGGTATGAATGTGAAAACAATCACAATAGAAGAAAACAACAGGCCTGAATTTATGCCAGACTATGAAGTGATTACGCTTAAGGTAGTTTATGATGATGAAAGTCGAAGAATTCTAGGTGCACAGGTCATCTCTAAAGCAGATGTAACACAATCAATTAATACACTGTCAGTCTGTATCCAAAACAACATGACTGTCGATGAGTTAGGGTTCATTGATTTCTTCTTCCAACCTCACTTTAATAAGCCATGGAACTTTCTTAACCAAGCAGGTTTACAAGTCATTTAGTAGAATCTAATCCGCTAGCATATGTGCTGGCGGATTTCTTATAGTGAGCAGTACTTGCATACATCATTTGTGACAGACATAATGAAGGGAATGATGTATGTAAGAGAGATTGCTTGTGATAAATAGAGATAATAACACCTTGGGGGAATCATTATGACACGAGTGTACCTTATAAGACACGGTGAGAGTGAGTGGAACGCTGCGGGAGATCTTTACTGTGGAAGGACCGATATAGGTCTATCATCAATTGGCCGTAAGCAGGCAGAAGATGCTGGAATCTTTCTGAACAGTGTTCGATTCGATTTCGCATATGCTTCGCCATTAATTCGAGCGCGTGATACAGCTCAAATTATTCTAGGAGATGCTGGGCTCTCTATTCAAACTGATGAAAGAATCTATGAAGGTGACTTTGGAGAGTGGGAAGGAAGATCAAAGAAAGAATTTATTGCGCAGGATCCTGAATCATGGGAGAACTGGATGGCAAACCCGTGGGAGACGAGAGCAGGTAGAACAGGTGAAACGGCACGTGAAATGTATGAGCGAGCGTCCTCCTTTTTTAAAGAAATAGGAGAAAAACATCCCGAAGATACAGTCCTGGTTGTCGCTCATAATAATACCATCCGCTTCTTTCTTGCGGGTATACTTGGAATGCCTTTTTCAAACTACCGCAAAATTTTTCAGGATAATACGGGTATTAATGTCCTCGATGTTAGTAACGAATCGATCTTGATTAGGAGTTTAAATATCAACACACACCTTCGTTAAATAGAATAAAAAACGATGCACCCGAGGGTGCATCGTTTTTTAGGTGGTGAATTCATTATATGTCTTTTTTACAACGCTACTTAGAGCAATTAAGGCTATGACGTTAGGTAATACCATAAATGCGTTAAAAGTATCCGCTAGCTGCCAAACAAATGGAACGTTTAGAACTGTACCACCAATAATGAAGAAAAGAACAGCTGCACGATAATAAGGAACACCTTTTTCACCAAATAAATAATTTACGTTTGTTTCACCGAAATAAGCCCAACCAAGTATTGTTGTGAAACTAAAGAACAAAAGACTGAACGCAATGAAGTACACACCAAAGCTTCCTAGTCCACTCGTGAAACTAGCTTGTGTAAGCTCAATGCCTGTCAGGTTCGAATTCGCACCATCTGTAACGAGAATGACAAGGGCTGTCGCCGTACAGATGATGACTGTGTCAATCAGAACGCCAACCATTGCAACAAATCCTTGCTGTGCTGGATGTCTCACCTCGGCAACAGCATGTGCATGTGGAGTAGACCCCATACCTGCTTCATTTGAGAATAATCCTCTTGCAACACCGTATCGTATTGCTTCTTTAATTGATGCACCTAGTACACCGCCCCCAGCAGATTCAGGGGTGAAGGCCGATTCAACAATGAGTGAGAGTGCAGGAAGCACCTGGTCATATTGAAGAATAAGAATGATAAAAGCCCCGACAATATAGAGAAGTGCCATTACAGGGACAACGTTACCAGCAAATTTGGCAATTCGATTAATACCACCAAACAAAATTAAACTGATCAGAAACGCTACTGCAATTCCAATAACTAATGGTGGAATTTGAAATGCAGTATTGAACGCTTCTGCAATAGAATTGGACTGAACCATGTTGCCTACAAATCCAAGAGCAGCAATGATGGCGACTGCGAAAAAGGCTGCCATCTTTTTGCTTCCTAGACCATCACGGATGTAATAAGCGGGACCACCTTTTACAGTTCCATTTTCTTTCACTCGATATTTCTGAGCAAGGACGGCTTCAGCAAAAATAGTGGCCATTCCAAGAAATGAAGAAATCCACATCCAGAAGATGGCTCCTGGACCACCAGCAGCGATGGCTGTAGCGACACCAGCTAAGTTTCCTGTCCCCACTTGCGCTGCAATAGCTGTTGAAAGAGCTTGGTAAGATGATATACCGTCCTGTTTCTTTTTAGAGAAAAGAGGACCGAACGTTTGACGAAAACCTTCTTTTAGCCCTGTAAACTGGATTAATCCAAGACGAATTGTGAAAAAGAGTCCAGTTCCTAGAAGGAGAGTAATCATGATTGGTCCCCAAAGAATAGCATTAATTGCTTCAATTACTTGCACTGTTGTCAACTCGCTCTCATGAAAAATAAGATTCTCCAATGATAGCTCATTATTCCACCATACTTCAACCCATTAAATCGCTATGGTAAGCATTTCCTTAGTAATTCGTTTGAGATTGCAGTTGTTTCCTTGTTCGGTTTTGTTTTCGTACCCATTGATAGAAGAAAAGAATACCAATCACGAAAATCGAGAGACTCATATACAAATTGGCGTAACCCATCGTTGTTACAATAATTCCAAGGACATAGGATCCTGTAGCAATTCCAGTATCGAAAAAGGTGAAGAACGTAGCTGTCGCATGAGCACTTCGTGATTCAGGTGCAGCCTGAATGGCTAAAGTTTGGAAGCTTGGTACGATTGATCCATACCCTAGCCCAATGAAAGCTCCAGCCAGAAGGAGCATCCATGCAACGTTTGTGAAGCTCAGAGTCATAAGACCAATCGCAAATAAAACAAAAGCAGGGAGGATCACAGTATTTGGCCCCCTCGTATCAAACAATCGTCCAGTAAATGGTCTTGAAACGAGCATAGCGACTGCGAATACTGCGAAAAAGAATCCTGCTGCATCAAGTAGACCGAGTGATTTAGCGTATAGTGAAATAAATGAAATGACGCTCGCATACGAGAAAGCGACAAAAAGTCCGACGATTGCGATGGGAAATGACTTTTTCTCAAACAAATCTTCAAATGCTAGTTTGGAAGTTTTAACAGGTGCACTATTTTCAATCGTTTTGATTCCAAGTGTACATAGGACCCCTACGATCATAATGGCGCTAAGGATAAGGAAGATCGTCACATAAGAAACGAATTGAAGAAGAGTAAGAGCGATAAATGGCCCTGTCACAACTGCTAGATTCATAGACATCGCAAAGTATCCTAGGCCCTCCCCACGACGTTCTCTAGGGATAGAGTCGGCAGCAATAGCTCCTGCAGCTGTTGTTACGATACTAAACCAAACACCATGGAAGAAGCGAAGTAGCAACAAAGCAAAATAGTGATCTACTAGTGGATAGATAAATGATGTGATAGCAAAGAATCCTGCACTTGTCACAAGCATTTTCTTTTTGCCAAAACGATCAATTAATCTGCCAGAAAAAGGACGGACAATAATAGCAGACAGCAAGAAGATCGTAATAATTAACCCCGCTTGTGATTCACTACCTCCAATTGCATCTGTTACGTAAATTGGGAGTAACGTTAAGAGTGCATAGAAAACAATAAATACAAACAAATTACTAACAAATATATTGATGAAGCTCTTCGTCCAAATTGGTCGTTTAGTAGACATTTACGTCAACCCCTTTATAACCGATTTTCTTTAAGAGAGTATGAAACTGCTGTATTTCATTAGAATCTAAGTTTTTAAGGAGCGATTGTTCCATTTGATGAATGGACTCTTTGATTTCTGGTATTAGAAGCTTTGCATTGTCAGTTAATTGAACGATTCGCTCACGCTTATCTTTTCCTTCTAATCGAACAACCCAATTGTTTTTTTCCATTCGAGCGAGCGTTCGTGTCGTAGTAGGTGCCTCGACATTTAAATACTGCCAGATATCTGTTTGTTTCATTGGACCGAATTGGTCAAGGCAGTAGAGGATGGACCATTGCGAACTATAGAGATTATAAGCTTTAAGCTTCTCATTCATTTCTTTTGTAATATAGCGAACTTGTTGATGAAGTGTGTGAAAGATGTCATTTGTCGAAACCATATTTTCCTCCATTCGAAAGTTTACCTAGGTAAATAAAACCATAAAGAGTAGTCTACAGTCGAATGGAGTGAAAGTAAAGAATAAGGTCTTTCTGTCTTCCTTCATTATTATTGCTACTATTTTCACCGTAGATAGAGGTGTGTGAAGTTCGTGCCGCTCCTATTTACCTGTTTACTAGATTAGCTGGAAAACTTACACAATAAATCTTGTACGAGGTCTTAATCTAAACTATGATGAAAGTATTTAGTGATTCGACAATTTTCACTCTTTGCATCAATAGGGGGCTTTTTAATTGGAAAAATACAGGAAGAAATTCGTCTCGAATATGAAAGATAAATACGAGGAAATCAAAGCTAGAAACGAGAGCATATCAGAGAAAGAATTATATCAGTTCTTACATACGTTTAAAGGGACTGCTGGAACAGTGGGATATGGACAGGCTGCTGAAAAGGCAGAAGCTCTACTTACACAATTTGAAGTAGAAAGTGAGCGTTCATTCAGCAATGAAGAAACGATTAAGCTTCTAGAAAATGTTATGGATGAAATACTCGAGCAAGCAGCATTATATAATGGTGAAGATAAAGAGTCTGAAGTAAAAAGAATGATTATGTTAATTCATCCAAACCCAATGAATTTAATTGAGATGAAAGCCAATTTAGAAAAAGAAGGTTATCTCGTGTTTGCGGCTATGGATCTCTCAAAAGCTCACACAGCTTTATACGACATGCATCCAGATTGCATCATAGTAGATTTTCAATTGGTTGAGGCAGATGAATTTGGAATTGCAAAAGAAATGAGAGAGAAGGCAGAATTGCAATTTATTCCATTAATTTTGACAGATTCCGAGAGCTCAATATCAAATCGAATAGAAGGTTACAATTTTGGGGCGGATGATTTTCTTGGTCATGATGTATCAATTGAAGAGTACTTATTACGGGTGAATCTTAAAATTAAGAAGCGTAAAACGGTCGTTCATTCTGTATTAACAGATGAATTGACTGGGGCCTACAATCGCAAGTTCCTAGAAACACAACTGAATTATATGCGCTATGACCTTGTACGAAATGGTGATAAAGCTTCTCTTGCAATGTTTGATATTGACCATTTTAAATCGGTTAATGATCGTTTTGGTCACTTGATTGGAGATCAGGTACTGAAAAAACTCTCTCATTATATTATGAATGAGAAAAGACGTACAGATACACTTATTCGCTATGGTGGTGAAGAATTTGTCCTTATTTTACCGGATACAACTGCTACTCAGGCAGAAAAGTTTCTTAGTCGTCTTCTTAGTGGATTTCGATCCAAAACGTTTCGTGTTAAGAAGGAGACCTTTTCAGTTACATTCTCTGGAGGCGTTGTAGATATTGATTCCGTATCTTCAAATAAAGAACTACTAAATCAAGCAGATGAAGCATTGTATCGAGCAAAAGCGAATGGCCGAAATCAAATCATCGTTTATGAGAGTAATCTCGTTAATTCGAAACCAATGAAAACGATTCGTATTGCAGTGGTAGATGATGATGAAATCATGAGGACATTATTAACATCTCAACTTCAACAGTTTCAATCTGACGGAAGATATGAAATAGAGGTAAGAAGTTATCGAGAAGGCGAAAGTTTCTTTGAAGATAGCTGGCATCAAGGAAATTCTTCATGCCTTGTATTGCTAGATGGCATCATGCCCCGTATGGATGGAATTGAAGTACTTCGCAAACTGCGCAATGAAAGCGGTGGTCGCTATACGGTCATGATGCTGACTGGAAGGAAATCCGAGAAAGATATAGTTAAAGCTTTGGAGCTAGGTGCCGATGATTATATTACGAAGCCTTTTAGTATGGTGGAACTAGAAGCGAGAATTCGAAGGCTTATACAGAAAATGATTTAAGAGAAAGAGTGAGTCGGCTATATGAATGGAATATTTATAATTTTCCAAATTTCACTAATGCTTTTTATAGTCTTAAATGTGCTTTTTATTTTTCTGGTTATCCGAAAGATTCACTCTAATAAATTCGAAAGACAAAAGGAACATTGGAAGAAATACTATCTTAAACATATTGATTCAGCAATTCGCGGGAAGGAAAACCTTGTCGTCCCGGATCAGCCGTCCATGATGGATGCATTTGAAGAGGTACTTGCAAAATACTATTCTTTGATGAAAGGAAATACAGACACTTCAATTAGGATTGAGGAGTTAGCTGAACAAGTCTTCCATAATTATTATAAAAAAAGGCTCAGACATGGTAGATGGAGTATTCGAATGAATACACTTCATCGGATTGAAAAGTTTCGAATGGTCTCTCTAATAGAAGACTGCGTAACCATTTACAATGAGAAACGCACTAGTGACATAGAATCTATACAAATATTAAGGATCCTCGCCAATCTTCAAGATGATCGAATATATTCCATTCTTTTAAAAGAAGAGAGAGAATTCCCAAGTTTTTATTACTTAGATCTATTTACGAGACTAGATGAACGATTGTTTAATAAGTTCACGAAAGTCATTGAAAATTTCCCTTTAACGATTCAGTTTTCTTTAATTGAGGCAATGGGTGATCGAGGTGATTATACCTACATTCCCACTATTGAATTCTATTTACTGTCTGAGAATGCAGAATCAAGGATTAGGGCATTAAAATCTCTAGTTAAGGTTGGTTATTTAACAGATGTTGAGAAAATAAAACCTTCTCTGCATGGGGAAACGTGGCAAGAGAGAATGATGGCTGCAAGATTAATCAAACCTCTGAGAGATAAGCGATTTATTGACGATTTGTTGCTTCTCCTTACTGATGAAAACTGGTGGGTGAGAACGACTGCAGCAGAGTCTATTATTGCTCAGCAAAACGGCCAGGAGATTTTAGAAGATGTAGCTAATACACATGTTGATCGTTTTGCCAGGGATATAGCTACTGAATGGCTTTTTAGGAAGGGGAAAAAGAGTGTCGTTCGCTAGTATTTTTTCAACACTACTAATTGTTTTTACATTTTTTGTAGCTATTTATATGGTTGGTATCATCGTATTTTATTTCATATTATTTATTATTTCAGCTCTGCAGCTTCGAAAAGAGTATAATTTGGATCAATATGAGCCGTATGAGGAAGTAGCCCAGTCATCTTTTACAAGGCCAGTATCGATTCTTGTTCCTGCTTATAACGAAGAAGCTGGAATAGTTCCTAGTGTTCGTTCGCTTCTTAGCATTAATTATCCAGAATATGAAGTGATTGTGATTAATGATGGCTCAAAAGATAATACATTGAAGGAAATGATAGCAAACTTCGAAATGGTTAAGGTGGAGAAGGCTATTCGAAAGCAAGTAAGTTCTAATGAGATCGTACAGGTCTACCAATCGCCTATCTATGAGAATTTATATGTGATCGACAAACTAAATGGTGGTAAGGCAGACGCTCTTAATGCAGGCATTAATGTCGCCCAATATCCTTATTTCTGTTCATTGGATGGCGACTCGATTATTGAACGTGATGCATTTGCTAAAGTAATGAAGCCGATCATTGATTCTAAAGAAGATATTGTAGCGGTTGGTGGAAGTGTCAGGATAGCAAATGGCTGTACAATTGAACGTGGAGAAGTGATGAAGGTTGAACTTTCGAAAAGTCCTCTTGTCATTATGCAAGTTATTGAGTATTTTAGAGCTTTCCTAATGGGGAGAATTGGTCTATCACGACACAACCTTCTATTAATTATTTCTGGTGCCTTTGGTGTATTCCATCGAGAAAGTGTTATCAAAGTAAATGGTTATAGAACGAATACAGTTGGGGAAGATATGGATCTCGTGGTCCGATTACATAAATTAATTAAAGAAGAGAAGTCGGGAAAACGAATTGTTTATGTACCTGATCCGGTTTGTTGGACGGAAGCCCCTGAGTCTTCCAAAATTCTAAGAAGACAACGAAGTCGGTGGCATCGAGGGTTGTTTGAAAGTCTTTGGCATAATAGGAAGATGTTGTTCAATCCGAAGTATGGTCTTGTTGGTATGATATCGATGCCATATTTCTTCATTGTAGAATTCCTAGGTCCTGTTATTGAACTGATTGGATATATCATCATGATTTTATCTCCATTTGTTGGTGGAATCTATACTTCGTTCGCACTTCTATTGTTTATGTTAGCGATTATCTATGGCTCACTTCTCTCAATGAGCGCAGTACTTCTGGAAGAATGGAGCTTAAGACGTTATCCGAAAGTAATTGACCTCGTTAGGTTGTATGTTTACTCGCTTTCCGAAGCTTTTTGGTTTAGACCATTAACAGTGTTCTGGCGAGTTGAGGGAATTATCCAGCTTATTAAAGGTAACAACAGTTGGGGAGAAATGAGTAGAAAAGGAGTTTCTAAATAAGTGCGTAGATGGATAAACCGTTCAACTAGTATTGGTTTCGCTGCAGGCTTGATTGTTCTTGTATTGATCTTATGTATTCCAATCATTGTATGGAGCACTCAGGAAGAAAAGACGAGGAATGTTTTTATCATTGATAAAACAGTTCCAGACAATACGTACCGCGAGCACAAAGGCTTGACCTGGATCCTTAATTATAAGAAGTGGATAGGAGAAGATGGTTCTCCTTATTTACCAAAAGAGGATTACGCAGGGTTCCATCCCGGGGCAGGAAAAAGTTATGACATTACTGAATTCCCTGAATCATTAGTAGGTAAGGATTTAATTTATTTAGCAGATTCTTATGGTGTATATGAGGAAGATTTCTATGGTGCAAATTTTGACGGAGACCGTTCAGATCTCATTTACGGTGGAATGAAAGAAGAAGAAGTTAGTGTCATCTCAGAGGCTGTTCAAAAAGGTTCGACATTTATAGCTGAATTCAATGCTTTCGGTAGTCCAACAGAGAAACGAGCAAGACAGGATCTTTCTTCTCTTTTGAACCTTGAATGGTCAGGTTGGATTGGTCGATATTTTGAAAACCTATCCAAAGGTGGAGAAGTTCCTTCTTGGGCAATAAGTAACTATGAAAAACAAACCGATGAAAAATGGAACTTCACTAAAGCGGGTCTCATTTTCGTTAATGAAGATGATTCCATTGTTGTAGTTGAAGAAGAGGACATCGGAGAAAATACGGTGCAATTTACTTTCAATGAAGAGGGAAGAACATTGTTTCAAAACGATCTTGCAAAGGAGTCAATGTCCTATCACTATTGGTTCGATATTGTTGAACCATTGAATAGTAATGAAGTGCTTGTTGATTATACTCTTGATGTAAACAAAGAAACAGAAAAAAAGCTAGAGGATAAGGGGATTCCGCTTACTTTTCCAGCTGTCATTCATCATAATCAAACGTATTACTTTGCGGGAGATTATGCTGATCATGACTCAGACTTTGATTTCTATCAGTATAAGGGGCTACCGACTATTAATCGTCTCCTGTTGACGGGAGATAATGAAGCGCTCGAAGCATTTTATTGGAAAATGTATATGCCATTGATGGAAGCAATTCTCCGTAACGTCAAATCTCCAGAAGAGCAACAAGTAAAGCCATCTATTGAGGTTTATTCTGTAGACGGAGTTCAAGTTGCTGGGCATGTTGGTGAGGACAAGCTTCAGGTGTATAAAGACGGAGAATGGGAGGATCTCCTAATTAAAGGGGTGAACATGGGCATTGCCAAGCCCGGTTACTTCCCAGGAGAGACAGCGATTACAAAATCTGAGTATTTGAGATGGTTTGAACATATAGGTGAGATGAATGCGAATGCAATACGAATCTATACCATTCACCCACCAGCCTTCTATGAAGCTTTACTGGAATATAACAGTAAAGCAGAGGAATCTTTGTATCTCTTCCATGGTGTATGGGTAGAAGAAGAGCCATTGCTTGAATCAGAGGATTCTTTTGAAGAGAAAAATATGAAACTATTAGAAAAGGCTATTAAAGACACAGTCGATATCATTCATGGCAATGCGTCAATTAAGGAAAAGCCAGGACACGCGAGTGGAAGGTATACAGCAGACGTTTCTCCATATGTGATCGGTTGGGTACTTGGTATTGAGTGGGATCCAGAATTAGTTGTCTCGACCAACGAGAAACATGAAGGGATTGCTCAATACAAAGGCAATTATTTGAATACAAATAGTGCGAGTCCATTTGAAATTTGGGTTGCAGAAATGATGGACGATACATTGAGTTATGAAATGGATCAATATAATTGGCAAAGACCAGTAAGCTTCTCCAATTGGGTTACAACGGACTTACTTGAGCATCCGGCAGAGCCTTCAAAAGAGGAAGACCTTGTTTCTGTTGATCCAAATGTCATTGAACTAAATGATAATTATTACGCTGGTCAATTTGCTTCTTATCATATTTATCCTTATTATCCTGATTTCCTAAACTACGAAGAAGAGTATGTGAACTATGTTGATGAGAATGGTGAGAAGAACAATTATGCTGGCTATCTGAATTCACTTAGGAAGGTTCATAGGATGCCAGTTCTTGTTGCTGAATTTGGTGTACCCGCTTCAAGAGGAATGACGCATAGGAATGTGTACGGGATGAATCAGGGAGGTAACTCTGAAGTAGAGCAGGGACATACAGATGCAAAGCTATTTGAAAACATTGTCTCAGAGGATTATGCGGGTGGACTTGTGTTTTCCTGGCAGGATGAATGGTTTAAGCGAACCTGGAATACGATGGATTACGATAATTCCGATCGCCGTCCATTCTGGTCAAACGATCAAACGAATGAACAGCAGTTTGGTCTGTTAAGTTTTGATCCAGGTAAAGAACTTACGATCAAGGTTGATGGGAATTTAGAGGATTGGAAAGAGGCTGAAATTAAGCCGCTTTATCAGTCAGACAGTAATGATGAGAACTTTAAGAGTTTATCTATGACAAGTGATGAGAAATATATATACTTCCGTCTGGATTATGAAAATATGTCAAAAGAACGTTTGGAAAAAGAAAAAACGATGTTGCTCTTTGATACGATTAGCGGCCAGGGAAGTAAACAATTGTCTAAAAACCCTGAATTAACAACATCTTCTGGTATTGATTTTATTTTGAACCTTGCAGGAGAAAATCAATCAAGGCTCACAGTGCAAAGTCACTATGATTCGTTTTATTACCAGTACGGTGAAGATCTTGGATTAATAAGTAAACAGGAGTATGCCAAAGAAAAGGATAATAATATTTTTCATCCAATTCGTTTGGCCCTGAATAAAGAATTAACAATACCGAATCAGGATAAGACGCTTCCTTTTGATTCTTATGAAACAGGTCTTCTCAAATATGGTAACGCTAATCCTGAGAGTGAAGAATATAATTCTCTTTCAGACTTTATTATCAAAGATAATTCAATCGAAATTCGACTACCGTGGGCTCTTTTCAATGTGAAGGATCCGAGTACAAAAGAAATAATGGGTGATATGTGGAACGGTGGAATAAAAACTTCTAAGAAAGCAGAAGTGTTTAAAGTAGGGGTCGTCAATTATGAAGGTGATGTTAAAGAGCCTGACGTATCCATTTCATCAATTAGTGATACAGCTCCAGAGATGAAAGACAATCTTCTTTCTATGAACCAGTTCTACGAGTTTAATTGGAAAAAGTGGACTGAACCAGATTACCACGAAAGGTTAAAACAATCGTACTATATTATGCAAGATGAGTTTGGTCGATATAAATAGTAGAGGGGATATCCCCTCTATCATTTTTATTATCAAAAGGAATGGGTGAACAGCATGGCTCCAAAACTATTAGTTGCAGATGATGAAGAAATTCTACGTATGTTAATTGTAGATACGTTAGAAGATGATGGGTACGAGATTGACGAAGCGTCTGATGGTGGGGAAGCGTACAATCTTATTCAATCAAACGATTATGATCTTGTACTCCTTGATTATATGATGCCTGAAATGACAGGACTGGAAGTAATTAAGAAGGTTCGTGATGAGGGAAAAGAAGAAGTTAAAATAATGATGTTAACAGCGAAGGCGCAGAAGAAGGATGAAGAAGTTGCGCGACAAGCTGGTGCTAACTATTATATATCTAAACCTTTCAGTCCTGTTGAGCTTGCTGAAGTAGTAGAAGGTATTCTTAGTGAATAAGCGATGGAAAACGAGCTTATCACGGCAGTTTATCTGGTTTATGAGTGGCTTCCTTATTCTTATCCTTCTTTCAGCTATTGCATTAGGAGTGTATAGCCATTCAATTGAACAGAAATACCGAACAAAGGTTAATGAACTCAGGACTGAGCAGCAATATGCAGTTCAACTTGAGGACAGTCTAAATCATATGTTTTTTGAAGCAAGGGGCTACTTAGCATTTCGTTTAGAATCTCCTTTTTTGAATGAGTATCGTAAAGAACAGAAAACCATTGATCAAAAAATCGATGATCTTGACGAGCGAATTACGAACAGTGATCAGAGTGCTTTTATCGAAGATTTAAGAAACTACTTGATTAGATATGATGCGCTATTAAATCAAGCAATAACATATGTTGAGAACGATAATACGAGTGGACTTAGAAACCTCTCTCAAGCTGGCGGTGGAAGCGACTTGGTGTACACGATGCAAGATCGCATGAGAGAACTCGTTACGATAATTGAAGATGAAATTTATGCCACTGAAGAGGAACTCATTGAACGTTTGGCAAATATACAGTTTCTCTTTGTTGTTTTTGTCATTTTTCTATTAATAGTCGCAACCATTTTAGCTGGAATTATGGCGCGACGAATCGGTAAGCCTTTGCAGGAATTGGCGGTTGCTTCAAGTCAGGTATCTTCAGGAGAAAGCGTAGAGATGCCTCATGTTCGAAGAGCAGATGAGCTTGGTGAGCTAGCTAGAGCTTTTAATTTAATGGTAACCAACATACAGCAAAATGAGAGAGCACTAATATCAACAAATGAAGCACTAGTTAAGCAAAGTGAAGAATTAAAAGGTAGTAAGGGTGAACTTGAACAAAATGTACGAGAAATGAATGTACAAAAACTTGTTCTTGAACATCGTAATGAGTTAAATCGATCACTTGCATCTACTCTGAATAAGAATGAGCTGCTTCAAAGTATCATAACCAATATGATTCATATTCTTAATTCTGACAAAGGGTTAATCGTGATGCTGAATCAAAGTAAAGATTATGCTTCGCTGGGAATTAACCAAGACAAAGTTCATCAATGGATTGATCGAATGATAGATGGTCCAGCCGTTAAAGTGATAGAGCAGAAAAGATACCATATTGTAAGAAGAAAGATGACTGAAGGCGAACAAGGCTATCATGAGGGAGAAGCGAACTCAAGTGATCTTTATCTTCCAATTCTTTCAGATGATACCGTTGTTGCTATCCTATGTATTACGCGAATAGGAAAGGATTTTATAGAGCAGGAATTACAGGAATTATCAGGCCTTACTCGTCAAATCTCTCTTGCACTTGATAAGTTAAGATTATACGAAACAACTGAGAATGAGCGTATGGTAAACATGGAAATATTAAATACCATTCGAGAAGGCATTCAACTTGTTGACAGAGAAGGCACAACACGAGCGGTGAATGATCAAATGTGTACAATGCTTGATGCTTGCTTCCCTGATGATGAACAAGAAAAGTCGTATAATGAGTGGAGCACAAAGTTTCTTCAACAGGTCGATTCAGAGGATCGTGACGCTGTTCAGGAATACATTCGTGACGTAATTGCTGGAGTGAAACCTAAAGAAAGTGAGCTTATTTATCAAACTAATACTGAGTCGTCTTTGTTCATTCAAATGTACTATGAGCATATCTATAATGCTGATAAGTTTATTGGATCCATTTTTGTTCATAGAGATATTACCCGTGAACACCAGGTTGATGAAATGAAAAACGAGTTTGTAAGCACAGTTAGTCATGAACTTCGTACTCCGCTTTCAAGTGTGCTAGGTTTTACAGAACTAATGCTTGCGAAGGAATTAAAGCCAGAGAAGCAGAAAAAATATTTAAATACTATTTATAAAGAAGCTAAACGATTAACATCGTTAATTAATGATTTTCTAGATATACAGCGAATGGAAGCTGGTAAACAGAATTACGAGAAAGTGCACATTAATCTAAAAGAAATCGTAGAAGAAGTACTTGATAGTTATCGAGTTAATACTACAAAACATTCCTTTATCATTGAGGATTCAGCGGATAAGCACGAAGTTACAGGAGACGCTGATAAAGTTAAGCAGGTATTCAATAACTTTATAAGTAATGCGGTTAAATATTCTCCACATGGCGGTTCCATTGTCATTCGATTCTATGAGAAGCATGAAGGATTGTTTGTTGATATTAAAGATGAAGGCCTTGGAATTCCTGAGGACGCACTTTCCAAATTATTCACCAAATTTTATCGAGTTGATAATTCTGATAGACGCCAGATTGGAGGAACGGGACTTGGTCTCGCGATATCAAAAGAGATTATGGCCGCACATAAAGGAGATGTAACTGTAACTTCTGTTTTAGGCATAGGCAGTACATTTACACTTTTCTTCCCAATCGCAAGAAAAAAACCTTTACTTTTTGAGAAGTCAGGTGATGAGCGAGATGCAGCTGTTCTTATTGTTGAAGACGATGATAGTTTAGCTCTTTTGCTGATGGAGGAAATTACTGAAAATGGTTGGTCCGTTCATCATTGTAGGAGCGGTGAAACAGCCATTAAACTACTTGAAACAATGAATCCACAAGGTATTGTTCTTGATATCATGTTAGATGGTAGAATGAACGGCTGGGATGTTTTGAAAGCCGTGAAAGAAAAGGAACATACGAAAGATATACCTATTTTTGTATCGACAGTAAGCGAAGAAAAACAACGAGGTTTTGATTTAGGGGCAAGTGACTATCTCATAAAGCCATATCCACCGAAAAAGTTAACGAAGTCACTTGTGAAATCACTTGCGAATAAGACGAATAATGGAAAGATTTTAGTACCTGATTACTCAATAGAAGACACAGATGAAGCCATATCAGATTAATTAAATTAAATACAAAGAACCTCTATGGATTCTCCATAGAGGTTCTAATCATTACACTAATTTCGTTGTCCAATCTTCACAGTTCCACACGTCTGTTGCAATATCTTGATAGAATTCAGGTTCGTGGGAAATGAGGATGACGCTTCCCTTATATTCGTTCAGAGCACGTTTCAATTCCGCTTTTGCTTCCACATCAAGGTGGTTTGTCGGCTCATCAAACACAAGTAGATTCGATTCAGTGTTCATTAGTTTACATAGTCTGAGCTTCGCTTTTTCTCCACCACTTAATACATCCACTTTGCTTTCAATGTGTTTCGTGGTTAACCCACATTTGGAAAGTGCCGCCCGTATTTGTGCTTGGCTATAATGAGGGAATTCTCTCCACAGTTCTTCAATACACGTGTTAGATGTTCTCGTTTTAATCTCCTGTTCAAAGTAACCGGTATATAGATAGTCACCAAGTTCAACTGAACCGCTAATTGGTTGGATTTCGCCAAGAATACTGCGAAGAAGAGTTGTTTTACCAATACCGTTCGCTCCCATTAGAGCGACTTTTTGTCCTCTTTCCATTGAGAGGTTCAGTGGTCGAGAAAGAGGCTCATCATAGCCGATAACAAGATCTTTTGTTTCAAAAATGAGTTTGCCTGAAGCGCGAGCTTGCTTAAAGTGGAACTCTGGCTTCGGTTTTTCTTTAGCCATTTCGATAACATCCATTTTATCGAGTTTCTTTTGTCTAGACATGGCCATATTTCGTGTTGCTACACGAGCTTTATTTCTTGCAACAAAGTCTTTTAGTTGTGAGATTTCCTGTTGCTGCTTTTTGAATGCAGCTTCAACTTGCTGTTTCTTCACTTCATAAACAGAAAGGAAGTTATCATAGTCTCCAACATATCTCGTTAATTCTTGATTCTCCATATGGTAAATCAAGTTAATAACGCTATTTAGGAATGGAATATCATGCGAAATTAGGATAAAGGCATTTTCATATTCCTGTAGATAGCGTCTAAGCCAAACGATATGTTGCTCATCAAGATAGTTTGTAGGCTCATCGAGAAGTAGAATATCAGGTTTTTCAAGAAGAAGCTTAGCAAGAAGCACTTTTGTTCTTTGGCCACCACTTAAATCTTGCACATCTTTTTCGAGACCGATCTCGTCTAGTCCAAGACCTCGTGCAATTTCCTCGACCTTTGCATCAATCACATAGAAATCATTGTTTGCTAGCATATCTTGCATTGTGCCGGTTTCTTCCAAAAGTTTCTCAAGCTCTTCTGGAGAAGCCTCGCCCATTTTAGCAAATAGTTCATTCATTTCAGATTCGTAATCAAACAGGTACTGAAATGCACCTTTTAGTGCATCGCGTATCGTCATTCCACGTTCAAGAACAGTGTGCTGATCTAGATAACCTACCCTCACATTTTTTGACCATTCAACAGAACCTTCATCAGGTTCTAGCTTACCTGTAATGATATTCATGAAGGTAGATTTTCCTTCACCATTGGCTCCAACTAGTCCAATATGCTCGCCTTTTAGAAGGCGAAATGATACATCGTCAAATATGGCACGGTCACCGAATCCGTGCGTAAGGTTTTTCACGGTTAATATACTCATAGGAAAACACCCTTTGTTTGTTGTTTAGCAATCCTCATTGATTATATCTGACTACAGAGCTTGATGAAAGTCACGGAGAGTGGAAAACACTGAGAATTTCATTTTTGTAGTAAAAAAGACACGAATTAATGATTGATAAGCCAATAGTACTAAGGAAAATAGAGGAACAATTACATCGTGTTTCCAAGCACTTAATAGTGTACGTTTAAGCTAGAAGGAGCCTTATAATAATTTGGCTATAAACAAGGGGAGGGAAATAACAATTAACACCACAAGAAAACGCATTTATGGAACAGTTTGTCTAATGCTTGTTATGTCACTTGTTGTTATGTATTTTTCGATTACGCCATCTTTTGCTGATGGATCAGGGACAGCAGCATCGCCTTACTCAGTTGATCAAGCCATTGCCAATCAAGGAAGTTCTGGAGTTGCAGTGGAAGGCTATATTGTCGGTAAGCCAGAGTCCTCATCTTCTATTCAAACTAGTAATTTCTCAGATGATTATGCAATAGCTATTGCAGATCATGCAAATGAGACAAATGTGAGTAATATGTTATTTGTTCAAGTACCATCTTCTTTCAGATCATCGTATGGATTAAAGAGCAATCCAGAATTACTTGGTAAAATGATTAAAATAAGTGGCTCCCTTACAGATTATTTTGCACACCCTGGGATGAAAAGCGTTTCCGCAATGGATTTGAATGGAAGTGGAAGCGGAGATGACGGTAGTTCAGGGAATGATGGAACTTCTCCTTATGATAATACTTATTACCAATCAGCAATGGGCAAGACTGGGAGCTCTCTTAAAGCTGAGTTGCATATGATTATTGATGATCACACTGAGCTTTCCTATAGTAATGTTTGGGACGCATTACGTGTAACTGATGAAGATCCATCAAATCCTAATAATGTTATTCTTCTTTATAGTGGTAGGTCTCAGAGTAAATACGAAAACGGTGGGAATGTTGACGACTGGAATCGCGAGCATGTTTGGGCGAAGTCTCATGGTGATTTTGGTACAGCGATGGGTCCAGGGACAGATGTACATCATTTACGACCAACTGATGTGTCAGTGAATGGCACTCGTGGAAATCTTGATTTCGACAACGGTGGATCTCCTCAACCTGAAGCACCTGGTAACTATTATGATAGTGATTCATGGGAACCACGTGATAGCGTAAAAGGTGATGTAGCGAGAATGATCTTCTACATGGCAGTTCGTTACGAAGGCGACAGTGGTGAAGTAGATCTTGAAGTGAATGATCTTGTGAATAATGGATCAGCACCTTATATAGGCAAAGTATCAGTTCTGAAAGCATGGAATGAAATGGACCCTGTTGATTCCTTTGAAGAAAACCGAAACAATGTTATTTACGATCAATATCAGCACAATCGCAATCCGTTTATCGATCACCCTGAATGGGTTGAAGCGATCTGGTAATCAAAAGCACCTGTCTCCAATTGGGACAGGTGCTTTTTCTATAAATCTCTCATTAACCGTTTGGCAATTTGTTCATAGTGGTCTTTCGTGATACCAGGTGCAAATTCTTCAGGGAGATCATCAAGGTCAGGAATGGCAGCGCCTTTAGGTACCCCATCAATCACACGCAGCCTCTCTCCATTTTCTGGATTAGTTCCTTTCCATATTTGTTTTATTCCTTGATAATCTTCATTGCTCCACGTATACAGGACATTGTTTAACCCACGCTCCTCAAATTTGCGAGCATAATCAAAGCTTGAATTATCAAGACTTGGGATGGGCAGCATTTTAGTTAAGTCAGTACCTGTTGCAATTTCAATGGCTTTTGCATATGCAAGAACATGGGTGCCACCACGAACGAGTAAATACCCGATCATTTCACGTGCAGTAGGGTGGTCGGTCATTTCGTAGACTCTCATTTTGTGAGTTCTAGCTCCAACTTCAAGGAAGAAGTTATGAAGCAGGTCTAAAACGAGATTACCACTGCTGAAAATATAATCACCACGCCAAGAATTTCCCATTGAATCAGCGCCCAGGGCAGTTTGAGCTGTTGCAACAAACTGCGCTGTATTCCTCATGTCCTTACCGTTTTGAAGAGGAGTTAAATCAGGCGGGGCAGGAAAAGAACTCTCTTTGGTTAATAGGTTAATTGCAGTTGTAACAAGTTCAACATGACCAAACTCTTCCGCTGTAATGCTTGTGACTAAATCGTAGAACGGTTTCAGCTTCTTTTTCTCCCTAAAGCTAAATGATTGAAACATATAGTTGTTTAAGGTCGACATTTCCCCGAAACGTCCTCCGAGAAGATCCTGAACGGCAGCTGCCGCATTTGCATCTCCATATTCAGGAATTGGGAGTTCGATTAACTGTTTATTGATTCTCTTAAACATAATTATCCTCCCGTCTGAACTAGTTAGGAAACACCCAGACGATTTGTTGGATTCGAACAAAGAATGGTGTTTCGTTAATTTGAATAACAATATGATCTGGCATAACCGTTTGCAATTTTCCACGGAGCGAGCCTTTCGTTGTTTCGACTGTAATCATTTCTCCCTCGATTGATTTTAGTGTCTTATACACATAGGGATCAACTGAACTAATCAGCTGAGGCTGTTGTTCATTCACCTCATCGCACTCCTTTCCTTACTAAATCGTTCACTTTATCAAAATACGC
The DNA here is from genome assembly GCF_005144865.1 of Guptibacillus hwajinpoensis. GTDB lineage: Bacteria > Bacillota > Bacilli > Bacillales > Guptibacillaceae > Guptibacillus > Guptibacillus hwajinpoensis_A. The sequence continues at coordinate 113,136 of NZ_SWFM01000006.1, forward strand.
TTATGAGAGGTTGTCATAGTCCATAAGAATAATGTGGCAAAGATATTTAATAGGAAGACTATATCGTAAACATTGTTTCTATAAGAGTAGAGGTTGATTTGCGCTCCAGGATGCTCGCTTTCCGCGGGGCGGGCGGTGAGCCTCCTCGTTGCTAACGCTCCTGTGGGGTCTCACCTGTCCCTCTAGTCCCGCAGGAGTCGAGCACCTTCCGCTCCAATCAACTTACATAGCCTTAAGAAAAGAGCCTATAAGAAAGAAGTGAATGTGCTGTTGCGATAACGAAAAAATAGCCAGCCTTATATAAGGCTGGCTAGTATCTCTTATGGGTTTGTTGTCCAAAGTCCTGCTGATTTAATAAAGACGCGTTTATTTAACTTAAGCTGTGCTACGATAAATTCTGCCATATCTTCTGGCTGAAGCATATTGTCCTGATTGCCATCAGTTAGGTTGTTCTCGACAGCTAAATCAGTAGACACCGTGCTAGGAGTTAACGCACTAACACGGATATCGTGCTTTCTTACTTCCTGAGCCAATGATTCTGTTAAACCAAGTAAACCGAACTTGGAAGCACTGTAGGCACTTGTGACTGGAGCACCCTTTTGACCAGCTGTGGATGAGACATTAATAATATCTCCTGCTTTACGTTCAATCATGTCAGGAAGAACTGCTCGGGTGACATAGTAAGCTCCAAGCAAGTTCACTTGAATAATTTTCTCCCACTCGGAAACATCAAGATCCATGAATCCACCGAATTTTGCAATGCCAGCATTATTAATTAATATGTCTGTTTCCCCAAGCTCTTCCTTAATACGTGCGACTGCGGTTGTTACTTCTTCATTAGAAGAAATATCTGCTACAGCATATGAAACTTTAACACCTTCTGCTTCGATTTCTTTTGCAACGTTTTGAAGCGTTTCTTCTGTACGTGCAATCATGCCAATGTTTACGCCTTCTTTTGCAAGGGCAATGGCTGCAGCTCGACCAATACCTCGAGCTGCACCTGTGATGAGAGCATTTTTACCTTTAAGAGCGACCATGTTGTTGCCTCCTTTGTTAGCGATCAATTCCACTATCCATTTTAGCGAGATGTTATTAAACAGAAAAGTAATATGCCTCACTGTCCTCCTAGGTATGATAAAATAAAACCGTCTGATTATTCAAAAATGAATAGAATTTTGTAACTATATCCATTGTGTTTTCTAATTTCGAGTAAATATTATTCATAATTGAATAAGTAAACGAGGTGGTTAAATGTCAGAGTGGAACGAGTATAAGGCCATTTTCCATTCGCTTCAGGAAGATATTCTCGTCACGGATATTGAAGGAACCATTGTAAAAGTAAGTGAAGGTACAGGCATGGTATATGGCGTTAAAGCAGATGATTTAATAGGAAGATCCGTCTATGAACTGGAGAAAGAAGGACTGTTTACCCCCTTGGCTACTCCGATGGTGCTGAAATCTAGTAAGCGAGTTACCTTTGTCCAAACAGGGCCTGCAGGAAAAAAATTGCTTGTGACAGGGTTGCCTGTGTTTGAAGAAGGGGGTCAGTTGGTTAGAATTGTAAGCTATTCACATGATATTACGGAATTAATGGAAATCAAATCAGGTATGGAAGAGATGTCACTTGAGATGGAGCGGGTAAGAAGTGAGCTAGAGAGACTGAAGCTGCAACAGGAGGACACTGGAATTATTGCCAAAAGCGAAGCGATGAGAAAAGTGATGGCAACAGCCAAACAAGTAGCGGGTGTGGATGTTAACGTTTTACTACTTGGTGAATCAGGAGTAGGAAAGACAGAAATGGCAAGGTACATCCATCGCAAAAGTGATCGTAGAGATGGACCATTTATTGAAGTGAATTGTGGAGCGATTCCTGAGGCGCTTTTTGAAGCTGAATTGTTTGGATATGAAGAGGGGTCATTCACGGGTGCCAGAAAAGGTGGTCGGATGGGTCTTGCAGAGATGGCGTCTTCAGGCACGTTGTTCTTAGATGAAGTTGGTGAGCTTTCTTTGCAAAATCAAGTAAAAGTACTAAAGCTCATTCAAGAAAAGCGCTTCTATCGACTTGGAGGCGGGAAAGAAATCCAGTCAGATTTTCGGTTACTCAGCGCGACCAATCGAAACCTAGATCAAGCAGTTTTTGACAAAACTTTTCGAGAGGATTTGTTTTTTAGACTGAATGTCGTACCTTTGAACATTCCACCACTGAACGATAGAAAAGAAGATATTCTACCATTAATCCAGTCATTTCTTGACCGTTTTTGTGAAGAGTATAAACGAAAACGTATCCTTGATAAATTCGTTATTCATGAATTGAGTCAATATGAATGGAGAGGAAACGTTCGAGAGCTTATGAATCTAATTGAGCGTTTGGTCGTTACTTCTGATGCATTCACTATACAGGCATCCGATCTACCAATTAATTATAGGCTGCCAGATGAAGGTTATTCAGAAATGAATAATTTTAGTGAAACGTTACAAGAGTCACTTGAAAAAGTTGAGAAAGAACGTCTTCAAATTGCAAAGCGCCAATTTAGAACAACAACAAAGATAGCGGCAGCGCTCGGTTTAAGCCAACCTACCGTGGTTAGAAAACTCAAAAAATACAGAATTTAATAAATTTGGCATGATACTTGCATATTAAAAGAAGCAAAGAATAAAAAATGTTCTTGCTTCTTTTCTAATTTATATGCAAGAATATGAATTATTATAAAATGTCGAAGGAGAGTGAAAAATGGAAGTAAAACAAGAGAAGTCGTATTCCGTTGACAGTACAAAAAAACAGGGGGAAATTTCTTATTCTTCAAGTGCGTATTCATGGTTTATCATTCCATCATTAATCGGTATTTTCTTATTTCTAGTTCCTATCCCATTTAACGGCAAAATTACAATTGGCGTTGGGATCATGGCTGAATCGATTCAACGTGCTCTAGCTCCAATATTGCCAGGGTTCATGACAGGCATTCTTATTGTATCTGCTATTATTCCAATTATCGCTAAACTTGTTGAACCAAAGAGCATTATGTTACGCCCATTCCTTAAACAACTATTCTATGTGAATTGGTTCTGGATTGGTACAAGGATACTAGGGGGACTCTTTGCGGTTATGACCTTGCTTAAATTCGGTCCCGAATTCATTATTTCTGATGTTTCAGGTGGAACGATGCTTTATGCTCTTGTCCCTGTCCTTGCTGCATGGTTCCTATTCGCAGGTCTCCTAATGCCGCTTCTACTGGAATTCGGTCTGATGGATTTCTTCGGAACTGCATTACGTAAGGTGATGCGTCCATTATTTAAGTTGCCAGGTCGTTCATCTATTGATGCCCTTGCTTCATGGATGGGAGCAGGAACAGTAGGTGTTTTGATTACAACAAAACAGTATGAAGAAGGTTATTACACTAAAAGAGAAGCGGCTGTTATTGCTACGAATTTCTCAATTAATTCGATTGCATTCAGTCTAGTGGTTATCAGTTTCATCGGTCTTGAAGACATGTTTGTGCCATTCTATTTCACCGTTGTCGTTGCTGGTCTAACGGCTGCCATAATATGTCCTAGAATTCCACCGCTCTCTAGAAAAGCGGATACTTATTACGAGGGTACTGGGAAGCAAATTTCAGAGGATGTTCCAGAAGGTGTCTCAAGCTTTAAATGGGGAATGCAGAAGGCACTTGAGAAATCTTCTGAAGTAAAAAGTGTTAAGCATGTGGCCACTCAGGGAGTAAATACAGTTCTTGATATTTACTTTGCCCTTATTCCGCTTGTAATGGCACTTGGTACGATTGCGCTAATTATTGCTGAATTCACACCTTTCTTTACTTACTTGTCCATGCCGATTGTTCCAATCCTAGAATTAATGCAAATTCCTGAGGCTACTGCAGCTGCGCCTGCCATGTTGGTAGGTTTTGCGGACATGTTCTTACCAGCTGTTATCGGCACTGGAATTGAAAGCGAGCTAACTCGTTTTGTAATTGCAGCTGTTTCCTTAACTCAATTAATCTATATGTCTGAAATTGGTATTCTACTCGTAAAGTCCAAAATTCCAATCTCTGTGCTTGAGCTCGCTATTATTTTCTTACAGCGCACAATTATTACATTGCCAATCATTGTCGTTATGGCTCATTTCTTTATCTAATACGAAATATCAAAGGAGGATATCACATTGTCGACATCATTTGAAAAAAGATACAATCGCATGTCAGATTATCTAGCACCTAGTATGGCGAAGGATCATCCGAATTTGCCGGTTGTGAAGGAAGAAGGTTGTTATTATTATGGAGCTGACGGAAAGACCTATCTCGATTTCACTTCGGGTATTGCAGTAGCGAATACGGGACACCGCCATCCTAAGGTTGTACAGGCTATAAAGGATGGTGCTGACTCTTTAATGCACGGACCTTCAGGTGTGATTATGTATGATTCTATTCTTGAACTTGCTGAACGTTTACAAGGAATAATGCCAGATAACCTTGATTGCTTCTTCTTTGCGAATAGTGGGACTGAAGCAATTGAGGGGGCGATGAAGCTTGCAAAGTATGTTACGAAGAGACCTTATGTTATCTCTTTCACCGGTTGTTTCCATGGCCGTTCTCTTGGAGCTCTAAGCGTTAGTACATCGAAAAGTAAGTATCGAAAATTTCTTCAACCGAATGGCCTGACTTATCAGATCCCTTACGCGGATGTCGCAGGTTGTCCTGAAGACGAGAACGTAGCGGATTATTGTGTGAATGAACTTGAGAAAGATTTTGAACGACTTTTTGATCATCAAGTAACACCTGAAGAAGTGGCTTGTGTCATCTTAGAACCGGTTCTTGGTGAAGGGGGATACCTCATTCCACCTAAGGAGTGGTTGCAAAAAGTAAGAGAGATTTGTGATCGCCACGGAATGTTACTAATCTTTGACGAAGTTCAAACTGGATTTGGTCGTACGGGAAACTGGTTCGCAGCACAGACATTTGATGTGACACCTGACATTATGGCAATTGCAAAAGGAATTGCTTCAGGAATGCCGCTTAGTGCAACTGTTGCTTCGAAAGAATTGATGAGTCAGTGGCCAATGGGAACTCATGGTACAACATTTGGAGGTAATCCGATTGCCTGTTCAGCTGCTCTTGCTACCCTAGATGTAATTGAAGAGGAAGAGCTACTAGCCAATTCTCGTGAAATGGGTGCTTATGCATTAGAGAAGCTAGCCATAATTAAGGAAAAGCACCATGTCATTGGGGATGTGCGTGGAGTAGGACTTATGATTGGAATCGAGATTATTGATCCCCATACTGGTGCTCCTGACGGTAATGGCATGATGCGTATTTTGGATCTCTCTCTTGAAAAAGGGGTTCTTTTCTACCTATGCGGGAAACATCAAGAAGTCATTCGTATGATCCCACCGCTCATCGTACAGAAAGAGCAAATTGATGAAGGGCTTCGTATTTTTGAAGAAGCGGTAATGGAATACGAACAAGAAAAACAGGTTGTATCTGTAAGATAATTGATGAATTCCTCATCGTAATAGAAGCGATGGGGGATTTTTTTATTTAGGAAATATTCGTTAAACTAACGTTATTTCGAGCTGAACTATTAATTTCCGTGGAAATATTTCAAGAATCGACGAAATGATAACGAGTAAGAGTAGTATTGCTAAAATCGTAGAATACAATTGTTATCACTAGTGCGTAAAAAAAGTGTAAAATTAGTAGTTAGAACGATTAAGACAAAGGAAACGAAGTTATGATCAAGTTAGGAGAGGTTACTAGAATGAATAACTTAAACTATCAACTTGAAATACCACAAAGAGAAAATATAACACTCGAGCAATTAATCAATAAGAAGAAATCAATGGTAGTGTTTGTTAGACATCTTGGCTGACCAGTTTGCAGAGCATACCTTACGCAGTTGCGTAAGCGCGTTAATGAAATTGAACAAGAAGGTTATCAAATTATCGCCATTGCACCCTCTAATGCTACCTATATTAGTCAATTTGAAGATGCATTTGGAGAGTTCCCGTTCCTAATAGCTGGAGATCCCAAACGAAAAGCGTATCGTGGAATGGGGCACAAAACGATGCCAAAATGGAAATTACTTGGACAGGCTGCGATTGGATTTGTAACTCGTAAATTGGACGGTTTTATTCCTAAAGAACAAAAGAAAAAGGATTTTGTTTTGAAATCAATGAAAACGCAGGATGTCTATATTCAGGGTGGGACTTGGATCTATGATGAACGCGGAAAATTAATTTGGAATCATATCGATCAGTCTCCAGAGGACCATGCAAAAATCGAGACGGTAATCGATGTTCTAAAAAAGAATAAGGCATAACAAAAAGCGCTTCTGATTCTATGTCAGAGGCGCTTTTTGTTTTAGAGAAAGATGGTAACCTTATTGTTATTGATTAACTACTTTTCTACGAATGGCAAGGGCTGAACCAGCTACTGCAAGAGAGCCAATCGTAATCCAAAGAGCTGTTAGGTCAGATGATTGTTCACTTGCGCCACCCATCCCTGTTTTTGGCATACCACCAGGCATTGATTCACCTGCAAATTTATCAGGCATTTGCTTCACAATCGCTCCCCCAAGAGATTCTCCTACACCAAACATGAATGCATAGCCTTCACGGAATTGGTCTGTTGAAGCTTTGTAATCTCCAGACATATATGATTCAAATGATCCAACCACTTGCTTCTCATGAGTTATAAGTGCTTCTGTTGCAGCGTCAGTTGGTAGATTTTCTTCTGTTGCTGTTCCAAGGAATGCTCCAAAGTTTTTAGGGAAAGTTTCCAATAGGCGTTCTTTAGCCATTTTCATACTCTCTTCTTCCTCAGAAAGTGATGCTACAACTAGGTCAGCTTGTGCAGCGATATGATCTTCCTGCCAGATTTTCTCAAATTGGGCAGCTCCTTCATTACCATATATAGAGCTCATAGCAGCTTTGAAGTCTGCAGTGTTTCTGTCTTCAGCCCAGTTAACAAAATCATAGTCCTCAGATTGATCATAGCCTTTTTCAAGACCTAATGAAGAAAGTGCAAAGTGTTCAGATGCAAGACTATTTAGTGTTGAGCGCAATTCAGCAGCAGGTGTATCTGCTTTTGTGTTATCAAATTTATCAGGCATTTGCATAACGATTGCGTTAGAAAGTGCTTTACTGATTGCAAACATATGCTTATGTCCTTCACGGAATGTTGTGTAGGCTTGTTCGTAATCTCCTTCTGTATATTCATCAAACGTTGTTAGTACTTGATCTTCGTGTACTTCTAGTGCTTCTGCAGCTGCTTCCTTAGGAAGATTGCCTTCAGTGGCAGTATCTAGGAAAGTGGAGAATTCATCGACGAATTCGTCTACTTCCATTTCAGCTTCTTTACGTAGCTCTTCGTTATCTTCTTTTGCTGCTTGTACGAAATCTGTTGAGTAGTCATTATGACCTCGGAAAATATCTTCGAACTGCTCGGCTGCTTCTTCTCCATAAACAGAAGCAATAGCTGGCGTCATGTCAGCAGCATTCTGATCGAGGGCTTCAGTCACTTCCTCTGCATCTTTAGCACCATCGTATGATTTCGTCATAGAGGTAATAGCTAGTACAAAGTGCTCTGATAAAAGCTGATCAAGCGTGGCTCGTAGATCAGCAGCAGGTGTATTTACTGTTGGTTCTGCATTTGCAGCGCCTGCTACCGTCGGGAATAAAAGGGTAAGTCCCAATGCCGGAACCATTAACTTTTTAAATACTTTACTTAGTTTCATGTTACTGTCACGCTCCTTATTTTATTAACCGTCATTTTTGATTACATTGAGCTAACGGTTGGGACGTAGAGTTGGATCATTTTATTGGGAATTTTTTAAAAGGCTATTATCAAAAAAATTTCTGCTTTTGAAGAACTTTGTATAAAACACAATTAGCTAATTGGAACGGGTATGATTTATTATTTGAAGTTTCTAAAAACTCTTTGGTGATTAACTTAATTTTGTGGTAGGATTAATAGTCCGTCTCACGTTAAAGGCGAATCTCAAAAGGAGGTAACTGATCTTGGACCAAAAGAATCAAAGTGCCTATCAGAAAGAGAAGCAGCAACTCGAGAAAATCGCTGCAGAGATTACAAAACAGCAAAAGAAGCTAGCAAACTACCCACGATATTCGGGGGACAATGTAACTGAACAAGTGTTGGAAAGCATTCGGGAAGAGAATCGAACGTCACTTGCAATCGCAGCGAAAGAACCTTATTTTGCAAGAATGGACTTTCAAGAAGATGAGAAAGAATCACGCTCCTATTACATAGGTAAGGTAGGGGTAGCGCATGAAGATTCACAAGATTCATTAGTGGTAGATTGGCGAGCTCCTGTTGCAAGTATGTTCTATGCCTTTACTGGAGGAGAAGAGGAAGTTTATTATATTTCACCTGACGGAATGATTGAAGGTAATATCGAGTTAAAACGGAATATCGTAATCCGAAATCAGGAACTTCAGAGAGTGGTAGACACGTATGTTGAAGGTAGTGAAGAACTAAGTGGTTCAGATGAGTTTCTTCTATATCGATTAAGTGAAAACAAAGATAACCGTCTTCGTGATATCGTGTCTACGATACAAGCGAAGCAAAATGATATTATTCGAGCAGAACGCACAAAGCCCCTCATCATTCAGGGAGCTGCAGGAAGTGGTAAAACAACAGTCGCACTTCACAGACTTGCATACCTTTTATATGAATACAGGGATACGATACAAGCGGGTCGAATGGTTATTTTTGCACCAAACCGGATGTTCCTAGATTATATTTCAGGTGTTCTGCCTGAGCTTGGTGTAGGCGGTATACAGCAATCTACTTTTACAGACTGGACATTGAGTATGATTGAGGAAAAAGTGAAGCTTGACTCGTCCGGGGATGATTTACAAAAATGGTTCGGCAAGAAGCGACCAGAGATCGAAAAAGCAGAAGGCAGAATAAAAGGGTCTTTAGCTTTTAAAGAGTGGATTGACAGTGCAATCAAAGCGTACAGTGCAGTCGTTGGTCCAAAAGGCTCGTTTACACCATTTGAAGGGCGAACGTTGTCTGAAGCGAAAATTCAACAGTGGCTATCAGATCTTGCTTCTTACCCAGTAGGGCGGAGGCGTGAGATGATGGTGAATCGATTTAGAGTTTGGATTAAGAATGAAATCAAGACTGTTGATGGAAGTCACATACAGAAGGAATATCGAAAACTAGCTAATGAGAAGTTAAAAGAATATTTTAAAACGTGGCCGAAGCAAACAGCGCTTTCTTTCTATAAAGCCTTATTTCAAACAAACGCACCTTCTTATGTGTCTGTTTTAGAAAGAGATCAAATGTTGAATAACCTATTAATGAAGGAAACAGCGAGTCGATTGAAGAAAAAACAACTAACGCCTGACGATCTTGCACCGTTTCTTTATATTCAATTTAAATTAAATGGCATTAGTAAAGACGATGTGTTTCAGCATATCGTCATTGATGAAGCACAAGACTTTTCCCCGTTTCAACTTGCGCTATTAATAGAAGTTAACCGAAGCCGTTCATTCACAATCTTAGGTGACCTTGCTCAGGGAATCCATGCGTATAAAGGCATTCATAATTGGGAAGAGTTTCGAGAGCTTTTCAATGGCAAAGAGCTTTATATTGAGCTTGAACAAAGCTATCGTTCCACTTTGGAGATTATTGAATTTGCGAACGAAGTGATTTCGCATGCCAACATTCCTGTACAACCCGCAGTACCCGTTTTCCGAAGTGGTGAAAGCGTTTTGCAGCAGAAGGTAAACAAAGAAGAACACGTTAATGTATTGTTAGCAACAGCGAATGAAATGAGTAAACGTGGCATGAATACGATTGCAATTGTTGGTAGAAGTGAAGAGGAGTGTCATGCATTATTTGATGAAGTGAGTAAGCAGGATAAAGAAGCAAACCTCATTACAGCTCATGATCGTTCTTATGCAGGAGGTTTATCGATCGTTCCAATCTATCTAACAAAAGGATTGGAATTCGATGGTGTTATTATAGCAGATGCTAGTAAGGAACATTATTGTAAGGATGCAGAGGATGCTAAGCTCTTGTATGTCGGGTGTACTCGAGCCCTACACGAGCTGAAAATCTTCTATATAGGAGACCCCTCGCAGTTACTTCTAGGTTAAATAAACGTTTGTTTAAGTTTATCATAGAATATGGTCATAGGACTAGTTCAAGGGGGCAGACCCCAGCCTGACCCCCTGCTAAACATTCAGTCCATACAAGCCGATAAAAAAGGTATAAGGATTATAAAACTGAAAAAGGCAAACCTGTTGAAAAGCAGGGACGCAAAGTTATGGGCCTGTCCGCACATGTGCGAATGGCTGCCAGACCGCCAGGCTCCTTTTTGAGCGCTGGGTTCAGAAAAAAGGAGAGCATAAAAGTGAAGAATGTAACTGTTGCTGTTGGGATTCTCTTTTTTGTACTGGTGTTTTTTATGGAGTCGATCATTCTTCCTGAAGGAAAGGTTGAGGCGGTAGAAGTGGATAGAAGTCTCGCTACATGGCTTTGGGATACAAAGCAAATTGAGACACAGCCGTATGAAGTTCTTCAATTTTTGGAGGAAAAACAGGTAACAGATGTTTATTTACAAATTAATCGTTCAATCGCTAATCCATCCTATCATACGTTTATTGAAAACGCTTCAATGAAAGGGATCAACGTACATGCGTTAGACGGTGCGCCGAACTGGGCAACGAGTAAAGGTGAAATCTATCAAGATCGATTATTTACGTGGCTTAAAGATTATCAGATGAATGCTACGTTGGCTCAACAGTTTAAAGGGGTACATCTCGACATTGAACCATACCATCACTCAGGGTGGACAAACAATTATCAGAGAACGGTAGCTTTTTATCAGGATCGACTTTCTAACGGAAAAGAGCGTGCTGATAATCTTAGACTTTCTTTCGGCGTTGATACTCCGTTCTGGTTTGATGAACAATCGTATAATAATCGGTACGGAATCGGAAATCTTTCTGAATGGGTCATTCAAAAAGCAGATGTTACAACCTTAATGGCTTATCGTGATCGTGCGGATGGTGGAAATGGCATTATTGCGCTTGTAGGAAGAGAAATGACATTCGCTGAGCAAATTGGTAAAAGAGTATCGATAGCGGTGGAAACAGGCCAAATCTCAGAAGTTCCTTATCTGTCATTCTACGAAGAAGGCTCAGCTATCATGGATCAAGAGCTTCTGAAGGTAAGTGCAACATATGGAACTTCTCCGGCAATGAATGGTTACGCTATACATTACATTGATAGTTGGATGACATTGAAACCTTAAATATATGAAATCCCGCCTTGCTTAAGAGCAAGGCGGGATTTTTGCGTGTATTAATACTTTATAAAATCGTTTTAACACGACCAACCTGTCCATCCTCAAGACGTACTTTAATTCCATGTGGATGAGTAGGAGACTTCGTTAATATGTCTTTAACAATACCCTTAGTTGTTTTTCCTGTGCGCTGGTCTTGTTTCAGAACGATTTCAACCGTTTTACCAGGTGTGATATTACTTCGATTCTGTCCGTTCATGAGTAACCTCTTTCTCTGTCAATTCATTGTGCATCTGTTCTGGCAAAGGATCGACAGTATGTTTTACATTGTATCCTTTTGATACGGCAAGTCCAAAAGCAGCGGCAATGACAATCGTCATAATGACAACAACAATGACCATAATTGTAATAACCATTCCCGGGCCCCTTTCCGTGATATCTGATTTCACTTTACCATGATTAGCAACGTTAAGATAGCAGATGCTTGAGTAAGCTTGTTTCTAAAACCAGTTCATCACTATTTTTAGAACCAATCATAATAACAATAACCCTCGAAAATTCCGAAAATTCTTGTATATACGTGTCGAAACTACATGAATATATAGTGCATATGACCTATTTTCAGGTTGTAACCGCTTCAATTAAAAATCTTAGGTTTAGGCTGTTTACAAAGCTCTAAATCCCTATTATAATCCCGATTGTGCTAATGAAACGAAAACAAAACAACGGGAGGGATAATAGATGCTTCATCACATCAAAACTTATCTGCTAATTACTTTGGGTGCGCTCGGTGTTGCTACTCATGTTCATTTTTTCCTATCTCCTAATAGCCTTGCGACAGGGGGAGTCAGTGGTTTGTCGATCTTGATGAACCATCTAATCCCTGACCTGTCAGTTGGTATGTTTATGATTATTTTGAACGCAGTGCTTTTGTTAGTTGGAATTCTGTTTCTCGGTCCTAAATTCGGTGTTAAAACCATTTATGCAAGTTTCGCTCTATCACTTGCCGTATGGGCATTTGAACGATTTATTCCAGTAACTGAACCATTTAGTCAGGATATTCTAATTCAATTGATTATCGGACAGTGTATCGCTGCAGCTGGTATGGGTCTTGTCTTTCATCAAAAGGCTTCAACTGGTGGTACGGATATTATTGCTATGATCCTTAATAAGTACTTCTCAATGGAAGTAGGGAAAGCTGTTCTTATTTCGGATATTTCAATTGCTTTATTCTCAGTTGCTCTATTCGGTCCAGAAATCGGTATGTATGCAATCTTCGGTGTTATTCTCAATGGTCTAGTAATTGATTATACGCTGCAGACTTTCGAGGCGAAGAAAGAAATTGTCATTATCAGTAAAGAGAGCGAACTGATTCGCTCATTCATCGTTGAGGAAATCGGCAAAGGTGCTACTATTCATACCGCACGTGGTGCATTTACTTCAGACGAAAAAGAAGTCATCACAACAATTCTTGGCAGGAAAGATCTTCTTAAATTGAAAAAACATGTTGGTGCGGTTGATCAAAAAGCCTTTATTACTGTTCACAGTATGAAAGAAATTCTTGGTCAGGACTTTAAGTCGCTTGCATAACTAGAACAAATCCCCTTTACCAATTTGGTAAAGGGGATTTGTTTACTCATCTTCTCGCCTTGAAGGCGTACAGAAGCGTAATTATTAGAATAAGGGCTGCTAGTGTGTATGAAGAATAGACAACAAGTGGCTCATCCGCGTTCTGGTTTTTGATGCCTATGCCAATAAACGCCCAAACAAATACTAGTGGATATACCCAATCGTTTTCATTTTTTAAGAAAGTAAGAGCTAGAATCGTTGCCACAAGTAATAGAAGGACGGCCCAAATTGAGTCTGAAATGCCAAACCCGTTCCAGTCTACGTAGGTAAGGTAATAGCTAATATTTGCGATTGTAGCTACGCTAATCCAACCGAGATAAACAGAGAATGGGAGTAGATCAAAAAATGATGCTCCAGCTGCCTTTACGCTTACATAAAGGCGTATGAGTGTAATGAGTAAAAGAAGCATAACAATGACAGATAAGCCAAAAAATTCATAATGCCACATGAAAATCCAAAGGATATTTAAGAGGCAGCTTAGTACAAACAATCCACTCGTTTCCTGATAAAGAGGTAGGTTTCTACGACTGGATGGGAATTGGCGGATAATCCATATTCCAAGAAGAATGTAAATAAGTCCCCAAATGCTAAAAACATACCCGGCTGGTGTGAAAAGAACATTAAGCTTATTTGATATCTCCCCGGTTGTTTGTCCGTTTATTGGTAATGCATTAGCAAGACCATTTACCGTGACAACAAGAATATATGCTGCTAGATTAAGAAGAAATTTGCCCATTAGAATCCTCCCGTTTAGAAAATGTCTATGGTATATACTATTCCTTCCTAGATAGAGACATAACCTTCTTTTTATGTGCGTTTACACATAGTCACAAAAAATACCCGCTCCAGCTTGGAGCGGGTAAGTTCTATTAGCGATTTGGAAGTGTTGCGTATTCAGGATCTGCTACCTTAACTAGCTGTTTCCCTACATTTGTTCCTTCAAAGAGGCCAAGGAATGCATCAGGAACATTCTCAAAGCCTTCGACAATTGTTTCTTCGTATTTCAATTTACCTTCTTTTAGCCACTTGCCGAGTTGCTCAGCGCCTTCGCTGAAACGATCAGAATAATCTCCAACAACGAAACCTTTCATAAGTGCGCTAGATTGAATCAGTTTCGTTTGAACGCGAGGACCAAGGTCAGCTTCTTTGTTGTTATAAGATGAAATTGCACCACACACAGGGATACGTGCAAATTTATTTAGTAAGCTAATCGCTGCATCACCAATTTCGCCACCAACGTTTTCATAGTATACGTCAATGCCATTTGGACAAGCATCTTTTAGTGCTTTATAGACATCTTGTGTTTTGTAATTAATACCTTCATCAAAGCCAAGTTCATTTTTAATATAGTCAATTTTGTCATCTGATCCAGCAATTCCTACGACACGGCATCCTTTGATCTTGGCAATCTGACCGACTACTGAACCGACAGCACCAGCGGCACCTGAAACAACAACTGTTTCTCCTTCTTTCGGTTGACCAATATCAAGTAACCCAAAATATGCCGTTTGTCCAGGCATGCCAAGAATACCAAGGTGTGTAGTAATAGGCGCCACAGTTGGATCGATCTTGCGAAGGTGTTTCTCTTTCGCTACAGTATACTCTTCCCAACTTAGGTGTCCAATGACGATATCACCCTGTTTAAATTGAGAGGATTTTGATTCTGTTACTTCTGCTACAACTCCACCGTTAAGTGGCTCATTAATTTGGAAAGGCGCTACATATGACTTGGCATCTCTCATACGACCTCTCATGTACGGATCAACGGTAAGGTATAACGTTCGAAGAAGCACTTCGCCGTCTTTAGGAGTTGGAATATCAGCTTCAACGAAGTTAAAGTGTTCCATTGAAGGCATTCCTTCTGGGCGTTTTGCTAGATGGATTTGTCTTTGCTTAGTCATTAATTATCCCTCCAATTATGATTGAACCTTCATTCATTTCTTATCTAGGTTGATTTCACAATTAAACGGTACCACATTTCAATATAGCTAATCAAAGTTTTAGCATTAAGAGATTTTTTTAGAGCATTGTTTATTTTAAGAAGGATGTTGTTCATTTCCATCACACATTCGTTAAGCCTTCACCATTGAACGAGGTATACATTATTGGATATGCTAACGATAGAATAGGAGGAATCAGTATGGAAAACAGTAAGAGGAAGGGATGGATCATGAAGCAAACATGGGATGACCTTTTGTTCCTACATTGGCCCGTTGATGCTTCATGGCTACAATCATTGCTTCCTTCTGAACTTGAAGTCGATACGTTTGATGGAGTTGCCTGGATTGGAATCGTTCCATTCGAAATGAACAGTATTAGATTTAGAGGACTTCCAGCGGTGCCATTTGCTTCTCAATTGTTAGAACTCAATGTGCGTACGTATGTCAAATATAACAATAAACATGGAGTTTATTTCTTTAGTCTTGATGCGAGCCATGCAGCAGGAGTATTACTTGCAAGGAATGTTTTCCATCTTCCATATTTTAAAGCAGACATGTCCAAACAGAAGGAAAGACAACAAGTAGAATTCACCTCTGTTCGAAACCATAAAGGTGTTGAACAAGCAAAGTATCATATCATATATGAACCTATTTCAGGTCCATACGAAGCAAAGAATGGAAACCTTGATTTCTGGTTAACTGAACGCGATCGACTGTTTATTGTTCGTAACGGAAGCGTTCTACAAGGGAAAATTGATCACGATAGATGGCCACTTCAAGACGCAAGTGCTGACGTTCTTCAAGATACGTTGTCAGATCATTACAGATACAAAGAGGATCAGGTTATAACTCACTTTTCAAAATCTGTTACTACTTATTTGTGGCCGTTTGAAAAGGTAACGAACAAATAGAAAATCCCACATCGCGTGGGATTTTCTTAATTATGATAATGAATGCTTTTCTTGAAAGACTCTTGGCTCCATGCGTCGGAATAACTTTGTGCGAGAAAGTGTGAAGATCAGCAGAGCTGCCCAGATTAATATAAAGCTAATAAAATGAGCGGAAGTAAAGGTTTCGTCGTACAAAAACACGCCCTGAATCAACATTAGTGTTGGTGCAATGTATTGTAAAAACCCAATCATAGAAAGCGAGATTCGGTTAGCGCCAGTAGCGAAGAGCAATAACGGTACGGCTGTTACGATACCGGCACCAAGTAATAGCGCGAGAATCATAGTGTTTTCTACGTATAGTGCATCTCCAATGCTGTTACGGACCGTCATAAGGTAAATTAGTGCAAATGGTGTGATAAACAATGTTTCAATGGTAAGTCCAGTGAGTGCGCCAAGTTTGGCCGTTTTTTTTAACAAACCGTAAATACCAAAGCTTAAAGCGAGAACTAATGAAACCCATGGAATTTCTCCGAAACGAAATACCAGATTTAGCACACCAATTGTCGCAAGCGCAAACGAGATCATCTGCCAGAATGAAAGACGTTCTTTAAGAAAAAGGATGCCCAGCAGTACGCTGATTAACGGATTAATATAATAACCGAGACTCGTTTGTATAACATGATCGTGATTGACTGCCCAAATAAAAGCATACCAATTGATTGTAATAAACACTGAGGCGAACGCAATCGCAGTGAGTTTCTTTGGTTGACGTAGTATGGAAGCTAGTTCTTTTTGGAAAGATGGTAGCTTTCCAAGTACTAACAGAATAGCAATCATAAAAACGAAAGACCAAATGATTCGATGAGCGAGCACTTCTTCAGATGGGACATCTGCAACTAGTTTCCAGTATAGAGGGAGAATTCCCCAAAGAAAATAGGCTCCAGCACCTGATACAATACCTATTGTTTGATCTTGATCTATTCCCGCCTTCATAGGCAATCCCTCGTTTCAGTAAGTTTCACTTTTATCAGTTTAGCTTCCTTTCCAATTCATTACAACGATAATGGACTGAGGTTTTATACATAGACTAGTAATGAGAGATAGTGAGGGGGATGAAGATGAATCGGAACGATCGAATCTTATTAGATCAGAAAGTAGGCGATGTGACAGGTGATGGAGTTCCTGACATCGTCGTTTTGACCGGTACAAAACCCTTTGGTAGTGATACGCCTTTCGTTGATCAGGTGGTGTTAATGATAACAAATGGAGCTACTGGAATAGAATCATCTTTTGCTCTGCCTGGAAGTAGTGGATACAATCCCACACTTTATCTAGGAAGTTTTACTGGAAACAAAGTGAACGAAATCCTTGTCCGATCTGACTCTGGTGGGAGTGGTGGGATTACGTATGATTTCTTGTATTCTTATTTAAACCAATCGCTGAGATTATTATTTGATCAGGAAAGTTTCTATAACGCCTTTTCATACGCAGTTAACTACCTCAATAATTACCAGGCAAAAGTAGAAAATACAACATTACAGCAAACCTATATTGTGAGTCTTCTATATAAAGGGAAGGAGTATCTTTCAGAGATTTACAATGAAGATGGCATATTAAAAGCACCTGTTCAGGGTGATGTATTACCACCGGGAGGAGTATATCCTATTGACCTGCAGAGAGATGGTGTTGATGAATTACTGATTTATCAGAGGGTAATCGGGAGGTACAATGCGGATGGGCTAGGCTTTCTTTCAACACCTATTCAGTGGAAAGAAAACCGTTTTGTCCCTATGTATCAAACGCTTTGCATTTTCGGATAGTAAATATGTATAAAGGGGGATCACTCCCCCTGTAATGGAAGTTTCTTATTGCTTTTCAAGAAGAGCTGCAAGTACGTGTTTCTTGAATTTCTCAGTCTTGCGTCCTTCAATATAACGTACATCATGTTTCTTAAGCTGTTCAACGTACCAGCCTTTGCTTGCGTAATGCATCGAACCATCCTTTCTCTAATGAAAATTCTATAAGGAGTATTCTATAACCTTAACCGTGAACCATGTTAACATCTATTTCATGGTTGTGAAAAGGGAAATAGGGAAATTTTTTATTAGAAATTTTCACTTTAAATCTATGACAAATTGGATCGGAAAATAGATAATAATTGCAAGGAGGATTAGGACTTATCCTGGATTATAGCTGAAGATAAAATAAAGAGTCCGATGAAAGATGTTCGAATTTTCCTGCAGAATATCTGAAAGAATAGAACGTAAAATAACAGATTCGTAATGTAGAACCTTTATCAATTTATAAGGGTTTTCTTTTGTACACCTTGCACACTCTGTTAAAGGATAAACAGAAATGAAAAGAGAATCTAAGTAAAGTATGGTGCAATACATCATCATATCTCGCAATACTTCCAATGGAGGTTAGAAAATGGATGGATCGATTTTAGTACATGATCTTGTGAAAACATATAAAGGCGATGTGAAAGCTGTTCGGGGAGTTAGTTTTGAGGTGGCTGAAGGGGAGTTCTTCGCCTTTCTTGGCCCGAACGGTGCTGGCAAATCGACAACAGTACAAATTCTAACAACGCTTGTAAAGCCAACGTCAGGAACGATTCAAATTGGCGGTGTTAATGTAAATGAACAACCTGAACGTGTTAGATGGAATATTGGTGTTGCATTGCAAGAAACAGGTATAGATCCTGTTCTGACAGGAAGAGAATTAATTGAGATGCAGGCGAGACTTTTTGGTTTCACCAAAAAAAAGGCAAAAGAGAGAGCTAGTGAGTTACTTACATTAGTCGATTTAAACGATGCAGCCGAACGGCCTTGTGGAAAATATTCTGGAGGGATGAGGCGTCGCCTTGATCTCGCTTTGACGTTAGTTCATAAGCCCAAAATCCTTTTTCTGGACGAGCCTACGACTGGACTTGATCCTTCTAATCGAAAAGCTATTTGGAAAGAAATTAAGCGATTGAATAAAGAAGAAGGAACAACTATCTTTCTTACCACGCAATACCTTGAAGAAGCTGATCAGTTAGCGGATCGAATTAGCATTATTAACGAGGGCAGAATTGTTGCTTCTGGAAGTGTAGAAGAACTGAAAAGGACACTCGGATTTGATGCAATTCAACTTGTCTTTCATGAACCAGAAGAAGCTGAACGAGCGAGTGTGGTCTTAAATGATGTTGGCGAGAACATAGAGCGATCAAGAGAGGAAGTGACAATCTATACTGAAAATGGGACACAACTTCTTTCTGAACTCGTTCGTATGCTAGATGAACAGCAACTCTCACCAAAAACGCTTAACGTGAAGCCTCCTTCGCTTGATGATGTATTTATTAATGTAACGAATAAACAAAAGGAGAGGGTGTAGCGTATGGATGAACAGAAAAAAGGATCATTCCTTGTTGATACAATGGTTTTTACAAAAAGAAGCATCATTACGATCATTCGAAACCCGCTCATTTTCATCCCCAATTTAATCATTAGTCTTTTTTTCTTGTTTGTCTATGAAGGTGGATTAAGTGGAATATCGCAACTACCAGCATTTGAAGGCGCTAATTACCTTGCATTTATACTCCCAGTATCGATCGTTTCAGCTGCAATCGGAGGTGCTGGTGGAGCAGGACAAGCGCTCGTAAAGGATCTGGAGAATGGGTATTTCTCGAGACTTCTGTTAACACCATCTTCAAGGTTAGCCATTGTACTAGGGCCAATTATTGCTGGAATGCTTCAGCTTCTTATTCAAACAATATTAATTCTGGTGATTGCCTATTTTCTAGGTCTAGAAGTAGCTGCTGGTTTTGGTGGAGTGGTTGTAGTCCTCTTGCTTACGCTTGGATGGGGTCTTGCATTTGCAGGTTATTCGGTAGGAGTAGCACTTCGGACAAAAAATGCACAGTCTGCACAGGCAGGCACATTTGTTTTCTTCCCGCTTATCTTTTTAAGTACAACCTTTGTACCGTACGAACTTATCGAAGCGGGATGGCTTAAAATAGCGGCAACTATTAACCCAACGACCTACTTATTCGAAGCAATGCGTTCCGTCTTTATTGATGGATGGGAACCATGGCCGCTTGTAAGGGGATTTTTAGTGATTGCCCTATTATGTGCTATTACAATTACGTTCTCAGCTGTAAGTGCTTCAAAAGCTGTGAGCTCTGATTAAGACTTTAAACCCGTGAATAGCGGTTTTTTGTTTCTGGGTCCATTCTAACCGATTGTTGTTTTTAAAAAAGGTGCTGTATAAAATGACCACACTTAGCTGATTGGAGCGGAAGGTGCTCCGCTCCCGCGGAAAGCGAGCATCCTGGAGTGGAAATCAACCACTACTCTTGTCGCAACAATATCTACGAGAACAGCCTTGTTTTTAGTGGTTATCTTATTGGTAAAAAAATAATTAAATGTGCTATTAAGATTTAGAAATTGTAGCTTTGGGGTAAACCAAGATATGCGACAGTACTGTTTTGAATCTAATTATGCTATTCAATAGAGCATGGAATGGAGATCAAAGGACGTGAACACATTGAAGAATGATAAAATATATGATCTTGTAGGGATAGGCATAGGGCCATTTAATTTAGGAATGGCAGCACTTGCAGATCAAACAGAAGTAGATGCCATCTATTTCGATCAAAAGGAAGAGTTTAGTTGGCACCCAGGCATGTTAATTGATGGAGCAGATCTACAGGTGCCCTTCCTAGCAGATCTCGTTACTATTGCAGATCCTAAAAGTCCTTATACTTTTATTAATTATTTGCATGAACATAATCGACTATATCAGTTTTATTTTTTCAATAAATTAGATATACCAAGAAAAGAATATAATGCATATACACGCTGGGTAGCATCGAATCTTTCTAATTGCCATTTTGGTAAAAAGGTAATTGATGTGATCTATCATGAAGAAGGAAAGTATTATGAGGTATCTATTGAAGATGTTCAATCGTCTGAAACTCAGGTGATTAAATCGAATCATGTAGTACTTGGAACGGGGAGTGTACCAAACATTCCAGATGGATTTGAAGGTTTTTCTAATGAAGATGTTCTTCATACAAATCACTATCTCTATCGTGAAAAAGACCTGAAGAAATCGGATTCTGTTACAGTGGTTGGGTCAGGACAGAGTGCGGCAGAAGTTTTTTATGATTTTCTTCATGATCAGGAACGGTACGGTTATAGCTTGCGATGGTTAACGCGATCAGCAGGTTTCTTCCAGCTTGAACAAGCTAAGCTTGGCCAAGAAGTGTTCTCACCTGATTATGTTAGTTATTTTCATGAACTTCCATTTGAAGAGAGAACTAATGCACTAGAAACGCTTGGGACACTTCGAAAAGGGGTAGATCCTTCAACTCTTAAAAATATTTATCATTTGCTTTACCATCGTTCTACTGAAGAACAACCTGATGTCACGATACAACCTATGACAGAAGTAAATGGGATTGAAAAAAGAGGCGAAAGTTATGTTCTAAACTGTAGACAATGGCAAGAGGATCAACCGTTTGTAGTAGAAACAGACAAGGTTGTGCTTGCGACAGGCTATAAGCCACATTTCCCTGACTGGTTCAATCGAATTGGCGATGAAATTGAATGGGAAGATGAGAAGCGTTTCAAAGTAGAAATGGATCAACAGCTTGTTTTTAAAGATGGCCGTGACAATCATGTGTTTACACTTACAAACCTTGATCACTCACATGGAACTGGTGCAACGAACCTCGCGCTGTCAGTTGAGCGAAACAAGCGAGTATTAAATCGAGTGGCTGGGAAAGAACTATACTCTATTAATACAAATACTGTCTTCCAACAATTCTCTAGTAAGGGAATGTAGAAGGGGGCAAATTGTTTTCTAAAAGCTCTTTTCTAAATGATTTTTGCTATTAAGTTTACGAAAAGAGCCTTTAAGATCAAAAAAACTGACACAAATGTGTCAGCTTTTTTAATTTATTCATCTACTCTAACGAGAGAGTACCCTTCGAGATTTACCACATGATTAATACCCTGACGAAATGTAGCGAAAGTAGGGATAGAAGGATCTAGGTTAATGTTAATAAACCATTGTACAATCCGTTTAGTAATTCCAACATAGACAACTGTAACGCCCATTAAGCTTAGTGACTTGGTCATTGTCTCGCACAGTTTATGTGCTGAACTTTGTCCCATTTCAGTTAACCCCGAAAAATCGATTAGTACATAATCAGTGCTATTTGTAGCGGAGTAGTTTAACACACTCTGAATAAGCTTTTCCGAGCGATCATCAGTCATGGTACCAATAAGAGGGACAAGGATAGCATTATCGATCACAGTAGGAATAATCGCGTTCGATAATTCATTGACAAGCTTCTTATTTTCTTCGAATTCTTTCTGCTCTTCAGTGACATCGCGCCAGACTAGCATGTAGCCTATTTTGTCTCCACTCTCACCCCGGTACTCAGAGATGACAATGTTTGCTGCAAAACGATCAAACAGCTTAATTGTGCTTTCGTAAGGTAGCCGATGTTGTAAAATATTTCTCTGATGAGAAGGATTCTTATGGAATTCATCAATATTTCGTCCTATAAGGTCATTAGGCTCATCTATGTCGAGATAACTCTTTATCGATTCTAGTAAAGTTTTTGCTGGTTGATTAAACCAAACAATATTATAATTCATGTCACATACAAATATATTATCACCAAGACTATTCAGGGCCCTAGTTGTTTCCGCGTGTGTGAAGAAAGTTGTTTCTGTCAAATTACTACCCCCGAGCTAAAATATCCATTTAATCGTATTATAGTCGATAAACTCCGCAATTTCTATTAATAACGAATGGAAAAAGAACGCTCGTTATCTTGCACTTCTTTTTCTTGTGTTTTAATTTCATCAACAGATGAATAAGGACTTCCTTCTTTGATAGTTGAAATAAATCTTTCTAAAGTGGAATCTTCTCCTTGAGCTTCAATCTCGACAGACCCATCCATATGATTCATAACGTAACCACTTAGTTCATATTGAGCAGCTTTCTGCTGGGTATAGGATCTAAATCCTACACCTTGAACTTTACCTTTTACAATCAATTGATATCGTTTCATATGACCTCAACCTTTCAATTAGTGATAGTTATGTCATATCCTATTTGTTTACCTGTTAAACTGCGTTGTGCTGGAGATATTTTTAGCAGTGTTTGTCCATTTAGAAAAGATAAATGGTATATAAAGCAGGTGGAATGCAATAATTGTAATCCCTTCGAGTGAAAGCAGGTAGAATGGCCATGGACCAAGATATGATAGCAACGTGTTGCTTAGTGGCTTAGCCATTAAATACATGTAATTTGCATCAAGGAGCAGGTTTAACATGAAAATGAAAGTTACATAAAGGTTTAAACTAACAAAGGCTATCCAAACAGACTTGTAAGAGGGATTATATTTTTCGATTATAATCATAAAAAAGGTTGTTACAACAATACCACCATGAGCTATAAAAAAGTGCACGAATCTGAAGTGAGGATAGGCGTATACAAGGTCAGGTGTAATCATGGCAAAGATCGCACTCGCAGTTCCCACGAAATATGTGATCTCAAAAACGAAGAACTGTCTTGATAGCAGAAGGAATACAGCAAGAAAAAGGGAAATGCTGCTAAGTTGAAGTGGAAGAGTTGTCGCTATATCCCATTTTTGATGATATATAAACCAGAGATGAAAGCTAATTTCAGACAATACTAACACTATAGCAATACTGATTCGCACCACAAAGTTAGTTACAGCATGCCTCAGTTGATTTTTAAGGATAATCATCAAAAACAACAAAATTACAAGTATACAAAGAGCAAGAATATGTGGTGTGGAGAATAATGCGAAATCACGATTGGTGAACCATGAGAAGGAACCCATCATTACCACTACCTCTCTCTATCCAGAACAAAATAGTTTTAATTAATCTTAAGGTGCGAGACTTAAAAAAGCTTTCGAACAAGAATCGAAAGCTTTTCATGAGTAATTGAATTAATTAGTTAATATCCTTTAACGCATGTTTAACAGAAGGGAAGCTTTTCACTGATGATAATGTTAAATCATCTTTCATTCCTTCTAGCACAAACTCTGGACGAACTCCCGTAATCATGAGTCGAGCACCCATTAATTTGATGAGTTGATTTAACTGATCGACACCTTGATGGAGTTGTCTTGTGAAGTGACTAACACCGGACAGATCAAGAATCAAATATTCGTCGCCACTTTTCTGTATATGTGTACTAACATTATTGAGAAGTAATTCGACACGCTCATCATCAATATCACCAACGAGCGGAACAATGGAGACGTTGCGATCAATTGGCACGATTGGTGTCGATAAACTCTTCACTTGATCGAGATAACGGTCTGATCGTTCTTCCGCTTCTTTTCTTTTTGTAACATCCTGCTGAACGCCTACAAAGTAGGTTTGATGTTCGCTTTCTATATAGACTGGATAGATTTGCAGTTCATTCCAGAATGCTTGACCGTTTTTACGGTAGTTTTTAATTTCTACTTTAATTTTTTCTTTGTTTTTAATGGCCGTACGTAGCTTTTTAACCTTCTCTTGGTTAGTATCCTCCCCCTGGAGAAAACGACAATTGTAACCAAGAATTTCTTCAGATGAATAGCCACTTAGTTCTTCAAACCCGCGATTTGTATAAACGATAGGATTGTCTGGAAGTTCTGGATCTGTAATGACAACACCAGTTTCAACAAATTCAATAGCTGTCCTGACAAATTCATTTTTTTTCATGCGTTTGAGTTGATCCTTATTTACCCTCATAGTGACATCTCCATGACTTATTCGTTCTCATACTATCATCACCTTTTACATTCAATGTTACTACTAGTATAAAACGCTTAGTTATAAATTCCAATGAAAACCCATTTATTTAGAACAATATAACAAAACAGCTTTATTCAATATTGATAAGTAGGGTTAGGGAAAAGAAAGAGTGTTTATGCGGTTAATGGTATAATAAATATATTTACTTTTATCCGAGGGAGGGGTTAGTAATGGATGCACTTGATGTAATGGGGAAAAAAGAAGATATCTTCCCATACTTCCAGCCGATTGTTAGTGCTGACAAGCAACAGATTATTGGATACGAAGTTCTCGGACGAATTAAAACAGATGATGGGATCGAAAGTTTAGGGTTTTTCTTTCAAGACCACTCAATTCCAGAAGATTACATAATGGAAATAGATACGCATATACGAAAGTTAGCGATTTCCTATCTTCAAAAGCAAAAAAGTAATCAATGCTTATTCTTTAATTGTAGCGCAAGACATCTTCTATTTGACCATGGTGAGACAATTACGAATTCTCTTGAGGAATATGGAGAAAACGGGGTTCCATACGATAAAATTGTGATAGAAGTATCTGATTATGATATTGATGATGATGATCTTCAGAAGCTTCAACATATTCTAACTTATTATAAAAGTCTCGGTGTGCAAGTTGCGGTTAGCCATGCCGGTAATATGATGAGTAACATCGAAAAAATCGCTATTCTTAATCCGAATATTATCAAGGTTGGTTTAACGAACCTGAAAGATAAAGGAATGCCTCCTGAATATAGAGAAGTTCTTTATGCTCTCTCCATGCTTGGTCGCAAAATTGGGGCAACGTTATTGTTTGAAGGGATTGAGGGAGTTGGGCAATTGAAATATGCCTGGCAGAACGGCGGTCGTTATTACCAGGGTTATTACTTTGGAAAACCAGGACCAGAATTTCTTTTGAGCAATGAATTTAAGCCACTTCTTACAAAAGAATTTCATCAATTTATTGTTCATGAAAGAAAGCGTTTGCTTTCTTTATATGAGTTATCACAAGATTTTAATCGTCATTTACAACAGCAAATTAAGCGCACAAAGCAAAATAATTGGAATGAAATAGTGTCTGAAGCAGCGCGCTCTTTAGGGGATGCATGCTTCAGAGGGTATATTTGTGATGAAGACGGGCATCAGGTTTCTTCTAACTATTACCGTAATGGAGATGGGGTTTGGGAATTTCAGCCTAAATACGAAGGAGATAACTGGAGCTGGCGGCCATATTTTCTCGAAAACATCGTGAGAATGAGGCATGAACAGGTTGGTATCCTTTCTGATTTGTACAGTGACATTGAAACAAATGAACTTATTCGTACCTATTCCTATCCAATTAATGATACCCATTACTTGTTTCTTGATATTCCTTATCTTTACCTTTATGAACGTGATGATTATTAAAAGTGGGTTAATTCCGCTCCGATTAGTTAAGTGTGATTTTTAATTCGTTCAAAAGCAACAATCTTTTAGAATGGCTCTTTTCGTAACATTGTTGCTATAGGAGTGAGAGGGATTTCCGCTCCAGGATGCTCGCTTTCCGCGGGGCGGGCGGTGAGCCTCCTCGGCGCAAAAAGCATTGCGCCTGTGGGGTCTCACCTGTCCCGCTAGTCCCGCAGGAGTCGAGCATCCTTCCGCTCCAATCAGCTAAGTCTGACTCTTTATTAAAGGAATAAAAAAAGGGTAGTACAACTATAGAAAAGGGAGGAATAAAGATGCTTAAGAAAATTTCTGTGAAAACAAATCAACGGGATCAAATGCTTGATATTACATCTGAAGTGAGACATGCAATTGGGGAAGAGCGTTTTAAAAGCGGTATTGTAATTGTGTATTCTGCCCATACGACAGCAGGTATTACAATAAACGAAAATGCTGATCCTGATGTTAAGCACGATATGCTTATGAGACTAGATGAAGTTTATCCGTGGGAACACTCCAATTATCGTCATGCAGAAGGAAACTCGGCTTCCCATTTGAAAACGAGTACAGTAGGAGCTTCTCAGACCGTCATTGTTGAAAATGGAGAACTTATATTAGGAACGTGGCAGGGAATTTACTTTTGTGAGTTTGATGGACCTCGTAACCGTACGGTTTACATTAAAACAATGGAGGGATAACGATGATACGAGTTCTATTCGTTTGTCTTGGTAACATTTGTCGTTCACCGATGGCAGAAGCCATATTTCGCTCTAAAGTAGAGAGTGTTGGGCTTTCTGACCAAATTGATATGGATTCAGCAGGAACAGGTGACTGGCATGTTGGCGAGCCTCCGCATGAAGGAACAACAGAAATACTAAGTAAGCAAAAAATTTCTACGAACGGAATAAGGGCGAGACAGGTTAAGAAAGTGGACCTTGATCGTTTTGAATATGTTGTAGCAATGGATGCGGCAAATTTAGGGGAACTTCACGAAATGGCAGGGATGCAACCAGCTAGTTCCATTTCACGTTTAATGGATTATGTCACTGACAGCGAGTTTGAAGATGTTCCAGATCCTTATTTTGATGGAAACTTCGAACAAGTTTATGAGATGGTAACGGAAGGCTGCGAAAAGCTACTAGAGCATATTAGGGAAGATAAAGGTATATGAAGGGCGCAATAGAAGAGGCAGTAAGAGAAACTGGAGACCAAACATCAATTGAAAAATGCGATGCTGTTTCAGGAGGATCGATTAATGATGCTTTCTATATCAAAACAGGTGCACAAGAATACTTTGCAAAATTAAATCGTTCCGCTCCTGACGATTTTTTTGAAGCTGAAGAAAAAGGGCTTCGTCTTCTTGACCAACAGGGTATTCGTGTTCCAAAGCCTTTACTCATTCTCCCCCGTGAAAAATCTGAGATGGTTTTTCTTATGGAATGGATCCCATCCGTGCCATCCAACGGGAAAACTGATCGGGCACTTGGGAGTCTGGTCGCAGAAATGCATCAAAAGAGAGCAAGCACTGTGGGTTTAGATGAACCCAATTACATTGGTGAACTCCCTCAGCCCAATCACCAGGAAAGAGATTGGGTAGCTTTCTTTCGAGATCACCGACTTGGTACAATTCAGAGGATAGCGAATGAGAAAAATATTCTCTCTGTAGAACGTAACCACCAACTAGATGTATTAAAGGATAACCTTCGCTCTTTCCTTGGACATAATCCGGAAATATCGCTCCTACATGGTGATTTATGGGGAGGGAACTGGCTTGAAAGTGAGAGTGGAAAGCCATATCTAATTGACCCAGCCGTCTATTGCGGTGACAGAGAAGTTGACATTGCTTTTACATATTTATTTGGAGGGTATTCAACTGAGTTCTATAATCAGTATCAAGCGGATTATCCGCTGCTAAATGGGTGGGAAGAACGAATTCCCATTTATCAGCTATATTATCTTCTTGTTCATCTTGTCCTATTTGGGGAAAGCTATGGTAGTGCGGTGAATCGTATTCTTAAAAGATATACGGTTTAAATCATATGAATGCGTTTCATTGCTTATGATAAGGGGAAAATAGTCTCATCTTAATAAGTCGAGGAGGAAATTAAATGAGTCAGTCATATCCAGGCGGTAACCAGAATAAATTGTTTAAAGCAGTCCTGATTGGTGGACTAGCAGGTGCTCTAATCTCACTACTTGATCGAGGCACAAGAGAATCGATTAAAACAGGCTCCAAACGTGCAGGTAGTGTGTTACGTGACGTGAAAAGCAATCCATCGTACTATACTGATAAATGGAAGCAAACGGTAGATGAAGCGAGCGGACTTATGAAAGAAGTACAAGAAGACATCTCAACCTTATCAAATAAATTTAATGGACTTAAAGAAAGTTCAGTTGAAGCGTTTAATCTTGTGAAAGAAACACAACATGATCTTAAAGAAATCGGTTCAAAAGTTGTTGAAGCTGGCGAAGAGTTAACGGGTAAAGATGGAGACACAATGACACATTAAACAAGCAGCAGGAGGGTAAATAGTGGATGCAACGTTTAGTCAATTTTCAAAGCAACTTTTCTCAAGAATGAAAGAGCACTATGTAACAGATTTGTCGGCACAGCTGGCGTATTATTTCTTGCTATCGCTCTTTCCGTTTTTAATATTCGCTATTACCCTCTTGACTCATTTTGATTTTTCTCAGAATCAAATTCTAGATTTAATTTCTCAATATGCTCCTTCAGAATCATTTGTTACAATACAGGAAAATTTAATCTTAGAAGATGGGGCTCGTAAAAGCCTTCTTTCATTTGGGATTATTGCGACCATTTGGTCAGCATCAAATGCTATTAATGCAATTATTAAGTCACTGAATAGAGCTTATAATGTTCAGGAAAGCCGTCATTTTCTAATTGCTAGAGGGCTGTCAATCCTCTTGTCGTTTGCTATGATTCTTGTCATAGTTGTGGCGCTCATTTTACCGGTGTTTGGCGAAACGCTCTGGCGTTTCTTCGTCTCGTTCTTTGATATTCCAGAGTCGTTTAGCTTTATGTTTGGTTTAATTCGATGGTTTTTGAGTCTCTCCATTATGATCGTTGTGTTTATGTTCATTTATTATTACGCTCCGAATAAACGATTAAATTACAAAGATGTTTTACTTGGCTCAATTTTTGCATCAGTAATGTGGCAACTTGTATCACTTGTATTTTCTTATTACATCAATAATTTTGGTAATTATTCTGCTACTTACGGAAGTCTAGGTGGAGTGATTGCACTTATGCTCTGGTTCTATTTGACTGGACTCGTGATTATTGTAGGTGGGGAAGTGAACGCCACTTCGAACTATTTCCGTAAAAAAAGCCAATAAGCAGAGCAGCCTTGGGCTGCTCTGCTTATTGGCTTGATTTCTATTTTCTTAGCTTCATTTCAACAGGCGAAGGCCATTTAATATAACGAGAATTGTACTTCCTTCATGCCCGATTACACCAAGAGGAAGAGTTAGGAATTGAAAGAAATTCGAAGCGATTAGGATGAGAATAATTGAAATAGAGAAAATAACATTTTGTTTAACAATAAGATTTAATCGGTTCGATAAACTCACTGCTTGGGTTAGTTTACCAAGATCGTTTTTCATTAAAACAACATCTGCAGATTCAAGAGCTACATCCGTACCTTGCCCCATTGCAATGCCAACATCTGAGACTGCTAGGGCAGGAGCATCGTTTATACCATCTCCAATCATTCCAACCGTACCGTATTGCATTTTAAGTTCCTTCAGCTTCTTTACTTTATCTTCTGGAAGACAATTAGCGTAATATGTTTTGATTCCGACTTCCTCAGCAATGGCTTTAGCCGTTTGTTCGCTATCTCCAGTCAACATAACAGGTTCGATACCACGCTTTTTAAGAGCTTTAACCATAGCATTAGATTCGCTTCTAACTTTATCTTTAAGTGCAATCATTCCAGCAATACCGTTGTCATCAGATGCAATAACGATCGTTTTTCCACTTTGTTGTAATAATGTATATTGCTCATGGAATGTATCGAATCCCAACTTATCTGAGAAGAATCCTAATTTACCTACCCTCCATGTCGTTTCACCTAGTTTAGCTTCAACACCCCATCCAGAGTGATCCATCATTTGGTCAGGTTGATACCAGTCAATATGACCTGCGTAATTGACAATAGCTTTACCGAGAGGGTGTGTTGATTGACGTTCTATTGATGCTACGGCTTTAATAAACAAATCTTCCTCAATATCATCACGTGTAAAAACGTCTGTTACAACAGGAGAACCTTCTGTAAGAGTACCTGTTTTATCAAGAGCGACTGCTTTCATTGTGCCAAGCTGCTCAAGGTGAACTCCTCCTTTAAAAAGGATACCAGTCCGTGCACCTGCAGAAATAGCTGAAAGCGTTGCGGGCATAATTGAAGCGACTAAAGCACAAGGAGAAGCAACCACGAGAAATACCATGGCGCGATAAATTGTTTCATCCCAAGTCCAGCCTAGCGCGTAATGAGGAAGCACCATAAGAAGTGCACCAATTGAAAGTACACTTTTGACATACCAACCTTCTAGTTTCTCAATAAATAATTGAGAAGGTGCTTTCTGATCCTGAGCTTCCTGAACGAGTGTGATGATTTTCTGAAAGACGGTATCTTCACTGCGCTTTGTCATCTTTACTGTCAGATGTCCTGAAATATTTAAAGTACCAGCATAAACTTCTTCATCAATTTGCTTTGTAACAGGTAGTGATTCTCCTGTGATGGCTGATTGATCAACAGAAGTCTGGCCTTTTATAATAATGCCGTCCGCAGGGACACGTTCTCCAGGGCGAATTAGAAGCATATTCCCAATTAAGAGGGAATCAGCTGAAACAATACGTTCATTCCCGTTTTCAAGTATAGTAGCCGTTTCAGGTTGTATATCCATAAGAGACTCTAGCTCACGTTCACTTTTATTCAATGTATAGGTTTCAAGTGCACCACTTAACGCAAAGATGAAAATCAGTATTGCACCCTCGGTCCAGTATCCTATGCTACCAGCTCCAACCGCCGCAATAATCATGAGGAGCTCAACATTAACATCTTTATCGGCGATTGAATCCGTTATGCCTTCTTTTGCTTTAGCGAATCCCCCAATAATAAAAGCAATGATATAAAGAGTAGATTCGGTAGAAGGCGTGAATGCCCCTTCCATTAACCATGCAAAAGCAATAATAATTCCGCTCACTAATGCAGCTATTAGTTCTCCATGTCGTTTTAGTGCGTTCCACCAAAAGGAAGTATGGGGTGGGTATGTGTTGGATTGAATATTAACCTGTTCCATTATCATTCCTCCTTTTTATAATTGAGAGAGAAAGTCATCCTCAATTATCCGTGTAAAACTATAATGCTGTGATCATATTTCGATCCAAGCCAGATAAAGTGCAAAAAACAAGTGTATATATATACAGTCGGTGAGAACGATTTTCATTAGATTAGAATGATTATTATCTTTTAATGATTTCATTCTATCACATTTTGTTCACAGTGACTATACAAAAGAAAACAATTGGGCGTGATGATTTGACGTTTAATAACAGGGAAAAGGCGGGAATGGAATTTGTAACAACGAAATGATGAGGAGGACAACAATGTTATTAAAAGAAAAGCTAGAACAGGTTAAACATGCGCAGGTTCAAAAGCCAAATAAGGTTTTCACGTTATACTTAAATACAGATCGTCGTGATGCTGATCGACAAAATGGGGAATGGAGGATTCAGTTAAAAAATGGATTCCGCAATTTTGAGGAGTATTTAAAACAGAGCGACAACAAAGAGGAACTGGAAAATTTCGAGAAAGTAAAAGAGAAAGTACAGAATGAGTTAGCTCGAATCGAAAATGATTTAAATCGTGGTTTAGTCATTATTGCTTCTTCAGACGACCAAATTTGGTTTGTTGAACGAACGCAGGTACCAGTTGAAACGAATTTATACTGGGAAGAAGAGCCTGAGCTCGATCAATTACAACAACTAGAAGACAAGTATCCTAATACAGGAATTATTCTTGTTCATTATGACTATGTACGTATTCTTGAAACGGAGCTAGGTTTCCTCACAAAAAGTGAAGAATACGCATGGGATCCTGACGAAGATAACTGGAGAAAATACGAAGGGACGACTGGAAACGAAAATATTTCCGGTAACGGTAGTACTGCTCAACGCGAACTTTATGAAGATCGCATTAAAGCAAATCGAGAAAGATGGTATAAATCTATGGCGGCTAAGCTTGATAAGAAAGCCAAAAATCGTCAGTGGGAAAAGATTTACGTAGCTGGTGAAAAAGAAGAAGCTAGTGAACTAAATGATCTAATGAATAAAGAAGGAATCGTTATCGGTAAAAATTATGCTGATAAACGAGATGATGAAGTAATTAGTTCACTTGTTTCCTAATGGAGAAAGCACCCAATTGGGTGCTTTTCTAGTATGGAAATGTCTATTATTTAGTAGCTTTAACTGTAAATAGTTTTGGAATCCCTCGATCATGGAGTTTACTATTTGGTTCCTCCACTACTTGTTTAATCATTAAATTCTCATTGGCAATGGCTGTTATAATCTCACCTAGTGTCCATTTTCTTTGAAAAACAATATTCTCTTCAGTGTTATTCTCAAGATGTTTCTCATAGGCAACGCCTCTTTGATGAATGGAAGGATCAAAGTAGTTTCCGTCCACCTTATGTTTTTTACCTTTAGATGTAATAAGCTTTGTTGAAATTGGATGGAAGTCCTGAACAACAAAAGTTCCTCCAGGCATTAAAAGACGCTCAACAACATTGAAAAGTGGTTGAAGATCTAAAAAGTAGTGCAAAATTCCAAGTTCCATTACAACAACATCGAATCTCCCATCGTGTTGCTCACCGAGCTTAAGAATGTCAGATACATAATAAGACAAATCCACATTGCAATGTTCTGCAAGTTCCTTAGCATAGCGTTCATTCTCATAGGAGAAATCAATTACAGTCGATTTTGCTCCTAGCAAACTTATAGCAGTAGCTTTCATCCCGTGTGAACCCATTAGATTAGCTACATTTTTCCCTTCCAATGGAGGGAGAAAAGGCATAAGTGATTTAAGTCGTGCCACAGGATTCGCTTTCAACTTAGTCGCTGCTTCTTCAGGAGTGCCAAATCGGTTAAGAAGCGCTTCGTATGTTTGCTGATTCCATGATTTTTCATTTTGCTTTGTAACTTTATTCTGCATCATCAAAAGATGACTATTAACAAGGGAGCGCCACTCTGGTAGCTGTTGATAATAATAAAGGGAGATGCAAGGAACAGTACGATCATCAAAAGGAACTTCAATTAAATAAGGATTCGTACGAATAACTGTGTTGTAAGAGCATTCCACTAGAACCTTTTGATTATTAACATCATATATCGCGACAGATTTTTCGACCGAATGCTCTGGTGTAGCTTTTCCGAACATCTTATTGAATTCATTGATAACATACTCAAATCCATCCCATTGAATGGAAACTGTTATGATATCAGGGGCGGGGCTCACCTCTTGAAGCCAAAGTGCTGTTTCATTTATAAAGAAATAAGGAATGTTATAGTTGTTTAGGGATGTTGATAGTTTTGTTAGGACGTTTTGCTGATCGGGCATTTTTCCACCTCAAATTTGTTACATGAACATATTTTGTATAGAATACTATAGCATAAAGACTGGACATAAGGCATCTGAATGATAGGGAGAGAGACGTGTATTATGCAGACACAAAATGAACGTGTTCCACCACAGAAATGGGTGAAAAAGGGCGGTGCATTCGTTTTATGTATCTATCTACTAGCTCTTTTTTATGCTACTTTGTTTATTTATAATTATTATCCTTATGGTAAATCCGTTAACCTTGTATTGTTTGATAGTATTAAACTGATGTGGGAGAGCGGTAGCTACTGGCTAATATTAAAGAATATTATCGGTAATATTCTATTGTTTATGCCACTGGGTTTTCTTATACCGCTTGTTAGCAAGAAAGGGAACTCTGGCTTGATTATTGCCATAATCGGTTTTGCAACAAGCACTTTGATTGAGTTGCTACAATATTTTGTTGCTCAAAGAATCTTCGATATTGATGACATTCTACTTAATGCCTTAGGTGCTGTAGTAGGGTACGTGGCATTCAGGGTAGTTCTTAATCTTTACAGAAAAATGAAAAAGGTAAAATAAAAAGGCAGCCATGAGCTGCCTTTTGGTTTGTATGCTTTTAATCTTCCTTTTTGGCTTTATCCAGAAGCTTCGTGATGCGTTTAGTAAGCATCTTGCGACCTTCTCCACCTGCTTGGAAGTGACGAAGCTTACCTTCTGAATCAAATACATAGTATGCTGGCACATATTGATTGTCAAATGCGTCAGTAAGTTTGTGATCACTGTCTACGAAAATTGGTTGGCTGATATCGTGTTGGTCGGCTACCTCTTTAATTTCGTCTAAATCAAGGTCTTTTTCAGAGCGTGGCATATGAACAGCTATTACGTTCATGTCCTCGCTGTACTCGTCACGGAATTCATTGATCATTGGCATTGCCTCTTTACACAGACCACAGCTGATGGACCAAAAGTGAACGAGTGTAAGGGGCTTATTCCCAACTAAATCGCTTTTTGAAACTTCTCCGTTAAACCATGCTTTGGCACCTTCGAATTCAGGCATTTCTTCGCGTAATTTCATCCTGTATCGACTCCTTTTTTATGGGCTAATTATAATCATTATCAATTAATCACAATTATTATTATAGTATATTCAGTTCATAAGTCAATGAAAAGGGTTTTTTAATTATAGTATTAAAATGGCTAATAAAATGTTTCTTACTCATGATGAAGTAGAAAAGTTTGCTGATTGTTCAGGACTACGGTGAGTAGCAGTTGCGATAAATAAGAAGAGCAACATACCGCTAATCGCATAGAAAATACTGCCCTGTGCAAACCAATCAATGAACAAACCACCTAGATACGGTCCGAGTATACTACCAATTCCAAAGAAAATACCAGCAAGAATGTTCCCGGTAGGTAGCAGACTATTAGGAAGAAGGTCGGCTAAATAGGTAATGCTTAAAGAAAATAATGAACCGACCATCATGCCAGCAAGGAAGAATAAGATAAATAGAAATGTTACGGACGTCGTGAAAATGGCGCCAGAAAAACAAATCCATCCAATCAGCATACTAAGAAGCAATACATTTTTACGGCCAAGTTTATCGCTCCATATTCCGAGAGGCATTTGGAAAACGAGACTTCCTACAACAAATGCAGGCAGAAGTATGGAGACAGCTTTTACATCAAGTCCAGCTCTAAGAGCGTATACTGGAAAGTTACCATGAAGGGAAGCTTCTAGAAAACCATATCCAAAAGAAGGCAGTAGAGCTACCCAACCGATTTTTAATACATGCAAGTATTTAGAGAGCACGCGTTCAGAACCTGACGTTAGTGGATCAGGAAATTCATTCGTAATCCTTGTAAGCATGAACCAGGTGACTAAAGAAATACCTGATGCAATGACAAAAGGTAGGTATAGTGAAAATTGAACAAGAATCGTTGAAAGTGGACCTGCAGCAAAACCTAGACCGAATGCCGATCCGTAAATCGCGATGTTTCGTCCACGTTTCTCTTTAGAAGTGGTAGTTGTAATCCAGAGTTGTGTTGCAAAGTGAAGCAGGTTATCTCCAATTCCCACAATGATACGAAGAATAAACCAGAACCAGAATGCTTGCCATATTGGAATCAGGATAACAGATATAGCGACAAGAAGAAGTCCCACGCTAATGGCAGGTTTGTATCCAAATTTGCGAACTGGCTTTTCGATAAACGGAGAAGCAAATAGAATTCCAATATATAAGGCGGAAGCATTTAATCCATTCATGCTTGAGGAAACACCTGCCTCTTCAAGTAGAATAGAGAGGAGAGGTAGGAGCATGCCTTGAGAATAGCCTGAAATGAAAACAATTGAAATTAGAATTAAAAAACGATAACGATTTGATTCAAACATTTGTTCACATCCAAAAAAGAAGTTACAATCAATGCCAATTATAATGGAAGGGTACAAAAAGAGCCACCGTTCGCAATTTTTTAAATACTGTTCTAAAATAGATACAGCGCAATTAAAAGGAGTGAAAGTATTGGAATTTAACATGAAGAAAGAAGAAACAGGGTTTACAGCTGATTTCGGGTATGGAACTTTGCATATTTCTGGAGATGACCAGTATGGCTACCGTCCGTACCAGCTTCTTGTCTCATCTGTAGCTGTCTGCAGTGGAGGTGTACTACGCCAGATTCTTGATAAAAAGCGAATGAGTTATGAAGATATCAAAATAAAAGCTGATGTGACTCGAAATGAAGAACAGGCGAATCGTGTTGAAAAAATCCATCTTCATTTTACGTTAATCGGCGATTTGGATGAACAAAAGGTTGAAAGAGCACTTGAACTAACTAAGAAGCATTGTTCAATGGCACAATCTGTTTTAGGAAGTATTGAACTTAAAGAAACATTTGAAATTGTAGCTAAGTAGAGAAATGGAACAGGGACACCCAACGCGGTGTCCCTGTTCCATTTCAGTTATCGTTTGCAGTTCTACAACTCAAGCGTTTCTGGTGTATTCTCTCCTTCATTCATCAAGCGAATCGTATCAGGAGTAATTTTGAGTACAATGTAATTCGGATCATCTGGAGAATCGAACCATTGCTTCATCTGATCTCCCCATAATTTTTCCTTCGTTTCTTTTGAATCATCGATTGCAACATGACCTTGTACTTCAACGTAGCGATCATGCCATCCTTCACCATCATATCCAAGAAGAACATGAACATTGTGATTTTGCTCGATATCTTCTACTTTATGTGTTTTTCTACTTGTAGGCGTCATTAAAGTCAGCTCATCGTGAAAGAACGTCATAAATCTAGAATGCGGTTTGTTGTCTTTAATTGTGCTTAACGTACCTACATAGTGTGAATCGAAAATATTTAATACTTTATTTTTGATTTCAGTTTGGGACATTGCCATTGATATATTCTCCTTTCGAATTTAACTCTAGTCTTAATCTTCCTTTATTCTCGAATTCTAAAACCAGATAATATGCCAGTATTTACTAAGAGTGATTAAAGTACATTCTTCTGTTTTTTGATTCTTGGCTATGGGTATACATAATAGTGACTCTAATTCGGACTAAAGAAGGTAATCAGATGGACAAAAGCTATGATTTTACTCAAGGAAACATTGCAAAACAAATGATTTATTTTTCATTACCTATTTTTTTAACGAACTTACTTCAGACATCTTATCAATTTATAGATAGTATCTGGGTCGGGAATTTACTTGGCGCTAATGCACTTGGAGCTATTTCGATAGCAGCACCAGTTATTTTCACAGTTCTTTCTTTCATTATCGGTGTAAATAGTGCAACACTTACAGTTTTGTCCCAACGAAAAGGAGCTGGAGATGATCGAGGGTTAATTGAATCGTTAAATGCTTTTGTTGTAGCATTAACCGTTTTATCAATCGCATTTGGAATCATTGGCTATATTTTTACTGATCCTATACTTAGATTTCTAGGAACTCCTGAAGAAATTTTTAACAGTACGAAGGTTTATCTTCGTATTAATTTCTTAGGGATACTTTTCTTATTTGGATACAATTTCATTGGTACAGTGCTGCGTGCACTAGGAGATAGTAAAACGCCAATTCGCTTTGTTCTTTTCGCGGTTTTGTTAAATGCAGCAATTGATCCACTTTTTATTAGTTATTTCGATTGGGGGATTGAGGGTGCGGCATATGCAACGCTTCTTTCTCAGGGAGCAGCCTTTCTTTATGGTGTTATTTATTCTGTATGGAAGTCGAAAGTCCCCTTTACGATCCCTCATTCGCCGGATATGAAAGAGCTCAAGCGAATTTCTAAGCTCGGTATCCCAGCTGGTTTACAGATGATGACCGTATCTGCAGGTGTTACAGCAATTATGGCTATCGTCGCAGGATTCGGGACTCAAGTTGTCGCAGGTTTTGGAGCTGCTCAACGACTTGATCGTATCATCATGTTACCTGCCTTCACACTAGGAGCAGCTGTTAACAGTATGGCAGGGCAAAATATTGGATCAAAAAAATGGGGGCGCGTCTCGGACATTTCGAAAAACGGCATTATACTCATATTGACAGTATCCTTTGCTATCAGTGCCATTATTTTTCTCAGTGCTGAATCAATGATTCGTTTATTTATAGACGATCCCAAAACAATTGCCTTTGGAGAAACGTACTTAAAAACCGTAGCGTTTTTCTACCCGTTTCTTGGTATTAACTTTGTTTTGAATGGTGTAGTGAAGGCAGCTGGTGCAATGGTTCAGGTGTTAATACTAAATATTATCTCTTTCTGGGTTCTTCGTGTTCCTCTCACATATCTCTTCTCTCGATGGCTTGGAGCTGAAGGGATTGCTTACGGTATTGGAGTTAGCTTTATTATCTCAAGTATTTTTGCCACTGCATATTATCGCTATGGGAAATGGAGAGATATAGAAATTTTTGATGGCAATGATGAAGAGATTGAAGAATCGATTCCTGAAGGGAAAAAAGCATGAATAAATAGAAAAGCCTCGTCTTATAACGCACCTCTAAGTTACAATAAGTAGTGGAAATTAGTTAGCTATAGAGGGGATGCGTCAACTAAATATGAAACGATTTTCATTCTATGTTATAGGGCTTTTTATATTAACTGCAGGCGTAACATTAACGATTAAATCAGACATTGGTGCAGGAGCATGGGATGCTCTTAATGTCGGTTTATCGCATACAATCGGTTTTACAGTAGGAAGCTGGGTAATTATTGTTGGTATCATCTTGATTATCGTGAATGCTTTCCTTATGAAGGCCTGGCCAGACTTCTTGGCTCTTATTACAATTATCGTAACAGGAGTGTTCGTTGACTTCTGGCTCATCACTGTTTTTGAAAGTTGGCAAATTCAAGATGTATTTGTGGCTTATGCTGTTTTTGCTGCCGGCATGATTCTAATTGCTCTTGGGATTTCGATTTATCTTCAAGCTAAATTTGCAGTTATACCAATTGATGGATTAATGCTTGCCATTCATCGTAAAACAGGATTGAGCATTCGTACTTCAAAGACTGTGGGTGAACTGCTTGCACTTCTGGCAGCAGTGCTATTTAGCGGCCCTATTGGCATAGGAACCATTATTATTACATTTGGGATTGGTCCATTAGTACAGTTTTTCTATCCAACTTTTGAGAAAATGAACGCATAGGCGTTCATTTTTTTGTTCTTTTCTAAAAGGTTTTTGTTTGTCATTTTGAGTTTTATAATTTCTTGGATAAAAGAAAGGATTCTAGAAAAAAATACTGGTAAGAGTCAGATGTATGCTGTTGAACAGATGCATTGAAAGGAGAATTTAAATGAAGAAAATCGCTCTTATGATTATCCTTCTCACCCTTATCTTGCCAGTCCAAACGATGGCGGAAGGAGGAAAGAAGGCAGGTAAAGAACAGTCTCTACAAGTTCCAGATTCAACTGTAAATATTTCTAAAGAGAACACATACCCGAACCCAGCCCAGGATTTGCCTACATTACAACCAAGTGAGTTAACAAGAGAATTAACGGAATCTGCAAAAATAAAAATTGATAACCCTGAGCTAATCCAAATTCTAAACGACTCCTCCATCTCCCCGTCAAAAGTTGCAATTGGCTACCGTGCTAGTATTTATTTAGGTAAATGGGCATTGAATTATGAATCCCAAGAAACAAATGTAAATTGGCAGTACAAGCAAGCAAACGTAAATAAAGTGGACAATAGAGGGGGAACTGGTCCTGTTCAGATGACGTATCGTCAGGAAGCAGAAAAGAAAGTAACTGGCGGATTAACTGCATCAATTCCTGATAGTGAAGACGTTAAGAAAATGATGATGATGAAGGCTTCTGAGAAAACAAAACTTTCGCTTTCTTTCCAAACAATGATTGGTAAAGATACTAAAAAAGGTAATGTTTATAATGTTGGTGCTAAAAATTATGGTATGTTAACAAGCTATGTACCTGCTGTAAATGAAAAAGGTAAGGTAACATATGGAGAGGTATACCTCGTCTTAAAAGGTAGTAAGAAGAAAATTGAAGTGCGTAATGTAACTCAGCAGGGCATTGGTGCCTGGATACCTGTACAAGATTACTTAAGCTTTGAGTTTAATACGCGCCATTAACCAGCAGAGATGCTGGTTTTTTTATAACTGGGTTAAATCAATAAGGTATTTATTACAAAGTCAATTTTGATTGATAAGGAATAGAACCTAAGCACGTATTCAAACACTAAACAATGCTAGATAAAGGAGGCTCAAAAATGAAATTTATTGCAGTTGTTGTAGCACTAATAGTGGGACTCACTCCAATTACAGCGAGTGCTGTGAGCAATGAATCGCATGATTGGTACTTTAAACGAAGTAAAAATCATGCCCCAGCCACTACAGAACCAGAATTTGAGGAATTGCTTAAACCTTATAACAGTTATTTTATTGGCAATACAGATCAAAAGGAACTGTACGTGACATTTGATAATGGCTATGAGAACGGATATACAAGTGGGATTTTAGATGTTCTTAAAAAAGAGCAGGTACCGGCAGCGTTTTTTGTTACGGGTCATTATTTAAAAGATCAATCTGACCTTGTAAAAAGAATGGTAAAGGAAGGTCATATTGTAGGTAATCATTCCTGGAATCATCCAGATATGACCGCTATTTCTGATGTCAGGATAAGAGAAGAATTAAGTAAAGTGAAAGAGGAGTATACCCGTTTAACTGGAGATAAAACGATGCAATATTTAAGGCCACCGAGAGGCGTATTTAGCGAAAGATCTCTTGCTATCTCCCATGAGGAAGGCTATCGAAATATTTTCTGGTCACTTGCTTATAAGGATTGGGAGACGAACAATCAAAAGGGTAGTCAATATGCATATGATTCAATTATGAAACAGGTTCATCCAGGTGCCATTATGCTTCTTCATACGGTATCTAAGGATAATGCTGAAGCACTTGAACGAGTCATACAGGACTTAAAGAAGGAAGGATATAAATTCAAAAGTCTTGATGATCTTGTCCTCAAACGAACTCTTCCAGAACCACTAGCTCCATAAACAAAAGACTGCCAGAAATGGCAGTCTTTTGTTTATGTGATTGAGTTATTTGGTATGGCTCTAGCAACTGCAAGGTCTAAGCGGCCACTTCCGCTTTTCGAGATCTAGCTGCAGTGGCCAGACCCTAGGCCACTTCACCATCCAATTTGAACACAAAGGACGTGTTCAAGTTGGATCGCTCCAGTGTCTGCCGGGTCTGAACGGAGGCTTCCGCTTTTCGAGATCTAGCTGCAGCCTCCAGACCCTAGGCCACTTCACCATCCAATTTGAACACAAAGGACGTGTTCAAGTTGGATGGCTCCAGTGTCTGCCGGGTCTGAACGGAGGCTTCCGCTTTTCGTGATCTAGCTGCAGTGGCCAGACTCTCGATCGCTTCACCTCCCAAAATGAACACAAAGAGCGTGTTCTTTTTGGGAGGTTCCAGCGCTTGTCGAGTCTAAGCGGCCACTTCCGCTTTTCGTGATTGTTTGCGATAATAAGGACTACATAACATGGTTGGGGGCGGTAGAATGTGGTCTGAAATGATATATCCTCAGGCGCCTTATGATGTTGAGAGGTTATTCGGACGGGTTAGTATGGACCCGCTTCAATATATAGAACTTGAAAATAGGTTGTTGAAAGTACCTTTGGTGTTAAATCATGGCGAAGCTGTTGTGTCAATTCAATCGCAAGGTACAAAGGAACGTCCAGCTTTTGAGATTAAAGGAGAAGAAGTTAGCCAAAAAGATGAAGTTGTCAGTCGAATTTGTGCTATGTATGATTTTGATATGAAGCCACGCGCTATTTTAGCAGCGTTAAATTCTACTACTATTGGTGAGCTTGTTGGACAATATGCTGGAATGCCAATTATTTGCGAACCAGATTGTTATAGTGCGTTATTGAAAAACATCGTTCATCAGCAACTTAATATGAAATTCGCCTATACGCTTACGTATCGATTTGTGACTAGTTATGGAAGAGAGAAGCATGGTGTTTGGTTCTATCCGGATGCTGAGGTAGTCAGTAAACTAACTGTGGAAGAATTACGAGAACTGCAATTTAGTAATCGAAAAGCAGAGTACGTTATTGGAATTGCTCGAAAAATCATCAATGGAGAATTGAATATGGAAGAGCTGTCTGCGCTTTCAAATGAAGAAGTGTATAAGAAACTGCTTCCAATTAGAGGAGTCGGTCCCTGGACGGTTGAGTGCGTTCTTCTGTTCGGATTAGGGAGAAAAGATATACTACCAGCAGGGGATGTAGGTATTCAAAATGCTATCAAAAAATGGTTTAACCTTCCTACCAAACCGACCAAAGAAGAACTTTACGCTTATCATGACAAATGGTCACCGTATTCAAGCTATGTCTCCATGTATTTGTGGGAGAGTTTAAGCGAGTAGTTAGAAGGAGAGATTAATGTTGAACAAAAAAGAAGTCAAAGGATCAGGTCTAGTTAAAGGACAAACGGTCCCTCTTACAATAAAACGACTAGGAATAAATGGAGAAGGCGTTGGTTTCTTTAAGCGTACGGTTGTCTTTGTTCCTGGTGCTCTACCAGGAGAAGAAGTTACCGCAGAAATTACAACGGTTTTTCCAAATCGTGCTGAAGCGAAAGTTAAACGATTGCGAAAGAAATCTAACGATCGTATTGCACCACCATGTCCTGTCTATGAAGAGTGTGGAGGATGTCAGTTACAGCATTTAAGTTATGATGGTCAGCTGCGAGAAAAACGGGATATTGTTATTCAATCATTCGAGCGACATGCAAAGTTGGGCGAGAAGGATATTACCATTAAGCCTGTCATTGGAATGGAAGATCCCTGGAATTATCGAAACAAGAGTCAGCTTCAGGTTAGGAAACAAAAAGGGAAAATAATCGCTGGTTTGTATGGCACAGGTTCACATGAACTAGTTGAACTAACCAATTGCCTTGTCCAACATCCGGAGACAAATCGCGTAACTCGCCAGGTTGTGAGCATTCTAGAAGACTTAAATATTTCAATTTATAACGAAAAGAAACATAAGGGGCTTATTCGTACGATTGTAACGAGAGTTGGTTTTGAAACAGGCCAAATTCAACTTGTCCTCGTTACCTCTGAAGAAAATATCCCACGAAAAGAATTATTAATTAAAGAAATTAAGAAGCGTCTACCAGAAGTAAGGTCTGTTGTTCAAAATGTGAATGGTAAGCGGACGTCGATCATCTTTGGAGAGAAAACACTAGTAATTGATGGAGAAGAAGTGATCCAAGAGTCGCTAGGTGATTTGCATTTTGAATTGTCTGCTCGTGCATTTTTCCAATTGAACCCTATCCAAACCGTGAAGCTATATGATGAAGTTAAAAAGGCAGCTGAGCTTACTGGGAAAGAAAACATTATTGACGCTTACTGCGGAGTAGGAACAATTGGGTTATGGCTTGCTGATCATGCAAAAGAAGTGAGAGGCATGGATGTTATAAAAGAATCGATTGATGATGCGAGAAAGAATGCTAAACAACATGGCTACCAAACATCAATGAGATATGAAGTTGGTAAAGCAGAAGATTTAGTCCCTAGCTGGGTTAAAGAGGGCTTTAGACCAGATGTCATTGTTGTTGATC
The DNA here is from genome assembly GCF_005144865.1 of Guptibacillus hwajinpoensis. GTDB lineage: Bacteria > Bacillota > Bacilli > Bacillales > Guptibacillaceae > Guptibacillus > Guptibacillus hwajinpoensis_A. The sequence continues at coordinate 156,804 of NZ_SWFM01000006.1, forward strand.
CGCCTCGGACGGGTTGTGATGATAAATTGTTATCCACAATGGTCAAAGCAAGACCAGACCGGATTGTATATGTATCCTGTAATCCATCCACACTCGCAAAAGATGCTGCATTTCTAATGAAAAAAGGATACGAAATAAAAGAATTACAACCTGTTGATATGTTCCCTCAAACGGCTCATGTTGAGGTTGTCGCGGTTTTCAAAAAGAAAAGCAACTAAATAAAAAGCCACTATAAAGGTAGCGGGACTGAGTTTACAGAAAAAAAGAATTAATCTCAACCTTTTGACTGTTTGTCTAAAGGAGTCATTAACACTTTCCACAGTGTTATGCACAGTGTAAAAGCAGATATCGTGCCTTATACACAGAATTATCAACATTATCCACAGCTGTAGTGGTTTTTTTATCCACAAAATTCACTAATTGTAACTAATAGCGGTATTACAGGATTAGTTTAAGGTTATCCACATTGTTAACAATGTGTGGATGATAAGTTTCCACAAAGGGATGTTAAGATATAGTAAAGAAACACAGTTGAAAAAGGGACCTGAAGAGGTCCCTTTTTTAATTACTTATTCTTTTTCGCTCGTTGGTTAGCTGCTTTTGCTCTTTCTGCTGCTTTTGCATCAGCAGCATCAAATTCACTTGCAAATTCTACATCTTCATTTTGCGCTGCAGGGATCGGGTTCTTTGCTTGGCGTTTTTGTTTTTCTTCTGAATAATTTGGACGTTTTGCCATCTTAATCAGCTCCTGTAAGTGAGTTTGGAGAGCATCTCTCCACTAATTAGAATGGCTAAATGGTGTTCAAATTATTCGAGAAGATAACCTATTTTTGGCCAGCACGATCAGCGCGTTTGAATTCACGACCGAATAGCACATCCTGAGTTTTTGTTAAAGTCATTTTTGATTCTTTGTTATCTTTTCCTTTGCGTTTATCCACAATTAACCCTCTTTTCTTTAAGATGGTACTAGCATTGCCATCAAGAAAAGTTCTATGCAGGTGTTCGTATTTGTTTAAACGAAAGGCTCTTTTCGTATACATTGTTGCTATATGAGCGGAAATCACTAAGTGTGTTTTTTAAATAGTTATTGAAAAGAGCCAAGCGAAAAGAAAAAAGTTCCTATTATAGGAACTTAAGCTTCTAGTTGAACTTCAACTGTTTCTGAGCGTTCACGCATGGTGTGGAGAAGGTAATTATCACGTTCTATTTCATATAAGTGATAGGCTTTTTCTCCATTGTTAATTTTTTGAAAAATTTCTGGCCATTTTTCATTTGCCTTCTCTACAAAAGGAATTTTCTCAGCGGCTTTTTGGGAACGGATGTTATCCTGATTAATGCGCATGAAAATCGTTTGAATTTGTTTATCGTAGAACATCTCATTGAAAAAAGCATCTTTTGCAAGCTGGTTGTAACCCTTCCCGTGATATGGAGTACCTATCCAAGTTCCGAGAAATCCTGTTTGTTGATCAAGATCAAAAAGGTTAATCGTACCAATAGGGGTACCCCATTCATCAAGAATAGTGCGGGATATTAATTCACCTTGTTCTTCAGCTTCAATGATTTGCTTCGTTAGAAACAGATATTCTTCGTACGAGCTTGCTTTATGACGTACAAATGGGAAGACAGCTGGGTCAACCATCAAGTCAAATAGCACATGACATTCCGACAGGTCACGATGTTTAATCATGAGTTTCCCTCCTGTCGAGGGCAGACTTAACCCCACCCTCGAATAATAGTATGTTGAATTATTATTCGGGGTGGGAATCGAACCCACTAGGACCAGTCATTGCTGGTGGCGCACCAATTGCCTTCCCATATTCACTTATGAAGTTGTTAGTTCATTTTATTTTAATTACAAAAATATCATACTCAATTTCATATAAAAAAGATACTGGTTTTTTGCTTATTTTTTATGAATAATTTTACCATCAATCATCGTTAATATTGGGCGAGCTTCAAAATGAAATGGATGGTGAGACCACAGGACTAAATCCGCGTCTTTTCCAACTTCTATGCTTCCGATTCGATGGTCTACACCAAGGCTTTTAGCAGGGTTTAGAGTAATGCCTTCCAGTGCTTTTTCCTCACTTAATCCTTCTCTCACAGCCAGTGCTGCACATACGTTTAGGTATTGAATAGGAACGTACGGATGATCAGTTACGATCGAAACTTCAATTCCGTGATTATTTAGAATTCCGTAAGTCGCCCATGTTTTGTTCTTAAGCTCAATCTTTGAGCGTCTAGTCATGGTGGGTCCCACGGATACTTTTAGGTTCTGTCCACTAAGTTCGTCAGCGATTAAATGTCCTTCGGTACAATGCTCAATTCTAAGGTCAAGATCAAACTCTCTGGCAAAACGAACAGCTGTTAAAATGTCATCAGCACGGTGCGCGTGAATTCGTACTGGAATTTCACGGTTAAGCGCTGCGATAATTGGAGCGATGCGTGGATGCTCTTTACGATCGGATCGACTTGCATGATAGAAGGCTTCGCGCAGGAGTCCCATAATCCCCATTCGTGTAATGGAATCATTGTTTGAATGACTGTGCACCCGCTTTGGATTCTCTCCAAGGGCAATCTTAAGTCCAGCAGTTTCTCGTACAATCATTTTCTCTACATTCTTGCCATGTGTTTTCAATACTGTTGTCGTTCCACCAATAATGTTTGCGCTTCCAGGCATGACCTGAACAGACGTAACGCCAAACGCAATAGCATCCCTAAATCCAACGTCGAGTGGGTTCACACCATCTATAGCACGTACATGTGGGGTAAGGGCTTCAACAGTTTCGTTCGCATCATTTCCCGCCCATCCTGTTCCTTCGTCGTAAAGCCCGACGTGAGTGTGTGCATCAATTAAACCAGGGAGAAGATGATGCCCTTTGCCGTCTATAACGGTCATATCGGGTTCCTCGGGAATGGAAGGAGATACTTTGTGAATAAGTCCATCTTTCACAAGCACATCAGCGGATGGAAGGACTGTGGAGGAAATGGGATAAACTCTTGCTTGTTTAATTAATATTGTCAAATTACTCACCTATCATCTGTTAGTTTTGGTTAGGGGTCTTTGCCCTCTCCAGTTAGTTAACTTATTATAGCCATTTATTGTAATAGATGCTATCTCATTATAGGTAATTAAGAAATTAACTGATAAATAAAACCTGCTGTTAAACCAGCAGGTTCTCTAGTGCATCTTTTAATTTAATATAACGGAAAGGATAGCCAAGTTCTTTTGCTTTTTGTGGAAGGACACATTGACCTTTAAGAACGATCCCACTCTTCTCGCCAAGAGCAACCTGCATAGGTGCTTCTGGAACGGGCATCCAATGTGGTCGGTTAAGGACCTCGGCTACAGTTTTCCCAAAATCATTCATCCGCTTAGGTTCAGGTGCTGTAACATTTAATGGTCCTTGTACAGATTCATGATCAACTGCAAAGCGAATCATACCAATAACATCATGAATATGAACCCATGAATACCACTGACGTCCATCACCAAGTTTGCCACCTATAAATAGTTTGTATGGTAGCACCATTAATGGGAGGGCTCCTTCTTCGCCAAGTACAATGCCAAAGCGTGTTAACACAGTTCGAACACCATGGTTTTGAGCATTCATTGCTTCGTCTTCCCATTTCTTTGAAACATCCGCTAGAAAATCGTTCCCAGCTTCCGTATTATTCTCGGTGAAAGATTGATCCAATGAGGATCCATAATAGCCAATAGCCGATGCATTAACAAGAACACGTGGTTTTTTTTCAAGCTTTTGGATGATAGATATTATTTCTCTGGTTGATGTAATTCGACTATCGAGAATTCGTTTTTTTCGCTCTTCTGTCCATCTTCCACTGTTAATTGATTCACCAGCCAGGTTAACGATAGCATGAATGTTAGAAAGCTCTTTTTCTGGCTCTGCATCATCCTGAAGCCACTTTACATACGTAACACCTTTTTTGACAGGCTGATTGTCTGGGTTACGTGTCAGAATATAAACCGAATGGCCATCGTTTACAAATGATTCTGTAAGAGCGCTTCCGACAAAGCCAGTTCCCCCGGTAATCGCAATGTTCATTTGATCTTCCTCCTAAGCTTACGCGATATACTTTTAATACTACTTCTTTACCCATAAAGAGAATCCTTTAATCAGTAGGTTAAATTTTCGTTTCATGGTTCTCAAAGTGCTACAATATGACATGAGGTGAGTGCATTGGTCAAGGTTACGCGTATAACGACACAAAAGAATAATAATGAGCGTTTTTCAATTTTTATTGATAAAGGTTCTGGTGAAGAGTTTGGGTTCGGCGTTGATCTAGATGTTCTTATAAGCTTTGGTCTTCGAAAAGGCGTGGAGCTTGATGACGAAATGCTTGAAAATATCCACTTTGAAGATCAAGTGAAGAAAGGTATGAACTTCGCTCTTAATTACCTGTCTTACCGCATGCGCTCTGAAAAAGAGGTGAAGGATTACCTTCTCAAAAAAGAGGTGCCTGAAGAAGCATTTCCATCGATTTTCGAGAAACTAGAGCGCTATGGATATGTAGATGACCTTGAATTTGCCAAAGCTTTTGTTCGAACTAAAATTAATGCTGGCGGCAAGGGTCCATTTGTGATTAAACAGGAGCTCAAACAAAAGGGAGTAAACAAAGACATGACAGAAAAAGCACTTGAAGAATACTCATATGAAAAACAAGTAGAGCTTGCCCAAAATGTAGCAGAAAAAAAGGCCAATAAGCTTAAAAAAGCTTCTTCAACTGAGCTCAGACAAAAAGTTAATCAAGAGTTAAGAGCAAAAGGGTTTGACCGAGATATTATTCAAGAAGTAATGGATAATATCGAATTAGAAAAGGGTGACGATGAAGAATGGGAGGCGCTGGTGCTTCAAGCACAAAAAGCTGAGCGACGTTATAGTAAGTTAGATCGTCGAGAGTTTGATCACAAAATGAAGCAATTTCTTTATCGTAAAGGCTTTCCTTTCCCACTCATCAATCGATACTTAGAAGAATTTATCGATCAATAAAAATTTCTTTCTGTCCTTCATCAAGTTGAATAATTTGTTTCGCTTTCTCTGAGGGTGATTTTAATCTGGACGTATCTTTCACATGGTCTGTGTCCGACCAGAAAGGAGTGTCCATTCCTCCCATATAAACAGCTGTTGCACTTGCATTCGTGTCTTCCAATTCTTTCCAAAGGCTTTCTGTAAAGCCACGTACCGCGTATTTAGAAGCAACATAAACCGATTCGTGATTTTTCCCCTTCAATCCTGCTGTGGAGATGATATTCATTACTCTTCCTCCACCTTTTTTCAGGGTTTTGAGTAGAGCTTGAGTTAAAAAAATCGTTCCCTTAACATTTGTATCAAGAACATGATGGATATCTTCAATCGGAATTTCTTCTAAAGCCCCAAACGCACCTACACCAGCATTATTTACAAGTAAATCAACAACTGTTTCATTCTTTTCCAATGCTTCCATAAGCTCAGCAACTTGCTTTGAATCAGAAATATCACAGGTATATATGGAGCTCGAACCGTTCTTGATAGAACGTTGAACACCTTCTAGCTTTTGCTTTGTTCTACCAACTAACACGATATGATTATCTTCATTTCCCCACTGCTTTGCTAATTCAGCACCAAGTCCTGAACCAGCACCAGTGATTAGTATTGTTTTCATAATGAATTCCTCCTCCTATGTAAGCGTAGCATATTTTTGTCATGTGTTAGAAAATGAACTATACTTGTGGGAACAGTGCATCATGAGTAATGGAGGGCAGAAATGGAGAAACGTTTTAGTGAAATGAGTGAACAAGAGTTGCGAAGTGAAATTGCTTTGCTAAGTGAAAAAGCACGCAGAGCTGAACAAATGGGAATGGTGAATGAATTCTCTGTCCATGAGCGAAGAATTGCGCTTGCTAAGTCTTATTTGTTAGATCCTGAAGATTTTACTTCAGGAGAACAATATGAAATAGATGGTGACCCTGGTTCAACATTTACGATTGATTATATGAACGGTACGTTTGCATGGGGTTACCGTAAGGGGAATAGTGAGATTGAGGCTTTCCCAATTGCAATGCTTATTAAGAAAGAGCAGCTGTAACGCTGCTCTCTAATTAGTTCATTGGTTACGACCGTTTTCTGGTTTGTACTTGAAGAACGATATCGTTATATGCCTGTTGGGTTTCCCCGTTCACTTGATGATGAGCGTGTTTTGGATTTGCACGAGGAGATTGAAATGGATCCTCATAATTCGAATGAATCCGATTTCGATTTCGATTTCTTTTACCCATAGATAGCGCCTCCTATATGAGAGTTATCCCTGTCGATTACCGGTACGGTTTGAAGCATTCATTCGTTCTTGTGGATGAGTGTTCGTAGTTCCGTCAGCACGTTTTGATGCAAATTCTTCTTTAGCACGTGGTTCACCTGAGAATTTAGCGTCTGGAAATCCGGTTTTTTTATTTCTCATCATGATGCGCCCCTTTCGATAATCTTCACCTTAACAGGCACAGATTTAGTATGCGTAGCGTTAAGGAAGTTATGTGATAGAGGCGTGTCTTTTCTCTACGGAAAGCAATGGAAGAACAACATGAAAGGAGAATGCCTGATGGAAGATTTATTTCAAAGGCTTGCTCATAACCTTCTTGAAAAAAATGATCATCTCTCATACGGTCAAGCAAGAACAATGGTTGAACTACTATGGGAAGATTTTGAATCATCCAGAGCAAAAGCTGGAAGAGAATACAAAGGTAGCGATGTTACAGAGAAAATCGTAAAGCAATGGATCGATTATTATGGTCCAGTACTACATGACTTTATGATGAATAATCCAAAATACAAGGACTATTTTGGTGATGATCGAAGTATCAAACATTAATACCAAAACCGGCTGGACGCATTGTCCAGCCGGTTTCTCATTTAGTCGAGGGCTATATCTAGTTTCTTCCTTAGTGTATCCTCACTGTAAACCCATCCAGTATAAGAACTGGTGATCTCGAGTTGATCTTCCATTTGAACGACGGCAACGAAAGGATAGTGCCCTTTGTTACGATAGCGAAGATCAATAAAGCGCACTTCGTATCCAGCTTCTTTCTCTTCAATTTCCCATCGATAAACTGGAGAAAATGAAAGAAAAGCACTTAAGTTGGGATCTTCTTTGGCTGATTCAAGTACAGGTGTTTTTGGAACAGGAACTCGTTCAAATTCATCTTGAACAGTAATCGTTGTCCCATCAGCACGTGCTACATAAAAGTTTGATTCTGATTTAACAGCAATATGCCACCTGCTCCAACTAATAGTAGGAGATACAATAATCTCTATTGCAGCTGGAATTCGCTCTTTAACGGCATTGATCACTTTTCTTTGTTCGTAAATCCTCCAGAAGTAATAGAAGATGATAACGCCGTATATGGTGAGGAAGGTATACCCAGGATTTGTCCCTGTGTACCAAAGAATCAGGCCACCAATATGAAGAAGAAAGATAAATGGATCAAAAATATTTATAACTCCCAGTGCTACCCACCTATTCGAGAAAGGTCTAATCGCTTGCGTGCCATATGCATTGAAAATATCCACAAATACATGAATGAACACAGCAAGAAATGTCCACAGCCATAGATGAAGCCAATTTGTCTCAGGGTAGAAAAGCATAATCCCGCTACTAATGATGATCGGCCATGTAAGGACAGCAGGAATTGAATGCGTAATTCCTCTATGGTGACGAATATAGACAGCATTATTTTTCAATTTAAGAACAGTATCGAAGTCCGGGGCCTGCGATCCAATCAGCGCTCCAATTAGAACGCTTTGAGCGGTAATTGGGTCCTGAGCGATAGCTGGATCCAACGTTGCTAGAGCTCCAATCCCCAGTCCCATGACCACATGTGTCCCAGTATCCATAGGGTAAGAATCCTCCTTATGAAACGTTTAAATCAATTTGTAACGTGTGTATGAGAAAATTTAAATGTCTACTCTACTTAGTTATACCCAAATATTCGAGATGTGAAAAGTTAAAAGGTGATTGTAAAGGATTGATACGTTATTATATGTGTTAGATGAAAGTTGAGGAAGGTTATTAGAAGATTTAGATGATTGTTAACATTAACCTTACTATATCATATCGGAGAGTTGATTAATGAATGAGAAAGTGACAGAGCTTCTACATTTATTCGATGAGAAGCAATTCCAGTACGATTTAATTTCCTGGTATAAAAACGAACAAAGGGACCTGCCATGGCGTGAGAATCAGGACCCCTATCGAATATGGGTATCTGAAATTATGCTTCAACAAACAAGAGTTGATACGGTTATTCCATACTTTGAACGGTTTATCTCGAAGTTCCCCTCAATCGAGGCATTAGCAAATGCTGAAGAATCGGATGTCTTAAAAGCATGGGAAGGCCTAGGATATTATTCAAGAGCGAGAAATCTGCAAAGTGCGGTTCAAGAGGTAGCAGAAACGTATAACGGGGTTGTACCAAATAACCCAAAGGAAATTGCAACACTAAAGGGTGTCGGACCATATACAGCTGGGGCTATTCTAAGTATTGCGTATAATATACCTGAACCAGCAGTAGATGGGAATGTGATGAGAGTTCTTTCAAGAATTATAGGGATATGGGAAGACATTGCCAAACCTTCAAGTAGAAAAACATTTGAGGAAGTGACAAGGCGTTTAATTTCAGAAGAAGATCCATCCTCATTCAATCAGGGTATGATGGAACTAGGTGCAATCATTTGTACACCAAAATCTCCTTCATGTCTTCTTTGTCCAGTTCAGGACCACTGCCGCGCATTTAAAGAAGGTTCACAAGAAGAATTGCCTATTAAATCAAAGAAAAAGGCACCGAGACCCGTGCCGATTGCGGTAGTCGCCCTAAAAGACCAAAACGGAAAGTATTTAATTAGGAAACGTCCAGAAAATGGTCTTCTAGCGAGTCTGTGGGAGTTTCCGAATGTAGAATTAACTGAAGGTGGCTTAAAAGAAGAGCAGCTAAAGAAACATATTAAAGAGGAATATAACTGTGATGTTGCCATTGGGGATGAAATTGCAGCTTTTAACCATATTTTTAGCCACCTTAAGTGGCAATTAACCGTTTATGTAGGTACCATCAAAGGAACAGTAAGTAGTGAAGATAATGTTCAGTTAGTTGATATAAGCGAATTACAGAAATTCGCTTTTCCAGTGGCGCATCAAAAAATTGTTGCAATTATGGAGGGTAACGAAGAGAAATGAATTTAAACCTACAAAATCGCAAGGTATTAGTTACCGGTGGTTCTAAAGGAATAGGTAAAGCAATTGCACAAGCTTTCTACGAAGAAGGAGCCCAGGTTGGAATTTGTGCAAGGAACCGCGAAGATCTTGAAGAAGCAAAGCGTGAAATTGGAGAAGAACTAGCCATTTTCGAAGCAGATATTACAGATGAACGGAAACGTGCAGAACTCATTGAATCTTTTCTAATGGCGTTTGGATCAATTGATATCCTTGTTAATAATGCAGGCGGTAGTAATGGAACCACTACAATGGAAACAGATATCTCTCAATTTCATAAAGCAATGGATCTTAATTTCTACTCTGCCGTTCATCTTAGTCAAATTGCAGCGGCTGAGATGAAAAAACAAAATAACGGAGCAATTGTAAATATTTCTTCCATTTTCGGAAGGGAATCTGGTGGTAAGCCAACTTATAATAGTGCGAAGGCTGCTATGATTAGTTTCACAAAAGCAATGGCTGATGAACTGATTGAATATGGAGTCCGAGTGAATGGTGTTGCGCCTGGAGCTATATTACACCCGTCAGGCAACTGGCAAAAAAGATTGGATGAAAACCCTGAGAAAATCAAAAAATTTGTCGAGCGTGAAATACCTGGTGGACGGTTTGGGACACCAGAGGAGGTAGCCAATACTGTTGTCTTTCTTGCTTCAGAAAAAGCATCTTGGATTGCTGGTGCAACAATAAATGTTGATGGCGGGCAGTCTAAATCCAACTTTTAAGATACTTGCTAGAAAAGCACCCTGAGATGAAATCTCAGGGTGCTTTTTACATTAAAGTAATCGTTTATTTCCCTAAAGGCTAATCTGGCATGAATGCGGAAAGTCCACCGCGCTGCTCAATTTCTTTTATAATTTCGCGATGTATCGCAACGCCTTCACTGTTTAGGTATGGGGCAATTTGCTGCATACTATGGTGAAAAAAAGAAAGTTCTTCATCAGCCCAATTTTCTTTAGACGTCATTGACAGCTCAGTCATATCACGATGATCTTCCATAATGAAAACCTCCTTCGTTTACTTAGTGTGTAGCAGGAGTACTAACGGTATGAAAGAAGAGGAATGGAAACATCGGGAAAGATTTCTAATTCTTTTTTTTAGATCGTACATAACAAAACGAGAACTGGTTATTCTATTGTTTGTGGGAGGTGATAAGCCATGGCAAAGAAACCAGGACAAACACAATCTGGTACAAGCATTCAACACGTGAAACAGCAGAATCAACAAGCTTCTGCTGGTCAAGCAGGTCAGCAACAATATGGTGCTGAATTTGCAAGTGAAACGGATGCTCAACAAGTGAAAGCTCGTAATGCGAAAGCTGCTCAAAACAAGCAGCAAGCATCTGCTGGTCAAGCAAGTCAGCAACAATATGGTGCTGAATTTGCAAGCGAAACGGATGCACAGGAAGTAAAAGCTCGCAACGCGAAGTCTGCTCAAAACAAGCAGCAACAATAATCAACTTCCCAGACAGGGCTGACTAAGTCAGCCCTGTTTTCAATTAACAAAGGGTATTTATCAAATTACAGCGAACATGTTATGTAAAAAGGAGGGATTAAGATGTGCGGAAGGTTCTCATTAACCACAGAACTTGATGATTTATTAGAACGATTTCAAATCGAACAAATGAGTATAGATGACTATGCACCACGCTATAATATTGCTCCTTCCCAACAAATTCCCGCTGTTATAAAAGCAGATAGTGGAAATCGGCTGGGCACATTAAGATGGGGATTAATTCCTTTTTGGGCAAAGGATGCTTCAATTTCTAATAAACTTATTAATGCAAGAAGTGAAACGGCTCATGAGAAAGCAAGCTTTAAACATGCGTTAAAAAGACGAAGGTGTTTATTATTATCAGACGGATTTTATGAATGGAAACGTGAGGATGATCGAAAAGTTCCTATGCACATTCAAGTGAAGAAAGGGGAGCCCTTTGCGATGGCAGGACTATGGGAGAAATGGAAGTCCGGGGGTGAAACGTTCTATACGTGCACAATTCTAACAACTAGTGCCAATGAATTAATGGAAAACATACATAGTCGTATGCCAGTTATCTTGGAAAAGGATATGGAGGATCTGTGGCTGGATCCTGAATTAGATGACATAAATGTTCTGAGAAACTGCATGCGCCCATTTCCATCCGAAAATATGAATGCATATGAAGTTTCTCCTCTCGTCAACTCTCCAAAAAATGATGAACCTGAGTGTATTGTTCCAATTGAAGATATATGACAAAACTTCCTACTTCTCTACAGAAGTTGCCAAAGGAAATTGAATTAAATTATTGAATTTCTTCTCAAAGAAAGAACAACTTTTATAAAGATTTGGGTGTATATCAGGCTATTTGAAGTCGAAAGTTTCATTTTATCTCATACACTAATTCTGTAGACACGGTAATGAAGCTGAGTGAAGGGGGAGGTAGGATGCAACGCTTCGATGTGCTCATCCAGCAACAACTTAAGCTGGCCGATCAAATGATCCAAAAGAGAGAAGAAATTCAAAAGTTAGAATGCGAAGATATGGGTCGTTCAGAACAGGTAAGTTCTACAATTACTGAATGTAAAGAAGATTTATCAGAGTTGGAAAACGAATTTGAACGTCTAATATCTGAGGTCATTTCGAGCTTTGAAAAGACACCTATATAGGGAATAAATAGCAAAGTGCCATCCTTTGGAGGGCGCTTTTATTTTTATTTTATTTTGTTAAGCGTTATAATAGAGAAGAATATAGATGAGATGTAAAATAATAGTCATGTATTGAACGGTAAGAAAGAAAGGATACTGTGAGTCTGCCTGTATGCATTAGGCATTCATCGTTTTCCGGAATTTCTTAGGAAAGGAGAAGAAGATGAGTTTCCCAACGACCGGGACGAGAATTCAAATTCAAAGCTATAAACATCGCGGTACACTTCATCGAACATGGGAAGAAAGCATCGTACTTAAAGGTACCTCTAAAGAAATAATCGGGGGAAACGATCGTATTCTCGTTACAGAAGCGGACGGAAGACAATGGAGAACGCGCGAACCTGCGATTTGCTATTTCAGTGCAAACCATTGGTTCAATGTTATAGGTATGATTAGAACGGATGGGTTATACTATTATTGTAATCTTGGTACTCCATTCACTTACGACGAAGAAGCATTAAAGTACATTGATTACGATCTTGATATCAAAATTTATCCTGATATGACCTTTAAGCTTTTGGATGAAGATGAGTACGAAGCGCATCGTGAAGAAATGAATTATCCCGAAGCGATTGATCGCATCATACAACAAAATGTTAAAGAACTTATGAACTGGATTCATCAAAGAAAAGGACCATTTGCTCCAGGTTTTGTAGACCAATGGTATGAACAGTTTCTTCAATATAGGTAAGGAAACCTGTTGAATGTTTTTCAACAGGTTTTTACATGAAAAGAATGATATTTTAAGAAGGCTCTTTTCGTAGACATTGTTTCTTTCTTTTCTAAAAGATTGTTGCATTTGAAAGAATTTTTGTAAAGAAAACCAAACTTAGCTTATTGGAGCGGAAGGATGCTCAGCGCCCGCCAGCGGAAAGCGAGCATTCTGAAGCGGAAATTAACCCACTATATATATTAAAAATAATCTGTTTTCGAGACGGGAATGGTTTAGTTAAAGGATGATGACATCTGGGAAACATAAAAAGGTATATGGCCTTTGTAACGCCATATCGTAAGCAAATCGGCATAACGATTGGAATTGGAATACTGAAATTTGGAATTCCTCTTCTATTACCACTGATTCTAAAGTATGTCATTGACGATGTTATCAATGCAGAAATGCCAGTTGGTGACAAATACGAACAGCTTATATGGTTAATGGGTGGAGCGTTCTTCCTTTTCGTTGTGGTTAGACCGCCAGTGGAATACTTTAGGCAATATTACGCACAATGGATTGGGAGCAAAATACTCTATGATATCCGTGATAAGTTATTTACACATATTCAACAACTCAGCTTAAAGTTTTACTCAAATAATAAAGCAGGGGAAATTATCTCCAGAGTAATCAATGATGTTGAACAAACGAAAACATTCGTTATTACAGGAATGATGAATGTTTGGCTTGATCTAATTACGATTATTATTATCATTGTCATTCTATCGTTTATGAATATTTGGTTAACGTTAGCGGCAATTATTCTCCTTCCATTGTATGGACTATCAGTTAAATTTTTCTATAAACGATTACGCGATTTAACGAAAGATCGCTCGCAAGCTCTTGCAGAAGTCCAAGGTCATCTGCATGAACGGGTACAGGGTATGTCGGTCATTCGAAGCTTTGCACTTGAAGATTATGAGCAAGAGCAATTCAATAAACGCAACACGAATTTCTTGGATCGAGCACTTGATCATACACGTTGGAATGCGAAAACATTTGCAGTCGTTAATACGATAACGGACGTAGCACCGTTAATTGTTATTGCGTTCTCTGCCTACCTTGTTATTTCAGGTGGCTTACAAGTTGGTGAAATGGTGGCCTTTGTCACATACATGGATCGACTATATAGTCCATTAAGACGTCTAGTGAACTCTTCAACTACCCTCACTCAATCGATTGCCTCAATGGATCGAGTATTTGAATTCGTAGATGAAAAATACGATATTGTCGACCGAGAAGATGCAATGACGTTAAAAAATGTAAGAGGGAATATTAGTTTTCAGGATGTTTCATTTAAGTATAATGAGAACGATCTTCCAGTGCTCAAGGGTATTGATCTTGAAGTACGTGCTGGTGAAACGATTGCACTTGTTGGAATGAGTGGAGGAGGAAAATCATCACTGGTTAGCCTGATTCCTCGCTTTTACGATGTTACAGGTGGAAGTATATTAATTGATGGGACCGATATTTGTGATTACCAGGCGCGAAGTCTTCGCGATAATATCGGAATGGTACTTCAAGATAATATACTATTTAGTGAATCCGTTCGGATGAACATTATGATGGGTAACCCTGATGCTTCAGAAGATGCTGTTATCCGAGCAGCTAAAGCAGCTAACGCACATGAGTTTATCTCAAGTCTTCCTGAAGGTTATGATACTCCCGTAGGCGAGCGCGGTGTTAAGCTTTCTGGCGGGCAGAAACAGCGTATTGCTATTGCTAGAGTTTTCCTTAAAAACCCACCAATTTTAATTCTAGATGAGGCTACATCTGCGCTAGATCTAGAAAGTGAACACTTAATTCAAGAGGCGCTTGAAGAGCTAGCTAAAGACCGAACTACATTTATTGTTGCACACCGTCTTGCAACTGTTACTCATGCGGATCGCATCGTAGTTGTCGAGAATGGTGAAATCTCAGAAAGTGGTAACCATAAAGAACTAATGGAACGAAAAGGGTCATACCATAATCTGTTTCAAGTACAAAATTTATAATTTACCATTAAAAAAGCACCCAAATCGGGTGCTTTTTTGTGTTTTTATGCACATTAATGCGTATAATCGTCAAAAAAAGACAGAAAATTTCCTCAATACACATTGCCAAGAGAACAATTTAATGTAATAATGATAAACAGATTTTAGTTAAATTAAAAAATTCTGAAATTGGAGAAAGGGGTGAGAGAGTGGAACAGCCAGTCTTAAACGTCAGCAAGTTAAAAACTCACTTTTTTACCGATGATGGTGAAATTCCGGCAGTCGACTCCGTAGATTTTCATATCAACAAAGGAGAGGTACTCGGAATTGTAGGTGAATCCGGTTCTGGGAAAAGCGTAACATCACTATCCATCATGCAACTCATTCAAGCTCCAGGGAAAGTTGTTGGAGGGGAAATTACATACAAAGGCGAGAATCTTCTTACTAAATCGGAGAAAGAGATGAGAAAGATAAGGGGAAATGAAATCGGCATGATTTTTCAGGAGCCGATGACATCACTCAACCCTGTTTTTCGAATTGGTAACCAGCTTATCGAAGGCATTCGCATACATAAAAAATGGAACAAAAAGAAAGCTTGGGAGCACGCAATTTCGATCTTAAAGCTAGTTGGTCTTCCTAGAGCAGAAGAATTAATGAATGAGTACCCTCACCAGTTGTCTGGTGGGATGCGTCAGCGTGTCATGATTGCCATGGCGATGGCATGTGATCCAGAAGTGCTGATTGCGGACGAACCTACAACAGCACTTGATGTAACGATCCAAGCCCAGATTCTTGAGCTGATGAAGAAGTTGAATCGAGAAACCAATACATCCATTATCCTCATTACTCATGATCTTGGTGTTGTAGCAGAAATTTGTGATCGCATTGTGGTGATGTACTCTGGAAAAATCGTTGAACAAGGAAATACAAAGGATATCTTCCAGCAACCGAAACACCCGTATACGATTGGGTTAATTGAATCTGTCCCTGATGTTCGGGTTCGAAAAGACAGACTGTATTCGATACCGGGTAACGTTCCAAAACCAGGTTCAATTCATAAAGGATGTCATTTTGCACCGCGTTGTAGCTTTGCTTTTGACAAATGTTTTGAAGAAGATCCTGTTCTACTTGATGCTGGATCAAATCAACAGGCTAGGTGCTGGCTTCACGAAGACGAGAAGAAAGCAGCTGTATTAGAGAGAGTAAATAGCTAAAGGGGGCACCTATTTTGCAAGAAGCATTGCTCGAAGTTAAACAGCTTAAGAAGCATTTCCCAATCGAGGGAGGCGTGCTTAAACAGCAAGTAGGGACAGTAAAAGCAGTTGATGGGGTAACCTTCACGCTACATAAAGGAGAAACTTTCGGTCTAGTTGGAGAAAGTGGGTGTGGGAAGTCTACAACAGGTCGTATGTTAATGAGACTTCTTGAGCCTAGTGAAGGCGAAGTTCTATTTGATGGAAAAGAAATGATTTCGCTTAGTAAGAACGAGATGCGGCATCTGAGGAAAGATATTCAGATGGTGTTTCAAGATCCCTTCGCTTCACTTAATCCAAGGCACACAGTTGAAAAAATTATCGAAGAACCTCTCATTGTTCATAAGCTCGGGAACAAAGCAGAGCGAAAAAAGCGAGTCAAAGAACTACTGGAAATCGTAGGTCTCAGTTCTTATCATGCAAAACGATATCCACATCAGTTCAGTGGTGGACAGCGGCAAAGAATCGGTATTGCACGAGCGCTTGCCGTTAATCCTAAGCTAATTATTGCAGATGAACCAGTTTCCGCACTTGACGTTTCAATTCAAGCTCAAGTATTAAATCTATTAGAAGATCTACAAAAAGAGCTTGGATTAACATATTTGTTCATTGCACATGATCTTGGGGTTGTTCGACACATTAGTGATCGAGTTGGGGTCATGTATCTTGGTCGTATTGTTGAAATGGCAGATAGTGAAAAGCTTTATCTGAATTCGAAACATCCGTATACACAGGCTCTTCTTTCAGCAGTACCAGTTCCAGACCCTGAATATGGGAAAGACAGAATTATACTTACAGGAGATGTGCCAAGCCCATCAAATCCGCCATCCGGATGCCCGTTCCATACAAGGTGCCCAAAGGCGATGGACGTGTGCAGCTCAGTTGTTCCTGAATTCAGGGAAATAGAACCGGGACACCATACAGCGTGTCATCTGTATGAAGAAGACCATGTATAAATAAAAACAATTTCTTAAGGGGGAAGACGATGAAAAAGACTATTTTTTCGTTAGTATTTGTATTGCTTCTTTCGATTGGACTTGCTGGTTGCGGCGGTTCAAACGAAACGAATGGCAATGATGGAGGTGACTCCGGTGAGGCTACCGGTGGCACATTGATCTTCGGCCGTGGTGGAGATTCAGTATCTCTAGACCCGGCATCTGTTACAGACGGGGAATCGTTTAAAGTAACAAAGAACATTTTTGATACACTACTTGATTACGGCGATGACAATACAGATGTAGAGCCAGCGCTTGCAACAGAGTGGAAAGTTTCTGATGATGGGGAAACGTATACTTTCACACTTCGTGAAGGTGTGAAATTCCATGACGGCACAGATTTCAACGCGGATGCTGTTGTATATAACTTCGAACGCTGGATGAATGGAACTGAAGAAGCATTTTATTATTACAAATCAATGTTTGGTGGATTTAAAGGCGATGAAGGTCACGTGATTGAAAGTGTAACGGCTAAGGACGATTACACTGTTGAATTTAAGCTTAAGCGTCCACAGGCACCATTCCTTAAGAACATTGCCATGTCACCATTTGCTATTGCGAGTCCCGATGCACTTGAAAAGCAGGGAGACAAGTTTGGTGAGAATCCCGTAGGTACTGGACCATTCGTTTTTGATCAGTGGAACCGTAATGACAAAATTGTACTTAATAAGTATGAAGACTACTGGATGGATGGTTATCCAAAGCTTGATAGCGTTATTTTCCGAGCGATTCCTGATAACTCAGCTCGTTTGAATGCATTAATGGCTGGTGAGATTGATTTAATGGATGGACTTAACCCATCTGATGTTCAACAAGTAGAAGATGATTCAAATCTTCAAACATTTTTCCGTCCTTCTATGAACGTAGGATACCTTGGTTTAACGTCGAACCGTGAGCCACTAAATAACAAACTTGTTCGTCAGGCATTAAACCATGCTGTTGATAAGCAGGCGCTTATTGATTCTTTCTATGCAGGACAAGCTGAACCTGCCAAAAATCCAATGCCTCCTGTTATTGGTGGTTATAACGACGAAATTGAACCTTATGAGTATGATCTTGATAAAGCAAAAGAGCTACTAAAAGAAGCAGGATACGAAGATGGTTTTGAAATGGAACTT
This sequence comes from Guptibacillus hwajinpoensis, assembly GCF_005144865.1. Taxonomy (GTDB): domain Bacteria; phylum Bacillota; class Bacilli; order Bacillales; family Guptibacillaceae; genus Guptibacillus; species Guptibacillus hwajinpoensis_A. The sequence goes on from NZ_SWFM01000006.1 coordinate 174,794, forward strand.
TGGGCTATGCCAGTACCACGTCCATATATGCCAGATGGTCAAAAAGTAGCTGAAGTTCTTCAGAAGAGCTTCGCAGAAATTGGTGTAAAAGCAGAAATCAAGTCTTATGAGTGGGCAACATATCTTGAAAAAGCTCGTAATGGTGAAGCAGATAGCTTCCTTCTTGGTTGGACTGGAGATAACGGTGATGCGGATAACTTCTTATATGTTCTTCTAGATCAGGACAACATTGGAAGTAATAACTACGCGTATTACGAAAATCAAGAGTTACATGATCTTCTAATTAAAGCACAATCAACACCAGATGAAGAAGAGCGTAATAAGCTTTATGCTGAGGCACAAGAAATCATCCATGAAGATGCACCATGGATTCCACTTGTACACTCAAAACCAGCATTGGGTGGTAAAGCATCTATTGAAGGATTCACTCCACATCCAACTGGTTCTGATAAGCTAACAAAAGTGACGATGCAGTAAAAATGGGAGGGGAGTGATTCACTCCCCTTTATTTAAAGTAGTTGATTTATTTAATACATAATAAGTAGTAAATCAATCATGAATCGCACATAAGGAAGAAGAGGTGAGTTACATGCTTGCTTATACAGTTAGACGGTTGTTAATGCTTATCCCAGTTTTATTTGGAATGACACTGATCGTTTTTTTCATGATTCGAGCAATTCCTGGAGATCCCGCTCAGGTTATTCTTGGACAGCAAGCAACAGAAGAAGCCATTAAGAGTTTAACAAAACAGCTCGGACTCGATCAGCCATGGTATCTTCAGTACGTAGATTATATTAAGAATTTGTTTACTGGTGATTTAGGTACTTCTCTACGAACAAGTTCTGATATTAGTGGAGAGATTTGGCCGTATCTTGCGGCTACTCTAGAACTTTCACTTGTGGCTATGGTAATAGCTATTTTTATTGGTGTGAATGCGGGTATCATTAGTGCTTGGTATCAAAATTCATGGTTTGACTATACAGCTATGGTTCTTGCGTTAATCGGTGTATCGATGCCTGTATTCTGGCTTGGTTTAATGGAGCAGTGGGCATTTTCTCTTGAGCTTGGATGGCTACCATCTACCGGTCGTGAAAATGTAAGGAATCCAGTTGAGGCCATTACACATCTTTATCTAATTGACACACTTATACAAGGTCGTATGGATCAGTTTGGCGAAGTAATCAAGCATTTGATTCTTCCTGGGATCGCACTTGGTACTATTCCAATGGCTATCATTGCAAGGATGACACGTTCGAGCATGCTCGAAGTAATGAGATCTGATTTCGTTCGTACAGCTCGCGCAAAAGGTACAAGAATGTTCTGGGTTGTTTACAAGCATTCTCTCAAAAATGCATTCATCCCGGTTTTGACTGTTATCGGTCTTCAAATGGGTCTATTACTTGGCGGTGCTATTCTTACTGAAACAATATTCGGGTGGCCAGGTATCGGTCGTTATATATATGATGCGATTAATTTCAGAGATTACCCTGTTATTCAGTCTGGTATTTTGATTGTTGCAGTAATCTTTGTATTCATTAATCTAATTGTCGATCTGCTATATGCTGCAATTGATCCTCGAATCAAATACAACTAAGGGGGCTTCGAAATGGCTGAAATTGCTCCACAAAAACAAGTAAATGTATCAAAGCAACCAGACGAAGAAGTAATATCACCATGGCGTGAAGCCTGGAAGGGATTCAGGAGAAATAAGCTGGCAATGGTCGGCATGGGGATTGTTCTCTTCTTCATTCTTCTTGCCATTTTCGCTGGCGTTATTGCACCGGAAGGAATAAATGAACAAAAGTTATCCGAACGTCTTCAATCACCTTCAGCAAGCCATTGGTTTGGGACAGATGATTTTGGACGAGATATTTTATCACGTATTATTTATGGTGCTCGCATTTCACTATGGGTTGGTTTCTTTGCTGTACTCGGCTCAGCAGCTGTAGGTAGCTTACTTGGGATGGTAGCGGGTTATTATGGACGTCTTGTTGATACGATTATTTCTCGTATCTTTGATATTATGCTTGCGTTTCCAAGTATCCTTCTTGCAATTGCTGTTGTAGCTGTACTTGGACCATCACTAAGAAATGCCTTGATTGCGATTGCCATTATTAATATTCCTAACTTTGGTCGACTCGTTCGTTCACGAGTATTAAGTGTGAAACAGGAGGAGTATGTGATGGCGGCAAGAGCCGTTGGCATGAAGGATTCGCGAATTATTTTTCATCATGTTCTTCCGAATTCACTAGCACCGATTATTGTTCAGGGTACTCTTGCAATTGCAACAGCTATCCTAGAAGCGGCAGCACTTAGCTTTCTGGGGCTTGGTGCACAGGCACCTCAGCCTGAGTGGGGAAAAATGCTTGCAGATTCGCGCTCCTATATTATCCAGGCACCATGGACAGTATTCTTCCCAGGTCTTGCCATCATGCTAACCGTCCTTGGATTCAACCTTCTGGGGGATGGCCTCAGGGATGCACTTGATCCAAAAATGAAGAAATAGAAAAATCAGCCGAAACCGGCTGATTTTTTTCTATTTGGCGTGAAGTTCCTGGATATCAACTTCATTCTCTTCTTGATGATAGGAGTGGAAGCTATCGACTAGTAGATCTAGGTGCTCGAGATGATCATGATAATCAATAATCATCCCAATTAGAGGAAATATCGTCATCCATAGCTCCCGGTTGCATTCACCACTTTCATATAGCTCCACGTAGCGCTCAGTTAAGGTCGTCTCACCAGAACCAACATTATTGAGCATTTCTTCAGGTGACTGGTGTCTTACTTTTCCAATGTATTTCAAATGGATACGTTCATGATAGTTGGTGAGCTGATCGAGGTGTGTTTGAATGAGTTTTCTCACCTCATCTGGCATGATTAGAATTTTCACATCAAGTTGATCAAGAATCTTTAATATAGATAAAGATTTTTCAGTAGTAGCTATCATCTGTCTGAACAGCACTAGCTTTCGTGCTTTGACAAGATTCTTTCGTTTAAAGTAGGTTCTCTCTTCTTTATAAAGTAGAAAGTACTGATCGCTTTTGATTGTGTCTTCTTTTAACTTAATCAAATTTTCTTTTAACACTTTGTGTTCAGCATCATTTCTTGTAGCTAGTCTAATCCACTGTGAAATGTATTCTGTATTGCTTACGATTTTATGAAATAACTTCGTTTCGTATTTCGGAGGTAGGAAGATCAAGTTCACAAAAGATGAACTGATGACTCCAACCATAATCACGAAAAACCGGTTTGTAGCAAATGAGATAAATTCCTCTTGTGGTGCATTCATTATGAGTATGACGGTAACGATTGCAAGTGGAATCGTACTCTCAATCTTTAATTTAATGTTAATTGCAATGATTATGATTGCACCAAGACCAATGACAATAGGCTGATTACCAAATACGATCACAAGACCAACTGCAAGCAAGGCTCCGATAATATTGGATTGAAACTGATCGATAATGGTTTGGTAAGACCTGTAGATTGATGGTTGAATAGCAAATAGTGCAGCTACCCCAGCAAAAGACGGAGGTTCTAAACCAAGCCAGGTTGCAATGTAAAGTGCGAGTGTAATCGCAAGCCCTGTTTTAAATATACGGGCACCAAACTTCATTCTAATATTAGTCCTTTCGTTGAGTACTTATAGTATAGAGAGTATCCTCTATTGACTCATTTAAACATAAGAGAACGTTCTAGTTATACATCGGAATGCTCTCTATAGCAAGCCCTATTTTTCATTAATTAAAAGAATAGTACAAAAGGCAGAATGAATTAAATCCATTCTGCCTTTTCTTATGCGTCAGCTTACTCTGCCATTCTAATGAATGTGCGTTTGACTGCTTCAAGCGTATCATCGATATCTTGATCGGTATGCTCAGTTGTTAGAAACCATGCTTCGTATTTTGACGGAGCAAGGTTGATGCCTTCATTTAACATGAGCTTAAAGAACCTCGAGAATTTTCCACCATCGGAGTTCTCCGCTTGCTCGTAATTTATAACTTTTTCGTTGTTAAAGTATACAGTTAATGCACCTTTTAAGCGATTAATCGTAATTGGAACGCCAGATTCCTGTGCGTGTTTATGAATTCCAATCTCAAGGCGTTCTCCAAGTTTATCAAGATGATCATAAACGCCCTCTTCTTGAAGGACCTCAAGGCAGGCAATACCTGCAGAAATGGAAGCAGGATTTCCAGCCATTGTACCAGCTTGGTAAGCAGGACCGAGCGGAGCGACATGCTCCATAATTTCTCGTTTGCCGCCATAGGCACCAATCGGTAATCCACCGCCGATAATTTTCCCGAGAGCTGTCATATCCGGCTCAACGCCAAGTAGGTTCTGAGCCCCACCGTACATGAAACGGAACGCAGTAATAACTTCATCATAGATAACAAGTGCTCCATATTGATGTGTGATTTCATTCACCTGTTGAAGGAAGCCTTCTTCTGGTTCAACTATTCCAAAGTTACCCACGATCGGTTCTACAAGAACGCCTGCAACTTGATCGCCCCATTTGTTCATGGCTTCTTTATAAGCTTCAATATCGTTAAATGGAACAGTAATAACTTCTTTCGCAATACTTGCTGGAACACCTGCAGAGTCAGGGTTGCCAAGTGTCGCTGGCCCTGAACCTGCAGCGACAAGAACAAGGTCAGAATGTCCATGGTAGCATCCTGCGAATTTAATGATTTTATCTCGCCCAGTATAGGCTCTTGCGACACGGATTGTAGTCATTACTGCTTCTGTACCTGAGTTTACAAAACGGACTCTTTCAAGAGAAGGGATTGCTTCTTGAAGCATTGATCCGAAGCGGTTCTCTAAAACGGTAGGTGTACCGTATAAAACGCCATTCTCGGCTGCTTTTGTAATCGCCTGTGTAATATGAGGGTGAGCATGGCCAGTTATAATTGGCCCGTATGCTGCCAGATAGTCTATGTACTTATTTCCGTCAACGTCCCAGAAATAAGGGCCTTTTGCCTTTTCCATAAATACCGGTGTACCGCCACCGACTCCCTTATAAGAGCGGGATGGGCTATTTACACCACCTAGCATAATATCGAGTGATTCTTTATGATGTTGTTCTGATTTTGTGAAATTCATAGTTACCTCCTTGTATTGCTCATTTATCATCTTACATTGTAGCACGAGTTACGAAACCCTTATACCGCTAAAGACAGATGCTCATTCATTGTTTATTAGGGTAAGCTCTTGTAAACTAGATTGGTGTGTGTTTAAAGGAGGAAGACGTATGGAAAAGGTTATTGACGTGCAATCATTGCGCAAGGATTTTAAATCTCACTCGAGCCGCTCAGGTCTTAAAGGAGCGTTTCGAGATTTATTTACAAGAAATTATAAAGTGATTTCTGCGGTTAAAGATATTTCATTTACAGTTAATGAAGGTGAGATGGTCGGTTATATCGGTGAAAATGGAGCTGGGAAGTCTACGAGTATTAAGATGCTAACGGGAATATTAACACCAACTTCTGGGACTGTAAGAGTGAACGGCATGGACCCACATAAAGAACGCGAGAAATTTGTTAGCTCAATTGGTGTTGTATTTGGTCAACGCTCACAGCTATGGTGGGATATTGCTGTTCAAGAGTCATTCCGATTACTTAAAAAGGTCTATAATGTACCTGATGACGTATACAATGACCACATGAATCATGTTATTGAGTCACTTGATATCGGGCCATTACTTGATAAGCCTGTTCGGAAGCTCTCTCTTGGTCAGAGAATGAGATGTGAGCTAGCAGCTGCTCTTCTTCATAACCCCAAGCTTTTATTCCTTGATGAGCCAACGATTGGTCTTGATGTGCTCGTAAAGCTAAAAATCCGAAATTTCTTAAAAGAGATTAACGAGAAATATAAAACGACCATTTTGCTAACAACGCATGATTTAACTGATATTGAAGCACTCTGCGAACGTGTAGTTATGCTTGATGAAGGACAGATCATTTATGATGGAAAGCTTGCAAAGCTTCGTTCGAATTGGGGGGAAGGGAAGCAAATTGAATTTCAGTTTGGTGAACAGGTTAACCTTGAGAATTTGCAACCGTTATTGACCGAACTCCAAGCGGAATGGACTAAGGGCGATCGTGACAATGTTTGGATTGCTAACGTTGTGAATGAAGAGCATGTCATTTCTGAAGTGATTGGTCGAGTCGTAGCAGCAAACAGGATTACGGATATTAAGATTCATGAAATTTCGACTGAAGAGATTATTCGAAATATCTATGAAGAGGGCATGCTCAATGGGTAAGTACATTGAAATGATTCGCGTTCGTTTTTTAATGATGCTTGCCTATCGGACAAACTACTATAGCGGTATCCTGATTTACAGTATTAATATTGGAGCATACTATTTTCTTTGGAATGCGATATACGGTGGAAAAGGGGAAATTGAGGGGTTATCTGTTATCCAGATGACAACGTATATTGCTGTTGCATGGATGGCAAGAGCTTTTTATTTTAATAACATTGATCGAGAAATCGCTCAGGAAATTAAAGAGGGAAAGGTCGCAGTTGAATTTATTCGACCTTACCATTACTTAATGATGAAAACGATGCAGGGACTTGGAGAAGGTATTTTTCGTTTAAGCTTTTTCTCCATTCCAGGGATGATTATCGTAAGTCTCATTTTTCCGATTGAATTCTCAGCAGCTTTATCAACATGGATGTTCTTTACAATTGCTATTATTTTAAGTTTTATTGTGAATACACAGATTAACCTGCTAACTGGTGTGATGACATTCTTCTTCTTCAACAACGATGGATTGATTCGTGCTAAGCGCGTTGTTATCGATTTGTTTTCAGGCTTGTTGCTTCCAATCAGCTTCTATCCTGGTTGGGCTCAGCAGGTTATGGACTTCCTACCGTTTCAAGCGATCAGCTATATTCCTAGTATGATCTTTACAGAAGGCTTTACTGGATTTGCTGTATGGGAAGCAATTCTATTCCAGCTTGTCTGGGCTGTTATTCTTATACTACCAATTCAAGCGCTTTGGGTTATTGCTAAAAAACGGTTGATTGTGCAGGGAGGGTAACGAATGAAACATGCTACTATTTTCTTTCTATATGTATCGCAATATATGAAAACAAGATTAACTTATCGAGTCGATATGCTCATGGAGATCATGTCTGATTTGTTGTTTCAAGCGGTTAATCTTATTTTCATTCTAGTCGTATTTGGTCACACGGATATGCTTAGCGGCTGGTCAAAAGATGAAATTATTTTCATTTATGGGTTCTTTCTTGTTCCATTTGCTATTTTTGGAGCATTCTTTAACATTTGGGATTTTAACGAACGGTACATTGTTAAGGGAGAAATGGACCGTATTCTAACAAGACCAGTTCACAGCTTGTTCCAAATTATCCTAGAACGAATGGAACTTGAATCACTGTTTGGAGTTATAACGGGGATAGCTGTTATGGTTTACGCAGGTAACCGTCTTGATTTAAATGTCTCGTGGTATGATCCGATTGTGTTTCTATTTATGGTTCTCGGTGGTGCTTTTGTATACGCTGGTATTTTCATTCTGCTAGCAAGCATTAGCTTTTGGTCAGATAGTCGAACCAGCATCATGCCGATGATGTATAACATCGGAAACTATGGTAGATATCCAGTCGATATTTATAATAAAGTGATACGCTTTGTATTAACATGGATCCTCCCATTCGCATTCGTTGGCGTCTATCCATCAGCTTATTTCCTTGGTAGAGAAGAGTGGTATGGGTATGCTTTTCTTACACCAGTTATGGGAGTGGCGTTTTTTGGATTTGCTATCTTTATGTGGAATATTGGAGTAACTAAATATAGAGGTGCCGGTAATTAGAAGTCTAGAGGGGAGATCCCCTCTGGACTTTTTTGATATTTACGTAGAGGTAGTTGCTAAAAGAGTGATGGTTGATTTTGCTCCAATCAAGTTTGGTTTGTGTTTTTATTCAAAACCTCTTTCAAAAACAACAATCTATTACAAAAGGGCCTTTTCTTTAGGCAAGTTTTAGAAGTGATAAGTCTATCGTTTCTTTTAATTTTTTCATTCCAAGTCTCACACGGCTTTTCACAGTCCCAAGTGGAATTTTCTTTTTAAAGGCTACTTCGGCTTGACTATATCCTTCTAAATAGATAAGTTGAAGAACTTCCTGTTGTTCGGCTTTCAGAGATTGCAAGGCTCCAAAAATCATTTCTTTGTTACCGAAACCTTCTATAATGTAATGTTCTTTATCCACCAAATGGTAATCTTCAACAACCGTTTCTTTAAAATTTCGTTGTTCTTTGATGCAGGCACACATGAGTAGCGGATGGTCGTCTACACGACACTTGTATCAAAATAGTTCGTCCTAAAGTACAGAACCACTTCATAAACTTATTATGAGGTGTATTCTAATGCTCTTATTAATCACTTGTGCAATTGTTCTTGCTTTTATTAGTGTTGGGAGAAGTATGGTAGCTCTTATGAAAAGAACGAGGGTACCGGGTAGTCTTCTTTCTGTTTATAAGATGTTTCTGTTATTCTTTGTTTATTTAACAATGATTATCGCTTTTGGAAGTATGTATTTAAGTCTAGTTATACTTGATATCCCTGTTCTTCAGGAAGGACAAGTGGATCTTGCGGATATGACGTTAACGCCGCTTACAAGAGTTCAATCTGTCCTTTATTTCAGTGCGGTCACGCTTCTATCGGTTGGCTATGGAGATCTTACTCCAATTGGAGTTGGAAGATGGATTGCGATTTTTGAGGCGTTAATCGGTTACTTAATGCCGGCCGCATTTTTTGTCACGACCATCGTTGATTATCGCGAAAGCCCGAAGTTGTAAGTTCGCATGAATTTCGTTACGCTTAACTTAAGATGATTAAAGGAGGCGTAACAATGAGTGTTGAAATTGGTCAAAAAGCTCCTGACTTCAAGCTTCAAGCAAGTACTGGAGAATTGGTTTCCTTGGAAGATTATAAAGGTAAGAACGTGGTGCTTTATTTCTATCCTAAAGACATGACTCCGGGCTGCACGACCCAGGCGTGCGATTTTAGAGATCATATTGAAGGATTTGAAGAACTCGATACCGTAATTCTAGGTGTTAGCCCTGATCCTGTGGAAAAGCACAATAAATTTATTGATAAATACGATCTGCCTTTCCTTCTTCTTGCTGATGAAGACCATTCAGCTGCGGAAGCATATGATGTATGGCAGTTAAAGAAAAATTTCGGCAAAGAATACATGGGTATTGTTCGCTCTACATTCGTTATAGACAAAGAAGGAACCCTCGTTAAAGAATGGCGTAAGGTTCGCGTTAAAGAGCATGTGGAATCAGCTTTGACTTACATTAAAGAAAATCTTTCTTAAGACGATTGTCTCAAGGGCATCCGACTATACCTATTTTGTTCAGATACATAGAGTATAGTAGATCATATCTTCTGTAGGGGGCGCGTCATGCGCTCTTTTTTTTGTATCCGAAGAAATTTAATATGGATGATCTTTCAGCAGATTTTTATATGGACAAGATTGTTTCGTTTAGAACATTAATAAAAATCAGCTATACTTAAAGCGAGGAGAAGTTAATTAATTTGAGAGGGATGAAAAGGTGCAGATTCTATCAACAGCCAAGTTGCGATCTGAGATTAGGGAGCAGCTTAAAGAGGAATACCCTGAAGTAACGTTTCAGTTCGAACAATCAATGAAGGAAGCGGAACCTTTTTTATCTGAAGCAGAGATTCTTCTTACATATGGTGAGGATCTATCTTCCGACCACATTGAAAAAGCTACACGCCTTAAATGGATTATGGTTCTTTCTGCAGGTCTTGAGCGTATGCCGTTAAGAAAAATTAAAGAGAGAGGCATATTAATTACAAATGCAAGAGGTATTCATAGCATCCCAATGGCAGAATACACGATTTCTGTGATGCTACAGGTTGCGAGAGAAGCGAAACAGGTGATAGCCAATGAATCAGAAAAAGTTTGGAAGAAAAACGTTCCGATGAAAGAAATCACAGGTAGTACAATTGGTGTCGTAGGAACCGGAGCTATCGGCTGTGAAATTGGTCGTCTTGCTCATGCGTTTCGAATGAAAACGCTCGGAGTAAATCGAACAGGGCATGATGCAGACCATTTTGATGAAATCTATAAGAATGAAGATATCCTTTCTATGCTTCCAAAGTGTGATTACGTCGTTGGTGTTTTACCGAGCACGACGGACACCAGGCATTATTTTAGAAAATCGCATTTCGAAAAGATGAAAAAATCAGCAGTATTTATCAATATTGGTAGAGGAGATACTGTAAATGAACGAGAGCTACTCGACAGTCTTAATGCTGGCGAAGTGAAACATGCTGTGCTTGATGTATTCGAAAATGAGCCACTTGACCCGTCTCATCCGTTCTGGGAAATGGATACTGTTACAGTGACACCTCATCATTCGGCTATCTCAGATAACTATCAGCCTAGAGCAATTGAAATATTCAAGTATAATTTAAGGAAATACTTAAAAGAATCTAATGATATGAAAAACGTAATTGATCCTGATAGGGGGTATTGAAATGAAAATTTATACGAAAACAGGAGATAAGGGTGAAACATCTCTAGTGTACGGGCAACGTGTACCGAAAAATGATGTACGAGTAGAAGCATATGGAACATGTGATGAAGCGAATTCTCAGATTGGTCTCGCCTTGAGTTATGTTCAGAACACGCATTTTGACGGAAAAGAAGAGTGGCAAACAATCTTCCACAAAATACAAACCTGGTTATTCCATGTAGGCGCTGAACTTGCAACTCCCAAAGGTAAAAAGGTTGGATGGACTGTTGAAGAAGAGCATATTAATGAAATGGAAAACCAAATTGACAAATGGGAAAAACAATTAGAACCACTTAAGAACTTTATTCTTCCTGGTGGACACTCATCTGGAGCAAGCCTTCATGTAGCGCGTACAATCGTTCGTCGCGCTGAAAGGAATACTACGATGATTGGAGATGCTAATCCACTCGTTCTGTCTTTCTTAAATCGTCTCTCAGACTTTCTATTTGTAGCTGCTCGATATATTAACTATCACATGGGAGAAAAAGAAAGTATTCTTCATCAGGATCAAAAATAGTGTAATCCCTACTACATGTACGATTATTGACAAATCCCACCTTTAGGATGTACACTATTTATAAACATTACAAAGTAAGAATGCTTGTTGAAAGTGAGGTGCATGACGAATGGCTGAAGAAAAACTGCACGAAGCAATTGATGCAATGAAAAGTTCAGGAGTTCGCATTACTCCGCAGCGTCATGCCATTCTGGAGCATTTGATCCAGTCTATGTCCCATCCTACAGCTGATGAAATATATAAGTCTCTAGAAGGTAAGTTTCCTAACATGAGTGTTGCAACAGTTTACAATAACTTAAGAGTATTTAAGGAAATCGGACTAGTGAAAGAATTAACTTATGGAGATTCTTCTAGTCGATTTGATTGTGTAACAACGGATCATTATCATATTATTTGTGATGATTGTGGTAAGATAGTAGATTTTCATTATCCTGGATTGGATGAGGTAGAAACACTTGCGGAACAAGTAACAGGTTTCCGCGTTGGTGATCACCGAATGGAGATTTACGGTAAATGTCCTGATTGCCAGAAGAGCAAACATTAGATATTTAGCCAAGAACAAAGGCTTCCCCATTATATGGAGGAAGCCTTTGTTCTTGTTATGACTGTTTTTTCTGGATTTTCTTAATGTTGTATTTCTCGTCGAATTCTTTGCCGTCAAGTTCTGGATCCATTGTTAGTGGTTGTTTGCAGTGCATGCATGCATCTACACGTCCTAGAACTTTGGTCGGCTTCTCGCAATTTGGACAAACTACTTGAATAGCTCTTGTAGAGAGCATTCCGATCCAAAAGTACACAACAGCACTAGCAATCGTTGCAAGAAATCCAATTAGCATGAAGGCGGTCATAAGAAAAACAGAAGTCTTGAAAAATATTCCTATATACATAATCGCAATTCCGATAAAGACAAGACTCAGTGCGAACGTACGAATTTTATTAATCTTATTGGTATACTTTAGTTGCATTGCATGTCCCTCCTGCACACAAGTATAGCATATGCATAGGGTGTAAGCACTTTCCTTGTTAGACTACATACAAATTTCAAATATAGGTTGCTTAATTTATTACAGGATTTATAATGTGGACTGTTGAATACTTAAGTTTATACGGTAAAAGGTAAAATGGATTTTAACAAATGGTATTATTAAGTATAAATACTTCTGGAGGATACAATGATGGAGAACCTTTTAAGGCCGATTTATCAAGAGAGAGCCAGTCATCCCGATACACTCGGTGTCCTGGTGATTGAAAAAACGAAGCCGTTTCATCCACTGACAGACAATTTCGATGTTGTTTTATTGATCATTGTAAATAATGATGAAAAGTCATGGTTCGTAAAACACTATGAATTTGAAGATAAGAAGGCTGCTATGCACGTAGTATCAGAACAACAGGTTAATGAGTGGTTAGGATCTGGTAGTCACCGTCGCCTAGTTGCGTGGCTTGTGAATGGTAAAATCATTTTTGACCGTAATGAATACATAGCCGGATTAAAAGAGCGTATTCGTGACTTCCCTTATGAAGAGCGGACACGAAAAATAGGTGTTGAATTTGCTCGACTTATTAGAAGATATACGGAAGGAAAAGAATTATTTGCTTCTAAGCAATATATGGATGCTTATAACTTTATCCTTCATGCTTTGCACCATCTAGCTCGTCTTTCAGTAATTGAACATGGTTTTCACCCAGAGATTACAGTTTGGAATCAGGTGAAACATATTGAGCCAGAAATTTTCAAATTGTACACCGAGCTATTATCTGGAGAAGACCCTCTAGATAAACGTCTTGAATTGCTTCTTTTAGCTAACGACTTCTCTTTATCTTCTAAATCTAATAATGCAACAGTTCATATACGAAATGTCATGAATGAACGTAACAGTGCATGGACATATCAGGAATTAATGGAAGACGAACAATTAAAAGATTATGGCATAGATCTTGGGGCGCTTCTTGAATATATGATTGATAAAAATCTAATTGAAGTTCATCGAAGTGAGACTAAAGGTGCTGGAATATTCATACGTGAGTACAAAGCTATATAAGGAATTAATAGAACGGAGAAAAAATATCAACAAAAGGGTTGACCGTATTTTTTCTCCGTGGTATATTATTACTTGTCGCCGCGAAGGAATGACGAGGCAACAAAATGAATTAAAAAAACTTGTTGACTTCGACTGAGTTAATGTGGTAAATTAATAAAGTCGCTGAAAACGACATCGAAAGAAACAAATTGATCTTTGAAAACTGAACGAAACGCCATGTAAGTAGTTGTTTCTACGGAAACAAAACATTGTTTTAAAAGCTAGATTAAGCTTTCTATCGGAGAGTTTGATCCTGGCTCAGGACGAACGCTGGCGGC
>NZ_SWFM01000007.1 GCF_005144865.1 Guptibacillus hwajinpoensis
AAGCGGAAGTGGGCGTTTAGGTCCGACAAGCGCTGGAAGGATTTCATCAGAACACGTTCTTTGTGTTCTGATGAAATCCTGAAGCGACTCGAGGACCTGCCCACTGCAACTAGACACGAAAAGCGGAAGTGGGCGTTTAGGTTCGACAAGCGCTGGAAGGATTCCATCAGAACACGTTCTTTGTGTTCTGATGAAATCCTGAAGCGACTCGAGGACCTGCCCACTGCAACTAGACACGAAAAGCGGAAGTGGGCGTTTAGGTCCGACAAGCGCTGGAAGGATTTCATCAGAACACGTTCTTTGTGTTCTGATGAAATCCTGAAGCGACTCGAGGACCTGCCCACTGCAACTAGACACGAAAAGCGGAGCAGGCCTGCTTAAATCCGCAGGATGTTGGAGCCCGTGAAGGTGAGACGCTTTTTGTCTCATCTGAAGGGGCGAAACAGCCGGAGGATTTGGCCTGCGCAGCTAGATCACGAAAAGCGAAAGCGGCCGTTCCGTCCCGATATTCACTTGAACTAAACCAAAAAAACGCCCTATACGGCGTTTTTTTCTTCCTATATAAATAAGTAAGCATATACACCTAATAGTAGCAAATGAATAACAATTAATGCAGGAACTCCGTACACAAATTGCTTATGTTTCGTTTTATGCCTAAAGTTCTTCATCCCAATGTAGCCACCTAGGCTACCTCCAATGATAAATAAGAGCCATAACGTTTTTTCAGCAATCCTTTGCTTGCGTTTTTGCGCTCTCTTTTTATCTACCCCCATTGCGATGAAACTCCAACTATTAATGATTATAAGATAGATCAGAAAAAGAGTGAGAACGTCCATAGTGGCATTACCTCCTATTACCTGATGATAAAAAAAACCATTCTCACTTATGAGAATGGTTTTAAAAAACTTACTTCAAGTTTTCTTTTGCTTTTGATGCTAGTTCAGTGAACGCTTTTTCGTCGTTAACTGCAAGCTCAGCAAGCATTTTACGGTTGATGTCGATACCAGCTGTTTTAAGACCAAACATCAAACGGCTGTAAGAAAGTCCGTTAATACGAGCTGCCGCGTTGATACGAGTGATCCAAAGCTTACGGAAGTCGCGCTTTTTCTGGCGACGGTCACGATAAGCGTACATGTTTGATTTCATAACTTGCTGATTAGCAACTTTGAAAAGCAAAGACTTAGATCCGTAATATCCTTTTGCGAGTTTTAACGTTCTTTTACGTCTGCGACGTGTTACGTAGCCACCTTTTACTCTTGGCATACTAAACCCCTCCTATTTCTGTGTCTAAATAATATAAAAACCGATTACTTCTTGTTGTAGATTAGAGTCTTAATGCGCTTGAAGTCACCTGCGGAAACAAGAGAAGCTTTACGAAGCTTACGCTTCTGCTTTTGAGACTTGTTACCGAACATATGGCTAGTGTAAGCACGGCTGCGCTTAAGTTTACCTGATCCAGTTTTCTTAAACCGTTTTGAAGCTCCACGGTGAGATTTCATTTTTGGCATGAGTGAGTTCCTCCTTCAAGAATTACTTTTCTGCGATAGGTGCCAAGATTAGGAACATGCTGCGCCCTTCCATTTTGGGTTTGGACTCAACAGTTGATATATCTTTGCAATCTTCTGCAAGATGCTCAAGCACCTTTTTACCGATATCAGAGTGCGTAATCATACGACCGCGGAAGCGGATCGATGCTTTCACTTTATCGCCTTTTTCAAGAAACTTACGTGCATTACGAAGCTTCGTATTGAAGTCATGTTCTTCAATATTCGGGCTCAAGCGAACTTCTTTAACGGTAATGATCTTTTGTTTCTTACGCGTTTCTTTATCTTTCTTCTGCTGCTCATAGCGGAACTTTCCGTAGTCCATAATGCGACAAACTGGAGGTTTCGCGTTTGGAGCAACCATAACTAGATCAAGATTTGCGTTTCGAGCCATTTCTAATGCCTCATTTTTGGATTTCACACCAATTTGGTTTCCGTCTGCACCAACAAGACGTACTTCCCGAGCACGAATGCCCTCATTGACGTTCATATCTCTACTAATAATCAGCCACCTCCATGGTTATTGTTCGATGATGATCATCTAACATGATGTCATTAAATGGTTTATATTCGGTTCAAAGCATAAAAAAAGCGTCGGCGCATACGGCACCCACACATTACACAATTATAAGAACAGTGTACCTGCAAACTACCAATTTAGGCGTCAATCAGGTGAGAAGCGGGCGCTTCTGCTTGCTTTGTTTCCGATATTTAATTACCTAAGACAGTATACCATGCTAACCAAATCTATGTCAAGGTGATAAGATTCTTTCGAAGTGCACTTGATTATCATAACGAATCTTTTCCTTGGTGACAAGTGTTTTTCGCAAATTTGTTTCACCATAAATAAAAAAGCCGGCATCTATGCCGGCTTTCCATTACTTCTTGTCTTTAATTTCTTCTTCAATTCTAGCAGTGAATTCGTTTAGAGAAACAGTCTCTGAATCCTGCTGGCTGTAGCGACGCACATTAACTGCTTCACCTTCAACCTCTTTATCCCCTACTACGAGCATATAAGGAATTTTTTGCATTTGTGCTTCACGGATTTTGTAACCGATTTTTTCATTACGCTCATCTACTTCTACGCGAATACCTGCACGTTGAAGTTTCTTTTGAACTGATTTCGCATAGTCAAGGTGTACTTCTGATACAGGAATGATTTCAGCCTGCACTGGTGATAGCCATGTTGGGAATGCACCTTTGTATTCTTCAATTAAGAAAGCAACAAATCGTTCCATTGTTGAAACAACACCACGGTGAATAACAACTGGACGGTGATGGTTACCATCTTCACCAATGTAAGATAGATCGAAACGTTCAGGGAGTAAGAAATCAAGTTGCACAGTGGAAAGTGTTTCTTCTTTCCCAAGAGCCGTTTTCACTTGAACATCCAATTTAGGGCCGTAGAACGCTGCTTCCCCTTCTGCTTCAACGTACTCAACATTAAGGTCGTCCATTGCTTCTTTAAGCATTCTCTGGGCTTTTTCCCACATCTCATCATTGTCGATATATTTCTTTTTATCTTCTGGATCGCGGTAAGAAAGACGGAAGGAGTAATCATTGATACTAAAATCTTTGTATACTTCTTGGATGAGTTCAACAACTTCAATAAACTCTTGCTTGATCTGGTCCGGACGACAGAAGATGTGCGCATCATTTAACGTCATAGAACGAACGCGTTGAAGGCCTGCAAGTGCACCTGACATTTCATAACGATGCATCGTTCCAAGCTCTGCTACACGGTATGGAAGGCCTCGATAGCTTTTCAGATCGTTTTTGTAAATCATCATATGATGCGGGCAATTCATTGGACGAAGTACTAACTCTTCTGTTTCATCCATTTTCATTGGAGGATACATATCGTCTTGATAGTGCTCCCAATGACCGCTTGTTTTGTATAGCTCTACATTCGCAAGGTGTGGAGTGTAAACATGGTTGTATCCAAGACGTTCTTCAAGATCAACAATATACCGTTCGATTGTACGGCGAATAGTTGCCCCTCTTGGTAACCAGATTGGCAGTCCTTGTCCTACTTCTTGAGAAATAGTGAAAAGCTTTAATTCTTTACCTAGTTTACGGTGATCGCGTTCCTTTGCTTCTTCTAAGAGGTGAAGATATTCTTCAACTTGAGATTGTTTAGGAAATGCAGTTCCGTAAATACGTTGAAGCATTTGATTATCACTATCTCCGCGCCAGTAAGCACCAGCAATAGAAAGTAATTTAAAGGCCTTAATTTTACTAGTAGAAGGCACGTGCGGTCCACGGCAAAGGTCGAAGAATTCACCTTGCTCATAGATTGTTACTTGTTCATCCGCTGGAATCGCTTCAAGTAACTCCAATTTAAGGTCATCGCCGATTTCTTTAAACATTTTTTCAGCTTCTTCTCGGCTCACCACTATACGCTTCACTTCGAGATTTTCATTAATAATCTTCTTCATTTCCTTCTCGATCTTAGGAAGATCTTCGGGTGTAATAGAGACAGAGCAATCAATATCGTAGTAGAAACCACTATCAATAACAGGGCCTACACCAAGTTTCACATCACTGTAGAGTCGTTTAATTGCCTGTGCCATAAGGTGAGCTGTACTATGACGAAGTACTTCAAGACCATCTTCGCTTTCTTGTGTAACAATCTCGATTTGAGCGTCTTCTTCAATTCCGCGACGTAAATCAACTAATACTCCGTTCACCTTCCCAGCAAGTGCTTTTTTCTTCAATCCTGGGCTAATCGAACTTGCAATATCTTCAGTTGTTGTTCCTTTATTAAATTCCTTTACAGAACCATCAGGAAACGTAATTTTAACCAATTCAGCCATGCTTCTTCACTCCTTTTTTGCATATAAAAAACACTCATCCCAAAAGGGACGAGTGTTAATCTCGTGGTTCCACCCTGCTTCCCGCATAGAGAACACCCTATACGGCTCAGACTGCTGTAACGTAGCAGAAACGCTACCCTATTTCCAGGGCAGAGTTCAAAGGTGGTAAGAATGTTTGTCTCGCTGGGAAGTTCTCACCGTTCCTTCCCTCTCTGAAAGCTGACAGAACATCTCATGTCCTTATCGTAACAATAACGTATATGCGTGTATGTAGGTATTATAAGTAGTGTACTTATGAAAATCAAGCCTATTTTAATGATTGCCTGAAAAAAGTATTTTAGACATACGATAAGGAAAAAAATATAACCGCTCTTCAAATACGTTCTGGATTGTTTGAGCGAGACCCTCTTCGTTATGATCTGTATATAAGTATATTTCTTCTGGAGCAGTAACAAGTAACGGCAACAGGATTTCAGGATCAATGTCATCCACACTGAGACCTTTCGGAAGCTCCTCAAACTTTAAATCTTGATTGGATGTAAGAACATTTCCTGTCGCATTGTACAAACGGTAGCTTCCATCAAAAACAAGAATAACACGTTTCGTAACGGATTCTCTAGATTTAAGAAGGAGCCTTAATGCCTGGACAAAATTTTGATATTCTTGTTCTAATTTATACTCATCGATCGCCTCTCCAATAAGTGTAGCTAGTAGAGCACGATAAGGCCCAGTACGAAATCTTAAGAAAGAATCAAATGAGATGGTACCACCTTGCTCTATACAAGATATCGCTGCTTCTAGTAACAAGTCTCGTCGATTCGAATAACGTGAAGCACCTGGTATATCATCTTTATTTCCGTCACCAATGCTTCTAGCAATCGCAGAGATCTCCGCAATTTCATCTTGATCTTGAAAGTAATAAGTGGACTCAAGAAGCTGCTCCATCCAACGCTTCTCATAGGTGGAGCTCACACATCGAGCAAGGCACTGGGAAATACGATAACACATTTTTGTATCGTATGGCTCAATGGCAAAGGATACGATCATAGCTTCTACATCACATTTCATCCGCTTAGGGCCCTCAACCTTATTTAATTCAGCAGTCATAAATTGAAAGTCTTCTAGATCACTAAATGTTATCGAAACCAATGCTTTCCCCCCTGTCCATCTTCTCATTAAAATCTATATGGTCATTGTTAGGAAATCATGTATAGAAGTATAAAAAAAAGCCCTCCAGCAGGAGGACATTATGTTCTTCGGTTTTTTCCTTCAAGAAAGACTGGTGTTGTAAAGTGCTTAATTCGTTCCATAATTCGTTTTGCTTTCGTTTCTTCTATCCCACTCTTGTGAGAGTAAGCAAGGTGCTCTTCAAGTAAACTATAATCTAAATTGGAAGAATAGAGGGTTGGAAGGCCTTCTGTCATTCGGTATTGAAGAAGAGCGCCCAAAATATCATCACGAACCCAGCTAGAAATATTCTCCGCTCCGATGTCGTCAAGAATTAATAGCGGTGTTTCTTTCAGATAATCAAGTTTTGCATCAATAGACTGATCTTGTATCGCACTCTTCATCTGACGGAAAAAGTCAGGAGTATAGATAAACTGGGAACGTACGCCTTTATCTTTTGCAAGTTGATTAGCGATTGCTCCTAGGATAAACGTTTTCCCTACTCCAAATCCACCGTGTATATAAAGACCTTTCGATGTTTCTCCAGGTACAAAGTCTTCTACATACTGAATCGCCGTGCCTATTGCTTCAACACGCACAGGGTCTTCATCGTCTAAGTCAGCGAATGTAGCTTGGAGAATTTCCTTTGGAATGTAATAACTTTGAATCATCTCATTCCGCTTCTTGTTCTTCTCTTCTTCAATTCTAGTGGGGCAGCGATTGTAACGTATATCAATCACCGAACGATTGATAAATAACTCAGGCTCATAACCTTGCATCATATTAATACAGTTTGTAAGTCCTGGACATCCCTCACATCGTTTCGCCTGAGTTGTATATTCATAAAGCCTGGCCAGGCTTCGATCAACCATTTTATCATCAATCTCATCATGCTCATCGATGAAGGCACGAATATCAGCATCTGCCATAATCGCCTTTTTCATTTCCTGATATTGCTGTTGGAATTTTTTATTACCAGGCATTTTATTAAATGATTCCTGGATGGATTCCATCCCACTTCACCCCGCTTTAAGCTACTTATTTTTTGTATTTACTCAACATCTTCTTAAGCTGGTCCTGTTTTTCAGATCGCTCTTCCTGAGACATATCCGGTTCCTTCTGATCAGAAATCCATTCCGGAACTTTATCTTTCCTAGCTGTAGATTTTCCTCGATTATTGGAATTTCCAGCCTTGCCCTTTGTCTTAGCAGGCTGCTGAAGTTCCTTAATAGCAAGGTTCATCGCTTCTCTAACTGTCTTTACCCTCGCTCTAGCCCAATGACTCGCAAACTTTTCAACATAGTTTTTGGACAGTTTCTTGTCTTGAGTTTCAAGAATAAAATCAAGAAGGACGTTCATAACGCCTGGGGTTAGCTTTTGCTCATCCATAATACGCTCAACCAATTTCATATCGGCTTCAGATGGTTTTCCGCCTTCCGCAGCACGCTGCAGGATATCGTAAGGTGTCATTTGCTCATATCGCTGAGCTGCTTTTTCCTCTTCTGTGACAGGCTCTTTTGTATGAAATTCCTGTAATGAAGCAGGCTGACGCCTGTATTGAAGAGCTGGTACTTTACCACGATTTTCAAGAGCAAACCAACTGCTAACCTCTTTACGTAAAAGGTCATCAGATAATTCTTCATGATGAATGGCCGCTTGTTCGACAATACGACCCATTTCATACGGTTCTATTTTATAAACGAAAGCAAGGCGCTCTATTGTCTTTTTAACATTATCGGTTAACATTCGATCTGATACAATCATATCAGAGATATGCTGTTTCATCACCTCAAAGTCAAATTGAGACGAAGTGAATATGAGCCCTTTATTCTCATTTCGTTTCTCAATAGCTTGATGATCCTCATCTTCCTCATTTAACGATGTCATTTCAGAGGGGTGTAAAGAGTCATAAACCTCATTGAATGAAGCGGTAATATCACTGTACTCATTGGGATTTAGTTTATCAACAGTAAAGTATTGTTTCAGGTCATTGTACCTGTTTCGACCAAGCCTGTTATACAAATAGATGTTGAGTACGCCATCATTAAAGAAACGTTCCGGCGTAAGAGGTGGTTGCAACTCATATGTGAAGTGCCTTTGATCGTCCCCGGACTTCAAATAGGTTTTCAATAATCCAATTCCTTCTAATCTTCTACGTTCTTCAAGTATTCTCTTTAAGTCCCACCTCATCATAAGTAATAAGTTGTGATGAGTCATTTTTGTAACAAGTGTATCTTTCTGCTCATGGGCACTCCAAAGGGTCATATAAAGACTGTATGCACCTGCTCCAATCAAAGGTTGATATAAAAGAGTAAGTACTCGTCTGTCATATTCATGTAAGAGTCCTGCCGCTTCAACCTGAAGTGTATCGACAGGTAGTAGTTCTTTCCAATGCATATGCTTCACCTTTTTATTCTCTCGTGAATTTTAAAACTTAATCTTTTTTCGGCTGTTTTGGTAAACTTTGTTGCTATAAGAATAGTGATTGATTTGCGCTCCAGTGGGGTCTTACCTGCCCCGTTAGGAGTCGAGCACCTACAGCACCATTCAGCTGAGTGGAGTTCTCTAAAGATAAATCTTTTAATAACAACAATAACTACGAAAACAGGCTATTATTTTTAACGAGAAGTGTATTAACGTACAAAAAAAGAGCTTACATTAAGCTCCCCTTCGTTACTCTGCTCTGTTAATTAAATCTTTTAACTCCCGAATAAATACATTAATGTCCTTGAATTGACGATAGACGGAAGCAAATCGAACGTAGGCAACTTCATCTACTTTTGCCAATTGATCCATAACGAGCTCGCCAACGACATCACTGCTAATTTCTGATGCTCCTTGATTACGTAGATCTCGTTCAATTTCATTTACAATTGTTTCTAGAGTCTCAAGTGGTACAGGTCGTTTCTCACAGGCTTTAATTAAACCTCTAAGAATTTTATCCCTGCTAAACTCTTCTCTAGTTCCTTCTTTTTTAACAACAATAAGCGGTATTTCTTCAACTGTTTCAAATGTTGTAAATCGATACGTACATGATTCACATTCCCGGCGTCTGCGGATCGACCGACCTTCATGAACCGGCCTTGAATCAAGCACTCTAGTACCATTCTGATTGCAGTTGGGACAACGCATTAGATCATCTCCACTAAACGAACAAGATTTCTACCTTCTATTTTAGCATACAATGCGCTGCTACACATCTATCTCTAAAATTGTTCAGAAATACCAGTGCCGATTAACGTTAAGTTATTTTGAAGGTCATTGTATACTGTACCTATTACTTTCTTGCTATATCCGAAATCAACCGGTAGTGGCGTCTCAGTTGAAACTGAAAAATCAACTGCTGTTTTGTAAGCACGAACTGATACTACCGTGACAACAATTAGTGCTTTCTTAGGTGATTTAACTTGAAAGACGAATTCTCCGCGCTCAGGAGAATTTGTAACAATCTCACCTTTATAATGTTTCTGAAGAACGGCTTTGGCTTCAGTAAAAGCCTGTTCCTTAGTTGCTTTAAAATAATGAGTCTTCAATGCATCATTGGGATGCCTTTCACTTGTCTCAGAACGATTGCTAAAAAAGTCTTTAATTCCCACCCTTGTCCTCCTCTATTTTTTTTAAGAATAGCAATAATTGAATGATAAATCAATTGAGCGGAATGAAGATTCATGTGATGCTGACTAATTATTACAAATAATATAAAAAAAAGGGCGCCAGAGGCACCCTTTTTATTCGTTGTATTATTATGAAGTAAACGCTGATTGCTCTTCTCTAACTTTCGGTTTCACTGGACCCATGCCTCGTGGAAGCTCAATGTTCTCACGTGTGTCTGCTCCAAGAGCATCAGCAATATAATTAGCTGCAACGTTAGGATCAAGATCACCACATGTGTATACATCAATGCTTGCATAGCCATGTTCAGGAAAACTATGGATCGTTAGATGTGATTCAGAAATAATGACAACACCACTAACACCCTGTGGTGCAAATTTATGAAATGCTACTTCACGAACCTCTGCACCAGACTTAAGAGCAGCTTCTACAAACGTTTCTTCAATTAATTTCATGTTGTTAAGTTTTTCAATGTCACAGCCCCATAGTTCGGCGATAACGTGACGTCCCATTGTATCCATAGCAAAATTCCCCCTTTAAATTTACTCATGCGTAGGTCAGCATGCGGTATTGAAAATCCACCACGGGGGAAAGTTAGTCCGATGAGGTCCTAACCCTTTAAGTAGTTTCCAATGCCAAATTGCTATAAAAGAAGTTCACGAAAAATAGTATAATGCTTTTAAAATAGATTTGCAACAAAAAATTAAGTCTTCCTTCTTAGTACCCAGTGCCAATAGAAACAAGAACCTTACCAGAAGTATCTCCCTAGCTATATTTAGAGTATATCCACAAATTCAATTTTAAACGCCTATATCTAATCAATATAAAAAGCGGAAGTGTTGCACTCCCGCTTTTTTCTTATATATTTGATTATACGCTGACTTTCAGTCTCCCGGGTATCTTTTCCCCCACATATTTAGCCATATCGACAACTCGACAAGAGTATCCCCACTCATTATCGTACCATGCTAGAACTTTAACTTTCTTATTCTCAACAACCATAGTTGAAAGTCCGTCAATGATGGATGAGTGATCATTTCCATTATAGTCAATTGATACAAGTGGTTCGTCAGAATAAGCAAGAATACCACGTAGTGGTCCTTCTGATGCAGCTTTTAAAGCGTCATTAACCTGGTCAACTGTTACGTCCTTCTCCAAATCAACAACAAGATCTACAAGTGACACATTTGGCGTAGGTACTCGTAAAGACATCCCGTTTAATTTCCCTTCAAGGTGCGGGAGAACTTTCGATATCGCCTTCGCTGCACCTGTAGAGGTTGGAATAATAGACTGTCCACATGCTCGAGCCCTTCTTAAATCTTTATGTGGATTATCAATGTTTTTCTGATCATTCGTATAAGCATGGACAGTCGTCATCATGCCCGAAACAATTCCGAACGATTTATCAAGTACTTGCACAACAGGAGCAAGACAGTTTGTTGTACACGAAGCGTTTGACAATACATGATGTTCTTCTCCATTGTATTCGCTTTCATTAATGCCCATTACAATCGTTAGATCTTCATTTTTCCCTGGCGCTGTAATAATTACTTTCGTTGCACCTGCATCGAGATGGTAAGCTGCTTCTTCTCGTGTGCGGAATTTACCTGTTGCTTCAATAACAATATCAATTCCCATTTCTTTCCACGGGAGGTTTTTCGGATCTCGGTTGTTTAACACCACTACTTTTTTATTATTAATCTTGATACCGTTCTCAAAAGGAGTAACCTCTCCATCAAACGTACCATGAATGCTATCGTATTTAATTAAATGGCTGAGCGTTTCCGGCGGATAGCTAGCGTTAATTGCTACTACTTCCAAATCCTCATCCATAATTGCCTTTCTAAAAACCATACGCCCAATTCTTCCAAAGCCATTAATCGCTATTCTTGTGTTCATCCAGCGTTCCTCCTGCCATATATGTGTTATACTGAATTCCCCCATCACAAAATTAGTATAACATATAATATGCGAATGAAAAGATATATTTACACTATTTCCGCATAAAAGTACTTATCTGGTTTATCGTCTACAAAACAAGCTATGAAGAAACAAAAAAACACGTCAAATGACGTGTTTTTTTCTACATTTTTTACAGAAACATTGTTGCCTTAGGAGAGCGGTTGATTTGTGCTCCAGGATGCTCGCTTTCCGTGGGGCGGGCGGTGAGCCTCCTTCCGCTCCAATCAACTTCGATATGTGAATTTCTAAAACAAAAACCTTAATCATTTCGAAAGAACCTTCTCTAGATAATTTGCCACTTTCTTAGAACATGAACTAGCTGATCTTCAGATTCTTTTAGTGATCCTGTGTTATCAATTACTGCATCCGCTAGTTCTTTCTTCTTCTCTATTGGCATTTGTGATTGAATTCTCTCGGTAGCTTCTTGTTCAGTACTTCCGTCTCGTTCCATTAATCTCTTCAACTGTGTTGAAGGGTCAACGTATACAAGAAGCGTTCGTTCGACCAAATGATTCAATTCACTTTCATATAGAAGAGGAATATCAAGCACAACATGAGGTTCTCCTTGTTTTTTATAAGAAGCTACCTCATCAAGCATACGTTTTCGAATAGCCGGATGTAAGATACTATTGAGAAGTTTACGCTTATCCTCATTGTTAAAAATAACAGAACCTAACCTTTTTCGATCAAGTCCTCCATCTTCTGCTTTCATTTCTGAACCAAATGACAGAAAGATCTCTTCTAATGCGGACTCACCCGGTTCTACAACCTGCCTAGCAATAACATCTGCATCAACGATTGGTATGTTATGGTTTCTGATCATATCTGCTACAGTACTTTTTCCACTAGCAATTCCACCGGTAAGTCCTATATCCATTGTATCCTCCTCGAGGGCTACATCCTCATGAAGCCCAGAATAATTAATAAACATCCAGGTAAGTACGATAATTTATCCATCCACTTAATAGAAGACGCAACATTTCCGAACTTAAGACCGAGTAAAACAAAAAACGAACTCATACATGCAATGAGAATTGATGTTTCAATGGGAGAATAACCAATCATAGAAGCTCCCACACCTGCCCCAAACGCATCTAGAGAAAGGGCAGCACCAAGCATAATCGCTTCAATTCCTGTTATTGTTCCAGAATCATCAAAATCGGCTGTCGTCGGTTTTCGTAAAATACTGATGACAACACCGAGGGAACGAATTTCATAATGAAGAAGAATACGCTCTGAAACCGTTCTTTCTCCATCTTTAGTCTTACGGAACATTTGGTACAATACCCAGGCACCCAAAGCAATAAGAATAAACCCCCCTACACGCTGAGCCGCAATATCTGATATCCATAGCTGTAGGATAGATCCAAATCCCATTGCGATCAACATGGAGACCGCCGAGCAAATTGAAATGATTAGAATCGACTTAAAAGGAATTTTCATCCTTCGTAAGCCATATGTTAAGCCAACTCCAAAACCGTCAACACTAACAGCAAACGCTAAGAAAAAAAGAGAAACCCAGTACATTGGCGAACTCCTTCCATACTGAAATCTTAGATAGTATATGAAAGGAGCCCATCCAACGCTACGAGTTACTCATTCACCTGGCATACTGGACAATAAGTAGTGCCACGTCCACCAACCACAATTTTCTCAAGTAAATGGTTACAAGTCTTACATTCCAGTCCAGATCGTCCGTAAACAAACAGATTGTCCTGATAAGTACCTATTTTCCCCTGGCTGTTTACATAGGAACGAATTGTACTACCACCTTTATTTACAGCTTCCCTTAGTGTGTCTACAATTTCAAAATGGAGACGCTCAATTTCACGTTCATTAAGCGTTGAAGCAATTCGCTCAGGATGAATTCCCGCCTTAAAGAGTGCCTCATCTACATAGATGTTGCCTAATCCAACGACTAGAGTTTGATCGAGTAGCACTGTTTTTATTTTACGAGTTGTTTTCCTAAATCCCCCTCTTAATACATCGACAGTAAACTGAGGAGAAAAAGGCTCGTGACCTAGCTGCGCAAGTGGCAATACTGATTCTTCTGTTCCAATCGGGAACAAATGCATAGTGCCAAACTTTCGCACATCGTGGTAACGAAGCTCTGTTCCATCATCAAAGACAAAGAAAACATGTGTATGATGATCAGCTTCTTCATCAGATTGACTCATTCGATATTTGCCCTCCATCCGAAGGTGCGAAACAATTACATCTTCTTCAAGAAAAAGCTTTAAGAACTTTCCTCTTCGCTCAACACCTTTGAACGACTGTCCTATTACTTTCAATTTGAATTCCTCAACATCATCTGGCCTCTTAATAATTTTGGGCCATTTCACAATAATATCGGTAATTTTCTTACCTACAATTAATTCTTCTAATGTTCGTTTTACCGTTTCTACTTCTGGTAACTCCGGCATATCTCCCTCTCCTTTGATGCCTACTTCGCATCATACCAAGTGGAGCCATACTCATAATCAACCTTCAAAGGTACATCAAGTTTGATCGCAGATTCCATCACTTCGGGTACGATACGTTTTAACGTTTCAATCTCCTCTTCAGGTGCTTCAAAGATTAGTTCATCGTGCACTTGAAGTAGCATACGTGCCTGAAGATTCTCTTCTTTAAGACGTGTATCCATTTGAACCATAGCTAGCTTAATAATGTCTGCAGCTGTCCCCTGAATCGGTGTGTTCATTGCTGTTCGCTCAGCGAATCCTCGCTGATTAAAGTTTCTAGAGTTGATTTCAGGAAGATACCTTCTTCTTTGCATCAATGTCGAAACAAAGCCATCTTGCTTCGCTTCTGAAACAACATCTTCCATATACCTTTTTACTCCTGGAAAACTTTCAAGGTAACGATCTATAAATTCTCCCGCTTCTTTCCTTGATATGCCAATGCTTTGTGAAAGTCCATAGTCACTGATTCCGTAAACAATACCAAAGTTTACTGCTTTCGCGTGTCTTCTCATGTCTGAAGTGACATCATCTTTCTCAACGTCAAATACATTCATCGCTGTTTTGGTATGGATATCTTCACCATTTTGGAATGCCTCAATTAAATTCTCATCTTTAGCAATGTGAGCAAGAACTCGCAATTCAATTTGAGAATAATCAGCAGCAAACATGACCCAATTGCTCGTTGAAGGAACAAAAGCTTTTCTTATTTTGCGTCCTTCTTCAAGACGAATTGGAATGTTTTGTAGATTAGGATCTGTCGAACTTAATCGTCCTGTTTGCGTTAATGCCTGATTAAATCGCGTATGGATTTTACCAGTATCAGAATAAATAACTTTGAGTAGTCCCTCAACGTACGTTGAGTTCAACTTTCCAAGCTGGCGATATAGAAGAATCTCTGGTATAACTTCATGCTTGCTCTCAAGCTTTTCAAGTACATCAGCTGAAGTAGAATATCCCGTCTTCGTTTTCTTGACAACAGGAAGTTCGAGTTTGTCAAAAAGAACCTCACCTAATTGTTTAGGAGAATTAATATTGAATTCCGTACCAGCTAGCTCGAAAATGCGAGCTTCGATAGCGGTAAGCTTTTTGTTTAACTCTTCGCCCATTTTCTCAAGGAACTTTGTATCGACAGAAACACCTTTTGTTTCCATCTCTCCAAGCACTAGGGTTAAAGGCATTTCAAGATCTTGGAATAGCTCGAATTGTTCATTCTTTCTAAGCTGCTCTTCAAGCGTTTCCTTCAACTGATAGACTGCATAGGCTTTTCTAACAAGATGATCAGCAAGTTCGTTTTCTTCAGGTTGCTTCCGCTTAGCCCCTTTTCCATAAACTGTCTCATCAGATGAAACGATTGAAAAGCCTTCCCGTCTTGAAATGGCTGATAAGTCATGGGTTGATTCAGAGGGATTGAGCAGATACGATGCAATAACTAAATCAAACGTAATTCCTTTTAACGCAATTCCCTTCCATCCAAGGGCAACAACAGCGCGCTTTGCATCAAAGACCCATTTTTTCTGTGATTGGTCTTCGAGAAAAGTTTTGAATAAGTCTGAAGACATAGCGAGGTCAGTAGGAAGATAGAAATTCCCATTCTCGTTAATAATAGAGAACCCTTGAATTTCCGCATTATGATAATTTTCTTCCATCACTTCTACAATCATTGCTGAAGGGCTGACTAAATGATGTTCTTCTATTTGTTCAAGTGTTTCAAAAGCTAATTCATCAATTTCAGTTTCACCCTCTACTTCTTCAGCCCCAATGCGGTTAAGTAGAGACTTGAAGCCAAGATCACTAAATAATGCTGCAACAGCGTCACGCTCAAATCCGCTGTACGCCAAATCCTTAATCTCTAGATCAAGTGGAGTTTCTTTAAAAATGGTTACAAGCTCTTTGCTCATCATCGCTTTATCTTGATTCTCTTCTAGCTTTTCTTTTAATTTCTTTCCTGAAACCTCATCGAGTGATTCATATACTGCTTCTACCGTTCCAAACTGTTTTAATAGTTTAAGCGCGGTTTTCTCGCCTACCCCAGGTACGCCAGGAATGTTATCGGAATTATCACCCATCAAAGCTTTCATATCGATTATTTGATCTGGCGTAAGTCCATATTTTTCATTTAGAAACGCCGGATCATATGTATCAATATCAGTGATACCTTTTCGGGTTAAAGCAACATGAACATTCTTAGAAACAAGTTGAAGAAGGTCTTTATCTCCCGAATAAATTTTGACATCCCAATCTTCTTTATCTGCAAGTAATGACACTGTACCGATAATATCATCGGCTTCATAATCTTTAATTTCATAACGCTTGATATCAAATACATCAAGAACTTCACGAATAACAGGGAATTGTTCACTTAATTCAGAAGGGGTCTTCTGACGGCCACCCTTATACTCGGTATACGTTTTGTGCCGAAACGTTGTTTTACCAGCATCAAATGCAACAAGCATATGTGTGGGCGACTCATTTTCAATAATTTTTAGAAGCATCGTTGTAAAGCCAAGTACAGCGTTTGTGTAAACGCCTTTATCGTTATTTAACAGTGGTAGTGCAAAAAACGCACGGTACGCTATACTGTTTCCATCAATTAGTACAAGTTTATTCTTCAATAGAAAGCCTCCCGTTCTAATGCAATTGACGTCTCTTCAAAGCAAATAAAAAACGCCTGCTTTATTCATTTTACCACGTTGGCAAAAAGAAAGAAAAACAAGCGATGAGTTCATAAATACAGTAAACAAGGAAACGCGCAATAAACAAAGATAATAACAATGACTTTCTTAAACCATAAAAAAAGGAGACGAGATAAACTCGTCTCAAAAACATGCTCTCGTCATGATGAAGGGGTCAATTGTTACTTTACAGAAATAGTTTAAAGCACATATAAACAAAGTGTAAAGAAAACGTAAATCTTAAAATTTGCGTTTCTTTAATAGCGAAATTCGGAATGTTGTTCCCTTTCCAGGTTCACTATCCACTTGAATTTTTCCGTTATGTGCCTCAATAAGGTGTTTTACAATCGCAAGACCAAGCCCCGTTCCACCTGAATTTCTACTCCTTGCCCGATCAACACGATAAAACCGTTCAAATATTCGAGGTATTTCCTCTTTACTTATCCCGATGCCGTTATCAGATATAATAAAGTTAACGGTTTCGTTTGTTTCTTTAACCATAATATTAACTTTGCCATTTTCTTGGGTATAAGTGAGGCTATTAGCAATTAAATTAAGAAAAACCTGTTTTAACCGGTGAATATCACCTTTAATATTAAGATTACCTTCATATTCCACAGATAATTCTATGCTCTTCTTATCCGCCTTGCTCTTAGTCATAAGCAAACAATCATCTATAATTTCTTGTAAATCTGCGTCTTGCCAGTTTAGCGAAAAATGCTTTTGTTCCATTTTTGATAAATCTAATAAATCTTGAATTAGGCTTTGAAGACGATCACTTTCATTGAGAATGATCGTAAGAAACCTTGTGCGAAATGCTTTGTTTTCCATCGCACCATCTAATAATGTCTCAGCAAATCCTTTTAATGAAGTAACTGGAGTTTTCAATTCATGCGAAACATTTGCAACAAAATCTTTACGCATTTGTTCAAGTTTTTTCAGTTCAGTAATATCGTGGAAAACAAGCACGACGCCTTTTAATTTATCACCATGATCAAGAATTGGCGCTCCTGAAACGTCAAAGTGACGAATCTCAATCCCTACTTGAAGCTCAACCTGTTTCCTCACTGTCTTCTCTACCAGAAGTGTTTCCTCAACAAGCCTTATGATTTCCCGATATGGAAGTGCCTCATAATAAAGAGAATCAATATATTCATTAGCATGGATACCAAATGTTTCTTTATAAAAACGATTCACAAGGTTAATATAACCCTTTGTATCAATCAGAATTAACCCGCTATCCATGTTCTCGATTAACGTCATTAATCGATTTTGTTGCATTTCATATGAAGTTGTCATATTTTGCAAATTACGAGCGAGTATATTTAGCGCATGACTTAATTGTCCGGTTTCATCAAGCTTATACTCGTAAGTCCTTGCCTGAAAATTTCCAGAAGCAAGCTCATTCGCAACTTTCAACGCACCTTCAAGAGGCTTGGTTAGCTGAGTAGAGATGCGCAGGCTTATGTATATAATAATGAAAAAAGCCGTTGCAAATGAGATAATTAAAGTAAGCCACATATTTGATAATGCTTCTTGACTTGCACCCTCGAATAAGATTCCCTCAAATAAATTTCCTAGAAAGACAATCATGATTAAAAATACAAAGAAGAGGATAACAAACTGGGCATTAAGAAACCGCGAGCGAAACTTTTTCATTAGATTGAGGGCTCCTCTAACTTATAACCGAGTCCTCGTATCGTCTTAATATATTCAGGTTTACGGGTGTTTTGTTCAATCTTCTCTCGTAGATGACTAACATGAACATCGACAATTCTCGTATCACCAACGAAATCATAATCCCAAACTGCACTTAGAAGTTGCTCTCTCGTCAGAACACGTCCCTTGTGACGAACAAGGTAGACAAGTAATTCAAACTCTTTTGGCGTTACTTCCATTATCTGGCCCTGGAAAAATGCTTCATAGTTATTTGGATAAACGTCTAATTGGCCAACTTGAATTTTCTCTTCCTCTTCCATTTCAGAAGCCGCTTTCGATTCCTCAAGTTGTTTCACTCGTCTTAGAATTGCTTTCACACGAGCAACTACCTCTCTTGGACTAAATGGTTTAGTCATATAATCATCAGCCCCAAGTTCGAGACCGAGTACCTTATCAAATTCGTCGTCCTTAGCGGTAAGCATAAGAACAGGTGTGTGAATATGACGTTGCCTTAATTCTTTACATACTTCTAATCCATCCATTTCAGGTAACATTAGATCAAGAATGATGCATTTGGGCTTTTCAGCCAAAACAACTTCAAGAGCTTCAGCTCCATTTTCAGCTGTTACAACCTCATAACCTGCCTGTTCAAGATTAAATTGAAGCAATGTCAAAATTGATATTTCATCATCGACAACTAGAATTTTTTGACTCATTGTAAAATCCCCCTAACGAATTTCCCCATTCATCAATGCCGATACCGAAAGTCAGGTATATGTTTTTATTTTAGCCTGAATACACTCATCATACTATTTATTTCGTTAAGGAAAAAGAAGAACTTGCTTTATGCTCTATTTAAAGCGCTTACTCCTATACATCCTCACAAAAAAAGAGCCCTAATTAGGCTCTTAAAAATTATCAAATGATGTTGTTTGGGTTAATGACTTAACTGGATATGGTGGACAGACTGTAAACTTACCTTCAAGAACCGAATCACCAGCTTCATTTGTACCTGCTACATGAATAATAACTTCATGAGCTTCCCTTGAAACCTCAATCACTTCAAACTGGAAGTGTACAGTCTCATAGTGATAGACAGGATTGTCATATGTTACTTCATTCTTTTTAATACTACTACCTGGTCCAGGTAGGTATTTAGATATCGCACCAGTTACAATCGCAAGAAGCATAATCTGTGGGACGATAGGTTTTTTGAATGGTGTCATAGATGCATAATCATGTTGAATGAACAGAGGGTTGTTATCATTTGAAAGTCCAAGATATAAGAGTAGATCACGATCTTCTATCTTCTCTGTCACTTCAAGCTTTTCTCCTGCAGTTATCTCTTCAATCATACGACCTATTTTTCGTTTTTTTCCTAAAAGCATAGCTACTCCCCCTTCACGTAAGAAAGCGCTTTCTGTTTTTGTGTAAAAAGAGATCCGGCTTGCACCGGATCTTCTTATTTAGCTTAATACTGTCAATACTTTACGAACAGAGTCAGCTGACTTATCTAGCTCTTTCTTCTCATCAGCAGTTAAATCTAATTCGATAATTTCTTCAATACCACTTCCACCAAGGATTGTTGGGACACCAAGGTAAAGTCCATCGTAGCCATACTCTCCCTCAAGATAAGCAATTGTAGGAAGAACACGGCGCTGATCTTTCAATATTGCCTCAGTCATTTCAACAAGGGAAGCTGCTGGCGCATAGTAGGCACTACCATTGCCTAGCAGACTAACGATTTCTCCGCCACCTTTACGCGTACGTTCCACAATTTCTTCAAGACGTTCTTCAGAAATAAGACTTTGAAGAGGGATCCCTCCCGCAAACGAATAGCGTACAAGTGGTACCATATCATCCCCATGACCACCAAGAACGAAACCAGTAATATCTTTAACTGATAAGTTAAGTTCTTCAGCAATAAATGAACGGAAACGCGCAGAATCTAGAATGCCTGATTGACCAATTACACGGTTTTTAGGAAGACCAGACTCTTTGTAAACTGTGTAAGTCATCGCATCAACCGGATTTGTTAGAACAACAATTATGGTGTTAGGCGAATATCTCACAATTTCTTTCGTTACGCTTTTCATTATCTTAGCATTAGTATTAACCAGATCATCTCGGCTCATTCCGGGTTTTCTAGCGATACCTGCAGTGATTACAACAATGTCTGAATCAGCTGTATCCTCGTAGTTTGAAGTACCTGTAATTTTAGAATCAAATCCTTGTACAGGGCTAGCTTCAAACATATCGAGTGCTTTACCTTTTGTAGGACCTTCTTGATTCGGAATGTCTACAAGCACGACATCAGCAAGCTCTTTTTGAGCTAGTAAAAAAGCTGTAGTTGCGCCAGTAAAACCAGCACCGATAACGGAAACTTTTTTGCGTTTCATTGTCATTTGTAATCCACTCCTTTAATCCAGTTCTTAAGTGCCTAATCTTGCTCCATGTTGCTGATTAATTCGTCGCCAAACTCCGAAGTTTTCACTTCTGTTGCTCCATCCATAAGACGAGCAAAGTCATACGTTACAACCTTATTAGCGATTGTTTTCTCCATTGAATCAAGAACAAGCTTCGCCGCTTCTCCCCATCCAATGTGTTCAAGCATTAGAACACCAGAAAGGATCACAGATGAAGGGTTTACTTTATCAAGACCTGCATATTTCGGAGCAGTACCATGAGTAGCTTCGAAAATAGCATGTCCAGTTTCATAGTTAATATTTGCTCCAGGAGCAATACCAATTCCGCCAACTTGTGCTGCTAGAGCATCAGAAACATAATCACCGTTCAAGTTCATTGTTGCTACTACATCGAACTCAGCTGGACGAGTAAGGATCTGTTGCAAAAAGATATCTGCAATGGAATCTTTCACAATCAGCTTGCCTTCTGCTTCCGCTTTTGACTGTGCTTCGTTCGCAGCATCCTTGCCTTTTTCTTCAACAAGGCGGTCATACTCAGCCCAAGTGAAGACTTTATCACCGAATTCTTGCTCAGCAACTTCATAGCCCCAGTTTTTGAATGCACCTTCTGTAAATTTCATAATATTACCTTTATGAACAAGCGTTACATTTTTCCGGCCTTCATCAAGTGCATATTGAATTGCTGCACGTACAAGACGCTTTGTGCCTTCTTCAGATACAGGCTTAATACCAATACCTGATGTTTCAGGGAAACGAATATTCTTAGAGCCCATTTCATCCTGTAAGAATGAGATGATTTTCTTAACTTCATCCGTGCCTTTTTGGAATTCAATTCCAGCATAGATGTCTTCGGTATTTTCACGGAAAATGACCATATCCGTGTCTTCAGGACGTTTTACTGGTGAAGGAACACCTTTAAAGTAACGAACAGGACGAAGGCATGTAAACAAATCCAATTCCTGACGAAGGGCAACGTTAAGAGAGCGGATGCCCCCTCCTACTGGAGTTGTTAGAGGTCCTTTAATCGCAATTATGTATTCTCGAATCGCATCAAGGGTATCAGCTGGTAGCCATTCACCTGTTTTATCAAATGCCTTTTGACCAGCGTATACTTCCTTCCATACGATTTTCTTTTTACCGCCGTACGCTTTATCTACTGCCCCTTCAAGAACTTTAGATGCAGCTGCCCAAATATCAGGACCTGTGCCGTCTCCTTCAATAAATGGAATGATTGCATGATCTGGAACGTTTAGTACCCCATTATTTACGGTAATCTTCTCTCCATTTGCCATTATAAATTCCTCCTATTGAATATACTTATCTTTGAAAAAAGGGAAGATAATCTCTTCCCATCTCTTTTCTATCGATCTTCAACACTCACATAAGTCTGGTTTGTTGAACCAACATATTCGGCACGTGGACGAATTAAGCGGTTGTTGCTGTATTGTTCAAGAATGTGCCCAATCCACCCTGATACACGGCTTACTGCGAATAGTGGTGTGAACAAGTCGTGATCAATACCAAGGCTATGATAAACAGATGCAGAGTAGAAATCTACGTTTGGTGGAAGTCCCTTTTCATTCGTAACGACTTCTTCCATTTTAGTAGACATCTCGTACCACTTTGTTTCTCCAGTTAGCTCAGTTAGTTTACGAGACATTTCTCTTAAATGTTTCGCACGAGGATCTCCCGTTTTGTATACACGGTGTCCAAAGCCCATAATTTTTTCTTTATTCTCAAAAGCGTTCTGCAAGTAAGGTTCTACATTGTCGACGCTATCAATTTCACTTAACATAGCCATCACTCGCTCGTTAGCACCACCGTGAAGTGGTCCTTTAAGTGCACCAATAGCAGCCGTTACACCGGAATACATATCTGAAAGCGTAGCCACGCATACGCGAGCTGTAAATGTTGATGCATTTAACTCGTGATCAGCATGAAGAACAAGAGCCTTATTAATTGCTGTTACAGCTACATCTTCTGGTAATTCTCCTGTTAGCGTATACAAAAAGTTAGCAGCAAAACTTAGATCTTTCTTTGGCTCAACAGGATCTTTCCCTTCACGAATGCGTGAAAAAGCAGTTACAACCGTAGGGATTTTCGCCTGTAAGCGAATCGCTTTACGATAGTTTGCTTCTTCGCTCATATCGTCTGCTTCCTCATCATAAAGTGCAAGTGTAGACACAGCTGTACGAAGAGCAGCCATTGGGTGTACTTTATCAATAGGATAAGCTTTCATTTGACTAACAATTTCTTTAGGAATTGTCGCATTTTCTGCGAGCTCAGCAGTGAACTTATCAAGTTCTGCTTTATTTGGAAGTTTATCATTCCATAATAAATAAATTACCTCTTCAAAACTAGCATTCATAGCGAGGTCATCGATGTTGTATCCTCTATATGTTAAAACGTCATTTACAATGGAACTAATCGATGATGTTGTTGCAACTACGCCTTCTAATCCGCGAGTAGTCGTCATACGTTTCCCTCTCCTTTTCCATATTATTGGCTCTAGTATTTTCTAAAAATTCTGCTTTGATAACGCTTTTAAAACGCTCCAAAAAAATAAGAACCTATGTACAAAGATGGTGCGTCAGTTCTCATTATAAACAATTCTCTGATATTTGTGAATGAATATGCATGATTTCGTCCATTCCTTTTTTTCTCAGGTTGTCTAATTATGCGGTAACAGGAAAGGTGATATACCGTTAAATCGCTTGTCTGAACGGTTGTTCAGGTGAAAAGTTCGACAATTTTCATAGCCATATATGCAATACCAGCACCAATGAGCGGTCCGACAGCTATTCCTTGGAAGACTGCTACAGCAAGTATTGTACCAAATACAAGAGCCGTAGTAATGTGAGGATCATTTTGTAGTAAAACAATCCCTTTT
This sequence comes from Guptibacillus hwajinpoensis, assembly GCF_005144865.1. Classification (GTDB taxonomy): domain Bacteria; phylum Bacillota; class Bacilli; order Bacillales; family Guptibacillaceae; genus Guptibacillus; species Guptibacillus hwajinpoensis_A. The sequence continues at coordinate 23,211 of NZ_SWFM01000007.1, forward strand.
GAAGCGATTACCGCAACAAAAATCCCAGATGCCATTGCAATCCAAGCATATGAGGACTTTACAGCTTCACCAAGTTGCTTGAAACCTATCTCGCCTGTTGCAATTGGGATAAGAACCGCAATCGTGATAATGGTAACTCCCCAGGAAATTCCTTTGGATTGAATGATAGGAAATAACCTGTCACCTAGTCCAACCACTTTCACAATAAGTAGAAAAGCAACCGCAATAATAAGCGAACTATTCTTTGCAATCAGTGCGATGCCGAGTAAGATAAGTAGGAATATGGAGGACTGAGAAATTATAGTCATATTGTTCCCTCTTTCACATTAACAGAACTACTTTAGCATAACAAACTTTTGCGAATTAAGCACGAAATCAGAAAACATACGATTGCTTGTATGGAATCACGAGGTGTAATATATAGGAAAAGCTATAGAAGGAGGTTCCAGATGAACTGGAAATACGTACATAGATTTCTTCGTTTCTTATTAGTGATTGCTATTATTATTCTTACCTTGATCGCAAGTTATTATATCTGGCACCTAGCATTTCCGTTCGTCATTGCACTTTTCCTTGCATTTCTTATAAATCCGATGGTTGATCTTCTAGAAAGAAGAGGAAAAATCCCAAGGCCACTTTCTGTTGCGCTATCGATTCTGTTTCTGATCGGTGTTCTTGCAGCATTCATTGCCCTTCTTGTTAACGAAATTGTGCAGGGAATTGTATATATAGCAAATGTACTTCCGGGAAACTTTCAAGAGATTGTCTTATTCGTTGAAGATCTGTTTGTTTCACATGTAATGCCGCTCTACAATCAACTTGAAGATCTATTTAAGGATTTGAACAAAGACCAGCAAACAACCGTTATTGATAATATTCAATCTATAGGTACGACGGTAACAGCAACCGTCACAAACATTCTCCAGTCTCTTGTAGAAGGAATTCGTTCATTAATTGTGAGCTTACCAACAATATTAACAGTCCTTGTCTTTTCAATGCTTGCTACCTTTTTCATCAGTAAGGACTGGTACAAATTTATTAATTGGGTGAAGAAAAAAGTATCAACAGATGTTCAGAAAAGCATAGGAACTGTTTATGTCGATTTAAGAAGAGCATTATTCGGGTTCCTTAAAGCCCAGCTGACGCTAATCTCTATGACAGCAGTTATCGTTCTCGTTGGTTTAATTATACTAAGAGTAGATTACGCTATCACGATTGCAATAATCATAGGTTTCGTGGATCTTCTTCCGTATCTTGGAACTGGTGCAATTTTTGTTCCCTGGATGATTTATTCTTTCCTTACAGGAAATTACGGGTTAACCATTGGCCTATCGATTCTATACGGCGTTGTGGTTATCCAACGGCAAGTAATGGAACCAAAGGTACTGTCATCTAACATTGGTCTAGACCCTCTTGCTACGTTAATCGCTTTATTTGTAGGGTTTCAGGTCCTGGGGTTTCTCGGCTTAATCATTGGCCCTGTTTTACTCGTAGTTGTTAAAACCCTGTACCACGCTAATGTATTTAAAGATGTCTGGCGGTATATAATGGGGTAGATGAAGTTGCGGTAGATTAAAATTAAAAAGCTTGTAGGGAAAGTCTAGACTTTCCCTACAAGCTTTTTAACTTAGTATTATCTTTTTACTTCATTACCTTCATAGCTTTTCACTTCTAATGGAGCAACCAAATATTCTGGTGCTTTCTCAACGAAAGCTTTGAAGTGCTTGCTTTTTCCATGTTCCTCTACTGCATCAAGGCTCTCCCAAATTTCTACCATTGTATATGCATTTTCTTGTTCAACGTCTTTCATAAGAGTGTAAGAGATGTTACCTTTTTCTTTTCTAGACTCATCAACAAGAGTGCGAACTTCTTCAAGAAATGCTTCTTCTTTTGCTTTGTTAATTTGTAGTCCTGCATGTGTAATAATCATCGTTTCATTCCTCATTTCTATCGTTTTATTTCCATTCTGTAATAGACTCAATTGGTAAGCGCACGGATTGATAACCCGTATCTGCAGCTTTACCAATCGAAATCAACATAACCGGATAATAGCGGTCTTTGTCCATACCATAAGCTTCAGCAATTTGGTCTTTTTCATAACCACCGATCGGATTTGTATCATAACCATGTGCACGTGCTGTTAGCATTAATTGCATCGAAACCAAACCACCATCGATTACATTCATTTCTTTGAATTGTTCTGGGGACATAGTTTCTAATAAACCTTTAATAGCAGGAAGCTGTCGATCTCTTACTTCTGCAGGCATGTATCCTTTTTGTACAGCAGAATCGTAGATCTCATCTGCGTAGTCCAAGCTATTCATGTCAACAAAAACAGCAATCATTGCTGAAGACGTTTCGACCTGAGTCTGATTAAATTTAGCAAGTGGTGCTAATGTAGCTTTCCCTTCCTCGCTATCAATAACCACAAATCGCCATGGTTGAAGATTAACTGAAGATGGAGCAAGAGTAGCTTCTGTTAATATTTCCGTCATTTCTTCTTTGCTAATTTTCACTGATGAATCATAGTGACGGATTGAACGGCGACCAGTGATAATTTCATTAAAGTCATTGATTTTTGTTGCATTCATTCTTAAAATCTCCTTCTGAGTATTCTAGTTAGTATTGAATGTCTTTTACATTCTTTTGTATACGAGAAAGCATATTTGATAGTGAAGTTTGTTCTTCTTCACTAAAGTCTCTTAATACTTTTGTGATAAACTGCTCTTTTTCTTTTCGAAATGAAACAATCCTTTCACGACCTTCATCCGTTAAGCTTACAAAAGTGAATCGATTATCATTCGGGTTTTTCCGACGAGTCACCATGCCTTTTCCCTCAAGTTGCTTTAAGTGTCTTGTCACAGCGGCAGAGTCAATATTCACTGCCTTCTGCAACTCCGTCTGGCTAGTTTCGTCCACTTCAAACAGCTTATGAAGAAGATCTAAGCGAGACTGGCTGATACCAGTGCATTTTTCGAATTTAGGACTAATCTGCTTAAATATCTCATTCAACTGATATAATATCTTACCTTCATCTGAACATAGATTCGACAAAAACTTTCCTCCTTAATCAATTGACGGGTCAATAGTTGACTCATCAATTAATATAATCCAAATTTGATTTAATATCAAATAAGACGACTTAACGCTTCATGCCCAATACACATATCAACCTAAAAATAAATAGAGCTTGAATTTTCATTCAAGCTCCATAGAGATTTACAGTACATTATTATTAACGTGGTATTCAATAATTTGGTTTATTTCTCAGAGATTTTTGTTTTTAAATAGGGTTTTTGTAAGAAAGTATCCACACATCAAAGTTGATTGGAGCGGAAGGTGCTCGACTCCTGCGGGACTAGCGGGACAGGTGAGACCCCACAGGCGAGCATCCTGGAGCGGAAATCAACAACTACTTTTATAGCATAACTGTCGAAATATCCTTATCTTCTAATAAACATAAACTGTCCATTTTTCATTTTGCGTTCAATGAATGTCAACATCCAGCGTTTAAATGGTTTTCTAGTAGCTGGAATGAGAAGCAAGAAGCCTACCGCATCTGTAATAAAGCCAGGAGTTAGTAATACAACACCACCGATAAGGATACATAACCCATCAAGAATGGCATCACCAGGCATCTGGCCCGTTTGCATTTGTCTATTCACTTTCTGAATAGCTTCTGATCCTTCTCTACGAGCAAGCCAGGCACCGAGTACTCCAGTACTGATAATGAGTAGAACCGTTGGAATAAGACCCAGAGTTCTCCCTGATAATAGCAAGAGTGCAATCTCTAGAGCTGGCACTATAATAATAAATAGTAATAAAATACGAAACATAATGAAAGCTCCCTCAATCATAATCGGGACATCTTCCCGTTACATCTATTATACGCGATTTATACTACTTTTCGAACCATCACGCTTTAAGTGGTAATTATAAGACATATTAGTTGGTAATCCTATGAATTTCTTTATTACAAAAGGCTGTCGATTAATCGACAGCCTTTTAAGCAGTTCTATTTTATAAAATACTTGTTTTGCCGTTATAAATAATACCTGTTGAAGCATCAAGTGTAACTTGCTGACCTTCTTCAAAGAGAGTTGTTGCATTTTCAAGGCCAACTACAACTGGTAGACCAAGGCTTAGACCAACAACAGCTGCATGGCAAGTAAGACCGCCTTCTTCTGTGATAAGTCCAGCTGCTTTCTCTAAAGCAGGAACCATATCTTTGTCAGAACCGATTGTCACAAGAATAGTATCTGCGTCTGCTTTTTCAATCGCTTCTTCAGCTGTTCTTGCGATGGCAATTCTTCCGGAAGTTGATGTTCTACCGATTCCCTGTGCTTTTGCGAGAATGTCACCAATAACATGTACTTTCATCAAGTTCGTTGTACCTGATTCTCCAACTGGTACTCCTGCAGTAATCACAACTGTATCACCGTGGTTTACGATACCAGATTGAATAGAAGCATCTACTGCTACTTCAAGCATCTCATCTGTTGTTTTAACTTTGTGACCTTCTTGAGCATGTACACCCCATACAAGAGCAAGCTTGCGGCATACACTAGCTGTATTTGTGACAGCAACAATCGGTGCCTTCGGGCGGTATTTAGAGATCATACGAGCTGTATGACCGCTCTCAGTAGCGGTAATGATTGCTGGTACATTCAAGTTATAAGCTGTATGAGCAACAGATTCACTGATTGCGTTTGTTGTGTTTGTTTCAGTTTCCTTACTTCTTACAGAAAGAAGCTCACGGAAGTTAAGTGATTTTTCAGTGTAAGAAGCAATGTTATGCATCGTTTGAACTGCTTCGACCGGATAAGAACCTGCTGCTGTTTCACCAGAAAGCATAATTGCATCTGTTCCATCAAGAATAGCGTTGGCAACATCACTTGCCTCTGCACGTGTAGGGCGTGGGTTACGCTGCATAGAATCAAGCATTTGGGTTGCTGTAATTACAGGTTTACCTAGTGCATTACATTTCTTAATAAGCTGTTTTTGTACCAATGGCACTTCTTCAGCTGGAATCTCAACACCAAGGTCTCCACGAGCTACCATCAATCCGTCAGAAATTTCAAGGATTGAATCAATATTATCTACACCTTCACGGTTTTCAATCTTAGGAACAATCTGGATGTCAGTTGCTTTATGCTTTTCCAAAAGCTTACGAATATCAAGAACATCTGATACACGGCGTACGAAAGATGCTGCAATGAAATCAACACCCTGTTCAATCCCAAATTCAATATCAGCTGCATCTTTATCGGTAATACCAGGAAGATTAACGCTCACGTTCGGTACGTTAACACCTTTTTTGTTTTTTAGAGTACCGTTATTAAGTACTTCTGTATAAAGTTCATTCTTTTCTACTTGCTTAACTTCAAGCTCAATCAAACCATCGTCTAGTAGAATTTTAGATCCTACATGAACATCGTTAACAAGGTCTGGATAGGTAACAGAGATCTTTTCAGTTGTTCCAAGTACTTCTTCCATAGAAACAATTAGCTGTTGACCAGCTACAAGATCAATCCCACCATTTTCCATGTTGTTCGTACGAATTTCCGGTCCTTTTGTATCAAGAAGAATCGCAACGTTCTTACCAAGCTTTTCAGCTACAGAACGGATCGTTTTAATACGTGCGCCGTGTTCTTCAAAATCACCGTGTGAGAAATTAAGACGAGCAACGTTCATACCTGCTTGAATTAATTTTTCTAATGTTTGTTCGTCCTCACTTGCTGGTCCTATCGTACAGACAATTTTCGTTTTACGCATGGGCCTGTCTCCTCCTAAAAGCTATTCTTCGCTTAGTTTTCATCATTACTTCACTGTTATGCACTATATTTTAGACATTACGATACACCCCTTATATGAAGGGGTGAACCAACGATCTAGATGTTAAATAGATAATTCTCTCGCAAGCTGACACATTTTTTGATTCACTTCATGAGGCAGAGCAAGCGCTTCGTTTATATCAAGATCAACAATCTCATTTTTCTGGATACCAACTGTTCTACCTTCTGCTCCTTCAAGGAGTAGTTCCACTGCTCTCGCACCAAGGCGACTTGCAAGCACTCGGTCAGCTGCTGTTGGAGATCCACCACGTTGAACGTGACCAAGCACAGTTACACGGGTCTCCATATTCATTTCTTCTTGAATTTGTTTACCAATTTCAACTCCGCTTCCAACACCTTCAGCAACTACAATGATGCTGTGGCGTTTACCACGATCATGTCCTCGCTTCAATCGGCTCAAAATATCAGCCATTTCGAACTTTTCTTCAGGAATTAGAATCGATTCTGCACCGTCAGCTAGTCCTGACCATAGCGCAATGTCACCTGCATCGCGACCCATAACTTCAATCACATATGTACGCTCATGAGAGGTCGCTGTATCACGAATTTTATCAATAGCTTGAATAACAGTGTTAAGAGCTGTATCAAAGCCAATGGTAAAATCAGTGCCTGGAATGTCATTGTCGATTGTACCTGGAATTCCGATAGTCGGGAAGCCGTGACCAGTTAGTTTCTGTGCTCCACGGTATGAACCGTCTCCTCCAATAACTACAAGTCCTTCGATTCCAAACTTCTTAAGGTTTTCTACACCTTGCAATTGTCCTTCAAGCGTCTTAAATTCAGGACAACGGGCCGAATAAAGCATTGTTCCGCCACGGTGAATAATATCAGCTACAGAGCCGATTTCCATTTTCTTTATATCTCCATTCATCAACCCGGTGTATCCGTGGTAGATGCCGTATACTTCAATATCATGGTAGATCGCCTTACGAACAACAGCACGGATGGCTGCGTTCATTCCCGGTGAGTCTCCTCCGCTGGTTAGAACACCAATACGTTTCATACCTGTTCACCTCATTAATTCTTTGTGTTACTAAAATATCAAATACAACCGTTGAATACAATAGCTAAGCTAGCTCGCAAAAAAGTGCTTTCTCTTTATTGAGAAAGCACTTTCCTTATTTTAAGCCAATGGTATCGGTTACAAACGTATATTGTCCAATATTTCTGTATTTTTCATAGCGATGCTCAACAAGCTCTTCTTTGGTAAGTTGTGTCAGTTCTTCAAGAGATTTGGAAAGTGCTTGTTGGATCGACTTAGCTTGCACTTCAATATTTCTGTGAGCGCCACCTTTTACTTCAGGGATGATTTCATCGATCACATTAAGCTCTTTCAAATCAGGTGCTGTAATCTTCATTGTATCCGCAGCTTGCTGTGCAAGTCCTGAATCTTTCCACAAAAGTGCTGCTGCTCCTTCTGGAGATATAACAGAGTACCAAGAATTCTCAAGCATGTGAACGTGATTCCCTACACCAATAGCTAGAGCCCCTCCACTTGCACCTTCACCTATAACGATGCAAATAATTGGTACAGTTAATCCAGCCATTTCTATCAAATTGCGTGCAATTGCTTCACTTTGCCCTCTTTCTTCCGCTGCTTTCCCGGGGAATGCCCCTTTCGTATCTAACAGGAAGACGACTGGACGATTAAATTTCTCCGCCTGTTTCATAAGACGAAGCGCCTTACGATAACCTTCTGGGTGAGGCATACCAAAGTTTCTTCGTAAGTTTTCCTTCGTATCTTTACCTCTCTGATGACCAATTACAGTCACAGGCTTTCCTTCAAACGTTGCAATACCTCCAACTATCGCTTCATCGTCACCGAAGAGACGATCCCCGTGTAGCTCAAGAAAGTCTTGAAAAATACGGTCAATATAGTCATAAGTAGTCGGGCGTTCTGGATGACGAGCAAGTTGTACGCGGTTCCATGCCGTGAGATTCTCATATATTTCTTCTTCCATTTTGGAAAGTCTTTTCTGTAAACGCGAAACCTCATCAGTCAGATCAACGTTCTTCTCTTCCATGAAGGCATTCAGTTCTGTAATTTTGTCTTCAAGTTCTTGAAGTGGTCGTTCAAAATCAAGGCGCTGTGCCATTATCTCTCACCCCTGTTCCCATGAATCATTAATACTTTACTAAGCGTCTTCTTCATATCAGCACGGTGAATGACGCGATCAAGTTGCCCGTGATGCAATAGAAATTCTGCCGTTTGAAAATCTTCTGGAAGATCTTCTCGAATTGTTTGTTCAATAATACGCCTACCAGCAAATCCAATTAAAGCTTTTGGTTCCGCAAAATTAAAATCACCAACTGAAGCAAAACTAGCAGAAACTCCCCCCGTGGTGGGATGTGTCATGATGGAAATGAACAGTCCTCCATGGTCGCTGAATCGTTTTAGGGCAACACTCGTTTTTGCCATTTGCATAAGGCTCAATACACCTTCCTGCATTCGAGCACCACCGGATGCTGTAAAGATAATGAAAGGAATTTTTTCTTTATCTGCATGTTCAATTGCTCTTGTAATTTTCTCTCCAACTACTGACCCCATACTACCCATGCGAAAGCGAGCATCCATAACAGCGATAGCCGTTCGATGTCCATCTATTGTTCCTTCACCTGTAACAACAGCCTCATTAAGGGAAGATTTTTTTTGATCTTTCTCGAGACGTTCGACGTAGTCTGGGAAAGAAAGAGGATTCTCAGATATCATATCAGCATCTAGTTCCTTAAATGAACCCTTATCTAGCGTATTCTTTAAACGTTCAGGAGCCGACATTTGGTGATGATAACCACACCTCACACATACTTTATGTGATTTCTCTAGTTCCTTTGTATAAATAATACTTTTACACCCAGGACATTTCGTCATAATGCCTTCAGGGACATCCTGTTTTATTTTATCTGAGGGAACCGTCGCATATTTTTTCTTCTTGTTGAATAGATCCTTTAACAATGTTGACCATCCCTTTCACCTTTTAAATCAAGTTGTTATTCTTCCGTTCTCTTCATTTCATATTGGTCCAGTAGAAGAATTGCTTTCTCCTGGTCTTTCGTAGAAAGTGCTTCAATGAGTTCTTCATAATATACAAATGGACGAAACGTTAAATGATGCCAGATTGTCTGGTGATAGTCTGCAAGCTCGCCCCATAACCTCATTAACAAATAGTTTCCCGTTGACGAAACAATGATTCGAAAGAAAGCTGTATCAAACTCAGTAGAGAAGATCTCTCTATCTGAAGAGTTGTCCTTATGTTCCATCATAGTTCTTAATCGCAAAAGATATTCATCGGATATCCGTTCACACGCCACTCTTAGAATATCTTTTTCGATTAGTTTTCTAGTTTCTAGTAAATCTTCTCTAGACTTTGTGTCTTTAAGAATAAAAGAAGCGATTACTTCAACTAATCGATGATCTTTTGCATTCGCTATAAATGTGCCTTCACCACGTCTTGTCTCAATAAGGCCAAGCATTTCCATCGATCTCAATGCTTCCCTAACAGAAGATCTTCCAGCATTTAAGCGCTCAGAAAGCTCCCTTTCTGAAGGGAGCTTATCACCTGTTTGCAAACCATCATTGTAAATAATCGCTTTAATCTTCTGTAGGATATCCTGGTAAACCTTTCTCTGGGTTGTCATAGAAAATCAACACCCTTTCCTAACCCTGAACGATCATTCGCCTTCTTAGTTCCTAACAGAGCCTGCATTCGACTATTATCTAACTTTTGATCAGGGTTGCCGTTGGTTGAACCGCAAGAAAAAAGTGAGAAAGTCAAACTCTTCCCCACTTACTCGTTATCTTCTTCAATAATAGCAAGAGAACGCGTTTTTTCTTTAACAGCTTCAGGGTCAACGTTTATACGTGCTACTCCGGTTTCCATTGCTGCTTTTGCTACACTCGCTGCAACAGCAGGCGCTACACGTGGATCAAATGGCGCAGGGATTACATAATCCGCATTGAGGTCTTCTTCTGCTACTAATCCTGCGATAGCATGGACAGCAGCTACCTTCATATCTTCATTAATATGTGTCGCACGAACATCTAACGCACCTCTGAATATACCTGGGAATGCAAGAACATTATTAATCTGATTCGGGAAGTCAGAACGCCCTGTTCCAATAACTCTAGCACCCGCTTCTCGTGCATCATCAGGCATTATTTCAGGATTCGGATTTGCCATGGCAAAAATGATCGGTTCCATATTCATTGATTGGACCATTTCTTTCGTTAATGCTCCTTCAACAGAAACACCAATAAACACATCCATATCAGCGATCACTTCTTTTAATGAGCCCTCTGCTTTATCTCGGTTTGTATACTTTGCAACTTCAGCTTTTACGTCATTCATTCCGTAAGAACGACCTTCATAAATAGCACCCTTTGAATCGCACATGATAATGTCTTTTACACCAAAACGATTCAGTAGTTTGATAATAGCAATACCAGCAGCTCCTGCTCCGTTTATAACTACCTTAATTTCACTCATTTTTTTATCAGATAATTTAAGTGCATTAACAAGACCAGCAACGGTTACGATAGCCGTTCCGTGTTGATCATCGTGGAAGATTGGTATATTTGTTTCTTTTTTAAGCCGCTCCTCAATGACAAAGCAATTTGGCGCAGCGATATCTTCAAGGTTAATTCCACCAAAAGTGGGCTCCATCAACTTAACAGTTTGGACAATTTGATCAACATCAGTTGTATTCAAGCAGATCGGAAATGCATCTACACCCGCAAAACTTTTGAAAAGCACTGCTTTCCCTTCCATTACTGGTAGTGCTGCCTCTGGCCCAATATTACCAAGTCCTAGTACAGCTGTACCGTCGGATACAACAGCCACCATGTTACCTTTCATTGTATATTCATATACTTTATTCTTGTCATCATAAATCTCTTTACATGGCTCTGCTACTCCTGGTGAATAAGCAAGGCTCAAATCTGTTGCATTTCGAACTGGTACCTTAGACTTTGATTCAAGCTTTCCCTGTCTCACGCGATGAATATGTAGAGCTTCTTCTCTCGTAATGGACAATAAACCCACTCTCCTTTTTCCAGAAGCATTATTAGATTATACTATTTCCCCTAGCACATTTGGGCAGTGGTCTGACCACTCTATTTTCACCATTATAACAAATCACCATTTGCTGTAAAGATTTTCATGACGTCTTTTTTATAACATTGCCTTCACCAAGTAGCTCTTTCAACTTGGAAATGCTCGTAGAATCAGCTTCCACTAGCCACTCTTTGCCTAGCTTTACTGTTTTTTCAGATTCGGCATAATAAATTACGACTCGCGTCTCGCCAGGACTTTCCTTTAGCACTCGTTTGACATCATTTAGAACACCTTTTTCTTGGTGCTCTGGTTCTATTTTAAGGAATAGCGTTTGTTTTGTTACTTTTGGCGAAATATCTTCCAATTTCATAGCCCTTGAAACGATAATATTCGTTTGATCATTTCTTTTTTGAGACATACCATCAACGTAAACAAACTCGCCTTTTAGCAGAATGCTTTCCATCTTCTCCCAAACATCCGGAAACACAACACCTTCAATTTCTTCTGTTTCGTCTCCAAACGTAACAAACGCCATCAACTGCCCTTTTTTCGTACGAATACTCCTCGCCTTCAGTACCTGAGCTGCAATTCTTAATGGTTCGCGATCTGAAGTTTTTAAAGCATCTACAATTAAATTTCTTTGATACCCTTTAAGGTTGTCTAAATAAGGATCAATCGGGTGTGCTGTTAAATAAAAGCCAATGGCTTCTTGCTCAAAGGCAAGCATTTCCTTTTCTTCAAAAGGAGGAACACTTTCATATGCAGGTTCAACTTCTCGGTCAAGAAAAAAGCCGGCTTGTTCGCTCTGCTCAGCACCGTAGTTCATTGCGCTTTCAAGCGATGCAAGCATGGAGGAGCGGCTTACGTTAAATTCGTCCATGCAGCCGGCAAAAATCATAGATTCTAACGCCCGCTTGTTGACGATTTTCAATGAAACTCTTGCGCATAAATCAAATAAACTTTTGTAGGAAGATGCAATCCGTTTAGCAACGACTTCTTCAATAGCATTTCTGCCAACGTTTTTAATTGGAAGCAATCCAAAACGTAAACCATCTTCTTCAACCGCAAAAGTTTCGAAGCTTCGATTTATAGATGGTGGTAGAATGGTAATTCCTTTCTGTCTCGATTCAGTTAAGTAGACCGACAGTTTGTCCTGGTTTCCAATCGCTGATGTTAAAAGACTGGAAAAGAAGTAGCGTGAATAGTTGGCTTTTAAATACGCGAGTTGATAAGCAATTACACTATAAGCAACGGCATGACTTCTGTTAAACCCATAATCCGCAAAACGGACAATATACTCATAGACTTTTAGAGCTGTTTCCCTTGGATATCCTTTCGCTATGCACCCATTTACGAAGTGCTCTCTCTCTGATTCAAGTACTTCTCGCTTTTTCTTTGAAACTGCGCGCCTTAAAAGATCCGCTTCTCCAAGTGAAAAGCCTGCTAGTTTCGAAGCGATTTGCATGATTTGTTCTTGATATACAATAACACCATATGTTGATTTCAGAATCGGCTCAAGGTCAGGGTGAAGGTAATCTACAGCTCTTTCGCCGTGTTTTCCAGATATAAATAGAGGGATATTTTCCATTGGACCAGGACGATAGAGTGCATTGACTGCTACGATGTCTTCAAATTCAGTTGGTTTAAGTCTCCGCAGTACCTGGCGCATGCCGTCTGATTCTAGTTGAAAAACACCTGTTGTATCACCTTGTTGAAGAATCTGAAATGTTACTTTATCATCCATTGGTATATCCGATAGGACTGGGCGCTTCCCACTTTGCTCTTCGATATCATTTAATATACCTTCAATTAAAGTTAAATTTCTTAGTCCAAGAAAATCCATTTTAAGTAGGCCAATTTCTTCAAGATCGTTCATTGGGAATTGTGTCAAACTTATCGATTGCCCTCCTAGTAAGGGGACATGTTGCGTCAATGGTTCAGCAGAAATCACTACACCAGCTGCATGAGTAGATGTATGACGTGGCAAGCCTTCAATTGTGCTAGCTATGTCAAAAACTCGTTTACCATCCGCTGATGAGGATAGAAGGTTGGCTAGCTTTTTCGACTCCTTTAATGCCTGCTTGAGTGTCATGCCAGGTCTTGAAGGGATTGCTTTAGACATTGCATCAAGAACTTTGTTATCAACTTCAAATACTCGTCCTACATCGCGGATTGCCGCCTTTGCCGCAAGTGTTCCGAATGTTACAATTTGCGCAACTCGATTGTGACCATACTTCTTATGAACATAATCAATAACTTCATCACGTCTTACGTCTGGAAAATCAATATCAATATCAGGCATCGTCACACGTTCAGGGTTTAAAAAACGCTCAAATAGAAGGTTATGCTTAATCGGATCCACGTTCGTTATGTTCAGTAAGTAAGCGACAAGTGAACCAGCAGCAGACCCTCTCCCAGGACCAGTAATCATATGATTGTCGTGTGCATACTTCATAAAATCCCAAACAATTAGAAAGTAATCGTTGAATCCCATCTCGTTAATAATAGAGAGTTCATATTCCAATCGATCTATGATTTGTGCAGTCGGATTTTCATATCGGTACGAAAGGTTCTCTCGGCAAATCCTTTCGAGATAGGCAAATGCAGTTAAGTCACTTGGAACAGGGTAAACCGGCAAATGAGTATCCCCAAATGTAAGCTCCAGCGAACATTTTTCTGCGATATATCCTGTGTTTTCGAGCGCCACTTCGTATCCTTTGAATCGACTCTTCATTTCATCTTGTGATGTTAAATAAAATTCGTGATTTGGAAGAGCAACCTGATCTTTCTCTTCATAACGCTGACCTGTATCAATGCATCTTAAGCAGTCATGAGCTTCCCCATCTGATTTATTTATATAATGAACGGCATTTGAAACTGTAAGGGGAATAGTCGCTTTAGATGCAAATTTAGAGATCAAGTGGTTAAGCTGTCTTTCTTCTCGTATGGCGTGATCTTGCATTTCTAAATAGAATCTATGTGAGAAAGCGGTTTGATAGTGCGATGCAAGTTGAAGTGCAATCTCTTCTTCTCCATGGAGTAGCATTTGTCCGATTCTACTATTCACTGATCCCGACAGTGCAATTAGCCCATTGGTTAACTCCAATAGCTCTGTTTCTTTTATGTATGGCGTTCGACCTTCTGCATGCTGCATAAGCGTACTTATATTTAATAAATTCTCATATCCTTCACTGTTTTGAGCAAGTAATACAAGATTGTCATATTTCCCTTCCTGCTGATATAAAGCGCTATCGCCAGTTCCGACACGTACATCCAGGCCAATAATAGGCTTTATTCCATGCTTTATACACGCTTTATAGAAAGGAATAGTTCCAAACATCGTTCCTTTATCTGTTAGAGCAAGTGACTTATACCCCTTCTCTTTCGCAGACCTAACTAGAGATTCAATTCGACTAGGACTGTCGAGGAGACTATATTCACTGTAGACACGAAGATGCACAAATTCCATAACTGATCCCACTTTCGCTTTGCTATTACTTTCTATTATAAATACTTGAAGCGTCCCTAACAAACATTATCAAGCATAAGTGCCTCTCCTTTTCGCATAGGCTTTACTAGATAGGAAAACTTGTCTAATCGAATGAGTCTGCTTGAGTTAAAGTATAACAATCAGAAAGAAGGAATCATAATGGAGAGAGTAACACTCGTAACTCTAATTATTGCTTTTTTCGTTGCGTTCGGTGTTATCGTCGGCGGTTCAATTATTGGCGGCATCGGCGCTTTTCTCTCTGGTGAGCCGCCACTACATTGGATTTTCATTGTTGCTCAGCGTTTGAAGATCTGGGCAATCGCCGCTGCAATAGGCGGAACTTTTGATACCATAAATAATATGGAAAGAAGCTTTTTGAGTGGCTCTCCAGATGAAATCATGCGCCAGTTTCTATGGATTTTCTGTGCTTTAGGTGGTGCACAGGCAGGCATGGAAGTAATCAATTGGTTAACACAGGAACGCTCATCCTTATGAGAGTTCCTCCCATTTATTCAAGAAAAGGCTGGCAAAGATTTCTGGCTGGATTTTCAGTAGGAATTATCTTCGGTTGGCTATTTTTCCTGATGCTTTTTGGAATTATGTACGAAAAACAAATTACCTCAATTAAAGAACAGAAAATCGAGATTTATGACCTTAAAACACAAAACCAGACGTTATTGGATGATATGAAAAGTTACGATAACAAAGATATTGAAAAAACCCTTCTCGTTAAGAAAATACAGGTTACATTTGAAAAGGATGAAGATCTTCCCTTAAATTCCCTAACACGTCATGAACTCAAAAAAGATATTCAAACTGAATTGAATGATTTATTAAATAAGGACCTTGGTTCGGTTGCTAGAACGAGAAGCTTTGTTATTAAATCACTAGAGAACAAAACGCTCACCATTGATAATATTAAATATGGTTTTGAAGTAAAGGAATTTATTCTATGGACAAAAGTAGAAGTTGTACTCACTATTCATCTTGTCCAATAACAAATGCTTCTTTTTTGTGAACATTTGTCAGACAAGTCGCAATTTTCGTCTGTGTAGTATATGATAAGAGTACCGAAATAGTTGGAGGTGGCACGATGGTTATTGATCGCAAGCAACTCGCTAGAACCAAAGTAGCTGATTTGCAGAGTGGGCGATCCGCTTACGCTGAGACCCGTGAAATGACAGCTCTAATTAAGAAAGAATTGCAGTCACTTAACATCGACGTGCATGAGGACGTGACAAGCTTTGGCTCCTGGTTTATTCCCAAAACTCAGGATCAACCCTAACTAGAATAGACCGACAATCTCGCTTGGAGATCGCCGGTCTTTTGTTATGACTTGAGATACTATGAAAGACAAGCTTCTTCAAGATCAGCTAATACACAATCCGCTTCTTCCCACGTGTAAACCGTAGCACCAGCAGCCCTCGGATGGCCACCACCGTTATAGTTCGCTGCAATAGCATTTACAACTGGACCTTTAGAACGAAGTCGAACGCGTATCTGATCTTCTTCTTCAATAAAAAACACCCATGCTTTCAAACCAGCTACATTAGAGAATGAGTTAACGAGCTGAGACGCCTCACTAGCAGTCACGCCAAATGATGCGATCGTTTCTTTCGTTATCTTTATCCAACCTGCCCCGTTCTTCGAGGATTCAAAGTTCTGCAGGACATGACCATTTAAACGAGCAATATGTTTTTCAGTTTTGTAAAGTTCATTGTATAAAGAGTCGGTATCAACTCCAAATTTCAAGAGCTCCCCAGCATACTGGAATGTACGCTGTGTCGTATTAGAAAACATAAATCGGCCCGTATCTCCTACAATTCCTGCGTACAGGAGAAATGCTCCTTTATCCGATAGCTTGTACCCCCGCTCTCTTGCAGTAATGTACAAATCTACAATCATCTCACTAACTGAACTTGACATTGTATCAACCCAGAGAAGGTCACCATAAGGGTCCTCATTAGGGTGATGATCAATTTTAATCAATAGCTTTCCATTGCGATAGCGATCATCGCTAATTCGTGGTTGATTTGCTGTGTCACATACGATTACTAGCGCATCTTCATATTTCTCATTTGTTACTTCATCCATCCGATTCAAAAACATAAGCGATGGTTCTTCTTCCCCTACAATCAATACGCTTTTCTCAGGAAAAGTGGTTTGAATGAGTTCAGCAAGACCGCCCTGTGAACCTAGTGCATCTGGGTCTGGTCGAACATGCCGATGAATAATAATTGTTTCGTATTGTTCAATAGCATCTAAAATTTGTTCTTTCATTAAACTTCTCCTTCCGGTTGCCTTCCTAATTGTTATACTTCCGCCATAGATTTTCACCATCAAGTTCTATACAATAGAAATGAATCTGTTATCTGGAGGAAAGCTACCATGCCTATCTTTATCATATTAATTGTCTTTTCGATCGTTTTCTATTTATTTTATCGAGTTAAATCATTTAGAACCAACGGTGTAGCGACAAAGCAATGGCTTAGCTCGAAAGCAAGTATTGCACTTGGACTATTTCTTATATTTTTTGCAATTAATTCCTTCACCGTATATATTTCGACAGTCACTTATATTGTTAGTGCTGCCTTTATCTTACTTGGTGTAGCAAACGTTGTAGTCGGTTATAAAAAATATCGTCACTACCTTCCTTTTGCTATAGAAGAAGCGAATAATATGAAATAGTAGTAAGCACGGAAACCGCCATTGACTCATGGCGGTTTCTCTTTTTTATCGATCGATAAGCTGCGCCATCATAAGTGCTTTTCCAACAACTGATCCTTCATGATAAATCTCAACATCAACCTTCCCAAATTTACGTGACACTTCAAGAACTTTTGGTACAATCTCAATGGTGTGATCAATTTGAACAGGTTTGATAAAATAAAGCGTGATGTTCTCGACAACAAGGTCACCTTTCTTATACTTCTTCAGTACCCTGCTCCCCGCTTCCGTTACAAGCGTTGTCACTACACCATACGACAACGTACCAAGAAGGCTTGTCATTTGCGGAGTGACTTCACAACTATATCGACTCTCAGTCCCAACAGAAACATCCTTGATTTGACTTGTTATTAAGTCATCGAACGTTTCGCCAATCTGAGGCTGTTGCTGGATCATTTGCAAAGCTTTAAGAACATCTTGTCTGCTAATAATACCAATCAATCGCTGATATTGGTCAAGAACCGGAAGCATTTCAATTCCTTCCCAAATCATCGTGTGTGCAGCAGATGCTACAGAAGTTTGTTCATTTACTGTTAAAGGATGCTTTGTCATTACCTTTGTAATTATCGTTTCGTGCTGTTCTCCAAGAATATCCTTTGATGTTACAATTCCTTGAACCTTCATGTTCGGATCAACTACAGGATAACGACTATGCAATGTCGATTCATTCAGTTCATGCCAGCGTCCAACATTCTCTGTTGTTACGAGAAAACTCGTTTTTGTAAGTGGTGTTAAAATGTCACTAACCAGCGCAATCTCCTTCTTAATTAATCGATCATAAATGGCACGATTAATCATCGTCGCAACTGTAAATGAATCATACGATGTTGAAATGATAGGTAGATCATACGCATCTGCCATTTTCTTCACATCATCCTGTGCATCAAATCCTCCTGTAATTAGAACTGCAGCCCCAGCCTCAAGGGCAATCTTGTGCACATTATCGCGATTACCTACTATGAGCAAGCTCCCTGGATCGACATACCTCATCATTGCTTCTAGTTTCATTGCACCGATTACAAATTTATGGAGGGTTTTATGTAATCCATCTCTTCCTCCAAGCACTTGTCCATCAACGATGTTTACTACTTCGGCATAAGTTAACTTTTCAATGTTTTCTTTTTCTTTTTTCGTAATACGGATTGTACCTACACGTTCAATCGTACTTACTGTTCCCTTATTCTCTGCATCTTTAATCGCTCTGTATGCCGTTCCTTCACTAACTTTCAATTCTCTTGCAATTTGACGTACAGAGATTTTACTTCCTACATCAAGCGTTTCGATATATGCCAGAATTTGTTCATGTTTCGTTGTCAATGTCTCTCACCATACTTTCTACGTGCACATCTGTATCAGTAGCTAAACTACTTCTGTTATAGTGGTGTTTGAATTGACTTCATTATACATAACTCATGCCTATAACTTCAACGGCTGTATTGTTTTTTTCTCAATTCCGTTACCGAATCTTCTTCTGGCATGCTTCGCACTTCGGCTCTACCAAAGAATAACCCTGAAAGGTTACCACCGAGCGCCATGATGGCAAAAACGAGCCAGAGACTGAAAAAGGCACCTTCTAGTGTAAAATCGATTTGGAATCGTGGTATAGCATCGTACATTAGAAATAAAATACATAGCACCGATAAAAATAAACGCTGTTTCACTTACATTCCCCCTCATCGTCTTTATAACAGGGTATGTTAATGTGAAGCTATTTAATACGCTATTCAAACACAAAACCGATGCATAGCATCGGTTTTGTTAGTCTTATAATTCTATTGATTCACCTGGTCTTAGCGTTTTCCCTTTCGTACCTTCGAGGCTATCGACAAATGAATCTGGATTTTGCTCGATAAGAGGGAACGTATTGTAATGAACCGGAACCGTTATCTCTGCTTTGATCCATTTCGCTGCAATAGCTGCATCTTCAGGTCCCATGGTGAAATTATCCCCAATTGGAAGAAATGCAAGATCAATACGCTGATTTGATAACAGTTTCATATCAGAAAAGAGACCAGTATCCCCGGCATGATAAATCGTCTTTCCTTCCGCACTCAATAGAATTCCTGCAGGCATGCCAGTATAAATAATTTCCTTAGTGTCTTCTTCTGTATAACTTGATCCGTGAAATGCTTGCGTAAGCTTCACTTTACCAAATTCAAATTCATGTGCACCACCAATAGCCATAGGATGTGCGTTAACACCCTTCCATCCTAAATATGTAGCAAGTTCGAACGGTGCTACAACTAGTGCATCGTTCCGTTTAGCAATCTCAACAGTATCACCTACGTGATCATTATGTCCGTGTGTGAGCAAGATAACATCACATTTGATCGTATCAGCGTCTAAATCACACTGACCATTACCTGAAATAAATGGATCAATAAGGATTTTTGCTTTGTCAGTTACAACTTCTACAACAGAATGACCATGAAACGTTACTTTCAATTCAATCGCTCCTTTAACGGCTTGAGATTAGTTCCATCCTATCGACCTTCACCTGATGGAATGGTTTGCATATATGTAATTCCCTTTCACCCATGAACTAAACTAATAATACAACCAGGCAGCTTCATACTTCTCAATCAAGTGAGGACGAATTAAGGTGTTAGGTTCAAAAGTAACTTCTTCCCCATCCTTCATGATATGCTCATCTTCATCTTTACCAAAAGAGGTAAGAGAAGGGACCATTTCCGATGATAAATAGTCCGTTTTAACAGCAATATTCAATTTGTTCTGCTCGATTGGATACCTTGTCCCCATTACAAATCCCCAGTTCCCAAAACTCGGAATATCAACATGATAGTTTGATGTAATTAATCCTGTTTCTTCAATTGTTCTAGAGATTGTCCAATACGCTTCCCTTGCAAATACCGGACTTGTCGCCTGAACCATTAATGCTCCTTCTACACTGAGGTGATTTCTTAACATAGAATAGAACTCCCACGTGTATAGCTTATTTAACGATTCATTGTTTGGATCTGGAAGATCAGAAATAATCACATCAAAAACCTCACTCGTTTCTTCAATGTATTGAAAAGCATCTTTATGGATGACCTTGACACGTTCATCCTCAAAAGCATGACCATTTAATTCTGCTAACAAATGATTTTCCGAAGCAAGCTCAACCATTCTAGGATCGAGGTCTACAACTGTAATCGACTTAATCTCTTTATATTTTAAAAGCTCTCTTACAGCCAATCCATCGCCACCGCCAAGAATTAAGACGTTCTCTGATTTCTTTGCAGCAGCCAGCGGTATGTGAATAAGTGGTTCGTGATACCTGTGCTCATCGCTTGAGCTAAACTGAAGCTGTCCATTTAAAAAGAGACGCAGGTCTCCCTGTTCTTTCGTAATAATTATTTTCTGATAGGACGTTTCTTCTGAATAGATTATTGGATCCTTGTAAAGACGTTGTTCAAACGAAAAGGCAATTTCTTCGCCAAAAATCGTTCCAGCAATCATCAATATAAAAATAAAAATTGCCACTACTAGATAGCTAACACGATGCACGATCTCTTTTCGGAATGAATAAATCATCCAGAAGGCAACTACAATATTAACAAGTGCCACAAGAAACGCAGATTTTACTAGTCCAAACTCTGGTCTTAGATAAAATGCGAAGAGTAACCCACCAACAAGCCCTCCTGCATAATCAGAAAATAGCACACGGGCTGTACTCTTATTCATTTCAACACCAATCTCATTTGCTTTTCGAATGAGTATTGGTAATTCAAGGCCTGTAAGACCACCAACCACTATGATAATGGTATAAAGAACAATAGCTGTTGCCTCTTCACCAGCAACAGCTGAAATACCGAAAACAGTGAAACTTGATAATCCACCAATCAATCCAATAAGAAGTTCTATGGCGATAAACCTTGAAATAAGTCTTTTAACAACTCTTTCACTTAAGGATGCGCCAATCCCCATCCCAGTTAGAAAAAGAGAGATTGTTAACGTATACTGCTTAACTCCGTCTCCAAGTATGTACGAGCCAAGCGCACCGAACAACACTTCAAAAATAATCCCACAAATGGATACAATTCCTGAAGCCCAGTACAGCTGACTGCTTTTATTCATTTTATTGCTCATGTCTTTCACCTTCAGCTGTGAATTTCTTTTACGTAATTGAAGCTCCGACTACCAACCCTAATCCGATCGATACACACATTGAAAGTATCCCTACCGATACAACGCCATCATTGAGTTTCTGTTCCACGGAGAATCGTCTCGTAAGAAAGTCAAAAATGTAGTAAGCAACCAATTGCAAAACCACTCCGTAAGCGCCCCAAATCACTGTATCAAGAACGTCAGAGCTATGATAGATCGAAAAGGCTAGAATTAAGCAAATTCCAACGATCTTGCCTCCAATCGAAAGAGCTACCGCTGTATTTCCTTTTTCAATTTGTTCCCAATCTTTGTATTTAGTTGTAATTAATTCAAATATAACTAGTCCAACAGCTACCACCACGATGGATGCAACAAAATAAACAAACGTTAATAAAAATGGCCCCATATCTAAACTCTCCTTTAGTTATTTTCCTGTTCCTGGTCCGCCACCACGATTACTAGATCCTCGGAATGATGGTGTATTTGTAGGACCTTTATAAGTTCCCCCAGTTGCACTATAGCCTCCATAGCAATTTCCGCCACTACTTTTACAACGGTTTTTCTGCTTTTTCCCCCAATCATCAACATCAAGAATTTCGTCTAGTATGTAATAAGCTAGTAAACCGTCAAAAAAGCTCGGTTGATAGTTATCTCTGACAAAACCTACAGTTGCGACCTCAACGAGGGTATTAGAACCTTCTCCTTCTGACAACGTAACAATATAATCATCATAAACTAGAATTTGCTTTCCTTCTTTAACTTCACTGACTTCATTCGGCTTTATTTGATCCTGAAGATAGGAAGCAACGGAAGAGAGATCCTTATCAGCACGATAAACTTTCGAAACATCTCCTGAATCAACGCTGCTCTCTATTACATCTTCAAGCTGATAACGGTCCTCCACGATTTCTTGAATATCCTTCGTGATTCCGCATGCCGATAAGAGCAGAATGAATGCTGTCAGCAATCCAATTAGCCATTTCATTCTTCCACCCCATTAAAGGGGAAAGTATTATTCTTTCCCCATTTTTTTCTTAAGCTCTGCTAGCTCGTCATCAATTCCATCCTTCTTATCAAGCGAATCTAGCTCATCATCAAGGGACCGACTGCTTGAACGCATATCTTCACTCGTTTCTGCTTCAGCCTCATACTGAAGAACCTTCTCTTCCATACGATCAAAACCACGTCTTGAATCGTCTCCACCTATGTCGGACATGGCGCGGTTAATTTTTGTTTTGGTTTTCGCAGATTCTGCTCGTGCTTTCAAGCTATCCTTTTTCAACTGCATCTGACGGTATTCCTCTTTCATCTCATCAAGCTTCGAGCGAAGAGAGTCCGCATCTGTCTTTGCTCTCTCGTAAGACTCTTTCAATGTCTCTGCCTTTGTTTCATGATCTTTCTTATCTTGAAGCGCTCTTCTTGCAAGATCATCATTATCAGCTTCGAGGGCTTTTACAGCCTGATCTTGTCGCTTAGTAACCATCGCACTTGCATCATCCCATTTTTTCTTTAGCATCTTTTCATTAGAAATTTGCTTCGCAACTGCTGTCTCTGCCTCGCGAATATCCGTTTCCATATCACGCATGAATTGCTCAAGCATTTTAACTGGATCTTCCGCCTTATCAAGAGCAGCATTTAACTCAGACGACATAATTGTTTTAACCCGCTTAAACATACTAAACATTAAAATTCATCCTCTCATTTGCTTCCAGCAAGAATTTTGATTTCATACTCTTCTACTTCATAGCCTTTACTTACTTCTACCTCTGTTCCCCAAATTTCAATAGATAGAAATTCTGATTCTTCCTCATTCGAAAAATCATAATATTCGACTTCCTGGCCATTGACATTGCTTCCGCGTCCTTTTCCAGATACATTAGCATGCCCATGTTCATCCTGATAATAGACAACACCATCTATTGTTAATTCCTTTGGTATTGGTTTCGATACTTTTTCTTTAACTGTCTTGTAGATACCGAGTTCAAGTTCATCATCCATTTCAACACTTAGCCAGATAGATGATCCTTCAGATTGGAGTTGATAGGCTTGCCATTTATATCCTCTTACAGTATAAGTCAAGTTTCCTACAACCTGATAATCTTCAAGATCATACGTTATAATATCCCCTACCTGGATATTCATTACTGTTCTTTCTTCAATTGTAGTTTCTTCTTCTTTCTTCCCAAACAATCTCGATAAAAATCCCACCTTCAAACCCCCTCTCTTCTATTTACGAACGCAATTCAATAAAGTTTCGCTTATTTTTCTGGCTTACGATGTGTCACCATTTGTTCTTGTTCAGTTAAATAGAATTCAATTGGTGGTCTCTCCTGTAGCATTGCCTTTTTTTCAAGCTTATAGAAACTGATTTTAGAATATGGATCGCCTTCAATGATTGGAAGTTCCTTCTCCATCTTAAAGTAAGTATCGACCGCTTTTTGCATTTTATCAATCCAAAATGGAATGTGTTTGTCTTTATTCTCAAAAAGCTCAAAAGTCTCCTTAGACATATAAAATGGTTCTGAAGGTATGCCTCCTAAATAAGAAACTAGTAGGGAGGAATCTACCCTGTTATCTTCTAACACAAGTATTCTTAGTGAAATACCATCCCTTTTATGTTCGGCAAATGAGCTTATTGCTTTTCTCATATCATGAATGGAAACCTCAATTTCTTTCAGTGGAGTAGTTTCCTTCTTTCCCTTTGCTTTTTTATTCCAAAATGCCATCATCCATGCACCTCCTCTTCTTTTGTTCGAGCAAGAATCCCTAATTCCTTTCTATCCTTCTATCCTTTAGAAAATATAACAATCCCATTCATTTTATTTTTCAACTTGAAAACGTTAGATTTATTACGATCACAAAAAAATAAAGCAGC
Organism: Guptibacillus hwajinpoensis; assembly: GCF_005144865.1. Lineage (GTDB taxonomy): Bacteria > Bacillota > Bacilli > Bacillales > Guptibacillaceae > Guptibacillus > Guptibacillus hwajinpoensis_A. Next base: position 47,319 of record NZ_SWFM01000007.1, read on the forward strand.
TAATTAGCTGCTTTATTTCCATCTTTATCCTTATTCAGCAAGCATTGTACGAGCATTCTTATACTCAAGCTCATGTGCCTCAGCAACCGCTTCATACGTTACAAAACCATCCATTGTATTAATTCCTTTCAACAGTGGCTCATTTTCAAGACAAGCTTTTTCATACCCTTTGTTAGCGAGTTGAACCGCATAAGGAACTGTCACATTTGTTAAAGCAATTGTCGATGTGCGAGGAACGGCTCCAGGCATATTTGCTACTGCATAATGAACAACCCCGTGTTTCGTATAGGTTGGGTTGTCGTGAGTAGTAATTCGATCAGTTGTTTCAAAAATGCCTCCCTGATCAATTGCAACGTCAACGATAACTGAACCGGGTTTCATATCCTTAATCATTTCTTCCGTTACAAGCTTAGGTGCTTTAGCTCCAGGAATAAGCACAGCGCCAATAACGAGATCAGATTCTTTTACAGCCTCAGCAATATTTAACGGATTTGACATCATCGTGTTGATCTCAGTACCAAAAATGTCATCAAGCTGGCGCATACGTTCAGGACTTAAATCCATAATTGTAACATCTGCACCAAGGCCCATTGCAATTTTGGCTGCGTTCGTTCCAACGACGCCTCCACCAATGACAGTTACTTTGCCACGTTTAACACCTGGAACACCACCTAGAAGTATGCCTAGTCCACCTTTAGGCTTCTCAAGGAATTGAGCTCCAATTTGCGCAGACATACGACCTGCTACTTCACTCATTGGAGTAAGTAATGGTAACGAGTTATTCGGAAGCTGAACTGTTTCATATGCAATACCGATCACTTTTTTCTCAACAAGTGCGCGTGTAAGCTCAGACTCAGCTGCAAGATGAAGATATGTAAATAGAATAAGTCCTTCGCGGAAGTAACCGTACTCCTGTGGAAGAGGCTCTTTCACTTTCATGACCATTTCCATGGACCAAGCTTCTTCTGCTGTGCCTACAAGATGAGCACCGGCCTCAAGATATTGTTCATCTGTAAAACCAGATCCAATCCCAGCACCTTTCTCGATATAAACCTCATGTCCAAAGCGTGTTAGACTCAAAACACCAGCTGGAGTCATAGCCACACGATTTTCATTGTTTTTAATTTCTACAGGTACTCCTATACGCAATTGAATTCCTCCTCTATATCATTCAAAATCTTTACATTGTAAGGGCTTTATCAAAAACCTCTATCATCATAACACTTCAACTCTTGTTTCGAAACCATAAGTTCTACTAAATTGAAAACCCTTTCAACGACTACCCTATTTACACAGCAATCATATAACCGACCGCTACCATAAATAACCCACTTACCAAACTTAATATTATGTAGACGACTGATAGCCACAACCTTTTAGTAGCTATTGTAACGGCTTCATACATGAAAGTTGAGAATGTAGTTAATGCGCCCAGAAAACCCGTCGAAACTGCCGGTCCAAAATCGCCAGAACCATAAGCCATTCCCATTAGAAAACTACCAGCCAAATTTACTATGAAAGTTGCTGAGGGGAACCGAGATTGATTCCACTTGCCTACAACTAGTGCAACCATATAACGTAACCATGCTCCTATCCCACCTCCAACCGCAATCATTACCCATTCCATGTAGGAATCCTCCTTATTTTTCGTGCGATTGTAATCCCTAGGAGCACACCTACTATTCCTATTAGGATACTTCCTATTCCATAGAGAAGCGCAACGAAAAACTGACCTTCCCTTAAATACACGAAAAGGTCAAGTGAATAAGTAGAGAAAGTTGTGAATGAGCCTAAGACCCCTGTTGCTATGAATTTCTTAAGGGGATCCGATAACCGCTTATCAGATTGTACAAACTGGTAGAAGAAACCAAGAAGAATTGAACCTGTTACATTTACTAGGAATGTTGATAAAGGAACTCCGTTCATGACTGTTCCAATCATAGCTCGAAGCGTTGCACCCAAAGCGCCTCCAGACACGATTGCTAGACTATTTTTCAATTGAATGCGGCTCCTTTCACCTCTTTCCTCATCTTAACGAAACCGCCATTCAAAGTCTACTTGTCTTCTTCATTCCAAACCCATGTAAACAACCTTCCATTTGAATCCATCCATTTCATTTCGAACCGTTCTACATTCTCATAACCATAGGTACCCATCTTTTCAACTAGCTCATCTACTTGTGCAAGTTCAGTTACCTCAAGATGTTGAAAGAGAGCTGATACTTTCCGCTCTGCTGCAGCTCCTTTCTCAACTGTTTTACCTTTTTCAACTTCATATTCATTAGGACTAGAGAATTCCCATTCGTGTTCGACTCCGTTTGTCACCACCATACATTTAAAAGAAAAACTATTTCCAAGTGTCGATGCTTCAGAGTGAATAGGAAAAGTAAAAAGGTAAGCGGCAAATGCTAAACAAACGACCTTTTTCATATTTCATCACCTCTATCTTATACTGACTGAAAACGATGAATATTATTCGTATAAACAGTAATCAGGATTGCATCGTTCTCCTACTGGAACTAAAATAAAACATAAGTCCATTATCCTAAAGGAGAAAACATGAGTACACTTAGTAAACAAACATCTAGCATCCAAATCGAGCGATATGGACTAGAATCAGTACCTGAGAAATTACGAACAACTTCCTGGTACGAATACGCCATGATTCAAATGACTGTTTCCGTCAACGCTGGTAATTTCCTCGTTCCCGCTCTTGCCGTACTTGAGGGTGGTCTTAGTTTTGTTTGGGCAGTTCTATCAACAATCCTTGGTGCAACCATTGCTTTTCTATTCGTTTCCTATCTTTCTTTTCCAGGTGCTCGTAGAGGAATCCCTTCTCAATATGCTGTCAGATCGTTTGTCGGTTTTAAGGGAGCACAGTACTTCGCCTCCCCTGTTAGAACGATTACCTCGCTTTATTGGTTCGCTGTTCAAACGATCGGCGGTACTTATATGGTTGTAGAACTAATAAAACGCGCTTTTAACTTTCACCTTCCTTTCCTGCCTACCGCTTTAGTTCTCGCAGCCGTCATGGCAGCACTTGCACTAGTAGGATTTGATGCTGTTAAAAAAGTAACAAAATATTTTCTTCCGCTTCTTTTCGCAGGAGGAGTGGCGATGTTCTTTGTCTATTTCACTACTTCAGTTGAAGGGAACAGCTATTCGTCCATTATCTCCATGAATGAGAAGCCAGATTTAAGCTCTTTTCTTTTCTTTTCGAGTCTTGCTTTTGTTCAATATGTGTCGGGAGTAAGCAGTTCATCTGACATGGCACGCTACGCGAAATCAACAGGTCATGCTTTCTGGGGAATATTCTCAGGCAATACGATTGGTTTTTCCCTAACAGCATTGCTAGGTGCATATACTGCTGCCGTTGCTGGAACATGGAACCCTTTTTTAATCACCAGCCAACAGACAAATTCTACCTTGCTACTAACCCTTATATTCGCATCAGCTCTATGCTCGATGATTATGATTAACATTAGTAATGCCTACACTGGAGGGTATAGTCTCCTTAATACCTTTCCTTCTCTAGGTAGAGTAAGAAGCGCGCTACTGCTTGGTTGTGCTGCTGTACTACTAAGCAGTTTTCCAGAATTTGTTGATCAAGCCGAGAAATTCATCTCATTTCTAGGTGCATTTGTTATTCCACTCTCAGCAGTGATCGTTAGTGACTTTATTGTGGTGAAAAAAGGACGATTCACATCAGAAATGCTTCAGGAACTAACTGAACACACCAATACTATAAATCGTCCAGGGTTTTTGGCTATATGTTCTGGACTCCTTCTCTACCTTCTACTCCCAACAACATACTCTCCAGGATTCCTGTCATTTATTGTGACAAGCGTAGGGTATCTTGTTTTTCGAAAGGTGGCGCGTTGATTTTCTTTATACACCTTTCCACTAGACCCTTTTCTAAAGAAGTATAGTTTTGAAAGAGGTTCTGTATAAAAACCACACCAAGCTACGGAGCGCAAATCAAACGCTTTATAGCAACTATGTATACGAAAGCAACCTTTCACTACCACTAACAAAAAAAGTTCATGCTATATAGCATGAACTTTCAGGTTTCTAATAGTAACTTTTTCGATCAGGCTTACGTGGCATTTTCTTTGCTTTTTCTTTACTTTCTTCCTGATCAATAACCCCACTTTGGTAGGATTCACTTAGCTGTTGATGAACAGCCATTTCGCCACTTTCATCATAAATTAGTTCGTTTCTCTTATCAGGCATATGAGCAACCTCCTGTGATTTCGGACTCTTGCCTTCGTATTGTTTCCGATAACACTTAAGATTACTTATGAGATTGGACTTGTTTATTTCCAATTTAAAGGAGATGCATGTTATGTATTTATTTCAATATGATCATCGGCTGCAAATTACAATTCCCATACTGGAAGACAGCTGGGAGAACCTTTCAATAGCAGACCAGGAGGAAATACTTTTTAAATGGGAACAAATTAAAAGTTCAATCCCCGATCGCATTGCTGAACTTGAACAAATGATTTGTCATAAACAAGAAAAATTAAGCGAGGAAGCTAATTTCAATCATTCCTGTCTTTTAAACACACAAATAGCTGAACTCGCCTCTATTATTAATGATTTATGGCTCTGGTATCGTAAGCAGCTGTTCGTTTCTAATTACAAACCAAAAGGATCGACCTCTTCATTTAGTTAGCTCTCTAATAATATGTGGAAGTTCAGGTAACAGTAGTCTCGACATGGCAAGCTTAACTGCTCCTGAAGATCCAGGCATTGCAAACACTGCAGTATCTCCAACAACGCCACCTATCGCTCTGCTTAGCATAGCAGGAGTTCCAATATCATCTGTATAGCTAATCATTCGAAACAACTCGCCAAATCCAGAAAGCTCTTTCTCAAGTAATGATTCAACCACTTCATATGTAACATCTCTTCTTGCTATTCCAGTTCCACCATTTAAAAGAACTGTGTCTATCTCGTTAGCGCTAACTGCGCTTTGTATGGCATCCTTAATGTCCTCTTGGATATCTTTAACGACGATTCGGTCCAGAACCACGTGACCACTCTCAGTAAGCATAGATGCGATTAGCTGACCACTTTTGTCTGTGTCAAGCGTTCTAGTGTCACTTACTGTAATAATGAAACATCTTACAGAAGAGGGCGCTTCTTTCTTGTGTTCACTTGCACTCAATTCTTTTCGCTCCTCTCTAGCTCTGATAAAAAGCGTTTTTGATAAAAATGATGAGCGGTTTCGCTAACTGATCTTGTAAATCTGTAATTTACTCCTGCACCAATAGCAATACCGAAAAGAGGTATTCCCTGGATAATCTTTTTCCGTAGCATCATTAGCACTGTTCCTTTTACAACTTGTTTCATTGGACCCTGAATCCATTTTGCATCAGCAATCTCCTCGGGGCCTTCATAAAAATAAGGATGAGCTTGTTCATCATTAAGCTCTTCTTCAAGAGAAATCCAGGCTTTTTCCTGCATCCCTTTAGGAAGTGTTGCCATATGGAAAACTTTAAGCGCTATCATCATTTCGGAAGGATAATTCACTGGATAACCGTAAGTCATCGCAATTAATTGTACCGTTCTAAGGTTTATGGCTAATACAGCTGGCAAATCAAGACCTAATAAAAGCAGACTGCCCGTACCAGCGAGCCCACCCTGAGCAAACGAAACCATCCGTTGCCTTGCAATTTGTTGATCTGCAATATAATTAAGCTGATCAATCGTTAACTCTTGCATGTCCTGAATCTGTTCAATTTCTGAATTGAATAATCGGGCTTCCGTTAATAATCGATGGCTCGCATCAACCTGCGATTGGGAATTCTGAATAAAAGAATGCATATGAAATAGAGCAGAGTCAATTACTGAATAAACGCGATTTTTCGTTGCAGGTTCCAACTGATTAATTTTGTAATCATACCACTTCTGAAAGGTACGCTCTATATCAGTTGCACTTTGCGCAAAATGCTCTTGTTCCCATTGTTTAATTGCATTCAGCTTTTTTTGTTCTCTTTCTGTCCAGGCCAAAGTATTCGCTCCCTTCAAACTCTTTCTTATATTGTAGCTTTTCCAACTGAAAACTTCCAATAAAGGTGTAAAACAAAAAAGAGCACCCGAATGGATGCTCTAATATATTTAGACAGTATTTTTAGAAATAGCTGCGATAAGAGTAGTAGTTGATTTCCGCTCCAGGATGCTCGCTTTCCGCGGGGCGGGCGGTGAGCCTCCTCGTCGCTAACGCTCCTGTGGGGTCTCACCTGTCCCGCTAGTCCCGCAGGAGTCGAGCATCCTTCCGCTCCAATCAGCCAAGTGTAAATCTTTTTACACAATTCCTCTTTAAGAAACAACCATCTTTTAAAAGGAACCTATTTTATTTAGAAAGTCTAACTGTGTCTCTTGCAATAACAACTTCTTCATTTGTCGGAATAATCATGACCTTAACAGGTGAATGAGGATAGTTAAGGAATGCTTCTTTTCCTCTTACCTTGTTAAGAGCTGGATCCCAATACACACCCATGAATTCAAGTCCGCGAAGAACACGAGCTCGAACAGCCTCACTATTTTCACCAATACCAGCAGTAAAGATAATGGCATCAAGACCAGACATACGAGCTGCATATGATCCGATGTATTTGTGAATACGTGATGTAAATACTTCAAGTGCCAGTTCTGCACGTTCGTTACCTTCTTCAGCCTTAGTTGTAATATCACGAAGGTCACTTGAGAATCCAGAAACGCCTAGAAGTCCACTCTTCTTATTTAACGTATTCATTACTTCTTCAGCAGATTGCCCTGTTTTCTCCATAATGAATGGAATCAAGGCTGGATCAATGTTACCAGAACGAGTTCCCATTGTTACACCAGCTAGTGGAGTAAAGCCCATCGACGTATCAATTGAATTACCACCTTCAATTGCTGCAATACTTGCACCATTTCCAAGGTGACAAGAAAGCAAACGCAATTGATCTAATGGACGACCGAGCATTTCAGCTGCTCTTTCTGAAACATACTTATGAGAAGTACCGTGGAAACCGTACTTACGAATTCCAAAATCTTCATAATACTCATAAGGCAGGCTGTATAAGTAAGACTGTTCCGGCATTGCCTGATGAAAAGCAGTATCAAATACAGCAACGGATGGAACGTCTGGAAGGATTTCACGAAATGCACGGATCCCGACAAGGTTAGCAGGGTTATGCAATGGAGCAAGTTCAGAAACTTCCTCAATACCTTCTAATACTTCTTCAGTAATCATCGCGGAGTCATTGAACTTCTCTCCACCGTGAACTACTCGATGTCCGACACCTTCTATTTCATCGTAAGAAGAGATGATTGAGAAATTAATAAGCTTGTCCAGAAGCATTTTAACTGCCACTGCATGGTCAGGAATATTTGTTATTTCTTCATTTTTCTCACCGTTCACTTCTATTGTAAAAATGGCGTCATCAAGGCCGATTCGTTCGACGAGTCCTTTTGTGATAACAGTTTCTTCCGGCATATTTAAAAGTTGAAACTTCAATGAAGAACTACCGGCGTTGATTGCGATTATTTTCGCCATATGTGACAGCTCCTTTAATTCAATTAATGATAAATTGGCGTACGACACGAAAATAGAAGGGAAAGTCCCTTCTATCTTTTTAACACTCTTATTATTTAAACACCGACCATTACTTTATTCAAGGCGAAAACCGCTTACATATAAGTATTCCGCCAATTCAGATTTGTAAACGTTTCATATACGTTATGAAAGCTGTGAGAACCAACCATTAATTTGTTGCATCATGTTTAACATTGCTTCACGGTTGGAGAAAGATGGTAATTTCGCCATCATTACCTGCTTTGGTTTTAACGTATGTTCACCTTTTTTCTGAACAACTAAAATGCTCTTTGCTTGAGACTCATTCGCAAAAAGGCTAGTTGGTAATTGAATAATACCGTGTATGACAGAACGTTCATTCAACAAATTCCTTACTTGTTTCGCGCCATCATCGCCGAAAAGGAAGTTTGGAATCATAAAGAAGAGCATTCCTGAGTCTTCTGTCATATTTAAACTCTGCTCAATGAGAAGATGATGGACGTAAGACATACCCTCAGTAGCTTTTAACGTGTAATTTGCAGCAGCTTCCTCGTGTGGGTAATACCCTACAGGAAGATCCGTAACAACCGTATTCACCTGAGGAATATAGAGTGGCTTCACGCTATCTTGATGAAGAAACTCAACCTGGTGTTTCTGCAAATTAGCATTTGCGAATCCTAGGTGCAGTAATAAGTCATCTGGTTCAGCACCAAATGCCTCGACAGCCTCTCCCTCCAACTGGTTGAGAACAGAAGTTAACAAATTTCCTGTTCCTACTGCAGGATCAAGAATTTTCATTTCGTCAAGTTCTAATACATCTTTATATTTTTTCACAAGGTATCCAATTAAATGCGCAACACTATCTGGTGTCATTGCATGATGAGGTTGGATACCCTTTTTCATCCCCTTAAGTAAGGCGAGCTGGATTCCTTTTCGGATGGTTTCTTTCTCAACATCCTCTAAATCACATGAGTCATACAGATTTTTAAGACGCACAACAGTATCTGCATCTAACTCTTCTTGAAGCACCTTATTTTCAAATAGATTTAAACCCGTCTCAACGAGCGCTTCAAGATATGACATTTCTAATTTATTTTGAATAACGAGTGTCGATTCATCTAGTACTTTATATAAAGCTTCTACAGTCATATCAGACATTATTTGGCCTCCTATCAGTTCGCCGTCTCTATTGTAAACAGTCTTGAACGCTTTCGCAACAATGCTGAATAATCTTGCATTATTGCAGATGATTAAAGATCCCTAAAAAAAGACCTCGATGAGTTATTTCATCGAAGTCTTTTTCTACTTTCATTGTTTTATTCAGCTTGCTTAGCTGCATTTAATGCTTCTTCATAATCAGGATGGTTTGTTGCTTCGCTTACGTACTCTGCATAAACCACTTCATCTTTACTATCGACAACAAAAACTGCACGTGCCAACAAGCGAAGTTCCTTAATTGCAACACCGAACGCCTTACCAAATGATAGATCACGATGATCGGATAATGTGATGGCATTCTCGATGCCTGCAGCACCACACCAGCGCTTCTGTGCGAATGGAAGGTCAGCACTAATCGTTAACACGTTAACATTGTTAAGATCAGCTGCTTCTTCATTAAATTTACGCGTCTGAGCATCACAAACACCAGTATCAAGTGATGGAACTACACTGATAATACGTACACCTGCATAGTCATTAAGTGTTTTTTCTGATAAATCGTTAGCTAATACTGTAAAGTTTGGAGCTTTATCACCCTTTTTCACTTCTTCACCGAGTAGTGTCATCGGGTTTTCTTTAAATGTAATGTTAGCCATGTTCATACCTCCTTTATAATTGGTCGTATGTACGACTGCTTTCATCATATATGTGCTGAGGTTAGAATTCAAGAAATTAGCTAATAGGGTTATCATTTGTTCCATAATAAAAAGTCGCTTAGATCTAAGCGACTTAGAAGTTTAAATCCTGTTTCTCATCATCCTGTTGCCCACGTTGTTGCGAACGAAAAAGATTCTTTGAGTGAGAACTTTGTTTTTGTACACCGGCTTGTTGGCCATTTGATTGATCCTTTTTCTCTTTGGAATCTTTGTTCATATTCTGAAGCATACTTTGCACCTTTTCAATCGCTTGAGGTGCAAGGTCCAATAAGCGTTCATATAGATGTGTTGTGTTATCAAGATGTATCATTTTAATATCGCCTGCGCTAACAATTAAAAATGCAATTGGAGTGATGGACACACCTCCACCGCTACCGCCTCCAAATGGCTCTCCCTTGCTTTGATTCTGATCACGGCTCGAGCCCGACTGTTGTTTCAACATAAATTCACTACCACCTGCTGCGAAGCCAAATCCTACCTTTGACACTGTTAGAATAACGCTGCCATCAGGCGTTTCAACAGGATCTCCGATAATTGTATTCACATCGATCATGTCTTTAAGGTTCTCCATTGCAGTTTGCATAAGTCCCTCAATTGGGTGTTCAGCCATATCGTTTTCCTCCTTCACCTACTAGACCGTTAAGTCCCTTGAATATTCTTCTGAGACTTCATTAATTTAATTACCGCGATCATAGCATGCCCCAGTTTAAAGGTGATCATGCATTTAATATAAGTTTGGATTGTTTTCATTTCATAAATAGGTGTAACAATTAATTGGGGAACGGTAAGTAAGTTCGAATAGTGAGATAGAAGCGCAAATAAAGCAATTTTTGCATTTAACAGTAGCTCAGCTCCCACCGCCGTATTTGCTGCGTTGGTCATTCCAAAATTAGTTTCCCACTGAATTTTTCTTACACTTGTTTTCTCTAGAATAAATTGAATAGCATCTTTCGCTCCATGCGTTTTTTTAAATAATTTCAAAAGTTCTTGTATGTCCCCTTTAAAAGTTGTTTCTTCAGCTTTATCTTTAATTGCTTCTTCTCCGCTTTCTAGCAGCTCTTTAAGCGGAATAGCTGTAGAGTAAAACAATAGACCAAACAGCGCCTTAACATCGATCTGTAGCTCCTCTACAGCTCTCGAATGTTCAATTGTTACTGTGACTTTAACAGTTGAAAAGATAATGAGAGGCACGGAAGCAATTAGAAGCAAACCAAATACAGCAACAATTGCTATAATCAATAAACATGCCCCTCCTTTTTATTCTTAGGCTGATTTATAAAGCACCTTTTTAAATACGAATGATTAATAAGCAGAAAAATGCCACATAGAATAAACCTGCCCAGTGTGGACAGGTTTATACACTAAACGTTATTTTTCATGAACAACTATCGTATCTGCAAATAGATCATGTATCCCTTGTTTCTTCTTTGTGAATGCCACTACTATAAATCCGACAAAAAGGATGGTTTTGCTAATAAAACGGCCAATACCTTCTCGGAAAATAACAGTTCCCCATGTTAACTTAGCAACTTTATCAGACTCAACTCTTAACCCGAAAAGTATCTTCCCAAGCGTTTGAGACAGAAACTTCGTCATTAAGATAAAATAAGCATAATAGACAGTTCCTGTTAAAATGGCTTGAAGTGGTAAAAATGCCGGTTCACCTGCAGGGATATCAAACCCTCTTATAGCAGGAGTAATTAAAATACCATTAAGACTTGCTACAACAATAATATCGACTATATATGCCCAAAAACGCATCCAAAATCCAGCAAATCGAACGTTCGACAATTCATTAGAAACGGATGCAGGAGGGGCAGTTGTATTCATTGTTTCGTCCATTCTGCCTGCCTCCTTATTCAGAGTATAAATACATTAGTTTCGGTGATTGCGGCGTAGACAGGAGCTGCTGAATACCTAGTAGGTCTTTATCTGGCCCCATTAATTTGGCAGCTGTCATTTCGAATAATGAATTAAAACCTAGGTTCTGTTTGTACTGAATAACTTGAAGATTGCTATCCCCTAAGTCTTTCTTCATCGCTTCGAAGGTGTCTTCTAGGTTGCCAAGATCATCAACAAGATCAACATCCTTTGCCTGTCTTCCATCGTAGATTCTTCCGTCAGCAAGCTCTCGAACTTTGCTCTCATCCATGTCTCTACCTTCACTAACTACTCGGACAAATTCGTCATAAGAATTATCAATCATCGACTGTAGAATATCACGTTCTTCCTCAGTCATCTCACGATTAGGAGACATAATATCTTTATGAGGGCCACTCTTTATAGTTTCCCACTTCACACCAACTTTCTCTGCAAGTTCAGAGTAGTTCATTGACTGCATGATAACGCCAATTGAACCTGTTATTGTTGAAGGACTGGCATAAATCTTATCAACAGGAGCAGATATGTAATACCCAGCAGATGCTGTCATACTACCCATTGATACATATATAGGCTTATCCGTTTTTTCTTTTAACTCTAAGATTTCATCATAGATCTCTTCACTTTCAACCACTCCTCCACCCGGCGTGTTCAATCGAAGAATAATTCCTTTAACACTGTTGTCGTCCCCTGCATGCTCAAGCCGCTTAAGAAACACATCGTGATTGTAGCCTGCCTGTGGCAAAAAGCTAGTATTCGCGCCGTTATCCTGAATAACGCCTTCCACATTTAACACTGCGATCTTATTCAAACCACTACCTTCTTCAATGACCGTCTCAGCGAACTGATCCGAAGAATTTATTTCTTCTTTCCATCCCCCGAAAGCAAGACTGGATACCAAATTAAACCCAAGTGATACGATAATCAGTACGACAGTTATGCCAAGCGCTATCCACCGTTTTCCATTCATAGTAAGCCTCCTCTATATCCTGATGCTATAGTATGTACGTTGAAGCCATAATATTGGTTTCATATTGTCGAGAATACCACACAAAATAAGGAACCGCACTTCTAAATGACATGTTGTATCATTTCAAGAAGAAGCGCTAAACTAAGCAGTAATCGATTACAAAATTTAATTTTTTCTTTTTTCTAAAAAGAGAGAATGATAAAGTAAAGAAGAATAACAGTTGGATAGGGAGGAATTCAGATGCCAAATCGCCGTAATTTATTCTTTTTCTATAAACAAACAAAAGAACTGCAGGAGAAAGTAGAACCACTAAAAGCACTTGCCGAAAAAAACGATTTCCATCTCGTTGAAGATGCTAAAGATGCAAGCATTATTGCAAGCATAGGTGGGGATGGCGCTTTCCTACAAGCAGTAAGACAAACTGGATTTCGAGAAGACTGCCTCTATGTAGGAATTTCAACAGGAGAGTTAGGCTTCTATTGCGACTTTCACATCGATAACTTGCAGGACATGGTAGGAGATGTACTGTCCGAGGGCATTGAAGTTCGTCGATATCCTACTATTGAAGTAAAGGTAAACAACGAATCCTCTTTTTACTGTTTAAACGAATGTACCATTCGATCTTCTATTATCAAAACGCTTGCGATGGAAGTTTATGTAGAAGATTTTCATTTTGAAACATTCCGTGGAGATGGACTAATTGTTTCAACCCCTACTGGGAGCACAGCGTATAACAAATCAGTGAACGGAGCAGTTATTGATCCTAAACTTGCTTGTATGCAGGTTAGTGAGCTTGCTTCGCTAAATAATAACCACTATCGAACACTAGGATCACCATTCGTACTAAGCGATGAAAGATCTCTTACACTTCAGGTTATCAAGGACGGTAACGATTATCCAGTTATTGGAATAGATAATGAAGCGTTAAGTATACAGCATGCAAAAGAAATTAACATCCACATCCCTGAAAGACGAATCAAAACGGTGAAGCTGAAGGATAATTCTTTCTGGCATAAAGTACAGAGAAGTTTCCTGTAAAAATCTCGATCATTCATATTGAAAAGTAGTGGTTGATTACCGCTCCAGGATGCTCGCTTTCCGCGGGGCGGGCGGTGAGCCTCCTTCCGCTCAAATCAGCTAAATTTGGCTTTTTATACAAATCCTTTTTCAAAAACAACCACCTATTAGAAAAGAACCAACCAAAAAGAAGCACCGCTGCATATGTAGCGGTGCTCCTTTCAATTTGATAATTGTATCAGTCATTAAGCTAATCAAAATTACTATACTCAACTGATTCATCAATCACCGTCATGACTGCTTTTGTTTGTAAAAGTAGGTCAGGATCGCATGCGAATATATCACGGTTTAGAACAGTAAAATCAGCATCAAAGTTCTCCTTAATTTTCCCACGTTCATTCTCTCTCCCAATCGCGTAGGCACTCCCCTTAGTAAATAGGGAAACAGCTTCAAACATAGATAGCTTTTGTTCTGGATAATATCCTTCATGGATATCATTTGGACGTTTCCTTGTAACTGCTGCATGAATGCCAAGTAACGGATCAACTGGCTCTATTGGTGCGTCAGATCCACCTGCAATTGGAATTCCACTATCTAATAGTGTTTTCCAAGCGAATGACAATGTCATTCGCTCTTCTCCTAGACGCTCCTTCACCCACGGGAAATCAGATGCAACAAATCTTGGCTGAATATCAAGAATCACAGAAAGTTGGTTTAGGCGATCGATTAAGTCTTTTCGAACAACCTGCGTATGAATCAAACGGTCTCTCAATCCATTAGGGGCAGGGAATTGTTCAATCGCTTCAATCGCATATTCCAGTGCTAAATCTCCAATTACATGGATCGCAACAGGCATATTATGGGTTCTAGCTTCTCTAACGAGCGCTGTTAAACCTTTAATACTATGTATCGCAACTCCGGATGTATCAGGAGAATCATTGTATGGATGACTTAGTAAAGCTGTCCGTCCTCCAAGCGCACCATCAGCGAAAATTTTCATTGCACCAAGTTCGACGTATTCAGTTCCATCCCCGAACCCTAATCCTTGCCTTCTCATCTCGTCAATAACTTCATGATGAACTAGTAAATTCGCTCTAAATTTCCGTTTACCGTTGATTACATTCGTGAAGGTTTCATATGTTCTCGTAAAGCCCCCATAGTAATTCAGGTCTTCACTATGACCACCTGTGATGCCTTTTGATACAAGATCGTCAACTGAAGACGAAAGGGCCCGTTCAAGGAAACCCATACTCACTTCTGGCATTGCATTTTTCACTAGCTCTTGAGCGCGATCAAGTAGATATCCTGTCGCTTTGCCATTACTATCACGCATAATGACGCCACCTTCTGGATCTGGTGTCTCATTGGTGATACCAGCTAACTCAAGTGCTATGGAATTTGCGAGAATCGCATGTCTACAAACACGCGTTAGCATCATCGGATGGCTTGGCGCAATTTCATCAAGTTCATCACGATGAAAAATCTTTCGATCAGAGAAGTTATTCTCATTCCATCCCTCACCAATAATCCACTCATCTGAAGACGCATCTCTTACTTTCTCAAGAAGCAGACCTTTCATTTGTTCGGCTGATTCAGACTGTGACAAGTCCAAACGCAGAAGCTTCTCTCCATGACCGATCATATGAAGGTGACTATCAACAAAACCCGGAATCATAACGTGCCCTTTCAGGTCACGACGCTCATTTATTTGACTACCAAAAAGAGATCTTAGTTCAGATTCAGTACCTGTTTTCTTAACGCGGCCGTTCTCTGTGTACACTGCTTCTACCGTCTCATTCTCTTGATCAAGCGTATATATTTTCCCACCAAACCAAAGCGTTCCCAATGATGTTCTCCCCTTTTATGTAATGTCAATTGTTCACTTATTGTATCACTCCGCTCGTATGCTGTGAATCTTCTGGATTTTAAATTGTACTCTTTGTTGCTTTTTTAATCATGATACAATAGGGAGAATGAATAAAATGAGCAAGACAATTGTTGAAGGTGAGGAAATCTCGTTGAAAAAGAAAATTTTATTTACTGGTGGCGGTTCTGCCGGTCATGTAACGGTTAATCTAGCTCTTATTCCACGTTTTCTTAAGGATGACTGGGACATTCATTATATTGGTTCAGAAAAAGGAATTGAACGTCAGTTGATTGAACCACTTAAAGGTGTAACGTATCATCATGTTTCGACAGGAAAATTACGCAGGTATTTCGATTGGAATAATTTCAAGGATCCTTTTAAGGTAATTAAAGGCGTTGGAGAGGCGTTCTCTATAATTAAAAGGGAAAAACCATCTGTGATCTTCTCAAAAGGTGGGTTTGTTTCTGTTCCTGTTGTGATCGCAGGAAAAATGAATAACGTACCTGTTATTATTCACGAATCAGATTTAACTCCAGGACTTGCAAACAAAGTTGCGATTCCTTTTGCTTCAAAGGTGTGTACTACATTCCCAGAAACGGTGAAACACCTTCCTGAAAATAAAGCTGAGTACATCGGCGCAGTCGTTCGAGACGAGTTAAAGAGTGGAAACCGTGCAAAAGGCTTATCCTTTGCAGGGTTTAGCGGTAGCAAACCAGTCATGCTTATTATGGGAGGAAGTCTAGGAGCAAAACGAATTAATGAAGCAGTTCGAAACCAGCTTGATGAGCTTCTAAAAACGTTTGATATTCTCCACCTAACTGGTAAGGGGCAGGTAGACTCCTCTTCTCAAATGAATGGATATAAGCAGTTTGAATATGTAACAGACGAACTACCTGACTTGTTAGCAATGGCAGACTTGATTATCTCAAGAGCAGGTTCAAACTCAATCTTTGAATTCCTTGCTTTAAAAAAACCAATGCTACTTATTCCACTATCGAGAGCAGCAAGCAGAGGGGATCAGATCTTGAACGCACAATCTTTTGAGAAATCTGGTTATGCTAATGTACTATTAGAAGAAGATCTTACTGAAGAATCCTTTATGAAATCTGTTCGTGAGACGTATCAGAATCGCGAGACATATATTCATTCAATGGAACAGGACAATGCAGGAGATCAAGCAAACAAAATTGAGGCATTAATTAAAAATAAAGCCAAATAAAAGACGAGGACCTTAACCGGTCCTCGTCTTTCTTGCTATTTAAGAAACACTCTGTGTTTCTTTTTGACGAAGTTCTATTCTTCTAATTTTACCTGAAGTCGTTTTTGGGAGTTCTTTAATGAACTCTATTTTACGCGGATATTTGTATGGTGCGGTTAGATCTTTAACATGGTCCTGGAGAGCACGTACAAGTGCGTCTCCTGCCTGAGTATGATCTTTAAGCACAACGTATGCTTTTACAATATTGCCACGTACTTCATCAGGACTTGCTACAACTGCACACTCCTGAACAGATGGATGTTTTACAAGTGCATCCTCCACTTCAAATGGACCAATTGTATAACCAGAGCTAATAATAATATCATCGCCCCTACCTTCGAACCAGAAGTAACCGTCAGCATCCTTAGAAGCTTTATCACCAGTCAAGTAGTAGTCACCCCGATAAGCCATTTGAGTACGTTCTTCATCTTTATAATAATGTTTAAACAACGCAGGCACATCCTTATGCACAGCTATATCGCCTACTTCACCAATTTCGACCGGCTGACCTTGATCATTAATAATTTCAACCCGATTTCCAGGTGTTGGCTTACCCATCGATCCCGGCTTCACTTCCATACCCTTTATAATCCCAACAAGAAGAGTGTTCTCAGTTTGTCCGTATCCATCCCTCACGTCAATATTGAAATACCGTCTAAACGTGTCAATGACTTCACGGTTTAAAGGTTCCCCCGCTGAAACAGCACTCCTTAATGACGGGAGAGTGAACCGCTCTAGCTCATCTACTTTCGCCATCAAGCGATATTCTGTAGGTGTACAACAAAGCACATTAATATCATACTCAGCGAGAAAACCAAGGTACGTTTCCGGATCAAATTTCCCACTGTATACAAAACCTGTTGCACCACTACATAATGTTGCTACAAAAGGACTCCAAATCCACTTCTGCCACCCTGGTCCCGCTGTTGCCCAAACGTTGTCTCCTTCTTGAATATCTAACCATGAAGCTGAAGATGTTTTGAGATGAGCATATGCCCAGCCGTGACTGTGAACTACTCCCTTAGGGTTTCCAGTAGTTCCTGATGTATAGGAAAGAAAAGCCATATCGTCTCTAGACGTTTTCACACCTTTGAATAAAACGCTTTCATTTTGAGCTTTATCAAGTAATGGAATCCATCCGTCTTTCGCATCCCCAGCGATAAATTTCATTTTAAGTGAAGGCGCCTCAGCTTCTACACCTTCGAATGAGTCTGTTAGCTTAGAGTCACAGATAACTGCCTTAGCTTCTGCGTGATTAATTCGATAAACAAGATCTTTCTTTCTTAACATCTCTGATGATGGAATAACAACTAGACCAGCTTTTAGACAAGCAATATAAACAGCGTATGTATCGATAAGTCGCGGCATCATGATTAGAACACGATCCTGACTTATTAACCCTTCAGAAGTCAAAGCTCCAGCAATTTGGTTAGCTTTATCCATTAAGTTATTGTATGTAATTTCATGGAAATCCCCATTTTCGCTTCGCCATTTAAGAGCGACCTTATTTTCTTCAGTGATAAAGCGCTCAATCTCGCTAGTTAAGTTGTAATGATCAGGTGCAATTAGAGCCTGCATGCTATTTCCTCCTCTAGTAGGTAATAGTTTCATTATACATAAAAATAAGAAAGTTTTGAACATTACTAACCAAAAAAGCGGAAGATGCTATATGCACCTTCCGCAAGCCAATAATATTCAATTATTTAGAGTATCCTCCAAATTGTTGTTCAGACTGTTGTACAAGACGCTTTGTAATCTCGCCACCAACTGAACCGTTTGAACGTGCAGTAGAATCTGGACCAAGAGTTACACCAAATTCAGAAGCAATTTCATACTTCATTTGATCAAGAGCCTGTTGTACACCAGGTACCACTAGGTTGTTTGAGCTGTTATTTGCCATGGGATGTTCACCTCCTTGCCTATAGAATTTGATAGACAGAGGGGTGTTATCCCTTTTAACTTATGGGAATATGGTCAAATGTTGGAAGTTCTATAGTAAATCGCTAAATTCGTCGTCTTTTTCCTTGATTATGATTGTTTCAACGCCAGCAACTGCTTCTTGAACTAATTCATCCACAGGCAAGTACTGTTCAAACTTGTTCGCATGCTCTCGTTTAGGCTTTGTTTTAGGTGCTTCAGGTAAAAATACTGTACAGCAATCTTCGTAAGGACGAATTGAAATATCATATAAATCAATTGCTCTTGAAATCTTCATTATTTCAAGTTTATCCATTGAGATAAGCGGACGAAGCACCGGGAAGTTTGTTACTTCATTAATCGTATTCATACTTTGAATTGTCTGGCTTGCAACTTGTCCAAGGCTTTCACCAGTTGCAATTGCCAGTGCATTATTTTGCTCTGCTAATTTCTCTGTAATACGCATCATCATTCTTCTCATAATTGTCATGCTATAGTTATCAGGCATTTCTTTTTGAATGGTTTTTTGCGTATTTGTAAAAGGTACGACATGAAGACGTATGTCCCCACCATAACGTGTTAGAACTTTTACAAGATCTTCAACCTTTTGACGAGAGCGTTCGCTAGTAAAAGGAGGACTATGAAAATGAACTGCTTCTACTTTTACGCCTCGCCTCATTGTTAAGTAACCAGCAACTGGACTATCGATCCCGCCTGATAGCATTAACATAACTTTGTTGTCTTGAACGGTTGGTAGACCGCCAGCGCCTTCTGAATTATTACAACTCAAATAAGCACCATCTTGCTTAACCTCTACTTTCAGCTCCATATCAGGGTTATGAACATCCACTGTAAGATTCTCCGTATTTCGAAGAACGAACCCTCCGATATCACGATTCATATCCTGTGAACGATGGGGGAATTGTTTAAAAGGTCGTCTTACCGTTACTTTAAACGTCATACTTTCCCCGCGCTGTTGATCCTGAACAAGCTGCAGCGCTTTTTCTTTAATAAGATCTAGATCATGCTCCGTCTTAATAGCTACGCTAAGCGAATGAATACCAAACACTGTTTTAAGCTTATTAATAATCGGTTCGTGATTTGCTCCATTCAATTTAACGACCATACGATCAAAAGACTGGTGTACTTCAATCGAATTGTAATCCGACAGAACTTGTTTTACTCTTTTTTTCAAAGAAGTAATAAATCCTTTTCTGTTTTTACCTTTAAGGGAAATCTCCCCGTATCGAATAATAATGTGATCATACATAGCTATTACCTCATTACATGTTTTAGTTTAGAAATGGCTTTCTGAAGTTCACTAAGAAAAATTTCTATCTGCTCATCAGTGGTATCATAAGACAAGCTAACCCTTATTGCCGTTTTGGCTCTTTCCACTGGAAAACCAGCAGCCGTTAACACATGACTAGTCTCTGCTGCTTTTGAAGAACAAGCGGATCGTGTTGAAACATAGATATCTTTTTCTTCTAAAGTGTGAATCAAGACTTCTGGCTTTATGCCACGGACCGAAAAGTTAATAATGTGCGGAGCTGCAATTCCAGACGAATTAAGTTCAATACCTACAATCTTAGGGAGTTCACCGACTAGTTTTTTTCTCCATCCTTCAAGCTTATCCTTCTTTGTAGTAGCTGAATCAAAATACAACCTAAGAGCTTTAGCCATCGCCACTATACCTGGTACATTCTCTGTCCCTGAGCGTATTTCATTCTCCTGACCACCACCAGATAGCAAAGGAAACAGCGCTACACTTCTCTTCTTTAAGAGAAGTCCATTGCCTTTTAATCCATGAAATTTATGGGCGGAATAAGAAATAAGATCCGCTTTGACATCATTAAAATCCAGCGGTACCTTCCCAATTCCTTGAACATCATCAATATGGAAAAGTGCTTTAGATCTCTCTTTAATCTTGTGACCAATATCTTTAATTGGCTGGATAGCACCTATCTCATTATTAACATGCATAATTGAAACAAGTGTCGTCTCAGAAGTAAGGGCATTTTCAAGATCGTTTATAGATATTTGTCCGTTTGTATCTACAGGGAGATACGTGACTTCGAACCCCATGTTTTCAAGCTGTTGAAAGGATCGCATACTAGAAGCATGCTCAATTTGTGTCGTAATAAGATGTTTTCCTCGATTCATATATTGGAGCGCTACACCTTTAATCGCTAAATTGTTACTCTCTGTTCCACCAGAGGTAAAAACAACTTCACTTAAAGAAACATTTAATAATTCAGAAATACTTTTTCGGGCCTGTCTAAGCAACCTTTCAGCTTCTCCACCTTTTCGATGAAGAGAGGAAGGATTCGCAAAGAAATCTTCTGCTACGGTTCGATAAGCATCTAGTACTTCTTTATATGGCTTTGTAGTGGCACTATTATCCAAATAAATCATTTTATGACACCTTCAGTCATCTTATATTTCCAACTAATAATCTTACCACAGCGTTATAGAAAGACCAAATTAATTCAACTAGTATTTTTGAGCTAAGTATATATTTTATATTCTATGCATCCTTGGTTAAGATTCCCAATAGCTAATTGTTCCCGCTATCATTGATGTTGAATTATTTGAATAGTTAATTATTTTAGAATCGTTATGATTTGTCGGTTAATTGTGTTAATATGAAGTCCGAAAATTAGGACATGTTAAACAGCTTAATCAGGAGGCAGTTATGAAAGCAAAATTATCAAATCAAGATACGTTTACAATAGGATTAATGCTCTTCGCGCTTTTTCTAGGTGCAGGAAATATGATCTTTCCTCCAGCGCTCGGTCAAGCTGCTGGAGAAAACATCTGGATTGCGATTGCTGGTTTTCTTTTTACAGGCGTCGGACTTCCACTACTTGGTGTAACAGCCATCGGTTTAACCGGAGGTAGCTTGAATGATATTGCTTCTAGAGTACACCCTGTGTTTGGACTAACCTTCACCGCTGTGCTCTATCTTGCAATAGGACCTTTCTTTGGGATTCCGCGTACAGGAACAGTAGCATTTGAAATTGGTGTCGTTCCTTTTCTAAGTGAATCTACAAATCCTACTGGTCTACCTTTACTTCTATATACGATCGTCTTTTTCGGAATCACGTTCTGGGTAGCATTGAATCCTACAAGATTAGTTGATCGAGTGGGCAAGATTCTCACTCCTCTGCTAATTCTCGTACTCGGAAGTTTAATTATCGGTGCGTTCATTAATCCCCCTGGATCACTTTCGCCACCTTCTCCTAACTATGAGAGCGGCGTATTCTTTAAAGGATTTCTGGATGGGTATTTAACGATGGATGCCATTGCTGCGCTTGTATTTGGAATCGTGGTAATCAAAGCAGTCAATGATCGAGGTGTAACTGATCGAAAAACTGTTTCTCTAGTAGTTCTAAAGGCCGGCGTTCTTGCTGCTATAGGACTAACAGCTATTTACTTATCACTTGCATATATTGGTGCTACAAGCCTTGACCTTGTTGGAGAAGCCGATAATGGAGGGGAAATTCTATCAAGTGTCGCTAGCTATTTATTTGGATCATTTGGAACCGTCTTACTCGGTGCTGCCATTACCTTTGCTTGCTTGACTACTTCAGTAGGTTTAGTAACAGCTTGTGGTGAATACTTCTCGAAGGTTTACCCAAAACTCTCCTATAAAACAGTTATTCTCATTGTGACGCTATTTAGTGCATTTGTCGCAAACCTAGGGCTTACACAGCTGATTACATTTACTGTGCCTGTATTAATTGCGATCTATCCAATAGCAATCGTACTGATCTTCTTAACCTTTATTAACTATGCGACCCCAGTTCACAACTATGTATACAGAGGCGCTATTCTACTCACAACCTTCATCAGCATTCCCAATGCGATTGAAGGAGCAGGATTGAATATAGAATTTGGGTTCTTACACGCTTTACCATTATACAGCGAGGGCGTAGGATGGCTTTTACCAGCAGTTGCTGGTGGAGTTATAGGGCTTTTAATTCTTCAATTCAAACAGAAAAATTAAGTTAACGCAGGCTCTGCCTGCGTTTTTTTATGTGCTTTATTTCCACAAAAAAACTCTCCTCATGTGAGGAGAGTTATGTTCTGACAGGTTCCCTTACATCATCTTTCAATGATTGGAGAACTTCTGGATCCACTTTTTCAATGGCCGCTTCAGCTGTTGAAAGAGCTTCCTCATATTCATATCTTCTAAAGTGATCTTCTGCTTTCTGAAGCAGTTCATTCATACTTCTGTACTTACCACGGTAACGATTACCGAACTGTATGAGACGTTCAGTTAAGATTGCGTCTTCTACTAACTTCTTTGTTACTTCCGTACTGTGCTCAACTGCGCGCTCTGCATCAGCTAATACTTCATTTACTTGATAGATATCTAGCGGCACATCCGATAGACGATCATTTAATTCAATAATGATGTCCTCAGCAAGTTCAAACCCATCTAAGTAGGATTCCGGTATACCAGGAAGGTTGCTAAGCTTCATCATCCTCCTTGATTCAATCAATCTTCTTTTCAATTCTTTAATTGTTTCGAGTGCTTTTAATTCATCTTTCCTTAACATATGCAAATTCTCTTTCTGAATTTGCATATCGTGATCAATAGTTGCTAGATCCTCTTTGAGTGTAAGAACTGTTTCAGCTAACGTTGAATATGCCTGTTTATTTCCTTCTACAGCTTCACGAACAGCACTAAACCTAACATGCATATCTGATATCTTCTTCTCGACTTCTTTAATCATCTTAAGTTCTTGCTCTTCTAATCGATAGCTGAGTTGGACCACATTTGTTTCTTCCTGCAAATCTTGAAAATGATTGTTCGTTTTAAACAATTCATGCTCAAGTTCTTCGACTTTCTCAGTAACAAGTTGTCTTGCGTCTACTTCGGATTCAAGTTGATCATAAAGACCCTCAATACTCCTTCGTACCGCATCGACTTCCGTCTTCACTTCTTCTACATCCGTTTTCTCGATGGCAGAATCCCATTTCACGAGATCAGATTCTACATTCTCAATATGTTCTTGAATTTCTAGATGATCAAGAACATACCCTTCGGACTCCATTGCCGAAGTCCCATCTTCAAGTTCTTTAAGTTGAGCAGGAATCTGTGTATGAACTAGTGTAATTAGTTCTGGTGTAATGACGATCTTCTCTTGTACTGCAGTTAAACGATCTTGAATCTCTTTCAACACATCTCTTGCTTCGAGATAATTCCCGTCATCAGTTAACGTTTCATACTGTTGAAGTTTCTGTCTCAGTTCTTCAAGCTCTGCCTCTAGAGTAGGGAAAGCTTTACCAAGAGAACGATTTTGTGAAAGCAACTTCTGCTTTGCTTCTCTGAACACTTCCTGTACTGAAACGATTTCAGTTCGGTTTTGTTCTTCACTAGATACAAGTTCGTTAATGTCTTGTAACATAAGCTCAATTCGTTTTTCAATCTGCTCAAGACGTTCGCGAGTTTCAACTAACGTGTTTTTTGCTTTTCGAAATTGATATTTCTCAGCTGCTTCCTCTGTGTCCATTAGCTGATCTTCAAGGTTAGGAAGCTTCACTGCAACAATTTCGTCCCACTCTTCACGCCATTTTTCGAATTTTTCTTCCGTTTGACCTGACATAATAAGGCCTTTTACTTTCGAGATCTCATCGGTCACAGGTCTGTTTAATATATCAATCTTCCATTCTTCAAGACGATCGATTTCATTGTATATTTTTCTTCTCGCAAAAGTGCCGTATAATATGACGGCTACCAATATAATAATCGCAATGACAATATACTCCAACGGAAGCACCCCTTCTTCCACATCATCAATTTATGTAATCATGCTAATTTAGCAGTCTAAATCGTCAGATATAGATCGTTTGTAGACGAATATGTACGAAATTTAGTAATGTTTTTATGATACCATGTAATTACCTGTTTGACTAAGTAAATTCAATATTCGGCATGTAAAATCCTTGATATTATTATAAACTTTTTCATTATCAGAAAGAAGGTGCTTTAGGATGAGTATTTCATATGATGGTCACGTTCACTCTCCATTTTGCCCACATGGAACGACAGATCAATTAGAAGACTATGTCGAAGAAGCAATTAAGTTTGGTTACAAAGGAATGACATTTACAGAGCACGCTCCTTTACCTCGAAATTTTAACGATCCTGTTCCCAATAAAGATAGTGGTATGACAGAAAAGAACTTAAACGAATACCTCAAAGCTGTGCAGCAGTTGAAAAGAACATACGATGGAAAAATAGCGATTAAATGCGGTCTTGAAATCGATTACATTGAAGGCTTTGAAGATGAGACAAAGCAATTTCTCCAAATGGTCGGACCTCAGTTAGATGACGCCATTCTTTCTGTTCACTTCATTAAACACGGTAATCACTATACTTGCCTCGACTATAGTCCTAATTCATTTAAGCAATTAGTTGATTCTCTTGGATCAATCGAAAGTGTCCATCAAAAATATTATGAGACTGTATTGAAATCAGTACAAGCTAACCTAGGGTTATATAAACCAACACGGATTGGTCACATCACACTTGCAAACAAATTTCAGAAAGAGTTTCCTTTCGAAGGTCGTTTTCAAGCTCAAATTTCCTCACTTCTTGACGAAGTGAAACACCGTGGTTATTCCCTCGACTATAATGGGGCTGGCACGGTGAAGCCTCTTTGTAGAGAGCCATACCCTCCAAATTGGGTGATCAAGGAAGCAATAAATCGAGAAATCCCTCTTGTCTACGGATCGGATGCCCATAGTGCAAAAGGGATTGGTCAGGGATCTGAAATGATTATTACAGAAGCACTTACAACTCCAGACAGGGTTAGCCGTTCATAACGAGCGGCCTTGCGCCCCACCTTTCAGTTTCGCATATATAAAGTTCAATCCATTCCTTTAAATGCTTCGTGTATCGTTCTATAAAGTAATGCTCATTCGGTTGTATATGATGAACTTCAAGTATATATTGAGGGTGCAAAAATGGCATAGATAGCATGCCTTTCATTTGCATAATAATATAATCAATTGATTGAGGTCGAAATTCCTTTCTCGCGAAACCAACTTCAAATATTTTAGTGAAATAGAACTTCTCCTTTGAAAGGTAAGTTGTCATTATTTCCCGAACTAGCACAGAATCAAATGTAATCTCTCGATGTACAAAACGAGCCAACTGCCTGTTCTGGTGCTGGTATTCCATTAGACGTTGAATGGCATCGATCAGACATGTCTTCGCTGACTTCATGTCCAGCTGCTGATATGCTGCCTCTATTTCCTTCACATATCCTTCAAGGAAGGATGTCATAAGAAACTCTGCCAACCCTTTTTTACCATTAAAATAATAAGAAATAAGTGCCACATTCACTTCAGCTTTTCCTGCTATGTCACGCACAGAAGTACCGTTAAATCCTTTCGTATTAAAAAGTTGAATGGCGGCCTGTATAACACTTCGCTTCGATACTGTATCTCGCTCCTGTTTCACTAGGAACCACCTCCAAATTGATCGATCATATACATATTCGAGAAATTATAACCCATCCCTTTACAAATCGTACGACAAAATATGTGTGTTAAATGTCAAAATTTGATATGATTAGCATAATTTCGAGTTAAGGAAGAGGTGTATTGACGTGTTTGAAGTCGAATCCTATTCAGGAAAAAGAGAAAAAGATTATCAAATGGTTATTAAACAACTAAGAGCGCTGTTAGATGGCGAGCAAAACCAGCTAGCTAATTTGGCAAATGCGTCTGCTTTATTAAATCAATTTTTGTCTGATGTGAACTGGGTTGGATTTTATCTATATGAAGAAGAAACTGACCAACTAGTGCTTGGACCATTTCAGGGGCTTCCAGCTTGCGTACGTATTCAAAATGGAAAAGGTGTTTGTGGCACAGCATCTAAAGAAGGCAAAACGATGAGAATCGAAAATGTCCATGAATTCCCTGGTCACATTGCTTGTGACGCTGCATCTCAATCTGAAATCGTCGTACCTATATATAAATCTGGCAAGCTACTTGGCGTGCTTGATATTGATAGCCCTAAAGTAGGGCGATTTGACGAAATCGATCAAGAGTATCTAGAAAAGTTTACTTCTGCTTTAGAAGAGTACGTATAATACTTAGATTATCGCTCTTCTTAAAAGCCTGTTTACGTAAGAAATGTTGCTATAAGAGTGAGGGGGCCACTCCAGGTGCTCGCTTTTCTTGGTGCGGGCGGTGAGCACATTCCGTTCCAATCAGCCAAGTTTGATTCTTTATACAAAACTCTTCTTTCAAAAGCAACAATCTTTGAGGAAAGAGCTTCTTAAAGAAACTGTTTTGTAGACACTGTTTTTTTAAGAGTAGTGGCTGATTTCTACTCTAAACATCTTTGATGGTTAGATTCTTTACAAAACCTCTTTCGAAGACAGCAGTCTTTTAGAAAGAACCTCAAAAAACAGTCTTGGGCTCCAAATGGAGCCCAAGACTGTTTTTCTTTCTATGCTTCGAGTGCTTGAAGGACATCTTCCCAGATATCCTCCCATGCTTCTAGTCCAATTGATAATCGGATTAATGAATCACTGATTCCCATTCGTCTTCTTTCATCCTCTGGAACAACAGCATGCGTCATCGTTGCAGGGTGTTGAATTAATGTCTCTGCATCACCAAGGCTTACAGCAATTTTTATCATTTGAAGCTTATTCATAAACTCCTGCGCTTCCTGCTTTCCACCATTTAATTCAAAACTAATTAATCCTCCAGGATATTTCATTTGTTTCATTGCAATTGAGTACGTTGGAGATGTTTCCGTGCCTGGGTACATGACCTTCGTTACACGGGGATGGCTACTGAGCTTCTCGACAATACTCCTTGCGTTAGAACAGTGTCGGTCCATTCGTATTGGTAATGTTTTCAAACCACGTAGTAGCAACCATGCATCAAAAGGAGACAGAATTCCTCCAATATCCTTTTGTGTGCTTTTTGCAATTGATGTCATCGCTTCCTTACTTCCAACTACAAGTCCAGCTACCACATCTCCATGTCCTCCGATGTATTTCGTTGCACTATGCAAAACAATATCGCATCCAAATTCAAGAGGTCTCTGTAAATATGGAGTTGAAAATGTATTATCTACGACAACTTGAATACCATGTTCCTTTGCAACTGATGATATCATCTCGAGATCAATTAATTTAAGCGTTGGGTTAATAGGTGTTTCAATATAAATGACAGTTGTATTAGGGCGAATCGCACTTCTAATTTGTTCCATCGAATCTAATGGAAGTAAATCATGATCAATAGAGAACTTTTCTTGTAACATTTTAAGCAATCCGAATGTACACCCATATACGCCTTCAGAGCAAAGGATATGGTCGCCTGATTTAACTAGATTCAATAGAACTGCAGAAACAGCAGCCATTCCGGAACCAAATGCTAATCCTGCTTCGGCATTTTCTAGTGATGCAATGCGCTCTTCTAGCATACGAACAGTAGGATTACCAAGTCTAGAATAAATGTAGCCTGGCTCCTCTCCTGCGAATCTTCTTTCACCCGCCTCTGCCGTTTCAAAAGTAAACGTCGAGGTCTGGTAAATAGGTGCCGCTAAACTATTATGATGTGATTTATCATCATATCCATCGTGTATTGTTTTTGTCTCAAAGCGATGCTTGTCTGTCAAAGTAATTCCCCCTTATGATCGAATTCCTATGTCCTCTATTATTGTAAGCGCTTTCTAAGTTAAGGTGAAGGGGTAATCATATATAATTAAAAATAAAAATCGTAGGTTTCTCTACTCTATTAATGTTAAAATATTTGCTGAAGTTGACAGAGTACAGTGAAAGAGTTACAATTGCATTTGTGTAAAATAAGAATGGGCAGCAGCGTGACGGGCTGCGATTTCATTGTGTTCCTTTAAATAGGTACGCCGCGTACCCTCCGGCTGTCGAGGTGAAGGCGTGTGAAAACACAATGTGCGCAAACCGGAATCACGACACTGTTTTTATTTTATACCAATAAAAATGGTATAAAGGAGGAGCTAATTATGGCTCGTTATACAGGACCAAGTTGGAAAATTTCTCGTCGTCTTGGCATTTCTCTAAGTGGAACAGGTAAAGAATTGGAAAAGCGTCCTTACGCTCCAGGTCAACACGGACCTAACCAGCGTAGAAAGCTTTCTGAATATGGACTTCAGCTTCAAGAGAAGCAAAAGCTTCGTCACATGTACGGCATGACTGAGCGTCAATTCCGTCGTCTTTTCGATGATGCTGGTAAAATGAAAGGTGTTCACGGTGAAAACTTCATGATTCTTCTTGAAGCTCGTCTTGATAACCTTGTATACCGTCTAGGTCTAGCTCGTACTCGCCGTCAGGCTCGTCAGCTAGTTAACCACGGCCACATCACTGTCGATGGCAAACGCGTTGATATTCCTTCTTACCGTGTAGCAACTGGTCAAGTGATCAGTGTTCGTGAGAAGTCTAACAACCTTGACATCATCAAAGAAGCAATCGAAGTAAACAATTTCGTTCCAGAATACCTTACTTTCGATGCAGATAAGCTTGAAGGTACGTTCTCTCGTCTTCCTGAGCGTTCTGAACTTCCTGCTGAAATCACTGAAGCTCTTATCGTTGAGTACTACTCTCGTTAAGCTGTTTCAAAAAACCCCGGAATTTATTCCGGGGTTTTTATTTTCCCTAATACTAGTCAATAAATTAACGATAAAAAGAGGCACTCCTGTATGTAGGAGTGCCTCTTTACTACTTATTTAATACGTAAGAAGGAAGTATTTCTTCTTACCTCTTCTAATAATGACGTATTGATTTTCGATTTGATCAGCTTCCGAAATGACTTTGTCCAATTCCTGACAGCGTTCACCATTAATGTAAACTGCTCCGTTTTTAATATCTTCTCTTGCCTGACGCTTAGAAGGTGAAATGCCTGCCTCTACAAGAAGGTCGATTAATCCTTTTTCACTATCTTCTACATTGTAAGAAGGAACATCTTTAAAGCCTAGTCTAATTTCTTCAGCCGTCAATTGTTTAATATCTCCGCTAAATAGTGCTTCAGAGATGTTAATCGCTTGTTGAAGCTTCTCTTCACCGTGAACAAGCTTAGTAACTTCTTCTGCCAGCGTACGATGTGCTTCTCTTTTTTCTGGTGATTCTACATGCTTGGACTGAATTTCATTAATTTCTTCAATAGTTAAGAAAGTAAAGTAGTTAAGGAATTTCACAACATCACGATCGTCAGTATTAATCCAGAATTGATAGAACTCATACGGAGACGTTTTATCTGCATCAAGCCAGATTGCACCGCCCTCAGACTTACCAAATTTAGAACCGTCACTCTTCGTTACAAGAGGGAACGTAGCGCCAAATGCTTTTGTGGATTCCTCGCTACCTTCTTCTTTACGGATTAATTCAAGACCAGCAGTAATATTGCCCCATTGATCACTACCACCAATTTGAAGGCGGCAATTTTCTTGACGATAAAGTTGAAGGAAATCATAAGATTGCAAAATCATATAAGTGAATTCAGTAAACGAGATTCCCGCTTCAAGACGTGAAGTAACTGAGTCTTTTGCAAGCATATAATTTAAACCAAAGTTCTTGCCAACATCACGGAGGAATGGAATGACATTCAACTCACCTATCCAGTCGAAGTTGTTCACAGCTTTCGCTGAGTTGGCTTCATTACCAAAATCTAAAAAGCGAGCAAGCTGTCCCTGCAACTTATTCGTCCATTCTTTTACGATATCTTCTGAATTCAGTGTACGTTCATTTGAGCGTCCACTAGGGTCTCCAATTAAACCAGTAGCTCCTCCTACAAGTGCAATCGGTGTGTGTCCAGCAAGCTGAAATCTACGTAGCGCTAGAACTGGCAGAAGATGACCAATATGCAGACTATCTGCTGTCGGATCAAAACCAGAATAAAGAGCGATCCTGTTCTCTGATAGTTCTTTTTCGAGTCCTTCTCTGTCTGTTACTTGATTCAAAAGGCCTCTTGCTTCTAATTCGTCCAATATGTGCATCTTTTCGACTCCTTTTGTTAGTAATATTCATTAAATATTGGCATAAGGCGAACCTTGACCACAAAAATGCATATAAAAAACCCGCCCCTGGTAAAGGGACGAGTTTAATCGCGGTACCACCCTTGTTGAAGAAAGCAACCTTTCTCCCACTCAGTCAGAATAACGGTCTGAACCGTCTAATGCTACACAGACATTAATGTCTTTCCCACTAGATGCTCATGGAAGTAATTCACATTTTCCTTTATGCTGATTCACACCTACCACCAGCTCTCTGAAAAAGGGAGAAAAACGCTACTTCGTCCAATCAACGCATATTGTTCTTAAAATCACTATTTAAATTATTATCACAAAGGTGAAATTGTGTCAATTTTAACCTACTATAGTTCCTTACCAGTTTATACAAATCTCGACGACATATGCTATAATAAACAGGATTAATTTGAGGGGGTATAGGAATGCGAGAGCTTTTTTCTACTGTCAAGCAGAAGTGGAACGCGTTCATTGATAGATTACAAGAATACAACATTTTAACCGGATCAAGGATTGCCTACAAAGTTGTCTGGAATCTTTTTCTAATCTTTCTTGTACTTGGTCTTATGGGCACTTTTTTTGCCGGCGGTGTTGGTGCGGGATATTTCGCATCTCTTGTGAAAGATGAACCAATTCGTTCTTATGATGAAATGAAACGAGATGTCTATAATTACGAAGAAACAAGTGAAGTATATTTTGCTGGAGAAGTTTTTCTTGGGAACTTCAGATCAGATATTGAACGTAAAGAAGTTGAGTTAAAAGATATTTCGCCTCTGCTACAAAAAGCTGTTATTTCTACAGAGGATGAATATTTTTATGATCATGATGGCATCGTTCCGAAAGCAATCGGACGAGCAGTTCTTCAAGAAGTCACCAATTCAGAAGATCGTAGCGGTGGTAGTACACTCACCCAACAACTAGTTAAAAACCAAATTCTAACGAGAGAAGTATCATTTGAACGGAAAGCAAAGGAAATGCTGCTTGCCCTCCGTCTGGAGAACTTCTTTAATAAAGAAGAAATTCTAGAAGCATACCTTAATATTGTACCTTATGGTCGAAATGCTTCTGGGAACAACATAGCAGGTGTTCAAGCTGCATCACAGGGAATCTTTGGAGTTGATGCAAGTGAATTAAGCTTACCTCAAGCTGCTTTTATTGCTGGTATTCCCAAAAATCCTTATACATACACTCCGTTCACAAACTCAGGGGGAGTTAAAGAAGATCTTTCTGCAGGAATCGAACGAATGGAATTTGTTCTTTATCGTATGTATCAAGAAGAAACAATCACTGAGGAAGAATACAATAAAGCAATTGAGTACGACGTTAAAAAAAATCTTGTAAAGTCATCACCATCCCCAGTTGAAAAATATCCTTACTTAACATTTGAAATTGAAGATAGAGCGAAGAAAGTTCTTGCTCAGCAAATTGCAAATGAAGAAGGTTATGATGGGAAAGAACTTGCGAAGAGTGTCGATTACTATAATCAAATCTCTTACAATGCCAACATTTCTGCGAAATCAGAAACAGAAATCGCAAAAGATATGGGGCTGAAATGGAAAGAAGTACAGAAGAATTCCGATATTTTTGTCGAATTTATGGACAATGCTGAAAAGGAACTTCGCAAAAATGGTTACAAGATTCATACAACAATCAATAAAAAAATGTATGATGCAATGAATAAAGCACGCGATCAAGTACTAGATAACCCGAATTACTTTGAAAGTCCAAAATCTGCTTCTGTTCAAGACCCTGAAACAGGTGAACTTGTTAATAAAGAATTCCCGATGCAAGTTGGGAGTATTCTTATTGAAAATGAATCAGGTAAAATCTTATCGTTTATTGGCGGTAGAGATTTTGACGTAGAGCAGTTGAATCATGCGACAGATGCTTATCGGTCTAATGGATCTACAATGAAGCCATTACTTGACTATGCACCTGCTATGGAACTAGGAAAGGTTCAACCTGGTTATATTATTCCAGACCTTCCATCTAATGATATGTGGCTTCCTAAAAACTATGGCCTTAACTATCATGGACTAGTTTCGGCGCGTAAAGCCCTCGAAAGGTCTTATAACGTTCCTGCAGCAAGGATCTATTCAAAACTTGATCATTATGAAGCAACAAATTATTTAATTAAAATGGGCTTTAGCACATTAACACAAGCTGATCGTTCAAACGCATCTACATCTATTGGATCTCTTGAGCGAGGGGTTAGTGTTGAAGAAAATACGAACGCATTTGGAACATTTGCAAACGGCGGGAAATTCGTTGACGCTTACATGATCGATAAAATAGTAGATCGTAATGGAAATACAATTTTCAAGCAAGAAACTGAACCTGTGGACGTCTTTAGTCCACAAACAGCTTACCTCACAATCGATATGATGCGCGATGTCATTGGTCAAGGTACTGCACAGGACATTCCTAGTAAATTGAAATTCGCTTCTGATTGGGCAGGTAAAACTGGTACAGGACAAAGCTATAAAGATGCTTGGTTCGTAGCGGTTAATCCAAACGTCTCTCTCGGCGTATGGACTGGTTTTGACCTTGAAATGAGTATGAACTCAAACCTATATTCAAAGCGCAATAAGAACTTATGGGCACTATTTGCGAATGCTGCCTATGATGCAAATCCAGAAATAATGGATCCCAAAGATTCGTTTAAGATGCCTACTGGAATTGTACGCAGATCATTCTGTGGTATTTCTGGAAAGCTTGCTTCTGATCTATGTCAAAAAGCTGGCCTTGTCCAAACGGATCTATTCAATGCGAAGTATGTTCCTACTGAAGTGGATGACAGCCTCACTGAAGGACGTTATGTCGTGATGAATGGTAATACCTATCAAGCACTTTCAACTACTCCACAGGAGTTTGTATCAAGTGGTGTTATGATTAAAGAAGATTACTTCTCAGGAGTGGACCTTGCACAGCTCTTACCATCGGAATTTAGTGACCTAAATATCGTTTCAGAAGGTACGACAGCTAAAGAAAATGGCAAAAATCCTGGAGCTGTTGGAGGCGTTTCTATTAGTGGCTCCACATTAAACTGGGGTGCTTCAGGCGAAAGCGATATTGTAGGTTATCGGATCTACCGTGCAGCCAACGGTAGCAATTCCTTCACAAAGCTCGGTAGCATCAAGTCTTCAGATGGAAGCTCATTTAGCATTCCTTCTGGCGCCTACGCTTTCTACGTTACAGCAGTTGACGTAGCAGGTAACGAATCTGGTCCATCAGCAAAAGTAACAACTGGTGATTGGTCTAAGAAACCTGAAGAGAAAGACTCAAAAGAGCCAAAAGAACCTGAAGAGAAGCCTAAACCTGAAGAAGATGGTGCCTCTGACAATGGAGACAGCAACGATTCTTCAAACAACGACTCCAATGAATCAAATGATTCCGAGGATTCTAACTCTACGAATAACGACAATGCTGATAACAGTAGCAATTCTAATAGTAGTGGAAACAACAACTCTGGCAATACCAGTAATAATAGCTCTAATGGGAATAATAGTGCGGATAGCCAGAACGGGAATACCACACCGAATAACAATACGAACAACCAGAACAATTCTGAAAGCACAGAAACTACGAATAACAGCAATCAATGAAAAACAGCCTGCAGCAACTGCTGCAGGCTGTTTTTATTAATCTTCCATTGTTGATAAATCACCTGTAGGAAGGTCTAATTCCCACGCTTTTAAGACGCGACGCATAATCTTACCGCTTCTTGTTTTCGGTAGCTTATCTCTAAATTCGATTTCGCGAGGTGCAGCATGTGCTGCAAGGCCCTTTTTAACGAAATTACGAATCTCTTCCATAAGTTCATCTGACGGCTCATGCCCATCGCGTAGCGCAATAAAGGCTTTAATAATTTCACCGCGCACTGGATCAGGCTTACCAATAACACCTGCTTCAGCAACCGCTGCATGCTCAACGAGCTTACTCTCAACTTCAAACGGTCCTACTCTCTCACCTGACGTCATGATCACGTCATCTACACGACCCTGGAACCAGTAGTATCCATCTTCATCTTTGTAAGCTGAATCACCTGACACGTACCAATCGCCTTTTAGGAAATAACTTTCATATTTCTCTGGACGATTCCAGATCGCCCGCATCATCGAAGGCCAACCCTTTTTAATTGCAAGATTCCCCATTCGATTAGGTGGCAGTTCATTTCCCTGATCGTCTACAATTGCAGCATGAACACCTGGAATAGGTTTACCCATAGAACCTGGTTTAATTTCCATCGTAGGATAGTTACTAATGAGCTGAGCTCCTGTTTCTGTCATCCACCAGTTATCATGAATGCGAAGCTCTAGTACTTTATTTCCCCATTTAATAACTTCTGGGTTTAACGGCTCCCCTACACTTAGAACGTGGCGTAATGATGAAAGATCATAACGCTTTACGATTTCATCTCCCGCTCCCATAAGCATGCGGAATGCAGTTGGAGCACTATACCATACCGATACTTCATACTTCTCAATTGTTCCATACCAGTCATCCGGACTAAATCGTCCTCCACGAATCACGTTAGATGTTCCAGCGAGCCAAGGTGCAAATATACCGTAGGAAGTTCCAGTTACCCAACCTGGGTCTGCTGTACACCAGTAAACATCGTCCTCTTTAAGGTCGAGCACCCACTTTGCAGTTTGATAGTGCTGAATCATAGCGTTATGAACATGGAGAACGCCTTTAGGTTTTCCAGTCGATCCAGAAGTGTAATGAAGAATCATTCCGTCTTCGCGATCCACCCATTCAATTTTGAGCTTTTTATCCGCAGACTTGAAATGCTTATTAAAATCTAAATAAGGTCCTTCTTCTTTAATGTCATCTCCTACAAGTACTACGCTTTCAAGATTAGGTAGCTCTTCAACAGGGACACGCTCAAGAAGTTCAGGCGTCGTAACGAGTACTTTCGCCTCACTATCTTCAAGCCGATCTCGAACAGCACCTTCCATGAATGCTTCAAATAATGGACCAGCAATCGCACCTAGTTTAAGAGTACCTAGTAGGATAAAATACAGTTCAGGAGAACGTGGCATGAAGATAAATACCCTGTCTCCCTTTTCTACATTCACTTTCTTTAACACATTGCCAGCTTTGTTACTCATTGTTTTCATGTCATTATACGTATACTTCTCATCTCTTTTTGGGTCAGAAAAATACAGCGCTACTTTGTTTTTGCGATCGGACTCAGCGTGTTTATCAATTGCCTCATAGGCCATATTGACATTCCCTGTTTCATTCCAAGTAAATGCCTTTTCCACGTCTTTCCAATCAAAGTTCTCGTATGTAGCTTTATAATCCTGTAAATTGTGATTCCCTAATGTAGCAGAAAGCGGTTTCAATTCCATAAATAATTTCCTCCCTCTCCTTCATCTCTTTCCCTGATAGTATAACATAAATTCCTAATTTTTTAACAAATGACAAAACTTAACGAATTCGCATTGAAACCCCTTACATTTTCTGCGTTTCATGTATAATAAGAGCTGAGGTCATTATTAAAAGGTGGTGACTAGATGGAACATAAGAAAACTTATAACGCAATTGAATGGAACACACCTCACGGAAAGTTAATTATTGAAGGGCCTATTTCACCCGACCGACTTGCCTCCTATCATTTACATAGTGATCTGGTAGCCTTTCGTCCGCCGGTACAGCAACATAAAGCTCTCGTCGAAATAGCTGGACTTCCAGAAGGACGAGTGATTGTAGCAAGAGAGCGAGAGACTATTGTTGGCTATGTGACGTTTTTATATCCTGATCCACTCGAGCGGTGGTCAGAAGGAAATATGGATGACCTACTAGAACTCGGTGCGATTGAAGTCATCCCTAAATATCGGAACGCTAAAGTTGGCAAAAGTCTGCTCAGAACATCATTTATGGATGATGCAATGAATGATTACATTGTCATAACAACCGAATATTATTGGCATTGGGATCTTAAAGGAACCGGTCTATCCGTTTGGGATTATAGAAAGGTTATGGAGAAAATGATGAATGCTGGAGGGCTTGAGTGGTATGCAACAGACGATCCAGAAATCAGTTCTCACCCAGCTAATTGTTTAATGGCAAAGATCGGAACAAGAATTGATCAGGAATCGATTCAAGCATTTGATCGACTTCGATTCCATAATCGCTTCATGTACTAAGTTCGAAAAGGAGTGAAACAAGTTGCTCATAGAAGAAATTATGAATCGAAACGTTTTTTCACTAGAAGAAAATCAGACTATAGCAGATGCGATTAAGATGATGCGAGAAAAGAATATCCGTCATCTTCCAATAGTTAATCAAAAAGGAGAGCTAACAGGAATTGTTTCTGATCGAGATATCAAGGATGCAAGTCCTTCGATATTGGACTCTGATCCGAATAAAGAAGTTCTCGAGTCTCCCCTCTCTTCTATTATGAAAAGAGACGTGATTACTGCACATCCACTAGATTTTGTTGAAGAGATTTCTACCATTTTTTATGAGCAACGAATAAGTTCAATTCCAATAGTTGATTCTCGAAAGGTTATCGGAATCGTTACTGAAACCGACATGTTACATACGTTGATACTCTTAACAGGAGCACATCAGCCAAGCTCTCACATCGAGGTTCAGGTAGCTAATGTATCTGGTAAACTGGCTGATATCACTCAGATTATTAGGAAGCGCAATGTTAACATTATTAGCGTATTAGTCTATCCATGTAGTCATGATGAACAATATAAGAATATCGTCTTTCGCATTCAAACAATGAATCCAACTACAGTCGTAAATGATATTAAAAATGAGGGTTATGAAGTACTCTGGCCAAATTTGCCGGGTGTGAAAAAATGAAGTGTGACTCCCTTTTTGTTTACTCCACAGACTATTTAAACTATAAGTTCAGTGATGATCATCCGTTTAATCATATTCGAGTAAAGCTAACACAAGATCTACTAACTGAAATAAATGCTTTTAATAGTGAAGAAATTATCGCCCCTCGCATTGCGACTGATCGTGAAATTTCTCTCATTCATGACCCCGCTTATATCGAAGCTGTCAAAAAGGCAAGTATTGGAGAACTTCCATCAACAACTGCTGCAAACTATGGTCTAGGTACAGAAGACACCCCTATTTTTTCAAACATGCATGAAGCAAGCGCCCTCATTGTAGGCGGAACGCTAACTGCTGTTGATGCTGTTATGACTGGAAAGTCGACACATGCCTTAAATATCGGGGGTGGGCTCCACCATGGATTTCGTGGGAAAGCCTCTGGTTTTTGCATATACAACGATAGTTCAATTGCAATAGAATATATGAAGCAAAAGTACAATGCGAAGGTTCTTTACGTTGATACAGATGCACACCATGGTGATGGGGTACAGTGGGCATTCTACGATGATCCTAATGTTTGTACCCTATCAATACACGAAACAGGGCGATATTTATTTCCTGGGACAGGTAATCTTAATGAGAAAGGCCAGGGTAAAGGTTATGGCTTTTCTTTTAATGTTCCAATTGATGCTTTTACAGAAGATGAATCATTTAAAGAAGTGTACGAAGCTTCTTTTCGCAAAGTCATTGAGTATTTTAAGCCGGATGTTATTCTAACCCAAAATGGTGCCGATGCTCATTATTACGACCCGTTAACTCATCTATCCGTTTCAATGGATACATACGAGTTCATTCCCAAACTTGCCCATGAACTTGCTCATGAATACTGTAATGGGAAATGGATTGCCGTCGGAGGTGGAGGGTATGATATATGGAGAGTTGTCCCTCGTGCATGGTCAAGAATTTGGCTTGAAATGAAAGGGCTTTCTGTGTCTGGAAGCCTTCCAAAAGCGTGGTTAGAACGATGGCAACCACATTCTCCACTTGAATTGCCGGCAAATTGGCATGATGAAAAAAATTTATATAAGCCAATTCCAAGGAAACAAGAAATTACAGAGAAAAATAAACTCACAGTTGAACGTGCGCTTTATCAAATTGTTAATTAAATCAAAAAAACGAGCCACTCGGCTCGTTTTTGCTATTATTCTTCGTTATGCATTGTTGAATTGCGATGTTGTAAACGGTGAGGAAGAACAACAGTTTGATCTTCAACCGTTTCTTTGTTCATTAGCTTCGTTAGTAGACGCATGGCAACGGCACCAATATCATACATTGGTTGGACAACCGTAGAAAGCGTTGGACGGACCATTGTGGCAAGTCTAGTGTTATCAAATCCAACTACTTCGAAATCTTCAGGTACATTATATCCGTTGTCCTGAGCTGCATGAATGACGCCTAGTGCCATTTCATCCGTACCAGCAAAGATAGCTGTAGGTTTCTCATTTTGCTCAAGGAAGCCCTCCATTGCTTCTATACCTGAATCATAGGTGTAGTCTCCAATAGCAACACAATCTTCGTTAACTTGCATACCTGCATCCTCAAGTGCTTTTCGATAGCCAAGGAATTTCTCTTCGCCATTAATTGGATCTTCTAGTGGTCCACTAACAAGACCAATTTTTTTATGACCTTTGTTAATAAACTCGGTCACAAGTTCGTATGCCGCTTTTTGATAATCAATATTAACAGAAGGGATTTCCTGTCCTTTTTCAAGTGTTGCAGCTAATACGATCGGAACAGGAGAGCGCTTAAATTCTTCTACATGCTCTTCAGTAATTTTACCACCCATGAATACAATACCATCTACTTGTTTACCTAGCATTGTATTAAGAAGATGAATTTCTTTTTCTTTATTTTGATCTGAGTTACTTAGAATAATATTATATTTATACATGGTCGCAATGTCTTCAATTCCACGAGCTAACTCTGCGAAGAAAATACTCGAAATATCGGGAATAATAACCCCAACTGTTGTCGTTTTCTTACTAGCTAGTCCTCTTGCTACTGCGTTTGGACGATATCCTAGTCTCTCAATTGCCTCAAGAACTTTTTTTCTAGTGGCAGGTTTTACATTTGGATTACCATTCACAACTCTTGATACAGTTGCCATTGATACTCCTGCTTCTTTTGCTACATCATAAATCGTTGTATTCACAATGATCCTCCTTCATGCTCTTTCGGACTTTAATTTACTTAATGATACGATACTATTTGTTTGACTGCAAACGTTAACCTTATATCTACTACCGCTAATAAACAGGTCTTTGAATATGTCTGTCATCCTCTTCAAGTGGTATGTAAACTATTTCACAAATACATACTTTATTAAAGATAGCATATTTACTCACTTTTTGCTTTAATTAAGAACCAATTTTTATTGACAATATAGTAAACCTAATCAAAAACTAACTATATGTTATATGATGACACGTATACATTGTTTTATTCAATCTTTAATGAGTAGATGGACTTTTCATTCTATCATTCAATCATTAATGCAGCATTTTAAGCAAAAAAAACCTTCTACTTATAAAGTAGAAGGTGTAGCTTTTGCAGGATTAAATAACCCGCTCGTTTTTAGATCGTCTACAAATTTCTCGTATTGTGGAATATCTAGCTGCTGAGCTGCATCCGATAAGGCAACCGCTGGGTCTGGATGAACTTCAACCATGATACCATCAGCACCAATCGCAAGTCCTGCCTTAGCTGCTGGGAGAAGAAGATCTTTACGTCCAGTCGAATGTGTTACGTCAACTAATACTGGTAAATGAGTTTCCTGCTTAAGGATTGGAACAGCCGTAATATCTAGCGTATTACGCGTTGCTTTCTCATACGTTCTAATTCCTCTTTCACAAAGCATAACCTGAGTATTACCATTGGACACAATGTATTCTGCTGCGTTAATAAACTCTTGAATAGTAGCAGACAATCCTCTCTTAAGAAGAACCGGTTTGTCTACAGAACCTGCTGCTTTAAGAAGTTCAAAGTTCTGCATGTTTCTAGCACCAATCTGGATAACGTCAACGTACTTAACAGCCATTTCAATATCCGCTGGATTTACAATTTCACTAACAACTGCAAGATCGTATTCATCAGCAACTTGCTTGAGGATTTTCAGGCCTTCTTCACCAAGCCCCTGGAAATCATAAGGTGATGTACGCGGCTTGAATGCTCCTCCACGAAGCATTTTGAAGCCTTGCTTCTTAACAGCTTTTGCAACTTCAGCAACCTGCTCGTAGCTTTCAACTGCACATGGTCCAGAAATAAGAACTTGCCCACCGTCTCCGATTTTCTCGCCTTTAATGTCGATTACAGTGTTATCTGGTTGACGCTTTCTTGATACTAACAGTGCTTTACGGTGATCATCTTCTTGAAGTTCAAGGCTTGCCTTAAAAATCTCTTTGAAAATATGTTGAAGAGTGGAAGTGTCAAACGGTCCACGATTTTTCTCTGAAAGCAAGTCGAGCATCTTACGTTCACGGACAGGATCGAAACGATTAATCCCCTGTGCTTTCTTTACTCTACCTATCTCTTTAGCCAACTCTGCTCGTTCATTAATTAAATCAAGCAGCTGTAGGTTAATCTCGTCTAATTTCTCTCTCAACTCATCAATCTGGATATTCGCCATACTATCTCCACTCCTTATCTGTTTAGGTGATTAGGGTCATTATATACGATCAAAAATAAAATGTCACTACTTTTCTTTTAATTCTTAAACGCTTTTAAGCATTAAACCATGTCAGTGAAATAAAAACGGCTTGTAATGAGCCGTTTTATTTCAAATATTGTTTAGTAGCCTCTGATAATGAAGAATATGTGATTCGCCAGTGTGAATCATTCCACACAACATGATCCCCATTAAAGACAAGCGCCTGAGGTGACTGGTGTTTAACGCCAGATGCATCAGCAATTTCTCCTGATAGTTCTCTTGATTCTTGGACATTTAAATAGTAAACTTCTTGGCTTATATCCTGAGAAAACTTCTCGAATTCTTCGAATGCTTGAGCACTAATTGGACACGTTGTACTATTTTTAAAAAGTAGAAATGAATTATTGTTTTCTTTCACACGTTTAAATTCTTCAAAAGTAGATAGTTTCGTTATAGCCATGTGTAAATCCCCTTTCTGATTTCTATGTCTATTATAAAAGAAAGCAATGGAAATGAAAAAGAAGAAGCATTATGCTTCTTCTTTTTCGATCTGTGTTCTTCTTATTAAGGCTTAGTTGGGTTCTCCATTGACGCTGGTTCTTCTTCAGAGAAATGATCATTAAGGTCCTGCTGGAAGCTTTCAACATCCTCGTCAGCCTGTCCACGAATAGCATCATTTTCTTCCGTTTCTAAATTTCTGTCTTTGATTTTGGATACAAGGTTATTTGATTGATCAGAAACCTGCTTGTAAATCGTATTGGATTTCTCTTTGGCACGGTTAGCGAAATCTGAGCTACGCTCTACTGCTGAATCGCGGAATTGAGATGTCTTTTCTTTAACTACACCAGCTTGTTGGTTAAGGTCGCTTCTAAGCTCTTTACCAGACTTAGGTGCAGATAATAAAGCAGCCGCAGCCCCTACAATTCCACCGATTAATGAGCCAATGATAAAATCCTTAGTATTGATGTTGTTGTTATTGTTGTTGTCTGACATATAAATACCTCCTATGATTTTGAATCAATGTATTGATCAGTTGCTTTCTTCTTCACTTGCCATTTTTGCCAGATTTGCATAGCAGCATTACCCCATTGAACGACTTTCGTTACTTGTTCAGATTGGCGCTCTGCCTCTTCTGTTACTTTACCGGTAATATTTTGGAATGAATGATTCATCTTACCAAGTGATGTACCGACTTCTTTTACTTGTACGAAAACAGAATCCAGCGCTTCAGATTTACCCTGAATGTCCTCTGCAAGCAAGTTTGTCTTATGTAACAATGCAGTTGTTTCGGTCGTTAAACCATTCATTTGTTTTTCAAGGCTATCAAGTGTTTTCGCTGTGTTACTGAGGGTGTCCTTTAAAGATTTTAACGTTTGGGCCACAAAATAAACAAGTACTGCAAATGCAATTGCGATAATAGCTACACTCAAATAAAGTATAATCTCCATGTGTGTTGGCACCTCCCTTTTTTTAATCTGTTCCCTTGTTTACTTTCAATTAAACACTTGCTTATCATTTCACATTAAAAAGCAAAATGAGTCCACCTTACTACGTACAATTCGTTACACGTTTCATTATTCCTTTTTTATTTTATTTTATAACACTTATCATCTGTTTATCAAAACCAATGAACAGAATCTTATTCAAAGGCTATTTTCGTAAATATTGTTCCTATAACAGTAATGGTTGATTTCCGGAGGATGAGCTTTGAGCCTCCTCGGCGGGCTTTATGCGCGCCTGTGTAATCCGTCCTGCTTGTCCCGCAGGAGTCGAGCACCTTCAGCTAAGCGTACTTATACAAAACCTTTTAAAAAACAAAAAAAGAAAAGGCTCTAGAGCCTTTTCTTTAGATGGAAGCTTTCTCAGCTTCATATGCTTCTTGGTATTTCTGGATATCACCAGCACCCATGAAAAGAAGCACGCCATGGTTGTGTTCAGTTAATTGTTGAATCGATTCTTCTGTGATTAAATGCGAATTAGGGATTTTTTCCATCAATTGGTCTATCTTCAACTGACCAGAATCTTCACGCGCAGATCCAAAGATGTCACACAAATAAACAACATCTGCTTCTTTTAAGCTGTCCGCAAACTCATTTAGAAATGTCTTCGTACGGGTAAACGTATGCGGTTGGAAAATCGCAACAACTTCACGATCTGGATACTTTTGTTGAGCTGATTCAATGGTTGCTTTAATTTCAGTAGGGTGATGAGCATAATCGTCGATTAAGACCTGACCATCAACTACTTTTTCAGTAAACCTGCGCTTAACACCTTCAAAGTTCATTAACTGAGCTGCCACAGCATCCCCAGAAAGATTCTCGTAATGACAAAGAGCAACGACTGAAAGAGCATTTAGAACGTTGTGTTTGCCATACATAGGAATCTGGAACGTGCGATAGTAATCATCTCGAACATGTACATCGAACGTTGTGCCATTCTCATCAATTTTGATGTTGGTTGCTTGGAAATCATTTTGGTCATCAAATCCGTAAAATACTACCGGAACTTTCGTCTGGATTTGTTGTAAATACGTATCATCGCCATAAGCAATAATACCTTTTTTAACCAACATCGCCATTTCCTGGAATGCAGAAAATACATCATCGACATCTGAAAAATAGTCTGGATGGTCAAAATCGATATTTGTCATAATTGCATAGTCTGGCTGATATGATAAGAAGTGACGACGATATTCACAAGCCTCAAAAACAAAATACTGACTGTCTTTTACGCCTCTTCCAGTGCCATCTCCGATAAGATAAGAAGTTGGCTCAGCTGCACCTACAACATGCGATAGCAAACCAGTTGTCGACGTTTTACCATGAGAACCAGTTACAGCAATACTAGTGAACTTTTGAATAAAGTCACCAAGAAATTTATGATAACGATAGACAGGAAGGTTCATTTCTTTTGCACGTACTAACTCTTCATGCTGATCATCAAATGCATTGCCGGCGATAATAATCATATCTTCTTTTATATTTTCTTCTCCAAAGGGGAGAATAGTGATACCTTTTTGTTCAAGGGCCTCCTGAGTAAAGAAACGTTTATCTACGTCTGATCCCTGTACGTTATAACC
The DNA here is from genome assembly GCF_005144865.1 of Guptibacillus hwajinpoensis. Lineage (GTDB taxonomy): Bacteria > Bacillota > Bacilli > Bacillales > Guptibacillaceae > Guptibacillus > Guptibacillus hwajinpoensis_A. Next base: position 91,289 of record NZ_SWFM01000007.1, read on the forward strand.
CATATCATTCAGGATTTGTGCTAGGGCACTCATACCGGATCCCTTAATGCCAACAAAGTGATATATAGTCATTTCAGAACCTCCACACTTTCATTTCTTCTCCGCTTAACCTTCTTTAGTATATGATGTCATTACAAGTATGCTCTGCTTTTCTTTTCAATACTACATTATAGCAGAAAAAGAGACAGGCCTACAATATAATTCATTTCATTAAAGAATCGATACGGGCGCAAAAAAGACAGGAGATTGTTCCTGTCTTTTTTGGTTATTCAACACGCTCTAGGCGTGGATTATGACGGTATTTCCTACCAGCTTTAGCTTCTGGTTCGTCATCCAGAATCACATTATCACCTGTAAAACCAATATCTACCTTAAGTAGGCTACTGCCTACTCCATAAATATCAACTGGAACGTTCTGAGATTCAAATGTTCTAATTCTTTCTTCTGTAAAGCCACCGCTTACTACAATTTTGACGTGGCCGTATCCTTCTTCATCAAGTGCTTCTCTCAGAGCAAAAATTAACTCAGCATTTACACCCCTCGGATCAAATGTACCTAGAACATCAGGGTTACGCCAGAAATACTGATCAACCATTGTACGAGACGTATCCACGCGAACGCCCTTCAAAGTATCTCCGAATTCTCTTGCAACACGTAGAGCATCTGTCACAACATCGTTATTGTAATCAACGAGCGCAATTAATTCATCTTCAGGATATTTAGCATGGTAGGCTTTAGATGCCTCAACTACATCCCCTTTAAACAATTGTATAAGGGCGTGAGGCATTGTACCCATTCCTCTTTTTCCCCACCATTCGTTCATCGCATGTGTAGCCTGCGCAGTAGATCCTCCAATATGGGATGCATACCCATCTCCAGCTTGTTGGGTGTAATGGTCGTCACGGTCGCCCATGAAGATGACTGGTTTTTGTATGCCTGAAGAGCGGGCAGCTTTAACTACATGATAAACATTCGTAGCGACTGATGTTCTTCTGCCTAGAATACCATCAATAATACCTTCGAGAAAACCAAAGTTCTGATATGGGCCTTTAATCTTGAGAACAGTTTCAAATGGTGAAATTTTATCTCCATCTTTGAGAGAGTCGATTTCAAGAGAATCGGGATCTTTGGCAAAAGTCTTAATTAGTGCAATTGCTTCGTCTGAACCACAAAGAACTGCGTCGTGTTTTTGAAAAAATTGCATGGTAACCACGTTGTTTGGTTTGAACTCTTCCACAATTTCACATGTTTTCAGAAAGTATACCGCGGAAAACCATCCTTCTCCCACACGCTCATCAAATTTAAAGGTTCGGTTTGTTAGCCTTTTTATTTTGCCTTGCATCTTAAGTTCAATTTCTTTCATAATGGGGCTCCTTCAAGTAGTTTCGTCATTCGAATGTGAGCTCTCTATGTTCAACCATTCACTTACCTGACTATAAATTCAACACAAGTTTAACACTATATATCATATAGAACTAGCTTGTATAAAACAAGTAGAAAAGATATGCACTATACGTGCATATCTTTAAAGAAGGCTTCTTCAAAATCGGTTTTATTCATTAAAATACTTCGAGGTTTACTACCCATCGCCTCAGATACCAATCCGCGCTCTTCCATCATTTCAATTAATCTTGCAGCACGGTTAAACCCAATTCTGAACCGTCTTTGCAATGCGGAAGACGAGGCCTGCCCTTGATCAATTGCCCACATACAGGCTTCTTCAAACAAATCATCTTCTTGATCATTGTATTGTTGTTTTTTCATTAGATCTTCTTTTTTAATTAAATAATTTGGCTTCCGCTGTTTTCTTACAAAAGAAGTGACACGTTCAATTTCCTCATCTGATACAAAATTGCCCTGTAAACGCACCGGTTTAGATGAACCATTCTCAAGGCACAGCATATCGCCTTTCCCAAGCAGCTTCTCAGCTCCGCTAGCATCAAGGATGGTTCTAGAATCAATTTGTGAAGATACAGAGAACGCAATGCGAGTTGGAATGTTTGCTTTAATAAGTCCAGTAATCACATCTACTGAAGGACGTTGGGTCGCTACAAGAAGATGAATCCCACATGCTCTTGCTTTTTGAGCAATTCGACAAATAGCATCTTCTACATCTTGAGGAGAGACCATCATTAAATCAGCAAGCTCATCAATAACAATGACAATGTATGGGAGTTTATGCTGTGGTTCCCCATGATTGATTGCTCTCTCATTATATCGCTTAATGTCACGAACCCCAGCAGCAGCAAATTTTTCATAGCGCTCTTCCATTTCATCAACTGCCCATTTTAATGCAGTTGTTGCTTCTTTAACATCGTTGATGACAGGTGTCACAAGGTGCGGAAGACCATTATATGGTGCTAACTCAACCATTTTCGGATCAATTAACAACATTTTCACATCGTTTGGATTCGCTTTAAGAAGCAAGCTTACTAGAATCGAGTTAATGCAAACACTTTTACCAGATCCCGTTGCACCTGCAATTAGACCATGAGGCATTTTTTGTATGTCTGTTATTTTTGCTTCTCCTGCAATATCAAAACCAAGGGCAGCATTTAAGAGTGAACCTTCCGTTTGAAATGCGCCACTTCTCACAATCTCTCGAATGAATACTGGTTTACTTGTGGGGTTAGGGACTTCAATTCCTATGGCGTTCTTTCCAGGAATAGGTGCTTCCATTCGAATATCTCTAGCAGCTAAACTAAGTTTAATATCATCACTTAGATTGGTTATTTTATTTACTTTTACTCCAGGACTTGGTTGAACCTCAAATCGTGTAACCGTTGGCCCCATCGTAGCTCCCACCACACGAGCTTGAACATTAAAGTTTTCTAGAGTTGATTCTAGAAGTTCTCGCTGTTCCTGCAGCCACTGATCATCAGTACCTTCATTTCTTGGAGGAATATCTAGAAGCGAAATTGGAGGAAGCTTGTATTCAGCTCCAGCTACTGGTTTCTTGGAAAGATGCCTTCTATCATTCGCAAGCATCATCACATTGTAAGGAACCTGTGGTTTCGGCCGGCCTTCTTCTCGTTTTGGCTGAGTTTGTTGTTCTTGCACTTCTTCCTTAGCATTGACTCTACTTTGATCTTCTTGCTCTGGTGTAGTTGTTGGTTCAACATCACTAGTCTGTGAGTTTATTTCATCTGATTCTGAAACACTTGATCCTGCATGAATAATTTCACTTATATCATGACTTTCATCACTATTGCCATTCTGAAATACATCCTGTTCTTCAATGATTGCATTTTCTAGAGAATCTACCTGTTCTTCAAACGTCTTATCATCTTCAGGTTGATCAACCAGATCATTATCCACAGTTGGTTCGTAGTCTTCTCCAACGGGCTCTTGTTCGTCATCTTGAGAAGTTATTGGTTCTTCTACTGAATTTTCAACTGGATGATCTGTTGGTGCTGCACGACGCAATTCCTCAATCTCTGATGTCGAATCAACTTGTGTAGCCTGCTCACTTAGTACATTGTCTTTCTCAGCTGGAGACTCATCTACTTGATTTTCTTTCGACTCAAACGTACTAGTTTCATTAATGATAGATTGGCCAGTCTCTTCTTTAGCAGAATACGTTTCTGTATCTCGAATTAGCTTCTCCATCGTTTTGTTTTCATCAAGAGAGGTGTAGTGGGTGCTCGATGGACTTTTAGCAGCTTCTTCCATCTTTTCAGCGACTGGTCGCTTACTAAACCCATAGATTGGTGATGGTATATCTGATGGTTTAAAGTTTACACCAGTAAACTTCTTGCTTTTGACGTCTTCAACTTCAGCTGACTTAGAATTTCTTACAGTACTTCTAGATGGTCCCTGCTTCTTAGGCTGGACCTGTTTATGCTGCTCTGACCACGAAGGTGCTGATTTTTCACTTTCCTTCCGTTCTGGTTGTTCTGCTTGCAAGTCTTTGCGTAATCTATTATTCGATTGATCTGGAATCAGAGGAAAACGGAAATTACCTTCCCGAGGATATTGGTGAACAACTCTAGCTTCACTCTTTCGATTTGCACTTTCCATACGTCCAATTGAGTGCTTGCGATCGATCGGACTGTGATCCTGTGTTCGCTTTCGTACTGGAGCTTGTTCATTTCTCTTATCAATCGTTTCTTCTTCTTCTTCATCAACATCAAATAATTTATTCCACACTCTTTTTACCCAATTATTTTCCACTTACTATCACCTTTTCTAATTAAGCCCTTTTATCTCGCACTGTTCTTCTATTTTATCGGAAACTCCCCTATCATTGTAAGGCTGTTTCTAAAATCTTTCGTTAAAAATGCTACTTCTTCGTCTAAAAATGCTAAAACAGGTTCTATATCCCTATTACCTTCTTTCCAGAAAGAAAAAACCTACTAGAAAAATTCTAGTAGGCTTTGAATTCAGATCCGATTTCATAATCATCAGGTAGGACAAGAATTCCTTTTTCCTGAGGTGCATCTTGCAAATCCAGCTCTCTAGCTGAACAAATCATACCGGTAGACTCCACACCACGCAAGCTAGCATCTTTAATGATCATTCCAGAAGGCATCACTGCACCAACTTTAGCAACGACAACTTTTTGCCCTTCATCCACATTAGGTGCTCCACAAACGATCTGTAGCTTTTCTTCTCCAACATTCACCTGACAAATGTTTAATTTATCAGCATTAGGATGCTTTTCCATTTCTTCAACAAAGCCAACAACAAATTTTGGAGACGCATCGAACTTAAGTTCATCAGTGAACCCATTCTCTTTAATTAATGTATTAACTGATGAAACGAGCTCTTCATTTCCTTCCACTACGCCTGCTGCTTCAACTTGATAGACAGTAGAAAACTCAAACAAGTTATAACCGATTGTTTTATTTGTTTCTTTACTATAAATACGTGCTACATTACCATTTCGTTCAACAGCTTTATCATCTCGTTCAGTGCTACTAAGCGTGATAATTAGTGTGTCTCCAACGCCTTCTTTGTTGTAAAACATGTTCATATTCATTGTACTCCTTTTACCAGTGATTATTTTTTTGGTTTGTTTTTCGCCATAATAAATATTGGTTCAAGCTTCCCATCTTCATAAATGAATGGTAGACCAGTTACTGGAACAAGGCCGCTCGAAAAGAAATGCATTGTAAGCTGGGCTAGCGCTTCATAACCGCGTTCATTCTCAATATCTGCAAAAATTAACACGTCTTGATGTGGTACAGCTACAGCAAGTTCTCCCTTTACTTCTTTCGCCATTCGTTCGAGTAACGAATCATTTAGAATTCGACTCGCATCATACCCATCATTCGTATTTAAGAAATAAAAGGTATTCCCTGCAACAGTATCTGTTTTCATCTCTGTCGAAAGCCCGCGTAGATTAAACATTGAAACTTCATGTAACGCTTCTTTTGTCCAACCTTCTTTCTCAAGCCAATCCTGATCGATTAAACGATAGGAATTACCGAGGTCAAGTGCGAAATAAATTCTTGTTTCTGCAGTATGTTCTACAAACACAAACGGCACACCCGTCTCTGTTTCAGAAGCAAAAGAACCCGAACGGATAACAGGGAATATACTATTTTCTTTCCCATTAAGTTCTTGGGTTTCTTTCATTGCTTTAAGGGTTTCTTCTACATGATGCACCACTTCATCAAGTAACTTTTCTTTCCGCTCTTCGTACTTTGCAGAGAGACCCTTCAGTCCAAGACTCATTCCTTTTCCAGTTGTCTTATCTTCTACCCTTAACTTGTCTTCTTTTTTGTCGTATGTAAGCTCACGATCTTCTTGTTGAAGTCGATTCTCGAGCAACTTTTTCAAATCTTTCGGTTCCATCTTTTTTCACCACCATATACGTACTGAGCTGTCACTTTATCATACCATGAAAAACAATAATACAAAAACAAAGCTACGCTGAGCATAGCTTTGTTCATGATTACTTTACAGTAGTAAGGAATTCTTCAATTTCTTCTTGTGATTTTCTGAGCTTACTTACAAAGCGACCAGTTTCTTCGCCATCTTGGTAAGCAACAAAACTTGGTATACCAAAAACATCCATTTGTTGACAAAGATCAATATGATCGTCTCGATCCACGTAGTAGAAATCTAACTCAGAGTATTTCTTTTCTAGCTCTGGAAGAAATGGCTCAATAATTCTACAATCAGGACACCAGTCTGCAGAAAACAATAGTACAGACTTCCCTTCTTTAATTGCCTCTAAATACTCTTCATGTTTTTCGAATTTCTTCATGATGATCCTCCTTATTATTATTATTCTGTGTTAATTCTCATATCTCCAGGGCGAATAAGCCCTTTTTTTCTCATTAATTCGGATATTAGCAGACTTATCACTGCTGGTCCAATAAAATGCAACAGTACGATTGCAAGCCACACACTTCCACTAGCTCCCATAACATTTAAAGTCATAATCTGTCCTACAAACCCACTTGTGCCCATTCCAGCTCCTGCAGAATTGTTGACCATCATGATCCAGCCGCTACCAAATGGAGCAATAATCGCTCCTGCTACAGTTGGAGGAACCAATATCCATGGATTACGAACAATGTTCGCTACTTGTAGCATAGACGTCCCAACACCCTGAGCGATTACTCCACCAAACCCATTTTCCCGATAGCTGCTTACTGCAAAACCAACCATTTGAGCAGCGCAACCAATGGTTGCTGCACCTGCTGCTAGTCCTTCTAATCCAAGCATAATAGCAATTGCTGCACTTGAGATAGGTGCTGTAAGGGCAAGTCCCATTAGAACTGCAACAATAATGCCCATTAATATAGGACGTTGCTCTGTTGCCCACATAATAAGTGAACCAAAATTTGTCATAAATGTATTGATACCAGGTCCAATGAGTTTTGCGGTCCCAAAACCCGCGAAAATTGTAACAAGCGGAGTAATAATTATATCAAGTTTTGTTGATTTTGAAACAAGCTTCCCTGCTTCAGCTGCTACGATGGCAGCTACGTAACTCCCAGCTGGTCCACCGAGTTCAGCACCTGCTGCACCCGCGAGTAATGAGGCAAAAAGAACAAGTGGAGGAGCACCAAGACCATAAGCCACAGCTACACCAATTGCAGGTCCCATTAACTCCATCGCAAGTGTACCGATTGGGATTAAGAATGATAGCGGAGGAATTTGTCCCCCTATTGTTTTAAGAATAAGTCCAATAATGAGCGAAGAGAATAACCCAAGCGCCATATAGCTAAGGGCAGTAATAAAGTACACACGAGGTGACAGTGTAATTCCCTTCTTCTGCAAAAATTCTTTCATCTTACTCTCCTTCCAACTTATCTACTAGTAGTATACACTTCACCAATAGCACAATACTGCGTTCACTTTACTGGGAATATTCAGAAACCCCATGATACAATCATTTCGTTACCATATTTAAGGAGGCGTTACTGATGGAATTAACAGTTTATCTCGCAGGACAAATTCACGATAACTGGCGTAGTGAATTAAAAAACAAAGCACAAAAAATGGAGCTTCCTATTCATTTCGTTGGTCCAATGGAAAATCACGATCGGTCAGATAACATTGGTGAAGAGATTAAAGGTGAACAACCGAATGCGATCTTTAAAGATGAAGCGGCTTCTGAAATAAACAATCTTAGAACTCAAGTACTTTTGAATAAATCTGATGTTGTGATTGCATTGTTTGGGGAGAACTATAAGCAGTGGAACAGCGCAATGGATGCAGGAACCGCTATCGCTCTTCAAAAGCCACTGATTCTCATTCGCCCGGAATCATTGCATCATCCCTTGAAAGAGATTGCCAACAAGGCACAAGTAGTAGTAGAGACTGAGGAGCAAGCTCTTAAAGCATTGTCTTATATTTTCGAAACAAACTAACGAGTATAGAAATGATATTGACCAAGTAATAATTCTACAATTTGTTTATACATGTCTGTTCTCGTAATGGCGCTGTTGGTGAAAATTCCGATTGCGCCTTCTTTTTTGTTTACTTCTGATCTTTTTGCAAACGCTGAGATGACTGGCCCTAATTCTTCACCCTGAACCATTTTTTCTTTAATTTCCTCTGGAAGTGGAAATCTTGCACCACCAGCGACAATCTTCACTCCATCTTCATCAACAAGTGCACCCCAATTGCATACATAAAGTCGCTCATCAATCAACTGTACTCCGCCTTCAAGTCCTATTCCGATCTTTGCTTGTGCTTGTTTCATTGCTGCTTTCGCCCGTTGTTTTGCACCTACTATTGTTTCTTCATCCCCCCATGGCTGGTCCCGAACCCCAGATGCAACAGATATTCCTTCTGCGTCTTCACCGAAACACGCGATTACAGCATTTACTTTGACTGGATTTGTGGATCCTACTGCAACTTGTACCAAAAGCTAACCTCCCTTAGAATAGATATGCATTTTTGTTCAAGTAAACATTTCTGCAAACAAAAGGAGCCGCTAAGGCTCCTTTAACTTACACGTTTGATCGAATACTATCGACTGCCGTTTGATCAGTTGATTTAACGAGCTTAATGAGCAACTCTTTTGCTGCAGCATAATCATCAACGTGAATAATGGAAGATGAAGTATGAATGTATCTTGAACATATCCCAACAACAGCCGAAGGTACACCATTATTCGATAAATGAACTCGACCTGCATCCGTTCCACCTTGAGAAATGAAATATTGATAAGGGATTTCATTGCTTTCGGCAGTATCAAGTACAAAATCTCTTAATCCTTGATGCGTTACCATGGAGCGATCATAAATTCTAAGTAGCGCTCCTTTTCCAAGCTGTCCAAATTCATTTTTATCACCTGTCATGTCGTTTGCTGGACTTGCATCAAGGGCATAGAAAAGATCTGGATTGATCATGTTTGCTGCTGTTTGCGCCCCTCTTAATCCCACTTCCTCTTGAACTGTTGCTCCAGAATACAATTCATTTGGAAGTTCTTCATTTTGAAGTTCCTTGAGAAGCTCAATCGCAAGTCCAACTCCGTAACGGTTATCCCAAGCCTTGGCCATGATCTTCTTATTGTTCGCCATTGGAGTGAATGGGCAAGTTGGAACAATCTGTTGTCCTGGTTTAACACCAATTCGTTCAGCATCTTCTTTGTTATCTGCACCAATATCAATAAGCATGTTCTTAATTGCCATTGGTTTATTACGTGTTGCATCATCAAGCAGGTGTGGAGGAATTGAGCCAATGACACCTGGAATCGGGCCGTTCTTCGTCATAACCTCTACGCGCTGTGCAAGAAGCACTTGACTCCACCAACCACCAAGTGGCTGAAAGCGTAGCATTCCATTTTCAGTAATAGATGTAACCATGAATCCTACTTCATCCATATGACCCGCAACCATAATACGCGGACCTGAATTCCTTTTCACTCCGAAAACACTTCCGAGGTTATCCTGAATGATTTCATCACTATATTTACTGATTTCACCCTTCACAAACTTTCTAACATCGTGTTCGAACCCTGGTGCTCCTTGTAGTTCTGTTAACGTTTTAAATAGTGACAGCGTCTCTTCTTTCATATGTATCCCCTTTCATCGTTCCTATTTTCTACTTCTATTGTATCGAATCTGAATACGTGTTGCTAGTGTCATGAATTTTCAGCATAAACATTTGGTTGGAACGAGAACTTCCGATATACTGAAGAGGGAAATGAAATAGGGTAGTTTTAGAAGGGAGACTTCAGGAGAATGAGAACGAGAGATGTTTTAGTAGGCGCGCTTATAGGCGCAAGTGCTGCAGCAATTTCAACAGCTTCAATCGCTTCAAGACAAACGTATCTATCACCCGAGAAAGCCCTTAAAGCCGTAAAGGGTGCTGTTAAGCCTGTGTATACGATTAAAGGCTCATGGATTCATATGAAAACAGATTCAGTTGAGAAATTCAATCTCCCATTCACCGTCTACTCAGGTGGATTGACTTGCGAGAAAGAGGGCCAGCTACTACAGCTTGATTTCATGGTAGATGCAGAAACAGGGACACTCGTTGACTTGCAATCTCAATAAAAAATCCCCCTTCGAATTAAATCGAAGGGGGATTTTGTTTCAGTTTAAATTTAGAATGTAGAGTTTGTTTCATATACATTGTTTTTCAATTTAAAGCTTAGTGTAGAATATTTGTTTTTTGACCACATGTAAGCGATTAGGAATGGCACTACGAACATGATTGCACTTAAGAACAGAATGACACCCATATGAAGATGCTGACCTGTTTCATGGCTGTCCTTAAACTCTTTCGCTTTCTCCAAATCTAAAACTTGCGCATCTGGAATGACAGCATTAGATTCTGTGTCATAGAAAAGGACCTGTGTATGATTTTCAAAGAAAATGTTGTCACGAACAGTACTAAAGTCAACTACCATCATAGACACCTGACTGAACTCTTTATCTGCTGAACTATCTACTTTAAGAGTCTCAGCATCTTGAACTTTGAGAGAACCTTTATCATAATCGTAATGTTCCTCTTCCAGGTAACTCGTAACACCTTTTTTAATTTCATCACTAACCTGTGCTTCAGCATTTGCTGCTGTACCCGCAAAAGGAAATGCGACTAAAAATGCAGCAATAAGAGCAAAAATTCCCTTTTTCATCATTTTTTCCTCCTCTAACAAACAAATTATCCAATTCTTATCATATCATATTCCTTCTATTATTCTACTAACATTTTGAAGAAAAGAACATCCAATACGAGGAAACTCGGGACAGATCATCCAGTTTATTACTAATGGTACCCGACATCTTATGATTTCTAACAGTCTAACCCTAAACAGTTTCAACAAAATAAGAAAGGCTCTCTAAAAGATTGTTGCTTTTAAAAGATTTTTCTATAGAGAACAACACTTAGCTGATTGGAGCGGAAGGATGCTCGACTCCTGCGGGACTAGCGGGACAGGTGAGACCCCACAGGAGCGTTAGCGACGAGGAGGCTCAACGCCCGCCCCGCGGAAAGCGAGCATCCTGGAGCGGAAATCAACCGCTTTATTGTCTACGAAAACAATCAAAAAAAAGAACCGGTTTGTACCGGCTCTTACTGTGTTACTGGTTTTTTATTAAATTGATTACTAATTTCTTTTGAACGAGTTGCAGCATTTTCCACTGCAGCTTCAAATGCTTCTCCGCCACCGTTCTCATACAATGCTTCAAGTCCTGCTTGAGTTGTACCATTCGGAGAAGTCACTTTCTTTCTAAGAGCTGAAGGAGAATCTTCTGATTGCTCTGCCATCATTCCTGCACCGAGTACAGTTTGGACAGCCATTTTGCGAGCAGTTTCCGTTTCAATTCCTCCCTCAATTGCTGCTTTTTCGAGGCTCTCAATTACATAATAGATATAAGCTGGTCCACTTCCTGCAACACCTGTAAATACGTCCATTTGTTCTTCACCGATCACAACTGTTTCGCCGATTGAACGGATAAGTGCGCGGGCAGTTGTTACCTGCTCATCAGATACATGTTCTCCTGCTGCAAGAGCAGAAATTGATTTACCAATCATACTTGATGTGTTCGGCATAACGCGGATAACTGGCTGATCGCCTTCCAGTTTTTCCTCTATAAATGATGAAGGTACCCCAGCAAGAACGGAAAGTAGAAGTTGTTCATTTGTAATGAAATCTTCAATTCCTTCTAGTGCACGTTCAACATCTTTTGGCTTCATTGCCAGGATAACAACGTCAGCTTCACGAACTGCGAATTCTATACTTTGAGTCGCCAATACGCCGTGGTTCTCCATAAGCTCCTGACGACGTTGTTCATTACTTCTGTTTGTCATAATAATACGTTCAGGTTCAATAGTACCTGACTCAATCATTCCTGCTGCCATTGCTTCTGCCATTGAACCCGCTCCGATAAACGTTACGGTTTTATTTTCTAGCATGATTGCCTCCTTTGGATTTCCGAAAAATCATCTACGGTCATTTATACTAACACTGCTTTCTGAACGCTTCAACCTTTATACAACAAGAAATAAGCATACTCGTAAGATAGTAAGTGAAAACGCTAACATTTGTATCTCAGTATAATCTGTATTTACGAGATGGACATATATCGTGTCTCACGCCTTCTCACACCCTCTCATCACAACTGGACTTTTAACACATTATGGTAAAATAGCACTCTCCATCTTTTTAGAAAGCTCTTTTCGCAGACTTTATTGCTTTTACTTTATAGCGTTTGATTTCCGATCCTGTGGGGTCTCACCTGTCTCGCAGGAGTCGAGCATCCTTCCGCTCCAATCAACTTTGATATGTGGTTTTTTATTCAATAATTGTTTCAAGCATCAACATTATGAGCTAACATAGCCTAGAAATAAAATAAAAAGGCCCCTTGTTGGGACCTTTTCATACTATTATGCCTGTACTTCTGGTTTCGACTTCTTCAATATTCCTACCATTAAAGCTGTAATGACCGTACCGATTACAATTGCAAGAATATAGAGGAGGATATGAGAAAGTGAGATATTATTTACCGACCACATAACAAACGCTCCACCATGTGGTGCTGGTAACGCAATGTTGAATAACATCGTTAATGCACCTGCGACAGAAGATCCAACAATAATGGAAGGGATTACTCGTCCTGGATCAGCTGCCGCGAAAGGAATGGCTCCTTCTGTTATGAAAGATGCGCCCATCACATAAGCTACTTTCCCTGCTTCTCGTTCTGTTTTGTTAAAACGCTTTTTAAATAAGGTTGTAGCAAGTGCCAGTCCTAATGGAGGCGTCATTCCCCCTGCCATAATAGCGGCATGGTACGTAAGGTTACCAGCATCAATCATTGCAATTCCGAACGTAAATGCTGCTTTATTAATTGGACCGCCCATATCAACCGCCATCATTCCGCCTAGAATTAAACCAAGTAATAGTTTGTTCGTTGTGCCCATCCCGCTTAACCAATTTTCTAGACCGGTGTTAAGAGCTCCTACAGGTTCGATCACAACATACATCATAATAATTCCAGTAATAAAAATACCAAACAACGGATAAAGCAATACCGGTTTTAAGCCTTCAAGTGACTGTGGAAGACCTGAGAACAGCTTTTTAAGAAGAAGAACCGCGTAACCTGCAAGGAATCCGGCAATTAACCCACCCAGGAATCCAGCGCCATTCGTTGAAGCCATTAGACCACCGACAAGACCAGGAGCAAGACCAGGACGATCTGCGATACTCATTGCAATGAATCCAGCAAGGACAGGAATCATAAGTGCAAAGGCATTTCCACCGCCAATTGTGCTAAGTGCTGCAGCAAAAGCGTTGTAACTTGGATCATTAGGATCTGCGGCATTAATTCCAAAGATAAAGGAAAGTGCGATTAAGATACCACCACCAACAACGAGAGGAAGCATGTTTGAAACACCATTCATTAAGTGTTTATAGAAAGGAGACTGCTTGCCTTTTCTTTCGTTTTTCTTCTCGCTAATTTGATCTTCATATGAACCAGAAGGTTTATAGATTGGCGCATCGCCGCTAGCTGCCTGCTTTAATAAATCTGCTGGTTTTCGAATGGCTTCAGCTACAGGTACTTCGATTACCTTCTTACCTTTAAAACGTTCCATTTCCACTTTTGTATCTGCTGCGACAATAATTGCTGGAGCTTTCTCAATCTCTTCATCAGTAAGACGGTTTTTCACTCCACCTGAACCATTCGTTTCCACTTTTACACCGTATCCTAATTCACCCGCTTTTGCTTTTAATGCATCCGCTGCCATATACGTATGAGCTATACCTGTAGGACAGGCAGTAACAGCAAGAATTTTACCGGTCGCATCATTTGCTTCTTCAACTTCTTCTGACTCTTTTTCCTCTTCTTTTTGATCGAACGCCTGAAGCACTTCTTCTTCTGTTCGCGCTTTCAAAAGTCCTTTACGAAATTCTGTATCCATTAAGAAAGAAGATAGCCTCGAAAGGGCTTCTAGGTGTGTTTGGTTGGCACCTTCAGTTGCTGCAATCATAAAGAACAAGTGAGCAGGTTGACCATCAAGAGATTGATAGTCTATCCCTACTTCAGAACGGCCGAATACAATAGCCGGCGACTTTACTGCCGCAGTCTTAGCATGAGGAATCGCTATACCTTCACCAATACCAGTCGTACTTTCGTTTTCTCTCGCGTGAATCGCCTCTTTAAACGCCTTCAGGTCCTGTAAATTACCAGCAGAATATAGTTTTTCAGAAAGTTCATTGATAACCTGATCTTTGGAACTTGATTCAAGGTCTAGAATCATTGTCTTTTTTGTTAATAATTCTGTGATTCTCATTATTTTTGACCTCCCCCATTATCATACGGTTTAACCGAAATTTGTTTTCGTAATGTCTGGACTTCCTCTTCCGTACAAAATCCTGATGAAAATGCGCTAGCACTTCCTGCTGCAATACCTGATTGGAATGCTTCCTTGAGGTCTCCTGTTTCTATATAAGTACTTAGAAAACCAGCAACCACTGAGTCACCTGCTCCAACCGAGTTTTTAACGTGACCAACTGGGACATTTCCAAAAAGAATATCTTCTTGTGTAATTAATACTGCGCCATTTCCCGCCATAGAAACGATGACATTCTCTGCGCCCATTGCTTGAACTTTCTTGCCATACTTCACCGCATCATCAACTGTCGTCACTGTAACTCCAAATAAATCGCCAAGCTCATGATGGTTTGGTTTAACAAGAAATGGTTTTGCTTTCACTGTTTCTTCCAGCGCTTTTCCTTTCGTGTCTACAATGGCTTGTACACCATCTGGTAAAGAATAAAGGATGCGTGAATAGATCGACTGATCAATGCTTGCAGGAACGCTACCTGCCATCACGACCAAATCACCTGGGACTGTTTGAGAAAGTTGCTCAAATAATTTATCCACATGATCTTCCGAGATAGATGGGGATAATCCATTGATTTCAGTTTCTTCACCACTTTTGAGTTTAATGTTGATGCGTGTGTCGCCTTCAACGTGAATAAATTTGGTAGATAATTCCTCATCATTAAGGGACTTTTCGATAAACTGACCTGTAAACCCACCCACAAAACCTAAAGCAGTGGATTGATGACCGAGCCTTTTAAGAACTCGCGTTACGTTTACACCCTTACCGCCAGCAAGTTTCGTTTCTTCATCAACCGTATTAACTAGGCCTGTCTTAAGGTTATCAAGTTGGACAATGTAATCTACAGATGGATTTAAGGTAACTGTATATATCATATCTTCACCACTTCTACTGTTGTATGTTTAATTGCATCGTAGTTAATATCAGGATGTTCATTCGTTATAATTGTGCATTCTTCTATGTCTGCCACTTTACTGAAAGCTGATTCACCTATTTTGGAGTAATCCGCGACAATGTACGGCTGTCGTGAGAGCTTTATCGCGGCTCTCTTGATAATTGCCTCATCTGGGTCAGCTGTTGTGTACCCGAGCGTTTCATGAATACCATTAATTCCAATAAAACATTTATCAAATCGATAAGTTTCAATGCTTTCAAGCGCCTTTGGACCTGTCATAGCTCCAGTTCTTGCTTTAAACTTTCCACCTACGATATAAGTTGTAATTCCTTCTGCCATAAGATTCTCAATGACCTGATACCCATTCGTGACGACAATAACCTCTTTACCATGCAAGAACTCGCCAATTTTTTGTGTCGTTGTTCCTGCATCAAGAAAAATACAGTCACCATCTTTTACTAACTCAGCGGCATAAGCTGCAATCTTAGCTTTCTCATCCAGATTCTGAGTGGATTTCTCACCGAGTGACGGCTCCGTCCACTTTGAGCGAAAAAGAGATGCACCTCCATGAACGCGTTTCAGTTTATTCTCGTCTTCTAGTTGGACAAGATCGCGACGTATTGTCGATACCGAAGCACCTGTAGCCTCACTTAACTCATGCACAGTTGCTGTTTCCTTTTCCTTCAGAACTTGTAATATGATGAAATGACGCTCCGCATTTAGCAAGTTCACCACCTACTTTCTAATCACAGTATAATGAAAGCACTTTCAGAAGTCAATCATTTTCAATCAAAATCATTCACAAACAATCATTAATAGGCAAAATCATTCAAATATTGTTGATTATATAGGGAAACTTGAATATATAATTCAACGATCCATTCCAAATAAGGATCTTTTCTAAAAGATTTTAGCTTTTGAAAGAATTTTTGTATAAAGAACCACATTAGCTGATTGGAGCGGAAGGATGCTCGACTCCTGCGGGACTAGCGGGACAGGCGAAACCCCACAGCGCAATGTTTTATTGCGCCGAGGAGGCTCACCGCCCGCCCTGCGGAAAGCGAGCATACTGGAGCGGAAATTAACCGCTAAATAACAACAATGTCTACATAAACAGCCAAACAAAAAAGGAAGACCGCTATTCTGCAGCCTTCCTTACAATTAACTTTCTCGTTTCACTTCATCCATCACTTTATAAGATTCATCCCATTTAAGCCCTCGATAAATCGCATCGTGATAAAAGATAAACCATGAGTTTTTCTCAACAGCATCTTTAATCCATTTCTCCTTTGCATAAATGGAAGTCATTGGATAATCATCATACGCAAGAACCCACAGTGGATTTGCATGAGCATGAGTTGGCATTAAATCAGCCATGTGAATTAGATACTCGTCGCCTTCTTCCATTGTAATAATGGAATGCCCATCACTATGTCCTCCAGTATGGTGCATCATTAACCCTGGAAGGACTTCATAAGAACCACTGAAAGTGCGCACCTGATCTTGTACAGCTTCCCAATTTTCTTTCCAATATGTATTCTTTGAACGAATGTTAGGATCTCTCATCTCGTTCCATTCTACTTCAGAAGTATATATCACAGCATTTGGAAAAGTCGATTTGTATCCATTTTCAACCGGTTCTGTTAATCCGCTCGCATGATCAAAGTGGAGATGAGTCATAAGAATAATATCAATATCCTCTACTGATAGCGAAAGTTCTTCTAGCGAGGAACGAACATCTGATTCTTCATGTACACCATAATTTCTCTTCTGCTTATCATCGAGTTTCCCTAATCCAATACCTGATTCCACTAGAATATTCTTTCCCTGCCATTGGAGTAGCAAAGGATCTGTTCTAAGCTCTATTTGATTCTTTTCATTCACAGGGTACTTCTTGCTCCAAAGTGGTTTTGGAACGACTCCAAACATGGCGCCTCCATCCATGTGAGTTACGCCACCTCTAAGCCATGTGATCGATAATGTCCCAACTTTTAACTGTTCCATCGATATCCCCCTTTTTTTGAATTCCATATTATTTTCTCATTAAAAGAAACCGCTTTCAAACATAATTAAAAAAAAGCCGTTTAAACAACGGCTTACGATCTAAATTGTGCTTCACAACGATATATTCGACTGCCTTTTGCAGAGAACTTTTCCTCATATTCAGTCATCACATTGTTTTCCATCTCGCTTCGATGCAAATCGAGACTTACTTCGTTTAATGTCATGCCATATGCAGAAAAGCTATGAAGGGAATATTCAAATAGTCCTTGATTATCCGTCTTAAAGTGAACCTCACTATTCGGCTTCATCACAACACGATATAGATCAAGAAACGTTTTGTACGTAAGTCGTCTTTTCTCATGGCGATTCTTAGGCCATGGATCAGAGAAATTTAAATAAATGCGACTTACTTCGTTCTCCTCAAAAATAGTCGTTAAATCCTGGGCATTTTCATTTAATAAACGCACATTTGGAACGTCTTCCTCCAGCAACTTCTCCAATGCTGATACCATTACACTTGAAGAGAGTTCTAAACCGACAAAATTCACATCAGGATTCTGTTTTGCCATACCAATAATAAACTGACCTTTCCCAATTCCTACTTCTAAATGAATTGGATTACTATTATTAAAAACATCATTCCATTTTCCTTTTCTTTCACTAGGGTTGGTTGGAACGAGTTCAGGATTTTCTGCAAACATATCCTCCGCCCATGGTTTGTTTCTTTGACGCATGCTTTCACTTCCTTATTATCTTCTTTCCGTTTGGCTCTTTTCTAAAAAATTGTTGTTATTGAAAGAGATTTTGCAATTTCAAAGTTGATTGGATTAGAAATCAACCAATACTCTTATAGAAACAATGTCTTAGAAAATAACCTTCCGTTTTCACACAATCGACATTTTACCATGAAATCAACAGAATAGAAAGCGCGTCCGACGGGTATTAAATAGTAATAAAATTGTAGCAAAATCATGTTGAATCGAAAGACAAAGAGGTTATGATGAAGACAAGGAGGCATGATTTTAATGGAACACTTTCTAATTATGTGGGCACCATGGATTGTTATCGTTCTTTCAGTAGCTGCTTTATTCGGATGGGCAGCAAAAGGAGATACACATTAATATCATTTCATATAAAACACGGGTTACTCCGTGTTTTATACTTTCTTAACAGGATAATTCTTTATAAGCTGCGCACGCTACTAAGTAGTACTGTTAAGGAGGAAAAGATATGCCACTCTCTCACGAGGATCAACTCTACGTTCTGACTGATATTTTGAAAAACCATCACATTGATTGTACTGGGACATCTTCAGAATGCCAGCAAATCCAAAGATTAGCATCAGCATTGCAACGAAACGAATTCATTGCTCCAGAAATAAAGCAGGTTCTTGGACAAATTGAGCAATACAGTTCTGCAGGAGCATTGCATGCTGATTTGCTAGACCATATTGAAACCCACCAGCCTCATCTTAGCCAGTGGGTAGATACAATTAATCAGTATCAATAAGTCGATAATGATTTAAGTTCTCAAGGTCTTTCTTCCAGAATTCAACTTCTCCGTTCAACCCTTTATGGTCATACCAGTAAATCGACAGTAAGGTCTGAGCTAACACGTACCAATACATGCGTTGGCGAAGACCTTCTGTATTTGTAAGACCATAATGAGTAAGCCAATCTCCCCATTCCTCTTTTGGAACATACCAGTAAAGGAGCATGCCAATATCTAATGCTGGATCGGCAACGACTGCTCCGTCCCAATCAATCAAATACAAATTTCCTTCCTCACTAAACATCCAATTATTATGATTAACATCACAATGGCAAACGACCTTTTGCACATGTTCAAGGTCGTTTTTATTTGCTGCTAGATAAGAAAGAGCTCTTATTACCTCAACATCCGTCCGATGATGATTCTCGAACTTCTGCATAAGATCAAGATAAATCACGTCTGGTGATAGAGGCTTTTTTCCGAGACGATTAAGCATCCTGAGAAGTTCTGAAGACCGATGAATTTTATAAAGCATTTGCGCCACTCGCGGCTGCTTCATCTCATGTGACTTCAGTTCCCTCCCCGGCAGCCACTTCTGGGCTGTAATGACGTCTCCATTCTCAAGTCGCTTGGTCCAGAGAAGTTTCGGGACAATTCCTTCCGCCGACAAAACAGCCAGAAAAGGCGAGGAGTTCCGCTTAAGGAATAATTTCTCGTCTCCATATTGAGCTAAGTATGCTTCGCCTGTCGCTCCGCCAGCAGGTGTCACCTGCCAACCTTCGCCTAAAATGTTCTCCAACAAATTCACCTTCGATTCCCGTTAGTTTGTAGATTCTGGAAGTTTTGCTTTTGTCTTTAGCGGTACGTTCTCCGGACTTAGCTAAAAACCGCCTACGAATAAAAAATTATAACATAGGTTGACGAAATCTTCATGTCTTAATCATTCGTCATTAAAACAATCGTATTAAACGGAGCAATGTTTAGGACTTTTTCACTCGTTTTTCTGATAGGTTCAACACCTGATTGAACACCGTCTGCAAGAATCCATTTCTCCCCATCACCAATATCAATCACATCAGAGTGGAATCCTCCGTTATGAATCACAATCATCGTTTCATTTGTTTCTGCTTGATTAATTCTGTAAGCAATTAACGGACCAGGTGAATCAAGGAATGTAATTCTTTTTAGGTCATGTACTTCAGCCATTCTAAATGCTTTGAAGTGCTTTCGAATGGCGATAAGACCTTTTACGTACTTCACGTTCTCCTGAACTGCTCTCATTCTCTGCCAATCAAAGCGGTTAATTTTATCTGGTGATTTATAACTGTCTTCTACACCGTTTTTTGTTCTGAAAAACTCCTGTCCAGCATGAAGAAAAGGAATTCCTTGTGAGAGGAGTGTGATCGCCGTAGCAAGCCTGTGCATTTGTTTCTTAACTTCTTCACTTACATCGGGATGACTTCGGTTCAGGCGATCCCATAATGTATGGTTATCATGGCACTCGACATAATTAATTGACTGAGAAGCTGTAATGAAATGATTGTCAACACTCCCCATTATACACTTCTTTACATCTTCTTTAACTGAAAAGTTTCCAGTTGCAAAACCATTTGAACGTGTATCGAATAATTTTCCTTTTACAGAATCACGGTAATGATCGTTAAAGAATCCGATACGAGGCATTTCACTTGCATGAGAAATCATCGCTTTACGGTGATCAGGTAAAATCGTGTTCATGTGCCATCCTTCACCAAATAGAAGAATCGTTGGGTCAATACAATCAAGAGCATAGCGCACGTCATTCATCGTTTCTTTATCATGGATCCCCATTAAATCGAAACGAAAACCATCTATACCGAACTCCTTTGCCCAGTAAACAACGGAATCGATGATTAATTTTCTCATCATCTTTCGTTCAGAAGCAGTATCATTTCCTACGCCCGTTCCATTTGAAGGTTTACCTCCTTGATCGAATCGAAAGAAATACCCTGGTACTATTTTTTCTAGATTCGATGCATGAAGCTGATAAACATGATTGAAAACCACATCCATTATTACTCTCAGCCCTTTACGATGGAAGCTTGCTATCATTTCTTTCACTTCTCGAATTCTAGTATAAGGTTCATGTGAGTTCAACGAATAGCTTCCTTCTGGAACAAAATAATGAATCGGATCATAACCCCAGTTATATGAAGGCTCAGGCTTCATTTCATCTACACTGCCAAAATCCTGGATTGGCAGCAATTCAACATGTGTAACGCCAAGCCATTTCATGTAATTTAATCCAGATGGGATCCCATCCTTTTCAGGTGGTTCTTCCGTAAAGGCTTTATACTTTCCTTTATTTTGCAAGCCACTCTTAGCTTGAGAGCTGAAATCTCGCACATGAAGCTCATAAATAATTGTATCCGAAGGCTTTTCTAACGCGGGTTTCGCCATTGGATCCCAGTTTTCGGGATTCGTATTAGCTGTATTAACAATCATACCAAATTTACAATTTGAAGTAGCCGCTTTGGCGTAGGGATCAACTGTCTCTCTCCATTCACCATTCACATACACACTATATGTGTAAAGAGTCCCTTCCCCTTCAGTTGATGAGCATTCGAATACCCCGCGATCTTGTTTTAACATTGGAAGCTCTATTCGTTTCTGAAAGCTTTGATTATAAATATTTACGATTACTTCAGTTGCAGTTGGCGCCCATACTCTGAATATCGTTCCCTTTTCTGTTAATAAAGCTCCTAAATCACCATCATAATGATAGCGATCATCAAAAGCCTCTGTTCGAACAACTTTCCCTGTAAAAACAAGGCTTGACTCGCCACTTGTATGAATTAGAAAGTAGTCATTACCAGGAACGTACTCGTCGCTTACGTATAATGTAACAAGTCTTTTCTTTCCCATTTTAGAATTCTCTTTCACTTCAACCGGAAGATCTAAATGACCATCAGTAAGGGTGTAGGCATCGTGAACATCTAACGAGATATCGGCCATAACCGTAATTGTGCGAAAATCATCCCAATATGCTGTAAAAGCCTGGCTTACTTTTTTAAATGCAGAATAATCTCGTATCAAATAAATCCCATCCTTTGCTGAGGTGCTTACAACCTTTATCAGTATCTATTTTATTTAATAAAGCCAATTTTGACATCTTGTCTTATAAGTAAAATTAAGAAATCCATTTTAATATGATGGGTCCGAAGACAGATACACAAAGTGCGCATAATCCTAATCCAATGGAACTTACAGCAGCTTCTTCCTCACCGTATTCAAGGGCTTTAGCTGTACCAATCGCATGTGATGCTCCACCTAACGCCATTCCAATACCAAGGAAATTAGAAATTCCAAGAATATTAAACAACCACGGGCCAGTTACAGCGCCCCCTATTCCCGCAATCATAACAAAAATAACAGCGATGGCTGGTTCTCCACCCGTCATAGTTGCAACCTCCATCGCAACCGGTGTGGTGACATTTTTCGAAATAATTGTTGATGTAATTAAAGAATTAAATCCACTCATAAAAGCAAGCCAATACCCTGTTAGAATACCAAGCATGCTTGCGGTCAAGACAGTTGCCAGAATCTCAACCTTGTATTTACTCATTAACTTGCGTTGCTGATAAAGTGGATAAGCTAGGGCAACTATAGCTGGGCCAAGCAAAGCATCAATCCACTGACCGCCACTGAAATAAGCATCATAAGATATATCGAAAGTTGTTAAGATAAAAATAAGGAAAACCGTACAAGTGAGCACTGGGATCATAAATGGATATGGTATTAATTGATATAGTCTTCGGAAAACTACGTACAAAACAAGCGTTAATAAAAACCAGAATAACATATGAAAAACAACCAACATTCTCTACTCCCTTCGATTCGCAAGAAACTGTCCAAGCAATCCCGTTATTCCCATTACTACCCATGTACTTAGTAGAACAATCGGAATCAATAGTAGACTTTTCCCGCTAAAGAAGTCGAGATGTTGCATAATGCCAACAGTAACCGGTATAAAAAGTAAAGGCAGATGATTTAAAAGGGTCGAAGCTCCCTTTGAGATCCAGCTAATCGGCATCCATTTCAAGTAAAGCATGATGAGCAGGAGAAGCATCCCAACGACACTTCCAGGAACCGGAAGAGCAAAAACATTTTGGAGGTAAACTCCTACCAGATAAAAGCCAAACAGAAGGCCGGTCTGAATGGTCGTAATGAGAACGTTATAGCTTATTAAACGCATAAGTGCTTACGACTTGATACCTTGGTTTCTCCATGGGGGCTACCCTGTAGAGTTTCAAACAAGATACTTCCTGACTATCACAAATAAGTGTTGGCCAATCAGGTGCTATCTCTTTGTTAGAATCCCGCCATTTTTTCGCTAATGTAATATGTGGTCGATACTCTCTCTGATCAAGAGTAAATCCCGAATTTGAACAAGCATAAACGACTGCTTGTTGAAGTTTGTCCAACCATTTATTCATTTCAACACTTGCATAAAGAACACGTGGCTGCTTCTCTCGCCCAAAGGTAGCTATTCGTTCAGGTTTTAGTTCAAACGGTGTAAATGTGGCTACTACATCGCTCAACTGATCGTGCAGAGAAGAGAGTTGCTCTTCAGAAGCATCCCCTAGAAATGCTACAGTGACATGATAGTCTTCAGGATAAACTATATGCTTAAATAAATCTAAATCAATGCTATAGCTAACTTGCTCTAACACTTGTCTAAGGTGAGGTTGGATGGGGAGCGCAATGAAATAATGAGTACCCAAGAACGTTCACTCCTTCTATCCTAGTTCTATTCTATCAAAAATCTGAATTCTCTTTCACTTTTTTATTCATAAGCGTCATTTTATTCACTTTGCTCATGTTTTGCTATAATGGGGAACAGTAATGGGAGTATGTTTCAAATCGGGAGACGAACTACCACAAGTGAAAGTAACTCCTTTCTTTACTTTAACCAATTGGTAATGAAACTTAACCTTAACTTATATGAAAAGGATGTGCTTAAATGATCTATGAAAATATGGCCGATCTCATTGGCGACACCCCACTACTTAAATTAAACCGCGTCCCTAATCCCGAAGGTGCAAAAATTTATGCCAAGCTAGAATACTTTAACCCTAGCCGAAGCGTGAAAGATCGCGCAGCTTACAATATGATTGTAAAGGCTGAAGAAAATGGCCTTCTGAAAGAAGGTTCAACCATTATTGAGCCAACTTCAGGCAACACTGGAATCGGTCTTGCAATGAACGCTGCGGCAAAAGGATATCCTGCTATCATTGTGATGCCGGATAATGCAACCGAAGAAAGAATTAAACTCCTTAAAGCATACGGAGCAAAAGTCGTTCTCACACCATCTTTAGAGAAAATGCCTGGCGCAATAAACAAGGCGAAGGAAATTGCTGAGACGATTGAAGGTAGCTTCATACCGATGCAGTTTGAGAATGCTGCTAACCCAGATGCGCATCGAACAACTACTGCGCTAGAAATCATTGAAGGTATGAAACAACTCGGAGTTACGCCTGCTGCCTTTATTTCTACTGCTGGAACTGGTGGAACGGTTACTGGAACTGGAGAAGTATTGAAGGAACACTACCCAGACCTCACTGTTCACGTTGTTGAGCCTGAAGGATCACCGGTACTATCAGGTGGTAAACCAGGCAAACATAAGCTAGTTGGAACGAGTCCTGGCTTCGTTCCTGACATTTTAAACACTTCAATTTACGATGAAATTATTAAAATAACTGATGAACAGGCGTACGAAGTAACGCGCAAACTGGCTCGAGAAGAAGGATTACTCGTTGGTCCATCTTCAGGTGCTGCTGTATATGCTGCTATGCAAGTTGCCGAACGGCTTTCCCCTGATCAAGTAGTCGTTACAATGACGTGCGATTCGGGAGAACGTTACCTATCAAGCGATTTATTTAGCTCTTTATAATTTCTAGCGCCATGCCGAAGTTCGGCATGGCGCTTTCTTTATTATTTAGCAAGCTCATAGATGGCTTCTGCATAGATGGCAGCAGCTTTGAGTAAATCGTCCATCTCCACATACTCATCCTTTTGATGAGCTAACTGCGGTTTCCCTTTAAACAATGCTCCGAAAGCAACTCCTGCTTCAAGAGACCGCGCATATGTGCCTCCACCAATTGATAACAGTTCAGCCTTCTCATTGGTTTGCTTCTCGTAAACATGTTGAAGTTTCTGAATGAGCTCATGATCTTTCGGTACGTGATGAGGAGTCATATGATCTAGTACATTCATTGTGATAGATAACGGATTCGTTACTTTTTCAAACGATTCCTTTACGTCATCGAATTGGCATGTAACCGGATAGCGAAGGTTCATTCCAATATGACCACCCTCTCCATGACCATAAGAGAACGTACCTGCATTCATCGTAAGAGGTCCTGTGATTTCGTCCTCAAATGAAACGTCTAATCGTTCACCTCTAAAATCATCAACAAGCCATTTCGTTATAAACTCAATATAAGTTTTTCCATTATGATCAAGTTCCTGACTCTCCAAGAATTGAGCCAGTCGAAACGCCGCATTAATTCCTTCTTGTGGAGCAGAGCCATGAACAGATATTCCGTGCACCTCAAGAGAAAGCTCAGTTTCAATTGAAGCCTGCCCTTCCAAATCATGTTGTACTAGAAATTGCTCAAAACTCTTTTTCATATCAGACAAAGTGTTTTGATCACTACTACATACTGCACTCGCATAATCAGGCACCATATTAAGGCGCTGGCCTGAATGAAAAGATGAAAGAATGATATCTTTATCATCACCTTCATTTACTGGAAAATTCCATTCGAAGTCAGCAATCCCTTTTTCGGCATGAATGATTGGAAACACTGCATCAGGAGCAAACCCCATCGCAGGCATTTCTTCGTGCTTAAAATATGTATCAACACAGCGCCAAGAACTTTCTTCATCTGTACCAATAATCATGCGAACACGTTTTGATAAAGAAGGGTATAGTTCTTTCACTATGTTCATTGCCCAATAAGAAGCAATCGTTGGACCTTTATCATCAATTGCACCTCTAGCAAATAGCTTGCCTTCTCTTAAATCAGGTTCAAAAGCAGGCGTTGTCCATCCATTTCCTGCAGGGACCACATCGACATGACACAAAATGCCGATAATCTCTTCTCCTTTTCCAAATTCAAGATGACCTGAAACGTGCTTAACATCTTTTGTAAGGTAACCATCACGTTCTCCTAACGCAAGCATGTAATCAAGAGCTTCACGAACTCCTGTTCCAAAAGGCGCCTCATCATTCGCATTATGTTCATCTAGGACACTTTCAATCTTTAATAACCCTTTTAAATCGCCCAAAAGGTCATCTTTTCTTTTCAGGACTTCTTTCTGCCAGTTTACTTCGCTCATCAAGCCCATTCCTTTCCTTTTAACTTCTCATATACAGCCTTATCACAAATGACGAGTAACTTTGCATTTTCTGAAATAGCCTGATCAAGTCTTCTGTTGATGTCCATTCTATTTCCATCAGCAATTAAGGTAGCTCCCTGCTGTAACAAGGCATCAAAAGCTTCCCGATATGTATGCCAATCCTTATGAACCACAATTTCGTATAAATTGTCTCCGTGTCCTCTACTTAATAACTGCGAATAAATCCCAGCGATTCCTTTAGTGAAAGCAGATCTAACTGCCATACGAGAGACAGCTTCATGTGACAGGACAAATTCATCTACCTGAACATGTGTAAAGTTCTTAATGTGTTCTTCTTTCTTTATTTCGACTGTTGTATGAACCTCAGTCGACATTCGTTCAATCGAGCTTGCGATGATTAACGACTTCCCATCCGCTAACAGAGAATCATGAATCGAATCGTCAGAAAAGATAAGAACTGCTTTTGCATTTGTGATATCTGCGTTTCGAAGGACTTCCTCTTCTGCTGCGTCCCCTTGAATATAATGGATATGCTCTTCAATGAGTGGGGCTTTAGGCAACTTATCAATAATTACAATCTCGCATTTTTCGGAATCCATTATTTCAGCTACTGCGTAAGATGCTTTTTCAGACCAACCTATAATGACAATATGATTCTGTCCATGATATGGCAATTTCCCTTCCTCCCTCCGCCTTTTAAAATCTGCAAATCCGTCCACAAATTTTCCGATGACAACCCCTATTAATCCTATACCAACGATGTAGAGAAACATTGCATATATTCTCCCACCTACCGTAACGGGAAAATAATCTCCATACCCTACTGTTGTAACAGTTGTCATAACCCACCATAGCGCTTCAAATAACGTAGGGAACGTCTCGGGCTCAATGACTCGCATAATGACTGCACTTAACCCAACGAGTAGTAACGAAGCATATAGCATGAATGTGGTATTCAGTTTAACAGCTTTTTTAATAAACATCCTTAAGAACATCAATTGCCCTCCCTTCTTCGTATCTTTTCTATCTTTAAGAATAGCAAATGATGGTATGAGAAGGAAGGAGAACCCAATTGAAATGAAATTTTTTGCCGAAGTTACAGAATTATTGTAAAATAAACTTTAAAGAGGGGGTGTAAATCTTTTCGAAAAAGGGAATTGGCAGTAACAGTGGATTGAAATCTATAATGCCGATCAATCGCTTATCTTATGAAAGTGGTATGACCCTATTCGTCATTACACCTTGTTGGGAACCCAGCACATCCAGAAATCACTTCCAGCCATAATCGGAGCACTCAACCAACTAAACTTTCATGAATAAAACGAAGTGATCCTTAGAAAATTAAGTATATCTTTACGTTTCCTTCATATTGTTTTAATAGTCAGAATCTATTCTAGGGATAAGGCATTGATTACATGTTAGGGAGTGGTTCTTTGAGTATTACTTCAACTGATCGTATGATGACCCGTATCAAGTCTATCTATTTATTTATTAGCAAGCATGGTACTGTCAGCACAAATGAGTTAGTTGAAGAGTTTGGGATTACCCAGCGAACTGTTCAAAGAGATTTAAACGTACTGGCCTACAACGAATTAGTCAAAAGCCCAAACAGAGGAATTTGGACGACTACAAGCAAAAGAGTAAAAGTTGGATAAGAAGAAAAACACGGCTTCTCGTCAATGGTATTCTGACGAAAAGCCATTGTTTTTGCTATTATTTGTAACGTAAAGCACAAATGGAAAAACCCGGGCCAAGCCCGGGTTTTCTAGTGATCTATTTAGTAAGTGAGTCGTAGTAATTCTCAGGTACAATCACTTTTCCATGTTGGTATTGAACAGATTCATTCATTTCAAGATAAGGTTGGTCACTCTTCAGTAAATCGGAAAAAAGACCTTCAGAAAGCTCAAGTCCCTCAACTATACCCTCTTGATTAATAACAACCTCTTTCACTTTACCAAGCTCTTTTCCTTCTCCCGTTAGAACCTCAGCTTTATTTATTGATGCGAAAGAACACTGATCGGCAAGTACTGTAGACTGCACTTCCTTTTCTACATCCTGAAGTGAAAGTGAATCATGCTCCCATGAAAGTGAATCATATGAAACGATTATGCTTCCATTCACCTCATGCGCTTTACGATTATCGTCCGTTACAGGGTAATTATCCGGTGTAAATTGCCCTCCCGAAGCTTCAATAGAATGCAGCATTTCACCCGCATTGTGATCAGGAACGGCATCTTTGTCATTAGAAACTTCTTTCTTATTAAGCTCTAGGTACGTTACTTTACGGAGTGTTTGATCGAAATAGACTTGATTGACACTTAATTCAGCTGTCGAGCCACTTATAAGCTTATGACCGATTAATTTATTTCCAACTTTAATCACGGTTATCCTCTCCTTCTCAACTGTCTAAGGATGCTATTCCCTATGTCAGTGAAAAAGAAACGATAATCATTTCTTTAAAATGTTCACTTCATCTTCTGTTAGTTCCCGATACTCACCAGGCTCCAAATCTCGATCAAGATGAATATCCCCCATTTGAATACGTTGTAGGTAAATAACTTTTTTATCAACTGCTTCAAACATCCGTTTCACCTGATGAAATTTGCCTTCGTGAATTGTTAATTCAATTTCAGATTGATCATCAGCTACTAAAATCGTTAACTCCCCTGGCTTTGTTACGTATCCATCTTCTAGAGTGACACCTTTTTGAAAGGCTTGTACATCTTCCTCCGTTACATGACCACTAATTCTTGCATAATAAGTTTTTGGTACGTGATGCTTAGGTGAGGTTAGGTGATGGGCAAGCTTCCCATCATTTGTGATCAGCAACAATCCTTCTGTATCTTTATCGAGACGCCCAACTGGAAAAGGTTCAAAAACCTGATCTTCAGGGATTAGAAGGTCGATTACAGTCTCGTCCTCATCTTCTGTTGCTGAAATAACTCCGCCTGGTTTATTCATCATAAGATAAATAAACTCACGATATTCCACCGTTTCTTCATGAACCGTAACATGGTTCCCCTCTGGATCAACATGTTGTTTAGGATCTTTCGTTATCTCTTCATCGACCCTTACAACACCTGTTTTCAGAAGTTTCTTTACTTCCTTTCTTGTACCATAGCCCATATTGGCAAGTAATTTATCTAAACGCATCTCATCGCTCCTTTTCCATATTTTTTCCAAAGTTATTTTTGATTTCAAGCATAGTTTCAAGGAATCAAGGGTATGTAAATGATAGATGTCAAATTGCACGTTTGGAGTGAATTGAATGACTGTTAAGGTTGGACTTTTAGCAACTGCAAGAAAGAAAAGCCAAAAATCAGCACCTGTTATAGAATTCTACCAGAGTCCTTTATTTCAAAAGACACTTGAATATGCCTCACACAACTATGATCGCATGTATTTCTATAATGCCAAAGACGGTCTGTTATTACCAGAAGATATAATGGATCCATATGACGTTTCCATTAAAACATTTACACATCAACAACGCGAAGAATGGGCTCAGAAGGTGATTGAGCAGTTCTCAACGTATGAAACCTCTACTAACATAACAGTTTGTTTGCATGGCGGTTCTGTATACCGTAAACACCTTGAGCCTCAACTAAACCGTTTCAACTACCATTATGAAGTTCCCCTGAAAGGGCTCGGCATTGGAGAACAGCTAAGCTGGTACCAGAAGAACTCAGTATAACACGGGTCAAACGCCCAGCAACACTGCCTATTGATTGCATACACTATCAAGTACCTAATTAAAGGGGGGAATCGTGTATGTATGATCATCGACAGCAATGGCAAGGATATCCTGGTCAGCCGGGCGGATATCCTGGTGGTGGAGGATATCCTGGATATCCTGGAAATATCGAACAGCAATTAAATGAAATCGAACGTCGTCTAAGAAGGCAGAATAGAAGAATCAGACGTATCGAGAGACTGCTCGGTATACGAGAAGAAGAAAACGACTATTAAAAAGTTAATGCTATTAACAAAAAATGAAGGCCATTTGGCCTTCATTTTTTAGCGTCGTTTTAAGAATGTAAACCGTTCACCTAGTATTAAACCTGCAAGGTTGGAACGATATGAAAGCCAGAGGTAAACAATCCCACCAACTGTTATCCCTACTAATAGGTTAATACTTGAGTACAGCATACTTCCACCTTCACTTTTCGATAGGTAAAGATCTGGGTACACCGATTCAAGCGGCAGAATAGCAGCTCTCGATGCTACTGCCATAACTGCGACGAAAATCCCTATTAGCAATAGTCTTCTGAAAATAAATCCAAATTCGTAATCAGTATATCGCTTAATAATAATGATCGTAATGACCACTGATGTAAACAATCCGATGTTAGTTGCAAGGATTGCCCCTTTTCCCTCAAAGATCGTAACGAGTGGATATGTTAATCCCGCTTTCAAGACAAGACCAGCTAGCAAACTATATACAGCGAATTTCTGCTTGTTAATCCCCTGAAGAATTGCTGCTGTGACCGAGAAAAGAGCAAACAAAATCGCTGTTGGGGCGTACCACATTAGTAATGAACTGCCCACTTCCTGATTTACCGTAGGATATAAAACACGGAAAACCGGCTCTGATAGAACTGCTAGACCAATCGCTGCAGGTAATGTCAGAAACAGTAGAATTTGAAACGTTTGGGTAAGCTGCTTCTGAAGCACGCCTTCACGATTTGCGGTAAACGATTTTGTAATAGCAGGGATAATCGTCATAGCGAGCGCCGTAGCGAGTGAAACTGGAATCATAATTAACTTGTGAGCAAGTCCCGTTATAATAGCAAAAACTTCTTCATAAGACGGCTTATCATAACCTATGCTCTTAAGTGCAGGGTTAATAAGAAACGTATCGACCTGCAAGTACAAAGGAATTGCAAGTCCGACTACTACGAACGGGAGAGCATACGTAATAATTTCTTTATACATATCCTTCAATGAAACGTTGTGATCTACGGTACTTTCAGCAAGATGTCGATCAAGTTCAGGCTTACGTTTTCTGTAATACCAGAAAACGACCATTAAGCCACCCACAGCACCTACAAATGCTCCAAACGTTGCATATGTCGCAGCAGTAGCTGCATCTCCATCCAAGAATTTTATGATAATAACGCTTGATGCAAGAATAAAGACGATACGAAAAACTTGTTCAACAACCTGAGAGACAGCAGTAGGTCCCATAGACTGAAGACCCTGGAAAAAACCGCGTGTTAAACTCATAATTGGCACGATCAATAGCGCCATACTTACAACACGAATGACAAGGGTCACATCCGCTATCGAGTTACCTTCTTTACCTTCATCAATAACTATTCGTGCAATTGGCTCTGCTAGTAAGAACAACACAAGAAACGCGACGAAACCGGTTAAAGCCATTAACACTAACCCTGATTTATATAGACGCCTTCCAGTCCTATAATCACCGAGCGTATGGTATTTTGAAACAAATTTCGAAACAGCCAGTGGTATACCAACTGTAGACAAGCTAAGCATAATCGTATAAGGGGTGTAAGCATACGTATATAAAGCCACACCCTGTGTTCCGACAAGAGCAGTAAAAGGAAACATGTAAATCATTCCTAGTACTCTTGAAAAAAGGGTGGCAGCTGTTAACAGCATCGTTCCCCTGATAACATTTGAATCGGACATTTCTCCATCTCCTACTTCTAACCATTCATCTAAATCTATTCGTCAACTATCAACAATTTTCAACAGTTCTTTAAATACACTTCTTCATTTTAAGCTATTTACCTATTAACAACAAATATAAATTTCTGTGAAACTTTAATATGTAGTGTTAATTATGGTATGTTTGTCTGTAGCAAAATGAGAGAGGTGTAAGCATGAAATACGATGTCATTGTGATTGGCGGTGGTCCGTCCGGACTCATGGCGTCTGTATCAGCCGCAGAACACGGAGCATCTGTGTTGCTCGTTGATAAAGGAAATAAGCTTGGGCGTAAATTAGCTATATCTGGAGGCGGAAGATGCAACGTTACAAATCGCCTGCCGCTTGATGAACTTATTAAATTCATCCCTGGGAACGGGAAGTTTCTATACAGTGCATTTAATATCTTCAATAATGAAGATATCATTACATTCTTTGAAGATCTTGGCATTAAACTGAAAGAAGAAGACCATGGGAGAATGTTCCCTGTAACTGATGATGCCAAATCAGTTGTCAATGCGCTTCTAGAGAAAGTACGCAAACTGAATGTGACGATTAAGGTGAATACGCCTGTTGAAAAAGTTCTTTATGATAACGGAGCAGTTACAGGAGTTCGACTTCTATCAAAAGAAGAAATCGAATCGTCCAATGTTGTTATTGCAGTTGGAGGAAAATCCGTTCCACACACTGGATCAACCGGAGATGGGTATGCCTGGGCAGAAGAAGGCGGTCATACAATTACTGATCTCTATCCAACAGAAGTGCCCCTCACATCGAGTGAACCTTTTATTAAGAATAAGGATCTTCAGGGATTATCTCTTAGAGATGTCGCGTTATCTGTCCTCAATCCTAAAGGTAAAGTGATAAAAACGCATAGATGGGATATGATTTTCACTCATATTGGCTTATCTGGACCAGCAGTCCTAAGATGCAGTCAGTATGTCGTTAAAGCGATGAAGAAGTTTAATGCACAATATATTCCACTTCAAATTGATTCGGTACCCGACCAAAACGAAGAAGAGTTATATCGAGAACATATGAAGATCGCAAAAGAAGAACCTAAAAAAGTAATTAAGAATATCTGGAAAAGTAAAGTACCTGAAAGATATATGCTCTTCTTATTGAGCAAAGCGGAACTTTCTCCAGACACAACATACGCTCACTTATCAAAAGAAAAAGTTCGAGAATATGTTCGTTTGTTAAAACAATTCCAAGTTGCAATTGACGGTACTCTCCCAATTGATAAAGCTTTCGTTACAGGAGGCGGGGTCTCTTTAAAAGAAATTCATCCTAAGGAAATGGGTTCTAAATTTACTGAGGGCCTCTATTTCTGTGGTGAAGTTCTCGACATCCACGGCTACACTGGCGGTTATAACATTACATCTGCTTTCGTTACAGGTTATACAGCAGGAAAGAGCGCTGCAACAAGAACCTAAAAAAAACAGGAAGGGCATTGCCCCCTCCTGTTTTTTTATATTTCTATCGCTTGTTCCGATTTCTACCACCGGTTCGGCTGTTGGATGATCCCGTTCTTCGAGACGGACGATTTGTTCGACCTCTTTGATCATTTCTACCCTGAACCCGCTCTTCATGTTCAGGCAATGCCCCTTCAACAGTTTTTCGAGACAGCTTTTTACCAATTCCTTTTTCAATCATTTGGATAAAAGGCTGATCCTTAGCTGCGATGAATGTGTATGATGCACCGTCTTCTCCAGCTCGCCCCGTCCGACCTATCCGATGAATATAGCTTTCTGTATCTTGCGGGATATCATAATTAAAGACATGTGTGACGCCCTCTATATCTAGACCTCTAGCAGCCACATCTGTAGCTACAAGCAATTGGATTTTTGCATCTCGGAATCGTTTAATAACACTTTCACGCTTTGCCTGTGAAAGATCTCCGTGTAGCTCATCTGATAAATATCCTTTTGATTTCAAATCGCCATTAAGCTTACTAACTCTGCGTTTTGTTCGACAGAAAATAATTCCTAGAAATGGTCGCACTTCATCAATTGTTTCAGTAAGTGAACCAAACTTTCTTCGATCTGTTGTCTCGATTACATATTGTTGAATTTCCTCAACTGTTTTTCCTTTTTCTTTCCCCTTAATGGTTTGCGGAGATCGCATAAAACGTCGTGCAAGCTTTTTAATATCGCTTGATAACGTAGCTGAGAAAAGGGCCGTTTGACGATCATCAGGCGTTTCACTAATAATATCTTCAACTTCTCTAAGGAAACCTATATGCAACATTTGGTCTGCTTCATCTAATACAAGGAATGATGTACGAGACAAATCAATGGTTTCTCTCCTAACATGGTCAAGCAAGCGTCCAGGTGTTCCGACCACAATGTGTACTTGTTTGTTAAGACGCTTAATCTGTCTCTCTACATCTTGTCCACCATAAACTGCAAGAACATTGACATCCTCTCGTTCTTCCACGAGCTTCATCAACTCAGTTGTGATTTGAATGGCTAACTCTCTTGTTGGCGTAACGATTAATGCTTGTACTTCTTGAGCTTCAGTATCTAATTTCTCTAATATAGGTAGTAGAAACGCAAACGTTTTACCTGTTCCTGTCTGCGCCTGTGCAATGACGTCATGTCCTTGAAGCATTACAGGAATCGTTTCCTTTTGTATGTCAGTAGGAGTCTCTATCCCCTGATCTTCTAATGGTTTAATAAGCTTTGAATCCAAGCCTAACGTTTTAAATTCGTTCAAATTATTCACCTCATGTTTAGTATATCAATTGTCTCTGTCTTCTCTCAGCTAATGTGAAATATATTTAGTAGACATTGTAGCCTTACCCATAAAAGTAGTAGTTGATTTGCGCTCCAGTATGCTCGCTTTCCGCGGGGCGGGCGGTGAGCCTCCTCGGCGCGCTTGGGCGCGCCTGTGGGGTCTCACCTGTCCCGCTAGTCCCGCAGGAGTCGAGCACCTTCCGCTCCAATCAACTTTGAAGTAGATATTAAACCACTTCTAGTAACACCAACCATTCATAAAAAATAACTAAAAAACAAAAAACTGTCTTCATTCGACTGCTGGAGAGCGGTCGTTTGAGACAGCTTTTCTCTTTATGCTAAATAATTACCCATCACTTTTGAAACATAATTCTGCGTTTCTTTAAAAGGTGGAATTCCTCCATAACGATCAACATTACCAGGACCTGCGTTATATGCTGCTAGAGCAAGCTCGGTGTTACCGTCGTATTTCTCAATCATCTGCTTAATGTATTTCACGCCACCTTCAATATTCTGCCCTGGATCAAACGGATCTTTCACACCAAGATACGAGGCAGTTGCAGGCATTAATTGCATTAATCCCATAGCTCCTGCTCCACTAACACTATCTGATTTATAGCCAGACTCTTGTTTAATAATGGAATGAACTAATTTTGGATCAACGTTGTACTTGGCTGATAATTCTTCAATATATCCATCAATCTCAAGAGATGAAGATGAGTAAGAAGTAGAACTAGTATGTACAACTGGTGGTGTGCTTACTTCATTTATTCCATGCATAGAAGGAACAGAAATTGGCTCCTGCTGCTGTACGACGTTCTGATTCGAAAGAGCTGCTTCAAGCATGTCTGTAAAGGAAAAGGCTGATGGCTGCTGATTAACCATTGTTTTACCTGGTTGTAACTGGCGCAATGCCTGTAAGTCCATCATAGCACGCATAAGTTCTGCCTTCATTTCAACACCTCAGTGTAGTCTTTTCCTTTATTATATCAGATGGAGGAGGCGAACGAATGATTTTAGGTCAATATGCTTGGAGAATGAGGAAAAAAGTGCTATGATATATTAATCTTATCAACTTACTAGGATTTAGACTCCAGCAAAGCGCCTTAATGGAGACTCCACAAGGCGCTAGCAAGAATTAAGAGGTAACGGTCATGTAATAGATCGGCTGCTTGCGCTGTTTCATCAAGATCTTAACAGCAAGTCGTGCTGCCTTACGATCTTCTGCAAGTACTATAATTTCTTTATCACATACTTCATTTTCTCTTGTTTGTCTTCCTAGGTAAGAAAGCGGGATATTCTTTGCTTTCTCATACGGCATCCTATGTGAAAGAATATAATCTCTCACATCGATAAGACAGTATTTATCATCGTCAAACCGATCAAGGTTAATCGGCCTCATATATGAATAGGGATAAATAACTCTCCATAAACCTAATATGAACGCTGCAAAAGCAGCTACAGCCGTTCCCAATATTGCCATTCGATCTCTCTCCTTTTCAGAAGGGTTATTTAACCTTACCCTCCCATTTCATCATACCGCCAACCATGTTCTTCACTTCATATCCAGCTTCTTGTAAATATTCACAAGCACGCTCACTCCGTCGACCAGATCGACAAATCATTATATGCTCTTCTTCTTTATTTATTTCGTTAAGACGTTCAGGAAGAGTGCCAAGACGAATATGCTTCGCTTCAGGAATTATACCTTCTTCTACTTCTTCATCCTCACGTACATCAATTAATGATACATTTTTACCCTCATTTAATAGCTCTTGAACCTCTTCAGGTGTAACTGTCTTAATTTCATTACTCATTAAAAACATACCCCTTTCGCTAACTATAATATGATTTTTACATTAATAATCACTTCAACAAAATCCATCGTACATGATTCGAACTTTCAATACAAGAAATCTAACTTACGAACAGTAGTATTCTTTTCCCACTTTAAGAGGTTCTTCAATCATAAATTTAGAAAACCCCTCTTCCTATAAAGAAAAGAGGGGTTTCAAGTTAATTTGCAACTATATTAACAAGCTTTCCAGGAACAGCAATCACTTTACGAAGCGTTTTGCCATCAAGTTGACCTTTAATTTTCTCATGCTCTAAAGCAATCTCCTGCATTTCGTCACGGGATGCTTCAGCTGGAATGGAAATTTTGGCGCGAAGCTTACCGTTAATTTGGACAACAATTTCAACTTCATCCACGGTTAGCTTGCTCTCATCAAACATTGGCCAATTTGCATAAGCTAACGTTTCTTCGTGACCTAGAGCACTCCAAAGCTCTTCAGCAAGGTGCGGAGCAATTGGAGATAGTAGCTTAACAAAACCTTCCATTAAGCTAACGGATACTGTTTCCTGTTTATACGCTTCATTGACGAATACCATCATTTGAGAAACGGCCGTATTGAAACGTAAACCTTCCATGTCTTCAGTAACCTTTTTTACTGTTTCGTGGTAAACACGTTCCATTTCTTCACTTGAATCCGTTTCAGATAGAGATGACTTACTAATGTCACCTTCACCGAACAAACGCCAAACACGGTCAAGGAATCGACGAGCACCATCAAGACCATTGTTCGACCATGCGATCGACCCTTCGAAAGGTCCCATAAACATTTCATACAGTCGAAGCGTGTCAGCTCCGTGACTTTCTACAATCTCATCTGGGTTTACAACGTTGCCCTTGGATTTACTCATTTTCTCATTGTTCTCTCCAAGAATCATACCCTGATTGCGAAGACGCTGGAACGGCTCTTTGGTTGGAACAACGCCAATATCGTAAAGAACTTTGTGCCAGAACCGTGCATATAGCAAGTGAAGAACAGCATGCTCAGCTCCGCCGATATACATATCTACTGGTAACCACTCATCCAATTTCTTCGGATCAGCTAACATTTCATCGTTATCAGGATCAATATAACGAAGGTAATACCAGCAGCTACCAGCCCATTGTGGCATTGTATTTGTTTCACGGCGACCTTTCATACCAGTCTTTGGATCAACTACGTTTAACCAGTCCTCGATATTAGCAAGTGGTGATTCGCCTGTACCAGAAGGCTTAATTTCAGTTGTTTCAGGAAGTACAACTGGAAGTTGTTCTTCTGGCACCGCACTCATTGTGCCATCTTCCCAGTGAATGATTGGAATAGGCTCGCCCCAGTAGCGTTGACGGCTAAATAACCAGTCACGTAGACGATACGTAATCTTTTTCTTGCCCTTTTCATTCTGCTCTAGCCATTCGATACTCTTCGTGATCGCTTCTTCTTTCTCAAGATCGTTTAAGAAATCAGAATTAACATGCTTACCATCTTCCGTATAAGCTTCATTCGATACATCTCCACCGGCTACAACTTCAATAATTGGCAAGTTAAACGTTGTTGCAAATTCATAGTCACGCTCATCGTGAGCAGGAACCGCCATAATCGCACCTGTTCCATATGTCATTAATACGTAATCCGCTACCCAAATCGGAAGCTTCTCATTATTAATAGGGTTAATCGCATATGCTCCAGTGAATTCACCAGTCTTTTCTTTCGACAATTCGGTACGCTCAAGATCACTCTTTGTTTGCACCTTTGAACGATAGCTTTCAACTTTAGATGCTTGCTCTTCTGTAGCAATTTGCTTCACAAGAGGATGCTCTGGTGCAAGAACCATATAAGTAGCACCAAACAATGTGTCTGGGCGAGTTGTAAAGACATCGATTGATTCATCATGACCATCAATCTTGAACGTTACTTCGGCACCTTCCGATTTACCAATCCAGTTTCGCTGCATTTCTTTAATACTTTCTGACCAATCAAGCTCTTCAAGGTCTTCAAGCAAACGATCTGCATATTCTGTAATTTTAAGAACCCATTGTTTCATTGGTTTACGAACTACCGGGTGACCACCACGCTCACTCAAGCCATCAATGACCTCTTCGTTGGCAAGTACCGTTCCGAGAGCGGGACACCAGTTCACAGCAACTTCGTCAACATAAGCAAGTCCTTTTTCATATAGCTTTGTAAAAATCCACTGCGTCCATTTATAGTAACTAGGATCAGTCGTGTTTACTTCTCGATCCCAGTCATAAGAAAAACCTAATTCTTTAATTTGTCGACGGAAGGTATCAATGTTTGTTTGAGTGAAATCTCGCGGGTTGTTTCCAGTATCAAGCGCATACTGTTCCGCAGGAAGTCCAAATGCATCCCAGCCGATTGGATGAAGCACATTATAGCCTTGCATTCGCTTCATACGGGATAGTATATCCGTCGCAGTGTATCCTTCAGGGTGTCCTACATGAAGACCCGCTCCAGAAGGATATGGGAACATATCGAGAATATATACTTTCTCTCCGCTCGCGTCATTGTCTGTTTTAAATGTTTTCTTTGTTTCCCAGTAGTGCTGCCACTTCTTCTCAATTGTTTTGTGATCAAATGCCATTGCTACTCTCTCCTTCCAGTCCTTAAAAAAATAAAAAAACCTCCCATCCCCGTTGTTTATCAACAGGGACGAGAGGTTGAGAATCTGATATTCACAATCACCCGCGGTACCACCCGGCTTAGTGCTAGAAACAGCACTCACTTCAGACCTTTAACGCAGGCGTACGGGTAACCTTACTCCATTCAGGCTCCGATTCAAAGGCGAGTTCATAAAAGTTCTATGTTAACTTCCACCATCCGTTAACTCTCTATTAATAGAATCTTTATTACTATTCCTTATCATTATCTTTGGTTTCGCTAAATTACGTATATAATTTGTATTGTATGAAGACTTGTGCAGATTGTCAAGAACATTATCAGAATAGACGATGTTTTCGTTATTTATACGTCTAATAGCAGTTATATTTCATAAATCTTAATAGTTGATACCCTCTTATCATTATCCACCTGATGTTTGCAAACAAAAAAGTAACGCACCAGGGTTGGTGCGTTATCCTTCTCTATATTTCTTTTGACTAGCTGAATCATCTTTGGAATGAGGCTTGTCTTTTTCTTCTTTCTCTTCTTCCTTTAAATCTTCAAGCGGAATCGCATCAACATTCATTTCTGCATCATCACGATCAAGCTGATTTCTTTCTTCATCTGGTAGTTGTTCTGGATTATTTGTTTCTCCTTTTTTATGGCGCTTTTCATTATCTACCATACGATCACCTCTTTAGTAGTGTTAGTAGTATGTACCACGCCTCATATATTCCCAAACAATTCGCTATGTTATTGGAGGATTAATCATGAAAGTGGTAAAGTAAAAAGTAATCATCTTGGGTCTATAAGCCCACGAGAGGAGTCGTAATGAAATTACACACATCTGGTATACCTTCTCATTTTGGTTCAGATAAACGTTACTATACGTTTAATAACTTTCTTCAACAAAAGTTTGGTCATCGCGTTATGAAAGTTCCGTTAGATGGAGGATTTGATTGCCCGAATCGGGATGGTAAAGTCGCTCATGGAGGCTGTACTTTTTGCAGTGTCAGTGGTTCAGGAGATTTTGCCGGAGACAGACGAGAAGATCTTGTCACACAGTTTCATACAATTAAAAACAGGACGAGCGGGCGAAAATGGAAAGGTGCAAAATACCTTGGTTATTTTCAAGCCTATACGAATACATATGCGCCTGTAGAAGAATTGCGAAGAAAATTTGAAGTGATTTTGATGCAGGATGACGTTGTTGGACTCTCGATCGCAACGAGACCTGACTGCTTACCTGACGATGTTGTTGATTACCTGGCTGAATTGAACGAACGAACTTTTCTAATGGTGGAACTAGGATTACAGACCGTTCATGACCAAACAGGTAACCTGATCAATCGTGCACATGACTTTACGTGTTATGTTGAAGGTGTTGAGAAACTTCGAAAACATAACATAAATGTTGTTTCACATATCATTAATGGGCTTCCAGAGGAAACACCCCAGATGATGATGGAAACAGCGCAAGCCGTAGCTAAGTTAGATGTACAGGGGATAAAGATTCATCTGCTTCACCTACTGAAAAAAACTGCGATGGTGAAGCAATACGAAAAAGGTAAACTCGAGTTTCTTGATCAAGACACCTATGTTAAGCTGGTTGTCGACCAGCTAGAAATACTTCCACCGAATATGGTTATTCACCGTATTACTGGTGATGGTCCAGCTGATTTACTCATCGGACCTATGTGGAGTTTGAACAAATTTAGTGTCTTAAATGCTATACAGAGTGAACTGATACGACGTAACAGCTGGCAGGGGAAATTTCATACACCAGAAAGGATTCATACAACATGACGCTAGAGCGGATTTTACCTTTTACAAAACAACTATTAAGTGATGTCCTCAGTGAAGGTGGCGTGGCGATTGATGGCACGTGTGGCAATGGCCATGATACCCTTTTTCTTGCTAAATCTGTTGGCAAAACTGGCAAAGTTTACGGTTTTGATATTCAGAAGGATGCTTTAGAATCAACCTATCAACGGCTTTCAGAAGCTGAGCAATCATCACAAGTTATACTTAATCACGCTAGTCATGCGACAGTTAAAGACGTGATTGATCCAGAGGATATCGGAAAGGTCTCTGCAGTTATTTTCAACCTTGGCTACTTGCCAGGTGGAGACAAATCCATTGTGACGAAACCTGCAGAAACACTTCAGGCAGTAACGGATATGCTAACCCTTCTTCGATCAGGTGGTTTGGTCATCCTGGTTGTGTACCCAGGACATCCTGAAGGAAAAGTTGAGAGTGAACTTGTAACGAATTACACAGCAGAACTATCACAATCCGAATACCAGGTTCTTAAATATCAGTTTATTAACCAAATCAATGAGCCGCCCTATATCCTTGCCATAAGTAAGAAATAAAGCCCGTGCATCTGCACCGGCTTTTTTCTATGTTTATTGGAGAATTCCCATTGATTCGATATGATCTCGCGTTCTCTTTGTTCCAAGGTCGTGAATAAGCTGGTAAATTTGCTTCATATGATCATCGTAATCATGGTTGTTTTTATCTTCATGGTAGCTCATTGCTGGTACGTGAGAGCGATAAAGAGAAAGGCGACTGTCTTTGTCAGTCAAATCAAACAGCTCACTTAACTTGAAGACATCTTCCTCATCTGCATCGATTTCAAAATTATAGCTCGATGCTCCCTGATCTTCTAATATTTCACCTGAGCTAACAGCGACGTAATAGCGCTTCTTCATGTAAAGAACCCCTTTCAAAATCCTATAGGCTTCTTTTCTCACGAAACAGCGTTTTTTATACGTGATTTATTGCGATGCTTTGTGAAGTCTTCTATACACCCAACCATTAAAATAGAAGAAGATGCTTGATCGACCGCCATTTCGTATAATCTTCCGAGCCAAAGAACGAACATCTTTTTGTTCCATTACTTTTCGATCAGCAAGATAAATACCGAGCAATCCTCTGTTTATGAGGCGGTGAAAGGAAGAATGCGGTAGTTCTTCAACGCTTTTATCAGCTTCTTTAATGAAATGAGCGACACGGCGTGCAAGTTCATCATTATCTTTGTAATAAAAACAGAAGTTTAAATCTCCACCCACTCGATCTTCTTCCTGATCAATAAAGTAATCAAGCATAATATGAAGACCTTGTACCCACGGGAAATAGCCATCTTTAATAACCTCTGTTCCACCTTTAGGAAGGTTGTCGCCAAGCGAATATGAGACAAGACAGAAGATCCCAAGGGTTGAACCAGCACACGCTGAGAATTCGTTCCAAGTCATATCAGGCAACTGAGATTTATGTTGGTCAAACCAGCTCTTTAGTCTTGGTACTCTATCTTCCTCCGTCACATGCTTATGTACTTGTAGATCACAATAGTAATGACAAAGTTCAAGTAGTGCTGGTTGCACTTCTTCACGGTTCGATAGCTGCCGGATAATATCCTGACATGTTTCCACGAGTGCTAATAAATAGCCCCCATCATCTTGTTCTTTTCTAAATCGATAGTAGTCATTAGACGCTTCAATCTCTGGGGAAAGCGCATCAACCATTGACTTGTGCAATGCACTGAAGTCTTGTGGATCTAGTGATGTACTGCGATCACATAAGTTATCAAGGTAGTCACTTATGGTCTGATACGCTGCTACGAATTCAATCGATTTATCGATTTGTTTTCCAGCAAGCAGACCGTAGATCGCCCCCCCTTCACAGTGAAACGTCTTGGATTCTATGCTGGCTAGAGCTTGTTTTCTAAGCTCCATATCAGGAATGTCTTCAGCACGACTTTTCCATACATCAAGTTCTTGATGAATCCTTGGTAATACGCGTTTATAAATACTATACATCAACGTCCAGGGATGACTTGGTACTTTCAACCGATTCAACTCCTGTATCATTTATTTGCCTTCTTGGTCGTTTGCTTCATATTCCAATAACTCAAGTTTCAACTCAACAAACGCTTGGGCTGTTTTAAAAACTGTATCACGCTCTGGTTCATTAAACACTTCATGATAAAGTCCATCCCACTCTTTATATGACTTATCTGTTAGTGGAATTCGATTAAACCAAGATCTCACTGCATGTTTATCAACAATTCGATCATCTCCGCCTTGTACTACAAGTAGCGGCAAATTCTGAAAAGATTTAGCTCCTTCATTTGCAATTTTCATCGCCTTAAGAAGCTCTCGATACCATCTTACAGATACTTTATGCACCATCAAAGGATCTTCCTGATCTCGAGTATGAAATTCTGTATTCCTCGTTCCGATGTTCGATTCTAACTTTGAGTTTAATCTAAGTGAAGGAACGATAGGGTTTAATACTTTCGAAAGAAGGTCTACTCCCTTATTCGGAGGATTTACAAGACCAATACAAGGTGACGACAGAATCACACCTGTGAGAGAAGGTCTTTTTTCCATTATCGTTCGAATAGAAGCAAGCCCACCCATACTATGACCAAGTAAGAACACAGGCAGTTCATATTCCAACGCTCGATTAATCCATTTATCAATTGTTTCAATATATTGATCAAATGAATCAATGTGTCCCCGTCTTCTTGTGCTCTCTCCCTGTCCTGGTAAATCTCCAAGTACTACGTGATACTCTGCTTCAATCCATTTTGATACAAGCCAATCATAACGGCGATGATGTTCATTAGCTCCATGAACTAAAACAATAACTCCCTTTGCATATTGTGCTTCTTTAATTCGCATTGTTATAAGCCCCCTTATGTAGGTCCACTCTTTTTGATACACTACTTCTGAAAAGGATTTCATATATTATAAAGGAAAGTTGGGATGAAATGCTCTACTCCTATCGAGATAAAAAACCTTCGATACATCAATCAGTCTATATAGCGGATTATACTACCATTACAGGTGATGTGACAATTGGTGAGCAAAGTAGCATCTGGTTTAACACCACAATTCGCGGTGATGTAGCCCCTACAGAGATTGGTTCAAGAGTTAATATTCAAGACAATTGTGTTCTACATCAAAGTCCCAACAAAAAGCTTATCCTCGAAGACGGCGTCACCGTAGGACATCAGGTTATTCTTCATAGCAGCATCATTCGTAAAAATGCTCTTATTGGAATGGGATCCATCGTTCTT
The DNA here is from genome assembly GCF_005144865.1 of Guptibacillus hwajinpoensis. Classification (GTDB taxonomy): domain Bacteria; phylum Bacillota; class Bacilli; order Bacillales; family Guptibacillaceae; genus Guptibacillus; species Guptibacillus hwajinpoensis_A. Next base: position 135,287 of record NZ_SWFM01000007.1, read on the forward strand.
GATGGTGCAGAAATTGGTGAAGGTGCTTTTGTTGGTGCAGGTAGTCTTGTTCCACCTGGGAATAAAATCCCACCAAATTCGCTCGCATTCGGAAGACCAGCAAAAGTTGTAAGAGAATTAACGAAAGAAGATCTTGTGGATATGGAGCGGATCCGAAATGAATACGTAGAAAAAGCAGCTTACTACAAAGATCAGAAACCGCTATAAAATTGTGCATATTTCATGATGGTTTGAGGAAGGTTACCAATACAATCCTAATGGATAGAGGTGCCTTTTATGTACAAGCTGACCCTCGTCTTGATCGTGCTGGTCGTAATAACGTTATTAATAGGGGCTTTTATGACCTATCGACTTGGAAATAACCAAAAAGGTGAATACGATAACCAGGGCAACGCCCGAGTTAAATCTTCCTTTTTTAGCAATCCCATTTTCCTTGTGTATATCATCGCTACAGCGCTTGCGATTGGATACGTTATTTATTTCACATTGCTCTAATGAAAAGATCAGGAGAGTTTTCCTGGTCTTTTTTGATGGATGATGGATTTAGGAGATGTATTGTTTATTTATAGTTCAAGAGCTCCATTATCTCCGTTTCTCAACCCTCGTCTCCGCCTTTCATGTACAGCTGCAGCGGCCAGAACCTCGGTCACTTCCGCTTTTCATCTTAACAATCCTTTTAAATTTCTTTAATATTACCACTAAAATTCTCCTATAAGATAGAAGTAACATATACCTTGAAGGAGGATTATTTTGAGCAAAGTAGTTGGGTGGCTTCATGAACAGGAGTGTACTGTGTTTCGATTTGTGAATTTAAGGTGTCATTCTCGGTTCCTGACTTCTTTCTTCAGTTGGATTACGCATGTTGGCGGGGCGAGGATGACTGTGATTGGTACGCTTCTATTGTGTATGTTTTTACCTTCTCCATCTAGATTATGGGCTATTCAGAGCGCTTGTGCACTTGCAATTAGTCATTTTCCTGTGCACTTAATCAAGAAACACTACCCAAGACACCGGCCATATCTTTCTATACCAGAAACGAAAATGCTCGTTCATCCTCTTAAAGATCATTCTTTTCCGTCAGGTCATACAACGGCTGTTTTTTCTGTTCTAACACCATTTATTCTACATATCCCTACTCTTTTCACTCCATTAATTGCTCTTGCAAGTCTTGTGGGCCTATCGCGGATTTATCTTGGTCATCATTATCCATCCGATGTTTTAGTTGGCGTTTTACTCGGTGGTGGATGTGGGGTTCTTGTTTCTATTTTGTTCAGTTAAAAAATGAATCGGGAGGTAATTTAATGAAGATTGCCCTTTTTACGGACACGTATTTCCCTCAGGTAAATGGTGTTTCACGAACACTCGGTAGATTAACTTCCTACATGGACAGACAACTTATTGATTATATGCTGTTCGCCCCCGATTGCCAGACAGAAGAAGATCTCTTTAGCAACATTCATCGCTTTGCAAGTAAGAAATTCTTCTTGTATCCAGAATGTCGAATAGCTTTACCAAAGCTCAACATGATACGTAAACAATTACGAGAGTTTAATCCAGACTTACTCCATATTGCTACTCCATTTAACATAGGGCTAAGTGGTCTCCATTACGGAAAAAAGCACAGTATTCCAATGGTCGCTTCATATCACACGAACTTTGACGATTACTTGAAACATTACCGCCTTGAGTTGTTGTCTCCGTTTGTTTGGAAATATTTGATGTGGTTTCATCAACCATTCTCATCGATCTTCGTTCCATCAAGCGAAACACGTGACCGATTAAGCAGACAGGGCTTCCGGAATCTAAACCTGTGGCAACGTGGCGTAGACTGTGACCTTTATTCTCCACGAAGAAAAAATGAATCGATCCGAGAACGATATCAGATTAAGGAAAAGTACATTCTTCTATTTGTCAGCAGGCTTGCACCCGAAAAGAATCTTGTTACACTTCAAAACATCATGTGGAAACTTCCAGAAAACATGAAGCGAGAGATAAGATGGGTTGTTGTAGGGGATGGCCCAGCAATGCCTCACTTCCAACACAACCTACCTTTTAATGTAACGTTCACAGGCTATAAGCAGGGACATGAGCTATCAGAGCTATACGCTACAGCTGATCTGTTTATCTTTCCATCCGCTACTGAAACGTTTGGCAATGTTGCACTGGAATCACTCGCATCAGGGACTCCTGTCATCGCAGCAAAAGCTGGAGGCTTAACAGACGTTATATCAGATGAACGTAATGGTCTTTTTTGCTCACCTTATAATACAGAGGAATATATCCAAGCCATTAGTAGACTATTATTAGATCAAACAGAAAGAAAAATGATGGGGTACGAAGGTCGGCGTTACGCGCTTACACAATCTTGGGATGCTATATTTGGAAGGTTATTAGAGGACTACGAAACGACAATTGGTCATACCAAAATCGCTCGATATGCGTAACCATAGCAAAGGAGGAAAAGTGATGAAGCTTGCAGTATTTGGAGCAAATGAAATTGGTTTAACAGCATCTGCTGTCTTTGCATCTCATGGGTATGATGTAGTATGTACAGATGAAAATCGAGACCAAATCACAGCGCTTAACTCCGGAGAACTACCAATCCATGAGGAAGGGCTATCTGAACTCATCACAGAAGCTAAATCTGTTGGCAAACTAAGTTATTCTGTTAACAGACTTACTGCTGCATCTGAAGCAGATTATCTACTTTTCACTGAAGCAATTCCAGTAGATGAAAATAGAAAACCTGATTTATCAGCATTCTACCGCTTTATTAGACAGATCGCCATTACAGTCCATACGCACAAAACCTTTATTATTAAAAGCACTGTTCCACCGGGAACCGCTTCTAAAATAGAGGCTATTTTACTTGAACAAGGGTTAACTGGTCGTTCTTACGATGTAGTAAGTAACCCTGATTTCATAAGAAAAGGATCCGCAGTCAAAGACTTCATGTTCCCCTCAAGAGTGATCATTGGTACCTCTTCTCTTCGATCATGCAGACTAATGGAAACGTTCTATGCCCCACTTTCTAATTCACTTTATTATATGGATCATTCGAGCGCAGAATTAATGCGTTATGCTTATCATACTTATCAATCTATGAAAGTATCATGCTTAACAATGATTGCTGGTGTTGCAGAAAGCTATGGAGCTGATGTTGAAGCGATTCAATCAGCATTACCTTCAGAACCAAGAAGCGATGACCACTCGTTGCACCCTGTATCCTGCTTTCTTGGATTCAAGAAACCCGTTGAAGCTGCCTCCTTCCGTTCAATGATTAAAGAATCATCATCAGCTAACAGAATGTTGAATGCTCTCGAAGGAATCGATCAATACCATCCAGAGCTATTAACCCATAAATTGAAAGATTTCCTTGGAACTCTTCAAGGAACTACTATTGCTATATTTGCATCATCCACACTTAAAGCCCTTCCTGCTCTTCCACCTTCAGAGGTCGTAATTAATCGACTTGAAGAAGAAGGTGCAGTCGTCAAAACGTTTGATCCTAATAAGCAAGATATTCAAAACAAAGAGAGCGCTTCTTCTCTTATGTATGAAACCGTTAAGGATTGTGACGCTCTTCTTCTCATGACAGAGATCCTATCCCTTAAGCACATGAACTGGGAGAGGGTTGTAAGCGGTCTTAAACTGCCTTTACTCGTAGATGGACATAATTTATTTACACTCGATGAGATGAGAAAAATCGCTAACACCTACGACTTGATCTATTGTTCAATTGGGCGACCTAATATCTATAAGGGACTAGGTTCTATCTCTGTTCAATCGGTTCAGTAAATTTATTCGGCTGTTCCAACCCCATTCTTAGATGACCAAATCTTAAGCCTTACCCCCAATCATTTCCCCTATGTTTTTACTTACCTTTCATTAATCTCTACGTAAAACAAAAAAGAGAAGCCATAAAGGCTCCTCTTTCATGTAAATTAAATACCTGCACCCTGCTTAAGAGATTCAGCACGATCCGTTTGCTCCCATGGAAGCTCAATGTCTGTACGTCCAAAATGACCATAAGCAGCTGTTTGCTTATAAATTGGGCGACGAAGATCAAGCATCTTAATGATTCCAGCTGGACGGAGGTCAAAGTTTTCTCTCACAAGCTCAACCAGTCGATCTTCTGATACTTGTCCTGTTCCAAACGTATCAATCGCAATAGATACAGGCTGTGCTACACCAATTGCATATGCAAGTTGTACTTCACAGCGATCTACAAGTCCTGCTGCTACAAGATTTTTCGCAACGTAACGAGCTGCATATGCTGCAGAACGGTCTACCTTAGTTGCATCCTTACCAGAGAAAGCTCCACCACCGTGACGAGCATAACCGCCGTAAGTATCAACAATAATTTTTCTTCCTGTCAAACCAGCGTCACCCTGAGGTCCTCCAATAACAAAGCGTCCTGTAGGGTTGATGAAATATTTAGTGTCTTCATCAATCAATTCAGCTGGAACAACTGGCTTCACAACGTGTTCCTTAATGTTGCGTTGAATCTGTTCAAGTGAAACTTCAGGATGATGTTGAGTAGAAACAACAATAGTGTCCACACGAACTGGCTTCCCAGTTTCATCGTATTCCACTGTTACTTGTGTCTTCCCGTCTGGACGAAGATAAGGAAGAATGTCTTCTTTTCTTACTTCGCTCAAGCGACGAGCTAATTTATGAGCAAGTGAAATAGGAAGTGGCATAAGTTCAGTCGTTTCATTACATGCATAACCAAACATTAAGCCCTGATCTCCTGCACCAATCGCATCGATCTCATCATCAGACATTGTACCTTCACGTGCTTCTAGAGCAACGTTTACACCAGCTGCAATATCTGCAGATTGCTCATCAATAGATGATAGTACTGCACATGTTTCAGCATCAAAGCCATACTTTGCACGTGTATAGCCAATTGTTTGAATCGTCTCACGAACTACTTTCGGAATATCCACATAGTGGGATGTTGTAATTTCCCCAGAAACTAACACAAGACCTGTTGTCACTGTGGTTTCACAGGCTACGCGCGCATTTGGATCATGCGCAAGAATATCATCCAGAATGGCATCGGAAATCTGATCTGAAATTTTATCAGGATGCCCCTCTGTTACTGACTCAGAAGTAAACAAACGACGATTACTCACTCAAGTACCTCCTTAAGGAATTTGATCCTATCTATAATGTTGTAATGGATACGGTACTCATTTCCCTATTATTCTTAGCCGAAACGAGAGAACGAATTCAATTTCTTATCGTTTAACCTATTTAATAACGTTATAAATCGTAACGACATTAAAAAAGCCCTTTCCTTCTATGTAGAGGGAAAAGGAGCTGATATCTCATGCCTTTCGCCTCTTATCTTCCAAGACTATTGTCTTGCAGGTTAGCACCTTAATCCTCAATTTATAGGAGTTGGTTGCTGAGCTTCATCGGGCCTGTCCCTCCGCTTGCTCGGGATAAGAGTATCCATTCTCGACATATAATAACGCAGTTAAAAGAGTGTGTCAATGAAGAAAAGCGAAGACGAGCGTTTAGAAACGGAGATATTGGAACTCTTGAACTGGAACACGCTTTTTGTGTTCCTGTGAAAGAGTGAAATATCGCAGTTTCTGCGAGTCGCAGCTGGATCTCACGAAAAGCGGAGACGAGCGTTCAGAAACGGAGATATTGGAACTCTTGAACTGGAACACGTTTTTTGTGTTCCGATGAAAGAGTGAAATATCGCAGTTTCTGCGAGTCGTAGCTGGATCTAACGAAAAGCGGAAGTGGGCGGTTAGACACGGCAGGCACTGGAGGCTTTTAATATGAACACGTTTTTTGTGTTCGGATTAAAAGGTGAAGTGACCGAGTGTCTGCCCGCTGCAGCTGGACACGAAAAGCGGATGTGGCCGTTTAGGGTCGACAAGCGCTGGAGCCTCCCAACTGGAACACGGTCTTTGTGTTCCAATTGGGAGGTGAAGCGATCGAGACCCTGGCCACTGCAGCT
>NZ_SWFM01000008.1 GCF_005144865.1 Guptibacillus hwajinpoensis
GCCGCCAGCGTTCGTCCTGAGCCAGGATCAAACTCTCCGATAGAAAGCTTAATCTAGCTTTTAAAACAATGTTTTGTTTCCGTAGAAACAACTACTTACATGGCGTTTCGTTCAGTTTTCAAAGATCGATTCGTTTCTTTCAATGTCGTTTTCAGCGACTTTATTAATATACCATATTAACTCAGTTTCCGTCAACAACTTTTTAAATTCTTTTTTGCGAGTCAGCCATTTCGTAACGGCGACTTAAATAATATATCATGTATGCTGTTGTCTCGTCAACACTTTTTAATTAGTTTTTTAAAACCAATTCAAGAAAGTTTTGGAGACACCGTCAAAGCGACGGAATTACATCTTACCATTCTGTGTACCCACTTGCAATAGGAAAACAAAAAAAGAAGAGGATTTTTCCTCTTCTTTTTCAAACAGTCTTATTCTTCATTATTTGAATCGCTATTCTCATCTTCATCAGGGGTTTCTTCAGCTTCAACATCAATGATCTCTTCTGCACCTAACTCTTCAGTAACTGCATCTTCATCAATATCTTCGCCTTCAATTCCCTCTTCATTGATTTCTACTTTCGCTACAGTGGCAACGGAGTCACCTTCACCTATCCGTATTAATCTCACACCCTGCGTGTTACGCCCGGTTTGTGAAATATCCTGTACATCAATACGGATAATAACTCCGCTTTCTGTGATAATCATACACTCTTCTTCAAGAGTAACCGTCTTAAGCGCTGTTAGTATGCCGTTACGCTCTGTGAGATTACATGTCTTGATTCCTTTACCGCCTCTAGTTTGGACGCGATACTCTTCGATAGGTGTACGTTTACCGAATCCTTTATCAGTGACGATCAGCACATCCTGGCCTTCGTCTAGAATACCAACTCCTACAACCTGATCGTTCTCTTGAAGAGAGATACCCTTAACGCCAGTAGCCGTTCGACCCATAGATCGGACATCTTCTTCGTGGAATCGAATTGCCATCCCCTGTTTTGTTCCCATAATAAGTTCTTTTGATCCATTCGTAAGACGAACGCCCATTAACTCATCATCTTCTTTGAAGTTGATTGCAATTAAGCCGCCTTTACGAATGTTTGCAAATGCAGATAGTGGTGACCGCTTTACAACACCTTGTTTAGTTGCAAAGAAAACGAACCAGTCATCAACGAACTCTTCTATTGGAATAATAGCAGTAATGTATTCGTCTTTTTCAATTTGAAGAAGATTAATAATCGGAATTCCCTTTGCGGTACGGCTCAACTCTGGAACTTCATAGCCTTTAAGTCTGTATACTTTTCCTTTATTCGTAAAGAAGAGAATTGTATTATGCGTGAGTGTGGTAAACAAATGTTCCACAAAGTCACCGTCATTCGTACCCATCCCCTGTATACCACGACCACCGCGCTTTTGGCTCCGATACGTATCAATAGGAAGACGCTTAATATAACCTTTGTGCGTTAGAGTAATAACAATATTCTGCTTTGGAATCAGATCTTCGTCTTCAATCATGTCGAAGCCAACAGTAATCTCAGTACGACGCTTATCAGCGAATCTTTCCTTCACTTCAGTCAACTCTTCGCGAATGATTTCAAGAACTTTCTCATCATCAGCAAGAATAGCTTTCAATTCAGCAATTCGCTTCATTAACTCCTGATATTCCGATTCAATCTTATCCCGCTCAAGTCCTGTAAGGCGCTGAAGACGCATATCAAGAATGGCCTGAGATTGATCGTAACTAAGAGAGAATTTCGTCATGAGTCCTTCTCTAGCAATATCTGTTGTTTCTGATGCTCTGATTAGTTTAATTACTTCATCTAAATGATCAAGTGCAATTCGTAAACCTTCTAATATATGTGCTCTTGCTTCTGCTTTATTAAGTTCAAACTGCGTTCTTCTTCTAATAACAACCTTCTGATGCTCAAGATAATGTTCAAGGCACTCTTTGAGCGTTAGCACTTTAGGTTGTCCGTCTACTAGAGCAAGAGTGTTAATTCCAAAGCTCGTTTGGAGGGCAGTCTGCTTATATAAGTTATTTAATAGAACATTTGCATTCGCATCTTTACGAACTTCAATGACTACACGCATACCATTACGGTCAGATTCATCACGAAGATCAGTGATTCCCTCGATTTTTTTATCGCGAACAAGCTCTGCAATTTTTTCAACGAGACGTGCTTTGTTAACTTGGTAGGGAAGTTCAGATACAATAATTGTTTTCTTACCGTTGCTATGTTCTTCAATCTCAGCTTTTGCACGTTGGATGATTGATCCTCGTCCAGTGGTATAAGCTTTGCGGATTCCTTCACGTCCAAGGATTTCAGCTGCAGTTGGGAAATCAGGTCCTGGGATAAACTCCATCAATTCTGGAATTGTAATGTCAGGATTCACACTTAACTCTAGAAGACCTTCAATAACTTCTCCTAGATTGTGAGGAGGGATATTAGTTGCCATTCCTACCGCAATTCCTGATGCACCATTTACAAGCAGGTTCGGGAACCTTGCAGGAAGCACGATTGGTTCTCTTTCAGAACCGTCATAGTTATCTTGGTAATCAATAGTGTCTTTATTGATGTCTCGCACCATTTCCATTGCGATTTTTGACATCCTTGCTTCTGTATAACGCATCGCAGCTGCTGAGTCACCATCAATAGAACCAAAGTTACCGTGTCCATCTATCAACATATTGCGATAGCTGAAGTCCTGAGCCATGCGCACCATCGTATCGTAAACGGCAGAATCACCGTGGGGGTGATACTTACCAATAACTTCGCCGACAATACGTGCAGACTTCTTATATGCTTTATCAGAAGTCATTCCTAGATCATTCATGGCATACAAAATACGACGGTGTACAGGTTTTAGACCATCTCGCACATCAGGAAGGGCACGACTCACAATAACGCTCATCGCATAGTCCATGAAGGAGGTGCGCATTTCCTGACTAATATTTATCTCTTTAACTCTCGATCTTTCCATATCAGACATACGGAAAACCTCCAATTATACTCTTGTTCATCTCTTAACAATAAATCGTTGGGTTATATGAATGAACCTATTCTAGAAGGAAACATCCAATCTAGCACCATCGACTTTTCACCCATTAACAGCAGAAAAGGGGGATTGCCCCCCTTAACACTTATACTTAAACATCAAGGTTCTTGACGTAATGGGCGTTGTCTTGAATAAAGTTACGTCTCGGTTCTACTCGATCTCCCATTAACATATCAAAAACTTCATCTGCTTCAATGGCGTCCTGCAGTTCGACCTGCAGCACTGTACGCGACTCAGGATCCATTGTGGTTTCCCATAGCTGAGTCGGATTCATCTCACCCAGACCTTTGTATCGCTGGATACCTGGTTTAGGGTTTTTCGGAATATCTGCAAGTATAATATCAAGCTCACGATCATTATAAGCGTACGTCACTTTTTTACCTTGTGAGATCTTATAAAGAGGCGGCTGAGCAATATAAACATAGCCATTCTCAATCAATGGGCGCATATAACGATAGAAGAATGTTAGAAGTAATGTTCTAATATGGGCACCATCAACGTCAGCATCTGTCATGATAATTAGCTTATGGTAGCGCGCTTTTGATAAATCAAAATCCTCACCGATACCTGTTCCAAGTGCAGTGATAATCGCGCGGATTTCATTGTTTGAAAGAATTTTATCAAGGCGAGCTTTTTCGACATTCAGGATTTTACCTTTCAATGGCAGAATGGCCTGGAAATGACGATCTCGTCCTTGCTTTGCAGAACCACCGGCTGAGTCACCCTCAACGATATAAAGTTCTGAAATAGACGCATCTTTAGATGAGCAGTCTGCTAACTTACCAGGAAGGGCACTTACTTCAAGAGCACCTTTTCTTCTTGTAAGTTCACGTGCTTTCTTCGCTGCAGCTCTTGCTCGGGAAGCCATAAGACCTTTTTCGACAATTTGTTTAGCAACTAGTGGATTCTCGAAAAGGAACATAGAGAACTTTTCACCAAAGATTGATTCTGTAATTGTACGAGCTTCTGCATTTCCAAGCTTCGTCTTTGTCTGACCCTCAAACTGTGGATCTGGATGCTTAATTGAAATGATAGCCGTTAGTCCTTCTCGCACATCATCACCGGTTAAGTTAGGGTCACTTTCACGGAAAAGGCTATTCTTTCTAGCATAATCATTAATAACGCGCGTAAGAGCTGTTTTGAAACCATACTCATGGCTTCCGCCTTCGTGTGTATTAATGTTATTCGCAAATGAATAGATATTACTAGCGAATCCATCGTTGTACTGAACGGCGATTTCTACAGAAATACCTTCTCGTTCGCCTTCTACAAAAATTGGTTCTTCATGCAGCGCTTCACGAGTTCTATTCAGATGCTCAACGTATGATTTAATACCGCCTTCGTAATGGTATTCATTCCGTTTTTTCTCTTCTGGACGCTTATCCTGCGCAACAATTTTAATGCCTCTGTTTAAGAAAGCAAGTTCTCTTAAACGGTGTGCAAGGATATCGAATTCATATTCAATGGTCTCTGTGAAAATCTCAGTATCGGGAATGAAGTGTATTGTTGTTCCCGTAACGTCACTTTCTCCAACGACTTTAAGGTCTTCATCAGGTACACCGCGCGTATAGCTCTGGTAGTAAACGTTCCCTTCACGTTCAACTGTAATTTCTAATTTAGAAGAGAGGGCGTTAACGACTGAGGCACCAACTCCGTGCAGTCCGCCGGATACTTTATACCCTCCGCCACCGAACTTACCACCTGCATGCAGTACGGTCATAATAACCTCTACTGCAGGACGACCCATTTTCTCTTGAATACCAACTGGGATCCCACGTCCGTTATCTTCAACGGTAATGCTGTTGTCCTTCTCAATACTTACGGTAATCTGTGAACAGTAACCTGCTAATGCTTCATCAATACTGTTATCGACAATTTCCCAGACTAGATGATGCAGTCCGCGGCTACTCGTAGAACCGATGTACATTCCCGGACGCTTCCTAACAGCCTCCAGACCTTCAAGGACCTGAATCTGACTTTCATCATAGCTTTCTCTTTCTTTATTAGACTGTTGTTCTAATGTCATAATGTTCACCTACATTTCTCTATCAAAGATAGACTCAATCCAGTTTGCTGCATGACAGCCATTCTGGTTTTTAAGATGATTCTCCATTTATCGTTGTTTCAACACTGTCTGATACTGTATAAGCTCGTCTTTTCAGTGTAAGTGAAGATAAAGGGGACAAATAAACCGTGTCAGTAGTAATAACGATCGATTTGGTTAAGTCACCGCCGATATCTTCAACTAGCTTGTCTTTCTGATGGCGATACAAAAATTCACTCGTAATTTCTGCTTCCTCCATAACCTGCCAATCAAATATGCCGACGACATCTCTCGATTGAACGACAACGTCCTCTCCTAAGTGTATAAACACCACTTCACCTCATTTCACCTTTTCGATTAGACCAGCCTGCACTTGAAAGGTTGTTGCTTTCTCAAGTGTTTCATGATTAATCCCTTCAACGCTCGTTGTTGTAACAAAGGTTTGAACTTTCCCTTGAATTGTATTTAAAAGATGCGACTGTCTGTAATCATCTAATTCTGACAGTACGTCATCGAGTAGAAGCAATGGGTATTCGCCTACTTCACTATGAATCAATTCAATCTCAGCTAGCTTAAGCGATAAAGCAGTTGTACGCTGTTGTCCTTGCGATCCATACGTCTGAACATCTTTCCCGTTTACAAAAAACGACAAATCATCACGATGGGGACCCGCAAGCGTCACGCCACGCTCAACTTCTTTCTCTTTAATTTTATCAAACTTTTGCTTATATCCATCTACTATTTTCGACAAATCTGTTGGTTCTGATACCTCAACTGTAGGATTATAATGGATCTCGAGTTTTTCGAGTCCTCTACTGATCCCATAATGAATCGGTTCAGCCCATTTCTGAAGGAGTTGAACGAATCGAACTCTGCGTATATAGATATTCGCTGCTGCTTCAATCAATTGTTCGGTCAAAATGTCTAACATCACATAATCCGGTGTTTTTTGATAACGAAGAGTTTTCAACAGACTATTTCTTTGCTGTAGAAGCTTCAAATATCGGCCAAGATAATACAGATAGACTGGTTGTACCTGGCCAATTTCAATATCAATAAACCGTCGACGCACACCCGGATTCCCTTTAACAAGGTTGAGATCCTCTGGCGCGAACATGACAACATTTAATGCACCGATGTAATTACTGAGCTTCTGTTGTTCCAATTGATTTAACTTGGCTTTTTTACCTTTATGGGAAATAACCAGTTGGAGGGAAAGGGGACCGTTTCGCTTTTCTATTCTACCTTCTATTTTAGCATATTCCTCGTCCCAATTGATTAATTCTTTATCTCGTGGCGTACGATGGGATCTGGCCATAGCAAGTACATAGATGGCTTCCATGATGTTTGTTTTGCCCTGGGCATTTTCCCCAAGAAAAACGTTGACGTTATTTTCAAACTGTAGTTCCTGTTTACCGTAATTTCGATAATTGGTAACTTTTAATGTGTTTAGATGCAACGGGAAACCCCCATTCAGCTAGATACAACAAACTCCCCGACTCCAGGAATCATAATTTCATCCTGGTTAAATAATTTCCTGCCACGTCGGTCTTCCAATTCTCCGTTTACATAGACCTCGTACTCTGACAGAAACCACTTTGCCATACCGCCTGTATTAATCACTCCAGCTTCTTGAAGAAGCTGTCCAAGAGTAATGTATTCTTTTATTAATTTGATTTCATTCATTCTCGTTCACCTCATTCTCCTTCTATTCAAGTTATCTAAATTGAATCTGAAGGATGACAATAGTTTATTATACCTCTTTTTTTCGTAAAACGCATGAGTAATCGGACGAAAAGTTTCAAAAGCTTTACGAAAAGCCTCTTTTCTAAAAGATTGTTGTTTTTGAAAGAGGTTTTGTAGAAAAACCACAATTAGTTGATTGGAGCGGAAGGTGCTCGACTCCTGCGGGATAAGCGGGACAGGTGAGACCCCACAGGCGCGCCCTAAGCGTGCCGAGTATGCTCACCGCCCGCCCCGCGGAAAGCGAGCATCCTGGAGCGGAAATCAACCACTACTTTAAAAGTAACATTGGCTACGAAGACAGCCTCTGAAAAAGAGAAAGCCGCTGGAAGTAAACTCCTCAGCAGCTTAATATTATTCGTTTTTAAAGCCTAGTAAATTTTAATAAGTGCGGACCGGTAAAATCAACTGCATAATTGCAGCACCTTCAATTGGTTTAATTAGGAATGGTCGCATGGCTCCAGTGAAGCTAATATTTACCTCGTTAGAATCCATTGATCTTAACGCGTCCATCATATATTTCGCACTGAATGAGATTTTGAGCTCTTCCCCATCAAATGAATGGGATTGAACTTGTTCAATAACTTTCCCGATTTCAGGTGAATTCGATGAAATTTCCAAAGTAGAATCTTCAATGCTTGCAAGTTTAACTACATTGTTTCTTCCTTCACGAGCAAGAACTGACGCACGATCAATTGCTTGTAAAAGTTCTTTAGCTGAAACCGTAACGTTTGTTTTACTATCATTTGGAATCAAACGGCTTGTATCAGGATAATTTCCGTCAAGAAGTCTTGAAAAGAATAAGATGTGCTTTGATTTAAAGAGAATTTGATTCTCCGTCACCGTAATATCCACAAGCTCTTCATTGTCATCAATGATCTTAGATAGTTCACTTAAGCTTTTACCAGGAATCACAACATTGGAAAATGAAAGCTCGTTATTATTCGGTTCAACCTTAACAGTTCGAAGCGCAAGTCTGTGACTATCTGTAGCAGTACAGTTTAGTTCGCCATCTTCAAGCTTCCAGTTTACACCTGTTAACACCGGTCGAGTTTCTGAAGTAGAAACAGCAAAAACAGTTTGTCTAATAATGTTTTTAAGAAGATCTGCTTGGATTTGAAAACCTTCCTGTGCTTCTACTTCTGGTAGACGAGGATATTCTTCAGGATCTAATCCGTTTAGATTGAATTCTGAAGAACCAGAACGAATTCTAGTTGTTAAACTATCAAACACTTCTACTTCAACCTGATCACCAGGTAATTTCTTTACAATATCTGAGAAGAAGCGAGCTTGAAGGACAATACTTCCCATCTTAGAAATTTCAACGATTTGTTTATCATTTTCCTCTGAGGGAATGAAACATTCGATTGAAATGTCAGAATCACTGCCTGTAAGAGTTACCCCTTCATCACTCGCAACAATTTTAATACCCGTCAATATTGGAATTGTTGTTCTTGAAGATACAGCTTTCATTACATCAGATACGCTTGAAACAAGATGGTCTCTTTCAATCGTGAAACGCATAATTAACCTCCTAAATAAATGACCCTAATAATATATTTATTACTTAAAAAAAGTCGTAGTCTTACTAGTAGGGGCTGTGAATGTGTGGATAAGTGTTCACGAACCCATGATGCTGTAGTTATCCACCTGTGGATAGTGTGTTAGTAACTATTGATAATTGTACACACTCTATTAACTAATATCCACAAAAAGAAGATTAACCATTTTTAAGTTGTTCCACAATATCTTGTACTTTTTTCTGGAGCTCTTGATCAGAATCAACCAATTTTGAGATTTTCTCATGAGCATGAATAACGGTCGTATGATCTCGTCCCCCAAACTCTTCCCCAATCTTAGGAAGTGAGAAATCTGTAAGCTCTCTTGAAAGGTACATCGCAATCTGTCGAGGGAATGCTACAGATTTAGTCCTTTTCTTAGCAGCAAAATCCTCAAGCTTTACAGAATAGTGATCACCAATAACAGTTTGAATATCATGGATGGTAATGACTCTCGGTTTAGAAGAAGGGATAATGTTTTTCAATGCTTCTGCTGCAAGATCTGCATTCATATCTTGATTGATCAAAGAAGAATAAGCGACAACTCGGATTAGTGCACCTTCAAGCTCTCTTATATTCGTATCAATCTGATTAGCAATGTACAGCATAACCTCATTTGGTATGTCTAATCCCTCAGCTTTGGCCTTCTTCCGAAGGATCGCAATTCTTGTTTCAAGATCAGGAGGCGTGATGTCCGTAATTAAACCCCATTCGAAACGTGAGCGTAAACGATCTTCCAATGTTGGAATTTCCTTCGGTGGTCGATCACTCGAGATGACAATCTGCTTACTTTCTTCATGAAGAGCATTAAATGTATGGAAAAACTCCTCTTGAGTTTGTTCTTTTCCAGCTAGGAATTGAATATCATCGATTAATAGCACGTCTACATTTCGATATTTATTGCGGAAATTGACGGTTTTATTGTCGCGAATCGAGTTAATAAACTCATTCGTGAATTTTTCAGATGATAAATAGACTACTTTTGCATTCGGATTATGCTCAATAACATAGTGGCCAATCGCATGCATTAAGTGAGTTTTTCCAAGTCCTACTCCTCCATAAATAAAGAGAGGATTATAGGCTTTTGCTGGAGCCTCGGCCACTGCAAGTGAAGCGGCATGCGCAAAACGGTTTCCCGAACCAATAACAAAGGTGTCAAACGTATATTTAGAGTTAAGTACGCTTTGCGGATGCTCTTCCTGCGAAGGATTAGCCTTAGGTTTTTTCTTCATAGACTGTTCAATATCAAGGTCAGTATCTGACTGATTCTGCGGAATTATAAACTTTGCTCTTAGTTCACTACCTGTTAGTTCCAGGAGTGTCTCGGTGATTAAGCTTGAATATCTGGACTCGAGCCAGTCTCGCGCGAACTCGTTGGGTGCAGTAATGATAATGGTGTCGCCTTCCATTCTGTTAGCTGAAGTTGATTTCAACCACGTTTCAAAACTGGGTTTACTTAATTTTTTTTCGATTTCTGATAAGGCCTGCTGCCAGAGATCCGTGATGTTATCCAACGAAGTCCCTCCTTTTGTTCCCAAAATAAAAACAGGCTGTATCCGCTGACGAAATTCCTCTCATATGCCAACGTACAACCTTTGTATAGCCGTTTGAATATTCACTAATAATTATACTGTCCACAAAATCGAAGTGGGTCATATAATATAGAAGAAAGTCGAATTATCGACTGAGTTCACAGGGTTGTGGACATAGGCATAAACACCCCTGAATAACTGTCCACATATTTATCCACAGACTGTGGACTTTTAATAACACGTATATTCTTATTCACGAGTTAAAACACAAATATCATAACAAATGAACGGCTTTATTGCAATGGTTTTGGGGAAGTTATCCACAGAGCGCATATCTTGTGGACTCGATCTGTCCACAGCACTAGATTTTGTGTAGAACCTGTCGATAAGTGATGTGCATAACTGAATAATGTCGAAAAAAGTTATCCACACGCGATTTTTGGAGTTATGGTTATTCAATGGTTGTTCAGATTCTAGTAGTCTGGTGGTAGATCAGAGAGAAACTTCGAAAGCCAAAGTTGCTAAAGTGAATTTGCGAAGAAACTTGACAATCAGTACCCTTCTTTCTTATAATTACTTGGACTGTCTTTATACAGTTTATCCTCAGGGAGGTGTAATAGAATGAAAAGAACGTTTCAACCAAACACACGTAAACGTAAAAAAGTTCACGGTTTTCGTGCACGTATGAGCTCAGCTAACGGACGTAAAGTTCTAGCTCGTCGTCGCCGTAAAGGTAGAAAAGTATTGTCTGCATAGACCACTGATCATCAGTGGTCTTTTTTTAAGATAAGGTTTATAATGTGCTTATCCAAGTAACACTGGGAGTGTGCGGATTGAATAGCAACTACCGGATTAAAAAGAATTCTGAGTTTCAGAACGTATTTAAAAACGGAAGCTCAACTGCAAATAGACAATTTGTTGTGTATGTTTTAAAGCGAAATGATCAACCTCAATTTAGACTTGGTCTTTCAGTAAGTAAGCGAATTGGAAATGCTGTGACGAGAAATCGTGTTAAGCGACTCGTTCGCGAATCCTTTCATCAGCTATCTGATCAAATCAAGTTTCCTTATGATTTTGTCGTTATTGCTCGAAAACCTACATCTGATATGACTTTTGAAGAAGTAAAAGGCAGTTTAATTCATGTGCTCAACCGGGCTCGTGTTTTAAAGGGTATAAAACACGTTGGAAAAGGAAGGGATGTTAAATGAAGAAGCTGGCAATGATGCTGATTCGCATTTACCAGAGGTTCATTTCTCCTTTAACCCCTCCATCGTGTCGTTTTTACCCATCTTGTTCTCATTACAGTTTCGAATCATATCAAAAACATGGTTTTTTCAAAGGGTCATGGTTGACGGTTAGAAGAATTTCGAAATGCCATCCATTTCATCCTGGAGGATTTGATCCTGTGCCAGATAGAAAGAAATAGTGGCATTGTTTTTACTTACATATATAGTTGTTGAGATATGATTGCAAGGAGGATGAAGCGTGAGGAAAAAAGTAACCCTCGCATTTCTATTAATTGGTCTCATTGCGGTGCTTTCAGGCTGTAATGTAAACGAACCAATTGATGCAGAAAGCACTGGATTCTGGAGTGTATATATTGTGTATCCACTTTCCGCGACTTTAACATATTTTGCGGATTTAACAGGTGATGGGAATTACGGACTGTCAATTATGATTGTTACAATCTTAATTCGACTTCTATTACTTCCATTAATGATTAAACAGACAAAAAGTTCGAAAGCAATGCAGGAACTGCAGCCACAAATGCAGAAACTTAAGGAAAAATACAGCAGTAAAGACCAGAAGACGCAGCAGCAACTTCAGCAAGAGACAATGCAGCTCTTTCAACAAAATGGAGTTAACCCGCTTGCTGGTTGTTTACCAATTCTAGTTCAAATGCCGATCTTGTTAGGTTTTTATCATGCTATTATGCGTACTCAAGCAATTGAAACACATAATTTCCTATGGTTTAGCCTTGGATCTCCAGATATTATCCTGGCACTGACTGCAGGTCTAACAACATTTATTCAGCAAAAAATTATGATGGGTAGCGGCGGAGCTATGCAGCCTCAAATGAAAATGCTCCTATATGTTATGCCAATTATGATTATTGTATTTGCTATCAACTTCCCTGCAGCACTTGCGCTCTACTGGGTAGTCGGTAACATCTTTATGATTGTACAAACTTACTTTATTACGAAACCTGCCACAAAAACCGCTGATACGGATACGGGGGGAGCGAAGAAGTGAGAAGCGTTACGGTAACGGGAAAAACGATTGAAGAAGCCATGAAAGATGCGCTGAATCAAATCGGAACTGTTCAAGAAAATGTTGATATTGAAGTGCTAGATGAACCTAAAAAAGGATTTTTAGGTTTTGGAGGAAAGCCCGCCCGCATCAAAGTAACTAAAAAACTAGACATCATGGAGCAAACAAGTACTTTTTTACAAGAAGTCATCAGCAACATGGGAGTTGAAGCAGAAATTGAAGGTAAAAGGGAAGATCGAGACCTTTACTTTACACTTTCTGGAGAGAAAATAGCGATTTTGATAGGGAAACGTGGTCAAACTCTTAATTCACTGCAATATTTAACGAATCTTGCCGCGAACCGATTTTCTGACCGATTTGTTCGTGTCGTTCTCGATGCAGAGAACTACCGAGAAAGACGAGAAGAGACGTTGAAAAAACTCGCTGATCGTCTGGCGGACAAAGCGATGGTTACGAAAAGGGACATACAGCTAGAACCGATGCCGTCGCTTGAACGAAAAGTTATCCATCTTTATTTGAAAGACAAGAAGGGGATATCTACTCACTCTGATGGAAATGATCCACATCGCCGTGTGGTAATCGTTCCACGTAATAAATAACGTTAAACCTTCGGGCATGTGCCCGGAGGTTTTTTTGAGGAAAAGAAGATGTGATTACTCTTTCTTTTAGTCTCTTTTCTAAAGGCTGTTTTCTAAAGGATTGTTGCTTTTGAAAGAATTTTTGTATAGAAAACCACACTTAGCTAATTGGAGCGGAAGGTGCTCGACTCCTGCGGGACTAGCGGGACAGGTGAGACCCCACAGGAGCGTAGCGACGAGGAGGCTCACCGCCGGACCGGCGGAAAGCGAGCATCCTGGAGCGGAAATTACCCCACTCTTATCGCAACAATGTCTACGAAATGAGCCTCGTTTTTTAGACAGGGAAGGTTCATTTTCCGCTGGGCATACTTATTTCTTTTTTGATGAAAATGGGTTACACTAAAAGGTATTGTGGATTAGTCTGTCACGTTAGTGAATAGAGTTATCCACTGTGGATAATTGGTTAAACTAATACTAGCACTCTTTATTATATAAGAAAGTTGTTAATAGATAGAACACGATTTGTTTAAATAAGAGAGGTGAATACAATTGGAATATGAAACAATTGCCGCGATATCGACTCCAATGGGAGAAGGTGCGATTGCGATTGTCCGTCTAAGCGGTTCTGAAGCGGTGGAAATTGCCGATCGATTGTACAAAGGGAAAAAAGCACTGAACTCAGTGGATTCTCACACTATTCATTATGGTCACCTTATCGATCCGGATACAGATGAGGTAGCTGAAGAAGTTATGGTTTCACTCATGAGAGGTCCACGAACATTTACCAGAGAAGACATTGTTGAAATTAACTGTCATGGTGGTCTTGTTTCAGTTAATAGGGTGCTTGAACTAGTGTTAAGAAGTGGAGCTCGTCTTGCAGAGCCTGGTGAGTTTACAAAAAGAGCATTTCTGAACGGTAGAATTGATTTATCGCAGGCTGAGGCAGTAATTGATCTCATTCGAGCCAAAACCGATCGAGCGATGAATGTAGCATTGAATCAAATGGAAGGTAGACTTTCGACCCTTATTGCTAAACTTAGACAACAATTGCTAGAAACGGTAGCGCATGTAGAGGTTAATATTGATTACCCGGAATATGACGCAGAAGAAATGACGCAGGATTTGTTAACGAATCAGTTAAAAGAAGTAGAAGAAGAAATTAAAAACATTCTGGTCACCGCAAGGCAGGGTAAGATCCTTCGTGAAGGGCTTTCTACTGTTATTGTGGGACGACCGAACGTTGGGAAGTCTTCTTTGCTAAATAGTCTTGTTCATGAAAACAAAGCCATCGTGACAGATGTACCTGGTACGACCCGCGACGTTATCGAGGAATATGTTAACGTAAGAGGCGTGCCGCTCAGACTCGTTGATACAGCCGGTATTCGTGAAACTGAGGATCTTGTCGAACGAATTGGTGTTGAGCGATCGCGTGAACGATTAAAACAAGCGGATCTCATCTTACTTGTTCTTAACTATAACGATGAGCTAACCGATGAAGATAAAAAGCTATTCGAAGCTGTTGAAGGTATGGATGTTATTGTCATTGTAAATAAAACCGACCTTGATGAGAAACTTGATTTATCAAAAGTGAAAGAGTTAGCAGAAGAACATCCGATGATTACAACTTCACTAAAGAACGAACAGGGAGTTGATGAGCTCGAGAAGTCTATTTCTGAGCTTTTCTTTGCTGGTTCAGTGGAATCACAGGATTTAACGTACGTATCAAATTCTAGACACATTGCGTTGCTTGAACAGTCACGTAAGACACTTGAAGATGCATTAGGTGCTGTAGAAGCAGGCATGCCAGTTGATATGGTACAAATTGATATTACAAGAACATGGGAGCTTCTAGGAGAAATCATTGGTGATACTGTTTCAGATAGCTTAATTGATCAGTTATTCTCGCAGTTCTGTCTTGGGAAATAAGTAGATTAAAGGAGGAATACGGCAATGGGTTACAAAGCCGATTCTTATGATGTTATTGTTGTCGGAGCAGGTCATGCCGGTGTAGAAGCGGGTCTCGCTTCAGCTAGAATGGGTGCTAAAACACTCATGCTCACCCTTAACCTGGACTCTGTTGCATTTATGCCATGTAATCCAAGTGTGGGAGGTCCTGCAAAAGGAATTGTTGTGCGGGAAATCGATGCACTTGGTGGAGCAATGGGAAGAAATATAGATAAAACGCATATTCAAATGCGAATGTTAAATACAGGTAAAGGTCCTGCTGTACGCGCACTGCGTGCACAGGCTGATAAAGTCCTGTATCAAAGTGAAATGAAGAAAACCATTGAAGAACAAGACAACCTCACGCTTTTGCAGGGAATGGTTGAGAAACTAATTGTAGAAGATGGTGTCTGCAAAGGAGTTATTACGAAAACTGGTGCAGAATTCGAAGCGAAATCTGTAGTACTCACTACGGGAACATTCATGCGCGGTCGCGTTATTATAGGAGATCTTTCATATGAAAGTGGACCGAATAACATGCAGCCTTCTGTTAACCTGTCTCACCACTTGGAAGAGCTAGGTTTTGAAATGGTTCGTTTTAAGACAGGTACACCGCCACGTGTGAACAATAAATCGATCGATTATAGCAAAACTGAAATACAACCAGGTGATGAAAAGCCTCGTGCTTTCTCATATGAAACAACAGATTTCATTACAGATCAGCTTCCGTGCTGGTTAACGTATACCGGGGAAGAAACGCATAAGCTCATTAATGATAACCTTCATCGCTCTCCTATGTATTCAGGCATGATTGAAGGGACAGGGCCACGTTACTGCCCATCGATTGAAGATAAGATTGTTCGCTTTAATGATAAGCCGCGTCATCAGATCTTCCTTGAACCAGAAGGACGAAATACGAAGGAAGTCTATGTGCAGGGGCTTTCAACAAGTCTTCCTGAAGACTTGCAGCAACAAATTCTTAAAACAGTACCTGGTCTTGAAAACGTTGAAATGATGCGTGCAGGTTATGCAATTGAATATGACGTTGTTGTGCCTACTCAATTGTGGCCTTCGCTTGAAACGAAAACAGTGAAAAATCTCTTTACTGCAGGACAGTTAAACGGGACTTCAGGTTATGAAGAAGCTGCTGGTCAAGGCATTATGTCTGGTATTAACGCTGCAAGGAATGCACAGGAGCGTGAAGCGGTGATACTTGATCGCTCTCAAGGATACATTGGTGTCATGATTGATGACCTTGTTACAAAAGGAACGAATGAGCCGTATCGTCTATTAACATCACGTGCAGAATATCGTTTGCTACTTCGTCATGATAATGCAGACTTAAGATTAACTGAGCTTGGTTACGAGATTGGTATGATTCCGAAAGAACGCTATGATCGTTTTCTTGCTAAGAAAGAAATGATTGAGCAAGAAATGAAGCGTCTTGAGAAGATTGTCATCAAACCGAGCGAAAAGGTAAATGCTGTTCTTCCAGAGAATAGTACTGAATTGAAAGAAGCGATGCACGCGGCTAATCTCTTAAAGAGACCGGAAGTAACGTATCAGGAGATTCATCAACTTGCACCTGCTGACTTTGACATTCCAGAAGATGTGGCTGAACAAGTTGAAATTCAGATTAAATACAGTGGCTATATTAACAAAAGCCTTCAACAAGTTGAGCGCATGAAGAGAATGGATGAGAAGAAAATTCCTGATGGCATTGATTATCATGCGATTGGTGGACTTGCAACTGAAGCAAAGCAGAAGCTTGATGAAGTTCGTCCACTTTCCATCGGTCAAGCATCTCGTGTCTCAGGAGTGAACCCTGCGGACGTTTCTATTCTGCTTGTATATATTGAACAAGGTAAGATCGCAAAAATTGCAAAATAATGTTTAAAGCGGAGGGGCTATGAACGAACAACAGTTTCAGGAGTTGCTATTGGAGAAAGGGATCTCTCTTTCTCCCCTGCAGCTTCAACAATTTCAAACATACTACGAAGTTTTAGTTGAATGGAACGAGAAAATGAATCTGACTGCCATTACAGAAAAAGAAGAAGTGTATGAAAAGCATTTCTTCGATTCCATCATGGCTGCGTTCTCATTTGATTTCTCTTCTAATTATCATATTTGCGATGTAGGAGCTGGAGCCGGGTTTCCGAGTCTCCCGATTAAAATTTGCTTTCCACATTTGAAGATCACCATTGTCGATTCGCTTAACAAACGAATAGGCTTTTTAGAACATCTTTCTTCAGAACTAAACTTAGAAAATGTGTCCTTTTTTCACGATCGTGCAGAATTATTTGGTAAAAACAAATCTCATCGTGAATCGTATGATGTTGTGACAGCTAGAGCGGTAGCACGTATGTCGGTTCTTGGTGAGTTATGTCTGCCTCTAGTTAAACAGAATGGCTATTTCGTTGCTTTAAAAGGTCCTAATGTCGAAGAAGAACTCGATACAGGCAAGCAGGCAATCAAGATGCTTGGGGGAGAAGTAGAGAAACTTGATACGCTCACTCTTCCAGGTGAAAAAAGTGAGCGAAACATCGTAACGATTAAAAAAGTCAAAACAACTCCAAAGAAATATCCAAGAAAGCCAGGCACACCAAATAAAAATCCTTTATAATAGAAATGGACTGCATTTGAACGGATGATTGTTTCACATGGAACGCTCGCTATGACAGAAGGATTTTCGTTTTAGAGCAGCGAATCAGTTAAGGAATCGATTAAAGGTGGTGTTAGGCGATGAAGCATACGTTTTCACGTCTTTTCGGTTTGAACGATGAGAAAAACGAGACGATGGAAGCAGAACAAGAAGAGGTGAAACAACTTCTTGTTGAGGAAATTATTCCGAACCGTTTCCAGCCTCGAACAGTTTTTATAGATGAGAGAATTGCTGAACTATCTCAAACAATTAAAACCCATGGTATAATTCAGCCAATTGTGGTGAGAGAGCGCGATGGTAAGTACGAGATTATTGCCGGGGAACGACGTTGGAGAGCTGTAAAGAAGCTTGGATGGGAAAGAATCCCTGCAATTATCAAGGAATTTAATGATTCACAAACGGCATCGATTGCCCTTATAGAAAACCTTCAACGGGAAGAGTTAACTGCAGTTGAGGAAGCCATGGCTTATGCACAGCTTATTGAACTTCACGATTTAACTCAAGAAAGCCTTGCTCAACGTCTTGGTAAGGGACAATCTACCATTGCGAATAAGCTCAGACTTTTAAAGCTACCTGAACCTGTGCAACAAGCTCTCCTTCAGAAGCAAATTACAGAGCGACATGCTCGAGCTTTAATACCGCTTAAAAATCCAGAGAATCAAGTGAAATTACTTGCAGAAGTGCTTGAAAGACAATGGAATGTTAAGCAGACTGAAGAACGTGTTGTTCGTATGCTTGAAGGCACTGCGCCAAAACCGAAGCCTAGAAAGAAATCAGTTAGTAAGGATATGCGTTTAGCTGTGAATACGATTCGTCAATCTCTTGATATGGTAACTGAAACCGGTTTGTTGATTGATACAGATGAAGAAGATCATGACGAATATTATCAATTCACTATTCGCATCCCCAAAAAGAAGTGAAACTCATCCATTTCGGATGAGTTTTTTTTGTATTTAATCATTAAATAGTAGGTTGAGATAGAGTGATGCAGAATATGGAAAATTTAATAAAAGAACATCCAATTATTTTTAAACATGATAAAATGAGAGAAAGAATGGCTGTTTAAGAGAGTGGGTGACATCTTGGCGAATATCATTGCTGTAGCGAATCAAAAAGGCGGTGTTGGGAAGACAACAACGTCTGTAAACGTAAGTGCATGTCTCGCTTATCTTGGAAAAAAAGTATTGCTCGTTGATATTGATCCGCAGGGAAACGCAACTAGCGGTGTAGGAATAGAAAAAGGGGATATTGAACATTGTGTCTATAATATTCTAGTCGATGATCGAGATGCAGAAGAGATTATTCAGCAGACTATTGTAGAAAATCTCTATGTTATTCCATCAACGATCCAACTTGCTGGTGCAGAAATTGAGCTTGTCCCAACCATTTCCCGGGAAGTAAGATTAAAAAGGGCTCTCATGAAAGTGGAAAAAAACTTTGACTATATTATAATCGATTGTCCTCCTTCCCTAGGATTGTTAACAATCAATTCTCTCACTGCTGCTAATGCAGTGCTTATTCCTGTTCAATGTGAATACTATGCACTAGAAGGTTTGAGCCAGTTGCTTAATACCGTGCGTCTAGTTCAAAAACATTTAAACACGGACTTGGAAATTGAAGGAGTTCTTCTCACGATGCTTGATGCTAGAACGAATCTTGGCATTCAGGTAATTGAGGAAGTGAAAAAGTATTTTCAGGAGAAAGTATATCGATCGATTATTCCACGTAATGTGCGATTAGGCGAGGCACCAAGCCATGGGAAGCCAATTATCGTATATGATCCAAAATCTCGAGGAGCAGAAGTATATTTAGAACTTGCAAAGGAAGTGTTAGGCAATGACTAATCGCGGATTAGGAAAGGGAATCAATGCATTTTTCCCTTCTCAGAAAGAGGACGAGTCAGTCAAAGAAATTCCGGTAAAAGAATTACGTCCTAACCCCTACCAACCGCGAAAAGTTTTTAACGCTGAAGCGATAGAAGAATTAAGTACTTCAATTAAAACATTCGGTGTGCTTCAGCCATTGATTGTAAGACAGAGTATTAAAGGGTATGAAATTGTAGTAGGGGAACGCCGATACAGAGCTTCTTTAGAAGCAGGATTAAAAACAGTTCCAGCTGTTGTAAAAGAACTAACCGATAGAAAGATGATGGAAATTGCGCTCATTGAAAACCTTCAGCGTGAGAACTTAAATCCAATTGAAGAGGCAATTGCCTATCAGAAATTGATGAAGGAAACAGACGTTACCCAGGAGGAACTATCTAGCCGACTTGGTAAAAGTCGTTCCCATCTTGCTAACTTCCTTCGTTTACTACAGCTTCCAGATGAGGTACAAGAGTACATATCAGAAGGTAAGCTGACAATGGGACATGGTCGTGCCATACTCGGTTTAAAGAAGAAGGAAGCTAGGAAAGCTCTTGCTGATCGAGTATTGAAAGAGAAGTTGAACGTTAGGCAGTTAGAACAATTAATTACTCAATTAAATCAAAACGTTTCACGTGAAACAAAAAAAGATAATAAACCAGATCCATTTTTGAAAGCGAAGGAAAATAGTCTTCGGGAGCGATTTGGAACGTCAGTATCAATTAAAAAATCAAAGAAAAAAGGCAAGATTGAGATTGAATTCTTTTCAGAAGAGGATTTAAATCGTATTCTAGAAGTGCTGGAAAAAGAAGATAATTAACAAAAGCATAAACTGAGCTCAGTTTATGCTTTTTATAAAGAGTAAATTGGGGTGTTAATGTGATTTATCTTGATCAAGCTGCATCATCTTTTCCGAAGCCAGTTGAAGTTATTCAGGCAATGACTGAGGTCATAACAGAATATGCCGCCAATCCAGGTCGAGGTGGCCATGCGTTGTCTATGCGAGCAAGCAGCGTTATTGATCGTACGAGGCAAGAAATGGCCAGCTTTTTTGGTTTTGATCATTCAGATCGTGTTTGTTTCACATCGAATGCAACTGTTGCATTAAATCAGGCCATTAAAGGTTTCCAATTTGAAAAAGGGGATCATGTACTAACAACTTCATATGAACACAATTCGGTTCGACGCCCACTTGAATATCTTAAAAAAACAAAAGGAATTGAAGTTGATTACTTCAATACAGGTAAAACGGAAGCCTTTGATTTAGAAGCTTTCCGGAAGAAGATAACACCTCACACGAAACTAATTGCTGTTTCACACGGTTCGAATTTAACTGGAAAAATCGTTCCAATTGAATTAATTGGTGAATTGGCACGAGAAAAAGGCATTCCTTTTCTCGTAGACGCAGCACAAACAGCTGGTATTCTACCTATCCACATGAATCAAATGAACATTGATCTACTCGCATTCCCTGGTCATAAAGGGTTACTTGGTCCTCAGGGAACTGGCGTGCTAATTGTAGGACAAGGTATCGAGTTAACACCAATTCATCATGGAGGTACTGGGAGCAGCTCAGAAATGATTGATCAGCCAGACTCTCTTCCAGAGCGACTTGAAAGTGGGACATTGAATACTCCTGGAATTGCTGGGTTGTTAGCGGGTCTAACTGCTGTAAAAGCGATGGGACTTGATACTATAAGAGCACACGAAAAGCGGTTAACGGAAATACTTATTCAAGGTTTAGAAAAGATTCAATTTGTTCACGTATATGGTCCAACAACTGACAGACTAGGCGTTGTTCCTTTCACAATTGAAGGAATTGATAGCCAGGAAATCGCAATTATTCTTGATCAACATTATGAAATAGCGGTTCGCGCAGGTCTTCATTGTACCCCTCTTGGACATGAAACAATTGGGACAAGTAGTCATGGTACAGTAAGGTTAAGTGTAGGGCCTTATAATACTGAAGAAGAGATTCGCAAGGTAATCCAAGCGATTGAGGAAATTGTAGATGGGTACTTTGGTTAAGGAGAGGTAACATGGTGTTCTTAGGAACGGTCGTAAATGGCGCAGCGATAGTAGTAGGCACATTAATTGGAACGATAAGTAGTAGAATACCAGATCGCATGAAAACAACAATCATGCAGGGATTAGCGCTCGTTGTGGCCGTTATAGGACTACAGATGGCAATGAAAAGTGAACAGTTCCTTATTGTAATTGGTAGTCTCGTACTTGGAGGATTGCTTGGTGAATACTGGAATCTTGAAGGGAAGCTCAATCAAATGGGCAAGTGGATTGAAAGAAAAACTGGAGCTGCATCTGAAGGAAGCGTTGCTCAAGGCTTTGTAACAGCTACTCTGGTATATGTTGTAGGTGCAATGGCGATATTAGGTGCGCTTGATAGCGGACTCCGTAATGATCATTCTATTCTTTTTACTAAGTCTCTTATTGATGGCTTTACAGCTATTATGTTTACGGCGACACTTGGATATGGTGTTTTGTTTTCAGCAATACCCGTTATGATTTACCAGGGGATCATTGCTTTATTTGCATCCCAGATTAATCAGTTTGTCCCACAAATTCTTCTTGATGCTTTTATTGCAGAAGTAACTTCAGCAGGTGGCATTATGATTCTTGCTATTGGGCTTAACTTACTAGGTATTATAAAGATTAGAGTAGCCAACTTTCTACCATCCCTGTTAATAGCAGCTCTTCTTGTTACATGTGTTTATCTTATACCGACTATCTTTTAATAAGTTTTTTGAGTTCTAATATAAAGAATGCCCCTTCCAGTGCCGTGGAAGGGGCATTCTTTATGGGAGTTGAAGGAGATCGTCACCCCAGTTGCTTATTCTGTTCTTTTCTGAAACTTTTTCTAATCCATACGATTCAATGGAATGGTAGAGCCCAGTTGCCATCACATCGGCCATCTTCATAACAAGATTTAATCTTGTGTTCTGTAGTACGAAATACTCCATAAAACCACTAACATTAACAATACCAGTTAAGTGAATGTCTCCTACTTCAGGAAGCTCTTTCTTTACACCCGCACCAGGTTTAACAGGTCCTTCACCAGCAGTAATAATGCCAACCGAATGTAGTCTTCCAAGACAAGCATCAATTCCAATAATAAATGGTTTCGTATGCAGTTGGTTAATCGACGTCATCACATCATTTAAATTTACGGCATGAACAGGTGACTCGAGCGTACCATATACAGTTGCCTTTGGTTGCAGCTGCTGCAGTTTTGTTCCGATTAGCGGTCCGAGTGCATCTCCAGTTGATCGATCCGTACCGATACAAACAATCACAATTGAATCCATTCTTCGTGCTGGTAATAGAACTGAAAGCCTCTCACTAAGTGTTTTAATAGCAAGAGTATCCTCATGATGGATTCGATACGCAGCAGGCTTTTTTTGAAAAAACTTGTCTCGAAGATTCATAGGATTCTCTCCTTTGTAATAGTAGTAACAGTATACGGAATTCTGATGTGATCTATACATAAAGCTGTGTATTTTACAAATTGTAATTTCACTTCAAACGTATAAATGAGTTGGCGAAGGAGGGAATGCCATGTGGAGCGGTGGGTTGAAATGGCTGTTTCTCATATTAGGAACAATGATTGGTGCGGGCTATGCTTCGGGAAGGGAACTCTGGCAATTTTTTGGTCACGAAAGCGTACTGGCTATTATATTATTTACAATCATGTTTAGCATCTGTTGCTATGTCATTATGAAAATAAGTTATGAAACAAAATCCACTCATTACCTTCCAATACTTGAACGTTTAGTAGGTAAAAAACTCACAGGTGTCTATGATTTACTTATCATACTTTATTTATTTACAACAACAATTGTGATGTTTGCTGGCGGTGGGGCAACGATGGAAGTGGTTCATCTGCCATATTGGTTGGGAATCGGGATTCTCGCCATTCTTGTTGTTATTCTTTTCTTTTGGGACATAAATGGCATGTTATCCATGAACGCGATTATTCTTCCTCTACTCATTCTTCTATTGCTTGCGGTGCTTTCTCTGTTTATTTATTCGAGCCCCAAAGCACTGCTATTTGAATGGACAAAACAGTCCAACTGGCCAGCAGCTTTTACCTTTACAGCTCTTAATATACTGCCTCTCGTAGCAGTGCTTTCAGCGGTTGGTCATCAAATTAAACGAAAAGGAGAGATCTGGATCGCAAGTCTCGGTAGTGGTTTAATTTTGGGAGGAGTTTCGTTTCTATATAATCAATCATTAATTCAAGTTGCACATGATTTGCTTTTATATGAAATTCCGCTGTTTGCTATCTTAAAAAGCTATCCTTACTATATGATTCTGATTATGTCTGTGCTGCTTTGGTCAGCAATCTATACAACTGCTGTCAGTGGTGTATTTGGTCTTACATCTCGGTTTCGTGATATGCTCGGCCTTCCATTATGGATGGTCGCCTTTATTATAGTAATCATTATGCTTCCATTTACTACATTTGGCTTTTCAACGTTAGTTGCTTTTTTATACCCTCTGTATGGGGTGCTTAATCTTTATATTTTAGCATCCATCTTGATTTTCCCAGTTCTAAAAAGGTATGATTTGTTATCATAGCACTAAAAACTGGGAGGGATAATGGGTGGATTGGTTTGAGCCTATATACAACTATTTATCCAATCGAGACCTATGGGCTGAATTGTTACTCAAAACAATTAGGATTATTGGAATTCTAGTAGGGACGTGGTTGTTTCTTCGAATTGCAAAATCAGCACTAGGTCACGTCTTTGCTATTCGTTTAAGAAGTCCGCTTCGCTTATCAGAACGAAGAGAAGCCACACTCATTCGATTAATCGAAAATATCCTAACATACGTTGTTTACTTCATTGCACTTGTCATGATCTTAAGTGAGTTCGAAGTTGATGTTACCACTTTGATTGCCGGTGCTGGGGTCGTTGGTCTAGCAGTTGGTTTTGGGGCACAGAACCTTGTTCGGGATATCATCACAGGGTTCTTTATCATTTTTGAAAAGCAATTCTCAGTAGGTGATTATGTTCGTATTTCAGGTGTTGAGGGATTCGTGGAAGAGATCGGTTTACGTGTTACGAAGATTAAAAGTTGGACAGGAGAACTCCATATTTTACCGAATGGTAATATAAATCAAGTGACGAACTACTCGATCCATAATAGTATTGCTGTTGTAGACGTGAGCATTGCCTACGAAGAGCAAATTCAAGAAGCTGAAGAAGTGATTATTGAATTAATGGACGAGTTGTATGAGAAGTTCGATGCGATGATTGTAAAGCCAGAGTATCTTGGTGTTCAGGATCTTGGAGCATCAGAAGTAGTTCTACGTATCATCTCTGAAGTACAACCAATGGAGCATTGGGTAATCGGTCGAGAAATTCGTAAAGCAGTAAAACAACGACTTGATGAAAGTGGTATTGAAATACCATTCCCGCGTGTTGTCATGTACCAGCGTGATGAACAAGGTGAAGTGAAAGAGAAAGAAAAAGCATAAAGGGGGAATCCTTATGTCTGATAAAGAATTTGGTTTAAATGACGTTGTGGAAATGAAAAAGGCTCATCCGTGTGGGGAGAATCGCTGGAAGGTGATTCGAATGGGTGCAGATATTCGTATTAAATGCCTTGGGTGTGAACATAGTGTCATGCTTCCTCGTAAAGAGTTTTCTAGAAAACTGAAGAAGGTTCTTGAACACGCTGAATCTTGACCGTCCTCTGAGGCGGTCTTTTTCATTGGGAACAAAAGGTAGACGCTTGTTTTTTTACGCTTGCATCTCTATAATTGGAAAAGGTATGTCCTTTGTTTACGATGTTTATTTAGACAGTCTATCAATGGCTAATTAAAGCCATCTTTTATAAAAATAACGCCTTAAGAGGCAGATACATTGAAGGAGTGACCGAGATGGCATTAACCACCGGTATTGTAGGGCTTCCTAATGTTGGGAAGTCAACTTTATTTAACGCAATTACACAAGCTGGAGCAGAATCAGCTAACTATCCTTTCTGTACGATTGATCCGAACGTTGGAATTGTTGAAGTTCCCGATGAGCGTCTTCAGAAGTTAACTGAGCTTGTTAATCCAAAGAAAACTATTCCAACTGCATTTGAATTTACTGATATCGCTGGAATTGTAAAAGGCGCTAGTAAAGGAGAGGGACTTGGTAATAAATTTCTTTCCCACATCCGTCAAGTAGACGCTATCTCTCAAGTTGTTCGCTGTTTCGACGATGAGAATATTACACACGTTTCTGGTAAAGTAGATCCAATTTCAGATATTGAAACGATTAACCTTGAACTTGTTCTTGCAGACCTTGAATCAGTGGAAAAGCGTATTGCTCGCGTTCAAAAAATGGCGAAGCAAAAAGATAAAGAAGCGCTAGCTGAGTTTAATGTACTCACAAAGCTTAAGGAAGCGTTCGAAGAAGAACAGCCAGCGCGAAGCGTAGAGCTAACTGAAGAAGAAGAAAAAATTGTTTACGGATATCACCTGTTGACGAAAAAGCCCGTTCTTTATGTAGCAAACGTTGACGAAGATGATCTTCTCGATCCGACTGACAACGAATATGTTGCTAAAGTTCGTGAATATGCTGCGAAAGAAGGCGCAGAAGTTATTGTTGTTTGTGCGAAGATCGAGTCTGAACTTGCAGAACTTGATGGCGAAGAGAAAGAAGCATTTCTTGAAGATATCGGTATTTCAGAGCCTGGATTAAACAAATTAATTCGCGCTTCTTACGATCTTCTAGGTCTAGCTACTTATTTCACAGCTGGTGAGCAAGAAGTTCGCGCGTGGACATTCCGTCTTGGTATGAAAGCACCTCAAGCTGCTGGAATTATCCACACTGACTTTGAGCGCGGATTTATCCGTGCAGAAATCGTAGCTTACGATGACCTAGTTGAAGCTGGGACAATGGCTATCGCGAAAGAAAAAGGAAAAGTTCGTCTTGAAGGAAAAGAGTACATCGTAAAAGACGGAGACGTTATCCATTTCCGTTTTAACGTTTAAAAATATAGGCTCTTCTTGTAATAGATTGTTGTACCTGAAAGAGGTTTTATATAAGAAACCACCCATTATAGTTGATTGTAGCGGAAGGTGCTCGACTCCTGCGGGATGAGCGGGACAGGTGAGACCCCACAGGCGCAATGTTCTTTTGCACCGAGGAGGCACAGGGCTCGCCCCGCGGACAGCGAGCATCCTGGAGCGGAAATCAATCAGCCTACAGTATTGTTTTCTAAGAAAAAAGTCCAAATGAAACGTGGACTTGCTAATAAAGAATTAATTTGGTATAATCTAAAGCTGTGAGTAATTATCTTTGTATACTTACTCCTTGCTCTTAATTCCAATTAAGAGCCGTTAGACCAAAAGGAGGTGAACGGAATGCGTAACTACGAAATTATGTACATTATCCGTCCAAACATTGAAGAGGATGCACAGAAAGCTCTTGTCGAGCGTTTCAACGGAATCCTTACTAACAATGGTGCGGAAATTAATGAAACTAAAGAAATGGGTAAGAAGCGTCTTGCTTATGAAATCGAGAATTTCAACAGCGGGATCTACATGCTTCTTAACATTAACAGTAATACTGAAGCGATTGATGAATTCAGCCGTTTGATGAAAATCAACGACGATGTTCTTCGTTTCATGACGATCAACCTAGAAGAAGCTAAAAAGTAATTGTTTTATAAATAGGAGGGGTTCTGATGCTGAATCGCGTCGTATTAGTTGGACGTTTAACAAAAGACCCTGAATTGCGTTATACCCCTAGTGGCGTAGCGGTTGC
Source organism: Guptibacillus hwajinpoensis (assembly GCF_005144865.1). Lineage (GTDB taxonomy): Bacteria > Bacillota > Bacilli > Bacillales > Guptibacillaceae > Guptibacillus > Guptibacillus hwajinpoensis_A. The sequence continues at coordinate 27,030 of NZ_SWFM01000008.1, forward strand.
GAACTTCACACTTGCTGTGAATCGCCCGTTTACGAATCAGCAGGGAGACCGCGAAGCTGATTTCATCAACATTGTTGTATGGCGCAGACAGGCAGAAAATGCAGCCAATTTCTTGAAAAAAGGCAGCCTTGCTGGTGTAGATGGACGAGTTCAGACTCGCTCTTATGATAATAGCCAGGGACAGCGTGTGTTTGTGACAGAAGTGATGGCTGAAAGCGTCCAATTTCTCGAGCCTAAAGGTGCAAACCAGGGCGGTGGCGGAAGCAGCAACAGTAGCAACTACGGTGGCGGCAACCAAAACAGAGAAACCGGCGGTTACGGGAATCAGAACCAAAATCGTGATAACAACCGTGATCATTCCAATTTTGGAGATGACCCGTTTGCAAGCGATGGCAAGCCGATCGACATTTCAGATGATGACTTGCCGTTCTAATACACTCTGTTTCGAGCGGTGAAAACAGAGAACGAATTTTAAATGCAAAGGAGGTAACTACCCATGGCAAGACCAGGTGGACGCAGAGGTCGTCGTAAAAAGGTTTGTTTCTTCACAGTAAACAAAATCACTTACATCGACTATAAAGATACAGATCTTCTTAAGCGTTTCGTATCTGAGCGTGGAAAAATTCTTCCACGTCGTGTAACAGGTACTAGCGCTAAATATCAACGTCAATTGACTCGTGCGGTTAAACGTGCTCGTCAAATGGCTTTACTACCATACGTACTTGGTGAGTAAGCTTTAAAAGCAGCGGGATTCGTCCTGCTGCTTTTTTGCATACTTGTTTATCATAATGAGAGATGACTTATGTGCCTCTGTACAATAGTATTTCACAATAAATGGTTTACGATCACTTCAAGGTAGGGTATATGTTCTTTACAGGAAATCTGTAAGGAGGATGTCAGGATAATGAACAACGTTGAAACTACTTCAATTACGCTAACGGGTAAGCTTAATATGAATTCTCTCATCTCTTTTGTGAAAGAAGCTAAATCTTTTAAGAGTAATGTAGCACTCTATCGAAATGGTCACAGTATTAATGGTAAGAATTTAACAAGCGTTATTACATTCAATCTTACAGTGAAAGAAAATGATTCTATTCTTATGATTACTGATGGTGAAGACGCGGAAACAGCATCTATTCAGTTAGCTGATTGGCTTACGAAAGAAATGGACAGTGTTACTGAGAAAACATTATCTTTAATGTAGAAAGTATGAGGCTGTTCGTTAAACAGCCTATTTTTATTGCACACTATTCTAATAAATGAAAAATTTGCTGAAACGGGCAGAAATTCTTACAATGTAGTAAGGGGATTTCGACCCGTTTTTAATTTCCTATAATATTAATTTTTTAAGTATGTGAGTTTTAGAAGTTCTCATATGGGTCTAACCGGCCACTTACGCTTTACATGATCCAGCTTCAGTGGGCAGGTCCTCGAGTCGCTTCAGCCTTTCATCCGAACACAAAGAACGTGTTCAAATGCAAGGCCTCCAGCGCTTGTCGGACCTTATCGCCCACTTACGCTTTACATGAACCAGCTGCGCGGGCCAAATCCTTCGGCTGTTTCACCCAATCGAATGAGACAAAAAACGTCTCAGTCTCATGGGCTCCAACATCCTGCGGATTTTAACAGGCCCGCTCCGCTTTACGTGAGATCCAGCTGCAGTGGCCAGGCTCTCGATCACTTCACCATAATCAATGAACACAAAAAGCGTGTTCATAGATAATGCCTCCAGTGCTTGTCGAGCCTAACCGGCCACTTACGCTTTACAAAAAAGGAGTAGACTATTGAAGAATCAAACTGTTAAGCAGTTAGTTGAAGGTGCAGCGCTTGCTGCTGTTTTTGGTGTGTTATTTCTTATTACGACTTATGTACCGCTTCTTGGTTCGCTAACTTTGTGGACGTTGCCTGTACCGTTTATTTTAATGATGGTACGAAATGGACCTGGTAGTGGATTTGTGATGTGGGGCGTTACGATTGTTCTTGGTTTTTTGATTGCAGGTATTCCATCTCTTATTGCTTCACTTACTTTTGGTCTTGGAGGCTTAACAGCGGGCTATCTTTACTATAGCCATAAATCAGCACTGGCTGTTTTAATTGGTAGTAGTGTAGCTTACGTAATTAGTCTTGTTCTTGTTTTTATCTCTAGTATTTTACTAATCGGCCAGAACCCAGCTGACCTTGCTGTGGAAATGCTTAATCAATCTATTCGTCAAGCTGAATCACTATCCAACGTACTCGGTCAAGATAGTAACCGGTTCGACCAATTATTGGAACAAGTTGGAGTGATTCGCTATCTTATTCCTACTGCTCTTGTTATGCTTGGCGTTGCGATTGCCCTTATTTCTCAACTCATTTCTGTTCCGGTATTGAAGAGGGTTGGAGGCTTTAAGCCACCGGTATTTAAACCAATCCGAGAATGGGCATTTCCGAAGAGTTTTTTATGGTATTATTTAGTTGTTACCATTCTAATGATGGTTGGATTAGAAGAAGGATCTACTGCTTTTGTTGCAGCCATTAATGTCTATTCTATTTTAAATGCTCTGATTTTTGTTCAGGGCCTTGCTGTTATTTACTTTTTTAGTCATCAGAAAGGTTGGCCACTTGTTGTGCCAATTCTATTAACTCTTCTTGGTTTCGCATTAACAACATTTGTTGTTATCATTGGGATTATTGATCTCGGTTTTGAATTGCGTAGAAGAATGAAATCATAGGTAGGAGCTGAAAATATGCCAAAGTTTTTAACGAAACGGTGGCATGGTTATCATGTGGTAGCCTTGTTCGTCATTTCCATCCTGTTTATCGGCATCATCACCTATTACAATTGGATACTTGGTATCGGGAGCGTATTGGTCATGACGCTTCTTGTTTATACAGCTGTTAGGGCTGAGTCTACTTTTCAGGACGCCCTTCGAGACTATGTCTCGACCCTTTCTCATCGTGTTAAAAAGGTAGGGGACGAAGCCCTTATGGAAATGCCGATAGGGATCCTGCTGTATGATGAGGAATATCACATTGAGTGGACCAACCCATTTTTACCAACTATGATTGAGAAAGAACAGTTGATTGGGCATTCTTTGAATGATATTTCCGAGAAAATTATCCCGTTTGTTAAATCAGAAGCAAACGAAGAAATACTAACGATTAATGATCGTAAGTACAAGACTTATTTTAAACAGGAAGAGCGACTTCTTTATTTCTTTGATGTGAGTGAAAAAGTTGAGATTCAGCGCCTTTACAATGAGGAAAAAACGGTAGTTGGCATTATTTACCTTGATAATTATGAAGAGGTGACGCAAGGACTTGGTGACCAAGTGCGAAGTAATCTTAATAGCTCAGTAACGTCCATTCTAAATAATTGGGCAGATGAGCAGGGGGTTTTCTTGAAACGTAGTTCCTCAGAGAAATTCTTCGCTGTTCTAAATCAAAAAATTCTTCATGAACTTGAGAAAAATAAATTTTCAATTCTTGACGAAGTTCGTGAGGCAACTTCAAAAGAAAATATTTCAATTACGCTAAGTATCGGTATTGGAAGTGGTCATAGTACGCTTACTGAACTAGGCCAACTTGCACAGTCTAGTCTAGACCTAGCACTTGGACGAGGTGGCGACCAGGTTGCAATTAAGCAAACAACCGGTAAGGTGAAGTTCTATGGCGGGAAAACAAATCCAATCGAAAAGCGTACAAGAGTTAGAGCGCGAGTTATCTCTCATGCTTTAAGGGAACTTGTACTCGATAGTGATCAGGTTATTATAATGGGGCACAAAAACCCTGATATGGATTCCATTGGTGCATCGATTGGTATTTTGAAAGTAGCTCAGGCAAATGGCAAGGAAGGTTCTATTGTTTACGATCAAAATCAAAAAACGAGTGGTGTATCACGATTAATGGAGGAAATTGAGGGGAATGAGCAGCTATGGGCTCGTTTCATCGATCCTGAGGATGCCATTGAAAGTTGTACTCCTAACACTCTTCTCGTGGTTGTTGATACGCATAAACCTTCACTTGTTATGGAGGAACGACTTCTACAAAAGCTTGATCACGTGGTCGTAATTGATCACCATAGGCGTGGAGAAGAATTTATTAAGGATCCGGTTCTTGTATACATGGAGCCCTATGCATCATCTACTGCAGAACTTGTTACTGAACTCTTTGAATATCAACCGAAACGGCTTAAAATGGACATTATGGAAGCGACAGCTTTATTGGCTGGTATTATTGTTGATACAAAAAGCTTCACGCTTAGGACAGGCTCAAGGACGTTTGACGCGGCTTCCTATTTAAGGGCGCACGGTGCAGATACCGTTCTTGTACAGGAGTTCCTTCGTGAAGATATAGAGCAGTATATTCGTCGAGCAAGAATAATTGAAAAAGCCCATATTTATCGTAACGGAATTGCGATTGCGCTAGGCGAGAAAGACCAAACTTACGATCAGGTTCTAATTGCGCAAGCTGCAGACACATTGTTATCTATGAGCGGCGTTATTGCATCATTTGTTATTTCCAAGCGAACTGATGGTAAAATCAGCATTAGTGCAAGGTCTCTTGGAGAAGTGAATGTACAGATTATCATGGAAGGTCTCAATGGTGGTGGGCATTTAACAAATGCAGCAACACAAATTGATTCGGGTTCCATTGAAGAAGCTGAAACTTTACTTAAAGAAACGATCGATGATTATTTAGAAGGGGGAGAAGAAGAATCATGAAAGTGATTTTCTTAGAAGATGTAAAAGGTAAAGGCAAAAAAGGTGAAGTGAAGAATGTAGCGGACGGCTATGCACGAAATCACCTGCTAAAGAATAATCTTGCTGTTGAAGCTAATAATGCAAATATGAAGACATTGAAGGCGAAACAGAAGAGCGATGATAAAAAAGCTCAGCAAGAGCTTGATGAAGCAAATGCGCTTAAAGAAACGATTGAAAGTCTTGAAGTAGAACTTCAAACAAAATCTGGTGAAGGTGGTCGTCTTTTCGGCTCTATTACAAGCAAGAACATTGCTGAAGAGCTTAAAAAGAAGGACATCAAAGTAGATAAGCGTAAAATTGAACTTGATGAACCAATCCGTTCCCTTGGTTACACAGATGTACCGATTAAATTGCACCATGATGTAACAGCAACAGTTAAAGTACATGTGGTAGAGCAATAGTAGGTAATCACGGGTGGAAAATAGCGAAATACTCAGGGGGAAAACAACATGAGTGATCTATTTGCTGATCGTACGCCACCTCAGAATATTGAAGCTGAACAGGCAGTAATTGGTGCTGTTTTCTTAGAAATAGATGCCCTTACTACAGCAACGGAAGTCCTTCAGCCAGATGACTTTTATCGTGCTGCCCATCAGAAGATCTTCTCTGTGATGATTGAACTCTCTGAGAAAGGCGAGCCTGTTGATCTGGTCACTGTGACGTCAGAACTCCAGGATCGCAAACTTCTCGAGGAAATTGGCGGGGTGTCATATCTAAGTGATCTAGCTAATTCAGTACCAACGGCTGCCAATGTCGAGTATTATTCAAAAATTGTTGAAGAGAAATCAATATTAAGACGTTTGATACGTGCAGCAACCGATATCGCTTCTGATGGATATGCGAAAGAGAATGAGATCGAGAATCTTCTTTCAGAAGCCGAGAAATCCATTATGGAGGTTTCTCAGCGCAAGAACACAGGTGCATTTATTTCCATTAAAGATGTTCTTGTAACTGCCTATGATAATATTGAATTGCTACAGAACAGTACGGAAGATATCACAGGTATCCCAACAGGCTTTTCTGAGCTTGATCGTATGACGGCAGGCTTCCAGCGAAATGACTTGATCATCGTAGCGGCACGACCATCAGTAGGTAAAACGGCTTTTGCCCTTAACATTGCTCAAAACGTCGCTACGAAGACGGATGAGAACGTTGCGATCTTTAGTCTTGAGATGGGTGCAGAACAGCTTGTTATGCGTATGCTTTGTGCTGAAGGGAACATTGATGCCCAACGTCTACGTACAGGTGGATTGACAGGAGATGACTGGCAGAAGCTAACGATGGCTATGGGTAGTCTCTCGAATGCAGGTATTTATATTGATGATACACCTGGTATTCGAGTGGGTGATATTCGTGCTAAGTGTAGACGTTTAAAGCAAGAAAAAGGTCTTGGCATGATTCTTATTGACTATATGCAACTTATCCGAGGAAACGGATCTGGGGAGAACAGACAACAGGAAGTTTCCGAAATATCAAGGTCTTTAAAAGGGATTGCACGTGAGCTTGAAGTACCTCTCATTTCTCTTTCACAGCTCTCGCGTGGGGTTGAGTCAAGACAGGACAAACGGCCGATGATGTCTGACATACGTGAATCTGGAAGTATCGAGCAGGATGCTGATATCGTGGCATTCTTGTACCGAGATGATTATTACGATAAAGAATCAGAGAATAAAAACATTATTGAAATAATTATTGCGAAGCAGCGTAATGGTCCAGTAGGGACGGTTGAGCTTGCCTTCGTTAAGGAATATAATAAGTTTGTTAATTTGGAGAGGCGTCATGACGAAAGTGACATGCCTCCAGGTGCTTAAAAAAGCCTCAGTTTGAGGCTTTTTTTGTTGGCTATACTGAGAAGAGCCCATTTTAGAATGCTCTTTTCTAAATGCTCTTTTTTAAAAGATTTTTCCAGAGAGAACACCACTTAGCTGATTGGAGCGGAAGGTCCTTTACTCCTGCGGAACTAGCGGGACAGGTGAGACCCCACAGGAGCGCGTAAGCGACGAGGAGGCTCACCGCCCGCACCAAGGAAAGCAAGCATCTTGGAGCGCAAATCAACCTCTACTCTTATAGCAACAAATTATACAAAAAGAGCCTTTTAAAAAAGGTATTAATGCACTATTTTAATAAAACGACCCCCAAAATAACGAACGTATTTATATTTATATATATTATTGTTCGGGTTTGTTGACTTAAGGGGATCGAATTGGTACACTTACTCTGGGTTTTTTAAAAAACAAGCGTGCTTCACCGAATTTATTCGAAGGAAGCATCTGGAGGTGCTCAAATGCCATCAGTAGTTGTGGTAGGTACACAGTGGGGCGATGAAGGTAAAGGTAAGATTACTGATTATCTTTCTGAAAATGCAGAAGTTGTTGCTCGTTACCAAGGTGGAAATAATGCTGGACATACAATTGTCTTTAATGACACTAAATACAAACTTCACTTGATTCCGTCTGGAATTTTCTATGATGATAAAATTTGTGTAATTGGAAACGGAATGGTCGTTGATCCAAAAGCCGTTCTCGAAGAATTGGCTTATTTACATGAACGCAATGTAAGCACAGATAACTTGAGAATTAGCAATCGTGCTCACGTTATTCTTCCTTATCACTTAAAACTAGATATTGTTGAAGAAGAATACAAAGGCGCTAACAAAATCGGTACAACGAAAAAAGGAATCGGCCCTGCTTATATGGATAAAGCAGCTAGAGTCGGTATCCGTATTTGTGATTTACTTGATCGAGAAGTATTTGAAGAAAAACTTGAGCGTAACCTTGCTGATAAAAACCGTCTACTTGAGAAGATGTACGAAGTAGAAGGTTTCAAGAAAGAAGATATTCTTGAGGAATACTTCGAGTACGGCCAACAGATCGCAAAGTATGTGGTGGATACATCTGTTGTACTAAATGATGCAATTGATGAAGGGCGTCGTGTACTCTTTGAAGGCGCACAAGGTGTTATGCTTGATATCGATCAAGGAACATATCCTTATGTTACTTCGTCTAATCCTATCGCAGGTGGCGTTACAATTGGATCTGGAGTTGGTCCAAGTAAAATCAATCACGTGGTAGGCGTTTCTAAGGCTTATACAACACGTGTTGGTGATGGTCCATTTCCTACAGAGCTTCACGATGAAGTTGGAGATCAAATCCGTGAAGTTGGTAACGAATATGGAACAACGACTGGACGTCCACGTCGCGTAGGCTGGTTTGACAGTGTAGTTGTACGTCATGCTCGTCGCGTGAGTGGGATTACTGATCTTTCCCTGAATTCAATTGACGTTCTAACAGGCATTGAAACCCTTAAGATTTGTACTGCGTACAAATACAAAGGTGAAATCATTGAGGAGTTCCCAGCAAGTCTGAAAGTCCTCGCACAGTGTGAGCCTGTTTATGAAGAAATGCCAGGCTGGAAAGAAGATATTACTGGGGTTAAGAATTTAGGAGATCTCCCTCCGAACGCTCGTCATTACATCGAGCGTGTGTCACAACTGTCTGGAATTCCATTATCCATCTTCTCAGTTGGACCAGACCGCAACCAAACAAATATGATTCGTGGCGTATTTGCTTAATACGAAACGGCAGGTAATTACCTGCCGTTTTTTTTATTGAATTGATGTTGGAAAATTCTGCAGAAAAGTACGGTTTGTGGTAAACTTGGACTATCAAAATGTTATGCTTTGATGAGGTGTTTGTATGAGTCGGAATAAAAGACAGGTCTTTCGTCAACAGCTCGATGTGCCACTTGCTGCAAGGATGAGAGTCGTAGAAAAATCGTCACCAGTTGAATTGGAATTCAATCACAAAATTTATATTCATGATATTGGACTAGAAGGCCTTGGATTTTCTGTTGACCTGGAAGTACCGATGCATACAGATATGGAATTTGCGATAAAACTGAACGACGAGCCCTTTCACATTAAGGGTGAAGTTGTTTGGGGGAAGCCAAACGATCCTAATGATCCTAATACAAGAGCTAGCCATTTTTTCGGTGTGAAATTTTATCTTAAAACAGATAAAGAATCTTCCCTTATCTTTCAAGAAGTAAATCGCTTTGCAATTAAACGTCATCGACGCAAGCAAGAAATTCGAGAAATGATGAAAGAGCGGCTAAAAAAACAGGCAGAGGGGTAAATTAACATCAGCTTCGTTTATCTCTCACTTGTTTTTTTATTTTATTTAAAACAAACCTTGCTTTTTCCGAAAAGCAGTGATAAGATAAGTCTTGTCGTCGTTACAAGACATATATGACGAGCCATTAGCTCAGTTGGTAGAGCATCTGACTTTTAATCAGAGGGTCGAAGGTTCGAGTCCTTCATGGCTCACCATTTTCTTTCAAAGAAGAAGATGAATTCATTCACATTGTCGCGGGGTGGAGCAACGAGCGTTACATCATTGAAACAACAACGAGTTGTTTCGACGGATACGCATCAAAGCATAACCTTGTAGAGGAAGAAACAGTGCACTGCATTAAAGAAGCAGGCACAGCATGAATTCATTCACATTGTCGCGGGGTGGAGCAGTTCGGTAGCTCGTTGGGCTCATAACCCAAAGGTCGCAGGTTCAAATCCTGCCCCCGCAACCAATTTAAAAAATTTAGCTACGTCGAATAATCTTCTTCGTTAAATTTTAATCGGGGTCCCTTTAGGGGCAACCTAAACTCACAGCTAGATATCATTCCTTTCTAACGTTAGTGAGCGAAATACACTTACATACTGGTCTCGTGGTGTAGCGGTTAACATGCCTGCCTGTCACGCAGGAGATCGCGGGTTCGATTCCCGTCGAGACCGCCATATTGGCTCTGTAGCTCAGTCGGTAGAGCAGTGGACTGAAAATCCACGTGTCGGCGGTTCGATTCCGTCCGGAGCCACTTACGATAAAGCATATTTCCTTCGGGAAATATGCTTTTTTGTTGTATCAGAATACCACGGGATGAAGAACATTCCAATTTCTTACCATGGTCTGCCATGATCGTGACAAAAAGACTACATTTTTGTTACAAGTTGAGTATTTGTACCCGTGTAGCTTTGGTTCTATGATAAAGTGCAAAAAGTGAGTTTAAAAAGTGCGTTTTAGCTATTTCAGGAGGAAGCAGTATGCGAAGATTTAAAGTCCGTCGTCTCTTTCAACTATCAATTATCTTAACGAGCGTTAGCACGCTTTTATGGATAGAACCAGCTGGGGCTTCGGTGCATAATTTAATGAAGCCTGTTTATCACGTTTATATAGATGGTGAAGATATTGGTACAGTCGATCAGGAAGAAACGTTAAATGAAAATATAGATAAATTAAAGAAAGATCAGAACGTTAAAGGGATAGCGCTAACCGTTGAAAATGATGTGGAAGTCGTAGCAACCACCCAATTTCAATCCTCCTATGATAATGAGGAAGCTCTTGATCGTTTAGACGAAGAATTAACGTTCGTTGCTGAAGGATATGAGCTATCATTTGATGATAAGAAGGTTGGCATTTTTGCTAGCGAGAAACAAGCAAAAGATGCTTTATGGAGTTATGCAAAGCCATTTCTATCTGAGAAAACAGTTCAAGAAATCGAAAGAACGACGAAAAACTTGTTGGCGACAGGTGAAGAGCGTCACCCTGCGGATTCATTAGAATACGAGGAAAACTTAAAGATTGAGAAGGTAGATTCAAGTCCTGAGGATGTGATCACGGAGGATAATGGTGTCTCTAGACTTGTTAATGGATTTGAAGAAGAAGTGGAACATGAAGTAGAAGAGGACGAGTCTTTGAAAGATCTAGCTCATAAGTACGATATGGAAGAGGAAGATCTGTTGAAAAGAAATGATCTTTCGAAAGAAGAAGATATAACACAAGGTGATCAGCTTCAAGTATTGAAAGAGCAAGACTTTGTAACGGTAACTGAAATAATCGAATTAGATGAAGATGAAGAGATTGATTATGAGACGAAAACCAAGAAAAGCGATTCCCTTGAAAAAGGGAAGAAGAAAGTAACACAGCAAGGAGAAGTGGGAACGAAGTCTGTTACGTACGAAGTGAAACGTGAGAATGGAAAAGTTGTTGATAAGGACGTCATTGAGGAAGAAGTAATGAACGAACCTATTACTGAAGTGGTATTAGTTGGTACGAAGGAAGTTACTTCTAAAGGTTCAGGATTTTTTGGATGGCCTGCTGTTGGCGGAACAATTACAAGTAAGCAGGGCGAGCGCTGGGGCTCTTTCCATAAAGGGATTGATATTGCAGGAGTATCTAACAAAACGATCCGTACAGTAGACAATGGAACGGTCACAGCTGCAGGAACAAGAAGTGGTTATGGTAATCAAATTACAATAAGCCATAACAATGGTCTTAAGACGACGTATTCGCACCTTTCATCCATGTCTGTTTCGGTTGGAGATACAGTCCAAAAAGGAGATAAAATCGGAGTAATGGGTACAACAGGTAATTCAACAGGTATTCACCTTCACTTCGAAGTTTATAAAAATGGAAAACTCCAAAACCCAATGAAATACCTATAGCACATAACCTTCAGTTCACACTGAAGGTTTTCTTTTATTTTGGCTATGTTAAAGAACAGTGTTGATTTTTGGTTCATTTACGCGCCGTGGTGACCCTTTCAGCGAGCTGAAAGGCGAGTGAAACTGAGGTTTCACTCGAATGAGCCAAAAATCGAGAAATAAACAATATGATCTAACATAACCTTATTGTTAGTAAAAAATGTAGCTTCACTTTTAGGTTTTTCTAAAAAATTTTACTTTGAAAGAATTTTGTTTTAATAACCAGACTTAGCTAATTGGAGCGTAAGGATGATCGACTCCTGCGGGACTAGCGGGACAGGTGAGACCCCACAGGAGCGTTAGCGACGAGGAGGCTCACCGCCCGCCCCGCGGAAAGCGAGCATCCTGGAGCGGAAATTCACTCACTCTTATAAAAAAGATCCTTTTTGTGTTGAAAAAGGTTTTGGACAGAAGCCAAACTTTGCTGATTGAAGCGGAAATCAACCACTGCACTTATTGAGACAATCTCAACCAAAAAGTTTTTGCTTTATAAGTTAAGGGAACGACTGTATGGGAAGATCATAAATAAAACCTACATAATATGATAAAATAGACTGAAAGATGCATGATTAATTTCAACGTTTAACTGATATTGTCATATCAAAGAAGGAGCGTTTTAAATGGACAAGAAAATCCTTGTTGTAGATGATGAAAAACCAATTGCAGATATACTGCAATTTAATCTTGAGAAGGAAGGCTTTACGGTTGTTTGTGCTTATGATGGTGATGAAGCGATTGCGAAAGTAGAAGAAGAGAAACCCGATATGATTCTTCTTGATATTATGCTTCCTCAGCGTGATGGTATGGAGGTTTGCCGTGAAGTTCGAAAGAAGTATGAGATGCCTATTATTATGCTAACAGCAAAGGATTCTGAAATCGATAAAGTTCTTGGACTTGAACTTGGTGCAGATGATTATGTAACTAAACCTTTTAGCACGCGTGAGCTTATTGCACGCGTTAAGGCAAATTTAAGACGTCGCCAGCAAGAGCCTGAGAAGGAATCAACAACGAATTCATTGATTAAAGTAGGAGCATTGACGATTCATCCGGATGCGTATTTAGTTACGAAGAGAGAAGAATCAATTGAGCTTACACATAGAGAGTTTGAATTACTTCATTACTTATCCAAACACATAGGTCAGGTAATGACACGCGAACACCTTCTTCAAACGGTCTGGGGATATGACTACTTTGGTGACGTGAGAACGGTAGATGTGACGGTTCGTAGACTGCGCGAGAAGGTTGAGGATAACCCAAGCCATCCGACGTGGATTATTACAAGACGTGGTGTAGGTTATTACATGCGTGAACCGGAACAGGAGCAGTAAGGCTTAAATGGGGAAGGTTGGTTTTTTTAAGTCCATTCATTTTAAGTTTGCCATCGTATACGTTTTACTGATTCTTATTGCTATTCAGTTTATCTCAGTTTATTTTAATGAAAAGCTTGAAGAGCAGTTTCAAACGAATTACATCACATCCGTTATGGATCGAGCTGAGCTACTTGCTGATAGTGCTTCCGGTCAAGTGAATAGTAAAAGTGATGAAGAAGAAAATACAATCAATGATTTAATTGAGAATTTTAGACAAGATGAAATTCGTCAAATTCACGTAGTGAACTCCTTAGGTCAAATTGTTGGAACCCTTAATGATGAAGGCGTTGAGGGGTCTCGCTCTACAAATACGTTTGTTAATAGTGCTCTTAACGGAGTATCAGAAAATAATATTTTTATCGATAAAGACGGAGATCGCTTTTTTGCCTATAGCCTCCCAATTAAAGGGGAAACAAATTCGATTGTAGGTGCTGTTTACATTCAAGCCGACATGAAACAGGTATTTGAACAGGCTAATCAAGTGAACAATCTTTTAGCGCAATCTGCTCTTATTGCGCTAGTACTAACTGGATTGCTTGGCATAATCATATCGCGTACGATTACACGTCCAATATCAGACATGAGAAAACAAGCTCTTGTTATGGCACGTGGAGACTTCACACGTAAAGTAAAAGTGTACGGTGAGGATGAAATAGGTCAGCTTGCCCTTGCTTTTAATGATTTAACCCGAAGGCTACAGGAAGCAAATTCGATTACTGAAGGAGAGCGGCGCAAGCTAACTTCTGTACTTGCTTATATGACAGATGGTGTTATAGCAACGGATCGAGAAGGTATGATCATCCTAATGAACGATCGTGCTGAAGAAATGATGAGCGTTTCACGTGAAACGGTTCTTGGTACTTCTTTAAATCAAATCCTACAATTCTCTGAAGATAAGACGTGGGATGATGTTTATAATGGACCTGATTCTATGATTCTAGATTTAAGCAATGATCATCAAACATTTATCATGCGTGTTAACTTTTCGATCATCCATAAAGAGGACGGGCCTATTAATGGTTTAATAGCCGTGCTACATGATATTACTGAGCAGGAGCAGCTTGAACAAGAGCGTCGCGAGTTCGTTGTGAATGTATCGCATGAGCTACGTACACCTCTTACGACGATGAGAAGCTATCTTGAGGCTCTTCAAGAGGGAGCGCTTCAAGACCCAGAGATTGCTCCTCGTTTCCTTGGTGTTGCTCAGAACGAGACGGAGCGAATGATTCGCTTGGTCAATGACTTATTGCAGCTATCAAAAATGGACAAAAAAGAATATCGCTTACAGTTTACTGAGGTGGATTTTGTAGAGATGTTCGATCATGTCCTTGATCGTTTTGAAATGTCTAAACGTGAAAATATTGAGATTGTTAGACAGCTTCCTCGTGTTGCGATCTATACAAAAGTAGATCAAGACAAAATGACACAGGTGCTAGATAACATTATTTCTAATGCAATCAAGTATTCTCCAGAAGGAGGTACAATCACGGCCAGATGTTGGACGATCGGGAAGAAGATTAGGATTAGCATTAGTGATCAAGGTGTTGGAATTCCTAAAAACAATCTTTCAAAAATATTTGATCGCTTTTATCGCGTGGATAAAGCCCGTTCTAGAGAGCTCGGAGGCACTGGGCTAGGCCTAGCCATTGCAAAAGAGATGATTCACGCTCACCACGGTGATATATGGGCAGAGAGTAAATGGGGACAAGGTACGACAATCTACTTTACGCTCCCTTATAAACGCATAAGGGAGGTCGGGGACAAATGAGAATTACGAAGAAGCGAATAGAGAATTTTAAAGCGGTTTTGTTAAATATTCTGGTGGTTACGAGTTTGTTCCTAACGTGGCAAATTTGGACGTTTGAACCAGACTATCAGAAAGAAACCGATCCAAAGGAAGCAAGTCCAGTAGGTGTGGAAGACGTTGACATTAATCAAGTCGTTAAGCCGAACCAAATCGTATATCATAAGAACAATCAACATTTTACTTCTTTCAATTCTGAAACGATTAGCCCATTCTACACAACTTTCATCTCTGGAACAAAAATCAAATCCTTAACGATGGAAAACAATCTTAAGAGTGTACGTGAAATGGATAATAGTGTGGAGCTTATTTTTCCAACTCTACTATCGAATAATGTCTTGAAGAAGCTAATTAGTGTTCCAAAAGCCGATATCCCACTTGAGAAGTTTGATCGGATTATTATCCCTTCAGTTGCAACAGGTAAAAACAATGAGATTATATTCTTGAATACGTCAAGAGAGCTTGGTATGCGTGCAGCAGTTGAAGTATCTAGTGGAATGGAGAAGTGGTACGAAGATAACTTTGCTACTTCTGATATAAAGAATGCGTTAACTGAAGAACAAGTCATAAGAGCAAAGGCTTTTCAAGTGAAAGAAGATTTGCCTGTTTTCTACATCCCTATTCAGACACAAGTGATACCAACCTATGAGGTAAGCACGGACGAATTAGCGAATGAACAGAACTTTATAGAAGCTCTCTTCCCAGAGCAAGATCGTGTTGAAAAGAGCTCGTTTAATATTAAGACTGTCTACACAGATGGTAGTCGTGATTTAACATTTCTTGAAAATAAGTACATGGTTTTCAAAAACCTACCGTCTACGACTGGACGCTATGTTGATAATGAGGCGCCGATTTTAAATGCTTATGGGTTTATTAATAAACACTTCGGTTTTCGCATCAATGATTTTAGCGAAGAGGATTATTTACTAAGTGAATGGGCTTCCTCCTCTAAGACTGAAACAGATCAAATGACATTTCGCTTAAATACAGAAGGTTACCCTGTTTTCAGTTCTTCTTCTGAAGATCTTGATGAAATTAATGTGGTTGTTAAGAACAACGAAGTGAGTACGTATACGCGAATGCTAAAGAATATTCAATACGCTAATCCAATAGATGAGCGTCCGTTACCAGGTTATGATGAGGTGCTATCTCTCTTGAGTGAGGAGAGTTTTAAGCAGAGTGAAATTACAAACATCACAATCGGTTTTACAATTGATCGTTCTCTTAACCAATCCCAAGAATTCTCTCTCGTTCCACAGTGGTATATTAAATTAAACCAAGCGTGGACTCCTATTCAATCACTAAGCAATGAACAAGGAGGGGTAGCATTTGGACTGGAATAGAACGAAAACGATACTAATTCTAACCTTCCTTGTGTTTAATATCTTTCTTGCAAGTGACTTATATAAAAAGCAGACAGATATAAGTGGTCTTGAGATGCAGAATCAAGTTACGCTTGATGAACAGCTAAAAGACTTAAATGTAACGTATGATAATGATCCTTCTCTTCAGTCTAAGAAAATGGCTTTTATTAGTGGGAATGTTCATTACTTTACAGACAAAGAGGAAAAAACACTCGAAGAGAATACAAGTCAGGATATTACGATTAATGGTCGAAAGCTCATTTCCACGCTTAAAAAGCCATATCTAATTAGTGATCCAGATGCACCTTCAGCATATTCTATTTTTCTAGAAACGTATGTATACGAAGGTGGAAAGTATCAATATTTTAGAAAAGATTCCAATGATCCTAATATTGTTTACTTTGTAGAAACTCATGAAGATAAACCACTCTACAGTCAAGATTCTGGTATGGTCGTTGTGACGTTAGAAGATGATAAAATCGTATCCTACACTCAGACTTACTTGAACTTGAAGGAAATAGTGAAAGAGCGTAAGATTGATCCCGTCTCTGAAACGATTGGTCTCTTAGTTAGTCAACAAGATATTGTCGCTTATGATAAAGTCCAAGATGTCTCTATTGGCTATTATACAGTGACAAGTGAAGACGAGAGGGATACTTTTGTATTCGTGCCAACTTGGCGAGTTGTTGTGGAGAATAAAAAGAATGATAAACCTGAGCGGTATTATTATGTAAATGCGATCGAGAAAACTGTTTTTAGTGACTCGGAAGAAAATACTGAGAGTGATAACGAAGAGGAAGATGAAAGTAACGACAAAACGTTTGACCCGGATTCTTCATCACCTCAGTCAACCAAAGGCGATTAGTAGTTAGTAGGAGAGGAATGTAGTATGTCTCTTGAATTTAGCGTGCTTGCAAGCGGAAGCACTGGTAATGCTATTTACGTCGGTACAAAGAAGCATAAGCTTCTTATTGATGCTGGCTTAAGTGGTAAGAAATTAGAAGAATTGTTTGCAAAAGCCCATCTAGATCCTAAAGATCTAGATGGGTTGCTTGTGACCCATGAACATAGTGATCATATTAAGGGTTTAGGTATATTTGCGAGGCGATATAAGCTACCGATCTATGCAAATGCAAAGACTTGGGATGCAATGAGTGGTCTTATTGGTGAAATTCCTGTTGATCAGAAATTTCATTTCGATATGGAAACCGTTAAAACATTTTCGGATCTTGATGTTGAATCTTTTGGTGTCTCACACGATGCTGCAGAGCCAATGTTCTATGTGTTTCATCACGAAGGAAAGAAGCTGAGCATTGCAACAGATCTAGGCTATGTTAGTGATCGAATAAAAGGTACAATTCGTGATTCTGACATGATGGTTTTTGAGTCCAATCACGATATTAATATGCTTATGATGGGCCGTTATCCATGGAATGTGAAACGAAGAATTCTTGGAGACATGGGTCATGTTTCAAATGAAGATGCTGGAGCTGCGTTAGCAGATGTTATAGGTGATCAAACGAAGCGTATTTATTTAGCCCATTTAAGTAAAGATAATAACATGAAAGACCTGGCAAGACTGTCTGTCCAACAAACGCTTGAACAAAATGGGTTTTTGATAGGAGATAAAATTGATTTATACGATACTGATCCTATGAATCCAACGCTCGTCACAACGTTATAACTGCTATTGTTAGGCTCTTTGTGTCTATTTTTTTCAAGCAACTTTTCAGCTGTCGCACAGGTCTCCTTTTTATTTGAAAGGAAAGGTGAAGAAATTGGGCTATTATGATGGCGACGATTATAATCAACCAAAGAAGCAGAAAGGTAATCGTGGTGGTGCGTTTACAGCTGGGCTTTTAGGGGCTGTTCTTGGCGCATTGTTAATTCTTTTCACAGTTCCAGCTCTATCAGACTTTGGAGTCGTTCCTGAAGTTGCTCCTGAACCTGAGGAAGAGAGCGGTGTAGGGAACCAGGGTGCTACGACGCAAGACATAAGTATTGATGTGACGAATGATATTACATCTGCTGTTGAGAATGTAGGTAAAGCTGTCGTTGGGGTTATTAATTTACAAAAGACAGATTTCTGGGCTGAAGATTATGGTGAGGCCGGTGCTGGTTCGGGTGTTATTTATAAAAAAGAAGGTAAGCAAGCCTTCGTTGTTACAAATAATCACGTTGTCGAAGGTGCTGGACAGATTGAGGTTAGTTTAAACGCCGAGAAACGCGTTCCTGCGGAGCTTGTAGGCACTGACCCTCTTATGGACCTTGCCGTACTTAAAATCCCCTCAGAATCGGTTACAACGGTTGCAGAGTTTGGTGATTCGGATACGTTGAAGCCTGGTGAACCTGCGATTGCAATCGGAAATCCACTTGGTTTCCTTGAAGGAACAGTCACACAGGGAATTATCAGTAATCCGGAGCGTTCATTCCCTGTTGATACTGATCAAAATGGAACGATTGATTGGAATGCTGACGTAATTCAGACAGATGCATCAATTAATCCAGGAAATAGCGGTGGAGCACTGATTAATATTTCCGGACAGTTAATTGGTATTAACTCAATGAAAATTGCGCAATCCAGTGTTGAAGGTATTGGTTTTTCAATCCCAATTAATATGGCTGCCCCCATCATAAATGACCTAGAGTCCTATGGCGAAGTAAGAAGACCAGAGATTGGCATTGGCACTAAATCACTGTCTGAAATACCGACCTATCATTGGAGTGAATCGCTTAAGCTTCCAAAGGATGTTGATTATGGCGTTGTAGTGATGAGCGTTTTTCCAACTTCATCTGCAGATCAAGCTGGTTTGAAAGAACTTGATGTTATTACTGCAATGGATGGTAAGCAAATTAAAAACTCGATTGAACTTCGAAAATTTCTTTATACCAAGAAGAAAATTGGAGCTAAAGTTAAACTTACAATTTATCGCGAAGGAACAAAACAAGAAGTGGATCTAACACTTGCAGAACAACAGAGCTCTTAAAAACAACAGGAGGGGGAACTCTCCTGTTTCCTTTTGATAAAAACTTATGCACAGTGGATAACTAGTGAACAAGGAGGGATCATATGAAATTACTTTGTTGTGAAGATCATGTTGAGCTAGCGCTCGATGTAGCCGTCGATGAAACAGGTCATTTTCCAGTACTAGAAAAGGTACAAGAAGATATGAACGGTTTGTCCACAACCTGTGAATACTGCAATAATCCTGCAACATATATAGTGTCGAACTAATATTCGGTCACGACATGTGGATGAAAATTGTGTATATGTGGATAAAATCTGTGGATAACCTGTTTATTTTCTGTGGATTTACGAAAAAGCGAACAAGTGGGGATAAGTAATGAACATAAGTATCGTAACGGTAGGAAAACTGAAAGAGAAATATTTAAAACAAGGTATTGCTGAGTACACAAAACGATTAGGTCCGTTTGCCAAGATCGAAGTAATCGAAGTAGCAGATGAAAAGGCGCCCGAGAATTTAAGTGAAACTGAAATGACTCAAGTTAAAAAGGCGGAGGGAGATCGCATTCTAAGTAAAATCTCATCTGATGCACATGTGATCGCTCTCGCAATTAATGGAAAGATGAAAACATCTGAACAGCTTGCTCACGATTTGGATCAGCTTGCTACCTATGGAAAAAGCAAAGTGGCATTTGTAATTGGTGGCTCGCTTGGATTAAGTGAAGATGTACTTAAAAGAGCAAATGATACACTCTCTTTTTCTAAAATGACTTTTCCTCATCAATTAATGCGCTTAGTGCTTGTTGAGCAAGTTTATAGGGCTTTTAAAATTAATAGAGGTGAACCGTATCATAAGTGAGGGTAAAATAGAAAGGGACTTCAATGTGTCCCTTATCTCTTTGTCCGTTGGATTTTTGTCTAAGATTGATAAATCAACCTTCTTATCAGGAGCATAGCTTCCGAGCTTCCTTACAAGGTCTTTTGTCTTTTTTTTTACACCAGCTGGCGTGAAATCGAAGTGAAGATGTATCTTGTTTATTTGTCTCCCTTCTCTTCGAGAGGCAGCCGTAGGTGTGATCTCTATCTCTTTTATGATCATCCGAAGGAGTTCTTTCTTTTCTTCACTGTCAGCCTGCTCTAAAATGCTATCGAGATTTCTTACAAAGTAAAGCAACGCCATCAAGTCTATTGGTTTACTTGATGTATTTGTTAGCTTTTCTTCGATGTCTTCTAGGTGATGTTGGTAGGAAAGTTTAGCTTGTTGCTGTTCTTTTAATTTTTCAGTGAACATAGGCAGTAGTTCAGGGTCTTTCATTAAGCTGTCAGTTATATTAGCAATATACTTTTCGCTTTTATTTATAGATGCTTCCAGGCGTTTCTTTTCTTCCAATAGAGGTGCTTTTGCGTGCTCTCTTTCCTTATTCATTTTTTGAACTAGTCGCTGGAGGGTTTGTGACTCTGTCACAATACGTTTGAACTCTTGAAGAACCTGGCGTTCTGCAACATCTGCATTAATGCTATTAGCAGAGCATTCTGACGCTCCTTTATTATGAAATGTACCACATTTATAATATCGATAAGTTTTATTTGGTCCCTTGGATTTTCCAGCCACCATCCCTGCACCACATTGGGGACAGCGGATTAGTTTTGTCAGAATATAAGGATGGTCTGATTGGACAGGTTTATAAGAACGAACAGAGCGCTTTTGCTGTACTCTCTCCCATAGATCTTGTGGGATGATTGGATCGTGTTCCCCATCAACTATTATGGCAGCATTATTTTTACCCGAACGTCTTTTCTCAGCCCAGTTCTCATATTGGTTAAAGCGCACTTTTCCAATATATACTGGATTATCCAATATCCCTTTCAATGTTCCTATAGAGAACACATTTCCTCTCTTAGTGTTGTACCCTTTACGATTCAGAATACCAACAATCTTTTTGTAACCGAACCCTTGATCAGCGTAAGCAAATATTTCTTTTACAATTTTGGCTTCATCTTCATTTACCATTAGCTTCTTTTCTTTAGCGTCATATCCAAAACATTGTCCGCCATTCCATTTTCCTTCTTTAGCTCTTTGAGTCATCCCCATTTTCACCCTACCCACAATCTGTTCTCTCTCCATTTCAGCCAATGAGCTTAATACAGTATAAAACATCTTTCCATGTGGAGTCGTGGTGTCTATGTTTTCTGACAAGCTAATGAGCTGCACCCCATGAATTCCTAAGGTTTCCACAATTTCGAGTGAATCCCGTGTTTTCCTAGCTAATCTGTCCAGCTTATATACAATTACTGCTTCAAACTTTTTTTGTTTGGCATCCTCTAATAACTGAATCATTTGAGGGCGGCCATTTATGCTTTTCCCACTTTTTCCTTCATCAATATACTCCGATATGATCGTTAGGTTATGTTTCTCTGCAAAAGTGTTTAATAAGTCCTTCTGCGCTTTAATACTATAACCTTCTGTAGCCTGTTCTTCTGTACTAACACGGGCATACATTACTGCTTGCAATAACTTTTCCATCTGAATTCCTCCTCGTATATAAAAATGGAAGAGGCAAAAATGCCTCTTCGTAATCTTTTAAAATGGTGCAGGACGATTCTCTAACTTTCTGTAAAGTGCTTTGGATCCATTTGGAAGTTCTTCTTCTGTAAGAGTACCGTCAACATCATACGGTACTTTATCATCAAGATATGACATTCTCCATCGCTTTTGGACGAGCTGGCGGTAAACATCAGAGTAATTCAGTTGAAGCATCACCAAGGTGTGATCTCTTCTTCCTAAAGTTCTTTCAAGGTAATGATGGAGTTCATCAATTTTCTGTAACAATATTTCTTTATCGTTACCTTGAGCATACTGCATCGCTTTAACCATAAAGCAAAGGTAATCCTCCAAAGTATCCCAACAACCTAAATCGTAAGTTCTCCAATTGGGTAATTGTAGTGTTATATCCACTTTAATTCCTCCTGTATTTTGTTTTTTTGACAAAGCACAACCTGGGGATAATAGGAAATAGCTATCCGTCCTTTTCCTTTGCTACCTTCGAATGTTCCCAGTCATACAATGCTTTTGACATCAAAAGCGCAACTCTATCCAAAAAAGCCTCTTCATTATTTGGTAGGTTCCCCTGTCTCCTTTCGTTACAATTAATACCTTTTAAGGTTGAATTATTGTTAATCATAAGGGATTTCCTCCTCATTATTTGATAACTTTTTCAAAGCTGTTAGCTGGGAATCCCATTTCTCTTTTCTTGCTTTTAATTTATCAACGAAAAACTCAATCTCTTTCATAAACTCCTCTATTTCCAATGGTGTTAAGTGGAGGGTTGTTGCCACGTCTTCCAAGGGTTCAGGATTCTCACTATTTAAGGAAGAAATGGTGTAAGCCAGATTAACTTGATAAGCCTCCCTGAAAAGTGGACCCGCATCTAAACTCGAATGATTCTGTCCAAATATTGTGAATGGAGTAGGAGAACTATAGTATTCATTAAAGAAAACATTAATAGGTACATTGAAGTATTTGCTCAAATTCTGGAGTAAATCAAGATTTGGATTTTTAGTAAAACCAGACTCTAGTTTGGTAAGAACTGAAGGACCTACCCCGATGTCGTTTGCTACTTTGGAAATAGTGTAAACTCCTCCGTTCATTACTGAAGCTGTTTTTCGTATCCACTCAATCCGTTCATTTACGCTTTCTTTTCCAGCTAGTTCTTCTAGATCTTGTTCGCTGGTTTGATAGGCTTGTCTGTTGTACATAGTTTGCACTCTCCTTTCGATAAGTTAAATATAGCATGTATTTTCTAATTAGAAAAATTATTTGCTCATAAATTATATAAATAGATAAAAAGTTGTTGACTTTGGCATTCTAGAAGGATAAAAATATATTAAGTGAATATTGTGTAGCTGGAACGGCCTGACACCAGCGTATTCAAAAAACTGGTAAGGTGAGATGAAGCCAACGTCATAAAGTTCATTCGGTGCAGACATGAATTCATACTTGTGTCTGAAACGTCAGGAGGATAAATGCAACGATGCCTCTGTACTCTACGTACAAAAAGAAGTTGTGGGGGTTCAGTTTTCCATTAATAGTGGAAAAATTAAGCGAGCGGAGAAACGCATAGATCCAACATTGTTGGCTAAGCAGGTGGGGCGCCTGAAGTACCTGGAAAGCGTTTATCTTTCTTATTTCCTCCTTTGTATGGGGAATTAAAGAAAGATGGTCAGTATGAACACGATGATACGGATACCCAATCAAAAGGGAACGGGGAATACTCATCAATGGCTTCTCCTTGTGTAGAAGTAGAGTAGTCTATACATTTGCACAGGGAGAAGTGTGCACTCAGAGCCGTTTCCCATGAAACAGGAAATATAACTCTAAAGTAACTCACTTAAGCAGCCTAACTACTATCAGTCACCAACTGCCGACTACTAAAGAAAAGCTGATGCCGCACCCGATATCTACTACGGAACTGTGAACTTGCTTTTCTGCATCTAAGTACAAGCTCTCTAACACAAAGTAGGTTTCGGCGCCTCCTTTACAATCTTACTAACTAGTGTGAATCGGTTAAGCAGTAAGATTTCAAAACATAGAAGGAAGACTACACAATTCCTAATTTCTTCAAATACAACATGGAGTTAAATCAGCAAGAGTAGCAAATGAGGAGCTGAACACCAGTGGGGAAGGCAAGGTAGTCTACAGTGCAAAGTTGAGTGTATGTGGAGAAGAGAAGAAGGATTTGGAAGTACATGGGTACTTAACAGAAGAAGTAAGGGTAGATGTGATTGTTCTTCTACTAGACTGTACACGATGTAAAAGAACAGTGGTTTCGTCCGTGAGTATTTGTAGACGAGATCACTCAAAGTCTCTTAATAATGGTAGTTTCTTTGTTTTAGAGTGTATCACACACCGCGAGAGGCTCACATAAGATGTTTGGTAATAAAGTGGCTTGAAAGGCGGAAACCCTATAGGATAAGGGTTCAAGAGCCATTTTAAAATTAATTTCAGGTATGTAGGTGTAATATATCAAAATACCAGAACCTTTAGTTCTGTTTAATAAAGGGCTAACCGCAACTGGCTAGCCCCCATTTAGTCTTACAAATATCCTTTTTCCTTTAGGCTGATGAACTTCTCATGGCCAATTATGATGTGATCAAGGACCTCAATACCCACAACCTTTCCTACCTCCCTAAGGCGTTTTGTAACTTCTATGTCTTCTTTAGATGGCTCAGGCTGCCCCGATGGATGATTGTGTGCAACGATGGCACTAGCACAGCTTCTTCGTATTAAGGGCAAGAAGGTTTCACGAGGATGCACGATAGATGCGTTAAGGGAGCCTGCAAAGATTGTTTGTCTAAATAATATTTCATTCTTTGTGTTCAGGCCAAGGCAAACAAATTCTTCACGTGTTAGGTACTGCATGTCTTTCAAATAGGTGAAGGCATCTTGTGGACTCCTGATAGTAAATCGTTCTTCAGTTGTACTTGGATTCAACCTTGCTAACTTTAAGGCAGCAATAATTTGATGAGCTTTTACTCTGCCAATTCCTTTAATGGAAAGAAGTTCTTCCTCAGTAACATCCAATATTTCCTGAATAGACGGGAAGCGTTTGAAAATCTCACTGACAATATAGCTGTCTTCTTTTTCACGAATACTAGTAGCAAGCAACAATTTAAAGGTAAGCTTATCAAATTGGTTTATCATAATTAATTCCTCCATTTAATTGAAATAAAAAAGGAGAGACGAGTGTCTCTCCGATTTGTTGGATATTAATTTAATCTGTATAATGTAATTAACGTCGATTGTTGATGAGTTCGTTCATTGAGCTCATCTTTTTTTGTGCATAAAAATAGCCCTTAGAATGCTTAGTGCACTCAAAGAGCCTCATTTGTTTAAGCTATTCGTAGATTTCAACAGTAATAAGTCTTGGATGAAAGAAGATGCTTGGTGTTTTGTGAGCTTGGTGCTGTGATCTACATGAAACATCATTTGCATCATTTCTTTTGCGACTTCTGGATGCATTTTCAACTGATATACTGTTTTGAATATCATTTTCAGCTGCTTATCCGTAACTGGCTCATCACCTCCTTTATTTTGAGAAGTGCACTTAGGGAACTCTTCAATATCTTGTGTAAATACCCCACTAGTTCTTGTCGCTGAAAGTACAGCATCAATTAGTGCTCTTTTCGTCGCCGTCTTTAGAATTGTATTAACTAGTGTGAATGGGTCTTGGTCAACGTATGCTTTTTCCTTGTTGTTGCAACTTCCTAATCCTTCTGCTTCCATAAACCCACTTTCTTTGCTGAGAAGAGTCACCTTCACTTCATAAGCAAAGATTCCCTTATCCCAGATTTCAATACGGTTAATTATGTCAACTTGTTTAGAAAAGCCGAAGATGTCACACAGTTTTTCTGCACCTGGCTTCAGTAACGTGGGTTTTTGGTAGCCCTCAACAATTCCGTAATCCTGATTCTCTACCATCATTTCTCTAAAAAATTGCTGTAACAAATTCATTCTTTCTTTAGTTCCAAGTATTGATGAATTTAGAATGGAAAGAATATTTACTTTACGATCTCTGCTTCTTAAGGAGCGTACATCTGGCTTAACAATCATTGTATAAATCCTCCCTATTAATTTAATCTTAACCGCAAATCGTCTCTCACCTTTTCTCCTGAACAGAAAATTTCCACTGCATTTTTCCTTTCATTCATCTCACTTCCTTTCAGCTATGTATTAAATGAGGGGGTGGGCTCGGAACGTTGAGAAAACATTCAATCTAGTTTAATATTAAGGGTTGATAAAATTGATTTTTTTGGATTTTGCAATGAATTTACATAATATTACAATTGAGGGTTGTGGTTAAAATTTAAGGTGGTCAGGACCTGGATATTTTTGTGAGATGAGAGGTCTTCCTGCATTAAAGTAGAAATAATAGTATTATAGTAATAGGGTTTTTCTTGTCAGTTGAATGCATATTTAGCTTGGAGTTAATCCCGTCCATTATTATGTGGTTCCACTGATTTAAATACTGAGAGAACAAACTGTTGGGAGAGAAATAAATGGCAAAAAAGATTAATCAAAAACAAAACGAACCAGTCGAACAAATCCTTTTTAGTTCTGCAAATAAACTTAGAAAAAACATGGATGCTGCAGAGTATAAACATATTGCACTTGGACTAATATTTTTGAAGTACATCTCTGATAGCTTTACAGAACTATATAACAAGTTAAAAGAAGGACAAGGAGAATATGAAGGCGCAGATCCTGAAGACATGAATGAATATAGAGCAGAAAATGTATTTTACGTTCCTCCTCAAGCACGGTGGGAGTATTTACAAGGTAGAGCTAAACTCTCATCAATTGGTAAAGATGTCGATGAAGCAATGGAAGCAATTGAAAAAGATAACCCTTCATTAAAAGGAGTTCTTCCAAAAGAATATGCCAAAGAAAAATTAGATAAACAATCTCTTGGAGGATTAATTGATCTTATAGGTACTATTGCACTGGGAGATAGTATTTCAAAAACTAAAGATGTATTAGGTTCTGTTTATGAATATTTCTTAGGTCAATTTGCCTTAGCAGAAGGGAAAAAGGGTGGACAATTCTACACTCCTTCAAACCTGGTACGTCTTTTAGTTGAAATGCTAGAACCTTATGAAGGTAGAGTGTTTGATCCTTGTTGTGGTAGTGGAGGAATGTTTGTACAGAGTGAGAAGTTTATTCTTGCTCATAGTGACCGCTATTATAAATTTAATGATAAAAAAGTACCATTCAATCCGACGGATCTTATATCAATCCATGGACAAGAAAGTAACCAAACAACTTGGCGGTTATGTAAGATGAATCTGGCAATACGTGGAATAGATAGCTCTAATGTTAAATGGAATAATGAGGGGTCTTTCGTTAAAGATGCTCATCCAGACCTCAAGGCTGATTTCATAATTACAAACCCACCTTTTAATGATAAGGATTGGTCTGGTGAATTACTATCAAATGATAGTAGATGGATTTATGGAAAACCTCCTACTTCAAATGCGAATTATGCTTGGATTCAACACTTTATTCAGCATCTATCTCCAAGAGGTAAAGCTGGTTTTTTACTGGCTACTAAGTCACTAGCTTCTCAATTAAATGCTGAAAAAAATATTCGTAAAGGTATGGTAGAAGATGGTCTCGTAGAGTGTATTGTATTACTGCCAGGGAAACTATTCTACTCTACACCTGCTCCTGTCAGCCTATGGATTCTTTCAAAAGATAAAAGTGAACGAAATAATGAAACTTTATTCATTGATGCTTCTAGAATATACACTGATACTAGTAGGACTCATAGGAAATTAACCTCTGAAAATATAAATGAAATAAGCAACACTTTTAAGAATTGGTTAAGAAATACAGATGAATATCAAGATATCCCTGGGTATTGTAAGTCTGTCAACACTGAAACTATAAGAGATAATGATTATTCCCTTTACCCAGGCCATTACATTGGAGTTAGTGAAGAGGATACTGACCGTAAAGATAAGGTCGAATCAATTAATATGGCACATTCAGGAATACAGGAAATTCAAAACAAAGTTAGTCAAATCGAGGATGCCTCAAGAGAGTTTAAACTTATGGTTACAAATGAATTATCAAAGGTTGATAAAAATAATACAATTAAATTGACATTAAATGATATATTGGTCGAATCATCCAGTGTGTTAGGTGAAAGAGAAGAGCCTGAAATTTTGACTTGTACTGAAAATGCAGGGCTTGTATTGCAAAGAGAACGCTTTTCTAAACGCGTTGCCACAGAGGATACTAGTAAATACAAAATTGTGAAAAAATCGGATATCGTATATAACCCTTATTTATTATGGGCTGGTGCAATTGATCAATGCTGGATTGTTGATGAAGGTATAACATCTCCTGCATACTCTGTGTTCAATATAAAACCAGAGTTTGAACCGATGACTATTGGTCACATACTAAAGAGCAGTTATATGAAGAAATGGTATTGGAATATATCTATTGGAACACATGAGCGTAGACGAACAGCACCACCTAATGATTTTCTGAAATTAGAAGTAGAAATTCCAGATTTCCATGTGCAAAAAAGGATTTCCTCAATATATGATGAGATGATGATACAGATTACCTTATTAAAAGAATTACAGGATTCGATACGAGGTACTTCAGTTAAATTAAACGAATATTTCACAGGAAGATAATATTTTTTGAAAGAGGGGATATAAGTTATGCCAAAGCTGTGTGAATCCGAGATAGAAGTAATGGCAATAGATGAATTAATTGATATAGGTTATAACTATTTGTCGGGGCCAGATATCGGCCCTGACTCAATAGATGCCGAGCGAAGAAGTTATTCAGATGTGTTACTTTTGGGCAGAGTTCATAACGCTTTGTATAGTTTGAATCCTAACATACCTTCTTATGTTATCGACGAAGCTGTTACCAAGCTACATCGATATAATAATTTGAAATTAATCTCAGACAATGAAAATTTCCATAACTTGCTTGTTAATGGTATACCAGTTGAATATCGGAAAGAAGATGAAATTGTTGGTGATAGTATAAAGGTATGTGACTTTGATGACCCCTTAAACAATGATTTCTTAGTAGCTAATCAATTTACAATTATTGAAAACAATATTAATAAACGTCCTGATGTAATTTTATTTATAAACGGAATACCCCTTGTATTAATTGAATTAAAGAATCCTTCAGATCAAAATGCAACTGTTAGAAAGGCATATGACCAAATTCAAACTTACAAGTCTACTATTCCATCTTTATTTACTTACAACACAGTTTGTATTATTTCTGACGGACTAGAGGCTAAAGTAGGATCTCTTACTGCTACGTTTTCTCGTTTTTCCGCTTGGAAAACAAAGGATGGATTAAATGAAGCATCAAAGTATGATGATGAATTAACTACGCTCATACGTGGGATGTTAAATAAGGAAACACTATTGGACTATATTAAGAATTTTATTACTTTTGAGAGATCGAAGAGTGAGAATAAGGATACAAAAGAAACGAGAACTGAAACGATCAAGAAGGTTGCAGCTTATCATCAGTATTATGCTGTGAATAAAGGAGTGAAAACAACATTAGAAGCAGCAGATATTGATGGAAGCAAAAAGGCTGGGGTTGTTTGGCATACTCAAGGGGCTGGAAAATCTTTATCAATGGTTTTTTATACGGGAAAGCTTGTACAGAAACTTAACAACCCCACTATTGTGGTGATTACAGATCGAAACGATCTTGATGAACAGCTTTTTGACACTTTTGTAGGGAACTCTGATATCTTGAGACAACCACCTCAGCAAGCTGAGGATTGTGAACATCTCAAAGAACTACTTAAGGTTTCATCAGGTGGAATTATCTTTACCACAATTCATAAATTCATGCCAGAGGATGGTTTATCTGATTATGAAACTCTCTCAACTAGAAACAACATTGTAGTAATAGCTGACGAAGCACATCGAACACAATATGGATTTGATGCAAAGTTGAGAGAAATTAAAGATGAAAACAAAAATATAATAGGTCACCGTCTTGCATATGGTTTCGCTAAATATATGCGAGATGCGTTGCCTAATGCAACGTATATTGGGTTCACTGGAACGCCAGTAGAGAAAAATGATGTCAATACACCTGCTGTTTTCGGAAATTATATTGATATCTATGATATAGCTCAGGCAGTTGAGGACAAGATTACTGTGCCTATATTTTATGAAAGTAGACTTGCAAAGGTTAATCTCACAGATGAAGGAAAAAAATTAATTGAACAATTTGATGATAAACTGTCTACTAATAGCGGTTTAGATGAAGCTCAGAAAGCTAAGTTAAAGTGGGCAAAATTAGAAGCAATTGTTGGAAACAAAGACCGTCTTGCAAACCTTGCAAAGGATATTATTGATCACTATGAAAGTAGGCAGAAAGTATTTGATGGCAAAGCTATGGTAGTTGCTATGAGTAGAAAAATTGCAGTTAAATTATACTCAGAAATTATTAAACTAAGGCCAGAATGGCATAATGAAGATTTAGATAAAGGTGTTATTAAAGTTGTTATGACAGTTTCTAGCTCAGAAGATGTCAGTATGCAAAAGCACCGTACCACAAAACAGCAACGAAAATCACTAGCTCAACGTATGAGAGATGAAAATGATCCTTTAAAGATTGTAATCGTTAGAGATATGTGGTTGACAGGTTTTGATGCTCCTTCATTGCATACGATGTATGTCGATAAGCCTATGAGAGATCACAATTTAATGCAGGCTATTGCACGTGTGAATAGAGTGTTTAAAGATAAACCAGGAGGGCTAATTGTTGACTATATAGGTATAGGAACTAGCCTGAAGAACGCATTAGGATTCTATGCCGAAAGTGGCGGAAAAGGAATGCCTGCTGAAACTCAACAAAAAGCGGTTGATTTCCTCATTGAGAAGCTTGAAGTAGTACGTCAAATGTTTTTTGGTTTTGATTATCAAGTTTTCTTTTCTTCGCAAACCAAAGATAAATTATCTACGATTCTACGAGCTGAAGACTTTATTATTGGTCTTGAAAATGGAAAGACCCGATTCATCAAGGAAGTTACTTTACTTAGTAAGGCGTATGCACTATCTAAACCGCATAAAGTTACTTTAGATAATGCAGAGGAAATAGCATTTTTTCAAACCGTAAAAGCTAGACTTACAAAGTTTAATCTTGTAGATGATGGAAGCGAAACAAATTATGATTCTGTCATTAAAAACATCGTTGATAGTGCACTCTATTCGGATAAGGTAGTAGATATTTTTGAGGCGTCTGGCATAGAAAAGCCCGATCTCTCTGTACTTTCAGAAGAATTTTTAAAAGAAATACAGGGTATGAAATACAAGAATGTAGCTATTGAGCTTCTTAAAAAGCTTTTAAACGACGAAATAAGAATTCGTACAAAGCATAACATTACTAAGTCAAAGTCGTTGATGGATATGCTTACCCAAGCAATGAAACGGTATCAAAATAATTTACTTACTACTTCAGAAATAATAGAAGAATTGATACGAATTGCAAAAGAAATAAATTCTGCTGATATACGTGGAGTGGAATTAGGTTTGGAAACTGATGAATTAGCATTTTATGATGCTCTTGGAACAAATGATAGTGCTGTAAGCGTTTTAGGTGACCATCAATTGAGAGAAATAGCAAGAGAAATAGCAAGTAAGGTTAAAGGAAATACAACTATTGACTGGTCTATTAAAGAGAGCGTTAGAGCTCGTCTGATGGTCTTAGTAAGGCGTACATTAAATAAGTATGGTTATCCACCTGATAAACAGGAGGCAGCAATTAAAACAGTAATGAAACAAGCTGAGAACTTGGCGGAGGCATATGCAAATAAATATTAGATTTTTGTTGCTTTCTCAGTACCTAATGGTTGAAATCTAAATAACAAATGAGATGTGTGTTAAATCACTCTGTTTGTATTTTGATAAAAAGGTGCTGGATAAATGATGAAGACTAAATTATGCCATGGTTTCTTTTACGAAACTGAGGAAGAACTGCGGGAACTATTGGGTATTGAGGAATACTTAGACATGGAGTTTGATAATGGGAATGGCGAGTGGCTTTCTGATTACGATGAAGAAGATGATGAAGCTTTTGAACTTCCATCATCTTTAGCAAGAGATGTTTATATGAAGCGTAAGGCAGAGGGCTGCACACAAAGAGAACTAGCTCTTAAACTAGGTATCTGTCTAGAAACTTTATCCAAGATTGAGAACGGACATGAGAACTTGCGAACTAAAGTTAAGATGAAAATTGAACATTATTTAAATATAGAATAATAGTAAATATCCAGGTCCAAGTGCTCATTTTCAGCTTGAGATCTGGATTTATTTGTTTATTTAGAAGGAAAAAAGTTACATAAGTAGAAATGAGTGTATTATGATAAATCTAATTCTATCCGTTTAGAGGTGATATATATGGGAAAGAATGAATCAAAACGGTTCCCTGATTATTTTCCAAAGAGTTGTCCTCCATTAGATAAAGCGATAAATAAAGAGTTGAAAGTTTATAGAATTGTTCAATCAAATACAGTAAAAGAAAAGGATTTTATCGCGCCAGGCATAAGAAGAAAAAAATATACAACTGCTACCTGTGATGAGCTGGCTCTTTCTGTTTTGAGTTGTACTAAAGACATAACAGTTGCTCATAAGTATTTTTCAGGGATAAATATGAAGAAAATGAATAAGGTGGCTGTAGGATACATTTCACCAGAAACTGGGGTTTTTGTTTACGATCCTAGCAAAGCAGTTGGAAATTCTCATGTGAATTGGTGGACATTCATTGGTATTATGCCTCATATATACTTTAATGAGATCCTGAAGATAGGAGAGGACATATAATGTATGGTGATTTATATACACCATTAGGACCTTTGAAAGTTTTAGATATAATCTTCTATTATGATGGTCCAAGAATATTCACATGTAGAAATAATTCTACAGAATTTCTTGCTTTCTTGGTTGATGAGTTAGAGAAGTCAGATCATTGGTTGTTTATACCTGTTAGTAAGTCAAGAGTCAATGAGATAAAAAGAGGAAGCAAATCTATCAGAGATGCTATTACAAATGCTGAAGATCATTTATTTGAGGTGCACCTTCCTGTGACAGAGGGTTTTAAGCCTACTATAGATATTCTTTGCAGGGGTGATGTGCCAGATGAGTATTTACCAGACGAAGATTCATTTGCACCATTAAGTACAGCTAATGATTATTCAGAATTACAACCTAAACCTTCATCTGCGATGGAAGAAGCTATTGAAAGCCGTAGAGATGTCTTAGATATTGCAATAGAAGGTGGAGAGGAAGCTTACGAGCTTAGTTGTCGAAGCCTTGGCGAAACTTTAACATCAATACAATACACTCTATATTCGTTAGATCCAAGATGGACTTCTAACTTAAGAAAACCTCCTGTGGCTGTTGTAGAAGATAATTCTGCCAATGTTACATCTTTATTTGAATCATCTTTTGGCATAAGGATAAAGTCAAAGAAATCAGCTAATGTTTTTAATATAACACCAGCTACGGAAGCTATGAATCAGCTATCTGACTTGTTAATACATAGTCAAAATCATGAACTATTGAGGCAGAACATAAAAGAAATTAACCCACGTGCTGCACAATGGTATAAGAAATTCCTTAATTCAGTACAAAGCACTTCTGGTAGCTTAAAATTTGAATGGGTATCACCTAATTCAGGAAGGAAACTGGATTCACTATCAAAAGAACAGTTAAATTCAGCTATTGAACTTCTCGCTGAAAATACGGAAATACTTAATGAAATGAATATCAAAGGAAAGCTTATAGCGATTAATTTAAAAAGAAACACTTTCTACATTGAAGGCGATGACGAAAATGACTACTCAGGAAATTTATCTGAACAGATTAAAAGCATTGTACTTAGCGGTTTTACCTTTGAGGTACCAATGGAAGTAAATGCTTTAATCGAGTCTAAAAAAGTAATTAATACTAGTACCAATAAAGAAAAGATATTCTATAAATTACTGGAGGTTGATACAAAACCATTATAGAGAGAATAAATATACATTTGGTAAACCCAAGGGTAAAAGGATATCAATTTCCTTCTACCCTTTTAGTATTAGTTTACCCTATCCAACGTTACGGTGAACCGTATCATAAATAGATACGGTTTTTTGTAATTTAAAAAGGCTCTTTTCTCAAAGATTGTTGCTTTTGAATGAAACTTTGTATAAGTAATTAAACTTAGCTGATTGGAATGGAAATCCCTAAAATCTTTTCGTTATGAAAAAATAATTCATCCAATAGTAGTAAACATATTCTACATAAAATTGCTATAATGTTTTTTATAGAGCAGTGTAGAAGAATACTTTGTGATAGCAAAGGGGATCAGCTAATGCCTGATATGAATGAAAATCCGTTAATGTCGAGTGAAAAAAAGCCAAAGATCAAGGTAGAAAGGAAAGAAGGGGAACCGACAGCCGCTTTTAAGGGAGCAAGTTGGACCGCTTTGGTAATAGGGGTTTCTGCTTATTTAATTGGTCTTTTCAATGCCGGAATGGAACTGAATGAGAAGGGGTATTACTTTGCTGTATTGGTATTCGGACTATACGCAGCTGTATCCCTGCAAAAAGCGGTTAGGGACAAGGAAGAGGATATCCCTGTTTCAGGCATCTATTATGGTCTCAGTTGGTTTGCAGTCATTACAGCCATTTCTTTGATGGCGATCGGACTTTATAATGCTGGAAGTATTATCTTAAGCGAAAAAGGGTTTTATGGTATGTCATTTATTCTTAGTCTATTTGCAGCCATTACCATACAGAAAAATATTCGTGATACTCAATTGGCTAGAGAAAGAGATTAATTATGGTAGATTAACAAGGGAAAGGCTGAGTCTAGTGACTTAGCTTTTTTTTTGTTAAGTTACAAATTTTAAATTTGTACGATTTTATTGACTAAAAAGGCATTAATTCCTCTGATTATTACAGAAAATTCTTTCACAAACATGATAACAGACTATGATAAGGTTATAATGGAGATAGAAAAGGTATGTTCCTAAGTGAGGCCAGCTTTTTGCGATACTTGAGCATGAGCGCCTACTCTTTTTTACAAATAAATGAGATAAGGAATGGTATCATGGGCAACAATCAAAAAAAAGACATTATTTTAATCGGTGCTGGAGTTATGAGTGCGACTTTAGGATCTTTACTTAAAGAATTAGCACCAAATTGGGAAATTAAAGTGTTTGAGAAACTAAGCTCTGCAGGTGAAGAAAGCTCGAATGAATGGAATAATGCTGGTACAGGCCATGCTGCGCTATGTGAGCTAAACTATACGTCTGAGGATGCTGATGGGTCGATCGATATTAGCAAAGCTGTAAAGGTAAATGAACAGTTTCAGCTTTCAAGACAGTTCTGGTCGTATCTAGTGAAAAATGGTTTAATTAGTAATCCGCAAGATTTTATCATGCCTCTCCCACATATGAGTCTTGTACATGGAGAGAGTAATGTAGCATTTTTGAAAAAACGTTTGGAAGCGTTGTCAGAGAGCCCCCTATTTAAAGGGATGGAATTCTCGGAGGATCCTGAAAAACTGAAAGAATGGATTCCCCTTATCATGGAAGGACGAACATCGGATGAACCGATAGCAGCTACAAAAATCGATTCTGGAACGGATGTAAATTTTGGTGCACTAACTCGCCTCATGTTTGATCACTTGAAGAGTGAAAACGTAGAGGTAAACTACAAGCACAGTGTGGAGGATATTAAGCGCACGAAAGACGGTTTGTGGGAAGTGAAGGTGCATGATAACCATAACGACAAACTCGAGTACCATACTGCAGATTTCGTCTTTATCGGAGGAGGGGGCGGTAGTCTTCCACTACTTCAAAAGACTGGTATTCCAGAGGCGAAGCAAATCGGAGGGTTCCCTGTCAGTGGACTCTTTATGGTTTGCAAAAATCCTGAGGTAATCGAACAGCATCACGGAAAGGTTTACGGCAAAGCTAAGGTGGGTGCTCCTCCAATGTCTGTTCCGCATCTCGATACAAGGTACATCAACAATGAAAAAACTTTGCTATTTGGACCATTTGCCGGCTTTTCGCCCAAGTTCTTAAAAACTGGTTCAAATATGGATCTGATTAATACAGTAAAGCCGAATAATGTGTTAACAATGATGGCTGCTGGCCTAAAAGAAATGGGTCTAACAAAATACCTGATTCAGCAGGTCATGTTATCTGATGAAAAGCGCATGGAAGAAGTGCGTGAGTTTATTCCAACCGCTAAACTTGAGGATTGGGATACAGTAGTAGCAGGTCAGCGTGTACAAATTATAAAGGATACGGAATCTGGCAAAGGAACATTGCAATTTGGAACTGAGGTTGTTAGCTCTTCTGACGGTTCGGTTGCTGCGCTACTAGGCGCTTCTCCAGGTGCTTCTACAGCTGTTCACGTTATGCTAGAAGTATTAGAAAAGTGTTTCCCAGATCAAATTTCAGAATGGGAAACAAAAATTAAAGAAATGATTCCTTCCTATGGCGTCTCCATTGGGAATTATCCTGAGCTTTTCGAAGAAATTCATTCTTCAACAGCCCATACATTGGGACTTCATCAAAAAGAGACGGTTTATAATTAATAAATTCGTGATGTAGAAACAGGATTAAGCTTTCCAATTTAATGAGTAGAATATACTGATTTTAAATTTGGGAGCCATTGACCTTACTCTTACGCCTTCTAAAAACAATAACTTTGAGATAATGCGGTAGTTAACTACCGCATTTTTTGTTTGCTCCAATAAAGTTTTTGTAATAAAAATAAAAATTGTCTAATAAATTCAATTATGTAAAAAAACAGGTAACTAAAGAGAGAACACTACTTTAAAAGGGGGAATTTGAATGGAAGGGAATGTTAACGTAACTCAACAGCAACAGAGCAACGGTCTAGCTGTTTCAGCCTTGGTGCTAGGAATCATTGGCCTTGTCCTCTTTGCAGTGCCATTGATCCCATATCCTCTCGCCATTTTAGCAATTATTTTCGGCGTAATTGGTATGAAGAATCCAATTAAAAAAGGGTTTGCAGTTACTGGGTTAATAACTGGCATTGTAACAATTGGCTTGAAAATATGGTTTTGGGCAGGCTTAGCCTCTTTAGCCTCTTTAATGTAACGTTTAGATAGCTCTAAACAGATTGCGAAAGTGGCGGTTCTCTTAGTGAGGCCTCCACTTTTAAAAATAGGTCATTATTCTAACCCTCATTTTATTTCCTCATAAAATTCTAATCCGCTTCTTCATTTAAAACCGACTCAAATCCACCTGCTCACATATTTCATTAGACGGAGGAGTATTGTCCATTTGATAGAGACTATAAGCCTCCATAAAAAAAGTTTACGACTAATGTATACTTGTAAACAGAATTGTATACATTGTACACATTAATCGTACGCAAGTATACAAAGATGTACACACGTTGGTGTGTAAGGTGTTTACAATATTGTTTACATGAAAACATATTTTGTTTACAAGTATACGTTTTTGTATACATGTAAACGTAATTGTAAACTAGATAAATTGACTTATTGACGTGGATCGTATATTTCTATAACTTTTAAGTTAATAGTAGAAATACTAGACTATTAAATATGAAAGGGTGGATCGTTAAATGAGTAATTCAAGAATTGCAGCAGTAGATGTAGGTAATGACTCGTTAAAAGGCATTTATGGAAAAATTGAATCCGACCTATACATACCAAACGTTATCGCAAGAGATATAGAAGATCGTCCAGTAATTGGGATTGAGGAGCTCGATACGAAGGATCCGCTTGATGGGATTCACATTCGTGTTCACTCACCAGCATTGAAAGATAACAATGCAATTTATCGTGTTGGTAATCTAGCAACGAAAAGTGACAACCCAATGGAGTTGGATCCAGGAAGTGCAAAATCTGAAGAGGATCAAACGTTAGTTATGCTTTTTGCATCACTTGCTTTAGATGCTGTTAATGAGAATAATTCAGCTAACTTCAAAAACCAAAATGGTGTTGTAGATGCGAACTACACACTAGGAACAGGTCTTCCGTTACGTGAAGTTAAAGAAGGTAAAGATGTTGGCTATCGTTCAAGATTACTAGGATCAGTTCATCAGGTAGAGTTTCTTGTAACTCCTAAGTACCAAGGTAAGAAAGTTAACATTAAATTTGATGAAGTTAAAGTTTATCCTGAAGGATTTGCGGCGTACATTAACCTTGTGATGGACAATGATCTCAATATTATTAATAAAGACTTGATTGATAAGCGTATTCTAATTCAGGATATTGGTGGTCTTTCAACTGATATCGCTGTTATTAAGAATAGAAACGTTGATGATGACAAAGCACAGGGCTTCAATATTGGAGTGGCAGAGTCACTTGAAGCAATTCGTGAAGAGATTCGCTCAAAGCACGGCGTAGAGCTCGATAGCCGTCGTGATGTA
Source organism: Guptibacillus hwajinpoensis (assembly GCF_005144865.1). GTDB lineage: Bacteria > Bacillota > Bacilli > Bacillales > Guptibacillaceae > Guptibacillus > Guptibacillus hwajinpoensis_A. The sequence goes on from NZ_SWFM01000008.1 coordinate 64,796, forward strand.
GTGGATATCATTACGAAGAAAAATGATCGTAACCATATCATGGTGCGCGGTAGTCGTACGAGCGTTCACGATATTACAGATCGTATTCTACTTGAACTTGCTAAGAAGCAGTATCGTCACCTTCGCAATGTATGGCAGAAAAACTCTCAATCTGAGATTTGCTATTTTGTTGGAGGCGGCTCAATTGTTTTGAAAGATTATCTTAAAACGCTAAATAACAACCTTGATGGTTATAATATTGATTTCTTTGAAGATGAGAAAGAGAGCATCTGGATGATGTCAAACGCTTATTATAAGCTAATTTCTGATTTCAACAGAAAGAATGCAAAGGATAAGCCACAAGAAAAGAAAGAAGAAAAGCACAAGGTCAAAAACTAGTAGGGTGATTTGATGAAAAAGGCGGGGATGACTGGGATTCAGAGAGGACAGGCGATTACATTTCGTCTTCCATCTGATACACCTGATCATATTCTTAAGCAACTGCAAAAGCTTAAAGAAGAGGAAAAACGTAACTTCTCAAGCCGCATTGCGGAGTATGTTTTAGATGGTGTTACTCAAACGATAAGACGCGACAACGATGCCATCACCGTTCCTTTACCAAAAGGGTTAAGCAAGGCGCAAAGGGATTGGCTGAAGCATGAGCATTCAGAGGCGCTTCTCGGAAACATCGTTTACCAAATTTTATCAGATCCTCTGCGCGCTGCATCACTCCTTGCATCGTTTACTAGCAACTCGATTGATATAGATCAGGCGCTCTATTTACAAGAAGAATTTTCAAACAGAGCAGTACAAAGAGAAGTGTCAGATACTATTGAAGCTCCAGTAGACTCTGACGACGATCTAATGAATTTTGATTGGGATCAGGCGAAGCAGGAGCAAAGTTCAGCGGTTGAAGAGGTAGAAGAGAGTGCAGATGATCTACTTGGCGGCTTTCTAGATCGGATGAATAAGTAATAAGAAAAGGCAGCAGGAAATTATTCCTGCTGCCTTTTTTTATAGATTGTGAGATTAAATTAATCAATTGAGAGTATGCCTGACTCACCTTGCTTCGCGTTACCCGTTTTCTTTACCTTCAATGTTTTTAGGTTTGTGAAAATGATTGGCGTAGCAATGGAAGAAATAGAATGTCTAATGGAATCAATGTCCACTTCCATGAGCTTCTGTCCCTTTTTAACTGTGTCACCCTCTTTTACGAGAGTTGTAAAGCCTTCCCCTTTAAGGTTTACAGAATCAATTCCGACATGAATTAAAATCTCAACTCCTTGAGTGGATCTAATACCTATCGCATGTTTTGTAGGGAAAACGCTAATAATTTCCCCATCAACCGGTGAAGTGAAGGTTCCGTTCTCGGGTAATATAGCGAAACCATCACCCATCATACCTGCAGAAAACACTTCGTCTGGTACTTCTGTTAGTGGAATAATTTTACCTTGCACAGGCATTACGAAATCATGCTCGGCAAGTGCAGTTTGTGCAGTTGAGTCGCCTTGACTAGTAGCAGGATTTGATTTGGTGCCACGCATAGCATCCGCGACGAATTCAACATCTGTGCCAACAATAATCTGTAAGTTACGATTACTAACTTTAACAACACCACGAGCACCGTGCCTTTTTAACTCTGCTTCATCAACTTTTGACATATCATTCATCTGTAAACGCAGTCGAGTTGTGCAGTTATCGATGGATGAGATGTTATCAATACCTCCGATACTTCTTATAAAGTGACCAGCCATAATGTCGTACTTGTCGCCTTCAGCTTTGTTAGTCTGAACCAACATATCCTCATCTTCCCGACCAGGCGTTTTCAAATTCAGCTTCTTAATTAAGACATAGAAAATAACAAAATAGATGATTCCATATAACAATCCGATTCCTAGAAGTAGCCCTGGCTTTTGAGCAAGGCCATAATTAAGGAAAAAGTCGATTGCGCCAGCTGAGAATCCGAATCCATGGTGAATATCAAGAACGTAAGCAACAACCATAGAGCTTGCTGTTAAGAGTGCGTGAATTCCGTATAATAGCGGTGATAGAAACATAAAAGCAAACTCAATTGGTTCTGTAATTCCTGTTAAAAAGGAGGCAAACGCAATTCCGATTAACATCCCGCCTACCTCTGCTCTTCTATCCTTTTTTGCAGCAGCTATCATTGCAAAACATGCTGCAGGAAGACCGAACATCATAATTGGGAAGAAACCTGTCATAAAGATACCTGCAGAAGGATCCTCAGCGAAGAAGCGATTTAAGTCTCCAGTTGCACCGTTATATTCTCCAAACACAAACCATACTAAACTGTTTAAAACATGGTGTAGTCCAAATGGAATAAGTAGTCTGTTTAAGAAACCGAAGACACCTACTCCTAGCGCTCCTGCACCAATAATCCATTCTCCCAATGCATTAATGCCCTCTTGAATTGGCGGCCATACGAATCCGAAAATACCTGCTAATATAATCATAGCAGTTGCAGTGATGATAGGCACGAAGCGTCGTCCACCAAAGAACCCAAGCCAAGTAGGTAATTTAATATCATGAAAGCGGTTATAGAGAAGTCCTGCAACAATACCTGATAGGATCCCTCCTAAAATGGCCATATTAATATTCTCATCAATTGCTTTCGTTCCTTGGGTAAGAACGAGATATCCGATTGCGCCTGCAAGGCCAGCTGCCCCATTACCATCCTTTGAGAACCCAATCGCCACACCAATGGCGAAAATGAGTGCTAAGTTATCAAAAATCGCTCCCCCTGCAGCTGCTACGAAAGGTAAGCCAAGAAAATCATCTTGTCCTAACCTCAACAGCAACGCGGCAGCTGGAAGTACAGCAATTGGAAGCATTAATGACTTACCAATTCTTTGTAAAGCTCCGAGCATAAACAATCAACCCCCTTCACAATTTGAAAACGCTTTTTATCATGTTCATCATAACAACCTTAAATATAGTTGTCTATACCAATTTAGGTACACTTCAATCAACAGGTTATTTTTCTGGTATAGACAACTGTACTTTACGGTGATACTATAAAAACACACAACTCATGAGAGGAGTTAACATAATGAACGCTACTGCCTTTATTATTGAAAATGTAACGGTATATGCCGAACAAGAAACCATTCAAAATGGTTATATAAAAGTAGAAAACGGAGAAATAAAAGCCATTGGGCGGGGAGATATTCGAGCGGAGAATCATGAAGTTGTCTACCCTACATCTGAAAATTTGAGTTTGTTGCCTGGTATGATTGATGTTCATATTCATGGCGTTAATGGGGCTGACACAATGGATGCTACGCCGGAAGCGCTCGATGTGATGACAGAAGCACTTCCAAGAGAAGGCACGACTAGCTTTTTGGCGACAACAATTACTCAGGATGCTCACCTTTTAGAGAAAGCAATTAAAAATGCTGGTGACTATATACATGGTAACCATCGACGTGGGCGCGCAGAGGTTCTTGGAATCCATCTAGAAGGACCTTTTCTTAACGCTGAACGAGCAGGTGCTCAGCCTCCTCATGCTATTTTGGAACCAAACATTAAACTATTCAAAGAGTGGAATGAACTTGCACAAGGAACGATAAAGCTTGTTACATTAGCACCTGAGAAGGATGGGGGAGTGGAACTGGTTCGCTATTTATCTGAGCAAGACATTGTAGCTTCAATTGGTCATTCCGATGCAACCTATGCAGAAGTAGTAGAGGCTGTTGAATATGGCGCAACTCATGTCACCCATCTATTTAATGGAATGAGAGGTCTTCATCATCGAGAGCCAGGTGTTGCAGGTGCTGCATTATTAAGCAAGGATTTAAAGGCTGAAATCATTGCAGATGGTCATCATGTTAGACCTGAAATGATTCATCTTGCTTATAAACAAAAATCAGGTGAAGGTATCATTCTTATTACGGATGCAATGCGTGCAAAGTGCTTGAAAAATGGACGTTATGAACTGGGTGGACAGGATGTTTGGGTTCAGGATGGAAAAGCACTGTTAAAGAATGGCACCCTTGCAGGGAGTGTATTGAGCATGAATGATGCACTCCGGAATATTCAGGATTTTACGGGTTGTACACTTGAGAGTGCGATTAAGATGGCTGCTGAGAATCCTGCAAAACAGCTTGGAGTGTATGACCGGAAAGGTAGCATAGCAGCTGGAAAAGATGCAGATTTCATTCTTCTGAACGATGATGGGGATGTGGTTATGACATTTTGTAAAGGTCAGCTAGCTTATACGAAATAGGGAGTGAAGAGGATGAGGATCATTGAAGCAATCGATTATGAACATATGAGTTCGCTCGCAGCGAGATTTTTAATTGATAAGATCTCTACAAATCCAGAGTTGGTTTTGGGACTTGCTACAGGTGGCACGCCTAGGGGAACTTATAAAAGGCTAATTGAAGATCACCGTATGAATGGCACATCGTATAAGGAAATAACAACTTATAATTTAGATGAGTATGTAGGGTTCTCACCTGATAACCCGAATAGCTATCATACGTTTATGTCTGAAAATTTATTTAGCGAATTGGATATTCAAAAAAACAATATTCATCTTCCAAATGGTGTGGCGCTCGATCTTGTGGAAGAATGCAAGGCATATGAAGAGCGAATCGAAAAGACAGGAGGAATTGACATTCAACTTCTTGGAATGGGGAGCAATGGGCATATCGGGTTTAACGAACCAGGCACATCTTTTGAAGCGAATACTCATCTTGTTGAGCTTACGCAGTCCACAAGAGAAGCAAATGCTCGATTTTTCAATCATATTGACGATGTTCCTCATGAAGCTATTACGATGGGGATCGCTACAATTATGAGAAGTAGAGAAATTCTATTACTTGTATCTGGTGAAACGAAGAGAAGTGCCTTAAAAGAATTGTTAAGTGGTGATGTGCGTGAATCATTTCCCGCCTCGGTGTTAAACCGACATCCTCATGTTACAATTATTGCTGACCAAAAAGCGTTATAAGTTTTGAGCAAGCCTGAAAGGAGTTTGTCTAAGATGATTGATAAGACATCCCCATTACCAATCTATTATCAACTAGTCGAATGGATTAAAGGGTTAATCGAACAAGGAGAACTAAAACCAGGTGATTCACTTCCGTCAGAAAGGGAGTACGCTGAGCGGTTTAGTATTAGCCGTATGACGGTTCGTCAGGCGATAACAGAGCTTGTTAACTCTGGGTACCTGTACCGGCAAAAAGGGGTAGGGACATTTGTTGCTGAGAAGAAAATTGAACAGCAGCTAATGGGTTTAACAAGTTTTACAGAAGATATGAAATCGCGTGGAATGGAGCCAAGTAGCAAGCTTGTTGGCTTTGAAATTGTTCCTGCGCCCACTTATATTTCTGAACAATTGACCATTCAAAAGCATGCACCTGTCTATGAAATTAAACGAATAAGATTGGCTGATGGAATACCAATGGCATTAGAGAAAACGTACATCTCAGCAAACCTTGTGAAGGGTTTGACTGAAGAAATCGTTCAAAACTCGTTGTATTACCATATTGAAAACCAGTTATCGATCAAGATAGATGAAGCTACACAGGTGTTGGAATCGTCTGTGGCAACTCAGCAGGAAGCAGAATATCTCAACATACAAAAAGGTGCTCCAGTTCTTCTTATTCAACGAAATACAGCACTTACGGATGGGACCCCACTCGAAATCGTTAAATCATCTTATCGAGGTGATCGGTATAAATTTACGATAACACTTAAACGATAATTTGGAGGTGGGTATTTGTTTAAGGAATACGTATCGATTGTAAAGGATTCTCTTGAGATCATTGAAAAAGAGGAAGCAAGCGCTATGAACCTAGCAGCTGAGGAGATAGCTAACAGCATAGTAAAAGATAGGATTATTCATGTTTTTGGATGCGGACATTCGCATATGATGTCTGAAGAAGTCTTCTATCGTTCAGGTGGACTTGTGCCAATCCATCCGATTTTTGTAGAAGATTTAATGTTACATAAAGGCGGAACACGGTCGACTTTATTTGAACGAATGAATGGATATGTTGAAGATTTCATGACTGAACAGGATATAAGAAAAGGTGATGTCGTTATTGTGGTTTCGACGTCAGGGCGTAATCCTGTTCCTGTAGATGTAGCTCGCGTAAGTAAAGAAAAGGGAGCATATGTAATTGGTTTAACATCAAGGCAGGCTTCAGTGGGGCAGCCATCTCGTCATGAAAAGGGTCGCTATTTGTATGAGGTGGTCGATCTTGTTCTAGATAATCATGTAACACAAGGGGATGCAGTGATGCACGATGAAAAGCATAATATCTCTTTCGGCTCTATCTCGGGTATTCTTGGCTTGACCATAATGAACGCTATTGTCGTTGAAGCTATTCAAAAGTTAATTCAACGAGGAATTGAACCACCAGTTTTTAAAAGTGGAAATATAGATGGATCTGATGAATTAAACAAGGCTCTAATAAACCGCTATAAAGATCGTATTCCACTTTTGGATAGCCTTAGTGATAAGTGAAAGCTCCCCCTGATGTATTAGGAGAGCTTTTTTCGTGCTGATAAAAGTTGCTAAAATAATTACCCCGGGAATAATATACATGAATTGGTACCGTCCATGGCAATCAATATATTTTCGCATCACCACTCGAGAGCGAAATAGATACGTTGTATTTTCCTGAACCGTGAATTCCAGTGATCCCTTTATTGCTAACGATTTGATCTTTAAGTGTGAAGTCCGTTGAAACATCTCCGCTACTAGTTTCAGTTTGCAACGTGAAATCAGCCTCTTCCGGTAGGTCTAACGCCACAGTACCTGAACTTAAATCGAATGATACATCTCCGGACAGCTTATCCATTTGGACATGCATTTCTCCGGAAGACATATCTCCTGCAAAGGGACCATTATACCCGGTTAGAATGACATCGCCTGAACTAATATCAAAATGACCTTCCTCAGTTGTAAGTCGATCCACCATAAGCTTTCCGGAAGAGCCATCGTGCTTAAAATGTTTTGTTTTTAGGTTGGAAAGCTCGACTTTTCCAGAACTCATATCGAGGTCTACTTCATTTAAAACGAGTGGAGTTGAACCTGCCATTAGTTCAACTTTTCCAGAACCAACTTCAAGCTTAAGGTCCTTATTGAAGTGTTTAGGAAGATAGACGGTAACAGTTGATTCTCCTTTGAAATTGAAGAACTCATACCATTTGCGTTTTACTTCCACTTCAATAGTACCGCCTCTTTTTCTCACAAATAGCTCGCCTTTTCCACTAAGAGTGGCTTTTACATCATCGCGGCTTTCGGGAACAATATTCATATGGCTACTGTGAGTAACAATGCTTACTTGATCGATTCGCTCTGACATTTCAGTGCTATTTTCCGCGCTTCCACTTGCGAATAATGATGTATTCTCGTACAAAATTAATAAAACCGCACCAACTGCAAGTATTCCAACGATTGCATAAAATCCACTTTTCATCTCCTATCCCTCCACTTATTCAACTTTACCCTATGTGCTATAGTAATCTTATACGATAAAATTTGATGAAAACATTAGCTTGAGTAGTAACTTAATCAAGCCAATTGGAGGCATGTCTATGTACCTCACGGTTAAAGAGACGGCAGAGTATCTTTCTCTACCCGAGTCCTATATTGAAACCTTAATACGCGAAAAGCGAGTTCGTACGCTGTTCGATGGCGAGCAGTATTTACTTTACAAAGAGCAGTTCAACACGCATTTTGAACAGCTTGAAAAGATGAAGAAGAGAATGGAAGAAGAAGCAAATGAGCCTCTACCTGAAGATCCCGATGTGAAGGACGAGGATTAAGTTACTTATTGCACGGTAAGAAAGGATGCCTAATATAAATGGCATCCTTCCTTTATTTAATTGAGACTTCACTTGTGATGGCGTGAGTATTCTGCTCACTATCCTGGAAAAAGGCCATCCACGTCTCAGTATCATCCCTTTTTGCGACGACATGAGGTTTGCTTGTAAACATGACGCCGTTCTTTTGCAGTCGGGTGTAGGTGGCTTCGATCTCATCAACCTCAAAATAAACGGTGGAACTTGCGTTGGCAAACTTCTTGTTCTCTGGTATGGAAAGAAGAAGACGTAAATCATTACAGTTGAAAAAGGCCATTGTGTTTGTTTCAAAGAGAAGTTGGAGCTCCAGTAATTCTTTGTAAAACTGAACCGCACGTTCCATTTTTTGAACCGGAATGCCGATCTGTCTCACTTGTTTAATCATTTATTAGAACATCCCCCTAAAAAATTGAATAACTTGTACTTCTCTCCAGAATCATGCATTTCCTTTTTCTATTTCGTTTATGAAATTGAATAACGGGAATAGCCCTACTATCAGGAGGAGGTATCCTTTATGAAAAAGTTAATTAAACGTGCTATAAAATATGGTCCAATGATCTATCCGATTGTGAAGAAATTGCGAAATAAACAAAAAACAAGGTAACCAAGAAAATCCCCGAGAAGATCGTTCTCGGGGATTTTCTTATTGCTAGTATGTGGTAACTTGAAAGATCTTCTGAAGGATATACATCACATACTTAAAGGCAGGGAGAGAATCCTGATACTCCTCATATCCTACTGTATAAACACCGTCCTCATTGGACCATATCCGTTCAAAGTAGCTATCAACATCTTTGACAAGTTCACTTTCATTCGATGCTTTCAAATGGATGTTCGTTTCCATGTTGTAATCATCCATATTTCTTGAGGTATAGTTGCCTGATCCACCAACAATTGTGCTTTCATTTTTACCTTTTACGTAAAGGAGCTTCGTATGGAATTGCTCTTTGTTCGTATCATACCAGCGAATTGATAGATGTTCTTTATCCTGTTTATGGAGCTCAGCCGTAACAGGGAGGTTCGGCAGACCGATTTTTTGCTGTCCAAAGGCATTCTGGTTGGGATCCAGGACAAGGCGCACGTCGACTTCTCGTTCAGCTGCATCGACGAGTGCGTCAACAATATCTCGATCTGCAAGATAGAACATACCGATATAGATCATGTTCCCTTTCTTGGCATCATCAATAGCTGTTACGACACTATCTTGAATTTTACTTTCCGTTACGATTTGCGCCTGAATATTAGAAGTCTCATCTGGTTCTGTTTCTGGAATTGTTTCGTCTGGAAATTGAGATAAATCACCGCCAGAATAGGATGCAACTGCTTTTTCGGATTGAATGAGATCATTTAGAATCGAACCTTTTACTTTAAAAGCAATGTTCGAATGAAATCCGCTTGCATCGTGAGGATTGGCTGACATAACAATCCCGGCATCTTCCGTCACGACTGTTTTTCGATGGTTCGCTTTCACATTTAAGAGTTCTAGATAAGATCTCATGGTGACTTTCGGTGCGGAAGGAGCCATTGGGTTTGGAAGCCACCCAAATCCGTCCTGATCGAACCAGGAAAGTGTCATTCGCCATATACCTGAATAGAACAAGTTCGGGTCGCGCAGACGGTTTAGATCTGTGTAAATGACTTCTGCTCCCATATCTTTAATCCGTTGAATCTGCTTAGCTTGATGGGAACCATACGTTGTATTTACTTCATCACTAATTAAGACGACTTCTAGATCTCTATTCTCTTTCATCTTCTTCACAACTGCACTCGATAAATCCTCACTAATCTTAGGGTAATCCCGTTTATCATCTGTGTAGCCGTTAAATAAGAAAAGATCTAGGATTAAAAAGTCATCTGCTTCCTTAATTATTTGGTTGATCTCGTCAAAAATACTATGATCATAGACTTCTTTGTCATTCTTGTCATATGTTAAATCATAAAGAAACTCAATGTCATTCTTGTTCAGGTTATGTACATCTCCAGCGTAAGAGACCCCTTCTGGCAACGGTTTAAATCGATGATAGGTCATCACCCCTACATAAATAAGCAGAAAGATACTTAAAACAATCCACCGCTTTTTCTGGTACCAGTGTTTCTTTTCCATGCTGTGCGCTCCTCAGATTCTATTTTCTTTTCTATACCCTTACCATTATATATTTATCCCATATCTCAATGTGTTTTATAGAGAGTTTATTAGTTGTTCCATTTCTAGCCCCCACTTTATACTGAAAGGTAGCGAATCGGAAATCAGAAAGCGGGTTTTGCATTATGAGCGTCGAACATCATGCTTATCATTTTGAAGCGTACCCTTTATTTGCATTTGTTCCAATGGGTAAGAAAAACAAACGAGTTAGAACACTAGGACAAAAAGTACAGAAAGGAACCATTCACCGCATTCATGAACAAGTGAAACGAAAAGTTGCAGCTCTATCTTCGGAGGAAATTAGAAATTTGCAGGCGTTTCTTAACAAGGATAATGAAGCAGTTTTACCAGTTCCTTTGAATCGGGAGGATGAATTATTTCCACAGCTGATTAAGCCAGAACTACTACTGTGGAATTCCTTCTCATCCATGCACGGAATACCAATTCACAATGATCTCGCTTATCCCGAACATTATCTACAACTTTCGAGTGAAAAGTTAGATCATCATCTTGATCAAGTGATTCAGGATTACTTATTTTGTGCTGAACTTGCACGAAAAAACCGAAGTGAATGGGAAAAAGAGATCGTGGAGGCGTTTCAACTTCATCCATTTATTCAATTAGCTAGAAAAAAGAGAGAGGTTGTTGAAGCTGTAGAGAAGATGAATCGTTCCCCACTTATCTCTCTGTTGCATACACCCGAAGACCTTTCCTACTGGCGCCATCGAGTTGGAGTTGTGTTAAGAGCCTATCGTTCAATCCCCTCTGACTGGTTATGGGATGATCTCTCGTGTGATCATGAGAAAGATATGATCTTTCATTCTTCTGAAGGGCAGGTAGAGTATTATTGTGAAGAATGTACGTATTCAATTTATTATCAAGTAAATGAAAAGAACGTCTACCTTAACGAAGAGGTGGATATGGACCAGGCTTGCAAAAGAATTGTGACGATCGAGCGCCAATTTAACGAGATGATAGATAAAACGCCTCGTTTACTTGAGAAGATAGAAGAGTTAGCTAATCTGATAAATCAGTTTGAACCGTATAAATCTCTGTTTGATGAGGTTTTCAAACTTGAAGGGTATTTATCTGACCAAGACCTTGCGTCAATAGAACAACCACACCTCGTTACAACTTATAAACAAATTCGTCATGTGGTTCTACCTGAAAAGAGAGTAGGATCACCGCTAATCTGGTTAGCAAACGTATCCACGGATACAATCGAACCATTTAAGCCACGTAAAAGTCTACCTGAGTTAAATGAAATCGATTTGGAACAAGTCAGACATTATCTTGAGAAACTAAAAACGTTTCAAAAGAATGATCATTCCGATGACGATATGTATGTAGTAATTAAGCGACAGACTATGACTTATGGTCAAGTGAAGTCCCTACTTTCCTTTGTTGCATCCAATGAAAATGATCCGCTCCATGTGGTTACAAAAGTTTTAACAGGTCAAGCTACAAATGCAATAAGAGCACAAGGTATACATGAGAGCGATGCTTTTGGAATGCTCGAAGATTGGGAAGAGAAGCATGTTGTGAGAGTGATTAAACAGCTTGAAAAAGATGGACTGCTGGTTAAGCTTTCAAAGGGTTATCAGCTTACGGACAAAGCTTATAGGCTTGTTATCGGGTGACAGGCACCACCCGTTTTATGTCGAATGGTGCTATAGGAAAACCTCCCGGCTCAACGAGCCGGGAGGTTTTGGTGTGCTAATCTTTTTTTCTAGTCTTAGCATAAAGGAACATGATGGCTAAAGAGATTCCCATAAGAATGAATAGGAACAAGTAGGTAATTTGGAAAGACCCTTTGCTATAGGTTAATCCGTTTAGTTCAAGTAGAATACCTCCAGCTACTGAACCAGAAGCGCTCCCCACGAATTGGATGAGTTGCTTCATGCCAATTCCTGTTCCGATTTGTTCAGATGGGAGGATACGTGATACTTCATTTGTTGTACTAGAAGAAAGGCTTGAGAAACCAAAGCTTGTGAACATGTATCCAACCATAATCATGTACTCATTCAGTGGTGATAAGAAATAAAAGACCACTGTTGAAAAGAGAAGTAGCCCATGTGCCAGGTAAATGACCTTCATGTTGCCATATCGATCAAGAAGTTTCCCGACATAAATGGCGGCTACAGCTGAAAGCATGGCACCAGGGAAAATAATATATCCAACGATGGAAGGTCCTTTCTCATATACATTTTGAAGCATAAGCGGCATAAGCAACAAGATGGCAAAATGAGTTGTAAATCCAAGGTAACTCATATATAGCAGCATTCGATATTCTTTATTTTTAAATAGTGCAGGTTGAATAAACGGAACATCAGTCCTTGTAATTCGTAGCCAGAGAAGACCACCTACAATGATACCAAGCGCTAGATACATCCAATTAAATGTTGAGATATACAGTAGGAAACTCGTTACTGTTGCACCTGTTAACAGTGCACCTATGAAGTCCAAGCTTCCTTTTCGAACTTTCTCATCGGGAAGACGGCGAAACAGAACTGGTATTAACAAGACAACAAAAAGCGTCACAGTGAAAAGGTAATTCCAGTCGAGGTATTCAGTTACCACGCCTCCAACAACTGGACCAAGTCCAAAGCCTAGTGAGGAAGCGGAGGCAATCATCGCCATTGCCCTACCTCTTCTTTCTAGCGGAATAAACCGTCCCGCAAATACCATCGATAAGCCTGGAATAGCGGCTGCTCCGGTTGCTTGTAGAAGTCTTGCTGCAAGTAGTAATGGGAAACTTTCGGCAAAGAAACCGAGCCCCGAACCGAGCCCGAATATAATGATTCCTGTTATTAGCAGACTTTTTATTGGAAGATAGTCAGACAGGCGTGTGTACGTAATCGTAAAGATTGCAAGGATAATCGAATAGCCTGAAACAATCCAAGCTCCGTCTGCTGGGCTAAGGTTAAATTCAATTAACACGTTTGGAAGGGCTACGTTAAACATTGTTGTATTCATCACAACAAGCCATACCGCTACACTTAGAAGAAGAATTGTCCGGAAATAGCTTGTTGTTTTTTTGTCGTTCATTAGAAACCTCCTGATGCTACTTTTGAATCATGAAGCACCAGGTTATTGTAAACTATAAGGGCTTCATCTGTCTCATCTCACGTCCTTATTGAATCGTGTTATTTTTCTTTTGCAACTGACGGGCAAGTTGTTCTTTGGCCTGGTTGTATGTTAAGCCAGAATTGGCATTACGGCGCTTCACTTCTTCAATATCTGTATCTGATTTTGTTTTCAAGCTAGCTCACCACCTTTTAATAGTTAGTTTTAGCTCGGTGCATGAATTTATCCCTTTAGGTAGACGCTGTTGAACATGATATAATGCAACCATAATAAAAACATGAACAGATAGGATGACAAGATGACAAATGAATTAAGTGTGCAGATTCATTCCAAGCACAAAAAAAAATTTGAGAACGGATATCCACTCATTTTTAAAGAAGCTATTGTGAATAGCGATCGTCTAAAAGAGGAAGGAACCATCCTTAGACTTGAAGATGAGCAGGGACGTTTTATCGGCAAAGGATATTACGGGAGACAGAATAAAGGATATGGCTGGGTTCTAACTCAACAACAGAATGAATCGATTGATCAGGAGTTTTTTGTAAGAAAGATTCAAACAGCCATTCACTACAGAAATTCTTTCTTTGAAGATGCAAATACGACCGCTTTTCGAGTAGTAAATGGTGAAGGAGACGGCCTAGGTGGTCTAACCATTGATTATTTTGACGGGTATTATTTAATTAACTGGTACAGTGAAGGCGTTTATTCTTTTAAAAGCTTCGTCGTTGAAGCCTTAAAGCGCCTTGTGGACTTTAAAGGGATCTACGAGAAGAAGCGTTTTGACGCAAAGGGTCAGTATGTTGAAGATGATGACTTTGTCACAGGAGTTCGGGGCGAATTTCCTTTAATCGTTAAAGAGAATGGTGTCGACTTTGCTGTGTATTTAAACGAAGGTGCTATGGTCGGGGTGTTTCTTGATCAGCGTCCTGTTCGTAAGCTAATTCGTGATCAATACGCGAGCGGAAAAACGGTCTTGAATACTTTCTCTTACACAGGAGCTTTTTCCGTCTTTGCTGTTAAGGGAGGCGCATCTAAAACAACGAGTGTCGACCTTGCAAATCGAAGTCTCAACAAGACTATTGAGCAATTTAGTGTAAATGGCATTGATTATGAAGAACAAAATATTCTTGTCATGGATGTATTTAAATACTTTAAGTACGCTGTGAAAAAGAATCTTTCCTTCGACATGGTTATTCTGGATCCACCAAGCTTTGCCCGTTCAAAAAAGCATACGTTCAGTGCGGCAAAAGATTATAAGGACCTTATAAAAGATGCTATTTCCATAACGGAAGACGATGGCGTTATTGTTGCTTCAACGAACTATAGCGGTTATGACATGAAGAAGTTTAAAGGATTTATTGACCAGGCCTTTAAAGAAACGAATGAAAAGTATAAGTTGCTTGAGGAATTTACACTACCGGAAGATTTTAGAACGATTAAAGAATTCCGTGAAGGCAACTATTTAAAAGTAGTTTTCATTAAAAAGATAAAGTAAATGTTCAAAGTATAGAGTGGAACGATGAATCGCTATAAGGGGAGAGGTTATAACCATGAATTTGATTGTATTTGGGGCGTCAGGGGGCACGGGAAATGCTTTCGTAAGACAAGCAATCGCAGCCGGACATCACGTAACAGCTTTTGTTCGAACACCTTCTAATCTTGAGACTTCTCACAAAAGCCTCTTCGTTGAGCTAGGGGATGCGATGCAAGCGGCTGACGTCAAACTGGCGGTGCGTCCTGAATTTGATGCGGTTATATCGTGCCTTGGAGCGAATGGTCTTGGAAAAACGACTGATCTTTCTACGATGACGGCGAACATTCTGGATGCAATGAGTATTCACGATGTGAAGCGAATCATCTACATGGCATCTGCTGGCATTAATAAAGAAATACCTGGTGTTACTGGTTTCATTGCAGGAAAACTGCTACAAAACGTCCTTGCTGATCATCGAAGAGCGACAGATCTCCTTGCTGCAAGTGATACAGATTGGACAGTTGCCCGTCCAATGGGATTAACGAATGATGGAAGAACTGGCGATTATCGTAAAACAACTAGTGGCGTTCCAAAAGGAGGGCGGCGAATTTCAAGAGAAGACGTAGCTGATTTTATGCTTAAAGTAGCTACTGATCATCTCTACATTCGTCAATCAGTCGGACTCGCCAATTGAAAAATACCCGTGAAGCGATCGCTTCACGGGTATTTTTATGGAACTATACAGATACTTTCTGAGTATAAATCACTCGCTCACCTACAGCTTTTATTAGTTCAGGAGAAAGCGGGAAATTAAGAGCGGCAGGATCCATTTTGACGGCCGTTATCGTTGCTTCCAAAGCTTCATTTTTTATATCGTATTCCTTAAAGTCTGCAGGAAGGCCGATGTCCTGCTGCATGTTCTTAATTTTTTGGATAACGTCCTGCAATAATGTCTCTTTTCCTTTGCCTTTCGTTTCTAGATTCAGCGCTTGAGCAAGCTCTTGTATTTTCGGTAAATACAAATCAGGAATCATTTCGATGATGACAGGAAGGAATACAGCATTTGCAAGACCGTGTGGGATGCGGAAAAGCGCTCCATATGCATGGGCAAAATTGTGTACTGGGATCGCATTAAGTGCAAAACTAAAGGCTGTAATTCCCATCATGCTCGCCTGCAGCATCTCCATTCTTGCAGTTAAATTGTTTCCCTGCTTCACTGCAGTTGGAAGATGGGTTTCAATTAGTCGGATTGCTTGCAGCGCGTAGGCATCAGTCAGTGCTGTCGCTGTTGGTGAGGCGAGAGCTTCAATAGCGTGCGTTAGGGCATCAAATCCTGTAAATGCCGTAATGGATGCGGGAAGACCAGTGGTGAGTTCAGGATCTAATATTGCCATATCCGCATTAATGAATGGATGAATAATATTGGTTTTCATTTTGATGTCTTCGTTATAAATAACAGCAATAGGAGAAACTTCTGAACCCGTTCCAGCTGTCGTTGGGATTGAGATATGGGGGATTGGCATATAGTTTGCTTCTGGCCAGGTTAAATAGAGTAGGCCGCCTGGTATAGCTTCTTTAATGTCTGTTAAGCCATGATGAAGACAGTATTTGACTCCTTTTACAGTGTCCATGACGCTACCGCCACCAACAGCTAGTAATCCGTCAGCACTAACTTCGCGAGCGTATCGTAGTGCTGCATTCACGTCCTTACTACCTGCATCCTGCTTGATATCTAGGTATACTCCTGCTAGATCAGGGCCTGTCCCATGTGGTGTTAAGGCAAATAATTCTTTGATCTTTTCAACAATGCCAGCCTGTTCAAGCCCGCGATCACTGAAAAGGACGACTCGCTTTGCTTGAAGCCCCCTAAATAGATCTGGTACGAGCGCGCGAGTTCCTGCACCACTATGAATTGCAGTTCTAAGCATGACTTGAGAATAAGTTAATGACATACTGCTCACCTCCATTTTTAAGATTGGTTTGAAAGGAGAAGACTGTACCATGTTCTGCGTTCCGCTTCTGGAACCATCGACGTATGAACGTGCTTGATCTGTGTATAGGCATCAAGTGAATGTCTGCCCATCTCTCTGCCAATGCCACTTTGCTTGTATCCACCGAAAGGAGCGTCGTTTCGAAGCATATGCCAGTCATTGATCCAAACAACGCCAGCGCGGAGTTTGCGAACGACTTTATATGCTTTATTAACGTCTGCCGTCCATACGCCTGCAGCAAGTCCATAAATGGTATCGTTAGCCATGCGTATCGCTTCCTCTACTTCGCTATAGCGGATAACAGAAAGAACAGGTCCGAAGATCTCTTCTCTTGCTATTGTCATATCGTTTGTCACATCAGCAAAAATCGTTGGAGCAATAAAATGTCCTTTCTCACATCCTTCAATTTTAACTTCATGTCCACCGCAAACGAGGCGAGCGCCTTCTTGCTTTCCTTTTTCGATATAAGATAGAATCGATTCTTTTTGAGTGGCAGAAATTACTGGACCCATATCTGTACCGGGATTAAGCGGGTTACCTAGAACAAGCTTCTCTGAAAGCTCTTTTAATCCATCAATAACTTGATCATAGATTTTATCTGGAACAAATAATCTTGTGCCAGATTCACAAAGCTGTCCAGAATGGAGGAAGACTCCGAATAGGCTCCCAGGAAGGGCGAGTGAGAGGTCTGCATCTTCTAATAGAATCGATGGTGATTTACCTCCAAGCTCAAGTGTCGTGTTTTTAATTGTTTGCGAAGCAAGACTCATAATGTGACGACCTATTTCAGTTGAACCAGTAAAGGCAATTTTCTCTACTTTTGGATGAGTGGCGAGCGCTTCACCCACTTCTTTACCGCTTCCTGTAACCACATTAATAACGCCAGGTGGTACAACTTCAGAAATAATTTCAGCGAGCCTTAGAGTTGTGAGCGGTGTGTAGCTTGCTGGTTTAATAACGATCGTATTACCCATTGCGAGTGCAGGTGCAATCTTCCATGTTGCGATTAACATGGGCATATTCCATGGCGTAATGGCTGCACATACACCGATTGGTTCACGCCAGATGAAGTTGTGTGAGGGTCCAGGAAACGGTGGAGAAGGGAGTGTTTCAGAATAGGTGTAATCGAGTACAAATTTACCGAGCGTTTGGAATAAATCAACCATCTGAAGCACATCATTTGAGCCAAGTCTTCGAACTGTTCCGCCTGACGAGATCGCTTCTAATCCGACGAGCTCTTCAGCATTTTCCATGATCTTTTGTGCGATCGCATAAAGGATCTTCGAACGCTCTTTCGGTGGCATTTCTCGCCATTCATCCTGTTCAAATGCAGCAGCTGCGGCTTCCACAGCGCGGTCGACATCCTTCTCTGTTCCGCTTGCTACCTTTGCAACAAGCTCTCCATTCCCTGGATTGACGACATCGAATGTACGTTTAGCTTCTGAGGCGGTCCATTCACCGTTAATGAAAAGCGGATATGACTTGATATCTACGTTAACTGACATTGTTTATCCTCCTTTTGCTTTAAATGACGCCGACATCAGCTTCAAGCGTTTTTTGAATATCTTTTACGCTTTTGCCTTTTGCACGTGCAAGAATTTCCATACGCACGGATAGCTGTTTCATAGAAAAGGCCATCGTTGCATCCAATGTGTTTCCAAACGCATTTTGAGTTCTACCACCCATTCCTTCCTGAGTTAGCTGTTGGGCAAGTGGAGCAAGTTCATTCATTTTGTTCTGTACAATTTCAAATAGAGATGGTTTCTCTGCAATCAATCGCTGCAGCAAAAAAGTGCCATAGCCGATATGACGTGATTCATCTCTTTTAAGTAGACCAACACCTTTCATTAATCCAGGCATTATTTGAGCCTGCTCTAGTGATTGATAGAAAGAAAAATAGCCTGTTTCAGCAAGAACACCTTCAACAAACATATTGTAGATCGTCGATGCTTCAGCAAGTGCTTCCCTTGAATGATCGTGCTCGAGCTTGCCCATTGCTTCGGGTAGAATATGATAGAAGATCTTCTGATATGTGTCAGAGTGATAACGTGAAAGGTCGTCTTTTTGACCAATTTCATTAAGGAAAAGTCTGAAAAACTCAGTATGTTTAGCTTCTTCAAATAGAAAAGTCGTTAGATACATCTCTTCTTCAATTCTGCCTTCTTTAGCAATCACCATAATGAGTGGCAGGAGATCAAGTGTTACGGCTTCTTCACCAGCTTGAAATTGCGAAACTAGCCTAATGATTTCCTCTTGCTGAGCTCCTGATAGAAACTGCCAGTCTTTCACATCCTGTGTGAAATCAATCTCCTTTGGATCCCACCCTCCAAACTTCTTGGCTTTTTGATACAGTCGAAATGGGAGCGAGTCTTCTTGAAGTCCTCGCTCACTTGTCGTTATCATTTCTCTCCGCATATAAGACCACCTTTCATTGCTTGCGATTTAATCCGTCAGCTTCTATAATAAAAGAGCTATCACAGAAAGCGCTTACATATTTAGTTTAACGATTTATGTCTGAACATTCGATTCCTGAAAAGATAGGGGTGAATCATGTCGATGCATGAAGAAACGTGGATGCGATCTTTTCATCAGTTGATGGAAACGAAAGACCCAATCCAACGTTGTGAAGTAATGCTCCAAAAGTGTCTTTCTCACTTCCCATTCAGACGTGCAAGTATCTTTACTTTTTCTTATTTTACGGGCATTGGAGAAGGTGTTCTCCGTGTGGACCGTAGCGGCGTATTTTCCATGAATGAAATACGAGAGGATATACGACGCATTCCACCGATTCAACGCGCATTACTTACTAATAAACCTGCTCTGTTGATGATGGATCAACATCATCAACTTTTCCCCGAAGAATATATTGAAGCTTATAATTTAACGTCCGTACTCATTATTCCTTTAAGCATTGAGCGTATTGCTATTGGCTGTGTCCTTATTGATGAGAAGGAGGAAGGAATTACAATTCATCAAGGACTAATTGATGACGTGATGGTTTATTTCAGGCAAGCACTAGGCTTTATGCTTCCGATTACTTCTCTGTCCCCAAATCCGTTAAGTCCTCGAGAAACAGAGGTTCTTCAGCATGCCGCAGATGGACACAGCACGAAAGAAATTGCCCAACTTTTGCAAATTAGTGATTTTACAGCAAGAGATTATATAACCTCAGCAATTCGTAAATTAAATGCAAACAATCGTGCTGAGGCAGTTGCGAATGCATTAAGAGAGAGGTGGATTCACTAATCATTTTCAACGAAGTGAAGGTATAAAAGCTCTTGTGTAAAAACGAAATTTTCAGTAAACTTAATATACTGACTGGTTGGTATTTAAGTGAAGAGAAGGAGGGATAACGTGAAAAGCAGTGAAGCGGAAAGCATTCACTATCGTACGTGTCCGCTATGTGAGGCGACGTGTGGACTTGAAATTCATACGGTGAATGGCGAAGTTACGCACATTGAAGGGGATAAAAAAGATCCATTTAGTAAGGGGTATTTATGTCCAAAAGGGTTTAGCTTAAAAGAACTTCACCATGATCCTGACCGAATCCGAGAGCCGATGATTCGGAAGGGGGAAGAGTGGTTTACTGTTAGTTTTGAAGAGGCATTTAAAGAAGTTCGAAAAGGTCTTCGTGGTGTGATTGAAGCGTATGGGAAAGATGCGGTAGCCGTTTATCTTGGTAATCCAAACGTTCATAATTTATCTGGCATGCTGTACCTGCCTATTTTTCTAAGGGCGCTTGGCAGTCGAAATCAATACTCAGCAAGTACAGTAGATCAAATCCCAAAACAGTTAGCGGCTGAGATGATGTATGGCGGTGATTTTAGTATTCCAATCCCTGATGTCGACCAAACGCAATATTTTCTCTGTATTGGAGCAAATCCAGTTGTTTCGAACGGTAGCTTAATGACGGGACCGAATATGAGAGGGAGACTTCAAGACTTAAAAAAACGGGGTGGTCGTCTTGTCGTTGTTGACCCCGTACGCACAGCGACAGCAAAATTGGCAGATGATCATCACTTCATTAAGCCAGGAACGGATGCTTATTTTCTATTTAGTTTACTCCACACTTTGTTTGACGAGAAACTGTCGAAGGATGACTATCTTGCTGATTATGTTAACGGTTTGGAAGAAGTAAAGGAGTTAGCGAAGGAATTTTCACCTGAGAAAATGGCGAGTGTATGCGGCATTGATTCTGAAGAGATTCGAATGATCGCCAGAGATATTTCTTCCGCCTCTTGTGCTGCAGTTTACGGGCGGATGGGAACTTGTACGCAATCATTCGGGACAATTAATAGCTGGCTTATTGATGTTATTAATTATGTTACAGGCAACCTGGATCGGGAAGGTGGCGTGATGTTCACAACACCAGCAGCTGGAGGGAAAACGTCTAGAAAAAAAGGATATCGATTTGGGCGGTTTAAAAGTAGAGTGAGCGAAATGCCAGAGGTTCTTGGTGAGCTTCCCGTGGCATGTCTAGCAGAGGAGATGGAGACGCCTGGAGAGGGACAGGTGCGTGCCTTTGTAACCGTTGCTGGTAATCCAATGGTATCTACGCCGAATAGTAAACGTTTAGAAGAAGCGGCGAAAAATCTTGATTTCATGGTAAGCGTGGATTGCTATTTAAATGAAACGACACGCTATGCAAATGTGATTCTACCAGCTCCTTCACCACTCGAGCGATCCCATTATGATCTCTCATTCTATCAGCTTTCAGTGAGAAATATTTCACATTACTCAAGCCCTGTATTCGAGAAGAAAAAAGGCCAGCTTGATGAGTGGGAAATTCTTTTGAAGCTTGCTTCCTTAATTGGAGATGAAGAGCCATCTGAAGGTGCTGTAACAAAGTTGGATGATGCTACGATGCAATTTCTAATAAATAAAGATGTGAAGAACGACCAGTCACCGGTCTTTGGACGAAATCCTGAAGAAATCATGTCCTCTCTTCAAGGTCGAAAAGGACCTGAGCGAATGCTTGATTATATGCTCAGAACGGGTCCTTATGGTGATCACTTTAAGGACGCAGAAGGGTTGAGTCTTTCAAAACTAGAAAAGCACCCACATGGGCTAGATCTTGGTCCGTTGCAGTCAAGAATTCCTGAAATCCTTTTAACGCACACAGGAAAAATTGAGCTAGCACCTGCACTAATTGTAAACGATGTGAAAAGACTGAAAGATGAAATAAGTAATAAGCCAGATATGATGTTAATAGGCAGACGACATTTACGGTCTAACAATTCGTGGTTGCATAATCTTCCTGTCTTAATGAAAGGAAAGAACCGTTGTACGATGTTGTTGCATCCTAATGATGCAAAAAGGTTTGATTTAGAGGATGGTGGAGTGGCAGAAGTAGAGTCTGAAGCAGGACGACTTCAAGTAACAGTAGAGGTAACGGATGACATAATGCCTGGGGTAGCTAGTATTCCACATGGTTATGGACATGGGTTGAAAGGAACGAAAATGGATGTTGCAGGACAAAATGAGGGTGTAAATTCGAATCTTTTAAGTTATGAAAAAAGGTTGGATGCTGTGTCAGGTACGGCGGTGCTAAACGGTATTCCGATTGCTGTTAGGAAAGGGAATCAAGGGAGGAATGAACGTGGCAATGTACGCTCTGAATTTGTTTAACGTTAAGGATGGAGAAGAGTATGCAGAGTATGCGAGAAGGGCGGAAGAACCTGTTCGTAAATACGGAGGCAAGGTTATTGCTATGGGTAAGCTAGATTCTTCTCCCGAAGGAGATATCGCACCAAGACAGGTAATGATGCTTGTGGAATGGGAATCGAAAAAAGGCATCTATCAGTATGTGAATGATCCGGATCTTGAAGACTTACATCCACATCGCGAGCTTGGTGTTGATGATTTTGTCTGGCACCTCTTTGAGAAGATGGAAGATCTAAGACCAGTATTGAAATAGAAAAACCCTCCGCATTCATGCGGAGGGTTTTCTATTAATCTTCAATAGGAAACCAACCAGGTACGCTGAAAATGGTACTCCATAGTGGTTCAGGTACAACAAGTTCATCTTGGGTTCCTATTTGTAAAGTTGTGCGGATGCTTGCTGTATCTCCATTCTCCACTTTCTCGACCCAGCGGGGCTCCATAATCATTTCGCGTCCAAGTGCAATAAGAGGAACGCCGGTTTCGAGTGCTTTTTCGACTTCATCAGGTGTATGAAGAGAACCAACACCGATAACAGGTACGAGGTGACCGATTCGATCCTTGATTAATTCCATACGAGGAGTTGTATCGTCTTCACGCATAGATCCCTGATAGAAATCAGAAAGTGATACGTGAACATAATCGAGGTTACGCGTTGCAAGTTCATCAACAAGCTGAAGAGTGTCATCCATCGTAATACCAGGGTTTTCGCGTTCTTCAGGAGAGACGCGGTAACCTACTATAAATGATTCGTCGGCGTGTTTTTTAACGGCAGCTTGTGCAGCTTCAATAACAGCGAGTGGAAATTTCATACGATTCTCAAGACTTCCACCCCAACCGTCTTCTCTACGATTAGAATGTGGAGAGAAGAATTGTTGAAGCAGATACGTATTCGCTCCGTGAAGTTCAATGCCGTCAAATCCAGCTTCGATGGCACGTCTTGTAGCTTCTCCGAATGCAACAATAGTATCTTGAATTTCTTGTTCCGTCATGGCGCGTGGTGTTTTTGAACCTTCTCGTTCAGCTGGAATAGCACTTGCACTAAGAATTTCTTCATTTGGAACGAGCTCTGGAGGGCACATTCTTCCTCCATGGAAAATTTGTAGGATCGCTTTTGCTCCTTCAGCATGTATCGTATCAGCCAATTTCTTTAGTCCAGGAATCTGTTCGTCGCGGTACACTCCAATTTCACCAGCAAACCCTTTACCATGTGTGAGAACATTTGCGCAAGCAGTTATAACGGTACCAACACCACCGGAGCGCTCTTTGTAATAGGCAAGCTCCTTATCCGATACTGTTCCATCATCATTCGATAAGAAATTTGTCATTGGTGCAAGCATGATTCTGTTTTTAAGTTCTACACCAGAAGATAGAGTATAAGGTTGTAGCATTTTTAAATTAGTAGACATTGTGATCCTCCTTCAGTACACATACTGTAATTTCAACTCTTACAGTTTAGCATGGGAGTCCTTTTCGTGTCTTTAAAAATGCCTGCTTGGTTTATGTGGAAGTTAGGAAAAGTTATGATGGTTATAAGCGCAAATAAAAAATCCGCGTAGGCGGATTTTTTGATGTTTATCTCTATATTCGTTTTGAGGAAATGGCTTCACGCATGCGTTGAAGAGATTGCTTTGATTGATCTTTCCTAGCCATCATGATGTTCACATAGAGCGCATCAACCAGACTTAATTGAGCAATTCTTGAAGCGAGCGCTTCCGATCGAAATTCTGTTTCTTGTGAAACAGTATAAAGAGGGATGTCGACTTTTTTGCTTAATGGCGATGTTGCAAGGTTTGTGATACCAATCGTGGTTGCGCCAGTTCCTCTCGCGATGTCCGCAACGCGTAACATGTCCTTATTCGTTCCCGAGTGTGAGATAAGAACGGCTACATCATCACTTGATAATTGCGAAGCTGACATGATCTGCAAGTGTGCATCACTGTATGCCGTCGTTCGTAGGCCTGTTCGAATAAACTTATGCTGAGCGTCCATTGCAATAATGCCAGAACCACCGTTTCCATAGAATTCAATGTGATTTGCCTCTAATAATGCTTGCACTGCCTGTTCAATTGTTTGGTTATTAAGAATATGATACGTATCCTCAAGGGTTCGAATATTAGAACGAAGTACTTTTTCAGCAATTTCTCTTGAAGAGTCAGATTCAGAAATGGTCTCATGGATATCTTGAATTGGATTCACAATTTCAGCAGCAAGAGCAATTTTCATCGCCTGGAACCCTTTAAATCCGATTCGCTTACAGAAGCGAAAGACTGTAGCATCGGCAACATTCAAATCATCTGCCACCTGGTTAATCGTGCTATGAATAATCTTGTTAGAATGAACAAGAATGTAATCCGCAACCTTTCGCTCTTTCTCACTAAGTTGTGAGTATGATGAGCGGATTCTAGGAAGGCAGTGACGTGTTTCGTTGTCGGACATGGATATTCTCCTCTCTATCAACTCTGATTGTAATATTGTAACCGATTACAAACAAGATGAAAATGGATTTCGTGAAAGCGCTTGTAATGAAAAATATTTAATGTATAATGACGTTGTGAGAAAAAATATTTCTTTTAATGGGATTTTTTATAAGAATATCGGATTATTGAACCCTCCAAAAATGGCAGTGTTTATCTAAGCCGAGATTTTACGAATTCTGTTTTTTTTGAAAGCGTTTACCTTTAGGTTGACTTGAATTTTAGTACATAGTGGCTTTGTTCTGTTAAAAAAGAGTTTTTCAGTTGAATTAGTACTTAATTCACAATGAATTTGATAGGAGGAGATCATATGTCAGGGAATATGTTAATTTTGATCGCAGTGCTTGCTATTTTTGCCCTTTTATTTCTTGTTATTCGTACAAAATTGCACGCGTTCGTTGCTTTACTACTTGTTAGTTTACTAGTTGGTATCGCTGCTGGTATGCCACTTGAAGGTGTAATTGAATCAATAACAGCCGGAATGGGCGGAACGCTTGGTTTCGTTGCAGTTGTTGTTGGTCTAGGTGCGATGTTTGGTCAAATGCTTGAAGTGTCAGGTGGGGCAGAGCGCCTTGCTCAAACATTGATTAAGAAATTCGGTGAAGATAAAGCACAATGGGCGCTTGGTTTAACAGGATTCATTGTCGCCATTCCCGTTTTCTTTGATGTTGGTTTCATCATTCTTGTACCGCTCGTTTATAGTCTTGCAAAAAAGACAGGAAAATCACTTTTACACTATGCAATTCCACTATTAGCAGGCCTTGCTGTTACGCATAGTTTTATACCACCAACTCCAGGACCAATCGCGGTTGCTGATTTAATTGGTGCAGATCTTGGCTGGGTTATTTTGTTTGGTTCTTTAGCTGGTATTCCAGCAATGATTATAGCAGGACCATTGTTTGGTCGATACATAGGGAAGAAAATTCACGTAACGGTTCCAGATTACATGGAACTTGAACAGAAAGAGTATGATAAAGAGCTTCCTAGCTTTGGACTTGTTACAAGTTTAATTCTTATTCCACTTGTATTAATTCTAGCGAATACGTTATCAGATGTTCTACTTGAGGAAGGTAATCCATGGCGCTCTTTCTTATCCTTTATGGGACACCCGTTCGTTGCGTTAACGATCGCAACAATTCTTGCGTTCATTCTACTTGGTACATTGCGTGGGTATACAAAGGAAGAAGTACAGGGGATTGCTAATAAAGCACTTGAACCAGCGGGTATTATTATTCTAGTAACTGGTGCAGGTGGTGTATTTAAACAAGTGCTAATTGATTCAGGCGTTGGTGAAGTACTTGGTGATAAAATGGCATCATCTGCACTTCCACCAATTCTTCTAGCTTTCTTAATTGCAGCTGCAGTTCGTGTGGCCCAGGGGTCAGCAACAGTTTCAATGGTAACAGCTGCAGGTCTAATGTCTCCTCTCATCACAAGCATGGGGATGGAAGGACCAGTTCTTGGCCTAATGGTTATTGCAATTGCTGCAGGTGCAACGGTGCTTTCACACGTAAACGATTCAGGCTTCTGGCTTGTAAACAGATTCCTAGGATTGAATGAGAAAGACACCTTGAAATCGTGGACAGTAATGGAGACGTTAATAGGTGGAGTCGGATTCCTTGTCGTCTTTGTATTAAGCTTTTTTATCAGCTAAGCTAAAAACAGTGCGAACATCATTATGATGTTCGCTTCTTTTGCTCATGATAATGAAACATTGGAGGAATGTCTTATGATGACCAACGAGCGTTATATGGTTGGTGTAGATATTGGTACAACGAGTACGAAAGCTGTTTTATATAAAGAAGATGGTAAGCCAGTATCAAAGCATAATGTTGAATATCCATTATATACACCAACACCAGCCACAGCTGAGCAAGATCCTGAAGAAATTCTACTAGCAGTTGTGGAGTCTATTCGAACGGTGATGCAAGATAATCAGTTAAAGGCGAATCAGGTGAAGTTCGTTTCTTTCAGTTCAGCGATGCATAGTTTGATTGCTATAGATGAAGCGGGTAAGCCGATAACAAAGTGTATAACGTGGGCAGACAATCGAAGTGCAAAATGGGCAGAAAAGATCAAGAATGAGATGGAAGGACATGAGATCTATCTACGGACAGGTACACCGATTCATCCCATGTCGCCACTTTCTAAGCTCGTATGGTTGAAAAACGAAGAAACAGACCTATTTCAAGCAGCGGCAAAATTCATTTCCATTAAGGAGTATGTTTTCTATCGCTTCTTTGAAGAGTATGTTGTTGATTATTCCATCGCTTCAGCAACAGGTTTATTTAATCTAGAACAACTTGATTGGGATGATAAAGCACTTGAGGTAGCAGGTATAACAGCAGATCACCTATCGAAGCCAGTGTCGACAACTCATATCGTAGAAGGATTAAAAGCGCCATATTGTGAAGAAACCGGTCTAAATGAATCAACGAAATTCATTCTTGGAGCAAGTGATGGAGTTCTTTCCAATCTTGGTGTAAATGCTATTGAACCTGGTGTGGTTGCTGTCACAATTGGAACAAGTGGTGCGATTAGAGCCGTCACAGACCGACCAGTTACTGATCCAAAAGGACGTATTTTCTGCTATGCTCTTACAGAGGACAAGTGGGTAATTGGTGGACCTGTAAATAACGGTGGAATCACGTTCCGATGGGTACGAGATCAGTTTGCTGCATCTGAAACAGAGACAGCCAAACGGCTTGGCATTGATACGTACGAAATTCTTACGAGAATCGCAGAGCAGGTGAATCCAGGCTCTGATGGTCTTATTTTTCACCCTTATCTTGCAGGTGAACGGGCACCACTTTGGAATGCAGATGCACGCGGAAGCTTCTTTGGCCTCGCTATAAATCACAAAAAAGAGCATATGATTCGCTCTGTCCTTGAAGGGGTTATTTACAATCTATACAGCGTTCTTCTAGCACTTGAAGAACTAATTGGTGTACCAAAACAAATCAAAGCAACAGGTGGATTTGCACGATCAGTCCTTTGGCGTCAAATGATGGCGGATATCTTTAATCAAGAGGTGACCGTTCCCGAAAGCTATGAAAGCTCATGCCTCGGTGCAATCGTCCTAGGTATGGAAGCACTTGGCGAAATCGATTCCTTGAATATTGTATCTGAGTTAGTTGGAGACACCCACAGCCACCAACCAAACCAAGAAAACGTCCAAATCTACTCAGAACTACTACCAATCTACATCAGAATATCCAGAAAACTAACAGAGGAATACACAGAAATAGCCAAATTCCAAAATAGAATAAAGTAAAGCGAATGCGCCTGTCCACCCCCGACAAGCGCTGGAGCCTTTCAAAATGAACACGGTCTTTGTGTTCAATTTGAAAGGTGAAGCGACTCGAGGGGGTAGGCGCAGTAGCTGGAACAAAAGTAAAGCGGAAGCGCCCCGTTTAAACCCGGCAGGCACTGGAAGCTTTCAAAATGAACACGGTCTATGTGTTCAGATTGAAAGGTGAAGTGACCGAGGGTTTGGGGTGCA
>NZ_SWFM01000009.1 GCF_005144865.1 Guptibacillus hwajinpoensis
CCAGCGTTCGTCCTGAGCCAGGATCAAACTCTCCGATAGAAAGCTTAATCTAGCTTTTAAAACAATGTTTTGTTTCCGTAGAAACAACTACTTACATGGCGTTTCGTTCAGTTTTCAAAGATCGATTTCTCTTTCGTTGCTGTTTTCAGCGACCAAATCATCATATCATGTAAGATTTATGCTTGTCAACAACTTTTTTTAGGAAAGATGGTGGGCCTGAGTGGACTCGAACCACCGACCTCACGCTTATCAGGCGTGCGCTCTAACCAGCTGAGCTACAGGCCCATCTTAATTGGAGCGGGTGATGGGGATCGAACCCACGACATCAGCTTGGAAGGCTGAGGTTTTACCACTAAACTACACCCGCGAAATCAATGGTCGGGAAGACAGGATTTGAACCTGCGACCCCTTGGTCCCAAACCAAGTGCTCTACCAAGCTGAGCTACTTCCCGACATTTATTTAAGTAAGAAAATGGTGCGCCCGAGAGAAGTCGAATCCCTAACCTTCTGATCCGTAGTCAGACGCTCTATCCAATTGAGCTACGGGCGCATATTATATTTGGTGCGGTTGAGAGGACTCGAACCTCCACGGGGTTTCCCCCACTAGCCCCTCAAGCTAGCGCGTCTGCCATTCCGCCACAACCGCACATCGTTACTTGATTTAAACTATTATAAAAGAATTGGTGCGGGTGAAGGGACTTGAACCCCCACGTCGTAAGACACTAGATCCTAAGTCTAGCGCGTCTGCCAATTCCGCCACACCCGCAAATAAGTGGTGAGCCATGAAGGACTCGAACCTTCGACCCTCTGATTAAAAGTCAGATGCTCTACCAACTGAGCTAATGGCTCAACATGGCTGGGCTAGCTGGATTCGAACCAGCGCATGACGGAATCAAAATCCGTTGCCTTACCGCTTGGCTATAGCCCAACAATTTATATAATCAGGATTGCTTTTTTAAAGTTAATGGCGGTCTCGACGGGAATCGAACCCGCGATCTCCTGCGTGACAGGCAGGCATGTTAACCGCTACACCACGAGACCTCTATAACTGATTACATATCATGTTGATGAAACAAGTATTAAAAATAAGTTGGTGACCCGTACGGGATTCGAACCCGTGATACCGCCGTGAAAGGGCGGTGTCTTAACCACTTGACCAACGGGCCATAAAAATGGCGGAGAAGGAGGGATTTGAACCCTCGCGCCGCTTGCGCGACCTACACCCTTAGCAGGGGCGCCCCTTCAGCCACTTGGGTACTTCTCCGTTTGGCTCCACAGGTAGGATTCGAACCTACGACCGATCGGTTAACAGCCGATAGCTCTACCACTGAGCTACTGTGGAATAATATGTGTTTTGTCGTCTCCGTTATCGGCGACATTTAATATAATATCGCATCCAGCAATCAAAGTCAACAGTTTTTAATAAATTTCTTAATCTGTTATGTAAGTGATTTGGACACGCTCTCCGAAGAGACTTTATTAATTTACCACATACCTTAAGGAGCGTCAATGACAAGTTTCAAGAAATTTTGCGTAACCTGCCTCTGCACCTGCCGCATACGTATTTCGATGTATCCATTCTTCTCTTTCTCTTATACCTTGTCTTACAGTTTCGACATTCATATAGGTGTTTCCATTTCTCTATTCGCTTTTGACCAGGGACTACCTGACAGTAGCGCGAGCCCCCAACTTGCTTTAGTAATTTTTTAAAGTCCTGATCCTGATGCTTATATCCTTTATGTTGAAGATGTAAATGATAGTGGCAGAGCTCATGCTTAATGATCCCAATAAGTTCTTCCATACCAAATTGATCAAAGTGCTTTTTATTAAACTCAAGATTATGAGAACGCAGTAAGTAACGTCCGCCTGTTGTTCTTAACCTTGAATTGAAAGTTGCAGTGTGATTAAAAGACAGCCCAAACCATTCTTGTGAGATTGATTCGACTAGTTTTTGCAAATCCTCATCCTTCACATTCTCACCTCTTAACTTATTGAACACATACAAGCAGCGTCTCATAAACTAATTTACAACATCATTAAGAAAGTGTCATCTACTAAAGGAGGAGATTCTGATGCCTGTCTGGTTTAAAAGACAGCTAAAGCAAGCATATCTCGATAAAGACCGTCGTCAAATCAAACTATTAAACCAATGCTGGTTTTTTTATAAAAGAAAACACCGCCCCTGAGGGCAGCGCTTATGAAGGATTGAGCATCGTAAGGGCGATTCGCTCTCTTTTTAAATCAACGCTATCTACCCAAACCGTTACAACTTGTCCTACATGGACGACCTCCATTGGGTTTTTCACAAATTTATTCGTTAGTTTCGATATGTGAACAAGCCCATCTTGTTTTACACCTATATCTACAAAGGCTCCAAAGTCCACCACATTACGTACTGTCCCTTCAAGCTCCATCCCCTGCTCAAGGTCTTCCATCTTAAGAACATCCGTTTTTAAAATAGGCTGGGACAGTTCATCCCGTGGATCTCTTCCTGGTTTACGAAGGGAAGCTACAATATCTTCAAGCGTCAATTCCCCAATATCAAGCTGTGCTGCAGTGTCTTTAATTCTGAGAGAGGCAAGTGACTCCACGAGTTTTTCAGAGCCAATATCCTCAGGCTTACAATTCAATTGTGCTAGAAGTGCTTTGGTCACATCATAACTTTCAGGGTGTATTTCTGTTTGATCAAGAGGTTGCTTTCCTCCCATAATCCTAAGAAATCCAATACATTGTTCATATGTTTTAGCGCCAAGTCTCGGCACCTTCTTCAACTGGACACGACTTGTAAACTTTCCTTCTTCATCTCGTTTTTTAACAATATTCGTTGCCACCGCTCGCGACAGACCAGCTACATATTGAAGAAGCGATACCGATGCCGTGTTTACATTAACTCCAACCTGGTTAACTGCCGTCTCAACTACAAAAGTAAGCTGATCATTTAACTTCTTCTGAGATACATCATGTTGATATTGTCCTACCCCAACTGATTTTGGATCAATCTTCACGAGTTCGGCGAGTGGATCCTGAATTCTTCTTGCAATTGAAACCGCAGAACGTTCTTCAACCTGTAGAGATGGAAATTCCTCTCTTGCTAGGTCTGATGCAGAATAAACGCTTGCTCCAGCTTCGTTTACGATTAAATAAGCTAATTCCAAATCCACTTCTTTAATAACGTTAGCAATAAATTGCTCAGTTTCACGAGAAGCCGTTCCATTCCCAATCGCAATCATTTCGATATCATAGTCATTAATCATCTTCTTTACGATTGCCGTCGATTTATCCACCTCTGATCTTGGAGGTGTAGGATAGATGACTGCAACGGTCAACATTTTCCCAGTATCATCTACCACAGCTAACTTACACCCTGTACGATAGGCAGGATCTACACCGAGTACTCGCTTACCTTTGAGTGGAGGCTGCAATAAAAGGTGCTTTAAATTCTCTGAAAAAATATGAATAGCCTGATCTTCAGCTTTTTCTGTTAACTCTTTACGTATTTCTCTTTCAACAGATGGCTGAATGAGACGCTTATAGCTGTCTACCAATGCTTCCTCTAGAAGATCAACACAAGTCTTGTGATGAATATGAATCGTTTTTCTCCTTAGATAATCATGGATTGAATCTATAGGCGGTGTAACGGAAGCACGTATAATTCCTTCTTTTTCACCTCTATTGATTGCTAGAATACGGTGAGGAACGATTTTCGAAATCCCTTCCTCGTACGCATAATACATTTCAAAGATTTGCTTCGGATCATCTTCCTCTGATTTCACAGCCGTTTGGAGAAGACCATATTGAAAGGTCTTTGAACGAATCCACTTTCTAGCTTCAGCATCATCTGAAATCCATTCTGCAATAACGTCTCTCGCTCCCTGAAGAGCGTCTTCAATGGATGTAACATCATTCTCTTCTGATAGAAAGTTAACTGCTTCTTCAGATGGTTCCTGATCTCCCACAGTCATAATCCATTTAGCTAGGGGTTCTAACCCCTTTTCTTTTGCAATCGTCGCTTTTGTCCGCTTTTTTTGCTTATAAGGACGATAAAGATCTTCTACCTCTTGGAGCTTTGTTGCTTTCACAAGTTGTGCCTTCAATTCATCTGTTAATTTATCTTGTTCTTGAATAAGGCGAATCACTTCTTCTTTACGGTTCTCAAGGTTTTGCAAGTAAGTCCATGCTTCCTGGATATCTCTAAGCTGCACTTCATCTAGACCACCAGTAAGTTCCTTACGATACCGCGCTATAAAAGGGACCGTATTACCACCATCTAAAAGAGTGATCACTTCTCGCACACTGCGCTCCGCAATATTCAAGTTTTGTGCTACTTTATGAAAATGTTCCGCCTGTTGTTTGTCTGCCGTAATTCCCAAAACCATTCCTCCTTAGGAGCATTTCAATAATAGTATAAGTTTACCGAATAAAAGGTCTCGTTAAAAGTCCTCCTTAATAAAATGGTTCTTTTTGTAAACATTGTTGCTATAAGAATGGATGTGATTTCCGCTTCAGCTAAGTTTGGTTCTTTACACAATCTTTTTCAAAAGCAACAATCTTTGAGAAAAGAACCATTATAATAGAGATAACATCCATTCTCGGCTCACAGAAACATATTGATACCACGTACAATGAGTCTAAATCACGCAATGAATTAAGTCCCGCCTATGATCAAAACAAAAAAGCTCTTCCCTATAGATGAGGAAGAGCTTTTTAAACGGTTTTCCCTACAAGCAGGGTAATGTCGTCATTTGTTGACGGAAGTGAATCTGTTAAATGTTGAAAGGACTCTTGTACTGAATCAAAACGAGCAACCATTGCATAGTTTTTTGAACTGATTTGGACGCCGTCAGAATATGTGACGAATGAAGATCCTGATGGATAATCAATTGTTTGTACCTTTACTTTCTGAAGCTTTCCAGATAAATATCCAGAGTATGAAATCGGGCGATTAATGCGTCCGTCGGGTAGATAGATGATTAAGTTAATATTGCCGATGCCGCTAAATTCCATCTGTCTAGTTTCCAGATCAAGCTTAAAAACAGACAGAACGCAACCTCGCTTCCCTCTCATCTCTTCGTTTGCACGTTTCATTAAAGATTCAACATCTTCATCTTGATGCTCTTTTACTACATTAATAGCTGCGAGAGATGAATCTTTAGCCATATCTCCACTTCCAAGACCATCAGCAACTGCACAAATAAAATATTCAGAGGTCTCCGCTACATAATAGCTATCTCCACACATCTGATTGCCAGCTTTTGGTTTCTGATAAGCTGCTACAGTGAGCTGTTTAAAATCATGATGGTGAATCATAGCTAGAAGGCCTCCGTAGGTTCTATCCGAATGGCTTGTCTAAGTTTCTCAAGTGCTCTACGCTGCAAACGGGATACGTGCATCTGTGAAATACCTAGTTTCTCTCCAGTTTCTTTCTGGCTCATGTTCTCGAAATAAGTACAATTGAGAATTTCCTGTTCTCGCTCCGTTAGAACAGCGAAGGCTTTCTTAAGAAGCATTTGCTGATCAACTAAATCAAAACCTTGCTCTTGATCACCAACAAGATCCAAGAGAGTTACTGTACTACCTTCCTGGTCAGCTTCAATTGAACTATCTACTGACAGCGCCTGGTAGCTCTTGCCCATTTCCATCGTCTCAAGGACTTCTTCTTCAGAAACGTTCAAGTACTCAGCAAGCTCATCAACCTTAGGAGAACGTTGCAATTCATTTGTTAGTTCTTCAACGGCCTTCTTAATACGTGGACCGAGCTCTTTAATTCTTCTTGGTACATGAACACTCCACGTTTTATCACGAATAAAACGTTTAATTTCACCAACAATTGTTGGAACAGCAAACGATTCAAAGCTTCTACCAAACTCTGGGTCATAGCGACGCAGGGCGGCTAGCAATCCGATCATCCCAACTTGTGCTAGATCATCATGTATGCTTTTCCCTTTGGAAAACTTACGTGCAAGTGATTGAACAAGATCCTGATACCTTTCAACTAGTTTCAGTTGAACGACTTCATCAGTAGGATCGTTCTGATATTGTTCAATCCACTCATATACTTCATTGTTGTTATTATTGCGGGGATGAGGAGATTGTGTCGGCATCTACTTCCACCCCATCTCTATGGAGAAACTTCGTCATCATAACAACTACTCCGTCCTCTCCACTGATTTCCACTTTATCCATCAGCGATTCAATCAGAAAGAGACCTAGTCCTCCCTCACTGAGTTGTTCCACAGACTTATCACTATCAACCGGCCCTAACTTCTCTGAAACCTTTGTGTAATCGAAGCTTTGACCACGGTCAAGTACCATCATTTCAAGACGGTCTTCATAGATTCCAAAACCAATTGTAATTTGTCCCTTTTCATCTTCCTTATAGGCATGATTAACTGCATTCGTACACGCTTCTGATAGGGCAATTTTAATGTCTTCAATTTCATCATACGAATAACCCATACGGTTTGCGATACCAGACACCGTTAATCTTGTAACACCAACAAACTCTGCCTGAGCAGGGATTTTCATTTCAACGAAATCTGAAATGTTAATCACTTGGATCCCCCCTTTACGTCTTCGATATCGATCACTTCATCAAGACCTGTGATTTCAAAGAGACGCTGAACGCGTGAAGTCATACCAGTCAATTTAATCGAGCTACCGTGCTCTTTAGATGATTTAAGTGCACCTACGAACACACCTAATCCAGTGCTGTCCATATAGTTAACATCACCAAGATGAACTAGCGTTTCGTGACCTTCTTTTCCGGTTAGCGGAAGCAAAGCTTCGCGTAGCTGTGGTGCTGTATAAGCATCTATTTCTCCAGCTATATGTAAATGATGTGTATTCTCATGATCTTCTTGTTTGATCTGTAAATTCATAACATTACCCCCTGTAGGTTGTTCAAATAATAAATAATATCATTATTTCCTTATTCCACTAGCTGAGAAAAGTTAAACCTCTCGTCGCAAAATTACCAGTGTGAAGTCATCACGAAGTTCAAACTCTTGTAACCGCTCAAGCTCTCTATACACTTCATCTACGATTTCCTGAGCTGAAAGGTGAATATATTTACGAATCATTGCAACAATCTCATCTCGCTCAATAAAACCATCACTAGAACGACACTCCGTTACACCATCAGATAGCATAATAACCATATCATTCCCATGTAAGACACGCTGATATTCCTGATATGATGTTTTTTTAGAAACACCAAGAACTAGTCCTTTTGTAAATAACTCTTCAAATTCATCTTTCTCTGCATCGTAAAAAAAGCCCGGCTCATGACCGGCGCCAGCATAATAAAATGAATGGACCCTTGGATCGTACAATCCGTAGAACATTGTAATAAACATATTAGGATCTACATTTTGCTCTACCACTCGATTAAGGTTCTCAAGAACCGCTCCTGGTTGCATACGCTGTTCAGGTGCACTATCCATTGTGTATTTAATCATGCTCATACATAAAGCTGCAGGGATACCTTTTCCGATTACATCAGCAATTGCTACACTCATGCAATTATTTTCATCCTGAACAAAATGGTAGTAATCCCCGCTCATCTTCTGAGCAGGCTTACTAATGGCACCAATATCAAGACCATTGACATCAGGCTTATCACCCGCCAACAACGTTTGCTGCATATTAGCAGCAATTTCAATTTCTGATTCAAGCTGTTGTTGACGGCTTCGAAGACTCTGATGCTCCCTATATGCAAATCCATAACCAATCATCATCTCTAACAAAAAATCATAAGAGTTTTTAAGTGGCTGAGGAATATCAGGAAATAGTTCTTCAAGTACACTCACATGAAGGCTAACAGCTTCTTCAGGGGAAATTTTTTGTTCAATCATTTTCCTGCTAAACTGCTGTCCTTTGTAAAGCGTTTGCTCTGACTGCTCTTGTAAATAGTTCTCTAAAATAGATTTGTATTTTTGATATTGAAGATCTCGGTCATCCATAGTGGCCTATCCTCCTTAACGGAGCCATTTAATAGAAGTTATAATTGTTCCTTCATTTTCTTTCGAATCAATCGTAAACTCGTCCATTAAGCGTTTAACACCTGGAAGACCTGCTCCAAGACCACCCGAGGTGGTAAAACCATCTTCCATTACTTTCCTTATGTCTTTGATTCCAGGACCTGAGTCAGACGCTTCGATTTTAAGTCCTAATTTACCACCGTTTTCCACACGTTCAATGGCAACTTCGCCATTTCCAGCATAAAGGTATATGTTACGTGCGAGTTCGGAGATTGCAGTTGTAATTCGCGCCTGGTCGACTGTGCCAAACCCGAGTTCTTTAGCAATATTTCTACCCGACTGCCTCGCCTTAACTATATCCCATTCATTTCGAACTTCCACACAGGATTGGATATTCATAGCTTATCCCCCCAATTCCTGTTGTAATTTCTCTAACCCCTGTTCTAAATCTAATGCAGTTGGGACATTCTTCATCATGATGCCGAGATCAATCAACGTTATTGCTACAGCAGGTTGAATTCCTGTAAGCACCACTTTTGCCCCCATTAAATTCGACATGCGTACAACATCACCTAGTACTTTGGCGATAAATGAATCAATCATATCGACAGATGTCAGATCAATTACAACGCCTTTTGCTCCTGTCTCATGAATCTTTTCGAGCAAATCCTCCTGAAATTGAAGTGCTGTTTTGTCATCAAGGTCTACCTGAATTGTAATTAACAAATATTGATTTAGTTTCAATATAGGAATCCGCATGGTCTTCCCCCCTTACTCAAGCTCAATCATTTTTCGTTTAGTCATTTCTAATGCCGTTTTCATACCTTTAAATAACGTACTCTTGGTTGGGAATTGTCCGAGGTCAATTCCAAGATTGACGATCGTTTGAGCAATCTCAGGTCTAATACCAACTAGAATACATTGTGCTCCAACAAGGCGGACAGCTTCAGCTGCCTGGATAATATGGTGTGCAACCATTGTATCCACTACAGGAACACCAGTAATATCAATAAGAACTACTTGAGATCTATGTTTAATAACACCAGTCAACAGATTTTCCATTATAAGTTTCGCACGTTCTGTATCAATGGTTCCAATGAGTGGCATTACACTGATATTCTCAAAAACCGGAATAAGAGGTGCCGATAATTCTTGAAGAGCAACTTTCTGAATCGATACTGTATTCTCCCAATTCTTAGCACTCTCATTGATTAGCTGATTAACAATTGGATCAATCCAGCGATCAATTTCATCGTACATGGCGAACACTTTTTCATTTGACTGATTGGCATCTAGAAGGACTGCCAGAATTATACGGCGGAAATTTTGCAACCCTTGCGTAATATAGCTAAGTCTCCACCCTATCTTCATTAAATGTTCAGCAAACTCTGTCATGCGATCTGTTGGCTTATGAACATTTTGTTCAATATGCGTATAAATAATTTCAAACAATTCTTGGTTTGTTTCCTCGTAAGCTTTATCAGTTATTGACTGTAGCCGGTGTTCATCCCGTACTTTTTCCATCTCGTCCATCCATCTGGTGTAAATACGTTCACGGCTTTCATTCAATAATTGTATGACTAACTTGTCCATCTTGCTCCTCCCTACAATCTTACTGCGTTCATTTATCTTCTCATTGCAAAGTAATCCTCGCAATCATTATGCTTTCCCAAATTTAGCACATCACATCATTTTAATCTTAACACACTTTTCGACACAACTAGAATATTCCCTGCCATACCTCATACGAAAAGCATCAAAAAATTCTTTGAGTATACAAAAAAACTGCTCATAGGAGCAGCTTCGCTTGGTTACTATTCTATGCGTTTTCAAAAATCAATAAGTCCTAGGCTGATCTGCAAGGCTTCTTGCACCCGTTGCATCATACCCTCATCAAGGTGAGTGATCTTATCAGTTAGACGCTGTTTATCAATGGTACGTATTTGTTCTAGCAATATAACCGAATCCCGTTCAAACCCATACCGCTTGGCATCAATTTCCACATGTGTGGGAAGCTTCGCTTTTTGAATTTGCGCAGTAATTGCGGCAACAATGACAGTAGGACTAAAACGATTCCCAATGTCGTTCTGAATAATCAAGACAGGCCTTACGCCACCCTGTTCAGAACCTACAACAGGAGAAAGGTCAGCAAAATACACATCACCTCGTTTGACAATCAAGCCATTACACCCCGCTTACTAAGCGGTCCACGGTGTGCTCTGCTTCCTCCTCAACAAGAAAGGCTTCTGCTGCAAGGTTCAAGTTAATCTTAGCCATCTCCATGTACCCCTGGCGCATGGCATCACGAATTTGTCGCTTTTTGCGTTCGCGAATATACATTGTCGTGGCCTGTGATATGAACTCGTTACGATCGAGCTGTTCCTGTTGAATGATACCATCCACCTCATTTAAAATATGTTGTGGGAGAGTTACAACAATCGATTTTTTGTTTGCCTCTGACACAAACATACACCTCCGAAGCACTGCTACTCATATTGTATTCCACCATTAATCTTACCATTGCAGACGACGCATTGCAAAACAACTTTCCACAAGACTATTTCATCATATTCTTGCAAAATCCTTCTTTTATTTTACTATTTTTTTAAAATTGTATTCATTACGCCTTTTTTTTCTCCATTTTCACGAAAAATTCTCGGAACGCGCGGCCCGATCATACAAGGAATTTCATAGTTTATCGTCTCAAGTCGCTCAGCAATGTCATCTATTGTAATTTCTTCTGTGCCTTGTTGACCTATAAGTGTCACATGCGTTCCAATAGCAGTCGCTGCTGGGAGTCGAACCATAAACTGATCCATACAAATACGACCGACAATGGGTGCTTGTTCACCATTTACTAGGACATACCCATCACGCAACTTGCGGATCCAACCATCTGCATAGCCTATTGGAACTGTTCCAATCCATTCGCCTTCAGTCGTATGGTAAGTCGATCCATAGCTTATCGGCTCGCCTTCTTTCATTTGCTTCACATTAACAAGTTGACTATGAAGACTGAAAGCAGGATTGAGATTAAAAGGTTGAACCGATTTCATTTCCTGTGAAGGACTGAGACCATACATGGAAATACCAACACGTATCATATTCCCAATACGTTCAGGTATTCTGACGGCTCCTGCACTATTGCCTAGATGGATCAGGGTAGGATGGATGCCTTCCGCTTTTAAATAGGAGGCCATTTTTTCAAACCTATTACGTTGCGTTTCAATAAATGGATTATCTGGTTCATCCGCTGTTGCAAAGTGTGTATACAGTCCTTCCACTCTAAAAGAAGGTTTCTTTCTTAAACACTCTACTATCAGTTTAGCTTCCTTTTCTTCCTTTATACCTAGTCGTCCCATTCCGGTGTCGATTTTCAAATGAATAGTAAGAGACAAACCATTCAAATTAGCTTCTGCCTGCTCAATCCATTCTAATTGAAACACAGTCAGCGTGATGTCCTGTTCTGCTGCCAATCTGGCATGAACCGGCGGGACCCAACCAAGTACTAGAATTGGTGCAGTTACCCCTTCCTTACGGAGCATAAGCGCCTCATCGAGAATCGCTACTGCTAGATAAGTTGCACCTGACTGTAATGCCGTCTCAGCTGTCGCAACTGCACCATGCCCATAACCATTCGCTTTTACGACTGCCATTATCGAAACATCTGATGGAACATAGTTTTTATAAGCAACGATATTTTGTTTAATGGCATCAAGATTAATCTCTGCCCATGTCTCTCGATAAAAAGGTTGATTCTCCATACTTTATTTCCTCCTGAAAACAAATCACTCTGCTTTCTATTTTAGGAGTTTTTAAGAAAATCGCAAGCGTAACTATTTAAAGTACGCCAATAACGTTAGCCTCTATTTCATGAGCCAATTAACTTCTAAAGAAGGTTCAGCCGTCACAGCTGAACCTTCTTGGAGTGTTATTTAATTTCTGTGGTACCATACACAGACCTTGCAACAGAGACCAATTCCTCTATTGATAGATCATCTGAAGCAAGGAAGAAGTCAACCCCGTTATGGTTCCAGGTAACTGTCGACTCTGTCATAATTCCCATTGTGAAACCAAGGTCGACCGGTTCTCCTTCACCCACTGATACAGGTGCACTTGTCTCTAGTGCAGCTTCACTCTTTTCTTCAATTAATGTGAAAGATTTTTCACCAGTGAAAGTTAATATCACTTTATCCTTCGCTACTTCTTTCTCGTCTGTAAGCCCCGTCCCTTGAGGCTCATACATTGGGTAAACGACTTCAAAAGGCTCATTGGTAGCGGCAATGACTGGCACTTCAAGCTGAGCTGCTGTCATGTTTCGCTCCATATCGAAAGCACCTTTGTCGAATGAAGCATTAAATTTCATATTGGAGAATTCAATGTTCACTAACGGCTTCATATCCTGATTCATAATTGTTACTTTCTCTGGAGCAAGATCCTTCTTATTTAGCTTAATTGATTGCTTAGATAAGTTTTTGTTTTGATAGTTTGTTTTTGTAGTGAAGACATAGTCATTATCTTTTGCTTCAAATCCAGCGCTTGAATCATTTAAAATATCAGAAACGAGCGTATTGTAGAGGTAAGCTTGGCTACCGTTCTCAGGCCAATTGCTTTGGAATCTGAAACTTTTATTAAGAGCTGGCGTAAGCACAAACACACCTTCATCATTTCTTAAAATGATTTGGCTTTGCTCTTTCGTTGCATTTTTCAATTCTACTCGATAATAAGATGGCTTCTGATACCAAATCTCTACATCGTAACGTTGAGGCTCTTCCCCTGTTTCAAGTGTCATCTTAGCATTCACTTTATAGCTGTCCATTTCATTTAACTTTTTATCCAAAGCATCCACTACGTCCTGCTGACTTTTCTGTCCACAACCAGCAAGGGCAACAAGCATCAGTATTCCGATAAGTAAAACAGAACCGAACCTTTTCACTATATCCAACTCCTTTGCCTCATTTAAAACGACAAAGGAGGTTCCTGTACGGTGAAAAACCTATCCGTGGTTTTGCTCAAGAAATGAATGCAGAACAGCTGGTATAGTTGCAATAACGTCGGTTGCCAATACGTCCAGGGTTGAATGGGCTGTTTGAACCAGGGTATCAGCCGCTTTACCGTGAACAAAAACGGCGTTGCTTATCCCTTCTTGAATGGATTGACTATGCATTACAAAAGCGAGTATCATTCCAGTCAGCACATCACCAGATCCACCTTTTGCTAAAGCTGGATTACCTGTTGTGTTGACGAACTGACTTCCATCAGGTGTGGTCACAACTGTATAAGGACCTTTTAAAACAAGATATACACCATACTCACGTGCAAACGACCGAGAGATTTCGAATCGTCGACTTTGAATATCTTGAATAGAAAATCCAGTCAGCCTTGCCATTTCTCCTGGATGTGGAGTTAAAATAGTCGGTGACTTTCTTGCTTTCAATTCATCCTTCAGTTCACTCAAATGATAGAGCGCATCAGCGTCCAGAACGAGAGGTACTTTCGTTGCTAGCGTAGCCTTGACGACCTTGCTGCACCCCACTTCTCTTCCAAGACCAGGCCCAATCGCGATACCGTCGAATTCAGAAAGGTCACCTGACACATCTCCAGAGAAATGACCATTATCTGAAGACCACCCTTGAAACATCGCCTCTAACATAGTACTTGTTACTAGTGAAAGGATATTATCTGGCACAGCGACCTGTATTAAACCCGCTCCACTTCGATAGGCAGCTTTTGTTGACATTACAGGTGCTCCAGCCATTCCCCTTGATCCGCCAATCACCAGACCTTTTCCATGGCTTCCTTTATGGGAGGATGACGTTCGATCGATAAGTGTACGCATAACATCTGGTTCAAGCCAGAGTTTTTTGTGTAAAGCTTTTGAAAAAGCGTTTCGGGGCAGCCCAATATCAATCACTTCTAGTTCTCCATAATAATCAGCATCAGGGTAAAGGAAGGCTCCTAACTTCGGGCACTGAAGTGTAAAAGTTCTGTCAGCATTAATAGGCTGGTTATCACCTTCGAACCCTCCATTAGCATGTAAGCCACTTGGCACGTCGACAGAAATAACCGTAGCAGACGACTGGTTTACTTTCTGTACAACTTCATCATATGGTGAACGAATTACTCCTGATATGCCAAGACCTAACAGACAATCGACTATAACGGTATACTTCGCAAGATTTTGTTGAAATGCTTCTCCATCTTTATATGCATTCCACTCATAAGACAAGCTAGTATAAATGCCAAAATGAGTACCCGCATCTCCCTTCACATTTGATTGTTGAGGGATCACCCATACATCAACATTGTACCCACTCTCTTTTAAGTATCTTGCAAGAACAAAGCCGTCTCCTCCGTTATTCCCTGAACCAATTAACACAGCAATCCGTTCATTCTTGTGAATTCTGCCCTTCATCGCTTCAAAAAGTGCTTTTCCTGCGTTTTCCATAAGCAGTACGCCACTTAAACCAATCTCCTCCATGGTAAACCGGTCCGCTTCATACATTTCTTCTCCGGATACGATTCTCACAACAGGTCCCTCCTGACCGTGGTAAAATATATGAGGCAAATCAGCAAGTTATGCAGA
The DNA here is from genome assembly GCF_005144865.1 of Guptibacillus hwajinpoensis. Classification (GTDB taxonomy): domain Bacteria; phylum Bacillota; class Bacilli; order Bacillales; family Guptibacillaceae; genus Guptibacillus; species Guptibacillus hwajinpoensis_A. Next base: position 14,566 of record NZ_SWFM01000009.1, read on the forward strand.
CTAGCTTGACGAGCTCTCGATAATGATTTGCGATACTGCATGTTGCCTCGTATGTGAAATTGTAATATGTATGCGTTCACCTTCGCTTAGTGTTTCAATATAAGGTGCACCTTCTGGGGACTTTTTGATTGTGATATCCTGAAAGCTCAGTTTCCCAATACCTGTCCCCCTCGCTTTCGCATAAGCTTCTTTAGCAGCAAACCGACCAGCAAGAAATTCCACACTTCTATGTCCACTAAGTTTGCTATACTCCTCTTGCTCACTACTTGTCAGAATTCGCTCTGGAAAAGAAGGGTTCCTCTCAACAGCTTTCTGAATCCGATCTAGTTCAATCAAGTCAATTCCAATTCCTATAATCATGAAAAACCTCCTTAGTACTAACTCATTAGGATTTAGCATAAAGTTATCAATAGTGCTCAAGTTGAAAGCTATGCTAAACTAGTAAGAAATATATGAGACAGTTATTTGTCTTTAAGTACCGATTTCCTTCGTACATTTAAATTTTCTAGTAAAGGTGGTAAACATATGTTTGTGCGAAATGAAGATTTTCGCTCATTTATCCGCTATTATCCTATCATTTCCATACTTATTGGTATACATATCCTCCTCTTTATTATGGTAAACCTTTTTGGGATGTTTTCCATTTTCAATTTAGGAGTAGGATCCAATCGTGCAATTGAAGCAGGGCAGTACTGGAGACTTGTCACACCGATCTTTCTACACGGCGGTTTTGCTCACGTGTTGTTTAACTCTTTCTCACTCTACCTTTTTGGTCCTGCTCTAGAGCAAATGCTCGGTAAAATAAAGTTCTTAATTGGCTACTTCGGTGCTGGCATCATTGCAAACATCGCTACTTTTTACCTGCAGGATAGCACGTTCAGTCATGTTGGTGCGTCAGGTGCGATCTTTGGCTTATTTGGAATCTATTTCTATATGGCCTTCTACCGAAAAGAGCTAATCGATCAGGCAAACTCCCAGCTGATTTTAATGATTCTTGGGATTGGTCTTGTCATGACGTTCATTAGCCCTAACATTAACATTCTCGGTCATTTATTCGGCTTCCTTGCCGGTGCAGCACTAGCACCTATTCTTCTCATAGGAGCCACGCCTTTTATTAACCGTGGTATGATTCGCGTTCGGCGGGCACCAGATACTAGTGGAGATATCCGCTTTAAACCTAACAGATGGCAGAAACGTAGAATTCGTTCAGGTTCTGGCACAGGAGGCAAGATCATCTGGGGAATTTTCATTGTTCTCGTAGCCCTTGGTTTTCTCGCTCGTTATTTCTAATAAACAAAATCGCATCTCAATAAGAAATACGAAAAAACCGGTGATTTGAATACACAATCACCGGTTTCTTTATTCCAATGGGGAAATCATATAATACTGAATAGCGTCTTTTAAACTACCCTTTATATCGAAGTTCTGGTTTAATTCAAAGTCAAGGTCTAACAAGTTAAACGCATGTGATGGCTTTAAACCACATAACACTGGTGTGACACCAATCACACTGACCATATTACAAAATGAGCGCAAAGCTTGAGGCCCGCTCTCTTCTACTTCTCCAATACCACTAAAATCAATAATAACGTGATCATAACCCCCATTGCGAAGTGAATAAAGCAGTTCATTCTCATTTACTTCAAATAACACCTGTTCGAGCGTTCCGAATAAAGGTATAACCCCGATAGTTGAAGTGATTGGCAGGAAAGGACTAGATAATTTCTTGATTCTTGTGAGCGCTACTTCTAGCTCTTCCTTTTTATCAAGCAAATCAAAATTGGTTTCTGATAACCTTTCTCTCTGCTTTTGAATCGACCCAGCAAGCTTTGCAATTCTTTGGTCCTGCTTAACACAAACAATCTGTGCTACTCCTTCTTTTGACCATTTTGCATACACAATATATAGCGAATGAGGAGAATGTATCGTGTTCAACACCAACTCAATCTCTACTTCCTTTTCTAGAGGTGTCAGGTACTTCTTAGCCTTCGTCCTGCTGTCCTGGTCGACAAGCTGTAGAAAAGAAGTGGAAGAAGAAAACGATTCGGTGGCTAGTTGTGACTTCTCAATAATTTCTAGATTGTCGTCAACGATAAACGCGGGGAGTGGATGTTTCCTAATATCAAACATGATTGTGCTCTCCACCCTTCCGATCTTCTAACCATAAACGTATCTGCTCGAGATCTGGAACTAATAACGTATGCTTAGAGCAATACTTTGATAAGTCATACTGTGCAGCAAGTCTACCACCAACTAACACTTCAGGAGTCTTTTCTAACCCTTCAAGCTCTGTCACATAGTGGTTAAGTCGCTCAACATGAGACATAATTGAAACAGAGATTCCTACGACGGACGCATTCCATTTCTCAACCGTATCAATGACATGCTCAAGCGGTAAATTTGCTCCGAATAATTTTGTTTGCCAACCGTACTCTTGAAAAAGTAACGAAATCATTTTCAATCCTAAATAATGTTGCTCTTGTTCAATACAAAGAAATACCGCACGTGGACCGTCTGTTGTAGTACTCGAAATCTTTTTAGAATAGGCATATCGAGAAAGCACATAATCACAGGTTGTCGTAGCAAGATGCTCATCTGCTACAGAAATTTCATTTTCTTCCCATAGCTTTCCTACTCGCTGCATGGCTTTCGTTAATACTTCATAAGTTAGATGGCTATTTTCCATCAGACTCTTTAGCTCTTCAATTCTTTCCCACGCTCTATCCTGATCACCTTCAAGAAAGTCATCTGTTAATTGTTTTATATCAATTGTCATTCTTTCACCTCTCCTTCTTCTGAGACTAATACCGTAAACTCTCTTTAGGATCTATCTATTCGTCATGTTCCATTTCAATAGAATGGTCACTCGATTCATTAGAATACCAATCCAGAAGTAAATGTCCATCAAACTGCTCAATATCTCTTACTCGAAATTGTTTACCAGCAAAGCTTGAGAGAATCGATAGTTGAAATGTTGTAAGTAAACGTCGTTTTTGAAAATAAGTAGTTTGCATCTCCATAGCCTGAATTCTCCTTCGCGCTACGTAAACTTGCGTTCTGCCAATTTGTCTGAACTGCAAGAGCGCAATCCCTTTCTTTACACTCCACCCAGCATCGCGATAATGCAAATAACCAATTAGGCTAGCAAGTGGAATTAATAGAATTGACAAGTAGCCATATGGAAAGAAATAGCTAAGCGCAACTACAGGTATAAGCATAGGAAGAGTAAATCGAATCATATACCTTCGTCTCGCACGAATCGAAAGAGATTTCACCTCGTTATGAATAGGAATCTCTGGTAGCACCTCTTCAAGAAAAGACCTAATATGTTTACGCTTCATTAGAGGGTACATAACGGTTGAGAATTGTTCATCTTTACCACCGCCTCCGCCACTCTCTACGTAAATTGCAGCATAACCAAAAGGCTGGCGTAGAAGACCTTCTACAACTCTAATTGCTTGAATTCTTTGGACAGGTATTGTTAATTGTCGCTTTTCTAGAACACCTCGATGAATAATCAAATCACTGTCTTGACGAGAAAAAACGAAACCTCCGTATTTTAATACCGTTCCTACCACTGAGAATAGCCATGACAAGATAAGAATAAAAGCCACACTGAACAGAATGAGTGGAATTGTTGCATCCAAAACAGTTTCTGTTGCTCTAGTATAGAATTCATCAGGTATAAGGTTATCTAGTTGTGAACCAATCGCTGCTACAAAAGAGAGAACGACGCCTATTCCACCTGAGGTTGATGCTGCTATAAGAAGCTGACGCCACGTTAATTTATACTTTAAAACAGGAGTTACTTCTTCAATATTTTCTTCTATTGTACTTTTCTTGTTATACAACTCTTCTTTTAATCGTTCTGCATCAAGACGACTTAACGCCGGCATAACGACCTCAGGTTCGCCGCCTCCACCAGCCGTCTCAATTTGAACTTTAACTAGTCCAAAGAGACGTTGAATAACACCTTGAGAGAAATCGATGGATTGGATCCTTTCTCTAGGAATAAATCGCTTTTTGCGAAAAATAAAACCTTGATGAATTCTTAATTCATTATTTTGTACTTGATATGTATAGAAAAGCCAGCTCATAACACCATTTAAAAGCGTGAAAACAAGTAGTCCTCCAATTGCGATAAAATGCCACCAGGAATAGCCACCCCGTCCAACAAAAACGAAAAAGATGAGTGGAAGCGCAGCCTCCCTGATAGAGCTAATGAAAGATAGAAGCATTGCTACAGGATGAAGACGCTTGCGATCAAACATCATCTTCTGCCATCCTCGCAAGAATTGAAATTCGATCCCTTAGTTCGTCTGCTATTTCATTAGAAAGAGCTGGTATCTCGTGTGTTGTCGCTGCGGTTGAAATGGTAACAGACGATAGCTGATTTGCACGTAACAACGGTCCTTGCCTCGTATCCACATGCTGAACTCGAACCATTGGTATCAAGGTTCGTGTGACCGTAATCACACCATGCTTTAACTCTACTTCATGCTCGCTTACTTCATAACGCCACTTTCTCCACCTAAGTTTAGGAAGAACCCAGACTTGTAGAATTGTAAATACAATCACTAGAAGACAGCTTACTACTAAAACCCAATAAGGTATTGCGTGAACGTATAAGTGTATTGTAAATAAACCAGCAAGAATTAACATACTTACAAAAGATACAATCCCACCTGTAATTCGCCAAACTTTTAACCCTTTTGGATCAATTTTCTTCGAAGGTTCTGGTCGCATTCTTTTCCTCTCTTTCACACTTCTAATGAAATAACTCATGTTCTTTCAATTAGTATAGCATTGTTGCAGATCACCTTCTATCTTCACACTTTATTAAAAACTCAAGTGCTTTCATCCTCTATTTCCCTCAATCTTTTCGTTTCACTAACAACAAAAAAACCTGAGCATATTCTGCTCAAGTTCATTATTTTCTTTTATCAAAAGTGATTCGAAGCATAGGGCCGTTCTGCTTCTCTCATACTAATTATTTCTTTTTCCTCATGATCCCAAATCGCCAAAACTTTAGATTCTGTATTATAGAACGTTAAGTTTTGTTCCGTACATTTTAATAACTCGCTACTTGGGATAGGGAATTTTTCCTGCTGACCGGTTTTGGGGCAAATGTATACGAGCTGATCACTTTTCCCCGTTCTACCGTTTATACCATGGACAATTAATAAACCATTCCATGAGTGAATAGTACGCGGAGAGAAATCAAGCTTAAACGAACTTTTTATTTGAAAATCATCATCAAGAAGAAGAATCTGATCTTGTTGAGCAGAAGAGATCGATAGCGCTGCCACATATAAACCTTCATCTGCTATCATCATGTTAACAGGTGAATATCCTTCTTCAAGGGGAGTGACCTTTTTACCTGTATCTCCGAAAGTGGTTAAAAGGGCTTCGTCTCCTTCAACGTGGTATGACGATACAATCAGCTGGTTTCCTTTACGCTTAAGATCACAGAAGATCCCTTTTACATGCCACTGATGCGTCATACGCGGATCGTCCTTTGCGAACTCGTAAATCCAGCCATTCCATTCTTCACCTTCACACGCAATACAAACTGAATCAGGATACTCATAGAAGCTTGGTTTTCCGTTTACCTGAAAGGTTCTCAATTGAGCAAGGCTGTGAACAAAAACATAAACTTCAACATGGTTCGATGACAGCTGTTTAGTGAACCAATAATTCTGATTCGAATCTCTGACTACATTAGAAAAACCTTCATCACTTGCAATTGGTAGTTTAGGTACATTTACCTGCTTAGTGGTATAAGCAGCGATAGAAGTGTCATAATCATCAGACTTTAGTGCTTTGTTCCCTTGCTCAAGCGGCATTGTAAACTCCCCTTTCATATTCAGCTGCCTTCTTCCGTTCAAGCAAGTAGGAAAAAGGATGGACTTTTATAACCGATCCTTGCTGTTAGTACTAGTTTAACAAACAATTGACCAAGGGGGTATTGGGAAATAACAATATCTTTCGTAGGATTAATGGCGTCTTTTGTTTCCTACTTTCCCAAGTCTCCCTACCCAAACAAGGACTTTAGTCCTGAATACACTCACATTAAATAGAACTAATTTACATTTTTGTGCTTCGATTGTTAATTCGGCGTTCTTTTCACTATATTTATTCCTCCTTTCCCTATTCAACATTGCTTAAGTCTTGACAGTCCATATCCACTGCATAACAATGAAAACGAATGGACAATTAATAGGAAGGATGAGATCTGCTTGGCTAGTAATCACGATGAGTATATTCGCAATCTTTTTGGTAATGAAGACACAGCATTACAAACCGTTAATGAAAGCATTCGAAAAAACGGAATGCCTGCCATTTCAGTTCAGCCAGAAGTTGGACGCTTCCTTTCCCTACTTGTAAGTATTAAAAAACCAAGAAATGTTATGGAAATAGGGGCACTAGGTGGCTATAGTGGGATTATGCTTGCAGGTGCACTAGAGAATGAAGGATCTCTAACTTCGCTCGAGTTAGAACAATCTTACGCTACTGTAGCTCAAGATAACTTAACAAAAGCAGGTCTTGGAGATAAGGTGAAATACGTAATTGGACCAGCACTTCAGAACATGGAATCTCTGCTTAGTGCAGGACAGCAATATGATTTCTTCTTTATTGATGCAGATAAAGTAAACTACTCTAATTATCTAGATATGGCTTTGAAGCTTGCATCACCAGGTGCTGTGATCGTAGCAGACAATACCCTTCAGGGAGATCGTGTTTTCGATGAGGACGTGAAGGACGAAAATGTAGAAGCAATCCGAACGTTTAACAATAGAATGGCAAACGATGATCGCATCGAAGCCATTATGCTCCCACTTTGCGACGGTCTTACGATTGGGAGAGTAAAAGCCTGAGCATTCAGCAACATACAACTTCAACCCAAAAAAAACAAAGAAGAGAGAGCATTGCTCCCTCTTCTTTCTAGTATTTCACGATTGTTCTACCACGGATTTTTCCACTTAATATTGAGTTTAATACTTCAGGAAGTTCCTCAAGTGTCACTTCATTATGGATCGCCTCAAGGTGTTCTGTAGGCTTATATTCATTCGCAGCCTTTTCCCAAATTACTTTTCTTTTTTCCATAGGACAAGAGACGGAGTCAATGCCCAGCAGATTAACGCCTCTTAGGATAAATGGAAAGACAGTAGTCGGAACTTTCGGACCACCGGTCAGCCCGCTAACAGCCACAGCTCCTCCGTACATTGTGTTACTTAATACTGCTGCAAGAGTAGAACCACCGACAGGATCTATTGCACCTGCCCATTTTTGCTTACCGATTGGTTTAAATCCTTCAGGAGCCACCTCATCTCGACTTAGAATAGTCGTTGCCCCCAGTTCCTTAAGGTACCCATGTTCAGATTCTTTGCCTGTACTTCCAACAACCTCGTATCCTTTTTTAGCAAGCATCGCTATGGCCATACTTCCAACTCCACCTGTAGCACCGGTCACGAGGACTGGACCTTTATCAGGTGAGAGACCACCTTGCTCAAGTTGATAGATCGAAAGTGCAGCTGTAAATCCTGCTGTTCCATAGATCATGGCTTCTTTCAAAGAAAGACCCTCTGGAAGTGGCACAATCCATTCTGATTTCACTCTTGCGTATTCACTAAATCCACCAAAATGAGAAACTCCAAGTTCATAGCTCGTGACAATAACTTGATCTCCCTCTTTCCAATCTGGGTGCTCGGATTCGGTCACAACACCAGCTAGGTCAATACCCGGAACATGTGGGTATTCCTTTACGATATTACCTTTAGGGTGTGTGGCTAATCCATCCTTATAATTCACACTAGAATACTGAACTTTTATCAGAACGTCACCAGCAGGAAGTTCCTCTTTTGTTAATCCTTTTACTGAAGTTTTTGTATCATCGTCAATTTTATCTACTACTAAAGCTTTAAATGGTTCCATTACAAAAATCCTCCTTTAAACGTTAGTTCGATACTACAATAGCAGAAATTATTCTGACCGGTCAATTAATCTGAATTCTTTTCTCTCAATTATAGGTTGTGTATAATAAATTTGTAAGGAGTTGTGATCGATGAGTCAAAAGACAGAGTTACGACGAAAACAAATTATTAAGGCGGCCTACCAAGCGGTTGCAGATAAAGGGTATGAGACTGTAACACTTCAGGATATTGCTAATTATGCTGATGTTAGTAAAGGGGTTCCAAATTATTACTTTCAGAACAAAGAAGATGTCCTAGCACACCTTCTTGAAGAAATAACTGAGCGAATTTACCAAAAAGAAAAAACTGCTGTCGTGAACGAGACATCTTTTCAAGATATGCTTCAGGCTTATATTGAGGCTGTTTTTATTAACCCTCGGGAGAACAAGAAATTCTTTAAAGTGTATCTCGATTTTCTCGCTCAGGCCACAAGAAACGAACGATATCGTGAAATTAATGCACTCTTCTATCAAAACTGTTCTTCCATTAGCAAAATGATTTTAGTTCGTGGCGAAAGCGAAGGTCATTTCCATAATAGAAACCACGATGATGACGGAAAAACAATTAGATCAATGATTGATGGCTATATGATTCAATGGTTGATGACAGGTGATGATAAGAAGCATGAAACGTATAAAGAAAGCTGTTTAAAAGCCATTACAAATTATTTAACAAGCTAAAATCTACCCATTCTCTCGAAACTGTCTAACCTTCTTTTCGTATAAAGAGTGCCTCTTCGGACACGCTAACATCAAGTAAAGGAGGGGATCTTTTTGGCAAAAGAGAAGAAACGCGGTATGAAGAAAGAACTTGCCCAAGCTGTTGAGCAAGCCAATCAAACAAACCCTACAACAAAACAAAGAAGCAAAAAAATCACAGAATAAAACCGGGCGAGTTTGCCCGGTTTTTATTTTAATTTAAATGTAGACCCATCGATAATTTCAACGTCATTCCTCTTCTTGATCTCATCCATTAGTCGAAACAGGGCAGCATCTTTTTGCTTCGCTTCAATCATGCAGTCAATCTGTGGGGTGCTACCTTTCACTTCATTTAGAAATTGAAAAAACAGATCAACATCTATGTAATCAGCATGACTACGAAATTCCTTATCGCTTTTTGGTGATGAGATGTGCATCTTTACAGGTAAAGGAGATCCATTCCAAGTATCTACTACTCTTGCCCAGTGATTTGCCCACTCCTCTGTTTCATGACATGCAAGATGGTGATGATAATCGAAAACCATTGGCACATTCAACTTCTCGCACAAATAGAGCGTATCAAGTAGCGTAAAGGTTGTATCATCATTTTCAAGGATAATGGTTTGCTGTATTTTTTGTGGGGTATACATCCAATTATGAATGAAACGCTCAAGCGATTTTTCCTTATCTTTGTACCCTCCACCAACGTGTAATACGCAGCGATGCATTGGGTCTATACCCATTCCTTCTAAAAGTCTTACATGTAGAGCAAGCGTAGCTGTTGAGGCTTTGAGAATTTCTTTTTTTGGAGAATTCAATAACACAAAATGATCAGGATGAAAGTCCACACGCATCTCTTCTTGCTTCGCAAAGTCACCTAGCTCTTTTAACTCACTCGTTAGGGGTTTAAGGTAATTCCAATCGTTCAATTCCTCATGATTTGCAAGCGGAATCAACCTTGAACTAAAACGAAAAAAATGTATGTCATTGCCTTTGTTATGCTTAAGAAGGCGGAGACAATTTTGCAAATTTGATTTAGCGATTCTCTCAAGCTTACGAATCGCTGCATCTCTATTTTCTAGCTTCTGAAATTGGGCAAATGTCATCGTTTGAGAAGGCGAGCTGTTTACAAGCTCCATACTCATTGCAACATAGCCAAGTCGAATAATTGTCATTCACATCTCACCTCACAGAAATTCTTCTATTAGACTGTCCAATGAAGGTTCATTCAATGAGTGATATAACATCTATTTCGTGTTAAGACATGGTACAATAGAAATAATACCTGGATGCGGGTAATTTGAATAAAGGGGTAATTGTATGGCAACTCAAATTATTACGGACAGCAGTATTGACTTCCCTGAAGAACTGCTAAATGAATTAAACGTTAAGGTGGTTCCACTTAATCTTCTCTTTGGTGACAAAGAATACAAAGCTGGAGTTGATCTTGATTCACCAACGTTTTATCAAAAATTACAAGAATCAAAAGAGCTCCCTAAGTCCTCTGCCCCATCACCACAGGACTTTCTTACAAAATATGAAGAAACCAGCCCGGAAGATAAAATTCTTGTTATAGCCCTATCTGAATCATTAAGTAGCACTTATGATAACGCTGTTTTAGCAAAGAAAATGTTCCATGAGGAACATCCTGATCGGATTGTAGAAGTGATTAACGCAAAAACAGCCTCATCAGGTCTTGGTATTATTGTGTGTCATGCTGCTGAAATGGCTCGTGACGGTGAGAGTTTTGAGTCAATTGTTAAACAAGCTCATGAGTATACAGAAGATACGCTAACCATGTTTCTACTCGATACATTAGAGAACGTTATTAAAGGCGGAAGACTTGACCGTGTTCGAGGAACAATTGCCTCAGCACTTAATATCAAGCTACTAATGAGAGCAAGCAATGAAGACGGATCACTCGAAGTACTTGATAAAGTCCGAGGTAACAAACGTGCAGTGCGTGAATTCATCAAGAAAATTGGAGAGTATGGTCATAACCTTGAAGACAAGGTCATTGCCGTAGCACACAGCAATTGCGAAGACAAAGCCAAAGCGCTAGTCGCACAAATTCAAGAACGATACAAATTTAAGGATGTTATCTTATCTACAATGGGACCACTTATTGGAACATATGCAGGTGAAGGCGCATTACTTGTAGCATTTAAAAAGAAATAAATAAATTTAGAAGGCTCTTTTCTTGAAGAATGTTGTTTTTGAAAGAGGTTTTGTATAAAAAACCACACATTGAAGTTGATTGTAGCGGAAGGTGCTCGACTCCTGCGGGACTAGCGCGCCGAGGAAAGCGAGCATCCTGGAGCGGAAATCAACCGCTTTATAACAACAATGTCTACGAAAACAGCCAATTAAAAAGACGTGCGTAAGCGCGTTTTTTTTATGGAATAAAAGAAAAAAACAGGAAATGAATGACCATTCATCGAATTGTGTTCAAAACAGAGAAGTGTGGTGAATGAAAATGGAATGGAAAAAGTTATTTGAACCAATTCAACTACGGAATTTAACATTGCCAAACAGAATTATGATGGGTTCCATGCACCTTGGTATGGAAGGAAGTAAAGAACAGGAAGAAGCACTGATTTCTTTTTATACTGAACGGTCAGGAGCTTATGGCCCAGGTATTATTGTGACTGGTGGTATATCAGTTTCTCCCGAAGGAGATGGTGGTCACCACTTTCTTGGGTTTTACCGCGACGAAGATCTAGAAGTAATGGAACGATTAACGAAGCGTGTTCATATGGCGAACGGACGAATTGCTGCTCAGCTTTTTCATGCTGGACGCTATGCCTATTCAGAGATGAATCGTGTTCCTTCAGTAGCACCCTCACCAATTAAGTCGCCCATACACCGAGAAACACCAGTAGAACTAAATGAGCTTGATATTCTTAATCTACTTGAATCTTATGCCGAAGCTGGGAGAAAAGCAAAAGAAGTAGGATTTGATGCAGTAGAAATTATGGGGTCTGAAGGGTATCTCATCAACCAGTTTCTCTCTCCCTCTACGAATAAGCGGACTGACAAATGGGGCGGAGATTTTGAGAGAAGATCCAGGTTTGCTATTGAAGTCCTAAAGTCAGTACGTAAAGCAGTTGGAGATGATTATCCTATCATTTTTAGAATGTCAGGGCTCGATCTTGTACCAAATTCCTCAACACCTGAAGAAACGGTTGAACTCGCGAAACGACTAGAAGCGAACGAAGCAGATCTTCTAAACATTGGCATTGGCTGGCATGAATCGACTGTCCCTACTATTTCTATGATGGTACCTAGAGCAGGCTTTATACAACCTTCCTTACAAATTAAAGACGCAGTAAACATTCCTGTCGTTGGAAGCAATCGTATTAATGACCCTGTACTCGCAGAAGAGCTGCTACACAAATTGGATATGGTTTCGATGGCAAGACCTTTTCTCGCTGATCCTCAGTTACTGAAAAAAGCAAAAGAAGAGACACTTGATCAAATCAACACCTGTATTGCATGTAATCAAGCATGTCTTGATCATGCATTTGAAGGTAAAGCAGTGTCATGCCTCGTGAATCCACGAGCTGGTCGAGAACATAAATGGCATATCAAACAAACCGAAAACCCCAAAAAGGTTGTTGTCATCGGTGGTGGTGTCGCAGGAATGGAGGCAGCACGGGCACATGCTGAATTAGGACATCAGGTAGCTCTCTACGAAGCTGGACCTTCAATTGGTGGACAGTTCAATCTCGCACGCAAAATACCGATTAAGAAAGAATTCGATGAGACAATCCGCTTCTATACAACAGAATTACAACGATTAGGTGTTCAAGTTGCTCTCAACCATAAACCCACTGTTGAAGACATTCTTTCACACTCACCTGATACGGTAGTTCTAGCAACTGGGGTTATCCCAAGGGAGCCTGTTATTCCTGGAATTGAACATGCAGTTCGCTACCCTGATGTTCTTTCCAGTAAAGTTACAGCTGGCAAAAAAGTTGTCATCATAGGCGCTGGTGGAATTGGGTGCGACGTCTCTCACTTTCTTATAGAAAAAGGAATAAACGATATCCTCTTACTTAGACGAAACGGAAAAATGGGTGAGGGGCTTGGCAAAACAACAAAATGGGCTATGCTTCAGGAATTAAAACAAAATGGTGTACGCTTCCGCACTAACCTTGTGTATGAAGAAATTACGGAAAAGGGAATCCGAATTACAGATACTAAGACTGGGGAAGAGGAAGTGCTTGAAGCAGATACGGTTATTCTAGCTGCAGGGCAAGAATCTAACGTTCCGAAAGAATATCGAGCCCTTGAACAGAAGGGAATTCAAATTGCGGTTATTGGCGGCGCCCGACTTGCCGGAGAACTTGATGCAAAAAGAGCGATTTATGAAGGAGCGAAAATAGCCTTCGAGCCAGAGACTATTCCTGTTAACCACTTATAATGTTAAAGAAAGAAGAGGTGCCATACCATGGCACCTCTTCTAACTACAATTAAATAACGACGCATTGTAGGATCTAGTCACATTAGATCATTCTTTTAAGAAAGCCCTGTGTGTATCCCGTATCTTCGATTTGTTCCATAATCCACTTTTCCTCTTCTTTCAACCAACTTCTAATAAGCTCAGCTGCCGTTTCATAATGATCAACGGTTAGATGACGGAAAATCATTTCTACCTTTTCAATCTGTTCCTCACATAAGGTTGAATCGAGCGTTTTTAAACCGAGTTGCGCTCTATCTGGATGGTAGTGATGCAAAAGTACTCTTGCGAAATGGACCATGACGTTGTTTAGCATTTGAACGGACCATACTTTATTCCCTCTTCTTTTCGCTTTCTCATATTGAAATAAAAAGAAGGCTGTGTCATCGACATCATTAATAAACTCTTGATGAGATAATGTTAAATGCTGATTATATTTGGACATACGATTATCTGGATCATATAAAATTGTAAAGTAGTCCTTTTCGATAATTGTCTCATCCGTTACTGTAAAAAGATCCAGATGGAGCATATCATCGTACACCGCGATAATTTGCGGTGCAATGATAAAAATTTCATCATAGAATAAAAGATTTGCATAAGTTTCCACATGTGCTTTTCTATTTTTCAGAAAGGCTTCTTTGTCATCCTCTTCTACCAAGCAATAGAGATCGACATCCGAATTGGCATCATGCTCATTTCGACCCATTGACCCTTTTAGAAAAACAGCTTTCACGCACGGATCTTTCATTAACGCTAAAGTAATAACGTCTACCGCTTCCTCTTGTTTCATCATCTAACACCTCTCCTACAGAAATAGATATTACACCATCATATCCCATCTTTTACATTCTCTACAACAAAAAAAGGATGCATGGTAGCATCCCTTTACCCCAGCTTATCTCCATTGTTCACCCTTTGATCCGGTTGAATCAAAACCACACCATTCTCGCCATATACGCCAAGCACCAAAATCTCTGACATAAAGTCCGCTATTTGCCGAGGAGGGAAATTAACTACAGCCAGTACTTGTTTCCCTATTAACTCTTCTCTACTATAAATATCCTTTATTTGGGCGCTGGATTTTTTGACACCGATCTCTTGCCCGAGATCTACTTTTAATTGATAGGCCGGCTTTTTGGCTTTTTTAAAGTCCAACGCTTCTACAATTTCACCGACCCGAATATCTAACTTCATGAAGTCTTCAAATGTAGCCATTCTATTCACCCTACCTTTATTCCAATACCTATTACTTTATTACTCATTCGCTTTCTATATGTAGATCCCTTCAACTACAATCGTTTATTTAGAAAAACGTCCATTACGCTTCGAATTTCTTCCTCACTTACAGTTCTATCCCTATATAAATAAGAAGAATAATATTCAACAAGTAAACGATTGTTTTCCTCGAATTGAATCGAATACAATTCTGATAAAGTTAAAGGGTATTGGGATGTTAAGAGATACCGTTCAATCCGTAGCAAATACATGACATCATTAAGGATTTCGTATTGATTAACCGGAGGCAAAGTACGTTTTAATCTCTGCTCAGTCGATACGAGAAGCTTCATAACGCCTTCTTTTATTTTCTGTCGAGAAGGTAAGACAAATGGCGTCTCGCCAAAAACGTTAAGCTGTTCAAAGCATGGGGCTACATATTCTCTCGTTCCATCAGCATCATTCATGAAATCTTTAAGATTTACTTCTCTCAAATCAAGCGTGACACCCGTTAATTCAGGAATGGATGACGGTTTTATTTTCTTATCATTGTAGAAACACCAGACATCTAGATCAGAAAATGGACCGCCTTCCCCTCTGGCAAAGCTTCCTGTCAAGACAATCCCTCGTAAAGTAGAGGTCTTTAATCGATCAACTAGGCGTTTTGCATATTGTTCAATCATTAATGGGGTCATGAGTGGGTTTAACATAGGTTTCTTCTCCTTTGTAACGAGACCCTAAGAGGAGCTATCATATATGATTCCGGTCCGTATATACAATTTGATATCGGATACATCAATTCGTAAGAAAATGAAATACCTTATCTATAACGTCATCCTGGTCTTCACCGTGACAAATCAGATGCTTCGATTTCTCCATTATACACACCTGCTTCTGATCTGAATCAATGAGATGATATATTGTGTGGGCAGTCTTATATGGAACCATTCCATCTAGCTTCCCTTGAAGAATAATTGTAGGAACGGATACACGTTTAAAGGATGGTTTAAGTCGTTGAACAAGCTTACGAAATTCAATCGATGCAAGCACAGGCGTTGTTTTCAGTTTCTTGCTATACCTATTAAACAATTCGTTTTGAAGAAGTCTGCCCTTTCTCAAGTCCGTTATCATAACACTAATGTCTTTGATCATTTGAACTGGGTGAATATAGTGAATCGCTGCACTCAACAACACAAGCTTATCCACTTGATATTTTGTAGCTAAATAACCAGCAAGTACACCACCCATTGAAAAACCAATTAAATAAACGGTATCGCATTTTTCCATTAACTCTTTTAAGCTTGTTTCTGCAGTAGCAATCCATTGATTATAAGAAACGCCTTGCAATGTTTCTTCTTCTCCATGTCCCGGTAGCGTTGGTACAGATAAGATCCAATTGGTCTGGTTTTTAAAATACTCTGCTAATGGTTCGACTTCATATGGAGCACCCGTAAAACCATGAATGAGCATACATCCGACCATATTTCCCCTCGCCTTTCGTTTAGTGGTTTTAGTTCTATAATACCACTCCACAAAAGAAGTTAATCATTAGGAATGTATAGACGTTTGCTCAAAAAAGAGGGAGCTCTTCTATCTTCTTATAGAGTTTCTAGATGAGGAAGCTTTATTAAAATAAAGTGCTAGCTTCTCTTTTTCCTGTTCCTTTTGAAGGGAAGTTGCGCAATTTGGACAAATAACAGCTCGGGATGGGATTGGCGTACAACAATATGGACATTCTTTACGAGTCATAGCATTAATCGGATCCTGTCCGGGCTTCCTCCAGCGATTCAATTGACGAACGACTAGAAACACGCAAAAGAAAACAATGATAAACCGAATAGAGGTTGTCAGAAATAAACCGTAATTAATCGTAGCTGCGCCAGCTTCTTTCGCATCTGACAAGGATGGATAGTAATGACCATTTAAGCTAATGAACATATCCGAGAAGTTAATTCTTGCTAAGACTAGTCCTACCGGCGGAAGGATAATATCAGATACGAGTGAATTTATGAAATTACTAAACGCCGCGCCTAACACAATACCAATTCCCATATCAGCTGCGTTCCCTCTTATTGCAAAGTGACGAAATTCATTTAATATACCGATGGGAACTCACCCCTTTATGCTTACTCTCCACAATATGTATGCACCAATTATACAAGCTATGATTTTTAATCATTTTAATTTTCCTATAATTCTTATTGAAAGCAATAGACAGATAAGAGGTGGTATAATTTATGTTTGTGACTAGAGTTAACATCAAGGAGTGATCAACATGATATTTGCACTTTCCTGGTCAAAGGCTTCTCCATTAATAGAAGATCCTATGGCTGTATTTGTTTACCTAACGGTAGTAGTAGGACTTATCTTTATGTTGGGGGAATCAAAGAACCATGTTCTTAAGAAACTATTCCACTATGCACCGCCGTTAATCTGGACATACTTTATCCCTATGCTTTCTACGACCTTTGCAATCATTCCGCAAGAGTCGTCCCTATATGGATTTGTTGCCACATACATTCTTCCAGTCGGACTGCTGCTACTCTTGTTATCAGCTAACGTTCCTGCAACGTTACGACTTGGACCTAAAGCTTTATTAATGTTCCTCGCTGGTACACTCGGGGTCATTATTGGCGGTCCCATTGCGCTTGCCATCTTCCAGCCATGGTTACCTGAGGACGCATGGAAAGGCGTAGCAGCATTAGCAGGGAGTTGGATTGGCGGTTCAGCGAACATGGCCGCTATGATTGAAGCTGTAGGAACACCTAAAGAGATTCTGTCTCCAATTATTGTAGTAGATACTGTCGTGGGTTACAGTTGGATGGGAATCATGATTTTCCTAGCTGGGTTTCAGGATAAATTCAACAAATGGAACAAAGCGGATGATTCGATCATTCAAAGTGTAAATAAAGAAATGAACGACATTCAACGCAAAAACGAGCGACCTATTCAGGTACCACAACTACTTGGTCTGCTTGGATTAGCTTTTGGTGTATCTTATATTGTTCTTAAAATTGCAGAGAAACTTCCTCAGTCAGCTGTTCTCTCAACGACAACTTGGACAGTTATGATTATTTCTGCCATCGGAATTCTTTTCTCATTCACACCAGTGATGAAACTAGAAGGCTATGGTGCTAGTAAAGTAGGTTACACTGCCATTTACCTTTTACTCGCAACCATTGGTGCAAGAGCCGACCTTACGTACGTCATTGATTCCCCACAATATGTTCTAATGGGAATTGTCTGGCTCAGCATTCACATTCTCGTAATCTTTATCGCAGCAAGATTACTACGAGCACCTTTATTCTTTGTTGCCGTAGGCTCTCAAGGTAATATTGGTGGCACAAGCTCCGCTCCTATCGTTGCGTCCGTATTCCAACCTTCTCTAGCTCCAGTGGGACTTTTGATGGGAATAGTAGGTAACGTTGTTGGTAGCTACGCAGCCGTGCTCTGTGCACAACTCGCTAAGATGGTTGCAACCATGCTTTAACTTATACCATTAAAAAATCCGTGCTCTCTTTAAGAGCACGGATTTTTGGTGTTTGTTAACCTTGTGATGTTGGACGAACTAGTACTTCATTAATAGAAACACTATCTGGTTGACCAACTGCATAGTAAATAGCATCTGCAATCGCCTCAGGATCAAGTGGATCAAGACCCTTTGGACCACGGTTGTTTAATTTCTCTTGCACATCTTCATCTGTAATGGTGTTTGTTAATTCTGTCGCAACAGCTCCTGGAGAGATAATTGTTGCGCGAATGTTTGTAGAAGGGGACATCTCTTTACGAAGTCCTTCTGTAATAGCACGTACTGCAAACTTCGTACCACAATAAACTGCTCCTGCTGGCATAATTTCATGACCTGCTACAGAAGATACGTTGATAATATGACCTGATTTTCTTTCTTCCATATGTGGAAGAACGCCTGCAATACCATAAAGGACACCTTTAATATTAACGTCTACCATCTTGTCCCATTCATCAATCTTGAGCTTATTTAAGAATGAAAGTGGCATTAGACCAGCATTATTGATAATAACATCAATTTGGCCATACTCTTCAATTGTTTTATCAGCTAGAGCCTGCATTTGCTCTCTAGAAGTGACATCGGTCTTTTGAATAATCGCTTCGCCACCGTTGTTTGTTATTTCTTTTTTCAACTCTTCCAGGCGATCTTCACGACGTGCTGCAAGTACAACCTTCGCTCCATCACCTGCGAGCTTTTTAGCTGTAGATTCGCCAATTCCACTACTTGCTCCAGTAATAATAACGACTTTTCCAGTAATATGACTCATGAATATCCACCTTTCGTTTTATCTTCACCTCTCTAGTTCCCGAGAGTTCAGTAACTAAACATTTGAATGTTCTCTTTCCATTGAAAAAAGCACCCTTATCAGGTGCTTCTATCTTACTTATTCTTTTCAATCCATTGTTTGAAGGTCTCTTCAGACTGAGATCCAACAATACGATCGACTTCTTTGCCATCTTTAAATCGTACTAGCGTTGGAGTCGATTCGATGGCATAATCGTTCCAGCCATTTTCAAATTCAAGAAGGTTGAACTTCTTAAGGTCAATCCCTATATCTTCTGCAAGTGGGACAAGGACTGGTGACGTATTTTTACAGTGAATACAAGTAGGACTATAAAAATATACAAATGCATCTTCTTCATCAGATAGCATCTCGTCAAGTTCATCAGGCAAAATCTGATTCTGATAGAGTGGATCTTCTAACTGATCAACTGTTGCAGGATCGAGCGAATCCTTCCCGTAAGGATTACCCTCAGCTTTCTCACTATTACTTATATTCGTGACAACTGCTAGTGCTCCAAATATTACAATGACAATTCCAAGAAAAATAATGGCTTTCTTCATATGTTATTCTCCTTTTTCGTTTGTTTATAAAGGACGATCATTAGAATAGAAATACTCGTAAAAGCTAGTAAAGCAAGAAAAGGAATTGTAATAAATCCAAGTAAATTAATGTATTCCCCTGTACAAGGTACTCTTCCACAAGCAGGTGCTGAATCAGCAAAAAATGCTGCTTTTTGAATGAGGTAATGATAGATTGAAATACTACCTCCAATAATGGAAAGTGGCAGAACATATACCCACTGTCTGGAATCTTTTTTCACCATCGCAATACCTAATAGTAGAACGAGTGGGTACATGAGAATTCGCTGGTACCAGCATAATTCACACGGTTCATATTTAAGTACTTCTGAGAAATATAAGCTTCCTGCAAGCGCAAAAACGGAAACCGCCCAGGCACTAAAGAGCAGATACTCTATTTTTTTCTCTTTATCCATTCGTTAACTTCACTTCTTTCACTCTGAAAATGATAACCCCATTATACACACCAAAAACCCTGATAAATAGATTAATCGTGACAATCCCACTACTTTTTTAAGGCTCTTTTCTAATACGATAACGTTAAAGTCTTGTAAGAACGTATATAATGGTACCAGTTTGAGGCTCTTTTCTAAAAGATTGCTGATTTTTAAAGATTTTTCTATAGAGAACCTCACTTTGTTGATTGGAGCGGAAGGTGCTCGACTCCTGCGGGATTAGCGGGACAGGTGAGTCCCCACAGGAGCGTAAGCGACGAGGAGGCTCACCGCCCGCCCCGCGGAAAGCGAGCATCCTGGAGTGGAAATCAACCGCTCTAAAGCAATAGTGTCTACGATAACAGCTTTTTGAAAAGCCGACTCTTGTAGGGAGCCGGCTCACTATTACCTTATAATTTGTAACTCTTTCGGATACTTTGTTAGCGTCTCGTAACCATTATCCGTAACAAGTACATCATCCTCAATACGAACTCCGCCGACTTCAGGAAGATAGATACCCGGTTCAATCGTATAAGTCATTCCCTTTTGAAGAAGGCTATCATTTTTCTCACTCATCGACGGGTACTCATGTACTTCAATACCAATGCCATGACCGATTCGATGAGGGAAGAAATCTCCATAACCAGCCTCACTTATGACATTGCGGGCAGCAAGATCAATATCACCAAGACGTGTGCCAGGCTTAGAGATCGAAAGTGACTCGTTCTGCGCTCGTAACACTGTTTCATAAATTTCTTTTTGTTTCTCATTAATATTACCGAAAGCAACAGTTCTTGTGATGTCTGAACAATAGCCATTCAAAACGACACCAAGATCAAATAACACTAAATCGCCTGTTTTCAGTTTACGCTGCCCTGGGTTCCCATGAGGTTGGCCCGACTTTTCACCAAATAAAACCATTGTGGAAAACGACATTTCTCGGATTCCTTTTTTCTTCAATTCAAATTCAATTGTCGCCAGAACTTCCATCTCAGTAATGCCTTCTTGAAGAGCTTCTACCCCAGTTTGAACGCCAAAGTCAGCGAGCGACGCTGCTTCTCTTAAAATCTCAATTTCCTTCTCATCTTTTATGAGGCGCAGTTCATTAAGCCCAAGTTCTGCTGAATGAAACCCAATCTCTGAGAAGTGGTTCTGAAGCTTTTCAACTCGTTCATAAGCTAGTGTAGATTTTTCAATTGAAGCAGATTTAGGATTTTGTATACCACGTGCTTTCAATGCTTCATGTATAAAATCAAACGGTTCTTCTGAATCACTATATCCAATAATGTCGTACTGCCAACCTGCATCGCGTGCTTGAGACTCTTCCATGCCTGGACAAACAAGAAACGGCTCATGATTTGGAACGACAAAAAGACCAAGTAACCTTTCATGTGGTTCACAATGGAAGTTTGTTAAGTAGAATACATTTGATGGTGAATGGAGGAAAGCAAAATCCTGATTCTGCTCAGTAAGCCACTCTGTAAATTTAGTTAAACGTTCGTTCATATTAGCACATCCTTTTTCCATTACTTCGCTATAAACTACCATTTATGTAGTTGTATTCCCCACTAGCTTATCATAAATAACGATAACGCAAGGCGAACAAGTCCCCTCACCTTTATTTGTTTCAGACCAAACCAAAAAAATAGCTGCCTACGATGGCAGCTATTAATTTCAAACAATTGGAGAAGGGGGAACTTCTTTCGCTTTGTTTGAGCTATGCAATTTGAACGTGTCGGGGAACACAATTCATGTTTATTTCTTTTATGCTGATAATGATAATCTTTATCAATTAAAAAGTCAATACGATTTTCTGAAAATGAATTGGGATGCTTTTTCTGGGCGATTTACTTCTTTCTTACGGATATATCCACTTTTAATAGCTTCAGCTCTAAGTACAACTGCAAACGCACCGAATGAAAGAACCAAGATCAAAAAGAACATTGAGATTTGTACGAATTCAATCATTTTACACCCCTAATTTCATTAGTTTTGCTCATTATAGCACGGCTTAATGATAATGAGAAGCATTATCATTAAGGCTGAGGCTTCATTATAAGCAAAGACCTTTTGGTTGTGCAAGCGGTTTTATTACACTATTATGAAAGGTGTACTTATACGCAATCAGGAGGTAACAATATGCAACGTGTTGATATTACTAATGATTTATCATTTTCCCGCATCATTCATGGATTATGGCGTCTTGCGGATTGGAATCAGTCTAGCGAAGAAACACTCTCTTTAATTGAACATAACCTTGAGCGCGGTATAACAACGTTTGACCATGCCGACTTATATGGAAGTTACGCGTGTGAAGAGCTTTTTGGTAAAGCCCTTGCGCTTAAGCCTTCCCTTCGAGATGAAATGGAAATTGTAACGAAATGCGGTATCGTGATTGAATCACCTAATCGTCCAACACATCAATCTCATCATTACAACACGAGCAAAGAACATATTATTGCTTCAGCTGAACAATCTCTTAAGTCGCTTGGCATTGATTACATAGATGTTCTATTGATTCATCGTCCAGATCCATTTATGGACCCTGAACAAGTTGGAGAAGCTTTTTCTACTTTAAAACAGGATGGTAAAGTTCGTCATTTCGGTGTCTCAAACTTTAAGCATCATCAATTTAACATGCTACAGTCATATGTTGACCAGCCGTTAATCACGAATCAAATTGAACTATCTGCTTATAACCTGGAAAACTTCGAGGACGGTACACTAGACCTTTGTCAGGAAAAGCGAATGAAGCCAATGGCATGGTCTCCTCTTGCGGGTGGTAAAGTTTTCACTGCCAATGATGAGAAAGCAGTCCGTCTTCGCCAGACAGTTGAGAAAGTGGCATCTGAAATTGGCGCAGAAGGCATGGATCAAGTTCTTTACGCATGGCTTTTAAACCACCCAGCAAACATAATGCCAATTGTAGGTTCAGGAAAACCTGAACGAATTGACAGTGCGGTTGATGCGCTAAATTACTCATTAACACGCGATCAGTGGTTTGAGATTCTTACAAGCTCAATGGGATATGACATTCCTTAAACACATTTGTCTATTAAGATCAAAAGCTTCTTCCCTCAAGGGAGGAAGCTTTTTTAATAGGCTGTTTTCGTAAACATTGTTTCAATAATGCTGTTGATTTCCGCTCCAGGATGCTCGCTTTCCGCGGGGCGGGACGCTTGAGCCTCCTCAGCGCACAAAAACATTGCGCCTGTTGGGTCTCACCTGTCCCGCTAGTCCCGCAGGAGTCGAGCACCTTACGCTCCAATCAGCTAAGTTTGGTTCTTTATACAAAAACTCTTTCAAAAGCAACAATCTTTGAGAAAAGAGCCTTTTATTATGAACATCATAAGTCAGCACTCATTAAACAAACGTTTATTTAATTCATTCTTGTCACTAAAAAATCAGCACATTAACCGTGCTGATCTATTTCTTTATTTTTATTTAGTAGCACCCCAGAAATAGCAAGTTTTCTACTCCCTGTAAACGCAAGAATGAAAGATAGGCCAAGAAGAGAAAGCGGGAATTCGTAGCCACCGATTAAACCCATTCGAAACTTTACAAGTACGATGGCTCCCATCATCGTAAGTCCAAGGAGAATAGCAGACGGAACGACGAAAATGCCTAGAATAAGAAATGCTCCTCCCAAAGCTTCAATGATCGCTGTAGCGTAAGCAAGCCAAGCAGGCTGACCAATTTTTTCGAACATCGCAATCGTGTTCTCCATTCCGCCAAGCTTCTGTATACCATGAGCTAACATAATGATTCCAAGAGTAATTCTTCCTCCTAGTAAGCCCCATTCTATTTTTGATTCCACTACTAGCACCCCATTTTATTGTTTCTTAGCTAACGTGCGAGAAGCGTAATTAGATCACTTTACACCCGAGCAGATGGACGATTACTTTGTAATAACCTTGCTTGAACAAGTCGTTTACGTACCGTTATTCCTAACCAGCTAGCAAGAAATGCCTTGATTAAACCCACAATAATAAAAGGATAAACCCCAAAAACAAATGCATCACTCCAAGATAATTCTGCAACAAATTTTAACTGAATTGTTCCAAGACATAAGATCAAGACCATAGCAACGGTATTCGCTATGAGAGCGTTCGTAAACGAAAAAGATGTTTTTTCTAGAATTAGTCCAGTTATATAAGCTGCTACAATAAAAGCAAAGATATATCCTCCTGTTGGGCCAAACAGGACGCCTAGTCCTCCCTTTGCTTGTGCAAATACAGGTAGCCCAATTGCTCCAAGTGCAGCATAACAAATCATGGTTATAGCACCGTAACGGCTACCAAGAATAGTAGCCGTTAACCCTACAGCTAGTGTCTGACCGCTTATAGGAACAAGAGGTAGTGGAATTTCAATTTGGGCAAGGATTGATGTTATGGCTGCAAAGATTCCACATACTATCGTCATTCGAAGCTTATTCGTGTTTCTCATTCTTCTCCCCCCTTTAATGTTAACCAATATAATTAATAGGTTAACATTAAAGTAAAAGACATGAAAGTTTTTTTATGGCATGCTTTCATCAATCATCTCAAATCCAGGAATCATCTCGGATAACCTCACAATAACAGCATCATCCTTATAGATCGGGATATACTCGGTTAGAACAGCTACCATCTTCTCGCCAGCGATACCTACGTGTCCAATGGCTATATGAGCATCATTATCTTTCAAGCGTTCAGCGAGCTCCTGCGCCTTTCTACTCATATGTCGAATTGTATAAACGTCATCAAAGAACAGTTCATTTTCAAGATACGGAACTCCGATTTCTTCTGATAACTCTGGGATCACGGTTTTATCGGTTGTTCTACTATCAAGGTAATAAAGACCTCTTTCACGACAAATCTCTAGTACAATTCTCATAACCCGCTCATCAGCTGTTGCTTTTGAACCCATATGATGATTCATTCCAACTGCATGTGGCACAGCATCAATAGCAGCATTAATACGCTTTCTAATCTCTCCATTAGATAAATTTGTTGTTATAGCCCCTGGTCCAAGCCAGCTTTTCTTGCCTTTAATTGGCTCCATTGGAACATGGACAATCACTTCATGCCCAAGACTGTGAGCAAGATTAGCATCACGCTCAGTGGTTTCGAGAAATGGCATAATCGCAACCGTCAAAGTAACGGGAAGCTTTAGCATTTCATCCGTACCACCCATGTTATTCCCAAAGTCATCAATCACAATTGCAAGCTCTCTATCACCTTTGGTACTTTCAGCTGACACTTGATTGGGAAGTAAGGTAATGAATAATAGGACACATAAGAACATTCTCATCGACTCACACTCCTTTCATTTCTTAACATCCCCAATCATTAGAAGCTTAATGAGTTTGTGGTAATTTAGGCTTTTTCTATACAACTAGATGAGATTTAATGGAGAAGGGTAAATAAATTCTTTTTCCATACTCATTCTGAGAAAGGTTTTTCAATACTAATTCAAGGGCATAGTAAAGATAGACTACAAGAAATGCATACTTAAAGGAGAGACAACCATGGAAAACAAATATATTCGCGAATCACGTGTTGTCAAAACAAGCCACGTATTCCCTGAAGCAACGAACAATCACAAAACTCTTTTCGGCGGCCAGCTCATGAGGGACATCGATGACATCGCATCAATAGCAGCCATGCGTCATTGCCGGAGTGAAGTCGTAACGGCCTCAACTGATTCAGTTGATTTCCTCTATCCAATTACTCCAGACGACTCTGTTTGTCTTGAAGCATATGTTACGTTTACCGGTAAATCTTCGATGGAAGTGTTTGTAAAAGTAATCGCAGAGCATCTTTTATCTGGCGAACGAAAGATTGGAGCTACAGCTTTCCTTACATTCGTTTCCCTTGATGAAAATAAAAACCCACTTAGCGTTCCAAAAGTAATACCTGAAACAGAAGAAGAAAAGAACCTTCACGAAACTGCACCAGCCCGTGCCCAAAAACGCCGTGAACACCGTCAAGCAAGTAAAGAACTAGCCGGCCTCCTAACCACCCAAAAACCCTGGGAATAACAAAAGCGGAAGTGCCCCGTTAGGCCCGAAAAGCGCTGGAGCCTTATGAAAAGAACACGCTCTTTGTGTTCATTTCATAAGGTGAAGCGATCGAGGGACTGGGGCACTGCAGCTAGACGATACAAAAGCGG
Source organism: Guptibacillus hwajinpoensis (assembly GCF_005144865.1). Lineage (GTDB taxonomy): Bacteria > Bacillota > Bacilli > Bacillales > Guptibacillaceae > Guptibacillus > Guptibacillus hwajinpoensis_A. The sequence continues at coordinate 40,395 of NZ_SWFM01000009.1, forward strand.
AAGTGCCCGTTTAGCTTCGACAAGCGTTGGAGCCTTTTAAAAAGAACACGCTCTTTGTGTTCATTTTAAATGGTGAAACGATCGAGAAGCTGGGCACTGCAGCTAGATGATACAAAAGCGGAAGTGCCCCGTTAGGCCCGAAAAGCGTTGGAGCCTTATGAAAAGAACACGCTCTTTGTGTTCATTTTAAATGGTGAAACGATCGAGAAGCTGGGCACTGCAGCTAGATGATACAAAAGCGGAAGTGCCCCGTTAGGCCCGAAAAGCGTTGGAACCATACAAAAAGAACACGCCTTTTGTATTCATTTTGTATGGTGAAACGGTCGAGAGGCTGGGCACTGCAGCTAGATGATACAAAAGCGACGGCCATAATCGGCCGTCGCTTTTGTTCGTTTTTTTCATATCCTGTTACTTACTAGATTATGTCGTATCCGATTGAAAGAATAATTAGAAGAAGTACAATAACCGCGATCCAGTAAACTTTTGTTGATTCTGAACGCTTTCTTCTCCCTACAACGACTTCCATAAATCCAATTAGGACAATTGCTAGGATACCCTTGAATACATAGAGCAGTGGGAAACCGATCATCACTAACATACTAACCCCAGTAATAATCATAATCAGGTAGAATAAACGCTGAATCATCGGCGTGATTTTTTGATTAGGGGCAAAATAACTGATAACTAATAGTAGAACAAGAATCGCCCATGACCCCGCATGAGACTGTAGTAAAATATTGTACATTAATGTTCCCCTTCCAATTCTTTATGGTTATGACAATTGCCATACCTTAATAGTAGATAGGAAGTAGAACGGACACAAGTCCTAATATGAAATAGTCTCAAAAAATTTATGCTAATGTGAACCTATAATGACTAATTTAGTGAAAATAAAAGGCTCTTTTCGTAGACATTGTTGCTTTTACTGTATAGCGTTTGATTTCCGCTGCAGGATGCTCGCTTTCCGCGGGGCGGGCGGTGAGCCTCCTCGTCGCTTACGCTCCTTTGGGGTCTCACCTGTCCCGCTAGTCCCGCAGGAGTCGAGCATCCTTCCGCTCCAATCAGCGAAGTGTGTGTTTTTATTCAATAATTATTTCAAAAGCAACAATCTTTTAGAAAAGAGCCAAGTAAAAAGAGAAGCTCCAGCTTGAGCTTCTCTTTCAGCAGATCAACCTACTTCATTTCCTCGAAATGTTTCATAATGATTTGGAATAGCTTATCTCCCTCTTGAATTTCTGTAAACGAAGTAATGGCATTTGTAATTCCATCTTCTTTAATCTTATTTTGGATTGTTGCAGCTTCTTCATCATCTTGTGGATCGAATAGCAATGCTGCTGCAATTCCTTTTGCGAGATATGTTGGTTCTTTGTTTAACTCAGCAAGTTGTCTAGCTGGACCTACAAGTCGATCATCTGGTCCTAGTTTACGAATTGGAGCACGCCCTACACGAGTAACCTCATCTACAAGATGCGGATTCAGAAAGCGGCTAAGAATCTTTGTAATATAAGCATCGTGCTTGTCAGACTCAAAACCGTGCTTATGATGTAATAACTCACCAGTTTCTTCTAGTGCCTTTTTCACATCAGAATGAATAGCTTCACTCTCAAGTGCATCCTTTATCGTCTTAATTCCTGCTTGATAACCAAGGTAGGCTGTTATTGCGTGACCAGTGTTTACAGTGAATAGCTTTCTCTCGATGTATGGCGCAAGATCATTCACATACGTTAGTCCAGCAATATCAGGAACCTTACCTGCCATCATAGTTTCATCAACTACCCATTCGTAGAAAGGTTCTACTGCTACCATTAATGGGTCTTCATGTGATTGATTAGGTACAATTCGATCTACGGCAGCATCAGGAAAACCAGCATACTGATTAAGGGATTCACGCTCAACGGAATCCATTTTCTCTGCTACTGCATTCTTAAGTAAAGTGCTTCCGCCAATCATATTTTCACATGCAATAACATTAACTGGGTCTTTTCCTGCTGACATTCTTTTCCCGATACCCTCTTTAATAACTGAAGAAATAAGCTGAAGAACGGTTGGACCAACCGCAGTCGTAATCAAATCAGCTTCGTAAATAGCATCTACAACCGCTTCAGGATTCTTCTGGCTATTGATTCCCCTTACACCTTCTACTGTGATTTGGTCGCTTTCCTGACCAAGAATTTCGACAGTATATCGATTACGCTTATTAAGTTCATTAATGACTGTTTCATTGATATCAACGAAACATACTTCATATCCTGCTTGAGAAAGAAGCTTACCAATGAATCCCCTTCCTATATTTCCAGCTCCAAAATGAACAGCAAGCATATTAATTCACCTCATCAAACATTGAAATTAACGTTTCTTTCGAATCTGCTTGAATAAGTTGCTCTACATTTTCTTCTTCAGAACACACAATGGCAATTTGAGAAAGGATTTCTAAATGTTCATTATCCTTTCCGGCAATTCCAATGATAATTTTTGCGATATTTCCATCTCCAAAGTCTACTCCGTCACGAAGCTGAACGATAGAAAGCCCAGAATTCTTTACTGCTTTTTTCGCATCTTCTGTGCCATGAGGAATAGCTACTGAATTACCCATATACGTTGTTGTGATTTCTTCACGTTCAAGCATTTGATCAACATAGCTCGCTTCCACATACCCATTGTCTACAAGAATTTGACCAGCCATTCGAATTGCTTCTGCTTTTGAACTAGCCTTTTCATTTAATACCACATTCTCAGTTGATAGAATTTCTTTAGCCATTATAATCGTCTCCTTTGATTTCTAATTGTTTTTCCACATGATTTTTGATTTTGTTAGCGAGATATAATTCAATTGTCTCCTGATCGCTCTCAGAAAAAAGCGCTATAGTTTGTTCAGATTCAATAATCAATGTACTAATGAAGCTCATAATCTCAATGGCTTCACTTGATGACTCTTCAGCAGCAAGTTGAAGAAGGATTGTATCCATTTCTATGGAAGAACCATCCATCGCCTTCCTATTGATTGGTTTCATTAATCGAACAATTGTAAACACAGGGTTGATTACTCCAACTGCTCTTGTATGAAAAAGAGCAAGTGAAGTACCTGGTATCCCAACGCCACTTCTTTCTTCTCGCTCTAAAAGTGCCGTAACGATATGAGACGAATCTAAAAGGACTTCATCCCTCTCCAGCCGTTCACACTCTTGTTCTAGTAGGCTTTCAACATTTAAATTAGTAGATTCAAAAATGCGAAATTGCTTCAAGATTGCGGAAGCTGCCTTGCTGTATAATTCTGCTTTTCGGAACCAACTAATCGATTGATCCTTTGTAACACTAGAAAACGTTACTTTTTGTTCTTCTGCCATTACTTTTCTTTTTTTAGTTAAGAAATTTCTCTGAATGGCTGAACGAATACGGTGAGTTTCTTCTTCAGTTAAGAAAGGATCGACTTTGATATATTGCCCTTCATAGTCAGGCAATGGGATCGTTGAGACAATCAAGTCATAGTTTTCTTTATCCTCGTCTTCGAAATCAAACAAAGATGCACTCTTAATCAAATGAATCTCTGGCAGCTCTTGTTGAAGACGTGCCGCAAGCATTTTCGACGTTCCGATTCCACTAGAACAGACAGCAAGAATAGAGACATCTCTTTTCTCGTAACTCCCCTCAAGTGCAGACCCGAAGTGCAAAACAAGAAAACCAACCTCTTCCTCTGGTATAGGGACATTTGAAAAAATTTCTTTAATTGCACCATCTAACAAATCAAAGAGATCTGAATAGTCCTCTTTGATTTTATCCAATAATGGATTATGGATAGTCATATTTTGTCTTATCCGATGAGTTGCTGGACCAAGATGCGTAACAAGTCCTTGCAGAAGAGAGTCATTTGATTCTAGCCCAGCATGCATCCGTTCTTCTACGTAACGAATCAACTCTTTAGCCTTAACAACAATCGGGTAATTTGTTTCTTCAAGAAAATAATCACTTGTGTTTCTTAATTTAGCCCCACGCAAATGCATGGTGATATAGCCAATTTCTGCTTCAGGAATGTGTATTCTGAAGAATGATTCGAGTTTTGCACCAATCAACCTTCCAAAATTAAATTCCTTCGTACTTTTTAACGTAATTAAATAATCATTATCGATCTCAATCTTTTCACCCTTTTGGATTCGTTCAACTGCGAGGGTTAAGTGAACGATTAAACCAATATACGCACTATCTGCAATCATATAGGGTAACTCATCGTTTACTTCATCTACTATTTTCTCTACCTTTAGTAGTTTATCTCTGTCTACAAGACCAAGTAAGCGCTCAGACGCAGATTCCAAAAGAGTACCTTGAGATTTCTTCTGAATGGATTGCTTTATTAACGTGAAGAAATCTGAATCGTTAAACTCAGTAGCTAGCAAGGTACTCATAGCGTGTCTTTTCAAAGCTTCAGTTCCCTCTACCTGCACGCCATACCCCCGCCTTCGTATTAGTGAAAGCTGCATTTTCTCAAGCCATTCTTCAACTTTGTTCAAATCATTACTAACCGTAGCAACGGTTACTCTTAAATCATTGGCAAGGCCGACTAACTTTATGGGTTCGGCTGATTCTAAAAGCTTGCATAGAATCAGCGTTTCCCGCTCCTGTTGTGTGTACTCAGTGATATCAAGGTCAAAAATGTATGTGATGAGCTCACTACGCTTCAACTCTTCACCATCAATCTGTACACCAACTCCAGCTTTCTTAATAAGTTTAAGGTCATATTCAGTAAGAATACCCTCTACACCGGCTAAATCGCGATGGACCGTTCGTTCACTCACTTCTAGTTCTTCAGCGATTCCTTTTACAGTAAAGAATTCATTACTATCTAGTAGCAACTGTAGAATTCTTCTTTCCCTTGCTGAAATAAACACTCGGTTCACCTCGAATTTTGGCTTTACCTATTTTTTAAGTCTTTCAACAAGCTCTTCGTATTTCGGGCTATTCATGAAGTTCGCAACTGAAATGTGTTCTGTATTAGGACGTTTGGCTTTTGCTCGATCTGTTAAGTCCTGGTGAGTCACAATTAAATCAGCGTCATCAGGTAAGTTACTAATTGCAGTGTTCGTCACTTCAATATCCTGAAGACCCGCTTTCTTGAACTTATTGCGAAGAACTGATGCCCCCATTGCACTTGATCCCATTCCAGCATCGCATGCAAAAACTACTTTATTAATTTCTTTATTCTCCACTTGTTCTGGTTCTACCTCCACTGGTGCTTTACCTGCGGAAGATAATTCAGCAACAAGTTCATCGTACTTCGGACTGTTCATGAAGTTTTTAACCGAAATATGATTCGTTTTAGGAAGTTTGACTTTCGCTCGATCAGTTAGATCCTGGTGTGTAATAACAAGATCTGCATCCTCTGGAAGGTTGCTAATTGACGTATTTATAACTTCAATGTCCGTTAATCCTGCTTTTTTAAACTTATTACGAAGGACGGAAGCTCCCATTGCACTTGATCCCATCCCAGCATCACATGCAAAGACTACTTTGGCGATATTGCTATAAGAAGGTGCTTCTGCTTCTTTCGGTTCTTCCGAATTTGTTCTAAGGTTAGACGAAACGCTACTTTTCTTACCCTTCATTGCTTCCATTTTTTCAGTCGCTTCTGAAATGTCCTCTCCACTATCTTTTGATCGTTTTAAGATAAACGATGCGACAAGGAAAGAAACAACTGTGGCTACCACAACGCCCGCTAGAACTCCAAGATAACCTCCACGCGGTGTCATGATCATTAGAGCAAAGATACTACCTGGCGAAGGTGGTGCAATAAGGCCAGCACCGAAAATAGTTAATGTAAACACACCGCTCATTCCACCAAGAATAACAGCAAGTAGAAGAGCTGGTTTCATCAAGATGTACGGGAAGTAAATCTCATGAATACCACCAAAGAAATGAATGATGGCTGCACCGGGTGCCGTCTGTTTCGCTGTACCTCTTCCAACAAACCAGTAGGCAAGAAGAATACCAAGACCTGGTCCAGGATTTGATTCTAGTAAGAAAAGAATTGATTTGCCAGTATTAGCTGCCTGCTCAATACCAAGCGGGCTTAAAATCCCATGGTTAATCGCATTATTTAAGAATAGAACTTTAGCTGGTTCAATTAGAATACTTGCAAGAGGTAGAAGGCCTGCATCAACAATAACCTGTACTCCTGCTGCAAGTGCTTTATTCAGACCAAGTACGACAGGTCCAATTCCTATTGATGCTAGTATTGTTAAGAGACCGCCGATAATTCCAGCTGAAAAGTTATTAACGAGCATTTCAAAACCAGACTTAATTTTTCCATGAATGGCTTGATCAAATTTCTTAATTGCGTAACCACCAAGAGGACCCATGACCATTGCTCCGAGGAACATTGGAATATCTGCTCCAACGATGACACCCATTGTAGCTGTAGCACCAACTACTCCTCCTCGACCACCATGAATAATTTTACCCCCGGTATAGCCGATTAATAGCGGAAGTAAATAGGTAATCATTGGACCTACCAACTCAGCTAGGTTTTCATTTGGCGTCCATCCAGTTGGTATAAATAGTGCAGTAATGATACCCCAAGCAATAAACGCACCAATATTCGGCATGATCATACTGCTTAAGTAACTTCCGAACCGCTGAACTTTTACTTTTAATCCAGATTTTTCTGTTGAATTCTGTTCACTCATTGTATATCCTCCCCTTCTTACGTATCATAAAAAGCGTTTTCATTTTGTCAGAAGACTTGTTGACATTTTCTTATATCGTTGACGCTTTCCTAAAATCCTGATTGCTGATACGTGTTAATTCTCTCTTATTAATAACAATCATAATAGCGCTAGGAGGCTAATACAATAAAATCCAAATACAAATTCGTCAGTTGACTTGTTGACATGATTAAAGAAGAAGGGCTTAACCAATACTGAAGAGTGCCAAAGCAAAAGAAAAACCTCTGGGCTCACCCAGAGGTTTTGTTACGAATGCTGTGGTTCAGTTTGTGTTTTAACTTTTGGATTTGTTTCTTTCTTTTTATCCCATAGGATTGTGAGACTGATTACCGTAACAAGTATCGTAGCTCCCATGTCTGAGAGTATGGCGATCCATAATGTTAATAATCCAGGGATTGTAAGGAGAAGAGCGATGAGTTTTAAGCCAAGCGCAAGAACAATATTCAAGCGTATCGTTCGGTTCACGCGCTTCGCGATCGTTATGGCTTCAGGTAACTTTCCAAGATGATCCTGCATGAGTACAATGTCTGCCGTTTCAATCGCACTATCTGTACCCTTTCCCATCGCTATTCCGAGGTCAGCCGAAGCAAGTGCTGGTGCATCATTAATTCCGTCACCAATCATAGCGACTTTACCTTCTCGTGTAAGTTGCTTCACTTTTTCAACCTTTTCTTCAGGCAAAAGACCTGCGAAGTATGAACGTACGCCAACACGTCCAGCAACTTTCTCAGCGGTTTGTTCATGATCTCCTGTTAGCATAACTGTATGTTTAATTCCCGAAGCATGGAGATCATTTATAACAGAGGCACTCTCTTCTCTAACTTCATCTGAGATACCGAATACCCCTAGTATGTTCTTGGCATCTGCTACAATCACAAGCGTTAATCCGTCCTGTTTCATTGCTTCAATGATTGTTTGGATGTTAGATGGTATGGATACATGTGCAACACTTTTTTCATTACCAACCCAGTACTTTTCACCATCGATTTCAGCTATCACTCCCTGACCCGAAACAGTTTCTACACCACTCGCTTCTTTTTCAGGGAACGAAAAGTCATTTACTTTATCCATGATTGCTTTTGCCAGTGGATGAGATGAATGCCTCTCAACAGCCGCTGAAATAGCTAGAAACTTTTCGCGATCAAACATTTCATACTTCTCGACGTATGGTTTACCCTTTGTTAGCGTACCTGTCTTATCAAATGCAAGCGTATCGATTTTACCAAGTTGCTCAAGATAAACGGATCCTTTAACTAGAATTCCGTTCCTTGCATTTCGTGTGATACCCGAAATGTTTGCAATCGGTGAAGAAAGAATTAACGCACATGGACATCCTACAATCAGAACTGCAAGCCCCTGATAAAACCAATTTTCCCACGCGCCATCTAAGAATACTGGTGGCACAAGCATAACGAGTGCTGAGATTAGCATAATAACAGGCGTGTAGTATCGTGAAAATCGATTAATGAATAGTTCGGTTGGCGTTTTCGTTTCTTGTGCTTCTTCTACGAGATGCAATATTTTCGAAAGCGAAGAATCTTCATACGCTTTTGTAATTCGAACACGTAGAATCCCTTCGTTATTAATACTGCCTCCAAAAACGGATTCACCTGTCCCTTTTTCTACAGGCATGGCTTCACCAGTTATAGCTGATTCATTCACAGAACTATTCCCAGATTCAACTACTCCATCTGATGGAATTTTTGCACCTGATTTCACAAGAACAAGATCATCGACCTTTAATTCGTTGATGGATACGATTTTTTCCGTTCCATTTTGAAGTAAAAGGGCTTCTTTAGGGGCAATTTTAAGAAGGGACTCCATCGACTTTCTCGCTTTCTCCATCCCAAGACCTTCAAGGTATTCATTCAGGCCAAATAAGATCGCAACAAGCGTTCCTTCCTTCCACTCACCAATCGATACAGCACCGATTAATGCGATGGTCATTAATGTTTCTATATTGAATGTAAGTTTCGTTAAGTTTCTAAGTCCTTTAATAAACGTTTGATACCCGCTCAAAATAATAGCAGCAAGATAGAACGGAACGGCCGGAACTGTACTCATCCCGTCCAACAGAAGTGCTAGGATGAAAATACCCGTAGAAATGCCAAGGTATAATTTTATTTTCGAATGATCATGATTATGATCATGAGCGTGACCAGGCTCGTCTTCTTCCTTAATAAGCGAGGCATGATCTGATGCAAGAATTTTTTCTACCTGATCAAGGTTCACTCTCTCATCTAGTTTCAGCTTTCCAGAGTTATATTGGATGCGAGCAGTCTCACCATAATCTAATTTATTAATTTGTTGTTCCATTCCCGCAGCGCAGTTTGGGCATGACAACCCCTTGAGACGATATTCTTCCATTGATGTAAGCCCCCTTTCTTAAAAGGTTTCGTTCATTATATTCAATACATGAGCATGTGTTCATATTACTTAAGTTCAATTTTACTGAACCTCATATACAATGTCAAAGGAATTTATGAGAAAGCTGAAGATAAAGATTCAGTATAAGTATTCCCAGAGCAACAAAGAAAAACAACTCTCTTTTTAATACTCTACCTCTTACTTTACCGATCATTTCATGAAAAGCAACGTAACATAGCGAGCCAATTGCAACCCCCATGAAGATACCATTCCAATCCCTTGATGGAACAGAATACATACCAATTCCCGCCGATAACGATAGTACTAGTGAAACAATGCAAGCAGCTATCACAACAACGATTCCGTTTATTGCACTAATTCTAGTTAGAATATAAAGCGCGATTCCCTCTGGTAAATGATGAATAAAAAGAGCTAGTAATAGTGCCATCCCAAACGCTTCATTACTTCCGCTCAAACCAAGTGCAATACCTACAGGAACATTGTGAGAGAGTATAGCGAAAATGAATGCTATAAGTGAAAGATAGCTTTTATGACTAAACGTTGCATGAAGGGCATTCTCCATGCAAATGAATAGGATTAAAGAAAGGGAAAAGCCAATGAGAAGTGACCAGAAATTAAATAATTGAATACTTTCCGGCACTAGTTCAAATCCAATAAGACCGATTAGCAAGCCACCACAAAACAAATAGAGTGCTTCTAAACGATGTTGATAATATGTATAAGCGCACTTTCCTACCATGGCACCTAGTAGTAACCCACCAAAACCAATGAGGAAAAGCTTAATTAAGATAGAAATTAGCATATGGTATTTCCACCCCTTTTTTGGTGAGGGGGGTCAGACACGTGTTTGACCCCCCTCGTCCCATCAGCGCATTATATTACCAAAAGTGCGATGTTATGAGTCAAAAAAAGCGAGAGACAGGAACCCCCTATCTCTCGCTTACCTTTTATTTGATATCGTAACCCTGTTCTTCTACAGCTTCATTCATAGTCGATACTGATACGCTTGAAGCGTCGTAGGAAACATGTGCAGTACCTTCTTCAAGATTCACTTCAACATCTGATACACCTTCAAGCTCTTGCAATGCCGTTTTCACTGCAGATTTACAGTGATTACAAGTCATACCTTCAATTTTTAAAGTTGTTTGTTCCATCATTATTCTCCTTTCGAAAGGTTATTATAGGTTCATCCGCTTTAGTCGTAGTGAATTAGTCACAACAGAAACAGAGCTAAACGCCATGGCTGCACCAGCCACCCACGGTGCTAGTAGACCGATTGCTGCAATCGGAATACCGATTGAATTATAGAACAGGGCCCAGAATAAGTTTTGACGAATATTACGCATCGTTTTACGACTTAAATAAATCGCTTTTGGAATATTTTCAAGATCTCCTCCAACAAGCGTAACATCCGCTGTTTCAATCGCAACATCTGTTCCAGTGCCAATTGCCATTCCAATATCAGCTGTAGCCAGCGCAGGTGCATCATTAATGCCATCGCCTACCATGGCGACCCGCTTTCCTTGTTCCTGCAATTCCTTCACTTTATTTGCCTTTTCCTCTGGAAGAACTTCCGCAAACACACCACTCAGCTCGACCTGGCTTCCAATTGCTTCAGCCGTTCTTTTGTTATCACCTGTAATCATGTATACGTCAATTCCAAGCGACTTCAATTCGCTAATAGCATTTTTGGACGTTTCTTTAACGGTATCTGCTACAGCAATGATTCCTTGTACTTCGCCATCAAAAGCAATGAACATAGCAGTCTTACCATCAACTTCATATTCAGCCATTTGAGCTTCATAAGGTAAAAAGGCAATCTGCTCCCGCTCCAATAGTTTTCTTGTACCAACGAAAACCTGCTTACCTTCAACATTTGCTACAATACCGTGCCCTGGTATTGCTTCGAATTGTTCAGCTTCTTTCACCTCTACTTCTCGCTCTACTCCATATTGAACGATGGAACGTGCAAGAGGATGTTCAGAAGCTTTTTCTGCAGCAATCAATTTTTCTAATACATGTTTCTCATTAAGATGAAATACGTTAAAATCCGTAACTTCAGGCTTGCCTTTTGTAATCGTACCCGTTTTATCAAGAAGAATTGCATCAATTTGTTGGGTACTTTCTAAGAACTCCCCGCCTTTAAACAGAATACCTTGTTCAGCACCTTTACCTGTACCAACCATTATTGACGTAGGCGTTGCAAGACCAAGTGCACATGGGCAGGCAATCACTAAGACAGCGATCGCTGCCTCTAATGCTTGAGGAAGAGAATAAGGATCAACAATGAAATACCAGACTAGAAAAGTTACTACCGCTATGCCAACAACTATCGGTACAAAAATACCTGAAATCACATCTGCCAATCTTTGAATGGGGGCTTTAGATCCTTGCGCCTCTTCAACGATTTTAATGATTCCAGCAAGAGCTGTATCTTTCCCAACCTTCTCCGCCTTCATTGTTAATGTTCCATTCTCATTCAATGTAGAACCAATAACCCTTGCACCCGCGCTCTTTTCAATCGGAATGGATTCTCCTGTGATCATCGACTCATCGACTGATGAATCCCCTTTTTCAACAATACCATCAACAGGAATTTTCTCGCCGGGGCGTACAACAATCACATCACCGACTTGAACCTGGTCAACTGGAACTTTTACCTCGTTACCATCCCTAATGACACTCGCTTCTTTCGCCTGTAAATTTAGAAGCTTGGTGATCGCCTGAGTAGTTCTTCCTTTCGCAAGGTCCTCAAACAATTTCCCTACTAGAATAAGAGTAATGAGAATAGCACTTGTTTCAAAATATAAGGACGGGTTATAGGAAGGTGTAAGGTAACTCCTAATTCCTTCAATAACACTGTAGAAATACGCCGCTGATGTTCCAAGTGCGACAAGCACATCCATATTCGCACTTTTATTCGCCAATGCTCGATAGGCGCCCGAGTAAAATGAAGCTCCAATATAAAATTGAACTGGTGTAGCTAAGAGAAACTGAAACCATGGCATCATCAATAATTCGGGTACCGGAAGAGCTGTCTCGAAAGGAAGATGCGCAAGCATTGTGTATAGCAATGGCAATGAAAGAAGTGCTGAAATGAATAAACGCAGCTTTTTCTTCTTAATTTCTTCCTCCTTGTGAGACTTTTGCTCCTCTCGATCCTTCTTTACTACTGCCTCATATCCTAGTTTCTTAACCTTTAGTAAAATCTCGTCAACCGTAATTGCACCAGACTTGTATTCCACTACACCAGACTCAGTTGTCAAATTAATAAATGCAGAGTCAACACCCTTGGTCCGGTTTAAGCCTTTTTCAATCCTCGTTGAACAAGCGGCACATGTCATACCATGGATATCAAGCTCTACTCTCTCTTTGCGAACACCATACCCCAGCTTTTCAATTTTGTTCACAATGTCTTCTGTTTTAACCTTCTCTTCATCATACGTAACGCTCGCCTTTTCCATTGCCAGGTTGACGTTAGCATCTACCCCATCCATCTTATTTAAGACTTTCTCAATTCTGGATGAACAAGAAGCACATGTCATACCTGTAACATCAAGAGATAGTTGTTTCTTTGACTCCAAAGATCTCACCTTCTTATTTAGAGAATTGTTGAATGACTTTCATGAGCTCCTCAATATGATGATCTCCGTCACCATCTTTAATTGAACTTGAAACGCATGTTTTTGTATGTCTTTCTAGTAGTGTATAACCAACCTTTTTTAAGGCCGCTTGAATAGCAGATAGTTGAATCAGAATATCGACACAATACCGGTCATCGCCAACCATCTTTTGAATTCCTCGTATTTGACCTTCAATTCGTTTTAATCGGTTTTGAAGTTGCTGTTTCTCTTCTTCTGTTCTTGGCTCAGAGGGACGTTTATCTGGTTGTAATGACATGTTCATTTCATCTTCCATACCAATCATCTCCTTCTCATTGAGTCACTTTCAATATACCCCCATAAGGTATATGAGTCAACTAAAGGAGTCAGACAAAATAAAAACAGTCCATATATCCCATAAGGATTATTAGGACTGTTTTTCGCATATTAAGGTCATATCTTGCTATTGATTTCGTTCCAATGGTAGGGTCATGCAGCGAATCCCTCCACCTCCGTTTTCTAATTCATCTACATCCACTTCGATCAACTTTTTATGCTTTAACTTCGAATGCTCCTTAAAAATACTTTTGTTTGCTTTCGTACTAATTAGAAGCGTCTCTGGATCAAGGTTCAGGAAATTAATATCCGCAACGGTGTGCTTAATTTCAGACGTCCACTCGACTTCAAAACCATGTCGCTTCAAGAAATCACCTGCCATTTGATAACGAAATGTTTTTTCAGTTCGCACTTGAACAGGAAGATAGCTCATATAGCTTTTTCCAAGGAACAAGTTCTCTCCTGCGACATTACAATTCATATCAAGGTGCATGGTATCTGGACGACGAGGCAAATCAATAATACCGATTTCAGAAAAACCTGCTTCAAATAGATCCCCCTGTAACGCTTCAATACTTTCAATACTTGTCCGAATGCCTGTATTAATAAAAACCGCGTTTTTATTTAACACCATAACATCACCGTACTCTAAGGCTTTCAAATTATTATTAGCACGGATACGGAAGGTTTCTTCATTAAACCACTGTTGAAATAATCTATGGGACTGAAAGTATTCTGGTCGTCTCATCGATGTCCCGGCAGCACCAGGTAGAATTGTCTGTCCAAACACGCATGCAAGGTCACGAACAAACACCCGATTAAGTAACTGCTCATTCAACTTCAAATCCTCCTGAGATAAATGAACCGAGTAATCAATTACCGTAACGCCCGCTTCCTCCATTGCTCTGACCATCTCTTCGTGGTTACGACGAGCCTTCTTTTGCTTAACAGCTTTTTCCCACTGTACGTCTGTTGCTGTTTGTTGATCAGGAACGTCTAGAATAGACGGGGAACAAACCACAACTGTCTTTAATTCATCAGATTCATTCCAACAGTTCGGATGGATATTCATTAGTTCAAACTCCTTTTTAATCAATCTCTCCTTACTGTTTCCTGTGCGTGATAAAAAGATTCTACTAACAAGTAAAGCACATAAACAATGGCCAATCTTCCCAAACTAAACCAAAAGGAGAGATGGCTATGACTTGCAAACCTGCTAAAGACAATAAATTATCCTGGTGGCAAATGTCCTTCATAGGTGTTGGATGCGTTATCGGGACTGGCTATTTTCTTGGTTCTAGTATCGCAATCCAAAAAGCTGGTTTCGCAGTGCTTATTGCCTATTTAGCTGCAGCGATTGGCACATGGCTTGTATATGAAGCTTTAGCTAATTTAACAGCTCATCATCCTGAAAAAGGATCTTTTCGTACATACGCTAAACAAGCCTTCGGACCGTGGGCAGGTTTTAGCAATGGCTGGGTTTACTGGTCATCTGAGATGCTGATAATGGGAAGTCAGTTAACGGCGCTCGCCATATTTGTACAGTTCTGGTTTCCAAAGCTCCCAATATGGATCTCAGCTGCCTTTTTTGCCGCCCTTGGACTTTTGATTATTTTAATAGGCGTTAAGCTGGTTGAGCGAATGGAAAATCTGTTTGGAATGATGAAAGTTGCTGCTATCATCATGTTCATCATCATAGCAGGAGCTGCATTATTTGGATGGATTGATCCATCCAAAGCTTCAACTTCCACAACATCTTCTGTAACCTTATTTCCCAATGGTGGTATTGGACTTTGGGTTGCTCTTCTTTATGCGTTCTATGCTTTTGGGGGCGTCGAAGTAATGGGGCTTATGGCACAAGAATTAAAAGATCCGAAGGACGCGCCGAAGTCAGGGAAAATCATGCTGTTAATACTAACCGTTCTTTACCTTTTATCGTTCCTGCTTGTTCTAAAGCTTGTGCAGGCTTCTAAAATTGATCCAAATGAAAGCCCTTTTTTAACTGCTTTAACTCAATATGACATTCCATGGATTCCACATGTGTTCAATTCAATTTTAATTATCGCTGGATTTTCCACGATGGTTGCCTCTCTTTACGCTGTTACAACGATGTTAGTAACGCTAGCAGAAGAAGGAGATGCGCCACATATCTTCGCCAAAAAAAGCAGAAAGGTTCCCCTCCCTGCTTTTATCATGACTTCATTCGTTGTTATATTATCAATCGGTATTGCACTATTGCTTCCTGAAAAAATATTTGAATACACAACAACAGCGGCTGGACTCATGCTTCTATATAACTGGATCTTCATCCTTTTATCTTATCGTAAACTGATGGCAAGTACTTCGCTAGATCACATTAAAATCATGACAGCATTCATCCTAATTTTATGCGCTGTCAGTGGAACTCTTTTTGACGACGTTAGTAGACCTGGTTTTTTTGCGAGTATTGGCTTGATCATCCTTATTGCTTGTGCGACTTATATTAAGCTTAAGAGAAACCCCGCTTAGGATTGGATTTTCTTAAATTTATTCATCATAGCTGTAAATGGACACTTCGAAAGGGACGAGTCGTCATCATGTAAAAAGTATTGCTCCCATTCATAATTATCTTGTTGTCCGTACCACTTGAGTGCTGGATGCGTGTCAACACCGTCGTAAGCATTGAGACGCTTACGGATAGCACGCTTCAGCTTCTGTCCAAACGTTGTAGAGGCATTTATCTCATCGAAAACCCACCTTGGTTGAAAAGCAATAAGAAAACAGGGAAACTGTCGGCTTTTACGAATTACGTGAGCAGGGGTCGCACAAAACGCAAAATAAGGTTCCCCATCAAAACAGAATTCCCATTCATGATGATGTGGTTCTTTCGGTATATGCTCAGGCCACTCTTCTTCATCTAATTTGTGAACTTGATTTAATATCGTCCAGAACTGATCCTGATACTCCTCTATTGTTGCTTCTTCTTGGACCAACTCCCTAGAATCGAAAAAGACTACAAGAGAGGCATACTTTCCTGTATTACGTGATACTTTACCATATTGTTTGAGCAAATCGGCTAACTGCTTATATGAGCCTTCATCTTTTGGACTACCGGCGAATCCAAATCGTAAAGTATTGCTCAAAAATCCCTGTATACCTGGTATACAAGGGTATGGATTCTCCCCATCTCCCATCATGTTTACAAAGTCCTTATACGCAGACTTTTGCCATTCATCAAGACATTCTCCGTGTTGTTCAAACCAATTTTTTGTATATAAATCCATGAATGGTCCCTCCTTAAAGCTACACGCGTTATCCTATTAGGAGGGACAACAATAGGTGTCTGTCTATCCGATTAACAAACGAATTGCCTCACTACCAAAATACATCCCAAACCCGATTAAGATAATACCAGACAGGATCGAAACACCTCTCAGTACCCTTGGATTCATCCATTTCCTAGCACCCGTCGCAACGCCAGCCATCGTGATATCCCACACGGTAATTCCAATAAAAATCCCTAAACTATAGACAAATAGCTGAGAGGTACCGTAATCACTCGTCGTTTTCGCTAGAATTGAACCATAAATGCCGAGCCAAAAAAGAATATTAAGTGGATTTGAGATGGCCATAAAGAAGCCCGTCCGAAACGATTTACGATTTGTCTCTTTCCGTTCACTCTTCCGTTCTTCTACCAATGATCCAGCATTTTTAATACTTTCAATGCCGGTGTACGTTAGCACAAAACAACCGAACAACCATAAAAAACTTCTCATAAATGCCGTGTCGACAACGTGTGAAATGCCAAAGTAAATCATCAGCATAAAAATCCCATCAGCTACCATAGCTCCAAACCCGACCAACCAGGCATTTATAAAGCCAAATCGAATTCCTCTGTCTAGCTGCGCGGCATTAATTGGTCCCATCGGTGCTGACAAGGACAATCCCAATAATATGTAACTAAAAAAGATGCTCATATCCGTCCACCTTTCTGCTTCATTCGTAACATTGTATTCGGACATGCATCGAAGTATTAATAACCTTAAACTTCAACTAAAAAAGCTGAACGTTGGCAAACGTCCAGCTTGGTTGCTTTATTGAAGAGGTCGCACAGGAATATAGCTTTGAAGCATGACACCCATATCTTGCTCACTTAATTGAGGAACCTGGTAATAGCCATGCTTGTTCTGATAAAGAAAGATCTCATAACTTTGTTCAATGAAATTCGGTACACTATCTGCCACCACACGACGTAGAACTGGATTGGTCATTTCAAGAGCTGTCATGGTCAAAAGGGTGGCTAATGACTTGGTCTGTCCCAACATATAGGATGATAATCCCTGATCAGAAAGTTCATTCACAGACTGATTCGGCTTTTTAGGTTCACTGGACTTCATTCCATACACAACATGATTATTTTGTTTCATTCTATATGGTTGGGTTGGTATCATCGGGTCATGACCAGTTTGAAAACTTTGTACGATTGTATCGTACATGGTTGTCACAAATGAATACTGTCTCTGCAACATCTCTCTCAATTCATCATCCTCCACATGCTGCTCATACATCTGATAGTGGTCGAGCATACTGATCATAGCTCCGATAACCTCATGAGCATCAAACAGTTCATGGCCTCCATGGTTACGGCTCTGCAGTACATCTGCATTTGGCAACTGAGTATTAGGCTCGATTTGACTAAATTGATTTGGTCGCTCCATCTTGATTCCTCCTCAGGTAAAAATACATTCAGTTCCTACTATCTCCAATCCCATTTGTTCGAATGTATAGCAAGCACAAAAAAACGGTCAGTTCGTTAACGAACTGACCGTTTTTTAATATGATAAATCTATTCTACAGTTACTGATTTAGCTAAGTTTCTTGGCTTATCCACATCGCATTCTCTGTGCAGCGCTGCATAGTATGCAAGCAGTTGAAGAGGCACAACAGAGGCAAGTGGTGTTAAGTGTTCATGAACCTCATCCAGTACAATGGTGTCGCCTTCTTCTTCGAGTCCAGTGAGAGAGATAATGCATGGAGAAGCGCCTCGAGCAACAACTTCTTGTACGTTTGAACGGATACTTCCGTTTACGTGTTTTTGAGTAGCAAGCGCGATAACAGGTGTTCCTTTCTCAATAAGGGCAATCGTACCGTGCTTCAGTTCACCACCAGCGAATCCTTCAGCCTGGATATAAGAAATTTCTTTAAGCTTAAGAGCTCCTTCAAGGCAAACGTAATAATCTACGCCACGACCGATGAAGAATGCATTACGAGTAACTGAAAGGAAGTTACGAGCAACACCTTCGATCATTTCCTTCTGATCAATCATTGACTCCATCGCAGTAGCGACGATACCAAGTTCTTGAATTGGGTTGAAATCAAGCTTCATGCCTTTAGCTTGTGCTGTATCTACGGCAAGCAGTGTTAGTACAGCCATTTGTGCAGTATAGGCTTTTGTTGAAGCAACCGCAATTTCAGGTCCTGCATGTGTATGCAGCGTGTAGTCAGCTTCACGAGAAAGAGTAGAGCCCGGAACATTTGTAATCGTAAGTGACTTGAAGCCTTTTTTCTTTACGTTAACAAGTACGCCACGGCTATCTGCTGTTTCACCACTTTGTGAAATAAAGATAAAGAGTGGATTCTTTGAAACAAGTGGCATGTTATAAAGGAATTCACTTGCAATGTGCACTTCTACAGGAACCTCTGCGATATTTTCAATCAGCTGCTTTCCTACAAGGCCTGCATTATAGCTTGTTCCACATGCGATGATGTAGATGCGATCGGTGTCTTTCATCGCTTCGCGAATATCTTTATCAAGCTTAATGTTGTCATTCTCATCTTTGTACTTCGTAATAATATTACGAATTGCAAGCGGCTGCTCATCGATTTCTTTAAGCATGTAATGAGGGTAAGTACCCTTCTCAATGTCACTTACATCGATCTCTGCGGTAAACGGCTCCCGCTCCATTACTTTGCCGTCCATATCTTTAATAGTAACAGAATCACGCTTAACGATAACAACTTCCTCGTCCATCAATTCGATGAATTTGTTTGTTACTTGAAGCATTGCCATCGAGTCACTTGCCACTACGTTGAAGTCGTCTCCAATTCCAACCAGAAGCGGGCTCTTATTCTTGGCAACATATAGTGTTTCAGGATTTTTATTATCTATGAGTGCAAGTGCATAAGAACCGTGTAGTTCTTTCAATGTTTGATGGAAAGCATCTTCCACCGTCAAATTTTGTACTTCTACAAGATTTGATATCAATTGAACAACAACCTCTGTATCTGTTGCACTTACAAAATCAACTTCGGATAAGAAGTCACGTTTGATTTGTTGATAATTCTCAATTACGCCGTTATGAACAAGCGTGAACCGCTCAGTAGTACTCTGATGTGGATGAGCGTTAATCTGACTAGGTTCACCATGCGTTGCCCAGCGAGTATGTCCGATACCAGCTGTAGCTTCCACGCTTGTGTCCACCGTTTTTCTAAGATCGGCAATGCGACCTTTTTCTTTAAAAAGGTGTAGTCCACCGTCGTTCAGAAGCGCAATACCAGCTGAGTCATATCCGCGGTATTCAAGCTTCTCCAGACCTCGTAATAGAATTTCTTTAGCATCTTGATTTCCAATATATCCAACAATACCACACATGTAAAAGTCCTCCTTCAATTGAAGGAGCAGGTATACAGCGGGGCAGACCTGCCCCTTCTTTTCCGATTAATAACATTGTCACCATGGCTTTGCTTTTGTTCAGAAAGTCACCTCTCTGTTTTTCACAAAACCGTTCGATTGTGGTGTAGCAATCGAGAGGTATCCGCCGATAATCGATGAACCTCTTCCTCGTCAACTGCTTTCTTCCGTTCGAAAACAGTCCAGGCGCTTTAGTAAAACTAACCCAACTTCCCTCTCTTTCCCTTCTAGAATAAGAATAAAACATACTCATTCTATATTACATCATTTGTAAAAAGGTGGTCAATTCTTTTTTGTACTTTAGTTAAACAATACAAAAGCTGTGCACTTTTTCTAACCTCTACTGGCTTACTCTTAGAAGAATGCACAGTTATTTTTTCCCTGATATTAAAACGTATGCACATGAAGCACTTTCTGTGCCTCACATGCATACCATTCGTATCTCATATAGGTTTCTGTCGATTATGCTCCGAGTTCTTGTTCTACCATTTTTACTACACGATCTACATACTCATCACAAAGCTCTTTCGTTGGGGCTTCGGCCATAACGCGAACGAGCGGTTCAGTCCCTGATGGACGGACTAGAATCCGACCTTCTCCATTCATATCGCTTTCCACTTTCTGAATGGTTTCCTGAATCTTATCATTTGAATCCACTTTTGTTTTATCCGTTACTTTAACATTTACCAATGATTGAGGATATTTCTTCATTTCACCAGCAAGTTCAGATAACGATTTATTTGTCACTTTCATAATGTTGGCAAGTTGAAGAGCTGAAAGCATGCCATCACCAGTTGTAATATGGTCAAGGAAAATAATATGTCCAGACTGCTCACCACCAAGGTTATAGCCTTCTTTCCTCATTTCTTCCATAACATAACGGTCGCCAACTTTTGTTTGAAGTGACGTTACGCCAGCTTCCTCCATGCCTTTATGGAAACCAAGATTACTCATAACCGTTGAAACAACCGTGTCATGGCGTAAGCGTTTCTGGTCTTTCATAAACTTAGCGCAAATGAACATGATTTCATCGCCATCAACGATTTCTCCATTTTCGTCCACAGCTATAAGACGATCTCCGTCACCATCGAAAGCGAATCCTACATCTGCATTCTTCTCTTTCAAGAACTCAGCAAGCGTCTCTGGATGTGTAGAACCTACACCGTCATTGATGTTCGTTCCAGTTGGATTCGTACCAATTGTTGAAATGTCTGCTTCAAGATCTGCAAACAAGTGAGCCGCAAGTGATGATGTTGCACCATGAGCGCAGTCAAGAGCAATATGAAGGCCAGAAAAATCTTCATCTACTGTCTGTTTCAAATATTGTAGGTATTTCTGACAACCTTCAAAGTAGTCACTTACAATACCTAAGTCCGAACCTGTCGGACGTGGAACCTGATCTTCCTCACTATCAATTAACGCTTCAATTTCTTCTTCTTGAGCATCCAGAAGCTTAAAGCCGTCTGGACCAAAGAATTTAATTCCGTTATCTCCAACAGGATTATGCGAAGCCGAAATCATTACGCCAGCCTGTGCACTAAGAGCTTTCGTCAAATAGGCAACACCAGGCGTAGAAATAACACCAAGACGCATGACTTCTGCTCCAATTGATAACAGACCCGCTACTAAAGCTCCTTCTAGCATATATCCTGAAATGCGTGTATCACGCCCAATTAAAATTTTTGGTTTTTCTGTATTCTTTGTTAAAACATAGCCACCAAGGCGACCTAGTTTGAATGCAAGTTCAGGGGTTAGTTCAGTATTTGCTATACCTCTTACACCATCGGTACCAAAATATTTACCCATCGTTATACTCTCCTTTTATTATCGAGCAGTTCCTGCTACTAAGATGTACTGTTTTCTATTGTAAGAGTGACTTTTTTCGTTGACCCTGACCATCGAACATAAGATGGTCCGTTCCATTGAAGACCTAACTCATGCTCACCTTCAGAGAGTCCACTTGCATCAATATATGCCTGGAAATCACCGTTTTGGATATTATCCAGTACACTTGATACACCATACAGCTTCATATCTGTTACTCCTGTTTTAGGATTCGATACGCTTGCTTTCAAACCATCTGAGACACCAGTGACTTTAATTGGAACATCATCAAATGCTTTCTCATCCTCTTTCCCAACTGTGATTTTTGCCTTAACCGTCTCTGGGTCTACTTTCTTCATACCTTTAGGAACAGGTATATCAAGCTCAATCGTTGTATCTTTGGATATTTCTGAAAGATCAAGCGGAATACCATCAAGATACTCAAGTCCATCAAGTTCTTCTTCTGGACCGAATACCGATACTTCAGTTGGTTCTAGTTCAATAGAAGAGATACTTATACCTTCAGACAGTTCACCTTTTTGATCAAGCTTAATAGGTACCTTTTTAAAAGGAGCCTTAATTGGAACTTTAACATCAACTACAGCAGGATCAATGGTTAATCCCTGTATCTCATCCATATTCCCATCGTATACGTTAAGTGTAATACGTTGGTTCACTTCTTCCTTCGCACCACTTACGTCAACATAACCGCGAACAAAGGCAACTTGATCAAGCTTGGATTTTGCTCCAGTAACTGTAACAGTCTTTGGTGTTACAATCGGCTCTTCCGTTGAATACCCTTCCGGAAGTTCTTCTGCCTTTAGCAGATTAATTCCAGCTTGGTAATTGTTTGATTTCTTTTCTTCAATTGTGACAGAAACTCTAGCAGGATCAATTGTCACATCAACATTTTCAGGAAAATCCCTATGCTTGACCGTGACAAGATGCTGTCCGGGGGTTAAATTACGTAAATCCACATAGATTTCTTTGTTCTTAAGCTTTGAAAGCATCACGCCGTCTGTACGACCTTTGACGAGGACATCGACGGTTTCAGGTAACTCAGATACCACCACGTTGTCTTCATCATAAAGCACTTGAAGCTCCATATCTGTTATTGGCTCACTGTCAGTCTCAGGTTCAAACAACCCGTTTGTCCCCGATGTCGAAGCGTCTGGCATTGCCACGATTGTATAGAGCATTAGTGCGAGAAGAAAAGAGATGATCTTGACAAACCAATTACTTGTTAACAATTTGTCCATTACTTTTTCCCCCTCCAATTACTAAAACGGTTGGAAGTTTCAGTCTTTGAAATAGCAGGGTTCAGTTCAGCATTTAGCAAATCTCGTAAGACTTCCTCAGATAAGTTTCGATGAAGCTCTCCATTTTTTGTCAGCGATATACTTCCTGTTTCTTCGGATACGACTAGTGTTAAGCTATCCGTTACTTCACTTATTCCGAGCGCAGCTCGATGTCTGGTCCCAAGTTCTTTAGAGATAAAAGGGCTTTCGGAAAGTGGTAGGTAACAGGCTGCTGCAAGAATCTCATCCTTTTTCAGGATAACAGCCCCATCATGTAGCGGTGTATTTGGGATAAATACATTTATAAGTAGCTCTGATGTCAGCTTGGCATTCATTGGAATACCTGTTTCGACGTAGTCATTTAATCCTGTTTCTCGCTCAATCGATATCAATGCACCAATTCGGCGTTTTCCCATATACGATGACGATTTAATGATTGCTTCAACCATTTTGTTTGTTTCTTCTTCTTCAACAGCGGTGCGGGCAAATAACCTGCCACGTCCTAGCTGTTCAAGTGCCCTACGCAGCTCTGGCTGGAAGATAATAATTATCGCAAGAAGTCCATAGAGAACAACCCGTTCTAATATCCAATGCAGAGTGTTTAATTCAAAGAAACTACTTAAAAACCATGCTGCAATGATTACGGTTATACCTTTCAAAAGCTGAACCGCTTTCGTACCGCGAATAAGCATAATGATTTTATAAATAACATAGGTCACAAGTAGAATATCTATTATCTCTGTTATGTAATCAAGTACATTAACATTTCCAACAGGCAGCACGGCTCTTCCTCCAAACATATTGTATTTAGCCTGAGGTTCATTTATATGCATCGCTAAAATACATCTGTAACTTTTTAATTATATCATAATTATTCCATGTAAAAAAAACGCTCGTGCCTTTGTTTGACAACTTATTATTAACCCGAGTAACGATTAACAAATTTGTTCTTCATTACAAAGTAAATAAACCGCCCACCTGGACGGTTTATTTACTTTCTTCATTTGTGAAAAAATCCCCTACACTGTGAACTAGTTTCTTCAGTTCATACCAGGTCCAGTCAAGAATGTGATCAACTTCTTCAATGTCGCCAGTCACTTGTCCGGCAGAAGCCATGTATTGTTCTCCATTAATAACAAGAACATCACCTTTCACTTCGCCTTCTATTTCAAGGTTTCGGTTTTTGACAGTTAAATCTCCTTCAATTACTTCTCCTTCAGGGACTATTACTGTGTTGGTTTCCTGATCGAATCTCAAGTTACCAGACAAAGCAGATAGTTGATCTTCACTCGTCCATGACGAGTACACTGAACCTGTCATTAAAGCTAGGAATAGAATTGCTGCCGTAACAAGTGGATGTGATTTCATCCATCGCTTTATCCACACCGTTCGCTTCTCCTGTGGTAGCTGTTGCATTACCTTTGATGTAAAACCATCGGGTGCCTTCATAGAAGGCGAGCTGAGGAGAAACGATTCCGTCTTCTTTAATTCTTCATAATGTTGCTTGCAGTCACTGCATGTTTGTATATGATTAAATAACAAACGCTTCTGTTCCTGCGTTGCGTCTTCATCAAGTACGTCATGCATAATTCCAATCATTTCTGCAGGGCATTTCATAGCTTCTCCCCCTTTCATTGCTCTTGAAGCTTCTTTCTAAGTGCTTCTCTCCCTCGATGTATTCGGGTTTTGACTGTCCCGATTGGCAGATCTAATATTTCACTAATCTCCTTAAGGGATAGCTCCTGAATGTATTTCAGTGTAATTGCGCTTCTATACTTAGCAGGAAGACTTAAAATCGCTCGATGTATACCATCCTGTGCTTCTAGAGAAACTACTTCATCTTCTGGTAATTGTTCGTCTGCTGATATTTGAGAGTACATCGTTAATCCATCCGTACCTGAAACTTCAGCATCAAGGTAATAATCTGGCTTTTTCTTACGCATTCGGTCAATAGACAAGTTAGTAGCAATTCGATATAACCAGGTAGAAAACTTGCGATCAATTTGATAGCGATCAATATTCGTGTAGGCACGAATAAACGCCTCCTGTGCTACATCTTCTGCTTCCTGTCTGTTACCTAGCATTCGGTAGGATAGCGCAAAAACTCTGTCTTTGTAGAGCTCCACTAACTCCCCAAATGCATTATGATCTCCTTTTCTCACTTGCAATATAATTCTTTTTACAATGGCATCCATATCTTCTCTCAACCCCCGCTGATTCCTGCGGCTACTATACTTACGTATCAGGAAATACAAAGTTTCACTTTTATTAAAAAAAAATCTGTTCATCTTTCCCTATTCTAGCATGTTTGTTTCACTCGTATTAATGGGAATACATATATTTCTAATAAAAAATAGTTTAGTTATTCATTATTGTGGGTATTAACGAAATAAATTATCGAAAGGGTGGTTCGGCTTATGGAAAGGTTGAATCGACGAATAAGCTTTCACATCGGAGAAGAGAAAGATCATTTACTTGAGGAAATTGAAGCGTCACGCCAAAAAATGAATTTATTAGCCAGAAACCAACCACTCAGCTCCTCTGAAATCATAGAGATCAGCACTTATCTAGACTTTCTACTAAATGAATATGATCAGTGTCGAAATAAAAAAACTGCGGCTCTCTAATGAAGGAGGCCGCAGTTATTTATGTTATTTTAATTTCTCTCCAAATAGTGATCCCATTAAAGCTACAGCTACAGTAGCCGTTTTGTTTTTCTCATCTAAAATCGGGTTAACTTCTACGAATTCAGCGGAAGTAAGAATATCTGATTCAGCGAGCATCTCCATAGCAAGATGACTTTCGCGGTAGCTAATTCCCCCAAGGACAGGAGTTCCCACGCCTGGTGCATCATGTGGATCAAGTCCATCAAGATCAAGGCTTAAGTGCACACCATCTGTTCCTTTTGAAACATACTCAATTGCTTCTTCCATTACCTTAGTCATACCCATGCGGTCAATCTCATGCATTGTATAAACTTTAATTCCTTTTTCCTTAATTAATTCCCGTTCACCTTCATCCAGAGAGCGAGCACCAATAATAACGATGTTTTCTGGTTTAATCTTCGGAGTATATCCAGAAATTCCAGTCAACGACTCATCTCCAATACCAAGACTTACCGCAAGTGGCATACCATGAATATTCCCAGATGGCGATGTAGCAGAGTTATTCAAATCACCGTGAGCATCGTACCAGATAACACCCAGGTTATCATAATTACGCGCCACACCAGCAAGTGTACCAATTGCGATACTGTGATCTCCACCGAAAACAAGTGGAAAACGCTTACGCTTTACTACCTCATTTACTACGTTAGATAGCTTTTCACTAGCATCTGCTACTTCTTTTAAATTCTTTAACTGATGATCTTGTTCTTCAGGACGCTTCTCAGGTCTTCCAATTTCAATATCACCAAGATCTTCAATATCGTAGCTTAAGTTCGTTAATCGTTCAACAATTCCTGCATAACGGATCGCGCTCGGTCCCATATCTACTCCACGCCTCATTTGGCCAAGATCCATTGGTACTCCTATAATTGATAATTGATTATTCATTATGTAGTCCTCCTCGTATCTTGTTCTAGCTCTATTTTACCCATATCACAACAAATGACTCAACCTGACATAAAACTCGAATAAATATTCATGCAATTACGTAAATTGACAGCTTTTACGGATAAATATAAAGGAAAAAAACAATACAGAATACGATGAGTTATAAATAAGTGAAATATTAATAAAAAATCATTAGCATTAGCCACGAATGAAATCATAGCTTACCATCTATTTTTGGACATAAAAAAAACCCTAAACATGGTTTAAGGAAAATGGTGGAGCCTAGCGGGATCGAACCGCTGACCTCCTGCGTGCAAGGCAGGCGCTCTCCCAGCTGAGCTAAGGCCCCATATGGAGCGGGTGATGGGGATCGAACCCACGACATCAGCTTGGAAGGCTGAGGTTTTACCACTAAACTACACCCGCATTATTAAGTTATTTGGAGCGGAAGACGGGATTCGAACCCGCGACCCCCACCTTGGCAAGGTGATGTTCTACCACTGAACTACTTCCGCATATGGTGAGCCATGAAGGACTCGAACCTTCGACCCTCTGATTAAAAGTCAGATGCTCTACCAACTGAGCTAATGGCTCTTACTGGTGGAGGGGGACGGATTCGAACCGCCGAACCCTGAGGGAGCGGATTTACAGTCCGCCGCGTTTAGCCACTTCGCTACCCCTCCACAAGTGAGAAAAAATGGTGCCGGCCAGAGGACTTGAACCCCCAACCTACTGATTACAAGTCAGTTGCTCTACCAATTGAGCTAGGCCGGCGAAGTATTATGAAGCATAATCATGTCGTTGTCTCTTCCTCTACCAGTAACGCTTCGAAGTTATGCTGCGTCGAGACAAGTCGCAGTCAATTCAGTGAAGCATTGCTCCTTGCTCTACCAATTGAGCTAGGCCGGCGAAGTATTTTATCATACTAACAAACAAAAAACAGTGCACTCTAGTGAGTACTCCTGAAAATGAATCAATTATGATTAAATTAAAAATGGTGGAGGATGACGGGCTCGAACCGCCGACCCTCTGCTTGTAAGGCAGATGCTCTCCCAGCTGAGCTAATCCTCCACAGAGTAAAACTAAATTAAATTGGTGACCCGTACGGGATTCGAACCCGTGATACCGCCGTGAAAGGGCGGTGTCTTAACCACTTGACCAACGGGCCATGTCCTGGAGCTTCCAAACGGATTCGAACCGATGACCCCTTCCTTACCATGGAAGTGCTCTACCTGCTGAGCTATGGAAGCATTATGGCTCCACAGGTAGGATTCGAACCTACGACCGATCGGTTAACAGCCGATTGCTCTACCACTGAGCTACTGTGGAATATTGGTCAGCCTGGCAACGTCCTACTCTTGCAGGGGGAGATCCCCCAACTACCATCGGCGCTGAAGAGCTTAACTTCCGTGTTCGGCATGGGAACGGGTGTGACCTCTTCGCCATCATTACCAGACTAATCAAGGGTTGATCCACTAGAAAGTGTTTAACCAAGGACAAGATATATCTTACTATACTTCTTTATGAAGTTCAAGAGAAATTTTCATTCCCTGAAAACTAGATAGCACTCGCAACGTTTTCCAATAAGAATATCTAGTTCCTCAGGCTATATTCTTGCCCATTTCACTCTTTCACTTCAGGCGAAAAGCGCCTTGCGTTCAAGAGCTCCAATGGTCTACGAATGTGACCAAGCCTGCTTTACTTTTCGTTTTTAGGTTAAGCCCTCGATCGATTAGTATTCGTCAGCTCCACGTGTTGCCACGCTTCCACCCCGAACCTATC